>NZ_JBBODG010000008.1:0-1159 GCF_038002805.1 Paenibacillus sp. FSL H3-0333 | reverse complement strand
TTTTTTTGAGTAAAATACGATAACCCATGCATACTTGCGCATACTCAAGCAGCAATGCGTTTATTATAGGTCATTTCCTAACTTCTGTATAGAAACTTCGCTGATTCAGCCCCTCTGCTTCCACAATTATGTTCCATTCGTGCCTCTGCAATTTTTGTCGAATCTAATCTATTGAATGAACGTGCGCAGGCTGTCCTCTACAAAATCCGGGGCAGCCTTTTGAATCTGCTGAACGGTGTGGAGATAACGCTGAGTGGTGTTGATGTGGGAATGTCCCAGCGATTCCTGAACCTGCTGAAGCGACGCTCCCTGGAGCAAGGCCAGCGTGGCATTCGTGTGGCGCAGCCAGTGCGGGGTCAACTTTTTCTCAATTGAGCTGGCTTCTCCGGCATTCTTGATAATCCGTTCCACCTGCCTTGAAGATAACGGAAACATCCTCTGCTCCGGGGTGACCTCTTCCTTCCCTGGCAGGGTATCAGACAACTTGGAATACAGCTGCCACAGGGTCGGCGGAACCTTAATTTCTCTGGGCTTGCCCCCCTTGCCGTTCTCCACGGTCAGCCAGACCGAGGTCTCCAGCAGATCATTATGGAAGTCCCCCCACTTCATCGCCGTCAGCTCTGACACCCGCAGACCGAGCACTACCAGCGTCAGCCCGATCAGATAATTGCGCAGTCCTTGCTGCTCCAGCACATTCAGTAATTCTCCCACCTCCCGTTTGGTCAGGAAGTTTTTGCGGCTGGTCACGGTTATTTTGGGGATGCGTACCGAAGAGGTCGGATTCACTGCAAAAATCCCGATATGCTGATCACTCCCCCATTTATAAAAAGACTTCAACGGCGCAAGGAATGCCGCTATGCTTGCCGGCGCCAGCTGCCTCTGATAACTGTAGCCCCCCTGCGTCAGGAAAATCTTATACGCCTCCATCTCCCTCCAGGTCACTGCCCGTAAGGAGGTGCCTGCAATAAATCTGCGGAAATCGGCAATCGCCCGCTTATAATTCCGACCTGTATTAACATTCGTACAGCAGGTAGCCATAAACATCTGAACAATCTGATCATCGCTTAGGTAGCCCTCTTCCGGGTACACCAAGCTGAGCGCCGTACGGCTAAATTCGGTCTGGCTCATTCTTTTTTCATCACTCCTCAGGAATAGACAT
>NZ_JBBODG010000007.1:0-1293 GCF_038002805.1 Paenibacillus sp. FSL H3-0333 | reverse complement strand
TGCAATTAGAATAAAAAGTGGACGCCACGTTAAGAGACACTGGATAATAGGCTTAACGAAGGAAGGTGTCCAATGTGGGGGAACGACGGCAACGATACAATGAAGAATTCAAGAAGCAGACGGTGAAATATGTGCAGGAGCAGACCAAGAGTATTGGGGATATCTGTGAGGAGCTGAATATCCCCAAGAGTACGATTCACCAATGGATCTCTCAGTACCGCCAATTCGACCAGGAGGCCATTCACCACCCGGAGAAAATGCGTCAGATCGAACAGACGCTTAAGGATGCCGAAGCGGAGAATCACCGCAAAGAACGTGAAATCGAGGACCTGAAAGAAGAGCTGGCCATTCTAAAAAAGGCGCTGCACATCTTCAGCAAAGAAAAGAACTAAGGTTCCAGTTTATCGAAGATCACCGCTCGGATTTTCGATTGGAGAAGATGTGCAAGGTCCTCAAGGTATCCCGAAGCGGGTACTACAAATGGCGTACGGCAGAGCAGCCGGTACGACTCGAGCGAAAAGAGAAGCTGATTCAGCGTATTCGGTGGTATCACCAGGATTCAGGGGGCACCTACGGCAGCCCAAGGATTCATCGGGAACTCCAAAGGGAGGGCTGGAAGGTCTCCGAGCGTACCGTCGGCCTCTTCATGCGCGAGCAAGGGATACGTTCGTGTATGGCCCGTAAATACCGGGTCACGACCACGGACTCGAATCACGATCTGCCGATTGCGCCCAATGAACTCCAGCAAGACTTTTCGGCCACAAGGCCAAATGAAAAATGGGTGGCCGATATTACGTACATTCCGTGTCGTCAAGGCAAACTCTATTTGGCGAGTATTCTGGACCTGTATACGAAACAGATTGTCGGGTGGAAGCTCAGTGACCGGATGACCACGGATCTGGTTCTAGGCGCCCTCCAGCAGGCCTACAAGGCGAAAAAGCCTGGGAAGGACCTGATACACCACTCCGACCGAGGATCTCAGTATGCCTCCAAGGACTACCGGAAACAGCTCCAAACCTATCGCATGAAAGCGAGTATGAGCCGCAGGGGCAACTGCTACGATAATGCTTGTATAGAAGCGTTCCACAGCATTCTGAAGCGCGAGTTGATCTACAGTCATCCGAAGTTTAAAACCAAGGAAGAGGCCTACCAAAAGCTATACTGGTATTTGGAGTTGTTTTACAACCGCAAGCGTTCCAACAGTACTCTGGGATACATGTCGCCAGTGCGTTTTGAGCAACTTTACTACCAGACAGTCGTTTAATTGGCGTCCACTTTATTGACAGAAGAGCA
>NZ_JBBODG010000006.1:0-2583 GCF_038002805.1 Paenibacillus sp. FSL H3-0333 | reverse complement strand
CTCAGTCCGCACCGGGAAGATAATCAGTCTTTTTCACAAAATAAGGGCCGCTGAGTCCGCAAAATCCCCCCACAAAGTGGGGCTTTAGCGTAGGTGATGACTCAGGTACTTTTGCGGGGACCCCAAAACATATAAATTCTATCAAATAAAGCCGCAGCATCCGCCGCGACTTAGTCCTTGACTCTCAGCGCCAGCGCTCATACAGTGCTTGGCTCACCTTACATAGCTCAACCATCCCATGCAGTGATCCTGTCTCCACCGGCCGTTCAGTACATAGAACTCAGCTCTTGCCCTTACCACCCTTGCCGCCCTTGGCAAACCGCCAAAAAGCCATACAGCAGCCGAGCAGTCCGGCTCCCAGCAGAAGGGTCTGTAACGCCCCCAGCCAAGTCGACTGATCCGAGGGGATCAGGCTGCTGACAATAATGAGCAGGATAGAAGCCGCGACCAGCACGGGGGTTTTTCTACTTTTCTTCACAACCATTCACCACTCCTAAAGACTAATACTACTAAGGTACACCATCTCCGGCGTTTTCACCAGTTCACCACACTCCGGGCACACCTGGGCGGAAGAACGTATGGCGTCCTTGGCTAGTAATTCTTCACTCTATAGTAGTCAAAATCAGCGAAGGAGTCATGCTGGTGGGCATCAACGGAACCGATGAAATTGAACAAGCCTGTAAATCCGCCAATCTCCCCTGGCTCCCCGTTCACGCCTTCATCCGACAGATAGAGTACATCAATGTTTTCTACAAAAGCTTGCCAATCCCCGTTATCCCCGAAACGGTAAAGGATACTCGCGATGCCTGAATGATAGATAATCTTGAGCTCCGCTGTGTCTTCAGGGACTGGAATGTAATGGTGGACCAGCTCAATGCGTTGCCCCAGCTTGGCCTGAAGTACGTATAGAACGGTACCCTCTGATTCGGAGTGGGTCAAGTGAACGTACAGCCAATTATTCGAATCATAGTATAGCCCCAGACCGGCCGTTTCCGAGTAGTGATCGGGATGAAATTCCACCTTGGTTTGAACTTCATAATGAAGGGAAGTTGCGCGTGTGGCCATAATAGCCGGATGGATCTGCGAGAAAAAAGAATTCTCTCCATGAATGCGTAAGTAACCCGGACGTTCAACCGTATTCACCCATGCCGCTTGCTGGTCCCGGTACGGAGTCAGAAAATGAAGATCATATTTCTCCTGATTAAAATCATCAAATACGTCATGAGAGATTCCATCGGCCTCTAATTCAACACCTGTCATCCCCTCAACTTCCATTTTCGCCACATTCGATCCATCCTTCATTTCCAGCCAGCCATCCTCTGTCCAATGCATTTTTTGAATAGAGGTTTCACGGCCTAATGGATTTAAGAGCGTTCCTTCCACAGGCCGTGACATGAGATGAGCAATATACCATTCGCCTGTTTGAGTTTGCACTAATGAGCCGTGACCTGCTTTTTGCATAATTGAACTTGGATTATACATCTCAAAATGCCCGGCATCCGGATTGCCAAGTGAAAATAGATGGCGCGGCGAGGAGGTGATGATCGGCTCTCCCGACGGATGCGGTTCATAGGGACCAAAAATATTCTCCGAACGTCCCAGCTCCACACCATGAGCATAGCCAGTTCCGCCCGCAGCTAATAAAAGATAGTACATCTCTCTATATTTATAGATCTGCGGTGCTTCAGCACAGCCGCGGCTGGTGAAGCCTTGCGTGACCCGGTGCCACTTCCCAACCGGCTTGCCGTCATTCAAATCAAATTCAGCGATCACAATATGTCCAGGTGCCTGATACCCTTCACGGGTCTCCCATTCCAGGATGGACACATAGTGTTTGCCATCTTCATCGTGGAAGAGCGCCGGATCGAAGCCTATAGATGTCAGATAGATGGGCTCCGACCAGGGTCCATGGATATCTTCTGCCCACATGGCATAGGAATCCGAGTTGAATTCACGGCCTGCCATGTTCAACATATGCGAATAAGCTAACCAGTACCGGTTCGCCCTAGAATCATAGGATAGATGCGGCGCCCAGATCCCGGCCGGAGTATTGGTCCCCCTCAAATTCACTTCACCTTTATTTAATACGGAGGCAGTCAGCTCCCAATTCGCTAAATCGGTTGATTTGAAAATTTGAACGCCGGGATTCCAATGAAACGTGGATGTCGCAATATAATACACATCATCCACTCTAATAATAGAGGGATCTGGTGCCATTCCAGGGATTATAGGATTATTAATCTTCGTCATTTCTCTGCTTCCCTTCGCTGTTTAGCCATATTCTTTACCCTTTTCCTGTTGTCTATGTATATTATAATAACTACCAACGTACTTATGCGATGGGATGATTACGGCTAGATTTACCCAAATCAAAGGCAGGTGCTGCAAATTGAAACATATGAATAGCTATCTCACAGGTGCACAGACGCTGCTGCTGCCGCGCATTGATTGGAATATACGCTTTTTTGGCGCACATACACAGACCGTTCCTGCCGATTGGAGCATGACTACAGAATCCCACCATGCCTTTGAGATTCTAATTGTGCTGGATGGGGCTCAAGAGACTAGGATAGATCATGAACC
>NZ_JBBODG010000005.1:0-5300 GCF_038002805.1 Paenibacillus sp. FSL H3-0333 | reverse complement strand
CGAATTATGAAGAACTGTGACTGGGTCTATAAGCCCTCCCATTTGTATCATAGCCAGCTGAAAAATTGCCTTCAAAAATGGATCGATATTCTGCATGAGCCTGAGTTGTCGTTCACCAAAGCAAAGCTAAAAGCACAAATGGTCTTGTTCGAGCTATTGGAGGTGCTTGTAGATATCCAGCCGGTACAGACGGAGATACGTGCCAACCAATCCATGACCACAGCGAAATATGCCAAAGAAATTGCCGAAGCCATCAAGAGAGCTTTTAAGAAAAATTGTATCGAGGGCAATTCAGATTACACCCTTCACATCCAGCCCATCATTGCTTCGCTTGGAATAAGCCCCAACTATGGATTAGAGGTATTTCAAAAAATATATAAGATGTCGCCCCGCACCTATCTATCTGACTTAAAGCTGCAGGAAGCCAAAATATTACTACAGCAGCCCAAGATATCTTTAAATGAGATTTCAAGTCGTTTAGGCTACAAGAACCTCTCTCACTTCAGCAGACAATTCAAAAGATGGACGGGAATTAACCCCTCCGACTATCGTAAAAATAATGGTGTATAGCAAACACCCATCTGCCTTTATGGGGCGGATGGGTGTTATTTTGTTATGCGCTTAAAGCAACCAGCAAACCTTGCGAGAAGTCCATCAGATTGCTTCCGTTAGACTGAATTATTTTTTAATCATATTTTATAAGCCTTCATCGCTTTTCTGATCTCCTTGATGCTAGGGCGCTTGCCGTACATCAGGACGCCGGTGCGGTAGATCTTGGCGGCGAGCCAGCCGAAGAGGAAGGTTGTCGCCAGCAGGATCGCCAGCGAGACCATGATCTCCCAGAAGGCGACCTCCCCGACCCCGATCCGCAGCAGCAGGCTTAGCGAAGAGGTGAACGGGACGAAGCTCGCTACCTTCACCAGCAGCGTATCCGGGTTCGAGATGCTGAACAGCGGCAGATAGAAGCTGACGAAGCCCAGCATCATGACCGGCATCACAGCCTGCCCCAGATCCTCTGTCCGGCTGACAATGGAACCGACAGCGGCATACATCAGGGCGTACAGGAAGTAGCCCAGGATATACAGGATGAATCCATAGACTATCATGCTGATATTAAGCTGTCCCAGATTCAGATCGAAATCGCTCAAGATCGTGGAATTATGCGGCAGCATCAGGTTGACGGCGATGGCAGCCGAGATAATGGCGATCTGCATCAGACCGACGAGGAAGATTCCGATGACCTTGCCGAACATTTGGGTGAGTGGCGAGGCGCTGGTGATGAGAATCTCCATAATGCGCGAGCTTTTCTCCGAGGTAATCTCGGCTGAAATCATGTTTCCGGTCATCATCACCGACATGAAGAACAGAATCAGGAGGATATAGACAATCACATAGTTGATAATGGGTTTGGACTGATCCTGATCTGCACCACCCGCTCCTCCTGCGGCACTGAGCTGTTCTGTATCAAACGAGACCGGAGCAAATATAGCAGCCACCTGGCTCTCCGACAGCTTATCTCCGACAATCAGCCCGGTATTCACCTGCTGTAGAGCCGCTTGCAGATTCGTTCTCAGCTGGCTGCTGATGTCTCCGTCTTTGCTGTGATACGTAACCGGTGGCACCCCTACACTGCCCTTGTCGGCAAAGGTAAGATACCCCTCAATCTTCTCATCCTCCAGCCCCTGCTTCAGCGCAGCATCCTCAGCGGAAGGATAAGCGGTAAATACGACTTTATCGTCTGCTTCAGCCGGCGGAGTATAAGCTAACAGCAGCTCGGCGGGCCGGAAGCCCTGCGCGGCAACTATTCCGATCTGTGTCGCGTCCTTGGCACCGTCTTCTCCCTTGAACACTTTGATTAGATAAGGAATATTCATCCCAATGCTAAGCAGAAGCACCAGAATCAGGGTTGTAATCATGAAGGATTTCGTTCTTACCTTGTTCTTGAATGTGAAGCCGATAATGGTTGCCATTTTATTCATTGGATTCACCCACCGCTCTGATAAAGATTTGGTTTAGCGTCGGTTCCTTAATCTCGAAATGCTCGACCTCGCCTTGAGCTACAGCCAGCTGCAATATGCGCTGCGCCGCTCCCAGGTCATTAATGGATAACACATACCCGCGCTCTTGCCGCTGCACTCCGGTAACTCCGGCAATCTCGGCAAGTCCGTTCACTTCCCCGGCGGTGCGCAATACAACTTCTTCCCGCGGATACCCTTTCTTGATCTCACGGATATCTCCCTGAACCACGGTGTTCGAGCGGTCAAGAATCGTGATATTCCGGCATAATTCCTCAACATGCTCCATGCGGTGCGTGGAGAACAGAATGCTCGTTCCCAGATCCCGCATCTCTCTGACGGTATCCTTCAGCAGCTCCACATTGACCGGATCGAGGCCGCTGAAGGCTTCATCCAGGATCAGAATCTTCGGCTTGTGGACCACAGCAGCGACGAAGCCCATCTTTTGCTGATTGCCCTTGGACAGCTCTTCAATCTTCTTATTGTAATATTCCGGTACATCAAAGCGCTCCAGCCAGTACTTCAGGCTCTTATCCGCTTCACTGGCGGACATCCCGCGCAGCTGAGCCAGATAGATAATCTGATCGCTTACCTTAACCTTCGGATATAATCCCCGTTCTTCCGGCAGATAGCCCATCAGATGCTGAAGCTCCTTACTATAAGGCTTGCCATTATAGAGGATACTCCCTTCGTCGGGATAGATCAGGCCGAGCACCATGCGCATGGTCGTTGTTTTGCCGGCGCCGTTGGCACCCAGCAGACCGTAAATCTCGCCTTGCTCCACCTTTAGACTGATTCCGTTGACGGCTGTCTTCTCACCGTACTGCTTCACTACCTGCTTCAACTGCAATGCTTCCATTCTTATTCCCCTCTCTTCTGGTCGATCAGAACCGGACGATGCCCCCGGGTCCATAAGCTTAGGATTTCATCCAGCTCCAGGCTGCGGCTCTTGAGTACCTTTACGCCCAAATCGTGGATGCGTTTCTCATACAGATAAATTTGCTGGGTTAAAAATGAAGCTACACCCGGCGCCTCCAGCTTCAGCTCCAGCGCTTGCGGCAGCTCGGCTGCCAGCTCCTGCAGCTCCTGCTCTCCCTCAATTTGAACCCATATTTCACTCCATGAACCAAACAGACTGTCCTTCTCGGTCATTCCCAGCAGCTGTCCCTGGTGCATTAGCACGATATAATCGGCCAGCCGCCGCACCTCTTCAACAATATGAGTGGAGATGATAATCGTGGCGTCGTTCTCCTCCATGTACCGTTGCAGCGTCTCAATCATAATCTTCCAGGCGAAAGGATCGAGGCCCGATGACGGCTCATCCAGCAGCAGCAGCCGGGGCTTCGCCGCGAGGGCGGCGGCAAGCTCGAACTTGCGGCGCTCGCCCTTGGACATCTTGCCCAGTCTGGCATTCGGCGGCACTTCAAACTTACGGATCAGCTCCTCGAAGTAGCTCTGGTCCCAGGAAGGATACCAATGGCTGCGGAAGGCGGCCGCCTCCCCGGGTGTCCAGAAGTTCTCCTCAGGCTGCGACATCTCCGGCACATATGCGATGGTCTGGCGGAGCTCCAGCGGCAGTACGCTGCGGTAAGCCTCTTCATACCAGCCGATCTCCCCTTCATCCGGCAAAATCAGTTGAAGCAGCATCTTCAGCAGCGTGCTTTTGCCCGCTCCGTTCTGGCCCACCAGTGCCGTAATATATCCTTGCGGCAACCGGAGATTCATCGGCCCGATGGTCTTGTTCCGCCGCTTCTTGCAGACATCCCGCAGTTCTATGGCTTGCTGTCCCATCAGCTTCCCCCTCTTTCTGCCTGCTTCCCGTATTTGTTCTTCACGATCTCTGTGAACAGCCTGATCAGTTCCTCTTCGCTGCAATGGACGGATAGTCCCGCCTCCACGGCGCTCTCCAGCGCCTTGCGGACGGTCTCCTGCTTATAGTCCTCCATTGCCCCGGTCCCGATATGGGATACAAAGGTGCCCGTCCCCTGTCTGGTCCGCAGCAAGCCTTCGTTCTCCAGATCCTGATAGACGCGGCGGACGGTAATGACGCTGCACTTCAGGTTACCCGCGAATTCGCGGATGGAAGGAAGCAGCGTTCCTTCCGTTATTGCGCCGGAGATGATCAGCGACCTCAGTTGTGTCTCGATCTGGTGGTACAGCGGCTCTGCGCTGTTCTCATTAATTTGTATAGGTATCCACATTATTTACACCTGCCTTCCAGGCCCGGTCCCCGGATGAACGCCTTGCCCCGTCTCATACGAGATCACGGCTCTTCAGCCGGTGAATCGTCCATATGGATAATAACTGAACCGATAACACGCCAAGTACCAGCGTTCCCCACATCAAGGGAGATAATAGGCCCCACTCCTTGGATACAGCGACCGTTGCCAGCAGGATATTGCCTCCAGTCAGATAGACCAGACCGGACACGCCCAGTACCAGCAGCATGATGGCGGAGATGGTCCAGAAGTAGACTACGCCGCTGACCGAGAACTCGATCATAATATACATGCCTGCGACAATCAGACTGTAACCAATCCAGGTAAAGGCAAAAGCCAGATACGAAGCAAGCGGCAGTTCAGCGCGTATTCCGGGGCTGAGCGCATAGAGCAGGCTGAAGTAGATTGTACCGTTCATGGCAACGGCGAACAGGGTGTCCAGCTTTCTTTTACAGAGAACAGCAGCTACAGGTACGGGTAACGCCCGCATATACGCCAGCATCCGGGTATAGGAATCCTCCGAGATATACTTCATGGTCCGCCGGGAAAAGGTGATCACGAGCATGAGCATCGTCGTCACCATCAGAACATCACTGAGCAGCTGCCTATCATGTCCAGTGAGCGTATCGTCGATGACCATTCCTGTGATTGCAGAAAAGTATCCCATGAACACGAGCGAGAACAGCAGTGCCCACAGCAGCTTCCAGCGGTCACCGTGGAATTCGCTGCGTACGATGACCCACGCTTGCTTAAATGTTGTCATAACTTCTAACCTCGCTTTATTCGTCTTGAACGGCAGGAGCCGGCAGATCAGCTAGCCTCAGTGTGTATCTGTGTGTGCTTACTGTATATATCTATATACACAGTATATGACCTGTGTTTTCCACTGTCAACAGAAAACCTCTACTATTCTTAGTATTTCGATTCCACGCACGAAAAAAACCCCGCACATAGGCGGAGTCTGGGCTTTATTATTGGAGCATGCGAGGGAATTGCGGAACATGTGCCTGATTCGGCTGCAACAAACCACATGAAGCTAAGTCTGTATGTATACTTTGACGTTTTT
>NZ_JBBODG010000004.1:0-6970 GCF_038002805.1 Paenibacillus sp. FSL H3-0333 | reverse complement strand
AAAAAAATCCCTTTTCGCTGAAAAGGGGATTTCATTTTTCTGAAATAAGCGGATAAATTATCGCAGCCTCAGGAGGGCTTTCAGGACATCTCGATACGCTCGGAATCGAATATTCTTTTGTAGACCAGTGCTATGATCTGTGAGCGGTCTGTTACGTCCATTTTATTAAAAATACGGCTCAGATGATTCTTGACGGTATGCTCGCTGATAAACAAGGCGCTGGCAATATCCTTGTTCGTCTTGCCCAGAATAATCAGCTCCAGCACTTCCTCCTCGCGCGGCGAGATTCCCCATTCCTCCTTGGGCGTCTTCAGTGCCGTACTGTTCAGCAGCTTCCCTGCCGACACGCCTCTTTTGGCGGACATCGCTTCCGAGCGGCTGCGCAAGAAGGATTGGAAGGTAGTTCGCGGCTCACTGTACAGCTCCCCGACTACATGATCATCCAGGTTGAAGCGGGAGGGGTCCAGCCACTCCAGATCCGAATCCGCCAGCAGCTCCTTATCCGCGCCCTTGCCTGCATGATGAAACACCAGCGCGAGCAGTTGGGCAGTGACAGAGACCGAAGGCTTATTGATCTGAAAATAGAACGAAGCAAACTGGTCCACCTGCTTCAGCAAAGAAAGCTCCTCCGGGTAGAACCCGTACCCATGCAGGAAATCCAGCCTGAACGGAGCCAGCAGAGCAGCCGTTCTCATCTGCTCTGACTCCCGCTCCGGCAGTCCTGTATAACGGGCAAGCTCATACGCCATGGCAGAAGCCTCTGCCGACAGGCGGTGCAGCTCGGGATTACTGAGCCGGAGATAATGAAGTGTCTGCCCGGTGAAGACCCCTGCCTGCTTCATATGTCTGGCTTCCTTCTCGATCAGACGGATCGAAGTACTCGCCAGACTGGCGAGACAGCCGGTTAAGGACAGCCACTCCTCGGCTTCGCTGCGGCGTCTGAAGCCCACTGACAGAATGCCCTTGAATACCTTCTCGGCAATCAGCGGACATTCGAGCAAGACCTGCCCCTCGGCCTCCCCGTTGATGATCGCAGAAGAGAGAAAGGCCTGCGAGGAGTAACGGGACTGGAGGTCCTGGACATACGGCGCAATCTCCTCCGGCCTCCACCCCTTGGCGTAATGGGTATCCCCCGGCTGCTCCTCGAAGAATACGAGCACCGATGACGGGAAGAACGGCATGCCCATTACCATATCCAGCAGCACAGTGCCCAGCTCCTGAGTGGATGCGGCCTGCGGCAGCAGGCGGGCAGCCTCCTTCAAGCGCTGGGTGGCTTCCCTGCGCAGGGTTTCGCGCTGCACCAGCTGCTCTCCCCGTCCGGATAAGCCCAGGAGCGCAGCAACATTCTGCTCATACTGGGCATAATTCTGGATTGGACGGCTCTTCCCAAAGCCTACAGCAAGCAGCAATGCCCTCTTCCCGCTGTGAATTCTCAGCGGATAGCATGACAAATATTCCGGCTGCGTCATTGCGCGCTGAGTGAAGAATAACGATCTCGGATCTTGGGCAATGTCCTGCCAGTGCCGGGGCTCCCTGCCCAGAACTGCCTGTCCCAGGAAGCCGTCTCCCTGCTGGAACCCGGCATTCATGAGAAGTCCTGCTTCTTTGCCGGCAGAATATTTGACCTTGAACTGTCCGGCCTCCTCCTCTTGGGCAAAGGCATACAGCTCCGCATCAGAGAACATACCGGCCATCTGCTGCAGCACAACCTCTATCTTCAGGAACTCACTCTCCAGATTGGATAACAGCTGGGTAATCACCAGGCTCCGTCTCTGTTCCAGCGGCTTCACTGCGCACCCCGCCAGCAATTTGGAGAGCACATTCCCGAGCACACTCAATTTCCCCCTGATGCTGACGATGCCTTCCCGGCTAAGCTCAGGCATGGCGGCCAGTACATCCTTCAACATCTCATAGTCGGGGTGTTTCCGCATCTTGGCCTCGAACGCCTGCAGCACAAGCCCGCGGGTACCTTCTTCCATATATAAGCCGGACCATAAATAGTACGTCTGCCCATAGTCTGGAACCAGCGGACTGACCACATACTTCAGTCCGGGGACCCACTCTTCAAGTACAGCAGGATATGATAAGGGGCCCATTCTGAGCAATGCAGGCTCGAAGGGACGCTCTATGACCTGTAAAGATTTAAACATCTTCTGATAGAATATTCCGGAAAGCGTCGGGCGCGTAACCACATTCCCAGCCTGATCCGTAAGCACAAGCGCCTGGCCCGTAACAGAGCCGAACGTATCCTGGAGCTCTTGAATTTCTCCCATCAGTGAATCGGGTATAGCTACTTTCATCCCATCACCTCGTGCCCCTGGATTCCTATTATTTCTTCACTCTTAATTTAGCTAATCATCACTAATGATAGTTCATTTTAACTAGATATACAATGAATGACGAAGGCTGAATAGCCTGTATGTCCTAAAGTTTTCCTTCATAGATCTGCTGCCGGAGGCCTCAGATCAGCCCATCATTAGGCCCATTTCAGCAGCAGCCTCAGCCAAAATGACAGCATATTCCTCCAGAGTCTCCCGCGACAAACGGCTGACCGGGCCGGACATCGAGAGCGCTGCTACCACGCCCCCGGCCCGTCCGGCGATGGGCACAGCCACGGCTGCCGCTCCCGGCTCCCGTTCCTCGAAGCTAGTTGCATAGCCGCAGCGGGTGATCTCCTTCAGCTGCTCCAGGTACTGGCTGCGGTCTACACTGTCCGGCCATGCGGGGTCGGCCAGCAGCCGGACCTGCACTTCCGGCGGCGCGTAAGCAGCCAGAACCTTGCTTGATGCGCCTACCGAGAGCGGCAGCCTTGCCCCGATCTGGGCTACCCGGCGGATAGCCTGCCGGCTCTGCACCGCCTGAATGCGCACACGCTCCAGATTGTCGCGCAGATACAGGCTGACCGTCTCTCCCAGGCGGTCGCGCAGCCGCTCCATGGCGGGCAGCAGAAGCACCGCCGGCTCGTTCAGCGTCGGGAGATGTGTGGACAGCTCCCAGATGCGGATGCCCAGGCGGTATTTGTCCGTCCCCTCATCCCGCTGCAGGAAGCCCTTCTCCTCCAGTGTGGTCAGCAGGCGGTGCACTGTGCTTTTATGCAGGCCGATCTTCGCAGAGATCTCCGTCAGACTAAGGTCGTAATCATCATTATCCTGAGTGAAGCACAGTAATATATCCAGCGCACGTTCTACGGCGCGTACAGTCAGCTTCCGGTCTTCCACCCCGATCTCCCCTTCACATGTTTCACCTATTGAAACCCGGTTACATAATTATTAAGATATCCCTATCTTAGTGCAAAAGCCTAAATAAAGTCCAGCAGATTCCGTATCCATAATCAGCCGTCCGCAGTTTACAGTTACATTACAAAAGAACCATTTCCATTGACTTTGTAAGGGCATAAATTTACGATTAAATATATGAACTATTCATGCTCTGAATCTTGAAACTTTCCAGGAGGGGACCTTATGAATCTGGCAACTAGTCATCCCGGCGCGCCGGTCTCCCGTATGCCTAACGAGGGTAAGCCCGCTTCGTCACCACTAATTCCACTTCGGATGATACGCCTTAAGCACATCATTGTGGCCCTGCTGTTATCCGTATTCTTCTTCTTTGTATTCTGCTTCATCGCCCTGCATGCCTACATTGCCTGGGTACTCTCGAATCCTACTGTAGCCCCACTCTATTCCAATCCTTATCAGGCCAAGGGGCTTGCCTACGAGGATATCAGCTTCCCTGCCAAGGACGGCAGCCGGATGATGGAGGGATGGTATATTCCTTCCAAAGGAGCTACCAAAACTATTATTTTCAGTCACGGCTATGGCGCGAACCGCGAGGAGAGCTGGGTTCCCATGTATGATCTGGCCCACTACGCGCACAGCCTGAGATTCAATGTCGTCATGTTCGACTACGGCTTCGCCTCCAAGACCGACAGGGATATCGCAACCGGCGGCAAAAAAGAATCCCAGCAGCTGCTCGGAGCCATTGCCTTCGCCAAGGAGAAGGGAGCAGACCAGATTGTGGTCTGGGGCTTCTCGATGGGTGCAGGCACCGCCCTGCAGGCAGGACTTGTAACCAAAGATGTGGATGCGATGATTCTGGACAGCACCTTCCTGCTGGAGCCGGACACCCTGTACCATAACATCAAGCAGAACATCAATCTTCCCCGCCAGCCTTCGCTGGAGATTATGGAGATGCTCTTCCCGGTGCTGAACGGCACAGGACTGAATCAGATTCCTTACTCCAAGGTCAAATCGGAGGATTATCCGTTCCCGGTACTGTTCATGCACGGCACCAAGGACGATAAGGCACCTTATCCGATTGCCGAGGAGCTGGCGGCGAACCAGAGCAATCCGTATTCGGATTCATGGATCGTGGAGGACAGCCATCATGAGCTGCTGTTCCGCGAGCACCCGCGTGAGTATCTGCGGCGGGTATCCGCTTTTCTCGGGAATGTGCAGCTGGCCCAGATCAGCGGGAGCCAAGGCAACCCCACCGCAAGTAAATAGCATCTTATCGTTACCTACGGCATGTGCAGATGTATCCTGTGATACATTCTGTGCATGCCTTTTTACTGTGCGGGGCACAGGACCTCCAATCCGCCGCAATTCCCCTCACAGGCCAGTCTCATAAGCTGTCCCTCTCCGGCATATAATGGACCGATGAAACTTTAGGACGGGAGGACTGCATGTTATGCCATATGTATTCGTTGCACCGCCGCCAGTACAGATTCTAGGGGAGATTGCCTTCTGGAAAAATCAGGAGAAGGAGCATGCCGAGGTCCTGATCCAGATCATCCCACGCCTGGAGGAGCCTTATGTAAAGCTGCTGGAGGACTGGGCCATTGTCTTCCTGGCTACAGAACAGACGGCGCAGCAGCTGCTCGCTAGTCCCCAGGCACCAGACGCAGGCGGTCCGGGGAGTCCATCTGCCGAAGCCGGTCTGCTGCTGCACACCGCCTGCGACCAGTCCGCCGAATTCATCCGGCACCTGAAGGCCATGAAGGAGGCCAGTGCCGCCGTCAATGCCTTCCCCCTGGCGGGAACCACGCTGCTGCACTTCATCCGGGAGTCCGAATACTTCCTCGCTGTACTGGCCGCCCTGACTCCTGCGGACTACGGACCCGGGATGCTGCGGATGAATCCGCCGGAACAGGCTGAACCCGCACCTTCACCCAATCCTGCTGCAGGCGGAGACAGTCTACAGGGAACAGGAAGCTTCGCAGTTCCGTTATGGGAATCCCGCGAGGCAGGCTCGGTTCCCATCGGCGGGCATACGCTTCCCCCTCTGCCTTATGCCTATAATGCTCTGGAGCCGTATATTGACGAGAAGACGATGATCATTCATCACGACAAGCATCACCAGAGCTATGTAGACGGGCTGAACAAGGCGGAGAACAAGCTGGCGGAAGCGCGCCTGAGTGGCGACTACGATCTGGTTAAGCATTGGGAGCGGGAGCTTGCGTTCAATGGAGCGGGACACTATCTGCATACGATCTTCTGGAATGTCATGTCCCCGCAAGGAGGCGGCCGCCCCTCCGGCGCCCTGCTGGACGCTATAGAACGCAGCTTCGGAAGCTATGATGCCTTCAAGGCCCAGTTCACTGAGGCCGCAGGTAAAGTCGAGGGCGGCGGATGGGCTATTCTGGTCTGGAGCCCGCGCAGCCGCAGACTGGAGATTCTGACGGCTGAGAAGCATCAGAATCTGTCCCAATGGGATGTCGTTCCGCTGCTGGCGCTCGATGTGTGGGAGCATGCCTATTACCTCAAGCATCAGAACAACCGCGCCGATTACATCCAGGACTGGTGGAGAGTCGTGAACTGGCCTTATGTCGCCGAGCGCTACGGGGCCGCCCGCAAGCTGGTCTGGCAGCCTTTCTGAGGCTGATTCCTCCCTCTCATGGCGGCGTTCTGCGTATCTCTGGCCAATTCTGAGGTTGTTCACTCTCACCGGCTGCTTGTATGGAGTAGCATTGTTGCACTTCTTGCAGGATTTCTCTAAATTTATTAGAAGCTGTGGAGGTATTGGGTCACACACCTTCGCGCGAGCACAATGTATGCTGTTTTTCACACACATTTAGGCCGTGTGCCTGCTAGCGAGCATAATGTATACTGTTTTTCACATACATTCGGTCCGTGTGCCTGCTAGCGAGCATAATGTATGCTGTTTTTCATATACATTCGGGGCCACAAGCCTGCGCGCTAGCAAACGTATGCTATTTTCCGCATACATTCGGGCCACATGCCTGCGTGCCAGCAAATGTATGTTGTTTTTCGCATACATTTGAGCCACGCACCTTCGCGCGCAAAAGCCCGCCGCCACTGTTGAAGTGGTAGGCGGGCTTTTGCGCTTGCAGGGCCGGTCCGGCAAGCTTATCCTTCCCGGCTCCGGCTTTATTCCTTGATCAAGGCCAGGAATTCGGCCCTTGCCGCAGCGTCCTCACGGAAGGTGCCGCGGGTGGCCATCGTAACCGTCTTGCTGCCCGGCTTCTTCACACCCCGGGCACACATGCACAGATGCTCCCCTTCGACTACAACCATGACACCGTGCGGATTCAGCACCTCAGTCATAATGTCGGCGATCTGGGCCGTAATGCGCTCCTGCACCTGTAACCGGCGGCTGACCGCTTCTACGAGCCGGGCCAGCTTGCTGAGTCCGGCAATGCGGCCGCTGGGCACATAACCGATATGCACCTTGCCGAAGAATGGAGCCATGTGATGCTCGCATTGGCTATAGTAGACAATATCCTTCACAATGACCAGCTCTTCATGAGACTCGTCGAAGGTTACGCCCAGCGCTTCGCGCGGATCAACGGAATAACCGCCGAAGATCTCTTCATACATCCGGGTCACTCTGGCCGGTGTTTCCAGCAGGCCTTCACGGCTCGTATCCTCACCGATTAATTCCAGAATTTTCTCAACATGATACTCAATCTGCTCACGGTTTACAGTAACCTTCCCGTTCTTGTACTCCTTGA
>NZ_JBBODG010000003.1:0-8753 GCF_038002805.1 Paenibacillus sp. FSL H3-0333 | reverse complement strand
AGAATTATGAAGAACTGTGACTGGGTCTATAAGCCCTCCCATTTGTATCATAGCCAGCTGAAAAAATGCCTTCAAAAATGGATCGATATTCTGCATGAACCTGAGTTGTCGTTCACCAAAGCAAAGCTAAAAGCACAAATGGTCTTGTTCGAGTTATTGGAGGTGCTTGTAGATATCCAGCCGGTACAGACGGGGATACATGCTAACGAATCCATGACCACTGCAAAGTATGCCAAAGAAATTGCCGAAGCCATCAAGAGGGCTTTTAAGAAAAATTGCACCCAGGGAAATTCAGATTACACCATTCACATCCAGCCCATCATTGCTTCGCTTGGAATCAGCCCCAACTATGGATTAGAGGTATTTCAAAAAATATATAAAATGTCGCCCCGCACCTATCTATCCGACTTAAAGCTGCAGGAAGCCAAAATACTACTACAGCAGCCCAGGATATCTTTAAATGAGATTTCAAGTCGTCTGGGCTACAAGAACCTCTCTCACTTCAGCAGACAATTTAAAAGATGGACAGGAATCAACCCCTCCGACTATCGTAAAAATAATTGTGTATAGCAAACACCCATCTGCCTTTATGGGGCGGATGGGTGTTTTGTTATGTGCGCCCGACATGGGCGATAACTTGGCGGTGAAAGTCCGCTACAGGCTTGGCAGTAGGAACTGTTAGCCAAAGGCAAGGGTGTCCGCCGTGAGGCGGAATCTGAAGGAAGCCGGAGGCAAACCCGCGGTCTGACGAACAGAAATCACATAGAAGGCATCATGGGACGGACGAGCTTGCATACCAAAGCAAAGTCCAATATTGCCCGAATCCCAGGATGTAAATGTGGCAGATAGATAAAGGGAAGGTTATCGCTCTTACCCGGGGAGGTCTCACAGACGCCCGGTAGAAAAAAAATCCGAAAGACGGAGTAAAGCTTGTTCCTACGCAAGTTGGGGATACCGGAGCGGCAGTATCGTTCTCTTTAAATTATAGGCAAGCCAAATCAATTTGGTCTCAGTACCTACTGATGCCAACCCTCGTGTTAAAAAGTATGTATAGCCCCAGTGACGTTTTATCGTCCCGAAAGGATGCTCCACAATGTGTCCTCTTTGCTTATAAATATGACTTTGTTTACGCGTATTTTCGGTAATTTGTTCGATCACTTCTTCGTCACTAAGTCTCGTGACCGACCTTCCGCCTTTGGCAGAAGTACAGGACTCTTTTTGTCCGCAAAAGTCGAAGGCTTCGCAAGTGTAACGCCTATACTCTTTCCCATCTTGTTTTCCATTCCATTTGAAAGGTAATTCATAACTCAACGGGCAAATATATTTATCGTTTCTGGAATCATATTTAAAGTTCGCTTTATCAAATCCACTGGCCACCTTGTTTTGCTTTCCCTTTTGCGGCTTAATGAAGAGCTCTGTGCTTTCGTCAACAACGTTGATGATTTCAAGGTAATTATAATAGCCTGTATCGGCCACAATTGTCGTTTTTTGATCACGAAAAACCTGCTTTGTTTTATGCGCCATATTAGACAATTGCCCTTGGTCGTTGACATCATTGACCGTATCGCAGTCCACGATGAGTTTATATTTGCTGTCCACTGCAGTTTGAACATTGTAACAAATTTCATGCTTTCCGTTGTTTTTCATTGATTTGGCATCCGGATCGGTAACACAAAGCTGGTTTTCACCTGTTTCCTTAAGTTCTTCTTTAATGACCTGCAACTCCTGCATTCTCTTGTGATAGACCTCTAACTTTTCAGTGATTTCCTGTTCTTTTGGCGATTGTCCTCCGTTAAAAAGCCATACAAATATGCATCTATTTTTTCATTGATATGCTCTAGTTTCTTAGCGATAATATTGGCAGCTTTTTAGAGCAATTTGCCTTTATTTTTGTGCCGTCAATGGCGACAAGCTGACCATCAATCAATCCGAAACCTTTTAACATTAAGGTGAACTCTCTAAACAGCTTCTTTATGGCTGATTGGTTATTTTTCATGAAAGCAGATAGAGTACCGTGATCTGGCTGGAGCTTGCCAATGAGCCACATCAGTTCAATGTTTCTATTCGTTTCGGTTTCCATCTTGCGAGAGGAGCGGATGCCATTCATATAGCAGTAAAGGTAGAGCTTGAGAAGATATTCCCGATGATAAGGTTTTTGTCCCGCTTGGGTACCTGAATAAACCTGATACCCCAATTCTTCCAGGACCAAACTATCGACGTAAGCATCGATGACTCGGACAGGATTTTCTTCTTCGACAAAGTCATCCAACGTATTTGGCAGTAGATAAATTTGATGTCTATCTTCGCCTTCGATATAAGCCATACACGCTCATCTCCTTTGTTATAGAGATTCGACAGATGTCTTCTATTTTCATGCCGGAAACGAAGATTTTTATATAATTGTTAGACAGTCTGACGTACGGTGGTGTGAGAGGTCGGCTACTCAGTTAATGGGTAGCCTCCTACTCGATTATGCGCTTTAAGTATGTTAAATCGCTTTCTTCACTTTTGGCTTCAGAATACGTCGAATCTTGATCTATAGCTATCTATATCATCATACGTTTGAAGTCCGTTTTTCTCTCTAAGGTTATTTAATTCTCAAAGAACTCCGTGACGACAAATACTTCATCGGAATCGCCACCCCTAATTGATACCTTTTTTGAATTTTTTATTTAGCTTGAAGTTTTAAAGAGTATTTTTTCTTATTGTACATAAACTCGATTGAAATTTGATTGTTTGTTGAGAGAATAAGTTTCAACTTTATCCTTTTTCTCGGTTGAAATATTATAAACATACACTTCGTAGCTATCACTACCATCTGCATTTCCTGGAATTACAGAAACTGATACATATCATCCACTACTAAATTCACTTTCCCATCATGCAACGGTAAAGTAAATAACTTATTGGCCTTCTCTATAAGCAGTGTTTTTTCATCTGGAGAACTTAACTAGAAGGAGAATAGTTCAGTAGGATAATAAAATGGGTTTTTCTCGGTTCTAGGAGCAATGTCCATTGTAGGTGATAGTGACCAAACAATGCCCTTAGAGGTTTTAACAGCGAAATTATACTTTTCTGTGTTTTTATTTATTGGAATTGTATAATTAGCTCCATCCATTTGTATAATTTTATTGCTCTCAGTTGAGTTTGAATCTTTTTTAGAAGGTGCCGAATTGTTGCTGTAACAGGCTGAAATCAGTAATGTACATGCAAGAACACTTGTCAGAATATACAAATAAAACTCCCCGTAGCAAGCTGCGGGGTATCTTAGCTGGAGAATTCGCTTCACTCACTTAGAAGAAGGTCAATTGCCCTCCTTCTGTCTTTTTGTGTAACTTTACGTATTCTTCTACGACTCCTTGCTTCTTCACATAGTTTCTTAAGGTCGCTTCACTTCCAAATTTACTTACAGTGTTTACAAAATATCCATCTGACCAAAATTCTCCACCCCATAGTTTTTTCTTCACTTCGGGATGCCTCGCAAATATCTCCCTCGCCGCTATACTTTTAATCGTTTGTATGATCTTCGTCAGACTATACTTCGGAACGGACTGCACCAGGAAATGAACATGATTTTTATCTGTTCCTATTTCCAGAAATATAATCTCATATCTCTTGGATAACTCCAGACAGATCTCTTTCAATGATTCATCTACCTCTGGGCTGAACACCGATTTTCTGTACTTTGCTGGACATCCAAAATGATACATGAGCACCGATACGTTATGTGATTTATGATATACTCACCCAAATCACAGCGTTCCTTTCTACATTTCTTTTTTATGCTCATTATAGCTCAAACACTTAGTTAGTACGCAGCAAGCTGTGGGGAATTGAATCCGTAGCGATTAAACTTCCATTTTTTAAAAAAATAATAAAAGATAATATAATACACTCCCATCACTTTACATCAAGTAACTTTATTGTTATCATTCAATACGTCGACAATATTTGGAATAATAAGTTTTATTTTGGATTATAGAATAAAAAATCCAAAAAACTAGGATTTATCGATAGCTGGCCAGCATTCGAAATAAAAAATGGAGGGGTATATTAGAAATGAAAAGCAAACAATTAATTGCTGGACTTATGGTATGTGCTAGTCTTATTCTGGCTGTGACTCCTATCAGTGCAGGCAGTTCTCAGGAAGATGCATCTGGTGGTTGGAGCGAAACCGGAGGATATTTTGTTAACGATGTTTCCTCATTTAAAAATGGAGAATACACCACTTTTGGCCCCCCGGTAGGATCTTCGCCTGAGGTTCATAGAGGTGAGCGGCAGTCTCGGAATGCTGGTGCAAATAATATACAACATAGAGTATATGGATACACTGCATGGGAAGGTAAATATCACTATACCGTTGCTAGATTTGAAAGTTGGTACGATGGCTCCACTTTAGGAGATTCTGGACGTGTATACGGTCGGGATGTTACACAAGCATATAGCGACTGGAGATTCATCGAATTGACTACTTATATCGCAAAAACTTATTGGGGTTCTTAATAATTTCAAAAATAGTAAAAATACTCCTTTAAGCAAACTTTGTAACGAACCATCCATAGACAAATGAGATAGTTTAACAACCAAAAGAAAGGAGCTAAAGGTCTGCTTACACTTAACTCCTTTCTTTTGGTATATATCGCCACAATTTCGAGCAAATTACGGGCCACTCGACCTGCTTTAGAAAGCCCTGAGTTAGGAACGTCTAAAGCCCGGATTACTCATATTATCCTTAAACACAGACCCCGGTTTAATTATTCATTTCACAGAAAGCGCACGCTACCTAAGACAAACCCTATGAGACGAAGTCTGAAAGTTGACAACCTGGATATCTTACGCTAGTTCTACAGGTATCTTACTATCGGCTTATTTGAGAGAATTAATGGTTTGGTAGTAACCAGACGTCGATCCGGAGATTATTAATATGCAGAGAACCTCAATGCTATGGTTTTTATGACTGCAAAGAAGCCCACCGCTTAAAGGTACTAGATATTTCTATATTTCCTTTATAGCTATCAGATTGAGGGGATTTAAATCTAAATGCTATATTCTTTAATAAATAGAGCGAATCGCCCTTTACACTTAGTAATTTTATTGTTATCATTCAAGAAGTCGACAATATTTGGAATAATAAGTTTTATTTTGGATTATCGAATAAAAAAGATATTATTTTTCTTAAACAGTTAAATACTATCGGTGAGACATTTGCACCCTTTGTGGAACGAAGTTCTCTATTTTAATATAATCCAAAAACTAGGGTTTATCGATAGCTGGCCAGCATTCGAAATAAAAAATGGAGGGGTATATTAGAAATGAAAAGCAAACAATTAATTGCCGGACTTATGGTATCTGCTAGTCTTATTCTGGCTGTAACTCCTATTAGTGCAGGCAGCTTTCAGGAAGATGCATCTGGTGGTTGGAGCGAGACTGAAGGAAATTTTGTTAACAACGTTTCCACATTTAAAAATGGAGAATATACCACTTTTGGTCCTCCGGTAGGATCTTCGCCTGAAGTTCATAGAGGTGAGCGGCAGTCTCGAAATTACAGTTCGAGTGATATACAGTATAGAGTATATGGATATACTGCATGGGAAGGTAAATATCACTATACCGTTGCTAGATTTGAAAGTTGGTACGATGGTTCAACTTTAGGAGATTCTGGACGTGTATACGGTCGGGATGTTACGCAGGCTTATAGCAGCTGGGAAAACGTCAATTTTAGTAGCTATACGGCAAAAACCTATTGGGGTTCATAAAAATTTAGGAGACCAGAGAGAGGTAATTGAAAAATTACCTCTTTTAAAATAATTAAATGTTCAGAATATATCTCAAAAAAAATCATAGTCACACCTACAGCATTATTTTACTATTGGTATGTCTCCTAACTTTTTTTATGTTTTGGATACAAGCAAATCTCGATTACACAAACATGATAAATAATGGATATGTGAATAGTAATTCTATATCTTTTAAGATTAAAGATAAAATAAAACCAGTAAATGAAACTGTGTCTAATTTTATTATCATGCAATATGAAAATAAATCTCCTAACATAAAACATGTCCGGATTAAAGGAAATGTGAAATTACCTCCCATTAACTATTCCTCCAAAGTGAGATCCATAAACAACGGTAAAGTTGCCATTATTGGAGATCTAGTGGACATAAATTTAATTCCTAAGGACTATAAAATTATTGGGATATTTAATGCTAAGAATTCCTATAGATTACGAATACAAACTTGGTTAATTAGTAATGAGGATTTAATGTCTAAAAACGGGACGAACTTCGTTTTCTCTACTTCAGAACGAAATGCTAAAGTTAAACTAAATAAATATTTAACCACAAATGAAATTAAAGAACTATATTTCCAAAAATATGGAACATACTCTTTAAAATCAAATATTTTTTTAACTGCCTGTTTATCCATTGGAATCTTTTTTTTGATCTCTCTTTCCACAATGCTTGTCTATATTTGGACCCAAAACGATAGGAAACTTATAATTATACTTTTCATTTCAGGATACGCTTCAAAGAAAATAATACAAAAATTAATAATAAATAAAGCGGGTCTTTATTTATGTTTTTCTTTGATATCAATATCCTTTTGTATATTTTTCAACATCTATCTTTATCAACTTTGGGATATGGAATGGATATACCGATCTTGTTTATTACTGGTTTACCTTTTTGTAATTATACTTATGTTTCAGATGTTTACTGTATTTAGATATACTATCTTAAGAGGGGGCAAACAGTTTTGAAGGTTGTACGAGCATTATTTAGACAATCAAAATTAATCTACGCATTATTAATCATCGCTTTAATTTTCTTTTCAATTTTAATTCTTCAATTCACTATAAATTTCAAACAGGCGACGTTAGAAGTTAAGACTACCAATAATTACAAAGGGAAGAATTTGTACCAACTGTCAGATGATTTATATAATGAAAAAGAGAAAGAATTTTTTTCTAATGAGAATAGTATGAAACTATTGAACAATTTCTCAGGAGAATTAGATAAAAGAAAACATTTAAACTACTACATCTCAAAATGGCAACCTATAGAAATAACAGATTTTAAAGGTGATGTTCATTTCGATGCTTATTATGAGGAAGGTAATAATCAGCCAGCTTACAAGGTAAACGGAAGGTATTACCGTATGATTAAATCCCTTCAATTAAATGAAAAAGTGTTTGAATTAAATAATGTCCAATTAAGTGATGGCCAATTGTTTAGATCAGAAGACTTTGTTTACGATGGTGAGAAAGAACAAATCCCAATGTTATTAGGATCAAATTACAACGGAATTTATAAAATTGGGGATACCATAGATTTTATATATTACCAACATAGTTTTAAAGGAATTGTTACAGGAATCGTAGGCTCGTCACAAAAAATACTATCCATTGCTGATCCAGAACTTTTCTTGGATTCTTATATTATTTTCCCTTTAATGTCTTTTAATAATAATGTTAATCTACAAAGTAACGGATTATTCATTAAGGCTTCGTTGTTAACCCAAATAAATGGAATGCTTATCACAGATTTATCACCATTACAGGTAAGAAAAGAATTAGCTAACGTCTCTCAATCAGTAGGGTTTAGCGACTTTCAAATCATTGGCGCTAATACTTTAGCTATAAACTCATTAGTGAAAATGACAGAAGCAAACCGAAATACTCTTTTGTTAATAACAGGAATAATGGGGTTGATAACAACCTTACTTCTGTTTTGGTCAATTACAATGATCATAAAAAGGAATTTTGATGTCTATAAAATATTTTTGGTCTCAGGTGCGAGCATGTCCAGGCTATATTCAATCACCAGAAATCAATTCATAGTAGGTTTTGCGATTAGTGCTGTTCTTCCATTGATTCCTGTTTTCTATTTAATCTACAAACCGCTACCTATAATAATAAACTACAGCATAATTATAACAAGCATTTACGCTCTTTTAATCTTTATAGCTAACGTTTCTATAAGATATACATTTAAACGCCTTGATATTGTACAGCATTTGAAGGGGTGATTAAAATGACACTTTCATTAGCAAATATTAAAAAGTGCTACAGAGAAAAATTAATTTTTGAGAATATATACTTAGAAGTAGAACCGGGTCAAATTGTGGCCTTGCAAGGAAAAAGCGGTACTGGAAAAAGCACTCTACTGAATTTAGTAGCCGGCTTGGAAAAACCTTCTGAGGGTGAAGTGCTTCTAGGAAACATTAAATTTAAGGATATGTCCTTAAATGACCTCAGTTCAATAAGGGGCAAGTATATAGGATATATTTCGCAACATAACCCCATGATTCCTAAACTTACAGCACTTGAGAATATTACGGTACCATTGTGGTTTAATAAAAAAAACAAGAGTCAAATCGAAGTGTATGATCATATTAAAAAATTGTCTCACTTTTTACAAGTTGATCAGATCCTTAATAGTAAAATTGAAAAATTATCAGGAGGAGAACTGCAGCGTATAGGCATTATTCGCGCTTTACTCATGAAGCCGATGCTTATTGTAGCTGATGAACCAACAGCATCTTTAGATGAAGAGACAGCTGGATTAGTGATCAACTGTTTTAATACACTTAAGTCAGAGGGTGCTATTATATTACTTGCTACACATAATACAACCATCGCCTCTGAATGCGACTTTACTTATTTTCTAACTCAAGATGGACTTGTTTCTTGAACGCCCTCGGAGAATTAACCAACATGTTTCTCTATCTGTTTTAATATTTTGAAATAA
>NZ_JBBODG010000002.1:0-72375 GCF_038002805.1 Paenibacillus sp. FSL H3-0333 | reverse complement strand
TGCCCCCCATGAAAACTCCCCCCTTCCGCACCTGCAGCTGACTCTTATCTATTATACGATCATCATTATTACTTCTTGCGGGACTGTCCTTTGCCCGCAGCAGGACGTCCCGGCGTATTACCGTTCTTCATCATCTGCTGGGCACGCTGCATTTGCTTCCCGTTCAGGTTATACCCCATTTGCTTGGCAACCTTCTGCAGCATTTCAGGATCATTCTGCATCGTTGTCATCTGTCTGCGCAGATAATACACACCGATGAAGAATCCGCCGATCAGACCTACCACAAGCGTAATAATAGGCAATGCAATATTCATCTGTAATCCACCTTTGTACTCTATTAGTCTGGCGATAACCCTGTTCAGGCACGCGAATCTATCATAGCATTTCAACAACTGGACAGCAATTGGCAAATCCCGCTGGCCTACGGTTGATTTCCGGCTTATTCCCCGTCCGCTGCTCCCTGCCCGCGGAGCTTGTCCAGCGCCCGCTCCAGCATGTCGCGCACCGTAGCGTCCGCTTCGCTCTCCAGCGCCTGCTCGACTGCCGCAAGCGCCTCTTCGCCGCCGATGCGGCTGAGCGCCCAGGCCGAGGTTCCGCGCATTTCCGGCCGCGGCTCCTTCAGCAGAAGCTCCGTCAGCTTCGGCACCGCCGAAGCCTCCTTGAAATTGCCCAGCGCAATGACCGCGTTGCGCTGCATCGGCTTCTTGCCGCGCCAGGCCGCCGAGCTGCTGCCGAACTTCTCCTTGAACTCGCGGTTGCTGAGGTCCAGAATCGGCAGCAGCAGCGGCTTGACCACCTCAGGATCAGGCAGAAGCTGCGGGCGGTGGTCCCAGTTCTTGCCCCGGTTATGCGGACAGACAATCTGGCAGGTATCGCAGCCATAGAGCCGGTTCCCGATCTTGGTCATATAGTTCTCACTCAGGAAGCCCTTGGTCTGGGTCAGGAAGGAGATGCAGGCCTGGGCATTGAGCTGTCCCGGTCCGACCAGCGCGCCGGTAGGGCAGGCATCGATGCATTTCGTGCAGTCACCGCAGCCCTCCTCCACAGGCTGGTCTGGAGGCAGCGGAAGATTCGTTACCATCTCCCCCAGATAGATCCATGATCCCCACTTGGGGGAGATAATCGCACAGTTCTTGGCGCTGAAGCCGATCCCTGCCCGCTCCGCTACTGCCCGGTCTACCAGCGCTCCCGTATCCACCATGCTCTCCAGCACAGCATCCGGGACACGCTCACGGATGAAGCTCTCCAGCTTCGCCAGCGCTTCACGAAGGACATGATGGTAATCCTGGCCCCAGGAGGCGCGGGCCAGAATGCCTCTGCGTGCACCCGGCTCGGATTTGGGCGGATTCTCCATCTTGGAGGGATAGGCCACGGCAATCGCAATGATGGAGAGCGGCTGCTCTCCGGACTGCAGGGCGGGAACCGTCCGCTTGTCCAGGTCAGGCTCCTCGAAGCCGGATTCGTACCCCTTGTCCCGATGCTCCTGAAGAATGTTCTTCAAATATAAAAACGGCTCCGCAGTCGTGAACCCGATATCATCGATACCGAGCGCGGGTAGAGCCGCCTTAATCTCTGCCTTAAGTTCCTCCCATTTGGAAGGGGGCGGAGCGTAACCTTTCTGGATGTTGAGGTGCATATCCGCCTCTCCTTTATAGATTGACTAAGGTTGCTCTACAGGGCCTTCATCTTAGAGAGAGGCCACCAGATCAGGGAGACCTTACCCACAATACTCTCCCCTTCGACAGCGCCGAAATAACGGCTGTCCTTGCTGGCTCCGGCATGCCGGTTGTCCCCCATGACGAAGTAGGTCCCCGCCTGCACGGTCAGACTGCTGAAATCGGGATCTTCTATAGATGTATCGATATATGGCTCATCCAGCAGCTTGCCATTGAGATAGAGCTGCTGGTTCCGTACTTCAATAATGTCGCCGGGAATGCCGATCACCCGCTTGACCAGATATTCCTTGCGGCTGGGTCCCGTACTGGGATCATGAAGGACGACAACCTCCCCGCGGCCCGGATTCCCGAAGCTGAGGGCGATTTTATTAATAATCAGCTTCTCTCCCTGATAGAGGGTAGGCTCCATGGATTGGCCGATTACAGTTGACACGTTGAACACATAGATATTAAGCAGCGACATCACAGCGAACACAATCCCCGCCGTAATGATCCACTCCCGCATATCCCTGATCCATGTTCTTCTCGACTTCTGTCTGGACTTGTTATGCGTCACTGATCTGTATCTTTGTCTGCGGCTCCGCATGAAATCTTCTTCAAGCTCCCGGTTCATAGGCCACCTACTTGCTTCGATTGGGTTATCCGTTCCTTAACAATAGAAAAGCATATCTCCCGCCCATTTGCAATGGACATAGGGAAGATATGCTTTAGTATAATGAAACAGACTATGCAGGAATACCCATATTCAAAGTATCCGCCCTGCAAAAGTTCTCTACTCTGACCTTTGATTCCGCTTACAGCAGCGGTTCAGCAACAGTTACCCGACAATGCTCAGCTTGCGCACGGATTTGAAAATGTGGTTCTCGTCATAACCCATGGCTTCATATAGAGGCATTGCAAAAGAATTGTGTTCATCGACGGCAACATAAATGCCGCTGACCTTCCGCGCCTGAAATCTGCTCTCCATAGCCGTTACAAGACTCTTACCGACTCCTCTGCGGCGGTAATCCGGATGGACGGCAATGCGGAAATAACAGCCGTGATTCTTCTCAATCGTACCAATCAGCGCACCGATGATTTCTCCTTCATCCTCAGCAACTACAATGAGATCAGAATCCCATGACAATTGCCTGGAGAAAGGCTCGATCGTGCTCTCGAAACATTCTTCCGATAATGCGGTCTGCAGCAATTCAGTCACTGGAGTTACATCGCTTAATTGAAAGGAACGAACGTGCATACTTTCAAGTCTCCCTTTTCTATGGCTTATGATTTTACAAAAAGAAGGAGTTTCCATAACAGCATAAAGTGGAAAAAAGCATCAAAAACCGAGGAATACCTGCTTTTGTCTCTATTAAAGCACACTTTTCTCGCGTTATCATCATTTTTCTTTTGAAAGCGCTTGATATGAAGCGTTTACATTCAATATAGTTTCATATTTAACATCTATTAGGAGATTATAGTAGTCAAAACGTCCCGGTTACGAAGCCTCACTAGTTTAACACAGCCTTAACATTTTCAGTGAGCTGCGGACGGGAAAATACTTTTTAAACATTTTTGTTTATTTAATGTTGCATTATTGTTCCAGATGCGTTTTAATAATAGTATCTCAACGGATATATACCAAAACCAACATATAATCAGGAGGGATTTTTCCATGGCTTTTCAATTACCGGCACTTCCGTATCCGAACAACGCACTTGAACCACACATCGACGCATTGACGATGGAGATTCATCATGACAGGCACCATAACACTTATGTGACGAACCTGAACGCCGCACTGGAAAAGGCACCCGAACTGCAAAACAAAAGCATCGATGAGCTTCTGACCGACCTGAACGCTGTACCGGAAGCGATCCGCACAGCGGTCCGCAACAACGGCGGTGGACATGCCAACCACACCCTGTTCTGGGAAGTGATTGGACCGAATGGCGGCGGCGCACCAACTGGCGCACTGGCTGCTGCCATTGACAGCGAGCTGGGCGGCTTCGATAAATTCAAGGAAGACTTCGCGGCTGCAGCTACTACACGCTTCGGCAGCGGCTGGGCTTGGCTCGTTGTGAAGGACGGCAAGCTTGCTGTAACCAGCACACCGAACCAGGACAACCCGATCAGCGAAGGCGCAACTCCAATCCTCGGCCTCGATGTATGGGAGCATGCCTACTACCTGAACTACCAGAACAAACGTCCTGACTACATCAAGGCGTTCTGGAACGTAGTGAACTGGGAAGAAGTCGGCAAGCGTTACGAAAGCGCGAAATAAGCATCTGCCTTCAGCATGATGCTCTAAGCAAACAGGTTCACCTCTGCCGTAATGGCAAGGGTGAACCTGTTTTTATTTAAAATAGAATTTATATGTTCCACACGATAACTTATCCTTCTATTTCTCGCTGAAACGGTACCGTCCTTTAAAAGGACGGCAATGCCGTTTCCACTTGCCACGCTAAGCCAAACCTGAATTCACTGCTTGAACTTGGCGTTCAGAGCGTCGTACTCACGCCGGGTGACCGGAATTACTGTTCCATGGCGGGGGCTGGACGGAAGCTCATAATCAGCGGATACCGTCCACTTGCCCGAATCAAGATCTTCCGTCTCCAGCGGGATGTACCCTCTCCCTCCGAATTCATCCACAAACAGATACCACTTCTTCTCCGTATTGGATTTGAACAGGGTCGGCCCTTCAATGCCCTTCAGTCCGCCGACACTTCCGCTTAGCAGCTTCACCGCAGGCGCAAATACCGAATCCAGGGACTCCTGGAACACCATTTTGCCAAAAGGGGATTCCGGGCCTTGCTCGCGCTCATCCTTGGTGAATCGGTAAATCTTCCCGTTATACGCAGCCATAGTGGTATCAATGATCGAATGCCCATAGTCCATATAGATCTGCGGCTCTGTGAACGCGCGGAAATCGCGTGTCTTGCTGTACATGATTGTCTGGTAGGCGTCCCCGGTGTGACCGGAATCGGCGTACATCCGCGAGGCCCAGAATACGATATATTCTCCGCTCTCCTGGTCATAGATCACCTCAGGTGCCCAGGTATTCCCCGCCTCCTCCGGCGAGACCTTGGCTTCCCAAGGCTCCGACCAGTCCACGAGATTATCCGATTCCCACACGATGATCGACCGGCTGCCCCGTGTCTGGGCTGCGCCCCAATCCCAATTGCCGTTGATCTTCAGATCGGTGGCGATCAGATAGAACTGTCCCCCTTCAGGTGAACGGATGATGAAGGGATCTCTGACTCCCTTGTTGCCCAAGGTGGAGATTAGCACAGGCTTCCCGCTATTCAGCTCCTCCCAATGCAGCGGGTCATTGCCTTCGCTGAGGGCGAAGTATACCTGCTCGCCGTCCCCGGTCCCTTCGCCTGTGAAATAGGTGAACAGATAGCCGGCATAGTCTCCCGCAGCCGGAACTTCCTGTGCAGCCTGAGTCCGGGTAACCTGAGTTCCGGCAACCTCACCCGGCTGGCTTGCCTGCTCCTCTAACTCCGGCCCGCCTGCCACCAGGGTCACCACCGACTTGGCCGGGATAACAGCCTGGAATACCTGCTCCCCGTCTGCTGTCCCATCAGCAGCTACATCAACGGCCAGATCCTCGCCGCGGGCCAGATCCAGCTGCTCATTGGTTACATAGGAACGCAAGGCAGATGCCTTCAGTCCCAGTCCGCTCAAGGTGAGCTGCACCCGCTTCTCCTCCAGGCTGTCATTCACCAGCACCGCCGTCATGCTCTGCTCCTCCTCGTGTACATAAGCAGAGCCGAGCAGCTCGCTTCCGGCGTCCTGGCTCAGACCGGAGAGCGCAATCCGCACCGCTCCGGGGCGGATGAACTTGCTGTAATTGCCTAGCGACCACAGGATCTTCGAGGTCAGGATGTTCTGCCCGTCTCCAGGCTGATTGTAATCGGTGTACAGCAAGCCGTCCTTGTAATCTACCTTGGATACTGCGGTCCACCACTGCCATGCGGCTGCATCCGCCTCGGTCAGATCGAAGTGAATGGTGCGCGCCACCTGCAGCGCGGGCTCCATCCCCAGATCCCGTCCCGGGCCATAGTCGCCCATAATGCAGTATTCGGTGACCCAATATTTGGCCTGCGGATCATATTGCTTCAGATTGCGCTCCAACAGCCTTCTTAGCTTCACCAACCGGTCGTCGCCGGAATGACTGTAGTCGGACCAGTAGGAATGCGAGGCGATCTTGTTGCCTACCGCTTCCTTCAGCACAGGGTCACCCAGCAGGTCCTTAATATATTCACGGTATTTTCCCAGCCCCAGGCTGTTAGCCCCGCTGGAATAGACGCCGCTGCCCGTGAATTCCCGGTAGTGCTCGTCATCGAGCAGAGAAATAATCTCCACTCCGTCCGGGGCACTGATCTGCGCTTCCAGCCCGCTAGCGCGGAGCTGGGCATGCAGCTCCAGAATCACCCGCTTCAGGTCGTCATTATTGTACCGGCTGGCTTCCTGCTGCGCATGATTCCAGTCCCAGGTCGGCTCGTTAACGGGACTGATATAATCGAATTCAAGGCCCTCCTGCTTGAAATGCTCCAGCACCTCAATCAGGAAAGAGGCGAAGGCCGCTTCAGAGCCTTCCTTCAAATTACTGGACCCTACCTCTGGATCAGGCTGGGCATGACCATTCCGGGTCATCCAGACCGGCGGGCTGTTGACGAAGGCAATCAGGGATTCGACTCCGCGCTCCTTAGCCGCCCGCAGGAACCACTGCTGACCTGCCTGCCTGCTCCAGTCGTACGGTGCTTCCTCCGTTATTTTGAAGGCTTCCGTTCTTCGCCACGGATCTGGAATGATCGCCTGATCGGTCTCTACCGAGCCTGCACCTATATTGAAGCGCCATGCCGACAGCCCGATTCCTTCGGTACGTGAGAACAGCAAATCTGCCACCTTGTTCTTATTCTCTTCGGTCCACTCCTTCCCCAGGGGGTCCATGGACCAGGCGTCGGATGCGCCGAAGTTATCGATAGTCTGATTGCGGACATTGCCGTCTATCGTCACTGCCGCATCCGGCGGTTTCTGGTGCTGCACAGGGATTTCCTCCTCTTTCCTATTACTGAACAGAATTACAACAACACACACTAGAACAACGCCGATAACCGCCGTAACTGCCTGCCGCTTCATGCTCCTATCCTCCTCCTAACCGACCAGACCGGACCGCTCCACACTCTCAACGAAATGCCGCTGAACGAATACATAGAGGATAATCAGCGGCAGAATCGCCATCAGCACACTGGTATTCATCATCATGGACATGAAGAACGGGTCCTGAACGAGCGAATTCGCTGCCTGGCCGCCGCCGGTCATGTAGGTAGCAATGCCGTAGCCCGCCGATGACATCATCGATGACATGACCTTCGGTTCGTTCAGATACATATTGGTGAAGAAGGAGTCATTCCACTGCCACACGAAGGAGAACAGCATTACCGTTACCATAGACGGAATGGCATTGGGCAGAATCACCCGGGCGAAGGTGGTAAAATAGCCTGCTCCGTCCACATAGGCCGCTTCCTCAATCTCCCGTGGAATGCCCTTGAAGAACTGGCGGAAAATATAGACATACAGCCCTGTCTTGACGCCCATCCCGAGCATCGAAGAAATAATAAACGGCCAGTACGTATTGATCAGGTTCGCCGGCTTCCCCGTGAACAGCTCAATCAGGCCGAACAGGTCAAAGTTCTTGAAATGCAGGTACAGCGGAATCATGATCGTCTGGGACGGGACAAGAATCGTAAAGATCACTGCCGCGAACAGCAGCCCGCTCCCCCTGAACTTAATTCGGGCAAAGCCGTAACCGGCCAGCACACAGATGATCGTCTGAAGCACCATGACCGCTGAGGACAACAGCAGGGTGTTCCGCAGGACTGCCGGATAGTTCATCGCTGTGAAGACCAGCCTGAAGTTCTCCAGGGTGAAGGCCTGCGGGACCCAGATCACGGTGGAATCATACAAATCATCCATACTCTTGAACGCAATCGACAGCTTCAGCAGGATCGGGTACAGGATGACGAACGAGATACCGAAGACCAGCACAAAGCGGGCGATGACCCATAACCATTTTTTCGAAAATTCTACCCAATAAGCGGCCGAGGCCAGCCTGTGCAGCTGCTCTTTCCTGGAGCGGTGCGGCATTGCTGCGGTCTCTGTCTTCATGAATGTTCCTCCTTCCTAACCGCTAGTCTTGATAAAAGACTTTGCGTGAGATCAGCGCCGTCGTAATCCACAACAGCAGCGCAATGATGGCAAAATACATCCAGGACATGGCTGCGCTCAGCCCGAAATTGAAGCTCTTAAACGCTGTATCCACCACCATGCGGCTGGTCTGGTCGCTGATGAAGCTGTCGATGATGGTATAGACCAGATTCGTCAGGATCAGCGGGCCGATCATCGGAAACGTAATTTTCCAGAAGGCCTCGTAGCCTGTGGAGCCTTCAATCTTCGCCGCCTCATACAGGGAAGGGGAAATCGATTGCAGCCCCGCCAGGAAGATCAGGATCTGCACGCCCGATTGGCTGACAATCTCATAGATCCGGCTCACCGCCCCAGTCAGATACTGCACCACAGTGGGGCTCAGACCGGATTCGATCAGCAGCGTGGTCAGCTCCAGATTCTTGATCACCGACAGCCCTCCGCCCGTGGAATCACTGGCGCTGCGCACAACGGACTGCATCAGATCCCCGTTCTCAATGCTGGCAATAATACCCGAGGCCAAAATGACCGGCAGGAAGAAGATGGCCCGGGCCAGCACCCTGCCATGGAACTTCTGATTGAGCAGCACGGCGAAAAACAGGCTAAAAATCAGAATAAGCGGGGTGTTCAGCACGATATTCATCACGGATTCCGTTAATGTCCGGACATAGGATTCATGGGAGAACAGCGCCTCCCGGAAGTTCGCGAGTCCGATATACTTCAGCGTGAAGCCCTCATCATTGACCTGCAGGTTACTGAGGCTGAACCGCAGGGAAGACAGCAGCGGCGTCAGGAACAGGAAGCAGAAGCCCGCGAACCAGGGAAGAATAAAGTACAGGCCGTAATATCTGTTTTTTTGCTCCAGGGACAGCTTCTTAAGCTTCATTATTGCTGCTCACCTCCTACCCGGTAATTCCGTCCGTCTATGGTTACTCCGCCCACAGTCACCGGGGCATGGTTATAATTCACTATAATTGTGGTACCCGCTTCATAGGTCGTCTGATAGACACCGGCCGCAAGCTTCTTATGCTCCTTGATCGTCTGGGACTGGACACTCTTCAGTACACGGCTCAATGCCTGATACTGCCCGGCTGCCTGGTCAATCCAGCTGCGGTAATCGGCTGAATACAGCCGGTCGAAGCCCGTCATCTTGATCGCAGAGGGATCTGCATAGAACCAGGTATAATACGGTGCGCTCCCGGTCTCCAGCGCCTTCAGCAGACTAAGCGTTGCATCCTGATCGTCAGCCATATTCCAGGCAGTTCCGGCATATTGCAGATAGCCGTGGTACACCATCTGGAAGAAGGGGATGCTCTCATCCGTAATATTGAACCCGCTGCTCTGCATGGGCGCAACCACAATATGACGGGCGAAGGGAGCTGCGTACGCATTGCCGCCTTCAACCATCAAGCGGGGCACCGAGCTGCTCATGCGCTCCAGCTGCTCCTTGACGATTCCCTCGGCCCGCTGGCGGTCAATTAGATTCTCCGCATTGAAATCGGAATTCAGCCCGCTGCCGAGATCCCGCAGGGACAAGCCGTCCACTCCAAGCGCTGCATAATCCCCGAGGAAGCCGTCTACCACACCCGGCAGTACCCGGGGACTGACGACATAAACGGAGGGCTGCTTCACATCCTGCTTGAGGTCAGAGATATCATAGGGATACGTATGCGCCAGCTTGCCCGTAATCAGCCGGGAGGCCTGTGACTTGCGTAAGCCCTTGGCTTCCGGGAAGGTCTGCAGGAACGAAGCATCGGGATACAATGTAATTCCCTTATCCTGTGCGTAAGACTGCAGCTCCTGAAGCCCTTTTGCCCCGCCAAGCTTGCTGTCCACCGATACGCCCTTCGGGTAATTATGGTTGATGCCGCCGTTGAACCATCCGGTATACCGCAGTTGAATGTCCCCGATCCCCTTCTCCTGCATCTGCTCCAGAATGACCTCGGCCTCCTTGAAGGAAGTAAGCGGCTCATAAGCGCTGTAAGGAATGCCCAGGAAGAATTTCTTCTTCGGAATGCCGCCGATCAATTCCAGGTAGAAGGGAACGTCCTCCGCCCCTTCCAGCCTTGCCATCCCGGTATGTTCGATTAAGTACTCCCGGTATTTCGCAGCCATGCCTGAATAGCTGGCTTCTTCCTGATCAAGGAAGCTGTACGCTACAGTGATATCTCCGGGGAAGATACCTGCCTGAAATTGCTTCACCGTACTGGAGCGCCAGCCGTTGGTCAGCGTCACTTCCTCCAGACTGCCCAGCGTATAGCTGGAGAAGACATAGTTATACTGATTCAGCCGCCCGCTGACGTCTGCCTCCACGGCTGCAACCGCATCTCCGCTCTCGATCACCGCCAGGAAGCCGCGGTCCTGAACCTTCATGCCGAATACAGGCAGCCGTGAGGTCTCCTCCTTCTGCACTTGCCCCAGCTGGGTCAGCGCAGCATCAGGACCGTACATCGCGGTACGGTAAGGGGTAGCATAGAGCTTGTTATTATTGAAGTGTATCAGCGACCCGGAGCCGTCAGGCACCAGGCTGTAGCCTTCATCCTTCGTCCCGCTTGCCCCAAAAAACGGAAGCAGCGACAAACTCTGAATATGCATATTATCCGGATAACGGACCTTATCGCCCGGGATGCTTACCCGCAGCAGCTTCCCGTCCAGCCGGTATTCCAGGGGAAGCGTCACCAGAGCGGCTCCGTCCTCCTCTTCACCGTAGGCCGCCTTATCGATGGCGATTTGCGCCTCATCATAGCCGATCTGCCCAAACAGGGAGGTCACCTTCTTCAGCCCCACTCCCTTGAAGGAGGTATCCCTTCGTTCATACCGCTTGTTCGGCTCATCGTACCTGAACCGCTTCTCAATCTCCTTCTTGTCACTGTCCTTCTCAAGGCGCCCGATGATCAGGGTACGGAAGCGTTCTTCACTGATGTATTTGGGAATGCCGTCGATATTGCTCTTGACCTCCCCCAGCGTATACACGATATTCAGGCTGTCGCCCGATTCCTCGATGGTGAACTGGCCGCTCTGCACACTGTGGGTGTAGTTGTCGTAGTTCATCAGATTGCCCTTGCTGTCATAATAGGTCAGCTCCACCTGCACATTCAGCTTGGATTTGTTATATCCGGTGGCGACAGCATCCTGTTCGCGGTCCTGCGGGTTAGAATACCAGAGTGCTCCGCTCTTCTTATCCTTAACGGCGATCTCCGTGGTCATCTGATTCAGATACAGGGTCAGATATTCGTTGTCCAGTGCCTCCTTCATGTCTGCGGATAGCTCCGGCGATTTCGGGGTGTCCTGCACGCTCTGCGCTGAGGATTGTATCGCTGCTTCGGATGGTATCGCTGCTTCGGATGGTATCGCTGCTTCAGACTGTACCGCCGATTCAGCTTCAGGTGCGGATTCGGCCAAGTCCGCGTACGGCAGGACGGCTGCGCCGCTGAGCATAAGCACAATTGCAATGATGGTTAGCTTCTTCTTCAAAGCCTGGCTCCTCCTTTCTTATCCGCGAAGTGAAAGCTCCTGGTAGACGGTGTAGACAAAACTGACAATTTGCTGGATCAGATTGAAGAACAGCAGGCCCAGGAAGATGATGATGCCCGCCACGGCCAGCGTCAGCAGCATGGTTGTAATCGTTTTGAGCACCGTGTACTGATGAACCGTCATGGTCCCGATGAACAAGAGCCATACGAACCACAGCGTGGCCAGAGCATCCAGCAAATGATAGAAGGAAGCCTCCCGCAGCGTAATCACGTTGCTGAGCAGGATATTGGGAATGTTGATCAGAATCAGCGGAAGCAGGGCGTAGCCTGTCGTAATGACGATCTCCGCGAACTTCCCCTCCCCGTCCATCAGCGTCGTCAGCGACCAGTTCGCCAGGCACCAGAGCAGGAACGGGAAAATAATATACTTGAGCTCATTGATACTGTTCAGTTCAAGCGGGTGATTATAATTGACCACATAGCCTACATATTGGCGCTTCACAATCATAGTCAGGGTAAGGAATATAAGAATGCCCAGTGCCATGCGCAGCTTGCCCTTATTCTCATATTTCAGATCCCAGAATCCGTCGAAGGGGTGTACTGCTACATGCAGTGAATATTTAATGTCCTTAAGAAACAGCATCCTGGACCCTCCCTCCCTTTCTCAGCCGCTTCATCAGGCGGGCAATCACGTAGCCGCCCAGCAGCACGGCTATCATTCCCGTCATATAGATGCTGAAGTGATCGCGCATATACTCCCTGCGGTATTTCCCAAGTGCCTTGGAGTAATATTCGCGGTCATTGCCCAGCTTTAGATAGGTCATAGCCTCCTTGTATTCGCCTTGGCGGAGCAGAGATTTGCCGATGCCAACATACGCCATCTCATAGTTGGCATCCAGCTTCAGCACCTCCCGCCACAGCTTCGCGGCTTCATCATGCTTGCCGGAGCTGTACAGGGTGTTGGCTTCATTCACCATGCTGCCGAACCGGGTCACCGTGAACTCGGTAATTCTCCCCAGATCACGATCCAGCACATAAATCGCATTCTCATAGCTCTCCACCGCCGCCGGGTTCTTGAATGTGCCGAGCTGGCTGCCCAATTGGCCGATTACATATAGCAGCTTGCCGTCCTCATTGTAGGTGAAGATCCGCCCGCGCGTGGCGTCCAGTGCCCGGTAGACCCCGTTTCCGGTCACATCAATGTCAATGAAGGCGGAGCGGTCCTTACTCAGATCTCCGATCGGTGGAATCTCCCCACCAACCCGCAGGACATCGATGCCGGAGGGATTCAGTCTTTTTACCGGAGAGAAGGTCTTCTTATCCACCGTAGTGGTATAGATGAAGCCATCCTCATCGACATCGACATTATTGAATTCCAGCGGAATGAACTGCACCATCTTCTCGCGCTGCTCCTTGGTCGATACCGACTTCCAGAACAGATCCACCGGATCAAACTGCACCTTGTTCGTGCCCATGAAGCCTGTGAACTGCCCGTCGCTGTCGAACTCGATCAGCCCTTCGTAGACCCCTCTGCCGACCACATAGATGCGGCCTGCCTTATCAACAATCACTTTCCGCGGAAAATACTCAAAACCCGCTCCGATCACATCCGCCTTCGGCGCCCCGATCTCCCGCACGAAGGTCCCTGTGCCGTCCAGCTCGACCAGCCGTCTGTTCTCCGTATCCGCCACGTAGATCCGGCCGGCGTCCGTAACGAAGAGACCTTCCGGGTTATTGAAGCTGTCCTTCTTCTCCCCGTTCCGGAAACCTTCGATGACACGGAGTGTGTTCCACTCCTTATCCAGCACCACAATCCTCCCGTTCCCGGAATCGAGCACATAGAGCAGCCCTTCCGCTGAGACAAACAGGTCTCCCGGAGCGGTCCAGGCTCCCGTCCCTGCCTCCAGCCCGCTGATGGCCCTCGAAGGAAGATAAGCAATCGGCGACTGAACCGCGTCTCCCCAGTAGGAGTAGGTATATCCTTCATACGGCGCAGCCCCGGCCGGCCTAGGGCACAGGCTCACAAGCAGCAGCACGGATACAAGCACCAGTATTGATGACTTTATTCTCAACCCTAACGCCTCCATCGCTTCAGTCCTTCATGCCGGACGAAGCCATCGTCTGAATCACATTGCTCTGTGACAGAATGAACGTCACAATCGGCACGGTCATCATAATCACCGCTACCGCGGCTCCGACTCCTGCACGGGCGATCCCGCCCTGAATAATCTGGCCCATCGCGTAATGCAACGTCTTGAGCTGCTCGCTGTAGATGAAGCTGCCCCCGTCCGTGCCCCATAGCATCTGCATCATCAGAATGAGCAGCGTCAGCCAGGCCGGCTTCACCAGCGGCATGACAACCTGCCAGAAGATGCGGTATTCACTGGCCCCGTCTATCTTCGCCGCCTCCAGCAGCGCATCCGGGATCTGCTCCATGAACTGCTTCATGAGATAGAGTCCCAGCGGATAGGCAAAGGCAGGAACGATAACCGCCTGGTAGGAGTCCATCCAGCCCAGAGCGGACATAATCATATAGTTCGGTATCGCGGTGACATGCGGTGAGAACATCAGCGACAGGACAACCACGGTGAACAGCACCTTAGAGCCGCGGAATTTATGCTTCGCCAGCGGGTAAGCCGCCGCCGAGGCCAGCAGGATATGCCCGGCTGTACCGGCAGCGGTAATGAATACCGTGTTGAATATATATCTGGAGAACGGCACCCAGGAATTCTTCATCACCTGAAACAGGTTGGCGAAGTTCTCAAGTGTAGCATTGCGTACAAACAGCGTAGGCGGGAAAATAAACAGCTCATCCAGCGGCTTAAACGCATTGTTAATGACATAAATTAACGGAATCGCCATGAATGATCCGAATCCGGCCAGGGCCAGGAACAGCAGGGCGTCGACCTGCCAGGAACGGTTTACTTTTTTATTCAGACGTATCGCCAGCTTCATCCCGCTTATTCCCCCACCCTCTTCAGCAGCTTTTGAACAATCAGATTGCTGCCCAGCATCATCACGAACAGCACGGTGGCAATCGCCGAGGCATAGCCCATCTCGAAGCGGATCGTTCCGTAGTCCACCAGATGGGTTACAATCGTATGCGCCCCGTACTGCACACTCGGGAAGCCTGCCAGCGCCATAGCTACATCAGCAACTGCCAGCGACGCAGTGATCTGAATAACCGCGCCGAACATCAGCTGCGGGCGCATGGAAGGAAGCGTAATGAACCACAGCTCCTGCCAGCGGTTTTTGACACCGTCCACAGCCCCTGCTTCATACAACGTCTTGTCAACGGTCTGCAGGCCGGCGATGAAGGCCAGGAAGCTGGTCCCGAGGCTTAGCCAGAGCTGTACCAGCATGATGATCCCCAGCATATACTTGGGGTCCTGCAGCCATTGGATCGGTTCGTAGATTACGCCAAGTTGCATGAGAAGTCCGTTGATGATCCCGTAGGAGTCACTGGAGAAGATAATCTGCCAGATGAAGAAGACATTCCCCGAGATCGACGGCGCAAAAAAGATCAGGGTCATAAACGCCCGCAGCTTGGGATTCAGCTCATTGATCAGCCAGGCAAACAGAAAACAGGCGATATAGCTGACCGGTCCGGTAACCACCGAGAAAATCAGTGTATTCTTGACCCCGATCAGGAACACATCATCGTTCCAGAGCAGCTTGGAATAATTCTCCCAGCCGATCCAGCGCGGCATCTCCAGCATGTTGAAGTGCGTGAAGCTGAAGATGATCGAAATCGCCACCGGCAGTACGGTAAACAGCAGAAACAGCACCATATATGGAGCCAGCAGGACGTACAGGTGCTTATCCCGCCGCACATCCTTGCCGAACAAAGCCCAGTAATTACGCAGCCCGGAAGGGGACAGCCGGGGCTGAATCAAGGGTTCGGCCGTATTTTTCACTTTCTGCACAAGAGTCCCTCCCTATTCCCTTCGTTTCAAATCGAACTCTGCTCTCTTCTGATCAATCTCATAGTCGATTTCCTGCACATAATCGTACAGGGCATCAGCGGTGTTCGTTCCATTGTTGATGACCTCGCGCAGGGCATTGTCCAGATGGCGTCCTGTGAAGTAACCGCCAGGCACCTCAGGTACACCCTGCACCCATTGCCACTGCTCCTCCAGATGGCGGTAATCGCTTGTCGGCCACGGCAGCTCCTTAAGCGCTTCAACGTTCGCGGTCGGATACCGCGCTGCCGCGCCCATGAGGCCCTCCATCTCCCGGCCGAAGCGGACCTGAGAATCCTTGTCTACCCACCACTTCATGAATTCCCAGGCGGCATCCTTGTTCTTGGCCTGCCTCAGCATTAGCGCGGCGGTGCCCCCGCTGGCAACATCCCTGCGGATACTGCCGTCCGGCTGCTTCGTCCCCGGAACCGGAATGAATTCCCATAGCCCCTTAATCTCCGGCGCAGAGACCGTCAGATAGTTATAGAAGGTATAGTCCTGAATGCCGACCGGCATCTCGCCGGTGCGGAACCGCATCGGGAAGTCGAAGATCAGCGGCAGCTTGTAGCTGGTGTAGAAATTGGTCCAGTTCTTGAAGGCAGCCAGACCGGTCTCTGTATCGAGTCCGCTCTTCGCTCCGTTATTCAGATAAAAGGATCCGCCCATCTGATAGAGCAGCATGGCATAGGCGCGGTTGACCTCCAGCACCGGCACACCTGTCGTCTGCGCGAGCGGCAGCGCCATATCCATCCGGTGCTTCTGCAGCACCGGAATCATTGCATATACCTCATCCCACGTCTGCGGCGGATCAAGATTCAGCTCCTGCAGAATATCCTTGCGGTAGAAGAGCATGTTGAAGATCTGCTGCTCCGGCAGGGCAAAGACCTGATTCTCGAACCGGTACGGCACGAGCGCACTGTCTCTGAACTGCTTCACCACATCCTCATAGCCGGGATACTTCGACAGATCCTCTGCCGCTTGGCGCATCCCGAAGTTCACCGGCATATCATTGCCGACCTGCATCGCCACATCCGGGCCTTCCCCGGCCAGCGAGGCGCGCAGCAGCACATTCGGACTCACCAGCTTCAGATTGACACCGATGCCGGTAAGCGGGGTAAATGTATCATCGATCATTGCCTTCAGCACCTGCGCCTGGTCGCGGCCGGTTCCAATCCATACATCAATGGTCTCGCCGTTCTCCGTGGTATTGCCAATCGTGTTGTAATCCTCGAAGAACGAATGGGTGAAGGACGACACCTCATGCACAAGCTTCCTGAACCCGGAAGCATGCGCCTTCGGCAGCTTCACATCCGGCGAAGAGAGCAGCAGGTAATCAATCTCCAGCGGCTGCTCCCGTACCTCCAGAATCCAGGAGCCGACGCTGCCGACATTGATTTTGAACTGCGACAGCCGCTTCTGCACCGTTTCCGGCTTGTCGGCCATGTCCGCCAGCTGATAGGCAGTTTTATTCAAGGTTGCGGTTTTATCACTCTTTTCCCCTGTAAGCCGGACCAGCTCTTCCGATACGCCATATAGAATCTTGCTCTGCTCACGGAAGACCGCCGTCATATCCGGGATTTGCTCCTCCAGCTTATAATCGCGGTACGGATCAGGCACATTGCCTGTAATCATCAGGATTTTCCGGTACATCGCATTAATGTCCAGCACACTGGCCTCCACCTGGCGCAAGAGCGGTGCAATGGCCCCGAGGCTGACCTCCAGCTGTAATTCGTGTTTTCCTTTGCTTAAATAGAATAAATAGGGCTCCTCATCGTTCCCCAGCCGGTTCATCTGCCAATCCGAATCATAGTAGAACGGAATCTGCAGCATTTCCCGGAACGGAATCTCTCCGTCAATCCGCATAGAGCGTGTGGAATAGATCCCTCTTAACAGCTCCTGCCGGCCTTTGATGGTGATGTTGTACAGACCGTCCTCCGGCGCTTCCACCTCCCAGGCGATCCATTGTCCCGGTACCCGCCAGTTGTTGCCGCCAATCGTGTTCATTCTGATCTTGGACACATCGTACGGCTCTGTTGAAGGGCTTGAGCGGTCTGTGATCGGATACAAGGTCGGGGAGGATTTGTAAGCAGCGTCTTCCCCCTGCACCTTAACCGAGTGGCCGCTGGTGGCCTTATACCCCTTAGCTTCGTAGCTCTGCTTCACCTCTGCGTAGGCAGCGGGTGCATCGTAGCTGTGCAGCTTAATATAGTCGATGACCATCGGCTCTCTGCTGGACACCATCGTCAAGGTGTGCCGCCCGGCCGACAGATAGAATTGGTACGGCTCCTCATAGTAGCCTTCCGTATCTCTCAGCAGCGTCTCCTGCCAGGTCGGGGCCTCAATCTGGCGCGGCCGGAGATCATTGTCCCGGTTATCCTGCTGGATCTCCGGGTTCTCATTGACCCAGATCCGCCCGAAGGACAGATTGCGGGCGCTGGTGAACGGCAGCTTGCCGTCGATCAGCAGCTCACGTTCAATCGCCGAGCTTTTGCCCTTTACCGGATAATACCGGACAGAGATGTGGTACAGCCCGGACTTCGGCACATCCAGCTGCCACTCTACCGAACCGCTCTCCTCCGTTCTGACGTATCTTCCCGTCTCCCCGCCAAGCTCAGTTAGCACCTCCGGACTCATCCCCTCGGCCCCGGTATAATCAGCTCCCTTCAGCATAATTTCTTCGCGTGGCTGCTCCTCGCCCTCATATTGCTGCAGATAATGCTCATAGCTGCCCTCAGGCAGCTGCCGCACCTCCTGCCCGTTCCCCGTCACACCTTGCGCCTGGGCAGCAGGCAGCTCTGCGCTTGCCGCAGGCAGCGTCATCATGGAGATCAGCATGACGGTTACAAGTGTCCGGTTCATCATCCGCCGGGATAATGATATTCTCACTCGGGTTCCCTCCTCTAGCAGACTTGCATATTAAGAGTGATACAGGTGGTGCAGAATAGAAGGATAAATAATTGTGTGAAACATATAAATCCTTATATTTCAAGCGCACACGGCTACGCCGCCCTATAAGGGCGGCTGCCGATTTCGCAGACAAACACAGCAGGTATTGCGCAGGACAAGCAGTTATTACCCTTGTTATGAGCTGTCCAGCTACCTATTTCTTCTCTTTATCCTGCTCACCGCTTAGTACTTTCTTGGCTGCGGCCTGCGCCGTTCCAATGACTTGGGCCACCCCGGTGGACGGTGTAATCTCGCCCTTCAGGAATTTCTCAGTCACCTTATCCAGCTGATCCTTGACGCCAAGACCGCCGTAACGTCCGCCGAAGACCCGCTCCACCTTACCTTCATCATTCATCGCATTGGTGATAGAGGCTTCATCCGGTAAAATATTCTCCATCGACAATCTGCGGTTCTCCTGCCAGCTGTCGAACGGCTGCAGATCCTCCCAGATCTTCACGATGGTATCCGCATCCTTAACCCCTTTGGGAATGGCATAGGCTGCTGTCTGGCCCAGCGGATCGTAGTACTTATCCGCCTGCGGTCCTTTTGGAATATAGACATATCCCCATTCATCCTTCATCTTGCCGAGAATACGTCCCTCGATCTCCCACAGGCCGCCTGGATACATCGCAACGGTTCCTTCTCCAAAATACTTGGCCGGGTCTTCCCAGTCGTTGCCTTCGTTCGGCTTGAACACCTTATCCTGCGTATACAGCTTATGAAGGAAGTTAAGCGCTTCCATGGATGCCGGTGAATCAAAGACCGCCTTCTGGGTAGCTTCGTCGTAGATTTTGCCGCCGTTGCTGGCGATCAGCAGCTCCGAGATCACATAATGGGCTCCGGCCAGACCGTACTGGTCCATCTTCCCGTCCCCGTTCTTGTCAATCGTCAGCTTCTTCGCCGCATCAAGCATCGTATTCCAGTTCCAGTTATCCTCATCCATCAGCTGCTGCGGGTCCTTCAGGCCCGCTTCCTTGAAAATACGCTTGTTGTAGAACACGCCGCTGTCGTTCGGGCTATACCAGCTCTCCAGGCCATAGACCTTATCGCCGCCGAAGCGCATGGAATCAATCACACTCTGATCGATGAGTGAATCCTTCAGATAATCATCCAGCGGTGTCAGGAAGCCGCCATGCATCAGGCCCCAGATGAAGCCGTCAGGCAGCCGGACAATCTCGGCAAACGGATCGCTCGCCATAACGGAAGAGGACAGCTTCTCGGCGGTGGACCAATACTCTGTATTCAGGTATTTAATCTTGACGTTGTATTTCTCTTCCACCGCTTTGATCCGTTCGCGGGCAAGCTCATCTGCCTCTGAATCCCCGACAGGAGTGGCATCCCACCAGTGGGAGATGCGGATCTCCCGCCCGTTCAGATTAGCAGCCGGCGTTGCCGAAGGCGCTTCCGTTGCTGCTGGTGCCGTTTCACTGGCTGCCGGAGCCTGAGTCGCCTCCGCCGCCGGTGTTGCCGGTGCAGACGCATTATTCCCTCCGCTGCAACCGGTTACAAGTGTAACTACGGCTGTCAGCAGCATGAACCACGCCGAGCTTTTCTTCTTCAACTGTTTCACTGTTCGCCACGCTCCCCTAATTTCAGTGATGTTAAGCTAATCCAATATTGAACTGATTCAAGATTGAACTGATTCAAGATTGAACTGATTCAAGCATGTCTGCGTCCGTCCCCCGCTCCCTTCCCGATGTCATATTTATATAGTGGCGTATGCCAGCATATAAGCCCTTAAGACTACCCTTGAGATGATGAAAAGAAAACTTGGAAATAAATGAACTTGGATACGGTTATTGCCGCCCCCTAAGGGTGGTGCCGTATAAGCAAGAAAGATAAGGAGCATTGCATGGCCGAATCGTCCCATTAAGGGCGATACCGCTTCAGAGGGCGTATCAGGAGCAACTGTGTACGGGCCTCTCCCGAGAGAAGGACAAGATTATTGCACGGCCCTTGCCGTCCCATTAAGAGCGATACCGCTTCAGAGGGCGTATCAGGAGCAACTGTGCACGGGCCATGCCGTCCCTCTGAGGTCGGCACCTCTCTCGCGGGAAATATCCCGATGAGTGGTGGGTTACGGCTGCGAATTCTTATACTTTTCAAATTATCAGTAAATTCGCAAAATCTCCTTGTCCCATATGTACCGCCAGAGTAACCGCTTACTCAAACTCTAAAAAATAATGAAATGGGTTTCATGAAATCCATTTCATTATAACTTCTGGTTATCCCCTGGTCAATCCTACTTTACACAAATTTCATGCTTCAATCCAAAAACTTTCCAGAATACAGGCCCCCTCGTGCTGACGCACTCCACATACGCCTGGAAAGTTCTTGACCGGCCCTGGATGAACATACTTGAATGCGTGCACGGCAGACTTGTCTGGTAAGCAGCTTCCGTTAGGCTACTATGCGTGCTATTGCGTGAGCTATTCTGCGAGATTTTTCGGGCGGCCCGTGCTGTCACGTACCACCAGCTTAGGCTGGAGCACCGTCCGTTTTCTGGGATTTCTGCCGCTGATCAGCTCATGAAGCATCTCTACAGACAGCTCCCCCAGCTGGTTGGTGTTCTGCGACACCGTGGTCAGCTCCGGAATAACCGCTCTGGACAAGGGCGAGTCATCGAACCCGACGATCGACAGATCCTCTGGTATCTTTAGCCCATGCTGGGTGGCCGACTTCAACGCGCCGATAGCCGTAAAATCATTTACACACAATACCGCTGTCGGCCGTTCCTCCTGCTCCAGCATCCGGTCCATCAGCTTCCGCCCGCCCTCGATCGAGAAGTCGTGGAACATGACCCAATCCTTGCGCAGTTCAAGCCCCTGCTCCTTTAGCTTCATCCTTACGGACTTCAGCTTCACCTGAGTCGTGGAGGTCTCCTCCATCCCCCCGAGAAACCCGATTCTCCGGTGCCCCAGGTCCAGCAGATGCTGGGTGGCCAGTGCCGCCCCTTCTTCTTCATCGGTGTAAATGCGGTGCAGACCGCTCCGGGGCAGATTGCCGTTGACCAGCACGATCGGCACATGCTTTGACAGCTCCACAACCTCCTGGGACAACGCCGGCGGACACTGGTTCAGGTTAATTCTGCCGCCCAGGAAAATAATCCCATCCACTCTTTTCTCCCGAAGGATGCTAAGGTACTCCGACTCGCGGCTATGCTCCCCCGCCGTATCGCAGAGGAAGAAGGTATAATGCTTCTCTCTGGCCACATTCTCGGCTCCCCAGAAGACCTCCGGGAAAAAAGGGTTGGTGATGTCAGGCAGAATCATCGCGATGGTGCCGGTCTCCTTCTTGAGCAGACTGCGGGCAAGCGCGTTCGGCTGAAACTGATGCTTCTCAATTACAGCCATGATGATCTCCCGGGTGCTCTCCTTGACCGGAGCTGTATTGTTGAGGACACGGGAGACTGTGGCTACGGACACCTGGGCCTCCTTGGCGATATCATATATGGTAATCGTCTTCATCCTTTACCTCCTTGGTCTCGCGTTCCTGGCTTATAGCAACTTACATCCGGGGCGGATGGGTGCGGGGTTTGGGGTGGGGTGGGGAAGTCGGCAGAGGGGCAGGGTGCAGTTAGGGCTGGAAGGGCGCGTGGAGATGGGCTGGTGCTTAGTGGCCCTTTATTCGTGCCAGTCGCCAACTGCTCCTCATTTTGCTCAATCCCCCACTTTTGGACATTCAGGGGTATTTGTGCTCCTCATTTCGTTCGACCCGCCCACTTTTGGACATTCAGGGGCATTTGTGCTCTTCATTTTGCTCGACCCGCCCACCTTTGGCCATTTCAGGAGTATTTGTGCTCCTCATTTCGTTCGACCCGCCCACTTTTGGACATTCAGGGGTATTTGTGCTCCTCATTTTGCTCGCCCCGCCCACTTTCGGCCAATTCAGGGGTACTTGTGCTCCACATTTACGTCTGCGGCCCATTTTCGGCACATTTAATGGGATTTATCCCTCTGATTTCACCGTGCGGCTCACTTTCCGCACATTTAATGGGATTAATCCCTCTGATTTCACCGTGCGGCCCACTTTCGGCACATTTAATGGGATTTATCCCTTTGATTTCACCGTGCGGCCCACTTCCGGCACTTTTTAATGGGATTTATCCCTCTGATTTCACCGTGCGGCTCACTTTCGGCACATTTAATGGGATTTATCCCTCTGATTTCACCGTGCGGCCCACTTCAGACACATTTTATGGGATTTATACCTTTGATTTCACCGTGCGGCTCACTTTCGGCACATTTAATGGGATTAATCCCTCTGATTTCACCGTGGGGCCCACTTTCGGCACATTTAATGGGATTTATACCTTTGGGTTCGGCCGTGCGGCTCACTTCCGGCACTTTTAATGGGATTTATCCCTCTGATTTCACCGTGCGGCCCACTTCCGGCACTTTTTAATGGGATTTATCCCTCTGATTTCACCGTGCGGCTCACTTCCGGCACTTTTAATGGGTTTTTGCAGTCTGATTCCGGCGCGGTCAGTGGCGCACATATACTATACTTTAGGCTGTTGAGGTCAGGTAATACTTAATTCCAGTTTGTCCACAACCGAAGCCCCCTAAATTTGCACAACAGCACACGGAAGCGGTGGCACTCTATTGAGAAGGACCGCAGCAGCTATGCTTGTCCGTTGGTGATCTGTATGGCTCAACAGGGATTAGCATAGCGGTAGCAGCTTGGAGCCTACGTCCCTTGCTCATCGAAATAGCTGTTCAGCAGCTTGAGGAACACATTCGGAAAGGCGTAATTTTTCATGTCCTCACGGTTGATCCAGCGCTGCGCTCCGCTGTCTGCTGCATCAGCTGCGGCATCCCCGCTGTCGAACAGCGCCAGCGGTGCGTCTTCCGCCGGCTGTGCCCCCAGCGCCGCAGCCAGCAGGCTGTTCTCACGCTCCACATGAGCCGCTCCCGCATCCACTCCCAGCGGACTATTCTCGCGCCCCGCATGTGCATCCACTCCCAGCGTGCCATCCGCGCGCTCCGCTTGCGCCGCCCCGTACACGGCGCGGCTCTCCGCTGCCAGCGGCAGCGCCGCCTCTTCCCTGCAGCGGTACACCTGCAGGGTCCACACAATATGGCTGAATGTATGCTCCGCAGCCATCCAGTGCCCCTCAGGCCGGGCGTGAATCCCGGCCTGGCTCATGGACCGGCGCAGCCGGTCCAGCGCTCCCGCTTCAGGCAGCAGCGCACCGCGCGCACCGCCAGCCTCAGCAGGCGGCGCAGGCCAGTGCGGCAGCTCCCACATGCGGGCCAAAAGCCCGCTAGCCGGCCGCTGCCGGATCAGTACCCGGCCCGCGTGCTCGCCGCGGCCCTCCACCAGGGCAGCCAGCCGCTCCTCCGGACGCGGCGGCTTCGCCTTGGTCTTGACAGGCAGCGAGGCCTCGCAGCCCGCCAGCCGCGCGGCGCAGTGCTCCATCACCGGGCACGGAAGGCAGCGCGGTGATTTCGGCGTGCAGATGAGCGCGCCAAGCTCCATCAGCGCCTGATTGAAGCTGCCCGCTTCCCCTTCGGGGATCAGCTCGGCGGCGAGCTTCTCCATTTTCACACGGGTCGGGCCTTTGGCAATGTCATCCTCAATCAGGAAATACCGGGATAGGACGCGCATCACATTGCCATCCACCGCCGGCTCCGGCCGGTTGAACGCGATGCTCAGAATAGCACCGGCTGTATACGGGCCTACGCCCTTGAGACCGAATACGGCATCGCGGTCATCCGGCACCTGCCCCCCGTACAGCTCCTTGACCTGCTTCGCAGCATGCTGGAGATTCCGGGCACGCGAGTAGTAGCCAAGGCCCTCCCAGCATTTCAGCACCTCTTCCTCCGGTGCATCAGCGAGCGCCTCCACGGTTGGAAACTGCTCAATGAAACGGTTGAAATAAGGAATTACTGTATCTACCCGGGTCTGCTGCAGCATAATCTCAGAGATCCAGATGTAATACGGGTTACGGTGGCGCCGCCACGGCAGGTCCCGCTTCTGGAGGTGGTACCATTCCAGCAGGAACCGGCTGAAGAATAACTTGGCTTCCTGCTGCGCTTCTATTTGCTTCTCATCTGTGGTCATCGTTATTCTCCTTGCCGTTCATAATTATATAGTTACAGGCTGTGGCCGGTCGTCCGCTCCACCACCGCGAAGGCCGAGGCCAGTCCGCGGCTGTGCGTAATGGTGAGATGAATGACATACTCCTGCTCCGGCAGCCCCAGCCGGGCCCAGGCCTCCGCAGACAGTATGGCTACTGGCTTGCCCAGCGCATCCGGCAGAATCTCAATGTCCTGAAAGCCCACCATCTGACCGATTCCGCAGCCCAGCGCCTTCACAACCGCTTCCTTGGCCGAGAATCTCCCGGCGGTGAATTCCGCTGTCTTCGCGCCTTTGCCTGCGGCCAGCACCCGCTCCGGCCCGGTCAGAATTCTCCGGGAGAAGCGGCTACCCAGGCTGCTCTCCGTAATCCCGGCAACCCTGCCGATTTCCAGCACATCATGCCCGATTCCGTAAATCACACTCCCACACCTCTCCTGGCTCTGCATTCCTTAACCCTCTTATATTACCTTCTATCCTTACCCTGCGTCTAATGATATGATCTTGCTAGGACTCCACAGATCTCATGTAACAGTGAGGCCTGTCAGCTTCCTGGCCAAGTATTATTAATAATAGTCTTAGCGTCAGCTTTCTGCTATCTTAAAAGAAAAAAAACTGAAAGTCTATCACCCGCAAATCAGGTATATCTGGTAAAGAAGTACAACCGCCAGTTCCAAGAGATGAAGGAAAGGAAGAATACCTTATGTCCCGTAATTTTGAATTACCCGCAGGAGAGGATGCGGTGCTTCGCTGCTCCCATTTTCCCGCTCAGGGAGAGCCCCGGAGTGTGGTGGTTATCGCTCACGGCTACAAAGGCTTCAAGGATTGGGGGATGTTCCCGTATACGGCACAGGCGCTCAGCGACGAGCATGAAGTGATCAGCTTCAACTTCTCCCATGCCGGCATCGGCGAGGATCTGCAGAATTTCACCGAGCTGGACAAATTCGCCCGCAACACCTACCAGCGTGAGATCAAGGATATGGAGATCCTGCTCTCTTATCTGAGCCAGCACCACAGGTTCGGCAGCCTCCCGCTTTTCCTGCTGGGCCATAGCCGCGGCGGGGGCGACTCGCTCCTCTACGCACTGGATCATCCGGCAGAAATTGCGGGGGTCATCTCCTGGAACGGGATCACTAACCTGGATCTGTTCACAGAGCAGCAGAAGAGTGAAATGCGGGAAAAGGGCCGGACCCATGTGCTCAACGGACGGACCGGCCAGCAAATGCCGCTGGACGCCATCATTATAGAGGATCTGGAGCAGCAGGCGGAGCGTTACCAGATTCTAGAGCGGATGAAGCAGGCCAACTTCCCCGTTGTCCTGATTCAAGGCAGTGAGGACGGCGAGCATCTGCGGCGCGGCTCCGAGCAATTGATCCGGCTGCGGCCGGATATCGAATGGGTGCAGATTCCCGGCGGCAATCATACCTTTGGCACCGTTCATCCTTTTGCCGGAACTACCCCCCAGTTAGAACAGGCGATATCCGCTACCAGAGAGTTCATCGACCGGGTGCTGGCGAAGTAGACCATCCATTTATAATGAGCCTCACATACCTGGCTGCCTAATTGTGTTCGGTTTTCCGCACACATTCGGCCGATGCACCTTCGCACCAGCACATTGTATTCGGTTTTCCGCACACATTTGGCCGTTCGCCTTCGCACCAGCACAATGTATTCGGTTTTCCGCATACATTCGGCCGTTCGCCTTCGCACCAGCACATTGTATTCGGTTTTCCGCACACATTTGGCCGTTCGCCTTCGCACCAGCACATTGTATTCGGTTTTCCGCACACATTTGGCCGTTCGCCTTCGCACCAGCACAATGTATTCGGTTTTCCGCATACATTCGGCTCGTTCGCCTTCGCACCAGCATACTCTTACACAAAAACCGCCGGAGCGTCTGCATCAAACGCAGCGCCCCGGCGGCTCCGGCATAACCTGCTTAGATCCCCGGAATACTGTCGCGCTTATGCGCCGTTCTCCGGAAGAAGCGCTCCAGCTTCTCAGCCGCTTCAGGGCTGACGGTCTTCCCCTCCAGATAATCGCTGTTCTCCTCATAGGTGATTCCAAGCTCAGTCTCATCCGTCTGGCCCGGCCAGAGTCCGGCCGTCGGCGCTTTGGTTACGATATCCGCCGGCACGCCAAGCGCCGCAGCCAGCTGTCGTACCTGCCGTTTGTTCAGGGAGGACAGCGGTGTTATATCGACGGCGCCATCGCCCCACTTTGTATAGAATCCGGTAATGGCCTCAGAGGCATGATCGGTACCCACCACCAGCAGATTGTTCTCAAAAGCAAGCGCATACTGCATCACCATCCGCGTTCTCGCTTTTACATTCCCCTTGCCCTGATGGGTAATATGCTTGTGCTGGCCCAGGGCCTTCAGGCTGTGCTCAACCTCCAGGGCGATCTCGTTCACCGCTTCTTCGATATTGGTCTCCACCGTATGGGTCAGCTCAAAAGCCCGGGCCACCGCATAGCTGTGCTCAATATCCTCCTGCTCCCCGTAAGGCTGGAACACCCCGAGTGTCATATACTCCTTGCCTTCCTCCGCCGTAAGCTCGTCCGTAGCCAGCTTGCACAGACCCGCAGCCACCGCGCTGTCCACACCCCCGCTAATCGCAATCAGCAGACCTCTGGCCCCCGCCTGGAGCGCATACGCTTTCAGGAAATCTACACGCTTACGTATCTCCGCATCCGTATCAATCGCCGGCTTAACTCCCAGCGTAGCAATAATCTCTTCCTGCAGACTCACAGGACCACCCCGTTTCTTAGAATTGTAATCCCTGCCCTTAACATTAGAAAAAAATCCCGCATGAGCCAAGCCCCCGGCTGACGGCTGGCTGATGCGGGATCATTACTTATTCATGCTGCTGCCCTCAGGCTGCAGGACATTATTACTGGCACACGCGGTCAAAAACTTCCTTCAGCTCCGCAGCAATCTCGGCGGCCGAACGGTCTTCCACACCGTGACGTTCGATGAAGTGAACCAGCTCGCCGTCCTTCATCAGCGCGATGGAAGGGGACGATGGCGGATACGGTGCGAAAAATTCACGCGCCTTGGCGGTAGCTTCCTTCTCCTGACCGGCAAATACGGTGAACAGGTGATCCGGCAGAATCTCGTTCTGCAGCGCCTGGGCTACCCCTGGACGGCACTGTCCGGCGGCACAGCCGCATACGGAGTTCACAACAACCAGCGAAGTTCCCTTGGCTGCCGGAAGGGCTGCTTCCACATCCTCCGGGGTCAACAGCTCCTGAAATCCGATGCTTGTCAGATCGTCGCGCATAGGTTGGATAGAATCTCTCATATATTGATTAAAAGACATGGACATTTCTCTGCACTCTCCTTCATCACTTGAATTGAGATAAGGTCAGAACCCGGATAACGTTACCGCGTTCCAGCACTATTTGCTAACTTTATTATACATACATACTCTGCGAAAGCAAGAGACGCAGCCTGCCGCTGCACAGCCCCGAAACGGTGCCGTCCCGTGAATTCTGCTACATATATACAGGGCTCTGGACCGCTCCCTCTCTGGACTCCACCGGAAAAGTAACGATGACCGAGGTCCCGCACCCGACCTCCGATTCTACCCGGATCGTCCCGTTATGCCGCTCTGCAATACTAAGACAGAGCGACAGCCCAAGACCTGTCCCCTGGCTCTTAGTGGTGAAGAACGGGGTGAACAATTGTTGCAGCTGGCTCTCGGGCATACCGCTTCCGGTATCCGTTATAATCAGCAGCACGGTATCCTCATGCTCACAGGTAGCCAGCGTCAGTACGCCCTTGGCCTCCATCGCCTCCATGGCGTTGCGGGCCAGATTCAGAATCAGCTGCTTGATCTCCCGGACATTCAGCTGCAGCAGCGGCATGGCCGGGCTGATTTTCAGCTCCACACTCTGGCCGCGGAGATTGGCATCCGCCCAGATCAGCGGCGTAAGCTCCTCCAGAATATGCTGGAGCCCGGCCGGCTCCTTGTCCGATACACGGGTCTGTGCCAGCGACAGAAAGTCATTGATGATGCTGTTGGCCCGGTCCAGCTCTTCCATGACAATATGATAATAGGAGTGGAGATCCTCCGGGCTTTTCTCCCGCATCAGCTGCAGGAAGCCGCGAACTACCGCCATCGGGTTACGGATCTCATGCGTAATGCCCGCAGCCATCTGCCCGACCAGCGACAGGCGCTCGACATTATCAAGCTCACTGCGCATTTTCTCCTCTTCCGTCAAATCCTGAATAATCATGACGATGCCGCCCGGCAGTCCCGATTCATGCTGGAGCGGTGCAGTAAAAATATGATAGGTCATCGAATCGACCCTGATCTTGGTATTGGAGCGCTGTCTGCTCCGCAGAACCGCCTGTAACCGGTCCAGGGTAGCCTGATCCATGCTTTTGCCGAAGATATCACTAACCGGCCTGGACAAAATAAACTCTCTGGTCAACAGGGGACAATGACGCTGCATCAGGCTCAGCATATATTCATTCACCTCTGTCACATACCCGTTGTCATCGAACTCCATAATATTCAGCGGAACTACATTTGTAATCTGCTGCAGCTTCTCCGATTCCCACTGGAATTTCTCCGAGATTCCCTGCATTTCGACCCTGACCTGCAGCTTGTCCCACGCCTTATCGATATAGGTGATGAACAAGGCGCCCAGAATTAGGGCCGTTAATCCGTATAGTCCGGCGAGAGCCGCTTCGTTAGGAGGTATATCCATGACGTTCCTGCCCTGTATATTCGGTACAATGACTATGAATAACATGCTCGGGAAAAGTGCGCCCCACAGGATGAAGATTTTGCCGGGTATCGCAGATTTCTTGAACATCCCGGACATACCGAAGAGCAGCGGATACAGCAGCACTCCTGTATTCAGGAAGAGATGCTCCAGACCTGAGGGCACCGAGAACAAGGCAGTACAGAAGAAGAAATATAGCGCGAGGTAGACGCTGGAGCGCAGATTACCATATAAGATCCCAATATACGCCGGGAGAATAGCCAGATTCAAATAGACCAACCCGAACATCGTGGCCGACAGTGCCATGCACAGCGTAATCCCCAGCGCGCAGCAGATCATCAGAAAGGTCTGGTCATCCGGAAACCTGATGTTCCTGCGCAAGGGATGGCCCCGGTCCAGCCTCCACTGAAAGAGAAACAGAAAAATGCAGGCAGCCGATATTTGCAATAAAATATCCTTTACCGCATAAATAATTGCAATCACTCCTCAAATTGGTTAAAATTCCTTTTCCACTTAGATTAAAGCATAACCGCGCATTCCTGACAACGATAATCAGGTTTCGGTCGCTTGGACCTGGCTACACTCCGCCTGGAATGGTATGATGCCGTTAATAGAGTGTCGCAATAAGCAAAAGGAGCAAATGAATGAGTAACTACGATGTAATCGTCATTGGAGGCGGCCCGTCCGGGCTGATGGCCAGCGTAGCCGCAGCCGGACACGGAGCGTCCGTACTTCTGATCGACAAAGGAGCGAAGCTGGGCCGCAAGCTGGGAATCTCGGGCGGCGGGCGCTGCAATGTTACCAATATAAAGGAGACCTCGGAGCTGATCGCCCATATTCCGGGCAACGGCCGTTTTTTATACAGCTCGTTTGATCATTTCAACAACCGGGATATTATAGATTTCTTTGAGGGGCTGGGCATTGCCTTGAAGGAGGAGGATAACGGGCGGATGTTCCCTGTATCGGACAAGGCCGCAAGCGTAGTATCCGCTCTGATAGGCAAAGTGCGGAGCCTTGGTGTGCAGATCATGACGGACAGCCCGGTCCGTGAGGTTCTCTACGAGGAAGGAGCCGTCCGGGGCATCCGCCTGGAGTCAGGCCAAGCGTTCGGCGCGAAGGCTGTAATCATCGCCACCGGAGGCAAATCCGTTCCGCAGACCGGCTCTACCGGCGACGGGTACCCTTGGGCTGCCGCCGCCGGACATACGATCACGGAGCTGTTCCCGACCGAGGTCCCCATTCTCTCCCGGGAGGCGTGGATCAAATCCGGGGAGCTGCAGGGCTTGTCCCTCCGCGATGTCATGCTGAGCGTCTGGAATCAGAAGGGCAAGAAAGTGATCTCTCACAGGGGGGATATGATCTTCACCCATTTCGGCTTATCCGGCCCGATTGCGCTGCGCTGCAGCCAGTTCCTCCGCCAGGTTCAGCAGAAGTCGGGAAACGATACCGTGGAGATGTCCATCGACCTGTTCCCGGACCTGTCCCTTCAGGAGGCGGAGTCTATGCTCCAGAATAAGCTCGATCTGGAGCCGAAGAAGGCTATCCGCAATTCGCTGAAGGGCCTGCTGCCCGAGCGCCTGATCCCGCTGCTGCTGGCGAAGAGCGGGCTGGACGGGGAGATTACAGGCCATCATCTGCCCAAGCTTGGCCTTGGGGCGCTGGCTGCCCTGGTGAAGCGGATGCCCGTTCAGGTTCATGGGACACGTTCCCTGGCGGAAGCCTTTGTGACCGGCGGGGGAGTTGCGCTCAAGGAGATTGACCCCAAGACCATGCAGTCCAAGCTGACCGCAGGCCTCTATTTCTGCGGTGAGATTCTCGATATTCACGGGTATACCGGCGGCTATAATATTACCGCCGCCTTCTCCACCGGCTATACTGCCGGCAAGCATGCGGCGGCGCAGTAAGGCGGATAAGCAGCGCCTATAGTTAGCTTCTTCTGTCTGGCCTGCGATCTGAGAAACATCCCGGATGCTGCCAGTGACAGCCAGAACAGCCGTAACAGCAAAAAGCCTTCCCCCGGCTTGTGGAGGAAGGCTTTTTGCTGTTATCTTGCAAACCTTATGACACTGAAGATGCGGCCGATCCAGATTCCGGCGGCAGCCCCGACAGGGATAAAGATCAGCAAGCCCCACCAGCCATAGGCTGGCATGCAGAGCACTGCGGAGCACAGAACGGCGAAGGGCATCAGCAGAATAGGCATCGCCTTGGAACCGGCGTCCGCCTTCTGCACCTTGGTGAACGGTAGAATGCCGATATAATCATCCCCGGAGAACAGATTCCAGAAGGAGGTCAGCCAGTACGCCATCATACTAGTCAAGACAATATACAGCAGCCACTTCAGCACTACCGGTACAATAAAGATTGCTATCAGCGACACCCCGGTGAACTGCAAATACAGCTTGAGGTGGGCCGGATTGCGCAGCAGCGCCTTCATCCCTGCGGCGGCGAAGCGGCTCTCGGGCAGCTTCGAAGCCAGCAGCGGCTGTGACTTGCGGAAGATCCAGGGCTTATAGCGTGTCGGCCGCGGCTTATCCAGCACACGGCGCAGCAGAACCGCCGCAATTCTCATCCGCTGCTTGTAGTCTTCGCGCACATCATTCATGAACGTGCCGCGCAGACGCAGGCGGGCTCTGAAGGCCAGGACGGTCACCACCGCGTAGGCGGCTGCCGCCAGGAACAGAAGGGCCGGGCTGTCCTTCCAGAAGAGCGCGAGACGCAGGTAAATCCCGCAGGGTACGGCCACCGCCAGGATCAGCCACAGCCGGCGGCGGAAGCCCTGCCGCTGTACCTTGACGATATGGCCCAGCAGCTTAACGGCCCAGCTGCAGGCTATAGTCAGCGCCAGCAGGCCATAGGCGCTTGCCGCGCTCAGATCATAGCCGCGGATCAGAAACGGCAGCAGAATGACGTACACCGCCGCCATCTTCAGCGCAGTTACCGCTAGGCTATAGACCATCCCGCCCTTGAGGATCGTGCTGATCCAGTTCTGCCGCTGCCGCAGGAACAGCAGATCGCCTTCCTGGAGCAGCAGCACGATACCTCCGGTAGCCAGCAGAATGGCCAGCAGCGAAGGCACAACAACAAAGGGTACATGGCTGAACCAACCCGGGAGATTGCCGTTCCAGTAGCCATAGTAGAAGCGGCCGCCGAGGAGGCCCCCCGGGATGAGGATATACAGCAGGACCGTCCAGTCTACTGCCGTACGGATAATAGCAGTCTGCTCCCGGAAATGGGAGAACAGTCTTCGTTTTAAGAGATTCCTTGCAGCCGGGAACGCAAATGAATTCCGGCTCATGTTAATTCGTCGAAGCAATCAAACAGCGATCCCTCCGGCAGCCCCGCTTCCCCGCGTATCGCCGCAAGTGTTCCCTCGGCAGCAATTTTGCCTCCGGAGATCAGAATGAAGCTGTCGCAGATTTTCTCCGCTGTATCCAGAACATGCGTGGACATCAGCACCCCGGCGCCGCGTTCCCGTTCCGCCTCCAGCAGGCGCAAGAAATCCTTGGTGGCCCTGGGATCAAGGCCGATGAACGGCTCGTCCACAATATAGACATCCGGCTGTACCAGGAAGCCGAGCATGAGCATCATCTTCTGCTTCATCCCCTTGGAGAAGCCCGCCGGCAGATCATCGCGCACATGGGTCATACTGAACTGTACCAGCAGCTGTTCCGCCGTGGATTCGAAGGCTTCATAGCTTAAGCCGTAGGCAGCGGCAGCCAGATCAAGATGCTCCCACAGCGTAAGGTCCTCGTAGAATACCGGCTGCTCCGGCACGTAGGCGTAGGACTGGTTCTCACCACCCAGCTTCACCCGGGCCTTGGCATGCTTCAGCAGACCAAGCAGCGTCTTGATCGTAGTGCTTTTGCCGGCCCCGTTCGGTCCGATCAGTCCCAGCAGCTCTCCCTTTCTCACCTGGAAGGAGATTCCTGAGATGCGGATATCTCCTGCCTCATAGCCCGCTTCCTCAATCACCACATCAAGCACAGTATCCTCTTCGTCCTCATCATCGTCGTAATACTTGTTGACACGATCCTCCGTCTGCTTCGGAGCCTTCTGTTCCTCTGAGCCTTCTGTCTCTTCCATATCTATCTCCATCCCCTGCATCATCATTCAATATAATGCGATCATAGCACCATAGACGGACCTTTGCTGCAATAATTTTCACCCTTCACCCGTCCTTCAAAAGATTGTTCAATTTTTTATAATTAAAAGTGTGCTTATTGTGACAAATGACATGTTTTTCAATCTTTGTTTGACGTATTGTAAAAGCTAGATATCCGGAAGGAAGTATTCCAAACCGTGCGGATAAGCCCGTACGATTAACAATAGAGGTGGAGAAGCATGATACAATCCTATGAACGCGATACTCAGTTGACCCTGCATTTGTACAGAGTTTTTGCCAAGTCCTTCAAGAGCATTAACGAGCATGCTGTAACCGGCAGCAAAATCGAAGGTTTCAACCCGACCGCCTTCGCAGTCATGGAGGTTCTCTATTACAAAGGACCGCAGCCGATCCAGCAGATCGGTGCCAAGCTGCTGCTGCAGAGCGGCAACGTTACTTATGTGATCGACAAGCTGGAAGAACGCGGCTACCTGCAGCGCAAGCCTTGCCCCAGTGACCGCCGTGTTATTTTTGCCGAGCTGACTACCGAGGGCGAACGCCTGATGAACGAGATGTATCCGAAGTACTCGGAGCGCCTGCATCTGGCCTTCAGCGGACTCAGCGACGAAGAGAAGGAACAGATGATTGTGCTGCTGAAGAAGATGGGCCTGCAGGCAGAGAAGCTCTCCCCGCTCCCGCGCAAGTAAGCTTAGTTGAGGAATCGGCGGTTGTGAATATATTCACCACCATTGAAATCGCTCTTTTGGGTAAATGGAAGGTCTACCATCCATCCCCAAAGGAGCGATTTCTTTATATGTTTTAATTCCCTAATGAATGCATCTGGAGACCGGACGCTAAGACTTGAAGCTTAACGCTTCGATGGTGTATTTACTTCCTGTATGGAAGGCACCCCTTGGTCAAGACGCACCGAGATTACCAGGGAGATCACAGCGAACACTGCCATCACGATGAACAGGGAGTGCAGACCGCCCTCCAGCGCACCTTGCAGACTGCTCCAGGCTTCCTTAGGCAGCACGCTTCCGCTATGCGGGTTAAGCAGCTGGTTAATATCTGCGCCGGAGGCGGCTGCCCCCGGCTGTTCCGCCAGGCTCCGGTCAATACTGAAGTTCAGCCAGGAGCCGAAGATTGCCACCCCCACCGTCTGCCCGAGTGAGCGGGTGAAGGTGTTCAGTGCCGTAGACGCACCGCGCTGCTCATGCTGCACCGAGGACTGGGCGATAATGGTGAAGACGGTCGAGGCATAGCCAAAGCCCACCCCGCAGAATAGCATCAGCACCAGAAGCAGCAGCTGCGAGGAGTCTGCATTCATCAGCGTAAGCCCCACGGCTGCGATAACAATCAGCGACAGGCCGAGCATTCCCGTACGGCGGGTGCCTGCACGCAGAATCATCCGCCCGCCCGCGATGGAGCCCAGCATCCAGCCGACCGACATCGGTGCCAGGAGCAGGCCTGAGAGGGCGGCGCTTTTGCCGAATACGCCCTGCACCCACAGCGGAACATACGTAGACAGGCCGATAATGAGCGTGCTGACCAGCAGATTCGCACCTGTAGAGACTGCAATATTACGGATGGAGAACAGCTCCAGCGGCAGCATCGGCTCGGCGGCCCGGCGCTCCACGAACAGGAACACCACCAGCAGCAGAACAGCCGCCAGGAGAATAGCCAGCAGCAGCGGAGAATTCCAGGGCAGACTCTGCCCCCCAGTCGTCAGGCCAAACAGCAGCGCCCCCATTCCCGCAGCGAACAGCAGCACTCCGGCTACATCGATCTTCGTCTTGCGGCGGACCTTCTCTTCCTTAAGATAACGCGAGATGAAGATAATCGACAGCAGGCCGAACGGCAGATTGAACACGAATACCCAGCGCCAGCTTAAGTAATCCACTACATAACCGCCAAGCAGCGGCCCGACCAGCGAAGAAATCCCCCACACCGAGCTAAGCAGCCCCTGCGTCTTCGCCCGTTCCTTCAGACTGTAGATATCTCCGATAATGGTAAAAGTCATCGGAATCAGCGCCCCCGCACCAATCCCCTGAATCCCCCGGTAAATAATCAGCTGCTGCATACTCTGCGAGAATCCGCATAACAGCGAGCCTGCGAGGAAAACTACGGCGCCGCCAATGAACACGGGCTTCCTTCCGATCAGATCGCTCAATTTGCCAAAAATCGGCGTGGTCACTGCCATCGCCAGCAGATAAGCTGTAAAGATCCAGCTCAGCCACTGCATCCCCTGGAAATCCCCTACGATGGCCGGCCCCGCCGGACCCGTTACCGTCCCTTCAATCGCTGCCAGAAATGTAGCCAGCAGTACGCCTGTCAATATTAACTTCCGCTGCTTGTCCCCCATTGAACTCAATGAATCCATACCTTCTCTCTATGTTCTCTCTGTTCTCTCTCCTGCGCCCGTATCTCCTTGCAGCAGGGAATACATCAATACATCCTGATAGCCCGATGCTGTATGCCGATATTGCCGCAACAGGCCTTCCTGCCGGAAGCCAAGTCCCGTGAGCAGACGCTCTGCCCGAAGGTTGCCCGGATGGCACAAGGCTTCCATCCGGTTCAGCCCCATGCTCTGGAAGCCGAACGCAAGCGCAAGCATAAGCGCTTCCTGCATGTACCCCTGGCGCATGGCTGCCGGTGACAGCTCGAAGCCGATCTCTCCCCGGTAAGCGCCTTGAAGCTGCCAGTGGTTATAGCCGCAGCTGCCGATGACACTGCCTTCCGGCCCCAGGATGCTCCAGCGCAGGCTCTCTTCCTCCACCGCCCACTCCGCCAGCAGGGCAATCAGTGCTTCCGTATCCTCCACAGAGGACAGAGGAGGGCCATCCAGCCAGGGCGCTACTGCCGGATGGCTCCAAATTGCGAACAGCGCCTGCGCATCCGCCGGCAGCATCGCCCGCAGACGCACCCTCCGTCCGCTTAGTTCCGGGATAACCCCCCCGCACACATACATGTTCCCGTCCCCTTTCAACCCTATCAGTATACATCTTATTCTGCCCGGACGGCGCATTTACCTGTCACTCCCGCTTACCCATCACAAATAGCGTCTGCCCCCATGGCTTGCCGCCACACGGTCAGACGCTGTACCTTATCCCTTATGTTATGTTCCATTCGTTGCAGCTGCATTCAGACTTAACCCGACGCACCCGCTGCCTTAACCGGCTTAAGCACTTCGGTGCACAGTACACCAAGCTTGGCCTGAATGGCTTTGAACTCTTCGATTCCTGTTCCCGTGACACTATAAGCGTCGCCATGGGCGGTGAGGAAATTCTCCTGTGTCAGCCGTTCCAGCTCCTGTTTCACTTCGCGCTCCGCCACCCGGTACCCCAGGTTCTCCAGCTCCGGCAGCATTTCCGTTAGTGTCAGATCCTTCTCATGTGCACAATATAGCATATGGATTCCAATAAACAAGTTCTGTACGTCGGCGCGCATGTTTCACTCCTTCTGGCTACTAGCCTGCTGTATTTATAAAAGCATTACCCTGCCCTGAGTTCCCGGAAACATCCCCGCTTAAGTAATTCTTGCTTCTTCCTCTTCTTCCACTAAGCGGTAAAACCTGTTAATCCCCCGTTAATGCTTGACGTATTGCGCTTCCCTGTACTATCTTGATAGTTAACAGTTATGGGATTCATACTGACTCAAGGTACAGGAAGGTGATGCTTCATGTTTCAAGCCATGCCTTATGATGGCACTCGCAGCGAACGGTTCGAAGCCGTTCTCAGCCAGCTCGGGGCACTGATGGAGGGTGAACCGAACGCCATTGCCAACTTGGCCAACGCCTCGGCGCTGTTAAAGCTCTCTCTGCCGGACACCAACTGGACCGGTTTCTACTTGTATGACGGCACAGAGCTGGTGCTCGGCCCCTTCCAGGGACTTCCGGCCTGCATCCGCATTCCGCTGGGCCGCGGTGTCTGCGGAACCGCAGCCGCCGAGCGCCGCACGCTAGTGGTCGGCGATGTTCATGCCTTCCCGGGACATATTGCCTGCGATGCTGCCTCTAACAGCGAAATTGTTGTTCCACTGGTCAAAGGGGACACCCTCTATGGCGTACTGGATATCGACAGCCCGCTTAAGCACCGCTTCGACGACGAGGAGCGCCGCTTCCTCGAACGGTTCGCAGCCATGGTATCCGAGGTGCTATAAGGCTAGCCTTCATCAGCAGCAGCAAGTAAGTCCTAAACCGCAAAATACCCCCACAAAGTGGAGCTTAGCTTTGATGATGACTTAGGTACTTTGCGGGGACCCCAAAACATATCAATTCTTATGCACCAAAGAAGCCGCCCTACCGCAGGAATTATTCCTGGGTGGGGCGGCTTTTGCTGTTCTGATTATACCGCCTGGAGCTGCGGCTATGAAGCTGCAGCCTGTACCGATGGCGTTACAGCCGGACCGGATCGATATGCCAAATCTCGGCGGCGTAGCGGCTAATCGTATTGTCGCTGGAGAATTTGCCGGAATGGCCGATATTGATGATGGACTTCTTCAGCCATTCCTTCTGGTTCCGGTAAGCCAGGTCAATCTTGACATGGGTCTCCACATAGCTGGCGAAATCCTTAAGCACGAAGAATTCGTCATTGTTATCAATCAGCGACTGGAAGAGTGTATCGAACTCCTGGGCATGGGAGCTGAAGGGGCCAGGGACGATTAGCTGATCCAAGACTTCTTTTACCCGGCCGTCGCCATTATAGATATCGCGGGCGTGGTATCCGCCGTACTGGTAATAATCAAGTACCTGCTCTGCCCGGAGGCCGAACAGGAACATATTATTGTCCCCTACCATCTCATGCATCTCCACGTTTGCCCCGTCCATGGTTCCAATCGTCAGCGCACCGTTCATCATGAACTTCATATTGCCGGTACCAGAGGCTTCCTTACTCGCCGTGGAGATCTGCTCGCTAACATCGGCGGCCGGAATAATCTTCTCCGCCAGCGATACCGAATAATTCTCCAGGAAGAAGATACGGATCTTCCCGTTTATGTCCGGATCCCGGTTCACTACATCAGCCACCGTATTGATCAGCTTAATGATCCGCTTGGCCAGATGATAGCTTGGAGCAGCCTTGGCACCGAAGATGAAGGTCCGCGGCACGATATTAATGGATGGATTATCCTTGATTTGATTATACAAATGCATAATATGCAGCACGTTCAGCAGCTGGCGCTTATAGGCATGCAGGCGCTTGACCTGTACATCGAAGATCGAGTCGGGATCTACCGCAATACCATGCTTTTTCGTGATATATTCAGCCAAATGCAGCTTGTTGCGGCGTTTGATGGCGGCCACCTGCTCCTGGAAGGAGGCATCCTCACTGTATTTGATCAGTCCGATCATCTCCTGGGGCTGATGCATCCAGCGGGTGCCAATGGACTCGCTGATCAGTCCGGCAAGCTCGGGATTGGCATGCTGCAGCCAGCGGCGGTGCGTAATGCCGTTGGTCTTGTTATTGAAGCGGTGCGGATACATCTCATTGAACAGCCGCATCTCACGCTTTTGCAGAATCTCCGTATGCAGCGCCGCTACACCGTTCACACTGTGGCTGGCGACAATCGCCAGATGTGCCATCCGTACTTGATCGTCATGGATGATCGCCATCTGATTGATCCGGTCCTGGTCTCCGGGATATTTACTCATCAGCTCGCCGCAGAAGCGGGCGTTAATCTCCTCAATAATCAGGAAGATGCGCGGAAGCAGCTCTCTGACCATGCCGATCGGCCACTTCTCCAGCGCTTCGCTCAGAATGGTATGGTTGGTATACGACACCATCCGGGTAGTCATGCTCCAGGCCTGATCCCAGCCCAGATGATAGACATCCATCAGGATGCGCATCAGCTCAGGGATCACCAGCGTAGGATGAGTGTCATTGATATGCAGGGCTACTTTGTCAGGCAGGCTGTCAATCGGCAGACCCGTCTTGGCGAAGGTCCGGATAATACTCTGCAGGCCGGCACTGCACATGAAGTACTGCTGCTTCAGACGAAGCAGCTTGCCTTCGTACTGGGAATCATCGGGATACAGGAATTCAGAGATGGATTCCACCGAACGCTTGTATTCGAGGAACTTGTGATAATCCGTACCGCCCTGAGCACCGAAGACTCTCGATGGCTGGGTGATGGACTCGGCACTCCAGTTCCGCAGCGTGTTCACATGTCTGCGGTCGGCACCGATCACCGGAATATCATACGGAACCGCCCGTACGGCTTCATAATCCTTGTGCTCGAACACAAGCTCATCATTCTCCCAGCGGGTGTCCACCTGTCCCCAGAAATGCACCTCGACCTGTTTGTCCTCGCGGCGTACTTCCCACACGTTGTCATTCTGCAGCCAGTAATCCGGCAGCTCCACCTGATAGCCGTCTACAATCTTCTGCTCGAACAAGCCGTATTTATAACGGATGCCGCAGCCGTGTCCTGCATATTGCAGGGAAGCGAGCGAATCCAGGAAGCAGGCGGCCAGACGGCCCAACCCCCCGTTGCCCAGACCGGCATCGGCTTCCACCTCTTCGATATCCTGCAGACAGAACCCCAGATCCGCGAGGCCCTCGCGGACAACCTCCAGCACGCCCATATTCAGCAGGTTATTGCCCAGCAGCCTGCCGATCAGGAATTCCATGGAGAAATAATATACCTGCTTATCCTTATCGATCTTGAACTTCTGATTGGTGTCCGCCCAGTTCTTACCAGCACTCTCCCGGATCATGTTGCCGAGAATATTATAGATGTCGGCGTTCGAAGCTTCTTCAAGCGGCTTGCCTAATTTCCCGATGAGTTTCTCACGGAACACTTGTTTGAAAGTCTCTTTATCGTTGAACAACAGCAGGTTCCTCCTTACAGATGCATGTATTGGTTGATAATAGTGCCTATTACAACACTGGATCAGAAGAAATGCCCCGAAGTGGCACATTCCCCCTGATCCAGATATTATATCTTGCTGCTCTTGGCTATGACAAATGGACGCCTGCTGTCTCCAACGAGTATCCGATCTTTGCTGAGATGCACATCTTTGTCCATGATCACATTCTCAATCACGGCATTCTCTTCAATCACGCATTTCTGCATAATCACAGAATTAATAATTCTCGCACCCTTACGAATCTGTACGCCCCGGAAAATAACGCTGTTCTCCACCGTCCCGGCGATTACACAGCCGTTGGCCACCAGCGAGTTGCTGACCGACGCACTATCCAGATAACGGGTAGGCGCCTCGTATTTAATCTTGGTCTGCACCGGATTCTCTTTGAACAGGCCGAAGTAATTCTCCTGCTTCAGCAGCTCCAGACTGTTCTTATAGTAACTCTCCAGCGAATTGATAACGGCATGGTAACCCTTATATTCATAGGCGGAGATTTTGAATTTGTGGCGGTTCTTCTGAATGGCATCGCGGAAGAAATAGCTCTCGCCATGGGCAATGCAATGCTCCACCTGCTCCAGGAACAGCTTCTTCTCCATAATGAAGATGTCCAGATACACATTCGGATGATGCTTCTCATGGTGAATATTCGTAACGAGGTTGTCGTCATTAAGCTCGACCCGCAGACACGGATCATGCTCCGGCTGAAGCTCGTCAATCTGCTTGTAGACCATCGTTACATCCGCGCCCTGCTCCAGGTGATACTGATAGAGGTCCTGCAGATCCACCGTGTTAATGTGCTGGCTGCCGGAGAAGACAATGTATTTGGCCGAAGCCCTTTTGAAGAAATCCAGATTGTTATGATAATGCTGCAGGTCTCCCAGGGAAGTGTCCGTAGGGTCATTCCAGTCTGGCGGCAGGATGAACAGTCCGCCGTGCTTACGGTTCATATCCCACGATTTGCCGTCACCGAGATGATCCATCAGCGACCGGTATTTGCGGCGGACGAACAGTCCCACGCTCTCCAGCTCTGCACGCATCATGTTGGACAAGACGAAATCAATCAGCCGGTACCGGCTGGCGAAGGGGACCGCTGCCCCGCAGCGGAAATAGGTCAGTTCATTTAAATTATCCAATTCATGATCAAGATTAATTACACCCATAAGCTCTTTCATCGGAATCCCCCGCCCTCTTGTGGTTATATGGTTTTGGCTGCTACAGATTTGAGCTTCTTGCTTCGTTTGTCGATCAGCAGAATTTCATTCTCATTCTCCCGGTCGGCGCCGATTTCCATATTATCCTCAATGACCGTGTTCTGACTGATGATGGCTTTGTGAATTCTCACGTTCTTGCCGATCTTCACCTTGGGCATAATGACAGAGTCGGTGATGACACTGCCTTCGCCCACTTCAACCCCGTAAAAGAGGACAGAGTGCTTCACCTCGCCATGCACGATGCAGCCCTCATTAATGATGCAGCTTGATACCTTGGCTCCCGGTGCCACATATTGTGCGGGCTGATTCGGATTACGGGTGAAGATTCTCCAGCCGGTATCGTTCAGGTTCAGGGGAGGCGTATCGCTCAGAAGATCCATATTCGCTTCCCACAGACTGTCTACCGTACCTACATCTCTCCAGTAGCCTTCAAAAGGATAAGCGTACAGGGATTGGCCTTCACCCAGCATCATCGGAATAATGTCCTTACCGAAGTCATGGGATGATCCGGCGTTCTCCCCGTCCTCAAGCAGATGCTTGCGCAGAACATCCCATTTGAAAATATATACCCCCATAGAAGCAAGTGTGCTCTTAGGCTGGGCTGGCTTCTCTTCGAACTCGTAGATCTTCAGATCATCTTCCGTATTCAGTATGCCGAAGCGGCTCGCTTCCTCCAATGGAACGTCAATGACCGAGATGGTGCAGTCGGCGTTCTTGGATTTGTGATATTGCAGCATGGCATGATAATCCATCTTGTAAATATGGTCTCCCGACAGAATTAACACATGCTCCGGATCGAATTGATCCACGAACTTAAGATTGCGGTAAATGGCATCCGCCGTTCCCCGGTACCAGCTGCTTCCATTCTCCCGTTCATGCGGTGGCAATACGAATACGCCGCCATCCTTGCGGTTCAAATCCCAATCGCTGCCGACTCCGATATACGAATGCAGCACCAGCGGTTCATATTGTGTCAGCACACCCACGGTATCGATGCCCGAATTGGAGCAGTTACTTAGGGGGAAGTCGATGATCCGGTAGGTTCCTCCGAAATAAACAGCCGGTTTGGCAATCGATTTGGTCAAACTTTTTAATCTTTTCCCTTGGCCTCCCGCCAATAGCATGGCTACCATCTCTTTTTTCTTCATGGAAGAGCCTCCTTGACTTATGGGTAATGGAACATGTAATAAATTAGGTTGAATGAGTGATGCTGTGAAGTTAGACCTAAGTAAATACCCTAAAAAGAAGTGTTGTGAAAAGATGTAGCCCAAAAGAAATGCAGAGACAGGATGAATACGGGTGATACGGGGAGGAAAACAGCTGATCGGGACATATTACCGGTTAAGCCGAATCAAAAGCAAAAACCAGGTTGTATCCTTTATTCTAATAGTGTTCTATACCCGCCGTCAAAACCCTTTATTGCCCGCCTTAAACTGAGTAATTTCTAACTATATTTCATATTCATGGCGCGATAAATCACTATAATTAGATTAATATGATTAACCGCAATCAGCGCGAATGAATCGAAGGTTTGGCTCCAAAGACCTATTTTCAGCAAACCTTCAACCTGTAGCTTCAAACTATGGACATACTATACTTACTTAATTACTGGATATGGAGGAATTGCTAATGAAAGCAGCCCAAGGTGTCCGGCTACTCCTGGTGGATGATGAGCCTCATATCCTTCAGTTCCTGGAGCTGGGCCTAATCAATGAAGGCTTTGAGGTACAGACCGCCGCAGATGGCGCTGAGGCCCTGGCAGCGGCGGCCGACTTCAAGCCGCATGTCGTTATTCTCGATGTGATGATGCCCGGCATGGACGGATTCGAGGTCTGCAGGTGCCTCCGTTCCGAGGAAGCGGAGGTGGCGATCATTATGCTGACCGCGAGGGATGAGGTGGACGACCGCGTCACGGGTCTGTCCCTGGGCGCAGATGATTACATGGTGAAGCCGTTCAGCTTCGAGGAGCTGCTGGCCCGGATTCAGGCCCGGCTGCGCAACCAGTTCCCCGGCCTGCTCGGCGAGGTCCGCTGCGGCCCCTTCCGGATTGACGGCCGCCGCAAGGAGATCCGCCATAAGGAGGAGGTGCTGGAGCTGTCTCCGACCGAATATGAGCTGCTGCAGTATCTGGTGATCAACCACGGACTGGTCCTGAGCAAGCCGATGATTCTGGACAAGGTGTGGGGCTATGACTTCGGCGGGGAGGAGAATATCGTGGAGGTCTATATCCGCTCCCTCCGGGAGAAGCTCGGCGACAAGGAGCACCGGATCATCCGCACCCTGCGCGGGGCGGGGTACCGGGTGGATCTGGTATGACTGCCCGGACCCGTAGATTCACGGGCAGATTCCATGCTCCGCGTTCCCTGCGCAAGCAGTTGCTCGTCACCTCGCTGCTCATTCTCTCAGGATTGCTTATACTGATCGGCACACTCCAGTATGTACTCATGCGAAATTTCATCTACAGCAACCGGGCAGAGGCGATGGAGACCCAGATACGCTCTGTGCCATTTGAAATCTTCAATAATGCAGGTAACAGACGACCCGGGGGAGACCGTCGTCCCCTGCTGCTGGACGCCCATACTACCCTCGCTATCTACAATCAGGATGGCGGCTTCATGGATTTGAAGGAAGAGACTCTGTCCGCTTCGCCTGCTCCGAGAATGAGTAATGAGGCCTATGACCAGCTGTTGAAGCTCCCCACGTTCAAGCCAAATGGGGACTACCGGCTGATTACCGCCGGGGATGGCAGTGAGCATCTGGCTGTCTTCATGAACCTCGGCAGACCGGGTGCTGCCCGGATGCTCCTGCAGATGACGGTGGAGACCGGCCCCCTGAGGGATGTCATCCTGCAGCAGCTGCTTATCTTCGGCGCGTTGTCTGTAGCGGCTCTGCTGGCCGGGCTGCTGCTGTATTTGCCGGCGCTGCGCAAGACGCTGGTCCCCTTATCCAACATGGGGAGATCGGCCCAGATCATCGATGCCGGTAACCTTAATGTGCGGTTCCCTGAGGATCAGGGCCAGCTTGAGATCGACCAGCTCTCCCAGTCCTTCAACGGCATGCTGGAGCGGCTGGAGATATCGTTCAAGAATGAGCGGGAGGCGAAAGAGCAGATGCGCCGGTTCGCCGCCGATGCTTCCCATGAGCTGCGGACGCCGCTGACGTCCATCTACGGCTTCCTGGAGGTGCTGCTGCGCGGAGCTGCCGATAACCGGGAACAGCTCTACAGCGCGCTCAGCAGCATGCATGGTGAAGCCAAGCGGATCAACAAGCTGGTGGAGGACCTGCTTCTGCTCGCCCGGATGGACGGCGCACCCCGGCTGCGGGTCAAGCAGGTACTGCTGGGCGAGCTGATCGACGGCATGCAGGCGCAGCTCCGGGTACTGGCCGGGGAGCGGCAGGTCGTCTTCGACCTGGCCTGCGGCATCCGGTGCCTGGTTGATCCTGACCAGATCAGACAGGTCCTTCTTAATCTATTCCACAATGCGGTTCAGCATACCGATGCGGTCAAGGGCATCATCCATATATCTCTGCACGCCGCGGGAGAACTGGCAGAGCTGACCGTGAAGGATAACGGCTCCGGCATCTCTGCGGAGCATCTCCCGCATGTCTTCGACCGCTTCTACCGCAGCGATTCCTCCCGCACACGCAAATATGGCGGCTCCGGGCTTGGGTTATCGATTACGAGGTCCATTGCCGAAGCGCATCACGGAGAGGTGACGGTATCCAGCACTCCGGGTGAGGGCGCTGCCTTCAAGGTCTCCCTTCCATGTCTGCGGGATTAGCCAATGAGCTGTAAATAGCGATATAATAGTAAGCAGGAATGAAGCAAGTTTTGCGATGTGATTCAATGAAGAGTATGCTATCAAAACTTTTAGGAGGTTATCTCATGTACGAAATCGCCATTATCGGTGCCGGTCCTGCCGGTGCAAGCGCCGCCCTGTTCGCTGCCAAGGCCGGCAAAAAAACACTGCTGATTGACAACGACAAAGGTATGACCCGCAGAGGCTGGTATGAGAATTATTACGGAATTAGCGAGATCGGCGGACCTGATCTTGTAGAAACCGGACATAAGCAGGCCGTGAAGTTCGGGGCTGAGCTGGTTGCCGGACAGGCGACCTCACTGGAAGCCAGCGGTGAGGGCTTCGTCATCGGGATAGAGAGCGGAGCTGCTTATGAAGCTAAGCATGTCGTGCTGGCGACAGGTGTTCTGACGGATCTGGCTGCCGCAGCCGGGGTAACAACCAAGGAGGGTACGGAGCCAAGAATCAAGACGGTGATTGCCGCCACACCGGAAGGCAGAACCAACATCGACGGAATCTGGGCCGCCGGAACCGTTGCCGGAATGAGTGTCCACGCGATTATCACTGCCGGGGACGGCGCCAAGGTTGCCGTCAACATTATCAGTGAGCTGAACGGTGCACGGTATGTCGATCACGATTTGCTGAAGGCTTAGCAGATACAGCTGTTACATAAGAACCGCCTTTCCTTTTTGGAGGAGAGGCGGTTTTTTGATGTGGAAGGAATATAGTTATTTGTTGAGACTGGCGACTCTCTGCTCCTGCGCGTTCTGCTGCGGCCTGCCGCTGTAGAATTCCTGAACGATATAGAGGGGACGGCCCTTCGATTCATCATAGATCCGTCCGACATACTCACCCAGAATACCCAGCATGAGCAGCACGAACCCGTTGAAGGTCAAGGTGATCCCGATCATCGACGCCCAGCCCTTCACGGCCGCATCCGTAAAGAGCGCCAGATACAGTACATACATCAGGTACAGAAACCCGGATACGGACAGCAGTGCTCCAAGAACACCCGCCAGCTTCAGCGGCTTATAAGAGAAGGAGGTAATGCCGTCCAGCGACAGCTTCAGCATCCGTCTGAACGGATATTTGGTCTCTCCGGCCAGCCGCTCCTCCCGCTCGTATTCTATCGCCTTCTGGCGGAATCCAACCCAGCTGACGAGACCGCGAACGAAGCGGTTCTTCTCAGGCAGACGCTTCAGCTCGTCGCAGACCCTGCGGTCCATCAGGCGGAAATCGCCGGTATCCACCGGAATGGAGATATCGGTCGAGTAACGCAGCACCCGGTAAAATAAGCTGGCCGACCACTTTTTGAACAGGGACTCTCCGTTTCGCTTGATCCGCTTGGCATACACGACCTGGTAGCCTTGCTTCCACTCCGCAATCATCTCGGGAATCAGCTCGGGCGGGTCCTGGAGATCCGCGTCAATGATCACGACCGCATCGCCCAGCGCATAATCCATACCTGCGGTAATAGCGACCTGATGCCCGAAATTGCGGGACAGATCGATCAGCTTCACACTTTCATCCCAATAGCTGTATTCCTCGATCATCTGCGCGCAGTTGTCCGTGCTGCCGTCATTGACGAAGATCAGCTCGTAGGGCTCGCCTGTTATGCCCATTACTTTTTTGATGCGCCGGTAGGTCTCCTGAATAACAGCCTCTTCATTGAACATCGGTATGATAATGGAATAGCGCACTTGAACACTCATGGGCAGCTCCTCCTCAAAAGTAGTAAGGAAGCGCGCCGGCACACGACCGGATATACGCGCTTCCTGATCTCCTGCTCAAGCAGGTTAGTTCAGGGTGATCTCGTACAAGGTTCCGGCATTGCCGCTGTTCTGCGTTCCCTGCCAGTCTGCGGCCGGAACCTCCGTCCCGTTCGCGGTAATCCATTCCGTAATCTCCGAGCTGCCGCCGCCCCGCATCCCGCCCATGCCGCCGCTGGTGACCAGGAAGTACTTCACTTGCCCGCTCTCTACAAGCTCCTTCAGAGTGGCTGGGGTGTAGGGCGTATCTGACGCATTGAAGCCGTTCAGGATGACGACCTGCTCCCCTTCGTCGATGATATACGGGCCTGCCGTTCCATAATCCATCGCTGCGAACAGATATTTCTCGCCGGTATTATGCTCCTTGAGATAGGTCAGCAGAGACTCATTGATACCGGCAGCGTTATTCCTTCCCCCCATGCCGCCCATGTTGGCTATGTTGGGCATGTTGGCTATGTTGGGCATGTTGCCCATTGCGCCCATCCCGAAGGAGCTGCCGCTGTTCGGCCCTGCTGCTGGAGTCATACTATTATTCCCATAGACAATCGGTGTAAATGCCCAGTAGAGCGGGCCAATCAGCAGTACCAGGAACCCAGTTACCGCAGCGGCATGTAACCAGGAGGGCTTATCGCGTAGCGCCTTCAGCAGCCGCAGAATGACCAGCAGTACCGTCATGGCAAGACCTGCTGCCAGAATACCGGAGGACCAGCCGCTGCCGATCGTATCGTCGTACGGACGGATAATGTACACCTCAAGTACCGTTGTAGCCAGCACCGCTGCGGGCAGCAGCCAGGACAGCCAGGCCTTCCGCTCCTTATAGTAGCTCCAAAGCTGAGACCAGCCTGCACCTGCCAGCGCCGCCACCGGCGGAGCCATCATAATCAGGTAATAATGGTGGAAGAAGCCTGCGATGCTGAAGAATCCCATGACCGGGACCAGCCAGGCCAGCCAGAAGATGGCTTCCTTATGCTGCCGGGTGAAGCTCCTGCGGCGCAAGCTGGCCAAGATCCCGATGCTGCCAAACAGCACGAACGGCAGCAGCCAGCTCGCCTGGCCGGACAGCTCCTGCTGGAACAGCCGCAGCGGACCGGCAGTGCCTGTGTTGAACATGCCGCCGCCGTTCATTCCTCCGCGTCCGTTCGGGCCGCCGAACCCGCCGAATCCGCCTTCCGCTCCTTCTCCGCGCCGTCCGCCGTCCTGACCGCCCGGCACCATTCCGCCACCGCGTCCGTCCTGGCCTGGAGCAGTCCCGCCGCTGTCACGGCTCTGATTGTCCCCGGCGGCGGAATCACGGCCGTTCGTCGCCCCTTGCCCGTCTGCGCCCCCTTGTCCATCAGCTCCATCCATGGGCGGGAATTCACCGCCTAATTCCGGCATTTCCCCGTTCATTCCGGGCATACCGCCACCGAATCCACCGCTTCCGCCTGCCCCGCGGTCACCGGTCAAGCGGGACACACCATTATAGCCAAAAGCCAGATTAAGCACAGAATTGGTGCCGCTGCTCCCGATGTAAGGCCGCTCATCTGCCGGAATGGAATCGACAATTACAGCCCAGGATAGAGACACTGCCAGCAGTACGGCAGTGCAGGCTGCAAGGGTGCCGGTCTTCTTTTTCCAGTTCACCTTGGCTGCCAGAAGATAGAATAGATAAAAGGCCGGAAGAACCATATAAGCCTGCAGCATCTTCTCATTGAAGGCGACACCGATGAGCCCGAAGGCGGCGAGCAGGCTACCCGTCCGGTGGGTCCGGGTACCTCGGAAGAGAAACCATGCCGCCAACAGCAGCGTGAACACCAGCAGCGCATCAATATTGTTCGTCCGGCTTACCGCCGCTGCTACCGGGGTAGCCGCCATAACGAGCGCTGCTAGCCGTGCCGCCGCCCGTCCGAAGGAAGGCTTCACCAGCAGATAGACTAAGAGTACCGAGCCTACACCGCCGAGCACCTGCGGCAGAATGACACTCCAGCCATGCAGGCCGAAGACCAGCGCGCTTAAGGTCTGCAGCCAGAAGGTTACCGGCGGCTTATCGACTGTTACAGACCCTGCTGAATCCAGGGAAGCGAAGAAGAAGTTATGGAAGCTCTGCAGCATGCTGCCCACTGCGGTTGTATAGTACGTATTGGCATATTGGTCATTCCAGATTCCGTATCCGTACAGGACGGCTGCCAGCAGCATAATCATTACCAGTACAACATCGGTACCCGGCCTCTTCAGTATTTTCATCGTTTGATCCACTCCGATTCGTTCATTTCTTAGGTGTATTATGGCATCCGTACCTTAACCGGCAATGAACGCCCGCTGAATGTTTGCTGAACGTGCCGGACACGCCAAATACCCCACCAAGTGATATATCCTGGTGGGGTATTTGGGAGAGCAACTATTTCCTTTACGGCTTACTGGCCAGCGATGCTACCTTGTTCAGGGTGTTCCAGTTGCGCGCGGTAAGCGCCGTTCCCAGCAGCTTGTCGAATGGTACCTTGAACAGCGGCGACTCGCTCACACTCACTTCATAGAAGGCATACAGCTCCCTGCCGATCACCTGCACCTTATCGGCTCCATCCTCATAGGGACGGAGCTTCTCCAGCGCTTCAGCGGATGGCTCTGCTGCCAGAAACGAGACGTACAGGCGCTTGTAGGCTTCCTGTTCACTCTGCGGGAACGGATTACCGGCGATGACCGCCTCCAGCTCCTCCAGAGAACGGATGATGACAGGCACCTCAAAGCCGAAGGTCTCCTGGATCCGCTGGCTGATGGTCCCGGCGAGCCCGGAAGCGGAGGCTCCTTCACTCTCGAACACAACGTTGCCGCTCTGAATGTAGGTGCGCACATTCTCATATTTAAGCGCTTCGAACATCGCCTTCAGTTCTTGCATCTTAATGATTTTGTTGCCGCCGACATTAATGCCGCGCAGTAAGGCAATGTATGTATTCATCTGCGTTCCGCCTTCTCTATATCATCTATTATTCTGTTGCCCGCAGCGCTATGCTCTCAGGCGTCTGCGGATCTCGCGGACCAGCAGCTCCTTCTCGGGAACCGGAAGTCCTTCAACCAGCCGTGCGGCTGCTACCGGCAGTATCCACGGGTTGATATCGGCAAGCGTCAAGCCTGACAGCTTCAGATACCTGCGGACATATTGCGCGGTCAGCCGCTTCCTGGCGAACCCCAGGAACCCCTTAGTGAACACAGAAGCCCGCTCAGGCAAGGCCCCGATACTGAACATGATTACCGACCGTGCAACATCCGCTGCAGGATTGCCGCGGACGCCTGTCATCCAGTCAATAACCCACAGCTTACTGTCCATCAGGATGTTGTCCGGGTGGAAATCGCCATGGCATAGCTTCTCCCCGTCCGGCAGCTCTGCAAGCCGGGACAGAATCTGTGATTTCTCCTCTGTCGCAAGCATGGGTGCAGCTATGATCTGATGTTCCAGCTGCTTCTTCTGCGCTCCAGCTTCTCCCATGCCCTCAAGCTGGTGAAGACTGTAGTGCAGGCCGGCCATCTGCTTGAAGCCGCTGAAGTTCAGCCACGGCTTCCGGTTCATCTGCTGTAACAGGGTCGGACCGGCGATCTGCTGATACACAATTCCCGGTCTGCCCTCTACCACTACCCGCTCATGAGGCTGCGGAGTAGCAACACCTTGTTCATAGACCCATTTACTGAAGCGGTATTCTAAGTCCACATGCTCTTCCGGAACGTCATCGCGGTACAGCTTAAGAATCATTCCTTCCCCGTACTCCAGCACTTCCGCCGTTCTGCCTTGACCGATTACCTTCCCCTGCATATCAATGTCCTCCCGGCTAATCCAGACTGATCCGCGAGTAGATGCTCTCATCTCCCTTTATAGTGAATCGCGGAAAAATTCATGATAGAAATTAATAATAACCAGCAGCACAGCCAGCGATTCGTTGACGCTATCCACTTCCAGAGAGTGGTTGGCATCGTCAATCCTGTAGACCCGTACCTGCTTCATGCTGCTAAGCTCGGCAGGATGCTGCCCGGTGAACATCGGGTCACTCCCGCCGTAAATCACACTGCCCCGGCTCTGCCGGATGAACGGGAGACTCTCCGCCACAGGGGTAAGGAACAGATGTGAGACCTTCTCGCCCATTCCAGGCTCCGACGCCACCTTACCGGCAATAATCGTCCCCATACTCTTGCTGATGAACAGGAGTTGCTCATAGTCGGGAAGCGAAGCAAGAGCAATCTTGCATTCCTCGGCAACAATATCAATCTCCTCGCGCTTGAAGGCTACTCTCGCAGCCTGGTAGCCGTATTCGAGCAGCAGCAGGTCACAGCCGTATTCCCGGGCCAGCTTGCCCGCATAATCCAGCAGCGGCCGCTCGGCGGAATAATTCTGTCCCGGGAACACCACAGCCAGCACCTTGGAGCCTTGCGTGATAAGCTTATGTCTGACCTCTCTGCCCCAATGTGAGGACATTACAATGCTCGATACGCTCATCTATAATCCACGCCTTTCCTACCTGTTCTATGAGATTCTCTCTTGCCTCTCATTATAGCTAACTTCAGCACAGGTTGAAAACCGGACAGCCCCGCAGGGCGGGGCTGAATAGCTGACGCTGCTCTATGAACCTTCTGGCTGCTGCTCTGGAAGGGCCTTGTGTCTACTGTTCCTTCTGCGGGCGAGAAGCTCCGCTGTAAGCCACAGCAGTACAGGGATAACTACCTGGAACGGGAGTGCATATATCTTGTAGATATGATACGCGAAATACTCCATTTCCATAATATTGGAATAGATGAAATCCGACAGATAGACCATGATCAGTCCCATCTGAAGCACTACAGACCGGTAGCTCTCCAGCTTGAATACCTTGGCCACACCGTTGCAGGTTACATACAGGCACAGACTGACCTTGATGAAGAGCGCCGTAACAAACACAATGGCAGCGGAGCCTTCAATCCGGGTGACGAAATCGCCGATATTAATCCGGCTGACCGCCACGTAAGAGGGGTAGTACAGGCTGGACAGAATATCAGGGCCGAGCATCAGCAGGTTGCGCAGCGTGATCATAATAATGATCCCCCCTGCAATCAATGTGCTGCTGACCAGCACCCGCTTGGCAGAGCCCTTGGCCGGAATGGCGCTGAATGCGCCAAGGAAGACTACAATCTCGGCAAAAGGGAAGGTGAACGAGCCTGCTGTATCTGCGAGAATAAGGTTAAATCTGGTATTGAGTAGCGGCTTCAGATGATGGTATTCAAATTTGGGTACGGAGAGTAGTTGTAAGACCACAATTACAATCAGCGAGAACAGCAGCAGGAATTTGGCGCTTCTTCCAAGCACCTCGATCCCGGCGTGGACCACCCACATACAGAGCAGGCCAATCATAAGCATGGGTGCGAGCATCGGAGTTGCGGTTAAAGCCACGGTCTTGCTGAACTCCCCGAAATTGCGCAGCACCAGCGCTCCCAGATGTAAAGCATACCAGATATACAGACAACAGAGCATCCGTCCCAGGACGGATCCGAACACTTCAATCAGCATGTCATACAGATCCTTGCCCGGAAACAGGACATGGAGTCTCGCATAGACCAGCATAAGCGGAACGGCCAGCAGAATTGCCAGCAGTTGGGCAATCCAGCTGCTGTTGCCGGACTGTGACGAGGTTCCCAGGAACAGGGAAGCACCGGTGACAAATAATACAGCGATGCTGATGGACTGGCCAGCCGGAATAGTCTCTTTGCTCACACTCTCCTCCTCCTTCAGCGGTGCGCTCTAATATAGCTTTTTCACCCATTCCACAAACAGCGGTGACGGACTGGGAATCTCCCAGCGCATCGACAGTGCGAAGGCCAGCCCGAAGGAGATCAGGTACAGGGCGGAGCAGACCAGGAAATCCCGCTTCATTCCCTTCTTCCGCAGCCCATATGGATCAATTACAGCTATCAATGCGTAGATCAATATCACGTAAATGAACATTCTTAATCCCCCAGCCGGATGGCCCGCGAAGTCTTGGCACTGCTCTGTATCGTCAGCTTGGACTTGACGCTCACTTCAAGACCGGCAAAGGCCTCAGGCCAGTGGTCTTTCACTTTGGCCCAGAGCTTAGGATGATTCTCGTACAAGCTCTCTCCAAAGCCAAAAATATCAGCATCGTATCGCTGCTGCATCTTATGAATTAACGCCAGAATATCCGCCTGCAGCCGCTCAGCTGCCCTTTGCTCGATATCCTGAATTGTCTCATCCTCAAGGAATCCCTCCGTTATCATAACCTCATCCAGCCCTGTCTTGGTTACCGTATGAATCTGTATCTGGAGCTTGCCATCCACCATTTCATGCTTCAGCTTGGTCTGATTGGAGACAATCTCCAGGGAATACGCCGGATTCCCCCGCTTATCATCTACAGCCAACACCCCTCCCTGCATTACATTTTTGATTATAAGCATCGTCTTCGTCTCATCGCCGCTCAGTTTGCCTACCATCCGGTCCTTCACAAATACGGCGGTACCTGCCACCCTTTCGCTCTGCTCACCATTTTTTCGGTGAATATGAATGATTGGGGCCGTCGCATTAATCCCCGAAGTCTCCAGCTTGTCGATGAAATCCCAGATCTCCACAGCTGGAGCGATGTTCGTATACTTCTCGTCACGCATCATCTGGGCCAATTCAAAGGACAGGATGGCTTCCGTGGTGCTTTTCATATTGAGCACCTCACGGGCCGTCTTCTCTCCAGACACGAAGATGAACACATCCGAGCGGGTCTCCGTGTCCCGGCTGTACCAGTCAATGACTTTGACTAGCCCCTCTCTGGCGACTTCCTCACTGATGATTATGGCCTTCGCATGACTCCAGAAAAGCTTCTTGCCTGTCATAGAGATCATATTGCGGACGATCTCAAACATCGTATTCCCGCTGAGGCTGACCATCTTGTAGCCCGCCTGGGCCTTGTCCGCCGACCCGCCTGTATCCACTACCTCTGCTGTAAGCAGCAGCTTCCCATCCTCATTCTTATCAATGGCCACTCCGGCGACAATCGCCATATCATCCACCTCGGCATAATTCCAGCAGCCGGTGAGTCCCAGGCTCAGCAACAGCAACAGTGCGATAAGAGAGGTACACCCTCTCAGCAGAGATCTCATGACCGCTTGGCCGGTCTCTTGGACGGCTTCCTTCTTCGGTTACGCATGCCAATCACCGCAGGCCGCAGATTCATATCCCACCAGGGCGCACGGACAGCGGTGTCCTTAATATCCTGGGGGCGGATCGAGCCTACCCCGAGCATGTATGAGACGCCGAAGGAGCGCAGGCTCATTAGGTGAATGACCAGACCGAGCAGACCGAAGAAATACCCGTAGAGGCCCAGGAAGAAGGTGGTGCCCAGCAGCACCAGTCTGGCGATGATCAGCGGTCCGGTCAGCCTCGGATTGAGCAGCGTCGTTATCCCTGTCAATCCCACCACAATGACCATCGGCGCACTGACAATCCGCGCATCCACAGCAGCCTGGCCCAGCACCAGCGCCCCGACAATGCTTACAGCCTGGCCAATCGATGTCGGTATCCGTGCCCCCGCTTCCCGCAGCACCTCGAAGATGGTCAGCATAAGCAGCGCTTCCACTATGGTTGGAAAAGGTACCGATTGCCTGGCAGTCGCAATACTAAGCAGCAGCAGGGTAGGGACCATCTCCTGGGCATAGGTTACAAGGGCAATATAACCAGCCGGGATACTGATCGACATGAAGGCTCCCAACACTCTAAGCACACGGTTAAACGATGCAAAATAATAGTTGATATAATAATCCTCACTGGCCTGGAAGTTCTCAACGAATACATAAGGAACGGTCAGCGCAAAAGGGGTGCCTTCGACGAGGACCGCAACCCGGCCCTCCATGATTTTGCTCACGAGTGTGTCCGGCCGTTCGGTACTTCCAACGGTTTCAAACGGAGAGTAGGGCTCGTCGCGGATCAGCTCGGACAGATAACCCGTGTCCAGAATCAGATCAAGCTCTACCTTCTCCAGCCTGTCATACACCTCCTTAATAATATCGGGAGAGGCCAGGCTCCCCATATAGCAGATACAGGTCTGCGTCTTGCTGCGTGTTCCGATTTCCGTGAATTCAATTTTCAGATCCGGATCCCGTACCCTGCGGCGGATCAGGGTCAGATTCACAAGCAGCGATTCGGTGAAGCCCTCACGGGGGCCGCGTACCGCTTTTTCTGTAGTAGGCTCTTCTATCGCTCTGGAGTCCCATCCCTGAACATTGATGAGAAGCCCTCCGGCATAGCCTTCCAGCAGCAGCACCGCCTTCCCGCTGACGACCGCCCCGATCAGTCCATCCAACTCCTCGGAGACCATGACATCTGGGGTATCAATGACACTCAACCGGATTCTCTCCATCAGAACCTTAGGATCCCGGTGCTCTTCTTCTTCAGGCTGGTAAGCGAGTACCGGCTTGATGATCCCCGTCTGAATCAGATTCCGGTCCACCATTCCATCGACATAGATTAACCCGCAGCGGACGGGAGCGCCCTGGCTGTTCTCTATAATCCTTACTCTTAATGTCCCGTCGTTATTGAATATCTTCCGCAGCCGATCCACCGTCTCCTCCAGCGAAGGGCTTAGCGGGGGATACGCTGATAGGGTACCGGCAGCTTCGCTGTTCAGTGCAGGTTGCTTGTTCTTCACCGCTATCACTCCTCTCAGAGATCTATTGCTCTGATTATCCCCCGTCTCTCTGACTCCTATTCGCCAGAATTTGCTGGATAGGAGAAGCAGAAGCCGCCCGGCCCTTGAACGGCACAGCAAATAAGCCCGCTCTGTAACAGAGGGGCCGGCTGGACCAAGCTTCGTATGATATCGTCAGCCGCTGCTCCACTAAGGCAAATGCTCCTTGCAGCAGCCGCTTTATGTTATGGTTAGTACAGTTAGAAAACAGCGGTGGGACTGTTACAGACAGAGAAAGGTAAAAGGAGCACGTAAAATGACACCATTCACGCGAAAAGTTATTCTCATTATTCAGTCGATCCCGGAAGGCTCCGTCATGACCTACGGCGGGATTGCCCGGGCTGCCGGAAGTCCCCGGGCGGCCAGGCAGGTCGTGCGCATTCTGCATTCCATGAGCAGGAAGTACAAGCTGCCGTGGCACAGGGTCATCAACGCCAAAGGAATGATCTCGCTCACCGAAGACGAATCCGCCTCCCTGCAGCAGCTATATTTAACCGGAGAGGGCGTTATCTTCGATGAACGGGGCGTGGTTGACCTGGAGCGCTACCAGTATGTTCCGGCTCCTGAGCTGGAGATGGACATGGAGCTTCCGCCTGAACTCGGCGATGAGGAGGAGGCTTAACCTATCTTCCTCCGGCCCTCGAAATAACTCCTGCGGCTCCCGCCCGCCAGCCCGTTCAGCAGGCAATACATCGTGGCATAGATCACCAGCAGCACAAAGGCGACGAATAGGCTGAAGAACACTGACTGCCGGTTCAGACTGTCCATGACCAGCCGGTAGAGCTGATGGCGGTCCGTCAGCACATCCCAGCTGTTCAGCCGGTAGACTCTGCCAAGCAGGACGCCGTAGCCGCCCATGACACAGGCGAACAGGACGAAGACCCACGAGAGCAGCATGTTGCTTTTCCGGTAGATCACGTGCTGGAACTGGTACAGGGAGAAGAATCCGGTCAGCCAGCCGCTCCAGGTGAACAGGAGGAGGGTGGTCAGATCATACCAGTACCGGTTCTGGATCGTTCCGCCGACGATATACTTGCTTTTGCGGACAGTCAGATGGATCAGATCAGTCATAATATAAGGCGCATTCGGAAAAAACAGCAGCCAGGCTACGCCCAGCGGCAAAATCAGCAGCCCCCCGATCTTCCGCTTATCCAGCTCATGCGCAGCCATGGAGAAGAAGAACGGCACCCAAGCCAAAAACAGATTCCAGAGCAGAAACGCATAGTACGTATCCGTCTGCAGCGAAACTACCTGATACACTGCAATGGTTGCCGCGGACATTCCAGCCAAAAGTATAAAGACCTTGGTATAATTCAGTTCTTTCATGAAGGATAATCTCCTAACCTTGATATAGTCCATTTCTGTAATTGTACAAATATGGGGCTGGAGTGTCCAATATCGGGAGGTTTAGCGGGAAATGCGGTGACTAGTGGAGACGGCTTTGCCGTCTTTTTAATAGAAGGATATTCTTATATTTTGAAAAGACATACATTTCGCTTACGAATTAAATTCACTGTACTCTTCCTCAGTCGTCTGCACGTTCTTCAGATACATAATCTGCCCCATATCATTCACACGCACAATATCTATACCCGCCTTCGCATAGACCGTGCCATCGGCAGCTTGTCCGCATACTGCCCAGTTGGTCAGGTAGCTGCCGTCAGGCTGAAGTACCCATGCGTCCCACATATGTTTAATGTCTTTGTTGTGTTCATAAAAAGTCTTAATCACTACCTCGAATCCTGTGCGGCTTCTCCCGCCCGACACAATTTCAGCATCCTGCGTGAACAGTGACAACAAGTCGTGCATAGCCCGATCATCGGTGCGAGAGGCATCATACAAACGGAAATAGTTATTTAACATGGTTATGTTCTTATCCGTGTGTTGAGCATTAGTGGTATTACCGGCAGTTGTTGTGTTAGACATTTTATTACCTCCTGAATTTTCTGTAGTGTTATATTTAGTCGGGTTTTATAGTTCGAATATTTTCGAACTATTCAACATAAGAAGAACTATATCACACTCTATAAGCAACGTAAATGATAATTCGAAAATTTTCGAACATTGAAAGAAGATATTCATTATGCTAGTATCTACCTTATGAGAAATTTAACGATACCTACAGTTTCAGAGATGCGTCTGACCACGGTCTGTAATGCATTAGGTGACCCGTTGCGTATGAAGATTGCCTATTGTCTAGCCAGTTCTGGCGAGAAACGCTGCTCCGCCTTTGAAGTCGACCACATCTCAAAATCAACGTTGTCCCACCACGTTAAAATGCTTCGTGAAGCTGGAATTATCCAGCCGCGCATAGAAGGCAAACAGCACTTTTATTCGCTCAGAAAAGATGACTTAAATACCCGTTTCCCAGGTCTGGTCGATATGATTCTGCACACAGGAGACTTAGGATAATATATGATAAAGCGGGTACTTGGTATATTAAACGACAAAGAAATCGCTCCTTTTGGGATAGAAGGCGAACCCTCCATTTTACCAAAAAGGCGATTTCTTTTTCCGGATTACAAGGGCTATACCCCGCCGCTCAGCTTGCGGGCCACCGCCGGAGTGCGCCCCTTGAAGGCAGCGCTGCGCGATGAGGATTCCTCCAGCCCCGAGAGGGCGCTGCATTCTCTGAAAGCCGCATGTTCGCAGCCCCGGCAACGGCTGGGATTCACGCTTCCCAGCGCATCATTGATCGCTTCGCCGGTATGATCATAGAACTGGGCTGCCCCAATCCGGTCATATAGTCCTGTCTTCTTCAGCAGCTCCAGCGGCTGGCTCTGGATGCCTGAGATCATCAGTCTGCCTCCAGCGGCCTGCAGCTCCTTCACCAGCGCTGCCAGATTGGCCTCGCCTGTCGTATCCATCAGCGGCACCTTGCCCATGCGCAGCAGGATAAGCTTAGGCTGATCCGGGCCGAGCTCGGGCATGGTGTGGTCGAAGCGGTAGGCAGCGCCGAAGAACAGCGGTCCCTCCACATTGTAGATTCCGATCTGCGGACAGTCGTGGCTCTCTGTTACCATATGGGCCTCGACCTTGACGGAAGACGGGTCAGGCAGCACCTTGGAGATTCTATGCACCTCACCCATACGCTTGACGAAGAGGACAACGGCCAGGATCAGCCCCACCTCTACCGCCACGGTCAGATCAGCGAATACCGTCAGCAGGAAGGTAATCGCCAGCACCAGTGAATCCCCGGTCTTCAGCTTCAGCAGGTGGAGAAATTCCTTGCGTTCACTCATATTCCAGGCTACGACCATCAGAATCGGGGCCATCGCTGCCAGCGGAATGCTGGAGGCGTACGGGGCGAACAGCAACAGTATCAGGAACACCACCACACCGTGAATGATCCCGGAGAGCGGAGAAGCGGCACCGCTGCGGATATTGGTGGCGGTTCTGGCAATCGCACCGGTAGCCGGTATCCCGCCGAAGAGCGGCGCGGCGATATTGGCGACCCCCTGGCCGATCAGCTCACGGTTGCTGTCATGGCGGCTGCCCGACATGCCGTCGGCCACGACTGCGGAGAGCAGCGACTCAATGGCCCCCAGCAGCGCAATGACAAAGGCCGGACGGATCAGCAGCTTGATTTTTTCCCACGTAATGACCGGGAAGTGAAAGCTGGGGAGTGTATTCGGGATATCTCCGTAGGCGGAGCCGATGGTCGTCACCTTGCCGCTGAAGAACAGGGCTGCGATAACCGTGGCACACAACAGTCCAATCAGAGAACCTGGCACCTTCGGGGCAAACCGCAACCCAAGCACCACTACGCCGAGACATACTCCCGCAGTCAGAATGCTGTACAGATTGATTGTGGAGAGATGCGCCCCGATCTCCTTCATATTGTCAATAAAGCTCTCATGCCGCTTCATGTCCCTCAGGCCAAGGAAGTTCGCAATCTGCCCGCTGAAGATAATAACGGCAATCCCCGCTGTAAAACCAATGGTCACTGGCTTCGGAATAAACTTTATCAATACCCCCAGCCGCAGAACACCCATCAAGACAAGAATCACCCCGGCCATCATTCCGGCAATCAGCAGATTCTCATACCCGTACTGCATGGCAATAGCGAACAAAATAGGAATGAATGCACCCGTAGGCCCGCCAATCTGGAACCTGGACCCGCCGAATAAGGAAATCAGTATGCCGGCCACAATGGTTGTATAGATTCCGTACTCCGGCTTCACACCGGAAGCAATAGCAAATGCCATCCCAAGCGGGATGGCAATAACGCCGACGATTGTCCCTGAAATGATATCCTTGCGCAGCGAAGCAATGTTATAGCCTTTGAAACGGCCCCACCCTGTCATCCTATAACCTTCTTTTCTCTGAATATCTGATTATTTGAATATAATACCCACATTACTCCTGCCCGCTGCTCTTGTCAACGGGGTAATCCGCCCCCGGAGGCCGGGGTTATTCGCTGCGGATGCCTTCAAGCAGGGAAATGGTACTCACCAGATGATTGTCGAAGATCTGTCTGGCTACAGCCAGAAGCTCCTTAATCAGAGGATCACGGAGGGCATAGATGACAGTGGTCCCTTCCTTGACGCTGGTGACCACATTTTTGGCCCTGAGGACGGCCAGCTGCTGGGATACCGCAGAGCCTTCCGAACCCAGGATCGCCTGCAGCTCGTTCACATTCTTCTCGCCTTCGCTAAGCAGCTCCAGAATCCGAATCCGCATCGGGTGAGCCAGCGCCTTGAAGAATTCCGTCTTAAATTGTTGAATATCGCTGTTCATCAGACTTCTGCTCCTTATGCTGTTACTTGTTTCAATTATATTATATTAGCTCATTTGCCTGAAGGTGGCTATGCCGGGGCAGGAAATAGTTCGTCCGCCGGGGGCCCTGCGGCCCCTACAGATTCACCGGATACAGCCTGGCTTCACGGGTCCTCAGCTCGACGAAGCCGCCCAGTGCCATCGGTTCGCCCAGGCATTCGAACATGATCAGGTCGCGGCCGATCCGCAGATAACCCGTGCCGTCCTCCTCTATATTTTCCAGCACGCCTGTCAGGATGACCGTATCCCCTTCGATACGCAGGCCAAAGGCACCGCCGGGAGCAGGCACAATATCGACCCAGCTCATGAACAGCGCCGGCAGCTCCCATTCTGCCACCCATTCCTCACCCGGCTGAACAGGCGGTCCGCACCAGATGGCTCTGGCTTCCCCCCATTCCGCTGCCGCGAATCTGATTTCCCCGGTCCGGGGACCTTGTCCAAGAATGTGTATGTTCATCTTCATTAGCTCCATCTTCGTTCATTGGTATAACGTCATTATACATGACCGGGCACCGGAGAGGATATCAGGTGTAATTCTGCGTTGCTTTGTTCAGATAGGTGCTGGGATGCAGCCAAGGATGCTTGAAGAACTCGTGTTTGCCGGTGATCTGGCGCGATACGCTGAGGTCATAATCAATCATGCGCTTCACCTTCTCCGCGAGGCTTCTGCCCTTCACCAGCAGGCCCAGCTCGTAATCATGGCAGGCACTCCGTTCATTAATATTATAAGAGCCGTGAAATACCGCCTGCGCTCTGTGGTCGTAGATGATTTTCCAGTGGGAGAAGCGTTCAGTCGCACTATAATCATAGAAGGATACGCCGTTACAAAAGGGAACGTACATGTTGCTGCGCACCGCCGCCCGGTTTGTCGGATGATCATTAACCTCCAGCGGATTGCAGATGGTGAGATGGCAGGCGCGCTCCGGCCCCACTTCAGCCAGCCGGTCCCAGAAGGCCTGATCGATCAGATAAGGATTCACAATAAGGGTCTCATCGGCCGCATAGGTGATCACATCCAGAATATATTGCTGAATCAGATTCACCGGGTTGCCGGGAAAGCTCGCGAAGAGCGTACACTCCTCCTCCCCAAATGCATAGTCCACCACAGGACGATAGAAGGGTGACGCCAGGTCAAAGTGATCTCCCCCGAGCAGCAGCCACCTGGAGTGAAAAACAGCGTTCAGCGACTGGGCCACAGCCCCCTGAATCCTGAAGCAGCCGTCATGCCATTCCTCTTCCCTGGCGGGGATACCGAGCGGACGTCCATCTACCTGCTGATCCGAGGCTTCCTGAATGGGGGTGGCAAACGTATACTGGTCCCCGATATTCAGACTGCCGATAATGGAAGTTATTCCGTCTATAATCATGAATTTGCGGTGGTCAATCACATTCAGCCCGGTCACCTCCACATCCTCCTGAACCTTATCCTGCAGAAAAAGGATGCTCTCAGGCACGCCCTGTGACTTCAGCACCTTGCGCTTCGCAGCCCATTCCTCTGCACCGTAATAGGAGTGGAAGGTATCCAGCAGTTTTGCACCTGCCTGCTCCAGACGCCCGGCAATCTCGGAGAATTGCCCCACCTCCAGGTTCTGGCCGTATCCGAGCGCAGTGACCGTATAATTCACCATGATTCTAACCTCTACTCCGCGTTCAAGTGCATGAAGCAGCTCACTAGCGATAAGGTTCCCTGAATGGTCATTGAAGAACAGCATCACGGACAGATGAATGTAACGCTCAGCCTTGCCGATCTCGCCGAGCAGCATGTCCAGACATTGTGGTCCGTTCACATAAGGATCTACCCGGTTATGCCGGGTGGTCTGCGGGGCCAGAGCCCTGAGCTTACCGGAATCGAGTCCTGCTACTGTATCCGCGAGCTGATTAAGCCATTCCTGGCTTATACCCGGCAGGTGTTCGAGTTGCTGCATATCGGTTATGACGCCCCCGCACTCCTGCCGGTAAGCGCGGGCGGCATCACTTTGCAAAAGAGGGGCAAACGCCGGCTCCGCCTCCTTCGCACCTTCGGTAAGTGAGGCCAGGGAGCCGCCCGAAATATAATAATTCACGTAATCTATGAGATCCTGCTGAAGCTGCCCGTCCTGCCCGGCAGCAGCCGGGATTGAGGTTAACCGGTGATTGGTATGTAGATTAGTCATGCTGTCTTCATCTCCTTCGTTCTTCCCCGCCTTGCTTCGTCAGCAAATGACAATCCAAGTAAGGGTAAGGTAAGATACCCGGCTTGTACGTTTTATAAACGGCATGGCACCTATCAAAATAACCCCACAAAGTGGGGCTTTAGCTTCGATGATGACTCAGGTACTTTGCGGGGACCCCAAAACATATAAATTATTCTCTTAAAAAAGGATGCCGCAGCAGTCATTAGACTGCCGAAGCATCCCGGGATTCCAGATCATATAGGGTGAACCGCTTAATTCGTAATTATTTACTCAATTCCTCAGCGCTATACACCTTAACATCAAGCGGTGCGGTCAGGAACTCTCCCGCTTTGGCGGCGAAGCCAGTGAAGTGAGGGCTTGTGTTGTGAGCGGCAACGGCGGCCTGGTCACGCCAGGTCTCAACCATAATATAGAGACTTCCGTCTGCTGCATGCTTATACAGTTCGTAGGACAGGTTCCCTTCTTCTTCGTGCGTGGCGGCAATCAGCGGTTTCGCTGTGGCCAGGAACTCTTCCTCCCGTGCAGGATTCACATGAAGCAGCGCATGGATAATAATCATTTGGATATTCCTCCTAGAATTTCATGGGTATGGAGTATTATTTCCACTGGGCAATCGTGTCAATAGGCAGACGGACGGAGGCGTAGCCTTCTTCCAGCGCTTTACCGATCGAGATCAGCATGACCGGAATGTAGCGTTCTTTGTCCATACCGAACATTTCAGCGATCTGATCCTTTTCAAATCCGCCGATCGGATTGGTGTCATACCCGTGTGCGCGGGCGGACAGCATCAGTTGCATGGAGACCAGCCCCGCGTCAATCATCACGGTCTCTCTGTTCACATCTGCGGGCAGCTTGGCGAAGTGGGCGCCCAGGGCGGCCAGCTGTCTTTCTTTCACCTCGGCAGGCATAAGTCCGCGTTCTACAGCCGTTCCGTAGATTTGTTCAGCGTAATCGAAGTTATTCATATCACCGAATACGGCAATCACCGCTGCGGAGGTTTCGACCTGAGTCTGGTTGAACTTGGCAATAGGGGCCAGCTTAGCTTTGGCTTCCGGACTTTCGATGATCACAAAACGCCAAGGCTGCATATTTACGGATGAAGGTGCCAGTGTAGCTTCTGTTAGGATCTCTGTCATTTCCTCTTTGCTGATTTTGACGGATGGATCATATTTGCGGATTGAGCGGCGTCCTGTAATAATGCTGATGAAATCATTGTTTTTGGTAGTGTTCATATGAATTAGCTCCTTTATGGGTTTGATTATAGGTTACGGCTACAGTACATTGATATTATGCTGGAGCCGGGTAAGCATCTCTGCGAGCACAGTGCGCTCCTGTTCATTGAATCCGTTCAGCAGATCGCTGATGAACTCGGTCTTGTTCTCCCGGTAGGCATTGATATGCTCACGGCCTTGACCAGTCAGGGAGACGAGAGTCACCCGATTATCGGCTGGATTATTGCGGCGGGCGATCATCCCGTTCTCTTCAAGCCCTTTTAAGTGGCGGGTAACCGCTGCTGCATCGATTTCCAGAAGCTTTTGCAGGGAAATCTGACTGATCTCGGAAATCTGGTACAGCTCTTGCAGCAGCCTGAAGCGGGTCGGAGTCATGCCGGCGCAGCGCTCGAATTTGGGGCCGATTTCTTTGTGCAGGGCCTGTAGCAGTTCGAAGATCTTATGTTCATCGGGCTGAACTTCGCTCAAAATTAACCCCCTCACGCAAATAAATTGTGCAAAACCTTTTCGACAAAACATACTTTACACCTAATTCATTGACCCGTCAACTAATAATTTTTGGAGGAGGCTGCCAGTATGAAAATAGCTCTGATTCAGCTCGATATAGCATTTGGCAAACCGGAGGTGAATTATGCTGCCGCCGAGCGCAAAATTCGTGAGGCTGCCGCCGGAAGTCCAGACTGCATTATTCTTCCCGAGCTATGGACAACGGGATATGACCTGACCCGGCTGGGCGAAATCGCAGATCCCGGTGGACATACCACGGGTGCCTTGATGTCAGGTCTGGCCCGGGAATACGGCGTGAATATCGTTGCCGGCTCCTTTGCCGTCAGGCAGGAGAACGGCGGCGTTACGAACAGTATGTATGTCTTTGACCGCAGCGGGGCGTGCACCGGGGAGTATAGCAAGCTGCATCTGTTCAAGCTGATGGAGGAGCATCTCTACCTCCAGCCCGGCGCAGCCAAGGGACTGTTCACGCTGGACGGTATCTCCTGTGCCGGGCTGATCTGCTATGACATCCGGTTCCCGGAATGGGTCCGCGTCCATATGGCCGGAGGGGCGGAGATCCTGTTCATCAGCGCCGAATGGCCGCTGCCCCGCCTCTCTCACTGGCGCGCGCTATTGATCAGCCGGGCGATTGAGAACCAGTGCTACGTTATAGCATGTAACCGGGCAGGGGCAGATCCGGCGAATACCTTCGCTGGACATTCCCTGATCATCGATCCTTGGGGCGAGATTGTCAGCGAGGCCTCCGGGGGCGAAGAGATCCTCCGCGGCGAGATTGACCTCGCCCGGGTCCGGGAGGTACGGGGGCAGATCCCGGTCTTCGCAGACCGGCGCCCGGAGTTGTATAGGTAGTTGGGGCGGCAGGGGATATGTAGAGGCTGATCGCAGGGGGCGGCATCTCTTGCCCCCGCAATCAGCCTCTTGGACTGCCTCCGGCCTGCGCACGCATTGCTGATTTTATGTATGCTGTTTTCCGCATACATTCGGCCCGCGCACACCCCAGCCTGCACATTGTATGCTGTTTTTCGCCTACATTTGGCCCGTGCACACCCCAGCCTGCACATTGTATGCTGTTTTCCGCATACATTCAGCCGCGCACACCCCAGCCTGCACATTGTATGCTGTTTTCCGCATACATTTGGCCCGCGCACACCCCAGCCTGCATATTGTATGCTGTTTTTCGCATACATTCAGCCACCCGTCGCTGCCGCCAGTAGCCGCCCGCTTCAGCGGGCGTACCTCTCGCGCAGCATACGCGCTGCTTCAAGCACCTGCGGGTCGCTGTACCGCAGGCTGTAGCCTGTCTCCTGCTGCAGAAGCTCCGCCGGCAGCAGGCGGGTTCCCCGGCTGGCAAGCGCCTGCCGGATGCCTGCGATGAAGGCGGCCGCTGTAGACGGGCCGCCAAGCTCCGCGAGCGCGGCGATGGTCTCCGGCCGCACGCGCGGATAGTCCAGGGAGGCATCGCCGTCCGCTGCATCCTGATAGAAGCGACGGATGCACTCTCCGCGCGCGAGCCCCGTGCCGGACACAATCACGAACGCGTGGACGAAGTATGCGCTACTCTGTCTACGCTGGGCAATGCCGCAGAACTTACGGCCGCCGATCGCCAGGTCGAAGTCACCGGGGCAATACGACCCGGTGACTTCTTCTGCCCGGATCTGCGCCGCTGCCTGCGGATGGCCCGCGGCTACCGCTTCGGTAATCAACGAAGCCAGCAGCCGGAAATCATCGTGGAAGTCCAGCTTGCCCGCAGGCTTCGGCAGCAGCAGGGACACGTTGATCACTCCCGCATCCAGCGGCACCGCAGCGCCGCCCGAATGGCGGACTGCCGTACGGATGCCCTGCTGCTCCAGCGCCTGCATCGCCTCTGCTGCGCGGGGCAGCTTGCTGTCCCGCAGCCCTAGCGCTACTCCGCCGGGGTGGCTCCAGAGATGCAGCACCGGCGGGACCTTACCGGCCCCGACATCACGGCACAGCACCTCTTCAAAAGCAAACGGAATCAGCATATCCTCCGCAGATGCCTCTTCCCCTTCTTCTCCTGCTTCTCCGCCGGTATGCGTGAAGAGGACCATCTGTTCCGGCAGACTACCCGCAGCCCCGCTCTCCAGTACATCATAAGGTTCACTCCGCATGCTGATTCCCCTTTCTATCTATAAGCCCTGGCCAATCTTAACTCCGTTAACTATTCACATTGTAACCGATCTCTCCCCGCACCGTATAACAGGCAGTGTATCCCCTTACAGATTTGAAATGGTGGAGCGAACCCGTTATCCTTAATGTAGTACAGAAGAATATACCAGCCATAAGATTCGCGCATAAGCTCATGCTATACACAACCTCTAGGAGTGATGCTGCATGAACACCGTACCACAGGCAAAGGACAGGCAACTAAGCAAATCCAGGCAATGGGAACAGGCCATGAGCAAGCTGTACATTAATTTTCAGGACTATAGCAAGGATGCATGCAAAGGGTTCAACGATGAGGATATTCATCAGGCCAGAGTCAATAGCCGCAAGCTGCTGACCCTGTTGTCCATTCTTGATCCGGGCCATACTGCAACGGCAGACTTGTATGACAGCTTCAAGCAGGCCCAGAAGAAGCTCGGCAGAGTCCGTGATGCAGATGTGCTGATCGGATCGTTTGAGGCCCGGCGTAAGGCAGCAAAGGCGGCGGGCGATAAGAAGACTGCCAAGCTGCTGAAGGCGGTCATTGAACACCAGAAGGACACACGGAAGGACGCCCGCAAGAAGCTGAAGAAGGCACTGCCCAAGCTGTCCGGCCAAGCGCTCGAAGCGCTGTGGACCCCTTTTATCGAGACAGGGCTAGAGCCCCTCGCTGCCAAAAAAGACGCCAATGTCGCCATGCGCGAGCTTGAAGTCGCCTTTGAACAGAAGAAAAAAGCCTGCAAGACCTTATTCAAGGGTCCTCAAGCTGAATCAAAAGAAGCCTTTGAAGCTCTTCATGAGCTGAGGATCGCCGCCAAGGAACTGCGATATACGGCGAATGCGGCTGCTTTTGCGCTGAATCAGAAATTCCATGCCCATGAAGCCTTCTATAAGGACATCCAGGACCAGCTCGGACTCATTAATGACAAGCGGGTATGGCTTGAGACGCTGCAATCGATTGGACGCGAAGAGCTGGATGTCGGCAAAAAAGTCTGGGCCGCCTTCACCGATACGCTGCGTGCAGAGGTACTGGAAGCTCTTCATCAGAACGAGGTCGTCCCTGTTGCTGGTGCTGAGCCCCAAAAATAGGGCATCATAGCTGATCATCCTATCATTTACACAAAGGCAGGACACCGCATGTTATCCAAGCGGTATCCTGCCTTTTATCATAAGCGTCACGTACTATAGCATTCCGGCAGCCCATAATCCGCCTCTGCGGATCATCCGGCGCAGCGGCTCTGAAGAGAAGGAAGGCAGATGGTGCCCAGGCATCAGATAGACCACCCGGCCTTCGCCGAAGGTATGGCACCATGCCGCCGGTCTCATCGCTCCGTCATGAGGATATTCGGCCAGTACCGTTGTCTCGAAGTGGGGATGCTGCTCGAAATAGTAAGGCTCGTCCTCGATCACAAAATCAGAGATCCCCTCCATAATCGGATGCTCCGGCGCAGTCACCTTCATCTGAAGCGTCGTGAACGCCGGATGATGGGTGAACCGGGCACCGAGCATCGCCCCAAGCTCCTGATTACGCTGCAGGGATATGCCGTTGTGCACGACAAGCAACCCGCCGCCGCCAGCCACATAAGCAAGTAAGGCTCCGCTCTGCACAGCGGGTAACTGCTCCTCTGAGAATTCCGTATAGGAGACCACCAGCCTGCATTCTGCCAGCTCTGCCTGGTTCATCCGTCCGTAATCCTCCGTAGAGACCACCTGGAGCTCCGGCTTAAGGAGCTGCTCCAGCTCACGGTCTACCCCTTCGAAGGGATGATATTTCACTTCAGTATAGCTGCCGAACGCCAGTGCTTTGTATGAAGACATGATGTACACACCTCTCTTTTGCCAAGTTAGCCTGTCCTGAATGTTCGTGTCACCAGGGCCAGAGATTGCCGTCCAGATCGATATAAGCCGGTTCTTCGGCCAGATACATCTTGTGGTTATGAACGATCGTCATGATCTTGCCTGCTGATTCTTCAGGAGTTACAGGCGCCTGTGCATCCTTCTCCCCGTTCATATAGGTCTGCAGCCAGCCGGGATGGAAGACCAGCACTTGTCCGCCCATCGCACGCAGGTGATTGTGCAGCAGCGAAGACTGCATATTAAGCGCGGCCTTCGACATACAGTAGCCATACATATTGATCCGCTTGTTCCGCCCGATGCTTCCGGCCTCAGACGAGATATTAACCACCAGACGCTGGCGGCCTTGCAGCAGTAAGCCCATCAATGCATTGCTCACCCTCAGCGCACCCAGCGTGTTCACGTTATAAATCTCCGCCATAGCTTCATCATCCATATCCACGAGCACTGTTGCATCATCAGACTTGTGGATAATCCCTGCGTTATTGATAATCATATCAAGGTGCCCTGTACTTCCGGCAATACTCCGCGCGGCCTCCTTTACGCTCCCTGCACTGCCGATATCGAGAGGAACCAGCTTCAGGCTATCCGGGTATTGCGCTTTCAAAGCTTCAAGTAGCGCAGGGTCCGGCAAATACTGTCCGGCAAACACCATGTACTTACTCTCCAAAAGAGATCGAACGAGGCACAATCCCAGTCCACGGTCAGCACCGGTAACACAAGCAACCCTTTTCATAAGCTCCCCCCTCATATCTGCATGATTATGCACCGAGCCTAGGTTCATCCCTCCCACATTAGCATGGCTGCAGGCCTTTAACAACATCCTTCAAGGGAGGGGATGGCTAAGCAGAACTTTACTTTTGCTTTAATTTTGAACTATGCTACAATCATGATTAATAGTTGTTAACAACACAATTGTTGACAACAGGTTTCATTAACTCTTACCCAGGAAGGTGATCCTCCAATGTCTATTCAACAAATTCACACTAAGGAAGAACTACAGCAATATATCGGGCAGCCTGGCAAAAAACTGCTCTTCAAGCACAGCACCACCTGCCCGATCAGCGCCAAGGCCAACGAGGAATTCCAGGCCTATACACAGCATTCAGATACTCCTGCAGCCGTGGTCCATGTGATCGAAGACCGTCCTGTCTCCAATCAGATCGCTGAGGATTTCGGGATCAAGCATGAATCCCCGCAGATTTTCCTGCTGGAGGACAGCGAAGTCCGCTGGAACACCTCACACTGGAAGATTACCCAAAAAGCGATAAAGGAAGCAGTGGAACAATGAGCGCGAACGTAATTGTCTATTCAACCTCCGGCTGTGGCGAGTGCAATCAGGTCAAGCAGCTGCTGGAGAGCAAGGGCATTCCCTTCGAGGTCCGGGATGTGATGACCAGCTCCGTCTATCAGGAGGAAGTGGAGAAGCTGGGCTTCATGGGCATTCCAGTCACCGTATCCGGGGACCGGGCGGTCAAGGGCTTCAATCTCCCTGAGCTTCAGGAGCTTATGGATGCTGCTGTTCTGTAATATACGCAAAGGTGCTGTCCTCTCAACAGGAGCAGCGCCTTTTTTTTGCGATTCATCGATGAAATAATTGTATATTTATATATATCTGGACAAGGAGGATTGATCCTTTGAAGTGGCTACAGGATGAGCATGCCGCCAAATGGCGTGAAGAAGGACAGCGTTATGTGAGCGACGTCAATCAATTCGTACATAAGGGACTGACAGAAGGCTGGGACAAAGCGGGAAATGAACCCGCAGAGGATACACGCGGCGCCCTCGCCGCCAAAATCTATAAGATGATTAGAGGAGCTAATGAACACGGTGAAATTGCTGAGCTGCGGGAGCAACTACCGGCGGCAACGTGGCCGCTCTCCGGGCACTTCCAGAAGGAGATGCAGGCGATTCGCGGTATCCATTTCATAAGTGATGATGCTGTGGTGTTCAGCACCGGCTCACCTTGGGAGAAGAATGCAGTTGTGGCTGCACATAAGGATGTTATTTCCGTATTCGACGAGTTTAGCCTGGTTGGGGCATCTCCTGACAATCAGTTCTATGCACTCGCCGGAACTCAAGGCATTACCATTATGCAATCCATGAACAGCACTCTACAAGGAAAAGTTGTAGCAGATCTCACATGGCGTGAGCTGAATGGCACGATTCAAGGGCTGGACCCGGACTTCCCCGTTTTGGACATAGACAGCCTGGATCAGGAGTTACCCTTGGAGCAAGTCATTCCTTTTAACGGGGGCCAAGCGTTATTGCTTGTTACAAGCCAGGGGATTTTCCTGGTCCAGCAATCGCAGGAGAAGCTATGGGAGGTGAAGCTGCTGCATCCTGATCTCGAAGAATATAAAGCAGATGAGATGGAGCATATTGAAATTGACATGCCGCATGGTGCCGTCTCTCCGGATGGAAGATGGATTGCCTATGGCAGCCAGGGCAGTGATCATCTTTTATATGACACAACTTCAAGGCAGGTTCACTTATTCAATCCGGAATCCAGTTACCCGCACTATACTATATTTACGAAGGACCAGCACAGCGTGTGGTACAATGCCTGCCACTTCTATAATGGCGTTACCCTTGCTGTGTCCCTTGAACATGCGGAGTCAGGTAAACTCTCGTCCGATCAGGAATATCCGGTCGTAAACGAGGAAGCCCGGGTATATGCGGCGGCAGCGCTGAAGGACGGTGTTGTCATTGGCGATGCCTATGGCTACTTGAGGCTCATTGATGCAGAGGGGCGGGAGCTGTGGCGTTATTATGCCGGAAGCACCATTTCTGGATTAGCTGTCAATCCGGATGAGACCATACTGGCCGTGGGGACTTATGGAGGGATGCTGCATTTCCTGGACCTTCATGCCACTGAACGCAGCGACTATGAGATTACAACAGGAATCGTTCGTGAGATGAAGCGGATTATTGCCTGGAAGAATCAGAATGAGCCGCTTTGGTGGTGAGCTCTGCCAAAAATAAAAAACAGCGCTTGAGCGAGATAAATGGCAGATAATCTGCTACATATATGAGTTTTGGCTTCCATTTGCTTAGCCATTCAGCCATTTGCTGAAAATAAGGCGAATAGCACTCTTTTCCATTTTTACAAACCCCCTCTGAAGAGAGTATGATTCGTGTTGAAAGCAAATGAATGCATTCATGAAAATGAGCATATGCATGCACGCTGAATTTCCGTCACGTGGAAAACGGGGGAACCATCCGGCCGTCAGGCCGACTTGGGGTGAATCCGAAGGAGAATGCCACGCGCAGGTCTCCGGCAGGTAGGGCGACTCTCACCGTCCGAATCCGACAGCTAACCTCGTAAGCGTAAGGAGAGAGCCCTGATCCGCCACGCTTTTGTGCCAGGCGTCTTAAGCCTGTTACCCACAACCGCAGGCAGAGGTCCTCCTCTGCCTGCGGTTTTTTGCGCGCTGGAATGAACTGCACAGTATAGATTCAGGAAGGAACGTGACCACATGCCTGACCCCTTATCGCCCAAACTAACCGCCACTGCCGGATTCAACCCCTACACCCAGCAATATAGCGGTCCCGTCTATGCGCTTAGCTGCCTGCTGCTGGAGCAAGGCGTCCGCGCCGAACAAGCTGCAACCGCCACCTTCGTGGCCCTCCATCCACTATGGCTGAAGGGCCGACTCTCAGGGGACGCCGCTGCTCAGGCTGCCTACAGAGAGTGCATCCGCCAATGTGCCATGCTCTCCCACGACCGCAGCCGCTGCGCTTCTGCGCCGCTGAGCTGGGACGATCACGTTGCCAGTGCCTTATGGTACGGCATCCAGCTCCCCCTGTCCGACATCAGCCAGATCCTTGAGTGCAGCGTCCCCGAGCTCAAAGCCCGGCTCAGAGGAATACGCGAACAGATGGCAGCCGCACATTCAGCCTTGCCTTCGGTCCACCGCCCTTCGGCGGGTTGAGGTGGGGGATAACGCGGGATATGCGGGATATAGAAATGAGTGCGGCGGAATGAGTTGGATGTGGCGGAATTAGGGTACGGATGCGACAAAAGGAGATGGATAGCGGGCCATGCGGACTACAGATCCGCTATTTCAGCAAATGGGACCATTCCGAAGGCCATGCGGACTGAGGGGCGCTTAATTAACCAATTCCGCCTCATTTTGCGCTCCATACAGCCCTTTAAGGTCCTCTC
>NZ_JBBODG010000001.1:4800000-7702637 GCF_038002805.1 Paenibacillus sp. FSL H3-0333 | reverse complement strand
AAGGAACCCGTAAAGAGACGCTCTATAAGTCCAGAAGACGAAGTGAACCGTCTGTGGGAAGGGAGTCCGAGGGGCTTATAGTACCGAAGAACCTAAGGACAACATAACCTTAGGGAGGGAAGGAGCCCTGCTTTGTTTACGCTTTTGGAGGAGGTACGAGTGAGTGAATGCCAAACGGCTAACGACACCCAAGGAAAAAGTTCAAGAACTCCAAGAAAAGCTAGGTCATGCGGCCAAGGAGAACAACAAGCGTAAATTCCACGCCTTGTACGACAAAGTCTACCGGTGGGATGTGCTATGCGAAGCCTGGAAACGGGTGAAAGCGAATAAGGGAGCTGCGGGAGTAGATGCCGTAACGCTCGCAGATATTGAAGAACAAGGAGAAACAAGATTCCTCAAGGAATGCGAGCGAGAACTGAAAGAAGGCAGCTACCATCCGCAGCCCGTACGTCGGCACTATATCCCAAAGAAAGACGGGAAGCCAAGACCGCTAGGCATCCCTACCGTGCGTGACCGAGTCCTACAGATGGCAACGAAACTGGTGATTGAACCCATCTTTGAAGCCGATTTTAAAGAAGTCTCCTTCGGATTTCGTCCGAAACGAAGTGCGAAAGGAGCGTTGGAGCGAATCCGTAAAGCCTGCAACCGCAAAGGAAATTGGATAGTCGACATCGATATCCAAGGCTACTTCGACAATATCAATCAGGAGAAGCTCATGAAGTTAATACAAATGCGTATCAATGACAGGCGGATCTTGAAGCTGATACGGAAGTGGCTACATGCGGGAGTGATGGAAGAAGGAAACGTACGGCGCTCCGATTTAGGGACACCCCAAGGTGGCGTGATTTCGCCACTGCTGGCGAATATCTATTTGAACTACTTTGACCGATTATGGGAGAAACACGGAAGTGGGCTGGGAGAACTGACGAGGTATGCAGACGACTTCGTTGTGGTCTGTAAAACCAAAAAGGATGCGGAACATGCGTATGAACTCATCCGCAACATTATGGAACGTCTGGAACTCACGCTACATCCGACCAAAACCCGCATTGTAGGTCTGTGGACAGGAGACGAAGGCTTCGACTTCTTAGGAATGCACCACCGAAAAACGAAAGCAGAAACCTCTCAAGGGAAGGTGTACTATACCACACAGCAGTGGCTAACGAAGAAGGCAGAGGAACGTATCCGGGGCGTGGTCAAAGACCGATTAGCACCACCCGGCATGCGCTGGAAATCGTTTGAGGAACACGTGGAATGGCTCAATCCCAAGATACAGGGATGGAGAAATTATTATTACACGAAGTATAGCCAAAAGAGGTTAGCGAAGCTGGATTGGTATATTCTGCAGCGATTCACCCGGTGGTATGCAAAGAAGAGAAATCGGAGGAGATGGATGAGTTCATTCCCGGAGGTCAAGTATATGGCCAATAAGTGCGGACTAAAAACGCTATTGTAATCTGCATGCCCATGAATGACAAACATCGGAAAGCCGTATGAGGGAAAACCTCACGTACGGTTTGATGAGGAGGGGCTGGGTTACTCCAGCCCTTTACTCTAGAGGAAATTATGATTTTTAACTATATTCTGAATCAGTAATAGGAATGACTTCGCTGATTTCACCGAACACATGGACAGCGCGTGGTCTCATCTGGGCCGAATGTGGTCGGAAAACCGATCACAATGGGGATGCTGCAGGTATTTTGTTCCTGCGGAAAGTTCTCGGGAGAGTTGTCAGCATGTCTACTCTGTGATATATTACTAATGATAATGATTATCAATATCATACATACATAGGGGGATTATCTTGCGATACTCTAAACAAAGTCTTGTCCTGATTGTCTTTACTCTCGTCATGGCTCTCCTGCTGGCAGCCTGCGGTTCATCGGGTAATTCCGGCTCTGGCTCCGGGACGGCAGCGAATGCACCTGCACCTGCAGCTTCTGAAGCACCCACTGCTGCTCCGGCTGCTGGCGAGCCTTCCGCTGAAGCAGAGATGGTTACCTTCCAGGATAGCGCCGGTGAGGTTCAAGTGCCTAAGAATCCGCAGCGAATCGTGGATACTACAGCCTTTTATACAGGATATCTTCTGGCGTTGGGTGTGAAGCCGGTAGGGGTCATGCAGGGAGCCAAGGATAGTCCGTATCTTGCAGACATGCTTGAAGGTGCAGAAGGGCTTGGTGACGATGTCACCCCGGAGAACATTCTGTCCCTGGACCCTGACCTGATTATTGTGTATACCGGCACAGAAGGCATCGATAAGCTGAAGGAAATTGCGCCTGTGGTACAGATTCAGTATGGCGCCAAGAATTATAAGGATCAGATGCTCGACTACGGCAAGCTGGTGAACAAGAATGATGAAGCTAAGGCCTGGATCGCCCAGTGGGAGGCCCGCATTGCTGAGCTGAAGCCGCAGGTACAGGCTGCTGTTGGCAATAAGACGGTTTCTATCCTGAATCCATATGCCAAGGGACTGTTTGTATTCGGACATAACTATGGCCGAGGCGGTGAGATTCTGTATGGGGAGTTCGGGCTGAAGGCTCCCGCAGAAGCGCAGAAGGAGGCCATCGACAGCGGAACTGGCTGGGCTTCCATCTCCCTGGAGAAGCTGCCGGACTTTGCCGGAGACATTATCTTCACCTGCCCGTGGTCAGGGGATACTACAGACCCGAAGATTGTCTATGACAATCCGCTGTGGAAGGGGCTTCCGGCGGTCAAGGAAGGGAATGTATTCCAGTTGAACCCTGCTGCCGATACGTACAATGACCCGATCTCTCTGGAGAAACAGCTGGATTTCATTACGACCAGCCTGCTGTCAGTCAAATAGGGCATTCCTGAAAAAGACAAAAAGCTGCGCCGGTATCAGACTGAAATCTGATACCGGCGCAGCTTGTATAATGATCTATTCTTATGAAGCCGAATTATTCTACCGGCTGAGCCGCTTCCGAAGCTGTAGCATCTGCCAGCATCTGGCGGAGGACTGTCTGCAGAATACCGCCATTGCGGTAGTAGTCGATGTCTACGGTACTATCGAGACGGGCAATGACCGGGAAGTCGAACTGGGTGCCGTCTTCACGGGTAGCAGTGACTGTCAGCTCCTGTCCGGGAAGGACATGGTTGTCAAGACCGGTAATGTCGAAGGTCTCACGTCCGGTCAGCCCCATGCTGCTCCAGCCGTGGCCTTCCTGGAACTGCAGCGGCAGCACGCCCATGCCCACGAGATTGCTGCGGTGAATCCGCTCGAAGCTCTCAGCGATGACGGCTTTGACTCCGAGGAGGAGTGTTCCCTTAGCAGCCCAGTCACGGGAGCTGCCTGTGCCGTATTCTTTACCGGCGATAACGATCAGGTTCTGTCCGGCCGACTGGTACAGCATGGAGGCGTCATAGATCGACATGACCTCATCACTCGGCAGGAAGGTGGTTACGCCGCCTTCTGTTCCAGGAGCCACTGCGTTGCGGATACGGATGTTAGCGAAGGTACCGCGCATCATCACCTCATGATTCCCGCGGCGCGAGCCGTAGGAGTTGAAGTCAGCGCGTTCCACGCCATGACCCCGCAGATATTCCCCGGCTGGACCGGAAGTAGATATATTCCCGGCTGGCGAGATATGGTCGGTAGTGACGGAATCGCCAAGCAGCGCCAGTACACGGGAGCTCTTGATGTCCTTAATGTCAGAGATACCGTCAGCCAGGTGCTCGAAGAATGGCGGATTCTGAATGTAGGTGGAGTTGTTATCCCATTCATACAGCTCGCCTTCCGGTACCGGAATGTTATTCCAGCGTTCATTGGCTGTGAATACATTCTCGTATTTGCTGCGGAACATTTCCGGACTGAGCGAGAGCCCTATGGCTTCGCGGATCTCGGCTGTAGTCGGCCAGATATCGGCCAGGAAGACAGGCTCACCCTGCGGGTCATAGCCCAGCGGCTCGGTCTTCAGGTCAATATTCACCGTACCGGCCAGTGCGTAGGCGACAACCAGCGGCGGTGAAGCCAGATAGTTGGCCTTGACCTGGGCATGCACGCGGCCCTCGAAGTTACGGTTCCCGGATATTACGGCGGCAACCGTCATATCATGCTCTGTAATGGCTTCGCTGACTTCATCCGGCAGCGGACCGGAGTTGCCGATACAGGTAGCGCAGCCGTAGCCGGCCAGGTAGAAGCCGAGCGCTTCCAGCGGCTTCAGCAGGTCTGCCTTCTGCAGATATTCTGTAACGACCAGCGATCCGGGAGTCAGGCTGCTTTTGACATAGCCCGGTTTGGTCAGCCCGCGTTCTACAGCCTTCTTGGCAAGCAGGCCTGCGCCCAGCATTACGCTCGGGTTAGAGGTGTTCGTACAGCTCGTGATGGCTGCAATGACTACCGCTCCTGTAGAGAGCTTGCTAGTGCTTCCGTTCTTATGCTGAATCTCAACTTCTTCGGCAATCTTCTCGTCGCTGAGGCCATAGCCGCCCTTGTCGACAGGTGTACGGATAATGCCTTCGAAATTCTCCTTCATATGGGTAAGCTCTACCCGGTCCTGCGGACGCTTCGGTCCGGCCAGGCTGGGAACCACAGAAGCCAGATCCAGCTCAATGACATCGCTGAATGTCGGGTCCGGTGTCTCTGCGGTGCGGAACATACCCTGCGCCTTATAATAATCCCCTACCAGCTCTACCAGTTCATCCGGGCGTCCGGTGCTGCGCAGATAGGCCAGTGTCTCCTCATCTACTGGGAAGAAGCCGACGGTTGCGCCGTATTCAGGAGCCATGTTGGCTACTGTCGCCCGGTCTGCCAGACTGATGTTCGCCAGACCCGGACCGTAGAATTCGACGAACTTGCCGACCACGCCTTTCTTGCGCAGCATTTGGGTAACGGTAAGGGCCAGATCGGTAGCTGTAGCGCCTTCCATCAGACTGCCGGTCAGCTTGAAGCCAACGACATCCGGGGTAACGAAATACAGCGGCTGTCCAAGCATTCCTGCTTCAGCCTCAATTCCGCCGACGCCCCAGCCTACTACGCCAAGGCCGTTAATCATTGTAGTATGGGAGTCCGTGCCGACCAGGGAATCCGGGTAGACAACCGTCTCTCCGTCAATGGTTTTGGTGGCCGCAACAGAAGCCAGATACTCCAGGTTCACCTGATGCACAATTCCGGTTGCCGGAGGAACCGCACGGAAATTATTGAAGGCGGTCTGTGCCCAGCGCAGGAAGCGGTAGCGCTCCTCATTACGCTCAAATTCTACGTTCATATTATATTCAAGGGCATCGGCCGTTCCGAACGCATCCACCATAACCGAATGGTCAATAACAAGGTCAACCGGTACAAGCGGGTTGATCTTCTTCGGGTCTCCGCCCGCCTTCTTAACGGTATCGCGCATAGCGGCGAGATCCACAACTACAGGTACGCCGGTGAAATCCTGCAGGACAATCCGGGCAGGAATGAACGGGATTTCCTTATTGCGGTCAATGCCGCCGGACCAGTTGGCCAGCTGCTTGACATGTTCTTCAGTAATTGCCCGTCCGTCATATTGGCGGACAGCCGCTTCGAGTAAGACCTTAATGGAGAATGGCAGGGAGGAAATGTCGCCTGCACCTTGCTCCTCCAGAGCATTCAAATGATAGTAGCGATAAGTTTTGCCACCTGATTTCAGGTTCTTGGCCAATGAAAAATGGTCCTTGCTTGGCATATATGCGCCTCCTCGTTTCATCTGGTGAAACTACATTTCATAATTCCTATACTTTAAGTATAACGTTTACAATGGGGGGAGTAAAGTTTTTTTTGCTCCTTGATGTAAGGTATATTCAGGGTTTCCACGGATGCATAGAACCGCCGGCTCCCTGACTTCCTTGCAGTTAAATCGCTCCCGCTTCCGTATAGGTGCGAGCAATCCTTCATATACATAGGACAGCAGCCATTGTGGCGGTGAAACCGTGAAGGAATATTCTTAGCTTACATCATATACATTCTTATCTGTGAACGAAAGGGCGGAGGATGAATGGAGCAGCAGTGGAAGAAAAGTCTCTATGTCTATGTGGACCAGCTGAACAAGGGGCGGGTTGCACCTGGCGCCGAACCGCGCCATACCACAATTAGGGACCCCCGGTTCCTGGACGAACAGCGCACGCGTTCCCGCCGGATCGCCCAGTGGTACACCCGCCGGGGCATTACTCCGCTGCGCGGGGAGACGGGGGTGCGGACGCTGCGAACTGTGCGGCAGAATCCTGCCGAGGTGGTCGCCGATGTGGCGCTGCACAGCGCCTTCTATTATGAGAAGGGCGGGATGACGCACCGCGAGGATGTGGTGGAGTCGGAGCGACTGACCTTTGTACGTGAAAAAGACGGCTGGGAGATTGTGAACGTGGAGCGCCGCGTGCCTGAGCGGAATGGGGTGCGCAAGGTGGTGGAGAAAGATCCGGCTCTGCGGCTCTCGGAATGGGGGGAGGCTCTGCCCGATCCGCGTCCGTCCCAGCCGCTGCTGAACCGCCGTGTCCTGAAGGGCGCAAGCGGCGTAAGGGAGGTGCGGTACCGCAGGGAGGAGGCTGCAGCCTATGCCGACCTCTGGTGGAAGGAGGGGAATCCGGAGTTCGAGATTTTTGAGGTGGACTGCACGAATTATGTCTCCCAATGTCTCTTTGCAGGGGGAGCGCCTATCAACTATACTGGTAAAAGAGAAACGGGCTGGTGGTACAAGGGCTATAATGGAGCCCAGGAATGGTGGAGCTTCAGCTGGGCGGTCTCCGACAGCCTGAAGCGTTATCTGAGCGGGAGCCGTAGCACCGGGCTGCGGGCAGAGATTGTAGAGCGGCCGGAGCAGCTTCAGCTGGGCGACATTATTCAGTATGACTGGGACGGCAACGGGCATTATCAGCACAGCACGATCGTTACCGCTTTTGATGCTGGCGGGCAGCCGCTGGTGAATGCGCGGACGGTTAGCAGCCGTCACCGCTTCTGGGATTACAAGGATTCCTACGCCTGGACGGACCGGACGGCATATCGTTTTTTTCATATCAATGACTATTTATAGATCAGAAAGAGGTTAGGGCATGGGGAACGCTAAAACTACCGTAGGACTGGTGTACGGCGGCAAATCCGGAGAGCATGAGGTATCGCTGCAGACGGCTTATGCGGTTATGAACGCTTTTGACTACGATAAATATGAGATTATTCCGTTCTATATCTCCAAGCAGGGGGTATGGAAGGTGGGTGCAGTGCTGGAGGCTCCCTTCCCCGCGATTGAGCAGCTTAAGCTCTCCGGGGCTGCCGGAGATATGGGCATGGCCCTGAATGCCTTGTTCAGCGGACTTGGCGGAGGCGAGCAGGTAATAGACGTCATGTTCCCGCTGCTGCATGGCACGAACGGCGAGGACGGTACCATTCAGGGTCTGTTCGAGATGGCGAATATCCCGTACATTGGTGCAGGCGTACTGGCTTCATCGGCGGGTATGGATAAGGTTGTCATGAAGAAGCTGTTCGGCGAGGCGGGGCTGGAGCAATGTGACTACTGCTACTTCAATGCTGCGAACTGGAGACAGCGCAAGCACGAGCTGATTGTAGATCTGGAGGATAAGCTGGGATATCCGGTATTCGTCAAGCCTGCCAACCTGGGCTCCAGCGTAGGAATCTCCAAGGCCACCGACAAGGAAAGTCTGATCAAGGCTGTGGATTATGCCTTCCGTTATGACACGAAGGTGATTATTGAGGAGTTCGTGGATGCGCGGGAAGTGGAGGTGGCGGTCCTCGGCAATGAGGAGCCGGAGGCCTCGGTTCCGGGTGAAATCGTCTCTTCCGGTGAATATTATGATTATGCGGCCAAATACACGGACGGCAAATCACAGATGCTGATCCCGGCACCTGTCGATCCCGAGGTAGCGGACCACTTGCGCGAGTCGGCGATACTGGCCTTCAAGGCTATTGAGGGCAGCGGAATTACCCGGGCCGACTTCTTCCTGCGGAAGTCTGACGGCAAGATTCTTATTAATGAAGTGAATACCATGCCAGGCTTCACCCCGTTCAGCATGTATCCTCTGCTGTGGCGTGAGACCGGTGTGTCCTATAAAGCGCTGCTGGACCGTATGATCGGGCTGGCGCTGGAGCGTTACCGGTTCAGACAGGGCCTGAAGTACGATAATGAATAAACCACGTTGATCGGCGGGAGCATTCCGGCCGGGAAGGAGAGAGAAGCATGGGGTTTCAATCAGAATTCAATTCGGTGTGCAAGTTCAAGAATGAGCAGGAGCTGTACGAGCTGCTGGAGTACGGACGTACCAAGATGGTGAAGCAGGGCTTCCGTGTCTATCCGACCGGCCAGAAGGTGATCGCCTATAACCCGGAGAATGTAGCGGTGGCCATTGTCAAAATTTCTGCGTCGATTGCTGAAATCAATTTTCAGGGCAATGAGGTTACGGCGGTGGAAATGGATCTGGTCCGGAAGCTGAATGAGGAAGAGTCGCGCGTTCAGACAGCTCTTGCCTACGAAATGTTCTTCGGGGAAGAGGGATGATTGTCCGCTTCGGCTATGTTGCCATGTCTACGGTGATCCCTGACTGTTCTCCCTCCAAAACGATGACGATGGCAAGCTTCAACAAGCTGGGCGACCGGGAGGCGGGCCTTCGTAAGCTGGAATCCATCGCCCGGATGAATCTGCATAATACGCTCCGTCTGCTGAAGCATAATGTCGGATCGGATATTAAGGTCTACAGGCTCACCTCCAAGCTGGTTCCGCTGGCCACCCACCCTGATCTGGCGGACTGGAATCCGCTGGCTGCTCTTGCGGAGGAATTCGCTGAGGTGGGCAGCTATGTGAAGAAGCACGGGCTGCGCGTCAGCTTCCACCCGGATCACTTCACGGTGCTGAGTACGCCGCGGCCGGAGGTACTTGCAAGCTCGATCCGTGATCTGCAGCATCATACGGACATGCTGGACGCGATGGGGCTGCCGGCGACGGCTAAGAGCAATATCCACATCGGCGGCGCTTACGGGGACAAGCCTCTGTCTGCGGAACGCTTCTGCGTACAATGCTCCGCGTTGCCGCTTGCGCTTAGAGAGCGGATGACGCTGGAGAACGACGACAAGACGTTCAACGCGGTAGAGACGCTGGAGGTCTGCCGCAGAATGGAGCTGCCGATGGTGCTGGATATCCATCACCAATGGGTCAACAATGAAGGTGAGCTTCCCTGGGAGCTGTGGCCGGAGATCCTGAAGACATGGACAAGCCCTCTGGCACTGAAGGATGTACCGCCCGGAGGGCAGCTGCCGCCGAAGATCCATGTGTCCAGCCCGCGCAGCCCGTCTGATCCGCGCAGCCATGCCGATGGGGTGGAGCCGGCACCGCTGGTTGCTTTTCTGAAGCGGATTGCTGCGGATACTCCCGCCGTAGATGTGATGATTGAGGCGAAGCTCAAGGATGGGGCCCTGTTCGGTCTGATGGAGGAGATGAAGGGACTGTCAGAAGGCGGGAATGGAATTATGGTACTAAACGGAGCGAGTGTGAATATAGAACCATAACTGGCAAAAAACTTGCCGGCCAGGCCCGTGAGCGGCACCAGTCATGACTTGATAAACCGGCCGAAATGAGGTACGTTGAAAGAAAGTTGAGCAGTCATGTTCTAAGGCAGAGAAAGGGTATCCTGCGGAAACAGCGGTCCCCGGGAGAACAATCATGCGCAAAGAAAGCGGAGTGAAGAGATGAGTCCTGTAAGTCCTGATAACCGAAATGAACGGCAGCCCTATGTAGTTACAAGCAAGGGACATACGGCGGCAGCCATCAATGCTGCGGCCAAAGCGGGGGAATGGATCAAGAGCAGACAAGGCCAGGTGAAGGAGCTGGGCAGTAAGACATCGGCCCAGGATCTGGTCACGGAGGTCGATAAGGGTGTGGAGCAGATGATCCGCCGGCTGATCCTGACCCATTATCCCGACCATGCCATCCTTGGCGAGGAGGGTGTTGAGCCTGGTGCGGAGGCACTGACGGCCGCCCTGGATGAAGCTCGGGAGCATGAATATCTGTGGATCGTCGATCCGATAGACGGCACGACTAATTTCGTGCACGGCTTCCCGTTCTATTGTGTATCGATTGCTCTGGTCGTAAAGGGAGAGCTTACGGTAGGCGTGATCTATGATCCGATCCGGGACGAGATGTTCGTGGCCGAGAAGGGGAAGGGCGCATACATGCACGGGATTCCTACGAAGGTATCGGCTGAGACTCTGCCGGGCAACAGCCTGATCGCCATGGGCTTCCCGCCGGACCGCGTGGTGGCCCAGCCGGCGAATATGGCCGGGCTGCAGCAGATTATGCCGCAGGTCCGCGGCATTCGTGCCGGAGGATCGGCGGCACTGCATCTGGCTTATGTTGCTGCCGGACGAGTGGACGGGTATTGGGAGGTTGGACTGAGCCCGTGGGACTGCGCAGCGGGGGTGCTGCTGGTGCTGGAATCCGGCGGCAAGGTCACGAATACGCTGGGCGATCCCTACGATATCGGCACACGCCATGTAGTCGCAAGCAATGGACGAATTCATGATTATCTGGTTACGTCCCTGCAGGCCGCAGATGCTACAGGCTTCAAGAAGCAGTAGGAGGGCTTACACCGTTATGAATGAGAATGAAGATCTGGAGCGGAGGCTAAGCGAGCTTCTGGAGGACGGCGAGATGGAGCAGGCGGACCGGCAGGCCAAGGAGATCCGTCAGATTTCGCCCAAGTATGAGATCCGCATACAGACTACACTTGACCCCATAGTCGAAGAGACGCTTCGTTACCGCAAAATCGCCTATGAGCTGGACGACCGGTATGATAAATATGTGAAGCGCTCAGACCAGGCAAGCGGTCCGCCCAGTATTGGCGAACCGAAGAAATCTTCAGAATCCGGCAGCGGAGAGCGATAAGCTGCTGTTATCCACAGGAGCGGTTTTCCGAATTATCGGGAGACCGCTCTTTTGTGATGAAGAGAGGGATGTTAGAATAGAATTATACTAATTTAGGAGGAATACGATGCTGAAGACATGGAGAAGGTTAATATCAGCTTCTGCTAGCGGACTGCTGTTGTTCACCGTATTAATCAATGTGCATGCAGGTCCGGCGGTTGCGGCTGCAGCAGCCGTGGCGCAAGGAACGGAGCAGGATGTCTTTCGCATCGTGGCACTTGGAGATTCTATTACTGCCGGGTATGAGCCGGGGATGACTGATCCCTCCGTGAAGCCGTACGGATACGCTGAGCGATTACTGGAGCAGGGCTGGTATCACGGCAGAAGTGAGCTTAAGAATTATGGCATCTTGGGCCTTAAGACAGCGGGACTCCTTCAATATACCGGAGCGATTAAGGACAGCGCGGTAATTACGCCGGAGGCTATTCAGCCGGGGCTGTCTGATCCGCGTACCTTGCAATTTGCTGCGCTGGCCCCGCAGATTAGAACGGAGCTCGCTGCGGCGGATCTGATTACCATTACCATCGGGGGTAATGATGTCAGTAGCCTGTTCTTGAATTACAAGACGCTGACCGATGCCGATTTCGCTTCCCAGCTTGCGGAGCGTCTGACGGAATACAGCAGTAATGTAACAGCGCTGCTGAAGAATATCCGGGAAGTGAATCCGCAGGCAACCATTCTGCTGGCCGACCAGTATCAGCCTGCTCCGAAAATCGCCCTGGGGGCTTCGTATGACAAGCTGATGAATGCGGCTGCACAGTTCACCATCGCGGCTGAGAATATCGCGGCTACCCTGAACCAGGCAGGCGCTCCGCTTAAGGTAGCTCATGTAGCCGCAAAGTTCGCCGGGGTAGAGGGATCGCTAACTCATATCATCGGAGCCGGGGCGGCAGACTTCCATCCTACGCAGCTTGGATATGAACGGATTGCCACTGTATTCGCTGAATTGCAATGGGGGGAATACCGTACGCCGGCAGTAACGGCGATGGCTTCGGAGACAGCGCCGATGTCCATCGTGGTGAAGGGGAAGGAACTGAATACGCCCAATAAGCCCATTTTGAAGAATGGGCAGAACTTTCTGGCGCTGAAGGATATTCTGAATGCAGTGGGTGCGGATGGCAAATGGGATAACAAAACCTCTAGTGCGACTGTAATTTACGGAGGAAGAACGGTGGTTATTACGATCGGCTCGAAGACCATTAAGGTGAACGGTGCGGATGTAGCGATTGATACTCCAGCTTTTCTGCATAAGGTCGGTAAAGAGGATAAAACCTATCTTCCGCTCGCCGCGCTCGCTACCGGACTGGGCTTCGATGTGAATTACAGCAGCAAGCTGCGGACAGCTTTCATTAATCCTTAATCGCGCATAATCTAACCATAGCATCATCAAATCAGTCCCGTAGTGGAAAAGGTGGATGAACCCAGTTGTCTAGTACAAAGTATAATGCTGATTACATCATCACGATGGAGGATATCATACGGGAAGGCGACCCTGTCCTGCGTACGGTAGCGGAACCCGTACAGCTGCCGCTGCAGGCAGAAGACCGTGGTGTACTGCAGAGCATGATGCAGTTCCTGAAGAACAGTCAGGATGCCGAAATGTCTGCCAAGTATAAGCTGCGTTCAGGGGTAGGCTTATCCGCTAACCAGATCGGAATATCGAAGCGGATGTTTGTCATGTTTTTGAAGGACGATAATGGCAAGAATGTGGAATATACCTGGGTGAATCCCAAGATTATCAGCCATTCGATGGCAATGGTCTATCTGCCGGAGAGCGAGGGCTGTCTGTCTGTGGACCGGCCGGTGCACGGCTTCGTACCGCGTTATGAATCTGTGAAGGTCAGGGGCTTTGATCTGAACGGTGAGGTGATTACCCAGAAATTCAAGGGCTATCAGGCGATCATCATCCAGCATGAGATGGATCACCTGGACGGAATGATGTTCTATGACCGGATCAATCCGCAGAACCCGTTCAAGCTTCCGCAGGATGTGGAGATCCGCAGCCTTTATGAACAGAAGGGCAGATAACGGCGGATATGAATTTGATGGACGTACGGCTGGTGACCCCGCTCGCGGTGGCAGCGTTGTTCATGTATGGACGGTACTCACATGGATCTTAATCTTACGTAAACAAAACAAAGGCTGTCCCAGGAAGTCATTATCTGACTCTTGGGACAGCCTATTCTTATAGTTGGGCGATTACTTCTCCGCCGCCATAGCCGCGAATGAAGCCTCTGCCGCCTCCAGGGTGAGGTCGATGTCGGCATCCGTGTGAGCTGTGGTCAGGAACCAGGCCTCATATTTGGACGGGGCCAGGTTGATGCCCCGGCTCAGCATATGCCGGAAGAAGCTGGCGAACATTTCACCGTCTGTATCCTGCGCCTCTTCATAATTCGTAATGGGATGGCTGCAAAAATGTGTGGAGAATGCCCCGCGAATCCGGTTGATGGTCAGCGGAATACCGTGACGGTCAGCGGACGCCTGAAGTCCTTCGGTCAGGCGGATGGCCAGCCGCTCCATCTCGTCATAGACGCCTTCCGCGCTAAGCACCTCCAGGCAGGCGATCCCTGCCGAGATCGAGGCGGGGTTACCGGCCATCGTGCCTGCCTGATAAGCAGGACCGAGCGGAGCGACCTGCTCCATGACATGCTTGCGGCCGCCGTAAGCGCCAATAGGCAGCCCGCCGCCGATGATTTTGCCAAGAGCAGTCAGGTCGGGAATGATCTCCTCATGATTAGCAAGACCGGCATAGGTCTGTGTGGAGCCATAGTGGAAACGGAAGGCGGTAATGACTTCATCATAGATAACCAGGGAGCCGTTCTCGTGCGTCAGCTTACATAAGCCTTCCAGGAAGCCAGGCTCCGGCATAACCATACCGAAGTTGCCGACAATTGGCTCGACCATCACGGCAGCCACATCCTGGCCCCATTTGTCCAATGCTATACGCAGGGCGTCCAGATCATTGAAGGGAACGGTGATGACCTCCTGGGCGATGCTGGCTGGAACGCCTGCGCTGTCCGGGATACCCAGCGTCGATGGACCTGAACCTGCGGCTACAAGCACAAGATCAGAGTGGCCGTGATAACAACCGGCGAATTTGATGATTTTGCTGCGCTTGGTGTAGGCGCGGGCGACGCGGATGGTCGTCATGACGGCTTCTGTACCGGAGTTGACGAAGCGTACCTTGTCCATCGAGGGAATAGCTTCCTTCAGCATCTTGGCCAGCTTGATCTCAAGCCGGGTTGGCGTTCCGTAGAGCAGTCCGTTCTGCGCGGCCTCAGTAATAGCGGCGGTGATATGAGGGTGGGCATGTCCGGTAATAATCGGGCCATAGGCGGCCAGATAATCAATATATTCATTGCCGTCCTCATCCCAAAAGCGTGAGCCTCCGGCGCGTTTCATGAAGACAGGGGCGCCTCCGCCCACGGCCTTGAAGGAGCGGGAGGGGCTGTTCACGCCTCCGACAATATGCTGGAGAGCTTCCTCGTATAACTGTTCTGATGTGCTGCGGTTCATAGGTAATGTTCCTTTCTTCTTGGCTTGCGCCCATGGGAAAGGGCGAACCGCGGCTGATTCCCGCTGTCCGCCCGCCCCGTGTGCCAAGCATGGTTATATTGGAGTTTACTTTGTTCCCGGTGATGCGGAAGGGCTGCTGCCCGGTGAAGCCTCTGCTCCAGGAGTTGGCGAAGGTTCGGGTGCGGTTAGCGTATCCTCTACGAACTGCTTCAGCGCCCGCTCGCTGCTGAACCCGATCACCTGGGAGCCGTCCTTGAGGGTCTTCTCCCGGATCAGATTCATCGGCGGAATCTGCGCGCTGCCGCCCATAGAGCTATCATAGCCTACAGCGCCGAGCTTCCACATGTCGCTAATATCAAGATTCGTGTCAATATAAGGTGTAACCTCACCTAGAATGGTCGGCAGCTTGATTATGGAGGTGGTGCTGATCACCTTATCTGCTACAGCCTTAAGGAAGCCGCGCTGGCGCTCTGTCCGGGTGAAATCGGAGGTCGCGTCATGACGGAAGCGCACATACTGCAGAGCCATTTTGCCATCCAGGTGCTGGAAGCCCTTCTTGAGATCGATATCGAACTCAGGCCCGTCCGCCTTAGTGGTATAACGCATATCCTTCTCGACCTCATAATCCACACCGCCTACAGCATCCACCAGCTTCATGAAGCCCTGGAAATCGGTATAGACATAATATTGAATCGGGATACCGAGCAGGTCGCTGACCGTCTGCATCGCCGTGTTGGGTCCATAGGTAATGGCGGCATTGATCCGCTGTGAACCGTGGTCAGGGATGTCAACATAAGTGTCACGAAGAATGGAAAAGACATAGAACTTCTTCTTCACCGGATCAAGTGAGGCGACCAGCATAGTGTCGGAACGCGGCACCTCGCCCTTCTTCACCCCGCGCGCATCCACGCCCATGAGCAGGATATTGACCGGCTCTGTGCCTTCCCATACAGGGGGCTTAACCGCCTCCGCCGAGGCTGTAGGAACATTGGCGAACGGAGAATCTTCACCTGTCTTGTGGAGGTTATCGAGCTGATTGTAAATTGCAGTGAAATAGTAAACCAGACCTCCGATGATTAAAAGGAGTATGATTGCCAGAGTCCAGAGCAGCGTTTTCTTCTTTGACTTGCCGGCTTTGGCGTGCCGGTTCTTTCTTGGTGGCATTTCGTTCGTCCTTTCCAGTTCACATTCTCTACATTATAATTTCTTTTGGGAAGACACGCAATTTCAGAAATCAACAACCACATTAAGAGGAGTGAATAATAAATGAATATCACAGTAGGTGACAAGGTTCCGGACTTCACACTCCCAGCCTCAACAGGGGGCAACATCAGCTTAAATGATTACCGCGGCAGGAAGGTGCTGCTCTACTTCTATCCTAAGGACAGTACCCCAGCCTGTACCCAGGAGGCCTGCGATTTCCGCGATGCCCACGATACGATTGCCGCGAATGGGGCGGTTGTTCTTGGAATCAGTGCCGATCCGCTGGCCTCACACAGCAAATTTATTGCGAAGAATAGCCTGCCCTTTCCGTTATTATCCGATGAGGAGCATACGGTGAGCGAATTGTTCGGGGTATGGCAGCTTAAGAAGCTCTACGGCAAGGAATTCATGGGGATTGTGCGCTCTACTTTTCTGATTGATGAGGAAGGAATTCTGAGAGCGGAGTGGCGAAAAGTCAGAGTGAAGGGCCATGTGGTGGCCGCATTAGAACAAATCGTGAAATAATTAAGTATGCTGGTAATTAATTGTATTTGTCTGTTACTTTTCTAACAGCTATAGTCAGGCTTACTCGTGATATAGTTGCCTCATATTACTTCAAATTTGGAGCAAGGTATGGGGGATGGCATGAAGAGACTGCGTATTGGGCTTGACGTCGGATCAACTACAGCCAAATTGGTGGTTATGGAACGGGATATCATTATATATCAGGATTATGTGCGTCATTTCAGTGATATAAAAAAAGCGGCAGTTACCCTGCTGTCAGAGGTGCAGCAGAGGTTCCCCGGCAGTGAAGCAGCACTCACCGTAAGCGGCTCCTCCGGGTTGTCCCTGTCCAAGCTCGGGGAGATTCCGTTTGTCCAGGAGGTCATTGCCTGCACGAGGGCGATCAGCGGACGGATTCCAGAATGTGATACCGCGATTGAGCTGGGCGGAGAGGATGCCAAAATCATCTATCTCAGCGGCGGCATCGAGCAGCGGATGAATACAGCCTGTGCAGGCGGTACAGGGGCATTCATCGATCAGATGGCCTCTCTGCTGCAGACGGACCCTGCGGGTCTGAATGAGCTTGCCGTGAAGCATGAGCGGATCTATCCCATCGCTTCGCGCTGCGGGGTATTTGCCAAGAGCGATGTGCAGCCGCTGCTGAATGAAGGGGCGCGGCGTGAGGATGTGGCGGCCTCGATCTTCCAGAGCATCGTGAACCAGACGATCAGCGGCTTGGCCTGCGGACGTCCGATCCGCGGGCGTGTTGCTTTTCTCGGGGGACCGTTGACCTTCCTGTCCGCTCTGCGGGACCGGTTCACGGATACGCTTGGACTGAAGGAGGAGGAGGTGCTGTTCCCGGAGCACTCGCAATACTTCGTCGCCATCGGTTCGGCGCTTGCCGGGTCAGATCCCGTATTCCTGCCGCTGAGCGGCTGGATTGCCCGGATCATGGCTGTAGACTTCTCGCAGGACCGCGCGGAGGATGCAGAGCTGGCGCCGCTGTTCAGAGCGCCGGATGATCTGGCACAGTTCAGACTTCGTCACAGTCAGGCTACAGCACCGCGTTCCGCGCTGGCTGCCTACCGGGGGCCGGTCTATCTGGGCATTGATGCCGGCTCTACCACGACCAAGCTGGTGGTCACCGGAGCGGCGGATGAGATTCTGCATACCTTTTACGGGAGCAATGGAGGCAATCCTCTGCAGTCGGTTACGGACGCGCTGAAGGAGCTCTACCGGATTCTGCCCTCAGGCTGCTACATTGCGGGAGCTTACGCAACCGGTTATGGAGAGGGTCTGGTCAAGGCGGCGCTGCGGATGGACGGCGGAGAAGTAGAGACGGTGGCCCATTACAAGGCAGCCTCCCGGTTCATGCCGGAGGTCGACTTCATCCTCGATATCGGCGGCCAGGACATGAAGTGCATCAAGATCCGCGGGGGAGCGATCGACAGCCTGATGCTCAATGAAGCCTGCTCGGCGGGCTGCGGCTCCTTCCTGGAGAGCTTCGCTTCCGCACTGGAGCTTGGCATAGAGGAGTTCGCCGCTGCGGCGCTCGAATCGAAGGCACCGGTGAATCTCGGCTCGCGTTGTACCGTGTTCATGAATTCCAAGGTGAAGCAGGTCCAGAAGGAGGGGGCTACGCTTGCCGATCTCTCGGCCGGGCTGGCTTACTCCGTGGTGAAGAATGCGCTGCAAAAGGTGATCAAGATCCGTAATCCCGAGGATTTGGGCCGGAATATCATCGTTCAGGGCGGTACCTTTTATAATGAGGCTGTCCTGCGGGCTTTTGAGCTGCTGACGGGAAGGACGGTAGTCAGACCCGATATCGCCGGCGTGATGGGCGCTTACGGCTGTGCGCTGATGGCCAGAGAACAGGCTGCCCCTGAAGGAATCAGCACGATCCTCGGACCGCAGGAGCTGGAGGACTTCCAGTATTCAGTCGCTCCAGGCCGCTGCAGCCGCTGTGCCAACAGCTGTGCGCTGACCATCAGCCGGTTCCCGGACAAGAGCTTCCATGTGACAGGGAACCGCTGTGAACGCGGCGCAGGCGGCAAGAAAGAGAAGAACACGCTGCCGAACCTGATGCAATACAAATATGAGCGGTTCTTCGCCTACGAGGGCTTGCCTGAAGTGGCAGCGCTCCGGGGAACGGTTGGACTTCCGCGCACAATGAATATGTTCGAGAATTACCCGTTCTGGCATACCTTTTTCACCTCGCTGCGCTACCGGACCGTGTTGTCTCCGAAGTCTAGTAAGAAGCTGTATGAGAGCGGAATGGATACCATTCCTTCGGAATCGATCTGCTATCCGGCCAAAATGGCCCACGGGCATGTACAGCAGCTGATCGGCCAGGGCGTGGACTTCATCTTTTACCCGGCGGTGGTGTATGAGAAGAAGGAGGATGATGCGGCGCAGAATCACTTCAACTGCCCGGTGGTTGCCTCCTACCCCGAGGTGATCCGCAATAATATGGACGGCCTGAAGGAGCAGGGGGTTCCGCTGGTCAGCCCGTTCCTGACCTTCGACGATATTCCGGCGCTGACCCGGGTGCTGGCGCGAACCTTCGCCGAGGTGCCTAAGGAGGAGATTGCGGCTGCTGTCCAGGCGGGACTGGCGGAAGCGGAGCAGGCGAAGAACGATGTGCGCACCAAGGGCGAGGAGACGCTGGTCTTCCTCACGGAGACAGGCACGAAGGGGATTCTGCTCTGCGGACATCCGTATCATGCCGACCCTGAGATCAACCACGGGATTGCTGATATGATTACCGGGATGGGACTTGCGGTGCTGACCGAGGATTCGATCTGCCATCTGGACCGCAGCGAAGGGGATGTTGGCGTAGTGAACCAGTGGACCTACCATGCGCGGATGTACCGTGCGGCCCGGCTGGCGGCGGGAAGAACTGATCTGGAGCTGGTCCAGCTCACCTCCTTCGGCTGCGGGATCGATGCGATTACCTGCGATGCGGTTCAGGAGATTATGGAGCGTCACAACAAGGTCTATACACTCATCAAAATCGATGAAATCAGCAATCTCGGAGCCGCGCGGATTCGCCTGCGTTCGCTCCAGGCCGCGATGCGTGAGCGCGAGAGAGGTGAGGTTAAGCCGCAGCTGCTCTACAAGCCGCAAGTCAATGTGCCGTTCACCAAAGAAATGAAGGATACCTATACCATCCTTGCCCCGCAGATGTCGCCGATTCATTTCGAGCTGTTCGAACGGGTCTTCCAGGATGCGGGCTACCGGCTGAAAATTCTGGAATCGACCGGTCCGCAGGAGACGGAGGAAGGCCTCCGGTACGTCAACAATGATGCCTGTTATCCGGCGATTGTAACGATCGGGCAGATGCTGTCGGCACTGAAGAGCGGCGATTATGATCCGGACCGGACCGCTGTAATCATGTCCCAGACCGGGGGCGGCTGCCGGGCGACGAACTACATCTCTCTGCTGCGCAAGGCGCTGAAGGATGCCGATCTGGGGCAGATCCCGGTGATCTCCCTGAATGCCTCCGGGATGGAGAATCAGCCGGGCTTCCGCATCAGCCTGAAGCTGGCGAACCGCCTGATCGCCGCAGCCTGCTACGGAGATCTGATGATGCGCCTGCTGCACCGCTTCAGACCGTATGAAGCGGTGCCGGGAAGCACAGAGGCCTTATTCCGCCAGGGAATGGGACGCTGCAAGGGCAGCCTGTCAAATTTCTCGTTCCGCGAATACAAGCGGCTGACCCGTGAGATTGTTGCCGGGTTCTCGCGGCTGCCAGTTATCTCAGCGGATAAGCCCAAGGTGGGCATTGTCGGGGAGATTCTGATCAAATTCCATCCGGATGCCAACAATCATATCATTGACATGATTGAGGCGGAGGGCGGAGAGGCCGTGATGCCTGATTTCCTGGACTTTATTTTCTATTGTGTCTACAATCCGATCTACAAGGCCGAGCAATTCGGCAAAAGCAAGCGGCTGGGCTATATCAATCCCATGCTGATCTCCTATCTCGAAATCTACCGCAAGCCGGTCAAGGTAGCGCTGGAGCAGGCAGGACTATCCAAAGGCCGGGAGAATATCTACGGTCTGGCCGAGAAGGCAAGCCGCCTCGTGTCGGTAGGCAACCAGATGGGCGAAGGCTGGTTCCTGACGGCGGAGATGATGGATCTATTGGATAACGGCGTGAACAATATTGCCTGCATTCAGCCGTTTGCCTGCCTGCCGAACCATATTACCGGGCGCGGGATGATTAAAGGGCTTAAGGATCTATATCCTGGTGCGAACATCGTCGCCATTGATTATGATGCCGGAGTCAGCGTGGTCAATCAGGCCAACCGGATCAAGCTGATGATGTCGATTGCCAGCGGCCTTGCCGCCGGTACCCAGCCGTCAGCGGACGATCTGGCAGAGCTGGTGCCAGTCCTGGCCGGTAGTGTGGGCTGCCAGGGGTAGAGCAAGCCGCCTGCGGATAAGCAGCGGTTGAATAGATGAAGAGCGGACCGGAGGAAACTCCGGTCCGCTTGTTTGCCTTCCAGGGCTCAACCCCCATGTGTGCGGAGAACCGAACACATGCGGCCCGCAGGAGGCAAGTGGAGAGAATGTAGTCGAAAAACCGACTACATGGAGCAGGCGCGGAGCACGTGGGCCAAATGTAGTCGAAAAACCGACTACATGGAGCAGGCACGGAGCATGTGGGTCAAATGTAGTCGAAAAACCGACTACATGGAGCAGGCACGGAGCACGTGGGTCAAATGTAGTCGAAAAACCGACTACATGGAGCAGGCGCGGAGCACGTGGGCCAAATGTAGTCGGAAAACCGACTACATGGAGCAGGCGCGGAGCACGTGGGCCAAATGTAGTCGGAAAACCGACTACATGAAGCAGGCGGGAGCACGTGGGCCAAATGTAGTCGGAAAACCGACTACATGAAGCAGGCGCGGAGCACGTGGGTCAAATCCTCCGGATACCCCGGAGTCACTTCTGCAGCTTCTGCTTCACCCGCATCGCTTTGTTCAGATGGACGAAGTTATGCCGGGTGGCCGGCATCAGTACCTGACCGGCAAAGGTCTTGCCGCCCCAATAATCCATTAGCCACTGCTCGCTGTCGAGTACCGCTTTCTCCTCCCGGACTCTCTCGAACTGCGCCGGAGTTGCCTTCATCCCGAGCTGTCCCGGCTCCAGAGCGGATAGGATGGAACGTGTTCTGCGGGCGACATCGCGCCGGTACTCGGATAGCGCTCCGAGATTCACCTCTCTACTGAGTACAGCAACATCCTGTTCACTCATTCCGTTGCCTGAATGAACGTAAGGAACCCCCAGCCTCCGGGCATACTGACCGGAGTATAGCACCTGCTCACGGTCTGCCCCCAGGATGTTCATGGTGATATCCTCTATTCGTGCACTGTGCCACAGATGCCAGATTATAGAATTACGGCTGCCGGGTGTCTGCACCGGGTAGCTGCGCGCGGTGGACTCCAGCAGCTGGTCCCATAAGGCATCCTCATAGGTTGCCTGTTCCCCGTTGCCTTCTTCAGAGGCGTAGAGGGAGGTATGCAGCTCCAGAATGATAGCGACTGCTTCAGTATGCGCCTCCGGCTTGGTGATGATCCTGGACAACATTTTATGCTGCCTGTTCCAGTGATTTCGTTGTTCTGTATTCATGTTTAATCCTCGCTTTCTGTAATTTTCAGAAAATTTCTGCAAGAAAACCATTGACGGATAAATAGGTAAATAGTAAAATAGTTCGCATGCGAAGTATTATTGTGCATTATGCTTGTGGAGGGATAAGGCTTGGAAGAAAAGGAAAAGCAACTGGACGATATTCTGTCCTCTTTCCGCTGCATTACCCATAATTTCCAGCAGCTTCTGTGGAAGGATGCAGAGGAGCTTAATATCACATCTACCCAGCTGATGGTATTGCGTAAGTTATCCTTGCATCCCGATATCGGGATCACGGAGCTGGCCGATCTTCTGCATCTGGGCAACAGCGCAGCCAGCGGTGTAGTGGACCGGATGGTGAAGGCCGGACTGATTACCAGAGAACGCTCGCAGAGCGACAGACGAATATTTAAGCTGGCGATGACTGAGAAAGGCAAGGAGATCCGTCTGCTCAGCAGGCAGTCACTCCGAAGACATTTGCAGCCCTTGGCTGACATTCCTGCGGAGGATGTACAGGAGCTGCTGCGGCTGCATGGTGAAATTATCCGAATTCTAGAACAAGGGAGAGACAACAAGAAGCTATGAGTACAATTACAGCCGGTAATGCACCGTCCAAGACGGTCCGCAGAGGCCCGATTATCGCAGCGCTCCTGATCGGCGCCTTCGTGGCGCTACTCAATCAGACGCTGATGAATGTGGCGCTGCCCAAAATGATGGAAGACCTGAATATCCTCGCCAATACGGCCCAATGGCTGACGACAGGGTTCATGCTGGTTAATGGTGTGCTCGTGCCGATCAGCGCCTATCTGGTGGAGAAATTTACGACCCGCCAGCTCTTTACGACGGCAATGATGTTATTTTCGATAGGTACACTGGTCTGTGCAATAGGAACAGGCTTTGAGATGATTATGGTCGGCAGAGTCATTCAGGCTGTAGGTGCCGGAATTCTGATGCCGCTGATGAACATTGTGTTCCTGCGTATCTTCCCGATTGAAGAACGGGGCAAGGCGATGGGACTGATGGCGGTTGCGATGATTTTTGCTCCGGCTGTCGGACCTACCTTGTCCGGCTGGGTCGTGCAGAACTATTCCTGGCGCGTGCTGTTCTACATCGTGCTTCCGCTGGCCATTTTCTCAATGCTGCTCGGCATGAAGACTATGCAGAATGTCGGTAAGCTGACTTCTCCGAAGCTGGATAAACCGGGTGTGATTCTGTCTACACTGGGCTTCGGCGGGCTGCTCTACGGCTTCAGTGATGCCGGAACAGACGGCTGGGGTAGCACGACCGTTATTCTCTGCCTGATCCTGGGTATCGTGTCCCTGGGGCTGTTCGTATGGCGTGAGCTGACCACGGATAAGCCGCTGCTTGAGTTCCGCATTTTCCGCTACAACATGTTCTCCCTGACTACCGTGATCAACATTATCGTCACTATGGCTATGTATGCAGGGATGATCCTGCTGCCGATCTATCTGCAGACCATCCGCGGCTTTACACCGATGGAATCCGGACTGATGCTGCTCCCGGGTGCGGTTCTGATGGGCGTGATGTCACCGATCACCGGAATTATATTTGATAAAATCGGAGCCAGATGGCTGGCGGTTATCGGCCTTGCCATCACCACTGTAACGACCTGGGAATTCAGCCAGATCAGCACTACTACCACTTATACTCATCTGATCCTGACGTATACGGCCCGCATGTTCGGGATGTCGATGCTGATGATGCCTATCGTCACCGCCGGTCTGAACCAGCTGCCGCAGCGTCTGGCTTCTCATGGTACAGCCATGTCCAACACCCTGCGTACTGTAGGCGGCGCACTGGGGATGGCCCTGTTCGTCAGCCTGATGACCAACCGTACGAAGAGCAACATCACCGATGCACTGGTCAGCGGTGCGGTGTCGAAGACAGATAAGGCTGCGATGCTGAAGCTTACTCAGGACGCAACAATTAACGGGATTACCCACGCGTTCACTGTAGCAACCTGGGTGACTGTTGTTGCCCTGGTGCTGGCGCTGTTCATCCGCAAGACCTCTCCGCAGCCCGACTTCCTGAAGACGGAAGAAGCGGAAGGCGGACAGACGCAGCCGAGCCTGACGAAATCACAGAGAGCATAAATCCTGTATACAGTATAAAAAAGACGATCCGATATAACCGTTAACGGTTGCCGGGTCGTCTTTTTGCGTCTGCGAGCTAGGGTGGAATTGCCCCACTGTCCTTCATCCTCCCCAGTCTCCCAGTCAAAAACCGGCTTCTCCCTTAGAGTATAAACCGGCAAACCTGACAACATGGATTCAGGTTCGGATGCGGATGGAAAAAGATTGTACATGCTTGAATGCGGGTGGGGTGGAAAGGAGGTCATGCGATGGCGAATTGAAAATGCTTAGGGTCGGCTTTTATTGCCGCTACGGCAAGTCTGATGAATATACCGCCGCGACGCCGCGGGCCACCTCGCCTAATCTGCGGCGGATGTGCTCCGGTCCCAGCACCTCCAGGACGGTTCCGAAGCTTAGCAGGAAGCCGTATAGCCAGTCATTCTCAGGGTACTGGAGCGTTAGGGTGTATCCGCCGGTATCATCCTGCTGGAGCGTCTCACAGTCGAAGTATTCTTCGGCGAGATGCTTGCCTTCCGGCGTGAACCGCAGCTTGACCGGTGTGAGATTCTGCGGTTCCTTCCAGCTACTACTCCACGGCAGCTCTGTAAGCGGAATATCCTGGCGGATATAGTGCCTGTTCTTCTTCACTAGCGCTTTCATCCGCAGCAGCTTGAAGAGGCGGAAATCCTGACGCTCCTCGCAGAACCCGTATAAGTACCAGAATTGTCCCTTGAGGACCAGCGTATAGGGCTCGACCGTACGCTGGCTTACCCTGCCTTCGGCAGTTATGTATTCAAAAGTGACCATGATCTCCTCCTCTAAGGCTTCTTTAAGGAGGTCCAGCCGCTCCTCCAGCGGAGCTGTCAGCTCCCAGGGGGAGAAATCGACGATCATTTGGGTGGTTTTGCTGCGGAAGGCGGAGATCTGGGAGGGAGGGACAACACTGCTGATCTTCTCCATCAATAGCTGATGGCCCTCTCCTCCGATGGAGGAGGCGCTTTGCAGCGCACTGAAAATATCGGCCAGCTCGCGTTGCGATAATACGTTGCGGTCCAGCCGGTAGCCCTGCATGAGGCCGATGCCGCCCCCTGCGCCCTGATAGGTAACCACAGGGATGCCTGCGCTGTTAATGCTGTCTATATCGCGGTAAATCGTACGCACGGAGACCTCGAACATATCGGCCAGCTCCTTGGCCTGAATCAGCGGCCGGTTGAGCAGCAATATGACAATGGAGAGCAGACGGTCTATTTTCACAGGGATACCTTCTTTCAGACGTTAGGTGAGGCTTTAGTCAACGGGTCTTGGAGGTCTCTTTGACCTTCACTTGGACCTTGGGTTCAAGCGTAGCCACTGGCTTGCGCCGGCGCAGCCGGAGAGAAATGGCAGCCCGATAACGGTAAATGACAATCAGCGCGGCAATAGCCAGCACGCTTACCGCGATCCAGAGGGCATAGGATTCGATCAGGTGGAAGATGCCCATCCACTGCGGGCCGAAGATTTTGCCGATTCCAAGGAATAACACTACCCAGAATATTGCTCCCCCATAGGCATACATAGCGAATTTACGGAAGGGCAGGGCAATAATCCCGGCAAAATAGCCGGTGAAGTGGCGGACGCCGGGGATGAAATAGCCGATGGAGATCAGCACGCTGCCGTATTTCTCGAACCAGCGCTGCGTCTTTTCCAGCTTGGCCGGAGAGAACATGAACCATTTGCCGTACCGCTGGATAAAGGGCAGACCGGCTTTGAGCCCGATGAAATATGTAATGGTCATCCCGATTGTAGTCCCTAAGAAGGCTACGATCACCAGGGTGAAGAAATCCAGCCTCCCCGTGAAAGAGAGAAATCCTGCGAAGGCCATCGTGGTCTCCCCGGGAAAAGGCAGGGCGATAAATTCGAGCAAAAGCCCGAAAAACAATACGCTATAACCATAGCTCGCAAACAATTCTTGTATCCATTTCAGCATATCCATAGATTCTTCACTCTCCAAAGGCTGCGCGCCTATTCTATTCTGAAGCTTGTCTTCATACAATCTACCAAATGGTGCGGGTGCGCCAATAGAATGCTGGAGGTAGAGAAGATGAAGAACAACCTGGAAAATCCTATCCGCCGCATCATGATCTGCGGGTTGCTTGTTATTGCTGTTGTGCTGAGTCTGGGTGTGTCAGCCTATGGAGGGCAGGGGAATTCTTCCGGTTCGCGGATTACGTACTCCCTGCAGGCTGAAGCAGGCAGTGCGTTACCTCTACTCTCTAAGAATAATGCTCCGGCTGTCCCGGTGCAAGATTTGCCTCCGGCAGCGGCCAGAATGACAACCGCAGAATCACGGCAGCCGCATGTTTCGGGCGGTTCAGCCCCTAAGGCAGATGCAGAGCGTCCTGCTCCCGCTATACACCAAGTAGCTGCTGCTGCGGGGAAAGCTGCTCCAGCAGCCGGTCACCGCAAGGAGAAGGTGGTCTATCTGACTTTTGACGATGGGCCAAGCGCAGTTACTCCCAAGGTGCTTAGGATATTGCAGGAGCAGGGGGTTAAGGCGACCTTCTTCGTGCTGGGGGATCAGGCCGCAGGGCGTCCCGAGCTGATCCATGCCATCTGGGAGCAGGGGCATGCTATCGGCAACCATACCTATAATCATAACTATCATGATTTATATAGCGGCTTCACGGAATTCTGGCGTCAAATCAAACAGACGGAGGAAACGGTACGTGAGATCACAGGCGTCCGTCCGCAACTGGTCCGTGCGCCGGGCGGCACGTTCGGCCATTTCGACAGTACATACTTCAATCTGCTGAAGCAGGCAGGCTACCGGGTGATGGACTGGACTGTGGACAGCGGAGATTCCCGCCGCCGGGGAGTGCCCGCTGCGGAGATTGTGCAGGCATCTGTGGCTGACTTGAATTCCGCCAGTGTGGTGTTGCTGCTGCATGACGGATCAGGCCATGAACAGAGTGCCAAGGCGCTGCCTGCCATTATTGAACGCTACAGAGCGGCCGGTTATGAGTTCGGCGTTCTGGATACGCAGAGTGATCCCGTACAGTTCAGGGTGTCCTCCAAGGCAGCCTCGCTTCAGCGGGGCAAGCCGTCACAGGATTGGATATCGGCCAATATTGCACCGAATGCGGAGCTGTTTGCAACAGGCAAGGCGCTTGCGCTTGAGATTGGGCGGATGGAGATCAAGCTGAAGCCCGGAGAGTACCGTCTCCAGGACGGGCAGTACTATGTTCCGCTACGCGCCACCGTGGAACGGCTGGGCGGGCGGGTCGGCTGGGATGCGGACACCCGCAGCGCAGCTGTAAGCTGGAACGGCCGCAGCATGACGTTAGACTCACAGAAGCAGGAGGTTGGCATTCACTGGCCGGACGGTACAGCAGAGTACAGGGCGGCACAGGTGCAGCTCCAAGGCTCCTCCCTCTGGGTACCCCTGCGTATGCTGCTGGAGGTGGCAGGTCATCCGGGTGCGGAAGCCTTTGTTAATGCAGAGGAGCGCAGGGTTACTGCAGCTTAAGGCGGATATCCGTTTTGGAGGAGGGCTGGACGGAGGGGACGGCAGGATGCGACAGGGACGGCAGGGGGGCTGGCGGGAAAAGCGACTACTGGCGGGAAAAGCGGCTGCTGAATGTCTGGGCATCCTTTTTCGTGGAAAGAATAGATAGCAACAGGCCTCAGCAAGTTGTATAGCCAGGGAAAGTACAGGCTGTCAGGAGGCTAGTCTATGACCATGGAAGGGTGTCCTCCTTGTCCTCATCATCATTGACAGATCCGAAATCACAGGTATATTCACAGCAGAACAGGTACGGGAATGCAGAGATAGCCGGGTTCCCCCGGAAGCGCATCCGCCGCGCAGCCAAGGAGTGGGGGCGAATGCTGCTCCTGATGGCAGTTGCCGGAGGACTGTATATGTGGCGCGGAGGAGAATCGCTCCTGCTGCTGCTGACAGCGGGCGGAGTGGTCATGTCCGGCGGCCTGCTGATGCAGCTCTGCGGTCCCCGGAGAGTTAGTGTCCAGCGCACGATTGTTCCTGCGCGTCTGTCGGCGGGGGACGATGCCGTTGTGGAAGTTGAGATTTCTTTTGCCGCCAGAATCCCGCTGCCCTGGATGATTGTGACCGATTACTGGAGCGGGGGCAGCCATCAGGAGCTGCTGTTTCCCGGCTTCCGGCGTTCCTTCAAATATTCTTATGAGCTGCTGTCCGTTCCAAGGGGTGTACATCAGCTTCATGGGTGCAGTGTAACCTGGGGAGATCTGCCGGGGCTGTTCACCGGCGGCTGCCAGCCGGGCGGCAAGGCGGACTTCAAGGTGCTGCCAAGGGCGTTATATATGGGCACAGTTGTGCCGGATACCGGCTTGCTGCCGGGAGACCGTGTGTCCGGGCGGGGGAACCACAGCAGCCCGCAGGCAGCGGATATCCGTGATTATGCGCCGGGTGATCCGTTCAGCCGGATTCACTGGAAGAGCAGCGCCCGTAAAGGCAACCTGCAGAGCAGAGTGCCGGAACGTGAAGCGGGGCAGATGACCTGCATCGTGCTTGCGAGCAGTCCGGCGGATTACGAGATTCCCGGCGGTGCGCATCCTCCCCGCAGCCAGCGGAGGACGGTGATCCCGGCCTTTGAACAGGCGGTATCGGCTACGATGGGGCTGCTGCTCTCTGCCGAGCGTACCGGCAGCTACATCCAGCTCTTCAGCGGCGGCTGGCCGGAAGGAATGGCCAGACATGAGGGGCTGGGCCAGATCCCCGGGAGGGTCCGGGATCTGCTTACAGAGATTGCTCCTTCCGGTTCACAGAGTCTCAGCAGACTGCTGGAGGATGCGTCACAGAGCTGGATTCCCGGGATGACGGTATCGGTCGTTACCGGCAGGCTGGAGGAGGAGTCGGCGAGAACGCTGGCCCGCTTCCTGGTTCAAGGAATCAGGGTGGAGCTGTATTATGTCTGGGACCAGCCTTCTCCGAGCCGGACTCCCGGTAGTCCTGTGCGGAGCCCGGCCGGAGCAGCGGGGACGCTGCCGGAGCTATCCCGCAGCAGCAGGCTGGCACCGGAGGGGTGGGAAACAACCGGTCAGCATGATCCCGCAGCTTACGGGAACAGCAGACCGCCTGCCTCGGATACGATTGCGGGAAGTCTGATGCGGCTTGGCGCGAGGATTCACTGTCTGAGCTATGCTGCTCCTGCACAAGGGTACAAGGGGGCGGAGCCTGATGGATTCCCGGATAACTCCACCTCCTGCTAGTGCGAGTACGGATGGCGCCAGTCCGAAGGGCTCAACCCACAGCGGGCAACGCCGCTACGGAAGCATCAGGTTTACAGCGGCAGGGATGCAGGAATCAGACCTTGCAGAGAACAGCTCCGCAGGTAAAAGAGAGAACAGTCCTCTGTATTATCGCGGTCTGTTCTCTTTGGCGATTATGGGCGTCTTTGGGCTGTGGCTGCTGCCGCTCTACAGATTGTCTGCGGCAGCGGACCATACACAGCTCCTGCGGCTCCTGATGCTCTCGGCAGCAGCGCTTCTCGCATGGGGCTGTCTGCTGTTGCCCCGTCTTGTCCAGGCAAGCGGTCAGTTTCTTCTAATCTTCATGACCTGGTATGGTCTCTGTGCTGGTGCGGGAGGTGGGGGCGGGTGGCTGAAGGTCTATGCCATGGAGAAAAGTGGACAGGATGCCCTGCTGTTGCTCTCTGGCCGGATCTCCGCATTAAGCGAGGACAGCAGGCTGCTGATTCTGGTGCTGGGCTGGGGGCTGCTGGTGTCCTCCGTCCAGCAGCTCGCGCTGTACAGGGGAAGTATTGCGCTGTTCACCGGTGTAACGCTGGTGTATCTGCTGGTGCTGGATATGGGTTATGCCGTTAATACTTCCGGGGATGTCCTGGTCACTGCGGGCCTGATCCTGTGGCTGCGGGCTTTAAGCGGGCTGCTCCACCTGCAAGAGAGGACAGAAAGGCCTGTTCTTCCTTACGCCCGCTGGGGAGCCAGGGCATTCTCGGCAGCTGTACTGGTAACGCTGGCCGCCTGGATGGCCGGGCAAGGGCTGGGTGCGCGCCCGGCTGCCCCGGTTACACTGCAGCCGGTGCTGGACAAGCTGGAGCACTGGGCAGCGGCGCAAAGACCGGAGGAGGCAGGCGTACCCGGCACTGGCAGCACCGGCTACAGTATGGAGGACAGAGAGCTTGGCATGCCCCTGACTCCCAGTCGGGAGGCGGCCTTCACGGTCACTGCTTCCCGTCCCTACTACTCGCGGGGGGAAAGCATGGCGTATTATGACGGCCGCCGCTGGATCAGGAGCGGAGCCGCGTATTCAGCGCTGAATCTGCCCCGGCTGCCCGGGGCGCTGCCCGCTCTGGCGGATGCTGAATTAGCCGGGGGCCAGACATTTATCCAGCGGATTCAGCTGGCCTCGCCTTCCACTGGAAGTATGCCGCTGTTCAGTGCAGGTGCTATAACAGACGTACAGAACATCCGGCTTGCGGACGGAAGCCAGCTGGGTTACGTGCTGGCCAGCCCGGACAGGCTCAGCTTCCGCCTGCCGGAAGTCTACAGCTCCGCAGGGGTTACGGAATATACCGTCAAGTCTGTTCTGCCGCCAAGCGATCCGGTAGCGCTGCGGAAGCTGAAGGGAAGTGATCCCGAAGGGGTGCGCAGCCAGTATTTGCAGCTCCCCGCTGCTCTGCCGCCCAGAGTGCGTGCCCTGGCCGGCGATCTTACCGCAGCTGCGGCGAGCCGTTACGATGCCGCCGTAGCTGTAGCCGGTTATCTTCAGGACGGCTACACCTATTCGCTGAAGACCCGAGTGCCGCCGTCCGGTGCCGATTTCACCGATGATTTCCTGTTCGGGACCCGTCAGGGCTATTGTGTGCATTTTGCCACTGCGATGACGGTCCTGCTGCGCAGCAGCGGCATTCCGGCGCGGTACGTCCAGGGCTACGGCCCGGGAACCGCCGTGCCCGGCTCCATGCCGCAGCGCTACAGCGTGACCGGCGGCGATGCCCACGCCTGGGTCGAGGTCTATTTCCCCGGCGCGGGCTGGGTCCCCTTCGACCCCACGCCCTCCGCCGCTGCCGCCGCTGCCCTCGGCGCGGCGGCTACGGACCCGGCGGCGGCCTCCGTGCCGCCGGACCCCCGCCGCTCCGCTGCGCTGCACGCGGCCGCGCTCACCGCCGCCCTGCCGCCGGCGGGCGGCCCGGACACTGCGCCGCTCGCGCTGGCGGCGCTGGTGCTGGCTGCCGCCATCCGCTGGCGGCGCAGCCTGGCCCTGCTGCCCGCGGTGCGCCGCGCAGGCAGGCTTGGCCGTGAGCCGCAGCTGCGCGCCGCCGCTGCGGCCTGGCACGGGCTGGCGGCGCGCTATGGGCCGCCGCTGCCCGGGGTTACCGCCAGGGAGTACGCAGACTCCCTGGCTATCGAGGACGGGCGGCTGCGCGCCGCCGTCCGGGGGTTTGTACGCCAGTGGGAGACCCTGGCGTATGGCGGCGCCGGAGGCGGCGTGCCTTTAGCGGCGACGGGCCCTGCTGGAGGCGCCGCGCCTTTGTCGGCGACGGGCCCTGCCGGAGACGGCGTGCCTTTGCCGTCGGCGGGTTCCGCTGGAGACGCCGTACCTTTGTCGCATTCCGCGCGGATGTCACCCGCCCTGCCCAAGTCACCCACCGCGCCCTCTACGGCTTCCGCGTCCCAACGCTGCGCCCCCGCCAGCGCTGCCGATACCATGGACGCAGAGGCTTTCATAGCCCGTTGCCTGATGATCACCTTCCATCTAACCTGATCGAGAAGCGGCGTCCCTGCATTTGCAGCGGACGTCTTTGTGACGGCTAAGCTTGCCGCTCCAAATGTAATCGAAAAACCGACCACATTTAGCGCTGCATGGGCACGAGGGCCAAATGTAATCGAAAAACCGACTACATTCGGCGCTGCATGGGCACGAGGACCAAATGTAATCGAAAAACCGACTACATTTAGCGCTGCATGGGCACGAGGATCAAATGTAATCGAAAAACCGACTACATTCGGCGCTGCGTGGGCACCTGGGGCAAATGTAATCGAAAAACCGACCACATTTAAATCCAAGCTCCCCATGCCAGCCACTATCCACCGCCAGCCACGGCTACAATTCTTCTCTTTATCCCTATAACTTGGTGTCGGTTCCCGGCAGCGGGAATTCGGCAGACACTTGCTCATCAGCAGGTATTATGTACTGTCATGGTCACGAGCCTGTTTCCGCTACCTTTGCCTCGTGCAGGTATTACCTCCGCCCTACCACAGCTATCCCAAAACCTTGAAACAGAGGGACTCCAATTCCTTGACGCTGAGAATTAACCATGAGTATAATGAATCCAATAATCAAGGGAGGCAAGTAATGAACAAGCCAAATGAAATAATCGTTGTTCTGGATTTCGGGGGACAGTATAACCAGCTTATCGCGCGCAGAATTCGTGACCTGGGGGTATACAGCGAGCTTCTGCCGTACAATACACCGATGGAGAAGATTAAGGCCTTATCACCCAAAGGGATTGTATTCTCAGGCGGGCCAAGCAGTGTCTATGCGGAGAATGCACCACATGTCGACCCGGCGATTTACGAGCTCGGGCTGCCGATCTTCGGAATCTGCTATGGTATGCAATTGATGGCACAGCAGCAGGGAGGCAAGGTGGAGCGCTCCGCCAAGCGCGAGTACGGCAAAGCCGATGTAGTATTCGCACCCAGCTCCGTGCTTGCAGCAGGTCTTGAGAGCAAGCAGACGGTATGGATGAGCCACGGCGACCATGTAGTGGAGCTTCCGGAGGGCTTTAAGCTGGATGCCGGTACAGAGAGCGCGCCGATTGCAGCCATGAGTAATGATGAACGCAAATTCTTCGCCGTTCAGTTCCATCCTGAGGTACGCCACTCCGTGAAGGGGAATGAGATGATCTCGAACTTCCTGTACGAGGTCTGCGGCTGCGAGGGCAAATGGACGATGGAGTCGTTCATCGAGGATGCCGTTAAGGATATCCGTGACAAGGTCGGCGACAAGAAAGTGCTCTGCGCACTCAGCGGCGGTGTGGATTCCTCTGTGGTGGCGATGCTGATTCACCGTGCGATCGGCGATCAGCTGACTTGTATGTTCATTGACCACGGCCTTCTGCGCAAAGGTGAAGCGGAGAGCGTCATGGAGACTTTTGTCGGCAAGTTCGATATCCATGTTGTCAAAATCGACGCCCGTGACCGCTTCCTCGGCAAGCTGGCCGGTGTCTCCGATCCCGAACAGAAACGTAAAATCATCGGCAACGAGTTCATCTATTGCTTCGACGAAGAATCGGCCAAGCTGGGTGACTTCGCGTTCCTGGCTCAAGGTACACTGTATACCGATATCGTAGAGAGCGGAACAGCAACGGCGCAGACGATCAAATCGCACCACAATGTGGGCGGGCTGCCGGAAGATATGAAATTCAGTCTGATTGAGCCGCTGAACACCCTCTTCAAGGATGAAGTCCGTAAGCTGGGCGAAGAGCTGGGCATGCCGCATGCGATCGTGTGGCGTCAGCCTTTCCCGGGTCCGGGTCTGGCGATTCGTGTACTGGGTGAAGTGACTGAAGAGAAGCTGACCATCGTCCGTGATTCCGACTATATCCTGCGTGAAGAGATTGCCAAGGCGGGTCTCGACCGCGAGATCTGGCAGTATTTCACTGCACTCCCTAACATGAAGAGTGTTGGCGTAATGGGTGACGAGCGCACCTATTCCTACACCGTAGGCATTCGTGCGGTAACCTCCATCGACGGTATGACTGCCGACTGGGCGCGTATCCCATGGGATGTACTGGAGAAAATCTCCGTGCGCATCGTCAACGAAGTGGACAACGTCAACCGTATCGTGTACGACATTACCTCGAAGCCGCCAGCGACGATCGAGTGGGAATAGATCAAGGATAAAATAAAAACTCTCTTCTACCGGCGATTTTTGCTGATGGGAGAGAGTTTTTTTTCGAAATATAAGAAATTATATGTTGCACACGATAAATTATCCTTCTATTTCTCGCTGAAACGGTTATGACAAAAAAGAACTCCAAAACCCTATATTAAGATTTGGAGTTCTTTCCGCTTAGACGGACAGCTGCAAGCTCTTCAATTCATACACCTTCTCCAGCGTATCCAGACACTCTGTCTTCTTATCATCATCCTCCGCATGAAGATATCCCTCCACCAGCCGGTATCCGAATACGAGCAGGATGAATTCGTAGACGCAGTGGCCGGCAAGCGGGGCAATCTCTCCCGCATATTCCGCGAAGCCCCGGTAATAAGCAGGGACACACCGCTGATAGTATTCAATCATGTGATCAAGATCCACCTCATCTGCAATCAAGCTGGCGATGTCCTCGCCGAGGTAGCCCCAGCCGCTGGTATCCCAGTCGATCAGCGCGATGGTCCCGCCAGTATAGATGATGTTGGTTACCCAGAAGTCCCGGTGGCATAACACGAGAGGCAGGCTTTCAATCCGGGCAAAAATATCGTCCGAATGCTCATCGATGCCGATGAGCATTTGCCGCACATGCTGCGGGAATTCGCATTCCTCTGAACGGATATAGTCGTAGACAACCGGCCAAGACCGGTAGTGCAGATAAGTATTCTTCATGAGGTCTGCATGGCTCAGGTTGGTCAGACTTTGCAGCACCTCAGGCTGCTCCGCGTACAACTTCCCTTGATACCGTCCCAACTCCAATGCGGCCTGTTCATACATGTCACCGGTGAGCTCCAGGCCGGAGATGCCATCAATATATTCCAGCCACAATCTCATTTCATCCCCGGCTTCATTCATCTCAGCGTGATAACACACCGGCCAGCGGAAGGATTCTGTGAAGGTTGCCCCCAGTGGGGAAGCGTAGAGGTCATATTCCCGCCGCCAGGAATCCGGATCATCGTAACGTTCCCATTTCTTCTGGATTTTCAGCACAATACGGTAAGGCAGTTGCTCTCCATCAGCCGTTTCGGCCGTTCCGGTAACCAGCTGCACATCCCCCAAGGTTCCGCCATGCAGCTGTAACGTCTGGTAGTCAGCAGATGTAATCGTTGTATTAAAAAGTTGAGATAGAGCAATATATAAAGCATCTTGGTTTATCTTCATTTGTATCGTCCTCCGTTTTTCTTCATTTGCTTGCGCTGCATTGCAGCTGACTGATTGCGGGCATCCTTGTCCCTGAGATAGTGTGTTCTGTCCTGGACGAACCGGTTCTCCTGCTGCTGTGAGTTGTAACGCTCCCAGCGTTCATGCGTCAGAGAGCCCTCCGCCAGGGCGGCGAGTACCGCACAGCCCGGCTCGGCTTCATGGCGGCAATCGTTGAACCGGCATCCGGCGAATAAGTCCTCCACATCGGTGAAGCCTGCCCTGATGCCTTCCTGGGCGTCGAACAGCCCCAGTTCACGCATCCCGGGCGTATCAATCACCATTGCGCCAGAAGGGAGCATGAACAGCTGGCGGTGCGTGGTGGTATGCCGTCCCCGACTGTCTTCCTCCCGGATGGCACTGACCTTCATAACATCCCGTTCCATCAGGGCGTTAAGCAGCGATGATTTGCCGATTCCGGACATGCCGAGGAACACAACGGTCTTGCCCGGCAGCAGATAGGGGGCCAGCTCATCTAATCCCAGCCCGGCATGGCTGCTGACCGCGTGTACCGGAACATCCGGGATGCTTCGCATGACCTCTGCAAGCTGCTGATGATAATCAGGGGTGAGATCCGCCTTCGTCAGAATGATGACCGGCTGGCCGCCGCTCTGCCTGGCCTGGGTCAAATAACGCATCATGCGCGTGACATTGAAATCCTTGTTCAGGGAAGACAAAATAAATACATAGTCGAAATTGGCGGCTACGACCTGTTCCAGAACGGTTCTGGTATATTCTGCGGCATGGCCGGAATAATTCGCACGCGAGAACTTGGAGCGGCGGGGGAGAAGCGCTGTAATGAGCGATTCCCCGCTTTCGTTCGGACGCAGCAGGACGAAGTCGCCGACGCACGGGAAGTCCCCGCGCGATTCCGCACTGTGATAGAACGCGCCTTTGAGTACAGCGGTCAGCTCGCCCCGCTCTGTGATTACCGTGAAGCGCTCCCGCCGGAGCTCTGTAATTCTGCCAGGCAATAATCCGGATGGGATTTCCTCTTTTTCTGTGTATCCATAGGTTGTAAGATTAATCATGTTTTTGGGTTTAGCTCCTTATCTGTTGTTTGGTGGACGCAAAAATGCCGCGGAACAGCAGCCTCAATAAGAAGCTGCTGTTCTACGGCATCAAGATGCAAAGAAGATACGACCTTCATCGTATCCCGCAAACAGCAATATTCACGAAAGGTTACTTGGGATGGCATACCAAATAATCCAGGCGTTCGCCTGATTTTTAAGATGTATGCCTGCTATGCAGTTTTAAACGGAAACCACCATATAAGTAGTAGCCAATCGAAACATCCCCTTTCGGATAAGGAACTTGATTAGAAATTTAATGCTTATCGCTAAGCTCATTCAGATTAACATACATTTTGTATGCAAATCCATGTAGAGTTTGATTATAATTAATTTAGTGCGGAACTATCCGCATTTATGCTGCAATGTTTGGCGGATTCTCCCTGAACCAAGCAGTATTTGTCATAGAAATGTTCAATTTACGAACATTTGTGTAAACCTGACGGCCAATGTTCGTATTTACCATTGACAAGAGCTGTCATCTCCCCCTAAAATGATAAAGCGCTACAGCAAATATATTCGTATAATTCCGGGGATCGGCCCGGAAGTCTCTACGAGGTCACCGTAATGACCTGGCTACGATTAAGAAGAGCAACTTGTTCTGGGAATTCCGGCGATTGTCCGAAATTCCCGGCAGCCATCTCTTTTTCGGGCCGGTGTCTTCCCAGATGCCGGCTTTTGTGTTGCTGTATTGGCACAACATACAACCTTAGGGGGAGAACGATTTGAACCGCTTTTTCAAATTGAAAGAGAACGGCACCACAGTACGTACAGAGATCATGGCCGGTATAACCACGTTTATGGCAATGGCTTATATTCTGTCGGTTAATCCAAGCACTCTGACTGCCTTCGGCCGCATTGATATGGGCTGGTATTCCGTATTCCTTGCGACGGCGCTGGCAGCCGGTATTTTCACCATTGCCATGGGGGTATTCATTAATTTCCCGGTCGCTCTGGCACCTGGTATGGGCCTTAACGCATATTTCGCTTCCGTCGTCTTATCCTCCGCTACCACGGAGCATCAGTTCACCTGGCAGATGGGGCTGACCGCCGTCTTCATCTCCGGGATCGTATTTATCCTGCTCACGATCACCAGGGTCCGGCAGATTCTCCTCACTGCTATTCCTGATAGCCTGAAGCATGCGATTACTGTCGGGATCGGGATGTTCATCACCATTATCGGCCTGAAGAACAGCGGACTGATGACCATCGGCGTTGAAGCCGGAAGTGATATCGCCGCTAACAAATTTACAGATGTTCTTTCTTTTGAAACTGTAATTCACATGGGCAGCCTGGAGAACACCAATGTTCAGCTCGTGATTATCGGCCTGCTGCTGATCTCCATCTTAATGGTACTGCGCGTTCGCGGCGCCATCCTGTTCGGAATTCTCGGGACTACCGTGGCTGCAATCCTAATGGGGGCTGTGGATTTCAGTTCATTGAGCAATCCGCAGACACCATGGATTCCTGACTTCACCCAGCTCAACTTCTGGGAATTCGACTGGGAAGGCATTATGCACACCGGTATCGTATCGGCGATTGCCACTTTTACCTTCGTAGAACTGTTCGATACCTTCGGTACGCTGGTAGGTACTGCTGAACGTGCCGGAATTATGAAGAACCCTGAAGAAGGCAAAAAGCGTGTCGGCAATGCCATGTTCGTAGATGCGGTAGCTGTTGCGGGCGGTGCGATGCTGGGGACTTCCACTACTACCGCTTATGTCGAGAGTGCTGCCGGTGTAGCTGAAGGCGGACGTACGGGTCTGACTGCAGTAACTACAGGGATATGCTTCCTGCTTGCCTTGTTCCTGGCTCCGGTAGTTGCTCTGATCCCTGGTCCGGCCACAGCGGCAGCGCTGATTATTGTCGGTGTTCTGATGGCTCAATCGATCCGTGAGATCGACTTCCAGGACATGGTGCTGGCGATTCCGGCCTTCCTGACCTTCGTGATCATGCCGTTTACGTATAACATTGCTAACGGGATCTCGTTCGGGATTGTTACTTACGTGATTCTGGCTTGTGTAGCGAATATCGCCGGCAAGAAGAAATATGATATCCACTGGATGATGTGGGTGCTGGCGATTCTGATCATCCTGCGTTATGTTCTGATCGGCAGCCAAGGCTAATAAGCTCCACGGATTCTGACTTACATTCTGCGGTCTCTTCATTATATGAAGGGGCCGTTTTCTTTTTATTCTTTTAAGGGGGGAGCCGCGCGGGACAAGCTGGGTTTTACCCTTTTCATCAACCAATATTTAGATTATATTGTTGAAGAGGTGATAAATGGTGTCCGGTGTATTCAATCGAGTGTACAAGTTCTTCCGTAGCCAGCCCTGGCCGGTGCTGCTGTTCCTGCTTGGGGCAATAGTCCGTATTCTATACATAACTTCTATTCCACCGGGACTGAACCAGGACGAAGCCTCTATCGGCTATGATGCCTACTCTATTCTGCACTACGGGATGGACCGGAATGGTGTTCATCTGCCAATTCACCTGATCGCCTGGGGGAGCGGACAGAATGCGCTATATGCCTACTTGTCCATGCCGTTCATTCTGTTGTTCGGTCTAACGCCATTGTCTGTAAGGGCGCTGAGCCTGATCATGGGACTACTGGGCATGCTGTTTTTCTATCTCATTATGAAAAGACTGTCGGCCTCGTCTGGAGCCGGGACCGCTGCCATGTTCTTTATCGCCATTAACCCGTGGCATATTATGATGTCCAGGTGGGCATTGGAATCGAATCTGTTTCCTACAATGATTTTGATATCCGTATACTTTCTGCTGCGCGCCTTTGCGAATCCAAGGTGGCTGTACGCCTTTACCGGCATGCTGGCCCTCTCGCTGTATGCTTATGGAACAGCCTACTTCTTCGTCCCGCTATTTGCGCTCGGTACGGCAATTCTTCTATTATATAGCAAGGTCCTGAGACCTCGTGCCCTGGTCTGGAATTTCGTATGGTTTGCGGTACTGGCGCTGCCTATATTACTATTTATTATCATTAACCGTTACGCTATGCAGGATATAGCGACTCCGCTGTTCACAATTCCGAAGCTCACGACCCCGCGCGTGGAGGAGATTTCATCCGTATTCGGCGGCAGGCTGTGGCAGGCGGCTGCGGATAACCTCACTGCGTTCAGCAAGCTGATGTGGAGCGGAAGTGACGGCTTGGCCTGGAACTCCATCTCTCCTTACGGGTATGCGTACCCGCTGGCGCTGCCTTTTGCACTGCTCGGCCTGATCGTTCTCCTGCATTCCTGGTGGGCAAGCCGGCGGGAGAGGGAGAGCGCTGGTAGGGGAGCCGTGCTGCTATGGTTCCTGGTGGCGGTGCTAATGGCGTTGATTACAACTGTGAATATTAACCGGATTAATATTATTTTTTATCCGTTCATTATGCTGGTAAGCACCGGATTCGTCTGGCTGGCAGGCAGAGTCAAAGGGATAGCCATCCTGGCCGCGGCCGGGTTCGCCATGATGTTTATTTTATTCTCCAATACGTATTTCCGCGAGTTCCCTGAACGCATCGGTCCAGTCTTCTATGAATCCTTAGGGGAGGCTGTGCAGTATGCTTCGGAACACAGCTCCGGTGAAGTCTATCTTACGAACCAGGTGAATATGCCTTATATTTATGTGCTGTTCTATGAACAGATCAGCCCGCATGATTTCCTGAAGTCCGTTCAGTATGCCAATCCGGGAGAGGCCTTTCAGCGCGTCTCTTCCTTTGGAAGATACAGGTTTGATGATCTGAACAGGGTGCCTGCGAATGCCGCATATATCTATGCGAATACTGCTGCGCCGCCTGCGGCAAGCGCCGGATCCAGAGTGAAGCGTTTTGCCAACTACAGCGTAATGCTCACCAGTGAACAGAATGGCGGGCCTCAAGATACACCCAAGACTGCTGCATTTAAATTTGTGAATGGCGGATTTGAAGAAGGGACGGCGGGCTGGTCCTTCTCTGCGGGAACGGGAGTTGCTGTCAACAACCCCTTCGCCGGGAGTAAGCTGGCATATCTTGATCCCGGAACGGAGAACATCGTTTCGCAGGCTTTCACTGCATCAGCCGGTGAGTACAGACTGACCGTCATGTCCAGTAGCGGCGGCAGCGGCGGGAAGATCGGCATCCGGGCAGCCGGTAAGCTGCTTGCAGAGACAGAGCTGCCTGCGGCGGAAGCCTATCAACAGGTCACACTTCCTGCGGTCACTCTGGAGCAGGGGATACAGGCAGAAGTATACATAACCGGCGGTAATGGCTGGATTAACATTGACGAGGTGAGGGTAGAACGATGACCAAGAAGGTACGTGCAGCGGCAACCGTTATACTAATGCTCTTATTATTTATTCTTCCTGTAACAAGCATTTATGCCGAAGGGAATTTGTTGCAGAACCCGGGCTTTGAAGAAGGCGAAGAGGGGGCACCGGCAGGCTGGACCAAGGACATGTGGATTGCCGGAGATGCGGCGGGCTCCATATCCGTTCAGTCGGAAGAGGTTCATTCCGGCAGCAAAGCGGCGGTTATTGAGAATCTGGAGCCCAATCACCTGAAGTGGGTGCAGACCGTTACCGTCTTGCCGGATAGCTATTACAGAATCTCTGGATACGTCAAAATAGCCAGCACCGCAGGCGGGGGAATCGGAGCCAATATTTTCCCGGTAGGCATTGGGGGCGGTTATCCCGCTACCAGCGATACCGGCGGTGAATGGCAGCGTCTGGAGTTCATCGGCCAGACCGGCAAGGAGCAGACCGAGATCGGAATCGGCGCTGCGCTGGGCGGCTATGCCAATCTGATTCAGGGTAAGGCCTATTTCGATGATCTGTCCGTAGAGAAGCTGGATACAGTACCGGAGGGATCGAATATCATCTCACTGGACAGCGGCGCCCAGGCTCCCCCGGCAGATGCGGACGGCGGAAGCAAGCCGGAGGAAGTGCCGCATAAGGTGTCTCCGGCCAAGCTGCTGCTGCTTTCTGGAGTATTCTGCCTGTTCTTTGCTTTTCTGTACACAAGAGCCTTCCGCAGTGAGCGTCTGCTGAGACAGGAGGATGTAATCTACACCCGCTGGCTGTACGTTTTGTTTGGAGCGGCATTCATCCTGCGGATCTGGATCGGCCTTACGGCACAGGGCTATAAGAATGATATGAACACCTTCATGGCCTGGGGCCAGCGTCTGACCGACCTTGGACCGGGCAAATTCTATGAGGAAGGTTATTTCGCCGATTACCCGCCGGGGTACTTATATGTGCTATACCTGCTTAGCCTGCTGCGCGGATTGTTTAACTTTGCGGGCGGGTCAGGTGCCGAGACGGTTCTCTTCAAGCTGCCTGCGATGCTCTCGGATCTGGTGCTTGGCTGGATTATCTATAAGAGCGCGCGAACCAGGCTCGGCTCCGGGCTGGCTATGGGGCTGATGATGCTGTTCCTGTTCAATCCGGCTGTGCTGATGGATTCGGCAGCCTGGGGGCAGGCGGATTCCTTTTTCCTCATCTTTCTGCTGCTCAGTATGATCGGGGTTGTCGATAAGCGCTTCGTACGTGCAGCGATCTTCTTTGCCGTCGCTACATTAATCAAGCCGCAGGCGCTGATTTTCACACCTGTGCTGCTGCTTGCCTTCTACCATCACCGGGCCTGGAAGCAGCTTGCGCTGGGCGCCCTGTACGGACTGGGGATTTTCCTTGTCCTCGCAGCCCCGTTCTTCTGGAACAACGGCGGTTTTGCAGGCTTCATTAACCTCTACAAAAGCACACTGTCCTCCTATCCGTATTCCACAGTGAATGCATTCAATCTGTATGCCTTGACTGACCCGATGTGGTCGGCGCTGGATGTGACCTGGCTCGGCATACCGTATCGTATATGGGGCTTTATTTTCATCCTGGTGGCAGTAGCACTTGCTGCTTATTATTCCTTCAATACCAAGGACCGCAAGGATCTCTCCAAGTCCTACTTCATCGCTATGGTGCTGATCACGATTGTCTTCGTATTCGGTACCAAAATGCATGAGCGTTACTTGTATCCGGTACTGATTCTGTCCTTATTCGCCTTCATGGAGAGCCGGGACCGGCGGTTCCTGACCCTGTTCCTCGGGTTCTCCCTGACCCAGTACATCAATGTTGGTTATACACTGGCGTATCTGAATACCGGCGGAAATCCGCCGGCTGACGGCATTGTTCTGGTTACAGCTATTACCACTATCATTCTTGCGATATATCTGCTCTATATTGGATACGATGTATATATCCGCCGAACTGCGAAGCTTTTGCCTGAGCCGGTTACCCCCAAGGAGGCGTACGCAGCAGATCTGCTGCTTGCAGAAGGCATCAAGCCGCTTGCCCCTGCTGAGCGCCGTTCTCCGCTGAAGCTGAAGCGCAGAGACTGGATCTGGATGCTCGGTATCACCGTGCTATACGGGGCGCTTGCCCTCTATCATCTGGGAGATAACAAGGCACCTGAGACTCTGTGGGAGCCAGCAGCCAGCGGCGAGAGCTTCTATGTGGATCTGGGGCAGGCCCATCAACTGGAGCGGGTTAATGTGTTCGGCGGTGTCGGAACAGGGAAGTTTCAGCTGGAATTCAGCCAGACCCCTGATAATTGGAGCAGCCCGCTTGAGGTAAGCGAGGATGTGGGCAATGTCTTCATCTGGAAAAGCCAGCCGCTTAACGTATCTGCAAGATATGTCAAGCTCTCGGTTACGTCTCCAGGCTTCACCCTCAATGAGATGGCCTTCTATGAGCAGGGGGCACCGGAGGTTCCTCTGACGATAGCAAGCGTGACACCCGATTCGGGAGCAGCAGCTAAAAGAGGAACGCCGGCCAATCTGTTTGACGAGCAGTCCGTCATTCCCAAGAACTCTAATTTCATGAACAGTACGTATTTTGATGAGATCTATCATGCCCGTACGGCTTATGAGCATTATCATAATATTGTTCCTTATGAGAACACGCATCCGCCGCTTGGCAAGCTGCTGATCGGGGTAGGGATGGAGCTGTTCGGCGTCAATCCGTTCGGGTGGCGGATCATCGGCACCTTGTTCGGGATTGCGATGCTGCCGCTGATCTATATCATGGCGATTCGGTTGTTCCGTAAGACCACCTATGCTGCACTGGCAGCGGGATTATTCGCTCTGGACTTCATGCATTTCACCCAGACGCGGATATCGACCATCGATGTGTACGGTGTATTCTTCATTATGTTGATGTTCTATTTCATGCAGCGGTATTTCACGATGAATTTCTACCGGGTGCCGCTGCGGACCACACTGGCTCCGCTGTTCTGGTCCGGCCTGTTCTTCGGCATCGGGGTTGCTTCGAAGTGGATCGTGATCTACGGAGGCGCAGGACTTGCTATTATGCTTGCGCTGGTACTCATTGAACGCTACAGAGAATACAAGGCTGCCGGACGCCTGCTGGCTGAAGGCAAGCTGAGCGGTCAGGAGCTCAAAGCCGCCTGCCGGACTGCAGATCAGTCCTTCTGGAAGAACACGATCATCACGCTGGCTAGCTGCATCGGATTCTTCGTCATCATTCCGGGAATCATATACAGCCTGTCCTTCATTCCTTCACTATCTGCGTCGGCAGAGGGCTTCACCGTTAAGGGGCTGATTGATGCCCAGAAGAATATGTACAACTATCACAGTCAGCTTGTAGCTACACATCCGTTCGCCTCCTCCTGGTGGGAGTGGCCGTTCATGAAGCGTCCGGTGTGGTTCTTCAGCGGCGGCGAAGGCTTGCCTGCAGGCAAGGCGAGCAGCATAGTAACGATGGGCAATCCGCTGATCTGGTGGACAGGAATCTTCACGATGCTGGCGGCTGTATGGTTCACCCTGAAGCGCCGGGACAAGAGCCTGTATATGATCTGGATCGGCTTCTTCTCACAATATGTTCCGTGGATGCTTGTGCCGCGTGAGACCTTCCTGTACCATTACTTTGCGATGGTGCCGTTTATGATTCTATCTATTGTGTACATCCTGAAGCTGCTTGACGGCAGGTTCCAGGGTGCCAAATATCTGCGGTACGCCTATGTTGCGGCCGCCGCCATTCTGTTTGTAATGTTCTATCCGGTATTGTCCGGCATGCAGGTGAACAGCAGTTATATCATTCATGTACTTCGCTGGTTCCCTTCCTGGGTATTCTAGGAGGGGAACTGTAAGAGCCGCATAGTTGCTCAAAGCTGATGTTGATGAAGCGCATCAAGGAAGCTGTGGCTTACAATAAATTGAGGAGGAACCCTTGTGAAGGCCAGATATAGTGTAATTGTGCCCATGTATAATGAGGAGGAAGTCATTCAGATAACCTACGAACGGCTCAAAAAAGTAATGGATGAGTGCGGGGATTCCTATGAGCTCGTGTTCGTCAATGACGGCAGCCGGGACCGTACGGCTGAGATTATGCGCGAAATCAGTAATAGGGATGAGCATGTCAAGCTGATTGACTTCTCCCGTAACTTCGGCCATCAGGTGGCGATTACGGCGGGTATGGATTATGCTGAAGGCCAGGCTGTTGTGGTGATTGACGCAGATCTCCAGGACCCGCCGGAGGTCATCCTGCAGATGATCGCCAAGTGGAAGGAAGGCTATGAGGTAGTCTATGCCAAGCGGCTGAAGCGCCACGGAGAGACCTTCTTTAAGAAGGTGACAGCCAAAATCTTTTACCGTCTGCTCAGCAGCATGACCAGTGTGGAGATTCCCACAGATACCGGGGACTTCCGGCTCATCGACCGTAAGGTCTGCGATGTGCTGCGCGGCCTGAAGGAGAAGAACCGTTATGTACGGGGGCTGGTAAGCTGGGTCGGCTTCCGGCAGACCATGGTGGAATATGTGCGGGAGGAACGCTTCGCCGGGGAGACGAAATATCCGCTCAAAAAAATGATCCGCTTTGCGCTCGACGGAATCACCTCCTTCTCGCACAAGCCGCTCAAAATCGCCTCTTATGTCGGCTTCTTCCTGTCCTTCTCCAGCTTCATCTACCTGTTTCTGGTCTTATTCCAGAAAGTCTTCACCTCTTGGACTGTGCCGGGCTGGGCATCCATTGTCGGGGTGAACCTGCTGTTTAACGGCATTGTGCTGATGCTGCTGGGCGTGATCGGGGAATACATCGGACGGATCTATGATGAATCTAAGGATAGACCGCTTTATATCGTACGCGAGACCCGAGGCTACCCGGAGGCAGAGGCCGAAGACACGCGGAAGGCAAGCGATTATGCAAGATAAGGCTTGGCGCGCAGGCATGATCCAATTTCTGAAATTCAATGCGGTGGGCCTGCTTAACACGTTCATTGATTTTGCAGTATTTACCCTGCTGCATTCCCTGGGCATGCTTAACACCCCTGCACAGATTATTTCCTACAGTGCCGGGACGGCCAATAGCTTTTTCTGGAATAAAAAGGTGACCTTCAAGGGAAGGGACAGAGGCGGGGATGGCCGCTTTGACCGGATGCAGCTGGTGAGATTTATTGTGCTGAATCTGCTGGTGCTGGGCATTTCGGTGCTGCTGATTCATCTGCTGACTGATCGGCTGGGCGTCCAGGTGCTGATGGCCAAGGTGCTGGTTACCTTTGTTACAGTAATCATTAATTTTTTTGGAAGCCGGAAGTGGGTATTTTAAAGAGAGCGTATATCTTGCCCGTATTCTTCGGAGGAAAGCACTTATTCTATATTGCGGAGGCGATTGTCATGCGGAAGTTATCCTATTTGATTATACTTGCCGGGGTCCTGATTATGCTCTACCCCAAAGGAAGCGAATGGTACGAGGACCGTCAGCAGCAGAAGCTGCTGGAAGAGGCTGAACAGGCCTATAGTGAAATCGTTCCTTCGGCTACGGCTCCTGCCAGCCAGGATCTGAGCAAGCCTTATGCGGAAGTCACCCAGCTGCTGGCTGAAGAGTCTGGTGCGGAAGAGCCGGTTCCCACTACAGCGCCCGAGCTTGAAGTGGGAGGCAAAATCACCGCTATTATTGAAATCGATAAAATCGATCTGAAGCTGCCTGTACTGGAGGGCGCCACCAAGACCAATATGAAGCATGCAGCCGCGCATATGAAGGAGACAGCTCCGATTGGCGCGGTAGGCAATGCAGCGATTGCGGCACATCGGTCAAGAACGGCAGGGCGGCTGTTCAACAGACTGGATGAGGTCGGTAAAGGGGATGCCATTACTGTTATTACAAGCGGACAGGAATACAAATATGTTGTATATGATGTATCTATTGTAGAGCCTACCGATATTTCAGTACTGAAGGGTAAGGATGATGATAAGATTCTGACCCTCATTACCTGTGATCCGCTTGTCAACCCTACCCACAGACTCATCATTCATGCAAAGTTGACCTGATTGTCATAGGACAATGCTGAGAAAGGTCAAAAAACATAAAATTTTAGTCTATTTTTGCGGGAATCTAGTGATTTGGGTCTTGCTAATAGATTGAGATATGGTAAGCTATAACTATGAAAGCTAATACACGATAACGGCAAACCTATCGAAAGGTAGGGACGCAAAGCTACAGGGCCTTCCCGTCATGGATGGCAGCCAGTTACCGAATGAAGAGGCTTTTTTTGTTTGTTTTCATTCTGAATCTGTCATTATGTGGCAGTAGATTGGACAGATAAAGCTTATACGATAACGGCAAACCTATCGAAAGGTAGGGACGCAAAGCTAAAGGGCCTTCCCGTAAGAATGGCAGCCAGCTACCGAAAGGGGTTTTATCCATGAAGAAGTTTTATTTAATGCTGATTACACTTTTTGTGATCGTCACTTCCGTGCAGACAGGCACTGCTCAAGCTGCTAATGCAGATTCAAGCTGGTTAAATGTTGGACAACTTGATCAAGGGGTTATCGGGGTTTCGTACGATGTTCCTAAAGACAAGAAGATGAAGCTCATGATTACCAAGGACAATAACAGCTATACTTACAACTTATACACTTCCAAACCGACCGAGACGTTCCCGCTGCAACAAGGTAATGGCTCTTACAAGGTCTCCGTTCTTGAGAATACTACCGGTAACAAATACAAGGTACTATCTTCCGAGACTGTATCTCTCTCAATGAGCAATGTGAATGCCGTATATTTGAGCTCTGTACAGAATGTAAAGTGGAGTTCTTCCGATAAATCCGTTCAAAAGGCAGCACAGCTTACAAAGGGTCTGACCACAGATGCAGACAAAGTTAAGGCTATCTACAATTACATCGTAGCTAACGTGAAATATGACTACTCTCTGGCCAACAGCGTAAGCACAGATTATATTCCGAACAACGACAACACACTGGCTACCAATAAGGGTATCTGCTACGATTACGCTTCCTTGTTCGCTACTATGCTCCGCAGTGAAGGGATTCCAACCAAGTTGGTTATGGGGAATACAAGCTATGTAACTTCATACCATGCCTGGAACGAAGTGTTCCTGAATGGCAAATGGGTGACGATTGATACTACAGTGGATGCAGGTCTGGGTAAGAAAACAGCATCAACTGAACTGATCAAATCAGCAAGCAAATATACTGCAGCGAAATTCTACTAAGAATAGCTGTAACTATAGCATTATCTGAGAATAACCCGCTTAGTCATTAAGCGGGTTATTTTTATTTATATAAAGGTTGCTTTTTAATAGAAGGATAGGTTATTATAAATAAGCGTTGTTGGAGCGGCAAAGGAAATGAGAGATTACTTAAATAAGTGATTTCAAAAATAAAGCTTGCATTGCTCAGATGGACGTGATATATTATAAGAGTTGCTGGTGACGATGACATCGACACTAACAACGAGCTTGATCTTTGAAAACTGAACAACGAGTGAGTATCTGGAAATCACTTCGGTGAGATCCAAAAATGAGAATGTAAATTCTCGTCAGATGTTTCAAAATGAGCAATCGCTCTTTCTAAATACCAATTTGGAGAGTTTGATCCTGGCTCAGGACGAACGCTGGCGGCATGCCTAATACATGCAAGTCGAGCGGAGTTTGAGAGGAAGCTTGCTTCCTTTCAGACTTAGCGGCGGACGGGTGAGTAACACGTAGGCAACCTGCCCTCAAGCCTGGGATAACTACCGGAAACGGTAGCTAATACCGGATAATTTCTTTTTTCTCCTGAGGAGAGAATGAAAGGCGGAGCAATCTGCTGCTTGGGGATGGGCCTGCGGCGCATTAGCTAGTTGGTGGGGTAACGGCCCACCAAGGCGACGATGCGTAGCCGACCTGAGAGGGTGAACGGCCACACTGGGACTGAGACACGGCCCAGACTCCTACGGGAGGCAGCAGTAGGGAATCTTCCGCAATGGGCGCAAGCCTGACGGAGCAATGCCGCGTGAGTGATGAAGGTTTTCGGATCGTAAAGCTCTGTTGCCAGGGAAGAACGTCCGGTAGAGTAACTGCTACCGGAGTGACGGTACCTGAGAAGAAAGCCCCGGCTAACTACGTGCCAGCAGCCGCGGTAATACGTAGGGGGCAAGCGTTGTCCGGAATTATTGGGCGTAAAGCGCGCGCAGGCGGTTATTTAAGTCTGGTGTTTAAACCTTGGGCTCAACCTGAGGTCGCACTGGAAACTGGGTGACTTGAGTACAGAAGAGGAAAGTGGAATTCCACGTGTAGCGGTGAAATGCGTAGATATGTGGAGGAACACCAGTGGCGAAGGCGACTTTCTGGGCTGTAACTGACGCTGAGGCGCGAAAGCGTGGGGAGCAAACAGGATTAGATACCCTGGTAGTCCACGCCGTAAACGATGAGTGCTAGGTGTTAGGGGTTTCGATACCCTTGGTGCCGAAGTTAACACAGTAAGCACTCCGCCTGGGGAGTACGGTCGCAAGACTGAAACTCAAAGGAATTGACGGGGACCCGCACAAGCAGTGGAGTATGTGGTTTAATTCGAAGCAACGCGAAGAACCTTACCAGGTCTTGACATCCAACTAACGAAGCAGAGATGCATCAGGTGCCCTTCGGGGAAAGTTGAGACAGGTGGTGCATGGTTGTCGTCAGCTCGTGTCGTGAGATGTTGGGTTAAGTCCCGCAACGAGCGCAACCCTTGACTTTAGTTGCCAGCAGGTTGAGCTGGGCACTCTAGAGTGACTGCCGGTGACAAACCGGAGGAAGGTGGGGATGACGTCAAATCATCATGCCCCTTATGACCTGGGCTACACACGTACTACAATGGCCGGTACAACGGGAAGCGAAGCCGCGAGGTGGAGCCAATCCCAGCAAAGCCGGTCTCAGTTCGGATTGCAGGCTGCAACTCGCCTGCATGAAGTCGGAATTGCTAGTAATCGCGGATCAGCATGCCGCGGTGAATACGTTCCCGGGTCTTGTACACACCGCCCGTCACACCACGAGAGTTTACAACACCCGAAGTCGGTGGGGTAACCCGCAAGGGAGCCAGCCGCCGAAGGTGGGGTAGATGATTGGGGTGAAGTCGTAACAAGGTAGCCGTATCGGAAGGTGCGGCTGGATCACCTCCTTTCTATGGAGAATCGTCTTCTGCAACGAAGACATTCAAATCGGAAGCTTAGCTTCCATAATAGAACCCTTGGGTTCGAATACTCACTCGTTGGTCAGTTTTGAGAGTTTAAGCTCTCAAGTAAGAAACTTGATCCTTGAAAACTGGATACCGAAACGAATTTGCGTTTTAGAACATTCCTTTAAGCTGAACTTGTGTAAACAAGTTTTGAATTAATGGCGATGCTAAGCGGTTTTCCTAACGGAAAACGCATTGGTTAAGCTACTAAGAGCACACGGAGGATGCCTAGGCGCCAGGAGCCGACGAAGGACGTGGCGAACAACGAAACTGCCTCGGGGAGCTGTAAGCAAGCTTTGATCCGGGGGTGTCCGAATGGGGAAACCCAGCTGTGGTAATTCGCAGTTACTCGTATCTGAATACATAGGATACGCAGAGGCAGACCAGGGGAACTGAAACATCTAAGTACCCTGAGGAAGAGAAAACAATAGTGATTCCGTCAGTAGCGGCGAGCGAACGCGGAACAGCCTAAACCAAGGGGCTTGCCTCTTGGGGTTGTGGGACGTCTCACATGGAGTTACAAAGGAATATGGTAGGTGAAGAGGTCTGGAAAGGCCCGCGATAGAGGTAAAAGCCCTGTAGCCCAAACTGTGTTCTCTCCGAGACGGATCCCGAGTAGTGCGGGGCACGTGAAACCCCGTATGAATCCAGCAGGACCATCTGCTAAGGCTAAATACTACCTGGCGACCGATAGTGAAACAGTACCGTGAGGGAAAGGTGAAAAGCACCCCGGAAGGGGAGTGAAATAGAACCTGAAACCGTGTGCTTACAAAAAGTCAGAGCCCTCTTTATGGGTGATGGCGTGCCTTTTGTAGAATGAACCGGCGAGTTACGTTTAACATGCAAGGTTAAGGTGAGAAGCCGGAGCCGCAGCGAAAGCGAGTCTGAATAGGGCGACTAAGTATGTGGACGTAGACCCGAAACCGTGTGATCTACCCCTGTCCAGGGTGAAGGTGCGGTAACACGCACTGGAGGCCCGAACCCACGCATGTTGAAAAATGCGGGGATGAGGTGGGGGTAGCGGAGAAATTCCAATCGAACTCGGAGATAGCTGGTTCTCCCCGAAATAGCTTTAGGGCTAGCCTCGGTGAATGGAGTGGTGGAGGTAGAGCACTGATTGGGTGCGGGGCCCGCAAGGGTTACCAAGCTCAGTCAAACTCCGAATGCCATTTACTTCTTGCCGGGAGTCAGACAGTGAGTGCTAAGATCCATTGTCAAAAGGGAAACAGCCCAGACCATCAGCTAAGGTCCCCAAGTGTGTGTTAAGTGGGAAAGGATGTGGAGTTGCACAGACAACCAGGATGTTGGCTTAGAAGCAGCCACCATTGAAAGAGTGCGTAATAGCTCACTGGTCGAGTGACTCTGCGCCGAAAATGTAACGGGGCTAAACACACCACCGAAGCTATGGCTAGATGCTTTGCATCTGGGGTAGGGGAGCGTTGTATATACGTTGAAGGTGTACCGTAAGGAGCGCTGGAGAGTATACAAGTGAGAATGCCGGTATGAGTAACGAAAAGATCAGTGAGAATCTGATCCGCCGAAAGCCCAAGGTTTCCTGAGGAAGGCTCGTCCGCTCAGGGTAAGTCGGGACCTAAGGCGAGGCCGACAGGCGTAGTCGAAGGACAACAGTTTGAAATTACTGTACCACCGTAATCCGCTATGAGCGATGGGGTGACGCAGGAGGGTAGTGACGCGGACTGATGGATGTCCGTCTAAGCAGTGAGGCTGGTGTGTAGGCAAATCCGCACATCGTAAGGCTGGGCTGTGATGGGGAGCGAAAATTACAGTAGCGAAGGTCATGATCTCACACTGCCAAGAAAAGCCTCTAGCCAGGAGAAGGTGCCCGTACCGCAAACCGACACAGGTAGGCGAGAAGAGAATTCTAAGGCGCGCGGAAGAACTCTCGTTAAGGAACTCGGCAAAATGACCCCGTAACTTCGGGAGAAGGGGTGCCTCGGTAGGGTGAATAGCCCGAGGGGGCCGCAGTGAAAAGGCCCAAGCGACTGTTTAGCAAAAACACAGGTCTGTGCGAAGCCGTAAGGCGAAGTATACGGGCTGACGCCTGCCCGGTGCTGGAAGGTTAAGGGGAGCGGTTAGGGGTTAAACCCGAAGCTGTGAACCGAAGCCCCAGTAAACGGCGGCCGTAACTATAACGGTCCTAAGGTAGCGAAATTCCTTGTCAGGTAAATTCTGACCCGCACGAATGGCGTAACGACTTGGGCGCTGTCTCAACGAGAGATCCGGTGAAATTTTAATACCTGTGAAGATGCAGGTTACCCGCGACAAGACGGAAAGACCCCATGGAGCTTTACTGCAGCTTGATATTGAATTTGGGTACGATCTGTACAGGATAGGTGGGAGCCGGTGAGAGCGGAGCGCAAGCTTCGCTGGAGGCGCCGTTGGGATACCACCCTGATCGTATCTAGGTTCTAACCTAGTGCCCTCATCGGGTACGGGGACCGTGTCAGGCGGGCAGTTTGACTGGGGCGGTCGCCTCCTAAAGAGTAACGGAGGCGTTCAAAGGTTCCCTCAGAATGGTTGGAAATCATTCGCAGAGTGCAAAGGCATAAGGGAGCTTGACTGCGAGACCTACAAGTCGAGCAGGGACGAAAGTCGGACTTAGTGATCCGGTGGTACCGCATGGAAGGGCCATCGCTCAACGGATAAAAGCTACCCTGGGGATAACAGGCTTATCTCCCCCAAGAGTCCACATCGACGGGGAGGTTTGGCACCTCGATGTCGGCTCATCGCATCCTGGGGCTGAAGTAGGTCCCAAGGGTTGGGCTGTTCGCCCATTAAAGCGGTACGCGAGCTGGGTTCAGAACGTCGTGAGACAGTTCGGTCCCTATCTGTCGTGGGCGCAGGAAATTTGAGAGGAGCTGTCCTTAGTACGAGAGGACCGGGATGGACGTACCGCTGGTGCATCAGTTGTTCCGCCAGGAGCATGGCTGAGTAGCTACGTACGGACGGGATAAGCGCTGAAAGCATCTAAGCGTGAAGCCCCCCTCAAGATGAGATTTCCCAACATGTAAGACCCCTTGAAGACGACGAGGTAGATAGGTTGGAGGTGGAAGTGCAGCAATGCATGGAGCTGACCAATACTAATCGGTCGAGGGCTTATCCAAAAAATAATTCGCAGATTCGTTTCGGATTCAGTTTTCAGGAATCAAATTCCTGAAGCATTTACGCTGTAAATGCCCGTTTGGTGGCGATAGCGGAGGGGTTCCACACGTACCCATCCCGAACACGACCGTTAAGCCCTCCAGCGCCGATGGTACTTGGACCGAAGGGTCCTGGGAGAGTAGGACGTTGCCAAGCACACAAGACCACTGTTGATTCTCAGACAGTGGTCTTTTTGTATTTTCGGGGAAGCCTTGTGGACAGCTTGTGAGTAGATTTCAGGTCTTCTTACAAGTGACGCATAGTTATACACATGTGGATAGATTTAGTTTTTTTGATACTTCTCCCCAAATGATGTGGATATCCGTTAGAATAATGTGGATAGGTACCGAGAATTGGGGATAGATAGGTGAAGGAGCCAAAAGTTATGGACAAGCATAGCAGCTTTTTGTGGACAGAGCAGTTCAGGGTTCAGGCAAGTGACACGGATTACCGGTCAAGGGGCAAGCTTTCCTTCCTGCTGGATATTATGCAGCGTGCTGCGGATTCGGCTGTAAGCAGCCTGGGGCTAAGTATGGAGAGTATGCTCAGGGCGGGAATGGGCTGGATGGTCATCACCCTTGATCTGAATCTGCAGCGACTCCCGTCCCCGGGAGAGCTTCTTGAGGTACATACCTGGAGTAAAGGAAACAAAGGACCGCTCTGGCAGCGGGATTACCGGATCTATGACGCCCAAGGTGTAGAGCTTGCTTCGACGCGCTCGATCTGGGCCCTTGTGGATATCGGGAAGCGGAAGATTTTGCGTCCGTCAGCCTTGCCTATTGTTGTTGAGCCGTATTTAGAGGATTCCGTAGGAAGTCTGCCGGATAAAGTAATTATTCCATACGAACTCCCCTTGCAGGAGGCTTACCGTTATCAGGTAAGATATAGCGGGCTGGATAACAACAAACATCTTAACAACGCGCGGTATGCAGATTTATGTTGTGATGCTCTGGCGCTGGAGGAGTGGGAGGAGTTAGAGCTTACGGGGCTTCATATCACCTATGCCCAGGAAGCCAAATATGCTGAGGAGATTAGTGTTATGCGATCTTCTCTAACTGAAGAAGGTATATATGTGCGCGGGCAAGGCGGGGAGCGGATCTTTTTTGAAGCTTGCCTGAAGCTTAGAAGAAAGGTTGATGTCTGAGAGAGAGAGACTTGCATAGCGTTAAATCTAGACAGTTGCTCGAATTTCAGGGGAACTGTCTTTTGTCATATTTGCTATTTCCTTATATGTCACAAATACACAATTGGCATTCGTTATACAGGTGTAAAAGGAAAGTGGAGGTGATTCCTTTGGAGCAAGGCAACCCCGGGGGCCCAATGAATCCAAATAAGATTGAAGAAGCCATTCATCAGGTACACGCAGGAGACAGGCAAGCGTTCTCAACAATAATTAAGGAGTATGAAAGAAAGATTTACACGTATTGCTACTATCTCCTAAGGAGCCGTGAAGAAGCGGAGGATGCTGTGCAGGATATATTCGTTAAGGTGTATCAGCAGCTTGGGCGTTATGAACGGCGGGTTTCTTTTTCGGCTTGGCTATATAAGGTGGCTTATCATCATTGTCTGGACGAGCTTCGCAGGCGTAAGCGCCGCAGCCGGTTGCTGTCCCTTTATAAGCTGCAACTGATGACGAATCAACAAGCGTTGTCGGAGGAGTCGCCGGTAGACCGGATTTTTGAAAATCTCACTTCGGAAGAGCGGGGGCTATTAATCCTTCGTGTCATTGAACAATACAGCTTCGAAGAGATCTCAATGATTACCGGAAGCAGTTCAGCGGCGCTGCGCAAAAAATATGAACGGCTCCGTAAAAAACTGATTCAGCAAAAAGCGGATGAAAGGGGAGGGTGTGCTCATGGAGAAGTGGCAGAATCAAACTGAGAAGCAAATGTTGGAACGTATTCGCAGCAGCGTCGGAAGAGTAGAGCTTCCTGTAGATAGCTATAATGAGCAGATTATGAACCGGATCGAACATTTGGAGACCAGAGGAGGAAGCAAATTGCTTAAGAAGACGTTAGCAGCCGCAAGTATAGCTGCAGTGATAGGATTAGGTACGATAACTGCAGGATTCATCTCCCCGGCCTGGGCAGATACCTTGAGTCAGCTCCCCGTGTTCAGCAGTATATTCAAGCATACGGAGAACCCGGGTTTGAAATTGGCGGCGGAACAGGGCCTGACTACTTCACCTAATATGAGCGTTACCAAAGATGGAGTGACTTTAAGTGTTACGGAGGTATTTTATGACGGAATCCAGTTGGCCATCGGCTTCGAAAGAACCGGAGTAGCAGATGAGCGGGTGCTTGCGGAGATTACTGATTTTAAAACCCATGAATTCGATCAATCAACTAAAGGACTGCTGGGTCTGCCAGAGGTTACTCTGGCGACAGGAGAGCCTATCGGCTTCGGTTCTTCTATCACAGGTGACGTAAAAGGACAACCGAACACCCTCTTATTGGAGCTTAGAGAACTGCACAATGCTTCGGCTCTCGGAGACGAATTCAAGGTGAATATCCGCGTACCGGTTGCCCAGATCGCCGAGCCGTTTGAGTTCGAGGTAACAGCGAAGAAGCTTGCGGAGGGAATCATCAACCTTACCCCGGGCCAGGGGGCGAGCAAAGACTCCTTCCATTATAAAGTAAAGAGTCTGGACATCACGCCTGCTGCCATGAGGATGATCATCACCAGTGAAGGGGAAGTGCCTGCATCACCGGAGCAGACAGGGGAATATGGTCCAACTGCGGTATTCTATGAGCTTGTGGATGATGCGGGTAATGTTGCTGCTTCCAAGCAAGGATATGCCTTGATGAAGGCTGTTCAGCATCCTATTGTAGATAGCCTATACAATACCTTCCCGCAAACCCCTAAGACGATTACGGTCAGACCGTATACCATGACTTTGGATAATGATCTGAAGCTCTTGTTGGATGACAATGGGAAACCGGTGAGAACTTATCATAAGGACCTTGAGAGCACTATAGTGATTCCATGAACCCGCGAACCGTGAAAACGGGAATGGGTAAGATAGGCTGAGCCCTTGTCCGCGTCTGCTGTGCAGATGCGGGCTTTTTTGAAAAATACCTGAGTCATCATCGAAGCTAAAGCCTCACTTTGTGGGGTTATTTTGCTGATTAGAGCAGTGTTAACGGAATGTAGATTTCACTTATAGAGTTAGGATGGTAGGGGCCCAGATAGTCTTTGCCGTAGTATTCGAATTCATAAGACAGATTGAGGCGGTAATCGGTTCTCGGCAGAAAAACGCCATAGATATATTTGTAGGTGGCAGAAACTTCTGCGGATGGCCCTGTATGCTTAAATCTGAGATAACGTGCTGGCGGCAGTGTGTGGATAGGGAGGTGGTTGACTGCTTGTCCGCAGCTTGCCTGAACGCTAGTGCCGGTATGTACAGATGCTATGGAGTTTAGCTCACAGGCGATGTGAAAGGAGATTCCGTTATCCTCATAGTTATCCGGCCAATAGCCTAGCTGGTAATACTGCACTGGAAGCTTGCGGTCCGGGATAGCCGGAAGACTGCTGAATAGCTGCTCCCAAGCTGCTCCGATGACCGAATGATCTTGCGTAACGGTAATGAATGGCCCCTGAAGCCTGATTGCACCAAGCTCAATCAGGTCAGGAGAGACGCCCTTCTGGTCTGACCAGTGCGGCAAATCTTTTGGCTGCAAGGGATGGAGCAGCAGAGGGATATCCGGGGTAGACTTATGGCGGATATGGGTGGGGGTAGTGCGCAGCAGTCTTTTGAAGGCCCGGGTGAAGGTCTCGTAATCATTATAAGCATAGTCCAGTGAGATCTCGTGAAAGGTCCGCCCGGGTCTGCTTAGAATATCACGGGCTGCCTCGGAAATCCTCCGTCTTGCTATATAGTCGCCCGGTGTGAGTCCGGTAACTCCCTGAAACAGTCGGATGAAGTGGAACATGGAATAGCCGCTCTCTCTGGAGAGGGTCAGAACAGACAGCGGCTGCTTCAGATTCGCTTCGATATATTGGGTCGCCTGCAGAATAAGCTGGCTGTTCTTCATAAAGTCCTCTCCTCTACGGTCTACTCTACAGTCCATTCTCCCCATGATGCGGCCCATGCGGGCACTCTAACCTGACGAACACGGTCGGTGGAAGGGAAATAAGCTTTGATATCAATTACGGGTGTTCCCGGATAGGCATCCAGTCCGCTGACCTCCACAATTCCCTGATCAAGATCGACGGATATAATACGGGCAACCGTGAGTCCAAGCGGATTAGGGCGGACTGGAGACCGGGTCGCAAAAACACCGCTTACCGGCGCATTATAGGGAGGCTCAATCTGAGTAGTCCCCCGGAAGCTATCATCTGCAAACTCATGAATCCACCACAAGATCTGGCAGTGGCTGAAAGCATCTAACCCCTTCAAGGCAGGTCTGTATTCGGGTCTAATCTCAAGTCGCAGGTTCTGCTGTGTTCCCGTTACTACTCCTACTGGTATAATATTATACAATTCTGAGGCGGGCATTGGCTGTGACTCCTTTCGGCTGGGGGATGATTCTAGTTTATCGGAAGGAAAGGGAATTCGGCCTGATGATAATTGCGGACTTGTATGTCATGGTATAATAGGTTGTTGATGACAGGGAGGGGTTTGGACGATGAAGGTATTGGTATTGGCAGAGAAGCCGTCGGTGGCCCGTGAGATTGCGCGGGTGCTGGGCTGTGGGAATAAACAGAAGAGTTATATGGAAGGTCCGAAATATGTGGTGACCTGGGCGCTTGGGCATCTAGTGGGCCTGGCTGAGCCTGAGGACTATAACAATAAATATGCAACGTGGGCGCTGGAGGATCTGCCGATTCTTCCAGAGAAGGCCAAGCTGAAGGTGCTGCGCGAGACCAGCCAGCAGTATAAGGCTGTGCAGCAGTTGATGAAGCGGCAGGATGTAGAGGAGCTGATCGTAGCAACGGATGCGGCGCGTGAGGGTGAGCTGCTGGCCCGTTGGATAATGAATATGGCAGGCTGGAAAAAGCCGTTCCGGCGGCTGTGGATCTCTTCGCAGACGGATAAGGCCATTAAGGAGGGCTTCGCTTCGCTGCGGCCTGGACGGGATTTCGACCGGCTGTATGAATCTGCCCGCTGCCGTGCTGAGGCGGATTGGATGATCGGGCTGAATGTGACGCGGGCCTTAACCTGCAAGTTCGGCGCGCCGCTCTCTGCGGGGCGTGTGCAGACACCTACCCTGGGAATGATTATGGACCGGGAGAATGAGATTACCGGCTTCCGTTCCCAGGAATATGACCTGCTGACTGGGGATTTCGGGAATTTCCAGGCGGGGTGGCGTGCGCAGGGCGGGGATGGCCGGATTTTTGACAGGGAGAAGACGGGGGTCCTCAAGGAGAAGCTCACGGGCCGCAGCGGACGGATTACTAAGGTGCAGAAGAGTGAGAAAAGCGAGCCGCATCCGCTGGCTTATGATCTGACAGAACTGCAGCGGGATGCCAACCGCAAATTCGGCTTCTCGGCCAAACAGACCTCAAGTGTGCTCCAGAAGCTGTATGAACAGCATAAGCTGGTCACCTATCCGCGTACAGACAGCCGTTATCTGACCGCTGATATGACGGGCACGCTAAAAGAAAGGCTCGACAGCGTGGCTGTCGGGCCGTATGCAGCCCTCGCCAGACCACTGCTGCGGAAGCCGCTGCCGATTACGAAGCGGATTGTCGATGACAGCAAGGTCAGCGATCACCACGCGATTATTCCGACAGAGCAGACGGTGCTGCTCAATCTGCTGAGTGCGGAAGAGCGGAAGCTCTACGATCTGATCGTAAGGCGGTTCATCAGCCTGTTCTATCCTCAGGCCCGTTATGACGCCGTAGCTGTGACGGTAACTGTAGATGGGGAAAGCTTCTATGTCAAGGGAACTACCATCAAGGATGCAGGCTGGCGTGAGGTATACGGCGGAGATATGAGCTCGGATGACGACGAGGAGGATGCGGGGGATGAACCCGCAGCAGGCAGTTTGAAGCTGCCGGAGCTGCGGGAAGGCGACCCTGTGAAGGTGGAGCGCTGCATCATCAAGCCGGGACGGACACAGCCGCCTAAGCGTTATAATGAAGCCACGCTGCTGACGCAGATGGAGAAGCATGGGCTGGGGACACCAGCCACCCGTGCGGATATTATTGAGAAGCTGGTCAGCTCGGATACGATTGAACGGCAGGGCAATCTGCTGCATCCGACTGGCAAGGGCAAGCAGTTGATTGAGCTGGTCTCGGGACAGCTGCGTACACCGGAGCTGACGGCACGCTGGGAAGCGGAGCTGGAGAGAATTGCGCGCGGGCAGGGGCGCCCGGAGCCTTTCCTGCAGGGTATCCGGAGTATGGCCCAGGAGCTGGTGTCCGGGGTGAAGAACAGCGGAGCGGAATACAAGCCGCATAATGTCTCTAACAGCCATTGTCCGGAGTGTGGAACAAGGATGTTAGAAAAGAAGACCAAACGCGGCAAGCTGCTGGTCTGTCCGAAGGAGGACTGCGGCTACACCCGGGCGGGCGAGAAGCAGTTGTCGAACCGCCGCTGCCCGCAGTGCCATAAGAAGATGGAGATGAAGGAAGGCAAGGCCGGGAAGTATGTGCAGTGCCTCGGCTGCGGAATTACAGAGACGATGGATAAGGACCGCAAGCATATCAACAAACGCGAGCAGCAGAAGCTGGTACAGCAGTACAGCAAGACGGAAAGTGCCGGCAACAATCTTGGTGACCTGCTGAAGGCTGCGATGGAAGCGAAACAGAAGGGCAAGTAGCCGCAAGAAGCCAAAGTAAGGCTGTCCAAGGGACGGCAGATATGCTTTACTGTAGAAGATTGATACGGGGTCAGCGTTAGGGCTCCGGTAAATAGAGTGGGGCAGGTGGAGAAGTGGCGGCGGCTGAAGGTTTAGCGGGTGTGGCGAAAGCGGCAGAGGCTCCGGGTACGAAGGGGAGCAGCCGGTTGTATTTTCTGGTGATCGTCTTTATGTTCTGGTTCTCTTCTTATATCTATGTTCCGGTGCTCTCGCCGTATGTGGAGCATCTGGGAGCTTCTTATGTCATGGTGGGAGCGGTGCTGGGGATCTACGGCCTGATGCAGATTCTGTTCCGGCTGCCTATAGGGATGGGTTCAGATGTGCTTAACCGGCGGCGGCCGTTCATTTATCTGGGGCTGATCGCAAGCGGAGCGAGCTGTCTGCTGTTCCTGGCAGGGGCACATCCGGGCTGGGCGCTGGCGGCGCGGGCGGTTTCGGGGATAGCAGCATCGGCGTGGGTCGTGTACTCGGTGATGTTCGCGGGGTATTTTCCGAAAGAAGAGGCGGGCAGGGCTATGGGTATGCTCCAGTTCACCACGGTGATTGCCCAGTTGACCAGCATGATGATCAGCGGCTATATCGTAGACCACTTCGGCTGGAATACCCCGTTCATCATCGGTGGGATTGTGGCGGTGGCCGCGATGCTGCTGGTCGTCCGTCTTCCGGAGCAACAGCTGGAGAAGCGCACGGCGATTAAGCTCAAGGATCTGGCCGGTGTCGTGAAGGAGCCGCTGCTGGTAAAAGTATCGCTGTTATCGGTGCTGGCCCATTGTGTGCTGTTCATTACAATGTTCGGCTACACGCCGAACCAGGCGCTCTATATTGGCGCGAGCAAGGGGAGTCTCGGCTGGCTGACGCTGGCTTTTATGCTGCCTCATGCGGTAGCGACCCTCTATGGAGCGCGCCTGTTCGGCCGGTGGCTGGGGGACCGGGGGACGCTGATGCTCGGTTTTGCCGGAAGTGCGGTGTTCACGCTGCTCATTCCTTCGATGCCAACGCTTGCCGCCTTATGTGCCACACAGATCGGAAACGGGTTCATGCAAGGCCTGATCTTCCCGCTGCTGCTGGGTAAATCCGTCTCCGGGGTAGCTCCGTTCAAGCGGGCGACAGCGATGGGGTTCTATCAGGCGGTGTATGCGATCGGCATGTCCGGCGGTCCTTTTGTAGCGGGATGGATGAGTGCGGCGTACGGTCTGCGCGGAGGCTTCTGGCTGGGCGCTATTGCTGCGGTGCTTGCGGCGGTGCTGTCCTGGTTCTGGATCAGGGAGGCCGGATTCGCAGGCAAGCAGAGCAAGAAAGAGCGGCGGTTGCAGGGCCGGTGATGTGAGGTTATTGGTGTTTTGCCGGATTGGGTAATATAATAGAGAGCAGATAGGATGCTAGGAGGAGGGGCCGGAAGGATGGTCAAGGTTGTATTGCTGTGGTTCGCGCTGATCAACATTATCGGGTATGTAGTGATGTCGGAAGACAAGAACAAGGCCCGGAAAAGACGGGATCGGGTGCCGGAGAAAACACTGTTCCTGCTGGCGTTCATGGGCGGTGCGCTGGGTGTGCTGATTGCCATGTACCGCAAACGCCACAAGACAAGGCATACTTCCTTCAGACTCGGAATTCCGCTGCTGCTGCTGCTGAATATGGTGCTGTATGGATATTTTTTGAGGTAAGACCTTTGCAGGCTTGGTAATGATGTAAATAATAGAAAGAGGTGGCGTATATGTTATTCTCTAAAATTCTGCTTGCCTATGACGGTTCAAAGGCTTCGAATCAGGCTCTGGAACGGGCGATTGAGCTGGCTAAGGTAACGCCGGGGTCCTCCCTGTACGTCGTACACGCATTTGAATTCCCGCGATTCTTCATCGGGGAAGCTCTCGCGCCTCTGCCGGCATCGGTGAACAAGGATTATTATGACCTCGCGGTCCAGACTACGGATGAAGTGAAAAGCCGCTTGGAAGCCGAAGGTCTGAATGCTACGGTAGAATTGCTGCAGGGATCGCCTGCGGAAATTATTCTGAATTATGCCAAGGAGCAGAATGCAGATGTGATCGTAATCGGCAGCCGGGGGCTGGGCGGTATCCGGGAATTTGTTCTGGGCAGCGTCAGCCATAATGTAGTTCAAAGTGCGCGCATTCCGGTGCTGGTTGTTAAATAATAGTAACTTTAGTAGAGGAACGCTGAGGCGTTCCCCTTTTTTTAATGTGCAGATGGGCGGATTAGCGGGAATAAGATTTTCAATCAAGCCCAAAAGCGAACATTTTACAGACATGATATGACAATGTTCGTGTTTAAGTTGACATGATGTGTAGGGCGTTGTTAAACTGAATCTATGAAGAGCTCGTATAAAACCGGGGATAAGGCCCGGAAGTTTCTACCCGGTAACCGTAAATTGCCGGACTACGAGGAAATAGGATAACTGGAACGACAGCAGATAGCCTCCCCGCAGCCCGGGGCGGTGTTCCTGCATTCTCCTGCCTGTAGAGACGGGGAGTATGCAGCTGCCGGGCGGTTATCACCTGATTCCTTAGTAGTCCGGGTCCACCCGCAGCAGAATGCGTCTGGAGTCCGGGCTATTTTTCACGGTTCATGCGGGAATTGGCAGGAAACGGGACACACTGAAATCAGAGAAATCTCTATAACGGAAATGGAAGGCTGGGTGAACGATGTCTGTGCAAGTAGGTGTCATTATGGGCAGCAAATCGGACTATGAAACGATGGAGCATACCTGTGCGGTGTTGGAGGAGCTAGGCATAGCTTATGAGAAAAAGGTTGTCTCCGCACACCGCACACCGGATCTGATGTTCCGTTATGCCGAGGAGGCGGCGGAGCGCGGCCTGCGGGTCATTATCGCCGGAGCGGGCGGCGCGGCGCATCTGCCGGGTATGGTGGCTGCGAAGACCACGCTGCCTGTTATCGGGGTTCCCGTACAGTCGAAGGCTTTGAACGGCATGGATTCGCTGCTGTCTATTGTGCAGATGCCTGCGGGCATCCCAGTAGCGACGGTAGCGATCGGACGCGCCGGAGCTATCAATGCGGGACTGCTGGCGGCGCAGATCATCGGCGCCTTCGAGCCGGAGGTGGCGAGAAGGGTGCAGCTGCGGCGCGAGGCCACTCAGCGCGAGGTGCTGGAAAGCAGCGAGAGCCTATGAGCCCGGAGGAGCTGAAGGCCGGACGGCTGGAGGACGGCGCTGAGCTGGCCGGAGCGGAGCGCGCGGTAAAGGCTGAAGGCGAAGCGGAAGGTGCCGGAGCTGGGCGAATGGTGAAGGCTGAAGGCGAAGCGATAGCTGCCGGGGCTGAGGCACAGCGGGAAGAGACCGGGGCGCAGCCGCCACGGACGCTGCTGCCCGGCGCAACGATCGGCGTGCTCGGCGGCGGGCAGCTCGGGCGCATGATGGCGTTGTCCGGCAGCGCCATGGGCTACCGCTTCGTGGCGCTGGACCCGGCAAAGGATGCTCCGTGCGGGCAGGTGACGCCGCAGATCACTGCGGCGTACAATGACCGGGACGCCGCGCGCGAGCTGGCGCGGCGCTCCGACGTCATCACGTACGAGTTCGAGAACGTGGACGCGGGCGTAGCCGCGCTGCTGACGGAGGAATCGTACGTGCCGCAGGGCAGCGCGCTGTTGTATACGACGCAGCACCGGCTGCGCGAGAAGGCGGCCATTGAGGCAGCGGGCGTGCCCGTTGCCCCGTACCGCAAGGTTGGCAGCCTGGCGGAGCTGGAAGCGGCGGCTGCCGACCTGGGCCTGCCCTGTGTGCTGAAGACAGCCACAGGGGGGTATGACGGCAAGGGACAAGCCGTCATCCGCAGACCGGAAGAGCTGGCCGCAGCGTTCCGGCAGGTCGCGCCCGGGGCGCAAGTGCCGGAGCTGGTGCTGGAGAAATTCATCACCTTCCAGTGCGAGATTTCGGTCATCGCCGCCCGCAGCGCCTCGGGGGAGGTTAAGAGCTTCCCGCCTGCCGAGAACATTCATGTGGATAATATCCTGCATCTCTCCATTGTCCCTGCGCGGGTGCCGGAGGAGATTCAGCGGCGGGCCTGCGAGCTGGCCGAGCGGATTGTCTCCGGTATGAAGGCGGTCGGGCTGCTGGCGGTTGAGATGTTCGTGACGGAGGATGGAGAGCTGTTCGTCAATGAGCTGGCCCCGCGTCCGCATAACTCCGGCCATTACACGATGGATGCCTGCGTGACCTCGCAGTTCGAGCAGCATGTGCGGGCGATCTGCAATCTGCCCCTGGGCGATACGAAGCTGCTGACTCCTGTGGTGATGGTGAATGTACTCGGCCAACATCTGGACGGAGCCGTTCAGGCAGCCTGCTGTGCGAATGAAGAGGCAACCCGGCTTGGGATATCGCCCAAGCTTCATATATATGGTAAGACCGAGAGCAAAACCGGCCGTAAAATGGGCCATATCAACCTGCTCTGCAAGGATACCGGCGACGGATTGTCCTGGGTAGAGCAAACTAACCTTTGGAGGAACTGACAAGCTATGATTGAACGTTACAGCAGACCTGAGATGCGGGCCATATGGACCGAAGAGAATAAATTCAACGCGTGGCTGGAGGTTGAGATTTGCGCCTGTGAGGCGTGGGCCGAGCTGGGAGTGATCCCGCATGAGGATGCCGCGAAGCTGCGCAAGGATGCCAAATTCGACATTGCGCGGATTGATGAGATTGAACTGGAGACGCGCCATGACGTGATTGCTTTTACCCGTGCAGTATCCGAGAGCCTTGGCGCAGAGCGCAAATGGGTGCATTACGGACTAACCTCGACAGATGTGGTCGATACGGCGCTGGGTTACCTGCTGCGTCAGGCCAACGAGATTCTGGAGCAGGATATTATCCGGTTCATTGAGATTCTAAAAGACAAAGCCATCGCCTACAAGGATACCCCGATGATGGGCCGTACCCATGGCGTACATGCAGAGCCAACAACATTCGGCCTGAAGATGGCGCTGTGGTATGAGGAAATGAAGCGGAACCTGGAGCGTTTCCGTCATGCGGCCAAAGGCGTACAATTCGGCAAAATCTCCGGGGCGGTCGGCACCTATGCCAACATCGACCCGTTCGTGGAAGAATTCGTCTGCCGCAAGCTGGGCACAAGCCCGGCACCAATCTCCACCCAGACCTTACAGCGTGACCGTCATGCAGAGTATATGGCGGCGCTGGCATTGGTTGCTACTTCCCTCGACAAGTTCGCCACCGAGATCCGCGCTTTGCAGAAGAGTGAGATCCGCGAGGTAGAGGAGGCTTTTGCCAAGGGTCAAAAGGGTTCGTCCGCTATGCCGCACAAGCGCAATCCGATCGGCTGCGAGAACATCTCCGGCCTGTCGCGCGTCATCCGCGGCCATATGATGACAGCTTACGAGAACGTGCCGCTGTGGCATGAGCGCGATATTTCGCATTCTTCCGTAGAACGGATCATCCTGCCGGATGCGACCATGCTGCTGAACTATATGCTGAACCGCTTCGGCAATATCGTGAAGAACCTGACCGTATTCCCTGAGAATATGAAGCGCAACATGAACCGTACCTTCGGCGTTCCGTTCTCCGGCCGTATTCTGACGAAGCTGATCGACAAGGGCTTCAGCCGCGAGCAGGCGTACGACACTGTGCAGCCGCGTGCAATGCAGGCCTGGGAGGAGCAGACCCAGTTCCGTGACATCGTGGAAGCAACCCCGGAGATCACGGCCGTGCTTAGCACAGAAGAGATTGAGGATGCGTTCAATCCTTCCTGGCATCTGAAGCATGTGGACACCATCTTCCGCAAGCTGGAGCTAATCTAATTTTTATAAAAATAGTAAGTCAGTGGTGAACTGATGAGCTGGAGAGAATTTAGATATTGGGGTTAAAGGAGGAGCGGAGGGGATTTTGGAACTGGAGAAGCGTCAGCGTTCGCCTTTATCTTCGGATTTCTACCGCAAATAGCGGTTCAAATCAGGAAATCTGAGGATAACAGCGATCGGAAGTCCAAAACTTCCCGCAGTGCCCCTATTAACCCGAAGGAATAATTATGTAGCAAGATCATTTGTTCAAGGGAGGAAAGGTCATGACATCATCGGCCGTATCCACTGCCGTGGAACTTGTAAATGCGCCGCTGCTCTACAAAGGCAAGGTTCGTGAGCTGTATGATTTGGGGGATGAGGTACTGATCGTGGTGACAGACCGCATCTCTGCCTTCGACTATGTGCTGGACCCGGCGGTGCCGGATAAGGGCAATGTGCTCAACCGGCTCAGCGCCTTCTGGTTCGGCCAGACCCGGGAGCTGATCGAGAACCATGTGGTGCATATCGAGGTGGACAAGCTCGGGGATATTGTGAAGGACCGTGAAGCGTTGAAGAACCGCATCATGGTCGTCCGCAAAGCCCAGCGGATTGATATCGAATGTGTCGTGCGCGGCTGTATTACTGGCGGCGGCTGGCGGCAGTATCAGGAGACCGGCAAGGTGAACGGAATCGTGCTTCCTAAGGGACTGCACAAGAATGCAGTGCTGGCCGAACCGATTTTCACACCGGCAGCCAAGAATGATGTCGGCCATGACGAGGATATCCCTTTTGAGCAGATGCAGGAGCTGATTGGTGCAGAGCTTGCACTTGAGCTGAAGGAGAAGAGCCTGAAGCTGTTCGCTTTTGCCAGAGAATATTGTAACGATCGCGGCATCATCCTGGCCGATTGCAAGTTCGAGTTCGGGCTGCTGGACGGCAAGGTGATTCTGATCGACGAGATTTTCACACCGGATGCTTCCCGCTTCTGGGCCAAGGACAAGTACGCACTGGATATTGAGATCGACAGCATGGATAAGGAGCCGGTTCGCACGTACCTGTCAGCCTCCTCCTGGGACAAAAACAGTAAGCCGGACCCGTTGCCGCCTGAGGTGGTTGAAGAGACGTCGCGCCGGTATCTGGATATCTATCACCGCCTGACCGGGAAGGCATTATAGATTATCGTATTATCCTATTCTAAAGAGATACAGCCAACTTTAATTGCATTCTCTACAGTTATTTTGCCCGAAAAAGAGGTCATTTGCTGTTTAAATGTATTTGGTACAACTAATAATTAGCGGGATGACCTGAAACGCAGATCTCCGTAGAAATAGCTGTATGAAATGCAACTAAAGCTAATTTTGCTGGGAATATTGAGAATATAGTTGTACATTATGCAGTTAAGCAAGCTGCCATTAAGCCTAATTCAGTTCATTAAACTCTAGGAGGAACTACAAGCGTATGTTAAAAGCGACAGTCTACGTCACCATCAAGAAAAGCGTGCTCGACCCTCAGGGAGTTGCCGTGCAGGGTGCCCTGCATTCCGTTGGATTCCAGGAAGTTGAAAGCCTGCGGATCGGCAAATATATGGAGCTGACCTTGGATACCGATAACCGCGCAGAAGCGGAAGGACGCCTGAAGGAAATGTGCGAGAAGCTGCTGGCCAACACGGTGATCGAGGATTACCGCTACGAATTGGAGGACTAAACGTCATGAAATTTGCGGTACTTGTCTTTCCAGGCTCCAATTGTGACATTGACTGCTACAAAGCAGTAGAAGACAGCCTCGGCGAACCAGTAGATTATGTATGGCATACAGCGACAGACCTGTCGGCGTATGACTGCATTCTCGTGCCTGGCGGCTTCTCTTATGGTGACTATCTGCGCTGCGGCGCAATCTCCCGGTTCGCTCCGGTAATGGCTGAAGTGGCTAAGGCGGCAGAGCAGGGCAAATTCGTGCTTGGCATCTGCAACGGGTTCCAGATTCTGACCGAAGCGGGTCTCCTGCCGGGCGCGCTGCGCCGCAACATGTCGATGAAGTTCCGTTGTCATGACACGGTGCTTAAGGTCGTTAATAACACAACCCCGTTTACTATTGACTATGCGAAGGATGAAGAGATCGTCATTCCGATCGCGCATGGCGAAGGCAATTATTATTGTGATGAAGAGACGCTCGCAGAGCTGCACGCGAATAATCAGATCGTATTCACCTACAGTGACAACCCGAACGGTTCGGTGGCCGATATTGCCGGAGTCAGTAATAGGGCGGGCAATGTAGTCGGCATGATGCCTCACCCGGAGCGTGCAGCGAATAGCCTGCTGGGCTCGGAAGACGGCAAACGGATGTTCACATCCATTCTCAAGACATGGAGGGATCGTTATGACGCAGCAAGTATCCGCTAAGGAGCCGACCGCAGAGCAGATCGCGGAGCAGAAAATCTACAGTCAGTTCGGTGTATCAGACAGCGAATATGAGCTCATTACCTCCTTCATGGGACGTAAACCCAACTATACAGAAATCGGTGTGTTCAGCGTCATGTGGTCTGAGCACTGTGCATATAAAAACTCCAAGCCGCTGCTGAGCCGCTTCCCGACAAGCGGGCCTAAGGTGCTGATGGGACCGGGCGAAGGCGCGGGCATCGTGGACATCGGGGATAACCAGGCCGTTGTCTTCAAAATTGAAAGCCACAACCATCCGTCGGCGGTAGAGCCTTATCAGGGCGCGGCGACCGGGGTGGGCGGGATTATCCGTGATATTTTCTCCATGGGCGCAAGACCGGTGGCGCTGCTGAACTCCCTGCGGTTCGGGAAGCTTGAGAGCGACCGGGTCAAATATCTGTTCGAGCATGTTGTGTCCGGGATCGCAGGCTACGGCAACTGTATCGGCATCCCTACTGTCGGCGGGGAGATTATGTTCGACAACAGCTATGACGGCAATCCGCTGGTGAACGCGATGTGTGTCGGACTAATCGATCATGACAAAATCCAGCGCGGCGTCGCCAAAGGGGTAGGTAACCCCGTGTTCTACGTAGGTCCGCCTACAGGGCGTGACGGTATTCACGGTGCAACCTTCGCCTCTGTGGAGCTGAGTGAAGAATCGGAAGCCAAGAAGACAGCGGTTCAGGTCGGCGATCCGTTCATGGAGAAGCTGGTCATGGAATCTTGCCTGGAGCTGATCGACAGCGGCATTGTCCTCGGTATTCAGGATATGGGCGCAGCCGGACTGACCTGCTCCAGCGCGGAAATGGCGAGCAAGGCGGGGAATGGTCTGGAGCTGTATCTGGATCAGGTGCCGCAGCGTGAAGACGGGATGACCCCGTATGAAATGATGCTCTCGGAATCCCAGGAGCGGATGCTGTTCGTGGTGGAGCCTAAGGATGAGGCGCAGGCGCAGGAGATTTTTGACCGCTGGGGCGTGATCTGCCGCAAGGTGGGGAAGGTGACCGATGATGGCCGCCTGAAGCTGTTCCATCACGGCGAAGTGGTCGGCGATATGCCGGTCAAGGCGTTGGTGGATGAATGCCCAATCTATAACAAACCGTCTGCGGTTCCTGCTTACTACGAGGAGAATGCAGCGATTGATACACTGCGTTATGAGGAAGTGACTGATCTGGGCGGCGCGCTGCGCACCGTACTGGGATCGCCTACCGTAGCAAGCAAAGCATGGGTATACAATCAATACGATTATATGGTCCGCACCAGCACGGCGGTTCGTCCCGGTTCCGATGCGGCTGTAGTAACTATCCACGGTACACGTAAGGGGCTGGCGATGACTACGGACTGTAATGGCCGTTACGTCTATCTCGACCCAGAAGTGGGCGGACGCATTGCTGTTAGCGAAGCTGCCCGCAACATCGTCTGCTCCGGTGCCCAGCCGCTGGCGATAACGGACAACCTGAACTTCGGCAGCCCGGAGAAGCCGGAGATCTTCTGGCAGATGGAGCGTGCGGTAGACGGTATGGCGGAAGCCTGCCGGGTGCTGGATACGCCTGTCATCGGCGGAAATGTCAGCTTGTACAATGAGAATGCTTCGGGAGCTATCTACCCGACACCGGTTGTCGGTATGGTAGGTCTCATTGAAGATACCGATCATATTACAACCCAGGCCTTCAAGCAGGAAGGCGATGCTGTACTACTGCTGGGCGTTACGAAGGCAGAGCTGGGCGGCAGTGAATTCCAGTATGCCGTTCACGGCTTGACTGAAGGCCGTCCGCCGGAGCTTGATCTGGCGACAGAGCGCAAGCTGCTGGATGCTGTGCTTGCTGTGATCCGCAGCGGTCTGGTCCGTTCGGCGCATGACTTGTCGGAAGGCGGCCTTGCCGGAGCACTTGCTGAGAGCTGCATCAGCGGAAGCATTGGAGCGAATATTGAGCTGTCTGCCGGCGGACTTCGCCAGGATGTAGCACTGTTCAGCGAGAGCCAGTCCCGTATCCTCCTGACTTCGGCACCTGATCGTGCAGAAGAGCTGAAGGCTGCAGTTGCCGCCTACGGCGTACCTGTTGAGATTATTGGAACCGTTGGCGGGGACCGCCTGCGTGTGGCGCTGGACGGCGCGGCTGCACTGGATGAAGTCGTTACTGAACTCAAGACCATTTGGGAGGATGCTATTCCATGTCTTATGAAATAAAGACCGGGAACAAGCAGGAAGCCCCTATCCTGTGGACCGGCGACTTTTACAACGAAGGAACGGGCTCGGGAGATATTTTTGACACATTAAAAGAGGAATGCGGCGTCTTCGGGGTCTTCGGACACCCGGAAGCCGCTTCAATGTCCTACTACGGCCTGCATGCTCTGCAGCATCGCGGGGAAGAGAGCGCGGGCATCTGCGTGGCGGATGGACGCGACTTCAACTATCACCGCGGCATGGGCCTGGTGAAGGAAGTCTTCGACAAAGACAAGATCGCATCGCTGGTGGGAGACATGTCCATCGGCCATGTGCGTTACTCCACCAGCGGAGACAGCCGGCTGACCAATGCGCAGCCGCTGGTCTTCAAATACCGTGACGGCGATCTGGCGATTGCCACGAACGGCAATATCGTTAACGAACCGCTGATCCGCAAGCAGCTGGAGCAGGGCGGCTCGATCTTCCAGACGACCAGTGATACCGAGGTGCTGGCGCATCTGATTGCACGTTCGCAGAAGGATTTTGTCGAAGCGACGAAGGATGCCTTGTCGCAGCTGGTCGGCGGCTTCGCCTTCCTCTTGATGACCAATGATAAGCTGATTGTCGCATCAGACACCCACGGACTCCGTCCGCTTGTGATGGGCCGTCTGGGCGAAGCCTATGTCTTCGCTTCCGAGTCGTGTGCGCTTGAAGTCATCGGTGCCCAGCTGGTGCGTGATATTGAACCGGGTGAACTGTTGGTGCTGGACCAGAACGGCTTCCGTGAAGAACGCTTCGCCGAGCCTAAGCGCAAAGCGCTATGCGCGATGGAGTACATCTACTTCGCCCGCCCGGACAGTGATCTGAACGGCTCCAACCTGCACTCCGCGCGCAAGCGCATGGGTAGCCGCATGGCGCTCGAAGCCTTCGTGGATGCGGATATTGTCACCGGCGTGCCGGATTCCAGTATCTCCGCCGCCATCGGCTATGCCGAGCAGACGGGCATCCCGTACGAGCTGGGGCTGATCAAGAACAAGTATACCGGCCGCACGTTCATCCAGCCCAGCCAGGAGCTGCGTGAGCAGGGCGTGAAGATGAAGCTCAGCGCGGTACGCCGCGTCGTGGAAGGCCAGCGCGTAGTGATGATCGACGATTCCATCGTGCGCGGCACGACCTCGCGCCGGATCGTCAACCTGCTGCGCGAAGCCGGAGCCGTAGAGGTCCACGTGCGGATTACCTCGCCGCCGTTCAAGAATCCATGCTTCTATGGCATCGATACCCCGGACCGCCGCGAGCTGATTGCCTCGTATAAGACCATCGCCGAGATGTGCGAGGAGATCAACGCCGATTCCCTGGCGTTCCTCTCCCCTGACGGACTGATCCAGTCCATCGGCGGCTATAATAGTGACGACTACAAGGGCGGCTTATGCCTGTCCTGCTTCGACAATGATTACCCGACGCAGGTGGATTTCGGCGGGGAAGAGAAGGACGGATGCAGTTGTTAACATCCCCCTAAGTCTGTGGGGCTCATCCCCCTAAGTCCCCCTTGCGAAGGGGGATTCCGGAGGGCGCTGCCCTCCGGCCACCCGAAAGTTTGGTGGAAGGAGCTTGCTCTAAACTTGCTAAGTAGGCTTGGGTGGGCGTCCCCGCTTTGTCCCTGTGTGCTGCGCACGGACGGGACACGCTTCACGGCGCTGCACCCCCGGCGGCCTGCGGTCCGCCGGGCCCACCGGCTCCAGAATCTGTCCTGTTTGCTGCGCAAATCCGGAGATTCTGTCGCCTAAGAGGCCCGCACGGCTTCGCCTCGTGCGGAGAAGAGCTCCCGCCCCCGTCCTGTTTGCTTAACGCAAAGTCGGGGTGACGGTCGCTTAAGAGAGCGCACGGCTGCGCCCCGTGCGTGAACTGCCTCCCGTCCCCGTCCTGTTTGCTGCGCAAAGTCGGGGTGACGGTCGCCTAAAGAGGCGCTGTGCGAAGCCCAGCGCCGGCCCCCTGCCGCTGTGCAAGGCGCGAAGCTTCGGCTTGCGGCAGGGATTTAAACCTGGTGGTTGGAGTCATGGAGAGGAAATTTGGAACTGTAGGAGCGGTAGCGTCCGCCTGAAAGCTTTCCGCAGGAAAGCTCGCTTCGGAAGCATACGCTATTTGGATTTCTACCGCAAATAGCGGTATCAATCAGGAAATCGGGCCATAACAGCGGCCGGAAGTCCAAATGTTCCTCGGAGTGACGACTATAACCACCCCAGAAGTGAAGGGTTCAAATCCCTGCCGCCCCGAACCCGCGCTCTAAACTAATCTAAATGAGGTGTTGAGAAGTGTCAGAAGCGTACAAGAAAGCCGGAGTGGATATTGCGGCTGGCAATGAAGCAGTAGAACGCATGAAGAAGCATGTGAAGCGCACATACCGTCCGGAAGTGATGACGGAGCTGGGAGGCTTCGGCGCCCTGTTCGGCCTGAATAAGGACAAGTACGAAGAGCCGGTCCTTGTATCGGGAACAGATGGTGTGGGCACGAAGCTGAAAATCGCGTTCGCGGCTGACCGCCACGACACGATTGGCATCGATGCGGTCGCCATGTGCGTAAATGACATCGTGGTACAGGGCGCGGAGCCGCTGTTCTTCCTCGATTATCTGGCCTGCGATAAGGTTGTGCCGGAGAAGATCGAGGCCATCGTATCCGGGATCGCCGAAGGCTGCCATCAGGCGGGCTGTGCGCTGATCGGCGGCGAGACTGCCGAGATGCCGGGTATGTATGCGGCTGGCGAATATGATATCGCCGGATTCACTGTCGGCGTAGCCGATAAGGCGAAGCTGGTCACCGGAGCAGACATTGCTCCAGGAGACACAGTTATTGGACTGGCTTCGAGCGGGATTCACAGCAACGGCTTCTCGCTGGTGCGCAAGCTGCTGCTGGAGGAAGACGGTTACGGCCTGGATGAGGTTGTGCCGGAGCTGGGAGCGCCGCTGGCGGATGTTCTGCTGGCCCCGACCCGGATCTACGTGAAGCCGCTGCTTGCTCTGCTCGAACAGCTTCCGGTCAAGGGTATGGCCCATATTACCGGCGGCGGGTTCATCGAGAACATTCCGCGTGTATTGCCGGAGAATGTAAATGTAGAGATCAACTACGGCTCCTGGCCGATTCAGCCGGTCTTCAGCCTGATGCAGAGTAAGGGGCAGGTCAGCAACCGTGACATGTTCACCACGTTCAATATGGGCGTGGGGCTGGTGCTGGTAGTGGCGGAAGCGGACGGAGAGCGTGCGCTGGAGCTGCTTAAGGCGAGCGGGGAAGAGGCCTACCGCATCGGCAAGGTTACTGAAGGAGAGCGCATCGTTACCTTCACGGGAGCTGAAGTCTGATGGAGTGGAGCCGAATCGCTGTCTTTGCCTCCGGAACAGGCAGCAATTTCGCTGCACTGGTCCAGGCACAGCGGGAGGGCAGGCTGGGCGGAGGCAGCATAGAGCTGCTGGTCTCGGATAAACCGGAAGCGCCTGTAGCACAGCGGGCAGAGGAGGCAGGAATTCCTGCTCTGCTGCTGCGGCCGAAGGACTTCGCGGGCCGGGAGCAGTACGAGGCCGCGATTGTGGCTGAATTGCAGCGACGGAACATCGGACTGGTGGTGCTGGCCGGCTATATGCGGCTGATCTCCCCCGTTTTGCTCGCACCGTATGCCGGACGGATCATCAACATTCATCCTTCGCTGCTGCCGGCGTTTGCCGGGAAGGACGCGATCGGGCAGGCGCTGGAGTATGGCGTGAAGCTGACGGGCGTGACCGTGCATTTTGTCGATGGAGGCATGGATACCGGACCGGTGATTGCTCAGCGCAGCGTGGAGGTCCAGTCTGGAGATACCGCCGAATCGCTGGCTGCACGCATCCATCAGGTGGAATATGCGCTATATCCTGAGGTGGTAAGTGCTTTTGCCGCCGGAAAAGTAGAATTGAACGGAAGAATGGCGACCATTGGCGATTAATAGAAGTAGCTGTATATTTCTCGGGAAATAGTGCAGGAGCGTCAGGAATTGACGGAAGATCTGGCGGCATAGCCGGAAATTGCGAAAATACAGGTTTGCTGGCATAAGGACAGAAGCACAAATAGCAGGACAGAAACACCAGGAAATTCTAAATTAATAGTTTGTTCTACAGGATTCGTTGATGTAATCATCCGGAGTTCATCCGGCAAACATTCATAGGCACGGGGATAAGCTAAGCTGCTGGAACAGGTGGATTTTCTCCATCTAATCTGGCTGATATATGCGGTGAACGGAGCGTAAGTGGAAAAAGTACAACTAATCCGGCCCTAATCGAATGACTGACCTTATCTGGCGTCATTTAAGTGTACATTTTCCAACTATTGCCTCGCTACGTGCTTCCCCGCCGGAAATAGATGACAAAAATCCAACTAAATCAGCTGCGGCAATGAGTGGATGCAAGCCGTCTTCAAGAGCAGCATATTCATCAAGTAACTCTTACAACACCCCAATAATCTAGCGTGAATCCAGAGGAGGACTATTCAAAGTGAGTATCAAGAGAGCGCTGGTCAGCGTATCGGACAAACAGGGCATCGTGGATTTTTGCCGCGAGTTGTCTGCATTAGGCGTAGAAATTATCTCCACAGGCGGCACCAGCACACTTCTCGCGAAGGAAGGCGTTCCGGTCATTGGCATCTCTGATGTTACCGGCTTCCCTGAGATCATGGACGGACGCGTCAAAACCTTACATCCAGCCGTACACAGCGGCCTCCTGGCCGTTCGTGACAACGAAGAGCATACCCGGCAGATGAATGAGCTTGGCCTTGATTACATCGACCTCGTCGTGGTGAATCTGTATCCGTTCGCGGAGACGATTGCCAAGCCGGATGTGTCTTATGAAGAGGCTATCGAGAACATTGATATCGGCGGGCCGACGATGCTGCGTTCTGCGGCGAAGAACCATGCGTTTGTCAGTGTAGTGGTCGATGCGGCCGACTATGCGAATGTGCTTGAAGAAGTACGCGCCGGTGGAGATACAACCCTTGCAACCCGCAAACGTCTTGCGGCCAAAGTCTTCCGCCATACGGCGGCTTACGACGCCCTGATTGCCGATTATCTGGCGAATGTCACCGGTGAACCGCTGCCGGAGCGCTATACGGTCACTTATGAGAAAATCCAGGATCTGCGCTATGGGGAGAACCCGCACCAGAAGGCTGCGTTCTACCGCAAGCCGCTGGCTGCGCAGGATACCCTGACGGCTGCTGAGCAGCTGCACGGCAAAGAGTTGTCCTACAACAATATCAATGACGCGAACGCAGCGCTCCAGATTGTCAAAGAATTCGAAGAGCCTGCCGTTGTAGCCGTGAAGCATATGAATCCTTGCGGTGTGGGCGTGGGCACGAGTGTCTATGAAGCGTATCAAAAAGCGTACAATGCGGACCCTACCTCCATCTTCGGCGGCATTGTTGCGGCCAACCGGATTATTGATGCGGACACGGCTAATCTGCTGAAGGATATTTTCCTCGAAATCGTCTTGGCCCCAGGCTTCACGGATGAAGCGCTGGAGATCCTGACGAAGAAAAAGAATATCCGCCTGCTTAAGCTGGGCAACCTCAGCACCGCTGCATCCCGCAAGAGCAGCTTTGTGGTCACCTCCGTTGAAGGGGGAATGGTGGTGCAGGAGAGCGATGTACACTCTGTGAATCCTGAGGAATTGCAAGTGGTAACCGACCGCAAGCCTACCGAAGAAGAGCTGAAGCAGCTGTTGTTCGGCTGGAAGGTTGTGAAGCATGTGAAGTCCAACGCCATCGTGCTGGCGGCTGACGATATGACGGTCGGTGTAGGTGCAGGACAGATGAACCGTGTCGGTGCGGCCAAGATTGCCATTGAACAAGCAGGCGAGAAAGCGAAGGGTGCTGTGCTGGCATCAGATGCCTTCTTCCCGATGGGCGATACACTGGAAATGGCTGCGAAGGCGGGCATTACGGCAGTTATTCAGCCGGGAGGCTCGATCAAGGACGAGGAATCGATTAAGGTTGCCAATGAATACGGCATTGCCATGGTCTTCACCGGCGTACGCCATTTCAAACACTAGCACGCTGGGGAGGATCAGAGCCTTATGGATATTTTAGTAGTCGGCGGCGGCGGACGCGAGCATGCGATCATCTGGAGCTTGTCCCGCAGTCCCCGTGCCGGTAAAATCTACTGCGCCCCCGGCAATGCCGGGATTGCGCAGCTTGCGGAATGTGTGCCGATCGGCGTCTTCGAGTTCGATAAGCTGACCGCTTTTGCCAAGGAGAAGAAGGTAGGACTGGTGGTCATCGGACCGGATGATCCGCTCGCTGCAGGCATTGTGGATGCCTTCGAAGCTCAGGAAATCCCTGTATTCGGCCCGCGGAAGAATGCCGCAGAGATTGAGGGCAGCAAGACCTTCATGAAGGATCTGCTGCATAAATACAGCATTCCGACAGCCGCTTACGAGAAATTCAGCGATTATGAGACAGCCTTGTCTTATCTGCGGAGCCAAGAACTGCCGATTGTCATCAAGGCGGACGGCCTGGCCGCAGGCAAAGGGGTAACCGTGGCGTATTCCCGTGAGGAAGCGGAGCAGGCCCTTCAGGAGATCATGGTCGACAAGGTTTTCGGGGAAGCAGGGGCGCAGGTCGTCATTGAAGAGTTCCTTGCCGGGCAGGAAATGTCGATTCTGGCGTTCGTGGATGGGGAAACGGTGCGGCCGATGGCTGCGGCCCAGGACCATAAGCCTGTATTCGACGGCGATAAAGGACCTAATACGGGAGGCATGGGGACGTATTCCCCGCTGCCGCATATCGATGAAGCTATCATCCGTGAAGCGGTCGAGACGATTATTGAGCCGACAGCCAGAGCGATGGTGGCTGAGGGCCGTCCCTTCAGCGGAGTGCTGTTCGCAGGACTGATGATCTCGCCGGACGGCAGACCGAAGACGATCGAGTTCAATGCCCGCTTCGGGGACCCGGAGACACAGGTGGTTCTTCCCCGGCTGCGAAGCGATCTGCTGGAGATTTTCCTGGCTGTGACCGAAGGCAGACTCGCCGATATTCCGATCGAGTGGAGCGAAGAGGCCGCAGTCTGCGTGGTCCTGGCCTCGGAGGGGTATCCCGGGCCTTACCCGAAGGGGGTGCCGATCAGCGGGCTGGAAGACAGCGGCTCGGCGCTCGTCTTCCATGCCGGTACCGCACGCAGCGAAGACGGAGGCTGGGTGACCGCCGGCGGCCGTGTGCTTGGGGTGGTAGGCCTAGGGGCAACCATTGCTGAAGCACGTACATCGGCCTATGCCAGTGCGGAGAGTATCACGTTTGCGGGTAAACAGAACCGCAGTGATATCGCAATGAAGGCACTGGTCTGAGGAGAAAGTCCCAAAAAAAGGACTGACAAGTTGTAGGAGAAGTGCTATAATACAACTCGTACGGGGGAAAATGTGCGGATATATACAGATAAAGGGTCTTTCCTTTCTAAGGAAAGGCCTTTTTTAACAATTTCATAACGAATGCTATAATAGTACAATGACAGCGTTGCTTATGCGGATGTACAGTTACTGATTTAAGGGGGAATTAGTTTTGAGTAAGGTAGGAAGAAATGACTTATGCCCGTGTGGAAGCGGGAACAAATATAAGAAATGCTGCATGGAGAAAGACAGAGCGGCGGCCCAGTCGATGCTGCGGCTGGTTAACGCAGGGGATGCAGCGGCGCAAGCACCTGTAACCATACCCGGCGTAATTGTGCACGAGGAACAGCCGGCTACGGTAAGTGCCGCCCCTGCTGCGGGCAAGCTTACGCTGCCCAAGCTGAAGAAGATGGTGGCAAAGGAGCTGAACTGGGAGCATCCGGCCCATGAACAGCTGGCGCTGGAGCTGATCGAGCACATGAGAGACCAGTATGACCGTGAGCTGATCCTGGAAGCACTGCTGCTGTGGAACGGCTTCTCCCGCCAGACCAAGCCGGCCGTGAAGAAGACAGGCTCATTCTGTGCGGCGATCGAATACCTGCTGTCCGAGGAGTACGGCTTCATGCTGTCGCAGGCGGAGCTGGCGGACAAATACGCGATTACCACGGCCACGATCTCCCGCAAGGTTAAAGAAATATATAACTATGTCGAGGAATACGGCATGACCGGGGAAGCGGACGATTTGATGGCGCTGAACGGAGCGGAAACTCCGCAGGAGAAGGCGCAGACCCTTCTGGCCCAAGCCATGGAGGCAACCTCTGCGAAGCGCCGGGTCCAGCTGGCGGAGAAGGCGCTGGAGCTCTATCCTGACAGCCCGGAAGCCTACCTTATTCTGGCCGAGGAAACGGAGAATGAGGAGGACGCCCGTGAGCTGCTGAAGGCGGGAATCGCCGCAGGCAGACGGGAGCTGGGCGAGTCTTATTTTACGAAGCATAAAGGGTTCTTCTGGGGGCTCTATGAGACCCGCCCTTATATCCGGATCTGCCAGAGCTACGCGGAATCCTGCTGGTTCGGCGGTAAGGCGGAGGAAGCAACAGAGATGCTGGAGCATATTCTGGAGCTTAATAAGGATGATAATACGGGTGCCCGCTATCTGCTGACTGCTGTATATCTGTATAGCAACCAGCTTGAAGAAGCAGAGCGGATCATTAAGAACTACGGTGAAGAGGATGCGGCGGCGGCTTTTGCCTATGACCGGATTGTACTGGAGTTCAAGAAGAACGGCATTACCTCGCAGCTCAAAATGCTCTACCGCATAGCCCGCGGAGTGAACAAGCATGTGCCGGATTACCTGCTGGGTATGAAGCGGTTGCCGCATAATCTTCCGGATTATGTCGGTATGGGTGATCCCAATGAAGCGATTGAATATGTAATTATGCACTCGCGCTTGTGGGCGAGCCTGCCGGATCTGCTGAAGTGGATGCTGAAGCAATAGACGCTATAGATGAATACCAGACACAGTCCTCCGGGGCTGTGTTTTTTTATGGATAAGTAAATAGGAGTGACCTCGCTGATTTCACTGGACGCAGGCCTATGCCGATGTAGTCGAAAAACCGAACACAATGGGCGATGGTGCTGGTGGCGGTCGTTAGCGTTAACAACTATCCTGAGCAATACATCTACGTAATTACATCACAGGGCGACGAGCATTTCAAAGCGCTGATGGCCAAGTATTCATTGCAGACGGACGATATACAGGATCTACGATACTGCAAAGTCGATGATGAATAATGTCAGAGCGCTTTGCTGAATACAGCAGATACAAGGGAGTATTTTTTTTGCAAATAACCTGACATGAATAAGCGGTGATAAGGGTAAATAAGAGGCTTAACTCGATAATTATGAGAAAATACCTTACATGGACACACTTATTTCACAGCCTATGGGAAAACGGTACAGGGATAAAGGGATTTTTTGCAGAAATAAGTCGAAAAGACAGAGAAGATCCGGGACAGCTCCCCGGGTCTTTATACATGGAAGGTGGGAGGGTCTATGGCACTGGGAAAGAGTAAGAAGGTCAGGGAGAGGGGGCTTATCGGCTCACTTCGTAATATGGGGATTCGCGGCAAGCTGTTTTTGTCAGTGATTCTGTCTGTGGTGGTTATTTTCATGACGGTGTCTGTAGTGATCTACAGCAATGCCAAGGAGCTTATCGTGGACGGGCTGAAGAGCTCGCTGACGTATGAGAAAGGGGCGATCGGTGTGCAGGTCAACGACCTGCTGCAGCCTGCTGTAGACAGTGTGGCACTGCTCAATGCCAACGCCTACCTCCGCGACTTCATTCTGAGGGTGAAGGATGCGCAGACGCTGAAGACTACGGACGGGTACACGGAGCTGATCGAGACGCTGAACCTGATCAAGAACAACAATAAGAATTTGCTCAATGTATACATAGGTCTGGATGCGGTGAATAAGGTGATTACCCAGGATGAATTCGAGCCTCCGGCAGACTACGTGCTGAAGGAGCGAAGCTGGTATTCCGCTGCGGCTGCGAACAAGCGTGTAACGATTACCAATCCTTATATTGATGCCGGGTCAGGCAAAATGGTCGTCAGTGTCAGCACCCCGCTGCTTGATGATTCAGGCAAGCTGATCGGTGTGGCGAGTGCAGATATTTCGATTGAGCAGATTACAGCTGCGCTGGGCGCTTTTCATTATAAAGGCAGCGGCTATGCCGTGCTGATTGATGAGACGGGGACCTTCATCTACCATCCCAATCCGGATTATATTCTGCTGAAGAAGATGGCTGATCTGGGCGGATCGTGGAAGACTGTCGGCGATAAAATGCTGCAGTGGGGCTCAAATGTCATCCGGGCGGACATAGACGGCGAGCCCAGCTATGTATCCTATTCACCGGCTGTGGCTAACCAGTGGTCAGTCGCGCTGATCGTACCACAGAAGCATGCGGAGCTGGAGTTGAAGCGCTTCGAGCTGATTTTCTTCCTCTCCATTATGGTTTCGATTGCGGTGCTGTCTGTCCTGCTGTATCTGGTCTCTGGCAGTATCCTGAAGCAGTTTCCGCTCCTCACGGCTGCGTTCGGGCAGGCGAAGGCGGGGGACCTGTCGGTAAGGGCAAGGGTAACCGCTGGAGGCGAGATCGGGGTGTTGGCTGAGGGCTTCAACGATATGATCGCCTCGCAGCAGTCGCTGATTCAGGAGATCCTGCACAGCTCGCAGAGTATCTCGGGCGCGGTGGAGAATACAGAGCAGAACGTATTCGTGCTCGATGGCAGCATCACCGATATCTCGGGGGTTACGGAGGAGCTGTCGGCAGGCTTGCAGCAGACCGCCGCCTCGATGGAGGAGATGAATGCCAGCACGACCCAGATCGAGGCTGCGATCCACGGGATTGCCCGCAAAGCTCAGGAGGGGGCGGAAGCCGCTGGAGAAATTAACGTACGGGCGGAGCAGCTGAAGGAGAGAGCCTGGGAATCCCGCACACAGGCGGATACCGTGTACGGGCTTAGCGAAGAGAAGCTGCGCACGGCCATCGAACAGTCGGGATCAATCTCGCAGATTAGCGCGCTTACGGGCGCCATTCTAGAGATCGCTGCCCAGACCAACCTGTTATCGCTGAATGCTTCCATTGAGGCGGCAAGGGCAGGGGAAGCGGGCCGGGGGTTCGCTGTAGTGGCAGAGGAGATCCGTAAGCTAGCCGACAACTCGCGTGAGACGGTAACTGAGATCCAGGGAGTGACCGGGGCGGTAGTCCAGGCGGTGTCCAATTTGGTGGAGGCTGCGGAGAGTATGCTTGGCTTCATGGACAGCCAGGTGAAGAAGGACTACGATGCTATGCAGGAGACCGGAGAGCGGTACAGTGAGGATGCCCGGTATATTGAGGAGCTGGTGACGGACTTCAGCGCCACCTCGGAAGAGCTGCTGGCTTCCATCCAGAGCATGCTTACTGCGATCAGCGAGACAGGCAGTGCGACGAATGAGGGAGCGGAAGGAGCGGGAGTCATTGCTGCCGGAGCAGAGCAGATCATCGGGCGGTCCGGCAGCATCGTAGCGGAGATGGAGGAGATCAAGCTCAGCTCGGCGCAGCTGCTGAGTGCGGTGTCGAGGTTTAAGGTATAGGCTTCTACAATTCCACTCTCAGTGGATGTTATGGTGTGTGGAGAGGACAAGGGTTGAAAAAAAGTCCTTGGAAGAGTATGTTACAAGAAGCGAAACGATAAGAAAGAGACAGTGAGGCGGGGAAAACATGAGAGAAGGCGAAAACCGGATCGTAGGAATGGAAGATATTGTACGCGCACACCATGTGCTGCGGGAGGTTATCGTCCGTACGCCGCTCCAGCTGGATGCGGTATTGTCGGCCAAATACGGCTGTAATGTATACTTGAAACGTGAGGATCTGCAGATTGTACGCTCCTTCAAAATCCGGGGAGCCTATAATATGATCCGCAGTCTGTCTGACGAAGACAGAGCCAAGGGCATCGTCTGCGCCAGCGCGGGAAATCATGCCCAGGGCGTGGCTTATTCCTGCAAGGCACTAGGCATCAAAGGCAAGATATTCATGCCGAGCACTACCCCTAATCAGAAGATTAAGCAGGTCCGGCGCTTCGGCGGCGAATTCGTTGAGGTGATTCTGAAGGGGGATACCTTCGATGATGCTTATGATGAAGCGCTGCAGGCTTGCATTGACTATAGCATGACCCTGATTCACCCGTTCGATGAGCCGCGTATTATTGCCGGCAACGGAACCATTGCCATGGAGGTGATGGAGAATCTGGACAAGCCAGCGGACTTCGTGTTCGTCACCATCGGCGGCGGCGGGCTGGCAGCCGGTGTAGCCACCTATATCAAGACGGTGAGTCCGGCAACCAAGGTTATTGGTGTGGAGCCCAGCGGCGCGGCTTCGATGAGTGAGGCCATGCAGAGCGGTGAGGTCATCACCCTGAAGGAGATCAACAAATTCGTGGACGGCGCGGCGGTGAAGCGTGTCGGCGGCCTGACCTTCGATATCTGCTCGAAGCTGCTGGATGATGTGGTGAAGGTGCCGGAGGGCAAGGCGTGTACCACTATTCTGGAGCTGTATAATGAGAATGCCATTGTGGTGGAGCCTGCCGGTTCCCTCCCCATTGCTGCACTGGACATGTACCGTGACCAGATCCGGGGCAAAAGCGTGGTCTGCATCGTCAGCGGCGGCAACAACGATATTGACCGGATGCAGGAGATCAAGGAGCGTTCCTTGATCTATGAGGGTCTTAAGCATTACTTCATGGTCAACTTCCCGCAGCGCGCGGGTGCCCTGCGCGAGTTCCTGACCGAGGTGGTCGGACCGGATGATGATATTACCCGGTTCGAGTACACGAAGAAGAATGAGAAGGAGAACGGCCCGGCCCTGGTCGGCATTGAGCTGATGTCTACCGATGCCTACGCCCCGCTGATTGAGCGGATGAAGCAGAAGGGCGTCGATTACGTGGAGATTAACAAGGATGTTAATCTGTTCAGTATGCTAATCTGAGTTGCGGCGAGTAGCTGCATATAGACAAAGTAAGCCCCGCCCAGCAAAGTCTGGACGGGGCTGTTTCACGTTGTATGGGATGTAATTGAACCGCCTACGGCTGAGGCACCTCAGTCTTCAGATACTGCTCCGCCGCATCGTCCAGCAGGTAGCCGTTACTCTTCATCAGCTTCATGAAGCCGTCAAGCTTCTGCAGGAAGGCACTAGAGCTGCTGTTCTTGGCCAGGATGCTGGTGTAGGCCTTCTGCGCCTCCAGATCCATCTCCAGATTATCGTAATGGAAGAGCGGGGTGTTATTCTGGCCGTAGAAGGTGTTCACAGCATACTGGTTATACAGCTTCTTGACGGCCTGTACCCGGTTGGATGTGGGATAGGTCTGGATGAATTTCTCCTGGGTCAGCGCACGGTCGGCTACCTCGCCCCAAGCAATGATCAGCCCGTTATCCTTGGAAGAAGGCAGATCTGATTCAGCCGCCATAATGGAAATATAACTGCTGATATCCTCCGTTACATAAGGCTTATATTTGCGGTAAGCCGCATAATCAATCACCGGGTAAAAGCTGCCCTCGGCGGTATCCAGCTTGTACCCGCTCTCTCCCGCACTTTGCAGCAGGGCGCGCAAGGCGGCGTTATCCGTACTCTCAGCCAGCTTCTCCATGCTGACTCCCCCTCTGTAGACGGTGAGGAGCTTCCGCTGGACCTCGCTGCTGCTGAATTTCTTCTCCCAGGAGGGCAGCAGCGCCTTATGCAGGTTCTCCAGCTTCAGCGTCAATACAGTCGCCTGATAAGGAGTGACTGCGTATAGCTTCGTCTTCATATAGGCAACGGCGCCCGGCAGGTTACCGCTGGACAGCAGCGGCAGCGCGCCCTTATAGACCGCTTCTGCATGGCTGGCAGTCTTAGCGCTTGCAGTTGCACCGGAAGTGCCTGTCCGGCTGCTTCCGCTGCCTTCGGCACCGGCCGGGACGGCTGCGCCTGCCTGAAGCCCTATGAGCAGGGCGATTGCGGCGGATAGAACGGCATGCTTTTTCATTCGAGTCTCCTCCTGTGTGGAATAGATGTGGGTTTCAGCCTCTAAGATGGGAAGAATATGAATTTCAGCCCCAGCCCTCCGGCAGCGGCCAGAGCCAGACTGACCCAGGGCGAGACCGGAATCACCGGGAACAGATTATCGAGGAATATGCCGGCGAATACCGCAATCACAGCAATTCCGATGTAGATGCCCAGGGCCTTAATGTCGAAGGTCTTGGGCTTCGGACTGTCATCCTCTGACAGGGAGGCCATCCATTTCATAATCAGCTCAACCAGCAGGATGGAGCCTGCGCCGACAACGACCAGCGTGAACAGGCTGAGCTGGCCGAAGAGTTCGTGCGGACCGCCGCTCCACTGTGTAATCAGGCCGGCAATGCCCATTGTCCCGAACAGCAGGGTCAGAGCGGACCAGGAGATCATCATAGAGTTCTTCAGCCGGCTGCGCGGTATGCGCGGCGGGACACTGTCCATCACGTCCTTGAAATAATCACCGGGCTTCTCGCCAAAAATCTGCTTGGCATTCTTGCCCTTGGCTTGTCCCTTCAGCAGCAGCTCAGCCGCCTCCAGCAGCAGCTCCTCTGCACGTACAGCATCTACTGAACTGGCGCGCATCGCCAGAATCATATCTTCGTAATAAGAGCGGTTAGACGGCGTCATCTGCTCCCGCAGCAGGTTGTTCTGCTTAATCATAGCTTTGACTTTCATAGTGTGGACCTATACCTCCAGCATTGAGTGATCAGGATACCTTCAACCTAGAGTATACGTTTGTGCACCAGCCGTGTGCAAGGACAACGTTCGTTCACGAAGGTCTGAATAATCCTTTTGGAAGAGTAAACACTGAAGAGGTGGTGGCTTCACCAACTATAGCTAGAGGGAAGGCAGGGAGCGTTATGGAACAGGAAAACAAGCAGGAACCCGGCAAGGCTGTGAACGACGGCACCACGCCTGTACCGACTAATGATGTGGGGGACTGGGGCAATTCTGACGGCTTCAGCCTATGGGATGCTGCGGGGCAGGGCCAGGAGAACGGGCTCGGGGATTGGGAAGGCCGGCAGGAGACACACGACATGTTTCACGACAGCTATGACTGAGTGATGCCTAAGCGGGTATGGGCCTCTTTTGCTCCTGCGGGAGTGGAAGGGGCCTTTTCTCCGGTAGGGCTGACGTAAGCGGCGGGCTTCATGCGTATTGACAACAAATTAGCACAGATATTATAATAGAGATATTAATCATACTAAGTTAATCGGAATTATTATAATTTAAAATAAATCAGCCATTCAGGGGAGGACGCCGCAATGGAACGGAATATCATCATCCGGCATAACGGAGAGGAACTGACAGCGAGCATACATTATCCGGCCGCAGACCGGGCAGGGACAGGTCGGTGCAAGAACCGGGTGCCGCTTGCAGTGATCTGCCATGGCTTCGTGGGCAGCCGGATCGGTGTCGACCGGATCTTCGTCAAGGCAGCCCGTGAGCTGGCACAGGATGGCTATATGGTAATCCGCTTTGATTATGCGGGCTGCGGGGAGAGCAGCGGTGATTACGGCAGCGAGGATATGGAATCGATGATCGGGCAGACCCGGGCGGTGCTGGATTACGGCATCAGCTCGGCCGATGTGGACCCGCAGCGTGTAACGCTGATCGGACACAGTCTGGGAGGTGCGGTGGCGCTGCTGACCGGTGTCCGTGACCGGCGGGTGAAGAACCTTGTACTGTGGTCAGCTGTCGGTTATCCCTTCAATGATATCGTCAAGATTGTTGGCAGAGATGCCTTCGACCGGTCGGTGAAGAGCGGTTCAGCAGATTACGCCGGCTATTCGTTCACGCCGGTATACTTCAATTCCCTGGCTGCCTTCCAGCCGTTCCAGGAAGCCGGGAAGTTCAGCGGCGATGTGCTGGTCATCCACGGAACCTCCGATGATGTGATTCCTGTAGATTATGCGTTTCTCTACCAGAAGCTGTTCTGGACCCGGCCGGAAGGACGGTGCGACAAGGAGATTATTTTCCAGGGCGATCATACCTTCTCTTCGGGTCCGGCGCAGGAGCAGGTGCTGAAGCGTACCCGGGATTGGATGAACCAGCAGGAGCATCTGCAGGAGGAATGGCAGAACTGGATGATATAGGAGCGGTAACGGCACTCGCAATGGCTGGGAATTAGCTGTAAAATAAAGGGGAAGACCATACCGGAAATGGAGGCTCTTACCCTATGAAATTACCAGCCTTTTTCATTGCGCATGGCTCCCCGCTGCTGGTACTTGAGGATAACGACTATACGCGTTTCTTGCAGCGGCTGGGTTCGGATCTGGGGAAGCCCCGCGGCATTGTGATCTTCTCAGCTCATTGGGACAGTCCCGAGCAGCTGATCACAGTGGACGCACAGCATGAAACGCAGCATGATTTCTACGGGTTCCCGGAAGAGATGTATCAGCTGAGTTATCCTGCTCCAGGTGATCCCGCACTCAGCAGCCGTATTTCGGAGCTGTTCAAGGATAGTAATCTGCCCCATCAGCCCGTGCTGGGCCGTGGGCTGGATCATGGTGCCTGGGTCATCCTGAGGACCATGTTCCCGCAGGCGGATATTCCGGTCGTGGCCTTATCCGTGGATTCGCTCCGCTCGCCTGAGGAGCAGTACAACATCGGACGGATGCTTGCTCCGCTGCGTGAGGAAGGTGTCCTCCTGATCGGCAGCGGCGGTCTGGTGCATAACCTCAGGCTGCTGAAGCAGAAGGATCAGCCGGAGCAATGGGCGCTTGACTTCGACGGGTGGATTGCAGAGCGGCTTGCGGCCTGGGATCTTCCCTCCCTATATGCGTATGAGAAGCAAGCTCCGCATGTGAGGGAGGCCGTACCAACCTACGGCAAGGAACATTTCATCCCGCTCTTCTACGTAATGGGTGCAGCCGATGAAGGCAGAGCGGCACAGTTAATGATTCAGGCCTACCAATACGGTACGCTCAGCCTGAACTGCTGGTCGTTTGATTAATATAGGAATGAATAGAGGGTACAGCTGCTATAAGGGCTGTACTCTTTTTGTGCTGCCGTTTCCACTTGACTCAAGACAAACTCTGCCAGCTATGATTAAATAAAGGAAGCGAGTTTCATAGAAGAGAATCGAGAGAAGCAAGCTGTAACTTACGATTAGGAGGAACAACGTGTCTATATCGGTGAACCGTTATGTATCCCGTCCTGTATCTGCTCTGGTCCTTGCCGCCGTGCTGCTCTCTGCCTGCAGTAACGAGCAGGCCAGCCCTGTGCCCGTACCCACGTCTGCACCAACAGCAGCGCCTACCCTGGAGCCACAGCCGACAGAGGTGGTACAGTCCCCCTCTCCTGAGCCTGCCGCCGGAGCAGTCTCCGGCTTAACAGGCCTGCCGGTTGAGGAGGAGAGCCTGCCCCGGCCGCTCGCGGTCATGATCAATAATGCCCCGGCGGCCCGCCCGCAGTCCGGGATCAGCGAGGCGGATATTCTGTACGAGGTGCTGGCCGAAGGCGGAATTACCCGGCTGATCGGTATCTTTCAGAGTCATGCCGGGGTGGTGAAGATTGGGCCGATCCGCAGTATCCGCCCTTACCTGCTGGATATCGGCGAGAGCTATGGCGGCATAACGGTGCATGCCGGAGGCAGTCCGGATGCCTATGCCATTCTGCAACGGCAGAAGAAGGCGGATATGGACGAAATCGGCCGCGCGGGGGCCTACTTCTGGCGGGACAAGGAACGCAAGGCCCCGCATAACCTGTACAGCAATGCCGCCAAGCTGCGGGAGGGGGCAGTGAAGCTGGGTTATGCGGAGAGCGTGAAGGTACCGGGTTTTCTTTTCCATGATCCGGAGTACATTCCTGTGGAGGGCACCCCGGCGCTTGCGCTGGGTGTGAACTTCCTGCTGAAGAGCTACAATGTCGGGTACCATTATAACGCAGAGCAGCGCACATACGCCCGCTGGGTGAACGGCAAGCCGCATCTCGATCTGAATAATAACCGTCCGGTGGAAGCGGCAAACATCATCGTGATGGGTTCGGATCATAAGGTGCTGGACGATGTCGGCCGGCTGCAGGTGGATACGGAGTTGGGGGGAGAAGCAGTGCTGTTACAGCGCGGTGTAGCGATGAACGGCAAGTGGTCGCGCAGCCCCGGAGACGTCATCCGGTTCGTGAAGAAGGACGGCAAAGAGGCGCTGATGTTCCCGGGGATTACCCATATTCTGATCGTTCCGAACAGTCCTTCGTTCAGCAGTCATCTCGAATACGCGCAGGCGCCTGCATCCCCCTAATTCCGGCTGGAGATTGAATGTTCGGATGATTATTTTCGTAAGTTGCAGGGAATTGTTATTATAGTGTAAAAAAGTTCGGTTTTTTGTCTTCTATCCCTTCTGTCGATATGATAAGATAACAAGGGTTGTCATTCATTTTCATGCGTTTACATTTGGATGGCTGCATTTTTTTACGGCAATTTCATGTAAAGGGGTATAAAGCTAATGAGGCTCAGAAAAAAGGATATATTCTTTGAGACGCTGGAAAACATGGCTGACACCATTGTTCAGGCGGCGGATTATTTCGCTCAGAATATCTCGACTCTCCAGGGCAATGTGGAGAACTTCGCCGGGGAGATGAAGAAATACGAATCCCAGTGCGATACTTACACACATACTGTCATCAAGGAATTGAACAAGACGTTCATTACGCCGCTGGAACGGGACGACATCATGGATCTGATTACAAGCATGGACGATGTCATTGATGGGCTGGAGGCTTCTGCCTCGCGTTTCTATATGTATAACCTGCTGGATGCGGATGAGTATATTGTCCAGTTCGCAGAGATTCTCCGCCAGAGTGCATACGAGATCCAGAAGGCGGTTCATTTGCTCTCCCAGAAGAAGCTGCTGGCGATCCGCGAATACACCATCCGTCTGAATGATCTGGAGAACCAGGGCGACGAAGTCCTGCGTATCTGCACCAAGGCCCTGTTCGAGACTGTGAAGGACCCGATTGAGCTGATTAAGCGCAAAGAATTGTATGAGCGGCTCGAGACCACCACGGATAAATGTGAAGACGTAGCCAACATGCTGGAATCGATCATCATGCGTAACTCATAAGGGGCCTCAAATATGGATACATCTATATATGTACTAGCTTTTGTTATCTTTCTTGCGCTGGCGTTCGACTTCATCAACGGCTTTCATGATACCGCCAATGCGATTGCTACCTCTGTCTCAACCCGTGCGCTGAAGCCGCGTACAGCCATCATGCTGGCCGCTTCGATGAACTTTATCGGCGCCTTGATGTTCACCGGCGTGGCGAAGAAGATCGGGGGCAGCATTACCGATCCGACCCTGCTGGACAACGGGATAGACATTGTCACAGCGACGCTCATTGCGGCAATTATCTGGAATCTTGTGACCTGGTGGCTGGGTATTCCTTCGTCCTCCTCCCATGCGCTTATCGGTGCGTTAGCCGGGGCGGTCTATGTCGGGGCAGGTACAGAGCATATCAAATGGAGCGGGTTCATTGAGATCGTAGAGGGGCTGATTTTCTCCCCGCTGATCGCTTTTGTAATCGGGTATATTGTGATGACGATTCTGAAGTGGATCTTCGCGAAGAAGAGTCCGCACACGGTCAACAAGGGCTTCCGTTCGATGCAGATCGTGACGGCCGCACTGCAATCCTTCACCCATGGTACGAATGACGCGCAGAAGGCGATGGGGATCATTACCTTTGCCCTCGTCACCTCGGGACGGCTGGATACGATGGAGGTTCCGCTCTGGGTTAAGATTGCAGCGGCTACATCCATGGCACTCGGAACGTCGATCGGCGGCTGGAAGATTATTAAGACGATGGGCACGAAGATTTTCAAAATCGAGCCGATCAACGGCTTCGCAGCGGATATTTCGGCGGCCTCTGTTATTTTCACGGCTACGCTGCTGCATCTGCCGGTAAGTACAACCCACGCGATCACCTCATCGATTCTCGGTGTAGGTTCAGCCAAGCGCTTCTCTGCTGTCAAATGGGGAGTAGCCGGACGGATCGTGGTTACCTGGTTCATTACGATTCCGATCAGCGCCTTGCTGGCTGGAGTGATCTTCAAGCTCTTCTTCTAGGGCTGGAATAGAATAGATTGCCTGGACAAGATGTCGCAGAAGCCATGGATGGCTTTAGGACATCTTTTTTTGCGTTCAGCGGTAAGCCTCGGCCTAAGCGGAGGTTATTTGATTTTTCAAGAGAGGAATGTCACAAAAGGCTACACGAAACTGATAAAAAATGTTAATAGGCATAAAAAGAAAATGAAATACATCACATAATTAAAAGAAAATAACATATGAGAAATGAATTTTGCGTAGTATTATGTAGGATTTGGTAGTCTCTGAAGTAAGGTTTGTTTTAAGTGTTACCATTGCTGACAAACACCCGAATAGACAAAGGAGGCCTAGCCATTGATCGACTTTCATCAGGTAGACAAACATTACGGACAATTCCATGTACTGAAGGGCATTGATCTGCATGTTCAGGAAGGGGAAGTCGTTGTTGTAGTCGGTCCTTCCGGCTCCGGCAAGAGCACGATGCTGCGCTGCATTAACCGTCTGGAGACGATCACGAGCGGCGGATTAACCGTGGACGGTATAACTGTAAACGAACGCAAGACAGATATCAATACCCTGCGCAAAGAGATCGGAATGGTCTTCCAGCACTTCAACCTCTACCCGCACAAAAAAGTCATAGATAATATCACGCTGGCCCCGGTCAAGGTGCTGGGCTTAAGCAAAGCGGAAGCGGAGAAGACCGCAATGTATTATCTGGAGAAGGTCGGCATTGCCGACAAGGCAGAGTCCTATCCTTCCCAGCTATCCGGCGGACAGCAGCAGCGGGTGGCGATTGCCCGGGGGCTGGCGATGAAGCCGAAGATTATGCTGTTCGACGAGCCGACCTCGGCGTTGGACCCGGAGATGGTCGGAGAGGTGCTGGATGTCATGCGCGCCCTGGCCCGCGAGGGCATGACGATGGTCGTTGTGACCCATGAGATGGGCTTCGCCCGCGAGGTGGCGGACCGGGTCATCTTCATGGATCAGGGGCAGATCGTGGAAGAGGCGGAGCCGGAAGCCTTCTTCGCCAGTCCGAAGGAAGAGCGGACGCGTACTTTTCTCAGCCGTGTATTAAGCCACTAAACTAAATATATAGGAATCCGGGGAGGAAACGAAATGAAAATGTCCAAGAGCTTCAAGGTGTTAAGTGTGCTGATGATTGCGGCCATGCTGGTCATTGCCGGGTGCGGCAACAACAAGGGCAAGAACGACAATGCGGCAGGCGGCAACGCTGCCGGAGGAGCAGCCGCTGACTCTGCGGCCATTGCCAAGATCAAGGAGCGCGGCAAGCTGCTCGTCGGCGTGAAGTTCGATACCCGCCTGTTCGGCCTGAAGGACCCGGCCTCCGGCAATGTGGAAGGCTTCGACATCGATATCTCCAAGGCCATCGCTAAGAAAATTCTCGGTGACGAGAATGCCATCGAGCTGAAGGAGGTCACCTCCAAGACACGTATTCCGATGCTGAATAACGGCGAGATCGATATGGTGGTGGCTACCATGACCATTACGGAGGACCGCAAGAAGGAAGTCGATTTCTCTGACGTCTATTTCCAGGCCGGCCAGTCCCTGCTGGTGAAGAAGGGCAGCGCGATTACAGGCCTGGAGAGCGTTACGAAGGATACGAAGATCCTCGGCTCCAAGGGGGCGACCTCGATCAAGAATATCAAAGAGAAGGTGCCGGGCGTAACCGTGCTTGAATTCGATAACTATCAGGATGCCTTCAGTGCGCTCAAGGCGGGTCAGGGCGACGCGCTCACTACCGATGATGCAATTTTGTACGGAATGGCCTCACAAGACCCCGGATTTGAGGTAGTAGGGAAGCCATTCACCGATGAGCCTTACGGCATTGCGGTCCAGAAAGGCAACGCGGATGTAGTTAAGGCGATTAATGATACACTGGCTGAACTGAAGGCGAACGGGGAGTATGATGCCATCTATACGAAGTGGATTGGTAAAGCTCCGGCTAAATAAGCCTGTTCCAAGCAAGAGCTTGCTTCCCTCAAGGTAAGAACGTATAAACGGGTTTCACACGAAATTCTCGTAGAAACGGTACCGCCTTTTCCAAGGAGGGCAACGCCGTTTCTACTTGTTTGTAGGAACGGCGGTCATGCCGGGCAGGAACGAACTCATCTACAGGTAAAGGCAGGTGAACATTGATGGATTTCTCAATATTAACGAGATACTTCGGACTGTATATGGAAGGCTTCTACGGTACGCTGCTGTCCAGTGTGCTGGCCCTGATCGGCAGCTTCCTGATCGGCGCGGTCGTTGCCGTCTTCCGCATGACTTCAGTCAAGGGTCTGCGCTGGTTCGGCGCGTTGTATGTGGAGTTCATCCGCAACATCCCGCTGCTGCTGGTTGTGTATATTTTCTATTACGGGCCTTCCGCCCTGGGCTTCACGCTGGACGGCTTCAAGGCAGGAACGATCGGACTCGCCGTATATACCTCGGCCTTCATCGCCGAAGCGATCCGTGCCGGAATTATGGCCGTGCCCAAGGGACAGATGGAGGCGGCACGTTCCTCCGGTCTCAGCTACATACAGACGATGCTGCATATCATTCTGCCGCAGGCGATCAAGCTGGTGATCCCGCCGCTTGGCAACCAGTTCATTAACCTGATTAAGAACTCCTCGGTACTGACTCTGGTGGCCGGTCTTGATCTGATGTACTTCGCCGACGGGATCTCTACTGAGACTTACCGTACCTTCGACACCTACATTTTCGTAGCGGTATTCTATCTGGTGCTTACGCTTCCGCTCAGCTACGGCGTGCGGATCTGGGAGCGCAGACTGCAGCGCAAATATTAAGAAGCATCATAAAAGGACATCTGAAGCTAAAGGAGGGCTATTATGGATTTCATAGGTGCATACTCTGCCGATAATCTGAAGTTTCTGCTGGACGGATTGTATGTGACGCTGATCGTTGCTTTTGTATCGATCTTCCTGAGCTTCATTATCGGCTGTGTTATTGGCGTCATCCGCTATTCGGAGGTGCCGGTGCTGTCTCCGGTCATGTTCTACCTGGTGGAGCTGATCCGTAATCTGCCGCTGCTGCTGATCATCTTCTTCATCCGCTTCGCCTTGCCGGAGGTCGGGATCAAGCTCGGACTGATTACTGCAGCCATTGCAGCCCTAACCATCTTCGAAGCGGCGATGATTGCCGAGATTGTCCGCGGCGGCTTAATGTCGATCGATAAGGGACAGATTGAGGCGGCGCGTTCCTCTGGTCTCAGCAGTGTACAGACCTTATGGCATATCGTGCTTCCCCAGGGCCTGCGGCGGATGGTTCCGCCACTGGTCAGCCAGTTCATCTCCCTGCTGAAGGATACATCACTCGCCGTTGTGATTTCCCTGCCGGAGCTGATGCATAATGCCAACATTGTCATCGGTCACAGCTACAGCTATGCCATCCCTACGCTGGCGCTGGTTGCCTTGATTTATTTTGTCGTCAATTACCTGCTGTCGCTGCTGTCCAGAAGGCTTGAGCACAGAGTGGTATAAACTAAGAGCAATGAGGATTAAGCCATATTCAAGCCAGTGCGGCTATGATACTATAGTTGTCAACCTCTCTAGGCAGGAGCAGTGGCGATGGGACAATCGATTCTGAGAATGAAGGCGGTACAGATTCTGCTGGTGGCCGCCGTTACTGCGGTAGCCGGGGAATTCAAGATCAACCCGTTTGACGGAGATATCTTCCGGATTGCCATGGGCAGCAGCGCCTTTCTCCTCTTCCTGCTGTTAATGAGGCAGCTGCCGTATATCCGCACAGGCTGTGTTACCGGGGTGGTCGTGCTGCTGTTCCGGACTGCGATGGATATGGTGGAGGGAAGCGGACTGACGGTAGAGCAGAGCCTCAGCAGCCACTGCTCGGCAATGATCTATTACATGGTGTTCGGCGCACTGATGCGTGTCATCAAGAGCCGGATCGATACGTTTCATCCGCTGGTGCTGGGCGCGGTTGCCGCGCTGATCGATCTCCTGTCGAATGAAATGGAGCTGCTGACCCGGCTGATCGTACTGGATTCGGCTACCTTCCGGCTGAACGAGTGGACGTACCTAATGGCGATTGCCGTCCTGCGTACGTATTTCACCACCGGGGTATATAGCAGTATCTCTGTCAGCCAGTTGCGTATCCGGGAGCGAGAGCAGCAGGAGCGGACCCAGCAGATGCTCGGATTCGGCTCCGGCCTGTACGGGGAAGTGTTCTATCTGAAGAAGTCCATAGGCACCCTGGAGCAGGTAACGCTGAACAGCTTCGAGCTGTACACCAAGCTGAAGGACGGGGAAGGCACGGGGCGTTACAGCCGGCAGGTGCTGGATATCACCCAGCAGCTCCATGAGGTGAAGAAGGATTCGCAGCGGATTCTGGCAGGGCTGGTGAAGCTGGTGGAGCGTGAGGTGAACGGGGACATGCCGTTATCGGATATTCTGCGGTTCGCGGTTAAGAGCAATGCCAAATATGCAGAAATGCTAGGTAAAGAGATCAAATTCCATATTCACATCACCTCCGATTACACAACCGACAGCTACATTCCTCTATTGACCCTGCTTAACAATCTCACCGCCAATGCGGTAGAAGTCATCCAAGGGACAGGCAGTATCCATCTGAACGCTTATGAGCAGGACGGCATGACGATTCTGACAGTGAACGATAACGGGACAGGCATCGGGAAGCGTGACCTCGATCTGCTGTTCGAGCCGGGCTTCACCACGAAATTCGATGAAGAGGGCATCGCTGCCACAGGGATCGGGCTCTCTCATGTACGGGATATAGTGAATATGTTCGAGGGAAGCATTACGGTTCAGCCGGTATCGCATATCGGTGGAGCCATGTTCCAGATTACAGTGCCGAGCATTAAGCTGCGGAAGGAGGAATAGAGGATGCCGCTATCATTCTGTATTGTAGATGACGACGCGTCGGCGAGAAGAATGCTGCAGCATATTATTGAGGACAGCGGGCTTGGTGAGGTGACGGGTACTGCTGAGAGCGGACAGGAGGGGATAGCCCTGATCCTGAGCGAGACCCCGGACATTGTGCTGATGGATCTGCTGATGCCGGACCAGGACGGGATTGAGACCATCCTCTCTCTTCAGGCACAGGGCTGCCGCTCCAAATTCGTAATGATCTCGCAGATTGAGAACGGGGACATGGTGAGCCGCGCCTACAAGAGCGGAATTGAATTCTTCATCCGCAAGCCGATCAACAAGATTGAAGTGGAATCTGTACTATATAAAGTGAATGAACGTTACGCCATGGGCCGTTATCTGGATGAGATCAAGCTGACGCTGGGTAAGCTGGAGGGTCTGCAGTTCGGACTGCCGCAGCTGCCGCCTGGCAAGCGTACCGTCAAGGAGATTGTCCAGCCAATTCTGATGAATATGGGCATGATCTCGGAGAATGGCAGCCGTGATATTATCACGATCATGGAGCTGGCGATAGCCGAAGGGAACAGCGGAAGTCTTCCATCCCTCAAGGAGCTGTACGAGCGGACCGCTGCCAAGTACAGACCGGTGCCTGCGGAAGCAGCCAAAGAGGTCAAGGCCATCGAACAGCGTCTGCGCCGCGCACTGGCGGCAGGTCTGACAAGTCTCGCGTCCATTGGTCTGACGGATTACGGGAATCCGAAGTTCGAGCATTATGCGCCGCTGTATTTCGACTTCGAAGAGGTGCGCCTGAAGATGAAGGAGATTGAACAGGGCAGAGATAGCGGCAAGGTGAAGGTGAATATTAAGAAATTCCTGCAGGTGCTGCATCTGGAGGTGCTGGAGGGCTTGGGCCGATAAGCTATATATATTGGAAAATCGGACCGGGCCGTTCGCCGTAAATGGCGCCGTCAACTATAAAGACAAGACCAAGAAACCTCCGGAGCGCTGGTCAGCGGGCTGGCGGTTATTTTTTTGCGCAGACATGCTGTACAATAGGAGGAAGCAACTAGAACAGCGCGGCTCTGCTGCGGATTGCCTACATAGGGCGGAGGACTTATATTATGATACGAACACTTGCCGTTACGCATGCGGGCGAGATACTGACCGATCTGCTGCTTCAGGATATTGTCCTGGATGATTATGCCTGGATCTGGGCGGATTTCGCTATGCCGACGGAGGAAGAAACCTTGAGGCTGGACACGTATTTTCATTTTCACCCGCTGGCGATTGAAGACTGTATGCATGTTTTGCAGCGGCCGAAGCTGGATTATTACGAGGATGTGCAGTTCTTCGTGCTGCATTCGCTGAATGAGCGGACATTGGAGGCCGAAGAGATCGACCTGTTCCTCAGCCCGAAATTTCTCGTCTCCTACCATCATCAGGACAAGCCGGAGATGGAGGAAGCGTGGCAGATGGTCAAAGCTGAGATTCATAGCCGCAAGGGCTGGTCAGGCGGGCCGATGGCTGCTGCTTACACCGTGATGGACAAGCTGGTCGACAGGTATTTCCCGTCCCTGTATACGCTGGAGGATGAACTCGCGGATCTGGAGAGCCAGGGCGGCAACGAATCGGTGGAAGAGCTGATGAGCCAGGTCTTCAATGTGCGCGGAAGGCTGCTGAAGCTGCGGCGGACGATTGTGCCGATGCGTGATCTGATGTACCGGATCGTCAATTCGCAGCATGTGCAGAGTAACGGCGAGGAGCGGGTCTACTTCGGCGATATCTACGATCATCTGCTGAAGCTGACCGACATGATTGAAGTTGACCGGGAAATGACCGCCGACCTGCGTGACAGCTATATCTCGCTCAACTCCAACCGGATGAACTCCATTATGAAGACTCTCACGGTGATTACCACGGTATTCATGCCGCTGACGCTGATCGCCGGAATCTATGGAATGAACTTCAGGGTGATGCCGGAGCTGGAATGGAAATACAGCTATTTCGCAGTGCTGCTGCTTATGTTGGTGCTGGGGATCGGGATGTTCGGCTGGTTCCGGCGGAGCGGCTGGTTTAAGTAGAAGAAAAGCGCGTTAAACGCCGCCGCTTAGGAACGGCGGCGCTTAACGGAGGAAGGCCCACCGGATTTACGCTTCTTGGAGGTGGTATTGCGGCGCTTCGCGGCGGGGCGTCTTTTTTTGCGCCGTTTGGGGCTATAGAGGGCTGCATCCTCTGCGGCGGCGAGCTCTCCCGCTCCGCTTCCCTTGCCTTTGCCGAACCCGCCCATCATAAGCTTCACCATCGGAGCCATCTGTGAGAAGCCCTGCATCACCTTCTGCACCTTGCCCATGGTATTGACGATTCCGTCAATTCCGCCCATCCGGTCAACGATGCCCTTGATCTGTTCCATATTCGCCAGACTTCCAAGATTGCCGAGTCCGCCAAGCAGGCCTCCGGCCTTCGCGGTAGAGGCTTCTGCAGCAGGGAGCGCGAGTGCCGTATCGGTGACTTCAGCGCCGTAAGCAGGCAGCAGTTCAGGTTCTCCGGGAAGCGGGGCAGGTGTATAAGCAGATAGTCCCGGGTAAGGTGACGGATTGTAAGGTTCAGCCAGTGAACGGCCTTGCTGGCGGGAATGATTATAGTAATGCTGAGGCATAGGATCACATTCCTTCGTTAGTGGTTTGCTATACTGTATGTCATGGGCGAACAGACGGTATAGACGAATGCCCGGGTAACCGGGATACTAGCGGAAAAGGGCGGATGCCTATAGAGCGGCAGGCGGAAGTGAAGAAACCGTGTCCATGCTTGATTTCGCACGGTTTTGTAGTACTATGAGTAAGGCGGTCTAACCTGGGAGCCGGAAGTAGAGACGGGTTAACCCTGGTTATGGTGTGCGCCTGGGGTGGACGTTTGTCCATCGATTTCACTCTTTACAGCGTGAAACCGTTAATGCTTGAAAAATGTGCTCCAGTACAATATAGTAGAGGCAAGATAGTCACATTAAGTTAATGTTTAGGGGATGATAGGGCGATGCAGCTAAAGAAGCTAAACGATAAAAGTATCGATCAATTATTTGAGGCTATTTTAACATTGAAAAATATGGAAGAATGTTATGTATTCTTTGATGATCTGTGCACAGTGAACGAAATTCAATCGCTCTCACAGCGCCTTGAGGTTGCGCGGATGCTGGGCAAGGGGTCTACATATAATCAGATCGAAGCCGAGACGGGGGCCAGTACGGCCACAATTTCCCGTGTGAAGCGCTGCCTGAACTACGGCAATGACGGTTATAAGCTTACGCTGGAACGTTTGGGCCGATAATTTATGGTTCCGGGTGTATTGTTAATCAGTCACGGCTCCCGTGATCAGGCCTGGGTGTCGATGGTAGATGAGGCAGTGAGCCATCTCACGCTCCGGGAGGAGCTGCCGGTGGCAGTGGCTTTCCTTGAGCTGGTAGAAGGACGATTGATACAAGATGGAATTGATAAGCTGGAACATGCAGGGGTCACAGATATTATTGTGATCCCCTTGTTTGTGTCTTCCGGCAGTACGCATGTCGATGAGATAGAGTATGCGCTGGGCGCTAAGCCGGTTCCTGAGCGGGAGACCGACCTTGCGCCGTTCAGGGTTGCCGCGAAGGTTCATTACGGATATCCGGTCGATGACGATCCCGATATTGCACAGATGCTGTGGGATAAGCTCCGGGAACTGTCGCAGCATCCCGGGCGGGAGATGGTGCTGCTGGTCGGACACGGCAGCAGGCATGACGGCTTTCGGCAGCGCTGGGAGCAGGGCATCTCTTCACTTGCCGCGCGGGTACGGGAGATAAGCGGGCTGGCTGCAGCTGATTACGGGCTGTTGAACCCGGACAGTGTAAGAAGCCGGGTGGAGCATTGGCAGGAGCAGGGCTATGATGTACTGGTGGCTCCGCTTTTTTTGAGTGAGGGGTACTTCACCAAAGTGGTTATTCCGCAGCGGCTGGAGGGGCTCGATTATGCCTACTCCGGCCAGACGCTGCTGCCGCATCCGCTGCTGCCGCGCTGGATTCAGCGGCAGGTGGAAGCAGCGCTCCAGCGTCTTGAGGGTCAGCGTTAATTCGTAAGCGGGTAATGTAGCTGGCCCCTGACATTGCTTGTGGGGTACAGAATTGGGTATAATCAGTAAAGTTATCCATTATATAAACAGGTGGCGTTCCGGTAATGAAAACTGCGAGATTGATTTATAATCCCACTTCTGGTCGGGAAGAAATGAAAAGAAGACTCGCCGATATTCTAGACCGGCTGGATATGGGCGGTATCGAAGCTACCTGCCATGCAACAACGGGAGAGGGCGATGCTACTGCGGCTGCAGCCCAAGCTGTGGAACGCGGCACTTATGATCTGATCATAGCTGCCGGAGGCGACGGTACGCTTAATGAAGTGATTAACGGGATGGCAGAGAAGCCGAACCTTCCCCCGCTCGGCATATTGCCGCTGGGAACGACGAATGATTTCGCGCGGGCCATGGGCATTCCGAAGAATTGGGAGGAAGCCTGCGACCTGATTCTGCGTCAGGAAGCGCGCCTGATCGATCTCGGCAAAGCCAATGACCGTTACTTCATTAATATAGCAGGCGGCGGACAACTGACGGAGCTGACCTATGAGGTCCCCAGCAAGCTGAAGACCATGATGGGTCAGCTTGCCTATTACCTGAAGGGGATCGAGAAGATGGCCAGCCTTGCTCCGCAAGAGCTGTACATCCGCGCGAACGGCCAGGAGATGATCCATGACGAGTTCATGCTCTTCCTGATTGCCAATACGAATTCGGTCGGCGGCTTCGAGAAGCTGGCTCCGGGTGCGCGCATCGATGACGGCTTGCTCGATGTTATTGCCGTTAAGAAATGCAACCTGGCCGAGTTCATCCGGCTGGTGCGTCTAACCATTCGCGGAGATCACCTGAATGACAAGAAGGTTATCCATTTCCGCACCGATGCCATGGAGGTAACCTCTCCCGGCTACGTACAGCTGAACCTGGACGGCGAGCTGGGCGGCACCTTGCCGGGCAACTTCAGCATCCTGCCGCAGCATCTGCAGATTTTTGCGCAGAATTAATCGTGAAGAACATGAAAGAAGTGAACCTATACACATGAATAAACAACGCAGCAGGCGCAGCGCAAGCCGCCGGGAGCAAGGGGCGGCCCCTGTCGCCGGACTGCCGGTGAATAAGAATGATGAGGTCCTGCTCGATATTATCGGCATGACCCATGAAGGTGAAGGGGTAGGCCGCGTAGAGGGCTTTACCCTATTTGTGCAGGGCGCTCTTCCCGGTGAGAGAGTCCGGGCCAGAGTGCTCAAGACCAAGAAGCAGTATGGCTACGCCAAGCTGCTGGAGCTGGTGCAGGCCAGCAGCGACCGCATCGCGCCGCCCTGCCCGATCTATGATCAGTGTGGCGGCTGCCAGCTGCAGCATATGGACTACACCGCGCAGCTCGCATGGAAGCGACAGCTGGTGGTGGACAACCTGCAGCGGATCGGAAAGCTGGAAGTGGCGGGTGCGGCGGGTGCAGATGCGGCAAGTGCATCAGGGACTCAAGGCGAAGGCATCCGCGTGCTGCCCACCCTCGGCATGGACGAGCCCTGGCGCTACCGCAATAAGGCCCAGGTGCCTATCGGGGTGACCGAAGGCGGTCTGGTCGGCGGCTTCTATGCACGAGGCAGTCACCGGATCATCGACATGGAGACTTGTCTGATCCAGCATGAGGACAACGACAAGGTCGTTGCTGCTGTCAAGAGCCTCGGCCGTGAGCTGGGCATCACCGCCTATGACGAAGAGACCGGCCGCGGCCTGCTCCGCCATGTAGTGGTGAAGAAGGCGTTCCGCACCGGCCAGATGATGCTGGTGCTGGTCACGAACGGCCGGGATATCCCGCATCTGGACGCTTGGCTCGGCAGTATCCGCGAGCAGCTTCCGGCAGTGGTCAGCATCTGCCAGAACATCAACACCCAGCGCACCAATGTCATCTTCGGCAACGATACCCGCGTATTGTGGGGCAGCGAGGTCATTTACGACTACATTGGCGAGGTGCAGTTCGCGATCTCGGCACGGTCCTTTTACCAGGTGAACCCGGCGCAGACCGAGGTGCTTTATGGCAGAACTCTGGAATACGCTGCCCTCACCGGCAAAGAGACTGTGATTGATGCGTATTGCGGCATTGGTACCATCTCCCTATTCCTTGCCCAGCATGCGGATCAGGTGTATGGTGTAGAAATCGTGCCCGAAGCCATCGAGGACGCCCGCGCCAACGCGAAGCTGAACGGCATGAACAACGTGAAGTTCGAAGTCGGCGCTTCGGAGGATGTCATCCCGGCCTGGAAAGAGCAGGGCATCACCCCGGACGTCATCGTCGTCGATCCCCCGCGCAAGGGCTGCGACCCGCGCCTGCTGGAGACCATCCTGCTGATGCAGCCGGAGCGTGTCGTGTATGTGTCATGCAACCCATCCACCCTGGCCCGCGACCTGCGGGTGCTGGAGGACGGGGGCTACCGGACGGTGGAGGTTACGCCGGTGGATATGTTCCCGCATACGGTGCATGTGGAAAGTGTGGCGGTGCTGGAGCTGAAGTAGGTGATAATTCGACATAAAAGAAAGCAAGAAGGCGCTCGGGAATTACTCCCCGCAGCGTCTTTATTTTTGCGCTTTTGCTTGCTATTCTGTGATGATGTTGTTCAGCAGCCTCTCTTTTCTGTATAAAGCTGCTGCAGAAATCTGCCCTTAATGTGGGATTACCCGCCTTATCCGGATACGCCTATCAAACTATAATCAGGTTGTAAGCGAATACAGAAGGGATATATAGTATTTTCTAAAAAAGATGAAAGAGGTGTTTATTTATGTTAAGGAAGTTAAAGTTATTAAGTGCATTATTAATTTTTTGTATGGCCAATCTGTTACCTGTCTTTCCTTTGACAGCAAGCGCGGCGGGTACAATTGTAAGCTATCCATTACCGTCGATCTATAACACGACCAGTCAATACACGGTAACAGCAGACTCTACGAATATACCGGTAATCGACACTTCGGCGGTATTTGTAAACTATAATTATTGTAATTTCTCTTTTTCAGGCACGACTACAATCACAATAACAGCAAGCGAGCCCATCAATACCTATAATATTTCTCCCAAAGCTTTGGGAATCACGGCTACAAAGAGCGGAAATACACTTACCTTTGCACTTTCATCACCAACCTATCTTATCGTTAAAATTAATAACCTGAAGGATCTGGTTATCGCGGCAGATGCTCTTGAAACCAATGTTCCGGCGTCATCCGGTACAGGGATATACAATGTTAAAACCGGGTACGGTGCTGACAGTACCGGTGCCACTTTGGCTACACCTGCCATACAGAATGCCATCAATGCGGCTAACGCAGCAGGCGGCGGTATCGTATACGTTCCAGCCGGCGTGTACAAGAGCGGTAACATTGTTCTAAAAAGCAATGTTTCGGTTTATCTGGAGGGTGGTTCTGTTATAAGGGGTTCAGGAAATCCAAGCGATTACACCACCCATTTTCATAAGAATTCTCTGAATAAGGATGGGACCTGGTTTATTTATACCGAAACCAATGCCAACAATATTAAGATATACGGCAGGGGAACGATTGACGGTAATGGCCATTATATGAGAAATACAAACAATTATCTGAACAATATTCTTGTACCCTTGCAGTGCAGCAACTTCACGGTTGACGGCATAACCATAAGAGACAGCGGTGGCTGGGCTACAATCGTTACCAGATCCAATAACGTAACCTTCCAGAATACCAAGCACTTCAACAACAATGAACTTGATTATGAAAATGATGCAATAGACATCCAAGAGAGCCAGAATGTACTCATCAAGCACACTGTTGCAGTATCGGAGGATGACACCTACTCCTTTAAGACCTGGGATGTAGCAACTACGGATATAGCTGCCAACTGGCCTGGAACTCCTGAAAACCAGTCCAATGTAGTTGTGGATGATGCTTTGGCTTGGAGCAGATGCGGAGCATTCAAGGTTGGAGATGGAGTGAAACAGCTTCAGGATGGCATCGTGGTTAAAAACTCTTTTGTATACCGATGCTGGCGCGCTTTAGCGGTAGGTCATCTCTATGGGACTCCAGCAGCACAGAACATCGTATTTGATAATATAGATGTAGAAGGCTTCTGGCCAAGATCCGGTGTTCACTCCAGATGGTTTGATCTTTCGGCAAAAACCGGTCCGATCAAAAATGTGGTCTATAATAATATCAATTTACGCGCTCTGGGCGAAGTTTCAATAATGAAGGGTTGGAGTGACACTTCTACGGTCTCCGGAGTGACATTAAACAATGTTCGCGTCGGTGGAGTTGCGGTGAATAATTTGGCGGATTTGAAAATAACAGATACGAACAGCTATGCGGCAGAGCCAAAATTCAACACATTGAAATTTGAAGCGGAAGGCTATAACCTTAGTTCAGGTGTTATATCCTATGAGTCAAGCACTGACGGCGGGCTGGATGTTGGCGGAGGAAGTAATGGCGACTATATCGCATTTAAAAACGTAGACTTTGGCAGTACAGCTAAAACAAGTATTGATCTGAAGGTTGCATCTGCTAACTCCGGCGGAAGAATCGAATTCCACTTGGACAGCCCTACAGGCACTATGCTGGGTTATTGGACAGCAGAAAGCACCGGCGGATGGCAGTCATGGTCCCTCAAGAATATCCCGATTACTGCCGGGACAGCGGTAGGAACCCATACGGTATATGTTACTTTTGTGAAGTCAGATTCAACCACAGTTGCAAATTTAACCTGGTTCCAGTTCAAATAGAATGGACAAAGGGGTATATCAAATGATATACCTCTTTATTCTGCTAAAGGACGACCTCCCGTCAATTGGATCTCTAGAGGGCAGTAACGGACATATTTAAAATTGTTGACAATTGGTATATTTGCAATTTATACTAAACATATCCATTTACGGGTGTCATTCACCGTATTGAAGTAGAGCATTTTCAGCAGGGCTTTATCGCTTGGGAAAATGCTTTTTTCTGCTTTTCATTCCTGCACCGAGTCATATTCCGCCTCCAGCATTAATTGCAGCATCTCTGCAAACAACTCTTTTCGTGCGAATGCACATTGTCCATCGTTTTGAGATTATTCTCCTTCACACTCACTTTCACCTGTTCATTACTGAATATCACCATGTATGCTATCCTCTCTAATCAGCCTTTCTAAAGATTATCTAACGGAGGAAACAGGATGTCTAAATCAATAGAATCTATCTTGAGAGATGAAGTTTTTGCTGAGCTGGACATCGAGTATCCGGAAGATCCCGATACCCGTTTGCTGGACCTGGGGATCGATTCGGCAGGCTTCATCAAGCTTATTGTTTCAATGGAATCGAAGTTTAATATCTCGATCCCTGATGAGGATCTATTATTTGAAAAGTTCTCCACGGCTGGACTAATCCTTAATTATTTGACCGGGAAAACGATATGATGACTATCATTCAGCGTTTATTCATGGAGGCTTGTGATCGCAAGGATCAAATTATCCTTCAAGATCTAAAGCAGCAGTGGACTTATGCGGAAGTGATGACAGAAGCATACTTGATTGCTCTATATATCCAAAAGAACTTTGAGCTTGAGGCCGGTAGCCATATAGCGGTATACACAAATAATGAGCCCTTGTTCATTACTGCGGCGCTTGGCATTCAGTTCAGCGGTCATGTACTAATACCGGTTCCTTACTCGGCATCCCTAACTGAGATTGAAAATATTTTACAAGCCAGTGACGCCAAGCTGGTTATCAGCAAATATGCACAGCCTGCGCGTTTAAATCGCCATATTTATTGGGTTACCGCTCAGGATTTCTCGCAAGAACCGGTGCCTTCGTTTGAATCGATCTCGCTCACGAATCCGTCCGATCCCAATTCATGTGCTATTCTCCTTCCTACATCGGGCACAACCGGACAATCTAAAATCGTTATGTTATCCCATGAGAATGTATTAACGAATGCGTTGGCACATGGAAGAGAGGTGGGTTATACGGATCAAGATTCGTTTCTTGTAACGATGCCCGTTCATTTCAGTTCTACAATTGTCACGCAATTGATTTCTTGTATGCTATTTGGAACCCGAATTAGGCTTATCAGCTTGCCCTTGCTGCCGCGCACAGCGTTTAGACTGTTTCAGGATAAGGCGGTCACGGCATTCTCAGCGGTTCCTACGCAATTGATGCACTTTATTTCCGATTATCATCAGACAACCAACTGGAGTGCCTTTGATTCCATTGAATTTATTGTTATAAGCGGTGCGCCGATTCCCGCGAAATTAGTAGACCAGCTTCAGACTGTATTTCCCCAAGCGGACATTATTCAAACCTACGGACTAACAGAAGCTTCTCCGCGGGTGAGTATGATGGAACGGGGAGACCGAAGCCTGTCCTGTGGAACACCCGTCAGTGGCGTGTCTGTCCGGCTTGTTGACGAAGAAGAGAATGAGGTTATAGGACCTGCTGCTTCAGGAGAAATTTGGGTCAAGGGCCCGAATGTGATGCTCGGTTATTACAGGAACCCGGAGTTAACCAACGTTACCATTGTTGAGGGTTGGTTAAAGACAGGAGACTTGGGATATTGGAATGAATCAGGGTGTCTCATCATTACAGGCAGAAAGAAAAATATCATTATATCCGGCGGTATCAATATTTATCCGGAAGAAATCGAAGAGTTTTTATATGGTTTGAAAGAAGTGGAGGAAGTCATGATTGTTGGTGTGCACGATGATCTATTAGGCGAAGTACCCATCGCATTTCTGAAAGTTTGTGAAGAATGTCTGGTTGATCTAGATGCGCTGACACAACATTGCAACTTGCATTTGTCTTCGTATAAGGTACCTAGACAATGGAGGATTGTAGATGAAATTCCAAAAACAAAAACAGGAAAACTGGACAGGGCAAGTACGAAGTGCTTATTGCTAAATGAGTAGGGGTGAACGAAATGTTGAAGAATACAACTCAAACATTGCGCAGCGAAATATTGCCGGTCAGTTATCCGATGATTACAACCTATACGCAGCATGCCCATCTCTTGTCCATACTTACCCACTACGAGTGCGCGCACCCATGGATATTCAGCAATTATATTCAATTATTTATTAACAAAGATTATAAACATCATTGGGGAGATTTCTATTTCCCTCTGGCGTATGAGCTGCGGCCTTCGGATGGTTGCAAATGGATTTCGACTCAGAAGATACATAGAAATACTGTAACGACTAAATGGGACTCTGTTATTCATTTTATTATAGAAAATATTAATGCCAATAACTATATCCACACCATGATCAATTATTTCTATGTGCCCTTAAGCGACCGATATCATAGACTCCAATTGCATCATGACATATTTGTGTACGGCTATGATTTAGATCGGGAGATATTGTATGTTTCCGATTTCTTTAAGAACGGCGTGTACAGTCAGGCTGAGATCTCATTTGCCGATTTCAAGCTTGCGTTCAACACTAATCATCTGACAACCAATCATGATTATCTTAGAGAAATGGTGTATCTGTATACATTCAATGGCCAACATCAGGATAAATTCAGTGCAGATACCCTAATAAATTCTATAAGAAATTATTTCACTATGAAAACGCCCGAGTATTGGGAGATGTTCAACTATGGGGGCGACAGGGATCATCTTGACTTCGGCATGCAAATATACACCACTCTAGTTAATTATGTGAGAGAGACAGCGGAACATAAGGCTATGCTTGATATAAGACCCTTTCATTTACTTTATGATCATAAGAAGATAATGACGCTAAGATTCAAGTATTTGTACGATCATCGGCATCTAAATCAATTAAATCAAGAGCATATAGATGAATTCACAGCCATTGAGCTTAAGGCAAAGATCCTTGTGAATGTAGCAATGAAATATAATTTGACAAGGGATACGAGGATTTCCAAAAGCTTACAAACGCTGATTACGAATATAGAAAATGAAGAATCCATATTCCTTGAACGATGGCTGAATCAGGTAGGCATTCAGTAACATCGAGGGCGCAGTGGATGTCAGCCAGGTATATCTATGGAGGGAGTGATGCCGGGATTATAATCGTTTCGGTACAGCGTATGGAATAAGCACAACCACCACGTATCCACTCACCTCAAGCACCGTTCACCAACCTTAGGCAATGGGGGGATCTTTATTTTCATTGTATTAACAGGAGTCGCAGGCTTCATCGGTTCCAACCTTGCCGAGAGGCTGCTGCGGGAAGGACATACCGTTATTGGTGTCGATAATTTTCTGACCGGGTCCCCTGTCAACATGGACAATCTCTTGCGGTCGCCAAATTTCAGGTTTATCGAGCATGACGTCATTTATCCGCTCGCAGTTGAAGGCCCGGTCGATTGGGTGATGCATTTCGCAAGTCCTGCCAGCCCACCCAAATATTTGTCCTATCCGATCGAAACGATGAGGGTCAACAGCGAAGGAACGATGCATCTGCTGCAACTGGCCAAAGAAAAGCAGGCTGCCTTCTTCTTGGCTTCAACAAGCGAGATCTACGGCAACCCAACCGTTCACCCTCAGCCGGAGAGCTACTATGGCAACGTGAATTCGATTGGATCAAGAAGCTGCTACAACGAAGCGAAGCGGTATGCAGAGGCGATCACCTACTGGATGAACAGGAAATACGGCATACCGGTAAGGGTCATTCGAATCTTCAATACATTCGGCCCGAAGATGGATTTATATGACGGACGTGTCATTACCAATTTCATTAATCAAATCATGTCCAAGCGCAACCTTACGATTTATGGCGACGGCAGACAGACGAGAAGCTTTCAGTATATCGACGATTTGCTGGAAGGGATTATAAGACTGCTGGGCACCACGTATGAACAGCCAGTCAATTTGGGGAATCCGCAGGAAGTCACCATCCTTGAAGTCGCCCAAGTATTGAAGGAGCTCATGAAGTCCAACGCGCAGATCGAGTTTCTCCCGCTGCCGGAAGACGATCCCAGGAGAAGGAAGCCGGATATTACCGTATCAAGGACGATTATGGACTGGGAACCGGCGATCGGTTTGCAGGATGCACTCGCTAGAACGATCCAGTATTACCAAGGTCAATATATCCATTAAACGGGAGGTACCTATGCAAGAACAGATCATAGCGATGATAAGCGAAATCAAGGACGACGCCCAGCTGGCAAACCGCTTGAACGAGCATTCCAGCATCATGGAAGACGGGGGACTCGACTCGTTACAGCTAATTACTTTCTTATTAAAGGTGGAAGAGCGTTTCGATATTGAAATCGATTTTGAACAATTCGACTTCGATTTTTTGGAGTCGGTTACAACCTTCTGCAATTATATCTCGGAGCTGCAGAAGACGGCATCTGTATGAACGATAGACGCAAGGGCGTCCGGGAGCTTATGAATAAGCGGAAAGTAACGATTCTATGCTCGGGTTTCGGTCTGGGGTTCTATATTCCCGGCCTATTATCTGCAAACGGTTTCAAGAAGAGGGATATCGCGACGGAAGTGCTCGTGTTCGAAAGCTATTTGGAGCAAGACAAAAGGGATCATATTGCAGACAGCAGGACGGCGTACCACAATAATTTCGCACTTGCCAATTTTTCGGCCCGAATGCCGATGGATATCCGGAGCAGCATGGATTACGCCCAGGTAGAGCTATTGCTGGAGGCGTGGAAAGCGGAAGAACGGTACGAATTCATATCGCTATCCGGGCACTGGGTCTATATTCTGGATTTGTACAGGGAGAAGATGCTGCCGAATGCAATTCATGTAGACCTGCTCTACGTCGATTCAGAACTGGCCCCGTCCTGGAAGAGCCTGAAGAAGTATCATCCCCGGTATGACGAGCATTATTACAATGCTTGTCTCTATGACACCGATAAGATGGAGATTCGATACGAAATCCCGGTTCTTCCTGGTACGCCAATACCCTTCGAATCAAGGAAGCGGCGGCTTGTTGTTCATGGCGGCGGCTGGGGGATGGGCACTTATCAAAGTAAAGTTCCAGAGCTTGTCGGCCATAACTACGGGCTTGATATCGTAGCTTATGATTGGAACGAAGCGAAGCCTGATCCCGATCACCGGTATTGGATGAACGATCCGGAATGGTGTGCATGGGTGAAGAGTGCGAACGGCTTGCACGAGTTTCCGCCATACATTGAAATAGCGGGAGAAGACACGAAATCATACCCCGCTGAGGCTGATCATCATTGGTTATTTGACGTTGCTTCGGAGGCGATGGCTATCGTGGCTAAGCCGGGAGCGGGCACATTGATCGACTCGCTTGCATCCGAAACCCCTCTTATTCTGCTGGAGCCGTTCGGCAGTCATGAGCTTAGCAATCTGGAATTGTGGGAGTCGCTTGGGTTCGGAATACGCTACGAGAAGTGGCGGGAGATGGATTTTTCCGTAGATGTCCTTAAGGAGATGCATCAAGCGATCAAGAACAGACCCGGCGAACGGACGAATTATGTGGATCATTATTGTTCGAGAGTCGCGTTAATGAAGAGGTAAGATTTCAATGGCAGAAGGGGTTATGCGATGAGTGTTAACAAATTGAGTGTCGCCCGAGATACGACAAGCTATCCGAGATGGATCGTCTTGCAGCTGCTCGAGGAGTGCAATTTACGATGCAAGATGTGCTATGAGTGGGGACTCGAAGGGCCCTACAAAAGCAAAAAAACATTATCGCAGCTGGACCCGGATCTGATCAAAAAGATTATCGTGGAGTGCAGCCCCGGCAAGCCGTATTACGATTTCTTCGGCGGCGAGCCGCTGATGTACCCTTGGCTGAGCGACATTCTCGCCATGATCAATCATTATGGGAGCATAGCGGACTTCCCTACGAACGGCACATTGCTTGAGAAGCATGCCGAGATGCTTGTCGAGACTGCGCCCAATAAGATCTGGGTGTCACTCGACGGCCCTGAGGAAATCAACGACAGGCAGAGGGGCAAGGGCGTATTCAAGAAAGTGATTAAGGGGATCGAGAAGCTCTATGAGCTCCGTCAAAGCAAAGGCAAGCAATTTCCGAAGATGGGTGTATCCTTTATCATTACGCCCTTGAACTATATGTACATCGAGGAATTTTTCTTTAAGCATATCGACTTGTCGATGCTGGACCATATCAGCATGGAAGTGCAGCTCTATGCCACGGAAGAGCAGTATGCCCAATATGTGGATGTTCTTAGAGAGGAATTCGATGTGCATGAAGCTCCGTATGCCAAGGGGATGGTCTGGCAGGACATCAGTTCGTTCAGCCAGATCGATATTCCCGAATTGACGAGACAGCTCAATAATGTTAAAGCGTATTGCTTGAAAAACCGTATTCATGTGATCACTTATCCGAAGACTACAGATGAACTGAATTTGCACAACTACTTCTCGGGGCAATTCCATCAGATGGCGGATAAGCGAAGACAGTGCTCTCTTCCATGGACGTATGCTGAGATTACGGCAAGGGGCGACGTTTCGCCCTGCCATGCCTTCTATGATTTGACCTTCGGCAACGTAAATGAAGAGAATTTGGTGGATATCTGGCGCAGTGACAAGTACAAAGAGTATCGCGCGTATATGAAAAAAAATATGCTGCCGATTTGTACGGCTTGTTCAAGGTATTATATCTACTGATTCATGTGAATGACCTATTACGTTTAAGAAGGGTGTGTTGATATGAATCCGAAATCAGAGATCAAACATTCCGCTAAGGATTTGCAAATTTTGAAACGTACTATCAGGAATACGATGGAAACCAAGCGGAACATTGAGAAAATAGCGGGTTACGCGACACCGTTGCCAGAGTCGGTCGGGATTAAACTGACGAACCAATGCAACTTGCGCTGCAAGCATTGCTATCAATGGAACGACACCGGCTACCATCACTTCATGACACCGGAGCAGCAGCGGGAACAGCTCGACTACGGGCTGCTGGAGAAGCTGATCCTTGAGACGGAACCAGCCAAGTCGAGACTCTATATCTGGGGCGGTGAGCCGCTTGTATACAGCCATTTCGACCGGTTGGCCGATTTGCTTGAAGCCCATCCTCGTGAGACAACGATCTGCACGAATGCGGTGCTGATCGAGCGAAAGCTGGACGCCTTGCAGAGAATATCCGATAACCTGGAGCTGCTCATAGCGCTTGACGGATTCGAAGAAGAGAATGATGCGCTTCGCGGCAAAGGAGTATTCAACAAGGCGATAGATGCTATCCGGATGCTTGTCGAGCTGCGCAAGGAGAACCGGTTCAGAGGCAAAATTTCGATCCATACCGTTGTTAACGATGGCATGACCGACAAGCTGTACGATCTGCTGGACTTTCTGGAGGGCGTCGGCGTAGATCTGGTCATCGTCTGCTTCCCGTGGTACATCTCGGATGAATGCTCGCAGGGAATGGACGATTACTTCGACCAGAAGTTCCACTTCCTTCCGGCGAGCGAACACAAGGGTGAACGAAGCTGGCACGCTTTCAACTATAAGCTCGATCCGGAGCGTATTCCTGCTCTCATGAGCGAGTTGGACCGGGTGAATCATCGGGTCTGGAAAATGCGTTTGCGCTACCAGCCGAATCTGGATCAAGACCAGATCGAAGATTTCGTGCTTGGCAAAGAGGTGAAGGGTAAAGGCACGATGAACAAGAAGTGCCTGGCGCTCTCGAACCGGATGGATATTACGCCCGATGGAACAATTATCGCGTGCAAATTCTTCAAGGAGTTCGAGATCGGCAAATTACATGAAACGTCTGTACAGGAATTATGGCATAGCATGACCTACAGAAGAATAAGGGAAATGATGGACGAACGACTGACACCGGCATGTTCCAAGTGCAGTGTGTTGCATTTGCACGGTGTATAACTCTTCTAAATCACATAAATGAGGTGCGCGAGTGAGCATTATCCAGATGGAAGGATTGTCCAAAAGCTTCAAGTATTACGAAAAAGAATTGGGCCTCAAAAAATCGCTCAAAAATCTAGTGAAGCGCAAATCACTGATCAAAGAAGCGGTTAGCGATATATCGCTTGTGATCGAGCAAGGCGAGATGGTCGGATTCTTGGGCCCGAACGGCTCCGGAAAAACGACTACGCTTAAGATGCTGTCCGGCATCTTGTATCCGACAAGCGGGCAGGCGACGGTATTAGGCTATGTCCCTTGGGAGCGAAAGAAAGAATTCAAGATGCAGTTCTCGATCGTGATGGGGCAGAAATCGCAGTTGTGGTGGGATCTGCCGGCGAATGAATCGTTGTACCTGAACAAATGCATCTATGAGGTCGAGGATAAGCCCTACAACCTTGTCCTGGATGAGCTTACGGAGATTCTAGACGTAAAGGACCTGCTCAACATTCAGGTGCGGAGGCTTTCGCTGGGAGAACGGATGAAGATGGAGCTTATTGCGTCGCTCATCCACCGGCCCAAGGTGATATTCCTGGATGAGCCTACAATCGGACTCGATCTGATTTCGCAGAAGCGCATTCGGGAGTTCCTGAAGTATTATAACCAGCAGACGAAGGCAACGGTCATTCTGACAAGCCACTACATGGCGGATATTGAGGATCTGTGCAAACGAACGATCATCATCAATCAAGGGAAGATCGTATACGACGGCGATCTCCGGCGTGTGAACGAGCTGTTCCATGCCAAAAAGATTATCAAGCTGCAATTTACGGACGAAGTACCGAGACAAGCGCTAAGCGACTATGGCGTTATTACTCAACATGACGGCCTGAATGCCGTTATGGAGATCGATAAGCATGACCTTCAGCGACTCTCCAAGATGATGCTGGACCGGTTCCCGATCCTTGATTTCACAGTTGAAGATATACCTGTCGAGCGAGGCATCGAAAGCTTATATCAGAAAGATGGGGTCAGACATGAAAGCCTTGCAGAAGTATAAAAGGACGTACATCCTTGCGCTTCAGAATGAGATGGAATATCGGACCGATTTCCTGATGAGTATTATCAGCGGCGGCTTCATCATACTCGTCCAATGCTTCCTCTGGACGGCCGTGTTTCGCAGTTCGCCGCAGGAGATTATTAACGGCTATTCGTATTCGCAGATCATCATTTATTCCGTGTTGTCCGGCGTCGTCTCCAAGCTGGTTTCTGCCGGCTTCGAAGGGGAGATCGCGAATGATATCAAGACGGGTGGACTGAGCAAATTTATCGCTCAGCCTATTCATTATTTCAGCTATCGGATATGCAATTTTTTCGGCGGGAAAACGGTTCAGACCGCGGTTGTCCTTGTCTTATTCGTCATCCTGATGATCGTGTTTACTCAGATTTGGGAGTTTCAGCTTAGAGTGGGGCAAATCGTTTTGTTCCTGGTCAGCATTCTGTTCGGGCTGCTCATCAACTTTCTGCTTTTTTATTCGATTAGTGCACTTGCGTTCATCATTACTGAGGTTTGGGGTGTTTATATCGCGTTCAACCAAGGCGTCTATCTGCTCAGCGGCGCCATCTTTCCGCTTAATATTTTCGGAGATACGTTTGCTAGAATTTCCAGCTATTTACCGTTTCAATATGTCGTATACTTCCCGGTTAAGATCATCAATGGGAGCTTGACGATTCATGAAATCGTGCCCGGGCTCCTCTTACAGGCGGTTTGGGTCATTGTGCTTATGATCATTTCCAAGTTGTCTTGGGATTCCGGGATGAAGAAATATGTAGCCGTTGGAGGTTAGATCTGTGAGTATCAGCTTGTCTGAGATTCGGAAGCATGTACGCATGTATTTTATTTTCGCAAAGAACAGCTTGGTCGGTTACATGGAATACAAAGCGAATTTCTACTCCGGTTTGATCATGGAGACCGTATTTCTGTTCACCAAGCTGATCTATATCGTCTTCGTTTACCAGCTCGGAATCGAAATCAATGGAATTTCTCCTGACCAGATGATGATCTTCACCGGGACTTATACGATTATGATCGCCATCTATACAGGACTGTTTATGGATAACTTTTATAGATTCGCCGGCCATATCCGCAACGGGACGCTGGACTTGTATATGACGAAGCCGCTATCGCTGCAGTTCATGATTTCATTACGGCACGTGAACTTCGCGTTTCCGATTCCGAACCTGATCGCCGGGATCACGATGATCGTAATAGCCTGGCAGCGGCTTGGCATCGAACCAAGCTTCATCCACTTGGCCGGATATATCGGCGTGATCTTGAGCAGCACGATCGTGACCTACTCGGTGCTTCTGCTTCCGCAGATTCTCGCCTTCTGGACGGTGAAGTCCGGTTCGATCTTCGACATACTGGACAAATGTTGGGATTTGAACAATATGCCAATGTACATATACCCCAAATGGCTGCGGAGAATAGGGCTGTATGTCGTGCCTATCCTGTTTATCACCAACATGCCGTCGGTTTATTTGATCGACCGGTTGGACTTGTTCCTTGGGATATGGATTTTTGCAGCTCCTGTGATATCGCTTCTAGTGGTCAGGCTGTTCTGGAAGCTGGCCGTCAGACACTATGAGAGCGCCAGCAGTTAGAGATAAGCAAAAAAACAAATTGTTAAGAAGGTGAATCGGATGAGCAGGATGGAGCACAAGAGCTTTTCGCCGCAGACAGAGGCCATCGCCAAGAAACGGCTGGACAACGGGATCGAAATCTATCAAAACAACGAAGGAGAAACCGAGTTCCTCTACAACGAGATTTTCCAGAAGGAGATGTATTTCAAGCACGGGATTACGCTCCCGGATCATGGCACGGTCATGGATGTCGGGGCTAATATCGGCATGTTCACCCTATATGTCAGCAGCAAGAGTAACTGCAGGGTATATGCCTTTGAGCCACTGCCTCCGACGTTTGAGCTCTTGAAGATGAATACGAGCTCGCTGCCTCGCGTAACTACGGTTAACGTCGGGCTTTCCAATGAGATCAAGGAAGCGGAGTTTGCCTATTTTCCTACGATGTCCACGGATTCTGTCCAGATCAAATACCGGGAGAACCACGATCAGGATCTCCGGTACGGGTTAATCAACCATTACCGGGATGACTTCGCCGACCCGCGCATGCTAAACCGGTTTGTCGATCATCTGATGTCGCCGAAGCTTCTGAATGAACAAATCCATCGATGCAAGCTAACTACGATCTCCGAAATGATCCGCTATTACGATCTGAACCAAATTGATCTGCTCAAAATCGACGTGGAAAAAAGTGAGTTCGAGGTACTGGAAGGCATCCATCCGGAGGATTGGGGGAAAATCAGGCAAATTGTAATGGAGGTACACGGACTGGACGGAGAGCAGATCAGCAGGCTCGAAAACATCTTCCGAACCAACGGCTTCAATGTCTCGATTGATTACTACGAAGATTTGAATATCCCAAATTACTATAATGTGTACGCGTTGAATCAAATGCACATATCGGCTGGGTGATAGTCATGCTACAGCATCTGCATGCAAGGTTGGTATGCTCCAGCTGCAAGGGTGTGCTGGTCCAGTCGGAGGCATTGCTGCAATGCTGCAGCTGCGATGCGGTATATACGATCGATGACCGTTATGTATCGATGCTCGACCGGCGTGAGCAGGTTGCCCACCCTTCCGATTGGAACCGGAAAGAGGCTGAAATTCAGGATTATAGCGAGATTTCGCACTCCCTTGCGCTGTCCGGTATAGGCCGATTCGCCACCTTTTTAAACTATGGTTACGTCCCGCACGGGAATGAGCAACATGCGGTGATCGAGCCCGACGATGCATGGAATAGAAACTCAGTCAAGCTGCTGCTTGAGACAGTGGGCAGGACGGCGATTCGGGAGCGGCAGGTAATCGACATCGGATGCGGCAGGGGAGGGAATATAGCAGCTTTGTATAAATATTTCAAGCCTCTGTCTATTGTCGGTCTCGACATCTGCCCTTCGAATATTGCGTATTGCAGTGCCAAATCCCGATGGGCTGAAGCTTTCTATCTCGTCGGAGATGCGGAGAATATACCGTTTGCAGACGAGAGCTTCGATGTTGTATTGAACATGGAATCCGCGCATGCCTATCCGAACCGATCACGCTTCTACGAAGAGGTGTACCGGATAATGAGAGTTGGGGGCGTATTTCTGTATACGGAGCTGATGCTGGGAGATCAGGTAGCGCAGAACGTCAGGCTGTTAGAGGAAGCAGGCCTGTCTGTAATCCGCAATCAGGATGTGACTTCGAATGTTCTTCTATCATGTGATGAGAATGCAAAGCAGCGTACGGGCACACAAGGGATTGCAAGCAACGTAGGCGCGGGTACGAATATTGGAGATATTAATGATTTCATCGCATTGCCCGGCTCGAAGAAATATGAAGAGATGAAGGCTGTAACGCGGCAATACCGTATGATGAACCTTGTTAAGCGGTAGTATAGCCGTAATAGCGACAATAATTTTAGTATAGGAGAAATATTTTATGGATGAAATTGTTTCCCTGGATACCTTTCAACCCTTCGACGGCATGATCAAAATGTTTCCTCATCATAATTTTCCTTATTTTAGTTGCGACTACAATTTGTTATTAACGCTTGCCAATTATTTCGAAAAAGCTGAGCTGCCGATTCTGAATAATGTCATTAGTATTTATAGATTTGATAAACAAAAAATACAAACAAGAGGATATTTCAAGTTAGAAGTGTTGAATCTCGAGGATGAAGAGAAGATACTTGAGGAAATGGGTATCTCTGTTCGTAGAACATCTCCTGCATTAGATACTTTACAAGATGAGATCATAAACTCTATTTCTAGGGGTCATCCGATTTCCATTTTTATTGATTTATTTTATCAACGCGGGAGAGACTTTTACTATAACAAAAAACATGGACTGCATCCTGTTTTTGTCTATGGCTTCAATCTTACGAACGGGGAAATTTATACGGTTGATGATATTACAGAATACAGACAATATTCTCTGCCATTTTCAGAATTTAAATTGTCTTGCCTGACTCCGGAACACGTAAAGATGCCAAATTACTTTTGGGAATATGCACTAGTGTCCCCCGCTGATCATGAGCTCTTGAACCATAAGAAGTCAGCACACACCAGCATCAATAGTTTTGTAGATAATATGTTCAGGTATCAAAACGAAATCACGGAAAGTTTGAATAATATATTGTTGTTGGCAGAAAATTACAAGCTCATTCTAACCAATGAAACGATTATAGAAACACTAAGCAGTACTATTTATAGAAAATGTTCTGAGAAATACAGGTTAAATACGCTCTATAAGTATAACCTTGATCATATCAATGCCAAAGATACGCTTGACCCGTTATTGGACCAAATTATTAATGACTGGAAGACAGTAAGGTTCTATTCGAATAAAGCCATCATGTCCCAAACGTTCACTGGGGAAATCATAGATAAGTGTATGGGTTTATTTACAAAAATATATAATAATGAAGTGCATTTTCATCATCAATTTTATTTAATGTTAGAGGCTGCAAGCGATTTAAGAACTATATGAGCAGTTTTCAATTTGAGGGGTAGAACTACAAAAACATTTAAAGGCCCGAGTTGTACTTGGACGACAGTGGTGAGAGTACCGTATAACTTCTTCTCACTGGATACTCCATACATGTGGAGTGCCTAATATTGATGGTTCTGAATGAATTGATGAGATGTGACAGTATTGCTCAAGCTACAAAGCGGTGGACCGTGCCACAAGTGACGGCTAAATTTTTCGAGCACAAATAATCGGCAGTCGTCAACATAACGTTGTTGTCACAAAACGATCCCTTATCTCGTTTTATATGCAAATAGAATAAGGGGTGGTTGTGTTGAAAGAATTGACATGCATCGTCATTGGCGGAGGATATGCGGGCATTAATGCAGTTAAAGCAATTCGGAAAACATTTAAGGGTCAAGCAAGTAAACGAACACTCCGACTTATTTGAATCGATAAGAACCCTTATCACTTTCGCAAAGTATTGCTTTTTAAGCCCGCGGTAAGAGATGAAGAGATTACTATCCCTCTGACTAGGTTATTTCCCGAGGGGGTTGAATTCGTTCAGGCTACTGTAACGAAAATCGAATCAGGGGAAAGAAGGCTACTTTGTCAGAATGCTGAAGGAAATAAGAATTCGATAAATTATGATTTCCTCGTTTTGGCGTTGGGCAGCGTCGTGCGGCAACCCGACCCTGATCAAGGAGGTATGGCATTAGCGAGTTTAGACGCTGCTTGGAAAATCCGAGAGGCGTGGCGAGCAAATATAAAGAAGGCTGCTAAGGAAACAAACGCGAAAGAGCGTCAGAGATTAATGACCATTGGCGTTGCGGGAGCGGGCATAAGCGGCATTGAGACAGCTGCCGAACTGGCTCATTTCGTTCGAGAAGATGCGCAGCAATTGGGACTTGATCCGGGTGCTGTGAGGATAAAACTATTTAACGCGAACAAGGGGATTTTTCCGGAAGGCCCGGCTAAGGTAGGAGTTAAACTGGAACGTTCACTTAACGCTTGCGGAGTAACTATCTTACATGGGAGCAGGGTGTTACAGGAGAAAGAGGGGACGCTAACCTTATCTAGCGGCGAAACGATGTCCGTCGGCCTATGTGTCTGGACGCTGGGGCTGTTACCCAATCCAATGCTGCAAAGCATCGGGTTGCCGGTCACTCCAGAAGGATACGTGATCGGCGCCCAGTACTTATCATCGGTATTCGTTATGCTTTGCTCTCGGTATTTATAGCTAATCTGGCAGGAATTATCATGATTATCTTGCAAAGCCGTTTTATCGGAGCTGGAGGTAATTTTATTGTACTACACGGAATTGGTCTTCACTCGTTGCAAACACTATTGTTACCGGCCTGGCTGCTGGAACATTCGAATCAACAACAAGACAGACAGCGCCTGCTCCTGCATACAGGAAGCATAGCTTGGTTGACTGCTATTTTGTTTATAGCCGTTCAGACTAGTCTTGGCCGTTCTATGTTTGAAGTTGGTTTGTTTTCGATACTAGCCATCATCTGTTTACTTGTCTGGTTGCTCACTGCTGTGCTATCTCTAATGTATTGGGTTCGTTTCATGTTGAAACCTGAAAGGATGTTTTTTATTTGATAGGAATGTACAGGTCTATTTTGGAATCAGGATGATCATATCCTAAATATCGTTGATCGTATAGCTCAAAATCCTCCCGATCGTCCATTTCCTCTTTCGTGTTAAGGAACCACGTTCCCCAAATATAATGGAACGTTTGGGGAAGCGTGCGTAGTGTGCCAGTGTGAGTGAATATGGCGTAACGCCCCTCTGGAATTACCTTTTGCACAAATTTTGCAGGAAGTCCTTCAAAAGAATCCACTTCGATGCCAGCGATCTCCGTAAATAGCACCTCATCACTCATGGAGTACAGGCTGTTTTCATGACAGGCCTCGCAGATGCCAAATCCTCGTCCATTAAGTGAACGATTGGGAATTTGAGTAGAAATTTTGTTGAATTTCTTCCACAGCTCGTATAGTTTGTTATCCTTGAGCGTTGTTTCTCCACGTATTCCGGCGACCTTTGTCTCTGGGAGATTTACAATGGTAGGATGTACAGTAACATTACAAGTTAGATGCTCCAATAAATTAGCGTGCAGTTTAGTCTTGGAAGCAATGAAGGTGTCCAGTCGATTGATACGGTATTCCTGCGGGCTGACCTTATATATGAATTTAAACGCGCGGCTAAAAGACTCGGGGGACTCAAAGCCGTTGTCTAGCGCAACATCTATAATTCTTTTGTTTGAGTAAAGCAACGCCTTTGCAGCATTGGCCAGTCGACGCATCCTAATATAGCTGCCGATGCTTTCCCCTAATATAGTGGTGAATTGGCGGTTCAAATGATAGTAGGAATACCCTGCTGCCCTAGCAACATCCTCCACTTTAATCGCTTCGCCAAGCATGTCTTCAATATAGATTATCGCTTGCTCTATCGCCAGTCGATAGTCCAATTTGAATCCCTCCATCGGTCAACTGTTCAAAGGTTGATAATCGAACATAGCTTTGTCCGCTATCTCCATACAAATCTGGATACTTGTTGTGGAGTCTGGTAGAGCTTGCTTTAAATCATAAGTCTTCCAGCCATTTTCCGCTCTCCCGCCCCAACATAGTTCTATTATACCGTCTGCGGGGGAGAACACCATGCTTTTGGTTGTACCAAAGTAATCCTCATAATAATGACTGCACAGCCCATTCGGGTATTTGGACAACAGCATCTCCTTAAGATGTTCATTCGTCATAGCTGTTGCTCCTTTCAGTTGGGAAGCGATCCACTCCCCTCGCCGCAAAGAATGAGCGGCAGCCTGAGGCTCATAACGAACTAATGGTGGAAGAACTGGATGATTGGTAGCCCAGAGGAATTGCTCTTGCGAAGCTGGACTAATTTGCTTCGTTGCATGCATGCCGTCCATCGTTTCAAACAAGGCGGCATTCCCTTTTTTATCTAGCAGCATCAAATTGACATTACAGGCAATCGGCATCTCTTTCAAATAATAAAGTGATTCTTCGACATTTTTACAATTTTCCAGTAGCGCCCGAATGGCTGCCCAGAAATGTAATCCTTTTACTTTAGGTGCACGCAAAAAGGGCACAGCCCCAACAGGAAAGCCGCAAGCACTCATTGTAACAGCAAGTCCATGCTCATTAAAACCGTCGTCTCTCCCAAAACTCATTGTACTTGTGCCCATGTGTGTGTATTTACCTGTAACTAAGGTTCTGACTAACACAAAATCCTCTAACTTATGATTGAATTCATAGTTGCGAGCTAACAATGACTTGTTCTGTGCTGTCATACTTGGCAGCAAGGCAATCTGACTGCATCGCGGTAGCAGATACGTCATGGCGTAGTAAGCGATTTGCTCGGTATTAACCTTTAATGCATCGGCAAAGCCAACCATTTCTTCTGAAATGCCTGGGCACCACTCATCGAATAGTTTGACTGCGTCTTTATATTCTTTTAGACCAAAGCCTTCGAGTGTACGAGTGTAAGCAATCTTGAGCGCTGTATTTTCTGAAATAATGTTGCCTAGCTTATACCCAATTTCATAGCTTGTTCCTTTCAAATCTAGTGTATGAACGGAATGGGTTAACATACTGTCCCCCCTTTTTTTTCTATAGTTTAAGGTGGAAAGGGAAGCAGTGCATGATATTTTGTGCTGTTTTTTTCGCTCAATACCAAAATAGGTTAGAGCGGAAGGACAACTAAATCGGACATGTATTGGCGGAATAGCAAAGGGGGGCGGTCTATTAGAATTTAGCTGATATTCCATTACCACACCAGATCTTCTTTTTCCTGGCAGGATGAGCTGAGAAGTGTGTCCATTTTCGTAATATATTATAATGAATCGTGCATTACCCGTATTTAGACTTTCTCTTCCTGTTGTTAATATGAGAGCTATTACAGCCTAACCATCCGCTTTTGTGAATGCGTTTTCAAACATTGTCTGCCATTAGGTTCAGAGGGAGGTGCAGGATTGACTGTCAAGCCAGACTTGGCGTAACCAAGGGTAAGAATCTCCATAAGAAAAGGAGTCAAACTTAGATGAACAGTAGAAAATATGTAGTCAGCATCTCCCGCCTTCTCGTACTCATCATGTTGTTCTCCATCTTCACGTATACTCCCGTCCCGGCTGCGGCGGCTGGAGAGGAACCGTCCGTTGAACTGAGCGACCTCATTGCGCAAGCCGAAGCTCTTAAAACTGGCAATACGGAGTTCCCGCTCCAGGTCAGCCAGTCTGTCTATGGGTCAGTCTATGGTTCGGATGTGGAACAGGCCTTTCCATGGGTGCATGTAGACGAACTCAAGGCGCTTAATGATGCGCTTGAAATCGCACGCAATGCGAACACTCCGGCCGATGAAGCTATTGCAACGCTTAAAGAAGCCATAGCCACTTTTACTGCAAATATTAAATCAGACGGCTCCGATCCCTATTTCCGGCTTGATCCGGGTCCGGGTAAGGTTCCTGTAAAAGTTACGGCGCCTACGAATGCCTGGAAGGCAAGAACTCCGCTGGATAACCGTGTCCCGGCCGACTTTGCCGGTGGGACATTCAAGACGATCGCGTATCCTTTTGCAGATGCCCAAGGGAAAGCGGAAGTGCTCCAGATTAATTACGCCCATAACGGAAAAAGCACCTTCGGCGGCATCAGTCTGGAATCCCCGTTGTCCCCGGCCGTCAATGTCACAGCGGGTTCAACGATTGAATTCGATGTCTACTATCCGAAGAGTGCGCAAGGCAAATTCATGAGATGGAGAGTCAGAAATAGCAGCGATAACCTCGACAGCTACCTCAGGGAATACCAGTACAACAACTTGAATCCTGACTGGGTGGGCAGCTACAACGGCGAATCCTGGTTGAAGGCGCATCACAGTATTACCGCCTCAACGGGCAATTCCTCGAACTTCATTCTTGAGCTTCATGGGGAGAATGCCCGTCCTGAAGAAACCGGTATGCTGTTAGTCTCTAACATTGAGATTACCGCACCTGATCCGAAGGGTGTTGCGCTTCCGAGCGTAGTCAATAAGGAACACCAGAGTGTCGTAGCGCCTCTAAAGAGTCTGTACAATAAGGAGAATGGCCTGTTCATGGTCGGCGCGATCGGTACCGGGCCCGTAACCGGAACGAGAGCCAATCACTATGAGATCTTCGTCGACGGCAACAATCTGAAGGCCGAGGGTACGCATCCCCGTGGCCCGGAATGGCTGAAGAACGTGAACGGAGAGGCGCTGAACGGCGCAACCACTGCCCCTGGCTTAGCGGAGTATAGTTTCCCTACCAACTCTTATCAGGCGATCAGAGATTCTGGAACTCCTGGGCAGTACAAGTCTCACGGCCATGTTCTGGCATGGTATAACCAGGCCCCTGGTTGGATGGCGCAGATGATTCCTGCGAACCTTCCTTCCGGTTATAACGGCTCTGCCAATTTCTACGGACTGGGCAATGGCGTTACAACCACGGTTAAGGTAGACAAAGAAATGGCGAGAAGAGTGCAGTTCAACCATACGATGTATGTGATGCGGCACTTCCTGACCACAGATACTAAGTACGGCTCAAGCGAATCCCGTGGCGTCATTCCCTTCAATTCCTGGGATGTACTCAACGAAGAGGTTCACGAGAGCCGTCATAGCGAACTTATCCTTGAGGATCCGAACAGCTGGAGAACGAGCCTGAAGCATACCAACTGGCTTGTTGCCATGTCAGATGATGAGATTGGCGGCGACATCACCGATCATTACGTATACCTGCTGTTCAAAAACGCGCACATCGCGGCCCCCAACGCCAAGATGGCGGAAGCTTACAAAGCCAATTACGCTGACCTTCCAGAGTACATGAAGTTGGATGGACACGATACTAAAGGCAGCATTGACAGTTACATCGTTGACAATCCTCCGAAGCTGACCTACAACGATTACGGGGTTGCCACCCGCAGTAAAGCTAGAACCGTATATAACATGGTTCTTGAATTAAATACCGCATGGCGCTCCGATCCGCTGTATGACGGAAGACCCCTGATCGAAGACATCGGAATCCAGGGACATGACGCGGTGGGTAAGACCCTTGCCAGCGACAACCAATATGCGATGGCCCTTTATGCCTCTCTCGTTGACCGGGGGCTGCTGTCGGGTATTACCTATTCTGAGCTTGACCTTAAGGTGCCGACCGATGCTCCAGGAGGAGGCGCAACTGCTCCAGCAGCGCTTAATGTCAGACAGTCGGACGCCCTTGGTTATCAGTACGCGCTGCTGTACAAAATGTTCAACAAGTTCGCCCCTTATATCGATCACATCATCAGTTGGGGCGTAACCGGTTCCGGATGGCAGGGAAGCTATGTCCTGTTTGACGGTCAGAGTAATGCAAATGCCGGTTACTATGGTGCTATGAAGCCGGACCGGTTCATTCTGGGACATTCGTATCTGGATGATTACTTTGCAGGCGAATATCAGACTATTCAGAATAATAAAATCGACCTTGGCGATCTTGGAGTCTATACACCTAATAGTGTGAATGCAGACCTCAGCAGCCTGACACTAAGTGCGGGAACACTCGAGCCTGTATTCAACGCAGCAACCACAGAATACGAGGTGTCCCTGAAGGATGCCGGCAGCATTACTGTGACAGCAGCAGCGGCAGACAGCAGGTCAACCCTTAAAGTGAACGATAAGGTGGTTGCCAGCGGTACAGCTTCCGAAGCTATAGCGCTGACACCTGGCACAACAACAGATATAAAGATTGAGGTCACAGGGGCAGACGGCAGGGTCAAGACGTATACCCTGAAAGTAACCAACAGCAAGACGGAGACTCCGTCCACTCCGGAACCAGGAACACCATCTGCAACACCTGAACCAGCAACACCAGCACCTGCAACGCCTGCACCTGGTGGAACCTATTCAACGTCTGCACCTGTTGCATCTGCAACACCTGCACCAGCAGCACCTGTTGTAGAAGGACAGAAAGTAACCATGCAGGCAACAGTGAGCAATGGAACCGCAATGGTTAAGGTAGCAGATCTGGCAAAAGCAAAGGAACTCATCGAGAAAAATGTGACGCTGGACATCCCTGCCGTGCAAGGAGTGAAATCATACTCGGTAGGCTTGCCTGCTGCAGCACTGACCGGCGGAACCAAGGATAACAAACTGACCATTTCGACCGAATTCGGTCAGGTCGTTATTTCCGGTAATATGTTGACAGGCACACCTGAAAGCAGCGGCAAGGAAGTATCGCTGGAGATTGGAAAAGGTGACAAGTCGGGGCTCCCGGCGGAAGTAAAGGCGGCTCTAGGCGATAGACCGATCATTCAGCTTAGCCTTAAGACGGACGGAAAAGAAACGGCCTGGAGCAATCCTGGTGCACCTGTTACCGTATCCGTACCTTACCAGCCGTCTGCGGATGAATTGAAGAATCCTGAACTGATTATTATCCGGTATATTGACGTAAATGGAAATGTTCTAACCGTACCGAGCGGACGTTATGATTCCAAGACCGGTATGGTAACCTTCACAACTACTCATCTCGGCGATTTCGCAGTAGCTTATGTATCCAAGACATTCACAGATCTCGGAAAGGCAGCATGGGCGAAGAACGCGGTCGAAGTCCTTGCATCCAAGGATATTCTCAAGACTGAGGGCGGTGAATTCCATCCGTCAACCGAGATCACCAGAGCAGATTTCCTGTACTCCCTCGTCAGGGCACTTGGCTTGACTGCGAAGGTAAATGGAAACTTCAGCGATGTACAGGAGAATGCTTACTACTATAATGAGATTGGAATGGCCAAAGCGCTTGGGATTACGAATGGCCTGGACAACGGCAGCTTCGGCAGCGCTCTTAAGATCACCAGACAAGACATGATGGTGTTGACCGAGAGAGCCCTGAAGCTGGAGAAGAAGCTGAATAGCCAGGGGACGGCTGCGGATCTGGAGAGATTCTCCGACAAGTCCAAAGTGGCTTCCTATGCGGTGAACAGCGTAGCCGCCATGGTGAAGGAAGGGCTCATCGAAGGCAGCGGTAACAAGGTCAATCCGGCCGGCAACACCACCAAAGCAGAAGCTGCGGTATTCCTTTACAGGTTGTATAATAAGTAAGGGATTCGCTATGTGAAAAGGTGTTAAAATTTGTTAACCACTGTTAACATGCGTTAACGGCTGTGGTATAGTAAAAGCAGAACGGGCGTACAATGCTAAGAGAGCCGTGCTCCAACACGACTCTCTAGAGCAATAGCCGCTTTTAAGGGCGGTAGGCCTCAGGCAAATAGGATACACAAATAGACCGCATACCTTTGCGAGGAGGGCGGTCTATTTGCGTTTATCGGACAGCAGCGCTACGATTAGCAAACCAAAGGTTAGCATCAGCATGATTGCTTCAAACACTGTCACAAGGCATCCCTCCCTTCTGAGAGAGGTAGCCGACCGGCCCTTTTAAGCCTATTCTATTGCTCAATTAGTATAACATATCAAACGTTTTGTAATTACCGTATTTTGGATATATTTTGACGTAAATGCGTATTTATAATGTGTAAAGAGCAGCCCCCATTACGGGAGCTGCTCTTATTTACGCTTGTCCTTTCAGACAGCCATCAGAACGCAGGATTACAGCTTCTCTATCAGCTCAGTATAGTAACCGTTACCGTTCCGCTTATCCAGCTTCTCCGCTGTGGCGAGAGCCAGTTGCGTGAAGTACTTCGCAAGCGAAGCGACGTCTTCGGACTGGCGCTCACACGGGTGCCCGGCTGGAAGCTTGACCTGGAAGCGGATGGATTCTTCCGCCAGACGGCGGAACATTTTGGCGGAGTAGGCATTGAAGATCATCTGATCGGCCGGGTTCTCATGATCGAGCGAGGAGGCGATATACTCTTCAAAGACCTCCAGCGCCTTGACCGGATCGGTCAGGGTCAGGTAACCAATATGCTCTGCCTGGTGATACAGGAAGTCGCGGTTTCCTTTTACCAGCTTATAGCCTTTCTTCTGAAGCTTATCCGCTTCCGCTTGGCGGCCCAGCCGCAGGAGAGGGAACAGCACCTTCGTAATGGTCACATGCGGGACCTCACCGCAGGTCATCCGGCCCTTGAGAATAGGCTCGGCTGCCTTAACGGTTGCTTCGTCGTCTGCCTGCTTCGCCAGGAACTCGACCAGGCCATGCTGCTCACAAGCCTCACAATCGCTCATCTCGTCCCGGTCCATGGTCTGGACAATCGCCCATTCGGCCTCTGAAGCTTCCAGCTCCCCGAAATCTTCGAGGATATTCGCCCGGTAATAGTGATAGGTCCGGCTGCTGTAGCCTTCGGCTGCATAGCGGGCCTTCATGTCCTCCAGCAGGTTCTCAATCTGAGTGCGGCTGATATCTGCAAAAGCGGTGATGCGGTCCAGCACCCACTTGTACGACCACATCAGACTGTAATCATCGAACCGGCCCGGGTTCTTGTCATACTGTCCCAGCTGCCACGAGAAGGCGACCAGCGCCTTCATCGGATACCCGTGGAAGCTGCCCAGCTCTACGATTTCACTGCGGGCCTCATAGCCCTGGTCGATATCTCCTGCGGCATCGGCCACCCGTACCGCCTGCTCCAGCAGCTCCAGCTTAGCCTTGCCGCCCGGCAGGTCATAGGCTTCCTCCATCAAATCGTCGAAATCCATCTCGGTAAGATTCATCTATTCGTCTCCTCCTGTGGCTTGATTAGCCGTCAATCCCCAATCTATAAATTGAATAATGCCCTGGTTCAGCAGCGCGATCTCCTGGCGGTTCATCGGATAATGTCCCATCATCAGCGCATTGCAGTACAGCATCTCGACAATGGAGGGCAGCATCTTCTGGTTCGCCTGATGAAATGCCCGCCCGATGACAGGATTATTCAGGTTGAAGTAGAGTGTGGCGTATGCCGTCTCCTTAAGCGAAGCGCCCAAGCTGCCCAGTACGGAGGCCAGGGCATCGGTGCTCACTTCTTTGGTTGCTTCCATTACACGCCACTGGGCGGACTCCTCAGACAGTGTGTAGAGGACAGGAATCTCCTCTGGCTTGAAGCGGCGCAGCTGCACTTGGCAGCGGAACTTTTGGAGCACACTGTCTGCTAATCTTACGGATTCGTAGTAGTCCAGCCGCTCTTGAGGAGTGATATCGGTGAAGGATAACGACACCTCCTCCGGCAGCAGCCGTTCCGTCTGCACATCCGGGTCAATGAGCGGAAGCTGGGACAGCAGCTCGGCATCATAGATATACCCGCCGTTCACCACCAGCATGGATTGGGCCGAAGCCACGTGGGTAATCTGGCGGTATTCGTCCAGCGTGGCCGTGAAGTACAGAGGAGGCTGCTGCTTCAGCTCGCCAAGCGTCTTTCTGCCATAAGTGCTCTCAAACGGCAACCACTCGTGAATGATAGAATAGAACGATGAATCTTCCACAGCGAGCGCCTTCATCGATAAGGCGTGCAGTGAAATGATCGATTGCAGGCGATCCGGGTCGTACTCGGCCATCCGCATCAATTCCTGACGAATGGAGTTCCCGAGCTCTTCCCGCACCTGCTCCAGCTGGGCATTCTCGTAGAAATGCTCCCGGGAAGCGGTCGGCTGCAGCTCATCGGTCCAGATCAGGCATTTCACGAAGAAGGCCCAGTCCGGCAGGATATTGCTGGCAGCTTCGGAGACCAGCATGTGCTTCAGGTATACCCGGTGATTGCGTTTGGCGTTCAGGTTCACCGCGTGCGGCAGAATGAAGGCGATGCCTCCCGTCCGGCCCGAGGCGGTGTGCAGGGGGATGAAATCGCGGAACGTCTCTCCCAGCACCTGCTTACCGAAGGACAGCACCTCGTTACGATGCTTCCGGGCCAGCTGCGGATCTTTGACCCACGGCGGGGTCAGCGGATTAATCAGGCGGGTGTTACGGTCCGACACCAGCTGGATCGGATAAGGCAGCAGAGCGCCGTAATGGAACAGCCCATCCTGCAGATTGCTCTCCTCGAAGTAAGCTTCGGACCCTTCTTTACAACGCAAAAAAACCTTGGTGCCCGGAGCGTGCTCCCCTTCGAGCTTGCGGATCGTATAGGTGCCGTCCGGCTTCCCGCGCCATTCCAGTGCAGGGCCGCCCTTGGCGGACTGGGTAACCATAACGATATCGTCACTCACCATGAAGCAGGATAAGAGCCCGATGCCGAACCGCCCGATAAAAGAGGTGTTGGTGGATAGAAAATCTTCGCCCCGCTTGGAGGATTGTCCGATCATGGCCAGGAACTCATGAATCTCTGCCTCGTTTAACCCGATTCCGTTATCTTCTACCAGTAAGGTCGCCCCGGTAGAGGTTCCGCTTACCTCGATATGAACTTTGCCTTCGTAGCCCGCTGGGGAATAGGCCTGGCGTGCAGTAATCGCGTCGATGCCATTCTGGAGCAGCTCTCTTAAGAATACCTTCGGACTGCTATACAAATGGTTAGACAAAATGTTGATCATACCGCTTAGGTTGACCTGAAAGCGATAAGTATCCTGGTTCTGATTCTCCATCTTTGTTCTCCTATTCTGTAATCAATTGATATGTAGACAGACACAACTCTATGTATTACCCAGAAGCCGCATTATAAGAAACAGATATTCCCAATCCTCCTAATTCCCCTGCCTTGAAAATACAAAGAAACCCAAGGTCTTGATTCACCTGGGCTTCCCGCCAATCTATTCTTAGTCCGCCATCTTCACCGCACAGACCCGCAGCCGCCGGTAGTCGGCGATCCATTGGCCCTGCCGGTAATGCTCCGGGCGCAGCTGCTCTTCCGCTTCGCGATAGATCGCAGTCTTGTCTTCTGCATTGACATCGTAGAAGAAGTCATCGGCCATCATGTCGAGCCAATCCCGGATTCCGCTCTCCCCCTGCAAGGGAGTCGGCCGTTCGAAATGCTGGGCCAATATGACGAGGAAGCCATGCGCCTCCAGCACTGCCGTATATTCTCCGATGGTGGGGAAGTACCATGGATTGCGTCCTTGCGGATCATAGCCATGCGCGGACAGTGCGGCCTCGGTCGCATTCACCAGCGCGGCAACGTTGCGGTAGCCGCCGAATTCGGCGACGAACCGTCCGCCGGTCCGCAGTGCGCTTGCTACCGTCACGGCAACTGCGTGTGCGTCCTTCATCCAGTGCAGCGCAGCGTTGGAGAACACCGCATCGAAGGTCCCGGAGGTCCGGTATGTGTAAGCATTCTGGGTGCTCAGATTCAGATGCGGGTACTTGGCACGGCCGCGTGCAATCATCTCGGCCGACAGATCAATGCCGACAGTCTCCGCTCCAGCGGCTGCAATCTTAGCCGTCAGGTCGGCTGTCCCGCAGCCGATATCCAGCACGCGTTCACCGGGCTGAGGCTGGAGCAGCGAGAGGACATCGCCGCCCAGCTTGGAGACGAAATCCAGTTTGTGATCATACGTGTCTGCCTGCCATTGGTTATTGGAAGCCGGCTCTAATACACCAGCACGCCTGCATCAAGCACGGACTTGTTCGCCACGGAATTGCCAGTCAGGAATACCTGTTGCAGCTTGGGCAGCTTGCTCAGAAGCTCTATATTGGAAATCGCATTGTTCTCCAGATGAAGCTCTTCGATGGCCTGCCACTTGCTCATGAACGCAAGAGAAGCCAGGTTGTTGTCCTGCAGGGTGAAGGAACGCAGGGCAGTCAGGCCCGCGAAGTAAGGCATCACCTGGTCAACCTCACTAACGGAGTTGTTATTCATGGAGAAGTATGGCCGGTCCAAGGTCAGATGCTCAAGCACACTATTCGTTGCTGCTGTCTGCTTGAAATTCAGGCGGCATTCCGAGCACACCAGCGTGTTCACCTGCTTCAGACGGAATAAGGCATCGCTCTCCATATACAGCGACGATTCGAAGATGCTTAGCTTCTGTAGACGTGGCAATTTGTCGAGGGCGGCCAGACCAGCCATTTCATCGACTCCCCAGAGGGACAGCTCCCCAAGCTCAGGGAATTTCTTCAGCTCAGCCATATTAAGCTCCCCGCTTCCGCCCCGGAGTGTCAGATCCGTTACCGCAGGGGCCTTCAGCCCGGAGAGGAAGGAAGCTGGGATTTCCACCCGTTTGACGCCCGGCAAAGTAAGGCTGTCTGGTTGCTCGTAATAACCGTCCAAGGTGAATTCCCGCAGCGAGGACAAGCTATTCACGGCCTTTACCGAGCCAAGCTGGCTTAAGGAAGCCAGGCGGAGCGAGGTAATAGAGGTTTTGCCGGCCAGACGCTCCAGGCTGGAGAAATTCACATTTTCGAGATCAAGCGTCTGCAGTGCAGGCATGTTCTGCAGGAAGTCGATCGACTTCACATTGGATAAATAGGAAAGCTTAAGCTCCTGGAGCCCGGTTAAGGCGTATAACGGCTGTAGATCTGTGGTTTCACTGTGATAGATAGCCAGAGAAGACAGCCCGGTCATGGACGATAACCACCCCAGTTCATTGACGAAGGTAAGGGACAGGGACTTCAGCGGCAGCTTATTAAGCAGATGCAAATCCGTTATAGACTCATCCACATAGGTAATGGATAGTGAGCTTAGATTGGGAAATTCCAGCAGCAGGGCCACTTCCTGATTACTGCGCAGCTGAGTGGACAGCTCCGTAATTTTAGATTTATCGCCGAAGTAGCCGGAGAAGGCGCTGAAGGATTCGTTGAAGGCGCCGCCATAGCTTTTTAATCCGGGCATATGGGCAAGAGTTGTCTGGTCCGCCTGGTTGATCTCGTAGGTATTCGTCAGGTTCAGTGCCGTCAGTCCCTTGAAGGCTTCGAAATCCCGTTGATCAATCCGCTGGGCATTCAGCCGCTTGTCCTGGGTCACATAAGTAAGCTTCTCGGCCTGTGCATCGCTGAAGGGATCGGAAAAGCTGTAAGTGAACTGCCACTGGTCATTCTTCGAACGCTCCACAGTTAAATAACGCAGTGAGGCCAATTCCTCCTCTGTAGGCATGGCAGAGCCTTTACCCAGGGTCTCCCGCAGGAAGGTGAGCAGGACCTCGCTTTCGGGCATCGTCCGTACAGACAGATTAGCCTTGGTTGCCTGCTGCGGAGAGCTGAGGCCGTAATAGAAATAAGTACCGATGGCCCCGCCCAGCACCAGCAGCAGAAGCAACACCAGCCTAATGGGGATAGAGACGGAGACGGGTGGCTTCGGCGCGGCCTTGGGAGGGGGTGCCCCGTGATAATGATTAATGGTCTGATCCACATAGTAGACATTATTTTGCTTGAGCAGAAGCTCAGTCTGGCAATAAGGGCACTTGAGGATGGTGCCTTCCTTATATTCAATTCTTCCGCTGCAATTGGGACAATTTAACGGGATAAATGCCACGGGCTGCCGCCTCCTTCATGATGTGATGATGAAATTGCGCCGGTATCACTTGAATTAACTTATCCGAATTTACGTGAGTTACGCTGATTTGTTCCATTATTCTCTGGAGAGAAGCTGATAATTTGATTCTATATGAACAAATGCTCAGAACACAACAATTGTTAAAAAGGAGAATCAAGCCGTTAAGATTAGGTTGACACCTGGGATGGTTTATATATATCATATGATACATATCATTAGTTATGTATTTAATGCTCTATTTCAGGAGGAAGCCCGTGGCACCCAAAAAAAAGTTCACCAAAGAACAAATCATCGATGCGGCGTTCGAGATTGCGAGGACCGAAGGAGTGGACGCCGTGACCATCCGTAAGGTGGCCGAGAAGCTGGGAGGCTCTATCGCCCCCATCTATGTCAATTTCAAAGAGGCTGGCGAGCTGGTGGAGGAGGTATTCCAGAGAACGCTTACGGTGAGCAGACAGATTCTGCTGGAGCAGAACTCCGGGCATCCGTTCCATGATATCGGGGCGGCCAGCATCCGTTTTGCCAGAGAGTATCCGGTGTTGTTCCGGGATCTGGTGATGAAGAAGAATGATCAGGCGAAGTACAATGAGGCAGAGACGCAGGGATTCATTCAGATGATGCGAACGGACCCGGATCTGAATGGATTAACCGATGATGAACTGGGGATGATTTTGCTCAAGATGAAGATGTTCCAGGTCGGGATGAGTGTAATGGTTGCGAACGAATTACTGCCGGACCATTATACGGAGGAGCAGATGATTCAGCTATTGAACAGCGCGGCAGAGGATGTCATCAGCACAGCGAAGCGTAGCTCGGAGAAATCTTGAACCCGGAGGGGATGATCATATGACAGCAGGCAGAACAAAGCTCAGTCTTCTAGTGTTCATCGTTATTGTGCTGGCGTGCGGCTGGATTGGGGTATGGGTGGATACGAAGCTGCCGGATCAGCCGGAAGGGAATTCACCGGGAATGGGCTTGTGGCTCATTTTTCCGGTGATCGCAATGCTCGTGCTGCGGCTGGTGAACCGCGATTGGAAGGATATGGGCGTAAGGTTCAATTTTAGAGAAAATAGGAAGTGGTACGGCGCAGCCATTGCCATCTATCCGGTAATCATGGCGATTGTGGTGGGGCTTGCTCTGCTATTCCATAGCGCCAGCACTTCAGAGGCCGAACTACATACTATTCTGTCATTGGTTGGGATATCGCTCGCAGGCAGCTTTGTTAAGAACATCTTCGAGGAGTTCGCCTGGCGCGGCTATCTGACTCCGAAGCTGATTGAGCTGAAGCTGAATGACTGGATGATCTATCTCGTATCCGGTCTGGTCTGGGCGCTGTGGCATACGGCTTATTATCTGGTCTTCCTGCCGGATACTTACTTCGGGACAACCACGAGATGGGGCTATGTCGTCATAGGCTGTATGCTCATGGTTGCTTGGTCCATCATGTACGTTGAAATCTATCGTCTTACGCAATCGGTGTGGCCGTGCGTACTCATGCACGCAGTGGAGGATGGCGTGCCTACCTTGCTGGTATCGGTTGCGGGGATCATTACATTCACGCCGGCAGGCGAACTGTGGTTTAGCCCGACCACCGGCGTGTTTACAACGATTCTGTTCATCGGATTCGGCTTATGGCTCAGATCTAGACGATTGAAGCGCTTTGCAGATAGATAAACTTGGTGAAGTCCTGCGGCAGTTCGGGCGAATAGCGCTGATGTAAGGCAAATAGACCGCCTTCCCACTTACGGGAGGACGGTCTATTTGCTTTCATTTACTCATTAATAGGTTGCTTGTCTGCACCAGTCCCCGCAAACCTGATAAATATGAATACTCCAATCAGGACCACAACGATCCCCGACCAGAAGAACCAGAACGGAACGCCGAACCGGTCGGCCACAGGTCCCGCCAGTGCAAGCCCGATTGGGGAGGACAAAAGTCCGATACTTGTCACGAAGGAGAGTACGCGCCCCAGGAGCTCAGGCTCATAAGACTTCTGGATCATCGCCATGTAAGGGCCGTTGAACAAGGGGGCAGCGGCACCCATCAGGAAGGAGAGGACGGTAAAAGCAAGGAACGCCTCGCGCCCGGCTACCCCGCTCAGGACACAGGTGAGCCCGATTACAATCAGACTCACACTCATGTAGGTGGTGTCCTTCCACCTGGAAGCAAGCACCGACAGCAGTGCACCGCCAAGGATCATTCCGATCCCGAAGACGGCCTCAATCAGGCTGGCACTGTAACCGCCGCGTCCGAAATGGGAGAGCGTCATCAAGGGAAACAGCATCGCCAGCGGCATGAATACCACACTGAAGACCGCCATGGCAACCGTAATCGTGACAATCGGCTTGTGCGACAGGAAGGCCCGCCAGCCAAGACTAAACTCCTTACGGAACGAGGGTGTCTCCACGCTCTCCGGCTTCGGTTGATGAATGTGGACGAACAGAAGCATGACATTAGCGATTAAGGCACCTGCCACATCTAAGAGCAATACGGTTCCTAGTGAAGTAGCCGAGTATACCGCTATTCCAAGCGCAGGTCCAAGGACGCTGGAAGCGGAGAAGATGAGCTGGTTCCAGCCTGCCACCCGGGTGAGCTGGTCTTCCGGCGCAATCAGAGGAATAGCAGCCTGGAACGAAGGGGCATGGAAGGATGAAGCTGCCGAACGAATCAGCAGGATGGCATACACGATCCATAAGCTGGGCTCGCCCCATAGATAATAAGCACCCAGAATCAGACTGGTTAGTGCAATGGCGCTGTCCGCAGCGATCATGGTGAGCTTACGGTTCCACCGGTCCAGCCAGACACCAATGAACGGACCTAAGAGCGCTTGCGGCAGAAACCCGGCCAGACCGGCAAGCATTAACACGGCGGCCGACCCCGTCGTCGCGGTCAGATGCCAGATGATGGAGAACTGAACCATCGCAGAGGTTAGTATCGAGAAGATTTGTCCGCTGAAGATGAAGGCGAACGTCTTTTTCCATTGAATATTCATAAGTGTATACCCTCCCTAATAAAGACAGACCCAAATCCGTAAGTGGACTTGGGTCTGCAACAATTACATGACGGGACAGTGCGAAACCGGGCATCGTGAAATAAGCCGTAGCGGATCGCAACCAATGTCCTTAACGTAAATAGCAGCAGCTCAAAAAAGCCCACACTTGGTGAGAAATCAGCTTTTGTTGGGCGTGCTTACCATATACGTGGAATCATCGGCTGCCATCCTCCTCAAATTTTATAGCCGAAGCTTAACATTGAACTGTTGGAGGTGTCAATAGAATAGCCCCCGCTCAATAATTAATGTACCCGTCTTCGCGTAAACAGCCACCCGCCAGCTATGAAAACAAGATAAAGCAGCAGGTTGAATCCGGTGCCCAGCAAGAGAGAATCGTTCAGCAGCAGGGTACGGAAGAAGGAGGCCACGTGAACCCGGAGCTCCGGGATGGCTGTTCCGACCGGAATGGCCGCAACTACCAGTACAGACAGCAGCCAGCCTGCGGGGGTGAAGAATCCCGAGACCAGCATACTCAGCAAAGCCATAGCCATCAGGTAAAAGGCTGTTTGATACAGAAAGGAGCCGGCAAAGCCAAAGTCGTTCCAATGAAAGGCGGCGACCAGATCAGTGGCGTTATCATAATTGTGAAAGACATGGACCTGTAAGGCGAGCCATAGGGAGTTCATTAAGGCGACGGCTGCCGCCCAGACGGCAAAAACGGTATGTATTCCCCTGTAATATTGCACCCGGCTGGCGCCCAAATGAACAATCCGTTTGTAATAGCTTAGCGGCAGAGCGATGGCGAACAATGGCAATAGAAGAATAAGCATGTTGCTCTCCGATAGACGGGAGGCGCCCATCGTGTCTGTCAGGAAGGTAATTATAAGTTCTGTCGTCCGGCCAAGCACAATAATCATCGGAACCAGCCAGATATAGAGTTTGAGCTGTCTGTAGGTTGCTTTTAAATGAACGGTCAACGCACTCAATCTAGAGACCTCCCTCGATCAAATACAGGAATAGCTTTTGCAGACTCAGCGCTTCGATCGATATGTTCCGCTCACGGGCCAACCGTTTATCCGTGTCACTCAGCTTCTCGTAAAGGGCGGCAAGCGTACCTCTTCCATAGTCCTCGCGGTAGATCACCCGTTTGCCGGACGTATAAGAAGCTACAGCCTCCGAATTTCCCCGGATCAGATAAGCCGACTGCTGGCACTGCTCCATATCGTCCTGAAGAAGGAGGGCGCCTGACTCAAGAATAATGATCCTCTCTGCGACCGGTGCGATCTCATCGATCAAATGCGTGGACACCAGAATCGTGCGCGGATAATTGGCGTAATCCTCCATAAGTGCCTTGTAGAACCGTTCCCTCATTAACACATCAAGGCTTAATACAGGCTCGTCGTATAAGGTTAACTGCGCCCGGCTGGCGAGTCCGATTACATTCTGAATCAGCGACTGGTTACCGCTGGAGAGCTGCCGGATCTTCTGGTCCTTATCGATTAGAAAGAGGTCAAGGAGCTCAAGGGCATAAGACCAATCCCACCTGGGATAAAAAGCTGCGGCAATCTGCAAAGCTTCGATGACTCTCGCTCCCCCGAAGTGCCGGTAGTGATCGCGCACATAGCACAGGTCCTTCGGTAATTCTCCCCTGCGCAGCCGCTGTCCGCCAACCTCAATCGTGCCGGAATCTGCCGCAATTCCGCCCGCAATCGTATTCAGCAAAGTGGTTTTGCCAGCACCGTTTCGTCCGAGCAATGCGTAAATGACGCCTTCCTTCAGCTGTAAATCGAGTGCCCGCAAAGCCGGTGCAGAGCCAAAGGATTTGGTCAGACGGCCGCAAGCTAATGCTATACTCACGGATTTCAGTCCTTTCTCAGTTGAGTGATCATGTCAATGATATCGCCGGTGGTCAGTCCAAGCTTGTCGGCTTCGTTCAGCAGCTCGGACAAGAGCTCTTTGGTAAAACGCTCTCTTCGTTTCAACTGAATTTTCTCTTTGGCATCGGCCGCGACAAACATGCCGAGTCCTCTTTTTTTGTACAGGATCTCTTCATTGACCAGTATGCCAATCCCCTTAACCACCGTGGCCGGATTAATCTGAAACAGCTGGGAGAACTGGGCAACCGAAAGAATCTGCTCGTCCACCTGAAATGTGCCGTTCAGAATATCATCCTCAATGATATGGGCGACTTGCTGGAATATCGGTAGATTATCGTCAAAAGTGATGGTCATGGCTTCACCATTCGTCCTCTTAGTATGTTACTCATATAACATACCACCATAAGGGATGGACAAACAATTGTCAATCCACAGGATCATAGCTCCAGGTGAACCTGGGAGGCTAATATTGACAGCTTGAACTTTCATGTATTACAGTATGCTACATGAGTAACATACTAACATACTGAAACCGGAAATAACAGCCTCACTCATGTGGTTGTGTGACCTTTCAGAGAAGCAGAGGAGATGGAAGCAGCAGTGAATAAGCTGATTGAGTTCAAGAATGTAGCCAAGGAGTATCAAGTAGGGGAGGTGACTATCCGGGCACTTGACGGTGTAGACTTCTCCATATCCGAAGGGGAGTTCGTCGTAGTACTGGGAGCAAGCGGGGCAGGTAAAAGCACCATTCTTAACATTCTGGGAGGTATGGATACGGCTACATCAGGCCAAGTTCTTGTCGGTGGCCAGGAGATCACGAAGTACAGCGAGAAGAAGTTAACCCGCTACCGTGGTGAGAAGGTTGGCTTTGTGTTTCAGTTCTACAACCTCATCCCCAACCTGAATGCACTGGAGAATGTCGAATTTGCTGCTGAGGTGTGCAAGGATCATCTGGATGCCAAGGAGGTACTGCACAAGGTGGGGCTAAGCAGCCGGAACCGCAACTTTCCGTCCCAGCTATCCGGGGGCGAACAGCAGCGGGTGGCGATTGCCAGAGCCGTTGCTAAGAATCCGCTGCTGCTGCTCTGTGATGAACCCACCGGGGCACTTGATTATGTGACGGGCAAGGCCGTATTGAAGCTTTTGGAGGACTTGAACAGGGAGACGAACAAATGCGTTGTGCTTGTCACGCATAATTCGGCGATTGCCCAGATGGCGGACAAGATTATTAAGGTGAAGAGCGGCCGGATTGAAAGTATTACAATGAATGAACACAGACAAAGTGCTGAAGGGATTGAGTGGTGAGATGAAGCTTCTGTTCAAGTTGTTCCGGGATATCAGGCAGTCGCTCGGGCAGTTTTTCTCTTTCGTGCTGATTGTCGCGGTAGGTGCTTTTTTCTATACGGGTCTGGCGACCTTAAGCAATCATTTGAATGATTATACGAAGGCTTATTTTGCTGAGCACACATTAAGCGATCTGAATCTGTATTACAGTCAACTTCCGCCAGAGAGTATCGCGCCGCTCAGCCAAGTGGAGGGCATCCATAAGCTGGAGGGGCGGTATACCTTCAATGCCACGGAGGCTTTTGACGGCTACCGTTCAACGCTTAGGATTCATTCTATTCCTGAGAATAATGAAATCAACACGCTGGCGATGCTGGAGGGAGGACTTCCGTCCGGGACAAGTGAGATTGTACTGGATTCCCGTTATGCGGCAGAGCATGACTATGGAGTCGGAGATCAAGTGACGATCCGCGTTCAAGACCAAGAGTTGACCTACAGGATCAGCGGCTTAGGTGAGAATGTGGAGCATGCGAAGAAGAATGAAACACAGGATCATAAGCATGAGGGTATTGCTTACGTCAACGAGGCGGCTATCCCTGAGGTTGCAGGCGCTTTTGTCTATAATGAACTGTTGGTGGATGCCAAGGAAGGCTACGATGTGGATCAAATCGGTAAGTCTATAGAGGAGAAGTCCAAAGGACTGCAGTATCTGGGCCAAGAGAGCAAGGAACGCTCGTTCAGCTATTCGCGCCTGAAGGCTACGCTCCATAATAACGGGTTAATGAGCAAGGTCATTCCTCTGGTGCTCTTCCTGATCGAAGCGATTATCTTATTCCTGGCCATGTCCCGAATAATCGATTCCCAGCGGAATCAGGTCGGCATCATGAAGGCACTCGGTGTGAGCCGAAGCAGCATCATGCTTCATTATATGGGCTATCCTGTGCTGGTCGGAGTGGCAGGCTCGATTCTGGGGTACATCCTGTCTGCGGCTGTATTTGTGCCCCTTATCGCGGTATCGAATGCAAGGTCCTTCACACTGCCGGGCATACAATTTGACCTGTCGATAGGATTGATCTTCCCGCCCATGCTCGTCTCCAGCCTGTTTGGAATGTTTGCATGTTATTTCAGCGGAAGAAATCTATTGAAGGAAAGTGCATCACGGGCCATGCGCCCTAAGCCGCCCAGATCCATACGGCCCATACTCATCGAAAGAATTCCGGGGCTCTGGGGACGGTTGCCGTACAGGTACAAGCTGATTTTGCGGAATATTTTTCTGAACAAGGTTAAGGTTCTGGCAAGCTCCGTCGGGGTGATGGTCAGTACAGTGCTGTTAATCACCGCCTTTGGCACCCAAGCCTCCCTGCAAAAGGTAGCCGGTCAGTTCCGGCAGGTGTACACCTATGACCTTCGTGTCGATTATAAAGCGGGGGAGGTCTTGGCAGGGCAGTCTCTTCCTTCGGGCATCAAAAGCCATTATGCGTTGTCCGCCTTCCCGATTGAACTGAAAAAGAACCAGCAGTCCGAAAAAGCGGAGCTGATCGTCACGGAACCGGATAACAAGCTCATTCATTTCTATGATGACAAAGACCATCCCCTGCATCTGGAGGACCATGGCGTACTGGTGCCCAAATCGTATGCCGACCATTATAGCATTGCGGAAGGGGATACCATAACCATTGCATTTACGGCGCCTGAGCTAGACAACAAGGTGGCAGAGATGAAGGTGATCGGCATTTCTACACAATACTCAAGCCCGGCTTTTTACATCACGCCAGACTATTTGGCAAGCTTTGGGGTCGTGTACAAACCGTCCACCCTGCTGGTGGAAGCTGATTCCCCGGGAGCTCTAACCGGTATTCAGAGCGCGTTCGGGAACAATCCAAAGGTGGAAGCTATTTCAGGCAAGGATGGACTGGAGAAGGAAGGCCGTTATATTTTGCAGCAAAACAGCTTTGTCTTTATTATGTTTATTGTTTGCGCGGTGATCCTGTCCTTTGGCGCGATCTACACGATTTCGTCGATCAATATGTATGAGAGGAACCGCGAGCTGGCGACGCTCAAGGTATTAGGCTATTACAGGAATCAGATCAACCGGCTTATTTTCCGGGAAAATATAATAATCACCACGGTGGCCGTCATGGCCGCCCTGCCGATCTGCGGCTATGTGTATGAACTGGTCGTACAAGCGTTATCCAGCACTCACCAGCAGATCCCGGATCAATTAGGCATTGTCAGCCTCCTGATGTCGGTGGTGGTTGCGTTCGCGCTTACCCTTATGGCTAACCTGCTGCTTAGACGCAAGGTGACCCGGATCAACATGATCGAATCGCTGAAGGGCCTGGAATAAGGACGGGCGCTCCTCCGGGTGAAAGCCTTCCGATTCCCCAGCACTGTATCCTTAGAACACAAATGCGTTCCTGTGCGGAGGCGGCGAATTCTGATAGGGTAGATATCGTAAACGCTTTCACCTAAGGATAGGAGGGCATCAGGATGGAAAAACGTTACAGGTGGCGGAGTGTGTTGTCGAGGTGGGTCGTGTGCTTGCTGACGGTGAATGTGATCGCCGCTTCCGCAGGGGGGTTCGCAGGACAGCCGCTGAGCGGCAGGGCATCAGCGGACCCGGCGGCATCGACCTTTGAAGCGAGGGCTGCGGCCTTGCTGGAGTATTTCGACACGCATTCCCCGGAGGAGGCACCGATCCAGAACGGGGTGGATAACCGGTACAAGAATTACGCGAAGTATCACACCTGGATTGCCGAGGCCAGCTTGGAGCTGGGCAACCTCAGCCGGGGGCTGGAGATGGCAGAGGAGGCGCTTACGCGGACCAGCGATATCTTCGATTTCTATTCGGCGATGGACAGCTATCTGCGGTATAAGGATCTGTATACGCCGGAGATGCGGGAGCTGGCGAAGACGGTCATCGGCGGGCATCCCTCCGGGGCTTATGATGGCGGATCAACGGAGAATCATCATCTGATGCACTCGGTGGCCCGCTATTTAGCCGGGCAGGAGTGGCCGGAGGTAGCGGATCATGTGGGGGCGGATAAAGGGAGGGACTGGCTGCTGGCGTTCTTCGACCGGGTGCCGCGCGAAGGGATTATGGAGCAGGATTCCTCCACCTATATGCCGACTTACACCAGCGCCCTGCTGTCGCTGATCGATCATGCTGCCGACAATGAGATGCGCATTAAGGCGAAGCTGACCTATGACTGGCTGCTGGCCCAGTGGGCGCCGGAATGGCTGAAGGGCTATCATGTGACGTCCAGCTTCCGCATGTCCACGCCGGAGTTCGAGCCTAAGCATCCGTCGGAGAGCCTGATTGTGGGCTGGCTGTACTTCGGCGGGGAGCAGCCGGCGACCTTCATGCGCTTCCTGGAATCGAACAATGAATGGTACCCGGACGGCATCTTCGCCATCTCTGCGGCGATATCCAGCTACCGTCCCCCGGCGGCCGTGACAGCCGCTGCACTGGAGCGCACGGCGGATTATGTACACCGCGAGACCTCGGATGTGGGCGGCGATAACGCTGAAGGCTTCAAGCGCTATACCTACATCAACAAGGAGTATGGAGTGACCAGCACCTACAATGGCTACGGCGGCGGTCCGCTCTACCGGGATCAGGTGCATGAGGGGCAGGTGAAGTGGGTGTCGGACCAGCCGAACAGCACTTTCTTCATCAATCAGCCGGTCAAGAATACCTCGAATGCCAACGTGCAGGGACAGCTCCGGGTGGATGGGGCAACGGGCAATCTGCAGACCTTACAGTACAAGGGCACCCAGGTATCCGTGATCAAAATGAAATCCAGTGACGCATTCCCGTACCTTCGCGGCCTGGTCTCGACAACAGCGCTGAACGGGGTGCTGGAGCAGGACGGCTGGATCTTCATGGATGCCGGTCCGGTCTATATTGCGGCGAAAATGACGGCCGGCTCCTATGCCTTCTTCGAGGACGATGGCCGCTACCGCTGGTTCAAGAATACGGCGCTGCAGAACGGCATCATCATTGAGACGGCTCCTGCAGCGGACTATGCAGCGCTGCAGGATTTCGCCGATGCGGTCAAGCTGCTGCCGGTCGATGCCTCTGGCGTGTCTGCGGTAAGTCCGAGCCTGACCTTCACGAACCTGGAGGGCAAGGTGATGACGATTACTTATGGCGGAACGCGCAGTGTGGACGGCGTCCCTTATGATTATGCCAACTGGCCGCTGCTCGATAACCCGTGGATGCAGCAGGAGCGCCAGGGAGTGCTGACCCTTCAGACGGGAAGCGGGACCTGCACCTATAATTACGCAGTGTGGTCAACGACCTGTCCCTCCGGTACCCCTGCCCAGCCTGACCTCGTGGTGAACGAGATTGGTTGGACGCCGGATAACCCGGCAACGGGAGACAGTGTGGTGCTGCAGGCGGAGGTGCAGAATCTGGGCACAGCAGCCATTCCTGCCGCCAGCGGAGCGGTGCTGCAATTTAATGTGAACGGGACGGCGGCCGCCACGGTGCCGCTGCCTGCGCTACAGCCTGGGGAGAAGGCGGTTGTATCGGCAGGAAGCACGCAGAGCTGGCAGCCTCCGGCAGCGGGGACTTATACCATTACGGTGATTGCAGACGCTGGCGGCCAGCTTACCGAAGCGCAGGAACATAACAACACACGTATTAGCAAGCTTGTGCTGTGGAACACGGCCTTTGCCGAACCATTCGACAGCGGTGCAGCGGCCGGATGGAGCACCACAGGCGGGCCGTGGACGGCTGGCGTATCAGAGGCGGTCTACCGTGCAACCGCACTGAACGGCTTGCAGCTGGCATCCTATGCCGGCAGCGGCTGGAGTAATTATTTCGTCAAGGCTGACATGCGTATAGATGGCGTTGGCAGCGGCGCTACACCCTCGGCGGGACTGGCGGGGCGTTATCAGGATGCCAATAATATGTACTATCTGCGCTATAACTGGACGACCGCGCAGCTTCAACTGCTTAAGATTGTGAACGGGCAGAATACGATTCTGCGCAGCGTCAGCCAGACGATAGACAACGGCACTTGGCACACCTTCGGACTGAGATTCGAGGGCACAACAATCACAGCTTATCTGGACGGGGTGCAGCGGTTCAGCCTGGTGGACGCGGGCCTCTCTACCGGAGGCATCGGCCTGCGGGCGTATAATGCAGCGGCTTCCTTCGACAATGTGCTGGTGCAGACGCCATAACAGGAGATTTATAGAAATAGAGGCGGGCGGGCAGACAGCCCGGGGCCTGCGGCAGCAAGACGCAAGGCGCGGCACCCTTCCCGGATTGACGGCGGGGCGGCTGCGCCTTTTTCCCGTTTCCGCATCTTCAGCCTAGTATGCTATATTGGGAATAATGAAGCGGATACAGGGGGCTGGAGGATGTTCTTTTTCATAGTAATGCTTGTAGGTTTCGGTGTGTTCGTAGCGCTTGCCTATATATTCAATGCGAAGCATAAGCTCGTGATGCCGCTTGTCAGCGCGGTGGCGGTCAGTATGCTGGTGCAAGTGCTGGAGCAATTCTATATGAGCAGCATTATTGTCGTGGCGTTCATTCTGTATTTCATTATAAGCAGCATCAGGACCTTCAAGCATGAACAGTTCCAGTTGATGGTAGCTATCTTGTTCAGCACGTCCGTTGTTACTCTCATCCTAACCTCAACCTACTTCAAGCAGCCTGTGGTTCCCTCCGAAGCGGAGATGGTCAGGGTGATGTTCATCTATTACCCGCTGCTGATTCTATTTATCTCCTGCTATACCTACATGCTGCTTAGCGTATTCAATTTCAAGCTGCTGCAGTCTGGGAACCCTCTCGGGTATGTGATGGGTAAGGTGCGGGGCTTCAGGCGTATGATCCGTCTGCTCTGGATCGCTTCACGCAAAGGGCTGAATCATCTGCTCCAGCAGGATCATGCAAAGCTGCCGCAGGTGATTGCTGCCATTCTGGATAACATGGGCGGAGTCTTCGTGAAGTTCGGGCAGGTCTTATCGACCAAGAAGGATCTGCTGCCTGCGCAATACATCGAAGCGTTCTCCAGCCTGCATGACCAGGTTAAGCCGCTCAGCCGGAAGGAGCTGAAGGAGATCATCGACAGCAGAATCGGCGATCTGGAGGAGACGTATGAAGACTTCGGAATGGAGCCCATTGCAGCCGCTTCGATCGGTCAGGTGCATCTGGCACGGCTGAAGTCCACGGGCGACAAGGTAGTTGTCAAAATCCTGCGGCCCGATGTGAAGCAGAAAATGAGCGTGGATCTGGATCTATTAATCCAATTCGTGACCCGGCTCTCCGAGCGCTCCTCCAAAATCCAAAGACTCGGCTTAATTCAGCTCGCCCAAGGCTTCAAAACGAATCTGATCGAAGAGACGGACTTCGACATCGAAGCGCTGAATACCAATTTGCTGCGCCAGGCGTTCCAGGAACACGATATTCCGATACAAGTGCCGAAGATCTACGCCGAGTACTCGACCAAGCAGATTCTGACCATGGAATATATTGAAGGGCACCGGTTCACCCGAAAGGTGAGCAGCGATGTGTCCGAAATGATCATGCACGCCTTCCTGCAGCAGATTCTGATGATCGGCATCTTCCACGCCGACCCGCATCCCGGCAATCTGATGCTGACCCAAGACGGGAAGGTCGCGCTGATTGACTTCGGTTCCGTGGGTTATCTGACGGAGGAGGAGCGGGTCGGGATGTTGAATTTCCTGATGGGCTACAGCCGGAAGGATACGAAGCAGATGGCCCAGGGCCTGGCCGGAGTCTGTGAAGAAGGGGAGCTGTTGGATGTGCGAATGATCGAGCGGCGCCTCGGCAGACTTTTATCCGAAGCCTCGTTCTCCCCTGATCCTACCAGTGTCATGATGAGACGGCTGATGTCGATGATTACCGAGCTGGGGATGTCCTTGAAGCCGACGGTGGCCGGGGCCTTCCGGGCAATTATTACTCTGGATGGGACCTTGTCCTCTGTAGATGAGTCGTATTCCTTATCCGCAGCGAGCCAGTCCTTCGCAGAGCAGATGGATCAGGGGCAGATCGTCAAGGAGCAGCTAAGCAAGGTGAAGGGGCGGCTGGAGGACTATATCCCGAAGCTGCTGGAGCTGCCGCTGCTGAAGGAGAACCGGATCACCCTTGCGCGTGAGGACAATCATAGTCTGACGGATTTCATCGGGACGCTGACGGTTGGGATTTTCACCGTGATCTGTATGGTGGTCATGCTGGCAAGCTTCTGGGTGCAGGGGGAGATCATGCGGTTTGTCCTGGCTCCCCTATCGATGTCAGGCTTCGGCACGGGGATGATTATCCTGATGATGTCCGTGATTAAACAGTTGAAACCCAAGGGCTAGAGGAGGACAGAAGAGATTATGGCAGGTGTGGCTAGGCAGAGTTCAATAGCGGATTGAGACACAAACAACCTCAGAGGATTCTCTGGGGTTGTTTGTCTGGGGAGGGGAGAAGCCCCTTGGCTGGGCAGCTACCAATCCACCGGAGTTATGATATAATTTAGCTTTATTACGGCCGGATAAGGATTATCCTGGCACGCATAGAGAGGTACTTCATATGATAAATAATTTCTGGCGTGAATTGCCACGCCCTTTTTTTATACTGGCTCCGATGGAGGATGTGACGGATGTGGTGTTTCGTCATGTGGTGAGTGCGGCGGGCCGGCCGGATGTGTTTTTTACGGAGTTCGTCAATACAGAGAGCTATGCTCACCCGGAGGGAAAGCAGGCGGTGCGGGGGCGGTTAACCTTTACCGAGGATGAACAGCCGATGGTCGCGCACATCTGGGGGGACAAGCCGGAGTATTTCCGGAAGATGAGCATCAGTATGGCTGAAGAAGGCTTCAAGGGCATCGATCTGAACATGGGTTGTCCTGTAGCGAATGTAGCCGAGAACGGGAAGGGCAGTGGCCTGATCTGCCGTCCGGAGACCGCAGCGGAGATCATACAGGCGGCGAAGGCCGGAGGACTGCCCGTCAGCGTCAAGACCCGGCTCGGATTCAGCAGCGTGGACGAATGGCGGGGCTGGTTGACTCATATTTTGCAGCAGGACATTGTGAATCTGTCCATCCATCTGCGTACGCGGGAGGAGATGAGCAAGGCCCCGGCCCACTGGGAGCTGATTCCTGAGATTAAAAAGCTGCGGGATGAGATCGCGCCGGACACCCTGCTGACGATTAACGGGGACATTGCAGACCGGGAGACGGGCCTGAAGCTGGCCGCAGAGTATGGGGTAGACGGGATTATGATCGGGCGCGGAATTTTTCATAATCCGTATGCGTTCGAACAGGAGCCAAGGGAGCATAGCAGCAAGGAGCTTCTGGATCTGCTTAGGCTGCACCTGGATCTGCACGATCACTATTCGGCGCTGGAACCCCGTTCCTTCAAGCCGCTGCCCCGCTTCTTCAAAATCTACGTCCGCGGCTTCCGCGGCGCCAGCGAACTCAGAAATAATCTAATGAACACCAAGTCGACCCGTGAGGTGCGTGCACTGCTGGATGAATTCGCAGGCAAGGAGCAAGACGGGGCGGAGGAGCTTGGGGACTCGAGGGAGGGCGTATGAGAAACTTTATTATTTTCGGAGCAAGCAAGGGCTTGGGAGAGGCCTTCGTCAAGGCGCTGCCGGAACCCGGCGATCAGGTCTGGGTGGTCTCAAGAACGTATCCGGACAGCATGAAGCTGGAGGATGGGGTTCAGCGGACCTGGATTGAGGCTGACTTGGCGAAGCCGGATGCTGCGGGGCGGATTGCAGAATCATTGAACGGCGTTACCCTGGACGTATTCATCTATAATGTTGGCGTATGGGAGAGCAAGGGGTTCAGCGATGACTATGATTTTGAGCAGGATGATCCGGCTGAGATTGCCAGCATTATTAACATCAATGTGACTTCGGCGATTACGTGCATCCAGAAGCTTTTGCCGAATCTTAGAAAGTCAGAGAACGCCAAAATCTTCTTGATTGGTTCTACGGCAGGCCTGGATCATAATGATTACACCCAGGTAACGTTCGCCGCGTCCAAGTTCGGTCTGCGCGGGATTGCCAATGCGGTCAGGGAGCATGTGAAGAAATACGGCATCGTTGTGACTGTCATCAATCCTGGCGAGATTGCTACCCAGATTCCGCTGGAGGCGGGGGCCGAGCCTGTCTTGTCTGCCTATAACGGTGCGCAGATTCCGCTTCAGGATATCGTATCCCTGGTGCAATGCGTCATGAACCTGTCCAAGGCTTCCTGTGTGAAGGAAATCAATATTCCAGCGATGCTGGACACGAATGCGTAGGGATGAAGGAGTAGTCCATGTCCAAAAAGTACATCAAGATAACCCGAATAACTATTCTCATCATTGCCCTGCTGATCGCAGCCGGATTGGTGTTTCCAACGTGGACACCCCGAATTCAAGGGGAACATAGCGTAAGTAAGTTGGAGCAGATCCAGATTAACGGCACAGGACATGAAGTCATGATCAGAGGAGCAGACCAGCGCAATCCGGTAGTTATTTTTGTGCATGGCGGTCCCGGCTGTTCGGAAATTCCATATGTGCGGAAATATCAGGATTTACTGGAGCAGAACTTTACCATTGTGCACTATGATCAACGCGGAAGCGGCAAGTCGTATCACTTTGGAGAAGATTATTCTAATTTATCCACGGACCTGCTTGTCGATGATTTGCTGGCATTGACGGACTACGTGAAGCAGGAATTCGGACAGGAGCGGGTGCTGCTGATCGGCCATTCTTTTGGCACCTATATCGGGATTAAAGCGGCTGCCAAGTCCCCGGAACGGTTCACCGCTTACATCGGAATCGGGCAGATGGGCGATCTGGGAATCAGCGAGCGGGATAGCTGGAATTACTCCATGGAACAAGCCACGCGAGCCGGTAATACCAAGGATGTTGCGCGGTTAGAAGAGCTTCGGGCTCTCATAGAAGCAGGCGGGCAGCTGACGCCAAGAGACTTGGTTCGCAAATATGGCGGGGCCGCGAGATTAATAGACGATAACCGGGATTATTATGCAGGGTTCCTCTTGAACCCGGAGTACAATCTGCTGGATGTGATCCGCTATCTGAAGGGCGTTTCCCTGTCGCAGGATATTTTGCTGGATGAAGGGGCTAAGAATTATATTACAAGTGTTGTCGATGAGGTGGACATCCCCGTTTATTTTGTGATGGGACAATATGATTATATGACCTCTGTTCACGCGGCAAAAGAATACTTAACAGCACTGAAGGCACCGGTGAAGGAATTTGTTATGTTCGAGCAATCTGCGCATTATCCCCAGTTTGAGGAGAAAGAGCGGTTTGCGCAGTGGCTCAGACAAACGACAGGTAAGGGGGAGGAGCATGAGCTATAAAAGCTTAATGTGCGGGTTGCTGGTCTTGTGTATATCCCTATTAGCAGCATGTAGTTCTGGTTCTTCAATAAGCGATTCCGAGAAGCGGCAGATGGTGGAGCAGGTGAGGATCGTTGAACAGAGTGAGTATAATCTCCTTAACCTTCATAAATCATATAGACAATATCATAAAGCTGTAAATGAACTGGTAAGTGAAGAATATTGGGCATCGATCAGCGGCGAGATTGTATTCGGATATGATGCTGCAACATACACCCGGGATGATCTGGCGAATATGCCGCAAGAGGAGTACGACATACTCAAAGAGCGTATGCTTCATTTCCTTCGTGGAGCGGAAATGGATAAGCTTAGTGCAACGGTTCGCATATCGGATGTGTATGCAGGGAGTAGCTCCAATCAAGCCAACATATACACGTTCGAACATAAAGAATTGAAGGATCAGCCGTACACTGCAACGACTAAACAATATTCCCTGGAGAAACGCAGCGGAGAATGGCTTATTACCAAAGTAGAGCAAGATAAATTCACTTATGGAAGCGGGCAGACCTCAGTGGAACAGGAAAAAGGAATTAAGGCTCTGCGCTATCAAGTCCATGATGGCAAGGATATCGGTTATCCGACAGTGATCGTGTTGCCTGGAACCTCAGATTCATCCTAACAAGTCCAACCCGAAGAAAGCACTCTTTTTGGGTGCTTTTTGGGGCCATCACTCTTTCATCAGGCGTATGGCTTGCCTTAGGTTTGCGGAGAATCAGACTTAATAGAATGCCAGCAGCCGCGATCCGCGCGGTCAAGGGGAGAGAGGTTTTAGAGTGGAGCATCTGTCACAGTATACTTACGTTCAATCGATCGCAAAAGCTACTATAAGTCAATTACAGGGGATAATTAAAGAAGGCATCACAGAAAAGGAAATCGTCTATAGAGCCGAAGAGATTATGAGAGAAAAGGGGATTCATAGTTTTTGGTATCACGGTGTAGGGGCATTTGTTCACGTTGGAAAGAGAACAATTAGGTCCGAGTCGGGTAAGGAGTATAAGCCTTCGGATACATTGGTCCGCAGAAATGATATCGTGACCATAGATCTTAGTCCAGAGATTAACGCCTATTGGGGAGACTATGCACGAACACTAATAGTGATTGATGGAAAAGTAATTGCCGAAGACGCACTTGCACATCCCGATAATGAATCTGCACTAGAATTTTCACATGGAATTAACGCCGAAAAGGAGCTCCATAACAAATTTATTGATTATGTAAGACCGGGCATGACTTTTGAACAAGTCTACTTATATATGAACGAGGTTATCCAACAACTTGGTTACATTAATCTTGATTTTTCCGGAAATTTGGGGCATACCATCGAATTCGATAAAGATCACAGAAAATACTTTGAGTCCGGGAATAAGATGAAGCTTAGTGAAGGATCACTATTTACATTTGAGCCGCATATTAAGCACAGAAATGGATTGTACGGTTTTAAACGGGAGAATATTTATTATTTCCGTGATGGAGAATTACTTATTTTATAAGAACGTACGCTGCCGGACGGATTCCAGAATCATTGAACGGCGTTACCCTGGACGTATTCATCTATAATGTTGGCGTATGGGAGAGCAAGGGGGATACGAATGCGTAAATGAACTGAGGACCGGATGAATGGCAAGGGATAATCCTGGAGCCAACAAGCCTGTCCTCTATTTTGTTATATCTACCCAATCGTAATACTTCCGCCATGTACCTGGGAACCGATATAAGCGAATATAGACACAGAAGCGTCGGGTGATCCCGAACATAGGAGGTTGAAAAGATATGGCTTATACAACGATAGACGGCGTGCGGGTCTGGGGGAATCCCGATCCCGGAGCGATGGCGCAAGCCAAGATGTGTGCGGAGACAGGAAATATGGTGCAGACGCTGCTGATGGCGGATCATCATAAAGGCTACAGCCAGCCGATCGGCGGTGTAGTCGTATACGATGGACAGATCTCTCCGTCTGGCGTGGGTTACGATATCGGATGCGGGAATAAGGCGGTGCGGACCGGCTTGAAGATAGAGGAGCTGCGGCCGCGGCTCTCAGGGATTATGGATGAGATTGCCCGCAGAATCTCCTTCGGTGTAGGCCGGGTTAATAACGAGCGGGTGGAACACGAGCTGTTCGACGACCCGGATTGGGCGGTGTTCAAGGCGGTGGGCAGCGGAGTACATGATAAGCTGAAGGCCCTGGCGCAGAATCAGCTCGGTACGGTCGGCAGCGGCAACCACTTCGTAGATATACTTGAAGAAGAGGCAACGGGTCGGGTGTGGATTGCCAATCATTTCGGCAGCAGAGGGTTCGGGCATAAGACGGCGAGCGGATTCCTTAACCTGGCAGCAGGCAGAGACTTCCTGGCGAATGCCCCCGGGGAAAAGATGGATCAGCCGCCTGTACTGCTCGACCTGAACAGTGAGCTAGGCGATATGTATTACAGAGCGATGAAGCTGGCCGGTCGCTATGCTTATGCGGGAAGAGACTATGTCATCCAGCAGGTCTTGGCGATTCTGGGAACGGAAGCGGATCTGGCGGTGCACAACCATCATAACTATGCCTGGAAAGAGACGCATGACGGCAAGGAAGTCATCGTCGTCCGCAAAGGGGCCACTCCGTCCGCACCCGGACAGATGGGCTTCATCGGGGGCAGCATGGGAGACATCTCCGTAATCGTCCGGGGGAAGGACAGCGAGGAGAACCGGGATGCTTATTACAGCACCGTTCATGGAGCGGGCCGAATCATGAGCCGGACCCAGGCTGCGGGCCGTATGAACTATAAAACCCGTACCCGCAGCGGCGGTCAAATTACGACAGCGCAAATGCTGGAGGCGGTCCGGCAGTTCGGCGTAGTGCTGCGCGGCGCGGGGACGGACGAGAGTCCTTTTGTCTACCGGAAGCTGCAAGAAGTGTTGGACGCGCACGCCGGGACCATTGAGGTTATGCATGTGCTGAAGCCTGTGGGCGTATGTATGGCGGGCGCGGATGAGTTCGATCCGTATAAGGATTGAGGGGGGATTCATGTGCGTCAAGATAAGGAAGATGGACAGCTTATCATCAACCCTAAGTCGGTTACACTGGATGAAATCCCCCAGATAATATCCATCACGAAGTCTCCACAGGCGGGCATCAAGGACGCGAAGTATGGTAACATAGAACTTCAAGAAGAGGCCGACAGGCCTTTTCCCATTTTCAATAGGGAGGGATTACATGTCCTGGAGCAAACTCAAGCAACAACTGGAGGGCTTCCTCAGTCCATCCTTAGAGGGACGGGTAGAGTATCGTGCGCCCGCTTACCGTTATTCGCCGGATAAATCAGGCACCTGTTATATTACGGTGGACAAGAAGAACATTCTCAGCATGACCGATAAGTCTAGCCCCATCCGCTGGTATTCGTCCGAGCTGGAGGTCAAGAATGACCCGGAGCTCCATATCTCCATCACCAATGAAGACATTGAAGCAGTCAGACTGACAGCCAAGGGGCCCATTCCTGAAGACCGCCTAATCATCATGGCCCGAAGCCGCTTAACCACCGAACACGCCAAGGCATTAATGTTGGCCCAGGCCGCCCTGACGAAATCGAATTTCATTGTGGTGGCGAATAAGTTCCTGGTTACTCCTATCGAGGAGAGCCTTGAGAGCAGTGATATGGTACTGAATATTCTGGCTCTGATGGACCGGAGAGTCGGGCGGAAGCGGATCGAGGGGATGGCCGGGAAGATGCAGCGGAAGCATCCGGCGGTGGAGTATTTCTATGATCTGCGGCGCGGGGCATTATGACTGTTATAGCCGCTGCGGTTAGAGCGATTTGTTAAAATATAATTTATATGTTGTACGTTATAAATTAGCCTTCTATTTCTCGCTGAAACAGTACCGTCCTTTAAAAGGACGGCAAATCCGTTTCCGCTTGTACTCAGCGTTTCCCCGCAACCAGCATATATCCGGCCCCCCGGACTGTAATGATCCGCTCGGGATGGATAGGGTCTTCCTCGATTTTTTTGCGCAGATTACTGATGTGGACCGCCACCGTCCGCGTATCCTCCAGACTCTTCATCCCCCAGATGAGGTGAAACAGCGTATCGACAGAGACCACTTGATTCACGTTCTGTGCCATGTAGGAGAGCAGGCTGAATTCTTTTTTCGACAGAAAAATCGTTCTGCTGCCCATGTGAACAGACTGTGCATAGAAATCCAGCGTTAGTCCCGGAAGCTCCAGCAGTTGTTCCCTTCTGCCCGTGGATACCCTGCGGAGGTGAGCCTTGATCTTGGCCATGAGTACGCCCGGACTGAACGGCTTGGTCACATAATCATCCCCGCCATACGATAAGGCGCTGATCTTCACCTCATCCTCCTCCTGACTGCTTAGGAACACAATCGGGGCATTCGTGTAATTGCGTGCGTTCTTGCACCAGTCAATGCCGTTCTCATTCGCCAGCAGCACATCCAGCACAATAAGGTCCGGGTTAAATGACCCAAGCTGCATCATAGCATCGGCTCCGCTGTGGCAATACGAGGACTCGAAGCCTTCCCGCTGGCAGTATAGCTGAACAATCTCACAGATATGGGGATCGTCGTCGACGATCATAATTCGGTATGTGTCCATTCTATTGTCACTCTCCTGCTTCCTGAATCAATGGCAATATGACCTGGAAAATCGACCCCGTCTTCCCGTCGCTCTCCGCCCGGACACTCCCGCCATGCGCTTGTACAATTTCCCTGCATATCGCCAGCCCGAGCCCGCTACCTTCTACGCCCATGTCCAGCCCCGGCCGGTCCACCCGGTAATTGCGGTCGAAGATCTGCTCCAGCTGCTCTGGAGGAATACCCATGCCGGAGTCTTGTACGCTGATGACCACACACCGCGTATCGTTCACTTCGTCCACATCGAAAACAAGACGCACCAACCCGCCGCCAGGAGTGAACTTCATCGCATTTGACACCAGATTGAATAGTGCCTGCTCTAATCGTTGCGAATCAATCCGGGCAACAGGCAGGCCGGCGCCCAGGTCTACTGTATCCCCGATGTCCAGATCGAAATCCAGCCCCGCATCCCGCACTACCAGCTCATATTGTTCATAGAAGCCGCGCAGGAACTTAGTCACCTGGACCAGCTCCATCCGGTATTCCACTTGCCCCGTCTCCAGATGCGACAAGAAGCTCAGCTCTCCGATCATGCGGTTGATCCTTATCGTGTTATCGCGGATATATTTCAGATACTGTTCATTGCTCTCCGGCTTGACCCTATCCATCACTGCCTCGACATAACCCAGCATACTGGACAGCGGCATGCGCAGATCATGCGTAATGTAGGCCAGCAGCTTCTTCCTGCCTTCCTCGGAGTGCAGTAACCGTTCATACGACAGGCGGAGATCCTCGTGGGCTGCGGATAAGGCATGGGTGCGCTCCAGTACGATCTGCTCCAGATTGGCATTCATCCCGGTGAGCTTGAGATTGGCTTCCTGCAGCTCCCGCGCAATCCGTTCTTCATTCGTTGCCGCCCGCGTGAATCTTGAAGAGAGCAGCAGCATCTGGGCGACCGTGAAGATGAGCAGCCCGAACGGCGAGTTGTTCCCGATGGGCGACCATTCGTTGTAATACAGGAAATCGTTGATCACCGTAGCGAGAGCCACCACCGACACCAGCATGAAGATCAGTGCACCCTCCATCCGCCGCACCGCCGCATGAGCCAGCCCCACCATCAGATACACCATATGGAGAACCACGACCACACCTATCAGCAGCAGCATCCGGGAATAGACGAGGGCAGGGGTCACCACAACCACCAGACAGAGTGCGCCGGTGACGATCCGGGAGCCATAGCGGAACCACCGCGACACGTAATCCGGGAAAATGCACTCAAAATACATCGTGATTATCCACCCGCCAAGGCATAGAATCAGATACTCAAGCTTGAACTGCAATTCCCACGGAAAATGCGGCAGCCACTGGGTAAGCATAAGCTCGCCGTTCAGCAGGGAGCGGATCGCGAACATCACAGTGAACAGACCGAAGTATAGCGGTGCCCGGTCCTTACGCCGCAGCATGAACAGCAGCAGATGATACACGCCGATCACCAGCAGGCTGGCAGTGATGAACATATCCGCAGAGATCCTCAGATGGGTCCGGACCGTTAACACATTACTGCCACCCAGCTCAATATTCTTAGTGATGCCGCCCCGCTTATGATGGAAGTTCGCTACCTGCATCACCAGCTCCACCGTGTCGCCTTCAGGCTGGAAGAACACCAGCTTCGTCGCCAGACGCGGCGTCATGCCCTCTTTGTCCTGATCCACCACACCGACTTCAGCTAGCAGCTCTCCATTCACCCACAATTTATACGCATGAAAAATAGTAGGCATCCGCAGAGCCAGCCGCTCCTGACTATCCTGCTCACTAAGCCGGATCACCAGCCGGAAGGTGGCATAGCCTTCGCCCTTCAGCGCTTGACCATCCAGCGGGTAGCCGAGCCAGGAGCCCGGGATGTTGATATACCGGTTCCGCTCAGCTGATTCCCCGCCTGCCATCCGGCTTCGTATATCCCCGGGTGAGAGCAGCTCGTGCCAATAGAAGGCCCATTCTCCCTGTAACTTCAGCGGATTCATACGGATAGAGGTATGCGTTAGATCCAGAAGGCCTTCCTTGCTTCGAGGCTTGGGGGCACCCGGCGTTGCAGACAGGATGGCATAGCTTGCGATCAGCCCGATAACCACGACCACAGCGATATGTAACCAGATATTACGAGAACCGGACCTTAGTATACCCCTCATGATGAAGCCGACCCCAATCTACAAGATTCGTCATTCTTAAGCTCATTGCCTTAATGATAGCATCATTGCCGAAAATTGTGTGAAATTGCACTATTTAAGTTTTCTTTTCTTACATTAAGAGGCTAAATTCCTGTGTAGAATGCTAGATAAGGAAAAGAATATGTCGAAAATTGTAAGTTTTTCGGGTTGATTCGAAAAATACAAAAATGTTGGAATGAATTAGAAAATCGGTAATAAAATATAGTACCCTGATGGATGGCCCCGTGGAGGGCCCTTTTGTAATGTTATGTTTTGGGGCTTTGTGGGGTTATTTTATGAGGGGAAACGATCTAAGGAGGCTTGGCTATTGTATACCAAAGTGTCAGCTAGAGCTGTATCCCTGTTGGCCGCATTCGCATTACTGCTCTCCGTATTCTTCACCGCCTTACCAAATGCAAGTGCAGCCGCGAGAGGAGCGTGGTCGCCGAACACGGCCTATGCGGTGAATGACACCGTAACCTATGGCGGAGGTACATATACCTGTCTTCAGGCGCATACGTCCCTGACTGGCTGGGAGCCGCCGAATGTTCCTGCACTGTGGAAGAGCGGGAACAGCACAACACCGACACCGACACCGACACCCACGCCCAGCACACCCCCGGCCACGAACGGAGCCATCTTCTATGCAGATAGGGACTATGGCGGCAAGGCCGTCACCCTGGGAACAGGCAATTATGTGCTGTCCCAGCTGAACAATGCGGGCATTCCGAATGACTGGATGTCCTCGCTCAAGGTACCGAATGGCTGGACGGTTGAAGTGTATGCGGACGATAATTTCGGCGGCACGAAGTGGACCTATACAGCAAGCTCCTCCTGGGTCGGCGATAGTGTGAATGATAAGATGTCTTCGGTCAAAATCTACACCGGTTCACCGCCCGCAACCGGCGTCACCCGCCCCTCCGAGGTGCCCAGCCAGATCTGGACGTATGCCATGAATGTGGACAATAAATTCGGAAAAGGCGGAGATTTCGCACTATTACTGAGCGCGGTGATCAAGAAGGAGAGCAGCTTCGGAGCAGGTCTGCCGGGCAGTCCATCCGCCGGTGACGGCTTGATGCAGGTCGAGCCGAATACACGTGCCGCGTATGCCTCCCAGTTCAGCTCCAAATTCGGCCGCACGTATAATCACAGCAGCGAACAGGATCAGGTAGCCTTAGGCGGACTGATTCTTGATGAGAAAATCTCAAGATTCGGCAACATCTACAACGGACTCTTACATTACAACGGGGGCGACAACTGGTATCCAGGCGCCACCGATTCCTACGGCCGCCCGATCCTGGCGGATCAGTATGCGAATGCCGTCTATGGTACGTATAAGGGGTATGGGGGGAAGAACTAAGGGAGCACCTTCCTTCTATAAAAAAAGGACAAAGACGCTCGGGAATTCCCGCAGCGTCTTTATTTTTACGTTTGTGCCAAGCCCAGGTGAAGGTTCATTCCCAATACGGCACGCCGTTGAAGAGGAACGATTCATTGTTTAAGTAGGCCTTAATCTCTCTACTGGCTAATTTACCGATATGCCCGGGCAGCCATTCCTGCCAGTCCGGCAGGCCCAGCCAGAAATTCATCGTCTCCAGCTGTGCTGCAATGAAGAAGCCCTCTAACCTTTTAATATAGTTATCCGGCAACGGATGGTGCTTGGAATAAGACTGAAGCAACTGTTCTCTGAATGAAGGATGGATGTAGGAGAACGTCCAGCCCAAATCCACTAAGTAATAACCGAACCCGCAAGCACCAAAATCAATGGGCCGTACTTCTTCTCCATCAAACACCAAATTACTTGGAATCAGATCGGCATGAATCATGCCCCAATTGCTGGCTGTCCGCTCCATAGAGTCCATCATGTGAATGACCCGCTCACCGGCATGCAGCAGAAGCTCCGTATCTCCTGCATCAAACAGTCCGGCATTAGCACGTTCCTTCAGCGTATTAAGGGCTTGTAAGATCCGGGAGCCATCAAAGGCCGGGCGTTCAAAGGCAGCGGGGATGCTCCAGTTCGAGGCTTGCTTATGTAACTTGCCGATCAATTCACCTATGGCCCCGGCATCTTCTATAGAAGGAATGAAAGGCTTCTGTTCACCCTCCACCCATCGTAATAAAGTGCAGTGGGTATGGTTCACGTCCGTAATGAATTCTCCGCGAATATTCTTACAAGGTGAAGGCAGGGTCACATCGGTATCCAAGGTTAACGCTTCTAGCCAGACCATCTCGGATTGAAGCACTTCCCGCTTACTCCAGATTTGCTCAAGGGCGTCACCTTTGGAGATATGCAGCCGGAGGCTGTAACTATTGTTGTCCAGATCAGTGACTTTGTAGATCGTATTGCCGCTCTGTGCAATGAAATAAACCGACTTGCAGCTTATAGGGTAGTGCTCCAGTGCTTCCATTGCGGTATTCAAGTGTGCATCCAATCGCAGCTCGCTCCCTTATTTATCAAAGTATAATAGGTACGATATCATAGTTGTTCATGGGCGGGAATGGAACTGTTGACTATATTTGTTTTTTATTGATAAGGGGAGCCGGAGCTTATTCCGGAGCTGTAGATGTTAGTATTTCTGCTCTTTGACTCTCTTGGCGCGACCGATAGCTTATCCTGCCGAACAACGCAGCAGAAATCATAGCCGCTACAGCAACGGAGGCAGCAGCGACCCACATAATGGCTTGCAGCGATAAATAGTTAATGACAATGCCTCCAAGTCCAGCCCCCGCCGCTATCGCCAGCTGCAGCACAGATGTGTTGAGGGCAAGCATGACACCAGATGTCTTGGGAGACAAGGTAAGAAGATCATATTGCTGGCTTGGAGAAGCTGCCCAGGAGAAGAGCGACCAAAGCACCAGCACCGAGAAAACAAGGAATATGGAAGTGCCAGAGACTACCGATAACAATATCAGCATCACCATATTTAACAACGTTGCTCCAGTTAACGTTCTGCCTACACCCCATCGATCGGTGCCGCTTCCCCCTGCCTTTGACCCGATCAGACTGGCGATGCCGTATGCGAACAGGGCTCCGCTTACCCATCGATCGCTCATTCCGGCAACTTCCAGCAGATAAGGCGACAAATACGTGAAGGCAATGCCATAACCCATCGTCATAAAAAAGTTAATGGCGAGAGAGAGGGCGATTCGAGGTCTTTTCACCATAGCCAGTTGTTTGGCAAAGGAGATCGGCTCATCACCTTCCATCCGTGGTATTGAGCTTGCCAGGACGGGTAGACTGACCATAGCAAGAAGGCTAATACCGCCGAAAATCAGCCTCCAATCGTACGCGGCGGCAATCACCCGGCCAATGGGCACGCCCAAAATAAGTGAAGCGGTGACACCCATTAACACCGTTGCAATCGCACTCCCCTTCTTGTTCGAAGGAGCTAACTTAGCGGCTAAGGCAAGCGATGTCACGACAAATACGCCAGTTCCGAGCGCCATGATTATCCGTGCAAGCAGCATAAATCCATAACCCGGAAAAATCATGATTAGCGCATTACTCACGATAATTAAGCCAAGCGAGTACAACAACAACTTTCGACGGTCAAACCGGGCCGTGACCCCCATTAGGACCGGGGTACCTATGGCGTAGGCTAGTGCGTAGACGGTCATTAACTGTCCAGCCTGAGATAATGTCACTCCGGTATCTGCGGCGACTTTATCTAAAATGCCCGTGATCATGTATTCGGATGTCCCGACAATAAAGCAGACCACAGCAAGTATGAAGATTTTCCAGTTTTGTCCCAAATTAATCATTCCCCCTCGTTAATCAATGGCTGATGTTAGTGTAAACAGTAAATAAGAAATGTAGAAGTACGCACTTTTAAGTCCTATAGGATGATGCTGGTGCTATAGGAACATGGAAGTTCCCTAGAAAAGAGGACAGAACTAAATAGAGGGAACACGAGACGCCCAGATTCGCCTGCGGCGTCTTTGGTGTGCGAAGGGGAGGGCAGAACCAGCTAATGATATACTTGGGGATGAATGTTAGGATGATATCAAGAGGAATGAGGAACAATCACTAGATTGACCTTCATTCCTGGAAATGACGCAGAGTGATTCTGAATGTCTCCGAAGATAGGACGGAACTGCTTCTGGCGAAGATTAGCAAGGATAACACAACCACCCGCTGGTATTCCGTCCTGAACCAAGAGGAGATGAAGCAGATCGTCAGCTTAATTATGGCAAAAAGAACAGATTGAAGATTACGATTTCTTACATACGCTGATAAGGAGAGGGGAGGAGGGGGTGAACGGTGTGCGGTCCCAGTCCGCATACTGGTGCTCGATAAGAAATCCGTTACGGGTCAGTAACTCTGTCAGCGCAGCGTATGTTGTAAACCGGCAGTCGATCCTCGACTCCGTCCGCTTATAGCCCCAATCGCGAAAGGTTGCCCAGTGCATGATGGAACGTTCCGCATCGTAGGTCTGTGTGCCCGATACCTTGACTACGTTGCCGTCTGAATCGGTGAATTGCCCCCAAGCCGTCTCCCCTTCATCGGACAGGTCAGTCCCTGCGGGATTACGCATCTCGAAGATCAGACGTCCTCCGGGCTCCAGATGATTGTAGACTGTACGGAGTAAGGCGGCCTGATCCTCATCGCTCAAAAAAGCCTGAAACGCATTCCCCGTTAAATAGATCATGGCGAACTTCTTATCGGAGCGGAAGGTTCGCGCATCGGCTTTGATAAACGCTACAGGCAAGTTCCCGGCCTTCACCCGCGCATAAGCCAGCATAGAGGAAGCAATATCAACGCCAGTCATGGCCATTCCCGCTTGAGCCAGCGGCAGGGTCGTCAATCCGGTTCCGCAAGCCAGTTCCAAGACCTCGCCGGCAGCCGCTTGAGCCCATTCCAAATAGAACTGATATTTTCGTGTCTCCCCGCCGAACTCCAGATCATAGTTGACCGGGTCGCGGTACTCTTCCAGATTGTTATGCGCAGTCAATGCTAGTTCCTCCTTGGCAATACAATATAAATGCATAAAGGTAAGATAGCATAGCTGTTCATAGGCGGGAATGGAACTGTTGATTATAGCTGTTTTTTATTGATAGGAGGGAAAAGAAATATGTTCAGCTTAAATAGCTTCACTGACAGCGGTTGTCAGTGAAGCTGTTTTATTATAGAGATAGTCATAGAGAGAGGAGCTACACATGAAACATACAGTATATCTATATGTGTTAGACACCATGGCAGACTGGGAGATAGGGTATCTAACGGCTGAACTGAACTCGGGAAGGTGTTACAAGGAGGGACAAGCTCCATCTACAATAGTTACCGTAGCCAATGAGAAGACACTGATCACTACCATGGGCGGACTGAAAATCATGCCTGACATCACGGTAGATGAGTGCAGCTTGGTAAGCGGAGATGCCTTGATCCTACCCGGCGGTGAGACATGGACCGAAGCCATCCACAAGCCGATCCTTGGGCTCGCTGAGAGATGTATACAGGAGGATATAGTAGTGGCAGCCATTTGCGGAGCTACCATGGGACTGGCCCAGGCCGGACTGCTGAATTCACGCCCGCATACAAGCAATGACCTGGAGTATCTCCGAATGGTCTGTCCTGCGTATACCGGCGAAGAGTTCTACCAGAACCAGCCTGCTGTAACGGACAGCAAGCTGATCACAGCAACCGGCATCGCCCCGCTGGAATTCACCATGCATGTATTGAAAGCCCTGGATGTAATGACTCCACAAAAATTAGAGGCTTGGTATGGTCTGTATAAGACTCAGGAAGCGAAGTATTTCTATGAGTTGATGGGATAAGAGCAGTTAAGGAAGGCCGCCCTCTCTTTACGGAGAGGGTATTTGTGTTGGTATGGGGGATTCCAAAGATACTAATGTCTAAAAAGTTAAATTATTCAAAAAAGTGTTACATTTAGTCGAGTTATGCGTCTTATATTGATAGACAGCATGAGTCATTTCGACTATTAACGCTATTTCTATATCGAAGGGAGGAATTATAGGACTTCACTTGTAGACAAAGATGACGTATAGGAGCTTTAGGTGAGACCTGCTGGATACTTATGAAGAGAGGATGAGTTTGTTGAAAAAGAACATTCGTTATTTTTTATGCCTCATGCTCGTATTTCTAATGATTCCGCTGAGTGTAGCTGCTTCTAATCCTGACCGAAATGCAGACTTAACACATACTGTACCGAAGGCCATTATACAAGCGATGGAATTGCAAGAACCGGCCCTTCAAGCCTATCAGAATCTCTGGGATAGTTTCAATAAAGATGAGCTAGGCACCCCTATTTATCCTGATGATTATGCAGGAGAATATGTCAGCGGAGACAAACTGGTTATTATGTTAGTAGATCCTTCTGAAGAATTGAAAGAGGATTATATGAAACGTGCACAAGATAGTGATCATGTTATATTTGAAAGCGCTTCATACTCACTGAATTATTTGAATAGTCTAGATCAAGTCGTTACACAGCTGGAGGAGCAGAATTATAGCATCGGTAGCTACGGTGTGGACCGGAAGGCTAACCAGTTCTACGTTTCAGTGATCGAAGAGGATTACAATAAGCTTATGAACGAGCAGCCCCAGACCCTCCAGAAGACAACGGAGAGCTTGCCTGTCCGGATCGAGCCGGGAACGCCTAATACGAGTACGGCCCAATTATGGGGCGGGGATCGAATTACCAATGAAGATAACGGTGCCGGGTTAAGTGTCGGCATTGGCGGTACCTATGGCGGCAGTAGTGCTATTCTGACGGCTGGACACAGCAATGAGAAGGTAGGCTTTTTATCTACAAGATATCCTTATATTCAGTATTCGGGAACACGGACAGGACAGGTGAGTTATCAGCGTGCGAATAGAACTAATGGTGCGACTGGCGTAGATTCACTGGGCGATTTTGCGATGGTGAAGTTAACCGGAAGCGATACAGCGACGAACAAAGTGTATGGAAGTGTGTCCATTACCGGCACCTATTCGTCGGTCCCTGTGGGAACCACGATCTATAAATACGGAGCAACAACCGGATATTCATGGGGGACTGTGACACAAGCGAGCATAAACGTGATCTACTCCGATGGCCTGTTTAATACCTATTACGTGAATGGCCTGTATCAGTCTCTGATGCAGAACTCATCCGGTACCGATGCCGTTGCCGGGGGAGACAGCGGAGGACCGGTATATATGAAGGATGGAAGTGCGAATAAGCTGCATGGCATTGTAACAGCCAGAAGCAATCCGACGAGCGGGCCTGCTAAGATTATGTATTCCACCCCGATTTATTATGCGGAGCATGCCGGCTTCACCGTCAAGGTGAATTAGGTAAACTGTACCCATAAGGAGGATAATGACATGTCTGTTCCCTCAGTCTCTAGACCATTCCTGTGGTGGTGCGCCGTGTTGACGGTCATTATCCTCATTTGCGTTGTTGTCTACCGGACAGGGTCTGCGTGGGTTCACAATCACCAGTTACGCAAAGACTTCTCAGCTGCGGCAACGGCCAGCCCCTATGTACAAGGCATTCCGCTGGAGCAAATGGATCTGAGTGCCTATAGCTCCTATTTTCCCGGCATATCTGGCGAGCCTGAATATTCATTAACTAATCGTATGGAAGCGCCTGTGACCTTGCAGTATTATACTGAGATTCCAGGTGGGGCAACGGCGGTTGCCTTAGAAATTCCCAAGGGAACAATCATTGAGGCCATTCCGCCAAAATCCCAGGGATCTTCATTCTATGAGTTAGGGTATGGGTATACCAGCTATCCTACCTATGAGAAGGGTTGGCGGTATGTTCGGCCGTTCAAGACTGCAGAGGATGCAAATCCTGCATTGAGCGAGAAGTATTACTATGTGCAAATGGACAGCTTAGAGGCTGTATTGGATTCAGCGATTAGAGCAAACAAGCCATTTCGTGCTGCTGTACGTCAGCAACATTGGACCCTGGACCAGGGGAAGCATACCTTTGCACGGTATATTGACGACGTACTGTATCAGAATGGAGCGTACCTCTCACCGGATTTGTTCTACCGGACCTTTGACCGCTGGAATATCATGCTGCTTGGGGCGGTGGTGGTGATCACCATTGTCCTGTTAAGTCCAAGTTCATGGTTTGCCCGAAAACGAAGATAGAGAGACATTAGAAGCTACGTGATACTGAATGATTAAGAGAACGCCGTGGCGTTCTTTTTTTCTGCGCCAGATTATTATTTACAGGCCCAAATCATAAGAGGAAAGGGTATAATTGATTAAAAATGGAATTAATATGGATTTTATGGGGAGGGGTTACAAATTTCACTTCGCGTTCTAAAGGCTTGTGAACCCGATGATGATAGAACATTCATGAAGAATTTATATGAGAACCACTATCCTTTAATGAGAAAGAAAGCATTTAATATTATTAAGGATCAAGAAGTCATTGATGACCTAATTCAGGAAGCTTTTATTAAACTGATCCCCAAAACATCTCTATTGCGCTCCTTAAGCGGCTGCAAAGTTACCTCTTATGTCGTCAACACCATTAAGCATTATTGTTATGACCATATCCGAAGGCGCACCCGCCGTTCCAGGAAGGTCTATACCGGCTTGAAGAACGATGTAGCGGAGCAAATCCCTGATCCCGCAGCCGCGACAGAAGAAAACTACATCCAAGCTGAAGCCATAGGAGCACTTACGGAAGCAATGCTGCAGCTATCTGAACGCGACCGGAATCTGCTCTACTTCAAATACAAGCTGGAGCTGCGGGATCAACAAATCGGGGAGCTTTTGAATATTCCCACGCAGCATGTTCGGCAGTATATTTCCAGAGCTAGGGGGCGGGTGCTGCGGGTTTTGAGGGAAGAAGGTGGGGTATAATGAAAAAAATAAAAATACTACTTCTGGTGATTGTTCTGATGGCTTGCGCTTTAGGATTCGCCGGATTAAAAATATTCAAAGACAAAACAACGAGCGAAGTGGAAATATACTTGCAAGAAAAACGAGGGTATAACCTGAATGATATATATGAAATTTATACTCAAATTGGTAAAGCTCCTCTGGTGAGTACAACCGTTATTTTTAATGATGATAGAAGTTCCAGATATTATTATCGTAAAGAAAATGGAAAGATATATCAATACAGTATGGCTCCTGTTCACGGTGTGGAGGATGGAACAAAACGATATAAGCATATTGAAGAATGAACCCGGGCTCCAATAGGAGTCCTTTTCTGTGTAATTTTAGAAATATCATAGATTTACATTAAGGATTGAACTATCATTAATATATACAGAGAAATTGTGGAAAATAGAATTTGATCAAATAGGCGGGGGTACACATGGACGAATTAATGAAGAGAATCATTCAATTCCGTGACGACAGGGACTGGAAGCAATTCCATGATCCCAAGGATCTGGCGCTCTCGATCACACTGGAGTCTAGCGAACTGCTGGAGCTTTTTCAATGGAAGAACAGTCAGCAGGCCATAGAGCAACATTACTCCGACATGCAGGACGAGATCGCTGATATTCTCATCTACACGCTTACGCTCGCTCATGATCTACAAATTGATGTTAAGGATGCCATCCTTCAGAAGATAGACAAGAATGCGAAGAAATACCCCATATCCAGCTCCAAGGGAAGCTCACAAAAAAGCACACAGCAGTGAATGAATAGGGGAGAGCTCTATGATTATCTACGAATCGACCAAGCAGCAATTTATGGATGATGTCACTGAGGATACGATTGCGGTAAAGATCCATAACCAGTACGTCCAAAAAATCGGTAGAGCTGCCATGGGCGAAATCAACGCATGGAACAATTCCATGAACTATCTATATAAAGTACTGAACACATCGGACATTCCAGATGACGCAGGAATCGCGATTGAATATAGGATTCCAGCGCAACCAAGAAGAGTCGACTTCATGATTACAGGCTTGAATGAACAGGATCAATACTCCGTTGTGATCATTGAGCTTAAGCAATGGACAGAAGTGGAGACGGTTGAGGATGCGGATGGTCTGGTCAGAACCTTTTTTAACAGAACCAAGACAAGCACACAGCATCCTTCGAAGCAGGCTTGGTCCTATGCCAGACTAATTCATGATTACAATGAGAGCGTGCAGAACGAAGCGGTCCAGCTCTATCCTTGTGCGTATCTACATAATTATATTCAGAAAGATAATGATCCCTTATTGCACCCTGTCTACGACCCATACATTGAGGAAGCGCCGATTTTCTCCAAGGGAGATGCTCTGAAGCTAAGAGGGTTTATCACGACCTACATTAAAAAGACCGACAGAAGCAAATCACTGTACCTTATAGAGCACGGCAAAATTAAACCATCCAAATCGCTGCAGGATGCACTCCTCAGTATGCTCCAGGGAAACCAGGAATTCATTATGATTGATGATCAGGATGTTGTTTATCAAGAAGCGTTAAGATTAGCGAAGCAAGCCCGGTCGGGCAAAAAGCAAGTCCTGATTGTCGAAGGCGGCCCAGGGACAGGTAAGTCTGTGCTTGGCATTAATCTTCTGGTAGAGCTCACCGCCCGGGAACTCGTCTGCCAATATGTAACCAAGAATAGCGCACCGCGTTCTGTGTATATGAAGAAGCTCCAGAAAAACGTGAAGAAAGCGGTCATCGATAACCTGTTCAAAGGCTCAGGCGTGTATTATGAGGCATTGCCCAATGAATTCGATTGCCTGATTGTCGATGAGGCGCACCGCTTAAATGAGAAGTCCGGCCTGTTCAAAAATAAAGGGATCAACCAGACGATGGAGATCATCCGTGCTTCCCGGTTCTCGGTATTCTTCATTGATGAATATCAGAAGATTGCTATGCACGATGTAGGCAGCAAGGAGCAGATTAGACACTATGCGGAGCAGATGGATGCGGACATCACGGAGTTAACGCTGGCGTCCCAATTCCGGTGCAATGGCTCGGACGGATATTTGGCTTGGCTGGATGATGTGCTCGAAATTCGTGAAACGGCGAATGCAGACGGCTTCGACTTCGAGTATGACATCCGGCTCTATGATGACCCCAATAAGCTGCGGGACGAAATCTTCAGCAAGAATCAGATCAACAACAAGGCCCGAATGCTCGCCGGCTATTGCTGGGACTGGAAGAGCGATGGCAAGAATAATCCTGGCGTTCATGATATTCAATTAGAGCAATACCAATTCTTCATGAGCTGGAACCTGAGCAACACCACCACCTGGGCAATCGACCCGGAATCTATCGGGCAAGTAGGCTGCATCCACACATCACAGGGCCTGGAGTTCGATTATGTCGGAGTAATCATCGGCGAAGATATGCGCTATGAGAACAACCGGATCATAACCGACCCCTTCAAGCGTGCGAAGACGGATAAGTCCCTGTCAGGCTTCAAGACCCTGTACAAAAAAGACAAGGACGAAGCCCTCCGCATAGCCGATCAGATTGTCCGCAACACCTACCGAACCCTAATGACCCGGGGAACGAAGGGGTGCTATATCTACTGTGTTGATCCTCATCTGAAGGCTTACTTGCAGAGGCGGTTGACTTTGCAGGGGGCGTTGGTGGGGTTGGGGTGAGGGTAGCAGCGTTCTATAGAAGACTATCATTGATTTGAAAAGATGGAGGATCAGATGTATGGAGCGGGTAACCCCAAGCCAACAATTCTGTCCTCTATTTTGTTATAAGGGGGTTACGTGTTCAAGAGCAAATCAAAATATATTTTGGAAAGGTTTTCTAGCAAGAAACGGAAAAATCACAAAGTACTCCAAAGAGCTTTTGTTATTTCTTCTGTTTTAACTGGTAAAGACGATACATTTCTAATTCTTCTTTTAACCGCTGCGCCTCATCTGCTGTTATTTCCTCTAAATTATCCTGTCCAAAGAAAATATATGGTGAACGGTCTTCTTTTATTAACTCTCTAATGTACGCTTTTTCTTCTCTTCCAATCAAAAAATCCATAGATACTTCAAAATAATCTGCAAGCCTAATTAATGTATTTACATCAGGGATCCTCTTTTTGGATTCATAACCGGAGATGGATACCTTTGATACTCCTATGGCATCCCCTAATTGTAATTGTGTAAGGTTGTTCTGAATTCTTAACTTTTTTATTCTTTCCGATATTAGCATTAAACCCACCTCAGAAATATCTTACCCCAAAGTTAACAAGAAGTTAATAAATAATAATTGAAGTTAACTAATAGTTAACTTATAATGAAAATTAACAATGAGTTAACTTAGCTAGGGAGGATAAAGTATGAAAAGAATAGTTTTTTTATCAGGTGGGATTGGAAGTTGGGCGGCAGGAATGAGGGTAATGCAGAAATACGGAAGTGAGGATATCATAAACCTATTTACTGACACGAAAAAGAAAAATGATGGACATCCTCATAGGGGCGAGGATCAAGATTTATACCGATTTTTAAATGAAAGTTGGGGATATATCGGTGGGGCTTTGGAATGGATATCTGTAGGTAAGCATATATGGCAAGTTTTTGAAGAGGTAAGGTATATGGGGAACACAAGGAATGATCCGTGTAGTAGAATACTAAAAAGGGAGGCGGCAAGGAATTGGATTGAAAAGAGATTTTCTCCAGATGAAGTTACTTTATATCTTGGAATTGATTGGACTGAAGAGCATCGCGCAAAAAAGTGTAGAGACTATTGGAAACCGTACCATGTTGAGTTTCCACTAATTAATGAGCCATATTTGTCTAAGGAGGATATGTGTATTTGGGTTGAAAAATACGGAGTTAATAGGCCACGTTTATATAATATGGGTTTTTCACATAATAATTGTGGGGGATTTTGTGTAAAAGGAGGACAAGGACATTTTTACAATTTATTAAAGCAAATGCCTGAACGATATGCTTATCATGAAGCCAAGCAAGAAGAACTTTTTCTAATCATAGGGAAAAGAGTTCCTTTCCTAAGAAGAACAATAGATAAACAGATAAACTATTTGAGTTTAAAGGAATTTAGGGAGCAAATAGAAAAAGACGAGTTAAACAATAAGGAAACATCGTTTGATTTAATGGACATCGGTGGGTGTGGCTGTTTTAATGACATTTGAAAATGAATGTTTTCTATATATAATTTCATGAAAACGTTATAAAACACAATAAGTAGAACATAGGTTCCTTAAAAAACTATCCATATTTTATATCTTGGTGTATAATCATCCCTGGAGACTATTCTCCAGGGATGATTTTTTTCAGAAAGGAAGTTCTACATATATGGCTTATGCTAGACATCAAAGTTTCTATATAAGAGATAAGTGGTTCAGTAAAGGATTAAGGGCAGTAAAACAGAATAATAGGTTTTTCTTCAATGAATATGCATTTGAGACAGTTGGGCTTGGGAAAAATATGCTTGAAGCTTTAAAATATTGGTTGTTTGCTTTTGATGTTGTTGAGGAACGAACAATAGAGGGACAACGGATACATGTATTAACGGAATTAGGAGAAATTCTATTTAATAGTGATCGCCTTTTGCAAAAAAATGAATCGTTGGCTATTCTTCACTATCACTTGGTAAAGAATAAAAATGATCAATCAACAGTATTTGATTGGTACTTTAATAGCTATCGAGAAACTTCTGTTAGCAGACCTGATTTACTTAGTTCCTTTGTAACATGGGTTAGCCAAAATGAGGCTAAGGATATATCAGGAAATTCTTTGAAACGAGATATAGACTGTTTAGTTCAATTCTATACCAAATCGCCTGATGATAATGATCCCGAGGATACTATGTTTTCCCCATTTTCAAAACTAAAGTTGATGAGAAGTGAACGTTCAGGGGAGAGCTTTGATACAATCAAAAAAATAATCCCTGAGCTTAATTCAATTGGGATAGCATCACTTTATTACATCCTTCTTGATCTTGACTCTATCCCTGGGGATCGGCTTATTAGTGTCGATGAGATTGTGAATGGTGATAACCTATGGGGGAAAATATTTAATCTGTCTCGGAATAAGGTGGTTGAAGCGCTAAATATTCTTACTAATCACGAAAAGTATCCGATTGAGTACGTAAGAACAAATAATTTGGACTATATAAGAGTACCGTTGATTACGTCGATTGAGTTTATTAAGAGTGAGCTTTTGAAAGGATGAGCTACTAGATATGGCTTTTAAGTCCAGTATTAACATAAAATTCGATTTGGGGAACGCTGATTTAATAACACGTTATATTCCCACACCTTCCCATGCGGAGGCAATGAAAGGGATAATTAATGGTTTTACTGCTGATGCCAATCGAGCACACATTATTGTTGGTCCATATGGCACAGGTAAATCACTGTTAGCGAATGTAATTGGAAGTATAGTATCAAAAATGGCTAGCCCTTATGATATCGAAACATTAGTAGGGAAGTTTGAACAAGTTGATGATCAAATAGCTTCAAAAATCAAAAGTGTTAGTGAATTATCAAAAACCTATTTACCGATTTTATTGAGCGGTAATGAAGGAAGATTTAGACATTCTATTTTATCCGGAATAATAAAAAAACTTAAAGAAAAAGGAATTGACGTCGTATTACCTGGGTTATCCACTAAAATCATAAAATCTGTTGAGGTGTGGGAACAGCAATTTCCTGATACTTATCGTAAGTTTTGTCTTCAGTTGAAGAAAGATGGGAGAAATCCTGACGATTGGATTGAAGAGATAAAAAAGCAAAATGAAGTTGAGATTAAATATTTTTCGGCTATCTATCCATTTCTTAGTGCTGGTGCTCACTTTGATATTGACTACGATTATAGCTTTCTTTCACAAATGGAGTACTTAACAGCCATTCTTCAAGATAATAACCTGGGAGTATTTGTGGTTTACGATGAATTCGCAAGATTTTTACAAGGCTTGAATACGACTAGATTTAATGAAGCGATGCAAGATATTCAAGATCTTGCTGAACTAGCCAATAGAACGAGTTCGATTCACTTATTGCTTATTACTCATAAAAGTTTGCGTTACTATTTCAGCTCTTCTAATGAGGACGCAGCAAAGGAATTTCAGCGCATAGAGAAAAGGTTTAGTCAATATTTAGTGAAAAGTGACCAAGTAACTTTTCTAAGGATTGCTGAAATCATATTAACAGAGAACCTTAATCAAAAGCCTATTATAAGCACTAATGTGTTCAATAGTACACGGGAAATGTTGAGGAAATACCCGCTCTTTCCTAGTATTAATCAAACGGAGCGAGATGAACTTGTGGTTAGAGGGATGTTTCCTCTTCATCCCGTAACAATCTTTCTGTTGCCAAATCTGACTAGAGTATTTGGACAGAATGAAAGAACATTGTTTACTTTTCTAGAAAGCCAAGAAACTGGTGGCTTACTAAATCATATTAATAAAACTAATGACTATTATTTAGTACATCAGTTATTCGATTTTTTCTTTCCTGATTCGTATGATATCGGTAATGAAGACTTTTCTGAACATATTCTTCTCTATAGAAAAGCAGTGGCTCGTCTTCCTGAGGGGTTCTTAAATAAAAAATCGGCAATGAATTTAGTGAAAATCATAACCCTTTGGAATCTATGTGCAGTGCAAAGCGAACAGAAATTAAACACCGAATTTTTAAAATTTGCTACGCGAATTAATGAGGAAGAATTATTAGAAATTTTACAAATATTAAGCACACATAAAGTTATTCGATTTAATCGCGTGAATGATTATTGGGAATTATTTGCAGGTAATTCAGTTGATTTGCAAGAAAAGCTAGATCGCGAGAAGCAATTGTTAAAAATAGACCCAGCTAGAGAAATTGAGGTATTACACAATAACCTAATAAACAAATTTTACCTGCCGGAACGCTACAACGATGATAAGGGAATGACTCGCTTCTCAGCAGTGAAAATTGTATACGGACTAGACATAATAGAGGGCAAGTTGAATCAAAGGGCTAACGGTTACGATTTAACAATATACTATGTTTTAGCGAATGACCAAGAAATGTATCTCTCGTTAGATTTAATCTTACGAGATTTAAGCAAAAGATCGGATAGGGAGTTATTCTTCTTACATCCTAAACCGGTATCAGTGATTTTACCTGAAGTATATAATTATAGTGGATTGGATCTATTAAGAAAAAACAAGGATTTGCTCTCTGAAGATAAAGGTGTTAAGGAAGAACTAGAAATACTCCTTAATGAAACTAAATTTAGAATATCCTCATATTTGTCAGAAATATCTTCTTTTAACGAAGAAAAGGATTGGTATATTGGTGGAACAAAAGTACCGATTGATTCTGAGTTTGATTTAGCAGAGATACTGTCGGATAAGTGCTATGAGTTGTATAATTGTACTCCTGTGATTTTGAATGACTCATTTAATAGGAACTTGATCTCGGGGGTGCAGAGGAATGCAGCAATACAGATAATTGATAAAATGATTGAGGATCCACGTAATCAGGATTTTGGTATTAAGGGAAATGGACCTGACTATGCTTTATTTGCGGCTATATTTAAAAACAATGATAGGCTTGATGAGAACGTCAATAGCTTAGATTACTCAAACATAAAAAATGAATCCTTTCTTGCACTTAGAACAAAATTGATTGAAGAATTAGAGAATAATCCTACAGGAGATTTTAAAGATATAGTCGAGCTATTTTTAGCTCCACCTTTTGGGATTAGAAAACCATTGATCCCTATTCTTCTAGTAGCATTACTTAGGGATCGTTGGAATGAGTTTATGTTGTATCGGAATGATATGTTTGTTCCAGGTGTTAATGGTACTAAGTTGTATGAAATTATAATGGAAATAGGCGCAAATAACTACCAGTACGCTTATGAACACATAAATGATAATTATATTGAATTCTTTAACACAATAGAGAGATACTTTGTTGATTTTATAGAAACGCGATTAAATAACCAGTCTAGACTCATATTCATTTGTGGTACTCTACTGAAATGGCTAAGGTCACTTCCTAGGATAGCGCAAACTTCAGTAAATGTGGACGAAGAATTTAGAAGTTTCAGGGATCTTATTAAAAGGTCTGAGGTAGATCCTCAACAATCAGTTACACAGCTAATGAACCGATACTACCACAACAGAGAGCAGTTATTAGCAATTAAAAAATATGCGGAGAATTTCACTGCATTGCTAAAAAAAGAGCTCGCTAGTAAGACATTGCAAGTTGTGGGTGTCAGTAGCTTTAATGACTTAAAAAAATGGATTGAGACCCAGAAAGCTGAAGGATCTTACTCGATTAATAAGCTGCCAGAGAGAATCGACACTTCTCTTTCCTGTGAGAACGAAGAAACATGGATAGAACGATTTCCTGAAGAGTATGTTGGGGTTAAAGTGGAGGATTGGTCTGATACCACACATGATTTATTTTTTACACAGCTAAAACATGATTTAAAGGAATTGATATTAACAGATAGTGAGATAAAACAAAATAATTTAAATGTAGTCTCTTTTCAACTTAACAATAGTAGAAAACTAATAAATAAGGTTGATTTATCTGTTAAATCTACAACGATCTATTCGAATCTAGAAAGAATTGTGAATAGTGCTGGTAAAAATGTACCTCGTCAAGAACTTGAATATCTTATCTATCAACTGTTTGAAAATTATGTAGTAAAATCGGAGTGATAATATGGACATCCAAGAAAAAAAGGTTGTACATGTAGCTATGTTCAGTGGCGGAGCTGGGAGTGCATATGTTGCTAATCATATGGTAAAAACATATGGCAAAGAAAATTGTATTTTGTTTTTCACTAACACCTTATGGGAAGATGAAGACAACTACCGTTTTATGGAAGAAGTGGCTAGACATGTGGAGTTAGAAATAACAGAAAGACTCGATGGAAGAACTCCAGAGGAAGTTTTCTATGACGAGCGATTTCTTGGCAATTCGCGGTTGGCTAAGTGCTCTGAAGAGCTTAAAGTAAGACAAACCATTCTCTTTTTGGATGACGAGTTAAGGAATCAAAAGAACTTAGAGCCAATACTCTATTTTGGAATCGGTCCACATGAGAAACAACGTGCAGTTAATTTAAAAGAGTTTTACGAGCATCGTCCGATAGAGCCTATTGAAACACGCTTTCCGCTAATCGAATTATTCAGAGAGGATCTTGACGCCAAAGGAATCATTCGGGATGAATGGGGAATTGAGTTGCCTCGAATGTACAATATTGCAGAACAATTAGCGGAGAAAGAAAATAACGAAAATGCCAAGTTGGCTCTGAAATATGGTATTAAAGGTTTTTCTCATGCGAATTGTGCTGGTAGATGTGTACGGGGCGGTTTCCAACACTATGCCCTTTTATATTCGATTTGGCCAGAAAGATATCGGGAGCAAGAAGAGATGGAGGAACGTTTTAGAGCAGATTTTAAGAAGGATGTATCGATTCTTAAAAAAGATGGTAGTTCCTATACCATGAAAGAATTTCGCGAAGTCATGGAAAGAGAGGGGTTTGAGAAGTTTTTGTTTAAAGCAGATGCGGATATTCCTTGTGTTTGCTCTTTTTCATAATGTTGTAGAAGAGCCTCCTGTCAAAGGGAGGCTTTTCGTGTTTTATTCAAAACTAATATTTTGTCTATTTTTATAAAAAAATTGCATAATTATGTTGTTGTTGGGGAGGAAAACAATGTAATTTTGTCGAAAAGAATTATAAGACTATGTAACTAAATAAGGTGGTAGTACATAATGACTATTAGTCAATCGGAATGGATCGCTTTTCTTCGTCAATACGGACCAATTCCTCGCAACGATAATATGTATGATGAAGCGATTCACAGGATTATTAAGCGGAAGAATATCGATCCGATTATTGTAGAATCCGTTTACTTAGAGGAACTTATTCAAAATTATAAGTTGCCTAATCCGAAGTCGGTGATATTAACAGGAACTGCAGGAGATGGAAAAACATTTAACTGCAGAGAAGTCTGGCTAGCATTAAATGGTTCTCTAAAAGTTTGGCAGAATGATGATAAAGTGAAACAGTTATCTCTTCCTAATTCTAAAATATTATATGTTATAAAAGATCTGAGTGAGTTACAGGATAAGGAAAGAGATTTTTTGAAACAGTTTGTTCACTCAGTACTTAATCCGAACGATAGCAATGTATTCTTAATAGCAGCAAACGATGGACAATTGATTGAAGCTTGGAAGCATCTAGATAATAATCCTCAAATAGAATTAGTTAAACAGTGTGTAGAGGACTTGTTAGTTGCTGAGATCCAAGAAAAAAACGGATTTAACCTAAAATTATATAATTTAAGCCAAATAAGCGCAGCAAAACTCTTTGTTCAAATTGTAGACGTCGTACTGAACCATTCAGGGTGGAATAATTGTAATGATTGTTCTTTGAGGGGAAATAATCAGACAGGACCGATATGTCCTATAATGGAAAATCGGAAAAGACTCGAAGGCGAGATGGATAAACAATTACTACTATCACGTGTAACTGATCTTCTAGAATTATGCGAGTTAAATGGTGTACACCTTCCTATAAGACAGTTACTTCTCTTAACTTCAAATATGCTTCTAGGTCATCCTGAGGCTAAGGATCGTCTCATGACGTGTTCTGATGCTATGAAAATAGTTGGAGATAATAAATCATCACTTGCAAGTATTTATCGAAATATATTCGGTGAGAATCTCACTGAAAGACGCCGCGAATCTACTGATGTATTTACTGCATTAGGAAAATTCGGGATAGGTTACGAGACAAGCAATACAATTGATAATATTTTGATTTTTGGTGAAGATGATCCTGAGCTACGTCCGTATTACGAGGAGCTTGTGTTAAGCGATAAATACTATGGTGCGGATCAGAGTTACCGTGCAAAGCAAAGGGAATATTTAGAGGGAGTAGTGGATAGTAGTGAGACATTTCTAGAATCACTTCGATCACAAAGGCAAAGATTATTCTTTGTAATTCCTAGAGAAAGAGAAAATACACTCAAACTTTGGCATCTTACAACCTTCCAATACGCTGGGGAGTTTTTGTCTCATGTTTACAGAGTAGCTAGGGAAGGTAAAGTTTCTACACAAATAACATCGAGGATTTCCCAGGGGTTAAATAGAATTTTTACAGGTCTACTAGCAAAAAATAATGATGAATTGATTTTAGCTACGTCTGGAAGTCATTCTCAAGCAAAAGTGAGTAGGATTTTTGAAGAGTATATTTCCGTACCGAAAAAACGCGGAGAAAGCATGCAGATTCGAATGAATGCAAATGGTAAGCTCGTAATAGAAGTGAAATTATCATCTTCTGTTGCTGCAGTTGAACTACCACTTCATTTGGTTCGCTATGAGTTTCTTTCTCGGGTTGCAGAGGGTGCACTACCGGGGAGCTTTTCCAGAGAATGTTATGAGGATATCCTAGGTTTTAAAAGTAAGCTTCTAAAAAGACTAGAGGAACGCCGTACAATAGATGAAGAAGATTCGGATAATGACAGTGATTTATCCTTTAGAATTATTCGACTAAATCCAGATGGTCTAATTGACGATAGAATCGTGGAGGTTAACTACGATGAATAATGAAAGACTTCCGCGCCCCACTAAAATCCCATCGGATATGTGGGTTGATGAGGCGATTTGGGGCCACCGATTATATAATGAACAAACACCGTGGCTTTGCTTTATGGAGTTTTTAAACGTTCTTCAAGCTGAACTTGATGCAGGAAGGGCATTTTTTGAAGAGATACCAAACAACCTAGTTTACTTACCTAAATCAAGACTATATCTGCGTAACATTCTTTTCAATAATCCTCAACTTCCAGTAATTGCACGTACTTATAGTAATGATGACAAAGAAGCATGGTCAAAGTGGCAAGAAGCAATTAATAAGGGTCAATCAGGAATCGATAATGCTGATTTTGCATACTTGGAAAAGCGATTTCCTAAGTTTGAACACTTCGTTTCAGTAGTTCAATTCTTGAGAGAAACGACTATTGAAGGGGAAAATAATAAGCGGTGGAGTTCCCAGTTTATATTCCCATATGGTCCTAATTGTTTGTATGAAGATCTAAATGTAAAAGAAAATAAATCCCCCACAAATGACCGGAGATTTTTTGGTAGGACAGGTGAACTTTTGTATTTAATGTTGGCTAGGAGTGGGAAGGGACCTGAACTACTTGAATATTTAGAAGAAAGTGTTTTGAACAAGAGGAATAAATTTAACCGATTAGTTGCTTCTTTAGAACCTAAAGATTCTATAAACTCCTCTACCGCTAGACCAGGGGGGTACTTGCCATATTTGGAACTACCTGAATACGAAGAACTTGCAAGAGATTGGTTAAGTTTATTGGATAGTAATATTCCGAAATACGACGCACTTCCTCACTTGGTTAATATAATGGGACTACATATGATTATCTACAGTTTGAATAGGGCTAAGGATGTTTTGGAAGATGAAACGAAATTAACATTTGTGTTAGAAATTATATCACCTAAGAAAACAATTGTTAGGGAGCTGTCTTCTGATTCATTCACAGAACATAATAATATGTCGCGAAGAGCGGTCGAAACTTATATTAGGCACGTTGAACAAACTGAAGAATGGGAGAAGGTAACAGATCTTTCGGAAGCAATAAAAGTTCTTCAAACTAGATATGAATGGCCTCAAGAAAATGAGATTGATTCTGCTAATTCGCCAGAGGATTTGATTAACAAGTTTATATCAGCGGCAATCAATAGACATAAGCAACACGTCGATAAATTTCACGGTGTCTGGGGAAAAGAAATAGGACTCACTTCGAGAAGAGGCGCGCGAAGATTACGTTATGCTCCCCAAGATATGTTTTTAAAATCTTTGGTGCTCTGTGTTGTTCCAAAGAGAATGGAATTCCAAGACTTCTTAGATAAATTGTACGAAAAATATGGTTTTATTATTGGCGATAAGCAGGCTTTTAAATTGACAGAGGCTGGGAGAGCAGATTTAGAAGCTTTCTCAGACAATGCAAGACGACTTGAGCAACGATTGGCAAGTATGGGGTTACTACGCAGACTATCTGATGCATGCGCATATGTAGAAAATCCCTTTGGGATTCAGGAGGAATAACCATGAACCAACTAGAGTTGATTGGAAAGGTAGCGACCGAATTTCTTCGGCGGGAATTACAAAATAGCCAATCTGAAGAGGGAATTGCGCGTTTCTTATTGGATCGCCTTACCGGAGAGCAGGTCACTTCTATATGCAAAACAATAAGCCAAGATACGCTATTAGTTTCGACTATGGCCATAAAGGTCCCGCGAAAATTAGTTGAAGCGGTCGATTTGCCATCTGAAATGGTTACTGACGAGAAGACAACATTTTGGAGAAATGCTTCATGTGATAAGCCCGCTATCTTATTAGCGAATACGAACGATGATCAAGGGCAATCATTAAGAGATATAACAAGGGTTGGGGCAGGAGATTTAAAAAGTCACCCTGATATATGGGTACAAGTAGCGAGTCGCGATCTCCCTCTAACTGATGAGCAAAAAAGGCACTGGCAGCAAGCGTTGAAAGGTTTGCAAGAGGCAAATGAGTGCAGTCTTGAGGAATTTAGTGAATTTACCGTAAAAGTGCGTGAAATAATTGCTGAGAATGGTATTCCTGTTGTGAGGGCGATTGGCTGGGCGCTACCTGCACTTCGCATTCCACGTGATTCTTATTATTTTGACGCAATCCCAGAGAGTGCTTTAGGTCATGCTAATAGATGGAAGAAACTTTTTACAGATGCATATAACAAAAGAGCTTGTTATCTATACAAGCAACATCCAAATCGTCAAGTCATCGAGAACAGTGAGATCCAGGCATCTTACGAAAAGGTGAAAAGTCAAATTGATCCGTCTGTTCAACCAATTATGGAATTGTTCATTGAATCGAATGTGAGCTGGTCCGTCGCCGCGGAAAATCTGTCAGAGCTAGAGTGGGAGATGGATAAAGTCAACCTACTATTTTTCGAATTGAAGCCAATGAAAGTGAATTTGGCAGAAAAAACTCGGCAATTGTACGATGATGAGTTTCCAGATACATTAACGGATGCTGAAATTCTTTATCTAGATAATCTAAACGAGCTTTTTAAAAAGAAAAAAGCGAAGGAAGCTACAGAGGAAGATAAAGATTTTTACGATAAGCACCGTCATAACTTAGACACAGAAAAAGTACTAAAGGCGGAATGGGATCGATTTGTTTATGGAAAGGCGATTGAATGTTCAGATTTTTTAGTTGGTTTATTAGAGGGAATTGAGCGCCTCTTCGCTCAATGCGATAACTTTATTGGGGAGAAGACTTTAAAAATTCGTACTCAGAAGACCGTTAGTAAAAAGTCTTGGCTGGATCTAAATGCAGATGTAAGTATGGCATTCTGCAATGCTTACAGAGGGCTTGAAAAGTTGACTAACTGGCAAGTGAATTGGGAAACGTATTATTTGTTTAAGTACGATGAATTATTATTAGAGGCTAAACAGAAGAAAGGCTATAAAAGGAATACCTCAACAGCAAGAGCCGCTATTCAAATCGTATTCTACATAGAGCTTAGCTACCTTGACTTACAGGGATCTAAACAAAAAAATGAAGTGAAATTGGTATGGCAAGGAAACCCTCAAGAGATTGGCCTCGAGCTTCACGAGGATTTAAAGAGACTTGCCGATCATCCCTTCTCTTATTCTAGTGTATCCCTAAATCCAGTTAGCAAAAAAGGCAAGCTACAGGGGTTATCTTTAAGTGATGTAGGTACAATTCAAGCAGTGTTCGGACAGGATAGGGGTTCGCTGGTTGGTGTATATGCAAAAACAACTGATTTGCAAAAAACAATTCTAAATAACCTGAAGAAGTTGTTCGAGGAAACAAGACTCACAAACAGCAATTATGAAGCTCTTAAAGAATCGTGGAATCAATTTTCAGTAAAGTATAAACAGTCTATAAATGATTGGCTAATTGATGGTATTTGTTCTGATTCAATGATTGAACAAAGTGAGATGTACGATAACTTCTTACGCTCCTTACAAGAGCATGCCTTGGGCGATATGAATCGAATTCATGTTATGCAGCCTGTTATGGATATCGGGAATATAAGGGTGGATGGGGATAAAAATAAACCAATGACAATTGTAGCCCCATGGCACCCAATGCGAATGGCGGCAAAGGCGGTTAAGGCAAGGCAAGTCATTGGTTTGTTAAATTATGTATTAACATCAGACCAAGTCGACTTTGGTGATCAACGTTTGTTCTTTACGGATCTCAAAGAAGAAATATTGAGCCCCTATTATCCAGAAGTTTCCTTAGGTTATAAGGGGTATGAACCGGTGCTTCTTTCAATTACAGATACTAAGAATGATTACACCTTAATGGAAAGCCCAGTACGAACTGAAGAAGAAATGCAGACGAATGAAGACCCAAAAGAAGCAAGTAACAAACTTCTTAACCTAGTTGAACGCTACTTGGATCTTCAACCACATGAAAGGACGAATTTAAGTTTAGTCTTGTACAACTCTGATTCCACTAGGCTTCCGGAGACAATTGTAAATTCCCTGGCCGCAATGCATGAGGTTGAAGATGAAGTTCGCTGTCAGGTGATATTGAGGCATCGTGATACAAATAAGTTAAACGAGTTATATATGAAAATGATAGAGAGTACGGATAGTGACGCCGACTCCTTTGTTGCGAGCGAGGTGACTCGTGATTTTATGGCACGTCTCCGTGTAGAAGTAATGGCACATGAGGCTACAACGTTAGACTCAAAAGAGGGGAAGTTAGCTGATATCGTATTTTTGCAAGATGTTATCTCGCGGCAAGCAAATCTTGAATGGGATGAAGTGAAAGTGAGACAGATGCCGGAGTTACTTAATCACTATCCTCCGAGGTGGGCAAAAAGAAGATCTACGGCGAAAGATGAACTTAAATCTACGGTATACTTGGCAAGTCCAAGTCAACCTTCAGTTGGATGGTCTTACTTATCATCAATATATTCAGTTGTTAAGGGAAAGGATGTTAGCCCAGGGACATTCTTTTTACCAGCAAGGCAAATTTCGTTCCAGAATGACAAGGTGAAGGAAATCTTCGATGAAGCTCACAAACTCGGCGAATGGGTAGTCAATTATGATCAATTATTAGAACGAAGACAGCTTAGGAATCTTGGGGTGAAGGTTATAAAGTACCAGCACAATAAATCCCATGGCTCAAACATTGTTGTATCTTCAAAATCTAAATTGAACCTATTAAATGTACTTGTGAAAAGAAGATTAAATGCTTTAGGCCTAGGGTTAAATGAAGAGGAATTAGTGCAGCTCACGGAGCGATTTATTGAGGATGCCAATACAATATCAGGTGACATCGTACTACGTGCTGCAAAACGAGGTGTGTTTGCAGGTGAATTAATTGGTGTCGTATTAAGTAAGACGCTCCTTCACCCCGAAATAGGAGCTGAACAGGCTGTAGGTTGGTTTTTTCTTGATGATTATGCAAGTTGGCTTGGACAAAAAGAAGAGCAAATTGCAGATATATTGGCGCTTGTACCTAAACTGGTTAATGATAAGCCAATTCTTCAAGTGTTTATTTCTGAAGCAAAGTATGTCGATGCCAAGGGAGTCTCCGAAGCAAGAAAAAACTCTTCAAAGCAGTTGCGGGATACCGTCAACAGAATGGATAACGCACTATTTGGCAATCCGGGGCGACTTGACCGTGACTTATGGCTTTCCAGATTAAGTGACCTGCTAAATGAAGGTATTGAATTAGCTCCGAATTCTACCTTTACTGTTGAAGAGTTGCGTGAGGTTATTCGAGCAGGGGAAATTCCTATCGAAATCAAGGGTTATTCCCATGTATTTGTATCTACCTTACCTGATACAGTTTTAGATAGTGAAAGAAACCCCATTGTAAATGCTAAAAACTCCTATCAAGAAGTTTTTACTAGAGATCTTGTAAGAGAATTAGTATTGGCTTATCATCGCGGGACCTCGATCATTGAAGTCAGGGAGCAGCTTGACGAAAGTAAGCCTTGGGAATTATTTGATCCTAAATTACCAGCTCCTAGAATCAATTTTGTTGCTGCTAGTAATAATAAGGCTGTCACTGGAGAAAAAAAAGTCTTTGAAACTTCAGATGACAAACAAATGCAGATTAACTTTGAGAAAGATGAAGCTGCAGGAGATACAGGAGAAAGCTATTCCTTAAGCAAGAAAGAAAAAACAGTATCGTTAGAGCCAGACGTAAATAGACCCATTGTAGAAATGGGCGGTGAAGTTCCTTGGGCGAATGCTGGGTTGCAAAAATGGATATTACAGAATGCTCAAAGCATGGAAGAAACCAATGAGGATCAATCCTGGGTTAGTGAGACAGTGAATAAACTTAGAATGGCTTTAATTAGTTATAACTTGCAGGCGAAAGTAAATGGACATCGACTTACACCTAATGCTGTTGTTATAAGATTGAAGGGCTCGGATCAATTAAAAGTTGACGATATAGAAAAACGGAGATCGATCCTTCTTACTACACATGCTCTTAATGTAATAAATATTATGGCTTACCCAGGAGAGATTGTTGTGTCTTTAGCTCGTCCTCAAAGGCAAAGCATATCTTTAGCAGATGTTTGGAAGGTAAGAAAGGTTCAAACCAATACATCAGGGTTGAATATGAGTTTTGTTATTGGGGTTAAGGAAATTGATGGGGAGCTACTTTACTTAAATTTGGGGGGAGAGTTTGAAGGTGGAGCTCAGCATGCTCCACACACACTCATTGCGGGGGCAACCGGAAGTGGTAAATCGGTTTTGTTACAAAATTTAATTCTTGATATTTGCGTAACAAATAGTAAAGATCTAGCACATATTTACTTAATTGATCCTAAATACGGCGTTGATTATATGCATCTTGCAGAACTTCCACATCTTGTTGAAGGAATTATCGACGATCAGAATAAAGCTACACAGATACTTGAAGATCTTGTAGATGAAATGAATGATAGATACCAGAAATTTAAGGAGATTAAAGTAAATAACCTTAAAGATTATAATGCTAAGGTCTCGTATAATCAAAGGTTGCCACTGATATTCTTGATTCACGACGAGTTTGCTGAATGGATGCTTGTTGATGAATATAAGAATGCGGTTTCCTCTATTGTTCAACGTTTAGGGGTGAAGGCGCGCGCTGCAGGGATACACTTAATTTTTGCTGCTCAACGTCCCGATGCTAATGTTTTGCCAGTTCAGTTAAGGGATAATTTAGGAAATCGGTTAATTCTGAGAGTTGAGAGTGTAGGGACTTCTGAAATTTCCCTTGGGGAAAAAGGTGCGGAGAAATTGCTTGGACAAGGGCATTTAGTAGCAAGATTGCAGGGAGAGGCTGGATTAATCTACGGCCAGGTTCCATTTATTTCAAGTGACAGTGTGATACAAATTGCTGAAGAACTAGGAGTGAAACTTTTATGACAAACGAGATATTTGATTTAGAATGGGATCCTTACAGAACATTGTTTGGTTTAGGGAGAATTGGTTACACTCCCCCTGCTGCAATAGGGGATATATTAGATAACTCAGTTAGGGCAAGGTCTAATAATATTCAAATTATAATTAATAAAATTAATCCAGCCAGCCGGGACGCTAGAAAAAACAATGTTAAAGAATATGTCATCATCGACGATGGAAGAGGGATGTCAGAGAAAGAGATTTTGGATGCACTTAAGTTAGGGTCGCCGGATACGAATTATGATTCGAATTCCTTATCTAAATTTGGATTGGGATTAAAATCGGCAGCCTTCTCACAAGGGAACACTTTGGAAGTGATTTCATCAAATGGAGACAAAGATTTCAAGAAATTTATTGTTTCATTAAGCGAGATAAAAGCAAGTGGGAAGTACTTTTCATTAAAAGTCGATCCTAGTGATGAAGATATCAATTTAATACAGAATTACTTGAGTAACAACCATGGGACAATAGTAAGAATCAGTGATATTAGACTTGAAAATCACCCGAGTGTTAAAGCAACTCTTGATGAATTGGAATATAAATTAGGTGTTATATATTATTACTTTATTAAAGAAAATGGTTTGAAAATATCTATTTTGAATGGGGATTTCGTTACTAAGATAGAACCTTATGATGTGTTATTTACTCAGGAGGCAAATGATGCAGTAAATGGTGGGAATTTGGATGAAGATATTTGGGATGGTTTAAATGTCAAGTGGATTAAGAAACCAAAAGAGGCAATATTGTTAGACCCTGATTATGGGGTCCATGGAACAATTGAGGTTACTCAATTACCTTACCCACCCGCCTTCAAACCTGAGGACTCAAAGATTAGGCAGAAGTATAAAATCGAGGCCAATAATTATGGTTTTTATGTCTATAGAAATAAAAGATTGATTTCTTGGGCGGAACGGTTTGGGATAATTCCACTTGATCAGGATTATTACTCTTTTAGAGGAAGGATAATTATTGACGATTCTGCAGATAATGCATTCAATATTGATGTGAAAAAGTCGTCTATAATTTTATCTGATGAAGCTCAAAAAACGATTAGTGATTTAAGCGACGATTATAAACGGAAAAGTAAAAAGGCCTGGAAACACGCTAATGAGCTACTGAAACAAAAAGAAGGATTAGAACCAAGTGAAACATCTAACCAGCTTGTACTAGATTATGAGGTTCCCGACTTATCAACTGAGCCAATTTTAAATGAAGAAGAAGAGAGATCTGAGCAAATAAAAAGACAAGAACTTGGTAATGATATGAAAAAGAAAATGAAACAAATAGCTGCTGAGGAGAAAAGTGAGAATGAGGGTCGAGAGGTGAGTGAGGAGGAATTATCTGACGAGGATATAAATACAACACTAAAAGGCACAAATAACCCAAAAGTTGAGAAAATATTTAGGGTGAACTCAGTTGACGATAATTTGTTGTGGGAGCCTTATTTTGACGCGGAACAAGGTCATTGTGTACGGATAAACAAGAAACATCGTTTTTCAAAAGTAGTTTTCGAGGATAATAGTATGAATACAGATTTACAAGTAATATATGACTTGCTTCTTTACAATTTTGCCTTGGCCGAAGTTAAGGCTAGGACATCTAATGTCTTTGAGGGATTAGATACAGAAGGCACAATATTAGAATATAGAAGGATTGTTTCAGAATACTTGGCATCTTTTGTTAGAACAAAAGAAAATAAACTTCCACCATTAAATAAGGATAGCATGCTTTAGTGCAAGAATAAAACCATGATTATTACTGAGATTTCCAACATATTCAACGGTCATGAAAGAGCATATATTTATATAATATTATCAAAATCCTATAGAGCTGTTTATGTAGGGGAAACAAATGATAGACGGGGTACTATTGGTAGGTTTAGAGCGCATATAGGCTCGTATGGTACTTTTAGAAAGAGATTTGAGGAACGTATTAATGAAGATTTAGAGAATATTGATGATCTAACATTGTTATCCTACTTGCTTCCTTCAGAACAGCTTTATACAAGTGTTGCTTCAACTTATAGACAGTCAGTGGAATACCTTGTTCAAATAAAACTTCTTGAGAGACGAGCTAGCTTAGATAAAGCCTTTAAAGTCATATCGGAAGTTAGAACCTTCAGTACTACTTCGGAAAAGAAGGTTGATAAGTTAGCCGAAGCTATAGCGTTAGATTTCATAAACTATTACAAAGCATAAACAAGAAGACGAACTTTTTTTCCTTTGCAACAAAATATCGAAAGAAAGGAACAATCTGATAAGATTAGAGAAGAAGATCCAAACACCTTAGTATTTTGCCAGTCGTCGATAATTAATCGGTGACTGGTTATTTAGGTTTATATAAAGTAGTTGTTATCGAACGGTATTATCAAAGATAACGTGAGATGTGCAATTATGATCTTCGAAGAAGGATGTGTTTTAGGGTGGACTAAAGCGATGAGGGTATGTGAGGTTATTTACAGTGAGTGTTCACAGGATATTGACTCCCTTTTTGAAAGTAGTTCAATCATACACGTTGTAGAGGTCCTGAATGCTAGGGAAGTATAGGATCATAGCACGAAACAAAAAAAAGTTGATTTCCATTATGAGTTTTTAACAAAAGGAGCTTTTGCTGGTATTTTAATTTAAGGCTTTCTTCCTCTTACGAAATACGTACCTCTTAATTAATTTATTTATCTTGTGACAAGAGCTGTACCTGATAATCTTACTTACTTTCTCCCAACAACTCACCAACAGAAACCTCCAGAGCCTTCGCAACTGCCACCACCTCATAATCCTGAACAAGCCTATGCTGGCCTTCCAATCTTGATAAACTGGTTGGACTGATGTCCAATCCAAAAGTCTGTAACCGGGCAAGGAAATCCTTCTGCTTCATTTTCTTAGCTTTGCGAATTGCTACGACTCGGCTCCCGATGATGTTTTTGTCACCTGGGGGCTCTTTGCGATGTCTCATTTCCGTGTCACCTCACAATATTAACCAAATTGTATGCGAGGTAAGTATTGTTTTAATGCGGATATCGAATTAAAATAAAATAAACCGATAACCGCATTAAAATTTCTATACATCGTCTACTACCATAGCTTTGCCAGAAAGGTGAGGGTGCAATGCAGAATCTTATCCACAAGTATGAGGAGGAGAAGCGCAGGCTGAATGAACTTGGGCAGAGGTTACTGGAAGAAGGGGTTCCGTTAAGCACAAATGAGACGATTCAGGCTCAGAGTCGCAAGGTGGATGAACTTATTAATCAGATGTATCAAGAAAGGAACGGATACTCAGAGGTTTTCCGTTTAAACTTCTGTCCAGGGGGAGATGTGGTGAGTTTTCCAGTGTGGTTTATACAAACAATTCAGGGTCGATTAAATGAGGTTACAGCACAAATAGAATATGAGTCCGAGCCTAGACAAGCTTTTGAAGAGGAAAGTGATGCGTTTCAAGCGTTGTTTGACTCCTTAGACATCGCACGTATGCCGAAATTTGAGGATTGGGAAAATAAACTGCAGGTAAAGCAATCCGTTATTTACGAACGCCTTTATCTTCAGGGACTAAAGGATGGAATGCAGCTTGCACAATCCTTTAATGCTCCTTCTGTTCTCTCAGAATAAGAATAGATAATAATATAAGCATACTCATGTTTGGGCTGTTCATGCGACAGTCCTTTTCTTATGCCTATTTTCGGAAGGGAATCCTTCCCATATTGTCGAATTACCATACATATTGTAAATCCTGATGACTGGAGTTAACCGAAATGATCAAACAACTACGAAGCTGGTGGAAGGATACAGAGATTCCTAACTTAATCGGGCGTAAAAAAGTGGACTTTTCTATATTCCGTGATGGCACTCATATTCCGGTGGAGTTTTATCCTGATTTCTTAGAAGCTAATCAAGGTCAACAACCAAACCTGGGTAAAGGGCAACCGATTAAGTTAGTTCATGATGAGCGAAGTTATGAAGCAATATTAATTAATATTAATCAAAAGTCTACAGGCCGCGAAGTGCTTCACCTCCGTTATAACGGAAATAAAACATTGAAGGATTTATTGGTTAGTACCTTCTCCCATTCCTACTCCTACATCTTGCAAGAAAGAGAAAATCAACAATCTGATGTGGATGTGAAGAAACCCCAAGTCGTCGTCCCTGAAGATCAGGCGGAATACATAGATTTCTATGCGACGGGTTTTCCTTTTGAATACCGTCTAGAGTTCCTTACCTATCAGCCGAATCCTAGTGTGTGGTGGGTTAATCAGGGGACTTCTATTCAGGCGGAGAAGGAAGAGGGGATTCTGTGGGCGCCTTTACTGAATACTCAAGGGCGTAAACTATATCACTGGGAGACGATGAAGGAAGTTCAAGAAGGCGATATCGTTCTTCATTACTCGAATAAAGCTATTCGTTATGTGAGTCAGGTTACTGCTGCGGCAGTGGAAGCTCCTAAGCCAAGCTCCATGGCGAATACAGGTTGGCAGGAAGAGGGACGGCTAATTCGCACTACTTATGTAGAATTGATTCCGCCCATTGCGCTGCAACAATTCAATCAGCAAATCATGCAATTGAATATCACCCAAGGGCCACTCCATACTGGAGGCGGAGTGAATCAAGGATATTTGTTCCGCTTCTCAAGACAAGGTCTTCAAGTGCTTCAGGCGCTTACGGCAGAAGTGAACTGGCCTGAGTTTGCTATTCTAGATCAAGAAGAGGCTGCTTCCAATATGGAGAGCCTACGTGAGGTGATTCCTATTTTACCGCCATCCGATACTAGTATTTCAACCTTCCTCCACCACATCCAATCACACATCCGCCGCCAAGGCTTCTTTTTCCCGGAGCATCTGATCGAGAACTTCTACCTGTCGCTGAAGGCGAAGCCGCTGGTGATTCTGGCGGGGATCTCGGGGACGGGGAAGACGAGGCTGGTGAAGCTGTTTGCAGAGGCGCTGGGGGCGACAAGGGATAATGGGCGGTTCAGGCTGATTCCGGTGCGGCCGGATTGGAGTGATCCTGCGGATCTGCTGGGGTATAAGGATCTGTCGGGCAGGTTCCAGCCGGGGCCGGTGATGCAGGTGTTCGTGGAGGCGCGGCAGCCGGAGAACCGGCATCAGCCGTATTTTATCTGCCTGGATGAGATGAACTTGGCCCGGGTGGAGCATTATTTCAGTGATCTGCTAAGTGTGCTGGAGACGCAGGAGTGGCGGGAGGGGGAAATTCAGACACAGGCGCTGATCTCTCCGGCTGCGCTGGGGAACCCTGAGGATGAGCGGACCTACGGCGGCCTGGGCATCCCGGAGAATGTGTTCCTGATCGGGACGGTGAATATGGACGAGACCACGCACCCTTTTAGCAAAAAAGTCCTCGACCGCGCCAGCACCCTGGAGTTCAATTACATCAATCTGCAGCAGTATCCGCAAGAGGCGGTTCAGGATGCAGACGTTCCCGCTCTACTTGCGGAGCTGAATCATCTGTTCGTCCGTTCGGATTATCTGAAGCTGGCAGATGCCTACGATAATTATCAGGAGCTCGTGGTGCGGACGACCGGGAGACTGGTGAAGATCAACGCGCTGCTGGAGGATATTCATGCTCATGTGGGGTTCCGGGTGCGGGATGCGGTTTGCTTTTATATGATCTATAACGAGCGGTATGGCCTGATGGATGAGGAAGAGGCGTTCGACTGGCAGCTGCTGCAAAAGATTCTCCCGCGCATTCAAGGCAGTCATTCCTCAGTGCGCCGGGTTCTGCTGAGCCTGATCAAGGAGGCCATTGGCAATGGGACGAGCTTAACGTTCAATATGGAATTGCTCATGGAGGATGCGTCGCCTCTCTATCTGGCATGGGCTGGCGGGAAAACTCCGCCTGGGCTGAAGCATCCGCAGAGTGCCCGCAAATTGGCGTACATGCTTAGGAGGCTGGAGGAAGATGGATTCACCTCATACTGGCTCTCGTGACCAGGCGGTAGAATTGCTGCGGGTGGAGACGGAGCTGTTCACGCTGTATCTCCTGGGGAAGCCCTATCATCCTACGGTGGAGACGTTGCAGCTGCATCGTTCCTCAGAGCAGGAGTGGGTGGAGGCTACGCTTGGCATCACTTGCTCGGAGCGGCTGGGTGAGATGCAGATTAAGGTGTTCTCGCCGGAAACGTATGGGCTGGTGGAGTGGGTGCCGGGGGAGACGGCTTTTCCTTGCTTTTATGAGACGCAGTCTTACGAGCTGGTGGTTCAGCATAAGCAGGTGGAGAGTCTTACGTTCTATCATGAGAATGTGCTGCTCCGGCAGGCGGTGAAGCCGCTGGGGGACTCTATTCTGGCCGGCGTGCTGAACTTCAGGAATGAGGTCGGGCTGACGGAATGGGAGCTTCGCGGAGCGGGGAAGATGCTGTTGCGGGTGGAGATGGAGATTTTCCCCTCGAAGATGGATTATAAGCTGGATTACCAGAATATTCTGCATGAAGTAAATGCGCAGATCTATAATCTGGCCTTCGACTTCCTGCGCCGGACCTACCAGCTCACCGGGCTGCGGGAGACCCCGCATCAGAGTCTGACGGAGTTCTTCACGATCCTCCAGCACATCTTAAGGCAACTGCTGGATGCGGTTGAACGGATCAACAAGAACCCTCACTATGCGCTACTCCAGGAACGGAGGCTCATGGATGCGGGCCGGGTCAAGCAAGCTGGAAGGGAGAACATCCGCGAGCTCGCCAAGCACCCTGAACGGTTAAGGGAGGATGCGAAGCACGGATTCCTGACGATTGGTAACCGCAGCTACACGGCCACACATTTAATGGAGACGCGCAGGCGCCTCGCCTATGATACGAATGAGAACCGCTTCGTCCGCTGGATGCTGGAACGGGTTCGCGGGAAGCTGAAGGAGCTTAAGCTCCGCTGGAGAGAGAATAGCCGAACCTCAGACCCCTTGCTGATGGCAAGGCTGGATTCCATGCTTAAGCAGATTGACCGGGTGCTGCAGATGGATTTTGTGCGTGAGGCGGGTGTGATGAAGCAGATGTCTGTTACACTGGTGCTGCAGATGGCCCCTGGGTATCGTGAGGTCTACCGCTTTTATCTCATGCTGCTTAAAGGTCTGTCGATCCAAAGCGATCTTCTCCGGCTATCCATGAAGGATGTCGCGCAGCTCTATGAATACTGGTGCTTCCTGAAGCTGAATCAGCTGCTGGGGCAGAAGTATAAGCTGGTGAAGCAGAATATCATCCGGGTGAACCGGAGCGGGATCTTTGTGACTCTGGACCGTTCGCAGAGCGCTAAGATGGTCTATGAGAACCCGGTGAACGGCGAGCAATTCATCCTGTATTATAACGCGATTCCGGGCACGGATCAGACGCCGACACTGAGCCAGCGGCCGGACAATGTGCTCACCTTGAAGAAGAAGGATGCGGGTCAGGTGAAGCAGTATAAGTATGTTTTTGACGCCAAGTACCGCTTGAATCCTGCCTATCCAGGCACGCCCTATGAGAAAAGGTACAAGCAGCCCGGGCCGGAGGAGGACGACATTAACACAATGCACCGCTACCGGGATGCGATTGTGTATCAGGAGCAGAGCTCCGGGGAGTATGAGCGCAGCATGTTCGGGGCGTATGTGTTATTCCCTTATCCGGACGAGGAGCGGTTCAAGAGCCACCCGTTCTACCGGAGCATTGAGCTGCTCAACATCGGCGCTTTTCCGTTCCTGCCGAATGCCACCGGTCTGGTGGAGCAATTCCTGGAGGAGATCATCCGTGACAGCCCAGAGAAGGCCTACGAACGCTCCACACGCCCGCGTGGCACGAAGGAGTATTATGCCGACAAGCTGGCGGGCAAGAATGTGCTGGTTGGATCGGTGCGGGGGCCGGAGCAGGTGGGGGTGGCGTTGCGGAACGCTTTTTATCATATGCCGCTTAAGAATCTTGCCAGCCAGAAGCTGCTTACCCAGATTGAATACATCGCGATGTGCCAATCCCGCAAGAAGTTCATCCATTCGGCCAAAACAGGCATTCACTGGGTAGGCAAGGTAGCCGATTGGAAGGTGCTGCGGCGTAAGGAGATTACCGAGGTTCCTTGCAGGCCGGGTACAGAAGAGGAGTTGTATGTACGGTTCACCATTGAAGAATGGAAGAGGTTGGCCGACCCTATCGCGCTAGGCGGGCAAGGGATTTATACAGTGCTCCATACCAGCAAATATATTCTGGACCGGGCCCTGGAGCTTGCTGAGCTTCGGCTGGATACGGAGACCGAGCTGCGGGAATGGCGGGAGAAGCGCCGCAGGGGTAGAGTGAAGGTACAGCTGGATCATGAGGAGTATGTGGATTTGGGGAGAGTGGTGGAGGTTAGGAATATTTGAAGAAGAGAGTAAGCATAAAGAGGAATAGAACAATGCTGATGACAGAGGTGAAGTATGCCCGTTGAGAGAAGTCTGCCGAATTATTATCAGAGCTTTAGCAAGGAATTAGACGTTGCAAAAAATCGGGTGAGAGATATCATCGGAAATGCTCATTGGATATCTGATGGGACACACAAAGAGGCTATTTTGCAGGATGTAATAAAGAGATTTATTCCTCAGAAGTATTCAGTTTCAAGTGGATTTATTCTCTCCAACGATGGGGAATCCTGTAGTAAGCAACTGGACATTATTATTTATGATCAAGCTTCTCCGTTGCTTTTTAATGGGCCTAACTTTGTCATTGTTCCAGATCAATATGTTAGAGCCGTAATAGAAGTGAAGACCAGCTTAAGTGTGGGGACGAAGTTGAAAGATGCTCTAGAAAATCTCTATACCGTACAATCAATAATGGAGCGGGCTTCTGACAACGTTTATTTTGGGATATTCTCATATGGCTATCAGGATTATCGAAGCATTGGACCAGAACTTGTCGCACAACGGTTATTTACGAGAATCCAAGAATTCTACCGGGATAAAAGACAGCGTTATGATGGGATGGATCTACAATTTTTGCAGACGAGAACTTTAACGTCTTTATGTATTAATAGGCAGATATATGGCCTACATTGGAATAATACAGCTCATAATAATCCTAAATTTGGATTATATAATACCCGAGAACAGTCTTTCAATTATTTTGTGTCCAATCTATTAAGTACATTAGATAATGATGCAATTACACTTTCAAAACCGTTATGGTTTCCTCAGTCGAAGGAGTCTAGTGTGCTTCTTAAGGAGAGGATTGAGCTTTAATCAAGTGAGATCAAATCATAAAGATGATGAACACTCCATACACAAGGAGGCCAGGCCAGCCATGGACACCCCGGAACATATCCAGAAGATCCACGATGAACATCGAAAGGAATGGTTATCGGCTAAGCCAGAGGCGCGTATAATACGTTTCTATGAGACGGATAAGCCTTATGGCTGTTTTTCTAATTTTGCCAAGTATCCGATTCTGTTAAAAGGCAAAGAGTGGGCGACATCAGAGCATTATTTCCAGGCGCAGAAGTTCGCAGGGACTGAGCATGAAGAGGAGATCCGGCTTGCCAGTACGCCTATGATCGCAGCCAGGATGGGTCGGGAGCGGAATCGACCGCTGCGGCCGGATTGGGAGGAGTGCAAGGTTGAGGTGATGCGGGAAGCACTCATAGCCAAGGTAGAACAGCATCCTGTAATCAAGTCCATCTTGCTATCTACCGGGGTTTGCATGCTTGTTGAGCATACCTCGAATGATGCCTATTGGGGAGACGGCGGGGACGGGCAGGGCGGCAATATGCTGGGGAAGCTGCTGATGGAGATTCGGGACGGCCTTGCGGGAATGGAGAGCGAAGCAGTCACCGGAAGCTCTTAAGGAGTACGATGCGTATTTCAATAGATAACTTCATACATTTTCTTACTTTATGAACTGATTTGTGGTATAGTAAAGGCAGAAAAAACGTAGAATACAAAGAGAGCCGTGCAGCGAACACGACTCTCGGAGCAATAGCCGCTTCTAAGGGCGGCGGCTTCAGATGAGTAAGACAGTTAAAGAATAGACCGCTACCCTTCAGAAGGGCGGTCTATTTCTTTTTGAGGTAATTTAGCAGCGCGATAATGAACATGCCGAACATGAACATCAGGGACAATGCTTGATAAACCTCCATTGGCTTCACCTAAAAGCTTTCGCAGAAAGCTACTTCGTAAGCATCAGCTTTTCCGGGAGATTAGCCGACCGCCCATATAAGCCTTTCTATTGCTTCTGCGATTATACCATGAATGGAAAAATTTGAATATACGAACAGCGTAGGCCCAACCTATGGATCCCGCCGGAAGAGTGGGTTTAGGCTAATGAGAGATTTTAAGAGAGTGGTACAATAGGCAGAAGAAAGTATAATGAAAAAAGAGAGCCGTGCGGCTAACACGACTCTCGGGGCAATATCCACTTTTAAGGGCGGTGGCTTCAAGAGGTAAACCAGTCAAAGAATAGACCGATTCCTTTGGTGAGGGCGGTCTATTTTTTTGTAGTAATTTTTAATATACAAACGCAATCGCCATACCCAAGCTCAAAAGCAGGCCAACACCTGCCTTTGGGCTTTTTTCTGTGCCTCTTAAAATCCTCCCTGGAAATTTATTCTTCCATCGTAATACTTCCGCCATGTTCGTTACCGCTCAGATCAGCGATGATAGACCCTGTAAGAAAACGCCAAGCGCGTTCATCCTACATCCGGTTCTTATCAGGGCGGGCGTAACGAGGCGGGGATCTCAGGTGATCCCGCAGTGCCGGCATGTATGTTACGGTATCCTGTACGGTCCGTTGCGGTAAGAGCAGATAAGGGGTTCGATTCCCCGATCGCCTTCACAGCGACGTTGGTTACAGTACTCGATTTCCATCGAGCCACAATTGAAGCACAATCTGAGTAAGGAAACCAGTGGACAGAATCTCTGGCGGCTAGTCTAGCGCAACTGCGGCAGGGCTTTGCAATCCGTGGATACCGATGGTGGGGCAGCAGGGGAGGACTAGGTAAGGACGGAAGGGAACGAAGGCTGGCTGAAGGTTGGGTTAGCCTCAGGTCTCAAGCAGTCCTCCCGGACCTCCCGGCAGACCGCCTGTCTCAAACGTGATTCCGCCCGGTCTGCAGCGGGATTCTGTCATCCATTGGCCAAACATGAAGGGGGTAATACATATGATGTTGAAGCCAATCACGATTCAAGCGGACCAGCGCGGTCTGCTCTTTCATAAGGGAAGTTATGTGAAGCGGCTGCTGCCGGGAACCTACCGTTATTTCTCATGGTCGCAGCATACGGTGGTGGTATTGGATATTGCCAAGCCTTTTAACGCTGGGGGCAAGGACTTGCAGCTGTTCTTACAGGATGATGAGCTCCTGCGGGAGCTTGATGTGGTGCGCGTACAGGATCATGAGAACGTGCTGCACTATGAGGATGGTCAATTCATGCAGCTGCTGAAGCCGGGGGTGTATGCGTATTGGAACCTCCTGAGGAAGCACACCTTCGTGCATACGGATATCCGGCAGCCGGAGCTGCCTGTCGGGATCGACCGCTCGATTATCCCGAAGCTTACTCCATATGTGCAGTGCTACGAAATCGCGAGCTACGAGCAGGGATTCCTGTTCTATGACCATACGCTTCAGCGGGAGCTTACGCCGGGTAAGTATTATTTCTGGAAGGGACCGGTCTCGGTGCTGACGAAGACGGTCGATCTAAGACAGCAGCAGATGGATCTGGTGGGCCAGGAAATGATGACTGAAGATAAGGTCTCGCTGCGTCTGAACTTCGTATGCCAGTACACCATCGTAAGTCCGCACCGCGTTCTGGAGATGAAGGGGTTTGACGAGCAGATCCACATCCAGCTTCAGCTCCTGCTCCGGGAATATGTCGGGACGCTGAAGTTGGACGATCTCCTGAAACGAAAAGAGGATGTTGCCACCTTCATTCTGTCCCGTATCCAGGAGAAGGGAGAAGAATTCGGGGTACGTTTTGTCGGGGCGGGGGTGAAGGATGTGATTCTGCCGGGGGAAATGAAAGACATCCTGAACACCGTCCTGCTCGCCGAGAAGAAGGCGCAGGCGAACCTGCTTACCCGCCGGGAAGAGACAGCTTCAACACGCAGCCTGCTGAATACGGCGAAGCTGATGGACGAGAATCAGACGCTGTTCCGGCTCAAGGAGCTGGAATTCCTGGAGAAAATATGCGACCGGATCGGTTCCATCTCGGTTACGGGCGGCGGCGATCTGCTGGAGCGGTTAAGCTCGCTCATCGGCAGCAATAAGTAGACCACTTAAGATATAAGTAAAAGACGCCCGGGAATGTCTCCCCGCAGCGTCTTTATTTGTTGCCTTATTGATAAGTCCCTGTATACTTCGGCGATACCAGCTTAGTGCCGGTGGCTTCTTTGAGTTCCTGGACACGGGCATTCTTCGCGGCTTCGATATCCTTCAGGCCCAGCTTGTCCAGGGTGGCGAGGGCTTCGGTGTAGACGGATTCGAATTCGGCATCACTTTTAGCGAAAATGATTTTGGGAACGACTTGTGCCCAGTAGACATTGATTTTCGCTTCGGCATTGGCTTCCTTGGAGCCGGGCTCATAGGCATCGAACAGGTTGCCGGAATCCATAACGTCATTACTGAACATATATTTGGCTGTGCCGGAGAACAGCTTGTCCATGTATTCCGTCTGCTCGGTCTTTTCGGCTTCTTTGACATCCTTCAGCCATACTTCATTGACCATCCACCAGATGGAGTCGAAGCCCCATTTCTTGGAGGCGGCGTTCCAGTCCTTATTGATGGCTTCCTCAATCTCGGTGTTCAGCTTGTATTTGCCGTCTGCCGTTACCGTGAAGGTCTCGCCTTCCTTGCCGAAGCTGTTGACGGTCTGGCCATGCTCGCTGTACAGATATTCCAGGAACTGAATCGCGCGGTCCTGCTGCTTGGACTTTTTGTTAATAAAGGTTAAGGTCCAGCCTTTGTTGAGCGATCTGCCGTATTGCGGCAGCGTGCCTTCCTTGGACTGAATAGCGTCAACGGTTACATATTTCGCTTCTTTATCGGCTTGGTAGAGATTGTTGACCGGGTCTTTGTAGTCGGCGTAGCTGCCGATCTTCATGAAGATCGAGCCCTGCGTCATTTTCTCCGCAATCTGGTTGTGGTCGCTTGTGAAGTTCTCCAGTGACAGCAGATCTTCCGAATACAGCCGGTTGACGAACTTCAGCACGTTCTTGAATTCGCTGGTGCGGCGGACATCCGAATAAGAGCCATCCTCTGTCTCGCTAACGGCGCCGAAGGAGCCGCTCAGCACACTCAGGGAGTCGTTGATATATTTATCCTTATCGTCCAGATAGACTGGAATGACATCCATGCCGTTATATTTCACCCCGGCGGCCTTCACCTTCTTCAGCGCTGCAATCAGGGAATCCTCCTGCTGCAGGTCTTCCATGGTAATGCCAAGATCATTCATGATGTCCTGGCGGACCAGAATCTGGCCGTTGGAGCGTTCATTGTAGAACTTCTTCACCCCGGGATACTGATCCAGCATCTCCGGAGATACATAGTAGTTCGGAATGGAGTAGAGATTGCCGTCCGGCTGGGTGTACCAGTCTACCATGGATGGCGGCAGAATGGTGGTCAGGTACGGATCATACTCCTCCATCAGCTTGTTAAGGGGAGCCACCGTGCCGCTGCTCATCAAGGTCTGGATCAGCGAGTTGCTGTTCCAGCGGTCCAGCGTGATAATGTCGGGCAGATTGCCGGTTGCCATCATCACGTTGAATTCGGAGTTCACATCATTCCCTGCGAGTACATAATCTACGCTGACGCCGGTCTCCCCGGTAATAAGCTTGTCTACATAGTTGTTCTGTGCATCCCATTTCTTGGAGTACCCCGGTACGCCTACATACCAGGACAAGGTGGCAGGCGCCGTGTTGGATTTCCAGCCGGGATCTGAGGATGTTGCTATATTTGCGCCTGTGTCCCCGCTGCCGGCAGTCGCTGTAGGCGACGGGGTGGTTTCGTTATTGGCGTTGCCCGCTTTGGAGCAGCCGGTTAATACGAGTGTCAGACTGAGACAGATGGATAATAAGGCCGTTGCTGTTTTCTTCATTTTTTTACCCCCAAGTTATCATCGTAAGCTATATGTTCATCCCACCTTAAGGCGGATTTATCCTTTGACAGAGCCTATGAGCATGCCCTTGATGAAATACTTCTGTACAAAAGGATAGATCAGCACAATCGGGAGCGATGCGGCGACCATGGCGGCCAATTGCAGGGTTGTTGTCGTGACGGTACTGTGCGATGTGCCGACGGTGCCCGACATATTAGCCAGCAGTAGAGCGGCTTCCGTGCTTTGAACCAATTTCAGGATATAGAGCTGGACCGTCTGCAGATGATCCCCGAACGTATAGATCATGGCGTCATAATAAGCATTCCAGTGGCCGACAGCCGTGAAGAGCGAGACCGCGGCGATCACGGGCTTGGATAAAGGTAGAATAAACTTGAAAAAGATGGTGTATTCCCCGGCCCCGTCGATTTTGGCGGATTCGATCAGCGCTTCCGGCAGCTCGGCGAAATAGGAGCGGAACAGAATCACGTTCCAGAAGCTGAACAAGGCCGGAATAATGAACACCAGGAAGTGATTGTAGAGCCCCAGCGAGTTGATCAGAATGAAGAACGGAATCATTCCGCCGCTGAGGTACATACTGCTGAGTCCCAGCATGGAGTAGAATTTCCGGTATTTGAGGTTCCGGCGTGAGAAAGCGTAAGCGAACATAGCTGTAAACACAATATGGGTGAACGTACCGATCACCGTCCGGGCCACCGTAACCCCGAAGGCCCGGATCAGAGCGCTGTCGCTGAACAAAGCGCTGTAGTTGTCCCAGGTGAACTGCCGGGTGAACAGGTACACGCCGCCTCTGGCGTAGTCCGCGCCTTCGTTGAAGGAGCCGATCACGGAATACCAGAACGGATAGAGCGTAAATACAATCAGAATGAGCATAATCAGAACATTGCATGCATTAAACAGATGTTCCCGCCATGAGCGATCCTTAACCACGAGCGTACCCCCCTAGAAGATTCCTCTTTTTGTTATTTTTTTGGCCGTGAGGTTGGCAAGATAGAGCAGGACGAGCGCAATGACCGTCTTCATCAGACCCACAGCCGTAGCGTATTCCATACGGAACTCCCTGAGCCCCACCTTGTAGACATAAGTGTCAATGACCTCGCTGCTATCAATATTCAGAGGATTCTGAAGCACGAAGAACTGGTCGAAGCCGCTATTCAGGATATTACTGATGGAAAATACGAGCAAAATGACAATCGTGCCGGTAATGGATGGCAGTGTAATGTGCCAGATGCGCTGGAAGCGTGTGGCCCCGTCCATGTAGGCCGCTTCATACATTTCCTGATCGATGCCCGCAATGGCGGCGAGATAGAGAATGGCCCCCCAGCCCAACTCCTTCACGAGATTCGTCAGCACGGCAAGCAGCCAGAAGTAGTCCTGTTCCCCAAGGAAATGGATCGGCTCGGAAATGATCCCAAGCTGCAGCAGCACATAGTTAACGACACCGCTGCTCGGCGACAGAATGTTGATAATCAATCCGCCGAAGATGCTCCAGGAGATAAAATGAGGCAGATAAGTGACTGTCTGCGTCAGCTTTTTGAAATGCTGGGAAGTCAGCTCGTTGAGCATCAGCGCAAACAGGATGGTCAGGGGGAAGTTGATAAGCAGCCCCAATAGATTGATGCCAAGCGTATTGCGCAGCATATTCCAGAAGTTGATATCGTTCACGAACTCCTTGAAATTGTCCAAGCCGACCCATTCTGCCGTAAAGATGCCTCTGATCCCTGTGACGATGTTATATTCCTTGAAGGCAATCAGTACACCGTAGAGCGGAATAAATGTAAAGACGAGAATGAATATAATACCGGGAAGAATCATGGTCTGAAGCGACAGCTGATCCTTGTTCCGGAAGTTCCTGCCTGTGCCCGGGGATTTGCGCGCCGCGAGCGTAGCCTCTGAATCTGTCATCTGGCAACCTCTTTTCTCTTGTGCTTCATCAATTGTAAGCGGATTAAGAAAGCGATAACAGGATTGGAGGTTATGAAAAGGTATCATTATTCATCCTGAACAGACAAAAAGCCCCTCCTTTCGCGTGAGCGAAGCGGGGAGCCTGCGGTCATGAGACAGAGTGGGGCGGAGGAAGCTCCGCTTAGGTTGAATTCACCGGGATTGCTTCTGGAATTCCTTCGGACTGACCCCGAAATAGCTTTTGAAGACGCGGGAGAAGTTCTTGGGGTTGCTGTAGCCGAGCTGCTCGGATACTGTGTGGATTTTGACATTGAGTCCGCTGAGGGCCTGCCTGGCGTATTCCATCCGCTTCATCGTGACATAATCCTGGAAGTTGACCCCGGTGCTGTCCTTGAACATTTTACTGAAATAGTTATAGCTCATATTACAATAATTAGCGATAAAAGCCATGTTGATGCCGTTCAGCAGCTGCTCCTGCACATAGGTCTTGGCAATCTCCACTACATCACCGCTGTGCACCAGACTCTCGCGGGCTTCGATCATGTGCAGGATGCAGGACTTGAGGTACAGCCGCAGGGCCTCGCTTCGTTCGAAGGTAGAGAGGTCGCGCTTCTGGCCGGGCAGCCAGCCGATCGTGTGCAGAATGATATCGTAATTATGGCGAATGCTGTTCATGCTGCTGCTCTTCAGGGCCTCTTCGTTAAAATAATGCTGGATCAGTGGGAGCACCTGCTCCCGGCGCCCCATATCGATCAGCTCCACCAGCGTTCTCAGATGCTCCGACTTGATCCGATTGTCTTCCTTGTTCAGTGTGTCCTCGTATACAATAAGGCTCTGGCGGGAGGTGATCAGCTTGTACTGGAGCGTGTCCAGTGCGCTCTGGTAGGCAAAGGCCAAGCCGCTCGTGCGGCTACCGGACTCAGTAGCACCGGCTGCTTCGGGATGAACCGCGCCGGGTGCGCAGTAGACCGCAGCACCGACAGCTACCGCGGCGGTGCCATCCGCCAAGAACGGCTGGAGCAGCTTGTGTATGCCGCCAGCATCATACAGCTGATCATTATAGTTGAGCCAGAGGACCAGGTCATTATGGCGGTTATAGAAGGGGAGCAGCGTAAGCTGGGGCTGCTCCCAATCGGCGGCCAGCAGAAGATGCTCCCAATTGCCGCCGGTGGAAGGCTCGTGCGGAGCCGGTTGGCTCACAGAGACGATGGCCGCCGCAGTGACAGGATGAGGGAAGCGGCAGCCCAGCTCATCCAGTACGGCCTGGATGGCATCATGGTCATCCGGGGCAGTGTGCAGAACCTGATTCATGCCCCGGCTGGCTTTCTCCAGCAGGGCTAGTTTTTGCTCGGAGTGGCCTTCAAGGTCCTGTTGCTGCTCCTGCTGAAGCTCGTGCACCGTCTTGTTCAGCACCTCGGCAAGGTCGCCGGAATGGACGGGCTTCAGCAGATAGTCGCGCACGCCTAGCTTGAAGCTCTCCTTCACCAGATGGAAATCATCGTATCCGCTGATGACGATGATCTTATGGCGCTGGTGCCGTCCCTTAAGCGTACGGATCATCTCCAGCCCGCCCATGCCGGGCATGTTGAGATCTGTCAGCACGATCGGCGGCTCTTTCCGCGCGATCACCTCCAGCGCATCCGCGCCATCGCGCGCAGTCAGCAGCGGGCCGATATGAGGCACCTTCAGGTATTCGATAATATCCTGAAGGCCCTCGCGTACCATTTTCTCATCATCTACGATCAACAGCTTGTACATCCCTGTGCCCTCTCATTCATAAGGAATTCTAATCTGAACCTTCGTATAGTCATTGCTCTTGCCCTCCATGGTAATGGGGTAGGCGTCGCCGTAATACAGGCGCAGTCTGGAGTTGATATTGTGCAGGCCGATGGAGCGGCGGGGCGGCTCGGCCGCAGGGTCCTCGTAATGGAGCGGGGCGCGGAACTGTTCATTCAGGCCGGCAATCTGTTCTTCCTGCATCCCCCAGCCGTTATCGGTGATATCGATGATGACCTGCTGCCGAATGGCGTAGGCCCGCACCTGGATATGCAGCAGCTCCCGCCGGGCGGTTTGCCCGTATTTAATACTGTTCTCGACGATCGGCTGGAGCAGGAACTTGATCACCGGAAAGGTTTTTAACGATTCCTGGACCTCAATGTCCAGCCTAATTGCCTTGCTGCTGCTCAGCGATTGCAGACTGACGTACTTGCGGATTAAGCCGATCTCCTCGTTCAGCGTCGTATGCAGGGTATTGTCGCTCAGGTTGTAGCGCAGGATCTGCCCGAAATCCGCCAGCCGGTCCGCCGTATCGAAGATCCTGGCCTTAATCAGCTGCATCCGGAAGATGTCTAGAGTGTTGTATATGAAATGCGGGTTGATCTGATATTGCAGCGCCTTGATCTGGGCTTCCTTGCGCAGCCGCTCCTTCATGACCACCCGGTGGATCAGCTCGTTATTGCGCTCGATGAGATCGTTGAAATCATGCGCGAGTTGTCCCAGTTCATCCGGCCTGTTATCTGGAATGCGGATCGAATTGTTGCCGGTAATGACCTGGCGCATGACCGACACAATTTTGTTGAGCCGCAGAAAAATCATTTTGAACATGAAATAACAAGTGATCATCAGCAGCAGAATACTGAATACGATCAGCAGGATCTGATTCCAGACATTTTTGCGGACAGAGGCATTGAGCTGCTCCAGCGACACCTTGTACACCAGGCTTTGGCCGATGGAATCGAGGTTACGATGCAAATATAAATATTCTCCCTGGATAAAATAAGCTCTCTTATCGCCGATATGCTGCTGCAGGATGGCTGCTTCCTCTGCTTCGTCCAGCTCTGCAGTAGACAGACCGATATGGCCGCCGGCATAGAGGAATTGGGCGTTCGACAGATTGGCGGGCTCCTCCTCGATGCTGAACAGGCTGTCCTCGGCCAGCGTGACCACGGCCAGTCCCAGCATGCCGCGGGCAGGCGAATACAGCTTGGTAAGCAGTGTATATTTCCTGCGCTCATCTTGTAAGCTGGCGGGGCCCAGCTCACGGTCATCCGGCAACAGCCACAGCCGGGTCTCCGAATCCTTTTGCACAAATTGCTGTAGCTTGGGATGAGAAGAGTAGTTGCTCAGATGAAAGAAATAAGGCCACGACTCCGGGATGGCGTCATTCCCCATATAGACACGGATGGAATAATCGTCACTCTCCGAGAAGGCGGTCGCATATTTGATAATAGGCGTGACGGTGTCCAGATATTCCTTCAGAAATTCCGATTGATCCCCCAGATAGGGGTCATTGATGAATTCGAGCATTTTGTTGTTCCGGCTGACCATGGAGGTCAGGTCTGATGCCACCTGGATGCGGCCTTCAATATCCCGATAGGATTGGTCGAAGGCATGGGACATATTGGTGATGAAGCTGTCCTGGATGTTGCGCGTGGTATGGGTGCTGTTCCACACGAGCAGGACGGAGAGCAGAATAAAGGGAATGGTATAGAACACTATCATTTTGACCATAATGCTGTTTCTTCGTTTGGATATCATGGCTTTGTCACCTTCTGCGGCAGATCTTTACGGGTCCGGGAAGCCGGTCGCCGTATGGGTATTTATGATCTACTATGAATGCTGCCGTCCAAAAGAACAATCGAAAATGCATTAATGTTCATTTTGTGCGATTGGTTCCCTCCCTTTGTACTAACGTCTTTCGTTCCGCTTTTCTACAATAGAAGTATTACAACGCAGAAAGGTTTTGACCTAAATGAGAGAACGGTTAAGCATGGACAAGGATTGGCTGTTCCATCACGGAGATATAGCTATCCCGGTGGAAAACAGCCACAAAGCGGTATACGGCAACGCCAAAGCAGGCGGCATTATGGGAGCAGCCAGTATTGAATGGAACGATAATGAGTGGGAGACGGTGGGGCTTCCGCATGACTGGTCTTACCGCCAGCCGTTCGACCGCGAGGGCGGGGTGCCGGACTTCGGCTACAAGCCGCGCGGCATTGGCTGGTACCGCAAGAAGTTCAAGCTGGAGCCGTCCGACAACGGCAGACAGCTGCTGCTGGAGTTCGACGGGATCGCCACCTATGCGACGATTTATTTGAACGGCAGCGTGCTGGGGCGGAACTTCTGCGGCTATACCAGCTTTGTGGTGGATATAACGGACAACGTCTTCTATGGCGACCGCCCTAATCTGCTGGTGGTGAAGGTGGATGCCTCGGTGTCCGAGGGCTGGTGGTATGAAGGTGCGGGCATCTACCGCCATGTGTGGCTTACGAAGAAAGATCCGCTGTCCATCGCCGATCGCGGCATCTGGGTCAATCCGGTGAAGCAGGACGGAGGGCAGTGGCTGACGAACGTGGAGACGAGGATTACGAATGAGCGGGAGACGGCAGCGGAGGTTGAACTCCTGTCCCGGGTAGTGCGTGCCGACGGAGCAGTGGTGGCGGAGGAACGGACCGTAGGCCGCGTGGAAGCAGGGGAAGCCGCCGTTCTGAAGCAGGAGCTGCCTGTTAGCTCGCCGCTGCTGTGGGATGTGGAGGCTCCCCACCTGTACAAGCTGCACTCCACCCTGCTGGTGGACGGAGAAGAGCGGGACACGGTCACGACATCTTACGGTTACCGCAGTATTCGGATCTGTCCCAATACCGGATTCTATCTTAATGAACGCCCGCTCAAGATCAAAGGCACCTGCAACCATCAGGACCACGCCGGGGTTGGCGTTGCGTTGCCGGACTCGCTGCATGAATACCGGATACAGCGGCTGAAGGAAATGGGGAGTAACGCTTACCGCTGCGCCCATCACAATCCTGCGCCGGAGCTGCTGGAGGCCTGCGACCGTCTCGGTATGCTGGTGATGGACGAGAACCGTAATTTCGACAGCTCGCCGGAAGGGCTGCGCCAGGTCGGGAATATGGTGACGCGCGACCGCAATCACCCATCTGTTGTGTTCTACAGCCTGTTCAATGAAGAGCCGCTGCAGGGTACACCGGTCGGGCGCAAAATGTTCAAGCGGATGAAGCAGGCAATCCTGCGTCTGGACGATACCCGTCCGGTTCTGGGGGCCATGAACGGCGGCGTTATGGAAGACGGTGGAACGGTCGATGTGATGGATATCGCCGGATTCAATTATATGCATGGCGGCTATGACCGCTTCCACGAGAAGCATCCGGGTCAGCCGATGATCGGGTCCGAGACGGTCAGTGCTTTTGCCACAAGGGGGACTTACGTCAGCGATACCGCGCTGCAGTTTTTTGACAGCTTCGACCGGGAACGGGCGAATTGGGGCAACACCGCAAGAGAGTCGTGGCAAGCCATTAATACCCGCGACTATATGATGGGCACCTTTGTCTGGACAGGCTTCGATTACCGCGGCGAGCCGACGCCTTATGAATGGCCCAGCGTCAGCACCCATTTCGGCATCCTGGATACCTGCGGATTCCCGAAGGATTCGTATTACCTGTACCAGGCGTTCTGGCTGGATGAGCCGGTTGCGCATATCACAGGCGGCTGGAACTGGCCGGGGAAGGAAGGGCAGCCGGTGACCGTCATGACGCATACCAACTGCGATGAAGTAGAGCTGTATGTCAACGGGGAGCTGCGGTACAGACAGGCTGTCGAACTCTATGAGCAATGCCAATGGGAAATTCCTTACGAGCCGGGAACGCTAAGGCTGGAGGGGTATCGTCAGGGCAAGCGGGTCGCTGTGGATGAGAAAATAACGCCCGGGGCAGCTTGCGCGCTGCGCGTGGAGACGAGCAAGCCGGCCCTGCTTGGCGACGGGCGGGACGCGGTAGTTGTCAATGTCTACGCCATCGACGCCGAAGGGCGGTTTGTGGAGACGGCGGGGCAGCGGGTAGCCTTCTCGCTGACCGGCAGCGGCATTATTCTGGGGGCGGGCAACGGCAATCCCAACTCCCACGAGCCGGATCATCTCATGGAGCGCTGCCTGTTCAATGGCTGTCTCCAGCTGATTGTTGGCAGCGTTGGCAGCGATGCGGGGCATACCGCTATTGAACTGACGCTTCAGGGGGAAGGCTTGCAGCCTCTGGTGCAGGTCATCCCGGTAGAAGCGGTGGACGAGCCTCCCTATGTGTTATCCGTTCACGAGCGGTATATCAACAATTGGCTGCTGACACAGGAGCTCTCTCCGGAGCGTCCGGACCCGAATGTGGAGATTCATCCTACGGATATGAATTCCTGGGAGAAGGTCGACGTCAGCTTCGGGCCGCAGCAGCTGCTCCAGGGAGCGGACGGCTATGTGATTTACCGCAGCTCCATCGCCCTGACAGAGCGGGAGAAGAGCAGCAGCCCATATCTGTATTTCCACGCGCTTAGCGGGGATACCGAAATCTATGTCAATGGAAGGCTGCTGGCCAAGCAGACCTCTCCATGGCCTTCTACCCTGGAGGTTGCGCTTGACGATGTGGAGCTTGGCGACGAGACGGTATTGTCCGTGCTGGTCGGTATTCAGCCGGATGTGTACAAACCGGGCATTAACGGTGCTGTTTCGATGGGGTTGAGGGGGTAGAGGCAACTTAAATCCCAAGATGCCGTGTGTTCGTGAGGCTTGTTGCCACAAATTGCAACAATAATAAACAGAGGAATGTTATAAAAGAAAAATAATCGCCCTCCACACCGCTCTGTTGAGCGGATGGAGGGCGATCTTTTTATGAGACACTCTTCGTCTGTACGTTTCACCTAATCTACTCCACCAACCCGAGCAAATACCCGTAATGCTCCCCCTCCATCTGGTCTAGAGGGATGAAGCGGATAGAGGCGCTGTTGATGCAGTAGCGCTTGCCGCCGCGGTCAGCGGGACCGTCGTCGAAGACGTGGCCCAGGTGAATGTCGCCTGCTTGGCTGCGGACCTCGGTGCGTTCCATGCCGAAGCTGGTATCCGTATCATAGGTGACGACCTGCGGGGCAATGGGCCTCGTGAAGCTGGGCCAGCCGCAGCCGGAATCGTATTTATCCTTGCTGGAGAAGAGGGGCTGACCCGTGGCGATATCGACATACAGGCCAGGCTCATAGTTATCCCAGTACTCGTTGCTGAAGGCACGCTCCGTGTCATTCTTGACGGCTACCGCGTATTGGTCGGCGGTTAATCGCTCCTTCAGTTCTGCGTCGGAAGGGCGCGGGTACTGGGCCGGATCGATAACCGGCTCTTGCTCATCAAGGATGCTTAAGTCAATGTGGCAATACCCGTTCGGGTTCTTCTCTAAGTAGTCCTGATGATATTCCTCCGCCAGATAGTAGTTCTCCAGAGGAAGGACTTCCGTTACAATCTTCTTGTCATACTTGGTCTGCTCCTGGGCTACGGCCTGCTGGATAACCGCTGCATCCTCCGGGGAGGAATAGTAGATTCCTGTCCGGTATTGAATGCCCCGGTCATTGCCTTGCTTGTTCAGGCTGGTCGGGTCAACCACCTTGAAATAAGCCTCCAGGAGCTGCTTCAGGGTGACCTGCTTCGGATCATACTTCACATGCACCGTCTCCGCGAACCCCCGGTCCCCGCGAATGACATCCTCGTAAGAAGGATCCTCGCCATTCCCGTTGGCATAGCCTGAGGTGACATCCTGAACTCCCTGAATGCGGGACATGTACGCCTCAACGCCCCAGAAGCAGCCGCCCGCCAGATACAGGTCACGCAGATCCTTGTCCGCTATAGTTGCGGTCTTGACCGCTGGAACCGGGGTGGCGGCTGAGGCGGAGCTCATTCCCGCGAAGGTGTCCTGAATCTGCTCGTTGGAGGCATGACCCGGGAGGGACTTCACCAGCAACCCTTCTTCATCGATATAAAAAGAGCTGGGATATGCCCGTACCTGAAACTCCTTGGCCCATGTCCCATCTTCATCGAGCAGCACGGTCAGATTGTCATACGACTGCTTGTTAAACCATTCCGTGAACTCCTTGGCGGATTTCTCGCCTTTGTAGCCCGGAGTTACAATCGATACCACCTGGAAATCCTTCTCCTGTCCGGCCAGCGTATTCAGTTCCTCCAGACCGGCAAGACAGATGGAGCACCAGGAGGCCCAGTATTTCACATACACGTTCTTGCCTTTCAGATCCTCCAGCTTCATAGGGTCGCCCTTCAGATCATTTAATGCGAATGCGGGTGCAGGCTTCCCCTTGTTCATCGCTGCCGGGGAGTCCGTCTTGCCGGATGCTGTATCGGGCTTCGCACCGCATGCAGCCAGGATCGACAGCAGGCCGCCAATCACCAGCATATATCCTATCCATTTCCATGTCTTCTTCATGCCTGATTCCTCCTCTCATTATTGAATCCAGCTCACAATCGTATTCAGCTGGTCTGTCATTAGCAGCAGCCCCATGGCGATCAGCATACAGCCGGAGGCGATCTTGATCCCTCCCATGAACCGGTACAAGCGGCGAATCCGCTGCACCAGAACCTCCGAGAAGACGGATAGTACGAGAAAAGGAATCGCCAGACCCAGCGTATACAGCAGCATCAGGAATCCTCCGTAAGCAGGGGAGCCTTCCCCGGCAGCGATACTGAGAATGCCCGCGAGTACCGGGCCGATGCACGGCGTCCACCCGAAGCTGAACGTCAGGCCGAGCAGGAAGGCCCCGATATAGCCGCCGCGTGCAGCGCGGGGACTGGACAGCTTTTTTTCCCGTTCCAGCCAGGAGATCTTGATCAGTCCGGTCTGGTAGATTCCGAATAAGATGACAATCGCTCCGCAGACGGCAATGAACCTGGAGCTTGAAATGACATTGCCAAGAATACCGGAGCCGAAGCCCAGGGTGATGAAGACCACAGACAGTCCAAGCACGAAGATTAGGGTCCGCAGCATGAATACCGAACGGAACCGCAAGGAGCCAGTGTCCACCCCGCCCTGATTCACATTGCCCGCCAGGCTTCCGGACAGATACGAGACATAGACCGGAAGCAGCGGCAGAATACAGGGTGCAAAAAACGATAATACCCCTGCGCCGAAGACGCCGAACAGGAATACAAAATCACCAGCCATCTCTGTCACCACCTATATGAGTACTGCTTCTCTAAACGCTAAGGCTTACCGGCTGGTGTAGATGGGAACCGTGAACCAGAAGCAGCTTCCTGAACCCTTATTGCTCTCTACACCAATCTTGCCGCCATGCAGCTCCACAATGGATTGTGCGATGGCAAGACCCAGTCCGGCGCCTCCGCTATTCTTACTGCGCGATTTATCTATCCGGTAGAACCGTTCGAAGATCCGTGCGGTCTCCGCCGCTTCAATTCCCTGCCCCTCATCGCTTACGGCAATCCGCAGGAACGGGCCTTCCTCGGCGGCGGACAGCACGATATGGCCTTCTTCAGGAGAATGTTGAATCGCATTCTGCACAAGATTGGACAGTACCCGCTTAATCTGCGTGGGCATCATCAGGGCCGCGGGCAGCTTATCCGGCAGTTCAATCTCGACCTTCAGCCGCTTCTCCGCCAGATGGAAGGAGAAGCTCTCCAGCGTGCTGATCAGCAGCTCATCTGCATGACAGGGCTGCGGGTCGAAGGTTCCGCCGCTGGCCTCCAGACTGGATAGTTCAAAGAGGTCCTGGATCAGCCCGGCCAGCCGTTTCGTCTCCAGCCGGATCGTATTCAGATACCGCTGGAAGGTCTCTTCGTCCTTGATCACATCATCCTCCAGCGCTTCCACGAATGACTGAATGGAGGCAAGAGGGGTCCGCAGATCGTGGGAGACATTCGCGATCAGCTCCCGCCGGGCGGACTCGGACTGGTGGAGATGGTCGAAGCTCTCTTTTAACTTACTGCTCATCTCATTGAATTGCCGGGCCAGGAGCTTGAACTCGTGCGGGCCGATCGTGGGGACTTCGGTGTGGAAATCCCCCTCGGCAATCCGTACCGTCTGCTCCGTAATCCGGGCAATGGACTTCTCTACCGGCCGTGTCAGCAGATGCTGGAGGATGAAGGAGAACACGCCGATCCCGGCTGTGATGCCGGACAGATAATATAGCTGATCGATGGTCAGCAGCATTTTGGAATAGCTGACAAATAAACAGATGAGCAATACGCCAATGCCTGTGAAGCTGGACAACAATAAATACGTACGCAGTTTCATTAGATGCCATCACCCGCAAACTTATAGCCGATTCCCCAGACCGTCTTGATGTATTTCGGGTCGGAGGGGGTCTGTTCGATCTTCTCGCGTAATCTCCTAATATGCACCGTAACGGTAGTCGTATCTCCTTCATAGCTGAAATCCCAGATCTTGCTCAGCATCTGCGTCCGGGAGAACACCTGCCCCGGATGGCTCGCCAGCAGATAGAGCATTTCGAATTCGGTCACCGTCAAGTCAATCGCCTGCCCGCTGATCTCCACGGTACGCTTCCCGACATCGAGGGTCAGTCCTTCGTACTTGATCGTGTGCTCAGCGGCGGTAACCGGCGATACCTGGACATATCTCATTCTGCGCAGAATCGCCTGCACCCGCAGTACGAGTTCCCTTGGACTGAAGGGCTTGGTCAGATAATCATCCGCTCCCATCGTCAGCCCCATCAGCCGGTCCTGCTCCTCGCCGCGCGCCGTCAGCATAATGATCGGGAGATCTTCGGTCTGCCGGATCTCACTGCACACCTCCCAGCCATTCTTATGCGGCATCATGAGGTCGAGCACAATCAGGCTTGGAGACTGGCTGCGCCATAGCTCTAGCGCTTCCAAGCCGTCCTTGGCGGTGGTGACCAGATACCCCTCCCGTTCCAGATACCTGCGGCAGACATCGGTAATATTCGGATCATCATCCGCGACCAGCACTCGTTCATTCATCCTAACCCACCCCATATCCGAAAAAATCCATTTGATTCCATCATATCACAGGGTGAGGGCATCGCTCATCCCGTCTTATTTCATGGCCTTGGCAGGCTTCATGTACATGGTCACTACCGTATCCGCTACATACGTGCTTCCATCGTACAGGGCAGGGGCCATGCTCAGATTGACCGTTTTACCGTCGACCATCATTTTTTTCGACCCAATCATAACCTTGATCATCTTGCCCATCGGCTTCATGCCGTCGTCCATCATCTTGCTGTCGTCCATCATCTTGCCGTCGTCCATCATCTTGCTGTCATCCATCATCTTGCTATCGTCCATCATCTTGCCATCATCCATCATCTTGCCGTCGTCCATCATCTTGCCGTCGTCCATCATCTTGCCGTCGTCCATCATCTTGTCGTCATCCATCATCTTGTCCATGTACATCAGCGATACGGAGCGGTCCTTGCTGTTCCATTCAATGCTGTAGCCGTACATCATGGCGGCCTGTCTTAGGTTCATCAGCTCCATGCCGTCTTTCTTCATCGTCTTGATGCCTGCCGCTGCGCCGGCGATGCCGGACACCGCCAGAGAGAGTACCAATACTGCCGCCATCATGAACCGTTTGCCTGCTTTGCTGTTACCCATGCTTATCACGCTCCATATCTTTTTAGTGGTTTACATGGAACAGCATAAGCGGCAGAGCTTACGATTCTCTAAGCGAAACCTTACGATTGTATTACGGCAGCGCAAAGAGCGTATAACTTCTCCCTATAGCCAGGTATCAGTTATAAGTGTTACTCCTAAGGCCGCACTCCATGCTAGAATTTATACACAAAGACAGAACAGTGGAATTAGAGGAGGGCTAATCATGTGTGATAGATTTCAGATCGTAGGCAGCCTGCTGCGTCCGGCGGAGCTATTAGAATATAAGCAGCAAATCGAACACCGGGACGATATCCAGTATCCTTTTTACGAGGATTTCCAGGGCTATGAGCAGTGTGAGGCGAAGGCGATTCAGTCGGTAGTCGAGCAAGCGAGCGAGAATGGGCTGAGCATTCTGACGGATGGGGAGTACTCCAAGTCGATGTGGCATCTGGACTTCGTGTGGGGCTTCCAGGGGATTCAGCGCTATATTGCGCCTCACGGGTATTTCTTCAGAGACATTGACGGCACCTCCAAATACGAGACGCGAAAAGACATCGGTCTGCGCATCACAGGTGAACTCGGCGGGAAGAATCACCACTTCCTTCAGGCCTACCGCCAGCTTCAGGAGCATGCGGGAGACCGGGAGACGAAGCTGTGCGTGCCTTCACCGTCCCATATCTTCGGAGAGCTGTCCTGGTCGGATAACCTTGGCGGCGAGGGTGCAGTGTACCAGAACCGTGATGAGCTGAAGGCGGGTCTGGTGACGGCGTATAAGGATTTCGTAGGGGAATTCGCAGCCGCTGGCGGTAAGATTCTGCAATTCGACGACTGCCTCTGGGAGCTGTTCGCGGACGATAATCCGAATTCGCCATTTACCGGTGAGAAAATCAACCACGAGGAAGTACAGAGTCTCGCCACAGAGTTCATCGATATTAACAACACCATTATTGATTACGGACATAGCCTGGGGCTGCTCATGTGGACCCATAACTGCCGCGGTAATTATGATTCCCGGAATATGGGCGGCGGCTCTTATGTGAAGATTGCTAACCTGTTCCTGAAGCAGCTGAAGTACGACCGCTTCTTCCTGGAGTGGGACGACGAACGCGCGGGCTCGCTGGAGGCACTTGCCGTGTTCAAGGATAGACCGGAGACGGAAATTGTACTTGGCTTGCTGTCTTCCAAAACCAGTACGCTTGACGATGAGACCCGTGTCCTCCGCATGCTGGATGAAGCGTCCACGATCATTCCGAAGGAGAGATTACTGCTCTCCCACCAATGCGGCTTCGCGTCCTGCGACGGCGGCAACGAATTGACGGAAGCGGAGCAATGGGCGAAGATCAGACAGGGGCAAAAGATTGCCCAGCAATACTGGGCTTAACTTCATTAATAGGTAGCAGCTGTTCATAAAAGCAAGCCCGCATCTGGCAACAGGATGCGGGCTTGCTGCTGTATCCGACTATGGAACCGGCTGGAAACACACCCTAATAGCAACCCATGTCGCATTTATCCGGCTGCAATGTCGCAAAAGTACATGGAAACAGAGGCTACAGATCGGCTATACTCGCTGTAACAATTATGATAATGAAAATCATTATCACATAATACATAACAGGGGGAGTCAGCGTGAACAGAGCAACACAGAAACAAGGGGCCGGCAGGAAGAAATTCGCCGCCCGACAATCAGGATTATTCATGGTATGGATGCTGGCGCTGGTACTGGTACTTACAGCTTGCGGTTCTGGGGGAGGCACGAATGCAGGTACAGCCGCACAGCCGTCTGCATCAGCGGAGCCGTCTCCATCGCCTGAAGCACAGACGCAGGCAACACCGGAGGCACAGGCTACAGCAGCCTACCCGGTTACCTTCAAACATATCAAGGGCGAATATACGCTTACGGAGAAGCCGAAGGTGATCGCTGTGCTTGACGTGAAATTCGCCGATCAGCTGATCGCGCTTGGAGAGAAACCGACAGGCAGCGTAGTTGCCGGAACAAAGGACGAGTTCCCGGAATATCTGAGTGCTCAAATGGACGGGGTGAAGGTCCTGGGTACACGCGATGAGCCCAATCTGGAGGCGATAGTGGCGTTGAACCCGGACCTGATCTTGATGACCGATTTTCAGGAAGAAGCTTATGAGAGTGTGAGTAAAATTGCGCCTACTATCGTCTTGGACTTCTACGAGGATTGGCGGGATACACTGGCTACCATCGGTACAATAACAGGCAAGCAGGCAGAGGCTGAAGTGGTGAAGAAGGCCTATGAGGACAAACTCACCGGACTGCGTGAGCAGTTGTCGGCGAAGCTGGGCGACGAGACGGTGGCGCTGATTCGTCCAAGACCGGAAGGGATTCGGGTGCATGGTCCCGAGCACCGGACAGGAAGCATTCTGTATGAGGATCTCGGATTAAATGCACCTGCGTTCGTTCAGGCGATCAAAGATGATACCTCGGTTGAAATATCGATGGAGACTGTCTCTGACATCGGGGCAGATCACTATTTCCTGCTCTCGGATGATCTGTTCGCCAAAGAGGCAGAGGCTCTGGCCAGCAGTCCGATCTGGAAATCCCTTGATGCCGTTAAGAATAACCGTGCCTATGATGTGAATTCAACGCTCTGGATTGCGTACTATGGTCCCCTTGCGATCAATATTATTGTAGATCAGGCCTCGGAAGCGCTGCTTGGAGCTAACTGAGATGGACCAATATCTGTCGTCGGCCCTCTGGAGGGAACTGGCGGAGGATTACCGGATGAGGCTGGGGGAGCCGCCTGCGGGCAGCGTTCGTACCATCGCTCTGAGTGAGCTGCAGGATGAAGCGGTATGCCGCGAATATGTTAGCTGGCTTAAGGATTATATCGGTGCGCCGGACCTGCAGGTTGCGGCTTCCATGCTGGCCAAGCGGATCGGCTATCTGTGGATCGCGCCAATACTGACCGCCATGACCGTTCATAATCGTGAAGTCTTCTTCCCGCTGAACAGAAGCTTCCTCTATCATCCGGCTTCTACAGAAGAGACGACATTCCCATTCCTGGCGCTGGACGGGCTTCAGTCAGCCTCACCACAGAAGGATAGGGCCGTGTGGCGCGAAGCTGTTATTGAGGAGAATTTTGCGGCACGGCTTGCGCCGATGCTGCAGACGCTTGCCACCGTGGGCCCCGTCTCCATGGCCGTGCTGTGGGAGAATATTATGGTGCGTATTGCCCCGCTCTATGCCCTTGGAGCAGACTCATCCGGTGAAGAGAGGCTGCGGATGCAAGAGGATTTTGTGTATCTGACCCGGACGGCTCCCGGCGCATTGTTCGGCGCAAGACGCAATCCATTCACCCGGTTCACCGAGGGGAATGACGAGGCTCCGGTTGCGAAGAGCAAGCGCATTACCTGTTGCTTTTACTACCGGATGTCCGGGGAATATTGCAGAAAGTGTCCGAAAATTGACAATGAGAATGAATCTCAATTAAAATGACAGCAGGTCTATCCGTTAAGCAAAGGATACTGTTGTCAGGAGATGAGAGAAATGCCGCAACAAGAACAGGCAAGTCTATGGAGTGATACGGCGGTCAAGATGCTTGATGTGCGCAGCGGTACTGTGCCGCCCGGCGGTGTGCTTAGCGAAACGGGACTGGCGGCAAGTCAGCTGCTGCTGGCCATCGGCGGGCAGGGAGGGCTTGTGATGAATGGTGAAGGCTGCCATGTCCAGGCCTCTTTTGCTTGTCATGCCGCCAAGGGATCAGCCTACACTCTGAGTACGGAATCAGACAACATTCATTATACAGCTATTAGCTACAAGGCCATTCCTGTGGCGGGAGCTGCACATGTCCTCTTCCCGCAGCGCAATCACCCGCTGCGCACTTCGTTCATTCACCATTCCGGGTCCCCGGCGGAGCTGCATATGGCGGCGGAGAGAATTGCCGTCAAATGGAGCCGGGGAGAAGGGCTGGAACGCTTCCATGCCAATGCGCTGCTGCAAGGTATGCTCTACGAGCTTATTATGGAGCATGAACGCGGTCAGGGCGGGGTAGAGCCCGATATGGTGGAGGTTGTTGCCGCCTATATCGAGGGGCACTATCGTCAGGAGCTGGGGCTTAAAGAGCTGGCCGCGCTGGCCGGATGCGGCGTGCGGCAGCTCCAGCGGCGGTTCAAGCAGGAGAAGCGGCTCGGGCCCATGGAATACGTAATCCGGCTGCGGATGGAGAGCGCAGAGCGGATGCTGCGTTATACGGATGCTTCCATCGGCGAGATCGCTGAGCGGACAGGCTACCGCGACATGTATTATTTCAGCAGGGCGTTCAAGAAGCATTATGGAGTTCCCCCGCAGCTCTACAGGCGTACTGCCGCTTCAGATCCAACTGCGCTCTCCGCTCCTTCGGGACGGTCAGAGCGCTTGGCCTCCCCGCACGGGTCACCACAGAGTCAGGTGATCTTCCATCTGGGGGGCGAATATCGAGTTACCGCTGCTCCGCAGCGGATCGCTGTGCTTGACGTCCAGTATGCTGACCATTTGCATGCGCTGGGGATATCCCCCGCAGGAAGCGTAGGCTTCGGAAGCGGGGCGCTGAATTTCCCTCCGTATTTCCGGGAGAGATTAATGACAACGGAAATGCTCGGAACCTACGAGCACCCGGACCTGCTGGCTGTAGAACGGCTGCGCCCGGATCTAATTATCTGCACTGAGGTGCATGCTCCGCACTATGAACGCTTAAGCCGGGTGGCGCCAACGATCATGTTCAAGCGCAATGAGAGCTGGCAGACGATTCTGCGCCTATTCGGCGAGCTGACAGGCAAGCAGGCGGAGGCGGAACGCATTATTGCTGATTACCTGCGCCGTACGGCATTGCTGTCCGCAGAGCTGGCTCCGGTACTCGCGGGTAAGAGTGTAGCTCTGATCCGTCCGCGGGAGTCCATCGTCCGGGTACATACGGCTTCTCACCGCACAGGCGCTGTGCTGTACCGCGACCTTGGTCTGCCTGCTCCGCGATTTGTGGCGGAACCCGCCTCCGACACGGCTTACCATATTTCCGTTGACAGACTGCCGTCTGTGCATGCCAACTACTACTTTTTGCTTAGCAATGAGAGGATGCAGGAGGGAATATCGATGACAGAGCACAGTGTGAGGGGTATGCTAGGTGCAGACAAGCGGCAGCTTATATACCCGGTAGATGCTGCTACCTGGATCGGCTGTTATGGACCGACAGGCATCAACTGCATTCTGGATCAGGTGGCCCAGGCGTTACTGGCTTGAGCGGACTAGCGGCAGACGGAACCGCTGCCAATTACATCTCCCGATCATACTTCAGGCGATAATAAGTTCCATATCCAATCGTGAACAGGCCATTCATATTGTACATCCACATGATATGAGGTTGAGGCGGAGCAGTGGGCGAAGATTAGACAGGGGCAAGAGATTGCCAGGCAATACTGGAGTCACTAAGTAGTATAGAGACAATTGAATCCATAGCAAATAGCCCGCTTCTTGTTCTTAAGAAGCAGGCTCTATTTTTTTATTCTACGAATATTTCTACAATTAATCGGAATTAATAAAATTCAAATCCATGTTAGCTTCATCTTCAGCCTGATTTGCAGCCTCTGCTGACACTACTTTTCCTTCGTATTCAAGGTTACCGCTTGTCAAATTGAATACATATAGACGATTACCTTTGAGATTCTTATGACCCACAATATAGAGGTGGTCTTGTTTAAACTGAGAGGTAATGTTTTTACTTAAATCTATATTTGTATTCTTCAGAATAGTCTCATATTCTTTACTCACGAGATCGTATGAAATAACAGTGAATCCTATATTTTCCTTGCTCGATACAGCTTTTTGCAGGAAATAAATTTTCTGTCCATAGACGTTCATAATATTATTCAATAACATTTCATGTCCTTGGAATGCGAGTGGCGAGACTTGTCCTGTTTTCACATCCACTTGATATGCCTTTTTATGATTATCTTTACTAACACTTAAAATCCATTGATCCGTTTGTTCCAGGTTTTGATTGGCTAGCCTTACGAATTGATTATCCCCATTTGCTGCTACAGATGTAGCTCCTGGTAATATGAGCGGTTCATTCGTAATCTCCTGTGTTGTTAGATTTACACGGATAATCTGCGGTTCAGATACATAACCTTTGGCACTGTGACTCAAAAATACCAATGCAACAAGCTGTTGATCAAGAAGCTGTACATTTTGTACAAAGATATCTGAAACATCATGATCTACATGGATATCGGATCTGATTTCCTGCGTATTGTCCTTCTGTTTGTTAAGCACAGAAATACTGAGCTTAGCATTCTTCTTCGCTAACGGATCCTTTGATTGCTGCTTATCTACAGTGGAATTCACATAAGCAAGGATATCCTGATTTTCATAGAACCCAGTTAAGATATTCTTCCCGCGCATAAATTGACGATGCTGATCTATCCATACATCCAATTGCGTTTTCACTGGTTCCCGGTTTAAGCTTCGGCTTATCGTTAACTTTTCATCTGGATATTCTGTACCATTTGTAGTGATGTAAGCTCGTCTGATGCCGAAAACGCTGTCCTTAGTCATGTAATTTCCGTATAAAGTTATACCTTCAGCGAGGGAAGCATCCCCTTGAACCATCGTCAGCTTATAATTAGGTGGTGACTCTTGTGAAGCCTGTACATAATACGTCCCGATTGTAATAAATGTGAACACTACCAGAACGGCGGTAACCATATATTTTCTCATTCCTTAACCTCCATAGCCCTTCGATTATACCGATATTTTCTTGCGCAACAGATACAAGCTATACCAAAGCGAGCCTCCAGCAACGATCACTATTAATCCGAGACAAGCGCCCAGAATTTCTCCTGGATAGAAGTAGCTATCGTATCTGCTATAACCCATAACATAGGGAATTGAGGCTAATCCAGCTAGAAGCGCTAAGTATAGTACGATAAAGCCGATCCCTTTCAGTCTGTAGCTCCGCTCCATTAGAATCGCTGTGAACAAGACGATCAAACCAGTAATGCCCAGTCCATAGTATAGTACAAACTCAGAAAAGAAAGGTGGAACCAGAGCTTTAAGCACAGTAGAATACTTCAAATAATCAAATACCGAGATGTTCCGATATAATTCAGCAGGAAGCATCGACTGTGCAATCAAACGCTCCAGTGGAACAAGGATAATTTGCAGGGCGACAAGTCCAAATGCGAATAGCAAGATCGTAACCAGCTTGGCAAAATACAAATTCGCCCGATTGGAAGGCAACGTGAGCAGGCGATATACTACCGTATGTTTACCTCTCCAGTCACGGTACCAGATGAAGCAGCTATATAATAGCAACACTGTGATGCTCAAAAATATGGGTCCGAAATATAGAAGTCCATTATAGGTAGGGTACATCATACTGTTTAGCTGAATATATCCAGTCACATTGTGATATTGCTCAAGGGTCCATTGATTCACTCTCATTGCCTCGTTCGCAGAATCCATCCAACGATTAGCGCCGATGGTGACTGCTGCAAGCTGCATAGCAACTGTCAGCACCATGAGTCCAAAATATATTTTGGCAAATCGGTTCATTTCAAAATTCAATAGCTTCACAAAAGCTCTCATTGCATGTACACCTCTCTCATTACGTCCGTAATGGACTTACCTTCCTGCTCGCGAACTTCTTCACAGTAGAATTCACGTTCTACCTTCCCATGCTGCAGCAAGACCGCTTTATCAATTAAATGCTCAATATCGTTAATTTCATGAGTTGTAATAATCACACCACGATCCTCGATCAATTCACTCGTGAACACAGCAGTAATTTGCTCGCGGCTGAATATATCAATCCCTGAGAACGGTTCGTCCATTAGGATGTAATCACAATCCAAGGCAAGTCCGAGCACCAAATTTAACTTCGCAGCCATCCCCTTCGACAATGAAGACACGCGATCTTTAGAGCTCAGCTGGAAGAACTTAAGCAATTCCACTGCACGTTCAGCGTTCCAATTCCGATAAAAGTCAGCCATAAAGCTGAAGCAATCCGCAATTCGCATTTTGGAGGGCATCGTTAACGAATCTGGAATAAAAGTCATTTTCTCATACATCGCAGGTGTTAGTGATGCATTATCGATTAAGACTTCACCTTTGTATGGTGTCAGTCCCATGATGGACTTCAGCACCGTTGACTTTCCGGCACCATTGATTCCGATCAGGCAGGTGATCTCTCCCTTGGCAGCAGTGAAGCTAACGCCATTTAGTACCTTCTTGAATCCATAATTCTTCACCATCTGATTCACTTGGATCATCTTGTGTCACCACCCTCTGGAGATCGCTCTGATGTATATTTTGTCTTTATGATGTCTACCAGTTCTTCAACTGGAATCTGGATATTCCGAATGGAACCGATGAATATATCCACTGCACTTTCGATTAATTCAGCACGAATCGAGCTTAGTATTTGCTGATCCTGTGTAATTCGACTTGGGGAATTTCCTTCTGTTACGATCAAACGCTGTTCCTCCATTTCCTTATATGCCTTCTGCGCCGTGTTCGCATTAATCTTCATTATTGATGCCAGTTCACGCCGTGAAGGAATTTGGTCTCCCGCTCCGATTTGCCCTGTGGCGATCTGTTCCTTGAAATGACGCACAACTTGAATATATACCGGCTCACGAATATTAAAGCTGACGCCTGATTTCTGTTCTTCTGTCATACAACCAACTCCATATGATAAGTGTGTGTACTAAGTGGTTCATACATCTTATGTGTGTACTATACGTGTAATACACTTTTGTGTCAATAGATTAATTTGAGCACGGGCTTCTGGGGATATCGTTCATAGCCGTTGTATTTTGTGCAATCCATCCGAAATCACGTTTCAACAATAGTCACCAAAAGGAATATTAATAGTAGAGTACGAACGTCCGTGCTACAATATTTCTTGTGAATATATGGAAGGCGGTGGGGCAGTGACTGCAAGACGGTGGGTAATGACGTTCATACGGATGCACAAGCTGGTATTTGTATGCGGTTTCTTTGTGACTACGTTAATGACCCTGGTGAATCTAATATATCCGTTCCTAGGCGGGAGGCTGATTAATATCGCTTTTTATGACCAGGATCTGAAGGCCTTCCTGAAGCTGTGCCTGATCTATGCCGGAATTCTCCTGTTCAATCAGTTCATTGTGGCGACGCTGAACAATCTGATCTCCTCCCAGATCATGACGGGGTTCGTGTTCGATATCCGGCGGGCGCTATTCCGCAAGATTCTGCATCAGAAGGGGAAGGATCTCTCCGGGATGTACAGCGGCGATCTGATCAGCCGGATGAACCGCGATGCTAAGGACATTATGAATCTCCTCTTCTGGAGCGGACTGTGGGGGTATTCCAATCTGCTGCATATTGTGTTCGCCGTGGGCTTCATGTTCTATTATCATGTCCTGCTGGGCGTGTTCACGGTGGTGCTGGTTCCTGTGGTGTTCATGGCCTCCAGATATTTCAAGCAGAGAGCGCTCCGGGTCAACCGGGATCTGGCGGCAGAGCAGGGGAGGCTGTCCTCGTACTTATTTGAAATTGTGGCCAATATGCGGGAGATCAAGCTGCTGAATGCCGGGAGGCTGGTAACCCGTACCTTTCTCAGGCGGACAGTCTCTATCCATCACAAGAATGTGGATAATGGAAGAATTGAGGTATCCACCGAGCGGGTGAATGCATTCATCACACTTGCCGCACAACTGCTGCTGTTCATTATCTGCGCCCGGCTCATTGTGAAGGGGCAGATGCAGCTTGGTGTTTTTGTGGCTGCCGCCAGCTATTTCAATATGGCGGTGACCTACTTCAGCTCGATCAATAGCAAGATTACCGATACCTGGGGCCAGAATGTATCCCTGCAGCGTGTTGCGGAGCTTCTGAATGAAGAGGAAGAGGACTACAGGGAAGCCCGTCTGCCCACACTGATTAAGGAGGGGACGATTGAATTTCGTAATGTTAGCTTCGGATATACGGAGGAGAGGCCGGTACTGGACGGGTTCAATCTCCGTGTCGGGGGAGGAAGCACCGTGGGCATTGCCGGAAGGAGCGGAGCCGGGAAAACAACGCTAGGAAGCCTGCTCTGTAGCCTGTATCCCGTTGACGGCGGCGAGCTTCTGATCGATGGCCGCAACGTGAATGAATATAACCTGCACAGCTTGCGGAGTCAGGTGGGCGTGGTCCATCAGGAGACGGTTCTGTACGATAACACGCTGCGGTATAATCTGTCTTTTACGAATAACCGTGATCAGGACAGCCTGTTACTCGAAGCACTTAAGAGAGCTGCGCTGTATGAGCTGGTCCTGAATCTGCCGGACGGGCTGGACACGGTGCTGGGGACTTCCGGGCAGGAATTATCGGGCGGCCAAAAGCAGCGTCTGGCTATTGCGCGAATCCTGGTCAAGAATCCGAAAATTCTGGTCTTCGATGAAGCGACTTCGTCCCTCGACAGCAAGAATGAAGCGCTGATCCGGCAGATGACCGGTGAGCTTGCGCAAGACCGGACGCTGATCATCATCGCCCATCGGCTGTCCACGCTTAGAGGCTGTGACCGGATTGCAGTGCTGGAGGATGGCCGGGTCACAGGCTACGATACTCACGATGTATTGATCAGAAGCAACAAAACGTATATAGATCTATTCAGCGAACAGCGTGCAGGAGGCGAAGCGGTATGACTATGACAAGATGGGCCGCCTATAAAGCGCTGACTCAGGGAATTGAAGGTGTCCGTAAGCCGCTGCTGGCGCTCGTGCTGTTCAAGCTGTGGAATCTGGTCTGCGGACTGCTTCCGTTATTCCTGTACTCTCTGCTCGTCAACCGCGTGCTGGTGGAGAAGCAGCTGAGTGGGCTATGGCCGGTTATCGCGGGTTATCTGGGAGTATTCGTGCTTACGACGGCCGGGATTGCGGTCAGCAAGCGCTACTCCAACCAGCTGCTTCTGAAGTATGACCTCAGGCTTAAGCGCAAACTGCTGAATAGAGTGCACAGCCTGGATTATGAGGAGTATAGCGGGTACAGCATTGGTGATCTGAAAAGCCGGATCGAGCAGGATTCAGCCGCAGCCGGGCGGTTCTTCACGGTACATCTGTTAGATTTCAGCTACGCTGTCCTGTATGCTGCTGTGCTGGCTGCGATTCTTGTAAGCTATGACTGGCGGATCGCCCTCCTCAGCTTCGTCTTCGTTCCGGTCTCCCTGCTGACCGTGAATCTCCTGGGCGAGAAGACGAGGAAGGCGGGGGAGGAGCTCTGGAGGCTGCAGAACAGATACGAATCTTTTTTACATGCGAGTCTGCAGAACTGGAAGGATATTAAGACCAATAACCTGGAGGAGGCCCGGCTAGAGGAATTGAACGGGCATTATGCGGCTATCCGTCCGGTGTGGTTCCGCAGCCAGCTCTACCAGCACCTGGGCGTTACGTATTCGTTCTTCACCAAGAACTTCATTACCCAGCTGTTCATCTATTTCATTGGCGGACTCTTCGTGATTAAGGGCTACTCGGAGGTCGGTGTGCTGCTGGTGTTCATCAGCTTCTACGGGCAGTTCTTCGGGTTCATCGAGACGATCAGCAATGGCCTGATGAATTACAAGAATGATTCGGTGAATATCAGTAAAGTGATCGGACTGTTACAGGCAGAGGCGGACCAGCGGCCTTACAAACGCATTAGCGGACAAAAGATTGAGGTTCAGAATTTGTGGTTCCGCTATGAGGGGAAGGATGCCTTCGCACTGGACGGGATTTCGTTCTCGGTGGGGAAGGGGGAACATCTAGCCATCGTAGGGCAGAGCGGCAGCGGCAAGTCTACCCTTGCCAGGCTGCTGACCGGACAGATGAAGCCTCAGGGAGGGAGCGTCAGCATCGGCGGCACGGATCTGCATGCGGTGAACAGCGGGAGTGTGGCGGCCAAGATAAGCATCGTGGTGCAGGAGCCTGTTCTGTTCAATATGACGATCCGGGAGAACCTGCTGCTGGCGAGGGACGGGGCAACGGAAGCAGAGCTGATTGCCTGCTGCCGCAGCGCCAATATCTATGACTATATTACATCCTTGGAGGAGGGGCTGGATACGGTTATCGGGGAGAAGGGGGTGAAGCTCTCTGGGGGCCAGAAGCAGCGGCTGTCGATTGCGCGGGCGCTGCTGCAGAAGCGGGACATTATTATTTTCGATGAAAGTACAAGCGCCCTGGACCCTGAGAATGAGAGCGGCATTAGGAATGAGCTGAAGCGTCTGTCTGCCGGAACTACCATGATCTCGATTGCGCACCGTCTTTCTACAATTCAAGACTGTGACAAGGTGCTGGTTCTGCAAGCCGGGAAGGTGGCAGCCTGCGATACCCATGCTAACCTGCGTGGCCGGAATGAAGCCTATGATCTGCTGTTCCACAGCCAATACGCCGCCTTAAGCCATACCACAGAACTTGTTCATTGACGGCGTCTCCGCCCGGTAATATATTAAAATTAAGATTAACTATGTCCGTGACAGACTGTAGAGGAGAAGAGAAATGAGCCCGACCCATGTATGGATACCTGTCGTATTTTATTGGCTGCCGATGCTCTTCTTTTTCTACATGGGAATGGATGTGCTGCTGCGCAACCCGCGGCAGATCGAACATCGTCTGGTAAGCGCTACAATTCTGTGCTATTTCCTGATGTTCCTGGAGGAGTACTTCCGGTATATGCTGCCCATGGAATATAGTCCGCTGCTGGCTGCGGTCTGGTTCGCCAATGTCGGTATCCTTATTCCAGGGCTGGGCTTCCATCTGATTGCCCGGTTAATCGGCTTACATAAGCGGATGTCCCGGCCGTGGTACCCCTATCTGTTCCATATCCTAACGCTGGCGATCCCGGCGGGACTCATTGGTCAACGTTCCTATACCTCCGTCCAGCTGTTCATGGTATCCGGGGTCTGGAAATGGCCGATAGCCAATGCAGCCTACTACGGGACCTTAACGGCAAGTCTGCTGCTTAGCTTCATCCCCATCGTCATGCTGCGAAGTAGGCGCAAGTGGAGTGCCGCCGATCCTGATTATCAGGAGCATGGCGGTATCTTCAAACTGCTGGAGTATGGCTCCTGGGTGACATTCCTCTGGGTAGCGGTGTTCGGCTATTTCCGCTTCAATGAAGTGCTGCCGCCTTATACGTATATCTACGGAGGACTGATATGGTGTTTCGTGCTGCGGCTGTCCATGCAGCGGTATGAGTTCCTTAATCATGCGGGACAGCGCTACAAGAAGATGTTCCAGATCAATTCACAGGCTGCGCTGCTCGTCTCGTTGTCAGGCAGCATTAAGGAAGCGAATCCGAGTGCCGGTAAGATGTTTGACCGCCCAGCCCTAGGGAAGGCTAACCTTACCGATCTGGGCGGTGCAGAGATCGTGGCGAAGCTTAAGGCACAGGACGATATCGGTGAGCTGGAAATGGTTCTGCATAACGGGGAGAGTCCGGTCGAGGTGATGATTAACGGAGATTACGTGACCGTGGATCATGAGATCCATGCGGTGCTGCTCATCCGGGACATCCGGCTGCGCAATCAGCATGTACGGCAGATTGCCTTCATGGCCTACCATGATCCGCTCACAGGGCTGCCGAACCGCAGGCAATTCTATGATAAGCTGGAGGAGACTCTTGCAGAAGCAGAGCGCGGCGGCGGGGAAGTAGCCATCCTCCTGCTTGATCTCGACCGGTTCAAGCAGGTGAACGACCGCTGGGGTCATGAGGCCGGAGACCAGATGTTATGCAAGGTAGCGGCCATGATCCATCAGGTGGTTCAGCCGGACGGGCTGGCGGCCCGCTTCGGCGGAGACGAATTCGTGCTGTTCTGCCCTGTGGGCGGGGACGGGCTGACCGCCGCAGAGCTGGAGCACCGGCTGCTGGCGGAGGCTGCACATGCCATGCTGGATTATGAAGGCGAAGAGCTGAAGATCGATATGAGCATCGGCATCAGCTTGTATCCGCAGGACGGAACGGCTCCGGATGCTCTTTTGCGCCAAGCCGACAAGCGGATGTATGCGATCAAGCGGGGAGAGGCGGAGGGAAATCATGAGATTTGAGATTGGCGGAGGGATGGATTTAATTGAGGAGACTGTGCGGCAATTCCTGTCTGATAAGGCAAAGGTCCTTGATATCGACAGCACTCCGATACACTCTGGCTATCAGGCGGTGGATTTATTCCGGCACAGGATTCTCGTGGAGAGTGAAGGCAGGCAAGAGTACAGCTCTGTGATTACCAAAATGGCGAATGGAATTGAAAGGCGGGTAATGAACCGGTTATTGGATCAGGGGGCTAATGTCCCTTTTAATAGAGCGGGTAATCTGGATTCGGACCATCGGTTGCTCCTATGTATTCAGGACGTAGATTATAAGACGAATTATCAGAATCTGGATACCGGGATGCTTCAGCACAAGGAGATGCAGGCGCTGGCTTATATTCATAACCGTAATCGGGGATTACAGGAGGAGTTATCCTGGCTCCCTAGGGTTAGCCGTACATACATAGAGAATATAATTCATGGAGTATGGCGACCCGCATGGGAAGAGGCCAAGCACAATGAACGGTTCGTGGAGACCTTCGGGACGTATATGTCAGAGATCGATGCCGTATCGGGGAAAATCGTGGACGAGCTCGAAGCCGTCTGGAAGGATGAGACCACTCACACGCTTATACATAATGATCTGAATCCCGGAAATGTACTGGTACACAATAATGATGACGTCATGTTCATTGACTGGGAAGAAGCGCGGTACGGTTCTCTGTTCCTCGACATCCCTATGCGAGTTGACCGGTCTCAGGCTGGAGAATACCGTGAAGTGCTGGCTTCGCTGGGATGGGAGCTTCCTGCGGATACGTTCGGGCAGAGCTATAGAGCTGCTTCATGGTATCTCGGCCTGCGTTATATGACTTGGAGCTTGGGGGCGTGGCTAAGGGACCCTGGTACTGAGGCGGGGCTGCGGCGGTATTTGGATATGGTTGTTGTGTAGTAGATATGTTGTTTTTTTTAAAAAATGCCGTTAGGAAAAGAAAACGTTAACCCTTCTAGAAATTAGATCGTTATCTTGGGATGATTGAGCGGCAGTATTAATGTGCTAAATGTAGTAAGAAAAAGGTCGGACATTCACTGAATAAAGATATATTAATAAACTACCTAGGCTATCGATTTATATTCTCACAAATCAGGACCACCCGTTGAACGGGTGGTCCTGATTTGTGGAGGGTTACCATAGTCATCCTCAGGAGAGGAATGAACCGGATCAGCCCGGCTATCGCCTATAGAGTATAACAAGTCAAAAGGAGGTGAAGCGGATGGAACAGGAGCAGTTATGGCTGCAGCAGTGCCGGGACGGGGAACAGGATGCATTCTACCAGCTGGTGAAGCCTTATCTGGACCGGGCTTACAGCACGGCCAGAGCGATTCTGAACTCCCCGCACTATGCCGAGGATGCAGTCCAGAATGCGATGCTGGAAGCCTATAGAGCCATTATTAGCGGCAAAGAAATCCGCAGCTTCCGAAGCTGGTTCAACCGGCTGGTCGCGATGCGGGCGTTGGATCTGGCGAGAACACGCTCCAGGCAGTTCAGACAGACAGAAGCGCTGGGGGATCATGAGGAGCCGGCGGATGAACAGGAGCAGCCTATGGAGGCTGTTTTGAAGCAAGAAGAGCAAGCCCGGCTGCTGGCCCAGGTCATGTCGCTGGATATGCGCCACCGCTCAGTGATTGTGTTGTATTACTATCAGGAGATGTCCGTAGAGGAGATCGCAGACGTGCTGGGCATTAAGACCGGGACCGTGAAGTCCAGATTGCATAATGCGCGCTTGAAGCTGATGAATCTGAATGAATCCATTAATCCGAAGAAGGTGATTTTCGATGTCTAAGTTCAAGAACGGGATACAGGGCGAACCGCAACAGCAAGTTAAGGAAATGGGGGGTATGCTGAGCATTCATGCTGCGCCGCAGAGTCTGCATGATTTTGCGAAAAATATTGCGATGCACGCGGCTGCTGCGGAGCCTGCTGCCCCTAGCCGTCCGTTCCGCTCCCGCACGAAGCGGCGGCTGATTGGTGCTGCCTGCGGTACAGCGGCCGCTGCCATGCTGCTATTCTCTGCCCAGGTATCGCCGGCCTTCGCCAGCCTGGTGCAATACATTCCCGGCTTCTCGGTGGCCTCCGACTGGCTGGCTATGCTGCGTACCGGTGACGGTGTGCAGAATGCGGGCAATCATGAATACCGGCCTTTCCAGCCGGTCGTGCTGAGCTTCGGAGATACCAAGGTGAGTCTAAGCGATGTGTACCTGACCAGTGACAGGCTGGTATACAAGGTCTTTGTCCAGTCGGACAAAATTAGCAGAAGCGTAACTACCTGGCCGGACGGAACACCAGGGATCGACTATAGCAACGCGGGTTATCACGTAACGAGCAAGGACTTCCCGAGTGCTGGAGCAGGCGGGGTAATGAAGCTTATCCATGACGAGCAGACCGGCGAGCCGATTCTGGTTCTGCCGACCGAGCAGCAGCTGTCGCCGCAGCAGGTGGCCGATTTCCTGGCGGGGAACCCGTCCAAGCTAAGCTTTACCTTCTATGAGCCTCAGGCGGGAAGCGCGATTCCGCTGAAGCATAGCATGGATGTACCTTTTGACAAAAGCCAGTGGAAGCAGGACCGGATCATCCCGCAGCAGGCGTCCATACCGGTTACTGTTCACTCCGAGCAGCGGGCGATTGAGGTGCAGGAGGTCAAAATTACGCCGCTCAGCACCTACATTATCCTCCACCTGAACAATAAGAACCAGAGCCTGCTGGATATCGATTGGAGCAACCCGTCCATCGAATTGACGGATAACGCAGGCGGCACCTACCAGTTCAAAGGTTACACTAGCCTGAACTCTATGCCAGGACGCAGCAACAGCGGCTCCGATACGATCCGGCTGGAGTTTGCTTCTTCGCCGTATTTCAGTAAGCAAGCCGATCAGTTGAACCTGAAGATCGGGCATGTCCAGCTCTCAGAGGTAGGCTCCTTCTCTCTGGCCATGGACGAAATGTTGCCCAAATTGATCCTGTTCAGCGGCAAGCAGATGCTCCTGACCGAGAGCCGTTATGAAGACGGGTTCCTGAAGCTGAAGCTTAAGCAGGATGCGCAGAACCGCATGAGCATTGACTTCAATATCCCAGGCTATATGGCTAAGGTGCTTCAGTCCCAGGAGCTGTATGACAAGTTCTATGCGGGCAACAGGGATCAGGCGGGCTTCGCGCAGAACATTCTACAGGCTCAGGAAGGACGCGGGGAATATGAGGTCTGGATTGCGGCCCCTGAGCAGAAGCAGTATGAAGTGGAAATAATTAATGCCGTGACACAGCGCGAGCAGGTCCAGGTGAATCAGCAGGTTGAACTCCGTGTGCGATAATTGAATCATCCGCCAGGCAGCGCTCCGGCTTCGGGGGTGTCTGGCGAAGGTTTTTACAATCGTATATACTGATTAGACCAATTGATTACTTAGGAGCTGTGTCACATACCATGATCAAGAAAGAAGCCGCACATATACGCAAGCAGTTCAAGATGGACCATGATCAGCTGAATCTGTACGATATTCTGAATGTCTATATTATGAAAGAAACGAATGAAATCTACCACTTCGAACGCCAGCCGTTCGCCATGCTGGAACGCGAGAAGCAGGAGCTGTATATGAGTAACTTCCGGAAGCTGCTGACGGGCGAGCTGGACCAGAAGCTGTTCGAGCTGAAGTTCCTGGAGGAAGCAGAGGAGCCGTCGCAAGTGATGCTGCACCAGGGGCTGATAACCGGTGACCCGGAGGAGTGGCAGGACCTGATGCTCATGCTGGTGGACAAAATGCTGGTGGATGCCAAGTATGAGAAGGATGCGGTCATCACCTTCGTGCGGGGACAATACTTCCGGCCGACCAAGGCGCGTAATGATGAGGCCGAGGAGACCGGGAAGGACGAGGTATTCGCGCATCCGTTCATTTTGTGCAGCGTGAATTCCACGGAGCAGCAGCGTAAGACGCTTTTGTTCGATTATGTGGAGCGGGAGTTCAAATACAATATCATGGTGGATCCCATCATCAAGCTCAGCACGCCGGAGCAGGGCTTCTTCTACCCGAGTGTGACCGACAACTATTCGGATATCAACCGGGTGCTGTACTGCACGGGAAGCGCGAATAATCCGAACCCGCAGTTCATCGAGCAGGTGCTGAATGCGGAGCGGTCGGTGACGGCTCTGGAGGAACGGTCTATTTTTGAGGATATCGTGAAGGAAGTGGCGGGCGAGCAGATCGATGTGGCGACCATTGCTCAGGTGTACGAAGAGATTCACCAGGTCATTGAGGACAACGCGGAGGAGGAAGAACCGCCGAGACTTGATTACCGCGATGTGGAGCGTGTGCTGAAGGCCAGCGGTGTGGAGGATGTGACGGCGGAGAAGGTGGAACGCGCATTCGAGACCATCGTGAACAATAAGCACTATGAGCTGAAGGCCAGCAGTGTCATCCCTAAGTTCACCTCCAAGTCGATCAAGATCGATACGAAGGTTGCATCCATCACGATCAGCCCGCAGGACCTGAGATATGTGCGGCAGGTGAATTATCAGGGCAAGCGCTGCATCATGATTGAGATTGATGAAGATGCGGTGATCGAAGGCTTTACGCTGCTGACAGAGAACTTATCCTAACCTGTACACATGTATATTGTAAAAGGGCTATCCCGATGTCTCCTTACGAGAGCGGGAAGCCCTTTTTGTGTAGGGCCGGTACGAGCGCGCACGCGCCGAATGTATGCGAAAACAAACCTGCCTTTCAAGGCACAACGCCAGCATGAAAATGAGTAGCGGGAGTTTATCGCAGGTTGTACCAAACGTATTTTCACAGAAAACCAACCACAATTGGACCGGGTGCGCTGGGTAGGCGAAATGTAGTCGGAAAAGCGACCACAATTGGACCGTGTGCGCTGGGCAGGCGAAATGTAATCGAAAAACCGATCACAATTGGACCGTGTGCGCTGGGCAGGCGAAATGTAATCGAAAAACCGATCACAATTGGACCGTGTGCGCCGGGTAGGCGAAATGTAGTCGGAAAAGCGACCACAATTGGACCGTGTGCGCTGGGTAGGCGAAATGTAGTCGGAAAAGCGACCACATTTGGACCGGGTGCGCCGGGTAGGCGAAATGTAGTCGGAAAAGCGACCACAATTGGACCGTGTGCGACGCGAAGGCGAGAATGTAATCGAAAAACCGAACACAATGTGTTGCGCTAGGAAGAGCTTCCGTATTTCTCCCAGACCGCCACAAACTTCTTCTCCCAAATCGCCCAGCGCTTCTCGGCGCCGTATTTCGCTTGGAGCTGCTGCAGGTATTGCTCCGCAGTCTCTGTATCCCCTGTATCCAGCAGGTACCCGAAGGTCTCCTCACTTAAATGCAGTGCTATCCGCGGCATATAGTATTCAATAATGGCCCTGGCATCGGTTAGGGTGTACATGAATTGGAGACCCTGATCCAAGTGGAGCAGCAGGTCTGCCGTGAACCTGTCCACATCTACCTCCGGCGTCAGGAAGTAGCGTTCCGGGGCGGCGGGGACGATTTGGTTGATCCGGGCATAGAAGTGAGGCAAGCCCAGAGACGAAGCAGGCCTATATTGCGCAAGCTCTTCGGAATGAAGATTGTAATTCACATAGAAGCTGAGTTGCTTGTGTGTATTGTACTTGAATTTCTGGATATTGATTTTATAGCTGAGTTGGCCTTCTGTTTTGTAGAAATTCAGATCTTTTGTACGATAGCCCTGTGCGGAGAACAAAGGTTTGACGTCCTGCTTGATGATCTGCTTGAACAATTCCTTCATATCTAACAATTCATTCATAGTAAGTAAATCCTCCTTCACCTGGGTTAATTATAGACTGCATTTATAACATGTCGGCTGACAGCTATAATTGTACTATAAACAGGATCGCCTCAAATGACTTCATTCTGGGTAAATATAGGATAGGAGGCAGGAGAGGAGGAATGAAGGTAGTGATGAAGAATGTTAAGGTTTTATTGTTTTTCTTTGGGTTTGCGGCTGTTATGGTGCTGCTGTTCGGGTGGGGGCTGCCGGTAGTTTTTCAATTATTCCTACATAACGATTACATAAGAAGTCTGACTTTGCTGGTTGTGTTCAGTATGGTGGTGTTAGTCAAAAGGTTGAATTGGTCTAATTATCTAGTTTTTGCTGTCGCCATATTCTCGTTCTTGGGCATGATGATCGATACAGCAGGGAACCCCGTAACCAACAAGCCGCTGGAATGGATTGTCTCACCTATAGGTCAGTTGCAGCTGGACCAGGATATCAATAATTATGCGCCAGGCCAGTACGTCATTTCGGATAACCTCTCCATTCTGAAGCCAGGCGGGGAGATGGTTACGCTAAGTACAGTATGGTTATACCTGTACCGGTGCGCTCAGTATCTGGTGCTCTATTCGATTGTAGGTACTTTGCTTGCAGCAATCCGGGGGAATAAGCCAGAACGCTGGCCGGTGCCTGCCGCGACGGTAGACGAGGCGTTGACGCCGGAGATGGAGCAGCGGGTAGCGGCTGAATTGAAGCGCCGGGAGGCAGCAGGCACTACACTGAAGGTCGTTCCCGAAGAGGTCCAGGAGCATGTCCGGCAGTTAAAAAAGGATGGACAGCTCATTTTGGCCATCAAGCTGGTCCGCCAGCATACCGATCTTCCCCTTGGAGAAGCCAAGCGGTATGTGGAAGAAATGTAGAGGAGATTTATCAGCCCGTTCTGTTCAATCGACAGAGCGGGCTTTTTTTGCGCTTATGGTAACGCATCATGTTGCGAAGCTGGAGTTCTTTTGCAAGAGCGCCTTCCAAATCCAGCTAAAAAATATAATGATGTATTTTAAATTTTAGTATAGTATTTTTGAAGGTTTATGGCGATTTTTGTCGAATCCAATGTGGAGAATTACATTCTGCTCATAGGAGGGCACTTTTACTAACGGGTTGAGGGCTGACTAACGGATAAATTGGACGGCACATTTAATGGACATAAGGGGACATGTGTATGAAAAGACCGTTGTTATGGAAAAAAAGCTCGATTTTCATTCTTATATTATTGCTGATATTCCCGAATATGAGCATTGCCGGAGCACAGGCTTCGGCGGATACTTTGACTGTTGCATCGGCGGTGGCAGAGAACCTGGATACGAATCTGAACAGTGTAATCTATGCGGGCGGAACTTATACCGCAGTAGGAGAGGGCGGGAGAATTGTACAATCGGCAGATGGGATGAGCTGGAGCAAGATTAGCACCCCGTCATCTAATGCCAAGATTTCTTGGAGGAGTATTGCATTTACTTCAAGTACTTATGTAGCGGTAGGTGTAGATTATTCAAACTCCACTGCAAAGGCTAAGGTCATTGTCTCTACGGACGGAGGCGGAACCTGGAGTGATAAATCCTCATCTGTAAATGCTGACATCCTGCAAAAGGTGCGTTACATTAACGGGACATTTTATGCTGTCGGCGGAAGGTGGAGTGCCACTAATCGGGCGCAAGACCTGGGGGTTATCTATTCTTCTGCAGACGGACAGAATTGGAGCCAGTGGAGTACGGTTCCTGCGCTCTGGCCAGCCCAATCGACCACCAGCAGTCCTTTTTTTCTAACAGACATTATTAATTTCAATGGAAAATATGTGATTACGGGCAATGTATTCGCCTCTTATGCTCACTCGGATGACGGGTCAAGCTGGACGTCTGCATTCTTGGGCGGAACGTTTGGACTGGATGCATTAGCTGTGTATAACGGTAAGCTCTATGTATCGAAAAACTGGGAGAACGGTTATGTAAGCAGCAATGGAATGACCTTTGCCGCAGACTCTTCTTATGATAATATGCTTGGCGTTGTGCAGACGGGATCATTACTCTACCGATATGGCAGGGAAGGTAAAATGTATACTTCGGCCAATAGTGGAGGGGCGTGGACAGCGGCGGAGCCCGTAACGAATCATACCATTATATCGGCCGCTTCAAACGGCACAGGAATGGTTCTGATAACGAAGTCAGCACATAGTCTTGTCGTGACGCCAGATCAGACCCGCTGGGTCAGGTTCAGCGGGAACCTGCAAGGAAGCACGTATAATGGAAGCAAGTGGGTGGTAGCTGGAAACGTTCTGTCAGACTTTGGTACGGAGGTTCAGGATAATATATTCATGTCCTCTTCAAGCGGCTGGAATCAGTTGAGTGTGTCTAACCACCTGCCGCCTAATCTGGGATTCGCTGAAATTGCCTATGGAAACAATGTTTTCGTTGCAGCGGGGAAGAAGCTGGGTGTCTCTGGAGATGGAGAGAATTGGACGGTTACAGATCTTCCAGCCGGAGCTGCCGGTCTTGTAAAAGGATTAGCTTATGGCACTAACGGTTTTGTTGCTGTGACTGCCAATAATGTTCTACAATCTGCTGATGGAGTCTCATGGGCTGTTGTAGCAACCTTAAGCGGAGCTTCATTCAATCATGTGAAGGCTGTGAACGGGGGTTATGTGGCTTTTGGTGATGGAGGAATCTGGGCCTCTACGAATGGAACAAGCTGGAGCTCACTTGACTCATTGAAGAATTACGAGCCCTCCAGCTACTTCACTTTCTATGATATCACTTATGCAAATGGAAAATATGCCGTTATGGCTACGAATGGCAATGATGGAACTCCGCAGCTGCTGGAGACAAGCGGTGTGTTAAGCAGCAGCTCTGTCTGGACGGAACATGGGATTGATGCAGACTCAGCCTGGACGGAGCTGCGATCCATAGATTATGGTAACGGTTATTATGTTGCTGCAGGTATGGTGTACAACGATCGGGAATCCCATGTGGCTTATTCTTCTAAAGATCTGGTTACCTGGACCCAATATGACGAGCAGGCGCTGGGAGTCAGCGGAAGCGGATTAAACCAGGTTAGGTTCCAGAATGATAAATTCTATATTGTAGGTAACGACAATACAAGAATTGTACTGGACAGTGGAGTGGGGGCAACGCCGGAAGCAACCCCGGCAGCTGTCATTGATTATACTGCCGAGCAACTGACTGGCCTGACGCCAGGCGGTGCGTATACCGTGAACGGTCAGCCTGTAACGGCAGACATTAACGGCAAGCTGGCTATAGCTAGCAGTTGGCTGGGAACACCATTAAGCATCGTGAAAAAGGGAGACGGTTCGGCGACTACAGACAGCGTGGCGCAGACGCTGAATGTTCCTTTCCGTCCGGTAGCGCCTGCGGGTGTAGCCTCAACGGATGAAACCGCTATTGATGCGAAGGATGGAACACTGACGAATGTGACTACTGCGATGGAATACAAGCGCGGCACAGCAGGCGCTTGGGTGAATGTTGCGGGTACAAGCGTAACGTCAGTTGAACCGGATACCTATTATGTCCGCACGAAGGCGACAGTAACTGCATTTGTGTCAGAAGCGCATAGTGTGACGGTGAATGCGTATGTGCCAACGGCAGAGATTACCCCGGCAGCTGTCATTGACTATACTGCCGAGCAACTGACCGGCCTGACGCCAGGCGGTGCGTATACCGTGAACAGTCAGCCTGTAACGGCAGACAGCAGCGGCAAGCTGGCTATAGCTAGCAGTTGGCTGGGAACACCCTTAAGCATCGTGAAAAAGGGAGACGGTTCGGCGACTACAGACAGCGTGGCGCAGACGCTGAATGTTCCTTCCCGTCCGGTAGCGCCTACGGGTGTAGCCTCAACGGATGAAACCGCTATTGATGCGAAGGATGGAACACTGACGAATGTGACTACTGCGATGGAATACAAGCGCGGCACAGCAGGCGCTTGGGTGAATGTTGCGGGTACAAGCGTAACGTCACTTGAACCGGATACTTATTATGTTCGCACGAAGGCGACAGCAACTGCATTTGTGTCAGAAGCGCATAGTGTGACGGTGAATGCGTATGTGCCAACGGCAGAGATTACCCCGGCAGCTGTCATTGACTACGCAGCCGAGCGACTGACCGGCCTGACGCCAGGCGGTGCGTATACCGTGAACGGTCAGCCTGTAACGGCAGACAGCAGCGGCAATCTGGCTATAGCTAACAGCTGGCTGGGAACACCATTAAGCATCGTGAAAAAAGGAGACGGTTCGGCGACTACAGACAGCGTGGCGCAGATGCTGAATGTTCCTTCCCGTCCGGCAGCGCCTGCGGGTGTAGCCTCAACGGATGAAACCGCTATTGATGCGAAGGATGGAACACTGACGAATGTGACTACTGCGATGGAATACAAGCGCGGCACAGCAGGCGCTTGGGTGAATGTTGCGGGTACAAGCGTAACAACCCTTGAACCGGATACCTATTATGTTCGCACGAAGGCGACAGTGACTGCATTTGTGTCAGAAGCGCATAGTGTGACGGTGAATGCATTCACGGCAACGCCGGAAGCAACCCCGGCAGCTGTCATTGACTATGCAGCCGAGCAACTGACTGGCCTGACACCAGGCGGTGCGTATACCGTGAACGGTCAGCCTGTAACGGCAGACATTAACGGCAAGCTGGCTATAGCTAGCAGCTGGCTGGGAACACCATTAAGCATCGTGAAAAAGGGAGACGGATCAGCGACTACAGACAGCGTGGCGCAGACGCTGAATGTCCCGTCCCGCCCGGCAGCGCCTGCGGGTGTAGCGGCAACGGATGAAACCGCGATTAATGCGAAAGATGGCGCGTTGGTGAATGTGGATTCGGGGATGGAATACAAGCGGGGGGCCGCAGGCGCTTGGGTGAATGTTGCGGGTACAAGCGTAACGTCACTTGAACCGGATACCTATTATGTCCGCACGAAGGCGACAGTAACTGCATTTGTGTCAGAAGCGCATAGTGTGACGGTGAATGCATTCACGGCAACGCCGGAAGCAACCCCGGCAGCTGTCATTGATTATACTGCCGAGCAACTGACTGGCCTGACGCCAGGCGGTGCGTATACCGTGAACAGTCAGCCTGTAACGGCAGACATTAACGGCAAGCTGGCTATAGTTAGCAGCTGGCTGGGAACACCATTAAGCATCGTGAAAAAGGGAGACGGTTCGGCGACTACAGACAGCGTGGCGCAGATGCTGAATGTTCCTTCCCGCCCGGCAGCGCCTGCGGGTGTAGCGGCAACGGATGAAACCGCGATTAATGCGAAAGATGGCGCGTTGGTGAATGTGGATTCGGGGATGGAATACAAGCGGGGGGCCGCAGGCGCTTGGGTGAATGTTGCGGGTACAAGCGTAACGTCACTTGAACCGGATACTTATTATGTTCGCACGAAGGCGACAGTAACTGCATTTGTGTCAGAAGCGCATAGTGTGACGGTGAATGCGTATGTGCCAACGGCAGAGATTACCCCGGCAGCTGTCATTGACTATACTGCCGAGCAACTGACTGGCCTGACGCCAGGCGGTGCGTATACCGTGAACAGTCAGCCTGTAACGGCAGACAGCAGCGGCAAGCTGGCTATAGTTAGCAGCTGGCTGGGAACACCATTAAGCATCGTGAAAAAGGGAGACGGTTCAGCGACTACAGACAGCGTGGCGCAGACGCTGAATGTCCCGTCCCGCCCGGCAGCGCCTACAGGTGTAACGGCGACCGATGAAACCGCGATTAATGCGAAAGATGGCGCGTTGGTGAATGTGGATTCGGGGATGGAATACAAGCGGGGGGCCGCAGGCGCTTGGGTGAATGTTGCGGGTACAAGCGTAACGTCACTTGAACCGGATACTTATTATGTTCGCACGAAGGCGACAGCAACTGCCTTCACCTCAGCTTCGGTGCCATTGACGGTAACGTCATTCGCGGCAACGGCGGAAGTGACGCCTATTGGTATCATTGATTATGCCGCTGAGCTACTAACGGGACTGATACCGAACGCTTTATACACCGTGAACGGCTCGGCGATAACGACGACAGCAGACGGGGCGCTGGTTATAGACAGCAGTTGGCTGGGAAGCGTGCTGAATATCGTGAAGACGGGCGACGGGGTGACCACCACCGATAGTGATGCGCAAATATTAAGTGTTCCCGCGCGCCAGGCCGCTCCGGTGGGTGTGAGTGTCACGGATGTGACCTATAACGGAGCCAATGACGGAACACTGCAGAATTTGACCGTCCAGATGGAATACCAGATGGGGAACACAGGGGCTTGGACAGAAGTTACAGACACTACGATTACCGGTCTTGCACCAGGCACGTATTATGTGCGGGTGAAAGCTACGTCAACGGACTTTGCTTCTGCTATTGCTCAGGTGACCGTTCATGACTCGGATGCCGTGATCCCGGCGGCTCCGGAAGTGGTGGCGGATGATCTGAACAATACGATTGTGGGCCTGAACACCAGCATGGAATTCTCCGTGGATGACGGACCCTTCGTACGTTATGACGGAACGAACCTGCCGGACCTCAGCGGCGAGCATGCCGTAAAGGTACGGGTGGCGGCGAGCGGATCGGTTCCGGCGGGACCGGCAACTGCGCTGACTTTTACAACGAATGTCTTGATCCCGGCCGGGAACTTGGCTGTGAGTGCCAGTGATCCGGGTGGTGCAGAGAGTAACGGCTATACACAAATCAAGGTTACCCCTGCACCGGCTGAAGGACATAAGCTGCTGTATAAGAACTTTGGTTCTGGCAGCATCATCGTGCCGAATGTGGGAGACCTTCTGACCGGATACACGCTTGTAGGCAGTGAAGGGCTGATTCCGGCAGCCGATGGGGATACAATTGGCATTGCTGAGGTAGATGCTGAAGATATGGTGGTAAAATACGGCAGCGTCATTGCAGTAGTTGCAGTGACTACTCCGGTAACGCCGACTCCCGATCCGGTCAGCCCGGGCAGCGGCAATAACCCAAGCTCCGGAAGTAACCCGAACAGCGGAACCCCTTCCGGGAATCCGGCCAGTACGGTTACCGAAGTGATCGTCCTTGTGAACGGCAAGGAGGAGAATGCCGGCACAGCGACGACAACTACTTCCGGCAATACAAAAACTACGATCATTACCGTAGATCCACTCAAGCTTCAGGCCAAGCTGGATGCGGAAGGCATTGGGGCAGTGGTTACGATTCCGGTAATGCTGGATTCCAATATTTTCGTTGGCGAGTTGAACGGTCAGATGATCAAGAATATGGAGAATGTGGCGGCAACGCTTGTACTCCAGACCAGCAAGGCTTCCTATACTTTACCAGCAGCAGAAATTAACATTGGGGCGTTGGCCCGGCAATTTGGCACCGGTGTGAAGCTCGAGGATATCAAGCTGAAGATTACGATCGGCGAGTCCTCTGCAACAATGAATCAAGTAATAGCCGTAGCAGCAAGCAAAGGCGGCTTTGACCTGGTTGCACCTTCTCTAGACTTCACAGTCACTGGGACCTACGGTAATGCCACAGTGGAAATCAACCGGTTTGACGCTTATGTGAAACGTACGGTGGAGATTCCTGGAGCCATTGACCCGAACCGGATTACAACAGGTATCGTTGTAGAGCCGGATGGAACGGTGCGTCATGTACCAACCCAAATCATCCGGAAGAATGGTAAATATTATGCTGAGATAAACAGTCTAACGAATAGCTCGTATTCCGTAGTCTGGCATCCGTTGACCTTCGCAGATGTGGAGAAGCATTGGGCGAAGGCTGCAGTAAATGATATGGGCTCGCGGTTAGTCATTAATGGGGTGAACGAAACGACGTTTAACCCGAATGCGGATATCACCCGGGCAGAGTTCGCAGCAATTATTGTGCGCGGTCTGGGACTGAGGCTCGGAGAAGGAGCAACTTCTTTTGCAGATGTGCCAGTGAATGCCTGGTATACAGGGGCGGTACAAACGGCTTCGGAGTATGGTCTGATCAACGGCTTCGAAGACGGAAATTTCCGTCCGGATGCCAAGCTTACACGCGAACAGGCGATGACGATCATCGCTAAGGCGATGAAGCTGACCGGTCTAGCAGACCGGACCGGCACAGTGGATACAGCAGGTGTATTTGCAGCCTTTACCGATGCAGGACTTGCAGGCAGCTGGGCAAAAGATAGTTTGGCACTAGCAGCCAAGGCCGGCCTGATTAGCGGCCGCGGCGGTAACAAGCTGGAAGCCAAGGCTAATGTCACACGTGCAGAAGTGGCGGTTCTCATGCAGCGGTTGCTGCAGAAGTCAGATTTGATTGACTAAATGGAGATGGAAAGTGAAAAAAGCGGATTCAGCTCATGCTGAATCCGCTTTTTCTGCTAAGCGTCCTGCTTAAGAACGGAAGGAGCCACGTCATGAGAGATGCAAGTAATAAAGATACATAAATATCAAAATTAATTATAATAATTTGTCGAATTAGTTAACTTTAGCGCGGAAAATGTCGATAAACCAGTATGGAAAACTAATGCTTGCTAATGCCGGACATGTGCAGAGTGTGTGCAGCATGTTCAGAGTTTTACGGAAGCGTTATCAATATTATGGAAATGTTCATTCGACAAGGAGGAAAGCGATGTTTAAGAAAATGGGGAAGATCGGACTGGCTCTGGTATTGGTGATCGGGCTGCTGCCCATGATGTCACTCCGTGCTTATGCGGCGGTGCCGTCATTCAATGAAGCGGCTGATTTTGTAATTGAGCCTCCTGCTACGGGCACCACAGGCAAGAGTATTTCAGCTGCCCAAGGTCTTCAGGATGGAAGTATAGCCGTTCTGTTGAACTCATTCGTATATCAAGGAAATTCGTATATCATATCTAATTACTTGAGGGTGTACAACAGCTCAGGAACGCTTGTAACGGACGTTAACCTGAACAGCTTAATGGATACCTATTACAAAATGACGGATGTAACTATGCTTCCGCTAAATAACGGGAATCTATTGATTTCGTACTATAAAAGCGATGCCAACGAAAACAATGTGCAATTAGGAACAGTTACGGAGAGTACTCCGATTGCCTATTTCATGGTGCTTAACAAGGCGGGACAGAAAGTTACCGCTCAGACTAAGCTCAATACATTCAGCGACGGAACTCTTCCGCAGCTTACGCGCAATGTATCTGCGACGGAGTTATCCGACGGGAATATAGCTTTTTCCTGGCAAAGAAATGACAATGTAAGCACGGCTACCCGTGTGTTCACCGCTGCGGGTACACCTGTATCAAGCGAAACGCTTCTGGTAGATGCTAATGCGAGCATGTCCTATGTATCCGCTGGTGACGGCGTATATATGGTTGCATATAATTCAGGAAGCCCGAACGATAATATATATCTGAAGCTGTTCAGCAATAATGGAGCGCTCTTAAATACAATTACTGTTGGCGCCAGAACAGATGAGAAACAGCTATATCTGTCTACGCTGAACAACGGGAATTTCATGTTCAGCCAATATCACTGGCAAACGGGAAGCTCCGAAGTTTCCTTATATGATAACGCTGGAACGAGCCAAGGAGGATTTACGGTAAACGGCTATATGGGTGAGGCTTCAGCTGCTGTGTACAGGAGCGGTGCGTTGCCGGGGTTCGTAACCGTAAGTACGGATTCTGCGTCAAATGATGCCATCAACGATGCGTACTACAATGGTAAGGATTGGTCAGGGACCCAGTATGCTTACCTGAATTATTATGGCTATGACGGGAATCTGATCCTTACCTCGGCTCAACCGGTCGATTCCGCTCCGGTGGTTATGCAGGGGTATGATGAGCAGAGCTGGATGTACGCTGTGGAATATTATCCGAAATTCTCTTTGTATCCCGCCTTCGGCGATAAAGTTGTCTTCATCAAAACAGATAATACGGATGCCAGCCATTACAGGATAACCGGCAAGCTGTTTGATAATGGAGCCCCGCCTCAAGGCAATCATGTGTTTACGGTGACCAATACGAATGACAGCGGTGCGGGTTCGCTGCGCTGGGCCATTGAACAGGCGGGGGCAGTCAGCGGCGGGCAGGTTGATTTCGACCCTTCGCTTGCGGGCCAGACGATTACGCTTCAGTCGGATCTGACGGGCTGGAATGATCAGGACTGGAAAGGTACGACCATCGGCGACGCTTCATCCGGCGGCTTCAAGCTTACCGGCTTGCAGGATGCAACGGGTCATCCGGCCATAACGATTAACGGCAATGGACACCGGGGCATTCTGGCCACCGGTTCGGGGGTATTCGAAATGTCGGATATCCGTCTGACTGGCTTTGATATCACCGACAGCAGCGGCAAGTATGATTCCTTCGGCTCTGCGCTGGGAGTCGGCGGCAATCTCTATAGCAGCATTCAACTAAATAACGTAATCTTTGAAGCAAATACAATGACGTATAAGAAGACCGGCGCGATCGCCTCTCTAGCGGCACTTACTGCTCCATACAAAGTCGATCTTGACCGGGTAGTATTCACAGATAATGTACTCACAGCTACCGCCACAACTGAAACAACTCAGGGGGCTGCGCTATACTACAATAGTTATATGGATGGCGTAATCAGCAATTCTCTGTTTGCTAATAATCGCTCAAACAGTAATTCTACAGAAGATTCCTACGGATCGGCCATCGGTGTAATGTTAGATCCGCATCTGAAGGTCTGGAATAATACATTCTATAACAACCATGTGAACAATACCGGGACGGGGGCATCTTATGGTCCGGCAATGTATGCTGTGTCCAGTTCCCCCGGCTCCAGCTCACTCGATATTTACAATAATGTGCTGATTAGTAACAAGCTGGAGGCCGCTACGGCAGGCACTTTGGAGGAATTATTCTACAATTATAATAACGATACCCTTGTGCAGAGCGGGAGTAATGTCATTTCCGGCGATCCGTTTGTTGATGCGGCTGGCGGCAACTTCAGTCTGAAGGGCTCTGCTGTATCGGCAATTGATCAGGGGGATAACACGAAAACAGCTGGAGCCCTGGATCTGGCGGGAGGAGCGCGTATTTATGGTGGAACGGTAGATATCGGAGCGTATGAGTATGTCCCCGGACCTACAGTCCCGGTAGTGCTGCAATCGGCTGTAGCGGACGGTGTGCCGGGAACAACGACATCAACGAAGATTGATCTGACTTTTGATGCTGCGATTACCGGACTGACGGCAGACGATATCACGATTACAGACGGCACAGGCTCTGCGGTAAAAGGTTCCTTGACCGGATCGGGGACGGCCTGGAGCCTTGCACTTACTTCAGTGACCGCCGAGGGCGATGTATCCGTGGCTGTGAATTCGCCAAGCGGATACACAGTCAGCGGTTCACCGCTGACGGCAAACGTATCGCTGTTCAAGCCAGCGCTGGAGCCAACCCCGGCAGCAGTGATCGACTACGCAGCCGAGCAACTGAGCGGTCTGACGGCGAATGGCGCTTATACCGTGAACGGTACGGCGGTAACGGCGACGGCGGATGGTACGCTTGCGCTGGAGCAAAGCTGGCTGGGAGAGTCCCTGAGTATTGTAAAGCAGGGGAATGCTTCGACAACCGTAGACAGTGCGGCGCAGGTGCTGAGCATTCCATCCCGTCCGGCGACACCAACAGGTGTGACGGCAACGGATGAAATGGGAATAGAGGCGAACAACGGTACACTTACGAATGTGACTGCTGCGATGGAGTATAAGCAAGGCGCATTGGGAACATGGACGGATGTGACCGGTACAACGGTGACGGGGCTTGCTCCGGGTACGTACGAGGTCCGTGTGAGATTGACGGCGTCGTCTTTTGTATCGGAAGCGCATAGTGTAACGGTGAATGCTTATGTGCCATTAGCAGAGCCAACCCCGGCAGCGGTGATCGACTACGCAGCCGAGCAACTGAGCGGTCTGATGGCGAATGGTCTCTATACGGTGAATGGCACGTTATCGATACACGCGGATGCGGCGGGCAAGCTGGCACTGGACAGCTCTTGGCTCGGAACTTCTCTGAGCCTTGTGAAGCAGGGAAATGCGTCAACGACCATTGACAGTGCGGCGCAGACCGTGACTATTCCTGCCCGTCCGGCAGCACCTGCGGGAGTTACGGCAACGGATGAGACGGCGATTAACGCGAAGAACGGTACGCTTACGAATGTGACTCCGGCCATGGAGTACAAGCAAGGTGCCGCAGGCGCATGGACGGATGTGACGGGCACAACAGTGTCGGGGCTTGCTCCCGGTACGTATTTCGTCCAGACCAAGGCGACTTTGACGGCTTTTGCTTCGGAAGCACACAGCGTGAATGTGGTAGCGTATGTAGCGATACCGGAAGCCACACCAGCAGCGGTCATTGACTACGAAGCTGAGCAGTTGAGCGGTCTGACGGCAAACGGTATGTATATACTAAATGGTTCGTTAACGGTAACAGCGGATGCAGACGGCAAGCTGGTACTGGATAACGGCTGGCTGGGCAGCTCCCTTAGCCTTGTGAAGCAGGGGAATGCGTCAACGACCATTGACAGTGGGGCGCAGACCTTGACTATTCCTGTTCGTCCGGCAGCGCCTGCCGGAGTAGCGGCAACGGATGAGACGGCGATTAACGCGAAGAACGGTACGCTTACGAATATGACAACAGCCATGGAGTATAAAAAAGGTACAGCAGGCGCATGGACAGATGTTCCAGGCACCAGCGTAAGCGGGTTGGCGCCGGATACGTACTATGTCCGTACGAAGGGTACGGTGACAGCTTTTGCCTCGGAAGCACAAGCTGTCACGGTGAGTGCCTACGTGCCTACTCCGGAAGCCACACCAGCAGCGGTCATTGACTACGAAGCTGAGCAGTTGAGCGGTCTGACGGCGAACGGTATGTATATACTAAATGGTTCGTTAACGGTAACAGCGGATGCAGACGGCAAGCTGGCACTGGATGACGGCTGGCTGGGCAGCTCCCTTAGTCTTGTGAAGCAGGGGAATGCGTCCACAACCGTTGACAGTGCGGCGCAGAGCTTGACTATTCCAGCCCGTCCGGCAGCACCTGCGGATGTAGCTTCAACAGACGAAACGGCGATTCAAGCAAAGGACGGCACGCTCACGAATGTGACAACCGCCATGGAGTACAGAAAAGGTACAGCAGGCCCATGGACAGATGTTACAGGCACCACCGTCACAGGCCTTGCACCAGGCGTCTATGAAGTCCGCACGAAGGCGACAGCAACTGCCTTCAGCTCAGCTGCGGTGGAAGTGACGGTGACATCATTTGCATCAGCGGCGGAAGTAACGCCCGCGGCGGTGATTGATTACACCGCTGAGCGATTGACAGGTCTGATTCCAGAAGGGGTATACACCGTAAATGGTATGGCTGTAACGGCCGCCACAGATGGAACGCTACCGCTAGACAGCAGTTGGCTGGGAAGCGTGCTGAATATCGTGAAGACGGGCGACGGGGTGACCACCACCGATAGTGATGCGCAAATATTAAGTGTTCCCGCGCGCCAGGCCGCTCCGGTGGGTGTGAGTGTCACGGATGTGACCTATAACGGAGCCAATGACGGAACACTGCAGAATTTGACCGTCCAGATGGAATACCAGATGGGGAACACAGGGGCTTGGACAGAAGTTACAGACACTACGATTACCGGTCTTGCACCAGGCACGTATTATGTGCGGGTGAAAGCTACGTCAACGGACTTTGCTTCTGCTATTGCTCAGGTGACCGTTCATGACTCAGATGCCGTGATCCCGGCGGCTCCAGAAGTGGTGGCGGATGATCTGAATAATACGATTGTGGGCCTGAACACCAGCATGGAATTCTCCGTGGATGACGGACCCTTCGTACGTTATGACGGAACGAACCTGCCGGACCTCAGCGGCGAGCATGCCGTAAAGGTACGGGTGGCGGCGAGCGGATCGGTTCCGGCGGGACCGGCAACTGCGCTGACTTTTACAACGAATGTCTTGATCCCGGCCGGGGGCTTGGCTGTGAATGCCAGTGATCCGGGTGGTGCAGAGAGTAACGGCTATACACAAATCAAGGTTACCCCTGCACCGGCTGATGGACATAAGCTGCTGTATAAGAACTTTGGTTCTGGCAGCATCATCGTGCCGAATGTGGGAGACCTTCTGACCGGATACACGCTTGTAGGCAGTGAAGGGCTGATTCCGGCAGCCGATGGGGATACAATTGGCATTGCTGAGGTAGATGCTGAAGATATGGTGGTAAAATACGGCAGCGTCATTGCAGTAGTTGCAGTGACTACTCCCGTAACGCCGACTCCCGATCCGGTCAGCCCGGGCAGCGGAAGTAACCCGAACAGCGGGACCCCTTCCGGGAATGCGGCCAGTACGGTTACCGATGTGATTGTCCTTGTGAACGGCAAGGAGGAGAACGCGGGCAAAGCAACGACCACGATCTCCGGTAACCTTAGAACGACGACCATCGCGGTAGATCCGGCCAGACTGCAGGCGAAGCTGGATGCCGAGGGGAACGGAGCTGTAGTAACTATCCCGATGATGCTGGATTCGAATGTGATTGCCGGCGAATTGAGCGGCCAGATGATCAAGAATATGGAGAATGTGGCGGCCACCCTGGTGCTTCAGACCAGCAAGGGCAGCTATACGTTGCCTGCATCCGAGATTAACATCGGCGCACTGGCCGCAAGATTAGGTAACGGGGCTAAGCTGGAGGACATTACGCTGAGAATTACCATTGGTGATGCTTCGGCTGCCATGAATCAGGTGGTCACCGCTGCGGCAAGCAGGGGCGGCTTGACCCTTGCAGCGCCTATCCTGGATTTCACAGTTACTGCTTCTTTCGGAACCTCAACAGTAGAGGTGAGCCGGTTCAATGCATATGTATCGCGGACAGTAGCGCTTCCGCAGGGGGTTAACCCGAACCGGCTTACAACTGGTATCGTTGTTGATCCGGATGGAACGGTGCGTCATGTACCGACCAGAATCATCCAGAAGGATGGTAAATACTACGCAGAGATCAACAGTTTGACGAACAGCACCTATTCGGTGGTCTGGCATCCGCTGACGTTCGCGGATGTGGAGAAGCATTGGGCGAAGAATGCAGTGAATGACATGGGCTCCCGTCTGGTCATTAACGGGGTGAACGAATCCACGTTCAACCCGAACGCTGACATCACCCGTGCAGAATTCGCAGCGATCATCGTACGCGGTCTGGGCCTGAAGCTTGGAGAGGGAGCTGCGAAATTCGCAGATGTTCCGGCGAATAGCTGGTATGCAGGAGCAGTCGGAACAGCCTCCGGGGCGGGTCTGATTACCGGCTTCGAGGATGGAAGCTTCCGTCCCGGTGACCGGATCACACGCGAGCAGGCCATGAACATCATCGCTAAGGCGATGAAGCTGACCGGTCTCGCAGAACAGACCGGCACAGTGGCCACCGCTGGTGTGCTTGCAGCCTTCACAGATGCAGGCCGCATTGGCACCTGGGCGAAGGACAGTCTGGCGCTCGCAGCATCCGCCGGCTTAATCACCGGCCGCGGCGGCAATAAGCTGGAGGCCAAAGCCAACGTTACCCGCGCAGAAGTGGCGGTGCTGATCCAGCGTCTGCTCCAGAAGTCAGAGCTGATTGATTAATAGTATGAATTAAACTGGGCAAACCAGAAAAAGCGGATTCAGTCATAGGCTGAATTCGCTTTTTTTTGGCGTTAGAATTTTGGCATTTAGCGTGTACCCAATAATAGGGGGATTTCGAGCTGGGAGGGGCGGGGTGCTGCGCGGAAGCAGTTGGATTTTAAACACTTGCTGTAGAGCGGACGAGTCCTGAAGGGACAGTAGTTGGATAAATGTTACTTATTGAATCACAATTCAGCGGAATTGGCACAATCACTTGAATTAGTTGTTGTTTTTCCACCTGTTTGCGTACAATCGCCAGAAAGCGATAAATTAAGATACATTTGTCCACTTGCTGATTACCCGGGCGATTGGAAGCCTTGTATTTGCTATATGAGGTCTGGTATTTGCTATAATTGGCTTTAACAGAATTTTCAGGAGAGGGGCATGGCGGTATGTTCATTGTTAACGTAGAAGCAGCAATCTGTAAGGAAGATAAGTGGCTTGTGATTACACGGAGTACCAAAGAAGAGCATGCAGGAGGAACTCTGGCTCTTGTAGGGGGAAAAGTGGATATTGAGGGCAACACGCTCGAAATCCTCGAACGGACGGTGAAGCGCGAATGCGATGAGGAGGTTGGCATTGTGATCAAGGATGCGGTTACTTTTGTGTATAGCTCCTCTTTCGTAACTGAGGATGGGCGTCATGTCATCAATATGGTCTTCCTATGTGAATACGAGAGTGGTACAGCAACCACCCGGAGTCCTGATGAAGTGGAAGCCGTACATTGGATGACCCAAGAGGAAATCATGGATCATCCCCTGACCCCTCCCTGGACCAAAGAAAGCATAAGAAGAGTAGCACTGGCAAGAAAATAACCTGCCCTCACACCCACCCCGTGAACTCCAGAATACTCGCCTTCGCCGATTGCGCCTCCGACTGCGCACCCTTGCGCCATTCCTTGGGCGGGACGCCCATCAGCTTGGAGAAGCAGCGGTTGAAGCTGGAGATGGAGTGGAAGCCGACCTTCTCCGAGATCTCCAGAATTGAATCCTCGGTGCTCTTAAGCTGCTTGCAGGCTTCCTCAATCCGGGTGCTGCTCAGGAAATCCAGGGGGGCGGTGCCCATCGTATCATGGAATTTTCGGCGGAAATGGGTGGTGCTCAAGTGGCACAGCCCGGCCAGGTCATCGATGGTCATCGGCGCCATATAGTTGCGGGTGATATACTCCAGCGCGGGGGCGATAGCGAAGTCACCGAGGAGCGTATGCCCGGCCTCCTGGCCGCTCAAGGCTTCGTTCGTAGAATGAATGCGGAGCAGCTCAATGTACAGGGACAGCAATAAGCCGTACGCACTCTCCTGATAGTAAGGCTTCTGCTGCTGCAATTCGAGGACGATGGAGGTAGCCAGCGTATAGACTAGGGGGTGCTTTTCCCTGCTCAGAATACAGTTCCTGCCCTGCACTGCCCAGAGATTCGGCTCGAAGCCAGCGTAGGCACTCTTGAAGGAATGCTGAAACAGATCCTCCGGCGAGAAAAACAGATAGGACCACAGACTGGCCTCTCCCGGTGAACTGTACGTCGTATGGGGCAGATACCGCGGCAGGAAGGTCACATCCCCGGCGGCAAAAGGCACGTTCTCGCCCTTAATCTCCATAATCCCGCTATCTGAATAGCAGATCCCGATCTCCAGGTGGTTGTGGAAATGCAGGTGCTCGCTCTTGATGTCAGAGATCTTCCAGCGTTCGCCGCTGAGCAGCAGGACAGGGAAATGGATCGGCAGGCTGTAGTGGCGGTACTCAATGACGGGTTTCTTTTTTCTGGGCATCTTCAACAGCTCCTGTCCTTCTTGCGTTAGAATAGGAATGTAGAATAAAGGGTCGAAACTGCGCAGTTTTGATGTGAATGTGCTTAGATGTAGAACATTTTACTGCTTACAATAGATTCTGTAAAGCGCTTCCAAACGGATGGACGGATAATAGCTGCCTTCAGAGACGCAGGGAACAGGAGAGGGGAATACACATGCTTCAAGTTAAATATAACCGGGAAGAAATCTTAAGCGTAATCGATAAAGTGGCAAGGAAGACACTGGCGATGGATTTAACATGGGAGTGGCCTTGCGGCGTTGCCTATTATGGGGTGTCCAGAGCCTACCAGACCACGGGGAACCAGGAGTACCTGGACCAGCTGGTGAAGTGGGTAGATGAATATATTGAGCTGGGGCTGCCCGACTGGACGGTCAACACCTGTGCCATGGGCCATATGCTGATCACCTTGTACGAAGAGACCGGGGACCAGAAATACTGGGATATTGTCATGAGTAAAATCGGCTATATCCGGGGGAGCGCGCTGCGGTTCGGGGATCAGGTGCTGCAGCATACGGTCTCGGTGTCCAATGACTTCCCGGAGCAGGCTTGGGCGGATACGCTGTTCATGGCTGCGTTCTTCCTGCTGCGTGTGGGCAGTAAGCTGGAGGATCAGGAGCTGATCCAGGACGCGCTTAACCAGCATTACTGGCACATCAAATATTTACAGGACCCCAGCACCGGCCTCTGGTTCCACGGCTATAACCATGTGAAGCAGGACCATATGTCCGGGCTGTACTGGGGCCGGGCCAACGCCTGGGGAGCCTATACGATGTCGCAGGTGAAGCCGCTGCTTAAGGAGTGGTACCTGTACCCGCAGTGTATGGATGTGGAGTGCTCGCTCCGGGATCAGCTGGCGGCGTTGAAGCTGGTACAGACGGAGGACGGCCTGTGGCGTACGCTGCTGGACGATGAGGAGTCCTATGAAGAGGTATCGGCATCCTGCGGGATCGCTGCGGCCATGGTGAATAACGGAAATCCGCTGCATACCAAATATGTGCAAAAGGCCCTGAAGGGCATTCTGGAGAACATTACTGAAGACGGACGCGTATTGAACGTATCGGGCGGCACCGCCGTCATGAAGGACCGTGAAGGGTACCGCCATATTCCCAAGGACTGGACTCAAGGCTGGGGCCAGGGCCTCGCGCTTGCGTTCCTGTCGGATCTGCTGAAATAGGAGGAATTCCCGTTGCCGAAATTATCTACAGGCTCCACAGGAGCTTTTACCCTGCCGGGGGAAGCCGGTTATGAAGCACTGACGCTGAAGCTTGCCGAACGCTGGGGGGCCGATGTCATTCGTGACAGTGACGGTACGCAGTTGTCAGAAGAGATTATTAATGCCGGTTACGGCATCTATTCGACCCTGTGCATCATCCGCGACCATAACGGCTGGGCGGCGAGGAACCCGGACAAGCTGCAGCAGACCTTCCTGATTACGAGTCCGAAGGTGGCTGTGCAGGATTACATATCCATCTATCTGCTGGAGGATTTCTTCGCAGAGCAATTTAGGGTGAATGATTCCCGTGAGGCATTCAAGTACTGGCAGGTGTACGACCGGACAACCGGGGCGGAGGTGCCGGGGGAGCAGTGGAATTACGACCGGGAGTCCGGCAATGTGGTGCTGACCGGCATTACGCCTTGGCATAAATATACCGTCAGCTTCATGGCCTACCGGATCTGGGAAGAGATCTCCATGTACAACCACACGACGAATCACTGGGACAAAGAGCATCTGATGCAGATCGATCCGATGTATAAGGGGACCCGGCAGTACCTGCTGGACTGGATGGAGGACTGGTGCGGGAAGCATCAGGCGACGACAGTGGTCCGCTTCACCTCCCTGTTCTACAATTTCGCCTGGATCTGGGGCAGCAGCGGGCAGAACCGCCATCTGTTCTCGGACTGGGGGTCCTACGACTTCACGGTGAGTGCGCTGGGCCTGGATCGGTTCGCCGAGCAATACGGCTATTCGCTGACCGCAGAGGATTTCGTGAACGGCGGCAAATACCGTGTCAGTCATATTCCGGCAGAGCAGCGTAAGCTCGACTATATGGCTTTCATCAATGATTTCGTCATCGGGTTCGGCAAGCAGTTAATTGATATTGTCCATAAGCACGGCAAGCTGGCTTATGTCTTCTACGATGACAGCTGGGTGGGCGCAGAGCCCTACAATGACCGCTTCGGGGAGTTCGGCTTCGACGGGATGATTAAATGCGTGTTCTCGGGCTATGAAGCCAGACTCTGCTCAGGGGTGAAGGTAGAGACGCATGAGATCCGGCTGCATCCGTATCTGTTCCCGGTTGGCCTGGGCGGCGCACCTACCTTCATGGAAGGGGGCAATCCCACACTCGATGCGAAGCAATACTGGATTAACATCCGGCGCGCCCTGCTGCGTGAGCCGGTTGACCGGATCGGCCTGGGCGGCTATCTGCATCTGGTCGAGCCTTACCCTGATTTCTGTGCGTATATTGAGAAGATTGCAGATGAATTCAGGGAGATCAAGGAGCTGCACCGGCAGGGGCAGCCTTATCACATCAAGACTAAGGTAGCTGTTCTGCACTCGTGGGGCAAGCTGCGGTCATGGACCCTGTCGGGCCACTTCCATGAGACGTATATGCATGATCTGGTTCATATCAATGAGGCCTTGTCCGGCTTACCGGTGGAGGTGCGGTTCATCGACTTCGAGGATGTCCGCCAGGGTATCTTGCAGGAGGTGGATGTAGTGATCAATGCAGGCAGCGCCGGTTCAGCATGGAGCGGCGGGGACCACTGGAAGGACAGTCAGGCAGTGGACGCCTTGACAGAGTGGGTGTATAAGGGCGGCGCATTGATCGGGGTGAATCAACCCTCCGCCGTGGACGGCTACGATCATTACTTCCGGCTGGCGCATATTCTCGGGGTGGATGAGGATACGGGCGCAAGGGTAGCCCATGGCAAATGGGCCTATGAGGTTCATCCGGTGCCAGGTCTGGTACCGGATGGCGTCAGCCTCACGCCGAAGAACGGGATTTATCTGATCGACGGGGCTGCTGCGGTGGTCCGTGAGGCAGAGGGCAAGCTGGCCTTGACTGTGAATAGCTTCGGGAGAGGGAAGGGCATCTACCTGCCGTCCTTTGCCTTCAGCTGGGAGAATACCCGTCTGCTGCTGAATCTGATCCGCTTTGCCGGCAATGAGCTGGAGGAGACCCGCTACCTCCCGGATAATCTCTACACCGAGTGCGCGTATTATCCGCAGAGCAAGCGCTTGGTTGTGATCAACAATAGCGGCCAGCCGCAGCAGACCACCATCGAGACGGACTATGGTCCGCAGGTTGTGGAGCTGGAAGCTTTTGATACGGTGATTCGGGTGATGGGGAGGAATTGAATCATTATCATAATTATGATATGATAGCGCAAAGAAGGAGGGGTTATATGCCACAGATCAGGCCTGTATCCGATTTGCGTAACCATTTCTCTGAGATCTCCCGGATTGTCCATGAGAGCAAGGAACCAGTCTTCCTTACCAAAAACGGTTATGGCGATATGGTAGTCATGAGTATTGAGCAATATGAGAATATCCAACAGAACCAAGAGATTATAATGAAACTTAAAGAAGCTGAACATGAAGCGGATACCTCAAAGGAACGCTATAGTCACTCCGAGGTAATCGATAATTTACGAATGCAGATTCGGAATAGGACCAAGTGAACAAGTGGAAACGCCTTTTTTAAGGCGTATTTTTTTGAAGAGTAATAATTAGGTATGGTCATACATAAAAGAGGTGCGGATTAATGAATAGCAGAGAAAATGAATTTATGTGCTTAATTGAATCGATAACGGGGGATTTGGAAGGTTTTTATAGAAATGAACAGATAGGCCGTATGATTTTGGTTCTTGTGACTATTGTTTATTTAAGAGAGTTCCGGGAAGTCGAAGATGATCAAGGTGCCGGGGAAATGCTCTCAGAGTCAGACTCCATTGCTCATATCCTGGATAAAATCATGTTTGGGCTCGAGCATCGGCAGAAGGAATTTCAAGGAGTACTTACGGGCTTGGTCCCCTCTTTTCTCCAATGTAATATTCCTGATAGGGTCCTGAAGACAATGATTGGGAAGGTTGCCGGATTTTCGTTCAATGATCAAGAGGAAGTCTTAAGGTTCATTCATTTAATTGCTTTGAAATACAGCGGCAGTGAGGAAATGAATCAGACGCCGGAAAGCATTCTTAAGCTGGTTATCGGGTTGATGGACTTCCAGAATATTGTAACGGTTGCTGAGTATTGTTCGGGAATATCCAGCTTTGCCATTGAAATGTATACGAATCTCCGTGCTCAGGGATGGGGGGAGCCTGTTTCCTATTATGGAGAAGAGCGGAATGCAGCGGACTATTTGATTTCCAAATTGCTGTTAAATCTTAATCGTATTCCCTATTTTCAAATTGAAAATAAAGATGTGCTGGAGAGAATTCAATGGGAAGATGAACCTTCAAAGGCCGATTTTGTCTGGTCAGATGCTCCTTTCGGAATGCCGTGGAATCCACAGGAGAGTCAACATGATCCCAGATATGTATATGGTCTTCCTCCCAAGTCCTCTGCAGATTGGGCTTATTGTCAGAATGCGCTATTTCATTTAAATGAACGGGGACGGGCAGCCGTAACGGGAACCAAGGGAACGTTGGTTAGGCATGCCGAGGTACATATACGCAAAGCAATTATTGAAGAGGATTGGATAGAGGCGGTAATTACTCTGCCGGACAACCTGTATCTGAGAACTAGAGTAGGTACAGAACTCATTATATTTAATAAGTCTAAGCCGACAGATAGGCGGGGCAAGGTGTTGTTTATCGATGCCAGCAGGTATGCTAAGAGACTGAACAGGAACCAAGCCATGATTACCGGAGAGGGAATCACCAAGATTATTTCTGCATACTGGAACGGTACAGAAGAAGAGGGCTTCAGCAGATTTGTTGATCTGGCAAAGATCAGGGAGTACAACTATAGCCTTAACCCTAAGGAATATCTGGATTTTGATGTGCTGAAATATTCTCTCGGCCGAACTTTTAAGCTTGGGGATGTTGCTTCCATTAGGCGCGGGGTGCAGCTAACCACAGAGGAGTTGTCGGAGCTATCGGTTACGGCCACCCATTTTTTATTAAATATTAAAAATATTGAGGATGGAAGAATCACCTATGATGAAGCGTTAAGAATCAGGTATAAAAAGAAGGAATGGCTCGATAAATATGCGATCCGTCCACGGGATATTGTTATGACTTCCAAAGGGTCTGCAGTCAAATTTGCAATGGTAGACGAGCAGCACGAAGAAGCGTTTGTGAGCGGCAATCTATCCATTATTCGGGTGAATCCGGCTCGATATAATGCTTATGTGCTGTATGAATTTTTACAAAGTGAAGTAGGACGCAGGATGCTCGATGGTCTGCAGACAGGGACTACAATTAAATTAATGAATCCGTCCAAATTAGAGAAACTTGAAGTCCCCCTGTTCCCAATGGAATTGATGAACCATGTGGGAGCCGAACTTAGAGAGAATAGGCAGGAATATGAGGATCAGCTTCAAAAGACAGAGCAGAGATTCAGAACGGAAAGGGAGCGGTTGCTGGAGCAGATCGGCATGAATAAATAATCAGGGGAGGGACATATGGATAAAGAATATAAATTGCGGTATCTGAGATTGGCACTAACTGATTTGCAGGATATTATTGATTATGTGAGCAATGAGGGAAGCGCAAATATGAAGATCTGATGTAATATATCATCTGCCGGAGGAATGCCTATGCCAGGGTCCGCCAGGGGGATAATATGATAGTATAGAGGTACATTTATTTTCCCGTAGGGGTAGAAAAGAGCGTATCATGAGAATCATCATTTCACCTGCCAAAAAGATGAAGACGGACACGGATTTCCTGGAATCCCGCCAGGCTCCGCAGTTCTTAAACGAGTCACAGACGCTCCTGGCCCTGCTTCGTAAGCTCAGTTACGCAGAAGCCAAGGCGCTGTGGAAATGCAATGACGCTATTGCTGCGCTGAATATGCAGCGGATTGAAGAGATGGATCTAACCCGGAATCTGACCCCGGCGATCTTTGCCTATGAGGGCATCCAGTACCAGTACATGGCGCCGGGGATTTTTCAGACGGAGGAGCTGGACTATCTGCAGCAGCATTTGCGGATACTATCCGGGTTCTATGGCATCGTCCGGCCGTTCGACGGGGTGGTCCCTTACAGGCTGGAGATGCAGGCCAAGCTCGGCGGGCCGGGCTTCAGTACCCTCTATGAGTTCTGGAACAGAAGATTAGCGGACCAGTTGTTCGCAGAGACTGACACGATTGTAAATCTGGCCTCCAAGGAATACAGCAAATGCATCTCTCCGTACTTGGGCAGCCATGTCCGGATGGTTAGCGTTGTATTCGGTCAGGAAATCGGCGGCAAGGTGGTGGAGCGGGCGACACTGGTCAAGATGGCCAGAGGCGAGATGGTCCGGTTCATGGCGGAGCAGCAGATTACCAGCGTCGAGGAGATTCAGGGCTACAACGGGTTTGATTTCCGGTATGAAGCGGCCTTGTCGGACGAGAACACGTATGTGTTCGTTCAGGCTAAGCAAGACAAAGAGTAGACTGATAGAGCAAGCAGTATAGAGGGTAATCTTGAAGATGGTGGAAGCACCGGATTCGGGGTTACCCTTTTGTTTGAAATATAAGGATTTATATGTTTCACTCAATAACTTATCCTTATATTTCTCGCTGAAACGGTACCGTCCTGTAAAGGACGGCAAAGCCGTTTCCACTTGTTGCGGGCGGAAGCTCGCTTTTTGTAAAATAAGGAATAACTCAGAACAGATTCAAGAGGAGGACTTATGATTAGGAGACGAGACCCGCTTACTAAACAGCGCTTACTGAAGGAGCTGGATGCACTGGGGTATTCCGATAGAATCAAAGCAATCACAGGACTGGGCCGCGATCACCTGGGGTCCCCGGAATATTCACAGTTACTTACCTCCTTACTGGAGGACGGGGCTTATGAAGCGCGTCTGGCCCTGATGGGGGCGATCGCTACGCTGGATGCTTCTGTGATTCTGGCGGGGCTGAAGCACCCCATGGCAAGCATCCGGAATATGGCTGCAGGGCTGGCAGCTCAAATAGCCTCAGTGGAGGAAATCGAGCGCGAACTTCCGCAGCTGTCACAGGATTGCCGCCGCAAGCTGCTGCGCACGGTAGCCCTGATGAACCGCCAGGAGCTGGCGGAACGGTTATTGCCTGTGGTACAGGCCCGGTGGGGCCCGGAGGAGGCAGCGATTGTGCTGCAGGCCTGCTCTGCGGCAACCGTCCGCGCCCGGCTTGTTGAGCTGGGGTACGCCATTAAGGATTGGAAAAAGCTGGCCAGCCGCCACCTGGAGGTGGTCGCGGAGTATTTCACCAGAGAGCTGGAAGCAGCTCCGCTTAGGGCCAAGGGGACGGTCTGGTCACGGTTCTCCTCCGCGCTGGAGCATCTATGCAATCACAAGCCTGACCTGGTGCTGGCTTATGCGGTGAACCATGGACCGGCAGACATGCTGCCGCCTGCGCTTAAGGCGAATCTCGGCACACTGATGCGCCTGAGACCAGGCGCGGTGTATGAGCTGCTGATCCGGACACAGACGCGTGGTGAGCTTATGGCTTACGGTGTGCCGGAAGCAATGCTTAAGCGGGCGAAGCTTCTCTCCATGGATCAGTGGGCGCAGCTTGCCAAGCTGCTGGCGGACGAGCCCTACCATGTGGCGCGGCTGCTGGAGCATCTTGCGCCGTCCAGGCGCCAGGAGATTTTTGATGCGGTGTATGAGGAGGAGAAGCGCGGGGAGTGGATTTTCCCGGAGGGGCTGCTATATGTATTGCCGCATGAGCTGCGTGAGCGGGAGGCCGCCCGGATGCTGGGCCTGCGTGAGATCAAGGAAAACCGCGAGTGTACCCTGCGCATTACTGCTGCCCGCTCCATTCTTCAGGTCCGTGAGCAGCTTGAGCAGGCCACCCGGGTATCGAATGCCGACGAACGCGCCACGGCGCTGATGCAGCTAATCCGCAGCACGGTTCTTGCAAGGCAGGGAATGGATGCCACACTGCTGACCTTAGGCCGCATCCGTAATGATCAGGACCCTGTGCGGGGGGCGGTGTTCAAGGAGCTGTCGGAGAGTCCGGCGTCTGTGTACGAGGCTGCTCATGTCCCTGCGCTTACTGTGCTGGTGGACAGTGTGATTGATGCCAGAGACACTTCCTACGGTACCAGGTACTCTGTGCAGCAATTGGCCTTCTCGATTCTGCGCCATCAGGCGGCGGAGCCGGGCGGGGAGCTGTTCAAGTTCGCGCTGAACACGCTCCAGAAGCTGGCGAAGCAGGACGGGCAGCTCTCTTTGCCGTCCCTTGCGAAGAATATGCCGCAGGGCGTGGAAGAGATCATCTTTGACAGTATCTATTCCTACGCCGCACAGGCGGGGAAGCGTGAGAATTACAATCTGGTGCTGAGCCTGGCAACTTCATTTGGTAAAAGAGGCTATGGCATCGTCAAGCTACAGCAGCTCTTACGGGAAGCCACCCGGGCCAAAACCGAGGGAACCGCGATACAGGCAAGCAGGCTCTGGCTGAAGCCACTGCAGACGCGGGATGAACGGGTGAAGGAGCTGCTGGATGCAGATCCATCGTATATTACCATCCACGAGGTATTCTTGCATCTGCATCTGAAGCGTCAGGAATGGCTGGACCCTTACCTGTCGGGGGCTGCGATCAAGGGTAAGTTCCTCTCAGGCAAAACGGTATATCCTGTTCCGGCTGCGGACGGGTTTCACCGCTGGCTGCCGCGCCAGCAGGAGGCGTATGGTGCCCTGTTAAGCACAATCGCTTTAGGTCCCAAGTACAGCCTATTTGAGCGTTCGCGAGCGATTAGAATCATGGCGAGTATGCCGGATAGGAACCCGAAGCTGCTGTATGAGCTGGTACAGGACAAAGAGGTGGCGGTAGCGGAGGCAGCGCTTCATGCCCTGTCCCTGCTGGAGGAGCCGGAGAAATCGTTGCCTGTGCTGCTTGAGCATCTGGATAGCGACCGGGCCCGTGTAGCGATGTACTCCATCCCGAGGTGTATCCGCCGGGTCAGTCCGCAGCAGCTGTCTCAGGCACTGAAGGCGCTGCTGAGCCGGGAGAAGCTGAAGATCACCGTCCGCAAGGAAGCCATCCGCCTGCTTGGTGCGTATAGAAGTGAGGATAGTCTTTCGCTGCTGTTGAATGAATTCACGAAGCCTGCTGTGCATAAGGATGTGGTGATTGCTATAGGGCATGCTGCCAGAGGGCTGCTGGACGATGAACGGAGCTGGGAGGTGCTGCGCGCCATCGCGGCTTCTCCAGAGCGTGATATCGCAGTGAGCTTGTTGTCCCAGCAGCCTGATGCACTTCCGCTTGCCTACAGACCGCGCTATCTGGACTTAATCATAGCCATTGCCGATCACCCGGATGTATCCGTCGGCAGCCAGGCTTATAGTTCCATGAAGTGGTGGACAAGCGGTTATGAAGGTACCGTTGCGGCGGCTGCGGCTCAGGCGGTTGCGAGTCTGAAGGACAGCTCCAGCTGGGAGTTCGCGATGATGACACTGATTGAAGCCGCCCGGGACGGCAATGTGAATGCGGTTGTGGCCGGGATCTGCCGGCAGCTGGCGGCTACCGCCATGAGGAAGGAATGGAATGCAGCAGCGGACAGAGATCTGCCCCACCGGCAACGCTTGCAGGTGCTCATCAACCAGCTTACAGGTCTGCCCAAGAGTACAAGGGTGCAGCTTACCCCGTTGTACCTGGAGCTGATCAATATTCTGGCCGCCGATGAGACATTACAACAGCTGGTCCTGACCTTATATATTGCAGTGATCGATTGGAGTAACGTTGAGGAAGCGTCCGTGTATGTGAAGCGGATCGCGCAGGAGGTAACCCGTCAGCCGCAGCTCTTGAGCGAGTTGTACCGCGGGCTTGCCGTCAGCCTGGAGAACAGCGCCGGATACTGGACACCGGAGACACTGCTTGAGATTGTGGATGTGCTGCGGGCAGAACCGTCTTATGAAGCTCCGTATCTCGGACTGTCCTTGCTGGAAGCAGCGGGAAACGCGCTGCGCTGGAGCCCGGAAACGTCAGAGCGTCTGCGGGAGTACAGGAATTATGGGAATCCCGCAGTCCGCACACAGGCGCTGAATATTTGGACGGCGGGGGAATCCCGGCTGTTCATGCTATAACCGCATATGCAGGATGGGCCAAGGCTTGCCTTGCTCATCCTGTTCGGAGCGGGCGTAGATCCGGAAGCCTAAATGTTCATAGAATCCGGTAGCATTAAGAATAAATAAGAATCGAGATGTCCCAAAAGATTAATGACGGGACTTCCAATTCTTGATACAATAAAACCGCTTACGTGAAATTATTCACAATTAAAGCGGCTAATGATTGCTATAACGGGTGTGATTGCATATTATATGTATAAAATTATAAAGTACATTTGTAAAAGTGAGGGGGATTCGAATGGCGACACATCGCTTGAACAGTATGGAAGTTAAAAAGATGAACCGGAACGCCATTTACCGGTACCTGTATCAACGTGAATCCACTTCCATTCAGGAGATTGCGCAGGCGCTAGGTCTAAGTCTTCCCACCGTGACACAGAATCTCAAGGAGCTGCAGGAACGCGGGCTGATTGAGGAGACCGGGCTGTATGAATCCACCGGAGGCCGTAAGGCCAAGTCGTTGGCCTGCAACAGGGTGGCGGGTTATGCTGTCGGATTGGATGTTACCCTGAATCATGTGGGAATTGTCGTCATTGACTTGAGCGGCAGGATCATTAAGAATGTCAGGAATCATTATCCATTTGCGAATGAGGAGACTTACTTCCGGGGAGTAGGCAAGCTGGTGGAGGATTTCATAGAGGCTTGTCAGCTGGAGCGCAGCCAGATTCTCGGTGTAGGCATTGCGCTGCCCGCGATTCTATCCGGGGACCGGCAGACCGTGAGCTATGCTACAGTCATAGATTTCAAGGGAGGCAGTGTCCGGCGGTTCGCCGAATACATCCCTTATCCCTGCGTCCTGAGCAATGATGCGAATGCGGCGGGACTCACTGAACTGTGGGGAGAGCAGGACATACACAATGTGGTCTATCTGTCCCTTAACAATAGCGTGGGCGGTGCCATTATAGTAGGTAATCAGATCTATACAGGCCAGAATTACCGCAGCGGGGAGTTCGGGCATATGACAATTCTGCCTGGAGGCCGGACCTGCTACTGCGGGCAGAAGGGCTGCGTCGATGCCTACTGCTCCGCGAGACTCCTCTCGGACAGCACCGGGGGCAGTATTGTGGAATTCTTCAGGCTCTTGGGAGAGGGCAGGAAGGAGCAGCAGGCCATCTGGCAGGAGTATGTGGGCTATCTGGTCATTACAGTGAATAACCTGCGGATGCTGTACGATTGCGATGTGATTCTCGGCGGCTATGCCGGAGCTTACATGGAGGAATACATCGATGATCTTCAGGCGTTAGCAGCGAGCAAGAACACCTTCGAACAGGACGGTTCCTACCTGCGGGTCTGTAAATATAAGCTTGAAGCCACCGCTGTGGGCGCTGCTCTGGAGCTGGTGACGGAGTTTATCGACAGCATCTAGATCCGGGTTGATTTTACCCAAATACAATATCTGCTTTCCCCGCTCCCCCAGAAGAGGGACGTTGCTGCAATCGCGGCACTGTCCTTATCTGGGGGAGTTTTTGTTGACTTCACTTTAAATCTGATTATAATCTTATTTAAATAGTTTTATAAAAGTATATTATTATACTAAGAGTACCTAATGTTCCTGAGGAGGAGAAATGAATGAAGAACAGAGCTTTTTATATGACAGATCTGAAGCAAATGGCAATGAAGGAAATCGGCATGCCTGTAGCCCGAGCGGGCGAGATCATTGTGAAGCTGGAGGTTGTCGGCATCTGCGGCTCGGATGTGCATTACCTGGAGCATGGCCGGATCGGCGATTTTGTGGTAGACGGAGATTTCATTCTGGGGCATGAATGCGCCGGAGAAGTGGTGGAGCTTGGCCCTGGCGTGAAGCATCTGAAGGTGGGGGACCGGGTGGCCCTGGAGCCTGGTGTGACCTGTGGACAATGTGAGTTCTGCAAGAGCGGCAAGTATAATTTGTGTCCGGATGTACAGTTCCTGGCTACGCCGCCGTATCATGGCTGTCTGATGGATTATATCGCCTACCCCGAGAACATGGCCTTCAAGCTGCCGGATAATGTGTCTTCGAAGGAGGGGGCGCTGGTGGAACCGCTGGCGGTGGGACTCCATGCTGCGGCGCAGGGCGGCGTTAAGCTGGGGGACCGTGTGGTGATTCTGGGAGCGGGCTGCATCGGGCTGGTCACTTTGCTGGCCTGCAAGGCATACGGGGCTACGGAGATTGTAGTGGTGGACATCATTGAGAAGCGGCTGGAGGCGGCGATGAAGCTAGGGGCTACGCGGGTGATTAACGCCAGACAGGAGGATGTGCTGGAGGCGGTTGCGGCATGGACCGACGGCGCGGGCGTGGATAAGGTCATCGAGACGGCAGGCAGCGAGCATACGGTGAAGCAGACCCCTTATCTGGTCAAAAGAGGCGGAACCATCGTCCTGGTCGGCCTGGCTGCCAAGGATATCATCGACTTTGACTTCATGCAGATTATGTTCAAGGAAGCCGACATCAAGTCAGTCTTCCGGTACCGCAACCTGTATCCGGCAGCCATCGGGGCCATCGCGGACGGCAAGATTGACGTCAAGGGCATCGTCACCCACGAATTTGACTTCGAGGAGACGCAGCAAGCGTTCGATTATGTAATCAACAATAAGGAGGATGTGGTTAAGGCGGTCATTAAGATGGGCTAAGCGGCTGCAGGCGAACGGTTAGTATGTAGCGATGGATGAATAGTGACAGTAGTGACAAGTGAGCTATAGCTGAGTGTTGAGCTGTCCCGTTCCGGGGCGGCTTTTTGGCGTTGGACGGATATGAAGGCGGGACGAGGTGGAAGAAAGGGACCGATCCCTTTGGTGGGCTGAAGGTGGGCCGGAGGATGAACTGAAAGGCCCACTCTCAGGTTACGAAGAGCATTAGTGCACCTGATTCCAGCAAACGCAGGCAGAAGGAGCCAATGTTAGTCCGCCGCTGCCGAAATTTCCCGAATTTCCGCCACTTGCTTCCCGCGAGAGCAAAGATCCCGTCGATTAGACCCAATAATTTCATAATATCAATAAAAATTGGGGGTTAATCTTTAGTTTGCAGAGAGAAATGTAAACGCTTACTAGATATAATCATCTCGAAAGGAGGACAAGTAAATATATGGGATAACCATCAGGATAAGTTATATTCTGCTGGGAGCAGTAAGCTGTAAGCAAACACATTATAATCGGGAGGTATTAATTTACAATGAAAAAGAAACTTCTTACGGTATTAATGACAGCGGCACTTAGCTTCAGCGCGTTCGCAGCTACTGCAGGCGCAACAGATTATTGGCAGAACTGGACCGATGGCGGCGGAACCGTGAATGCGGTTAACGGAAGCGGTGGGAATTATAGCGTAAACTGGTACAATACCGGGAACTTCGTTGTAGGTAAAGGCTGGACCTATGGTTCCCCGAACCGGGTGGTGAATTATAACGCGGGAGTCTTCTCGCCTTCCGGCAACGGCTACCTGACCTTATACGGATGGACCCGGAATGCCCTTATTGAATATTACGTGGTAGACAACTGGGGAACTTACAGACCCACCGGCGATTACAAAGGCACGGTGAACAGTGATGGCGGTACTTATGATATCTATCGTACGATGCGTTACAACGCTCCTTCCATTGACGGAAATGCTACGTTCCCGCAGTACTGGAGTGTAAGACAATCCAAACGGCCAATCGGCAGCAATGTCCAAATTACGTTCAGCAACCACGTGAACGCCTGGCAGAGCAAATCGATGTATCTGGGAAGCAGCTGGTCATATCAGGTACTGGCTACCGAAGGATATCAGAGCAGCGGCAGCTCTAACGTAACCGTGTGGTAATGGACAAGCTGACCGGCACCTTGCCGTTCCGGCAGTGGCGTAAGCTCAGCTAACCATTAACAGGCTAAGGCCGGCCGGGTGTACAAGCTGCCGGCCTTATCATTTTCACACACTGAACTGTGCTTAGGTCCTGTACCTTGCCCATCTGCTCAAAGGAGAGGTATTCATGAGAAAACCATTAATGATTCTGATTCTGTGCATGGCAATCGCGGTTATAGCCAGTGCCTGCTCGCAGGAGAAGCCTGCCGCTGATGAGCGTTTAGTGCGGGTGGAAGGCGGTGCTTTTAAGGATACGAAATCCAATTATTACGGGACAGAGATGATCCTCCCGGACTTCTACATCGGTAAATATGAGGTCACCCAGCAAGAATGGCTGGAAGTGATGAAGAATAACCCCTCGCAGTTCAAAGGAGATAAGCTGCCGGTAGAGAGCGTAACCTGGTATGATGCCGTGGAGTACTGCAATGAGCGGAGTGTGAAGGAAGGCCTGGCCCCCTATTATATTATAGACAAGAACACGGTCGATCCGAATAATACAAGTGACCGGGATTTCATGAAATGGACTGTAACGGCCAATGAAGGGGCGGACGGTTACCGTCTGCCGACAGAAGCCGAGTGGGAATATGCAGCAGGCGGAGGCCGGATGAGCACAAGCAATCCGTATAGCGGAAGCGATAACCCGGAGGAGGTAGCCTGGTACTGGCGGAATTCCGGCGACCAATTCCTGACCGGGGACTGGAACTGGCCTGCGATTGAGAACAACCATAGCCAGCCGAGAAATACCGGCCTCAAGCAGCCCAATGAGCTGGGACTGTACGATATGTCAGGCAACGTAAGGGAATGGTGCTGGAACTGGTACGGAGAAGGGGATTCGAATAGCAAGACCGGCTCGGTCCGGCTGGTGAAGGGCGGCGGCTGGATCGGTGGGGTGAACAACACTGAGGTATCCTTCCGGGGTCAATACGAGCCGAGCAGCCGGGGGAATGACCAGGGGTTTCGTGTGGTTCGTGCTGTTGCTGACAAGTGATTCACCCGTACGTATTCACCAGGAACAGAATAGGTTAGCAGCAAGCCTTCGGGAAGCTTTTCCGGCATGAGCGCATCTATGAATGCGGCGGCTGGAGAGGACCCGGAGGTTTTTTTATGCTCAGGCAGCATCCTTTCAACTAACATTCAGATTCACTATGTATACTCCGTATATGGATTAAGACACATGCGAAAGACTCGCCGGACGCTGCCGATCAGGAGGGTATCATGGTAAAAAGAATCCAGCAAATCATAACGTTCATCCTCGCCTTGTTCATTGGGCTGTTCATCGCTTCATCCTTCTTTTTTCGGGCGAAATATAATTATTCCGTGTATGGTGACCGGGCAGTGCTGGAAGGGCAGCAGCTGTTTGTGTTCCTGCTATGGATTGTATTTGTTCTGGGACTGGGCTACGTGCTGTACAGACTCTCACGGAAGCTTGAAGGGTATAGCCGGGTCAAGGTTATTCCTGCCGTTCTGCTGTTGTCGGGTATCCTGCAGCTCATGATTATTTTCCTGTTCACCCGCATGCCTACAGATGATTCACAGACAGTGCTGTCCCTGGCCTGGGCTATGCTCTATGACAAGGACTATTCCTCCTTTCAGTCAGGGGGATACCTGTACATGTTCCCTTTTAACTTCTCCATCGTGCTGTATCTGAAGACGCTGCTGCTTCTGTTCCCGGACAATTATCTGGTGATCAAAAGCTTCAATATCCTCTTCTCGCTCGTCACCACGCTGGTTATCTATCTGCTCTGCCAAGAGCTTAGCCCTCAAGCCCGCAAAAAAACTATGGCCTTCTGATTGTGGCTGCGACCTATGTTCCGGCTTTGTTCATGAGCAACTTCATCTATAATGATGGAATTGCCACGGCTCTGCTCACCAGCGCGCTCTACTTCGGAGTCAGGTTCATCCGCAGAAGATCCATGAAGGATATGCTGTTCGCGGCAGTACTGCTGACACTCGGCAACTACTTCCGTAGTATAGGTATGATCTTCCTGATTGCCATTGTTCTCAGTCTGCTTCTCAACCTGCGGGCAATTGGCGTGAAGAAGGTTATTGCTGCCTTTGGCATAACCCTGCTGCTGTGGGTTCTTCCTGCCTGGATTCAGAATACGGCGCTTCAGGCAACAGGCATTGTGGACGAATCGCCGTCCGGCAATTCTGCTCCAGTGTACATGTGGCTGAATATGGGGATTAATCTGGAGACACTCGGGTTCTGGGATGACCGGGAGAGCTATAATATCTACCAACAGGAGGCCGGCTATAATAAGGCGGAGAGTGTAGAACTGTTCAAGGCGTCTATCCGCAGCAAGCTCTCCGGCGCGACCTTAACCGAGCTTGCAGGAATGTATTATAAAAAGCTGGTCTGGACCTGGACGGAAGGGACCTACCAGATAGAGCGCTACGGGATTGGCAATGAAGGAGCCGCCTCTATTGGCGGGAGGGGCGGCATGGTGATGGGCCATTACAGCTATTCCACAGCTGCAAGCAGACTGTTTGAAGGTGCTTCTATGTACCGGAGCGGCTTGCTGTGGGCCTTATATGTCCAGAATTTCCTGATGTACGTCTTCATTCTGATCCGGTTAATCCGGGGACTGCGGGCTAAGCGCTATGCGGAGACCCCGCTCCTACTGGTGATTCTTGGCTTCATCGGGTTCTACCTGCTCTGGGAGATTAAGTCGCGGTATCTGTATCCCGTGTATCCGCTGCTGCTTGTCTTATCCTACTTGGGTGTCCAAGACGTATATGTATTGCTGACCGGCACAAGGAGGTCTAATCATGCGGACTAAGAAATATTACATCACCTTAATCATTAGTGTGCTTAGCTGTTCGCTGCTGCTCACTTCCTGCGAAGCAGTCACGGCTCAGAATATTACCAGTGCAGACTTCAATTCCCGGCCCGGCGGGTTCCCCGGCATGAATGGCGGCGGCACCAACTTCAAGGACGGGAGCAGGGGAATGAACCGTGAAGGCCCTGGCAGGAGGGGGATGCAAGCGCCAGACGGGAGGGCAGACAGCACGCAATGATTGCGAAGCAGTGGACGCTAAGCATTGGATGCTATGCTGCTATGCGAATTTGTCATACTGCCACTATTTTACTCTGCCAGTCCTTCAGGACAATGCTTTTTCCACTTCCGGATCTTTCCCCGGAAGGTTTTGAACGGGGCCGCCGAGTTAATGTGAATCCACCGGGCCATCGGCCAGTTCTCCTTGGTTCCGGTCCATTGACGTGCGCCCTGGATGAACAGTTCCTCTTCCGTTAAGGTGGCGATCCAATCCAGCCACTGCTCTTCGGATTGCCGGAAAAGCTCACGCAGCTCGGATAGGCAATACTCCGCATATTTACTATAGAAGGACTGATACAACCCGCCCAGCTGATTCCACTTGTAATCCGCAGCGGGCATCTGGACTGTTCGTTCCGCCAGCTCATCCTTCTCCCAGCTCCGCACCAACTCCAGCCAACCCAGCTGATAAGCGATGATCTCGGCCGGGGTTTTGTCCACCTCGGGAATTCGCGTATCCTTATATGTATTGTTAATTCCGTCATACTCGGCATCCAAGAGCAGGTACAGATTATGGATCGTGTCTATCAGCTCCTGACGGGACGAGTATTCATAGCTTGCCATAACAATCACTCCTTTCCTCTGGTTATACCACAGGGTTGTGACAACAGTCTGTCCAGTTTAATAGGATGGATGGAGAGTGATTACCAAATACGTTGCACGCCCACAAGCTTGTCCTCACGGAAGCTTAGCTTATAAATGTCTGGCATTTCTAACTGCTTCCAGAAGCTATAATCATAACGCTTATCCAGAGCATTCATGATCAGGACCATCATATTACCGTGCGTTCCGATAGCGATCGAATTTCCTTTATATTGCTGAAAAACTTTATAGAGTGCTTGTACGCCCCTATTCTGGGCAACTAGATTGGATTCTCCTCCCGGCCAGGCGAAGGAAAAGTCCTCCCACACCTTAGATATTGCCTGCCCGAAATCGGTGACAGGCTCTGAAGACAACACTCTTTCTTTAAAATCATCTTCGATTACAATCGTAGTCCCAAGCGGTTTCTCCAGTCCCTGAATGGTCTGTATAGCCCGTTTATAGGGACTTGAGATTAGAATATTAATATTCTCATGGAGGAGTAGTCGGTTAACTCTCCAGGCGTCTGCCCGCCCCTTCTCAGATAAAGGTCTATTCAATTCATCGGTAGAATAAGTAGAGTGGGCATGTCGTACGAAGTAGAGAGTGGTAACCATTGACTATCGCCTCATCCATTTATATTTGTACAGTATTGTAACACGAAGGAGACGGAGGATTCAGCGATGAAGGAGCAGTATGGGGAGAGGATCAAGCAGGTTATTGCCTACATAGAAAATCACAGCAGCCAGCCGCTGCGGCTGGATCAGCTGGCGGAGGTGTCCCATTTCTCCAAATATCATTTCACCAGAATATTTACAGCCTTCACTGGAATGACGCCTATGGCCTTTGTAACCAGGAAGCGCATTGAGCGGGCATGGGTGCTGCTGACTGAGACGAACCTGACCATTCTGGAAATCTCGGGGAATTGCGGGTTTGAGTCCGTATCTGCGCTGGGCGTTCATTTCAAGCGGCATTACGGCTGCTCGCCGGGTACCATCAGAAGCAGGAACCGTAAACATAGCAATTTCCCGTCAGTCCTCAGCAATAAGCAGGCAGAGCCGGCAGCCCTGACAGATTACAATAAAGCAGAAGGTAATCCGCTGTTAAGGAGGGCATGGGACAGTATGGTTGAACTCAGAGAAATCCCTGAGGTTGAAGTCGCTTATATCAGGCATGTTGGGAGTTACCTGGACACGCATAACGCATGGGACAAGCTAAGCCGCTGGGCAGCTCAGCAAGGGTTCCATCCGGCGAATCAGCAGTTCATCGGAATCTCACTGGACGACGGGGAACTTACGGAAGAGTCTGCCTGCCGCTATGATGCTTGTGTTACACTCCCGGAGGGATTCGAACGGGAAGCCCCCCGGAAGGAGGTAGAATACAAGACTCTATCCGGCGGGCTGTATGCGGTGTATTCCTACTATGATACGGTAGATAGATTTGTCCTTGCGTACGATACTATGTTCAGCGTATGGTTACCTCGCAGCGGCTATGAAGCCGATGACCGGCCATGTCTGGAATTCTGTCTGAATGATCCTGCGCAAGACCCGCAGGGCAAGTGCATGGTTGATTTGTACGTCCCCATCCGGCGAGGCATGCAGGAAGCAGAGAATGGAGTGTAAGGGAATGAACATGGAGGTTGTGTTTGACCAGTTCCCTGTCCTAAGATCAGGGGAGCTTGTACTGCGCAAGATTGAGGAGCAGCATCTGGATGAGCTGTTCGAGATCTACAGCAATGATCATGTGTTTGAGTATTGCGGCATCATCCCCAAGCACAACAAGCTGACAGTGAAGAGCATGATTGGTCATTATGAACGGGACTATCTCAAAAGATCGCGGATCAAGTGGGGCATCTTCGCCCCAGCAGATGATACGCACCTGCTCGGGATTATTGAAGCCTGTGACTTCAATCAGAGGGTCAATATGGTCACCATTGGCTACTTCCTCGCGGAAGCCCACTGGGGGAAGGGTCTTGCCTCCAGAGCGGTGGCTCTGCTGACGGAATTCCTGTTCGCACAGGTGCAGGTGAACCGGATTCAAGCGGAAGTGATGCTGAATAATGAGCCTTCCAAGAAGGTACTGCTGAAGAATGGATATGTCAAGGAAGGGATGCTGCGGCAAGCGGCCCTCTGGTCCGGCAAGGGAGTGGTCGATCTGGAGATCTACAGCATGCTTAGGGAAGAGTATATGAAGGTTCTACAACCGGACCATGAGGCCCTTATCTTTTGAAAAAGACAGCTTTACCGCTCGCCCGCGGACTGAGAGGCCGTTATAAGGCCAGTTGGTGATGGAAATGAGGCAAGAGCGACTAGTTAAGTGCATGTGAGTCCGCTTAGCCCCCAAAATGGTGCAATTTACAGGAATAGCGGCTCTCCAGTCCGCATGGATCGCAGCAGGAGTGCTGCTTAATTGCACAAATTGATGAAGCCAGCAACCAGCAGACTTAGGTGGTAACGGATCGTGCATGCGGACATATTCTTCACTGAATATGTGCTGTATGGTTCATCAAAGCACGCCAAAAACCGCAGACAGGGGCGAACCCTTGCTGCGGTTTTTGGCATACTCTTATTGGTATCTAAGCCTTAACCTGCGTTATACATCAGGCTTCCATCTTCTGCGCCGTATACAGCCTGTGATACAGGCCGCGGCGGGCGATCAGCTCGTCATGGGATCCGCTCTCGGCAATGCCCTTGTTCGAGACATACATGATCCGGTCGCAGTTCTTCACCGTAGACAGGCGGTGTGCGATGATGAACGAGGTGCGTCCCTTCAATAGCTCGTTCAGCCCCTTCTGGAGCAGACGCTCGGTCTGTGCATCGATGGAGGAGGTGGCCTCATCCAGGATGAGAATCCGCGGGTTGGCCAGCAGCGTTCTGGCGAACGAGATCAGCTGCCGCTGCCCTTGGGAGAGCTTGGAGCCGCGTTCGTTCACCTCGGTCTGGTAGCCCTGATCGAATTCGCGGATGAAGTCGTCAGCGCAGACTGCCTTCGCGGCGGCGATAACCTCTGCCTCGGTCGCATCCGGTCTGCCGTAGCGGATATTATCCAGAATGGTTCCCGAGAAAATGAAGCTGTCCTGCAGCATGATCCCCATCTGGCTGCGCAGCGATTTCAGCGTGATCTGCGAGATATCCTGCCCGTCGATCAGAATGCGTCCGCCGGTCAGGTTATAGAACCGCGAGATCAGGTTGACGACCGTGGTCTTGCCCGCACCGGTCGGACCGACCAGAGCAACGCTCTCTCCAGCTGCGACATCGAAGGAGATGTTCTCCAGGATATTCAGACCCGGATCATAGGCGAAGGTGACATCATCGAACGTCACCCGGCCCTGAACCGGCGGCAGCGCCTTCGCACCGGGAACATCGCTGACCGTTACCGGCTCATCCAGCGTCTCGAAGATCCGCTCCAGGTAAGCCACTGCATTAATGAAGTTGTTGTACAGGTTCGACAGGTTCAGGATCGGCTGCCAGAAGCGGGCCGCATAGCTGCTCATAGCCAGAATGACGCCCAGCGTCATGTTCTGCGGGTCCAGGGTCAGCAGGCCGACCAGGAAGATCATAGCCGTAACAATGGTAGACAGGTTATCGACACTGAACGGAATCAGAATGTTGTAACGCAGCGCCTTCATCCAGGCGGTGCGGAAGTTGCCGGCCAGCCGGGTGAAGATACCCTCATTGCGTGTCTCCCGGGAGAACATCTGGGTAACGCCGATGCCGCTGATGCTCTCCTGGAGATAAGCGTTCAGGTTGGAGCTTTTGTTCGATACGGCTTGCCACGCCCGGCGCTGCCGGGTCTTGATCAGCAGCATGATGCCAAGGAAGACAGGCAGTCCGGCCAGAATGATGAAGGAGAGCCGTACATCCACGGCGAACATGAACACGGCGATGAAGATCAGGTTCACGATTTCTAAGATAAAATTGATAATACCGTTGGACAATACATCGGATACCGCATTGACGTAGTTCACGACCCGGATCAGAATCTTGCCCTGCGGACGGTCGTCATAATATTTGAACGGCAAATCCTGCAGATGCTTGAACAGGTCGGTGCGGATATCGAAGATAATATCCTGTCCGACGCTCGTCATAATTCGCGAGCGGATCGTAGCCAGAATGACGCTGACCACGATGGTCGCCAGCATTAGCAGGGACCAGCCTGCCAGTGCGCCCATGTCTTTGGCCGGAATGGTCACATCCACGACATGCTGCATGATCAGCGGAGCCGACAGGGCGATCGCCGCCGACAATGCGCTGAGTGCGAATGCGATAAGCATCGGCTTCTTCTTACGTCTGATATAGACCATCGCACGCCGGAAATGCTTGATATTGAACGGCGATTCCAGATTCTCATCGACATCGAATTTATTTCTGGCCACTTTCGGTCACCTGCCTTCCAATGCCCTCGTTCTGAAGCATGAATACATCATAGTAATACCCCCGCTTCGCCAGCAGCTCGGTATGGGTTCCTTCCTCAATCAAACGCCCGCCCTCCAGAATCAGAATGCGGTCAGCCTGGGCGGTAGTGGATACCCGCTGCGCAATGATGATTTTCGTGCAGGGATACTCCAGCTCACGCAGGCTGCGCTGAATATGCTCCTCCGTCTCCAGATCGACCGCAGAGGTCGTATCATCCAGGATCAGAATCGGACGTTGGACCGCCAGCGCACGGGCCAGCGCTATCCGCTGCTTCTGTCCCCCGGACAACCCGACACCGCGTTCCCCGACTACGGTATCGTAGCCTTCAGGCATTTTGACAATGAAATCATGGGCAGCGGCCAGAGCCGCGTAAGCCTTCGCATCCTCTTCAGGCAGATCAGGATCGCCGTAAGCGATGTTGCCGTCAATGGTATCGGAGAACAGCAGGACATCCTGCGTAGCCATCCCGATATTCCCCCGCAGCTCATCCAGCTCCAGCTCCCGGACATCTCTGCCGTCTACCAGCACTCGCCCGCCAGCCACATCATAGAAGCGGGGAATGAGGTTGATGAGCGAGGTTTTGCCGGAGCCGGTGGCCCCCATGATCGCAATGGTCTCGCCGGGGGCTATCGTGAAGCTCACATCATCCAGAACGGTAGCGTTATCATATTTGAACCGGACATGGTCGAATTCAATCCGTCCCTCATAGCGGCGGCGCTCCACCGGGTTATGGTCATTGGCAATCGCCGGACGGGCGTAATAGATATCGACGATTTTGGATAAGCTGGCGAAGAAGCGCTGAATATCATTAATAATAATGCCGATATTGCGCATGGGGTTCGAGACGGCCCAGATCAGCGAGGAGAACGCCGTGAACTCACCGAAGGTAATCCGCCCCTCCATCACGTAGTAACCGCCGGCCAGCATCAGGACCACGTTGAAGCCTTGTGCGAACGACTCCAGATAAGGGAAGTAGTCGAGCCAGACGAGGGCCGCTTTTTTATTCGCCACCGCGTAGTTGACATTCTTCTCTGTGAACTTGGCAATCTCGAACTCCTCACGGGCAAAAGCCTTCACCACACGGTTCCCCGAGATATTCTCCTGTGTCGTCGTATTGAGCTGGGACAGCCGCTCGCGCAGGTCGATGTACATCGGGCGCACTCTTTTGGCGAAGATAAAGGCCACCACAAAAATCGGCGGTGACAGGATCAGCATCCACAGCGTCAGCTTCACATCAATCGTGAGGAAATAAATGACGGCTGCCAGGAAAATCGTAAGCGATTCAATAATCGTCTTGAAAATCCATGCCATCGAGTGGCGGACCATATCCAGATCCCCCGTCATTTTGGTCATTAGGTCCCCGGTGCGGTTGCGGTCATAATATTCCCGGTCCTGGCCCTGAATCTTGTTGTACAGATAAATCCGGATATTGTACATCATATTCTGTGAAGAAATTTCGTACTGCATGGTCGTGAAGTATGCCAGCCCTGTACGTAGCAGAGAGAAGCCGATCATGCCCAGGCAGAGCGCAATCAGCAGCCCGCGTCCTGTAGCAAGATTCGCTCCTGCGTGGTCACCGGCAATGAACGTATCGACGATGCGCTGGCTGATGTAGGGGTTCACAATCGTAAGACTTGATCCCACCACCGAGAGGCAGAGCGCCACGATATACCGCGCCCGGTTGCCCTCCAGGTTCTGCCACAGCCATTTGATTTCAAACATTTGATCACCTGTTTCCTGTTGTTCTTGTGAATAAACAAAGTGATTATAACACTATGGTTCAGAATGTATAGGTTTTCGGGCAATTTTATTGTTACAAATGGTGAAACTTTCTGATGGAGTAATTCTGCATTGCGTTAATGTATGTCACAGCATACAATGATGCTTACATATTAAGATAGATTGCGTTGAGTACATGTGAGGTGTACAGGTGTACATATGAGGGGGAGCATTTCGTTGGAATCCAAACAGTTAACCAGAGGACTTAAGCCGCGGCATATCGAGCTGATCGCACTGGGCGGCACGATTGGCGTGGGATTATTCATGGGCTCGGCAAGCACGATTAAGTGGGCAGGGCCTTCCGTGCTGCTTGCGTATCTGTTGGCAGGCATCATTATGTTTTTTGTGATGCGGATTATGGGGGAGATGCTGGTGGTGGAGCCGGTGACGGGTTCGTTCGCCACTTTTGCGCACAAATATATCAGCCCGCTGGCCGGCTTCCTGACCGCCTGGAGCTATTGGTTCCTCTGGGTGACAGTGGGAATGGCGGAGGTTACGGCAATTGGTATCTATGTCGGGTACTGGTTCCCGGATATCCCGCAGTGGATTCCGGCGCTAATTGGTGTGGGCATCATTGCAGCAGCCAATCTGGCGGCGGTGAAGCTATACGGGGAGTTTGAATTCTGGTTTGCGATGATCAAGGTGGTTGCCATTGTGGTCATGCTGGTGATTGGCACTGGGGTGATTTTCTTCGGTCTCGGGAATGGCGGGCAGCCGCTCGGACTGTCCAATCTGTATAGCCATGGCGGTTTTTTTGCCGGGGGACTGAAGGGCTTCCTGTTCGCGCTCTGCATTGTCACGGCGGCCTATCAGGGGATTGAGCTGGTGGGGATTACGGCAGGGGAAGCGGAGAATCCGAAGCAAACGCTGCGAAAAGCGATCAAGAATATCATTTGGCGCATTCTGATTTTCTACGTGGGGGCCATCTTCATCATTGTGACCATTTATCCGTGGAATGAAATCGGCGAGATCGGCAGTCCGTTCGTGTTGACCTTCGCCAAGGTGGGGATTGTCGCTGCGGCAGGCATTATCAACTTCGTGGTGCTTACAGCGGCGATGTCGGGCTGCAACAGCGGAATCTACAGCGCGGGCAGAATGCTCTACACGCTGGCCCAGAACGGACAGGCTCCGAAGTTCTTCGGCAGAGTCTCGGCCAGCGGAGTACCCCGCAACAGCATTATCACAACGATCTCCCTGCTGCTGGTCGGCGTATTGTTAAACTATCTGATGCCGGACTCCAAGCTGTTTCTCTATATTTACAGTGCCAGCGTGCTTCCGGGAATGATTCCGTGGTTCGCCTTGGCCTTCAGCCAGTTCAGATTCAGGGAGCGGTGGGCAGGCGAGATGGCCGCCCATCCGTTCAAATCCCGCTTCTTCCCGGTCAGTAACTATATTATCATTATCTTCCTGTCGCTGGTCATCATCGGCATGTGGTTCAACCCGGATACCCATCTGTCGCTGATCGTCGGCGCGTCGTTCCTGGCTATTGTTGTGGCGGGGTATTATGCGTTTGGGATCGGCAGACGCCGGATGCCCGGGGATGGGGAGGAAGTGTAGGCTTCTTATAACGAACAGAGCATGTCTCCGGCAAGTCCGGGACATGCTCTTTAATTTGAGCGTTAGGAGGCCGCCTGTAACCGGGGCGTATGAATCAAACAGTGGAGTGGCTGTAGTAACTGAACATAATAAATAAGTGGATAAACGTCATCTGATTATAGAAAAATCGTTGTTTGGGGAAGTTTAGTTGGAAATTATACACCTACTCCAGCCGAATACAGGTAACATCGCAAATAGGGCAGAATTAAGTGTCATAAATCCAACTAACTTCCGTCACCCTGGAAATGGCTCATCAACAAGTGCCGGAAATCCAACTATTGAGGACGCATGCTACCAGGATAAAGTTTGAAACTTAGAGAGGGGAGGGGATTTGTTCCTTTTTGACGAATATACACCACCATTAACATAATGAATTGATAAGCATAAGAAGCATATGGATTGCTGTAGTATTAATCACTGGAGGGTGAATGATGGTAACGATAAGGAAATGTACCATGGAGGATGTTCCTCAGGTAGCTGAATTATCTGAGATGTGGGCAAAAGAAGCGGTTACTTTCGCTTATCCAGCATCGAACACTGACAAGATTGCTCAGCGTATAGGGGATTATTTCTGGATTGCCGAGAAGCATGGACGGGTCATTGGATATACTCATGGAGCCATTCAAACATCCCAGTATTCGGTATTCCCTATAAACGCTTTATTTCTAGAGATTTATGAAGTATACGTCCATCCAGAGTACAGGGCAGATGGAGCAGGTCATCATTTGGTGGACAAAATCATAAGTGAAGCTGAGCTACACGGTGTAGCTCATGCACTCGTAGGTTCCTCTAATTTGGATTGGAAACGAAGTGTCGGATTTTATGAGCGGCATGGCTTCAAGATGTGGTATGTCCAAATGTATCGTTAATAAAAAGGCTTCCGAAGCAAACTACGCTCCGGAAGCCTTTTGCATGTCAACCCTTAAGACGAAGCTGCCGCCGCCGCAGAGGCCGCAGCTACAGCAATCGCTGTCTGCTGGGCAATGATGATGTTGGTCAGGCTGGTAGACAGCGTGGATTCAATGATGCCGTTTCTGACATCATCGACATATTGATAGGAGACGAGTGCGGCAGACAGCAGGAGCAGCTCCTGCTTGTTGATCGACCAGCCGCCGAAGCCCTTCTGCGGACGGAGGAACTCATAGGTGTCCGAGACATCGCTTACCAGCTGCTGCTGCTCATAGGGGATCAGGGACAGGATGCCAAGTGAAGAAAGTGTATACTCCTTATCCAGCCGGATATCCTGTGCCCGGAACGCCTCACGCAGGCTTAGCACCCGGCTTGTGAGATCCTCGCCGCCCAGCACCAGGACCTGTGTCAGCGCCTGGACACTGTTGCCGGAGAAGAACTCGGGCTTGAGCGTAACATATAGCTGTTCCAGCTGCTCCAGCCCTTGCTCTACAGGGATATCGGAGAGTCCGAGCATGGCAGCGAAGATGTAGTCATCCCGTCCGGTCAGGAAACGGTGCTTGGACCGCATTCCTTCATAGAAGGCTTGTGTGCGGTCTAAGGCTGCGGCATATTGATCGTACGGAGTATGGGCAGCGATCTGATAGGCGGCAATGACCAGGTAGTCGGAGGCCCGGAATTTGCGTTCCTTGAGCAAGTCATATACAGCCAGCGTATTCGCAAGCTGCTGCTGCGGCTGGGGAGACAGGGAGAGCAGCGCTGCAATACAGATGGCTGAGGTTCCACGGAAGGAGGAGAAGCCCCGGGTGTTATCCTTGACCATCTCATGGTACAGGCGGATCGCCTTCACATTGGCCATCTTGTCCTCCACTGCGTAGAGCAAGGCTGCCAGCCGGTTCACGGAGGCATTTTGCCAAGGGAATTCCTGTTTAATCTGCTGGGCGTTGGTTACGAATAATTCAAGTCTGGCTATGTATGATTGCTTCATAGGATGCACCTCTCATTTAGCTGTAGTTAATTGGGTATATTCTACTATAAAAACCAAATCGATGAAATTGAAACTCTTCCGGTAGACTTGCCCCCAAACCTATGAGAGCGTATTCTTGAATAAAGGTTACTAGAATGATGGATATTTATTCTGGAAAGAGAGGCAAGAGAATGATCAGAGCATCTGAAGATAACGAATATTATGAGCTGTCCAGTCCCACCATTCTCCCTAAGGCTTCGGGGTTCCTGTGGAATGAGCAGATGATGATTCATATGAACTGCCGGGGATATGCGGTAGCCCAGTTCATGCAGCCGGAGCCGGCCAAGTACTCCTATGCGCCGAATCTGGAGGCCAAGACGTTCATGCAGCCGGAGCAGCCTTATTATGCCCATCACCCCGGCCGCTTCGTCTATGTCAAGGATGAAGAGAACGGAGAGGTGTTCTCTGCCCCTTATGAGCCTGTCCGCACCCCTCCGGATCATTACACTTTTGCGGTGGGTAAACATAATATTATATGGACCATCGAGAAGAACGGAATCGCGATAGAGATGACGCTAAGCCTGCCAAAGGATGACCCGATGGAGCTGTGGCGGGTGAAGGTGACCAATCTGTCCGACGCCCCCCGCAAGATCAGCATCTATCCCTACTTCACTGTCGGATATATGTCATGGATGAATCAGTCCGGCGAGTATAAGGAAGCCTTGCAGGCAATCGTGGCTACAGCGGTCACCCCTTATCAGAAATATCAGGATTATGCCAAAATCAAGCATCTGAAGGACAAAACCTTCCTGCTGGCCGATCATGCCCCGGCCTCCTGGGAAGTGAATCAGGAAGCCTTCGAGGGCGAAGGCGGAATCGGCTTGCCGTCAGCGCTTAAGAGCGAACGGCTGGCGCAAGGCGAAGCCCGTTATGAGACCCCGGTTGCCGCCCTGCAATACAGTCTGGATCTGGCTGCAGGGGAAGAGCGTGAATACCGCTTCATCTTCGGCCCGGCCCGTAGTGAGCAGGAGATTGCGGAGATCCGCCGGAAGCTGTTCCTGGATACCAATGCGGCGGGCGAGGACGGATTCGTGCGCGCCGAGCGGGAATATGCGCAGTACATTGCGGAAGGCAGAGGGAGCATTGAGATCTCCACCCCGGATGCGGACCTCGACAATCTGGTCAACCACTGGCTGCCCCGGCAGATGTACTATCACGGGCAGACCAACCGCCTGACCACCGACCCGCAGACCCGGAATTATCTGCAGGATAATATGGGGATGAGCTATCTTAAGCCGCAGACGGCAAGAGAAGCGTTCCTGACGGCCTTAAGCCAGCAGGAGGCCAGCGGAGCGATGCCGGACGGCATTATTTTGCATGAAGCGGCTGAACTGAAATATATCAATCAGGTTCCGCATACCGACCATTGTGTCTGGCTGCCGATTTGCCTCAGTACCTATCTGGATGAGACCGATGATTACAGCATTCTGGATGAGGAAGTATCGTATGCGGGCGGCCTGGAGACAGGACCTGTGCATGAGCATATCGACCGGGCGGTGCAGTGGCTGCTGCATGAGCGGGACGAGCGCGGCCTGAACTATATCAATCAGGGGGACTGGTGCGACCCGATGAATATGGTAGGGTACCGGGGGCAAGGCGTGTCCGGCTGGCTGACCATCGCTACCGCGTATGCGTGTATGGTCTGGGCGGATATTTGTGAGCAGAGCGGCCGTACGGATATCGCCAAGACCTTCCGTCATGCGGCGGAGGAGACGAATGCTATCGTTAATCAGTACTTCTGGGATGGCGAGTGGTATGCGCGGGGAATTACCGATGACAATGTGGTGTTCGGAATCAGCAGCGACAAGGAAGGCCGGATCTTCATTAATCCCCAGGGCTGGGCGCTGCTCAGCGGTGCGGCCGATGAGGAGAAGCGGGCGAAGCTGATGAAGTCGGTCCATGAACAGCTGGAGACCCCGTATGGAGTGGAAAAGCTCGCCCCGTCCTATACCGCCATGCGCGAGGATGTGGGCCGGGTCACCCAGAAGCATCCGGGGACAGCCGAGAACGGCGCTGTCTATAACCATGCCGCAGCCTTCTATATCTATGGCTTGTATGCAGTAGGTGAGCAGGATCACGCGTACCGTCTGCTGCGCAAAATGCTCCCCGGGCCCGATATCGAGGATATCATCCGGCGGGGCCAGCTCCCGGTGTTCATTCCTAATTATTACCGGGGCGCGTATAAGCAATTCCCGCAGACTGCCGGACGCTCCAGCCATCTGTTCAATACCGGAACCGTTCCCTGGGTATACCGCTGTCTGATCGACGGATTGTTCGGGCTGCAAGGGAACCGGGAAGGGCTGCAGGTGAAGCCGCAGCTTCCTTCCGGCTGGCAGGAGGCCACCGTGAAGCGCAGCTTCAGAGGCGCTGAGCTGCAGATTGAGATGAAGCGTGAGTCCGGCGTAGCGGCAATCGAGGTATATCTGGAAGGACAGCTTGTGGAAGACGGTGTTCTGAAGGAACTGAAACCGGGTAAGCAGTATCAGGTGCTGGTTAAGATACCGGCTGGGGCTGTTACTATCTAAATACAGGAGGCTGAATGAACATGACAAATCATATTCCCGAAATATTGCTGAACGATGGAATGAAGGTGCCTGCGATTGGCTTTGGTACCGCGTGGATCAGGGGTGCGAAGGGTGTAGAGAGTCTGAAGACAGCGCTGGATTTAGGGTATCGTCTGATAGATTCTGCATTCAACTATGAGAATGAGGGGGTTGTCGGGGAGGCGGTGCGGCAGAGCGGCGTGGCCAGAGACCAGCTGTTCATTACCTCGAAGCTGCCTGGACGCCATCACAAGTATGATGAAGCGGTCGAGACTGTTCAAGAATCTCTGTACCGTGCAGGACTGGATTATTATGACCTGTATCTGATTCACTGGCCGAACCCCAAGGTGAACCTGTATGTGGAAGCATGGCAGGCGCTGATTGATGCGCGGGCAAAAGGGCTGATCCGTTCGATCGGCGTCAGCAACTTCCTGCCGGAGCATCTGGACCGCCTGATCAAGGAGACGGGAGTGGTACCGGCTATGAACCAGATCGAGCTGCATCCCTTCTATCAACAGGCGGAGCAGCGTGCGCATCATGAGAAGCACGGAATCATCACAGAATCCTGGAGTCCGCTGGGACGCGGCACGGAGCTGCTCAAGAATGAACAGCTAAGTGCGATCGCCGCAGTCCATGACAAATCGGTCTCACAGATTGTTTTGCGCTGGCACGTGCAGCTGGGGGCGGTTCCGATTCCAAGATCGGCGTCGGAGGAGCATCAACGGGAGAATCTGGAGATTTTCGGCTTCGAGCTGTCGGAGGCTGAGATGAAGGTGATTTCTGAGCTCCCGTCCACCGGACCGCTGTGGGACCAGGACCCGGCCGTGTACGAGGAGTTCTGATCCATTAATGTTATAGAGATACGGCCCCTTGCTCTTTGGCAGGGGGCTATTGTTTTGTTACAGCGCTCATACATAATTCGTTTAAGAAAAAGGGAAGCTGGTTACATAGAAAGAGTCAGAAGCCTACACAATCAGAAGCGAACAGAGGAGGAATATTATCATGAGTAATCAATATAAGATTCAAGATCCTGTGCAGCAATATGAAAAGGCTACGCCTGAATTCGAGCAGCAGCAGCCCAGTCCGGGCTTAGAGACGAAAATGCACCCGCGTCCCGATGACGGAGCGGGCACCTACAAGGGCAGCGGGAAGCTCACCGGACGGAAGGCCGTCATTACGGGAGCGGACAGCGGAATCGGGCGGGCGGTAGCGATTGCTTATGCCCGTGAAGGCGCCGATGTGGTGCTGGCCTATCTGCCGGAGGAAGAAGCTGATGCGAAGGAAGTCGTTAAGCTCATCGAGGAAGCCGGACGCAAGGCGGTGGCCCTGCCGGGCGATCTGAAGGACGAGAACTACTGCGAGCAGCTGATTGCCAAGGCCGTAGAGGAGCTGGGCGGGATTGATATCCTGGCTAACATTGCCGGTAAGCAGCAGTTCGTGAAAGACATCGCCGACCTGACTACAGAACAGTTCGATGCTACCTTCAAGACGAATGTCTACTCGCTGTTCTGGCTCTGCAAGGCAGCGGTGAAGCATATGAAGCCTGGTAGTACAATTATTAATACCTCATCGATTCAGGCCTATGAGCCTTCAGAGATTCTGCTGGACTATGCCACCACGAAGAGTGCCATTAATACCTTCAGCAAAGCTTTTGCCCAGCAGGTGGCCCCTAAGGGAATCCGGGTGAACGTGGTTGCCCCTGGACCGGTATGGACTCCGCTTCAGATCAGCGGGGGACAGCCGGAGGAAGTCCTGAAGGATTTCGGAGCTAAGACCCCGCTGGGACGCCCCGGCCAACCGGCTGAGATGGCTCCGGCCTATGTGTTCCTGGCCAGCCAGGAATCAAGCTATGTCAGCGGTGAGACCCTGAATGCCAACGGCGGAATGCCGACCCCATAAATAAGAATGAGTAACAACACGCTTGAGCAGGAACCTCCGTCAGGAGGTTTTTTGCTGTGGGGGGAATACTTGCAGCAGTCTGAAATATAAGAATGTATATGTTTCACGCTATACATTATCCTTCTATTTCTCGCCGAAACGTTACCGTCCTTTACAAGGACGGTAATGCCGTTTCCACTTGTATCACCTGGATTTAGCAGAGGCGGGGCTTCCGGCTCCCACTTTTGCCATCATAGGGGGTTCATGTGCTACACTTGAGTCATTGAATTGAAATCGTATCTGCCAGTTCTGGTGCATTAGCGGTTTGTGGAGAAGACAGGAGGAGACGGCATGGCATTCGTAACGGTGAAGGGTGAATATAAGCGCTATAAGATGGGGGAGACCCTGATTGTTGCCAACGACGGCATTGAGTTCGAGATCGAGAAGGGTGAATTTGCTGTAATTGTAGGGCCCAGCGGGGCGGGAAAGTCAACGGTGCTTAACATACTGGGCGGGATGGATTCCGCCGACGAAGGCCAGGTCATTGTGGACGGTACTGACATCGCACGTTATAGCGCCAAGGAATTGACCGGCTACCGCCGTAATGACGTGGGTTTCGTGTTTCAGTTCTATAATCTGGTCCCTAATCTGACCACTCTGGAGAATGTCGAGCTGGCTTCGCAGATCTCGCCCCGGGCCCTCGATGCCCGGAAGGTGCTGGAGGATGTGGGCCTTGGCGCGCGGCTGAATAACTTCCCGGCCCAGCTCTCGGGCGGGGAGCAGCAGCGCGTGGCTATCGCCAGAGCGCTGGCGAAGCAGCCGAAGCTGCTGCTCTGTGATGAGCCGACCGGTGCGCTCGATTACAATACCGGCAAGCAGGTGCTTAAGCTGCTGCAGGATACCTGCCGCGACACCGGCACAACGGTGATTGTGATCACGCATAACCTGGCGATTGCTCCGATGGCCGACCGGGTCATTGAGATCAACAACGCCAAGGTACGGAAAATGGTGAAGAATCCAGCGCCGGTATCCGTGGAAGATATCGAATGGTAAGGGGCCGGGAATGATGAAGAAACGGGCACTATGGAAGGATGTTTTTCGGGAGATCGGCCGAACCAAGGCGAGGTTCCTCTCGATCTTTGCGATTATTATGCTGGGGGTCAGCTTCTTCTCCGGGATCAAGTCGGCCGGGCCGGATATGCTGGACACCGCAGCGACGTATTATAAGGATCTGCGGCTGATGGATCTGCGGGTACAGTCCACTTACGGCCTGTCAGAGCAAGGGATCGAGATGCTTCGGGGGATACCCGGGGTGCAGACAGTTCAGCCTGTATACAGCTCCGATGTCTTTCTTGGCGACAGCGGGCTGATTGCCAAGGTCTATTCGTATGCGGACAATAATGAACTGAACGGCTACAAGCTCACCGCCGGGCATCTCCCGGCGGCCTCTGGAGAGATTATGCTGGATGAACACCTGCGCGAACAGGAAAAATTTAAGCTTGGCGATTCCATTATCTTCGGCGGCGAGGCCGGGGAGACGCCTGAACAGAGCTTTCGGACCAAGACCTATACTGTAGTAGGCTTCGCGCAGAGCCCACAATATATTGAGACCGCGAACCGTGGAACGAGCCGGATCGGCAAAGGGACTGCCGATGCGTTCGCCGTCATCCCGGAAGGGGATTTCACACTTCCGGTGTATACGGAGGCCTATCTCAGCTTCAAGGATACGGCTGCGGAGAGGGCCTATACTCCGGCCTATGACACGTTGGTTGAGCGCCACCTCACAGAGACAGAGCAAGCGCTCAAGGATTACCCGGCGCAGCGTCTGGAGGAGCTGAAGGCGGAAGCGGCCGCCAAGCTGGCTGCGGGCCAGCAGGCAGCGGATGCTTCGCAGCAGCAACAACAGCAGACAGCGGCGCAGAGCCAGCCGGAGCTGCCTAAAGTATATGTGGCCGATCGCACAATGAACCCGGGATACGCCGAATACAAGGATAATGCGGACCGGCTGTCCGCGATTGCGTCGGCTTTTCCGGTATTCTTTTTCCTGATTGCAGCGCTTGTCAGCTTAACCACGATGACCCGCATGGTGGAGGAGCAGCGGCTCCAGATTGGGACGTTGAAGGCACTTGGATACGGTGCTATGGACATTATGACCAAGTTTCTGGTGTATGGAACACTGGCCAGCCTTACGGCATCCCTTGCAGGCCTTGCAGTCGGCTTCACGTTCTTCCCGGATCTGATCTATAATGCTTACAGCTCTCTCTATAACCTGCCGGATGTGATCAAGAGCTTCTACCCTTCATACGCCGTTATTTCCATAGTCGTGGCGCTGGTCTGTACAACGATGACGGCGATGATCGCTTCACGGGTGGAGCTGCGGAGCAACGCGTCTGTGCTGATGCGGCCCAAGGCACCGAAGAGCGGGCAGCGGATTATGCTGGAGCGCTTCAAGTTCCTGTGGACCCGGCTCAGCTTCGTGCAAAAGGTGACGGCCCGCAACCTCTTCCGCTACAAGCAGCGGATGTTCATGACCGTTATCGGGGTGGCAGGCTGTACCGCGCTGATTCTGACCGGCTTTGGACTGAAGGATTCCATCGGCAGCATCGCCGAGCGGCAGTTCGGCGGCATTATGAAATACAGCGCCCTGGTCGCCCTGCACGACAATGCAGCCGCCGCAGATCAGGCTTCCTATAAGAAGCTGATTGAACAGGAGACTGCGGTGACAGGCACGCTGAATGTGCTGCAGGAGGCTATGACGGCCCGGGCCAAAGGTGTGAACGACCAGGAAGTGCGGATCTTTGTTCCCTCGGATACCGCTGAGCTGGCGTCTTTCGTTAATCTTAAGGACCGCAGCACCGGTAAGTCGCGTGCACCCAGTGACGAAGGCGCGGTCATTACAGAGAAGCTGGCCAAGCTGTATGATGTGGCACCCGGGGGCACGTTGACGCTTCTGGACAGCAACAATGAGCCATTCCAGATCAAGGTAGCGGCGGTCACCGAGAACTATGTGCTGCATTATGTATACATGACTCCGGCTTACTACACAGAGGTGTTCGGCAAGGAGCCGGTCTATAATACTCAATTGTTGAATTACAGCGGCAAGGATAAGGAGTGGGAGAGTGCCTTCGGGGAGAAGCTGACTGCGAATGGACAGGTGGCCTTGGTCAGCTTTTCCAGCGGTGTGGGAGAAGCCTTCGAGGAAACTATGGACAGTATGGATATCGTCATTGTGGTGCTGATTGTCTCTGCTGCCGCGCTGGCCTTCGTGGTCCTGTACAACCTGACTAATATCAATGTGTCTGAGCGGGTCCGCGAATTGTCTACGATTAAGGTGCTCGGCTTCTATGATAAGGAAGTCACTCTGTATATTTACCGGGAAAATATTCTGCTGACCTTGCTCGGTATCTTGTCCGGCAGTGCCCTGGGGGTGATCCTGCACCGGTTCGTCCTGTCGACTGCCGAGCTGGATGCCACCATGTTCGCTCCGCTCATCAAGTGGCAGAGCTACATCTATGCAGCCTTGCTGACCATACTATTCTCAGGCATCGTAATGGCTTTCATGCACATCAAGCTCAAGCGGATTCATATGATTGAAGCGCTGAAGTCGGTAGAGTAGTTCAGTCACGATTTTGTCAAAAAAATAAAAAAAGCATCAGCATACAAGGAAGGATAATGAGCCGAGGGCAGAGGGAGCCCGGAGCCGTTATCCTTCTTTTTTGTGCCTGAAAAGGAACCGATGGCTGGGGAATTAGCGCTGAAACATACGAAAATATGACGAACAGTGTCGGAAAATCGCGAAAATGATAAGAAAGTGTCATTAAAACTAACCCGATTAAACTCATTATAATAATGGGTAAAAGGTATTTTTACAGTTATTTCAAGATACATTGGAAGTAAATGTTTCGGGAGCAAAAAAGTAAGATTGTACAGCGGTAAATAAATATATTGACGTAAGATATATTCACATGTAATATAAACCATAATTTATGAGGGAAGTTGTGAGGCTTCCCGCCGGGAATGTTATCCCTGACCTTAATTGACCCGCGGTCTATTCAACGCATTTCTACAATATATATTAGGTGTGATGTTATGTCACATGTAATGCGTAGGCGGTCATTAGTGGTCTTAGACGGATAACGATCCGGAGCATCCCAGTCTCCCGAGAAGCTTTGAAGAGCAGGTACAAGCACTTAACTAAGGAGGAGTAAAGGAATGGCGAAAAAGAGAAAATGGTGGTCAGGTTTACTAGTCTTATCGTTGGTAGGGGTTCTATTTACAGGTTGCAGTACGAATAACACTGCGGGTTCTTCAACAAATGCGCCTGCAGCCACTACAGCACCGGCAGAGAGTGCGACGCCTGATGCTACGGAAGCACCTGCAGCTGACGCGCCGGTTGACGGCGGAACACTAGTTACAAGCTCATTCTCCGATATTGTTAATATTAATCCGCTCTTAGTTAATGACACCGCATCTGGTGATGTGGCCCAGTTCGTCTTCGCCAAGCTGTACAACCTGGACCGTGAAGGTAATGTACAGGCAGAGGATTGGTCACTGGCTGCCGCGCTGCCGGAGATCTCTGAAGATGGCTTGACCTATACTGTGAAGCTGAAGGATACCGCCAAATGGAGTGACGGTCAGCCCGTCGTCGCAGATGATGTAATCTACACCGTTGAAATGGCCAAGAATAAGGAGACAGGCTCTCCGCTGATCAGTGCCTTTGACAAGGTGAAGAGCGTTGAGAAGGTGGATGACCACACCGTCAAGATCACAATGTCCCAAGTCTATGCGCCGTTCCTGTATGCGCTGGTCCAGGAGATTGTTCCAGCCCATGTCCTGAAGGATGTGAAGCCGACCGAAATGCAGAAGAACCCCTATGGTACTGATCCGGCCAAGACCGTTACAAGCGGACCATGGAAGTGGACAGCCTGGAAGCAAGGCGAGAGCCATACCCTGGATGCTGATCCTAACTACTGGGGAACCGTGAAGCCTCATATCGCTCAGGTGATCTACAAGATCTACGCCGACCAGAACACTGAGGTACAGGCGATTATGAAGGGTGACACGGACCATATCAGTGCGATTCCGGTAACTCAGGTTGAAGCGGTTAAGGCTGACGGGAAAATCGATATCATCCAGAAGCCGGGCGCGCAGTACGAATATGTTAACTTCAACTTTGACGGCAAGAACTTCCCGGATGGCTACGGCCTGTTCCAGGGACAGAAGACCAGACAGGCGATTGCCCATGCCCTGAACCGTCAAGGGATGGTGGACAATATCCTGAAGGGCGTAGGCGCGCTGATGAATGCGCCGTTCCTGCCGGATACCTGGGCTGACCCGGGTGATGCTGCTGTTAACTATGATTACAATGCTGAGACGGCCAAGAAGCTCCTGGCTGAAGACGGCTGGGTTGCGGATGCCAAGGACGGCATTCTGGTCAAAGACGGCCACCGTTTCTCCTTCGAGCTTCAATATAATGCCGGCAACAGCCGCCGTGAACAGGTTGCCGCTGTTATTCAGCAGAACCTTAAGGATGTAGGCATTGAAGTGAAGCCTAAGGCAATCGATTTCGCTGCCTGGATTGACCAGAACGTAACACCGGGTAAATACCAGGCCCTGCTGCTGGCGTGGTCGCTGAATACTCCGGACCCGGATGCGGAGAGCATTTTCTCCTCCAAGTACTTCCCGCCTGCGGGACAGAACAGCGGCTGGTATAAGAACGAGAAGCTGGATAAGCTGTGGGTAGATGGATATTCCACAGTAGATCAGGCTAAACGCAAGGAAATCTACAAAGAAGTAGGCAAGGAAATCTCGACCGACCTTCCTTATGTCTTCCTGTATCAGTATGGACAGGCGATCGGAACAGGACCTAGAGTGCACTGGGCAGAGGAGGACGCTCCAGAGCCGTCACTGGGCTACGGACAGTTCTTCCACGCTATCAAATGGTGGGTAACCGAGTAACGTACCGACTAACTGAATAGACTTGCGGGAGGTGAAAGAGAATTCTCTTTCACCTCCCCCTTTTGTATAAATAGGGGGTCTTCCGTAATCTATCGCCTTACCATCTCTAGGAGGCTAGCCAATGACAGAATATCTGATACGCCGAGTGCTTCAATCGGTACTGGTCATCTTTCTGATTACCATACTAACTTTTCTTCTAATCCATGCGGCTCCGGGTGGCCCTACACAAGTGATGCTCGCGCCGGGCCTGACACCGGAAATCTTCGAGCAGCAGGCCAAGAACCTGGGTCTGGATCAGCCGATTCATATCCAGTATTTCCACTGGATCGGCGACCTGCTGCAAGGAGACCTGGGATATACCTTCAAGAACCATATTGCAATCTCGGATCTGCTCTGGCCGCGTATCGGCAATACCATAATCCTGATGGGTGCGGCTTGGCTGGTATCCCTGCTGATCGCAATCCCCTGGGGAATCTACAATAGTACCAAAGTCTATGGTTTATCGGATCAGACGGCTTCGTTCATTTCTTATCTGGGCTTCGCCATGCCGACCTTCTGGTTCGGGATTCTATTGCAGCAGTGGCTGTCGCTCAAGCTGGACTGGTTCCCATTGTCGGATATGCATACAAGAGGCAAGGAAGACAGTATCGCTGATTTATTCATGCATCTGGTGCTGCCGGTAACGGTACTGGCACTTGGGTTCCTGGCTTCTTATATGAAGTATGCGCGGGCCAGTATGCTGGAGGTGCTGGATCAGGATTATATCCGGACGGCACGGGCCAAAGGCGTCAAGGAACGGAAGGTCGTCTTCCGCCATGCCCTGCGCAATGCACTAATTCCAATTATTACAATACTAGGCCTTGATCTTCCGATCCTGGTGGGAGGGGCGGCACTAACAGAGAATGTATTCAACTGGCCGGGAATGGGCCGTTGGTTCGTAGAGATGGCCACTGCACGTGAATATTCGGCACTGATGGCTGTGACTATCGTCACGGCTGTGATGGTCGTCATTGGCAATCTGCTGGCAGATATACTGTATGTCGTAGTTGATCCCCGGGTGAAGCTCGGCAAGCAAGGGGGGAAGGCAGCATGAGTACAGACAATACTGAGCTTATCAAAGGGAAGGTATCCAAGCCGCTGGGAACGCCGGATATGAGTCCGATGCCGGGCGGGACCGACCCGGAAATTCCGGTGGTGGATATGGACAGACCTCCCGGCCCGTGGAGAGTGCTGTGGAAGAAGTTCTCGCGCAATCCGTTTGCTATGGGCGGGTTGATCGTGCTGTTTATCTTTGTGCTGCTGGCAATCTTCGCATCGCGGCTGACCCCGTATGGACCGGAGAAGATTGATCTGATGTTCGCCAACCTGAAGCCGGGAGCGGAGGGCCATCTCCTCGGTACAGATGAGCTGGGCCGCGATATTCTCAGCAGACTGCTGTACAGCGCGAGGATATCGCTGCTTATCGGTTTCTCCGTTGCTTTTGTATCCGTGCTGGTCGGATCGGTGGTCGGGGCGATTTCGGGTTACTTCGGCGGATTCATAGATACGGTATTCATGCGTATTGTTGATGTCATGAACTCCGTCCCATCCCTGTTCCTGAATATCCTGGTGATGGCGCTGTTCGGCACAAAGATTGAATTCATGATCCTGATTCTGGCGTTCACCAGCTGGATGAGTATTGCCCGGCTGGTCCGGGGAACCTTCCTGCAGCTGCGGGAGATGCAGTATGTGGAGGCGGCCAGAGCCATCGGGGTATCCAGCTGGGGGATCATCTTCCGGCATTTGCTCCGCAACGCGAGCTTCCCGATCATTGTCAATGCCACCTTGATGGTCGGCGGAGCGATTCTCAGTGAATCTGCACTGTCCTATCTGGGTCTTGGTATCCAGGCTCCGGCCACAAGCTGGGGACTGATGCTCAGCAGTGCACAGGAATTCATGCTGATTGATCCGATGCAAGCCGTGTATCCGGGTCTGTGCATTCTGCTCGTCGTGCTGGCGGTTAACTTCATCGGCGACGGCATCCGGGATGCCCTTGATCCCAGACAGCAAGTGACCAAATCCCGGAGGAGGCTGGAACAATGGCGCAAAAACTACTCGAAATCCGGAAACTAACCGCCGGCTTTGCGACAGAGAAGGGACTGCTCAAAGCAACCGACGGCATCTCCCTTACGGTGAATAAAGGTCAGACAGTCTGTATTGTAGGCGAATCCGGCAGCGGCAAAAGTGTCACCTCGCTGGCGATCATGCGCCTGATCGATTATGCGGGCGGTATGATACTGGATGGACAGATTGACTTCCATGGACAGGATCTGGGGGCGAAAAGCCAGGAGGAGATGCGGGAGATTCGCGGCAACCAGATCGCGATGATCTTCCAGGACCCGATGTCTTCGCTGAATCCGGTCTTCACCATAGGGGAACAGATTGCGGAGAGTCTGCGGCTGCATCAGAATAAGAAGGATGCAGAAGCGCTGAAGCTGGCGGTCGATCTGATTAGATTGGTGGGCATACCGGCACCGGAGATCCGTGCGAAGCAGTACCCGCATGAGCTGTCTGGCGGGATGTGCCAGCGCGTAGTCATTGCGATTGCGCTGGCCTGTAACCCCGAGCTGCTGATTGCCGATGAGCCGACCACCGCACTTGATGTTACGGTCCAAGCGCAGATTCTGGATCTGCTGCGCAAGCTTCAGTCGGAGCTTGGCATGTCCATCCTGCTGATTACCCACGACATGGGAGTTGCCGCTGAGATGGCGGACCGCATTGCTGTCATGTACGCGGGCGCTATCGTGGAAGAGGGCGGTGTGGAAGAGATCTTCGACCATCCCAGCCATCCTTATACGATAGGTCTGCTCCAGTCGATTCCGGGGTTCGAAGGCGGACGGGGAGGCGAGCTCTATACGATCAGCGGAACGATTCCGCCGATAGGACAGCTGCCTGCAGGCTGCCGCTTCCACCCGCGTTGTCCGCATGCGATGGACATCTGCCGGAGCCAGGAGCCGCCGGATTTCCTGATCTCTGATGATCACCGGGCCGCCTGCTGGCTGTTCAAGGATAAGCCGGTTTCAGCGTATACCAGCGGGGAGGCGAAGCACGCATGATGAACAAAACATTGGCCAAGCCAAATCGTAAGGTAGCTGCCTCCTCAGAAGTACTGGTGGAGGTTAAGGATATTAAGAAGTATTTTCCGATCACCAAGGGTCTGCTTAACCGGACCGTCGGGCAGGTCAAGGCGGTGGATGGGGTCAATCTGGCGATCCGCCAAGGCGAGACGTTCGGGCTGGTCGGGGAATCCGGCTGCGGCAAATCCACCTTCGGACGGGTACTGCTCCGGCTGCAAAGTGCGACCGGGGGGCAGGTGCTATTCAAGGGCCAGGATATCCATTCGCTGGGTTCGCGTGACATGCGGAAGCTGCGGGAAGAGATGCAGATTATTTTCCAGGACCCGTTCGGGTCGCTGAATCCGCGCTTCCTCGTCAAGGATATTATCGGCGAGCCGCTGCGTATTCACTGGAACATGTCCGGCAAGGAGATCGATGCCCGGGTGGTTGAGCTGATGGAGCTGGTGGGTCTGGATGCCAGCCGCCGGAACCGCTATCCGCATGAATTCTCCGGCGGACAACGCCAGCGCATTGGCATCGCCCGGGCGATTGCACTGAATCCGCAGTTTATTGTGGCCGATGAGGCCGTGTCCGCACTTGATGTGTCGGTGCAATCCCAGGTCATTAACCTGCTGATGAAGCTGCAGAAGGAGCTGGGCCTAACCTTCCTGTTCATTGCGCATGGTTTGAACGTAGTCCGTCATATCTCTGACCGTGTGGGGGTCATGTACCTGGGCAAGCTGGTGGAGGTGGGAGAGACGGAGGAACTGTTCGCGGCCCCTCTGCATCCGTATACTGCCGCCCTGCTCTCGGCCATTCCCAAGCCGACACCAAGGCGTAAGCAGGAGCGCATTATGCTGGAGGGAGATGTGCCCTCCCCGGCCAATCCGCCCTCCGGCTGCCGGTTCCATACCCGCTGTCCGTTCGTCCAGGACAAATGCCGCTTAGCGGAGCCGCTGCTGGAAGAGGTCCTGCCGGGCCGTCCGGTAGCCTGTCATTTCCCGTTGCTTCCGAAATCCTGATCAAGCATTACCCTATGCTGTACCGAAGAGGAACACTGCTGAATCTTACGCAGTGTTCCTTTTTTTGATTTTGGGGCCCCCCGCAAAGTACCTGAGTCATCACCTTCGCTAAAGCCCCACTTTGTGGGGTTATTTTGTAATTCCGCTTCAAACTAATCATTGTGCTACAGGCATTTCTATAAGAAAATGAGAAAAAGACAACGCAAACGCAAAGGTTGCGGAACCGGAGGCTATGGTGAAAAAGGTCAATACAGCAATTTCAGCACTCTTTATCCTTGTTATGATAATAGCTGTCTGGGTATGGGCAGTGTCGGTACATACCTGGACCCTGGCGGGGGCCTTGGCTTCCCTGCTCTGTCTGGCCCTGTTTATCTGGACGGGCCTGCGGGCCATCCCCGCTATAACCGGGTACATCAATAGCCCAAGCGCACTGCGGACGGTGAATACGGACGACTCCCCGGAGGAACGGCAGCGGATCTGGTGGAAGATTGTGCTGTGGGTGATATTCAGCCGGGTGCTGCTAATCCTTGCGGCTTATGTATTCTGGGTGCTTCGGGAGGGAGGCTCCGGCAGCCTGTTCTCCCGCTTCATTGAGATGTGGCATATCCGCGGAATTGATGCGATGTCTTATCTGGGCATTGCCGAGCGGTGGTATGTGACGGAAGGAGATCCCAGATTTCATATTGTATTTCTGCCGTTCTTCCCCGTTATGATCAAGCTGGCGCAGTTCTTCACAGGCAATTATATGGCTGCAGGATTTGCCGTAGCCAATCTCTGCACGCTTGCAGCGGCGTTGTTCGCTTATGAACTGGCCCGGCTGGATATGGGGCGCAGGAATGCCCTGCGGGTAGTGAAGTACATCTTCATCTTCCCGTCGGCCTTCTTTTTCTTCCTTCCCATGACAGAGGCGCTGTTCCTGCTGCTCTCCCTGATGGCACTGTATTTTGTGCGCAAAAAGCGATGGCTGCTGGGCTGCCTCTGTGCAGCGCTGGCCGGATTCACCCGTTCCCCGGGGATTCTGTTGGCCGTGCCGATTGCCGTGGAATTTGCCCGGGAGCTGGCCGCTGGCTACAGGTCAATGGACCGGAAGGCTTTTACGAATAAGCTGATCTTGGCTGTTCTCTCCCTGGTGAGCGTCTCGTTCGGTCTGCTGGCTTATCTCTACATCAATTACAATGTGACGGGCAACGCGTTCCAGTTCAGTATTTATCAGCGGGAGCACTGGTCGCAGCGGTTCTACTTCTTTTTCGATACTGCGAGATATCAGATGGAATATGCGGTGAATACCTTCAAGGATGCCGATTACCGGTCGTTCTTAGGGCTGTGGCTGCCGAATTTGTGCGCGATCTTCCTGGTTCTCTTCATGATGCTCCGCAGTACGAAGAAGCTTAATCCCGCCTACATGGCGTACGTGATCGCCTATTTCGTCTATGTAGTGGCCCCGACTTGGCTGCTGTCTGCTCCGCGTTATTTCGCTGTTGCGTTTCCGCTGGCGTTCGCGGCTGTGCTGTTGACGGAGGATAAGAAGTGGAAAGATATCCTGCTCACTACGCTATTTATTGCGGGGGGTCTGCTGTATCTGGCGGTGTTTGTATCCGGTTATCCGGTATATTAGTGTGTAATAGAAATTACAGAAACGATGGTGGCTATGCAGATTCAACTAGAAGATCAGATGGTTACGTTACATGTCCAGTATGCCAAGCGCAAGAAGCTATCCGTAACGGTGGACGGCTCGGACCTCATTACCGTTAAGGCGCCCAAGGGAACGAGTGAAGAGGCGATCCTCGGTGCGGTAGCAAGTCTAGGCCCGAAGATTCTGGAGAAGCTGCGCAGCAATGCGGCAGCCCGGCAGGTGCCGAGGGTTAAGGCTTATGAGGGCGACGAAGAAGCCTTCTTGTACTTGGGGAAGGAATATGCGCTGCATGAGCTGATTGGAGACCGGCAGGCGGATGCGGAGGAGCTGAAGCTTGCGCTGAAGAAATTCTATACGGCCAGTCTGAAGAAAATCATCGCAGAGCGCATCAAGCCCTACCAGACGCAGCTCAGAGTGAAGCCGAAGAGTATGGAGATTGTGGAGTCGCGGACCAAGTGGGGGAGCTGCAGCTTTGACGGCAAGCTGACGTTCAATTACCGCCTGGCCATGGCGCCGCCCGAAGTGATCGACTATGTCATCATTCATGAGCTGTGTCATCTGCTGCATATGAATCATGACCGTTCCTTCTGGCGGCGCTTGGGAAGTATTATGCCGGACTATAAGGAGAAGGAGGCCTACCTGGCCCGGCAGGGGCAGTTCATGACGCTGTGACCTAACGAAAAGGGGCTGTCCCAAAAGTAGATACTCTACTGGTGGGGAAAAATCCCATGCCTTCTTAAAAGATTAATTTGTAAGAAAGGGAGCGATTCTCCGTTATTGGAGGATCGCTCCCTTGCGTTTCTGGTCATTCGCTGCTTGCTTCAGCAGGTTGTGAGCAAGCGAAAGCCAACCGACCTCTAGCGTCACTTTTTCCATGCCGCGAAGCAGAAAGCGCCGGAAGCCCCGGTTATTCTTTAATTGTCCAAATACACTTTCCGGCTCCGTCATTCGACGTACGGCCAATAGATAGCCTTCCTCGCTTTGGAGGATTTCTTTCGCCTGTTTCTGGTATCTAAGCCGCTCCAAACTGACTGCGATTTCCCGGTTTCCGCTTCCCTTCGTGCAGTTTTCTTTTAACGGACAACCTCCGCAGCTTTGACTTTGGTAATGACGCTTCTTAATTTCGTATCCACTCTCTGTGGTTTCCTTGCTCTCTCGTTGGAAATACAGCGGGTGTCCAGCTAAACACGTCCAGCGATCCTCGGATCCGTCGTAGGTCCAGTTCTCGATTTTTCCGACCTGGGCTTTCCAGGCTTTGCTCTTTTCTTTGTGGTAGGTGCTGTATTTCACGACGGCCTGTAGCTCGCTCTTTTCCAGATAGGCGTAGTTTTCTTCACTTCCATAGCCGGCATCTGCAATGACCGTCTTTGGAAGTTTCCCGAGGAATTGCTTTGTTTTTTCCAGATGTGGTTCTAAACAGCGGGTGTCACCCGGTCTTTGATGGAGACTGTAGGTTAAAATAAATTGGTTTTCGGTCCCGATCTGTAGATTGTAACCTGGCTTCAGTTGGCCATTTCGCATGTGATCTTCTTTCATCCGCATAAACGTTGCCTCGGGATCGGTCTTGCTGAAACTGTTCCGGTCCCCAAGCAGCTTTTGATATTGTTCGTACTTCTGCAGTCGAGGGAGCAAATCCTTACGCAACGACCGAACCGTCTTGTTTAGGGGCTTGTCTTTCGGTTTTTCGGCAAGCTGAGCTTCAAGCTTTTGCACGGCTTGTTCGAGTTTCTCACTGTCCATTTCCGAACCCGTGCTGAGTTCAGCCAGATCTTTGCCCTGATTCTCTTGTTCTTCCTGCTCTTCGGCTGCTTCAATGTCAGCGAATAGGGCCTGCACCTTATCTTGCAGTTTCGCTTTGTGTTTGCTGACCGCTTTGCTCCAGACAAAGGTGTAGCGATTGGCATTCGCCTCGATCTTAGTTCCGTCCACAAAATAATGCTCCAGAGACACGTATTTTTCGTTAGCCAGAAACTGAAGCACGGCGGTAAATACCGTTTCGAGGACATTTCTCATCCGCTGGGAACGGAAGCGATTCAGCGTGCGGAAGTCGGGTCGCTGCCGTCCGGCCAGCCACATGAAGGGAATGTTCTCCCGGACCGCTTTGGCGATTTGGCGAGACGAATAGATTCGCTGAGTGTAAGCGTAGATGATGACTTTGGTGAGCATTTTAGGATGGTAGCTGTCACGGCCGCCGCCGGGATAGGCCGCGTCAAAAATGGCGTTGTCCAGCCGATTGACGGCGGCATTCACGACGCGAACGAGGTGATTTCCCGGGATATCTTCTTCCAGATCCATTGGCAAGCAAAGTTGGTCCATGGTATATTGAATGTACAAAGAAACCTCTCCTTTGAAATGGTTGTGTGGTAACTCCATTTTAACAAAAGAGAGGTTTCTTTTTGTGATTTTAGAAAGATTTGAAGAAACTTTTCCCACTTAAACAGCGGAGAGGACGGAACGATTGTGTAAAAGCGGCAGCGGTCGCCTTGGTCTCCGGATTTTCACCGCTAAGGGGAATGAAAAAAATCTGGAGACCACAGCGATTGGAACAACGGTCCGTTCGCGCAGCGTCCACCCAAGTGCTCACGTTGATCCGACTACAAAATAAAGAGCTATCCCAAGCAGCCATTTCATGGCTTTTGGGACAGCCCCATGAATGCGGTAATGTATGGACTTCGTCCTTTCGCCGAAGGGAGCATTCAGTGATAGTTGTATTCTGTGCACTTAAAGTCAGTGGAAAGGAAAGAATTCCTCTCCTAACTGTATTCTGTACAACTAAATCTGCCTGAACGGGCGAGAATCGGGTACAGAGGGCATTTTAATTGTACAGAATGCAGCTAAACGGGTATTCGGCCGGACATCAGACGATTTAGTTGTACAGAATGCAATTAAGCATACCACTTAACCTCAATCGGGGACGGCAAACCTTCAGCAGGCGACTTAGTTAAAGCTGTTCTCACATATTGCATTCTGATGCTTCACTAGGCGATAGAAGTAGCCGGATGCTTGACGTTCGTAGGATACTGCTGTCCGCCTGGAGTCCGGACGAATAGGCCCTCTGAATGGTTGCTGGCTGACAACTCCAGGCCATCATCATCAGGAGTGAAGTGAAAGACAATCGTCTCCGTATCGCTGTCTGCAAGCTTCAGGGCGATTTCGCCGCAGGAGACAGGCTGTGTGCTGATCAGATCGAAGAGCTCAAGCTGCCCATTCTCCTGCTGGCAGATGGCGATGACTTTCTCGTCCTCCAGGAAATAGAGCTGGCCGCTGAATACGTTCAGGCAGTAGAACATCAGCAGTCCATGGGCGCCGCTGACGCCAAGACGCTTGGATGCCGGAATCCGCTGCGCTCCAAGGGTGGAGATCAGGCTCAGATCACGCGGGTCGGCAACATCCAGCTTGCGGATTGCCGCAGATCCGGCAGCGCCCCTGGGGCAGGCCATGGAGAAGAGCTGTTCTTCCACCGGGCGGAAGCCGAATTTGGGATAGAACTCCAAGACTGACTCATTGGCAAAAAGATACATGAGTTCGCACGCTTGTCCATACTCCTCCAGCACCTTGTCCATCAACCGGGCAGACAGGCCGCGTCCTCTATAGTCAGGATGAGTCATCACCGTCCCGATCTGCACAGCAGGGGACTTCACTCCATTAATAGTTAGCTCCAGCAGATTTACCGAGACATTCGCCACGATCCGGTTTCCCTCCGCGTAAGAATATGGAATATACTTATCCGTCCAGAAGCCCTCCTCATACCAGTGCTCCAGCTCCAGCTCGAACGTGTCTTTTGCCAGCTCGAAAAAGCTGTTCCGCAGCGGCTCATAATCTTTATAATTGCAGACAAATTGAAGACTATCCATAGTAGTGGCTCCTTCTGTATCGTGGGATCAAGTAATATACCCCTAATTGTATTGTAACTTCCCCTCCGGAAGACAGGCATAAGATAAGTAAAATTAACTATTCCCGTTAATATTCAACCCCGCGAACCTTTGAGTAGACCATTGTGTCTCTCAAGCTCCCCTGTACATCGGTCTTGTCATTGCGCAGAATACCTTCCAACGTAAAGCCTGTACGTTCGGCTACGCGTGCGCTCTGCGTATTGCGGGAATCGCAGCGGATCTCCAGCCGGTTAGCTTGTAGCTCCTGTATGGCGAAATCCGCAATGGCATTCACCGCTTCCGTGATGTAACCTTGACCGGCGAATGAGGTGTGTACCCAATATCCGATTTCAAATTTACGCACCTGCCAGTCGATCCGGTGCAGGCCGCTGCTCCCGATAAGCTGCCCTGTCTTCTTATGGAAGAGCAGCAGCCGGATATCGCTGCGTTCCAGGAACTGCAGCCGTGATTTCCGGATGGACACCTCCGATTCATCTACAGAAGGGATATGCTGGGCCCATGGCATCCAAGGGCTTAATTCAGCGGCACTTTGCCGAACGGCTTCGTTTACAGCAAGGCCGTCCCCCCAGCGTGCTGCACGGATTTGCAGGCGGCTGCTTTCGAAGCTCTCCGGTACGGGAATCAGGATGGGGTCTATTGAATAATTGTTCATAAAATCTAGCTCCTATAGAGAGTATTTGGTGAATCAGTTACTTTTAGTATAAGCCATTATATACCATAGGTCATATTTCAGGGTTTTAATACCATAGATTTTAACTAAAGTCAATACGCTAAAGGATACCTAAAAGTACTCTCTGGTACTATTCACATTTAATGGCAAGAACGTTATCTTAGGTAATAAGAAGTGTTCACTATTAAGAACCTGTTGTAATGAACCTAGTACTGAAACGGTAGCGAAATTATAGACAGCTGGAGGTAACCCATGAGTGCAATCGCCGGGATCTATTCTATGCAGCATGGGCCGCTGGACCCGGAGCTCGGCCCGCGCCTGATGCAGGAGCTGCAGCGTTATCCGGCGGATGATGCCCGGGGCTGGAGTGCGGATGGGCTGTTCCTCGGGTGCCACGCACAGTGGATTACCCCTCAGTCCCGGGGCGAGGTGCTTCCTTATTATGATCCGCAGCGGAGGCTGGCGATCGTAGCTGATGCCATTATTGATAACCGCAGCGAGCTCTTCGGACAACTTCAGGTTGTCCGGGAGGATCGGGAGTCGATGCCGGACAGCCTGCTGATTCTTCTGGCCTATGAGAAATGGGGGGATCAGGCTCCGGTGCATCTGGTCGGAGATTTTGCCTTCATGATCTGGGATGCCGGCAGGCAGACGCTGTTTGGAGCGAGGGATTTCTCGGGGAGCCGGACGCTGTACTTCCACCGCTCAGGCAGACAGTTCTCCTTCTGCACCGTGATTCATCCATTGCTTACGCTAATGGATGGAGAGCACGCGCTGCATGAAGGCTGGATCTCGGAATATCTGGCGGGCCAGGGCCGGATGGATGTCGCGGATATGTTCTCCACGGTCTATCAGGGTGTGGAGCAGCTGCCCCCGGCGCATTCGATGACAGTCAGCCCGCAGGGGATTACCTTCTCCAGGTATTACACCTTCCAGACTCCGTCTCCACTCCGGCTGCGCAGCAATGGCGAGTATGAGGAAGCGTTCCGTGAGGTGTTCGGACGGGCCGTCCGGGACCGGCTGCGTACCCACCTTGAAGCTGGTGCGAACTTAAGCGGCGGGCTGGATTCAGGGGCGGTGGTGAGCTTTGCGGCGGAGGAGCTTCGCCGTACCGGCAAGCCGCTCCACACCTTCAGCTCGTATCCTTTGGATCACTTTACAGGGTTCAAGCTGGGCCAGCGGGTGACCGATGAGCGTCCATATATTCAGGAGACCATCGACTATGTCGGGAACATTGAGCCTAGCTTTTACAACTTTCCTGACCGCAGCTCTTATGGCGAAATCGACGAATGGCTCGATATTATGGAGATGCCCTACAAATTCATAGAGAATTCCTATTGGCTGAGGGGCATATATGAACAAGCCGGACTGAAGAATGCCGGAGTGCTGCTCAGCGGGCAGCGGGGCAACTGGAGTATCTCCTGGGGACCGGCGCTGGATTATCAGGCGAAGCTGCTGCGTGAATTCCGCTGGTTCAGCTTTTACCGGGAGAACAAACTGTACAGCCATTCGATGGGAGTAAGCCGCAAAAGAATGCTGAAGATTGCCGGGCGCAAGGTATTCCCCGCCCTGGGCCAGCTGATGGCCGGGAAGCAGGAGGCTGCGCCGGAGCTGATCCATCCTGAGTTTGCCCGGCGGACAGGGGTGCAGGAGCGGCTGAAGGAGCTGGACCAGTCGCCTGCCTCCCAGACTGTGTACGATATCCGCAGAGAGCATTTCCGCCAGCCGCATGTCTGGAATGTGAATGGAACGGCGGCTACCAAGCTGTCGCTGAAGTACAGGGTATGGGACCGGGATGCGACGAATGACCTGCGTGTCATCAACTTCTGTATGTCGGTGCCTGAGGAGCAATACGTCCAGAACGGAATGGACCGCTCGCTCATCCGCCGGGCCATGGAAGGGCGGCTGCCGGATAAGGTCAGGCTTAACCAGACCCGGCGCGGCATCCAGGGGGCGGACGGCATTACGCGTATGCTGCCCGAGTGGCAGCGGTTTCAGCAGGAGCTGAGGGAGATGCTGCAAGACCCCCGTACTTCGTCTTATCTGAATCGTCCCGGGCTCGCCGGATGCTTGGACCGGCTGGGTAGTGAGCCCGAACCATTATTAATCTTTAACACGGATTTCCGCCTTCTTACACGAGGACTGGTGTTTTACCGCTTTTTGAAGCGGCTCTCCTGAAGGACGTTTCTTGAAAGGGGGTGACAAGATGAAAAAGGAATACAGCAAGCCTGCATTGGAAGTGTTGGATGTGAAAATGACTATGGCTGGCCCGGGGGTATCCATTGCCGATGCGTTCCAAGCCGATCCAGATGAAATCGTTAGTCACTCCTAGTCTTCCTGCATTACCGCTCAGCCCTAATCCCTCTTAGCTTGCTGGAGGGGGATCAGGGCTATCCCTTTATCCGAAGTAATGTTCCGAAACGGTACCGTCCTTTCAAAGGACAGCAATGCCGGTCCCACTTGTCATCCGCAAGACAACGGGTGAAATTGACTGAGATGGAGTGAGCAGTATGGCTGGCACAGTGCAATGCCCCGGTTATAAGGCTTTTGGCCTGCAAATCCTCAGTGAGTTCGCGCTACCAGAACTTCCCCGTACGGATCAGCCCGGAAGAATAGGCAGCCTGTCGGTAATTGAAGGCCGTCTGCTTGAGCGATGGGAAGCAATACCGAAGATTACGCCGAATCTGGGCATCGCGGAGCATGAAGTGATGTTCATGGTGAAGGGCACCGCTATTTTTTCCATACAGAACGGCAGTACGATTACAGTCTCTCCAGCAGCAGGCGCAGATCCGGATAGCATCCGCTTGTTCATTCTGGGCAGCTGTATGGGTGTAGTATTGATGCAAAAAGGCATACTGGCCCTGCACGGCAGCTCGCTTGTGCTGGATAATAAGGCTTATGCGCTGGTGGGGCGTTCAGGTGCGGGTAAATCCACGCTTGCCTCCTATCTGATGGATCAGGGACATCTCCTGGTCAGTGACGACGTTATTCCCGTGTTGGTGCATAATGGACATCCATTAGCTGTTCCAGGTTATCCCCAGCAGAAGCTGTGGCAGCAGAGCCTGGACTATTTGGGAATGAATTCGTCTGCGTACCGTCCGCTGTTTCAGCGGGAGACCAAGTTCGCCGTACCGGTGCATGACCGGTTCCAGAGTGAGCCGCTGCCGCTGGCCGGCATATTTGAACTGTCTGTGGTGCAGGACGGGCCGGTGGCCGTAGAGGCGATAAGCGGCTTGGACCGGCTTCATACCTTATACAATCATACCTATCAAAAAGCGCTGGTCGACCCGATGGGTGTCAGAGAATGGCACTTCGGGCTGCTGGCCTCGTTCGTGAACCGGCTGCCGATGTACCGGCTGACCCGCCCTGAGCAGGGCTTCAGTGCACCGCAGCAGACGGAAATGATTATGGAGACGATTATGCCCAAGGTGAAGGAGATGAATCTATGAATATAAATACTACAAAAGTGCTGTCGCCGGATTCGGTACTGGTTCAACGGGAAGGCAATATCGCAAGTGATATGGACGGCGAGAAGGTCATGCTGAATGTGAAGAACGGCAAATACTACAACCTCGGCGAAGTCGGCGGTGAGATCTGGGAAGCATTGGCTTCACCGGTATCGATTCGGCAGATTGCCGGGAAGATTCAGGAGATCTTTGAGGTACCGGCAGAGCTGGCGCAGCAGGATGTCATTGATTTTGTACAGAATCTGCTGAATGAGGATCTTGTCTCCACCGTTAGCGGACCATGATGACCCTCCGGCGGCTCCGTCTCCTGCTGGTGCATGACAAGGCGTTGCTTGCGCTGCTTCCCGAGACATTATGGCGGCTGATGCTGGTCCGAATCCAGCTGTTGTTCCCCTTTGCCCGGACAGCCCCGCAGCTTGGGGTGAAATCCCTGGAAACTCCCGCAGTATCCAAGCCTTCCGATATTCGCCGCATCCAGCAGATTACCAAGGCAATCCGGGTGATGAGCCGCTATACTCCCTGGAAAAGCACCTGTATGGTCCGGGCGGTAGCCGCCCTGAAGATGCTGGAGAAGCGGGGCATTGAGAGCACCCTCTATATGGGAGTCGCCCGCGATAAGCAGGGACAAATGATTGCCCACGCCTGGCTGCGCAGCGGAGCCCATTATGTCTCCGGGGATGATGCGATGCAAGGCTTCGTGGTGGTGGAGAAGTTCGCGAAGGTGTTACAAGCCGAGTAATCGAGGTGGGTCCATGCAAGCTATAATCTACTACGTCCGGCAGCTTCAACGGTTGTCGGGCGTGAAGCTGTATCTTAATCTGTTAGGCATGGTGATCAGCGGTCTGCTGGAGAGCTCCGCCATTCTGCTGCTGGTTCCCATGCTTGGCATGGCCGGCATTCAGCTGGGCGGCGCGGTGGCGGGCTATCATCTGCCTATGCTCGGATTCATCAGTGAACTGCCGCAGTCCACAGCGCTGCTACTGGTGCTGGGCAGTTATGTTCTGATTGTGCTCTGCCAGAATCTGATCGCAAGGTTCGTGGCGATCCGCAATGTCGAAATTCAGCAGACCTATGGCAGGCAGCTGCGGGTTGAGGTTTATAGCGCATTGCTGCGGGCGCAGTGGTCTTTTTTTCTGAAGAAGCGCACCTCCGATCTGATCAACATGATGACCACCGAGCTGGCCAGAGTCCTGGCGGGTATCAGCGGCTTCCTGCAGTTCCTGACTTCGCTGTTGTTCACCCTGGTGCAGATTGCCTTTGCCTTCTGGCTGTCCCCCAAGATGACACTGGCGGTTCTCGTCTGTGCGGCGCTGCTGTCCATCTTCTCCCGGCGGTTCATCCGTAAGGCGAAGAGGCTGGGCAGCCGCAGCACGGAGCTGGGCAAGACGTATCTAGGCGGCATCACCGATCAGTTGAACGGAATCAAGGATATCAAAAGCAATAATCTGGAGCAGTCCCGTCTCGAATGGCTGCATGCCTTCACCGGCGAGGTCAAGCAGGAGCAGCTGGACTATACGCGCCTGCGCTCTAACTCCCAGCTCCTGTATAAGCTGTCCTCCACACTGCTGATTGCTGTGTTTATCTTCGTGTCCTTCCGGTTCATGCAAGTGGAGGGGCCGAATCTGCTGCTGGTCATTCTCGTCTTCACCCGGCTGTGGCCGACCTTCTCGACGCTGCAGTCGCTGCTGGAGCAGCTGGCCTCAGTAGTGCCATCCTTCAAACAACTGCAATCGCTGCAGGAAGAATGTCTGGCCGCTGTCGAGCATGAAGCGGATCAAAGCGGAGAATGGGTGCTGCCTATGACGCTGGAGCACGGTCTGGAGGCCCGGAATGTCGATTTCCGTTATCATGCGGACGAGCCGCAATATTCGCTCCAGAACGTCAATGTGCGAATTCCCGCCCGGCAGATGACGGCGATTGTCGGACGTTCAGGCGCCGGCAAAAGCACGCTCGTTGATCTGCTCATGGGACTGATGCAGCCGGAGGACGGGGAGATCCTGGCAGACGGAGAGCCGATCACCGGGGAGCGGCTGCTGTCCTACCGGAGATCCATCGGGTATGTGGCACAGGACCCGTTCCTGTATAACGCAACCATTCGCGATAATCTAATGATGATCAAGCCGGATGCGGAGGAGGCGGAGCTGTGGGAGGCGCTGGAGTTTGCTTCCTCGGCGGACTTTGTCCGCAAGCTGCCGGACGGACTGGATACGCTGCTCGGCGACCGGGGCGTCCGCCTGTCGGGCGGGGAACGTCAACGCCTGGTGCTGGCGCGTGCCATTATCCGCAAGCCGTCGATCCTGGTGCTCGATGAAGCGACAAGTGCGCTCGACACCGAGAACGAGCAGCGGATTCAAGAGGCGCTGGAGCGCATTAAGGCTTCTGTGACCGTCATCGTCATTGCCCACCGCCTGTCCACGATCCGGGGAGCCGATCAGATTCTGGTCATCGACCAGGGCCGGGTCATCCAGCAGGGAGTCTACAGCGGTCTGGCTTCGGAGAAGGGCGGCATGTTCAGCAGGCTATTGAAGGGGCAGGAAGAGGCTGGATAAGGGTACACCTTAAACGCGAATGTAGGCGAAAAACCGAACACATTCGGTGCCGGGTGGGTGTGTGGTCCCAATGTAATCGAAAAACCGATTACATTGGGCGAGCGCAGAGGTTGTGACGCGAATGTAATCGAAAAACCGATTACATTGGGCGAGCGCAGAGGTTGTGGCGCGAATGTAATCGAAAAACCGATTACAATGGGCGAGCGCAGGGGTTGTGGCGCGAATGTAATCGAAAAACCGATTACATTGGCTGACCGCCACCAGGCTCCGAAACCGTAAAAAGGCAAGTGCTGCTAATCTAACGCAGCACTTGCCTTTTTGGTATGGCTGTCCCTGCCTACATCTCCTTCTCCGCACCCGTCACCTTCCGCCAGCTCCACAGCAAAGGCCGCAGCGGGAAATACAAGAAATGCAGCGGCTTCGGCAGCGGCAGGGTCTTGGCATCCGCTGCATAGGGATAGAGGAAGCTGGCGGAGCGGAGCATCCGGCTTCGGGTGGATAGAATGCTTGGAAGGTACCGGTTGAAATGCTGCTCCACCTCCGGCTCGAGCGGAGGGGTATTCAAATTCACGATGCGCGGGAGATAGAACAGAATGTCCTGTGCCAGCCTGCGGGCCTTGGGGTTGTCCAGCAGCGGGGACAGCGCCGGGTCAACCGGCGTCTCCAGCAGCTCTCTGGCCAGGATCAGCGTCTGTCCTCCTATGGCGTTGTGATCATAGTGTTGTAATAAGCGGACTAGCTTAGCGGAATCGGGCGGCTGCTGTCCCATTAGCAGCATCTTGATGTCCTGCAGCCATCTCAGCCGGGACCAGGCATGTCTGGCACCGTGTACAGCCAGGAACATGAACAGATCCTCCGGCCCCAGATAGCGGACATTCTGGCCGAAGGTGCTGCTGGTCCGCGAATGACGCCAGAGCTCGTCGAACGCAGGCTCTTTGGCGGGCCCCGGTCCTAACCGCCAGTGCAGCTCAAGGTTGACGTTGCTAACAGGATGCACGAACGTCGAATGATGCTCCCGCCATTTCCAGTCGCCAAGCAGGCTCTCGAACTTGTCTTCCTTCTCATAGCCCAGCCGGATCAGCAAGGTTTCGGCATCCTCCAGCTGTTCCATCGGCACCAGGAAGTCGAGATCCCGGGAGGTGCGCTGCGACAGGTCTCCGTACAGCTCCTGCCCAAGCACCGGCCCTTTGAGGAACAGACTGCGGATATTCAGCTCGGCCAGCTGACCTGCGATATTGCTCATTTCGCCGCTAAGCTGGAGCATCTGTACCGTATTCCTGCGGAATTGCCATTTCAGCTGCTCCAGAACGTCAGAAGGGACCACCTTCTCCTCCATCTTGCTCAGCCTGGAATAGAGGTAGGGATACACCCTGTGCTGACGGTTCAGCTCCACGAATAAGTCCCAGTTCACCTCTGTGAACAACTGCGGATGCTTCCGCGCCGTCTCATCTGGACTTCCGGAATTCAGTAGTGCAAGAATAAGGTGTACTTCCTTGGTTAAGCTTGCCTGATCAAGAATCTTCCGGTCAGTCATAGGGACGCTCCTTACCTGATTTGTGAACGGATTACTAGAATATTAGTGAGCGTACCACCGTTTACAGAAGATTGTCAATTTAATGGCCCGTTCGCCTGCCTGACTTCAATAAGTCCCGGCGCTCAGCTTCAGAATCGTGCCGGTGAAGGCCAGAATCACATCCGCATCACTGCCCAGTCCGAAGTAGAAGTCGCCGCCGGATTCCTCGAAGGAACGGGCGAACGCATCCCGGATGAAGCGGAAGACCTCACTCCAGTCCCCTCCGCCGGAGGTGAAGGCCGAGGTGCTTTTGCGGTAGACATAATTCGTATATTGGCCGGAGGCCTCCTTGGCATAGCCAAGCACGTATACCGTCTCCCCGCGGTCGAGAATATCGATAGGCATTACTGAAGAATTCGGCAGCAGCTCCTTGCGCGTGTTCTGGAAGCCCGCTCCGGCGGAGAACAGGCCCTGCGGAATGGATTGATGGTCAGTGGCGGAGGAAGCATAGAGCGTGTCACCTAAGCCGAACAGAGTATAAGCCCGCATAATGCCGTATTGGGAGACTGTGCCGAACCGGGTCCAGCTATTTCCCCTGTCAGCGGATACATAGATCAGCGGGCCACCGCTGGCGCCGAGTGCAGCATACAGCTTGCCTTGATAGCAGGCCATATCATAGACATGGATACCCCCGGGAATATTCATATATTGGTCCCAATGGTTGCGGGCATAAGCCGCTTTCTTGAACGGGCTGCCCAGCACCGCTATGGAGGAGTTGAATGAATCTCCTATAATTTGGAATGAGGCGTGGTAAACATGCAGTGCATCCGCTGGGAGGTAAGGCCCAGGGCCGGATGGAAGCATAGTACCCCCAGTTCAATTCCAAAATCCGTACCCCTACGCCACAATAGCGTTCATTCTGCAAGCCATCTCCCTTTGCTAGACTTACATTATGAACATATTGCGAAGGAGGGATCGCTTGAAGAAGCTAAGAAGAACCGGCATTCATGACCATCATCCGGCCGGTTATTGGTTTATCGCCCCCAGCATGATGGGGATTACGCTGTTCTATCTGGTGCCTGCCCTGATGTCGCTGGTCATGATGTTTACAGATTACTCCTTCATGAACAAGGGGGACATCCAGTTCGTCGGGCTGGACAATTTCAGACGGCTGGCCGGAGATGCCTCATTCCACAACTCCGTCCTGAAGACATTCATCTTTCTGCTGACGGTTCCGGTATCGCTGATTGTGGCTTTTCCCATCGCCTACATTCTGAACAGAAGCGTCTACTGGGCCAAACTGCTGCGCACGCTGTACTTCCTGCCCTATATTATGAACGGTGTCGCCATCGCCTTCGTCTGGATGCTGCTTTTCCATCCCAGCCTCGGCCCCATTAACGGAGCACTCCGGCTGGTTGGCATCGCTGATCCTCCGGGCTGGCTGTCCGAGAGCGGTACGGCAATCTATGCGTTATGCATCATTCAGATCTGGATTATGGTCGGGTACAACATGATTATTTATCTCTCCAGTCTTCAGGAGGTGCCGAAGGAGCTGCTGGAGGCGGCGACCATCGACGGGGCCCGGCTGTGGCATTCCATCCGTTATATCACCGTGCCGCTCGTATCGCCAACCACCTTCCTGCTGCTGATTACAGGGTTCATCTCGGCCATTAAGACGTTCGGCATCATTCAGGCCACCACCGCCGGAGGACCGGGAGAAGGCAGCAATGTACTGTCGCTCTACATTTACAAGACAGCCTTCCGCTACTATGAGATGGGTTACGCTTCTGCTGTATCCTGGATGCTCTTCGCCATTGTCATGCTGATCATGCTTGTCAATTGGGCAGGCCAGCGCCGCTGGGTGCATTACTAAAAGAAAGCAAGGAGAGCCGCTAATGGAAACGACAATAACACCTGCTGTCCGGGCGGGGCGGCAGACGGCAAGGCGTGCCTCGCGAATGTGGAAGTGGCTGCTTACGCTGGTCATGACTACTATGGGCCTGCTGCTGCTGCTGCCCTTCTTCTGGATGATCTCCACCTCATTCAAAACACCACTTGAGGTGTTCGAGTTCCCGATTCAGTGGATACCGCTGCACCCGGTCCTGAAGCACCATGTGAATGTGTGGACAGGAACGGGGAACTTCGCGCTGCTCTATATGAATTCACTGAAAATCTCCATCCTTTCGACCCTGGGTGCGGTAACGTTTGCCGCTCTGGCCGCCTACGGATTCTCGCGGATTCAATTCCGCGGGCGGGAGCCGCTGTTCCTGATCTATTTATCCATGATGATGATCCCGCCGCAGATTCTGTTCGTGCCGAGGTTCGTGCTGTTCAATTGGATGGGTATTTACAACACCCACTGGGCGCTGATTCTGCCCGGGGCATTCACCATCTTCGGTGTGTTCCTGCTGCGCCAGTTCTTCATTACCGTGCCCCAGGAGATCAGTGAAGCTGCTTTCATCGACGGCGCCGGGCATTTCCGCATTTTCACCCGGGTCATTCTGCCGCTGGCGAAGGCCCCGCTGGCAACACTGACGATTCTCGACTTCTCCTGGCACTGGAATGACTATGAGAACGCCTTGATCTTCCTGGTAGACAAGAATCTGTATACGGTGCCCCTGGGCCTGCAGAATTTCGTACTGGAGAATTCGGTCGATTACAACGGCATGATGGCTGCAGCTACAGCCGCCATGATTCCGATGATTGTGGTCTTCCTGGCCGGACAGAAGTTCATTATTCAAGGCATCGCCAGCGGGGCGGTCAAGGGTTAATACATGACAATATAATAAAGACAATGAAGCCTCAGGAGGTACTATCATGAACGTTCAGATTACAGAGAATTATGACATCGTAGTGGTGGGTGGCGGACTAGCCGGCTTCTCTGCGGCTGTCGCTGCCGCACGCGAGGGCGCACAGGTATGCCTTGTGCAGGACCGTCCGGTGTTCGGGGGCAATTCCTCCTCGGAGATCCGTGTATCGCCGCATGGAGCGGCGTGCTTCCATGCTTATGCCCGGGAGACCGGCATTATCTCGGAGCTGCTGATTGAGGAGCGGGCCGTCAACCATGAATGGATAACCGAGAACGGCTGGACCAACAGTGTATGGGATATGACGATGTATGACATGGCCGTTAGAACCCCCGGTCTCACCTTCCACTTGAATACGGCGCTGCTTGACATCACGATGGAGCATGAGCGCAAGATTCATTCGGTGCGGTGCCGGACCGCAGGCGCGGAGACTGATCTGCTGATTGAAGCGAAGCAGTTCATCGATTGCACCGGGGACGGCATACTCGCTGACCTGGCCGGCTGTGAATGGCGGATGGGCAGCGAGGGCAAGGATGAATTCGGCGAGCCGCACGCCCCGGAGCAGGCCAATCAGGAAGTGATGGGCAATTCGATTCATTTCAAGGCAAAGGATATGGGGCGGCCCGTTCCGTTTGTGCTGCCGGACTGGGCCATCCGCTATGAGGATGCCAGCTTCTTCTATGATCAGGGCCGCAAGCCCTACGATATCCGCAGCGGATACTGGTGGCTGGAGATCGGCGTGCCCTGGCACACCATCCATGATGCGGAACGCATCCGCCATGAGCTGACCCGCCATACGCTGGGGGTATGGGACTGGATCAAGAACCGTGATCCCAACACCCGGGAGCTGGCCGCGAACTATGCGCTGGACTGGATCGGCCAGGTGCCGGGCAAACGGGAGAGCCGGCGCATCATGGGCAAATATCTGATGACCGAGCATGATCCGGCAGGGCGCACCGTCTTCGAAGACGAGATTGCCTTCGGTGGCTGGTTCCTCGACCTGCATACGCCCGGCGGTCTGCTGGCACCGACCAGTGAGCCCAGCAGCGCAGAGCATTACGACCAGACCACCGATTATGCGGTCAAAAGTTATTGCGGTCCTTACGGTATCCCGCTGCGTATTTGTATGTCCAAGGATGTAGACAACCTGATGATGGCAGGCCGCAACGTAAGCGTAACCCATGCTGCTCTCGGCACGGTGCGTGTCATGGGCACAACCGCGCTGATGGGGCAGGCGGCAGGGGTCGCGGCGGCGATTGCGGCAGCGGAGCAGCTTAGCGCCGATGAGCTGCTGGCGACCCGTGTTCCTCATATTCAGCAACAGCTCCTCCGGGACGGCTGCTTCCTGCCGAATGTGGTCAATGAAGATCCGCTGGATCTGGCCCGGCGGGCTGCGGTTAGCGCAAGCAGTGAAGCGCTGCTCTACGGCGTAGGCCCGTCCACCTCGGGAACGGCGGAGCATCTGGTGGATTGGACCGAGTCGAAGCCGCAAGCGCAGGTGGCGCCAGAGCAGCCATATGACCGGGACCGGCTGAACCGGCGGACCGGGCAGTGGATCGCGGTGGGCGACCGTCCGGTCCGGCAGCTGGAGGTCTGTCTCAGCAACCTGTCCGGTGCCGCGCAGCAGGTTCAAGGAGTTCTGTATGCGGTGGAGAGCATCTGGGATTACCGCACAGAACCGGGAGAGCCGGCGGCAAGGCTGGAGTTCATGGTGCCTGAGGGCGAAGAGCTATGGGTCACTGTGCCGCTTGAACTGGAGCCGGGCCGCGACTTCCCGGCGTTCTCCTACCTGCGGCTCGATCTGCTGGCGCACAGCGGGGTAGCCTGGATCAAGGCCGGAACGGTCCTTCCGGGCCATGCTTCGGCCTACGAGATCGGCGGCGGCAAGATGCGCAGCTTTAAGGAGAACCGCAGCTTCCGGCTGGACCCGCCGCAGAATTGCTATGCTGCGCACCAGGTGACCAGCGGGGCTACCCGCCCTTACCGCGCAGCTAATCTATGGCGCTCCAATCCGCAGGAGCCGCTGGAGCAGTGGCTGGAGCTGAGCTGGGAGCAGCCGCAGGAACTGCACACGGTGGTGCTCAGCTTCCCGGGGCATCTGTTTCACGAATATCATAACTACCCGCCGCTGTACCGTGATCCGCAGTGCGTGAGAGACTACAGCATCCATCTCTGGCAGGACGGCCGCTGGACCGAGGCTGCCAGAGTCAAGGACAACTACCAGCGCCGGAATACCGTTACGTTAACACCGGCATCCGGCAGCTTCACGGCGGACCGGCTGCGGGTAGTGATTCACGGGACGAACGGCGATGCATCAGCAGCCATATATGAGATTCGCTGTTACTAACCGAATTAGACAGACCGCCATGCGGTCTGTCTAATTCGGCTGTCTGCGGAGAGAGATACTTTTTTATCTGTCCAAATTATTGAATAATGAATCCTCTGCTATACTGGGCAGGAACATGCCGCAAGGCCGAAGGGGGAAGAAGGATAATGAAGAGATTAAGATGGCCCGGGGGCCTGAACTACCGCATTTTCACGGCATATCTGCTACTGGTCATTATCCCGTTCTCCCTGCTGTGCCTGATTGGCTTCCAGCAGATTGAGCAGATCCTGAAGCAGCAGCAGGTCGAACAGAACAAGCGGGAGATGGGCAGCTTCCGGGAGGATCTGCTGGATCTGACCGGACTGATGACCCGGTCACTCATTCTGATTAATCAGAATCCTTCCCTGGAGCAGTATCTGAGCTCGGACTCGCCTCATTCTCCCTTCACGGCCATGCGCGAAATCAACCGCAATCTGGACTCGCTGGCGAACTCGTTCTTCCTGTCCACGCCGTCCGTCTTCCTGACCGTCACGGACCGGGCCGGACATGCTTATTACAATTACACTTCGCGTAAGCCCATAGACGGGGAGCAGGTCTACAACGAGATAGCCGCCGGACTTCAGGAGCAGCGCCGGCCGGCCTCTTACTATTGGGAGGTTGCAGACAGCTATGTCTCCAAGGAGATTGCCTCTGGCAGCAAACTGCTGACGATTGATTCCCTGCTGCTGGATGCCGGCTCTGAGCCATACGGCGCAGTAAGAATCAGCATGGACCACAGGCAATGGCTGAAGCAGTGGACGGGCGCGGCTGATCCTCAGGCGGCCTATCTCGTTCTCGGCAACGGGGGAGAGATGATCTACCGCAGCAAGGAGGATGCCCAGATCCCGGATGAGCTGACCCGCCGTTTCCAGGAGGAATTCCGCCTCCACCCGGATAAGCTGGCCGATCTGACAAGTGAACGTGAGCAAGCCCTGTACCTGGCCAGCTATATGCCTTCCCTGGAGTGGACCCTGATTAAGAAAATCTCGCTGGAGCAGGTCTTTGCCGGCACCAATGCCATCAAACGCACGGCGCTCGTCTCCCTCGTAGTGCTCACGCTGGTGTTCATTGCCGCTACGCTGCTGATCTCCTCCAATGTAACCAAGCCGCTGCATAAGCTGCGCGATCAGATGAGGCGGGCCGCTGACCAGGAGCTGAGGGTGACGATCCCCACCAGCGGCTACCGGGGGGAGATTCTTCAATTGCTGACCAGCTTCAACCGGATGATAGCCGATATCGGGACACTGATCTACCGGCTCAAAGTAGAGGAACGCCAGAAGGAATCCGTCCGGTTCCAGATTCTCGTCTCCCAGATGGACCCGCATTTTCTGCTGAATACGCTGAACATGATCAAGAGCCAGGCGCTTAAGAATAAAGACAACACCACCTTCGACATCTGTGTCTCGCTCGGTCTGCTGCTGGAGACCAGTCTCAATACCGAGCTGGATCTCATCCCGCTGGGGCAGGAGCTGGGCTTCATGGAGGCTTATATGCACATTCAGAATATCCGCTTCGGCAACCGCTATCACCTGGATGTGGAATACGATCCTTCGCTGTACTATGCCCTGGTTCCCAAGTTTACGTTGCAGCCGCTGGTCGAGAATGCCATTATTCATGGCTTCGCTGACACCGTGTCCGGCGGGCAGATCACCGTGAACATTCAGGCCAGCGGGAAGGAGCTCATCATGCTCGTGATGGATAACGGCGCAGGTCCTGAAGTCGCCCGGCAGGCTGCTGCCATGGCTGCGGTCCGGCGCAGCCGCAAAGGAATCGGCCTAAGCAATATCCGGGAGCGGCTGGAGCTGCTGTACCGGGGGCAGGCCTCCTTAACCCTCACCCGCAGCGGGGAAGAAGGCCGGACGATAGTCGAGATCCGCACCCCGCTGCTTGTATCCGAACCTTACGCCAAAGGAGAATCAGACGATGTATAGTGTCTACCTGGTAGAAGATGAAGTGTTTGCCCGGGATATGGTGAAGCATCTCATTGCCTGGGAGAAATACGGCTTTGTCATAGAAGGCGAGTATGCGAACGGGGCTGAGGCTATGGAAGCTATGGAGCAGCGCCCTCCCGACATCGTGATTACCGATATTGTCATGCCTGTTCTGGACGGGATTGAGCTGCTGCGCCGCAGCCGGGAAGCCGGCTGGGAATGCCCGTTCATCATGCTGACCTGCATGTCGGAGTTCGATTATGCCCAGCAGGCGCTTGAGCTTGGCGCTATAGGCTATGTGCTGAAGCTCTCTCTGCGGCCGGAGCGGCTGATTGCCCTGCTGGAGCGGGCGCGGGCGGGTCTGGAGCAGCGGGACAAATGGCGGAAGCTCAGTACCCTTGGGGACACCGCGCTGCTTGCAGCGGCCGGAACAGCCGGGGGGAAGACGGGGCATCCGCAGGTTGACCGCATTATAGACTATATCTCCGAGCATTATGCACAGGAGCACACGCTTGGCGAGCTGGCGCGTCTGGTTAATATGGAGCAGACCTACGTCAGCAACCTGTTCAAGAAGAAGACCGGGCTCACCCTCACCAATTTCACGCAAAAGGTCAGAATCGAAGCGGCCGTGCATCAGCTGCTCCACACCAGGCTGCCGGTCTCGGCGATCTCCTGTGCGTGCGGCTTCTCGAACGATAACTATTTCAACAAGGTGTTCAAGCGGTGGACGGGCAAAACTCCGAGCGACTTCCGCCGCTCCTGAAGCGGAGCCTCTAGCCGGGCGTACGCTATATCCCAAATCTGTATCATTAGATCACAATAGCGTTCATGGGGCAGCGGGGCGCGGGCTGATATCATTATAGGCAAGCGGAGGATGCTGCACAGCAGCGGACTTGCGGACAGTAGCCAAGGGGGTTGACGATAGATGAAGAAACCAAGATACGGATGGCTTGCAGGACTTACAGCCCTGCTAATCATTGCAAGCGGTTGCAGCAGCAAGGAAGGGGCTGACCAGTCGCCTGGAGCGGCTGAAGGTAGGAATTCCGCCGGGCAGAACAACAAGACCATTACGCTGAAATTCTGGGGCGGGGTTCCTGAGGAAGCAGGGCCGCTGGACATGGTGAAAGCCTGGAATGAGGCGAATCCCGGAGTGCAGGTAGAATATGTCCGTTACGTCAATGATGACAGCGGCAATCTGAAGCTGGATACGGCGCTTGTGGCTGGAGAGAATATTGATCTGTATACCAATTACGCCAAGTTCCAGCTGGAGAAAAGAGTGCAGTCCGGCGGCGCGCAGAACCTCAGCGAGCTGGGCGGGTATGATATTGAAGCTGCTATGGGCGAGCAGGCCAAAGCGTGGCAGTTCGACGGCAGCTACTACGGCCTTCCGACCGTCTCCTCGAAGTCTTTTATCTGGCTGAACAAGAACAAGCTGGATGCTGCCGGGCTGAAGCTGCCGGATAACAACTGGACCCAGTCGGACCTGGCGGAATATGCCAAAGTGCTCAGCAAGGATTCAACTTACGGCTACGTTCAGGGAACCAACATGTTCCCCTTCGGCATGGACGGGGAGCTGCAGAATGAATTCGTCAAGGACGGCAAGTCTAACCTGGACAGCCCGGTGACGCGCGGCTCGGTGGAGAGCTGGTACAAGATGATGCACGATGATAAAAGTATGCCCGCCTACGGCGAGCAGATTGCCACCAAGCTTCAGGTCGATGCCTCGTTCCTCAAAGGGGAAGCGGCCATGCTGGGCTCCGGTAACTTTATTTTCCGCAATGCGAACAATCTGACCGATTACCCGCGTGAGTTCAAAATTGCCTTTGCCACCATTCCACGCCCGGATGGAGCGAGGGAAGACTTCCGCCTGGAAGGCGGGCTGAGCGATGTCATTGCCATCAACCCTGGCTCGGCTTACAAAGAGGAGGCGTGGAAGTTCCTGCAGTGGTATGCGGATGAAGGCGTAACCTATCTGACCAAGGGAGGCCGCATTCCCGCCTCGGCGAAGATTGATAACTCCCAGACGCAGGCCAAACTCGTTGCAGGCTTCGAACAACTGTACGATCTGGAGTCTATGGAGCGGGTGTTGTTCGGCGGCGAGGATACCTACATCAATACGGTGCCGATTCAACTGAACGACCTGCGTATGGAGGAGCTGGAGCATTATTTCCTGAAGGATAAGACACTGGATGAGACCTTCCAGAGCATCGGCAAGCGCCACAACGAATTAATCGCCAGAGGGAAATAACCACAGAGTTATTATCAAAATACCCGTACCGTCAGGAGAACCGCAACTCCTGGCTGTACGGGTATTTCGCTTACTATAATCCCGGTTCCTGTTGCCCGATCGTGATGGCAATAATGCCTGGAGCTTTCCCGCTCGCCTGAAGCTCACAGGCGCTCTGCAGCCCTTCCACGCTAAGCGTGAAGACCGGGCCGGCCGGTGCCTTCAGCCTCCGTGCGGCAATCAGCCGGGCCAGCTCGGACAGCTGGAAGGCATCAGCAGCGGGAATAATACACCCTGCCTGGACTCCCTGCTGTGCAGCCTGGGCGGGATCGGGCGGTCCGGCCGTGGAGAACAGCCTTCCGCCGGAAGTCAGCACCGCGAAGCTGCTGTCCAGCACGCGGCCCCCTGCCGTATCGATGACCACATCGATACTCTGCCCCAGGATGGCTGCGAAGTCCTGTCCGCTGCTGTTAATGGCCTGGTCTGCTCCCAGGCCCCAGACGGCGTCCAGATCTGCATCGTTGCTGATCGTTGTAATCACGGTTGCCCCCCGCAGCTTGGCGAGTTGCACCGCGAAGCTGCCGATGGCTCCCGCGCCGTCATGCACCAGCACGCGGTCCCGGCTGGAGACCTTAGCGGCACCCAGCGCCTGCCAGGCGGCAAGCCCGGCAGCGGGTAACCCCCCGGCAGCTGCAAAGGATAACCCCGGAGGCTTAAGTGCAAGCTCATCCTCCTTGGCCAAAGTATATTCTGCGTAACCTCCGCTCCCGGCAGCGGGCTTCAGACCGAATACCTCGTCGCCAGCCTTGAAGCGGCTTACCCCTGCGCCAGTGTCCGCAATGATTCCGGCTACAACAACACCTGGAACGAACGGACAGGCAGCAGGGCGTTCCCCTCCGGCAATCCGTGCTTCTTCCAGTATCCTGCAATCTGCCGGATGAACCGAGGTCGCATACATCTCAATCAGCACCTCATGTTCACCCGGAACAGGCAGGGGAAGCTCTATCTCCGTTAGTTCCCCGTGTGCTCCGGGCATATGTATAGCCATGGCTTTCATCTATAGTGGGCCTCCTTTATCTACTGGCGGATGATTTGGTACATACTATACTCATACGGCTACGGTTAGTCAAAATCCGTCCTCCAAGGCTTTTTCCATGAATGTTTGGACAAAAGATTGAAATCAAGCAGCGCAGTACGGTAGAATTGCACTAGGTAACGTTCTATATATCAGATTTAACCAAGAAGGGGATTGTAACGCTTGAATAATGAAGAAGTAATCCAAGAGCTGCCAGAGAACTATGACGAACTGAAGAGAGCCGCCGGACGTTCCGCAGACTGGAGAGCGCGTCTTGAAGCGGTAGAAGAGCTGGGCCGCTACAACCACAAACAAATTATCGATATCCTTAATCGCCTGATGATCAGCGATCCTGTATATACCGTGCAAGAAGCCGCATATAACAAGCTGGTGGCTTTTGGCGAAGAGGTCAAGGTTCCATCGAAGAACAAAGCTGAACTGTTCAAAGGGGTATCCAAGATTATTCTGCGGATTAAGAAAAGTCTGCCTAAGGACCATTCTTACGAAGAGTTCAAAGAAAAGCTGAAGAAGATGCGGGTTGATGTCTACGATGCCTATGAAGGCGAGAAGGGCGCGGATTTCGATCAGTGGCTGGAGAAGATGTGGGCTTCGGCTGCCAAGTAACCAGTCTCAAATAACATAGCAAATTAGCATGGCAGCACCAAGCGGAGAGATAGGGGCGTTCCTTATCGCTCCGCTATATTTTTGTGAGAAAGGATGATTACATGCTTACCGGTACATTTCAGGAATTCCTTAAGCTGTCCACGCAGCTGCGTCCCGGGTACACCGCCAGTCTGGGGAAGGCTCCGGCAGGGGGCAGTGATGCGATATTAGAGTTTACACCCGAAGTACCTGCGCTTCTGCGTGCGGTCTATGATACAGTTCTTGGAACAGGCGGCGCCGAGGAAGATCCCAGTCTGCTGGAGTTCATTCCGGGCTACCGGCTGATTCATATCGGGGAATACGGCCATGAAGTGAAGCTGCTGTCAGGGATTCTGCAGGAGAAGGGATATACCGGCGGTGGAACCGTGTTGCCGCTGCTGACGAACTATGGAAGTGATTATATCTGCTACTACCGCTCTGAAGAAGGGGTGGAGCGGATCTGCGATCTGCTGCACGACTACGGCGATCTGGTGGTGATGTATGATTCACCGGAGAAGTTCCTGGAGACGCTGTGCGAATTCTATAAGCAGGAGGTCTATTTCCTGGATGAGGAAGGCTACCTGGACTGCGATCTGGTAAAGGAAGGCGAAGTAGGCACAGCGCTCAACCCGGATGCGGAGTATTGGTCCGAGTAAAGTACGCACTGCACGCTTAGGTGTCCAAAAACACAAAAATCCCCGTCCTGCATCACTGTAGGAACGGGGATTTTAAGGTTCTAAGCTGGTGGGGAGAGCTACCTGCTTGCAGTACTCCCTTGACTGAAGAGCTTCTGCTACTGGTTAGCCTTCTTCTCCTGCTCACGCAGCTCGATTCTGCGGATCTTCCCGGAAGTGGTCTTCGGCAGATCCGTAATGTATTCGATTTTGCGCGGATACTTGTAGGGAGCGGTCTGCTCCTTGACATGGGCTTGCAGCTCTTTGGTCAGCTCCGGTGTTCCGGCATGGCCGTCCTTGAGTACGATAAAAGCTTTGACGACTGACCCGCGGATTTCATCCGGGCTTGCGACTACGGCACATTCCTTAACGAGGGTATGCTTCATCAGCGCCTCTTCGACCTCGAACGGCCCGATCGTGTAGCCCGAGCTGATGATGATGTCATCGCCGCGCCCCTCGAACCAGAAATAGCCGTCCTCATCCTTGCGCGCCCGGTCGCCGGTTACGAAATACTCTCCATGTGAGCAGTTCGCTTTGCGCTCGGGATCCTTATAGTAGTTCTGGAACAGAGCAGGCATGCTCAGATGTACGGCGATATCACCGACCACTCCCGCTGGCAGCGGATGTCCGTCCTCGTCGATCACCTCGACAATGCCGGGAGCAATCGATTTGCCCATGGAGCCGATCCGGATCGGTTCATCCTTCAGCGCTGCGATGATGAGTGTGCTCTCTGTTTGTCCATAGCCGTCACGGATTGTAATATTGAAGTGTTGCTGGAATGTATGAATGACTTCCTGATTCAGCGGTTCACCGGCGGATACGGCGCAGCGCAGATTGGACAGATCGTATTCTGCCAGGCCCTCAGTCTTCGCCATCAGGCGGTATTCAGTCGGAGTGCAGCATAATACCTGAATCTTCTCGTCTTGCAGCAGCTGCAGGTAGCGCTCCGGATGGAAGGCTCCGTTATAGACGAAGCCAGTGGCCCCGTTGCCGAGTACCGTCAGGAATGGACTCCAGATCCACTTCTGCCAGCCCGGTGCGGCTGTAGCCCAGACCGTATCTGATTCACGGATATCGAACCAGAGGGAGGAAGTGATCCGCAGATGGGCATATCCCCAGCCATGCGTGTGAACTACTGCTTTGGGATTGCCGGTGGTTCCGGAGGTATAGGCCAGAATGGCGATATCATCGCGGCGGCTGGCAACCGTAGGGTAAGAATCAGCTTGTCCTTCCATTAGACCTTCCAGGTCAATCCAGCCTTCTTCAGCCTCAGCCTCACCGCTGGAGACGGACAAGCGGTAGTCCAGTGCGGGCAGATCGTCGGAGATTTTGTTCACTTCTCCGGTAACCTCAGACCAGACAATAACAGCCCGCGCTTCGGAATGGCGCAGCCGGTACGAGAGATCCTTCGCCCGCAGCATTTCAGACGAAGGAATAACAGCCAGTCCCAGCTTCAGGCAGGCCAGATATATCGCATAGGCGATGATGCGGCGGGGGACCATGACCAGGACCCGGTCGCCTTGCGTAAGTCCGAGACCGGCCAGTCCGCCGGCGAGACGGTTAGCCTGAGCCATGAGCGCACCATAGGTGATTTGCTCCAGGCTCCCATTTTCATGTAACCATTTAATTGCAAGCTTATCTTCAGGATGCTGCTCCATTTCCGAAGTGAGATTGTAGAATTCAGGTGCGATCCAACGTTGATTATCCAAATGAACCTCTCCTATATAAGTGTGATGATGTATCTGTTGACTACAGTATAGCACGTTCTCCTAGTACCAGATGCTAATCGGCACATAGGGAAGCGGAGAATGTTCTGTGACAGTCTTTATTTTGAAGCATCTTGATGCGTACAGAATCCCTGAAGGTATTTTTAACCGGATAAGGGAACCATACATTAGAGCCCTTCGCGCAGCGAAGCGGCAGAAAGCAGGCCATTGCAATGGACGAGAACACAGTGATCGATGAGACATTTATTAATGAAGGAAGTATTAGTGAAGCAGAATTCAATGAAATATTCGCTATTATGGAAGCTTCGTTTCCGGTAAGCGAGCTTAGAACCCGCAGCGGGCAGCAGGCTTTGCTGGATCAGCCGAATTATCATCTGTATACCAGCAAGGATACGGAGGGGCAGATACTGGCTTTTCTGGCGGCATGGGAATTACCCGAACTGCGGTTCATCGAGCATATTGCCGTGAATCCCAAGCGCCGGAGCGGAGGGATCGGCCGCAAGCTGATGAGCAGCTACCTTATGCATTCGGACAAGCCGGTGCTGCTTGAGGTAGAGCCGCCGGACGGGGAGCTGGAGCAGAGGAGAATCGGATTCTACGAGCGTCTGGGCTTTTACCTGAATCCCTATGACTATATGCAACCGCCGCTGCGTACGGGGCAAGCCGATCTTCCGCTGCGCATTATGACCTACCCGGAGCCGGTGACGATGAAGGAGTTCCTCCATTTCAGAGATGTTTTGTACACAGAGGTGTATGGGGTGAGCATTTGAATTACTTCTTTACAATCCGGATACAAGTTAGAAACAAGTTAATGGTTTAATAAGTCTATAGCAAGGAACACACACACTAACATCACAACTAAGGGAGACGATATTCAATGAAAAGCAAAAAAATGATCATAGCAACGATGGTATTCGGAATGGCCGTTACAGGTTCAGCAGGGGTCTACGCAGGAACGAACATGCAGAAGATCAGCGCCTATCTTAACCACGGAATCGGATTCAAAGTGAACGGAGCGGCCTATACCCCAGTTGATAACAACGGCAAAACGATGGCGCCAATCACTTATAAGGATACAACGTATCTTCCGGTCCGGGCGATGGCAGATGCACTGAAGGTGCCGGTTACCTTCAACGCTTCCACGAATGAAGTTATCCTTGGGACTGGAACAGGGGCCACAGCGCCTGATAATGATTCATCTGTGAAGCTGACGGCCGTACAGTACAGTGCAGCGCAGAAGCAGCAGATTGCTAAGGCGTTTGCGAACTTCCAAGGTTTTGAGACAGCCTATGCCCCGACACAGATGGTCAGCGGAGATGCCTTCCAGAAGGTTGCGGGCGGCGATGACGGCGTAAGCTTCCTGTTTAATAAAATGCGTGTAAATGTCTCGCCGCGTGACTACTCCGATGGTTACGACAGCACTACAGTGAAGCTCTCCAATGGAACAGAAGCGAAATGGTACACTCCTTCGGATACGCCAATGCTGACCTTCAAGCTCGCAGACCGTTTTGTAACCATCAGCTCCGCTGACAAAGCTCTTAGCAAAGCGCAAATCGAGAAAGTGGCTGTAGGCGTAACGAAACTAAGCAAATAATTACTACTGCTTCTATAGAATAGAATGCAAAAGGGATGTCCGCAGAGCCGTAACTGGCCGCGCAGACATCCCTGCTTTGTTTTGTCACCGTTATTTGTTAGAGCTATGCTGTTTATTGGCCAGTCTTGCTCCAGGAGTTCCTTTACCGCGTTTTCTGTTCTTTAGCGCTTTACGCTGATTCTCCTGGAATTTCTCCACGAATTCATGAGTGTCCATAACAATCCCCCTAGAAGGTTAGATGACGAAGGCTTGAGGCTTCCAAGCATACGTTTAGATATTCGGTTATTCTGTCCATTTGCGGCTAATATCATTCTAAGATGATGGTTATAAAATAATACTTGCAATGAATCTCTATCCGTGATATATTCTATTTCTGGCCGCGAAACATCAAGTGTTCGCTCGAAAAGAATTCGAAAAAAAGAGCTTGCATTGATCGGCTGGATGTGATATATTATAAGAGTTGCTGGTGACGACAACATCGCTGCTAACAACGAGCTTGATCTTTGAAAACTGAACAACGAGTGAGTATCTGGAAATCACTTCGGTGAGATCCAAAATTAGAGAATGTAAATTCTCGTCAGATGTTTCAAAATGAGCAATCGCTCTTTCTAAATACCAATTTGGAGAGTTTGATCCTGGCTCAGGACGAACGCTGGCGGCATGCCTAATACATGCAAGTCGAGCGGAGTTTGAAAGGAAGCTTGCTTCCTTTCAAACTTAGCGGCGGACGGGTGAGTAACACGTAGGCAACCTGCCCTCAAGCCTGGGATAACTACCGGAAACGGTAGCTAATACCGGATAATTTCTTTTTTCTCCTGAGAGAAGAATGAAAGGCGGAGCAATCTGCTGCTTGGGGATGGGCCTGCGGCGCATTAGCTAGTTGGTGGGGTAACGGCCCACCAAGGCGACGATGCGTAGCCGACCTGAGAGGGTGAACGGCCACACTGGGACTGAGACACGGCCCAGACTCCTACGGGAGGCAGCAGTAGGGAATCTTCCGCAATGGGCGCAAGCCTGACGGAGCAATGCCGCGTGAGTGATGAAGGTTTTCGGATCGTAAAGCTCTGTTGCCAGGGAAGAACGTCCGGTAGAGTAACTGCTGCCGGAGTGACGGTACCTGAGAAGAAAGCCCCGGCTAACTACGTGCCAGCAGCCGCGGTAATACGTAGGGGGCAAGCGTTGTCCGGAATTATTGGGCGTAAAGCGCGCGCAGGCGGTTATTTAAGTCTGGTGTTTAAACCTTGGGCTCAACCTGAGGTCGCACTGGAAACTGGGTGACTTGAGTACAGAAGAGGAAAGTGGAATTCCACGTGTAGCGGTGAAATGCGTAGATATGTGGAGGAACACCAGTGGCGAAGGCGACTTTCTGGGCTGTAACTGACGCTGAGGCGCGAAAGCGTGGGGAGCAAACAGGATTAGATACCCTGGTAGTCCACGCCGTAAACGATGAGTGCTAGGTGTTAGGGGTTTCGATACCCTTGGTGCCGAAGTTAACACAGTAAGCACTCCGCCTGGGGAGTACGGTCGCAAGACTGAAACTCAAAGGAATTGACGGGGACCCGCACAAGCAGTGGAGTATGTGGTTTAATTCGAAGCAACGCGAAGAACCTTACCAGGTCTTGACATCCAACTAACGAAGCAGAGATGCATCAGGTGCCCTTCGGGGAAAGTTGAGACAGGTGGTGCATGGTTGTCGTCAGCTCGTGTCGTGAGATGTTGGGTTAAGTCCCGCAACGAGCGCAACCCTTGACTTTAGTTGCCAGCAGGTTGAGCTGGGCACTCTAGAGTGACTGCCGGTGACAAACCGGAGGAAGGTGGGGATGACGTCAAATCATCATGCCCCTTATGACCTGGGCTACACACGTACTACAATGGCCGGTACAACGGGAAGCGAAGCCGCGAGGTGGAGCCAATCCCAGCAAAGCCGGTCTCAGTTCGGATTGCAGGCTGCAACTCGCCTGCATGAAGTCGGAATTGCTAGTAATCGCGGATCAGCATGCCGCGGTGAATACGTTCCCGGGTCTTGTACACACCGCCCGTCACACCACGAGAGTTTACAACACCCGAAGTCGGTGGGGTAACCCGCAAGGGAGCCAGCCGCCGAAGGTGGGGTAGATGATTGGGGTGAAGTCGTAACAAGGTAGCCGTATCGGAAGGTGCGGCTGGATCACCTCCTTTCTATGGAGAATCGTCTTCTGCAATGAAGACATTCAAATCTTAAATCTAGCCGGTCGGCTAGTTACTCACTCGTTGGTCAGTTTTGAGAGTTTAAGCTCTCAAGTAAGAAACTTGATCCTTGAAAACTGGATACCGAAACGAATTTGCGTTTTAGAACATCTTTTAGCTGAAACTTGTGTAAGCAAGTGGAAATAGTTATTAGTTGCTACCGTGATTTTCCTTAGGGGGAACACATTGGTTAAGCTACTAAGAGCACACGGAGGATGCCTAGGCGCCAGGAGCCGACGAAGGACGTGGCGAACAACGAAACTGCCTCGGGGAGCTGTAAGCAAGCTTTGATCCGGGGGTGTCCGAATGGGGAAACCCAGCTGTGGTAATTCGCAGTTACTCGTATCTGAATACATAGGATACGCAGAGGCAGACCAGGGGAACTGAAACATCTAAGTACCCTGAGGAAGAGAAAACAATAGTGATTCCGTCAGTAGCGGCGAGCGAACGCGGAACAGCCTAAACCAAGGGGCTTGCCTCTTGGGGTTGTGGGACGTCTCACATGGAGTTACAAAGGAATATGGTAGGTGAAGAGGTCTGGAAAGGCCCGCGATAGAGGTAAAAGCCCTGTAGCCTAAACTGTGTTCTCTCCGAGACGGATCCCGAGTAGTGCGGGGCACGTGAAACCCCGTATGAATCCAGCAGGACCATCTGCTAAGGCTAAATACTACCTGGCGACCGATAGTGAAACAGTACCGTGAGGGAAAGGTGAAAAGCACCCCGGAAGGGGAGTGAAATAGAACCTGAAACCGTGTGCTTACAAAAAGTCAGAGCCCTCTTTATGGGTGATGGCGTGCCTTTTGTAGAATGAACCGGCGAGTTACGTTTAACATGCAAGGTTAAGGTGAGAAGCCGGAGCCGCAGCGAAAGCGAGTCTGAATAGGGCGACTGAGTATGTGGACGTAGACCCGAAACCGTGTGATCTACCCCTGTCCAGGGTGAAGGTGCGGTAACACGCACTGGAGGCCCGAACCCACGCATGTTGAAAAATGCGGGGATGAGGTGGGGGTAGCGGAGAAATTCCAATCGAACTCGGAGATAGCTGGTTCTCCCCGAAATAGCTTTAGGGCTAGCCTCGGTGAATGGAGTGGTGGAGGTAGAGCACTGATTGGGTGCGGGGCCCGCAAGGGTTACCAAGCTCAGTCAAACTCCGAATGCCATTTACTTCTTGCCGGGAGTCAGACAGTGAGTGCTAAGATCCATTGTCAAAAGGGAAACAGCCCAGACCATCAGCTAAGGTCCCCAAGTGTGTGTTAAGTGGGAAAGGATGTGGAGTTGCACAGACAACCAGGATGTTGGCTTAGAAGCAGCCATCATTGAAAGAGTGCGTAATAGCTCACTGGTCGAGTGACTCTGCGCCGAAAATGTAACGGGGCTAAACACACCACCGAAGCTATGGCTAGATGCTTTGCATCTGGGGTAGGGGAGCGTTGTATATACGTTGAAGGTGTACCGTAAGGAGCGCTGGAGAGTATACAAGTGAGAATGCCGGTATGAGTAACGAAAAGATCAGTGAGAATCTGATCCGCCGAAAGCCCAAGGTTTCCTGAGGAAGGCTCGTCCGCTCAGGGTAAGTCGGGACCTAAGGCGAGGCCGACAGGCGTAGTCGAAGGACAACAGTTTGAAATTACTGTACCACCGTAATCCGCTATGAGCGATGGGGTGACGCAGGAGGGTAGTGACGCGGACTGATGGATGTCCGTCTAAGCAGTGAGGCTGGTGTGTAGGCAAATCCGCACATCGTAAGGCTGGGCTGTGATGGGGAGCGAAAATTATAGTAGCGAAGGTCATGATCTCACACTGCCAAGAAAAGCCTCTAGTCAGGAGAAGGTGCCCGTACCGCAAACCGACACAGGTAGGCGAGAAGAGAATTCTAAGGCGCGCGGAAGAACTCTCGTTAAGGAACTCGGCAAAATGACCCCGTAACTTCGGGAGAAGGGGTGCCTCGGTAGGGTGAATAGCCCGAGGGGGCCGCAGTGAAAAGGCCCAAGCGACTGTTTAGCAAAAACACAGGTCTGTGCGAAGCCGTAAGGCGAAGTATACGGGCTGACGCCTGCCCGGTGCTGGAAGGTTAAGGGGAGCGGTTAGGAGCAATCCGAAGCTGTGAACCGAAGCCCCAGTAAACGGCGGCCGTAACTATAACGGTCCTAAGGTAGCGAAATTCCTTGTCAGGTAAATTCTGACCCGCACGAATGGCGTAACGACTTGGGCGCTGTCTCAACGAGAGATCCGGTGAAATTTTAATACCTGTGAAGATGCAGGTTACCCGCGACAAGACGGAAAGACCCCATGGAGCTTTACTGCAGCTTGATATTGAATTTGGGTACGATCTGTACAGGATAGGTGGGAGCCGGTGAGGCAGGAGCGCAAGCTTCTGCGGAGGCGCCGTTGGGATACCACCCTGATCGTATCTAGGTTCTAACCTAGTGCCCTCATCGGGTACGGGGACCGTGTCAGGCGGGCAGTTTGACTGGGGCGGTCGCCTCCTAAAGAGTAACGGAGGCGTTCAAAGGTTCCCTCAGAATGGTTGGAAATCATTCGCAGAGTGCAAAGGCATAAGGGAGCTTGACTGCGAGACCTACAAGTCGAGCAGGGACGAAAGTCGGACTTAGTGATCCGGTGGTACCGCATGGAAGGGCCATCGCTCAACGGATAAAAGCTACCCTGGGGATAACAGGCTTATCTCCCCCAAGAGTCCACATCGACGGGGAGGTTTGGCACCTCGATGTCGGCTCATCGCATCCTGGGGCTGAAGTAGGTCCCAAGGGTTGGGCTGTTCGCCCATTAAAGCGGTACGCGAGCTGGGTTCAGAACGTCGTGAGACAGTTCGGTCCCTATCTGTCGTGGGCGCAGGAAATTTGAGAGGAGCTGTCCTTAGTACGAGAGGACCGGGATGGACGTACCGCTGGTGCATCAGTTGTTCCGCCAGGAGCATGGCTGAGTAGCTACGTACGGACGGGATAAGCGCTGAAAGCATCTAAGCGTGAAGCCCCCCTCAAGATGAGATTTCCCAGTATGTAAGACCCCTTGAAGACGACGAGGTAGATAGGTTGGAGGTGGAAGTGCAGCAATGCATGGAGCTGACCAATACTAATCGGTCGAGGGCTTATCCAAAAAATACCCCAAAAAGTGAAGATGAAGCTGACGAAGCGGATTCCGAATACTTTCCGGGGGCCCCGTAAGAAGGGCAGACGCAGATTCGTTTCGGATTCAGTTTTCAGGAATCAAATTCCTGAAGCATTTACGCTGTAAATGCCCGTTTGGTGGCGATAGCGGAGGGGTTCCACACGTACCCATCCCGAACACGACCGTTAAGCCCTCCAGCGCCGATGGTACTTGGACCGAAGGGTCCTGGGAGAGTAGGACGCCGCCAAGCGGACCATCCACACACATTGTGGTATTTTTTTTGTCCTAATTGGTTACATATTCCCTGATAGCTCAGTTGGTAGAGCACTCGACTGTTAATCGAGTTGTCACAGGTTCGAGTCCTGTTCGGGGAGCCATATGGAGAGGTGTCCGAGTTTGGCCGAAGGAGCACGATTGGAAATCGTGTAGGCGCCACAAGCGTCTCGAGGGTTCGAATCCCTCTCTCTCCGTAGTGTTACCTCCCTGATTAGGGATGAGAATCCTCAATGGTTCGTTGGAGCATAAGCTTCGATAGCACTACATCGCAATCTCGTAACGAAGTGAAGAGTATCCCTCTCTCTCCGTAGCGTTACCTCCCTGAAAAGGGAAAGGAAATAACTGTATAGCATGGCTCGTTGGTCAAGGGGTTAAGACACCTCCCTTTCACGGAGGTAACATGGGTTCGAATCCCATACGAGTCATATATGGAGGCTTAGCTCAGCTGGGAGAGCATCTGCCTTACAAGCAGAGGGTCGGGGGTTCGAACCCCTCAGCCTCCACCATCTATCTTTAACCGAATAGATTTTGTTCAATGACGCGGGGTGGAGCAGCCCGGTAGCTCGTCGGGCTCATAACCCGAAGGCCGCAGGTTCAAATCCTGCCCCCGCAATATTATCTTGGAACCGTGGTGTAGTTGGCCTAACATGCCTGCCTGTCACGCAGGAGATCGCGGGTTCGAATCCCGTCGGTTCCGCCATTTTAGTGGCGTAAGGGATGAGAAATCCCTGGATTGAGCATCCTATATCTCGAAGTATAGAGTATCCATCCGATTCCGTAGTATTTTGCTAATTATAATATTGGGGATTAGCCAAGCGGTAAGGCAACGGACTTTGACTCCGTCATTCATAGGTTCGATTCCTATATCCCCAGCCATCTATTTTCGATTGTTTCTCTTATGAGAGCCATTAGCTCAGTTGGTAGAGCACCTGACTTTTAATCAGGGTGTCGAAGGTTCGAGTCCTTCATGGCTCACCATTTTCTTGTAACGTGTGCGCGTGTGGCGGAATGGCAGACGCACCAGACTTAGGATCTGGCGTTTCACGACGTGGGGGTTCAAGTCCCTTCACGCGCACCATGTTTTTGCGGACGTGGCTCAGCGGTAGAGCATCGCCTTGCCAAGGCGAGGGTCGCGGGTTCGATTCCCGTCGTCCGCTCCATATAGATTTTGCGCCCTTAGCTCAGCTGGATAGAGCGTTTGACTACGAATCAAAAGGCCGGGAGTTCGAATCTCTCAGGGCGCGCCATTTATATTAACGGGATGTAGCTCAGCTTGGTAGAGCACCTGGTTTGGGACCAGGGGGTCGCATGTTCAAATCGTGTCATCCCGATATTTCATTTCACCTATGCGGGTGTAGTTCAATGGTAGAACTTCAGCCTTCCAAGCTGATAGCGTGGGTTCGATTCCCATCACCCGCTTATATCTGTATCACGTGAGTCTGTCATCCCTATGGGGAAGGCGGACTTTTTTTGCTATTTGGAAATGTATGCGAAAAACGGAACACAATGTGATGGAGGGAAGGTGAATGACCGAATGTAATCGAAAAACCGAACACATAGAAAGCAGAGTATCTGTGAGCCAGAGCGCTTAGGGCTGTAACTGTCAAATGGCCGTCAGAAGGCAGAGAGATGGAGAAAAGTGAGCTACGTATACGAGTGGTATAGAGGCACCAGTATTATTCACCCGCTAGGGTGATTTTGTTGTAAGGGCTGGAATGTTGCAATAGTATGGGAGGGCGTTATGTTTCTATAGAACTGATATAGTATAACTATTGGACTATTGGATCATAGGCAACACTTACTTGGAAGCTGAGGAGCATTTGTTATGACAGACAAAGTAATACGAATTTTCAGAATCATTAACGCCATTCAGTCGAACCCGGGGATTACCGCAGCAGACTTGGCTTTTAGGTGCGAGGTGAATATTAGAACGATCTACAGGGATCTTGAGGTGATCAGCCACTTTGCACCGGTTACGAATGAGGGAAGAGGCACGGGCTACCGGTTCATGGGCAAATTCTTTTTATATCCGCTGGATTTCTCGGAGCAGGAGTCGCTGGCATTCTCTTTGCTGCCTTCTGTGCTGAATCCGGATAGAATCCCGCCGGGTTTTCATTCTGCTTATGACAAGGTGATGGGGACTCATCTGAAGGAGAAATCGCGGCAGAATGGCCTGCTGGAGAATATCGCGGATATTATTCAAATGGGTACCCCGGCCTACCGCAAGGAGAGCCGGAACTTCCTGCAGCCGCTTATTGGAGCCATTCTGGAGCAGCGCAGCATCCGGACGGTATACCACTCGCAGTCACGCAACGCCACTACAGCGCGGAAGATTGATCCTTATTATCTGATCCCGCGGGATCAGCGCTTTTATCTGATTGGCTATTGCCATCTGAAGGGCGCAATTCGTACGTTCCGGATCAGCCGGTTTGAGCAGGTCGAGATGACGGCTTCCACTTTTGATAAGGGAAATTTCAATATTAAAAAATATCTGAAAAATACCTGGTCGATCAACCGGGGGACCCGGAATGTCACGTTCAAGGTACGGTTCGATCCGGAGGTGGCGCGTTACATTAAGGAAGAGGAGCTGTTCGTACAGCCGCGGATGAGCGAAGAATGCGATGGAACGCTGCTGTTCGAGGTCACCGTTAATAATGAGAAGGAGTTCATCAAGTGGATTCTGCAGTATGGTCCGAATGCTGAGATTCTGGAGCCGGAGTCGGCCAGGGAGCGCTTGAAGGAGCAGCTGGAGCAGTGGCTGGATGTGTATCAGCAGTAGCCGCAGACTACAATATTACATAATATGGAATAAAAATGTCGAAAAGGTTAGATTGAATAGCTCAACTGGAGAATAAAGGCTTTTTTAGAGATATATATGTCGGGAATGAATTGACCGGAGCGGTGAAGCAGGTTATTATTGGAATATAATGGAATGATAGGAGGCAAGATAGAAATTGCTGGAACTGGATGGGATGAATGAAGACTCTTTGACAGACATGCTTAAAGTCTCGTTCTCATGGGAGAACTGGACGGCAATTCTCGAGATTTCAGACAAGCTCTTTGAACTTGCAGTTCTAACCTACGGCTCCCATCGACAGGGTGCAAAGAAGTATTATTTGAAAAAAAATATAGCGTATTATCTCGGCTACAGTGCGTGCATGAAGGGGATTGCCTATCAAAAGCTCGGTAACCTCGCTGAATCAAGAAAGTGTATAGGCTTGTATTCGGATTTGAGTTGGATCACGGATGTGGATCAGGAAGCTGCCGTAGAAGTGGAATACTACAGGAACATTGCGATTGCCAACACCTTCGTCATTGATCTGCTGGAAGGAAAGGTTGAAGTTCTCCCTGATTATGTTGAATTCATTCGTACAGGGGACCAGGAGGAACTGCTTGCCTGCTTGATTACTGTGCTGGAATCGGCCATTAAGTACAACTTTTCTATCGACTGGGTACTGGATGAATTCAATGAGCCATTGAAGGAACTAAGCTGCAGAGAGAAGCAGGAAGATATCAGATACTACATAGACTACATGCATCTTAGTGCAATTTATTTGTATAAAAGGGAGAAAATTCATGATGCAATTAATCTGACTCTCTATATTTTGGTAATAAGTAGTAAACTTTATGACGGGACAGGCTTTAGGAAGATTGTGTCGTTTTATGAACATATCCGAAGCCATGCGACCGCAGAACAACAAGAATCTTATCAAAATGTAATGAAAAATATCTTAGAGAGGGAGTTTTTAAAAGATGAAAAAGGCGATCTCGTTATTAACAGCCGTATTGCTGATTAGTGCAAGCGTAGTGGTAACAACGGCAAGCGCAGGCGGCCACTTATCCGCATCCTCTGGCAATATCTCTATTAACAATCACGGAGCAGGCCACTAGTCTAAAATCTCTCTGTCTCATGAATCTGGAAATATAAACTGCATATCATGCAAAAAAGGGGTAAGCGACGATGCTTATCCCTCTTTGCTGTGGATAGAGGTTACTCTGTTACAGCCAAACCCAGTCCTTCTGCAATTCGCCGGCCAAACTCCGGATCGGCTCGGTAGAAGTGGCCAATCTGGCGGAGCTTGATCTCCTCGGACTCCACTGGAGTCATCGCGCCGACAATATTGCTCACGAGCCGGGCACGCTCCTCTTCACTGAGCAGACGGTACAGGTCACCCGGCTGAGTGTAGTGATCGTCATGGTCATAAGACACGCTGTCTGCCTGGCCGGAGACTTCAAAAGCAGCCGCTTTATGCGGCGCTGACTCGGTTGCCCCGCCGGCGCTGTTGGGCTCGTAGTAGACGGAGCCTCCCCCGTTATTCGTAGCATTCATCGCGCCGTCGCGCTGATTATTGTTGACCTCTGCGATAGGCCGGTTAATCGGCAGGTGGTTATGGTTCGCTCCTACCCGGTAGCGGTGGGCATCCCCGTATGCGAACAGGCGGCCCTGAAGCATTTTATCTGGAGAAGCTTCTATGCCTGGAACGAACGAGCCGGGGGAAAAGGTAGCCTGCTCCACTTCGGCGAAGTAATTCTCAGGATTGCGGTCCAGCACCATGCGGCCTACCTCAATCAACGGATAATCCTTCTGCGACCACACCTTGGTGACATCAAACGGATCGAAGCGGTAGGTGTCGGCATCCTCCACAGGCATAATCTGCACATGCAGCCTCCAGGCCGGGAAGTCTCCAGTATCAATGGCGTTGAACAAATCCGCTGTATGATAATCCGGGTTCTCCCCGGCTAGCTGTGCGGCCAGCTTAACATCGAGGTTCTTGACGCCCTGCTCTGTCTTGAAGTGATATTTCACCCAGACGGCTGCGCCTTCGGCATTCACCCACTTGAACGTATGGCTGCCGAAGCCATGCATATGGCGGAGAGTAGCCGGGATGCCGCGGTCGGACATCAGAATCGTCACCTGGTGCAGAGACTCGGGGGAGAGGGACCAGAAGTCCCAGACGGCATTCGGGTTCTTCAGATGGGTCTGCGGATGGCGCTTCTGGGTATGGATAAAGTCAGGGAACTTGATGGCATCACGGATGAAAAAGACAGGCGTGTTATTGCCGACCAGGTCGTAGTTGCCTTCCTCAGTGTAGAATTTCACAGCAAAGCCGCGCGGATCGCGCACAGTATCGGATGAACCCAGCTCCCCGGCTACGGTAGAGAAACGGATGAACATTGGGGTGCGTTTGCCGACGCCCGACAAGAAGGCAGCCTTCGTATATTGGGAGAGATCATTGGTGACTTCAAAATAACCATGGGCACCGGCGCCTTTGGCATGAACGACACGCTCAGGAACACGCTCACGGTTGAAGTGGGCCAGCTTCTCCAGCAGGTGGACATCCTGCACCAGCACGGGGCCACGGGCACCGGCGGTCATTGAATTCTGGTTGTCACCTACGGGGGCGCCCCAGCTTGTCGTTAGCTTGTTGTTATTGTTTGTGGTCATGAACACAATCACCTCGTATAGGATTTGATTTTAGATTAAGTATAAATATTATAATAACAAGAATTTAAATAAAATCAATCCTTTTTTATAATTATTATAATTAAGTGTATGCGGGAGAAGATAGATTCATGATATGAGCGATGGTCTGCGGGTGAGAAAAAAAGCTCCATTAAGAGCAGCGGGAAGATGGGCATAATGAGGCCGGATGAAGCTACAAGTATCGGTATGGGAAATTTCAGGAGGGCCTAAAAAACTCCCGCCCGCAGCAGCGGACAGGAGGGGGATTCGTGAACAGTAACGGAGCAGCAGCAACTGGGTGCGGGTAACGGGAGCAAAACTACCGCAAGTTAATTTGGGATATACATCCGGTTATAGTATTCATCCAGCATGCGCTTGGTGGCGAATTCGGTGCGGGTGGTCTCGATGCTGCGGTGCATCATCTGCACCCACTTGGCCTGATTCTCATAGAAGACCGGGAGGACGCGGTTCAGAAGGGTCTCGTACAGCGCATCGCTGTCATGCTGGTCAAGCACCGCAAAGTCGGTAGTCTCGAAGCCGCCGCCGATCTGCCAGCCGTTCTCGCCGTCGATGCAGGCCTCCGGCCACCAGCCGTCCAGGATAGAGCAGTTCAGGACGCCGTTCATGGCGGCCTTCATCCCCGAGGTTCCGCTGGCTTCGAGCGGTCTGCGCGGATTATTCAGCCAGATGTCAGAGCCGCGGGTCAGCTGGGCTCCGATGGTCATATCGTAGTTCTCCAGGAAGACTACGCTCTTCGGATATTTGCGCATCATGGCTACAAGGTTGCTGACGATCTTTTTGCCGTTGTCGTCCAGCGGGTGCGCCTTGCCGGAGAAGACAATCTGAATCTTGCCGCTCTCCAGGTACGGCTCTATAATATCCGGCCGGGAGAAAATCAAGTCACTGCGCTTGTAGGGAGCGGCGCGGCGGGAGAACCCGATCAGCAGATGCTCTGGATTCAGGGCGATGCCGGAGCGTTCTTCAATAAAGCTGATCAGCTCCTGCTTGATCTCCTTGTGGACGGCCCACAGGTCGCCGCCCTCCTCAAAAGCACGGGTCATCCGCTCATCTACCCAGGTAGGGGTGTGAATCGCATTGGTGATGCCGATGATCTCGGATCTGCCGGCGACTTCCTTCCACATGGTGTTCGCGGTGTCGGCATGAAGCTGGGCGACCGCATTCGAGATCCGCGACAGCCTTAGACCGGCGACGGTCATATTGAACGGCTCCCCGCCAATCCGCTCCATCTGGGAACGGGTTAGGCCATTGAATGCACCCATGTACTCCAGCCGGTCCAGCGGATGGGTCTCGTTGCCTTCCTTAATCGGTGTATGTGTAGTGAACACAACCTCTTCCCGTGTAGCCTTCCAGGCTTCTTCAAAGGTACTGCCGCCGGACATCTTCTCCCGGATCAGCTCGATTGCAGCGAGCGCCGCATGTCCCTCGTTGAAGTGATAGACATCGATCTTTATTCCTAGAGCGCGCATGGCTTTGACGCCGCCGATGCCCAGCACGATCTCCTGGGCAATCCGCTCCTCCCCGAACCAGCCGTAGAGCTGGCCGGTAATCCAGGCATCACTGTTCTCCGGGATATCGGTGTCGAGCAAATAGAGCGGACGGTTACCGAAATGGTCGGTTCTCCACACTTTGCAGACCACATCGGTCTTTCTGACTTTTACCGTGACCTTGACACCCGTATCTTCCAGGAAGTCGTACACATAGTTGTGGTAAGAGTCGTAGGGATTGCCGTCCGCATCAATCTTCTGGTCCGTGTAGCCCTGTTTCCATTTGAGTCCGATGGGGATGATGGGTGCACCGATATCCTGCGCGCCCTTGATGTAATCTCCGGCCAGAATGCCCAGGCCTCCGGCGTACATTTTGAAATCGGAATGCAGTCCATACTCCATGCTGAAATAAGCTACTGACGGTAAGTGGTTCTCGCTCACGTGATAAGCCTCCTAAATGCGATTTAGATAATAACAAGTTGCTGCAGGCTGTATCTAAGATGCAAACGTTTGCCCCATGAGGCAGGACGGGCTCTGGAAGCGATTGCACCATCATTCTAGCATATTTATCCTTAAAAAGCACAGCGGAGTTTCGGTGACGAATGACCGCCTGCGGAGCCGATAAATAAAATTTGATAAACCTGCCGGAAGGCCATAAGATAAGGGGAGAATAAATGTACAAGCTTCATCTAAATTATAAGCTAAACCATAAAGCAAACAATAAACCAAGTGGTGGTGTAAAGGATTGAGTATAGTCGTAATTGGAAGTCTGAATATGGATATGGTCGTACGGGCAGAGCGCGCGCCGGAGGCGGGTGAGACCCTGTTCGGTCAGGGATTTGCTCTGTCTCCGGGCGGAAAAGGGGCGAATCAGGCCGTCGCGGCGGCCAGACTGGGCGCGGATGTGACGATGATCGGCAGAGTGGGGAAGGATGCTTTTGGCAGCGGGCTGCTGGAGATTATGGAGCAGGAGCGGGTTCATACTGCGTATATCTCACAGAGTGAATCCCAGGCTACAGGGGTGGCTTCCATTGTGGTGGACGGTGCCGGTGAGAACCGGATCATTGTGGTGCCTGGCGCGAATGTGGAGATGAAGCCGGAGGATATTGAAGCACTGGAGACCGTGATCAGCGGTGCCGGGATCGTGGTGATGCAGCTGGAGACGGATCTGGCGATGTGCGAGGCTGCGGCAGTCCTGGCGTACCGGCATGGGATTCCGGTGATTCTTAATCCGGCTCCGGCCCAGCCGCTGAGCGATAAACTGCTGCACCATATCACCTACCTGACTCCGAATGAGACAGAAGCGGGCATTCTGGCCGGCATCTCTGTGGAGAGTGTGGAGGATGCAGAGCGTGCGGCCCGGATGATGCTGTCAAAAGGGGTCCGGCATGTCATTGTAACGCTGGGCTCCAAAGGGGCGCTAATCGTGGATGCTGCCGGAAGCCGGCATGTAAAGGGGTTCCCGGTGCAGGCGGTAGATACAGTGGCAGCCGGAGATTCCTTCAACGGGGCGCTGGCCTGGCAGCTGACCTGCGGGAGGACGCTGGAGGAAGCGGTCCGCTTCGCCAATGCAGTCGGTGCGCTGGCGGTTGGCAAGACCGGTGCAATTGCTTCTCTGCCCAGACTGGAAGAGGTAGAGCAGTTCCTGCGGTCAGCTGCTAAGGCGGAGCCACAAGACCTGTAGATCCCAGTAGATTTCGTGTGTGAGATAGAGGAAGCAGATGATGATATATAAGACACACTAAAGAAATTAACGAAAAGCAAAAAGAAGCGGAGGGGAAATTTGAAACTGTAGGAGCGGTAGCGTCCGCCTTTGTCAACGGATTTCAACCGCGAGTAGCGGATTAAATTAAGAAATCTGTTGACGGGCAGCGGCCGGAAGTCCAAATGTTCACCGCAGCGACGACCAAGCTTCCAGTTCAAACCTTAAGTGCGTTTTATATAATAGACAAATTAAGCGGGGAGCGTCAGAGGAAGCTCTGAGACTCCGGGTCCGCTAAGGAGCTGACACGTTTGAGCGGTACAGTAACCGTCAAGAATATAACCCTCGGAGAAGGGATGCCCAAAATCTGTGTTCCGCTGGTCGGAACGACGCGGACGGAGCTGCGTGAAGAAGCTGAGGCGCTAATCGCACTGGCGCCGGATGTGGTGGAGTGGCGCAGTGATTTCTTCACGGAGGTGGAAGATATTAATGCCGTGACCCAGGTGCTGGAGGACATCCAGCGCCTGCTGCCGGAGATTCCGCTGATCTTCACCTTCCGCAGTGCCAGGGAAGGCGGCGAGAAGGAAATCTCCACAGCCTATTACTTCCGGCTGATCCAGGCGGCGGTAGAGAGCGGGCTGGTGGATATAGTGGATGTGGAGCTGTTCCAAGAGGAAGCGGAGGTCCGCAGACTGATTGCAGCAGCGCATGGAGCGGCAGTGTTCGTGATTCTCTCGAATCATGACTTTGGCGGGACGCCTTCCGAGGATGAGATTGTCTCCCGGCTGCGCCGGGCGCAGGAGCTGGGCGGCGATCTGCCCAAGATTGCCGTAATGCCGCAAGGTCCAGCCGATGTGCTGACCCTGCTGGCGGCGACGAACCGGATGCAGGAGCAGTATGCAGACCGTCCGATCATTACGATGTCGATGGCCGGGGAGGGCGTGATCAGCCGGCTGGCGGGGGAGATCTTCGGCTCGGCACTTACCTTCGGTGCGGCGCATAAGCCTTCGGCACCGGGGCAGGTGGCAGTCGCCGAGCTGCGCGGTGTGCTGGAACTGCTGCACCGCAGCTTGTAGCGGCTGCCGGTTCAGACGCAGCAGGAATGGGGATAGACAGGGGTGTTTCCGGCCGGTATTACGGTGGAAGCACCCTTTTGCATATAGAGAGAGATAGCAAATAGCGGGAGGAGTTTGAAACTGTAGCTGCCCATGCCCTACAATGGAGGCAATCAAGTAGAAGGGGCGGAGCGCCGATGACAGAATTGATTCTGGTTGTGGAGGATGAGGTGAGAATTGCCCGTCTGCTGCAGATTGAGCTGGAATGCGAGGGATACCATGTGTCCATTGCCGGGAGCGGCCATCAGGGGCTGGAGATGTACCAGGAGCAGCAGCCGGATCTGTTATTGCTGGATGTGATGCTGCCTGGATTCAGCGGCATAGAGCTGCTGCGGCGAATCCGGGTGGGTGATCCCGATACGCCGGTGCTGCTGCTTACAGCCAAAAGCTCGGTAGAGGATAAAGTATCAGGCCTGGACCTTGGGGCCAATGATTATATTACGAAGCCGTTTCAAATTGAGGAGCTGCTGGCGCGTGTCCGTGCTGCGCTGCGGCTGGCCTCGGGGCGGAGGAGAGAGGAAGCCGTCAACCTGCTGATGGCAGAGGATCTGGAGCTGAACGAAGCTACGCGGGAGGTGAAGCGGGCAGGCCGGAGTATCGAGCTGACTCCCCGGGAGTTCGACCTGCTGGTCTACCTGCTGAAGAATAAGCGCCAGGTGCTGAACAGGGAACAGATCATGGCTGCCGTCTGGGGATACGATTATTACGGGGATACGAATATTGTGGATGTCTATATCCGCTATGTCCGCAAAAAAATTACGCTGGACCACCAGCCTGAATTGATTCATACCGTGCGGGGCGTTGGTTATGTGCTGAAGGATGCCCCATGAAGCTGCGGAGCACCATTCATCTGTATTCCAGCGTGCTGTTCGCCGTGCTGCTTATTCTCATGAATCTGTTCATCTACGGCGTGTTCAGCCGGATGTCACTAGACAGCCAGCTCGGGCAGGCATCTGCCGAGACGGCCAGAATTGCTGCCGCGATGAAAAAAACGGGAGACGGGGTAACGGCACCGGAGCTGCTCCGGGCTTATGTGCCGGTGGAGGGAATGCTGCGGCTGCTCACTGTGGACGGAGGCGGACCGGCGCCGGTCACCTCAACCTCGGGGCAGGAGATCAGCCGGCTGAAGCCGGTCTACCATCCCGGGAAGCAGGCGGAGCGGGTCCGGGTGGACGGACGCTTGTATGCGTTCGTGAGCGTTCCGGTCATCTGGACGGACGGGAACGTCCTGAATGTCCAGATGACCAAAAGTCTGGAGGGCACGATGGATACCTTGCGGGTGCTGCGGCTGGTCCTTGCAGGCGCTACGCTTGCGGTGCTGCTTCCGCTGCTGCTCTCCGGCCGCCTGTTGTCGGGCCTGATTATGCGGCCCATCGTCCAAATGACGGCGACTATGCGGGAGATTCAGCGCAGCGGGAAATTCCGCAGGCTTCCGCTGAAAGCACACTCGAAGGATGAGCTGGTGGAGATGGGGCATACCTTCAACGACATGATAGGCCTCTTAGAGAGCAATTATGTGAAGCAGGAGAAATTCGTGTCGGATGCCTCCCATGAGCTGCGCACACCGCTGACGGTTATTGAGAGCTATGCCAGTCTGCTGAAGCGCAGAGGGCGGGATCACCCGGAGCTGTTCGATGAATCGGTTGAGGCCATCCATTCCGAAGCTGTGCGGATGAAGGAAATGACGGAGCAGCTCCTGCTGCTGGCGAAGCACCCGGAGCAGTGGGATCTGGAGCTGAAGGTGATGGATCTGGAGGAGCTGGTGCGTTCTTCGGCGAAGGCTTTTCATAATGCGTACGGGAGAGAGGTCACGGTTCAGGTCAAGGGGCCGGCTGAGGGCTACAGCGATGAAGCGAAGCTCCGGCAGCTGCTGTTCATCTTCCTGGACAATGCCCGCAAATACAGCGATGAGCAGATAACCGTGCGTATTGATGCTGCCGGGCAGGAACGGATGATTGTGATTACCGACCGCGGCATTGGAATTCCGCCGGAGGAGCTGCCGAAGATATTCGACCGTTTCTATAGAGTGGATGAGGCGAGAACCCGTGAGAACGGAGGGGCAGGCCTGGGGCTGTCGCTTGCCGCAGAGATCGCGGGGGCGATCGGAGCGGAGCTGTCCATGGATAGTACGGTAGGCCTGGGAACCTCGGTAACGATTCGCATCGCTGCGGACCGCAGGGGAGGTGGACAATGAACCAGCATCCAAGGAACAAGAGCAAAATGTACAAGGCAATCATAGGTATGGTTGTCTTCCTGCTGCTGGCTTGGGTTGCCTTCCGGATATTCGGGAGGGATTCGGAGCCGCTGTTATCCAGAGATCAGGCGGAGCTGGCTGTGCTGAGCGAATATCCCGGTAAGGTAGACAGTCTGAAGCTGCAAGCCGGAGCTTATGTAGCGGTGCTTCAGACGGAGCAGGGACGGTATGAGCTGAAGCTGGACGGAGTTAGCGGCGAGATTCTCTCCATCGTGCTGTTGAAGCGCGTGGACGAACCGGCGGTGCAGCCTACGTCTGCCGCTACTCCAGCTCCATCTGGCGGAGCTGACGCTACCCCGTCACCAGCACCTACCCCGTCAGCGCAGAGCGTAGTCTCCGAAGAGGAGGCTGTCAGGCTGGCTCTGCGTGAGGTACCGGGGGAGCTGGACGATGTGGATACGGGAATTGATGCGGCAGGCGCTTATTATCTGGTGGAGATTCATACTTCAGACGGGCGGGAGGCCGTAGTCCAGGTGAATGCCATCTCGGGCCATATCATGTCTGTGACCTGGGAAGAGCCGGATGGGGACGATTCCTAGGGTATCTGTTTTTTTCTCAGCGAATTCTAATGTTACTCCCGTTGTTCTCTCAGATTGTAGCGTTATAGTTACTACATGAAGCAGCGAAGAATGAACTTAGGAGGCGTTAACATTGAAGACAAAGATATGGAGCAGTATCACGGCGGCAGCACTTATTCTCGGAGGCGCTTATGGTATAGGCGAGCTGAAGGGCAGTACGGCAGAAGCAGCCGCATCCGCGAAGAGTCAGAGCAAAACGTTAATTAGTGTAAGCAAAGCCGAGCAGATTGCCTTGAAGGCAGCTCCGGGACAGGTGGAGAGCATCGATCTGGAGAAGAAGGCCAGCGGCACGTTTTACGATATCGAAATTCAGCAAACCAAGCAGGAGATAGATGTCCGGGTAGATGCCTATTCGGGAAAAGTGATCAGCGTGCGCAAGGATGCAGACGATGAAGACTCTCATAAGGCAGCTCCGGCCTCAGGCGGCAAGCTGATTACCGCAGGCAAGGCGGCTGAGGTGGCTCAAGCTGCTGTGAAGGGGACGGTCACCGAGATTGATCTGGACCGGGACCATGGAGGAGCTGTCTATGAGGTTGAAGTCAGGAACGGGCAGGTCAAGACAGAAGTAGGTGTCGATGCGTATACTGCCAAGGTTGTGTACACCGATACGGATTCCGACGAGGATGATGATTGAGCCAGAATAACGTTTCAGCAGAAAAAAGAGAGGCAGCCGTTAATCCGGCTGCCTCTTTGCTATCCCAAACGATTACGTCTACTGCTTCGCTCCAGTATACACATGCACTGCATCCCGCAGGAACGCGGCCATGCCGGGGCGGCGCTGGTCGTAATAAGCGGTGAAGCGCTCATCCTGGGCATACATCTGGGCTACGCCTGCATGGGCTTCCTTGGTGTACGTATCCCAATAGAAGCTGAGCCACTGGCGGTGCAGATCAGCGGCCTTTTGCGCCAGTTCGCTTGCCGAGTCGCCTTCCTCCATCGCCTGCTCCAGAGATGCGAACATATCAGCCTCAAGCTGCTGAAGGGCAGCGTACTGCTCCTCCGTCATATGGCTGAGCTTGCGGTTCGACTGCTCCACAGCTTCCGCGCCGTATTTCTCCCGGATCTCCTGGCCGTACTTCTGCTCGTTATCGTCAATCAGCTTCTGCTTGAAGCCTGCGAATTTCTCCTGATTACTCATTATACTTCTCCCTTCTGTGTGTGCAATGGTCTGCTCGACGTTCGCGATGAGCCGGTCCAGCTGCTGTCTCCGCTGAAGCAACTGGTCATGGTGCTCCCGCAGGGCGCGGGCGCCGTCGAAGGAGGGCGAATGGACAATATCTCTGATCGCCTCAAGGCTAAGTCCCAGTTCCCGGTAGAAGAGAATCTGCTGCAACAGGTCTACCTCAGCCTGGCCGTAGATCCGGTATCCCGAGGAACTGATTCTAGCCGGCTTCAGAATGCCGAATTCATCGTAATACCGCAGGGTCCGTGCACTGATCCCCGCGAGTGTCCCCAGCTTCTGCACCGTATATTCCATGGTCCAATCTGCCTCCAATCTGTCTTGGCGTATACAGCAGAGAACGGATTCAAGGCGTTCCCGCCGGGTAAGCGGCCGCTTACAGATCTAACTGTATACTTTGACGTAACGGCAAGGTCAACTCTTAATTTGTATAATAACCAGACAGCAGGGCGGGTAACCGTTTGCTGGAAAAGCAAACAGCGGCAACCGCCCAGGCTATGCCTCGGGAGATTGCCGCTGCTGCGCGGGCATATGGGGTTATTTCTTGCTAAGCTGGGCGGTGAAATACGCCTTAAGCTCTGCCAGCTTCCGGGGGTCCGCCAGGGCATCCTCCGCAGGGAAGTAATGCTCGGCGACCAGCTCCCAGGTGGGGACGATTTTTTGGGCGGTCATTGCTTTGATGGCGATCTTAACCGTCTTGCGTTCCCTGGCGTTCGAGAAGGTATCGACATAGTGCTGGGAACGGCCGAAGTCCAGCTCGCTGAAGACTGCGCGGAAGATCTCCGCCGTCATCTTGGCATCGTCCAGCGCGCGGTGGGCGGAGCCGGAAGGCTCCAGGCCGAATAGGGCCATGGCCCCTTCGACGCTGATGTCGTTACTGAGGCCGCGGGCGCGCAGGACGCCCTTGAGCAGATCGAAGTAGGTGGCCTCCATCCAGTAGGCATCATCCATCTTGTGCATCCGCACATCCTGGATAATCCGCTTCATATCCTCGCCGCCCCAGGTTAAGAGCAGCACGCCGTCAGCGCTCTGGTCAAGCCACGCTCTGAAGGCGGTAATGACCTTCGGGAACCGGCTGGCGACGTCGATATCCTCTTGGGGGATGCCGGTTTTTTTCTTGATGAATGAATTCAGGGTGGAGAAGTATATGGGTCTGATTAAGGCTGAGAATTCATCCTTAACCTGCAATGAAGCGTCTAACCGGACCGCTCCGATCTCAATGACCTCCATGGGATGCTCGCTGGCAAATTTGCGGCCGTTGAATTCGATGTCCAGAATAATATAATCCACAGGTAATGCCTCCGTTTCAGTGACTGGCGCCAGGATTGCACGGAAATGCGCCGACCCTTCTATTTTAGCAAAAAAAGAGCTGTACAGATACCGGATGCTCTGTATCCGCACAAATTTGAATTTTCGGCGGAGGAACGGGTTGATTTCTGGGAAATCGGGTAATGAACTAGATATTCTGTCGAATAGAGCTATTGAGGTAAGGAGGGAAGGCCATGAAGCTGTATGTAACCGTCAAAAGCCTGGGCAAACGCAGGCCGGTGCTGGAGCGTAAGGAGCTGCTGCTTGCTGACCGTCCGCAGACGCTGCGCGCGTTGATCTCGGAGATTGTAGCCGGGCAGGTGCAGGCGATGCTGGAGCGGCAGGAGCGGGGAGATCTAATCCCTTACCTGACCGCAAATGAAATTGCGGAGCAGGGCGATAACGGCAAGGTCGGATTCGGTACGGTGTACGGTGAGACGAAGCCTGAGGTAGAGCAGGCTACGGCTGCGGCACTGCTTGCTTACGAAGACGGATTGTACAAGGTATTCGTGCAGGAAGCGGAATGTTCCGCGCTGGATGAGCCGCTGAGGCTCGAAGAGGGCGATGAGCTGACGCTGATCCGGTTCACGATGCTGGCAGGAAGACTATGGTGAGGGAGATGACAGGATGAAAATCGGAAATGCAGAGTGGGAGACTCAGTGGTACGCGGATGTTGAGAACAAAGCCAAGGGGCTGAAGGGGGAAGGCGCGGAGCTGGCAGGCCTGCTCGCGGAGTTCAGCAAGAACCGCTACCTTCATGAAGGGGAAGATTCGTTGGACCGCTTCCTTGTTATCATGGATGATCGCGCTGCGGCGGCTCAGGCTGATTTTACCGGATACTGGGAGCCGCTGATGGGGATCATGCAGCAGCTGTACAGCACACATACCGTTGAGATTGCCCGTTACATAGTTAAGCATGCAGTGGAGTACCCTTATTCCATAGGGTATCTGCGCCGGCCTTTCCGGACCCGGGAGGTTCAGGCGCACCGGATGCAGATCCTCCGCAAAATCAATGCCCTGATCTATATGGAGCTAATTGAATTCTCGTTGCCGGAGTACCTGAAGGGGGATTATGAAAAGGATTACAGTATCTCTTACCGTGTAGATGTTGCTGTTCCCGATGTAGTCGCCTATGAGCTGGACCGCAGCGGCAGCGGAATGGAGGAGCTGCTTAAGGATGCGGTGTACGGGGACAACCAGGGGGCACTGCTCAGCCGCAATATGATAAAAGGTGCATTCCTCAGCCGTAACCAGGCCGCTGTTCAGATGATTGGCGAGCTGCTGCTGGCTGCCCGGCTGCAGGAGGGACTGCGCCAGTCCATTATGGAGACGATGGATGAGGGGACGATAGAGAACAACCTGTATATGCTGAAGGTGATTCTGGACAATGATCTCGTGCGCTACAGCTCGGTGGTGCGTGCCCTGGGCGTATGGACGGGGATGGGTCTGGAAGCCCAGAACCAGCGGGTGGCGAAGCAACTGATTGAAGGAGCCTATCAGGTGCTGACGGATGAAGCGCTGCGCGCTGACTGGCTGACCAGCGAGAATGCCAACCATGTCTACCTGAGCTTGTGGGGGACGGCTGTCTATGAGGAGAATGAACTGATCGGCAAGGTGGATATCCTGATGGAACAGGGCCAGTCCTACCAGAAGATTGTAGCAGAGTATGTACTTTCCGGCAGCCAGAACCGGGAGGTGCGCCTGAGCAGCGCCCGGAAGTATCTGAAGGAGCAAGAGCCGGAGCTGCTGTACTGGATTCTGACGAATTATAATTATGATTATAACCGGATGTGGAGAGGGCCGAAGGATAATGGGCCGAAGATCGAGGTCGTAACGAGCCCGCAGCTTGAGGATAAAAGCGAGCGGCAGCGCGACTTCAGCCTGCTGATGGATATCTTCCTGAATCCGGACAGCCGGGAGCTGACCGGTACCTCTAAGGTGCTGGATTTCCTGCAGGTCAGCTACACCCGTGATCTGCCGTTCCAAAAGATGCTTTATCTGATCTCCTATGATATGGACCCGGCCTGGGTGAATGAATTGCTGGCGCTGAAGGACAAGCTCAGCACGGACATACGTGGGGAGCTGCTGAATTACTTCGTGCAGCATACGGAGGATACTGTGCAGCGCGAATTCATCTTCGCCAGCCTCTCCGACAAGAGTATCAAGAACCGGGAGCTGGCACTGGACCTGGCGCAGGGGCTGACCCTGGCGGAGGATGAGCTGCTGATGGCTGAAGGGCTGCTGAAGCTTAAGACCGGTACGCTGCGGCAGAGCGTGACCCGGATGCTGCTGAATCAGCCGGATGAAGCGCTGAAGGAGTCCGTCCACAGACTGGTGCAGGGCAAGAATGCCCTGCAGCGGCAGGCAGGGCTGGAGATTATGACCGTGTTGTTCCAGGATGAAGAGCGGCAGGCACTCTTTGAAGCAGTGCGTCCGCTGGCAGAGTCGCTGGAGAAGCCTTCCGACCAGGAGCGCGAGCTGATCGCGAGGCTGAGCCAGAAGAATGAGTATACGAAGGCTAACGGTTACGGCTTGTTCGATCCGCAGCAGACGGAGGAGTGGCTGGCTGAGGCGCCTGTACTTGAGGGATTCGTCTGGGATCAGGTGTTCAAGCTGTCCTTGGAGCAGATCAAGACATTCCTTAAGGGACTGGACAACACGATCCACAAGCTCCGCGACGTAGAGTACGAGGTTGAGTATTACAGCGGATATAAGGACACGGTGCTGATCGGCACCAACCTCAGACCGTTGCAGGGGTACTTAATTAACGATGAGGAGAGCGGCAAATCCGCCCTCGAACAGTACCCGCTGCATGAAGCATGGGCTGAATATTGGGACAAGAGCGGCTGGAGCGCCCGGGATCTGATAGAGCTGAACTTCTATATCAGCCTGGAGGAACTGGATGAGACCCTGGATAACTATGACGGTTACGACACCTTAGGAATTGATGATAAGGAACTTAGCAAGCAGAAGCTGCTGTCCGGGTGGCGCAAGGAGTTCGCGTCAGGGGTCTACCCGCTGGAGCAGATCGAGGCTGTGCTGAAGCTAGTGGACAAGCTGAAGTACAGATGGCAGGTAGAGACGCTGCTGGATGCGTACCGCGCGGACCACAAGAGCCCGGAGGGCTTCCGCCAAGTGAATGGTGCGGTGAATGCGCTGATGGCTGCGTTCCCGGAGGAGAAGCTTGCGGCGGACTGGCCTTTCCTGTCTGTGCTGGCTGAGCCGTGGGTCGATATGGTGCAGAAGCTATGGAACGGAGCAGAGGAGTTCAAGGAGATGTTCCGTACCTGCTACCGGTTCGAGGGGATCAGCGGAGGCGAAGAGCAGGACAGCATCATCGGACTGAAGCACTACGTTGAGGCCTTCACTGGTGGAATCATCCGCGAAGAGACGCTGCTTAAGGAGCTGCTGCTGAGTAAGGATGCACGCAACCATATGAGCTGGATCAGTTCACGCAGATATGATTGGATCGAAGACAGTCCACAGATGGTTGCACTACGCACACGGATCATCGACCGTCTGCTGGCCATTGAGCTGGGGCGCGGCGACCTGCCGACTGAGGTGACCGGCATGACGATGGGGCTGCAGCGGATAGAGGGCCTGGAGTATTGTATCCGTATCCTGTCAGGGCTGAACAAGGATACCTTCGTGCGCGGGTACGTGTATGGCTATGGCAACAATATTACGAAGAAGGAATCCTTCAGCCATCTGCTCAAGGTATGTTATCCGCGTGAGGGCGATAATGCGGAGCTGCTGAAGACCTTGCTGCAGGAGTACAAGCTGTCCGATCAAAAGCTGCTGGAAGCCGCCATGTACGCCCCGCAGTGGATCGAGATCATTGCCGAATACCTGGGCTGGGAAGGGCTTCGCAGCGGGGCCTGGTACTTCCACGCCCACATTAACGAGAGCTTCTCGGCCGAAAAAGAGACGGTGGTGGCGCATTACTCGCCGATCACGCCGCAGGAGTTCAACGACGGCGCCTTCGATGTGAACTGGTTCCAGTCCGCCTACAAGGAGCTTGGACAAGAGCGGTTCGAGCTGCTCTATGACTGTGCCAAATACATCTCTGCCGGTGCGAACCACCGCCGTTCCCAGCTGTTCGCCGATGCCACGCTCGGCAAGCTGAACCTGGAAGAGATGAAGCAGTCTGTGGAGCAGAAGCGGGGCAAGGATCATCTGCTCAGCTATAGTCTGATTCCGCTGGGAGAAGACCGTGAACAGGATATCCGCGTGCGTTATGAGTTCATCCAGCGCTTCCTGGCAGAGAGCAAGAAGTTCGGCGCACAGCGCCGCGCCAGCGAAGGCCAGGCCGTACAGATTGCTCTTGGCAACCTGGCACGCAATGCCGGATATGCCGATGTCACCCGCCTGATCTGGGATATGGAGGCGCGCAAGCTGGATGATTATGCTGCGTACTTCGAGCCGTATGAGCTGGACGCAGAGACCTTCGTCTCGCTTAGTATCGACGAAGAAGGGCAAAGCGATTATGTGGTGACCAGCAAGGGGAAGGCGCTGAAGTCGGTGCCCGCACGCTTCAAGAAGCATGAGTGGATTGAAGCGCTGAAGGAGGCCAAGAGCGAGCTTACCGGGCAGTTCCGGCGCGCCCGGGCTGAACTGGAGCGCTCGATGGAGTCCGGCAGCGGCTTCACGCCGGCAGAGATTGCCGGGCTGAGCCGGAATCCGGTGCTGGCACCGCTGATTAGCAAGCTGGTGCTGAAGAGCGGCGATGCGCTGGGATATTACGATGCGGATCAGGGGGCGCTGGTGAGCCCTGCGGGCGAATCTAAGGCCCTGAGCGGGGAGGCGGCGCTGCGGATTGCCCATCCGCTGGATCTATACCGCAGCGGACAATGGAGCCTGTACCAGAAGGATCTGTTCGACCGTCAGCTCCGCCAGCCGTTCAAGCAGGTCTTCCGCGAGCTGTATCTGCCGAATGAGGATGAGCTGGCCCAGAGCGTGCTGTCCCGCCGTTACGCCGGCCATCAGGTGCAGCCGAGCAAGACAGTCGCCCTTCTGAAGGGGCGGCAGTGGACGGTCAGCTATGAGGAAGGGCTGCAGAAGGTGTTCTATGCCGAGAACCTGATCGTCCGGCTCTATGCCATGGCGGACTGGTTCTCACCGGCCGATACCGAAGCGCCGACATTGGAGACGGTGCAGTTCTTCGACCGGAAGACCTACAAGGGCGTGCCGCTGGATCAGGTGCCGCCAGTGCTGTTCTCGGAGGTGATGCGGGATGTGGATCTGGTCGTTAGCGTGGCTCATGTCGGGGGCGTCGATCCGGAAGCGAGCCTGACAACTGTAGAGATGCGCCGGGTCATCGTCAGCGAGTCGCTGCGGCTGCTGAAGATTGAGAACGTCCGGCTGGACGGCAATTATGCACGGATTGACGGTACGCTGGGCGAGTATGCTGTGCATCTGGGCAGCGGCCAGGCGTACAAGCAGGCCGCGGGCGCCCTGTCCATTATTCCGGTGCATTCGCAGCACCGGGGGCGGTTGTTCCTGCCGTTCCTGGATGAGGACCCGCGTACAGCGGAGGTACTCTCCAAGGTCGTGCTTCTCTCTGATGATACGAAGATCAAAGACCCGCAGATTCTGGTACAGCTGAGCAGATGAGCGGCTGTGCAGTAAGTGGTAATGGCTAAGCGTCTGCTTAGCCAGGAGATATATGGCACCGGCGCTGGAACTTGAGCGCCGGTGTTTTACTTTTATGAGGAGGATGGAGTGAGTTTTTGAATTTCGCATATGCGCATTTTTTCGCGTAGATTCCTGGACTATACTGCTACGTTTGTAGAATGAAAGGGTGTAAAAGCAGGGAATCGGTGAGGCAATGGCGAATTTTGGAGGGGAAAGCGAGGAATAAGCAATGAAGAACAAGCTCCGCCGAAATCTGCAGTCTTTGCAAGACGCATACGCATCATTATGCGGATTGACAATTATTATTACCGATCAAGCGGACAAACGAATAACAGAACCCTCCGGCTTAACCGAGATGGCATCTCTGTTGTTCGGTTCTCCTTGTGCAACCGCTGAACATGCAATTGCGAACCTGCTGGAAAAGGTCAGGAATGTATCGAAAACTATTGTCTATGAAACCCGCTCCGGGCTGAAAATGCTGATTACCTCCATCGGGATCAGTAAGCAAAGGCCCTATTATATTCTGACAGGCGTCTGGGTGGACGGTTGTACGAAAGAGCTGATTACCGGCAGGATTCATGAAACCGTTCCCCCCGGAGAATGGGAGGACTGGATTCAGGCTCTGGATAAGGTACCGGTATTGGATCAGGAGGGCGTCGCCAGGATTATCAGCCAATTGGATATACTGGCTGATACCGTGCAGGCTCTGCTTGAAAGGGAGCAGGGCGGAGAATATTCTGCGTATGACCTGCAGCTTATGAATCTGATCTATCTGCTGGACCCGGCAAGCCCGGAGTGGCTGCAAGGAATACTGGGCATAGTGGTACGTATTCTTGGAGTAGAATTTGCGGGCTATGCCAGTAATGCTGCAGACGGGGACCAATTCACAGTGGTGGAGACAACCGGTATGCCGAAGGATAACTCCCTGCAGGGGGCTTCTTTTTTTTACGGTGAGGGATTTCTGGGACAGGTGGGGCTCTCCAAGCAAATGGGGTACTGGAGGAATGCTGACCGCGATCTGCGGATTTCTTTTTTTGCTGCGCATGGGGTAAGGCCAAAGGTGTTAATCTGCTATCCCATCAAATACAAGGACAAGCTGTATGGATTATTGTATGCCGGAGACCCGGTCCGCCCGGAGCTGACGGAGGAGCAGGCGGATATGGGTATGCTGGTGGCCCATCAGCTCGCTGCTTCCATGTATCATATGGAGAGCGAAGCGCTGTATGAACGTCAAAGGAAGAGGCATGATACCTATAAAGAAATTGTCCAAGGGATTCTGGTTACTCAGGATAAGGAGGATTACCTGCAGCTGTTCATCGAGTTTTTCCAGCAGCAGCTAGGCAGTCCGTTCATGTGCTTGTTATTACATACGCCTGACGAGGCCGGACTGAGGATCTATTCTTCCTCTTCTGCTCCGAATGAACTGTACACCGTCTATGCAGAAGATGCTGAACAGATCTATTTCGCTGACGGGATACCGGGGTTCAACCTGCTGAACAAGCCGATCCGGCGGGAATGGAAGAGCTGGCAGCTGGTAGAGCATCCTATGGTATTTGAACAAAGGCTGCTGGGGTTATTCACGGTCCAGTTCAGTGATGAGGGGCAGCGGCGGGAATATGAAACGATTTTTCATATGACCAATGTGCTGCTAGTGACCAAGCTGCTTGCCCAGCAGCCTCAGAACACGCCCTCCGGAACTGACTTCATGCGGCTGCTCCAGGATAATCTGCTGATACAGCAGCCGGTAGTACATAGCAGAGCTGCGGATATCCGAAGGCTTGCACAGGACTTGCTGGAGCCGTTAAGTCACTCTGCGGAAGAGATGGAATGGATTGGCCAGGCCGCGCTCCTTGCTCCATATCCTATAGGGCTGCTCCGCGAATATTTGGGTGACATCCCGGCGGTATGCGTTCTGCGCCATATGCACTATTACCTGACGGATTACAATGGGCAAGAGGATGTAGGAGAAAGTTCCCATCTGTACTTGGCGAAGGTCTTGCTTATGCTCACGAAGTATACGGAGCAGGGCGGCAGGCAATGGAAGGAAACACTTCCTATACCCGTGCCCGAGCCACTTATGCGTTCCTTTGAGCAACTGATAGCTCCTCCGCTGGTTGCAGTGCAGCAAGAGGGAGGCGTACGTTTTACTACCCGGGAAAACGATATCCTGGATGGTCTGCTGACAGGCCTCAATAACAAGCAAATTGCGGAGAAACTGTTTATCAGTACGCATACTGTCAAGAATCACATAACCAAAATCTACGAGAAGCTTGGTGTGCACAGCAGATCACAGGCGATCTCGCAAATATATCAAGCTACCGGCAAAAAAGATTCTTTATAAAAGCAATGATTACGCAGCATGTAAGCGTACATTGCTTTTTTTGTGCAGTAAAGGAAAGAAGGCCTGTAGAAAACAGGAAGATTATGTCGAAACTTAGGAACCAATGGCGATAGGCGCAGAGGCCTTACGTTATACATAATAGGGGAAGCTTTGTAGGCTCGACAAAATACATATTGAGGAGTGCTTCATTTGAAACTAAACATCCGCACCAAATTGTTGGGAGGCTTTCTGGTTATTGTAGCGTTGCTTATATTTATCAGCGGGCTATCGATTATGAAAATGGCGGGCATGAACAGTAACTCTGTACAGATGCAGAGCTACAACTTCCCCGCGCTTGTCAATATTGCTGAGATCCGGACCGAGCTGTACAAGCTGCGCGGTGATCTGCTCAAGCTTATCCTCGAAACCGATGATTCGGTGAAGGAGGAGATCCAGGCAGTTATTAAAGCGGATCAGGACAAAATTGCTGACCGAATGAAGGTCTATGGAGAGCTCGCACTGAATGCGGATCAACGGGCTGCGTTAGAGATCATTAAGCAGAGCGTGGATAACTATAACCAATCCGTACCCAAAGTCAATGAACTGCTGGATAAAGATCAGAACACGCAGGCCTACGGCGTCTTAATCGACGCACTGCCTGATTTGCAGAAGGCTCAGGATACCGCCGATCTGGCCGCCAGTAATGTAATCGAAGGTGCAGATGAACGGATCGACTCTACGGTTGCCAGCTATACCTCGGGAAGATTAATGATCCTGATCATCTCCATCCTTGCGGCACTTGCAGCCATTGCGCTGGGCATCGTGATCTCGCAGGGAATCGTCGGTCCGGTATCCAAGCTGCTCGCTGTGATGGTCCGCATGGCAGGCGGTGACCTCAGGGAGGAGATTGCGATCAAGAACCGGGATGAGTTCGGCCGGCTGGCCGCAGCAGCCAATGAGATGATTACCAGCCTGCGCAAGCTGATTGGCGGGACGGTCGAAGCGGCGCAAAGTGTCGCGGCCTCCTCTGAGGAAATATCGGCAACCACCGAAGAAATCGCCAGCGGCAGCCAATCCCAGGCCCAGGCGGCGCAAAATATCAATCAGCTGGTTCAGGATCTGACCCGGGGCATCGATGAGGTTGCGAAGAATGCCGAGCAGGCATCGGAGCTGTCGCTGCTGACGCGTCAGGGTGCTGAGGAGGGAAGCACTGCGGTAAGAGAATCCGGCCTTGGTATGAGTAATCTGTCGGAGAAGATGGAACTGCTAGAGCAGGATTCCCAGAAGATCGGCGAAATTATCGAGGTGATTGATGAGATTGCCGAGCAGACCAATCTGCTGGCGCTCAATGCAGCGATTGAGGCAGCGCGTGCCGGTGAGCAGGGACGGGGCTTCGCCGTTGTCGCCGATGAGGTCCGCAAGCTGGCTGAACGGAGCAGTGAAGCGACCAAACAGATTGCCCTGATCATCCGGGTGATGCAGAAGAATACGGTTCTGAGTGTGCAGGCTGTCAGTGACGTATCGGCCCTGTCCGAGCGTACAGAGCGGCTGATCGATGGTATCGTTACCCGCGTCAATGATACTGCCCAGCAGATTACAGGCATCGCTGCGGCTTGTGAGGAACAGGCGGCGCAGACGAACGAGGTGCTGCTCTCGATTGAATCCATTGCGGCCGGAAGCCAGGAATCCGCCGCAGCAGCCGAGGAGACGGCCTCCTCCTCGCAAATGCTCGCCTCCTTGGCGGATGAACTGAATAGCTCGGTGTCGGTGTTCAGATTGTAGAGGGGGAGTAAGCCATGCTGGCTGCACGAACGGAGCAGTACATCATCTTCCGGCTGGTACAGGAGAAGCTGGCCATCGATATCCGGGAGATTAACGAGATTATCAAGATGGAGCCTATCACAGCCGTGCCTAACAGCAAGTCTTTTGTTAAGGGCGTGATTAATTTACGCGGCAAAATTATACCGGTGGTCAGTCTGTGCAGGCGGTTTGGCCTGGCAGAATCTCCACCGGATACCCGGTCAAGGATCGTAGTGGTACATTACCGGCAGGAGGCCATAGGGATTATGGTGGATTCCGTAGAAAAGGTGGCTTCCTTTCATGAGGTAGAGCCGCCTCTGGAATCCCATGAAGTGCAGGGCGTGCAGTACATGGACGGGATCGGCATGTGTGCCGGGGAGCTGATCAGCATTCTGAACATCGGGCGTCTGTTAAGTGACGGGTGAAGGCCAACGCATGAAGGCGGGGAGGAGAACTGAGATGAACGAGTTTCATAATAGGGTGTATTTGGGCGTTTTTCTGGATGAAATGGACGAGCAGCTGCGGTATTTGGATGAGGCCCTGCTCATGCTGGAGAGCAAAGGGTATCAGAATGACATTATTCAGAGGCTCTTCCGGGTCGCGCATACGCTCAAGGGCTCATCAGCGGTCATGGGCTTCAAGCAGCTTAACCGGCTGACGCATCAGATGGAAAGTGTGTTAGAGCTGCTCAGGGGCAGACAGCTGGAGGTCACCTCCGAGTTATTGAATATTCTCTTTGATTGCGTAGATTTCATTAAGCAGCTTCGTCAATCCATTCTAAGCGGTGCCCTGGAGGAGGGGGACATCTCAGAGCTGTTGCGCCGGTTAAAAGAGTTGCGGAAGACAGCAGCCGAGTCTCCCGCTCCTGCTGCAGAGGGGCTTCCGCAGGGAGAAGCGGGGCCTGTGCCGGATATGATCTTCGATGATATCCGTAAAAAGCAGATCCAGGCAGCTATAGATCAAGGCTCTGCGGCAATGGCGGTTCATATTCAACTTGCTGCTGAGGAGCCGATGAAATATGTCCGCGCGAAGCTCGTAGAAGCCAAGCTGCGGGAAACGGGCGAGGTTGTTGCCACCTTCCCCGAGCTGGAAGCCCTCGAGAGGGATGCGCAGTTCTCCGGTACTATTGCATATATTCTGCTTACGCAGCAGTCCCGGCAGGATATGATGTCCTCTCTGCAGGAAATCTCACAGATTGAAATTATACATACAGTTCCTATTACGAAAGCAAACCTCGACACCTTCACCGAAGGAAAAGAGGCTCAGAAAAATAGCGGCTATGCGGCCCAGACTGTCCGTGTGGATGTGGAGCGGCTGGAGGGACTGCTGAATCTGGTAGGAGAGCTGATTATAGATAATACCAGGCTGCACAGTGTCCGTTCCAGATTGAGCGAGCAGTTCAAGAATAACAGTGATGTTCATCTGCTTAATGATATCGCAGGACATTTGAATATGGTCATCAGCGATCTTCAGGAGGGGATGATGAAGACCCGGATGCTGCCGATGGAGCATCTGTTCGGCCGCTTCCCCAGGATGATCCGGGATTTGGCGCAGAAGTCGAACAAGGAGATCGAGTTCATCATTGAGGGCAATGAGACCGAGCTGGACCGCAGCCTCATTGAGGAGATCAGCGATCCTCTGATCCATATTCTGCGCAACGCCGTGGACCATGGGCTGGAGCTGCCGGAAGAACGTGCAGCTCTCTGCAAGCCGCGGAAAGGGACCATTACTCTGCGGGCAAGTCATCAAGGGAACATGATTGTCATTACGGTATCCGATGACGGCAGGGGCATTGATACCGGCAAGGTCAAAGAAGCCGCTGTGCGTAAAGGCTTTGTCACCACTGATGAAGTGAAGCGTATGACGGACAAAGAGCTGGTGATGCTCATTTTCCGCTCTGGCATCTCAACAGCCCGTACGGTCACAGATCTGTCCGGCCGCGGAGTGGGCATGGATATTGTCAAAGCACATATAGAGAAATTAAATGGCATTATAGATATTGAGACGGTTCCTGATCAGGGGAGTATATTCACGATCAAGGTCCCGCTGACGCTTGCCATCATCCGTTCCCTGCTGGTTAAGCTGGGGAGCAGTACCTTTGCCATTCCGCTGATTAATGTCATTGAAATATTCAGAATGAAGGCGGAGGATATTGTTACCATCCAGGGGCGGGAGGTCTGCCAGTTCCGCGATCAGGTGCTTCCGCTTGTCCGTCTGCACCATATGCTGCAAGTGGAGGAAGGGGAGCATACGGTGAACGGCCGGCTGTTCGTTGTTATCGTCGGCTTCGCGGATAAGCGGGTCTGTCTGGTAGTAGATCAGACGATCGGCAATCAGGAGATTGTCATCAAGTCACTGGGAAGTTACATAGGCAACGTTTCTTATATCGCAGGCTCAACCATACTTGGCGACGGCCGAGTGGCCCATATCCTGGATATAGGCTCGATTGCAAGGGAAACAGGCTCGGCCCACGATGCATTGCTCCAAGAGAACACAGTTACGGCAGGGGATCAGGATAGTCAGAGCGAGAAATATATCACCTTCAAGCTGGAGAAGCTGGATTTCGGGATTCCAATCCGCCAAATGAAGGAGATTGTACCTGTTCCTGAGATTCATTCGCTGGTGTCTGCCCCGGCTCATGTCCTGGGAATGATCAATCTGCGCGGATTGCTGTTCCCGGTCTATGACATACGGCCCAAGCTCGAAATGGACAGCGGTGAACAGACGGCCGGCTCCCGGATTCTGATCTGCGAGGTATCCGGACAGGAGGTAGGGATATGGGTGGATCAGGTGTCAGCGGTGCAACTGCTCGCAAGGGAGCACATGGATGAGGCGCCAGATCACATTCTCCAGAATCCAGAGGTGCTGGATGCCGTCTATAAAGACAACCATCAGTTTATTCACTTGTTGAATTTGGAGAACCTGCTGGACCTGCACGCCTGCTGCATTACCGGTCCCGTATCACATGACCGATCCCCGGAGTGATCTCGCTGAAGCCGGCCATGTGGCGGGACTGATAGGGAATGGGCCGGGCGCTGGCGGTCATGAGGATATTGCGCAGATCGGCGGTCCCTTCTGCCGGGAGGGCGAAGGTTCTGGTATATGGATATACTTCACGGAGTGTGGTATGAATAGCACTGATGAAGCGGTCATTGCCGCTGCGGCCCATCAGATTCATGATGATCTGGCCGTGTCCGTTCAGCTTGGCACGGGTTAGGCGGAAGAACTCCAGCGTGGTGAAATGAGGCGGCGTCCCGGCAGCGGTGAAGGCATCCAGCAGGATATAGTCATGGCCGCGTTCCGGCGCGGCTTCCAGCAGGCTCCGGCCGTCACCGATCAGGATGTTATCCTGCGTGTAGCCAAAGCGGGTTCTGCTGTATTCCACCACCTTCGCATTCACCTCAGCCACCGTAAACTGCTTCTCTGCGAAATAACCGGCAATCGTACCAATCCCGTGTCCGATCAGGAAGACACGCTCGAAATGCGGATTGCCCGCCTCCATCAGATGAATCATCGCCCGGGGATATTCGAAGATCACCCGGCGCGGATGGTCCAGATCCAGTGCGCCCTGAACAGCTTCCCCCGAGAATTGCAGTACCCGGAACCGTCCGGTCTCACCATATAGCTCGGTTGTATCGTAGACCTCGATGTCCTTAGAGTCGTGGTTAGGATGGGAGGGTGCGTGCAAGCGGATCAGACTCCTTCTGCAGATGGGATTCGTTCGTTACAACCTTCATAGTAACATAAAGCAGCCGCAGGAAGGGCTTCCTGCGGCTGCTAGTATTTCTTGGAGGGGGCTTAAGCCCACTTAATGAACCAGACTCTCCAGTTCGGGCTGGAGCTTGTGCCGCAGGGCGTACAGCATGACGGCACCGACCAGGAAGGCAGCGGCATCGGCAATGACCAGCGACCACACCACGCCATGGAAGCCGTTCATCCGGTTGGCGAAGTAGAGCACAGGAATCAGTGTGACCCCTTGAATAATCGACATTACGAATGCGGCCGTTCCCTGCGCGGTAGCCTGGAAGATCCCCATGAACAAGGTGGTCAGCCCTGAAATGAATAAGGACAAGAAGGTGACATGCAGAATGTAGCTGCCCATCTCAATCATCTGCGGGTCTCTGGTGAACAGACCGATCAGATGGTCGGAGATCAGATAGACGACGATACCGAATACGGCAGCCATGGCGGCCATCGCTTTTACTGTGAATCCGATCGTATGCTTCATGCGCAGCTTATCCGCTGTAAATGAGAAGGCAATGAGCGGCACCACTCCCTCGCATAACCCCATCAGAATAAACTCGGGGAACTGCAGTAATCTAGAGGATATCCCGTAAGCGGCCACAGCCGAATCCCCATATTCGATCAGGAACAGATTGAAGATCAGCGACATGGCTCCCAGAAAGACACTCATGATGAAGACCGGAACGCCGATTTTGAACACATTGCTTAGAATTTCCTTGGTGGCCTTGAACCATTTGAAGGAGACCGTCAGGAATTGGCTTTTGTAGCCCATGTGGAAGGCATAGTAGGCACTCGCAACCATGTTGGCAACAACCGTTGCCGACGCTACGCCAATTACACCCCAGTGGAGCACGAAGATGACAAATGCATCGAGCAGGATATTAACCACCACGCTGAGCATCATACCGATCATGGAGACGATGGCTGCACCCTCGGAGCGGACCATATTCTCCAGTGTAAAGAACAACACGACAAACGGTGCGCCAATCAGCATGACAGTGACATAATCCTTCGTGAATCCATAGGAATCCGGCGTTGCCCCCAGACTGTGAAGGATGGGGCCGATCAACGGCAGACCCACGGCCATCACGAGGAGGCCAAGCAAGAGACTGCTGTAAAAGGCGAAGGAAGACACTTGCTTGACTTCATCATATTTGTGCTCACCAAGCAGCCGCGAGATGTAGGTGCCGCTGCCAATGCCCACCAGATTGCCCAGCGCCATGATGATGGCGAACAGCGGCAGGGTCAGGGCTAGTGCGGTCAGCATGGCCGTATTGTGGAGAGTGCCCAGGAAATAGGCATTCAGAATCGAATAGATGACGTTCATGGATGTGCCTAACATCATGGGCACGGCGAAATGGGCGACGGCTTTGGTGATGGGTGCTTTTTCAAAATAATAAAGGTTTTCGGTATCCATTAGGGATCACTTCTTTCACTGATTTTTGTTAATCTAACGGCGTTAGATTGAACCTTACAGTGTTAGATGATATCATGAACCTAATGGACTGTAAAGCATAAACTTACACTGTTAGATAAAAGGGCGGATAGCGATGAAAAAAGCACAACCTCAAATCTCGGAAGACCGGATTCTGGAAGCTTCGTGGGAGCTTCTCAGGGAGGGGGGGATCGAAAAATTCAGTATGCGGCGTCTGGCTGACCGGCTGGGGATTCAGGCTCCCTCGCTGTATTGGTATTTCAAGAGCAAACAGAACCTCTACCAGCGGCTGGCCAACCACATCTCCAGAGTCATCCTGGAGGAGCACCGCCCGGAGGGCGACTGGAAGGAGCAGCTGACAGAATTTGCGGTAACGGTACGAAGTGTGCTCAGCCGGTATTCCTGCTCTACGCAGCTTATGATGATGACACTGCCCCACGAGCCGGACATTATCCGGTTCAACAACCGGATGCTGCACTGTGTGGAATCCACGCCGCTTGAGGAGGCGCAGAAGGTGCAGGTGGTCACTACACTTGTGAACTTCGTGTTCTTCTTCGTGCTGGATGATTACGAGCATGAGCGTAATGTCTCCATGATGGCTAAGGAACAGCAGGAGCCTCCGGGCGAGGAACTGCTCCGCCTGATGGATTCCATGAGCGAGAAGGAGGTTGGATTGTTCCGGAGGATGTTCAAGAACGGACTGTTCGAGCTGCTGGGGACCGACGGGGCCTTTGAATTCGGCCTGAGGCTGATTCTGCTCGGGACGGAGCAGGTGATTAAGGAGCATGAAGAGCAGCAGAAGCAGAAGTAAGCGCAGGGGGAAGATAACAAAAATAACAAATGGTAAATCGGTGATTGGGGCTTATTATAGCGGGACATCTGTTTGAGAGGTTTGATGGGATATTTGTTTTGTTTGTATTGTAGCTGCTACAAATATTGTTATTGCTAACGTAATTATAACAAAATATAATGAGGGTAGCTAAGCGCCGTAATGCGCAAAAACAGTATAGGAGGAACTATGAAACAACTACAAATCGACCTGTCGAACTGGGAATTCAGAGCCTGCGGAGATGAAGAATGGCTTACGGCTGTGGTACCGGGAACGGTACACACGGATCTGCTGCGCAATGGCGTTATCGATCAACCCTTCTATGGAACAAATGAACATGAGCTGCAATGGATTGATAAAAAGGACTGGGAATACAGAACAGGATTTGTATTAGAAGAGACATGGCAGACGCTGGCGGTAACTGAGCTGGTGTTCGCCGGGCTGGATACATATGCCGATGTGTATGTGAACGGCGCGCACGCCTTGTCCGCAGACAATATGTTCCTGTCCTGGACCGTGAATGTGAAGGGGCTGCTGCGGGCGGGCGAGAATGAGATCCGCATCGTCTTCCGCTCGGTGGTGACAGAGGATCTGCCGAAGCTGGCGGCGCTGGGCTACGATCTGCCTGCGCCGAATGACCAGTCTGAGCTGGGCGGGCTTCAGGAGCAGCGGATCAGCGTATTTGCCCGCAAAGCGCCGTATCACTACGGGTGGGACTGGGGCCCGCGATTCCTGACCAGCGGGATCTGGCGGGAAGCTGTGCTGACAGGCCGGGATGTTGCGGCGATTGAGGATCTGTACATTCGCCAGCAGAAGGTGAATGAGCAGGAGGCCCGGCTAACGGCCGTGATTGAAGCAGACGCCCCGGAAGCATGGAGCGGCCTGTTGCGGGTGAGTGCCGGAGGGCAGGAATGGATGAAGGCGGTTACGCTCACTCCGGGCAAGCAGACGCTAGAGCTTGAGCTGGTGATTGACCGCCCGCGTCTGTGGTGGTGCAACGGCCTGGGCACGCCGGAGCTGTACCTTTTCCGTGCAGAGCTGCTGCAAGGAGCGGAGGCTGTAGCAGTATCGGAGGTAACGACGGGGCTTCGGGAAATTAAGCTGGTGCGTAAGCCGGATGCGCAGGGGGCGTCGTTCCATTTTGAGCTGAACGGGGTGCCGGTCTTCGCCAAGGGTGCCAATCATATCCCGAACGACAGCTTCATCACGGAGGTTACGGAGGAACGTTACCGCCATGAGATTGCCACGGCCGTGGAATCCAATATGAATATGCTGCGGGTGTGGGGCGGCGGCTTCTATGAAGAAGAAGTGTTCTACCGGCTGTGTGATGAATACGGGCTGCTGGTCTGGCAGGACTTCATGTTCGCCTGCAGCATGTACCCGGGCGATGAGGCGTTCCTGAATAATGTCCGTGCAGAAGCGGTATATAATGTCCGCAGATTGCGTAACCACCCTTGTATCGCACTCTGGTGCGGGAACAATGAGATTGACTCAGCCTGGTCGCAGTATGAGGAGTACATGGGCTGGGGCTGGAAGGAGAAGCTGAATGCTGAGATTCGCCAGAGCTTATGGACTGCCTATGAGGAAATCTTCCACCGGATTCTGCCGGAAGCTGTGGCCGCGAACCATCCGGGTATGGATTACTGGCCGTCCTCGCCGCTGCGCGAACTTACAGGTGGTCAGGATCAGCATGCGACGCGGATTATGGGTGACGGGGATATCCACTACTGGGGCGTCTGGCATGCCAAGGAGCCGTTCGAGAACTATAATCTCAAGGTAGGCCGCTTCATGAGCGAATACGGCTTCCAGTCCTTCCCGGAGCTGAAGTCGGTGCTGAGCTATGCAGAGGAAGCGGAGCTGGCGCTGGAATCAAAGGTCATGCTGGCCCATCAGAAGAATGGAGCGGGCAATCAGCTGATTAAGCAATATATGGATATGTATCTGCCGCAGCCGAAGGATTTCCGGGGCTTCCTGTACATGAGCCAGGTGCTTCAGGCCGAGGCGATCCGCATGGCTATGGAGAGTCACCGCCGCAACAAGCCTTATTGCATGGGCACGCTGTACTGGCAGATGAATGACTGCTGGCCGGTAGCCTCCTGGGCGGGCATGGATTATTACGGGCGCTGGAAGGCGCTGCAATATACGGTGCGCCGCAGCTTCCAGGAGGTGCTGCTGTCTGTAGACAGCACAGACGGGGAGAGCGTCAAGGTCTATGGGGTGTCTGACCGGAGGGAGGCGTTGGACGCAGAGCTGGTGCTGCGGCTGCATGATATCAGCGGCCTATTGCTGCGCGAATGGTCACAGCCGGTAACCCTCGCTGCGGATTCGTCGGCTGTGGTCTTCACGCTGCCGCTGGCTGAAGTGTTGGAGGGCCGCGAACCGGCTCAGGTGCTGCTGATAGCTTCCCTGCTGGAGAGCGGGCAGGTGGTGCAGGCGGAGCTTGTGCCAGGACAGGTGCAGGAGCCGGGGACGGAGACAAGGCAAGTGCTGGAGCGCAAGGAGCATTACTTCGCGGCCGCCAAGGATATTTCGCTGAGCCAGCCGGTCATTACGGTGACCGAGGTGGCGGGAAGCGGCGGGCAGAGCTTCACGCTGAGCAGCGATGTGCTGGCGCGGGGCGTGCACCTGACGGTGGAAGAAGAGGGTATCTTCTCGGATAATTACTTCGATCTGCTGCCGGGCGAGCCGAAGACGGTGGAGTTCTCGATTCGGGGCGGGAGCAGCGGCGGAGGGGCAGACTTCACCCCTGCCGCTCCGACCGGACTCGTAGTCCGTTCTATGGCGGATTATATCTAGGGTTGGTAACGGCTTGCGGACTGACATGATCTTATTTGCTCATACACTAACCTGATTTCTGTTCTTACGGACTCAGAAGAACTTATTGTCTTCCAGGCTGGCTGTTTCAAGGCGAAATCATACGAATAAAGGCCGCTGAGTCCGATTACAGGGCAAAAGTGGCTATATACGCGAAATAGCGGATTCTCAGTCCGCAAGGGCATCATAATTCTGTAAAATGGACATCATGCTTCGGTAAAATCAAACAAACAGCGGTCCTCCAATGACGGGGGACCGCTGTTTGTTGGCTACGAGCGCCTTCAGGCCGGTTCGATGAACATCTCACCCAGGATCTGCCGGGTGTGGTAAGAATGCTCGGGAAGCGCAGCGGCGGTGAAGGCCGCCACATCCTCTGGCTTGATATCGTACATGGCTTCAATTTCTCTGGAGAAGAGAAGATGTCCTTCCGCAAGCAGCTCAGGCATAGCCGGGACATCAGCAGGAGCAAGAGGCTCAGGGATAAGCTGCTGTAGTGCGTCCACGTAGTTTTGCAGCGTACGGGACCCGACGAGCTTGATGCCTTGGTTCTCTTCATTGACCATCACAAGGGTCGGGAAGCCGCGTACGCCGAGCTGGGCCACCTTCTGGAAATCCTCCTCCAGCAGCTCCTGCGCCGCTTCCAGTCCTGCGGCCTGAACGATCTCTGCGCCGGGTAATCCCAGACTATTCACAATATCCGTGAGGACCTCGTCTTCTCCGATATTCCGGTTGAAGACGAAGACGGCTTCTCTGGCGCTCCGCAAGTAGGCCAGTTCCTTTTCCGGATGTCTCTGCTGGATAACCTTGAATACTCTGGAGGGCGGATAAGAGGACATGACCGGATTGTTCAGCCATAGGGTGCCGTCAATGGGCATGCGGTAATGCGCCCCGACTTCCTTCCAGTGCCCCGCTACATCGGCTGGCTGCTGTATTCCATTTGCCTTGTCAGCGAAGCCATTCCACCCGGCTAATAATCCGCCCATCAGAGGCTGCAGATGAAAGTACTTGCCATATTGCTGGATAAACCGGTTCAGGGTAGGCTCGATGGCCCAGCAGTGTGAACAGATCGGATCCGTCGCATAATAGAGAGTAACTTTGGGCTGCTGCTGCGGATTGAAATCTATAATTTGTGTATGCTCTTCGTCGCTTACCCCGCATACACCTGTCTTCAGATCACAGATCATAGGATTTGTATTCATAGCTGTTTACCTCACTTTCTTTTTTTAAAATATCCGTTTCCAGTTGTAGTATGATTATAATATCTGGAATCAGATTAACAAGTACTATTGTTTTTAATACCTGGTATATAAAATATACTAATGGAGGAATCAGCCATGAAATATGAGGTTGACTTAACGCAGATGTGTCCAGCCACCTTTGCTTTTCATGTCATCGGCGGGAAGTGGAATCTGCCTATCCTCGCTTTGCTGAGCGAAGAGGGGCCGATCCGGTATAACGAACTAAAAAGAAGGCTGCACGGCATCACCGGAACCACGTTAACGAACAGTCTCAAGGACCTTATCGACTACGGCATTATCCATCGCGAGCAATATCCTGAGGTGCCTCCGCGCGTCGAGTATTCCCTGACCCCCTCCGGGCAGGAATTGGTTCCGTTAATTGAAGAGATCGTGGCTTGGGGAGCGAATAACATTCATGCCTTAGGCGGACAGAAGGTATAGGATTTTTTTCCCGGTGAATCCGTTCCCTCCGGTTGACTTGCGTATGACCCGCCCCTATGATGATAAATAATATGTAACATTAACGCTCGCATAAAGCTCGCACACAGAGGAGAGAAACAGCATGGCTATGGAGATTGAACGCAAATTCCTGCTTCCGGAATACCCGGAGCGGCTGATTGAAGAAGGACAGCTGAAGGTGCTGACCCGTCACAGTATTGACCAGACGTATCTTGCCATTGAGGACGGGCAGGAGCTGCGGGTGCGGAAGATCACGGATCTGGACACGGGTGAGGTGACGTACACGCATACGTTCAAGGATGGCAAGGGCATCAGCCGCCAGGAGATTGAATATTTCATTTCCGCAGGCTTGTATAACCAGATGATTGAGGCTGTGAAGGCGATCCCGCTGGTCAAAACCCGCATTACAGGCGTATGGAACGGTACAACGGTGGAGATTGATCTCTACACCCAGCTGGAGCTTACGGTGCTTGAGGTTGAGTTCGATTCGCTGGAGGAGGCGGAAGGCTTCACAGCCCCGGAATGGTTTGGCCTGGATGTCAGCACAGAGAAGAAGTACAGCAACAAAACCGTCTGGAAAGAGCTTCAGGGCAAATAGCCCGGTGAGCCTTAATCTTATAGAATCAGCGGACTTTAACGCGTAAACGTGGTACTATGTACAGTAAATAAAGAGGGGTTCAGGAGGATGAGACGGGTATGGAGTATATAAGCACAAGAGGCAAGGTAGCGGCCAGAGGCTTTATTGATACGGTTCTGATGGGGCTGGCGGATGACGGCGGGTTGATGGTGCCGGCTGAGATTCCGGTAATTTCCCCCGAGAAGCTGGAAGAATGGAGAAGCCTGAGCTTTCAGGAGCTGTTCCTTGAGATTTTCTCCTACTATACGAATGACGAAATTCCTTATGAGGATCTGCGCTCGATGGTCTACACCAGCTATGGCAGCTTCCGCGCTCCGGAAGTCACGCCGCTGCATCGGGTAAACGATTCTCTATACGTGCTGGAGCTGTTCCATGGGCCGACGTTTGCCTTCAAGGATGTGGCGCTGCAGTTCATGGGCGAGCTGTATTCATACATTGCCAAGGTGCGGGGCGAGATTATCCATATTCTCGGGGCTACCTCCGGCGATACCGGAGCGGCTGCGATTCAGGGTGTGCGCGGCAAGGAAGGCATCAAGATCTGTATCCTTCATCCGCACGGCAAGGTCAGCAAGGTGCAGGAGCTGCAAATGACCACCGTAGATGACAGCAATGTGCTGAACCTGTCCGTAGAGGGCAACTTCGACGATTGCCAGAAGATTATCAAGGAGCTGTTCGCCGATCTCGACTTCAAGGGACGGTATCACCTGCGGGCGATTAACTCCATTAACTTCGTGCGCATTCTGGCGCAGACGGTCTATTATTTCCATGCGTATCTGCAGCTTCCGGGGAGCGATCAGAAGAAGGTCAATATCAGCGTGCCTTCGGGCAACTTCGGCAATATTTTCTCAGGCTTCCTGGCGCGGAAAATGGGTCTGCCGATCCACAAGCTGATCATCGCCACCAATGAGAACAACATCCTCGAACGGTTCGTGGTGACCGGCGAATACAAACCAGGCAGCTTCACAGGCACCTACAGCCCGTCGATGGATATCCAGGTGGCGAGCAACTTCGAACGCTATCTGTATTATCTGCTGGGCGAGGATGCGGATAAGCTGTCCGGGTACATGGCAGCCTTGCAGAGCGAGGGCGCGATTACGGTGGACGGCGAGCTGCTGGCCCGGGTACAGGCGGATTTCTCCGCGCTGGGCGTGAAGAATGCACAGTGTCTGGAGATCATCAGCAAGTACCAGCAGGAATCCGGCTATCTGCTCGACCCGCATACGGCATGTGGCGTAGCCGCATATGAGAAATTCAGCGCTCCGGATGAGGTGAGCATTGCTTACGCTACAGCGCATCCGGCCAAGTTCGATGAGGCGATTGCCTTGACCGGCATCAAGCAGGAGTTCCCGGCTCAGATCTCGGCCCTGTTCGAGCAGCCGCAGCATCAGGTCGTGGTCGATCATGATAAGGCGGAGATCGTGCGCCAGCTTGTAGCTTTTTACGGGTAAAATAGGTGCGTGTCCAGTGGGGCCCGCGCAGGATGAAGACAGCCCCCGCCGGGATGAGCGGGGGCTGTTTGCTGCCGCTCGTATTGTGGAACACTGGATAGTATGCGCGCTGTCCGCTAATAGCAAATCAGATGTGAATTTGTGAGAAGGACGTTAACTAATTGCTTACTGAGGGTTTGCTGTGCCACGGTTAAGTTGCGAATGAGATGCTTAAATGCAATCTGTACAACTAAATCGCCTAGTGTGCCTTTGAATTTCCGTTTAGCTGTATTTGGTACAACTAAAATACCGTTATAACTGAGTACTCGCCCATTCGGGCGGATTTAGTTGTACAGACTACAGTTAGAAGAGGAAATCCTTCCTTATTCCTGTTTTTAATTGCACAGACTACAACTATCTCCAAATGTTCGCTCGGTGCACAGCCACAGTCCAACTGACCAGTGAGGCTAACCTGCCTCCGCCAGTCGGGTGATTGCATTATGTGCAATAGAAAGTCCCCAAAACACCTCTAAAATTGAGTCTGTTGTATTTCATACAGTAGATTTATGGGGTGAGGGCTGTTACAGGCCCAAACTCCAGATTCTACTGTACAAAATACAGCAGAATGGCAAAACAGGAGGTTTACACCGGATTCTATTGTACGAAGTACAATTGCAGGCTCGGCTGTGTGGGATGCAAGGTAGGTTAGAGTGGAGTGGCTCTATGTGAGTTAATGCATGGCCCCGCTGGAGGTAAGGCATGGCTTTACTGAAGGTGAGGTATGGATCCGCTGGAGGTGATGGATCGGCGAATCGTTCCAGGTTCGTAGGGTTCCATCTTCGATTGGCCGGACCATGCACCATTGCCACCATGTACGAATGGACCAAGGGACATTGGACGCAGGGAGCCTATTCTCAGGTGCTTTTTTTCACAATCGAAATCTAGCGGAATTTGTCGGAAATTACGGTATATAAGTGGACATACCTATCATGGAATGAGAAAATAGCAGTTATAGCTTATATTTCAAGTGGACACGGCTTTGCCGTCCTTTTTTAAGAACGGTACCGTTTCGACGAGAAATAGAAGGATAATTTATAGCGTGAGAAACATATAAATTATATTTTGAAAAAGGACGGGATCATTCATGACTATTCGTTTCGGGGTTGTAGGGACTAACTGGATTACAGACCGCTTTGTGCAGGCGGGACTTGAGAATGAGGAGTTTCTGCTCACGGCCGTGTATTCCCGCACAGAGGAGAAGGGACAGGCTTTTGCCGCCAAGTATGCCGGGGCTTCGATCTATACGGATCTGGAGGCGATGGTATCAAGCGCAGAGGTGGACGCGGTCTATATCGCCAGCCCCAATTCGATGCATGCGGAGCATTCATTGATCTGTCTGAACCACGGTAAGCATGTGATCTGTGAGAAGCCGGCGGCCTCCAACAGCCGGGAGCTGAAGGCGATGATTGAAGCTGCGCGCAGCAATGATGTGCTGTTCATGGAAGCGATGAAATCCACGTTCATGCCGAATTTTGGCGTGATCCGGGATAACTTATATAAGCTGGGTCAAGTCCGGCGCTACTTCGCAGGTTATTGTCAATACTCTTCGAGGTATGATGCTTACCGGCAGGGGACGGTGCTGAACGCATTCAATCCTGAATATTCCAACGGCTCTCTGATGGATCTGGGGATCTATTGCTTATATCCGATGGTGGCTTTGTTCGGCAAGCCGGATTCGGTCAAGGCCGTTGGGCTGATGCTCGCTTCAGGTGTGGACGGGGAAGGCAGTATGGTCATGCGTTACCCGGACATGGACGCGGTGGTCATGCATTCCAAGATTGCCGATTCCTATCTGCCTGCTGAGATTCAGGGCGAGAACGGAACGATGGTGATCGACAAGATTAACCAGCCCTATCAGGTCAAAATCCACTACCGCGACGGAACCGTCGAGGAGCTTACGCTACCGCAGGTGTATGAGGCGATGTACTATGAGATTGAGGAGTTCATTCATCTGCTGAAGAGCGGGCAGCGGGAGAGCGCGACCAACAGCCACGCCAATTCCCTGGCGGTGGCAGAGCTGATGGAAGAGGCGAGAGCCCAGATTGGCCTGCGGTATGCTTCGGATCTCTAGCGTAACGGGCAGCCTGGGCTGCATTATATATTGAAATGGGGAGCGGAACTTGAAGACGTTCAAAAAGGTATACATCGAGATCACAAGCGTCTGCAACCTGGCCTGCAGCTTCTGTCCGCCCACGGAGCGGCAGAAGAATTTCATGAAGCTGGAGACGTTCAATACCATTCTTGATGAGATCAAACCGCATAGCAATCATATCTATCTGCATGTCAAAGGCGAGCCGCTGCTGCATCCGAAGCTGGGCGAGCTGCTGGATGCCGCGCATGCCAAGGGCTTCAAGGTCAATATTACGACCAACGGCACGCTGATCCGTAAAGCGGGGCCGAAGCTGCTCGGCAAGCCGGCACTGCGGCAGATGAACTTCTCGCTGCACAGCTTCGACGGCCATGCGGGCTCGGAGAACCGTGAAGGTTATCTTACAGAGATCATCCAGTTCGTCCGGGAGATCTCTGCGCGCGGCGTCATTGTCTCGTTCCGGCTCTGGAATCTGACGGAGGACAACCGGACGAATCTGGAGAAGGAGCGCAACCGTGAGACGCTGGCCCTGCTGGAGGAGGCTTTTGGACTGGGCTACAGGATCGAGGAGAAGGTCGTTCCCGGCAGCGGCGTGAAGATTGCCCCGCGTGTGTACCTGAACCAGGACCACGAGTTCAGATGGCCGGCGCTGCATGAGCCGGAGGATGACGGCAAGGGCTTCTGCCATGCGCTGCGCAGCCAGGCGGCGGTCCTGGTAGACGGCACCGTTGTGCCGTGCTGTCTGGATGGCGAAGGGGTGATCAACCTTGGCAATATTCATGAGCAGCCGTTCTCCGAGATTGTCGAGGGGGAACGGGCGAATAATCTGTTCTATGGCTTCTCGCGCCGGGAAGCTGTTGAGGAGCTGTGCCGTAAATGCGGCTACCGGCAGCGGTTCGGCACCTAGCCGTAGCGAGGCCGGAGTGGGTGCTGGTGTCGGTGCATACCGGCAAAGCAGCAGGGTGATGCTAATGGGAAGATAGAAATATTTATAAGGCCGGATCATACGAAAAGAGGGAATAGATGCCTACTATACTTGTTGCAGACGACGATGCGAATATCCGCGAGCTTGTCTGCCTATTTCTGCGCAATGACGGATTCGATACCGCTGAAGCGGCAGACGGGCAAGAGGCGCTGGCGGTCTATGCCAGAACGCATGTGGATCTGGTCATCCTGGATATTATGATGCCGGTGATGGACGGCTGGGCGCTATGCAAGGAGCTTCGCAGAGCAGACCCGGAGCTGCCGCTGTTAATGCTGACGGCAAAGGGGGAGACCTGGGAGAAGGTGAAGGGATTCGAGCTGGGAACCGATGATTATCTGACTAAGCCCTTTGATCCGCTGGAGCTGACGGTCCGGGTCAGAGCCTTGCTGAAGCGCTCGGGAATCGGCAAGTCGCATACGATCCGTATCGGAGAGGTAACACTGGACCGGCAGACCTACAAGGTGATGAACGGGACAGAAGCGCTGTCCCTGCCGCTTAAAGAGTTCGAGCTGCTGTATAAGCTGGCCGGAACACCGGGGCAGGTCTATACCCGTGAGCAGCTGATCGACCAGATCTGGGGCATTGATTACTCGGGGGATGACCGGACGATAGATGTACATATCAAGCGCCTGCGTGAACGGTTTGCGGCTTCGCCGGATTTTCGGATCGAGACTGTCCGCGGTCTGGGATATCGGATTGAGGTTACTGAATGATCAAGTCCTTATATACCCGTGTGGTCCTGACTTATCTGATCTCCGTAATCGGGGGGACAGTGATCTCCTTCAATCTGGCAATCTGGATATACAAAGATGAATTGAACGAGAACCTGCAGGTTCAATTGCTGCGCTTCGCACAAGATGTCGTACAGATCTATGATGCTTTCCCGCTGACGGAAGCTGACAAGTTCGTAAGCGGCATGAAGCAGCTTGAGACCTATCATGTGCGGATTTACGATGCGAACGGCGGGGTTCAGTCTTATGGCGGTCCAGAAGGAATGAAGCTGGAGACCGTGACTGAAGCGCAGGTGCAGCAGGTGCTGGCAGGCGGAATTGTGCAGGTCAATCCGTCAGGCATCTCCATCAGCCTGCTAGGGATGCAATTAACTACGGATACGGGAAAAAAAGCATTGTTCGTAGAGCCGGTCGGTCCCCCCTCCTCCGCTTTTGTGCTGAAATGGCTGGTGAATTTCGTGGTGTATTCGCTGGTCTCCGGGAGTCTCGTGATCTTGGTGGCGGCCATGTTCGTGGTCCGGCCGATTAAGAAGCTGACCAACGCGACGCGCAAGATCGCAGCCGGGGACTTCAACGTGAAGCTGAATATCAAGCAAAAGGGAGAGCTGGGCGCCCTCGCGCGCAGCTTCGAGGAGATGACGCATGATCTGCAGCAGCTGGAGCAGATGCGCCGTGACTTCGTGTCGAATGTATCTCATGAGGTGCAGTCGCCGCTGACCTCCATCTCCGGCTATGCCCTGGCGCTGAAGCAGATGAATATTCCTGAGAGCGAGCGGGGCCGCTATATCGATATCATCATCGGGGAAGCCGAACGGATGTCCAAGATGAGCGACAGCCTGCTGAAGCTGAGTCTGCTTGAATCGCAGTCCCAGCAGCTCCGGTTCACCACCTTCAGCCTGGATGAACAGATCCGGCGCGTGATCGTTGCTCTTCAGCCGCAATGGTCGGCCCGGCGCATCAACTTCGATCTTCAGCTGACGGCTGCCACGCTGACGGCGGATTATGACCTGTTGAGCCAGGTATGGACGAACCTGCTGGGCAACAGCATTAAGTTCTCCGGGGATGGGGGAGTAATCAGTGTCCATACGAAGCAAGATAATAAAAGTGTAACCGTTCGTGTATCCGACACCGGCATCGGGATCGCTCCCGAGGACCAGAAGCGGATCTTCGAACGCTTCTTCAAGGCGGACCGCTCCCATAGCCGCAAGTATAACGGCAGCGGGATGGGGCTGGCGATCGTGAAGCAGATCGTCCTGCTTCATCAAGGCGACATCCGGGTTACGAGCGAGCTTGGCGCAGGCACAAGCTTCATCGTGACCCTGCCGCTGAATACACCGGCAGATTAGATTGTAGAGCCGATTCATCTTCCGTTCATATTACCGTCACGGAGAGTACATTTTCATTATATATACTATCCTTAGCACTTCATCAAGGCAGTACATCCGATTCATAAGGACAGGTGATTGTATAATGAAAAAAGGACTCAGCATCCTGCTTAAGTCTATAGCGGCATTGTTGATTGTGATCGTATTGTTTTTTGCCGTAGTATTTGTGGTCAATATCATCAGCAGCAAAGCGGAGCTGAAGAAGATTGATCAGTACGGGCAGCTTGTGCCAGTCGATGGCAAGAAGATGAATGTACTCATCCAGGGATCGGGTGAGGAGACTGTGGTGCTGCTGACGGGGTATGGCACCGGGGCACCGGCGCTTGATTTCAAACCGCTGGTAGACGAGCTGTCTCCTAACTACAAAGTAGTCGTGGTGGAGCCGTTCGGCTATGGCTTAAGTGACCTGACCGATAAGGAACGGACCTCGGACAATATAGTCAGTGAGATTCATGAAGCGCTGCAGCAGCTTGGAATCAAGCGATACACACTCATGGGACATTCCATCGCCGGAATCTACGGACTGGATTATGTGAACAAGTATAAGGATGAAGTGACGGCTTTTGTAGGAATCGACAGCAGTGTGCCGAACCAAGGAGGCTTGGACGATGAAATACCGGTGGGAACGCTTAAGTTCCTCGACAAATCCGGCATTGTGAGATTGTTCCAAAAGATAGGCGGCGACCCGTATGCCGGGCTTTCGTTCGACGAACACACCAAGCAGCAGATGAAAATGATCGCCACAAAGAACTCAAACAATGACACTGTCGTGAATGAGATCAAGCATTTCAAGGAGAATTTCATAGCAGCCCAGGCACTGACCTTCCCTAAAGAGCTCCCGCTGCTGCTCTTCGTACAGTCGAATAATACCGATGTGGAGGGCTGGATGCAGCTGCATGAAGAACAGGTGAAGGATTCCGTGTACGGTAAGCTGGTGCCGCTCGAAGGCGGTCATTATCTGCACCATACGCTGTCCAAAGAGATTGCCAAGGATTACAGAGAATTCATGGCAGGCGTGAAATGAGGGGAATCTGATTCCCGGCCAACTATCTGATACAATTGAACAAGAGCTCTTCGCAGCCGCAGGCTTCTATAATAGAAGCTTGCGGTTTGTTCCATTCTGCGGACACTCTGATTCAAACCTGAAGCACATGGGCTATTGTATATAGATTGCTATTACATAGGGAGGCATGCAAATGCTGAAATCATTACGGGCTATAGAGGCGTATCGTGAAGGAGAATGGCCTGCCGGAGAAGTCTATCCGTGGCTGGAGTACATCGTGCAGGCAGAGCAGACGATTGTGAACCTGGAGCGGGTAGAATCGCTGCAGTCGCTTGCGCAGCAGAATCCGGTGCTGGATTATGTAGAGCGGAGTCTGCGGGTGCTGGACAGTCTGCCGCTGTCGTATTGGATCAAGGAGCTGGCCGAGGAGACGCTGATCTGGTCGGAGACGGCTAAGGGCGGGACTCTCCGGCAGCGGCGGAGCTGGCAGAAAGAGGGCATTAATATTTTCGTTCATAATATCGGCTCCGCAGAGTTGTACCGGAGGTACGCAGAAGTTATGAAGCAGGACGAGGCAGGCTCTGCGGAGAAGAGACGGGTCATACATACGCTGATCGAGACGCATGGGCTGATTGGACAGCAAATCCGCGGCGAGGTTCCGCCTTCCGTCAATCTTCCGTTGTCCGGACTGGTGGAGCACGGCATGCTGGGCGCAGAGGAGCTGGAGCGGCTGCTGTTCGCACTGAATCACTGCATCATTGCTGCGGTATCCCCGGAGCTGTGGCAGGAGGTCCGCCTGCAGGCCATGGAGCTGATTGCTGTAATTGCTTCAGGGCATCTGCAGCCTGAAGTCCCGATGAAGGAACGTCTGCGGAGAATGCGCGCCGGGTCCATTGCGCAGGGGGAGGATTACGAGACGGAGTGGGACGGGCTGGTGCAGGAGGGCTTCCTCCCTGCTGCGCTGGAGCCGCTGCAGCCTGCCACCTTCTGGTATGTGGAATCGGCGCTCCAGACCTTCTCGCTGGAGCAGTTCCTGAAGGTCATGAGTCTGGTGGCCGGCAGCGGCCCGCTTCAGCTAAGCCATCTGAGCCATCTGAGCTTCGAGGCGGTCATGAACAGTATTCATTATGACTATAAGGGCAGCAAGAAGATCAACGTCTATAAGAAACGGATTATTGAAAAGTATCTCTCGGAGCTGAGCTGGGAGGAGATCTACAGCGGCGTGAAGCCTTCCGGCAGCAACCCGCATCTTACGCACACGCTGCGGGGTAAGGAGCATCTGCCGGATACGCTGTTCTTCCAGTTCGAGTTCTCAGCGGCAGCGGAGAAGCTGATTGAGTTCTGTATGGAGGCCGAGAAGTCAGCGCTGTATGAACGGGCGGTCCTGTTGCTGTTCGACCTGTTCGATCTGCGGCGGGATGCTTTCGACCGCTTCCACAATGAGGACACCTACTTAAGCCAGATGAATGATACGGCAGATTATAAGGCGGTGATTCTGGACTACGTTACCGGGCGGAAGGTGCTGGACATCGGCCCCGGCGGCGGGGTGCTGTTGGACCTGATCGAGCAGCGGATGCCGGAGGCAGTGCCAGTGGGTATTGATATCTCCAGCAATGTGATTGAAGTGCTGCGGCAGCGCAAGCAGCGGGAAGGCCGCCGCTGGGAGGTGCTCCAGGGCGATGCGCTGAACCTGAAGGATTATGTGGAGCCGGGCACGGTGGACACGGTGATTTTCTCATCCATTCTGCATGAGTTGTATTCCTATGTGCCGTTGGACGGCCGGAAGTTCAATCACGGCACGGTAGCGGCAGCCCTGACCAGTGCCTTCGAGGTATTGGCTGACGGCGGGACGATCATTATCCGCGACGGCATAATGAGTGAGCCGGAGGATGAGCTGCGGCGGGTACAGCTTCTGGAGGCGGACGGCATGGCGTGGCTGGAGCGGTACGCGAAGGATTTTGCCGGACGGAATATCCGTTATGAACAGCTGGGCGAACACGAGGTTCTGATGCCGGTGAATGATGCGATGGAATTCCTCTATACCTACACCTGGGGGGAGGAAGCCTACATTCATGAGGTTCAGGAGCAGTTCGGCTACTTCACACCCTCGCAGTACACCGCATTCATTCAGCAGACGCTGGGGGACCGGGCCAAGATAGAGGTCTTCCGTCATTACCTGCAGGAGGGATACACGGAGGCGCTGGAAAACAGAGTGGTTATCATGGACGATAACGGGCAGGCGGTGCCTTTGCCGGACAGCACCTGCTTTATTGTGATCCGTAAGGAGGCAGGCTAAAGTGAACAATGCTAATCTCAGCGTACTTGTAGTAGAAGATGATGCCGACATTAACCGCCTGCTGTGCCGCATGCTGATAAGTGAAGGACTGACGGCCGTGCCTGCATTCTCAGGGAGCGAAGCCTCCCTCAGAATGTCGCTTGAAGACTACCAGTTGATCCTCCTGGACCTGATGCTGCCAGGCATGAGCGGCGAATCGCTGATTGCGCAGATCCGTGAACAGTCTATCGTACCCATTATTGTAATCTCGGCCAAAAGCACGCTCGAGGACAAGGTGAGTCTGCTGCGTCTGGGAGCGGACGACTACATCACCAAGCCCTTTGACCAGGAGGAGGTGATGGCCAGAGTGTACGCGCAGCTTCGCCGGCTGCAATATGCGCCTGCCGCAGGTCCTGATGGAGAGCTGCTCAAGGTACGCGGGCTGGTCATGGACAAGCAGCGGCGGGAGGTTATGCTGGACGGCCAGGTCCTGGCTTTAACCAAATACGAATTTGAGCTTCTGGCGGTGCTTCTGTCGAGGCCTGATCATATTTTCTCCAAAAGCGAGCTGTACCGGCAAATCTGGGGCGGCACCTACCTGGGGGACGATAACACCATTAATGTACATATCAGCAATCTGCGTGCCAAAATGGCTGGGGTCACGGAAGAGGAGTATATCCGCACGATTTGGGGCATCGGGTTCAAGCTGGTGTAACGGGGAATTCTTTAAACTTTCTTAAGACTTTGCTTAAAGCTTATTAAAAGTGTTCTTTATACAATGGAATTATCAAACGGCAAGGGAGTCTTAACGATGATGCATTGTATATTGGAGATTAAGGCGCTCAATAAGACCTATCAGGAAGCTTACGCGCTCCGGGATATTAACCTGCAGATTGAGTCAGGGGATATTGCCGCACTGATCGGTAAAAATGGCGCAGGTAAAACCACGCTGTTCAAATGTATCACAGAGCAGGTGTTTCCATCGGCAGGCACGATTGCGCTCTACGGACACCGGGATGACGCCGGTCTGCGGAAGGGACGCCGGAGCATCGGGGCGATGATTGAAGAGCCTGCGTTCTTCCCGGACTTCACAGCCAGGCAGAACCTGGAGTATTTCCGCCAGCAGAGGGGTCTGGCCGGTAAGGATTCCATCGAGCAGGCGCTTAAGGATGTCAATCTGCTTCATGCCGCGAACAAGAAATTCAAAGCCTTCTCCCTCGGGATGAAGCAGCGGCTGGGACTCGCGCTTGCGCTGATGACCCGCCCCGAGCTGCTGATTCTGGATGAACCGACCAATGGCCTTGACCCGGAGGGGAAGGCGGAGATCCGCCAGCTCCTGCAGACGCTGAATGAAGAGAAGAAGGTCACAATTCTCATCTCAAGTCACGTATTGTCTGAGCTGCAGAGTGTGGCCACGCGTTATATTTTCATGGACCAGGGGCGGATCGTGGAGCAATTGACGGCAGAAGAACTGCTGCATAAGACCAGAAGAAATGTAGAGATTGTTGTGGATAACAGCGGCAAGGCGTCTACCATTCTGGAGAAGCATTTCCCGGGTATCCCTTACCGGATCCTGCCGGGACACCGGATTCTGCTCTCCGGCGGTATGGATAAGACCGATCAGCTCAACCGGGTGCTTCATGCCCAGGGCGTCAGCGTGTTCTCCATTGCAGCCACCGGCGGGGATCTGGAAGAATATTACTTGGGGCTGCTGGGAGGTGAGCGTCATGCTTAATCTGATGAAAAGTGAGCAGTACCGTTTTGTCCGCACCAAGAACTATTATTATTACGGGTTGCTCTGTGCGGTGTTAATGGCCGGTGCCGCTATAACACTCATGGTCTTTCATCAGTCTGTGCCGGATTTTCCCTATGGGAATGAGCGCTTCTTCTACCGTAATGTGCTGTCAATGATGCCTGTGGTATTCGCATTGCTGTCTATTTTTACCGGGGTCCTGATGGGAGATCACAAGCATGTGCTCAAAAATACCGTAGCCTACGGCTTCAGCAGACGCTCGATCTACACCGCCAAGCTGCTGGTTACACTGGCCGGCTTCCTGCTGTTCGCGCTCGTTCTGGTCGGGATCTCTGTCCTGCTTGGTTCGAAGCTGCTGCTGCGCAGCTATGAATATGCGCTTACTGAATACTGCCAGATGCTGCTTGGCATGCTGCCTATTATGATTGCTGGTGTAACCACCTACTTCTGTATCAACGCTGTGATGAACAAGAATGCACAGATATCTACCGTGTTCCTGCTGATCTATTTCCTGCCCTACTTGATTTTGGGTGCTCTGAAAGGCAGATATGCCTGGGCAGTATGGCTTCACAGTCATAGCCCTGCTTATTATTTGTTCAATGCCTACGAAGTGGGGACCTATCCCGCATGGGAGCCTTGGATTACAGGAATGGTATATACGCTGTTTTTTTATCAATTAGGGTTGTATCTGTTCAACAAGGAAGAGTTCTAACAGGTGCAGCTAAGGAGGGAAGACGTATGTATCTTGCTATAGTCATCATTGCCGCTCTAGCTGCTGTATGTATACTCCTTGTGTATCTGCTGCAACGGCAGAGTATGATTCAAGTGCGGCGGCAATTGACGGAGTGGGAGTCGTCTTCCCTGCAGCACCTGCATGTCAAGCTGCCTCTGCCCGGGAAGGAGATGGAGCGGCTCATCGTGGCTGTTAACCGGCTGCTGGATCAGCGCCAGAGAGAGCGGGTGATCCACCAGTCGAGAGAGCACGCCGTGAAGGAAGAGATCGCCAATCTGTCCCATGATCTGCGGACTCCGCTTACATCCATGCAGGGATATGCCTATCTGCTGAAGGATCCCCTTGCTTCCGAAGCAGAGCGGCAGCAATATATGGAGATCATCATGCATAAGATGGCGGTCATGAACAATATTGTAGAAGCATTCTATGAATTGTCCAGTATCGACTCGGGAGACACTCCTTTGGACAGTCAGCCGGTTTATCTCTACAGCCTGCTGAGTGAGGTGATTCTGGCGTTTCATCCGGACCTTACGCAGAAGGGCATCGAGGTGCAGCTTCATCTGGATGAGAACGTCAAGGCCATCCCGCTGGATGAGAAAGCCATGATCCGCATTTTCTCCAATGTGCTGCAGAATGTGCTCCGGTACGGCAAAAACCGCTTGACTGTCTCCCTCTATACGGAACAGCAGCATGTGAAGCTGAAGTTCGCCAATGAAACGGAGCATATCCAAGAGCAGGATCTGCCCAGGTTGTTCCAGCGGACGTATACCAGCGATTCTTCGCGGTCAAGCGGCCAGCTCGGCCTAGGCCTCGCCATTGTGAAGCAACTGGTGGAGAAGCAGGGAGGCAGCCTTGAGGCTGCGCTTAACGATGGACAATTCCGGCTGTCTTTTGCCTTCCCGGATGATTGTCTCATACCAAAGAAATCGCTCCTTTGAAAGGGCTGGGCGGCAGCCCAATCTTCCGAAGGAACGATTTCTTTTTTTGCTTCATAAAAGCCTATTTAAGCGTGATGATTAGCTCGCTGATTTTGCCGCCTTGTACCTTGAATTCATGGGTGAACTGCTGCGGGGCGGGAACACGGTTCTTATTGAACTCCCCCTCCATCTCAGCGGTCACCGCAATGCGGCCCTGGATTTCTTCAATTTCCATAATGGTAAAGCGGACCTTAGCGGAGAACAGCTCGGATTCTCCCCAAGCCGCTATAGCCTCTGTGCCTTCGGCCGACTTCCCGTTATCCTTCACGGTAGCGCCGGGAGCGAACAATTCGATCAGAGCGTCAGGCTGGTATTGGTTCACTGCATTGTAGAAGTCCTGTACCTCAATTGGCAAGGTAACATGTTGATTCATGAATATCTGCCTCCTCTAAGTAGATTAGTGGGGAACGGCATGTCCACCGGAATGAGCCACTAGGCCACCGCTGAAGCGGCAGGTGCCGTGGTCATCCATACCCTAACTTAAACGTATCCGGGCATCCGTAAGCAGGAAAAAGTATAGGACGGGGTTCAGCCTACGGATAAAGCTGGCTCTGCCCGGCGAAGGGACCGGCGTCCTTGCGGAATTCCGAAGGCGAGCAATTCATGACTTTGCGGAACACTTTGATGAAGTAGCTGACGTTGTCGAAGCCGACATCCATGGCAATATCGGAGATTTTGCGGTCTCCCTGCTTCAGCAGGGCTGCGGCCTGGCGGACCCGGTAGGAGTTGATGTAATCGACGGGCGTCTTGCGGGTCATGCTTTTGAAAAAACGGCAGAATTGCCCTTCGCTCATCGGAATCAGCCCCGACAGGTCACGGGTACGGATCGGCTCCTGGTAGTTGTCCTGGATATAGAGAATTACCCGCTTCAGGCGGTCAATCTTCGTGGGCTCCGCGCCTTCGGACTGGCTGTGGTTGACGAAGCGCCCCGGCTGCGCAATCTGCGAGAGCATAATCAGCAGGGTCCCTTTCATAAAAGCTTCGAATCCGGCCATTTGTTGATCATACGCGTTCATCATCCGGTTCAGATGCAGCAGCAGCTCCGCCTGCCAGGGAACAGAAGGGGTGAGGTGGCGCGGAAAGCTCTGGCGTTTCTCCTGAAGCGGCAGAATAACACTCTGCTGGATGGTATCATATTGGGCGCTGGCCAGCAGGTCGGGGTGGAAGACCAGGGCGCAGAAGCGGCAGGGGGTCTCCGTAAGCGCGTATGCGGCATGGATATCCCCGGATTCAATGAATACGGCCTCACCGGGGCGAAGCGTGAAATAGTCGGTGTCCACCTGAAACAGAATCTCGCCTTCCAGCAGCAGGAAGAACTCGGCTTCCTCATGCCAGTGGGTGTCCAGGACATGCGCTCCGGCGGGAAGGTCGATCCAGTAGGCAGCCAGGGGGAACATGACATCCCCGTGTTCGCGGTCTTCTTTGAGCAAGCGCTGCGAGGTACGGTCCATTAGGGGCCTCCTTGTCTGATTACGTCAAAATAGTGTTATAAATGAGCTATATATTATTAGTTTTGAGATTTTATTATCGGTATAATGCAACTATATACACCAAATCGAAGGGTGGCAAGTGCACATATGAAATTTACAGACGGCTTATGGCTGGTTCGTGACGGAATTACAATCAATGGTGCAGTGCAGAACTATGTAGTAGAAAAAACTGAAGAAGGCCTAACCGCCATCACGCAGACGACTCCCATCACGGGACGTTCGGCGACACTCAACTCCACACTGCTGACGGTGAAATTCCATTCCCCGCTTCCGGGCGTGGTAGGCGTCAAAATTATTCATAATGACGGCGTTATTCCACGCGGACCTTCGTTTGAGCTGACTGAGGGAACCGGCGATCATGTTCAGGTGGAAGAGAGCGAAGCGCAGACCGTGCTGATCAGCGGGGGACTCCGCGTAGTCATCAACAAGGGCACACACTGGTCGGTGGACTTCTACCGCGGCGACGAGCGTATTACCGGCAGCGGTTACAAATCAATGGCCTATATCACGGATCAGGACGGCAACACCTTCATGCGTGAAGAGCTGGACTTAGGCGTCGGCGAATTCGTGTATGGCCTGGGTGAACGCTTCACGGCTTTTGTCAAAAACGGCCAGGTGGTCGATCTGTGGAACAAAGACGGCGGTACAAGCTCCGAGCAGGCGTACAAGAACGTTCCGTTCTATGTGACCAGCAAGGGCTACGGCGTCTTCGTGAACCAGCCGGAACTCGTCTCGTATGAGATTGCATCTGAGAAGGTGAAGAAGGCCCAGTTCAGCGTAGCCGGAGAGAGCCTGGAATACTTCGTGATTGAAGGGCCGACGATTAAAGAGGTCATCACCAAATACACCTCCCTGACCGGTAAGCCTGCGCTGCCTCCGGCCTGGACCTTCGGCCTGTGGCTGACGACTTCGTTCACTACAGACTACGATGAAGCTACCGTGAACTCCTTCGTGGAAGGGATGGCGGAGCGCGATCTGCCGCTGCATGTGTTCCACTTCGACTGCTTCTGGATGCGCGAATATCAATGGACGGATTTCCAGTGGGATTCCCGTGTGTTCCCGGACCCGGTGGGGATGCTGAAGCGTCTGCACGACAAGGGGCTGAAGATCTGCGTCTGGATCAACTCTTATATCGGACAGCGCTCCCCGTTGTTTGAAGAAGGCCGGAAGAACGGCTATCTGCTCAAAAAAGCCAACGGTGACGTCTACCAGACGGACCTCTGGCAAGCGGGAATGGGCCTGGTCGACTTCACGAACCCTGCGGCTTGTGAATGGTATGCCGGTTACCTGCGCGACCTGGTGGATATGGGCGTAGACAGCTTCAAGACGGACTTCGGCGAGCGGATTCCGACGGATGTGGTCTATTTCGACGGCTCCGATCCATACAAGATGCATAACTATTATACCCAGTTGTATAACAAGGTTGTATTCGAGGTGTTGGAAGAGAAGCTCGGCAAAAATGAAGCTGCCGTGTTCGCACGCTCTGCTACCGCTGGCGGCCAGCAGTTCCCGGTTCACTGGGGCGGCGATTGCTATGCTGACTATGAATCCATGGCAGAGAGCCTGCGCGGCGGCCTGTCGCTCGGCCTGTCCGGCTTCGGCTTCTGGAGCCATGACATCGGCGGGTTCGAGAACACCGCTCCGGCGCATGTCTTCAAGCGCTGGCTGGCCTTCGGCCTGCTCTCCAGCCACAGCCGTCTGCACGGCAGCACCTCGTACCGTGTGCCTTGGGCGTATGACGATGAAGCCGTGGACGTTACCCGCTTCTTCACCAAGCTCAAGTGCAGCCTGATGCCGTACCTGTATGATGTAGCCGGACAGGCACATGAGCAGGGCTGGGCCTCGATGCGGGCCATGGTGATGGAGTTCCCGGAAGATCCGACCTGTGAGGTGCTGGACCGCCAGTACATGCTGGGCGATTCCCTGCTGGTCGCTCCGATCTTCCAGGAGAACGGCGAAGTGAAGTATTACCTGCCGGCCGGCCGTTGGACACACCTGTTGAACGGTGAGACCGTACAGGGCGGAGCATGGCGCAAGGAGAAGCATGACTTCTTCAGCCTGCCACTGTTCGTTCGGCCGAACACTCTGCTGGCTGTGGGCAGCGAGGACAGCCGTCCGGATTATGATTTTGCAGACGGCGTGAAGTTCGGCCTGTACTCCCTGGAGGACGGGAAGTCTGCTGTGGCGACTGTGCGCGATATCCACGGCGCTCCTGAGCTGAAGGTAGAAGCTGTACGCAGCGGCAGTGCTGTAAAAGTAACTGTCGAAGGCAGCGGCAAAGCATTCACCCTGGCGGTGAAGGATCTCGGCGCTATCGCTTCCGTGGAAGGTGCGGAGCAGGTAGATGAGACTACAGTGAAAGTGGGCGCCGGTGAGAAGTCCGTAACGTTCACGATTACGCTGAAATAAGTGAACTATAGACGGAATTAACACACACGCAAGACTGAATTAACACAACTATAGACCGAATTAACACACCTGCACGCTGGCTTAGCCTATGGCTGTGCCCTTAAGTAACCAAGCTCTCTGATGACAGGGGACATTCGTCTCCTGGATCGGGGAGCTTTTTGGGGATCAGTGCCATTGTGATCGATTTTTTGGTTACATTGGGCCCGTGTGGCGTGCCCATTCCAAATGTGATCGGTTTTTCGATTACATTGGGCCCACGTGGCGTGCTCAGTGCCATTGTGATCGGTTTTTCGATTACATTCGGCCTACGTGGCGAGCCCAGTTCAAATGTGATCGGTTTTTCGATTACATTAGGCCCACGTGACGCGTCCGGTTCAAATGTGATCGGTTTTTCGATTATATTCGGCCCACGTGACGCGTCCAGTCCAAATGTGATCGGTTTTTCGATTATATTCGGCCTACGTGACGCGTCCGGTTCAAATGTGATCAGTTTTTTCGATTACATTCTCCGAAGGAGTGCCAAAGAGGTATCGAAGGATTGCCTAAGGAGTGACAAGGTACTGTCAGCATAAGTCGCATCAGATTAGAGGAGTCGATGACTATGAACAATATTGAGAACAGTCCAAACGGAGTACTGAGCCAGCCGGAGTTCACCTCGGCCACCGCGCTGTCTACAGCCGCCAACTATATTATGAACGCGCCGGAGCCGTTCACCCATACGTACCGCACCTATATCCGCTTGCGGGAGAACGGCAAGCTGACGCTGGAGTTCTGGCACAGCAACGCGGTGGATTCGACCTGGGACCTGGGCGCGGATGCCGTAGCCAGTGAACCGGGCGGCGAGTGGAGCATCGAGGCGGCATATCTCGCCGATGGCGGAGCGGCGCCGGACGGCAGCATTGTGCAGGGCTCGCAGGTGCCGGTTACCTTTGGCGGCGAATTGTCGCGGCGTGTGAAGCCGGGTGAGCAGTTCTGGAGCGACGAAGCGCTTCTGGAGCTGCGGGAGGGCCATATGCTGGCCTTCACCTGGACCTTGAAGACGGCTGGCGCAGGCAAGTCATTCCCCTTCAATGTGGAGGGAATGCTGGTCTCCGGCTACGATGCGCCGGGTACACAGGCAGCGCAGGAGTCAGCGGCGGGGTTCAGTGAATCGGATAAGCTCCAGGTGCTGCCAAGCTTCCTGGGTTACAAGAAGCAAGTGGTGAAGAGACTGGTATTCCTGGGCGATTCCATCACGCAGGGGGTGCGGACCGCCAAGGACCAATATGCGCACTGGGCGGCAAGAATTGCGGAGGGGCTGGGTACAGAGTATGGAGTGTGGAATATCGGCTCCGGCTGGGGCCGGGCCTACGATGTAGCCACGGATGGTCCCTGGTTGCATAAGGCGCAGCAGGGGGATGAAGTGCTAATCGTGCTGGGCGTGAATGATCTGGATATCGGCCAACGCTCGGCAGAGGAATTGCTGGGGGACCTCGCACACATTATCTCCCGGATCAAGGAAGCACAGCCGGAGGCAGCGGTAATTCTCAGCACGGTGCCGCCTTTCAATTTCGAGGGCGAGCGTGAGACCCATTGGCGAAAAGTGAATGAATGTATCCGCATGAGTCTTCCGGCCGGAGTGGACCGCGTATTCGACATGGCGGCCGTGCTCTCTGTTGCTGTTCCTGCTGACCACCGGATCAAGCCGGAGTATATGAGCGACGAGTTCGACCCGCATCCGAACGGTGCGGCGGGCAAGGCAGTGGCGGCGGCTTTTCTGGCGTGGTACAGAGGTTAGCGAAATTTAACAGCAAACGGACTCCAGTAAGTTAGTAGAGCATCAGCTCTTCATCTGTGGATGGGTGAAGAGCCATGGAGGACTAAAAGGGTGAAGTAACCGGAGCAAATGTAGGCGAAAAACCGAATACATTCTCCCCCAGTAATCAGCATTCACATACCACCCAGACGGAGCTTAATGCTCCGCCTGATCCCGGTAGTCTTTCGGCGAATGGCCGGTGTGCTTCTTGAAGACCTTGCTGAAGTATTTGACGTCGTGGAAGCCGACCATTTCCGAGATCTGGGCCAGCTTGAGGCCCGGATTCTGCATCAGCAGCTTGGCCTTCTCGATGCGGACGCTGACGATGTAGTCGGAGAAGTTGATGCCGTATTCCTGCTTGAACCGGCGTGAGACATACTCGCGGCTGACCTGGAATTTGCCCGCCACCTCCTGAAGGGAGAGGTCGGAGGGGTAATTCTGCTCAATGTATTTTACGATCTCCGTCATCGGGTTCCGCTCTTTCTGCTGTCTGTCCGTGAGCGCCCGGGATAACTGCTGCATGAAGGCAAGGGACCAATCGCGCCAGGCGAACAGGGAGAAGGAATAGCCGCTGGGCTGCGGAGAGGGGTTCTGCTGGTCCCCGTGCTCAAGCTCAGCCAGTACGTTGGCTGCCTGGCTGCCAAGCGCTTCCCGGACCAGCCGGGAGCGAAGCAGCAGCGCATTGGCCTTCCAGTCGTTCAGCATCTGCGGGGTAACCACCCCCCGGCGGCTAAGCTCCTGAGTCCAGTGCTGCGCCGCTGCGGTCAGGGCCTCGGGCGTCCCGCTGATGACCGCCATCCGCCAGTCCTCCTGGACATCGGCGAAGCTCAGCGGGACTGCGGTCTCCCGCTTATCGCGCGGCTTCCCGCCGGGTATCGTCCCCGGCTTCCTGCCCGTCACTGCGCCAGCACCATTGCCAGTCACCCACCCCGGCCCCGCACCCGCACCTGACTTCCGGCCTGTCACCTCGCCCGTTCCCGAGCCAGTCAATCCGCCTGTCGCCGCACCCGCACCTGACTTCCGGCTTGTTACCTCGCCCGTTCCCGTGCCAGTCAATCCGCCTGTCACCGCACCCAAGCCTGGCTTCCCGCCCGTCATCACACCCACATCAGTCTCCCCGCCTGCCACCGAGCCCGCTCCCATGCTTGTCCCCGCGCCCGGCAGCGCCTCCGCACCCGCAAAATGGCAGTAATCCTCATGCCTGAGCAGATTCCGCCGCAGCAGGGCTTCGGCGGCTTCGGCGCGTCCCGCCGGCAGATGCGCGGGGAAGGCGCCCGGCGTGCTGATTCCGAAATGCATGCGGAATTGCAGCGTCAGGAAGATGCCCTGATTCATCCGGCTAATCAGCGAAGTGACGGATTCATGCGGCTCCCAGAGCAGGATGGCAATCTCCGGCGGCCCGCCCCAATAACGGAACGCGATGCCCGTGCCCTGCTGCTGCAGAAATTCGTTGCAGATGTTCACGATGGCGTAGTAGAGCAGCTCGCTGTCACCGCCGAAGCGCCGCAGCAGCGGATTGTTGCCGCTGTCCGTCTGCACGAGGAGCAGACGCGAAATCTTAATGTCCGGCGGAATGATGCTGTCATGGATCAGGCGGCGCAGCGAGGCCTCGGCATTCACCTTGTCGTCGATCAATGCGGACAGCAGCTTCTCCCCGAAGATCGGCTTGATCTCATTCAGCCGGAGGCTCTGGTGCTGGCGGTGGCTGCGTTCCGCCTCCTCGGCCCGCCAGGCGGATACTGCTTTGGAGACCGCGCTGTTAATCATATCCGGGTCAATCGGCTTCAGGATATAATCGATGCCGCCATGGCGGACGGTCTGGCGGACGAAGTCGAAATCATTATGCCCGCTGACCACAATGAACTTGGTGCTGCCTGCGAATTCATCCACCCAGGTCATCAGCTCCAGGCCGCTCCCGGACTCCATCATCATATCCATAATGACCAGCGCTGGCTTCTCCTGGCGGATTAGACCGATGGCCTCATTGCCGTTACCCGCCTCCAGAATCTCCTCAATCTGATGGGCCTCCCAGTCCACCAGCAGGCGGACGGCCTTCCGGACTCTTGCTTCGTCATCTACAATCAGTGCCTTCATATCCGTTCACTCTCCACTACAATATCGATTTCAAGGCGGATGATTACCCCGCCTGTCTTCAGATTATCCACGGTCAGCAGGGCATTATCGCCGCAAACCAGCCGCAGCCTGGCCAGCACATTGCCGAGGCCGATGCCCGCGCCCGGTGCATCGCGTCTGCTAGGGCTGTCCTGTCCGGCATTCTGCAGGAGCTCCCGTTCTTCAGCGGTGCTGGACTGCTCCAACTCCTTGCGCAACGCCTCCAGCCGTCCTGCGGGAATGGGGAGACCATTGTTGGCGATGCTGATCTCCATCCGCTCCGGGGTTAGCCCGGCCACGTTAATCTCCATGTATCCGTCCTGGCGGTCAAGCTGGAAGCCGTGTTTGAAGTAATTCTCCACAATCGGCTGCAGAATCATCTTGGGCATCAGCGCCCGAAGCAGCGGCTCCTCCACTTCACAGCGGAAGCTGAACTTGTTCTCAAAACGCTCCTTCTGCAGCTGGATATACGCTTTGACATGATCCAGCTCATTCTGGACCGTCACCACCTTCTCATCATTGTACATGCTGTAGCGCATCATTTTGGCCAGAGCCGAGAGCAAGCCGTAGATCTGCGGCACCTTCAGCTCCAGGGCCAGCGTACCGATAATCTGGAGAGTGTTGTTCAGAAAATGCGGATTAATCTGGGACTGGAGCGCCCTCAGCTCATTGGTCCGGCTCGCCAGCTCCAGTCTGTACTCCCGCAGAATGAGATTGTTGATCGTGTCCATCATACTGCGGAAATGCTCGGTGACCACCCCGATCTCATCGTTGCCCGCCGGGCGGATCTCAATGTTGAGATTCCCGGTCTGGACCTGATTCATATACCGGGTCAGCTGCTTGATCGGCGCGGTAATCCGGAAGGAGACGAGGATCGTCAGAACAATGATCGTCACCAGCAGCAGCGCCAGCAGGAGCAGGTTGATCGCGGCGGCCTCCTTGGCCTCGCGGAACAGGTAGGAGACGGGAATCTGCTTGACGAGCGTCCAGCCGAGGCCGATGCTGTCGATTTTTTGATAGATGAATACAGAGCTGTCCTGTTCAAAATAACCCTGCAACTGCGTACTGTCCGCAATCTGAGTGTTATACCAATCAGCATTCAGCGGTTTGCCGAGCAGCCCGGAATCATGGCTGTAGACCAGCCTGCCGCTGCTGTCCACCAGGTAGAGCTTCTCCTGATCCTGCTCGTACAGCTGGTCCACAATCTCACTGAGGGCTGCCAGCTTCACATCAATTGACAGATAGCCTAGCGCCTGCGAGGTAGGGATACGCTCAATTCTGCGGTGCAGCGTAAAAACCGGCTCCGGTATAAACTGCGTTAACGGCAGCCTCAGCCCGTAAGCGTTGCTCAGATGTGTACTCTGCACGCTTACCGGGGAGCTTCCGCTCAGACTGGACTGGTGGTAGGGTGCACTAGCCAGCCAGCGCTTCGGTGTTGTATTGTCCGTAATCAGCGTAGCCTTCGAATCTTTCACACTGTATAAGTACACCTGTGAGAGGTGGGGCAGGGAGGTGGAGATATAGCTGAGCGAGTTATAGATGGCAATATCGGAGGACAGATCGTCGTACCCTGCTTCAAGCAGCCGGTAGAAATCGCCGTCAGAATACACGTTCAGCGACAGACGGTTGAGCTCCTGCAGCAGACTGTCAATGTTCTTGTAGCCTTGATAGAGCAGATTCTTGTTCTCCTCGACCGCCCGGTCCCGCAGTGACTTGGTGGTGTGGGAATAGCTGACATACATTGTAGCCATAATGCAGATTAAGGTGGGCACAAGCAGGAAGACGATCAGCTTCGTGCGGATACTGGTCCATTTCATGGGGCGGGTCACATCCAGGTCAATATTTTACACCCTAAAGATCACTTGCGTAGGTGTAAGAGGCTCTGCAAAAAACAGATAATATCTTTAGATCATAAACAAGTGAGTGAGTAAAAGAAAGGGGGGCCATAACATGCGCGGCAATAAATTGTCCCAGTTTGGTCAGCAGGTATTTTTCGTTGGCCCGGCATTATTGTTTTTTACCTTGATCATGATTATTCCGTTTCTGATGGGGATGTACTACTCCTTCACGGACTGGAACGGCGTATCCGGTAATGTGAGCTGGGTCGGCTTTGAGAATTTTAAAAGTATTTTTACGAATGATCACGACTTCTGGTCATCCTTCTGGTTTACCGTGAGATTCACCGTGCTGGGTGTGATCTTGACTAACATAGTAGGCTTCTTCCTGGCCTATCTGTTGACCAAACCCCTGAAGACACGCAATATGCTCCGGACCATTTTTTTCATGCCGAATGTGATCGGGGGCCTGCTGCTCGGGTTCATCTGGCAGTTCATCTTCATCAAAGGCTTCGCCACGATGGGCGATCTTACGGGCCTGTCCTTCTTCAACCTTCCCTGGCTCGGGGATGCGACCACCGGCTTCTGGGCGATTGTCATGGTCTTCATCTGGCAGTCCTCCGGCTATCTGATGGTCATCTACATCGCTTCGCTCAGCAACGTCTCCAAAGAGGTGCTCGAAGCTGCCGAGATTGACGGCGCCTCCCGGATGCAGGTACTGCGCAACATTATCGTTCCGCTGATTATGCCTGCGGTTACGATCGGGCTGTTCCTGGCGATCTCCTGGTCCTTCAAGATGTTCGACCTGAACCTCTCGCTGACCAAAGGCGGACCGTTCAAATCGACGGAATCCGTAGCGATGAACATCTATAACGAAGCCTTCCTGAACAACCGTTATGGTCTGGGTACGGCTAAGGCGCTGTTATTCTTCGTCATTGTAGCGCTGATCACGATCATTCAGGTTCGTATAACGAAGAGTAAGGAGGTAGAAGCTTAATGAATGCCAAGACCAAAAGCAGATGGAATATCGGCATTGAAGTGATTATGATCCTTCTGGCGCTTCTGTTCCTCTCTCCGTTCTACTTCCTGCTGGCGAACTCGGTGAAATCCTTCGGCGAGATTCTGAGCGATGCGGCAAGCTGGCCGCAGGCCTTCATGTGGGAGAACTATGCGAATGCGTGGAAGCTGGCCCGGTTCTCCGAAGCCTTCCGCAACTCGCTGATCATTACGATCATCAGTGTGGCACTTATCTCGCTGTTCAGCGCGATGGCGGCCTACCGGATGGTGCGTGCCAATAACCGGTTCAACCAGATCCTGCTGCTGCTGATGGTAGCGGCGATGGTGGTTCCGTTCCAGACAATCATGATTCCGATCCTGAAGGTTGTGAATGTCCTGGGCGTGAACAACTCCTTCACAGGTCTCATTATCTCCCATCTGGGCCTCAGCATTCCAATGGCGATCTTCCTGTTCCATGGCTTCATCAAGTCCGTACCGCTGGAGATTGAAGAGGCGGCCACGGTGGATGGCTGTAACCCGGTCTCGGCGTTCTTCCGGATTGTTTTGCCTCTCCTGAAGCCGATGCTGATGACCATTATCGTGCTGAATGCGCTGGGGATCTGGAATGACTATCTGCTGCCATCCCTGATTCTCCAGGCACCCGGACTGCGGACAATTCCGCTGGCGACCTTCTCCTTCTTCGGCCAGTATACGAAGCAGTGGGATATGGCGCTTCCGGCACTGACCATCGGGATTGCCCCGATCGTCATCTTCTATCTGTTCATGCAGCGTTACATTGTTGAGGGAATAGCGGCTGGCTCGGTGAAGGGTTAATTCACCGGGCTCCCGTTCCACATAAAAAGCAGTTAAATTATTCAAGGGGGAAATATCCAATGAAGAAGAAACAGTCTGCACTGATGATGTCATCCGTAATGCTAATGTCAGTAGTGCTCGCGGCTTGCGGCGGCAATGCCGATAAGTCTGCCTCAAATAATGCTTCGAATGGAAGCGCTGGCAACAGCGGCGCTGTGAAGACGGTTAAGATTTTCCAGTTCAAGACCGAGATCGTGGAAGGCCTGAATGAGCTGAAGGTGGAATTCGAGAAAGAGCATCCTAACATCAAGCTGGATATCCAGACCGTGGGTGGCGGCGCAGACTATGGTGCAGCGCTGAAGACCAAATTCGCTTCCGGCGATGCGCCTGATATTTTCTCCAATGGCGGTTATGCGGAAATGGCACTGTGGCAGGACAAACTCGAAGACCTGTCCGACCAGCCTTGGGTGAAGGATCTGATTCCACTTGCAGCAGAACCTATGACCAAGGACGGCAAAACCTACGGGATGCCAATGAACCTTGAAGGAATCGGTTATGTATACAACAAGGACCTGTTCGCCAAGGCCGGGATTACAGAGACGCCAAAAACCATTTCCCAGCTTGAAGAAGCAGCTAAAAAGCTGCAGGCGAGTGGAGTAACTCCGTTCGGCAACGCTTATCAGGAATGGTGGCTGCTGGGGATTCAGGGGATTAGCGTAGCTTTTGCACAGCAGGATAATGTGGATGAATTCATCAAGGGTCTGAACGACGGAACCGCATCCATCGTAGGGAATGAGAAGTTCAAGGATTGGAGCAACTTGCTGAACCTGACGGTAAAATACGGCCAGAAGAATCCTCTGACCACGGATGCTAACACTCACCTGGCGCTGTTCGCCAAGGGCGAAACGGCTATGATGCAGGAAGGCAACTGGGCACAGACACTGGTAGATAACATTACGCCGGACATGAACATCGGGATGTTCCCGATGCCAATCAATGATGATGCGGCGATGAACGATAAGCTGTCGGTGGGTGTTCCGGCGAACCTGGTAGTGAACAAGGAATCCGGCTCCAAGGAAGAAGCGAAGACGTTCCTGAACTGGCTGGTCACTTCGGATATGGGGAAAGAGTATATCGTGAAGAAATGGAAGTTCATTCCTGCACTGTCCACCATTCCGGCAACCCCTGAGGATATCGGTCTGCTGGGTGCGGATGTCTGGAATTATGTAAAGGAAGGCAAGGTCTACGGGCTGCAGGCATCCAAATTCCCTGATGGCGTTACACAGGAATTCGCCAGCTCCATTCAGGAATTGATTGCCGGCAAAGTGGATGAAGCCGGCTGGGAGAAGGGCATGCAGGCTGCCTGGGATAAGCTGAAGAAATAATCTGAAAGGGAACAGATTGGATAGAGTGGTTTGGCCGGGACGCTCATGCCCATCTCAGTGAATGAGGTGAGGCGGGGCGTCCTTTATGGTTTTCGGCTAACTGGTGATTGAGGTATACTCGAATCAAAGTCTTGTACATTACGATAAGAGGGAGCTGGGCACAATTCGGGAGCGGAATGATTACAGCAACGTGCAAATCGGTGTCGACTATTATCCTGAGCATTGGGACGAGTCCATGTGGGAGAAGGATATCAAGTTAATGAAGGAAACCGGGGTCAAGGTTGTCCGGGTAGCGGAATTTGCCTGGAGCCGGCTGGAACCTTCGGACGGCAGCTTTGACTTCGCCTGGTTGGACCGGGCGCTGGATTTGTTCCATGCGTACGGGATTCAGATTGTGATCGGGACGCCTACAGCAACACCGCCGCGCTGGCTGACCTCCGCTTACCCGGATGTGTTGCCTGTACTCGCGGACGGCGGCGTCTTCCATCCGGGCGTGCGCGGCCACCGCTGTTATAATAGCGCTTCCCTGCGGAAACATGGCAGCCGGATTATTGAGGCGCTTGCCCGCCAGTACAGCAGCCACCCTGCAGTTATCGGCTGGCAGACGGATAACGAATTCAGTATGCTGGATTGCCACTGTGACAGCTGCAACCTGGCGTTCCGGGACTGGGTTCAGCAGAAGTACGGGACGCTGGAACAGCTTAATTCGGAGTGGGGAACCGTGGTCTGGAGCGGAAGCTACAGCAGCTGGAGTGAACTGACGGTTCCTTATGGCGCTTCACCTTTTCAGAACCCTTCGCTGCTGCTGGACTTCCAGCGGTTCCAATGGGATTCAGTGATTGCCTTCCAGAAGTCGCAGATTGATATGCTGCGGGCGATCTGCCCACATCACTTTATCACCCATAACTTTCACAGTTATCCGCAGCGGCTGGACATGCACGGGCTGGCAGAGGAGCTGGATGTGGCGGCCTTCGATTACTATCCGAATCCTTCGCCTAAAAAACAGGCCACTGCACCATACAGCGGGGCCTTATCCCTGGATCTGACCCGCGGAATTAAACGCCAGGGCTTCTGGATCATGGAGCAGCTTAGCGGCCCTCCGGGCTGCTGGTTCCCGATGTGGCGCACTCCGTATCCCGGCCTGATCCGTGCATATGCCTGGCAGGCGATTGCCAGAGGTGCGGATACCGTGGTGCATTTCCGCTGGAGAAGCGCAGCCGCCGGAGCAGAGCAGTTCTGGCACGGCCTCATCGACCACAGCAATGTGCCCGGGCGGAGATTTGCCGAATTCGGGCAGCTGTGCAGTGAGGTGAATGCTCTGGCTCCGCTGCTGGAAGGGACCGGAGTCATGAGTCAGACGGCTATCCTGTATTCGCACGAGCAGTTGGCTGCGCTGCGGATTCAGCCCCAGGCGGAGGGGCTGGACTATTATGATAACATCAAGCAATATCACCGGGCGTTAACCAAGCGTGGCATCAGTTGTGATGTGGTGGACTGGCGTCAGCCGCTGGAGGGCTACAAGTTGGTTATCGTCCCGAGCCTGTACCTGCATGATGAAGAGGCGGCACAGGCGCTGGAATCCTTTGCGGACGGCGGCGGCACAGTCATTTTGATGAGCCGAAGCGGTGTGAAGAACATGAATAATATCTGTGTAATGCAGCCTCTTCCCGGGCTGTTCTCACGTGCGGCCGGCATAACGGTGGAGGAGTATGATCCGGTTGGAGACGAGATTCATACGCTCCGTGATGCTGAAGGGAATATGTATGCATGCAGCCATTGGTGCGACATTCTTTGTCTGGAGGGAGCGGAGCCGATCGCCTGGTATGAAAATGATTACTATGCCGGAGTTCCTGCGGCTACACTTAACCGCTTCGGGGCGGGCAAGGTATATTATATCGGAACCGATCCCGGGGAGGATTATTGGCTTAAGCTTTTGGGTGATATCGCGCTGGACGCAGGGCTTGAGCAGTTCGCGGAATTACCGGAGGGCGTTCAGGCCTTCAAGCGTACAGGAGAGAACCGGGAGCTGCTGTTCCTGCTGAACCTCAGCCGGACGGCTCAGAGCATCCGGCTGGAGAAGCACTACCGCAGCGCGCTAACCGGCAATCTGGAGACTGGAACCGTCATGCTTCCGCCTTTTGCTGTTCAGATTCTGCAAGCTGTAAGCTCTGGCCTGCAGGAAGCTGGAGTCAGGCAGTAGGGTGTCGTCTCTTCTCCTGCATGCGGGAGGCCAGGGAGACCACAGGAGCTTTCGGCTGTGGCTTCCGTCTCTCGGCCTGCTGCTTCTGCGCCGCCATAAGCTCCTCTTGGCGGAACCGGCTTAGGAGGTCATGGACAGTTCTGATTTCACTTGTACCGATAGCTATTTCTATGCCATCCGGATTACCGGGCAGCTGGAACTTCCACTTTTTGTTTTCCACTGCTCTCACTCCTAGCAATTTTTTAGTCGGGGTCTCGCATTCCTGTTATATTTCCATCATAAACGGTGTATCGGATCATGTATAATGAAGGGAAATGATGGAGGCCATCACTGCGGCTGATGGGTGATCCGGGGGGAGCGATACGGCGTGGATACGGGTCTTCTCAAAGTATTTCTGGCGGTTGCCGAAGAAGGAAGTATCTCTAAGGCAGCCCAAAGCCTGAACTATGTGCAGTCCAATGTAACGGCAAGAATCCAGCAACTGGAGCAGGAGCTGAAGACTCCGCTGTTCTACCGGCATAGCCGGGGAATTACCTTGACCTCGGCCGGACGGACGTTCATGGAGTATACGGTCAAGATTCTTAATCTGCTGGATGAGGCGAAGCTGGCGGTGCTGGATTCGCCGGTGCCCACAGGCTTGATTACCATCGGCTCGGATACGACGGCGGCAGTGCGGCTGCCTGCTATCCTGTCCACTTACCGAGGATGCTACCCGGAGGTGGAGGTGCAGCTGCAGGTCGGACGGGCGGGGGAGCTGATCGAGTCGGTTCTGCAGCATCAAGTCCAGGGGGCCTTTATGGACGGGCCGGTGGAGCACCCGGAGATTGTCCAGGAGCTGCTCATCCACGAACGGATCGGGCTGGTGATTCCCGATAGTATGGATTATCAGGGCATCCTCTCTGTTCATGACAAGACCCTGCTGATGCTGAATTCAGAATGCCTGTACCGGAACAAGCTGGAGAGCTGGCTGGCGGAAGAGGGCGGACGGCTGGGTAAGATGATGGAGTTCGGGACGATGGAGGGATTACTCGGCTGTGTAAGGGCGGGAATAGGGTATGCGGTGCTGCCGTTATCCTATTTCACCCGGATGAATGTCACGGAGGGGATAAGGATCTATCCGTTTCCCGAGAAGTATGCGGAGGTGCCGACAGTATTCATCCGGCGGCGCGACCTCTATATGACGAGCGCGTTCCGGGAGTTCATCGAAGAGCTGAAGGCAGGGCTGCCGGAAGCGGTGAGCGGGACAGACAGGATGCAGGACGGCAGCGGTCCTGTGGAGTAACGGGCAGCAGTGAAGTCATAAACGTAGGATAAGATCCTATATTCGTGCCGCAAAAGACGGATACCCCACTTAGGTGGATGGTATCCGTCTCTGTATGTTCAGGAGTTAGTGCAGCTTCCTGAACTGCTCCGGCGTAACCGCCGATTGCTTGCGGAAGGTGGCTACGAAATGGCTGACATCGCGGAAGCCGACCAGCTGCGAGATGGCCTTAACGGTAAGCTGGGGATTCGCAACCAGCAGCTCCTTGCTCTTGCGGATGCGCAGCCGGACGAAATAAGCATAAGGCGATAGCCCGAAGGTCTGCAGGAACAGGCTGTTCAGATATCTGCCGGACACCTCAAGCCGGGAGGCGAGATCACTGAGGCCTACCTCGGGATCACCATAATGGCTGTCCATCCATTTCAGCAGCGGCTGAAGCTTGTCCACATTGCGGGAGATGGCCGTGTTGTTATGCAGCTGCCCGTATTTGTTCAGGGTCAGCAGGAAACGGTAGGCATCGCTGGATTCCCCGAGACTGAACATGTCATTCGAAGTATCGTGGCGGTCCAGCATCTCCTTCAGCATCGAGCTCAGCGGCGCCCCGCTCTCCCAGCGGTAGAACAGGCTGGTGTTCATCCCGAGCGAATCCAGAATATGCCGGGCTGAGGTCCCGCCGAAGGTGAGATAATAGGTGCGCCAAGTCTCTGAGGAGAGTGCTTCATAGCGGTGCGGTGTCCCCGGCATCAGCAGAATGCCGCTGCCTTCGGTGAGTGTGAGCTTCTTGTTGTCGAAGTGGATCATCCCGCCGCCATGCGCCGTCTGCAGCCAGTGATAGGTGTGATAGCCTTGCGGCCGGGAGACTTGTTCCTGATCAGGGTTATAACCCATACTGTCGAGGGTGATGGGGAGCAGCTGGCCGCTCTCCTGGGCGAATACGATTCTGCGGACGGTATCCAGTGACATTTCGGTTCATCTCCTGGTGTTCCATATTATTATATTCCAATTCATTAATATTATATTTATAGCGATAGAGGTAGCGATTAAAATAAGAATATACTTATACTATAAAGGATGTGCGTAGCGTGATCAACGAGAAATTACCTAAGATCTGGTACGGTGGAGATTATAACCCGGAGCAATGGGAGGCCCCGGACTGGGCGGAGGACGAGCGGATGTTCAAGCTCGCGGGCATAGACGTAGCAACCATTAATGTGTTCTCTTGGGCGCTGATTCAGCCGTCTGAGGATACGTACGATTTCAGTGGTCTGGATGAGTTAATCGACCGCTTATATAAGAACGGCACCTATGTATGTCTGGCTACGGGTACCGGGGCACATCCGGCCTGGATGGCTCACCGCTATCCGGAGGTCACCCGCGTGGATGTTCAGGGCCGGAAGCGTAAATTCGGCGGCCGCCACAACTCCAACCCGAACAGCGCAGTCTACCGCAAATATGCGGCCCTGCTGGCCGGTAAGCTGGCTGAGCGCTATAAGGATCATCCGGGCCTGGTGGCCTGGCATATCTCCAATGAATATGGGGGATATGATTACTCCGAGCAGTCCGAGGCTGCTTTTCGTGTCTGGTTGAAGGAACGTTACGGAACGCTGGATGCGCTCAACAAAGCCTGGAACACCCGGTTCTGGGGCCATACCTTCTATGACTGGGAGGAAATCGTTGTTCCGAATGAACTCAGTGAAGAGTGGGGCGGTAACCGGACCAACTTCCAGGGAATTTCTCTGGACTACCGGAGATTCATGTCGCACAGCCTGCTGGAATGCTACAAGCTGGAGTACGAAGCCATCAAGCAGCACAGCACGAACATTCCGATTACAACCAACATGATGGGCTTCTACCCGGAGCTGGATTATTTTGAATGGGCGAAACATATGGATGTGATCTCCTGGGACAACTATCCGTACTTGGACACGCCGGTCAGCCATACGGCGATGACACATGATCTTATGCGCGGCCTGAAGAACGGCCAGCCGTTCATGCTGATGGAGCAGACGCCAAGCCAGCAGAACTGGCAGCCGTACAATTCCCTGAAGCGTCCCGGCGTCATGCGCCTCTGGAGCTATCAGGCGGTAGCGCGCGGTGCTGACACCGTGCTGTTCTTCCAGCTGCGGCGGTCCATCGGCGCTTGCGAGAAATACCACGGAGCGGTCATTGAGCATGTAGGGCATGAGCATACCCGCGTATTCCGCGAATGTGCTGAGCTGGGCCGGGAGCTGGAGAGCTTGGGCAGCGAGCTGCTGGATGCACGCAGTGCGGCGCAGATCGGGATTATCTACGACTGGGAGAACCGCTGGGCGCTTGATCTCTCCAGCGGCCCGTCTGTTGCACTGAAATATGTGGACGAGGTCCATAAGTATTATGATGCGCTCTATCAGCAGAATATTGAAGCGGATATGATCGGCGTTGAAGAGGAGCTGTCGAGATACAAGATTGTCATTGCACCGGTGCTGTATATGGTGAAGCCGGGCTTCGCCGAGAAGGTCGAAGCCTTCGTCCAGGCAGGCGGCACCTTCATTACGACGTATTTCAGCGGGATTGTCAATGAGAATGATCTGGTTACGGTTGGCGGGTATCCGGGAGAGCTGCGCAAGGTGCTCGGCATCTGGGCTGAGGAGATCGACGCCCTGCTGCCGGGCATGAGCAATGAGATCGTGATGAACAAGGAGTGGGGATCACTTAATCGTTCATATAGCTGCGATCTGCTCTGCGACCTGATTCATCCCGAAGGCGCAGAGGTGCTCGCTCAGTATGGTGCGGATTTCTATAAAGGTATGCCTGCCCTAACGGTGAACAGCTTCGGCGCTGGTAAGGCTTATTATGTGGCCACCAGCCCGGATGCGGCCTTCCTGCGCGGCTTCCTGGCTAACCTGTGCGTCGATAACGGCATTGCACCGCTGGTCAGCGCGCCGGAAGGTATTGAGTCCGTTCAGCGTGTGAAGGACGGCGTATCCTATTTGTTCCTGCTGAACCATTCAGCAGATGAGCTTCGTGCGGATATCGGTAACCTAGAGCGGACCGATCTGCTTACCGGGAAGAAGTTCAGCGGCTCCACTACAGTTCCCGGGCGCGGAGTGCTGATTCTCTCAGACAAGCAGTAAGGCACGACAAAGCTGTCCCGAAGGCCGTTCATTAGACACGGCCTCTGGGACAGCTTTTTTTAAAACAGACTCTTAACGGGATTACCCTATTGAGTGAAGGAGCCGAAGTCCGTAATCTTCAAATCAACCGTGACATGAATAGGAGTCCGGCTGAACACCTCGTCCCAATGATCCTTCAGCTTGTTCCATAAGGCGGGTTCCTGGATGCTGAGCCTGGTGGAGAATCCGCCCACATCTGCTTTGTAATCCGACTGCAGCTTGTGAAGCATACTCTTCATCATCCGCTCCAGCCGCTCCTTGAACAGCTTCTCTGCTTTTTGGGGAAGATGGGTGGCCGCAGGGTATTCCTCTACGTTCCAGGTTTCGCTTAGCCTTCCTTCCGTTACAAGCTTGACGTCGAAGGACAGCTCGCCGCCGTCTGCTTTGGCAGTGATTTTACTCTTCATGGACTTGAGTTCATAGGTAATCGGCTCATTGTTCCAGTCGTAGGTCTTGATGACCCCGCTTTGCCCCCCGTTGGTCAGCCAGCTCAGACATTCGGTCTCCTCCTGATTCAGCGGGCCCACCCAGTGCCCGGTATCTCCCTTGATGACTCCGGCTCCCGAGAATTCTACCTCCCCATTCGCCGTTACCAGGTTCTGCAGTGCATAACTGCGTTTGGAGTGCATATTGGCATCCATTTTCGATAAAATAACAGGGTCCAGCACCTTGCTGGTTCTCTTCTGATTGCGCAGCATATCTCTGATGTGAAAGGCAGGAATTTCATTTTTTTGCTTCGCGACCATGGTGTCTGCTGCGCGGCCTTGGCTTAAGAACACCATCGTGCTGGGACGGATATCATTATCCCGAAGGACGAAATCCATTAACTGGTTTATCCTCTGCTGCTTGAGCAGCTCACTGGAGATCACTATAACCTTGAGGTGGTGGCCGATGATCGGCCGTTCACGCAGAATCGAATATTGACGGAAGATCTCCAGCACAGAATCTCCGGTTCCGGTTACATTCATATAGGGTGGACTGCTGCCGCTGCTGCCGCCTTGTTTATCTGTCCCTCCCACGGAGTTAGCCGGAACCATCTGCACAGTGGCGGTGATTTTATTCTTTTTATAATAAGTAGCGCCCTTGTCCTCCAGCTCCTGTTCTGTGGGCGAGAACTCTCCGACATCCAGAGCCAGCCCTGCGTATAGGGCCAGATCCTCAATCTCTTTACTGCTCCAGCAGGAGGTCAGTGTGGCAAGGATTAGCAGACTGCACAGCACCACCAGGATTCGTCTACACATGCTGCTTCAGCCCCTTCACCCGGATGAGCCAGACGACAGAGAGCAGGACAGGCACCAGCAGGAACAGCACCAACCCCATCTTGCCTATGGTATCTCCGAGTGCGAACAGATCGCCTAAGGATTTGGGCAGCATCGCCGAGATGAACAGCAGCGGAACCAACGCATAAATAATCGGGTGCACCTTAAGCTTGAAGATCTGTGAGAGACCCAGCGTAGACTGGAAAAAGAAGCTGCTGAAGTTGCAGAACATCTGCATCAGCCAGATGACCATGAACGGGAATTCCAGGCGCTCGAAGAAAAATCCCGGCACCTCGAAGCTGCGCAATAGATCAATAGTGGGCCAGGTGCTGGTGATGGCGGAATCAATAGAGATGCCTCCGATCACTATAATGATGGTCAGGAAATAGATGGACAGCAGGATGGCCAGGCCGCCAAGCATAGCTTTGACAGCCTTTTTGGGGTCATCCATGAATGCCACAAGCGTCATAGTGACTTCACAGCCGGTGAATACAAGCACGGTGGATTTGAGCCCGGCGAATACGGGGGACCATCCCTTGCTGAGTACAGGACGCAGATTATCTATATCGAACATCCGCAGGCTGAGCACGAAGGAGATGAGCAGAATCATAATGCTGATCGGAAAAACAATGGTGTAGACACGGGCAATAGAGTTGATGCCTCCGTATACGAGGTAGGTGCTCAGCCAGAGAAAAGGTAGGATTACTGCCCAGATAGGAGTCCCCTCCAACAGGAAAAACAGGGTAACCTCAGCCAGTGTACGGATCTCAAAGCCGGCGATAGTGATGAAATACAGGATTAACAGCATGGACAGAATGCCGCCGATGAACCGGCCGGTCAGCAGCCTTGAGTACTGAAAGACGGTTTTTCCCGGAAATTGCTGGCTGATCTTCACCATAAGGAGGACAACCAGCATCACAATGGCCCCGCCGAGCAGGGTGGAGATCCAGCCATCCGGAGTTCCGACACTCTTGCTTACGCTGCGCGGCAGTGTGAGCACACCCGCGCCCAGCAAGGTATTGTTCAGGAAAATGGCCGTTTGTGTAGCCGTGATTTTATCATCCGTGCGTATGAACATACTGCATTCCTCCTTATACCAGGCGCGGTCATGATCTTCGTTTACTCTGCTTAGTCTTCATCATTTTCGGTCTGCGCTTCATCAGTGCCATCGGAGCGCGCAGGAACAGATCCTTCCAGTCACTGAGCCGGAAAGGGGAGAGCGGGGTCAGATAAGGCACTCCGAAGCTCTTGAGCTTGGTCAGGTGGCAGCAGATCAGCAGGAAGAACAGAATGGTCCCGTACATTCCCAGCACCGAGGCGAACAGCATACCGGCGAAGCGCAGCATCCGCAGGGTGATCCCGGCGCTGTACATCGGAATGGAGAAGGAGGAGATGGCAGTTACGGCCACCGTAATGACCAGGAACGGGCTGACGATCCCCGCCTGAACCGCTGCATCGCCGATGATCAGACCGCCGACGATGCCCATCGCGGGACCGATCGGCTTCGGCAGCCGGATGCCCGCTTCCCTAAGAATCTCGATGGCGACCTCCAGAATCAGCACCTCTATTAGAGAGGGAAAGGGCACACCCTGCCGGGTCTTAATGATCGTGATCGCCAGCTCTGTAGGAATCAGCCCCGGATGAAAGGAGATGAATGAGATGTACAGGGCTGGAGCCATCAGGGCAAAGAAGGATGCTCCAAAACGCAGCAGCCGCAGGAGAGTGCCAGGCAGCCAGCGCTCGTAATAATCTTCCGGCGACTGCAGCAGCATGCTGAAGGTCACCGGTGCGATTAGCACAAAGGGCGTGCCGTCCAGCAGAATGGCGACCCGTCCTTCCAGCAGGGCACTGATGACTCTGTCCGGCCGTTCTGTATTCTGCAGCTGCTGGAACGGGCTGAGATAATTATCCTCAATCAGCTGCTCGATGTAGCCGGATTCGGCCAGGAAATCCATATCGATTTTGCAGATGCGGTTCTTAATCTCCTCCAGCAGGTCGGGATTGACGATATCCTTCATGTAGGCCACAACGATCTCCCTTTCAATAGCGGTCCCTGCCCGGAAGGATACCATCTCAAGCTGATCGCTAAGGCCCTGGCGGCGCAAAATAGAGGTATTCTCGCTGAGCACCTCCGTGAAGCCCAGTCTGGGGCCGCGGAGCAGCGCTTCGGAGACCGGCTCGTCCGCCTGGCGGCTGGGAGCACCGGGCATCTCGATCAGGAGCCCGCAGCGCAGCCCTTCGATCAGGAGGGCGGCATGGCCGAAGAGGACAGACTTATTGAAGTCCCTGATATGCTCTTCCTCTCTAAGCTCACTGAAGGGAAGACGATGCCCGGCCATTTCAACAGAAGACTGCGGACCGGGAGGCATCTCATACATCAGGTATTGCATAACTTCCATACTGAGCAGCCGGTCACTCTGCATGCCGTCGACATGGATGACGACTCCTTGTGCACCTGTTTTGGCATTTGTGAATGCTCTGAAATGGACATCGCTGTTGTTGCCGATGCCGGATTTAACCGCCTGCAGGTCGGCCTTAAGATCACCGGTAAACCGGGCGGAGGATTCCTCTGGAGCCAGCGGCGGCGGCCCCTGCGCAGGAAGGGTTCTTGCGCCGTACCCGATCTGGCCGCGTCCGCTGCCTACCAGCTTGTAGAGCGATTTATAGAGATAGGCCAGGAGCAGCGGAACAAGCATAGCCACACCCGCTTGGGCGAAGATTGCCCAGCCGGGTATATAGGAAAGAATCATACCGAACAGTGTAATCATCCCCAGCTTTTGAATTTGGGTATAACGGAGTACAAGTTTTCATCTTCATGCAGTTTTCCAAACTTTATCTAAATTTACTCGTAATTACCGAAAATAATTTGGCACGGTGGGTCCGGCTTATATGCTCCCCGGGTCCGGCAGCCCTGCCACGCGAAATAAGATATAATGCATAGAGTACAGGTTGTTCCATACATTTCGGAATGAAGCAGTCAGGAGAGAGGCGCAGCACATGAAGACTTTACTGGTCACAGGCTACCGGGCCCATGAGCTCGGCATTTATGACAGCAAGCATCAGGGCATTCCCTATATCAAAAAAGCACTCGCGAACCGGATCATTCCGCTGGTGGAGGAGGGACTGGAATGGGTCATTACTCCCGGGCAATATGGTGTTGATCTGTGGGCCTGCGAGGTGGTGCTGGAGCTGAAGCAGCAATATCCCGGACTGAAGCTGGGCATTATTACAGCCCATGCGTCACCGGAGGAGAAGTGGAAGGAAGAGAAGCAGAATGAATACCGCCGCATTGTAGCCGGTGCTGACTACTACGGAGCCGTTAGCAATGCTCCCTATGACGGGAGCTGGCAGTTCAAGGCCAGAGATGATCTGCTGCTGCGTAAAAGCGACGGGATTCTGTTGTTCTACGACGAGGATGCGGCGGAGAGCAGTGCGAAGTTCACCAAAGAGCGGGTCGTGAAGCTGCATGCTGAAGGCGATTATGAGCTGCATCTGATGCATGCAGAGGAGATTCAGAGCATTGCCGATGAAGAGAACCGGCATGACTATGATTGAGAAGGGGGTGCGCAGCTGCGAGCTGCGCACCTGGAGCCTGTCCCATGTTGGCATGAAGCGGGATCAGATGAAGCTGCGGAGTGAAGGCGGCTTGCGCACCTTATAGTTCTGCTCATAGGCGTAAGCCAGTCTGATAAGCACCGGTTCTTCATAGGCCCGGGCGGAGAAGGTTACGCCGAAGGGGGCACCGGCTGAGGTATAGCCTGACGGCACCACGATCGACGGATATCCGGCTCTTGAGGTAATCCGTGCGCCGAAGTCAGCGGGGAACAGCAGGGCATCAAGCTGATGTTCGCGCATAGTAGCGTCAATCCCGAGCTCCTTGCAGAGTCTGAGATCCGTCATGCGGTCACGCAAATATTGCGGCTCAGTGAAGGTGCCGGAGGTTGTTAATTCGGCATCGAGCAGGGTCGCTTGCCCGAACTTCAGCGTCTGGACCGGATGGGCATGATTGAAATCAATAATTTCCTTCAGGGTGCGCATCGGTGCACCCGGACCCAGGCGGGCCAGATAGGCGTTCAGTGAGGTTTTGAATTCATTCAGCACCACAGATGAATAGCTGATCTCCCGTGCCGTTGTTATCTCGGCCGGATCAATAATGGTCGCTCCAAGCTCACGCATTCTCACTACAGAGGCATTGAACAGCCCAAGCTGTTCCTCCGTCAGCTCCTCGAAGTAATAATCGCGCGGAATTCCGATTCTCGCTCCCCGCAGACCGTCTGCATCCAGGAAAACCGTATAATCCTCATGAACCTTACCTCTGTTCGTTCCCATAGCCGCATCACCGGCATCCTGACCGAGTAAAGCATTCAGCAGAAGGACGGCATCCCGGACAGTTCGTGCCATAGGCCCGGCGGTATCCTGCGTGCTGGAGAGCGGCAGAATACCCGAGCGGCTGATCAGCCCCACCGTGGGCTTAATACCGATAATAGATCCAAGATTGCCGGGATTGAGGATGGAGCCGGAGGTCTCTGTTCCAACGGAAACGGTGCAGAAATTACAGGCCACCGCTACCGCAGACCCTGCGCTGGAGCCGCCTGTCGGCGTGGAGATGTTATAGGGGTTAAGCACCTGCCCGCCCCGGGAGCTGTAGCCGGAGGGCATGCCATTCGTCATGAAGTTGGCGAATTCCGTCATATTAGCCTTGCCCATAATGATAGCTCCCGCCTCGCGCAGCCTGCTGACGATGAAGGCGTCCTCTCCGGCAAAAGAGTCCGCCAACGCGAGCGAGCCCGCGCTGGTATGCATGTTATCCCCGGTATTAATGTTATCCTTCAATAGCACCGGTATGCCGTGCAGCGGTCCGCGCGGACCCTGAAGCTGGCGCTCTACGTCCAGGGATTCAGCGATGAACAGCGCATCCGGGTTAATCTCCAGTACAGAATTCACCGTCAGACCGTTTTTGTCATGATCCGCTATGCGCTCAAGGTACATCAGGACTAATTGTCTGGAAGTGATCTCCCCGGAATCCAGAGCGGCTTGAATGTCAGACAGGGTAGCCTCTACGATTTCAAAACTCATGCGGGTCCACGCTTCTTTCCCTTTAGGATTTAGTAGTATTCTTCCTCATATAAGCACAGTTTGGCCTGTCTTCATAGTGTTCTTTTGCGGGCGGGACGACCATGACTTTGGGTGTAACTTTTAAACGGCTGATTAAAAGGGGGGCTCCTGTGGTTAAATACATCACAAGATTTAACAATACTACTTGCTAACATCACTAGGAGGAATCGAACTTGAAGAAATGGACTACGATATTTATGGGTGTTATGCTGACTGTTGCCTTGGCTGGCTGCGGCAATAATGAGGAGCTCAAACCATCGGAGGGCGCTGCAACAGCTGCACCTGCAGGAAGCGCGGCTCCGGAAGCCTCCGCATCGGCAGCGCCTGCTGAACAGACATCAGACGGCGTTCCAACGGTGGATGAATTGATTCAGAAGTCGGTTGCCGCATCGGGTGATCTGAAGAGCTTCGCGATGGAATCGCAGGTGAAGCAGAAGATCAATGTGAAGACGGCACAAGGGGACAATGCGCAAGATACCGATATGACCACGAAATCTGAGTTCATTAAGGAGCCGCTGATGATGCATCAGGAGGTGCAGATGAAGACGGCCCAGGGCGACCAGAAGATCGAGCAATATGTGACTAAGGACGGCTTCTATTCCCAGATGAACGGGCAATGGATGAAGATGCCTGCTACGATGGGTGAACAGGTCCTAGCTGCTATGCAGCAGTCCGCGAACCCTGAGAAGCAAATGGAGCAATTCAAGGCGCTTACCGAGAAGACAAAAATCACCGAGGAAGGCGATAGTTATCTGCTGTCTGCTGAGGTATCCGGCGATGACGTCAAGGAGCTGGCGAAGTCTTATATGAACCAGGGCGGCAGTGCCGATCCTCAGATGGCTGCTATGATGGAGCAGATGAACATCAAGAGCATGAACATCGCTTATGCTGTTGATAAGAAGACGTATTATCCAACCCGTACAGATGTAACCATGGTCATGGATATGACCAGCAATGACCAGACGATATCGATTGATATGGATATGAAGGCGACCATAAGCGAGCACAACAAGGTCGATGAGATCAAGATTCCGCAGGAAGCGCTGGACGCGAAGGAAGTTGAAATGCCAGCGGCTCCGGCAGCTCCTACAACTCCGTAACAGGCTTACCGGGCTGAATTGAAGTGCAACACATGGAAACGGCGCTGCTGTCCTGATTAGGACGGCAGCGCCGTTTTGTCGTAAGTTGTTTTGCAGGGTGATTTTATAAATTAAACGAGTTGCTTAGCATACCAAAGGCTGCTCCAGCAATGACGGAGGTAATCAGCTTGTAGAAAATATATCCGGTCACAATGTTGGCGATGGCAATCGGGTATAAGGTGTCAATGCCCCGGCTGCCGCCGGTGTTCAGCGGATATTGGAACAAAGCCGTATTCATGCTGATGAAGACGAACAGGAAGGACAACGCCACCAGTGTGGTCGAGAAGGAGTGCAGGCTGACAAGTATTGTGAGAATCGCCAGCACCAGCAGCGCCACGGCCGGAACGAGCAGCGTCCCCATACGGGTAATCAGCAATTTGAAATCGAAGCTGACCTTCTCCAGCCGGAGAACGGCATAAGTGGCTCCGCAAGCAACGGCAAGGCCTACCGCCGTCAAAAACAGCGGCTTCAGGAAGCCGGGGCCGAAGATGGCTGAGACATCCCATTTGATGAACAGGGTGAGGAAATATAAGGCCGTTAACAACGCTGTAAGGCCCATGGTGATCAGGCTGTTCATGAAATGGGCCACAGGAATTTCCCTCATTGTACTGTACGGGCGGGTAAGGGCTCTCAGGTAAAAGCTCCAATACTGCTTGCCTACTGCCTGTGCCTGCTGTACACGTTCATCCTTGAGCAGATTATTGAACTGCTCGGTTACCTTGCGCTGGGGCTGCGGTTGCCCAGGTTGGTTATTAGGCCCCTCAGGATTCGTGAAGGGTGTTCCGCCTTCCGGATTGTTCATGGTGATTCCTCCTTGTGAAATATATGGAAAATGCCATTGGCTATAGTATAAGGGCACTCACCGGGGAATTCTATAAATTTGCCGGAATATGCAGGAATTCATGCGAAAAAGCCCGTAAATCGTCGATAAACGTCGATTTACGGGCCGGGACCCCTTCTATTCCTGTGGTTCGTCCGCCACCCGGGCAAACCCCTCTTCAGCGAGATATTCCTCCGCTTCAGCCGTCGTCTCGAAGGCCATCTCAAGCTGTAGTCCTGCATAGAGATACCACAGATCCTCCTCGAATCTCAGGCTCAGCGTATGCCCGTCCTCATTCTTCCACAGCGACTGCGCTTCAGCTCCGCCCGTCTGCGCTTTTTTCTTTCTTTTGGAAGGGGCAGGGGCCTCGGGAATGTACATCAAGAGAGAAGTGATCGACGCATCCAGCAGCTCGCGCAGCGCAGCCTCCGAATAATCGCGGATATTGACCAGTCCCTTATCATCCGTCTCATAGCCCCGCAGCAGTCCGGCATAGACGAAGCCGTTCCCGTTCGGGTGAATATGCGAAGCCACGGTCTTCTTATCGTGACGGCTCTGCTCCAGGTGATAATTCACCCGTCCCAGTGAGACCTTCCGCGCCTCCAGCTGGGGGTAGGAATCAAGAATAGCTATTTTCTGTTCAAAAGTAAGCATATACGCCTCCGGTTCACTTGAAATATAAAAATGTATAGGTTTCACGCTATACATTATCTTTCTATTTCTCGCGGAAACGGTATTTCCGTCCTTTTAAAGGACGGAAATACCGTTTCCGCTTGTAGTCAGTTGATTATAGCATGCAGCGGGACAATGGACTACAGCGCCTCTCCATGGATTGTTTACTCTGCCAGCGGCAGCCGCAGCACGAAGGTGCAGCCCTGCGGCGGGTTGCTGCCCAGCTCCAGGCTGCCGCCCATGGCCTCGGCCAGCAGTCTGCTGAAGGTCAGGCCCAGCCCGAGTCCGCGAAGCAGGCTCTGCTTGCCCGAGCTGCGGTAGAACGCTTCGAAGATCCGCTCCCGGCTGTCCGGATGGATGCCCGGCCCGTTATCCGTAACGGTGATTTCGGCCTGCCCCTGCGGCGTAGCAGTAAGTGTGAGCTTCAATCGAAGCTTGCGGTCAGGCGTCTTCGCCTGCAGGCTGTTGCCCAGCAGATTCACAATAATCTGTTGGATGCGCAGCGGGTCTCCCCGCAGTACAAGCGGAGTCTCCGGCAGCAGCAGGATGGGCTTACTGACCTCCTCGTTCTGGGTCAGCATCCATTGATAGAGGATTTCCTCCAGCAGCGGGGCCGCTTCGAGCTTATCATGACGGACGGCAACCATGCCCGCTGTCAGCGCATTGTAGTCCAGCAGATCGGCGACCATATACTGCAGCCGCCCGGTCTCAAGCAGAGCGATATCGAGGAATTCCCCGGCCTCCTCGCCTTCGACAACGCCCTCGCGGACCGCATGAAGCAGTCCTTTGATTGAGGTGACCGGCGTCTTGAGCTCATGGGACACGCCGGCCAGCATGATGGCCCGTGACTGCTCGAACTGCTGCAGCTTGCCCGCCATCTCCTGGAAGGAGACGAGGAGTTCGTGAATCTCTCGCTCTCTGGCCCCGGTCTCAAGCGCGATATTATACTGGCCGCTGCTGATCTGCGCGGCGGCCGCAGCCACCCGCTGAACCGGCTTGGCCAGCTTGATCGACAAGAGATAGATCGTCAGCCAGCTTAGGATAATCAGGAAGACGATGATAATCGAGAAGAAGGTGATCTCCTCTGTCGGAATATGACGCAGGGAGCGCTTGGACTGCATAACCAGCACCTGCCCCAGCGTGCCCTGGTCCCCCTGGATCTGAGCGGCAGCGGCTTTGTATTCCGAGGTCCGCGAATCGGTCAGGGTATCATTGAGCTTATATCGCATCTCCTCGTCCGTCATCGGGGGCTGGGAGTATAGCAACTCGCCTTCGGGTCCGGTGATGATTACGCACATCTCCTCAGTTACCTTGAAGAAGCGTTTGCGGTCCTCCACCAGCCTATTCAGGTTCGGGGTAATCGCTAATTGACCGTCTGTATCCACGCTCCGGTCAGCGATCTCCTGCGCCAGCAGGCCGGTCGTCTGCATCCGGTTGCTCATCGCCTCCTGCTGCATCCACCAGAGGGTGAACAGCGCAGTCACCAGCAGCCCGATACTGATGATCAGCAGATACCGCAGTGTCCAGTAAGTGAGAATGGAGGTGGTCTTCTTCTTCCTGCTGTTCTTCTTACTCTTATTTATGTTGTCCATAATTGATAACCTGTTCCTCTCAGTGTGCGGATCTCGCCTTCATCCTCCGGCCAGTGCGAGAGCGCCTGGCGCAGTCTTTTGATGGAGAGATCAACGGCCCGGTCGCTTCCCTCGTAATCCATCTCCCATACATGCTCCAGCAGTTGGTCACGGGTGCAGATCTGATTCGGCCGCTCGGCCAGGAACAAGAGCACCGACATGTCGCGCGGGCTAAGGCTGACCTCTGCCCCGTTCAGGAAGATGCTGCGGGCCGAGAAGTCGATGAACAGGCTGCCGTAATGGCGCTTGCGGCTGCCGTCCGACCACTGCGAGGGGCGGCGCAGCACCGCCCGCACCCTTGCGACCACCTCCTCGGGAATGAAGGGCTTCGACATATAGTCATCCGCCCCGCCGTCCAGACCCGCCAGCCGGTCCTTGATCCCGTCGCGGGCGGTGAGCATGATGACCGGGCAGCTGCTCCGCTCACGGATGAGCTGCAGCAGCTCGAAGCCGTCCATCGCCGGCAGCATGATATCGAGCAGGACAAGCGAGGGAGGTGCCTCCTCGAAGGCGTCCAGGGCACTCCGGCCGTCTGCGGCCCGGGTGACGTGAAAGCCAGCTTTTCGCAGATAGGCACTAAGCACCCGCGCGATGGCTTCTTCATCCTCTACGATTAGTATCGATTGCATGAGCTTCAGTCCCTTAACTAAAATTACGACAATTCTAACACATTTGCAGGCTAGTATGCTTTGACTTATTCCCGACATATTGCTTTGGTAGAATGGGAGCCAAGCCAATAGAGCAGAGATAAGAATATGGAATGGAGGAGATCGTATGAAGAAGAGGACAGTCGCTATAACCGCAGCCATTGTAATTATTGCAGGAGCCATCACCGCCTTCATCTTAGTGAACAACAGCCTTGGCAATAAGGTGGAGATTGAATCGGTGATTCCTGAGCAGGCGCAGGACAGCGGAGCCCAGAAGGAAGGAACGGCCAATGCGGCTGCCGCCGCTGCTGCTGTAACGCCGGAGCAGTTGAACGGAACCTGGAACATTGCAGAGCCGTCCAAGGTCTACTGGTCCGTAACCACATCCAAAGAAACGGTTAACTTCGTAGATCCTGCCGTGAAGGGCACCTGGAAGGTGAATCTGGAGGATGCCTCCGCGATGACCGGCGAAGGGTCGGTCGACATGAGCGCGCTTGATTCGGGAACCGCCCAGCGGGACGAGCATGTCAAGGGAGCAGACTTCCTGTCCGTTGCGGAATTTCCGGAGGCCACCTTCAAGGTGAAGTCTTTCTCGGAGCTGCCGAAGGAATGGACAGAGGGGACGGCGGTGCCGATACAACTGCAGGGGACGCTGACCGTGAAAGGCATCGAGAAGGAAGTGACGTTCGACTCGCAGGCCGCATATAGCGGCGGAGAGCTTAAGCTGTCGGGTACGACTACCGTAACCTTCGAGGATTTCGGCCTCAGCAATCCGCATTCCATCGTGCTCAGTACCGAGAACAACCTTGAGGTGCGCCTGGAGCTAGTGCTTAAGAAATAACATAGGGTTGGGGATGACCCTCCCCGTCTGCTGCGTATTCGCGGCTGGCGGGGAGGGTTTTTGCTGTAACTTGGGCTGTTGCGGCGGCGGGGGCTGTGGAGGATGTATGTGGAGGATGTATGTGGAAAAGCGAACACATTGGGCTGGCGCGGGGTGTACGGCCGGAATGTAATCGAAAAACCGATTACATTGGGCTGGCGCGGGGCCTATGGCCGAAATGTAATCGAAAAACCGATTACATTGGGCCGGCGCAGGGCGTATGGCTGGAATGTAATCAAAAAACCGATTACATTGGGCCGGCGCAGGGCGTATGGCTGGAATGTAATCGAAAAACCGATTACATTGGGCCGGCGCAGGGCGTATGGCTGGAATGTAATCGAAAAACCGATTACATTGGGCCGGCGCAGGGCGTATGGCTGGAATGTAATCAAAAAACCGATTACATTGGGCTGGCGCAGGGCGTATGGCTGGAATGTAATCGAAAAACCGATTACATTGGGCTGGCGCAGGGCGTATGGCTGGAATGTAATCGAAAAACCGATTACATTGGGCTGGAGCGGGGTGTATGGCCGAAATGTAATCGAAAAACCGATTACATTGGGCTGTCGCAGGGCGTATGGCTGGAATGTAATCGAAAAACCGATTACATTGTGCTGGCGCGTGGTGCGTGCTCCACAGCCCGTGACTTTTTAGAGAAATCCTGCAAGATGTGCAACAATCTATCCATGCAAGCGGTCGGTGAGAGAAGACTCTCGGAACTGGCGAGGGGGAGGCTGAGCATCGCCATGAAAGCATCTTTCACCCGGTAGGGTGTTTTTTTGTGACGGTACAAATCCCCGCCTTCAGGTTAAGTATAAGAGATACATAATTATTCAATAGGACCATCAGGTAAGGAAGGGAGCTAAGATATATGGACCGAAAGGCCAAGACCATACTGCAAAAATCATTCTGGAGTGCGAGCGGCTGGAAGGGGACGTACGGGCCTTTTTCCGGTGAGGATTTCGACTATGCGAAGAGCAAGGGGGTCATGTTCGATCCCCTCACGATCACCCATGATGAGCTGGTGGAGAAGCTGCGGGTGCTCCATAGCAGAAGTGTGACCCGGGACAAGGTGACGGCTGCCTTCTTGCATAGTCTGTCCACCCGGAAGGTTCATCTGCGGAGCGCCTTGTCCAGCTGGGCTTTGACCTTGGAGCTGGCTGCACATGCATACGCCCAGCCCCCCGCTGAGCAGCCAAGGTATAGCAGCTGTGCAGCCTGTGATGCCAGACACTTGATGTCTGATCAGCAGTACAACGGTGTGGATCTGAATGTGCTCAATTTCGAGCGGGTCAAATGGGGCGGCATCCGCCTTAATAAGCTGCTGTATTGCTGGCTCGATCTGGAGCTGTTTAGCAGGGAAGAGGAGGTGGAGGCTGCTCCGCAGGATCTTCGTATTTTGCAGGATATGGCCGAAGCCGTGAAGCTATGCGGCAGCAAGGATGGTGCACGGAAGCTGGAGAAGCATTGGAAGGATATATTCCCCTCGAACCAGCATGAACGGGATGTGGTGATGGAGATCTGGGGATATGCTGGAATTCTGGTTCCGCAGGAGGAGCCGCGCCAGGGGCGGGGCGGAGACAATGACTTCAACGCTGTAGCCAACTGGCGCGGGGAGGACGGTTATTCGGAGGAGCGCCTGAATTTGTTGTTCGGGCTATAATACATATCTGTATGAAGCTGGAGGGTTCCGGCGGGATGCGGACATGTACACAACAGGGAGATTTTGATAGAATCAGAGGGACCTGAGCTTCATTACGAGGAGGATATTACTATGGCAGAAGATAACGCTTACACGATAAAATGGGGCATTCTCAGCACAGGCTGGATCGCCCATCAGTTCGCCACGGATCTGGCCCACGCCAGCAATGGGGTGGCCTATGCAGTCGGCTCGCGCTCGCAGGAGAGCGCGGATAAATTCGCAGCCGATCACGGCATTCCTGTCGCATATGCCAGCTACGAAGAGCTGGTTAACGATCCTGATGTGGACGCCATCTATATCGGCACACCGCATCCGTTCCACCGTGAGAACGCGCTGCTCGCGCTGCGTGCAGGCAAGGCTGTGCTATGCGAGAAGCCTTTTACCGTTAACAGTGCTGAACTGGAGGAAGTCGTGGCCTATGCCCGGGAGCATAAGCTGTTCCTCATGGAAGCGATGTGGAGCCGGTATATCCCGGCACATGTGAAGGTGAGGGAATGGCTGGCCGCCGGGCGCATCGGCGAGGTGAAGCTAGTGAAGGCGGACCTTGGGTTCCGTTCTGACTGGAACCCGGAAGGACGTCTGCTGAATCCGGCCCTTGGCGGCGGTGCGCTGCTGGATGTCGGCATCTATCCGGTCTCCTTCACCTCGATGGTTCTCGGACCTCATCCAGAGTCGATCGCCAGCACCGTTCAGATCGGGGAGACCGGCGTGGATGAGCACTTCTCGCTGCTGCTGTCCTATGGGAATGGCGTATCTGCTTCACTCCATGCCGGCATCCGCCTGAATCTGGACGATGAAGCCTATATCTATGGAACGGAAGGCCGTATCGTGGTCAATGGCACCCTGGTTAATCCGAAATCGGCCGAGCTCTACGTGAACGGCGAATTGGCGGAGGGGTTCGAAGATGACCGCGCTTCGGTCGGGTACTGCTTCGAGGCGGAAGAGGTAGGCCGTTGTCTTCAGGCCGGGCTTACCGAGAGCCCGGTGATGACGCTGGATGAATCCGTAGCGCTGATGAAGCTGCTGGATGAAGTCCGGGCGCAGTGGGGACTGAAGTATCCAGGCGAATAAGTGCGGACAGGAAGCTTCCGGGAAAGGGGGAGACCAAGTGACATTGACTGATGATCGTTATCAGGGCTGCCTGCAGGGGCTGGCCGCCGGGGATGCGCTGGGCACAACTGTAGAATTCCAGGCACCCGGAACCTTCAAGCCAATGACAGATATTGTCGGCGGCGGGGTATTCGCTCTGCAGCCGGGTCAGTGGACGGATGATACCTCGATGGCGCTCTGTCTTGCGGAGAGTCTGCTTGCCATGCAGGGCTTCGATCCGGCAGATCAAATGCAGCGTTATGTGAAATGGTACCGCGAAGGAGCGCTTAGCAGCACCGGCAGATGCTTCGATATCGGCAACGCAACGCGCGAAGCGCTGCAGCGATATGAAGCAAGCGGGGAGGCGTACAGCGGTTCAGAGGACCCGTTCTCTGCCGGGAACGGGTCGATTATGCGTCTGGCTCCGGTGGTGATGTACTACGCGAAGCAGCCCGCTGAGGCGATCCGCTATGCAGCAATGAGTTCAAGAACCACGCACGGGGCCGCCGAGTGTCTTGCTGCCTGCCGCCTGCTCGCGGTATATATTCTAGCCGGGCTGCACGGCTGGAGCAAGCAGGAGATGCTGGCGCCGGATGCCTTCCGCGAATGGCTGGATGAGGAGGCCCTTACGCCGCATATGCTGAATATCAAGCAAGGCTCCTACAAGCTGAAGGAGCCGCCGCAGATTCAAGGCTCGGGCTATGTCGTAGAGTCGCTGGAAGCGGCGCTATGGGCATTCCATAAGTCGGACAGCTTCGCAGAGGGCGCGCTGCTTGCCGTGAATCTCGGCAATGACGCCGACACCACCGGTGCCATCTACGGCCAGATCGCCGGAGCCTACTATGGGCTCAGTGGCATCCCGGCGGAATGGAGCCGCAAGCTGGCTATGGGCGGGCTGATCAGCGATTACGCGGGGCGGCTGTTTACGGAGCGGGTGCGATAGACGGAGGTAGTTGAGCTGCACGTGGCAGGCGGGGCGCATGGGTTACAGGGCGCCCCACCTGCCACGTGCAGGATGATGCGGAGTTTCGCATGTGAACTATAGAAGTTGGTTCATTGCGCTAACGCTGTAATGTGTGGGTCTGTGTTTGAAGGAGACATTCAGAGATAAGTGTATTCTGTACAATTAAAAACCGTGAAATGGCAAACATTCCTCTCCTAACTGTAGTCTGTACAACTAAATTTGCCTGAGTGGGCGAGAACCCAGATATAGAGGGATTTTAGCTGTACGAACTACAGCTAAACGGCTATCCTACGGCACATCAGACGATTTAGTTGTACAGAATGCAATTAAGTTAACCGCTTGTACCTTAATGGGGGCCACAATGGATGATAGTAGGCAATTCTGCACCTGTCGCCGGCCCCTGGACTTGAATTGAAAGCAACTGATTGTATTTCCTGCAATAGAAAACTCATATTTGACCATGAAATGAGATTCTATTGTATTTCGTACAGTGGAATGTTGCGTATTGAGCGAAAAATGGCTTTTATTCAAAATTCAAATGTACCGAATACAATAGAATCTATTTCGATGCCCTTTTTACAGCATTCCATTGTACAAAATACAGTTACTACTGTTTCAGCGCCTACAGCATACGTATGACTGCTGCGGGAATGAGGCGTTAGTTATCTTTTTCGGAACAGGGCCCTCCACAGAAAAGCTTCACCGAACAGGTTCTCACTCTGCTCCGTCTGGCATCCGGACAATCCCGGAAAAAAGGAATGGCCTTCTCCTTATCCGCATAGAATCCATCCCACCATGCCCCCTCGTCCCGGAAAAGAGCGTCCAGCATCCTCAGCGTGTCCTCATGGCTATAAATCGTTTCGTTCGACATTCTATAACAGCCTCCCTTCCTCTCATCAGCGGTAAACCCAATGTACACTATGAGACAATCCAGACAGTAACCCTCCTAAATTATGTTATAATATTCCGGAAATATGTTCTGTGCGGTTGGTAGGAGGGAACGGAGATTCTGTGAGTGAAGGACTTCCAGCAATACCTATCAGAGGATCTGTCCTACGCGACAATGTACAAGGAGAATAACTGCTTTGTGAAGATGGAGAAGCGGGTCCGCCGGGTGCTGCTGGAGGAATTCCGCCTGCGCGGCGTAGATGAGCCTTGGCTGGTGGAATGGTGGAAGTATTTCGAGGATTGAATGGGATTAGAGAAATGGGAGAGATGAAATGATGAAGGACAAGGTGTGTATTCTGGGAGTCCCCTTCTCCAAACTGACGCTGGAACAGACGACTTCGCTGTTGGACGAGCAAATCATGGACGGGCAGGGAGGGTTGTTTCATCTGATTACGGCGAATCCGGAGATTACCCTGGCGAGTCAAACGGACGAACAGCTGCGGAAGATTATCCATTCGGCAGACCTGATTGTCCCTGACGGGATCGGCATTGTGATGGCTGCGCGAAGACAAGGAAATCCTATCACGGAGCGGGTGACCGGCTACGACCTGCTGCTGAGTTTACTTGCGAAAGGAAATGAGCGGGGCTGGAGTTTTTATTTTCTGGGAACAGATGAGCCTACTAGCAGACTGGCGGTGGAGCAGATTAATCTGCGCTATCCGCAGGTGAAGATTGCCGGGAGGCATCACGGGTTCTTTGCGCCAGATGAAGAGTCAGGGATCATCGCCAGTATTCAGCAGTCCAAGCCGGATGTGCTCATTCTTGCCATGGGAGCGCCTTACTCGGATAAATGGCTGTATAAGCACAAGGACGAATTGCAGGGAATCAAGCTTGTTTTTGGCGTGGGCGGAAGTCTGGATGTGATCTCCGGGAAAGTAAGACCGGCACCGGCCATCTGGAAAAAAATGAATCTGGAGTGGGCGCACAGACTGTTGTTCTCCCCCGTCGCCAAAGGCCAGAAGTCACGCTGGCGCAGACAATCTGCGTTGCCGAAGTTCGTCTACCGGACGATGATCCGTAAATGAAATCTTAAAGTTGCATTCTCCTGCAAGCTACAGTCTATTGATGAAAGGGGCTCAACCCATGTCCAAGAGCTTTGAAGTCACACTCCAAAAAGTAGTCGATCACTCGTACTCTATTGAAATCGGTGAGCATCTGTTTGCCTCAGTAGTCCGAGATTTGAAGCAGGGGCTGATTACGGGAGTCAGCAAATATGCTATTATTACAGACTCTACGGTGGAGCCGTTATATGGCCGTCCTTTACTAGAGCTGTTACGTCATGAGGGATTCCAAGTGGAATTGTTCTCCTTTCCGGCAGGTGAGACCTCGAAGACCCGGGAGACGAAGGCAATGCTGGAGGACCAAATGCTAAGCCAGGCCTACGGCAGGGATTGCTGCATCATTGCGGTAGGGGGCGGAGCGGTGACGGATCTGGCGGGTTTTGTGGCAGGGACCTTTGGCCGGGGAGTGCCTTCCCTGAATTATGCTACCACCTTGCTGGCAGCAGCAGATGCCTCCGTTGGCGGCAAAACAGGCGTGAACACACCCGTCGCCACCAACCTGATCGGCGTCTTTCACCAGCCCCGTAAAGTATACATAGATTTGGCCGCTTGGCGGACACTTCCATCCCGTGAATTCAGAAGCGGTCTGGCCGAAACCATCAAGCACGCTTGCATGAGTGATGAGGAGTTCTTCAGCTATCTGGAAGCGAATATGAACAGAATTATTACGGAAGAAGGGGAGCTGATCCTGGATGCCGGGGTATGCGAGCAACTTGCGCTGACGAATTGCCGGATCAAATATGAAGTGGTAGAGCAGGACGAGCATGAAAGTAATCTGCGGCAGATTCTGAATCTGGGGCATACGGCAGGCCGGGCGCTTGAGGCGCTCAGCGGTTACCGGCTGCTGCATGGCGAGGCAGTTGCAGTGGGGCTGGTCATCCAGGCGAAGCTGGGTGTGGAATTTGGTTATATGACGGAAGAGCAGGCTAACCGTGTGGTGGCTTTGCTGAAGAAGGCAGGCCTGCCAACAGAGCTTCCAGAGTACATTTCAAACCGGGCACTAGTGGACAAGATGTATACAGACAAAAAAGTACGCAATGGCCGCATTCGCTTCGTCTTCCAGGATGGTATCGGGCGGATGAAGCGTTTTGCCGGCGGTTCTTATTCTGTTCCGGTTGAAGAATCGGCAGTCATGGAGCTGTTAGAGGAGCTTCGCGCGAACCCGGCGACTTGAATGTTATATATTCTATCATGATATATATATTTCTTTTAATTATGTTATATTATCTTCCGTATTTTTATTGACAAGTCTTTATTTTTATCTATAATGATGTATAAGCGGTGGGCAAAAAGGCGATATAGTTGCTTGTAAGTCACATTTCATAACATAATCTATTGCAGCAAAGGTGTGATCGCTAATGATCGCTTCCGCCGGACAATGGAAACAGGATATTCTACGGATTTACAACGAAATCAACAAGAAGCTGTTTAACGCCGGCGTCAAGCAGCAGAAGGTCGATTTTGTGGGGAACAAGATTATTATTTTATCCATTAATAGCCGGGTGCCCGTACTCAAGGTGCTGGATACCCATGATCCCGCGGCAAGCCGCCAGATGAACCTGGTGCTGCATGAAGTATTCAAAGCCGAGATCAAGCAGGCATTTCTGGATGAATTTCAAGTCAATATTAAGGCCGTTCTTAAAGATTATGATGTGGAGACCGAGTATTCCGGTACGATCATAATTTTGGAGAAGGACCTTGAGCATTATCTGAACGTTACGCTGGAACTCTGATCTTTCGGAGAGCCGGCCTGCCGTCAGTTTTCGGACATGTCCCTGCGGGGCTGTGTCCAAAGCTGGCGGCTTTTTGTATATACGCATTATGTTATTACTTCCTTAAGGAGCTGATTCTATGAAAACCAAAATTGAGATTGCCGGTGTCAGCAAGTGGTTCCGCCGTGACGGCCAGGAGATTATGGCCATGCAGGAGACGAATCTCTCCATAGAACAAGGCAGATTTGTCAGTATTATCGGTCCCAGCGGCTGCGGCAAGTCCACGCTGTTCAATATTATCGCGGGCCTGATTCCGCCCTCCACCGGCCGTGTGCTTGCAGACGGAGAGGATATCGTAGGGAAGACCGGATATGTCGGGTATATGCTGCAAAAGGATATGCTGCTGCCCTGGAGGACGATACTGGACAACATTATTCTAGGCATGGAGATCCGCGGGGTGCCGCGCAAGGAAGCGGTCGCCCGGGCCAAGCCCTTGATGGACCGCTATGGACTGAAGGGCTTCGACGGACATTACCCGGCAGAGCTGTCCGGCGGGATGCGCCAGCGGGCAGCGCTGCTCCGTACGCTGCTGTATGAGCGGGATATTATTTTGCTGGACGAGCCCTTTGGCGCACTGGATGCCCAGACCCGGCTGACTATGCAGAACTGGCTGCTGGAGCTCTGGGAAGATTTCCGCAAGACAGTGTTATTCGTTACTCATGATATAGATGAAGCCATCTATCTGTCTGACGACATCTATGTCTTCTCCGGGCGGCCGGGACGGATCATCTCCAAGATTTCTGTAGATATGCCGCGTCCGAGACACCAGGAGGATACGGTATCTGCTTCATTCATGGAGCTGAAAGCCCATTTGCTGAATCTGCTGTCAAGCGGGGACCAGGAGCCAGCCACCCGTATCTCTTAGAATTCATAAACTGTTGAAGGAGAGGACAACCATGGAGAGTGTACAAAAGAAAGGCTATGTCATTCACAAGCTGGAAGCTGCCCCGGTCTATTCAGTCAAGCCGGACAAAATGCAGAAAGAGCCCGTCATCATTGATGAAGAAGCCGCCAGACGCCAGATGCGGCGGATCATCGGAATCGGGCGGCTGTCTGTGGCACTGCTGATCGTGCTCTGCTGGGAGCTGTTTACACGGATTGGCTGGATGGACTCGTATTATTGGAGCAGCCCGGTACGGATTATGAGCACAACCTGGACTCAGATGACAGAGGGGACGCTGCTGGAGGATATCGCCTATACCTCAAGCTCGACGATTCTCGGCTTCATCGGCGGAACGCTGATTGGCTCGCTGCTCGGTCTGTCCTTCTGGTGGTCCCGCAAATTTGCCGGCATCAGTGAACCGTTCCTGATCCTGCTCAACGCCATGCCGAAGCTGGCGCTTGCCCCGGTGCTGGTCATTCTGCTGGGCATCGGGTTCTTCTCGAAGGTGGCGTTAGCTTTTGCCATGACAGTGGTTGTGGCGGCATTGTCGGCGCATAGCGGTGTGCAGAGTGTGGACAAGGATATGGAAAAGCTGATGTATTCGCTCGGGGCGAAGCGGCATCAGGTGTTCACCAAGGTGGTCATTCCCTGGGCAATGCCCTGGATGATCAGCAGTCTGCGGATTAATATTGCCCTCTCGCTGGCCGGAGCCATTGTTGGTGAATTCATTGCTTCGAGCCATGGCATTGGCCGTATGGTCATCTACGCCGGTACCATTCTCGATATTAATCTGGTCTGGGTAGGAGTTGTCGTTCTGTCTGCACTGTCGATGGTCATGTATGCGGGAGTGGTGTTGCTGGAGAAGTGGTTGTCTAAGGGATATGGGATGAAGAAGGCTTAAGAAGCGGGCAATCATTTCAACAAGATAGAGGAGAGAAGCCAATGAAGAATGTTACTACAATGAAGCTGTCGGCCGTCCTGCTGGCCTCTGTGATTCTGCTGTCCGGCTGCGGCGGCAAAGGCAATGCTGAAGTGGAAGCAGCCGCTGCCGGGAACGGTGCGGGGAAGCTGAAGAAGCTGGTTATTGCCGAGCCGCTGCATTATACAGGTTATTTGCCGCTGTATGTGGCGCAGCGTGAGGGGTATTTTGCCGAGGAGGGTCTTGAGGTGGAGATGCTTCAGGCTGCGGGCGGCACGCATGTCACCTCGGTGGTCAGCGGGGATGCATGGGCGGTCATCGGCGGGCCGGAGTCCAATGCGTTGGCGAATATCGGCAACTCAGACCCGATCGTCTCGGTCAGCAATGTGGTGAACCGGGCGAATGTCTATCTGATGGCCAAAAAAGGGACCGCCCCGGCAGGCAGCTCAGATGAGGAATTGGCAGCCTTCCTCAAGGGCAAGAAACTGAATGCCGGACGGCATGGCGGAACGCCGAACCTGCTGACCCAGTATCTGCTGCTGGAGCTTGGGCTTGATCCGCAGAAGGATGTGCGGCTGCTGGAGCCGGCGGACGGCTCCACGGTGGTGGCGATGGTTCAGCAGGGGGCTGCGGATATTGCGAACGGCGCGGAGCCGCAGATCAGTGACGGGATGAGCAAGGGAGTGTGGGATGAACCTTTTTACAAGTTCCATGATCTGGGTGACTATGCTTACTCGGTGCTGAGCGTGAAGAAGTCTACCCTGGAGAAGGACCCGGAAACGGTACAGAAGGCGGTGAATGCTGTCGTCAAGGCGCTGAAGGTGATCCAGGAGGATAAAGAACTGGCGATGCGTGTCCTGAAGGCGGAATTCCCTACACTCTCGGAGGCTGCTGCTCAGGCTGCGCTTGACCGGGCGTATCAGGACCGGCTCTGGAGTCCGGATGGAGTGATCTCGCAGGAGGCACTGGATAAGGATATGGATGTAATGATCAAGACCGGAATCTACAAAGGCGAGTATACCTATGATGACCTGGTCGATATGCAATTTGTGAATAAAACAGCAGCAAAATAAACAGAGCACCACAGGTCTTCAAAAACGAAAGAGGTGACGAACATGGAGTTAACTGCCGATCTGATTATCCCTGATAAAACGGCGCTTATTATAGTAGATGTTCAGAATGATTATTGTCATGAGGAAGGCGCGCTGGCTTCAGGAGGCAATGATGTATCCGCTGTGCGGGAAATGATGCCGCAGCTCCACGGGTTGATTACGGCAGCGAGAACGCAGGGAGTTCCAATCATTTACATCCAGACCTTTCATGAAAAAGCGACGGACTCTCCGGTCTGGACCTCCCGCTCCGGGCGCGGCTCGCTGGGCGTCTGCCGCCGGGGGAGCTGGGGGGCTGAATTCTACGAGGTGGCCCCGCTCCCCGGGGAGATTATTGTCAATAAACACCGGTATAGCGCTTTTATTAACACCCGGCTTGATTCGGTGCTGCGTTCGCTGCGGATCGAAACCCTGATTATGACTGGAGTGAGCACCAATGTCTGCGTGGAGTCGACCGCAAGGGACGGGTTCATGCTGGATTATCAGATTGTGATGGTTCAGGACGCCTGTGCCTCTTATTCCCGGGCGGCGCATGACATGACGCTGGAAAATATGAAGGGATACTTCGGCGTGGTTGCTTCAGCCGCAGAGATTGAAGCGGGCTGGAAGATCTGGAACCAGCCTGTGCTGCAGCAGCTGTCGTGAGCCTCACGATGCCGTCACCGGAACGGGCCTTAAACCTCACGGCGGTTAAGGTGGTCATCTGTCTCGGGGCGTTCCTGTCCAATCTGTCCGCCGGGATGTTCAATATATCGCTGGTTGATATTTCCGCTGATTTGCAGATTCCCGTGGCCTCTGCACAGTGGGTGGTCAGTATCTATCTGCTGGTCATTTCAGTGCTGCTGCCTGTGATGGGGAGGCTGGGGGACAGATTCGGCCGCCGTAAGGTGCATAATCTGGGGCTGTTCGCCTTCGCAGCAGGGGCGCTGGGCTGTGCGCTGGCCTGGAATGAAGCGATGCTGCTGGGCTTCAGAGTCTTGCAGGGGGCCGGGGCTTCCATGTATCAGGCAACCAACATGGCCTTGATCGTCTCGCTCTTCCCGGCGGAGCAGCGGGGCCGGGCGCTGGGGCTGATGAGTACCTTCGTGGCTGCGGGCTCAATGGCGGGTCCGGCCTTAGGCGGGTTCCTGATCCAGTGGTTTGCCTGGGAGAGTAACTTCTGGCTGCTGGCCGTTGTTGCGGGGGCCGTGGGTGTGCTCGCACACCGGCTGATTCCCCGGGATACAGAGACCGCCGGAGGCCGGATGAATCTGGCCGGAGCAGCCTGGATGGCGGCCTGCCTTACTTCACTGATGATTGCCGTCGATCTCGGCAGCCGCTCCTCATTCCTGTCTGTATCCGTACTGCTGCTGCTCGCGGTCTCGGTAGGGCTGGCAGCGGGTTATACAGGATATGCCCGTTTCGCCCAGCGCAACTCCCCGCCTGCGGAGAACGGCTTCAGCCTGTTCACGGACCGGAGCTTTGCTGCCGGAATTGTGATTACGGTTATCACGTATATGGCCGCTTTTGCCGCACAACTGGCGTTGCCTTCGCTGCTGCGCCTATCCGGAGCTGAGCCTGCGTGGGTGGGGCTGATCATGATCGGCTATCCGCTGGCGCTGGTGGTAACTGCTCCTGTCAGCGGGAGTATCGCAGACCGCAAAGGACCGCTCGGCATTCTGGCCGCCGGCCTGCTGCTGATGAGTGTCACGCTGCTGGCGCTGGGCCTTGGCTCCCCTGCTTTGAGAGCAGGTGCGATGGTGCTGCCGGTCGTGCTGCTAGGCTGTGCTATGGGAATGATTACTTCGCCTAACACAAGCATCGTTATGGGTTTGGCGGCAAAATCGCAGCTTGGCCGGGTCAGCAGTATACTGGCGTTATCCCGCAACATCGGCATGATGTTCGGAACGGCGGCCGGTGGTCTGATGATCAGTGGGGGGAACAGGCCGAACGGAAGCTATGTGGCGGTGTTCGTAGCCTGTGCTGCGGCAGTGGGTCTGTCTTCCGTCTGGCCGCTGTATTCCTTCAGGCACAGCAGCAAGCGCAAAAGCGCGGAGCATCTGCACATACCGTAATAGAGTTAAGTTTCAGGTGAGCTGACCCCCGCCCCCTCCATTCTGGGTAATATAGAGAAGGAGAGCTTAGGAGGAGACGATCATGGGCAACCCGCTGAAGGAATTCAAGAACAGCATGGATGGGCTGAAGCAGTCGCTGGATGGGGTGAAGCAATCTGTCGACGGACTGAAGGCTCCGGTCGATGAGCTCAAAGCGAATATGCAGGAGACGGTGGAGGCGGCGAAGCTGCGGAGTGACGGGGTGAAGTCGGAGCTTGGGCGGATGAAGCGGTCGGTCAAGGACACTCAGGAGGTGCTTGGCGAGGTGAAGGAGACGCTGAGCGCATCGGCGGAGGTGCTGTCTACCCGGAAGCGGTATCTCCGGCTGTTCAGCCGTAAGAAGGGACGTCTGATGGCCGCTAAGGGCCGCCGTTCGTGAATGATAACCACGCATCTTCACGCGTCAAAAGAAAACGCAAGAGTCAGGGCGGCATACATCCCGTGTGACTCTTGCGTTTTTGTGTTCCGTTTTGGGATTTTCGGTCCATGCGGACTGGAGGGCCTTTATTTGGTCCGTTTACGCCATTCCAGTAACCTATCCGGACTCAGAGGACCTTAACTAACCTGTATCGACTCATTTTCAGTGTCAACGCGCCTTTTAACGGCCTCCCAGTCCGCGACGGGCAGAAAATTTGTTTTATTGACCAAATAGCGTCCTCACAGTCCACCAAGCATCCAGCCGGGCCGCCATCAAGGTGCCATCAGGCTTAAGCTCTGCGCCGAATCGACCATAAACACAGGCACAGACTGTACCCCAAGCTCCGTCTCCACCTCTCCGAATTCATTCCCGAACTGGCCGCTGACTGCGGCGGGGCCGGTAAACAGCGGCACCTCGCCCTGGAGGAGCAGATCACGCCCATTTGCGCGTGCAACGGTTCTTCCGGCGGAGTCGATGATAATCTCGCAGGAGAACATCACCTTCTCATTGAGATGAAGCTCAAGCTGTGCCGCATCAATTGGAGTATAGGTGGCGGCGGACTCCTGATAGAGTTCCGAGAATTCATATGCCCCGTTCACTTGGCGGAAAATAGCGGTTCTGCCGGCAGCACCATCGGCCAGATCCGTGTTCATTACGCGGATGGAGCCATCCTCCGCCATCAGCTCATAGCTGCTGCCTGAGAAGCTGAACAGCAGGGAGATTCCTTCCGGCCGGATGGTATAGCCTGTGAAGATGCTGCGTCCGTCTGCCTCACCGCCGTTAGCTACAACTACGGGTACTTCGGAGTAAGCAGACAACGCTTCATCAAAAGAAAGAGCGCTCAGCATCCCCGAACCCGGGATCACCTCCCCGTTCCGGGTGGAGACCGTGCCGTCCCCGCTCATCTCGGCGTAGACCAGCTTGCCGCCAGCGTCTACTCCGGCTACAGCCACCTTGGCCCCGTACTTGTCGGTGACGGAGGCTGTAAGGGAGTAGCTGCCCGGCACTTCGCCGCCCGGCAGCAGCCGGAGCGGCTCGGCCATATTCCAGGCAAGCGTTGCGGCAGCGGTCTCCTTGGAGGTATCCTGCACCGGAGCCAGCTCCGCATAGAGCCTGATGGCATCCGCATACCGGCCGCCGCGCACATGGCGCGCGCCCTCGCGTAGCAGCCGGGCGATGCTGTTGTCGATCAGCTTCAGCACCTTGGAGCTGGTGATGCTGGCTGAAGCCGCATAGCTGCGGTAGCGGGCGGCATGTCCGGCGAAGGCTGCGGTGAGGTCACCGTCCAGATCCTTGTTCAGGATGAGCGAAGCGCTCTCCTGAACCTGCTTGCTAAGCCAGGGTGCGGTATAGCTATGATTCTTGTAAGCTTCTTCCATAGAGAGGGCGCTCTCCAGCATAGGCCCGAAGCTTCCGGCTGCGGCCAGAGCCTTGAGCCTCGCGGTATCATGGGCCTTGAAGCTCGAAGCCAATAACTCCTCTTTGGCCGCCACCCCTCCGTAATAGTCTGCCGGAATCTGCAGCAGGCTCCATTTGAGGCTGTCCGTACTATCGCTGGCTGCCCCTGAATCTTCCCCCTTGGACGGCCCGGCGGCGAGTCCGGCCAGATACTCATCCTTGAACTGCCTGAACCCCGCAGTCATCTTATCAGACAGGCCTGAATCTGCCGAGAGCTGGCGATAATAGGCTTCATAGGGACCGCCCGGCGTCATATATTTGCTCTTCAGGCTGAGCAGGGAGGCATAGCTCTCCATCATCCCTGCGAAATCCTTCACAGTCAGCTGGTCCGCAAGCGTTAAGGACAGTCTGCTTAGACTGCTACGGATACTGGTGATGGGAGCCAGCTCTGCCAGTCTTTCATTGATTTCTTCTTCTTTATAAGAAATCGCGTGATTGGCCGCTGCTTGGCGGTACCGGTTCTCGGCAGCAATAAGCTCCCCGGCAGCGTACAATTCTCCAGCTTCTTGTACATCCTGAAGCTTATTCTTAATCCCCAGCGCCTTCTGTCCCAGCGGGAGCAGCATCAAAATACACAGAATAATCATAATATTCCGCAGGGTTATAGCCCGTATGATCGTCATATAATATAGCCCCTTTATGGATAGATAAGGATTAGAGCGGCGGGCAGCTTCTAACCTTATACTTCAGGGTCCCAGCGATACTTAAGCTCGCGGATCTCCTCCACCTTGACATCCAGGCCGTTCCACGGCTCATAAGGATTCGCGGCAATCAGTCTGGATAAGCGCAGGAACCGGTCCTTGGGCAGCTCCTGCACATAGCGGCCGATCATGCCGGAGTAGAGCAGTGCGTATCGCTTCATGCGGACCGCAGCACTGGCAACGGCGGTCATAATGTCCAGCCCCTTATCCATTTCGAGAATCTGTACCTCGTAATTCTTGACATAGCGCAGGGTGCGGTCTTTGATCAGCTCGGGACGGACCCTGGCGATCTCGCCGATATATTCAGCCAGCAGCGGCTCGAAGTCCTTCAGCAGCAGCTGCTCCAGCTCCAGCGTCATGTCCTTGCGGAGCTGGAAGCCGTGCAGCAGGGCGACGCGCTGGCGGGAGATCCGGTCTCCGCGCAGCAGCACGGAGATCTCGCGCAGCTTCTCATAAGCGAGCACATCATTCTCGCGCAGCACCGTTACGGCTTCCTGGCGGTTCAGCTCCAGATCCTCCTTGATGCTATAGATATTACGGCCAAGCAGTTTGTTCAGCGCATACAAATTTTCGTTCTGCCGGACTTTCCGCTGCGTATAGTAGACCAGTCCGGCTAATACGAGACCGCCTGCGCCGCACAGCACCATCTGCTGCAGATTCTGTCCGAAATAGATTCCGGCCAGAGTCAGCAGGAGAATAACGAGCAGCCGGGTCTGGACCTTGCGCCCGGCCTGGGACACTGCATACTTCTCCACCGGAGTCAGCGAGGCGCGGCCGCAGCGGGTGCAGCGTTCCTCGCCCAGCGCGGTGTAACGGTGACAGCGGCGGCAGATGCGCAGCTTCTCGAAGGCGTAACGGGGGGTCTTGAAGGGACGGAAGATGACGGGTTTCTTTTTACTCACGGGCCGTATCCCCTCCGTTCAATGCAGCCAGCAGGCGCTCGTCGATATCCTCACGGGTGAGCGGCTTCCGCTGGCGGGAAGCATATAGAATGATCTGAATCACAGCATAGAGAAACGTTATCCCGAGTATGGCGTATGTAATCATGGAACTCTTCCTTTCTGCTCTGGTTACGGTCTTTTAATCAAATATTCAGGATTACGGCGTATACTTAGAATAGTCTATCCGGCTCAGGATGGCGATTGTTACTCGCGGAAGTGCCGGTCCAGCGGTCACTATGTTGAAGTTTACAAGGTTTAATTATATCATAATGGCATGCTATTGACAGAATTTAGCTATGCGTTACGGATCTGCCATATCCGCCTAATTTCACACAAGAGGAGCCCTATTTATGCTTCGTAACGAACGTAATTTCAGCAAGGCCAAGAATAGACTGCAGCGCATATTGCCTGTATTGCTCATGATTTTATGCATCACTGTATCTCCATATGCTGCTTCGAGAGCCAGCGCGGCTTCAGCCGCACCGTCACATATTGACGCTGTGCTGCTGATCGACGTCAGCAACTCGATGAACAAGAGCGACAAGAACAAGATAGCCAATGAAGCGATGAAGATGTTCATAGATATGCTGTCCACCCAAGGCGATAAGGTAGGCATTGTGGCCTACACCGATAAGGTGCAGCGCGAGAAGGCGCTGCTCGGCATCAAATCCGCCGGCGACAAGGAGGATCTGAAGAATTTCATCGACGGGCTTAGCCGCGGACCCTACACGGACCTGGCAGTCGGGATGGAAGAAGCGGTGAAGGTGCTGGAGAACGGCAGCGATCCCGGCCATGAGCCGATGATCGTCATGCTGGCCGACGGCAACAATGACCTCAACGAAGCCAGCGGCCGGAAGCAGTCCGATTCCGATAAGGAGCTGAAGGCGGCAGTAGAGGCTGCCAAGCAGAAGGGGTATCCCGTATATACCATAGGGCTGAATGCGGACGGCAAGCTGAACAAGAATATTCTGGCCGGACTGTCCAGCGAGACAGGCGGCAAGGCGTTCACTACGAATTCCGCGGATGATCTGCCGCAGATTCTCAGCGAGATTTTTGCCAGCCACTTGAAGCTGAAGGTCGTGCCGGTGCCGTCTATTACGGCAAACGGCGATTATCAGGAAGTTACGGTAAATGTGCCTAACGGCAGCGTGCTCGAAGCGAATATCTCAATCATGTCCTCGAAGCCGGTGACCGCGAAGCTCAGTAATCCTGCGGGGAAGGAAGTAGCGATTCCCTCCGATAAAGTGCTGTTATCCAAGTCGTCCAGCTATACGCTGATTAAGCTGCTGTCGCCGGAGGAGGGAGACTGGAAGCTCCAGGTCAAGGGAGTGCCGAAGGACAAGATCGATATTAACCTGGTATTCAACTACGATCTAGAGCTGAAGCTGGATGCTCTGCCCTCCAAGTCTTACGGCAAAGGCGATACGGTGGATATCTCCTCGCATCTGTTCAGCAACGGGACAGAGGTAACGGAGAGCAGCCTGTACCAGGATATGAAGGCTGTGCTGCTGGCTACCGATAAGGACACCGGCCAGGTGCAGGAGATTCCGCTGGATAACTCGGGTGCCGAGTTCAAGGGTGCTTTTGAAATCAAGGATAATCATGAATACGAGCTGAAGGTCCGGGCCGAAGAGAGCAGCTTCTATCGGGAGAGCGATGTGCTGACCATCAATGCCAAGACCGGAACGGTGGCGACCACCCCGCCGTCAGCAGGCACTCCTGCGGGCGAAGAGCCTGCTGAGGAGAAGACCTCGAACACGCTGTACTATATCATCGGCGGCATTGTGCTGCTGCTGGCTGCTGCAGCCGCATTCTGGCTGCTGCGCAGTAAGGCGAACCGGGGGTTCGTCGGACAGATGGTGGTAGAGGTGCTGGACAACAACACAGGAGAGAAAACCTATCCGCAGTACAAGAAGCTCGCCGGCTTCCGCGGCAAATTCACACTTCACCAGCTGCTGCAGCTGGCCCCGGAGCTGAAGGAGAGCGAGAAGCTGGTCTTCACGCCGGGAACGAATGACCGCCTGCTGCTGCGCAGCGGCGAGGGCATTACTGTAGAACGCTCAGGCCGTGCCGCCGATACGTCGCGGGGCCTGGAGATGAAGAGCGGGGACCGGGTAACGGTCTCTCTGCAGACGGTAGACAAGACGATTTCTCTGGAATATCTGATCTGATAAGCAGGCTAAGTGTATGCTCCCGAAGCAATCATGCGAAGTGATTCGGGATGCGTAGGCTATCACAACTTTTGGGGGAGAACCTATGAAACCGGTAGTAAGAGAACATATTCAACAGCTTGATGTATCGCTTGGCGGAGGGATCGTCAGCGACAAGATCAGAGTGGATACCATTGACAACCCGATCCTCATTATCGGGCTTGGCGGCACGGGCATTGATGCCCTGCTGCGGCTCAAATACCAGATTAACCGCCGCTTCAAGCTGCCTGAAGATCCGTTGTCCAAGAAGAAGCGGGATAAGCCCGACAACGTGGAGTTCCTGGCGTTCGAGACCAATGAACAGGACCGCGGCAAAAAATACAAGGGCATCGGCCTCGACCCGCAGAATGAATTCGTGCTGCTGGCCAATGCCGAGATCGGCGGACTGCTGCAGAACCGCAGCATCCTGGATTCTTACATTACAGACTGGCTGTCGCCGGAGCTGAGCATCACAGACGGGATGAACGGAGCCGCCGGGGTGCGTCAGGCCGGACGCTTGCTGCTGTTCACGAAAATCAACCAGGTGGTTGCCGCCATCGACAAGAAGATCAAGACGCTGTCTGTCGGCACCAGCAAGAAGCTCATGGTCTTCCTGCTTACCGGTCTGTCCGGCGGAACCGGCAGCGGGGCGTTCCTAGATATTGCCTACATCGTGCGCGGCATTATTGAGCGTGACTACGGCGCAGCCGGGATAGACCGTGTCAATACGCTGGGCTATCTGTTTACACCGGACGTCAATCTGTCCAACAAGAGCCTCAGCGAGCATACCCGCGAATATATCCGCAAGAACGGGTATGCCGCGCTCAAAGAGCTGGACTACTGGATGAACGTGGACAGCCGAGGCGAACGCTTCCGCCAGAAGTACGGCAATATTCTTAGCGTCAACTCGCCGCTGCCGCCGTTCAATCTCTGTCATCTCATCTCCGCAACGAATACGGAAGGCAAGCTGTTGGAGAACGCCTACGATTACTGCATGAACGTGACGGCTGAGAATATCACCAACTTCATGGCCAGTGAAGAGAAGGCCTCCGGCGAGGAATTCGCCATCCATGACTATATCAGCAACATCCGCACGAACATTGCCCAGATGAACAAGACCTATCCTGCCAACTATGAATACAACATTATCGGGGCATCCTCGGCCGTGCTGCCGATTGAGGAAATGACAACTTACCTGGCTTACCGTCTCTTCGACAAAATGGACAAGATGTTCCATCACGCCCCGAATCAGGAGGATGTGGAGAAGATGGCGCGCAAGCTCGGCATTGATCTTGATACGATGATCAAGACGTTCGAGTCCCGTGTGCCGGAGCCGCTGCCGGGTTATCAGAACAGCGAGCGCCTCAGCCATGCGAATGTCGTCAAGAATCAGGTCGTCAGCATGGATACGGAGCTGGAGCAGAACTTCCTGGCCCGTGCGCGTGAGGAATATATCAAATCCAAGAAGCAGCTTCCGGGCGAGATTGCCGGACGGTTCGGCGAAGAGCTGGAGCGCATCTTCCTGCATCCTGAGCAGGGGCCGTTCTATGTGTCGCGGCTGCTGTACACCGAGAAGGGCTTCTGCATCCTGAAGCTGATCCAGTCTTATATTGAAGCGCTGCGCGAGAGTCTCTTGCGCCTGCCGCGTGATATTGAGACCGCACAGGAGAGTGCAGAGGATAAGCTGGGCGATGCGCGGAGCGCTTTTGTGTCCAAGGAGAAGAAGAAGAACGCCTATATTGAAGCCAAAATCAATGAATACTGGCTGCATGCCGATGTGGAGCGCACCGAGCAGATGATCCAGTTCTATGAGGATCTGTATGAGCTGCTGAATGAAGAGAACAGCCGGATCTACGGTGTGTTCACCGAGATTCTGACCGCGCTCAGCTCGATCTTCGAGAAGAATGGCGACATTCTGATTAACGGCGAAGAGCAGGCCGACCACAAGGGCAACAAAACCTACTATTGGAATATCGTTAACGTGCCGGATATCTCGGCGACCATCTCCAAAATCATGGACCAGAAGGACGGCGATGATCTGATCCGTGACTTCACACGCGAGATGCTGAAGCATTCCGGGCGCTGGGTAAGGGAGCAGGAGATTGATATTGTCCGCTCCATATCCGAGTTCCTCAGCGACAAGTTCGGGGACCTCATTACCCGCTCGATGGAGGATTTCCTGGTGATGAAATACGGGCGCGAGGAGCCGCTGGATAAGTTCGTGGAGCGGATTATTGCCGGACGTCTGGATGAGGATGCGGTGCCGATTTTCCACCTCAGCAACAGCTCAGGCAGCCTGCACTTCCCGTCCTGGGGCTTCGTCTCTGTGCCGGTGAAGGCGCCGGGGATTCTGAAGGGTGTGCGGAATTATCAGAATAATGCACTCGGAAAATCGCAGTTTACGATCAAGGAGAGCGAGGTCAAAAACCGGATTTTCTGGCTGAATACACGCAACGGGGTGCCGCTGTTCGTATATACACCGCTGCGGGTGTACGAGGAGAACTACGAGCGGACCATTCTCGACAAGGAAGGCATCGGCCGCCATCTGGTGATGACCGATAAGGACAACTGGACCTATCTGCCTTCGCCGATCCCGGAGAAGTCCTGGGGCGATACGTATGCGAATCCGCGGGTCCGTGAGTACAATGCCAGGGTGCGGGCAGATTTCGGCCGGGCGCTGGAGTCGGGTGTAATTATAGAAAAGGGTGTGGACGAGAACACGAGCAGCCGCTTCTCGGTGATCTTCACGAAGCCGCTGGATCTGGGCAAGCTGCTGGGTGCTTATGATCTGCAGCTGGATGCGCCGCGTCCGAATCTGGGTGAAGTGCGCAAGGCCGCTGAGGAGCTCAAAGCGCTCCGCACCGGAGGTATTGAACGTGAAGCCGTGAAGGATATCTTCGGCAGTATTAATCTGGAGCTGGCGCAGGAGAACCTGATCCGTTCCCCGCAGCTCATCGCCCGTGTCCGTGAGGAGCTGGCGAAATACGATGCGCTGGCGGCCAAATCTGCGGAACTGGAAGCGCTGGTGCATCAGCATCTGGATGAGGACAAATGGCTGGACCAGTTCATCGAAGCGCTATACACCGATACGATTACCAAAAAAGGCGCGCTTTATGTCTATGACCGTGACGAGGACGAGGATGCCTGGGAGCCGTTCGCGAATCTGATGAAGGAACGCAGCTATGTGGAGTATGCCGTCTACCGCCATTTCCGTGAGCTAGATGAGAAAAGCCGCAGTCTCCTGCTCCGCAAGGCAGCGCGCCGGGCCGGAGAAATGACCGCCGCTGAAGATGTAACTCCGCTGCTGTATAAGCTGGAAGGGATGTATGTCTCGTTCCTGGAGGCACGTGACACTCTGGAATATGAGCGGGTAGAGCATGCCAACGGAGATGAAATGTACGGCTTCTACAAGAGCCTGACCGGCAAGCTAGGCAGCATCCGCAGAAAGCTGAAGTAGGCCTATGATCAGAGATCAGGCCTTACAATATGCTGAGCAATACGCTGCCCAGGAGGAAGCACAGCATAATAAGGGGGATGGGCGCAGCAGTATCCATTACCCTGCGCTGTTCCTGTTCCTGGGCGATAAGGTGACCCCGGCCATCGGTCCGGTGCTGGAACGCTGCCAGCGTAAATGGGACAATGCAGGCGGCGTGATGGCACTGCATGCCGGTACGCATACCGGCAGCGGCAGTACGCAGGAGAAGGAGGGGGTCAAGGGGCGGATCGGCAGCGGAAACAGCAGCGTCCATGAACGCGTGATGCACATGACCCTGCCGGATACGGCAGGGCGTGATCCGCGTACGGTCCGGCGTGAGCTATACCGTGAATTTCATGAGGATAGCCAGTATTTGGCCGGAATGAACCGGACGCTGCGTCAATTAAGCAACAGTATAGCGGATTACGGACGGCTGTATTCTTCTTTTGACGTCATCCATCTGTCTGTCATTACACGGGTCGATGACCCGCAGAATGTGCTGTTGCCGGAGATTGTGCTGCTGGCCCGCGCAATTCTCAGCCAGTCATTCAAATCGGTACAGATGGATCTGTACGCGCTGATTAACGAACGGGAGCAGGGGGATAACTTCGGCTATTCCAGCTCGGTCGGACTGGCTTGTCTGCGTGAGCTAGACGGGATGCAGGCGGCGGATTATGCCTTAAGCGCTCCGCTGCTGGTGACGGAGGAAGGGCTGTCCATTCCGGTGACGCATGGCCCTTCTCCGCTGTTCGACCTGGTCTATCTGCTCTCCGACAAGAACGAGCGCGGACTCATGTCCGTCCATGGCATGGACGATAATTACGAGATTATCGCCCACATCAGCCTGCTGAAGAACCGGGTCCGGCCTGCGGCCGATCAGGCCTCCGGGCACGGCGGCTACAATAATATGACGTTCAAAAGCGGCATCCGCGGCAGCACAGGCAGACAAGGCTATGCGTCTGCCGGCTTCTCGGCGGTGCGGCGGCCGAACCGCCAGATTGCACTGGCGGTGCTGTACCATGCACTGCATTATCTGTCCGGGCGGCTGCGTGCAGGCCATACCCGGAGTCTTAAGGAGAGGCAGGCGATGCTTGGCCTTGGAGCGGATACCCTGCGGGACCGCGCGGCGGAATTGCTGCCGGAGCAGTCCGCTCTCGCCGAGATGACCGGGCTGATGAGCCATGGACGCCCGTCCTATTCACAGCTGCGGATGCTCTCGCTGCGCGAGGCTGAGGAGCTGCTGTTCGGGGAAGGGGCGCAGGCTTACTTCCGCAGTAATTTTGCGGAGGTGTCTGCCCGTAGGGCTGCCGGGATTGATCCGGCCCGGGAGTGGGCCGGAGTGCTGGCTGCCGAGGAGGCGGGAGCCTCCCCGGTCACCTTCTACCAGCTGGCGGAATGGACCAGTGAGAAGACAGGTGAGGGAGGCAGCGTCCTGCAGGCCTTGCGCCAGCATATGGGCGGACTACGTTCTGCTCTGCTCTCCGGTCAGGAGGAGCTGGAACGGCTCTATGCGGAGAGCGTGGAGCGCCAGCCGTTCCAGCGGGTGCCGCTGCTGGACAAACGGACGGTGCGCAATTTCATTCATTACCTGTTCGAGTCCGTCTACGGCAAGAAGTATGAGCTTCTGCTGCTGGAGAGCGAGCTGGCCCTCTGTCTCCGCTATGACGCTGCACTGGAGCAGCTGCATGCAGACAGCAAGACCAAGGTTGCGAAGATGGAAGCACTGGAGGAGGAGCTGCAGAGTGTCGCTCTGGCCAGCATCGGCCGCAGCAAGGAGACGGTAGATCAGAATATTATGGAGTACTACCGCACGGTGACGGATGAGGTCATGAAGGACATCGAGAACCGGCGCGGGGCGGGAATCTTCTTCAGCGAGCGGTTCCTGGGCAGCCTCTCCGGGCTGCTGGTGAACGGAGGCGGCCAGGCGGTGGCCGAGCGGCTGATCGAGCTGTGCCGCCGGGAGCTGCTTACAGCGGGGCCGTTCAACCTGCCGTTCGAAGAAGAGCTGCTGCGGCGGGCCAATGTCGCAGCAGCCTACGAGAACCGGGACATCGTCTCCAAGGAGGAACTGTTCAAGCAGCTCTACCGCAGTCTGGAGGAGGAGGCGGCGATGAATGTCCGCCTGTTCGAGTACACGCAGGAGCACCGGCATGAGGAGAAGTACTTCTTCGGCGACAGCTCCTCCGAATTCTTGCGCTATGCCTTCAGTGCAGACGAGACCACCCGCATCTACCGGCTCGGCTTCGTCCATGAGCAGCGCCGCAGCGGCGTGGAGAAGCTGAATCTGATGGGAGGCTTCCACCTGGAGGACCTGCTCTACTACCGCAACGGTAAGGTCTATTACGAGACTTATGCCGGCAACGGATACCAGCTCCACGGTCTGGAAGAAGAGCAGCTGCCGGAGATGAGATGAGTGCTATGACAAACTATTATATTAGGTCAGGCTATCACAACCATATTAGGTCAGGCTACCACAACCGCAGGATCTATAGTCCACGCTAGTTCAGAGGCTGATCGGATGCTGCTGAAAGTGGGCCGGATGGCGGAAAGAGAGGGATAAATCCCTCTGATGCTGGCGGAAGTGAGCCGGATGGCGTGAATGAGAGGGATAAATCCCTTTAATGCTGCTGAAAGTGGGCCGGATGGCGGGAAAGAGAGGGATAAATCCCTTTAATGCTGCTGAAAGTGGGCTGGATGGCGGAAAGAGAGGGATAAATCCCTTTAATGCTGCTGAAAGTGGGCCGAATGGTGGAATGAAGGGGATTTATCCCTTTTATGCTGGCGTAAGTGGGCTGAATGGTGGAAGGAGAGGGATAAATCCCTCTGATGCTGGTGGAAATGGGCCGGATGGCGTGAATGAGAGGGATAAATCCCTTTAATGCTGCTGAAAGTGCGCCGGATGGCGGAAAGAGAGGGATAAATCCCTTTAATGCTGCTGAAAGTGGGCCGAATGGCGGAAAGAGAGGGATAAATCCCTTTAATGCTGCTGAAAGTAGGCCAGATGGCGGAAAGAGAGGGATAAATCCTTTTAATGCTGACGAGTGTTGGCAATAGTGCACCTGAATTCACCGAAAGTGTGTAAAACCACCAAATGAGGAGCACTAGTACACCTGATTTCAACGAACGTGTGCCGAACCACCAAATGAGGAGCGTTAGTGCACCTGAATTTACCGAACGTGTGCCGAACCACCAAATGAGGAGCGTTAGTGCACCTGAATTTACCGAAAGTGTGTAAAACCACCAAATGAGGAGCACTAGTGCCCCTGATTTCGCCAAATGCCCGTCGAACCACTAAATGAGGAGCACTAGTACCCCTGATTACAGGGGGACGGCCGAAATCCGAGGGTTTGCCATAATAATGCCTAGGCTCCGGGTCTCGGACCTGGGTGCGGGCCTTCACTAACAGGCTTAGTAGGACAATTCTCATTCATTCCACTGCCGGATGTGCAATAGAATGGAATGGGGAAGCATGTGATGATCAAGCTTTTCCCGGAAAGGATGAAATGCAATGCAGCGAAAAATCAATCTGCTCCTGCTGCTGTTCAGTCTGCTCGGCGCGGGTGTAGCGTTTGTGCTCGGTGAGCTGCTGCTGGACCGCAGGCCGTATGATTTACCTCAGATGGTGCTGGTCGGCATCTATTTTGCCATCTTGGCCTTATGTGTTGGAATAGGCGCTCTGGTCGCAGAGACGATCTCGCCGAGGCTGAACGGACAGTCCTGGAAGCTGCGTTATCTGGGCACCTCGTGGAAAATGTTCCCGCTCATGGTCGTGCTGCTGCTTGGCGTGGGCACGCTGACCGAGTTCGTGTACGAGCTGAACTTCGGCGGCAGCAAGCCGGTTAAGAATGTCGTCATGGTGATTGACGATTCCGGCAGCATGATGCAGAGCGACCCGTCAGACCGGCGCTACGCGGCGGCCAAGAATCTGGTGCAGCAGCTCAAAAAAGACAACAAAGTCGCCGTAGTCACCTTCAGCAACGAGGCTTCCGTGGTCCAGCCGCTGCTCCCGCTCTCCAAAGCGGCGAACCGCGAGAAGGTCATGGAGGTCATCAGCAGTCTGAAGACGACCGAAGGCGGAACGAACATCAGCGGCGCGCTGGCCGAAGCAATGAAGGTAATTCATGAAGACGGCGCGGACCGCGGAGCGATGGTTATTCTTTTATCCGACGGCGTCAGCCAGTTCAATACCTCTACGGAGCTGACAGACTATGTGGCGCGGGGAATTAAAGTAAATACGATCGGGCTGGCCCTGGATGATCCGTCCGGCGCAAGTCTGCTGCAGAATATCGCCAGCGGCACCGGCGGACAGTATTATGATGTGGCCGATGCGAACCGGCTCGGTGACGTATTCCAGCAGATTTATGACCGTCTGGGAGACCGGACACTGCTGACCGAGCGCAGCGACCAGACCGCGGACAGCCCTTATTATGCTGTGGTGCGTGTGCTGGCCTTGATGCTGCTCGGCACGGCGCTGGGTCTGGGCCTTGGCATTGTGTTCGATAACCGCCATCTGGCCCGGAGCTTCAGTATCGGGGGCGCGGTATCGGGACTTGTGGCGGGGCTGGTTCTGGAATCGGGCCTGAACGGCGACACGCTCTGGGACCCTATGACCCGGCTGCTGGCGCTGCTCGTTCTGGCGGCTATTCTCACCTTGTTCACATATATCGTGCCTGTAGGGGAAGGGCGCCTGTCGCGCCGGGGAAGAGCTGCCGGAGCTGGTAATGCGCCTGCGGACAGTATTCATTCACCCCGCCGTAACCGCGGCAGTAAAGGGTTCTAAAGCCAGATGCAGGGAAAGGGGCAGGTTGCCATGAAGTACGCCGAGGCAGACGCTGGAGCACCGGTTATTGCCGAAGTTGTATCCAGAGTGGAGGACCGGTTCTGTACGCTGCGCTGGCGCTGGCCGGACGGTGTACAGGCAGTATATATTCATAAGGCCTCTGCGGAGGCACCGGACAGTCATGAGCATCCGCCTCCGGGCATGAAGCTCTACACGCGTGAAGAATACAAAGCGAATAACGGGTACCGGGACCGGCTGGACGAGATCGGGATGGTGGCTTATACCATTTACGTGCGGCTCAGTGAGAATGGGGAGACGCTGCTGGTCCGCCAGCAGGATGGCGGTAACCGGGCGCTCGTCAGTGCGGGCAAAGCGAGGATCTACTACGCGGTCCAGCACAAAAAAGGGTTATTCAGCAAGCTGAAAACCGTGCAGATGACGATTACTGCCGAGGTGCCGGTGCCGAAGGAAGTGCTCTGCTACGTCAAAAAGCGGGATGCGCATCCATCCTCCAAGGAGGACGGTGCAAGGTTCCCGTTCGTCCAGGACTTCGCTCCCGGGCGCAACCAGCTCCCGCCGATCGAGGTCGGCAAGGATGACTTCATCCGTATTTTTTTCACTGACGGGCCTAAATACGGGGCGTATTATGAGCTGGTTCCCGAGTGAGCGGGAGCAGCATACCGGGTGCTGACACAACCCTGAGGAGGATGAGAGATGTCTTTTTTTAGCCGTTTCATGAAGAAGAATCAGCCTGCAGCGAGGCCGCTGTATTACGATATTGTCTGCCCGTTCTGCTTCACGCGCTTTGAGCCGGATGAAGTGGTGTTCCGGGCCATGCACAGCCGTGAGGATGATGAGAATTATGCGCTCGGTGAGGATGATCTGCTGAATAAATACAGGGAGCGCTTCGGCCTCGATACGGTGGATGATATGGAAGCGGTTCTGCATCCGGCGGATATCCCGGAGGAGTACCATCATTATACCGACAACGTGCTGACCGGGCTCACCGACCGCTATGGGGTGATGACCCGCAGACGGCTCTGTCCGTCCTGTCATAACGAGCTGCCTGTAACAGCCGGCAAGGTGCCTAGCAATATTATCTCGATTATCGGTGCTTCCCAGGTCGGGAAGTCTGTCTATATGACCTCGCTGATCCATACGCTCCAGCATACAACGGCAGGGCATTTCGACGCAGCCTGTATGCCGCTGAATGCCGAGATCAGCCGCAAATTCCGCACCCTGTATGAGGAGCCGCTGTTCGAGCGGGGGGATCTGCTGGCGTCTACCCAGAAGGAGAAGATGCAGGAGCCGTTTATTTTCCAGTTCGTGTTCAAAGATGAGTCCAAGCCCCCGCTGACGCTGGTGTTCTTCGATGTGGCCGGTGAAGGAATGGTCGATCAGGATTATCTGGGCCTGCACGGCCAGCATATCAAGAACTCCGCAGGGATTCTGTTCATGGTCGATCCGCTGCAGATCCGTTCTGTCCGGGAGAAGATCCGCATTAACTTCGGTGACCGTCCGGGGGAGTGGGTATCGCAGTATGATGAGCCGCGTGATGTGGTGCTGACCATGTTCGGTGATTTCATCGCCTATCAGGAGAAGAGCAAGACCGAGATTCCGACCGCAGTCGTCCTGGCCAAAAGCGATATGCTCCACTCCCTCAAGGATGAGGATGGCGACTATATCAAGTCGAACAGCAATGTGTTCAACAACTATGTGCACCGCAAAACGCTGAACCTGGACGAGTTCCACAACATTGACGGTGAAATCCGCCGCTTCATTGAGAAGGTGGACCGTCCGTTCAAGGATACGATGGATGTGTATTTTGCCAATACCGGGTACTTCGCCGTGTCTGCGCTGGGCAGCAATCCGGTCAATCAGAAGGTGGAAGGCGTAGTCAGCCCGATCCGGGTCGATGAGCCGTTCATCTGGCTGCTGCACAAGCTGAATTATATTGAGGGGAGCGACGGGCCGTGAACAGATTGTCAGGGTCCATGATCACCCAGCAGATGTATACCCGCGAGCGCCGCGGTGTGTACCGGTCGACAGAGGGCTTCGATACGGTAGCGAAATCGGAGAGTCTCGATAATAATTTTGTCAAAAAAATCCTGCATCCCTTCTGCCTCTACGATGCCCCGGCTGAGCTTACGGCGCGCGGCGAGAAGGATGAGGAGCTGTATCCGGCTGCCTTGCATCTGTTCCATACGGAGAGCAACGAGACAGTGATTGGAGAGAGCCGTTATCTGGCGGCGGATTTCACGGGTCAGCGGAGCGCTTTTTTTGCCCATAATTTCGTAGTGCCGCCCATCCGCTCCGAAGAGATTGTCGAGGGGTACGGGGACTGGCTGCATGCGGGGTTTGCCCGGAGCTATGAGGGAGAGCCTGGCGGGACACTGCCTGAGCTGGAGTCGATTCCCGTGGCAACCCGCGCGCTGGACGAGCCGACAGACCCGCGCAGCGTGTTATCTGGTCTAGGCTTCACAGAAGAGCTGTTCAAAGCCCTGCTGCAGGCGGTGATGCTGTCCGTAGCCGGGAAGAAGAAAATCTATGTAGCGCTGGATGTGCCGATCAGTGAGTTGTCGCAGCGTGCGGCCCGGCTGACGGAGGTCCTCTTCGCTGCGCTGCCGTATGACTTCCGCCGCAGGCTGGGAGTGATCACGTATGCCAAGGAGCCGCAGAGCCGCAAATACATTCACCTGACCTTCGTGGAGAAGGGCTCTCTGCGTCCGGGCGACCGCAATATCGAGAAGGATTATATCTTCGATCTGGCCGGCGCAAGGTTCCTGAATACCGACTTCGGCGAGTCGCGGCAGATCTATGCCGATCTGGCCTGGAAAACGCTGGTGGAGAAGGGCGGAAGCCTCCGTGATTTCGCTAAGTTTGCCGACAGTCTGCTGCTCGGGGAGAGTGCGGAGCGTAAGCTGTCGCTGGCGCTCTACAATGAACTGGCGGTCTTTTATGAAATCGAGCAAGGCAACGAAGCCTTATATACAGATAACAAGAACGCTATACTTGGCGGCCTGCTGTCCTATCTGAAGCCGGAGGGGAAGCTGGACTCGCGGGTACGGCTAAATGATATGTTCCTGGAGCGGTTCGACCGCGAATATGATCTGATCCGCAAGAAGGGGATTCCGTCAACGGAGATCCTGGAACAGTTCAAGGCGTATTACGCGCTGCCGGGCCATAATTACCGGGTGAAGATCGTCGATTACTTCATCAACGGGATGCTGAACTGCCAGTCCGGGGGCCGGGAGGATGTGCTGGCGGCGGCTTACGGGATTATCGAGAGCGATGCGGAGCTTAGTGAGGCGTTCTTCAAAAAAGTGCTGTCCCAATCTCTCTTCCGCAGAGCGCTGTTCGAGCCGTATCTGGAATCCCGGCTGGCGGCCGCTGCCGGAACGGCGGATATCCTCCGCCTCGTGGGCCACTTTGGCCGGAGTCTTCCGGAGGTGCTTCAGCAGGCAGCGGTACGGGATACCTTCAAGGAATATCTGCTGGAGAAGCTGCAGCGGGAATCCGATCCGGTAGCGGCGGTAACGGCTGTTCATGAAGCGGTCCAGCAGGCAGAGAAGCAGCGCCGCAGAGGCGGCGTATACCCGGAGGCCTTGTCCGTTATGGAGGAGCTCGGCACAGTTGCTGACCGCTTCCTGCTGAACCGGCTCTCGCTGGACGAGCTGACGATGGAGCAGCTGCTGGAGATCTCGTTCCTGCGTTACCGGGATACGGCAGACTGGCAGCCGCCGCTCGATGCGATTGCGAAGCGCAAAGCGAATGCGCTGCGCGCGGCCTACCGCTGGTTCGGGGAGGAGTCGCCGGACGAGGAGATTTTTGCCGGACTGACGCCGCGTGAGCTGGACGATGTACAGCTGCTCGGCGCGCGGTGGCTGAAGGAAGCGCGGAGCCTGGAGCCGTTCGACCGGCTGCCGCTGGCCTTTTATCACAGCAGTGAACGTGAAGGCGGGCCGCTGGATTATGATGCGCTGCTGGATCTGGTGGTCCGCAAGGCGGGCAATGACAAGGAGACGGTGTACCGGTTCCTGGACTGGTCGCAGCACAGCTGGCTGTTCGCAAGCTCAGGCAAGAAGCTGTGGCCGAATTACAAGCGGGCCGTGCTGAGGTATTTCCTGAAGAGCGACCGCGAGGCGTTCAAGAACCGGGAATTCCGCAAAACCCATCTCGACACAGCAACGCCTGCCATGCAGACTGTCTACAATGAAGCCCGCGCCCAGCTGGCTTCGCCGCTGGCGCGGTGGGTCAGCCGCAGCCGATTTCAAATCCTGATCTCAGGGAGCATCCTCGGGATCATTCTGATTGCGGCGGTTATCCTGCTGAGCCAGCTAGGGGGACGCGGCAAGGATACAGCTGCGCCGGTGGCCAGCCCCAGCCCGCTTCCGGCAGTGACCGGGGGGGCCGCTGTAGCGGCCCCGGTCTCTGTCCGGCTTATCGGCGGTGATGCAGGGACTGGCGGGAATAGTAGCGGTGATGCGGGAAGCGGAGAAGCGGGTAAGAATAACGGCGTTAAGCTGTTGTTCAGCTTCACTGATGCTGCGGAATGCTCCGCCTTCAAGCCGGAGCGGATCGGCGTGGAGTCCGCCAGCGGCGTTACGGACTACGAGGTTAAGGCAACGGTTAGCGGTTGCCAGGTTGAAGCAGGCGCCGGAGTGGACGGCGGTGCGAAGGGTGAAGCAGGCGCCGGAGCGGACGGCGGTGCGAAGAGTGAGGCAGGCGCCGGAGTGGACGGCGGTGCGAAGAGTGAAGCAGGCGCCGGAGTGGACGGCGATGCGAAGGGTGAAGCAGGCGCCGGAGTGGACGGCGATGCGAAGGGTGAGGCAGGCGCCGGAGTAGACGGCGATGCGAAGGGTGAGGCAGGCGCCGGAGTAGACGGCGATGCGAAGGGTGAGGCAGGCGCCGGAGTGGACGGCGGTGCGAGCGCTGAGACAGGCGCTGGAGTAGACAGCGGCGCGGATAGTGGAGCAACCGCCACTCCAGCGGCGGCGGGGACTCCTCCGTCACGCGTCTACGAGGTGACGGTGGAGCTTTCAGCAGGCGCGAAGCTGGCGGCAGGTGATATGATCACCGCCGGAAGATACTCGCTGAAGCTGGCGGCAGATCCGGGCAGCGTCCCGGAGGCTACAGCCACAGCCGCGCCTAGTGCGGAGCCGTCCGCTTCCGCAAGCCCGGAAGCGGACAAGGACGCGGAATAAAACAGCGGCAACAAGCAGGCTGCGTAAGCTTTTAACTAACGCGATCGGATAATGCAATCGACTGACGCAATTGATTGCCGCTACCGGCCAACGCAATCGACTGACGCTACCGACTGACGCTACCGGCCAACGCAATCGACTGACGCTACCGACTGATGCTATCAACCAACGCAATCGACTAAGACTACCGACTGATGCTATCGACTAACGCTACCGACTGACGCAATTGATTGCCGCTACCAGCCAACGCAATCGGCTGACGCTACTGACTGACGCTACCGAGTGGCGCTTTTAACTAACGCTACCGAGTAACGCTCCTTAGTCATTCAGCCGACTCACACAACTAACTGACGGTTTTGAGTCGATACCAAGTGATGGTACTGAGTAGCATTGCTTACAGTGATAGGTGTACTCTGTACAACTAAAAACAGTGAAAGGGAAGGCGTGCTTCTCCTAACTGTATTCTGTACAACTAAATTTGCCCGAATGGGCGAAAAGCCGGGAACATAAGCATTTTAGGTGCACGAAATACAGCTAAAAGTACATTTGGCGGTAAATCAGACGATTTAGTTGTACAGATTGCATTTAAGCATAACGTTTGGAGTTAGAATAGTACCTTAGTTAGTCGGGGTACGGCAGCCCCCAGCAAGCTAGGGGATTAAATGAATGCTGATTAGTTAGAACCTGATGATCGACTAGCGGTAGCTGATCCGCTGGGCGCATATAGCGCGGCATGGTGGACTGGTCAGAGCCTGGTGCATACTACTTTATGTAGTACAATGAATTGCGCTCCGGCAGGCTGATACGAGCATAAAGTAATTAGTTAAGTGTGCTAGTGTCCGAAGGAAACTGCTCGATTGCACTTTGTACACTAGAATGAGGCATATCGAGCCTTATATGGTGTTCTGTTGTATTCGGTACATTAGATTTTGGGAATTTGGCCCGGCGGAGGGTTCTTTGCCACAATCGATTGTATGAAATGCAGCAGAATGCGTTATCGGCCGCTTTTACACGAATTCTAATGTACATAATACAATCGCCTGCTGCCGCTGTCTCCGCTAGTACCGCCAACGTCTTAATTAACCAGCAGAAGAATGACTCCATAGTCCTGAATAGTACGATGTGCCGGGGTAGCGGGCATGTGCTGTTCAGGATTTTTTGCTGCGGAATGGGCGGGGCTTCGGGGGGGATGGAATAGAAATAGCTTGTCTATAGACATACAGGGGAATAGTAGATATGATTGTTTCAGAATATTAAAATTTAATAAGCTTTGGGAAAAGGTGCAGATTGCCTCAGAGACCGCGCGTTGTCGCTAGCAGATGCTGGCAGGGCTATGTCTAATAGAGGAATCTGCTTAAAAGGGAAGCCCGGTGCAAGTCCGGCGCGGTCCCGCCACTGTAAATACGGAGCAACTCCTGAGGAGCCACTGTCTGCTAACGGGATGGGAAGGCGGGGGAAGCGGTGAAGTATGAGCCAGGAGACCTGCCTTTTTCGTTGTTGTTTCTATTCTTCGGGGGTAAGAATGTGGAAGCAGATGCTGATATTGGCGAGGGCTGTATATGCTGTATTGTATGTAGTGTGGGAGAGCAATCGGCTCCTTCAGCCGCCCTGTATTGTATTCTTCCCCGGCCGCCCTGCACAGGGCGGTCTTTAGGTTGCCGCTTTATCTGCGGAGGAAGCAGGATTCATCCATTCTATTTCAGGAAAGAGGTTAGTTATGAAGAACCATTCTCTATCATCCAGGTTCACACGGCTGGGACTAGCTGTCATTATGCTGTTCGCACTGTTGGGAGCAGCCGTAGCCCCGGCAGGACAAGCTGCTGCTGCACAGGCAGGCGGGACTTCCGCACCCGCGGTATCCGCTCTGCCCGCAAGTGAGGTAGCCAGCGTAACCGCTGCGGTCTATGCCACTGCGGAGCTCATGCTGAAGAACGGAGTCCAGTCGGACTGGCAGGCGATTGGCCTTGCGCAAGCAGGCTACAAGGTTCCTGCCAGCTATCTGAAGGCGCTTGAAGGCAAGGTGGCTGAGGCTAAGGGGGTTTTTGCCAGAGCTACGGACTATGCCCGAATCACACTTGCTGTTAAGGCACTGGGCGGCGACCCGGTGAATGTGGCAGGCTATAACCTGATTGAGAAGCTCTACAATCACGATGCAATCGCCGGCCAGACGCTGAATAATCCGGTCTATGCACTGCTCGCTCTGGATTCCGGCAGTTATACAATCCCGGCAAATGCGAAATGGACACAGTCTAAGCTACTGGCAGAGATTCTGGCGAAGCAGAACCCGGACGGAGGCTTTACTCTGACCACAGGTGCGAGTGATCCGGATATGACAGCGATGGTGCTGAACGCACTGGCTGGACATAAGCAGGAAGCGGCAGTGAATGCTGCTGGTCAGCGGGCGGCATCCTGGCTGGCTAAGGCACAGGACAAGAATGGCGGATATGGCGACAGCAGCGAGAGTGTAGCTCAGGCCATCATCGGTCTGTCTGCCTTCGGCATTGATCCGGCAGGAGCAGATTATACTAAGGGTAATATTAATCTGGTCAGCAAGCTGCTTGGCTTCAGCGCTACAGGCGGCGGGTTCGCCCACACCGCGGGCGGCAGCTCCAATCCGCTCTCTACAGAGCAGGCTTTGGAGGCTTTGGTAGCGTACAAGCTGTTTGGTACAGGCGGTAAGCTCTTTGATTTTAGCGGCACACCAGTGAAGAATCCTCAGGTAAGTGTCTCGGTTACAGTTGAAGGTCCGAATGGAACCTTGGCTGAGGGCAGCGTGTACGCCGGAAATGTGCTTACGGCACTGGATAAGACAGCAGCAGCCAAGCGCCTGGCTCTGGTCAATGAAGCAGGCAATTATGTGACGGGGATCGGCGGCGTGATTGCGGGTACTTTTGGCGGATATGATGGCTGGATGTATGTAGTCGCACGCGGCGGAGCATGGATCTATCCAAGTGTAGGGATGGGCGACTTCGCGCTGGAGGAGAATGACCGCATTGTGGTCTATTATGGCGGGGACAACACGCAGGTGGTTGACGCCGTAACCGTGACTCCCGCACAGCCGCAGCCTGGACAAGATCTGAAGGTGCAGGTAACCCAGAAGCAATGGGTCTGGAATGAGGCGACCTTCACCTCCGATCCGGTAACCTCACCGGCAGCAGGCGTACAGGTAACCATCGGCGGCAAAACAGCAGTTACAGATGCTGCGGGCGTGGCTGTTGTGGCCGGAGGACTGCCAGCAAATAAATATACCCTGACGGTTACGGGATATCTGAAGGATAAAACCCCGGCCATCGTGCGTCATACGGTTCCGGTAACAGTGGCTTCTGCGGCGGCGGACCGTCCGGCTTTTGGCGATGTGAAGTCGATCTCGCCTTGGGCGCTGGAGTCGGTATACACGGCGTATGACCGCAAGCTGATGAATGGTGTGAGTGAGGACAGCCTGCTGTTTGCACCGAAGAAGAATATTACCCGTGCTGAATTTGCAGCGCTGCTGCTGCGGTTAACCGGCAACGAGCCGTCTGCGGCGTCTTCCGCTGGGGCCTTCAGTGATGTTAAGGCCGGTACATGGTATTATGGAACAGTGAACCGGGCGAAGGAGCTAGGAATCATTAGCGGTGTGACGGCCAAGACGTTTAAGCCGGACGGGCTGGTTACGCGCCAGGATATGGCTGTGATGATGGTTAGAGCTTTTAAGCTGGATGCTACATCAGCCGGAGCAGGAGCAGGGGCTGGTAAATTCAGCGATGAAGATAAGATTAGCGACTATGCATTGTCCGCTGTCCGTACGGTGACGGGACTTGGATATATGAGCGGCACCGGCGGCGCATTCGAGCCTACTGCTGTGGTAACCCGTGAGATGGCTGCTGCTGTAGCGGTTAGATTGCCATAGTTGAGTAAGAGTAGGGGATGGTATATTTTGGTTGAAATTTCCATTCCACTGCAGGATGGGTGCTGTACGCTGGGGCGGACAATAAGTGGATAAATGACATCTAATCTGGCAGGATTTGCTGCAAAGCGGGAGTTAGTTGGAAAAACAACACTTATTCACGCTCGAAGCTCCCGTATGATGGGTTGTGGGCAGATATTAGATGCCTGAAATCCAACTAATTTCTATACAGGTGCGTAACCAGAATAATTAAGTGTAGAAAATCCAACTACCGCCCCCGTGCCGAATGAGTAGTTGAGGCGTATAGGGTTGTTGAAGCGTTGCAGGCTCATTAGACAGGCGATTTTGCTTGGAATTAGTTCGGATATGTCTTGAAAAGTAAGCATAAGGTGTATGAAGGAACGGGGAACAGGCTGACTGGCCCCCGTTCTTTTCCCTTTTTGTGGAGGTGTGCTGGTAATGTTCAATCTAGTCAAAAGAGGCCGGGGAAGGCTGGCTCCGCTGCTTCTCCTGCTGATCGTATTGCTGCTCCCCGGCTGCTCCTCTGGGCAGCCGGATCAGGCAGGCGGCAGCCCGCAGCCGCCTGCCGGGACCCCGGCCGCGCAGACGCCGCGGCCTGGAGACGAAGCGGCTCCGCTGCCGGGAGCCGCTGAGGGCACTGCCGTACCATCCGCCCCTGCGGAAGGTACGGCAGCTCCAGCGTCGCCAGGCGCAGCGGCGACGCAGCCATCGGCGGGCGCGAGCGAGCCCGCCAAGTCCCCGCCGTCGCCAGGCGCAGCGGCGACGCAGCCTTCGGCGGGCGTAAGCGAGCCCGCCAAGCCGGCGTCGCCAAGCGCCGCGGCGACGCAGTCATCGGCGGGCGCGAGCAAGCCCGCCAAGTCCCCGCCGTCGCCAGGCGCAGCGGCGACGCAGCCACCGGCGGGCGCGAGCAAGCCCGCCAATTCCCCGGCCGCCACACCCAAGCCGGACAACGTAGTTACCCTCTCCATCACCGGAGATGAGGAGCATGGCGTGATTCTGGCCGCTGCCCAGTACGAGATCAAGAAGGGCGAGAGTGTGCTGGACCTGCTGAAGCGGATTACACGGGCGCAGAAGATCCAGATGGAATATCAGGGCAGCAAGGCTTTTGCTTACGTGGAAGGTATAGATAATTTGTACGAGGGTGATCACGGGGCAGAGAGCGGCTGGATGTACAAGGTGAATGGAGAATTTCCGTCCAAGGCTGCGGGTAGCTGGATCGTCGAGCCCGGGGATACCATCGAGTGGCTGTATACGCTTGATCTAGGCAAAGACCTGGGGGCCAAAGCGCCATGAGCAGCGGCTTCCGTTCCATGCATCCGGTAGTAGCCCTGCTGTATTATGCAGGGCTGCTGCTGTTCGCTCTGCTGGTCTTCCATCCGTTATTTCTGGCTACCGAGATAGCCGGACTGCTGACGCTGCTGCTGATGCAGGGACAAGGGCGTCAGCTGGTGCGTAGCTTGCCTTTTATGCTGCTGATGGCAGCTTCCGTGGCCTTGCTGAACCCGCTGTTCTCACATCGAGGGGCGCATATTCTATTCTACTGGCTGGATCAGCCTATTACGCTGGAAGCTGTGCTGTATGGACTGATGATGATGACTATGCTGCTTACTATTTTTATCTGGTTTATATCCTACAATTACACGGTGACTACAGATAAGTTCATGTACCTGTTCGCGGCGGCTGCGCCGAGAACGGCGCTGCTGACGCTGATGGCCATCCGGTTCGTGCCGCTGTTCCAGCGGCGGCTGCGCCAGATTACGCTGATCCAGCGTCTGCGCGGGATAGATACCGGTACGGGAAGCCTTAAGAAAAGAATGACAGATGGAATGACGCTGCTCAAAGTGCTGCTGACCTGGTCGCTGGAAGAAGCCCTCCAGACTGGAGACTCCATGACAGCCCGTGGTTACGGCAGCACCAAACGCAGCACTTACACGATATACAAGGCCGATTTGCAGGATAAGCTGGTGATGCTGCTGTTAACCGTTAGCGGTGTGGTTACGCTGCTGTTCTGGGTGCAGGGCTACGGCAAGCTGGAGATCTATCCCCGGATGAGACCAGCGGACTTCGGCTGGCAGGAGGCCGTCATGTACGGCAGCTTCTGCCTGTTCGTGCTGATTCCTGCGGGGCTGGAAGGAAAGGAGAAATGGTTATGGAGATCCTCAAAGCACAGCAATTATCCTTCCGATACCCTGAAGAAGACAGGGACACGCTCCATGAGCTATCGTTCGTCATAGAAGAGGGGGAATTTGTCGTGCTCTGCGGCCCGTCCGGCAGCGGCAAAACCACCCTGCTGCGTCATCTGAAGCGGGAGCTTACCCCGGTAGGTTCATCCAGCGGAACCTTGACCTACAAAGGGCAGCCTCTGTCCGGGCTTACGGCAGCGGTGGCCGCCGGGGAGATCGGGATGGTCTTCCAGAACCCGGATGCACAGATTGTGATGGATACGGTCTGGCATGAGCTGGCCTTCTCCATGGAGAACCTGGGGCTGCCGCCTGCTGTCATGCGTACCCGGCTGGCGGAGATCTGCGGCTTGTTCGGGCTGGAGCCGCTGCTCTACCGTCCGGTACATGAGCTGTCAGGCGGACAAAAGCAGCTCATGAACCTGGCCTCAGTGCTGCTGCTTCAGCCCAAGGTGCTGCTGCTGGATGAGCCAACCTCCCAGCTTGATCCTGTTGCTGCACGGGAATTCATGATGGCGCTACAGCGGCTGAACGAGGAAATGGCGGTCACGGTGATCATCAGCGAGCACAGGCTGGAGGAGGTGCTGCCGCTGGCCGATCGGGTGCTGATGCTGGAAGACGGTAAGCTGCTGGCCGAAGCCGCCCCCCGCCTGTTCGCCCGGCAGACCGGTAGCGGGCCCTTGACCTCGGCTGGGCGCTACCTGCCAGCCGCCTCACGCCTGTACTTGTCGCTTGCTCCGGAAGCGGATTCGGCTGCGACGGAGAACATTCCGCTGACGGTGCGTGAGGGCAGACGCTGGATACATTCCCTGATGGCAGGAACGGACGCTGCCGCAGGCGCTGAACTGGTTAATAACTTGAATAGTCCCGCTGCAGCGTCTCTGCTCACCTGCCGCGAAGTGACCTTCCGGTATGAGAAGGAGGGCCGGGAGGTCCTGAGGAAGCTCACGCTGACACTTAAGCAGGGGGAGCTCCTGGCAGTCATGGGCGGGAACGGTGCGGGCAAGTCCACCCTGCTGCATGTGCTGAACGGGTTGATGAAGCCGCAGCGCGGCAAGATAGAGCTGGCCAAGGGCAAGACAACAGGTCTCCTGGCGCAGAATCCGCTGCTCTATTTCAGCTATGATACGGTGGCCGAGGAGCTGGAGCACATGGGCAGCTACGCCGGGCTATCTCCTGAGGCAACAGCAAGCCGGATTGAGGCTTTGCTCGAAGTGTTCCAGCTCCGGGAGGTGCTGCAGAGTCATCCGCATGACCTCAGCGGCGGGCAGCAGCAGCAGGCCGCGCTTGCCATGATGCTGCTGATGAAGCCGGATATTCTGCTGCTGGATGAGCCGACTAAGGGGCTTGATCCGGCCGCCAAAGACAGGCTGGCCGCCCTGCTTCAGCAATTGCGCGGGCAGGGGATTAGTATTCTCATCGTAACGCATGATGTAGAATTCGCGGCTAAGCATGCTTCGCGCTGCGCACTCCTGTTTGACGGGGGAATTACGGCAGAGGGCACACCGGCTGAGTTCTTCAGCAGCAATTACTTCTATACCACGGCAGTCAACCGGATAGTGCGGGACTGGCTGCCGCAGGCATTGACACTAGAGGATGTGATTCGCACATGGCCCGCTTCCGCATTCCGCTGCTAATTGCCCTGGGACTCTTCACCGCCGGGCTTGCGCTTACCGCAGCATTCACTGACCGGCATTATGTGCTGCTTAGCGTGGTGCTGCTGCTGGCTGCTCTCCTGCCGCTGTTCATCCGGCTGGAGCGCCGGCCGCTCCAGTCCCGTGAACTCGTGCTGCTGGCTGTATTGTCCGCTATTGCAGCTGTCAGCCGGATTCCTTTTGCTGCGTTGCCGGGGGTAAAGCCTGTGTCGGCCGTTGTCATCCTCTCCGCTTATGTCTTCGGGGCAGAGGCGGGGTTCGTTATCGGAGCAGTCGCTGCCCTGGTCTCTAATATTTACTTCGGGCAGGGGCCCTGGACGCCATGGCAGATGTTTGCCTGGGGTATGACCGGACTTACAGCCGGGTGGCTGCGGAGGAGCTGGCTGTTGCGCCGGCGGGCCGGGCTGCTGGTGTTTGGTTTCATCTGGGGGTTCCTGTTCGGCTGGATTATGAATATCTGGGTCCTGCTCAGTCTGCCGGATGCCTTAAGCTGGCGGCTGGTTGCCGTTACGTTTGCCGCAAGCTTTTACTTCGATCTGGCCCATGCCTTGTCGAATGTATTCTTCTTAGCGGTGCTGGCCGGAGGCTGGACCAAGGTGCTGCAGAGATTCCGCAAGAAATATGGCTTGCTTCAAGAGTGAATGGAATTAAAATTAATGGATATCGCTCTACCCAAACGATAATTTTCTTCTTTTTTCGACAAATTTCTTAGCAGGGCCATCAACAATTCGATGTTATTCTCCGATAATTAAGGTTACAGCTAGATATCGAGAAGGCGGGATAACAGGAAATGAGACATCTGAAGATTAAGCATAAAATGATTGTACTGATCGCAGTGGTTATTCTACTACTAATCGGGATCGGAACAACGGGTATCCTGACGACAACCAGAATGGCTGAGAGGTCTGAAGAGACATACAGGCAGAACCTGCAGCCGATTTATTTCGTAACGGAGATCCGCGGGAATAACCGGGCGATTGAGTCTTTTCTGCTGGAGGATCTGATTACCACGGATGACGCGAAGAAGCAGGAGCTGAAGGCGAGAATTCAGGAGAATATCCAGACGAACAATGAGCTGATGGCCGAACTGAGGAAGATTGAATTCAACAATGACAAGATTGCAGCTTATGTGAACGAATATACCCTGCTGCTGCCGGATTACCGTTCACAGCGTGATAATATTATCCATTTGGCCGATAACGACCTTAACGATGAAGGATATCAGGTGTACACGGGCCGGACCTTTAATGAGCTGCGTGACAAAATGGTCCGGCTGCTAGAAGAGACAGCGACGTTATTCATTCAGGATGCGTCTGCCCATAATACACGGACGGCTGACAGTGCCAAGAGCTCTGTTACGTTAAGCGGCGTTCTGATTGCGCTGGCCTTGCTGCTCAGTATTGTCCTGAGTGTGATCATCACCAGATTGATTACGAGACCGCTGAAGGAATTGCAGGGGCTGATGAAGCGGGCGGAAGAAGGGGATCTGACGGCCTCTGCCGCTTACCGGTCCAAGGATGAGATCGGCCAGATTAATACATCGTTCAATACCATGCTGGACGGGTTGAAAAATATGATGCGCGGCGTCTCGGAGAGCGCCGAGATTCTCTCGGCCTCCTCCCAGCAGATGAGCGCCAGTGCCGACCAGACCGCGCACGCCTCACAGATGATCGCTGAGACCTCAGGCGAGATCGCAGCCGGATTCGATGTGCAGGCGGAGAGCATTGCCCTTACTACACAGTCTGTGCGGACGATGTCCTATGAGATTGCCGAAGCCCGGTATAGTGGACAAGAAATGACCCGCCTGATGGAGCAGGCTGCCTCCTCCACGGAACGCGGTGTATACGCAGTAGAACAGATTCTGGCCCAGATGCGGGAGATTGACTCCAGTGTCTCGGCGAGCCGCCAGATTGTCGGCAACCTGGGTAGCCTGTCCGAAGAGATTAACACCATTATTACAACCATTAATGAGATTGCGACCCAGACCAATCTGTTGTCCCTGAATGCTTCCATCGAAGCCGCCCGGGCGGGCGAGCATGGCCGTGGCTTCGCTGTAGTTGCCGGTGAGATCCGCAAGCTGGCGGAAGCTACCGGAACAAGCTCGCTTCAGATTACAGAGATCATTAACCATATCCGTCAGCAGACCGCCAGTGCCGTAGAATCGATGGAGCAAGGCTCCGGGATTGTCTCTCACGGTGTAGCACAGAGTGAGGTGGTATCCGAAGCCTTTACGGCGATCCAGACCTCCATTCAGGCTGCCAGTGAGCAGACAGAGCAGATCACAGAGGTCATCGGCCATGTCGCGCAGGAATCGGAGGAAGTGGCCAGATCCATGTCAACGGTGAATGAAATCTCACGCAAAGGCGCCGCAGACGTTCAGGGCACCAGCGAAGCAAGCCTGGAGCAGCTGACCGCGATGGGAGAGATGTCCTCCTCTGCACAGTATCTGGCTACCCTGGCCGAGGACCTGCAGAAGCATCTGGCCCGGTTCCGGCTGTAACGGCTATAATAGACATCAGCCCGGCCCGATTCGGCCGAGGAACCCTGGAGATTCCCGGGCATCTTCGGCGGAGCCGGGCTTTTGAACGTATTATTATTAATCTCAAGGAGGCGGTCTCTATAATGAACACTCGAACATGGAAGCTGGTGATAGTTCCAGCCTTGTTAATGACACTTGCAGCTTGTAGCTCGAATCAGGCTAGTGCTCCGGCGGTTAGCCCCAGCCCACAGCCAACAGCGGCTCCTGTAGAAGCTTCTGCCCAGCCTACGGAAGGGCCAAAGGTTACACCGGTACCTGTTGAAGCTGCTGGGGTAACGGTAGGGGAAAGTAAACAGTATGAGAAAATAGCAATTTCCGACTGGAAGGACGATAGAACCGTTGTCGTGTCCAAGCAGAACGATAAGCTGGGGCCGATCAGCTCGGGAGAGCTGAAGGGATCCTATCCGCAGAGCCTGTATTTCTTCCATCTGGATACCGGCGAATACGAATTGATTACAGAGAAGGCGAACATGATGCTGGGGGATGCCAAGCTGTCCGCCGATCAGTTGTTTCTGCTCTATAGTGAATTCTCCCTGGGTGATCCAGTCTACAATGTAATGGACCTGGGGTCCAAGAAGACGTTCACCATTAAGGGCGATACCATTGCCGGAGCAATGGGGGCCGATTGGGCGGATAAGGATACGGTAGTGGGTCCTGCATACAGCGGCGGTGCTTACACAGCGACGGCTACCTCAATGAAGATTGCCCCGGTGGAGGGACTAGGCGGGGAAGGTCTGATTGTTGTAAGACAAATCAAGGATAAGATCTATTACACCAGTAATTCGAAGGACTCACTGCACAGCCTGGACCTGAATACTAAGGCGAAGGCTGACTTGAATATTCCGGGTACCAGCAGCGTAATCCCTTCACCTGACGAAGAACAAATGCTGATCCTGCAATATAAGGAGACTACCCAGTCGCTGCTGCTCAGCGGCACAGACGGTAAGAATCCGCGGACCCTGGTGGAAGGCGCCGAGCTTGGGGCCGTCTCCTGGTCTCCAGACCAACGTCTGGTCGCCTATAGTGTAACTATTGAGGAGAAGGGTACAACGAAGAATACCTTATATGTCTACGATCTGACTTCTGACAAGTCCGTCCAGATTGCGGAGAGCAACGGGACGATGACCACCTCATGGAGCCCCTCGGGCAAGCAGCTTGCGTATACGGAGCGGGATGACAGCGGGAGCAGCAGCAGTATAGTTCAGTTAAAGTAGAACATCAACATAATGGCAATCTTTAAAATTCAAAAAAGCGGTCCGCACCGGTAAATCTACCGGATACGGACCGCTTTTATTATAGATTACTAGAAGGAGCATAATGCTCCTCTGCTTCTTACATGCTAAGCATACCAGCCCCATACGAAGATGAACAGGGTGCCGAAGATGGTGACCAGAGCCACGAACATGGCGTATGCGATGTTGATATACAGTTCTTTTTTGGAATCGGCCGATTCTCCGATGTGCATGAACACAAACAGCTGCAAGGAGGCCTGGATCAGCGCTGTAACCAGCAGCACCACCATATTGGCACTGGAGGACAGGTCTCCGTAAATTACAATCAGTGCAGCGGCAGAGAGGACCAGAGAGGCTACATAACCCATCACATGCTTAATAGGGAATAGTTGCTTCATCATGTCACATCAGTCCTTTCAGGTAGACGAAGCTGAAGATAAAGATCCAGACCACGTCTAAGAAGTGCCAGAACAAGGAGAAGATGAACGTTTTGTTGGCGGTAGCGGGAGTAATGCCGCGCTTCCACAGTTGAATCATAATGCCAATTCCCCACAGCAGACCGAAGCTGACGTGAAGACCATGCGTTCCCAGTAGTATGAACAGACTGGAGAGGAAGCCGCTGGTCTGCAGCGTAGCTCCTTCATGTACATAAGTGAAGAACTCGTCGATTTCAATACCGACAAAAGCCAGACCCATCACCAGCGTAATCGCCATGAAGACCATCATGGCTTTCTTGTAGCCGTGCCGCATGGCATGGACAGCCAGACCGATGGTGAAGGAGCTCGACAGCAGGAGGAAGGTCTCCATCAGCACCGGGCCGATCTCGAACAGCTCGCTGCCGCTTGGTCCGCTGGCATAGCGGTTAACCATTACGAAATATACAGTGAACAGCGTAGCGAAGAGAGGGATCTCGGCTCCGAGAAAGACCCAGAAGCCGAAGATCTTGTTACTGTTCTCTTCCGTTGAATATTCGAGCGGCTTGGACGCATCTATTTTCATACAGTCTCACCCCGCATCAGTTTCTTTTCTGTAGCTGCAATCTCTTCTACAGGAATGTAGTAGCCCTGGTCCTTATCGAAGGACATGAAGGCCAGTACGACCAGAATTCCAATCCCTGAGACGATCGCCGGAATCCACATGCTGAAGACCAGGAAGAAGCCTAGGAAGAAGAAGACTACACCCAATATGAACGGTTTGCCGGTATTGCTTGGCATATGAATCTTGGTGTATTTAGTGTCTGTATACAATGGAATATTCTCGTGCTTCGCAGACCATAGAGCATCGCGCGTCTCAACCTTAGGCACAATCGCAAAGTTGTAGAGCGGGATCGGGCTGTGTGTCGCCCATTCGAGCGTCCGGCCATCCCAAGGATCGTTGGTTGTATCTCTCGGCATGTAGCGGGTACTCCAGTAAATATTGTAGACCAGGATCACGAAGCCGATCGCGAGTCCGACGGCCCCGACGAAGCTCAGCATATTGAGCGGACCAAAGCCTGATTCCTTAGAGTAAGTATACAGACGGCGTGTCATTCCCATCAGTCCCAGGAAGAACATTGGGAAGAAGGTTACGTTAAAGGAAATGATGATCCACCAGAAGGCATGCTTGCCCAGCCGTTCGTTCAGGCGGAAGCCGAACACTTTAGGGAACCAATAGTGGAAGCCGGCGATGACGGCGAACACGGCACCCGGAATCAGCACGTAGTGGAAATGCGCTACCAGGAACATCGTGTTGTGATACTGGTAATCGGCGCTGGCCATTGCCAGCATGACGCCCGTTACCCCGCCGATCGTAAAGATCGGGATAAAGGCCAGTGTGTACAGCATCGGGGTCGTGAAGGTAATCCTGCCCTTTCGCAGGGTGAATAGCCAGTTGAATATTTTGACCCCGGTAGGTACTGCTATGGCCATCGTTGTGATTGAGAAGAAGCTGTTGACCATGGCACCTTGACCCATTGTATAGAAATGGTGCGCCCATACAAGGAAGGACAGGAGCGAGATGATCAGCATGCTGAATACCATGGAGGTATAGCCGTACAGGTTCTTCTTCGAGAAGGTGGCGATAATCTCACTATAAATACCGAAGGCCGGAAGGATAACGATATAGACCTCCGGATGTCCCCAGACCCAGAACAGGTTGGCCCAGAGCATATCCATCCCGCCGTTGGCCATCGTGAAGAACTGGGAGCCGAAGAGGCGGTCGAACATCATCATCGCCAGCGCTACGGTCAGAACCGGGAAGGCGAAGACAATGATAACGTTGGTGATGAGTACGGACCAGGTGAACATCGGCATCTTCATCAGCGTCATGCCTGGTGCGCGCATCTTAAGAATCGTTACGATAAAGTTAACCCCGGTGATCAGCGTACCGATACCGGAAATCTGCAAGGCCAGAGAGTAGTAGTTGTTCCCTACGGTCGGGCTGAATTCAAGACTCGCCAGCGGGAAGTAGGCTGACCAGCCCGCATCCGGCGAGCCGCCGATGACGAAGGAAATGTTCAGCAGCATGGCGCCCATGAAGAAGAGCCAGAAGCTGACGGCGTTCAGCCGCGGGAAGGCAACGTCCCGTGCGCCGATCTGCAGCGGAATGATTACGTTCATCAGACCGATGATAAAAGGCATGGCCATGAAGAGAATCATGATCAGACCATGGGTGGTGAAGACCTCATTGTAATGCTGCGCATCGAGGAATTTCATTTCCGGCGCAGCCGTCTGCAGACGCATCATCATTGCATCTACACCGCCGCGGAACAGCATCAGCAGCGCCGCGAGGATGTACATGATCCCGATTTTTTTGTGGTCAACCGTGGTCAGCCATTCGCGCCACAGATAGCCCCATTTCTTGAAATAGGTAAGCCCTACGAGAATCCCGATGGTTGCCAGTGCAATACTGATCATGGCCCCGTATATCAAGGGTTCGCCGTGAACCTTAAATTTGTCCAAATCCATTAGGGTAGCTCCTTTCAGTGTGTTGCATTAAGCTCTTCAGAGAGCTAGTGTCCTTCATGTGTGCTTTCATCCACAGGGGAGCTTGGCAGCGGCTGATCGACTTCCGGATCAGGCTTGCTGTCGAATTCCGTTCCGCTGGACGGCTCGGGAGACGGATGAATGTCCTTGTTATCCTGATGCTCCGGATTGCCGTTGTCCATATCCATCTCCTTGCCGCCGCCGCTCATATGATCTCCGTGATTTCCCGGAGGAGGGCTGAACTCCAGATGGGTGGAGGAATACGTTTTGCGTCCGAGGTAATCCGTGGCCAGCAGGCCTTTGAATTCTTCCTCAGTCAGCTTAGGTGCAGTTTCCTTCACTTCCTTCACCCAGTCCTCGTAACCTTTGTTACTCAGAACAAGTGCTTCGAATTCCATGTGGGCGAAGCCTTTACCGCTGAAGTTAGCATTCTTTCCGATATAAGAGCCTTCCGTATCAGCGGAGAGGTGAAGCGTTGTCAGCATGTCGCTCATCGCGTACTTTTGACCGGCAAGCTGTGGAATCCAAAGACTGGTAATGGTGCCGAATGAGTACATTCTGAATTCAACTGCACGGTGTACCGGCATATTCACGTAGTTAACTGTTTCAATGCCTTCTTCCGGATAACTGAAATGCCATTTCCAGTTGGAGGAGGACGCATAGATGACCAGCGGAGTCTGATCTTTATAATCCGCAGCCACATTCTCCACTTCGTTTGTCGTCTTGACGGTTACAACAGACAGGAAGGCTACGATAATGATCGGGATAATAATCCAGATCGCCTCAAGGACTACATTGCCTTCCTCGTGCTTTGGAATGTAACCCTCATTACTCTTCTTCGCACGGTATTTCACCAATACAAAGATGTATAGGATGTAGACAACTGCCAGAACACCAAGCATTACAATAATTGAGAGGATAATGGTGTCAGATAACGTTCTGGCAGACGGCCCCTTCGGGTTCAGAACAGCGATTGAGCTGCATCCCGGCAGGAGAAGGATCAGGCTTAGAAACAGAGCGTATAACGGTCCCTTTTTTTTCATATAGAACTCCTTCCTTCAATACTACTTTTCATTCGCCGTTCATTAACGGAAGTACATTGATCTGTATCTATAGTAAGAACTACTTACCCATAATGCAAAATACATATTTTGTATAATTATATAAAATAGACCTTAAAAATGGCGAACAAGTTAAATATGTGTGATCAAATTGTTACAACTCCCTAAGGGTATGATAAAGATCACTGTAGTGGCGCACTTTAGCTAATTTTAAGGTTGTTCAATTTTTGTTCAAAATTCCGATATTGTTATTAAATTTGTCACAATTATTCTGTGCCAAAAACCGCTGATTTAACCGTGTAACGCCTGCTGTGACAGCATTCGACGAGAATTGCGTGCTTTCTGAAAATAATGGCGAACCCTCATTTATCATTGCATAAGAGTAACAATTTCTTAGCTTGCGGTTACAATCTCTCAAATTACGTTGAAAGTATATATGATAAAGTGATAGACAAATATACATAGATTGGAGACTGCTGCTGTGCGCATCAAGAAAATTCTGCTCTTATTCATGTCTTTATTCCTAATTATGGGGCTTGTGCAGGTCCCGGCTAACGCTAAAGGTGATAGCACTATTCTTAAACTCGGAGTCAACGATAAATTAAGCAAGGTTGAAGCTGTATCCGTAAAAGGCACCTATTATGTACCGCTGCGCGCGCTTGCGGATGAGCTGAAATGGACCCTTACCGGCCTGACGGACGGGATTCACGTAGCCGGCGGGACAGGTTCGCTTACCCTGCTGAGCAAGGACGGAGGTGCGGTGCTGAAGGATGGGACTGCCGTGCCTATGAGCACTTTCGTACAGGACGGCAAACTCATGGCTCCGCTGAAGCTCAGCGGTTACCTCGGGTATAGCATTTCCTATGCGGGAGATAAATATTTACTTCGTGTGAAGGACGGCTCGGCGCAGCTTACCGATGCAGCCTTCACCGATAAATATGCTGCCGAGCTGAAGCCGGAGGCTCCGGTAGCTCCAACGAATCCAGCGACTCCGGTTACACCCACTGAGCCGGGCAAGCCGGGCCGGACCGTATACCTGACCTTCGACGATGGCCCGTCAGCCACGACTGGCGACCTGCTGGACATCCTCCGTAAATATGACGTACAGGCAACCTTCTTCATGCTGGGGAACAACATGAATCAGCATCCCGCCCAGGTGAAGCGGACTGCGAAAGAAGGCCATGGCTTAGCGCTGCATGGCGTGACCCACCGCCAGGAGAAGTTCTATGCTTCGCCGGCAGCGGCGCTTGCCGAGATGTCGGGGGCCAATGCGACACTGAAGAAGCTGACGGGAGCCAGCACCACCTTGATTCGTACGCCATATGGAAGCAAGCCGTATTTCACCAAGTCCTTCCGCGATAAAGTCCTGACGCAGGGATATCATCTCTGGGACTGGAACGTGGATTCCTATGACTGGAAATACAAACAGAACAGCGACAGAATCTATAACACCGTGATGGATCAGGTGAACAAGCTGAAGGCGTCCAAGACCAATCCGGTCATTCTGATGCATGACCAGAAGGCTACACTCAAGGTGCTGCCGCGTATTCTGGAGAAGCTGAAGAAGGAAGGCTATACCTTCAAGCTCATTACGAAGGATATGGAGCCGCTCAATTTCTGGAAGGATAAACGCTGATCCGTAAGGGTTAATAGAGAAGAGCAAGCTGCAGGGTAACCTGCGGGCTTGCTCTTTTTTTTGGCGAGAATTTATAAAGAAAACACTGCTGTTACTTGTACAGATATTGCACCAGCATATGAACCAGCTCTGACTTCAGCCGGTCCACAGTGACCCGCTGCGGTGAGAAGGAGATGAAGTCGACAATAGCGCTCACAGACTCAAACACAATGATCGAAGCTGCCTCCGTATCCCCGGTCTTCAGCTCGTCCTGCCCCATCTGGAGATAGGTAAGCGTTTTGAGTCGGCCGGTCTCGTACTGGGCATCCATCAACTGCTTGATGGCCTCATCGCTGTGATACATAATGCTTAGATCCTTATGGTATCCGATAAAAGCCTTATGCGAGAGCAGAAGCGTGTCTATCAGATGCAGGATCAGGTCCGTACGTTCAATCGTATTGAAATTAATTTCTGACATTGAATCATCGATTCTGGCGAGCAGCTCATCCCCGTATTTGTGGAGCACTTCAATGAATACGGCTCTTTTATCCACAAAATAGGAGTAGAAGCTCCCGGTAGAGACCCCGGCGGCTGCTGCAATCTCCTTGGTATTCGTCTGATAGAAGCCCTTGTCCGAGAATAGCTTCATCGCGGCCCGGATAATGGCTTCCTTGGTTCGTATACTGCGCACCTGCTGCGGAGTTCTAATTTTGTCCTCTGTTTCACCCATATCGTAAGATCCCCCTCATAGTACAGATTGTAGTGGAGCGGTTTTGTGCTGTCAATAAAAGTTGAACCAAAGTTCATTTTTTAAATTGACAAATATGAACTTTGGTTCATATAATCTGAATATGAACTCTATTTCATATTTCAGGAGATGATCAAGATGGGGATTGGAATGCGCAGAGCTTTATCCTTTACGGCGATTGTGCTGGGCTTTTTCATGGCGCTGCTGGATACGACCATTATTAATATTGCCCTGCCGGAGATGACCCGCCAGTTCGGGGGAAGTGTGTCGCAGGTATCCTGGGTGATGAACGGCTATAACCTGGCATTTGCCGTGTTCATCCTGACTGCCTCGCGTCTGGCCGACCAATTCGGACGGAAGAAGGTGTTTCTCATTGGAGTGGGGCTGTTCACACTGAGTTCCCTGCTGGCTGGACTCTCCACTTCCCTTGGCATGCTGATTCTGTTCAGGGTTATTCAAGGCTTGGCGGGAGCCGTTATTGTGCCGGTTACGATTCCGCTGAGCACCACCACCTTTCCCAAAGAAATGCACGGACTGATTATAGGCATATGGGGGGCCGTCTCGGGAGTGGCTGCTGCAAGCGGTCCGGCGCTTGGCGGAATATTGACACAGAAGCTGAGCTGGGAGTGGATTTTTTTTGTGAACGTACCGCTTGGGCTGCTGAGCATAGGGCTGACCGTTATATTCATTCAGGAATCACGGGATGATTCAGCAGGGCGGTCCATAGATTACGGCGGAATCCTGGGGATAACGGGAGGGATGTTCTGCATTACATATGCTCTGATTAAAGTGCAGGATTACGGCTGGAGCTCGCGCCCGTTCCTGGGTCTGACGGCTGCGGGGCTGCTCTTTCTGGTGGTCTTTTTTCTTACGCAGTATAAGGGGAAAGAACCGATGCTGCCTCTGTCCCTGCTGAAGATCAGAGCCTTCAACAGTACATCGGTATCGATGATCGTGCTGGGGGCGGCGCTGATGAATATTTCGCTGTTGACCTCCTTTTACCTGACCCGGGTGATGGGGGTATCGGAGCTGAAGGCAGGGCTTGTCCTCTCAACCATGGCCTTAGGCTCCATCGCCAGCTCGGCTGTATCCGGGCCGCTATCTGCGAAATATGGCAGCAGTCTGTTCGCCGCAGCGGGAATGGTGATGATTGGCGCTGCCACCTATTCCATGAGCGGGCTTGAGGCTGATTCTACGCTGGGTGCGGTGATGCTACGGCTTGCACTGACCGGCTTCGGCGTGGGGCTCTCAATGGCTCCTGTGATGTCATCAGCGATCCGGGTTGTTCCTGAAGACAAGGTCGGCATCGCCTCGGGGGTGACGAATATGGCGAAGGCGCTGGGAAGTGTGCTCGGTGTGGCCATCATCGTCACTGTGCTCCAGCACAATACAACCCGGGAGCTGAGCGCGGCGAATTCCGCAGGCACAGAGGCGGGGGCCGGGGTAATAAGACAGCAGCAGGCGGCTGTGGATGCGTTCAGTCAGACCTATAAGTTCGCAGGCTACCTGCTGCTCCCGGGTATAGGCGCTGCCCTGTTCAGCGATGAACGCAGACAGCGGCGGAGCAGAAATAGTCAATAGAATAGTGCTTCCAATCGTTTGCCCGTTCAGTTGCGCGTAGTGAAGACCTCTTCGAACGAAGTGTGGATATTGATATCGTCCCGTCCTTTGGGGTGAATGAAAGAACCGTAGCTCCGATCTGTCCAAAAGATAGATGGGGGCTTATTTGCGTGACACGCTGAAACTAGACAAAGTAAAAGTTAATGATTGACATTAATGCTCAACTGTATTAATAATAGTAGTACAGTTAACACAGTTGATCAGTCGGATCATAGATCCGAAGAAGGGAGGACTGTCATGTTCGAACTGGATGTGCGCAGCCGCAAGCCGATCTATGAGCAGCTCACCGACAAGGTCAAAGAGATGATTATGCATGGTATTCTGCGGGCGGATGAACAGCTGCCCTCGGTGAGGGCTTTATCCTCGCAGCTCACAGTGAACCCGAATACGATCCAGAAGGCTTACAGGGAGCTGGAGCGGGAAGGGTACATCTATTCACAGCAGGGCAAAGGTAATTTCGTGGCCCCGCTGCAGCAGGGGCAGAATGAGAGCAAACGGACGGAGCTGAAGGAAGAGCTGCTGCGTCTGATGGCAGAGGCGGTATACCTTGGTTTTACGGAAAGTGAAATGAGTGCGCTGTACCGCCAGGCGTTGGATAAGAGAAGAGAGGAGAACAGCCATGATTGAGATTCGCGGAGTCAGCAAGATTTTTCAGGAGGAAAAGGCTGTTGATAACATCTCGCTGACTGTACATAAAGGTGCTATTTACGGATTGCTGGGATCGAATGGGGCGGGCAAAACAACGCTGCTGAAGACGCTCGCCGGTATTTATCGTCCTGAGGCGGGGAGTGTCAAGCTAGACGGGCAGCCGGTGTATGAGTCGCCGGAGGTGAAGCGCAGAATGATCTTCATGCCGGATAGTCCGTATTTCTTCGCGCAGGCAACCCTTAAGAGTATGGCGGCATTCTACCGTTCTATATATCCGGGCTGGAGCCAGAAGAGGTACGAGGAGCTTGGGACGATGTTCCGGCTGGACACCCGGCGCAAGCTCAGCCGTTTCTCCAAGGGGATGCAGCGCCAGGCTGCTGTCTGGCTGGCCCTCAGCTGCAAGCCGGATGTGCTGATCATGGACGAGCCCATCGACGGGCTGGACCCGGTGATGCGCCGCCAGATCAAGAATCTCCTGTTCCAGGAGGTCGCCGAGCGGGAGCTGACGGTGCTGATCTCCTCGCATAACCTGCGGGAGATTGAGGATTTATGCGACCATGTCGGCATTATGCATGAGGGCCGGATGCTGGTCGAGAAGGATCTGGATGATCTGAAGGCGGACACGCACAAGATTCAGGTGGCTTTCCGCGACGAACGCCATGCGGCCGCACTGGATGCCAAGCTGCAGATTCTCCACCGGGAGCAGCGGGGAAGTGTCAGCTTGTATATTGTAAAAGGGGACCGAGAGCGGATCAGCCAGGCTTTTCATGTCTACGAGCCCTATGTATTTGATCTGCTGCCGCTGACGCTGGAGGAAATCTTTATTTATGAAATGGGGGATGCCGGTTATGACGCGCAGCCGATTATTCTTTAACAGCAGCATTATCCGCCAGAACCTGCGCCAGCATGGCTGGATCGGAATATTATATACATTGGTCCTGTTGATTGTGCTTCCGCTGGAGATGTTCATGGAGAGCAATCCGCTTGCGGAGCCAAATACAGTAGACAATCTGTTCAATATCGGTGGTGCCGATATCGCACCGTTCCTTATCGCTTTTCCGGTTGTGGCCGGATTGTTCCTGTTCCGTTATCTGCAGTCCAAAATGCCTTCGGATCTGTGGCACAGCCTCCCGCTGCGCCGCTCGCACCTGCTGGCTTCCCATACGGTAAGCGGATTGATCCTGCTGCTTGTGCCGGTCTGGCTTACGGCTGCGGTTACAGCTATCGTCCGCCCGCTGGACGGCAATATGTATATCTATCAAGGCGCGGATATCTGGGAGTGGTGCCTGGTTATCAGTGTGCTGACGCTGTTTCTGTATGTCTTTACTATCTTTGTAGGTATTTGCACAGGACAGACCATTCTGCAGGGAATAGTGGTCTTCATTCTGTTAATTCTTCCGGCAGCCATGCTGCAATTTACCGACATGCACTTGAACAGATATTTGTACGGGTATCCGGAAGGGCAAAGCTTGTGGGGGACCCTGATGAACTGGGCGCCGTTACTGCGTATTATGAATATCTCCTATGAGCCTCTTAGTAATAAAGAGTTATGGAGCTATATCCTCTTGTCTGCTGTGTTCATGGTATTGTCATTCGTGCTGTACCGTAAGCGCCACAGCGAAAAAGCCAGTCAGGCGATGGCCTTCACCTACTTCAATCCGCTGTTCAAAGGCGGTGTAATGCTCTGCAGTATGCTGCTGGCGAGCAGCTACTTCGGCAGCATCAGGCAGCAGCCCGGCTGGATTATCGGCAGCGCCATTGCCGGAGGGATGATCGGCTATATCGTAGTTGAAATGATTCTCCGCAAAACCTGGCATATTCTGACACGCAGAATGCCGCTGGAGCTTGCGGTGTACGGTGTACTGCTGGGCCTTCTGCTCTATGTTCCCGTGTCCGAATTAACGGGTTATGAGAACCGGGTTCCGCGAAATGATAAAGTAACCGAAGTATTTGCCGGAGGGAATTACGGGGAATTAACCCGGAATCCGCAAGGAATCACTACCCGGGAGGAACGGGAGGATGAGATATTCTCCGCAGACCGGAAATACATCGAGGCTGTAACCGCCTTGCATCATGCTGTTGTAGCTTCGAAGCCGGACCAGCAGCGTAATACCCGTCGGTATGATTATCGCGAGAGCAAGCGTTTCACGTTTGCTTACCGGCTGGAGAGCGGGCGGAAGCTGATGCGGACCTACATTATTCCGGCAGCGGGCTTTGAGCCGGAGCTGAAGGCGGTCATGGAGCATGCGGAATACAAACGTGACCGGTATCTTCTGTCCCGGATGGACGAGAACGTAGAGAGCTTCAGGCTAAGCAATCTGAACAAGGTCATAAGTATTTCTGACCGGCAGGATGTACAGGAGTTCAACGAAATTCTGAAACGGGAAATTCTTAATATGTCCTATGAAGATGAGGTCTCTGATCAACGGGCGAGAGCATCCATCAATTTGGTCTACAAGCCGGATTCGACCGATTATCAGCTATTCTATACGTATGAATGGCTTCCTTCCTTCAAGGAGATGACCGCTTGGCTGGAACAGAAGGGCTATGCCGGTAAAATCAAGCTTACCGCAGCAGATGTTTTGTCCGCCGAGATGTTCAGGGATATACACCAGAGTGCAATCCCTCAGGGTTTGATTTACGATCCTGACACCCGTCTGGAGTTGGCCCGCAGCGAGAAGCGGTCAGCGGTGGTTACAGATAAGACTCTGATTGATAGTATTCTGGAGCACCGGCGCGATTTCACCCGCGAAGAGGGCAGATATGTAGTGAAGATCGAGTATAAGGGCGGGACAGTTAATTACATTTCGCTGCATGAGCAAGATGTGGCACCGGCGCTTAAGGCCCTTCTTCCTTAGTCAGTTTGTTCTGTTACAGTAACCAGGCAGTCTTGATTTCCCCCGTTAACGGATGTATATCCTGTGCGGGGGATTTCTTTGTTGAAGGGGAAGCTGTTGTTGTGCTATTGCTTCTGTTGCTGCTTCTGGTGTACCTGAGCACATAGCATGGGTATATTAGATTAGGGTCTGCAAAATAATGCGGACAGTGTAAGGAGGAAACGAACATGGAAGAGGTACGGGATCATCTGGATCACGGACTCCAGATTGTATTCATCGGGTTCAACCCCAGCATCCGCTCGGGCGAGCTGGGTCATCATTATGCCAATCCGCGCAATAATTTCTGGCGCATACTGCATAAGTCCGGGCTGACGCCGCGGTTATACGAGGCTACCGAGGACGGGGAGCTGCTGAAGCTGGGATATGGCTTCACCAACATCGTTGCCCGCCCCACCGTAGGCGCTGAAGATATCACCCGCGAGGAGTATGCCAAGGGCCGCGAGCTTCTGCGGGCCAAGCTGGAGGAATACCGCCCGGAGATTGCCTGTTTTGTCGGCAAGGGCGTATATACAGAGTTCAGCCGCAGAACTACAGCCGCCTGGGGCTTCCAGGAAGGTATTGCTCCCGTGGTGGACGGAGTCCGCGAGTTCGTCGCCCCGTCATCCAGCGGTCTGGTCCGCATGCCGATGCCAGAAATCATCGGAATCTACTCGCAGCTGCGTGACTTCACGGAGGAGCAGGAGCCGTGAAGCCAGGCCTGGGATCTTATACATGGGTAACTGGCCCAATGTATGCGGGAAACCGAATACAATTTGCTGGTGAACGGCACGTGGTCCCAATGTATGCGAAAAACAGCATACATTTGCTGGCGCGCAGGCGTGTGGCCCGAATGTATGCGGAAAACAGCATACATTGTGTTGGTGCGCAGGCGTGTGGCCCGAATGTATGCGAAAAACAGCATACATTTGCTGGCGCGCAGGCGTGTGGCCTGAATGTATGCGAAAAACAGCATACATTTGCTGGTGCGCAGGCGTGTGGCCCGAATGTATGCGAAAAACCTAACGCATGAGCTGACGCGAGGGCGAAAGGGTGTGTAGTATCGGGTTTGTGGTTTTAAATCGCATCCCGCTTAAACAGCGGAGAGGACGGAACGAATGCGGAAAAGCGATAGCGGTCGCCTTTGTCTCCGGATTTTTACCGATTAGGGAAATAAATAAAATCTGGAGACAACAGCGATTGTAGCAACGTTCCGTTCGCGGAGCGTCCACCCGAGCGCCCGCGTTGATCCTGCTCAAAAGTAAAAGTCCGAGCAACCACTTCATGTGGAACAACGTTCCGTTCGCGGAGCGTCCACTCGAGTGCCCGCGTTGATCCTGCTCAAAAGTAAAAGGTTCTCCCATGTAATCAGGCAGCGCCCACGCTGATCCTGCTCGAAAAACCCATACTAAAAAGGCTGCCCCAATCAGCCATTTCATGACTTTTGGGAACAGCCCTTTTAATAAATAGCGGCCTGCCTACGTCTGGATCAGCAGCAGGATGATGGACGACAGGGAGAGGCAAATGCTGGCCAGATAGAGCACGCCGACCACTTGCCTCTGGTTCAGACCAGCCTTGAGCAGACGGTAATGAACCTGAGTGGCGTCCGCCTGATAGATGGCTTGTCCCTTCAGGAAGCGCCGGATGACGACAAAAATATTGTCGAAGATCGGCACGCCCAGCGCGAGAATCGGAATGAACAGCGACAACACCGTGGCCTGCTTGAAGGCGCCGTCCAGCGCAATCACTGCCAGAATGAAGCCGAGGAAGGTGGCGCCGGCATCGCCCATGAAGATTTTGGCCGGAGCCTTGTTGAAGCGCAAGTACGCCAGCGTAACCCCGATCAGCGAAATTGCCATGTAGGCAGAAGTAGATTGGCCCATCGTAAGTGCGACTACGAATAGGGTTACTGCTGAGATCGCTGTAAGTCCGCCGGCCAGACCGTCCATACCGTCCGAGAAATTAATGACCGTAGTGACGCCGAAGATCCAGATGATCGTCAGCAGGAACTGCAAAATGAACGGCAGTGAGATATAATCACCTGAGAACGGATTAATGAAGCCGGTAAACGCATTGCCCGAAAAGAACACCAGAACGGCGGCGGCAATCTGTACGATGAATTTGGGCAGGGCCGGGAAATCCTTGCCTTTGGTTTTGTACCAGTCATCGATGGTTCCTATAGTCAGCAGAAGCACACCGCCAATGAACAGGGCGAGCGTCTCCAGGGTGAATTCACGTGCGAAGAGCAGATATGTAATGAAAAAACCTACGAATATGGCATAGCTTGCCGTTAGCGGGATGGGTTCCCTATGGATTTTGCGTTCAACATCTTCCCTCGGCCTGTCCACGAAATCCAGCCGGAAAGCGAGCCTGCCCAGAGGAGGAATCAGCAGATAAACGATAAAAAATGACACGAGAAAAGCTAAACCGTATAAAATGACAATCACCCCGTTGATTTTTTTAAGGCCTATCCCAGATTATATCGCAGAAGGATGTATGTTGTCGAACTACATAAGCGAGATGGAGGAAAAGATGAAATACGAATGTATCCTATTTGATGCGGATGATACACTGTTTGATTATGGAATGGCCGAGAACCACGCCTTGAGCCATGCCTTTGCCCACTTCGGGCTGCCGACAGGCGCGCAGGAGTATGCGGCCAGCTACCAGGAGATTAACCATGCCTTATGGAAGGATTTCGAGCAAGGGAAGATCACCTCTGCCGCCCTGCGGGTGGAGCGGTTCAACCGGCTGTTTGCCGCCCGTCAGCTCACGTTCAAGCCGGAGGAATTCAGTGAAGCGTACCTGCGCTTTCTCGGGGAGGGTACCTTCCTGATTCAGGGGGCTGCCGAGCTCTGCGGTGAGCTTGCCGGGTGCCGGCTGGCAGTGATTACGAACGGAATCAGCGATGTGCAGCATGCCCGGATTAAGGGTTCCCCGCTAAGCGAGGTATTCGAGGCGGTTATTGTATCGGATGAGACGGGCTACCAGAAGCCGGAGACGGGGATTTTTGATTATGCTTTTGCTAAGCTTAAGCTGTCCGATAGACGCAAGGTGCTGATTGTCGGGGACTCCCTGACCTCGGATATCCGGGGCGGGAACAATTACGGCATCGATACATGCTGGTTCAATCCGCTGGGCAAGCCCGGTGATCCTGAGATCCTTCCTACCTATGAAATCCGCAGTCTGGACGAGCTGGTGGAGATCGTCAACCGCGCTTAAGCGGAATAAACGGCGGCAGGCAGGTTGAAAGTTTCGCTTCCGTGTTAAATATATAGGGACGCAAAGTTTCTACTTTTTTAACAACAACATACGGGAGAGGATATTATGAGAAAAAAATGGCTGATTGCCGCGGTGGTCACCGGCATGACGGTAACAGGCTCGGCAGGAGTGTATGCGGGCACCAAACTGCAGCAGATTAAGGCTTATCTGAACCATAGTCTGGGTATTGTGGTGGATGGTAATCCATTTTGGATGAAGGACGGCAATGGCAAAACCCTGACTCCAATTACCTATGAAGGTCTCACCTACCTGCCGGTCCAATCAATCGCCACGGTACTGAAGGTGCCTATCAATTATGACTCGGTCAATTATAAAGTCAGAATTGGAGAAGGCAGCGCAAATATTCCTGCTCCGACTCCTGCACCGGGAACCTCTACCAGCGGGGGGAATACAACTCCTGCTCCTGTAGTGGAGGGAACGGCCAGACCGGTTAATCTGCCTAAGGATTTTCCGATTCCCCAGGACGCCCTGATTGCGATCACTCTGGATACGGATGCTAACGGCCAGAAGAAGGTAGCGTTCACGTATTCCACGCAGGAGACACTGGAGATCATGGGCTTCGTGTACAGTGAATATGCGCGGATTAAAAATCTGGATAATGCCTCGGAGTCGGTATCCGCCAGCAATGTAAAAATTTCGGGCAGACTCGGTGGGACAAGTCCTGTATCCATTACAGGCAAAGCTTCCACGGCCCGGCCCGGCTTCAACCTCTTCACGATCACCTGGTCGGAGAGCTGATCTGAGCCAGTACAGTTAAGCTATGCAGGCTTGGCTAACCTAAAAAGAAACTCCGGCTTGTAAATCAGCCGGAGTTTCTTCATGTGCAATTCGCCAAGGCTAATTCACCAAGGTAATATGATCAGACTTGCGGGCGGGTATCCAGCGGCTTCAGGTGGGCCTCAATCTGTTCACGCTTTGCTTCCAGGAACGGCGGCAGGGCCAGCGCTTCGCCCAGATGCTCGACTTCCTCATCTGTGGCGAAGCCCGGTCCGTCCGTTGCCAGCTCGAACAGAATACCGTTCGGCTCGCGGAAGTACAGGGAGCGGAAGTAGAAGCGGTCCACAAAGCCCGAGTTCGGGAGCTGTACGCTGCGGATGCGTTCAATCCACTGCTTCAGCTCCTCTTCGTTATCGACACGGAAGGCTACATGATGCACGCCGCCTCGTCCCAGGCGCTCCTGCGGAAGATCGCTGCGTTCCTCCAGATGGATCTCCGTACCAGAGCCGCCTTCACCAGTCTCGAACACGATAATATCCGGCTGGCCCGCGACTGGAGAAGGATAATTGCCTGCGCGGCGGAAGCCGAGCAGGTCCTCCAGAATCAGTGCCGTATGCTCAGCGGTCTCGACGGTCAGATGTGCCGGTCCCAGCCCGACAATGGCATACTCGGCAGGAACCGGGCTCTTGGCCCACGGCTTGCCGCCGGGCATGCCCTCGTTATGCTCATCTGAGACGAGGATGAGGCGCTGGCCCTCATGGTCGGTGAAGGCCAGCGTTTTGCGGCCGCCGCGTTCGGTGATTTCTTCATGCTCTACGCCCAGCACGGTGAAGCGCTGTGTCCAGAAGAGCAGGGCATCATCCCCGGGTACACGCAGGGAGAGTGCGGAGATGCTGTTGTTGCCGTCGCGGTTACGCCCTGCGTTAGGCAGCTCGAAGAAGGTAAGCTCCGTGCCGGGATTCCCGGTCTCATCCCCGTAGAACAGGTGATAGACAGATACGTCATCCTGGTTGACGGTCTTCTTGATCAAGCGGAGTCCGAGCACTTCTGTATAGAATTTGTAGTTTTCCGGCGCTTTTGCGGTAATGGCGGATACATGGTGAAGTCCTTTTAATGTTAAACTCATGGGAATACCTCCTGAAATTTAGGTTGTTGGTTATATAAAAGCCGCAAATTACTTATTAATATTAAGTTACTATAATTTTAATAGTAAATGAGTAATTTTGCAAGGTGTATTTCAAGGATGGTATTTATTATTTAGGAAAGCGGGGTTAATCATGCACACCAGATCAAGTCTGATGAAGCAGCTGGAGAGGATGGGAATCGATCCGCAGGGGACACTGCTGGTCCATTCCTCGCTCAAAAGCATCGGTGAAGTAGAAGGGGGAGCGGATACCGTACTGGATGTTCTCTCAGAATATATGAAGGAGGGGCTGCTGGTTCTGCCCACCCATACCTGGTCTTATATCGACGGGCAGAATCCGCGCTTCTCTGTGCTGGAGTCGCCCGCCTGCGTAGGGATTCTGCCGGAGCTGTTCCGCAAGCGGCCGGGCGTGATCCGTTCCTGGCATCCTACGCATTCGGTGGCGGCGCTAGGCAGGGATGCGGCGGTGTTCACGGCCGGAGATGAGCGCTGGGATACGCCCTGTGCACGCGGTTCGGTCTATGGCAAGCTGCTGGACCGGGAAGCGGAGATTATGCTGCTTGGTGTGGATCTGCGGAGAAATACGTTCATTCACGGCATTGAAGAGTGGGTGGATATTCCCGGCCGGATGACGGATGGGCATGAGGCGCTCTGTACCGTGACGCCTGAAGGCAGGGAGATCGCGGTGCCTTCGCGCAGACACTGCGGACTGTCCTGGTCGCAGCATTTCTGGAAGGTGGAATCCGTGCTGGAGGACGGCGGGGCGCTGCGCAGGGGCAGCTTCGGCGATGCGGCGGTTATGCTCTGCGGCACTGAAGAGACTACGCGTATCCTGAGTGATATGCTCAGAGAGAACCCGGATCTGTTCTCGGATAACGAGCCGCTCTTCGGGGAGAATGCGCCTGAGGCGCTGCCGAAGACAAAGCGGGGTCAGCCTGTAGAGGCAGTGCAGGAGCATGCCAAGAGTTAACCCGGGCCGGATATTTACGGGTCTCTGGCAGGTTTCTATCAATGTATGGTATATTATTCTCACAAAAACATAGTAAGGAGATTGGAAATGACAAAAACTTTGATCTTTGGTCACAAAAACCCGGATACAGATACGATCTGCTCGGCCATTGCTTATGCGGCACTGAAGAAGGAACTGGGCTGGGATGCTGAGCCGGTCCGGCTTGGAGACATCAGCGGAGAGACTCAGTTCGCCCTCGACCACTTCGGGGTAGAAGCGCCGCGTCTGGTGGAGAACGTTGCTGCAGAAGCTGAACAAGTGATTCTGGTTGACCATAATGAACGCCAGCAAAGTGCGAATGATATCGATCAGGTCCGTGTGGTTGAGGTTATTGATCATCACCGGATTGCGAACTTCGAGACCGCCTATCCGCTGTATTACCGGGCTGAGCCAGTCGGCTGTACGGCTACCATTCTGAACAAGCTGTACAAAGAGAATGGCGTGGCCATTCCTAAGAACATCGCCGGTCTGATGCTGTCCGCTATCATTTCCGATTCCTTGCTGTTCAAATCGCCGACCTGCACGGAGCAGGATGTGGCTGCTGCGCGTGAACTGGCGGACATTGCCGGAGTGGATGCCGAGAGCTATGGCCTGGACATGCTCAAAGCCGGTGCAGACCTGAGCGATAAGAGCATTGCCCAACTGATCTCTCTGGATGCCAAGGAATTCAAGATGGGTGAATATAAGGTGGAGATCGCCCAGGTTAACGCTGTGGATGTGAATGATGTCCTGTCCAAGCAGCCGGAGCTGGAAGCCGCGCTTACCGCGATTATTGACGACAAGGGACTGGATCTGTTCCTGTTCGTGGTTACCGATATCCTGAACAACGATTCCGTGGGTCTTGCCCTGGGCCGCGTAGCCGGCGCTGTGGAGCAGGCTTACAATGTGAAGCTGGATGATAACAAGGCTGTGCTGAAGGGTGTAGTGTCCCGTAAATCACAGATTGTACCGGTTCTTACCGAGACGATCGCCAAGCTGTAAATGCTGCTTCCGGGTGTACCCGGAGCAAGAAGTTTGTCCCGTGACCGGCTGTGCCTTTTCCTCAGGAAAAACGTACAGCCGGTTTTATTTTACAATTCACAGCAACTCCTTGCCGCCTTAAGGGTATAAACAGCATAGGACATTATAGAGGGGGACGGGAATAATGGGGAAGATGCGCAAGCTGGCGATTTCAACAATGTGCCTGATGATGGTCTCGGGAGGAGGCTTGCTGTATGCTGCTGCCGGCAAAACAGATCTCTCATTCTATGTGAATAATATGCTGCTTAAGCAGCCTGCAATATCCTCGGAAGGCGGGGCCTATGTGCCTGTGGAGCAGCTTTCTGAGAATATGCAGGCGATTGTATCCGTGGACGAGTCAGCAGGGACGGTCAAGATCTACAAGCCTAATGTGAACACGGTGCTGCTGGATGAGCAGGGTAAGATTTTCGGGAAAGTCAGAATTGACACCAGCAATACCTTCTCTGCCCTGGTGCAGGTGGATGATCTCAAAACAGATATCTCCGATCTGAAAATCACCATTACAGACCCGGCAGGCAAGACGGATGTTGTGGATAACCAGCCGATTACAGAGAAGAAGGACAGCTTCTGGTTCAAATCGGCAGCGTATAATTATAAGGTTACGGACAAGGGGAACTATATGATCCAGGTGTATTTCAAGGATGCTGCGTCCAAGAAATGGTTCATCGTTTCTGAACTGCAGATATCGACCACTTCATAATAAACTACAGGAGGCGGTTCCATTGATTACAATCTATCCTGCTGCGTCTGCGCACCAGTTCGATCTCGGCTGGCTGAAGGGCAGTCATGTCTTCTCCTTCGGGGATTTCTATGATCCGGAGAACACGGCCTTTGGGCCGATGAGGGTCTGTAACGATGATACGATCGCTCCGGGAAAAGGCTTCGGCGCCCATCCGCACAGTGACATGGAGATTGTCTCGATTGTGCTATCCGGCGTGCTTCGTCATGAGGACAACCTCGGCAATGTTGCACAGACGTCCTTCGGCGGGATTCAGCGGATGTCGGCAGGGACCGGCGCGATTCATACGGAGCATAACCCTTCGGACAGTGAGCCGGTCCGCCTGCTTCAGCTATGGTTCATGCCCAAGGCCCGGGGGACGGCTCCCTCCTATGCAACCGGACGCTTCGATCCGGCCAAGCTTGAAGGACGCTTGCTTCCGGTAGTAGCGGCCGAAGCGTCGGAGGAGATTGTCGATATAGCCCAGGATATGACGATTTATCTGGGGAAGGCCGAGGCGGGAGGGCAACTGAATTTCCGGCAGGAGACGGGGCGGCGCAGCTTTGTATATCTGGTAGAAGGGCAGCTTACCCTGAACGGGAAGGATGTGCTGAAGCCGGGCGATTCGGCAAGAATCGAGGACACAGCGCAGCTGGAGCTGAAGGCTGATGAGAATATACTGGTCATGGTGATTGATCTGCCGTAATGAGCGGCGGGATTCAGACATGAAGGAGGAGCGCGAATGGCAGAACAGGAAAGAGTGCTGGTGAAGCATTCCGTAACCGGGCGCATGCTTGTGAACAGCATGGAGGGAGTAGGGTATACCTTCGATGAGCAGGGCGGGCTGACCTTGATCACCCTGACGAATGTGGCGCCAGATAAGGGCGCGGCGGTAGTGGAACTGAAGACGGAGCTTAATGTATTCCGCTTCGAGGAGCCTGCGGACGGGCCGGTCATCAAGCATTGGTACTACGTCGGAGATCAGCCCGTAACCTATGATGCGGACTCCGGACGTTTAACGATAGCCGTACAGTCCGAAATCGAATACCGGCCAGATCAATACTGGGCCTGATGGGGATAGAATTGTGAGAAATGTAGCAGTGCTCGCCATGGATAATAAGGAAAATAGAACCAGGAATAATTTGCATGAATGAAAGGCGGAGGCCCATGGGAGCACTGCACATGAATACGGCAGCGATGAATTATGGAAGCAGGGAATCTTATTTTGACGGGAAGCTTATTGAGTACATTGGGTGGTGCCTCGCTGGCTGGCTGGTTACGGTCTGTACCTTCGGTATCTGCTATCCCTGGTCAGTAGTAATGCTCTACCGCTGGAAGGTCGAGCATACCGTGGTGGAAGGGCAGCGCCTGCGGTTCGACGGTACAGCCGTCAGCCTGTTCGGACAATGGATCAAGTGGTTCCTGCTGACGCTGATTACGCTCGGAATCTACGGCTTCTGGGTGGTCATTAAGCTGGAGCAGTGGAGAACGAAGCACACCCACTTCCAATAAGAAGCTGCATGCTTTAAGTATACTAAGATGCGAAGAAGAGCCATTCTCCGGTTATGGGGGATGGCTCTTCTGTGTGGATTTTGGAGCAAGACTAGTGAGCATTAGACCTAAAGAAGTTAATGCAGTTCAACCCAAGCAGTGCTTTATGGCGTGTAGTTCCAAGTAGACGTTCAGGGATAGTTGCATAATGTACACTTAAAAACAGCGAAAAAGAAGGCTTGCCTCTTATAGCTGTAATCTGTACAACTAAATCTGCCCCAACGGGTGGAAACTCGGGAAAGTGGGGATTTTTAGTGTACGAAATACAGCTAAACGTATACTGGGGAGCCAACCAGACGTTTTAGTTGTACAAAATACAATTAAGCCTATCGCCTATGAATGGTTACAGGTAATCGGGGCGCTGCAACAAACTGCAGGTGCTGGAACGATAGCAACTGCAGTTTGTACATTAGAATGCTGTAAAAAAGCCTTCAAAATGAATCTATTGTATTCAGTACAATGGAATGTTAAAAAAAGGCCATTTTTCAGCTAAAACACAACATTCCACTGTATGAAATACAATAGAATCTTATTTTACGGTCGGCTATGCCTTTTCTATTGCAGGAAATACAATCAGCTACTTGAATGTAGGAGTTGAAGTCAGCAACGGGGTTCAGCCTAGTATTAAATCGATGTTCATGCTCAGATTTTAACACTCCTGAGGTCTATTCTAACAGTTCTAAATCTGATGCTCCACTAGTCTGTGCAGCTGGCCTGCAGGCTGCTTATTGTACTTTTTGCGGCTCGGGATACGTAACCCCAAGGGTATCAACGGTGACCTTCTTCATTACCGGCGGCTGATCCGGACGGTCATTCTTGCCACGCGGCAGACTGACGATGGCCTGGACCGCTTCGAGTCCTTCGGTAACCTTACCGAAGGCGGCGTAATCGCCGTCCAGGCTTGGATAAGCAGCGGCCATAATGAAGAACTGGGAGCCAGCAGAGTTCATATCGTGCTGTCCTCTCGCCATGGACAGCACACCTTCTGTATGCAACAGATTATTGGTGAAGCCGTTGTTATTGAATTCTCCAGCAATGCTGTAGTCCGGTCCGCCCATTCCTGTGCCATCCGGGTCCCCGCCCTGGATCATGAAGCCCGGAATGACCCGGTGGAATATGGTTCCGTCATAGAAGCCCTTCTGAATCAATGAAATGAAGCTGTTGACCGTATTGGGGGCAACCTCGGGATACAGCTCGGCCTTAATAACAGCGCCGTTATCCATCTCGATCGTGACCACCGGATGGCTGGCTGTGGCTGAAGGCACGCCTTCTGTAGCAGCGGCGCTCTCCTGCGGTGCTGCTGTAGCCTCACTGCCTGTTCCGGTACTGCTGTTACCATTACCGGCGGCATTATTATTCACTGGCTTATTGCCGCAGCCCGCCAGAATGACGAGCATCAGGCACATCATCGCAAGCAGGATGACGGGTTTTCTTGTGATAGACTTCACTTCAGTATCTCTCCTTTTGAATAATCTGGTGCATTCACCTCTGTATCATACCTTCTTTGTCCTGCTTCTGGCAAAGCCTGCTTCCGCGCTCTGCCGGATTCCGCTACTTTGGTGCGGGCTGCTCTTTGGCGGAAGCGAGCGTTGTTCCTTCGGGAACCGGCAGTAAGGCGCTTTTGGAGATGCCGATGAGCTGGGAGCTGTAGATGCCGCTGTGCCCGGAGAACAGATAACTGATGATGCAGGCGATGAACATATAGACCGCTCCGCTGGAGCCGAACAGCTCGATGCCCATAATGAAGCAGGCAAGCGGTGTATTGGTTGCTCCGCAGAAGACGGCGATGAAGCCAAGCGAGGCCAGAAAAGGCCCATATAGATGAAGCACTCCGGCCAGGGTGCTCCCCAGAGAAGCTCCGATGGCGAATAGCGGCGTCACTTCGCCGCCCTGGAAGCCGGTCCCCAGGGTGAAGGCGGTGAAGATCAGCTTCCACAGAAAGGCGAAGGGCGATACGCCGTCTTCGAAGGAGCTGCTGATCAGCGGAAGGCCCAGCCCCAGATAGTCCCGGGAACCGGCTATGTAGACCAGGGCGATAATGATCAGCCCGCCGGCGGCGCTTTTGAGCATGGGATTACGGATTATGGCGGTGAAGGTCCGCTTCAGATAATGGGTAAGCTCACTGAACAGCAGGCTGCACAGGCCGAAGAGGATGGAGGCGAATATAACCTTGACCAGCACCAGCGCATCCATAGCGGGGAAGACATCCACCTGATAGTGGATATGGTGAACGCCCCACAAGCGGGAGGCTACCAGATCACCGGTGAAGCTGGCGGCAAAACAGGGCAGCAGCGCCTTATGGCTGATCAGCCCGATGGCGATGACCTCCAGGCCGAACACCGTTCCGGCCAGCGGAGTGCCGAAGATGGAGCCGAAGCCGCCGCTGATGCCGCACATCAGCAGGATTCGGCGGTCCAGCGGACCGATTCTGAGCCAGCGTCCGAGTGCGTCGGCCAGACTGCCGCCCATCTGTACGGCCGTGCCTTCGCGTCCGGCCGAGCCGCCGAAGAGATGGGTAATTAGCGTCCCGCCAAGGACCAGCGGGGCCATGCGCAGCGGAATCGCTTCATTGCCCTGGCGGATCTGCTCCAGGATCAGATTGTTACCCTTCAGGCTGCTCTTGCCGTAACGCATATACATTCCGCTGACGAGCGCGCCTCCCGCCGGAAGCAGGAAGAGCAGCCAGGCATGCTCCAGCCTTACCTGGGTGACTGCGTTCAGACTGGCCAGGAACAAGGCCGAGGCACTTCCTGCCAGCAGTCCGACCATTCCCCCCAGAATCACCCATTTCACGAATGTACTCCAGAGCGCAAGCTGGCTCCGGCGTGCTGCAAGCTCTGCCCACTGTTCATACTTCCTCTTCATTATGGCTAATGCCCCCCGACCCGAAATAAATACTACCTGAAATCAAAACAGACTCCTACCAGCGTAGTTAACCACTGGTAGGAGTCATTAGCCCCGAAGGGCGGTTATGGCGAACTCCATCGCCGCAATTGAATGAAACTATCGTATGCCGATTGTCTCCAAAAGTCAATAAGAACCTGGACCTTGGGTGAACGCCCCGGCAGGACCGCTTAGCCGTATCTACTCGTCACCGTTCGAGCCGTTCAGCACATCGGTTCCGGGCATAGCATCAGGGTCTGGGGAGACCGGGTCAACGCTGCTGCCGGGAACCAGCTCATCCGCATCCGGGACATCCTCCAACGGAGCGGCTTCCTCCGCTGCTCCTGCCACCTCGTCCTCCGTATCCGCATAATCAATGATGCTCCCCGTTAATCCGGCTGCACCGGCTGTGTATACAGCATCCGACTCCAGCAGCTCATCCCGCTGCGGACCGGGAGTGGCGGAAGAAGGAGCGGGGCGGTCTGCGCGCGGTCCAAGCCCGGCGTCCGGCACATTCAGGCCGATATCGGCTGCTAGTATAGGATCGCTCTCCAGCGCTGGATCCGAGCCGTCATCCACTACACCGTCGAAATCGATCGGTGTGAAGTGAGCAGGGTCATGACTGGCCAGTGCAGATTCCAGCGGGCGGTTCCCGGCGCCTACAGTTTCTTCACTGGGGCTTGGCTCGGTAATCGTGCCAAGCGGACGCAATTCTTCCAGCGGGATATCCTGCTCCGGGGAGACACCGCCCATTTTGGTATAGCGCTCATATGCAAAGTCAGCTTCCGTCTTATTGAATTCGTTACCCATCGTGAATCAGCTCCCTTTTCCCTTGTTGTAAGTCTTCTTCATCTTATAGTACAACTATACCCGTTTAAGCGGCGGCGAATCTGCCCGGCATCCAGGCTGCCCATCTGATTAATATATTCATTTCTCCGGCAGAATAACCGGAATAGATGAATTAACCGAGCCGTTTCGAGGTTATTTGCAGTCTGATGGCAGGTATTGTGCAAACGTTGTCGAAAATAAGAATCATATGGACTATATAAATACAACTAAGGATTCACTGAGGTGCCACAATGAAGTTAGCATCAACCAAAACAGCCGCAGTCTTTATTATGCTGCTGCTTGTAATAACCATCATTCCGGCGGGGATCGCCATAGAATGGGATGCACATACCGAAGCGGAAATTCCGGCCTGGGAGCTGAAGTGGGAAACGGCCGGGAATAGCGGCATAGAAGCTGTAATGGCCGGGCCAGCCGCCGGATGGACATGGGTGCGGGCCAGGGAGGCCAGGCCCCTTTCGCCACCAGGTACCGCTTCCGCCTGGATGCGGATTACCTTGCCCCCTGCGGGAGCAACTCCCGCTATTCTGATCGATAGAGTATTTGGCGACAACCTGAAAGCATATATAGACAACCGGCTAATCTACGATTCCAGCGGGGATGTGGAATATAGCGGCAACAAGGTGCTGATTCCATTACCGGCACAAGATAGTGCGAAGCCGCTCTATCTATGGAATGCGGGCAGCGGGGAGTTTGGAATCGAGGGGAACATAAGGGTCGGCAGCTATAATCAGCTGCTGTCCTTTTATGTGAAGCAGGATCTGGTGGACGTTGTACTCGGAGCCGCCATGATCTTCATGGCCGGAGCGTTATTGATCTGTCTGCTGTTCCTTAAGCCGGAATTCTTCTACAGCGGTTTCTTTCTGGCCCTGGTCATCCTGTCCTTTGGAGTGCTGCTGCTTACGTACTCCCCGTTTCTAACGCTGATTCTAAGCCGGGGGGATCGTCTGAGGCAGATCAGTTTCGATTTGGCCCTGTTTACCATTATGCCCGCGTTCACGCTTTATTTTGAGCAGTTATTCGGACCGGGCAAGCGGAGACTCACTGCCCGAGTGCGTAAATTTCAGCTGGCCTACTCCCTGTTCTGTACCGCAGCGCTTATTCTGAATGCCGCAGTGTCCTTCCGGCTGGACGCGCTCTATTCTGCTCTGACTATTAACGCAACCGGTGTACTAATGATTGCCCAGTTTATCTATCTGCTGTATCTGGCGCTTACTTATGCCCGCAAAGGCAATTCAGATGCCATCCTGTTCACTGGCGGCTTCTCTGTATTTGCCGTGGTATCGGTGGCGGAGCTGTTGCGTTACTTCATTTCAATGGAGAGGTATCATCTGTACTGGTGGAAATGGGGCATGGTGGTATTCATTCTTTCCCTGATTGCTATTCTGGGGAAACGGTTTGCGGGAAGCCATGAGAAGGCGCTGGAATACGCCAGGGAGCTGGAGAAGTTCAATAATGAGCTGCAGCGTTCGGAGAAAATGGAGATTATCAGTGAGCTGGCCGCCTCGGTAGCCCATGAGGTGCGTAATCCGCTCCAGGTCACACGCGGGTTCCTGCAGATTCTGGGGGAGCGCTCCGGCAACAAGGAGAAGGAATATCTGAAGATGGCTGTCGGAGAGCTGGACCGGGCCTCGGTAATCATTACTGATTTCCTTACCTTTGCGAAGCCGGGCTTGGATATCGTGGATGTATTCGAAGTCTCGGGGGAGCTGAAGCATGTGTCGGGAATCCTGCTGCCGCTGGCTAATCTGCAGGGCGGTTCGATAGAGCTGCGTCTGCAGCAGGAGCTTCAAGTGACGGGCAGCCCGGCCAAATTCAAACAGGCGTTCATTAATCTGATCAAGAACAGCATTGAATCACTGCAGGAGGAGGGGGAGATTGTCGTAACAGCCTGGAGGACAGGCAACTGGGTAATCATCAGCGTGAAGGATAACGGCGAGGGAATGAAGGTTAGCGAACTGGCCCGTCTGGGCGAGCCGTATTACTCCAATAAGACCAAGGGGACGGGGCTCGGCCTCATGGTCACCTTCCGTATTATTGAAGCGATGAACGGCACGATTGAGTTCCACAGCCGCAAGGGCGAAGGAACCGAGGTGCTTATTAAATTGCCGGCCTCCAGCATAAATTAGGAATTTTTTTTGTTTATTCCGTTTTTTTGAAGGGATGGGCAGAGCATGGGGCGAAATATTAACACTAAGAGAACTTTGCTTCTAAAACTTTCCTCTGAGGTGCTTGCATGTCTTTGATGGTCAAAAGTTTACATACAGCGTTAGTATTGTTTCTGCTTTGCCTAACCTGCGGAAGCCTCCTGGTGTCCGCGCAAAGCGCTTCCCCCGCCGGTGAGATCAGACATTGGCAGATGAAGTGGCAGGAGGGGACGGATGATGGCGGACTCCAGGCTCCGGTAACGGATGACCAGGGGTGGATTGACGTGGAGGCGAAGGCGGAGATGCCGCGCAAGCCTTCCGGGGTATCCTCCGCCTGGACCAAGATTACTTTGCCCTCCTATCATTACGTGTCCCCCTCTGTCTATATTCAGACGATCTATGCGCTGCATGTGAAGGTGTATGTGGAGGACCGGCTGGTTTTTGAAGGGGATCGCGGCTTTATTATGGATAATTATTCCTTGCTTGTGCCCCTGGACATGCGGGATAACGGAAAGACGCTCTATATCTGGACGCAGACGCTCCAGGACCGGATTGGAATCAAAGAGCAGGTGATGCTCGGTGAGCACAGTATTCTAATCAAGGACTATATCAAAAACGGACTCATAGATGTGATTCTGGGCGGCGCTTTTATCTTCGTGGCGGCGGTGCTGTTTGTGTGCGCATTTTTCCTGAACAAGGAGTATTTCCCCGTGGCGGCTTCGCTGTCCATTGTCATTGCCTCTACTGGTGTGTTATCTGTAACCTACTCTCCCTTCACGTATACCTTCTACAGCTATTTGGGCGGGCTCAGTGTATTTTTGTTCGATGTGGCGCTGTTGTCCCTGTTACCCGCACTGACCTTCCTGTTCGAGAAAATATTCGGCGCGGGCAAATACGGCATCATCCGCAGGTTCCGCAAATTCCAGATGGTCTATTCCTTATTCTGCTGTGTCGTCCTCATTATAAATGCACTCTCCGGGGGCCGGTATCTGAAATTCTATTACTTCATCTCCACCAATATTGTCGGCATTATTATGATTCTTCAATTCATTCTGCTGATCGGCTGTGTCATCGTGTTCTCCCTGAAGCGCAATAAGGATGCGATCATCTTCGCCTGCGGCTTCGGTACGGCTGCCCTTACCGGGGTGTTGGAGCTGATGTGGTATTATTTCAAACGCGGAAATTATGATCTCTTCTACTGGAAGTGGGCGCTGGTTGTGTTCATTCTCTCGCTGATTGTGATTCTTGGACGGCGGCTGGCACAGAACCACAGCCAAGTGGTGAAATATTCGCAGGAGCTGGAGCTGTTCAACAACGAACTGCAGCGTTCAGAGAAAATGGAGATTATCAGCGAGCTGGCAGCATCGGTAGCCCATGAAGTGCGTAACCCGCTCCAGGTGACCCGGGGGTTCCTCCAGCTGCTCAGCGAGAAGTCGAGCGGGGATGAGCAGAAATACCTGTCCATGGCGCTCAGTGAGCTGGACCGGGCGGCGAGTATTATCACCGATTTTCTGACCTTTGCCAAGCCGGAATTTGAACAGGTCTCCCTGCTCTATGTGAATGAAGAGTTCATGCATATCCAGAGCATCCTGCTGCCTTTATGCCATTTGAACGGGGGCAAAATGATTCTGGAGGTGGAAGACGGCCTGCGGGTCAAAGGGAATTCCTCGAAGTTCAAGCAAGCGATGATTAATATCATCAAGAACAGCATTGAATCCCTGGGGGAGGAAGGCACGATTCATCTGCTGGCGTACAGCCGGGGGGATAAGGTGCATATTCATATTAAGGATAACGGGGCAGGTATGGAACCGGCTGTGCTTAGCCGTCTGGGCGAGCCGTATTTCTCCTCTAACAAGACGAAGGGCACGGGGCTCGGGCTGATGGTTACCTTCCGTATTATTGAAGCGATGGAGGGCGAAATTCGTTTTATGAGCAAAAAAGGAGCCGGAACCGAGTCCATCACCATTCTGCCGCGTGCAGAAGGGCCGGACGATTCCAACTCCCGATAATAGGTTGACTTGAGTATGCTACCAGGTTCCCATTGGGGTGATACGTGTCTTCATTACATCGGAAGAAGGGCTTGGGGGAATGACCAGGTAGAATTCATTTGAGCCTTCCTCTACGGTCTTCAGTGTAATGTTGTCAGGAAGGTTGATGCCCAGCGCTTCCTGGAGCGCTGCCTTCGGGTCTGCGAGCAGTCTTTGTTTGAAAGCCGGATCTTCCCACGCCTTCTGAATCACCTGATTCTTAAGAACTCCTACTGACAATACAATCACCCTTTCAAAATGGTTATAATTGCCTTTTTAGTATAGCATAGGCCATTCTATAATTCTATTGCTATTTCCATAAATTATGAGAGATTTGAGTGCGAAGATAGCCAGTAATCCAACCCCCCGCCCAGCAGCAATTGCTTCTGCGCTTCAATGGCTGCGGCGATTTGCTGCAGGTTCTGCACGAGCACGAGATGGAAGGACACCAGCAAGGGCAGCTGTAAGCTGGCCTCCTCCAGGATGAGTTGGTTGGCTTGGGCCGTTGCGGCATATCCATTAAGTCCGCCTGCTACATAGATGAAGTCCTTCACTGTTGATTCGGTCAGTGGTTCTCCTGCGGCCATCCCGGTACTGGAGCGTAGCAGTGACAACAGGCAGTTATAGCTGCTGTCCTCCAGATCCTGCTCCCAATCTTCGTAGTCGTCAAGCAGCTGCAGGGTCAACAGTACAGTGTGAATCATCTCTTCGGCCTCGGGAATGGAGGAGGACTGGCCGGAGAGCAGCAGCGCGGCCGTGCTGCTGAGCTTAAGCGGGCTGGCCTTATGGGAGATACGGATACGGTCATTCAGGAAGTAATCGCTGCCGGCTTCCCCGCTTACGCTGTCTGCCCACTCGCTGATGTAACGGCTGAAGCAGGGCCAGAAGGGAGAGTCCGCCGGGAACAGCGGAAGGTAGGTAGCCAGAAACTCGACATAGAGCAGATTGGCAAGCGGCAGCGTTTGCGCAGCCGAGGCCTCCGGGCTGTCCATCAGATCATCCTGGAGGAAGAAGTAGAGCATGAGGAAGATGTTACCTGCGGACATCCTGCGGGCCACTTCAGGACTCAGGCCACAAGGGTCCTGGAGCCAGAAGGGCAGCAGGTAACAGATGTAATTCTTGTGGCTGTCCGGGTGGAACACGTTGAACTGATTGAGATACGACAGGCCGCGGGCATTAAGCGGCTCTGGAAATGCAGAGATCACCCTGCGGCTCTCCTCAAAGACCACACGGAGCTCGTCCTCATAAGCATGAAGCCAATCCATAGGCTTATCTCCTGTCAATTATGTATTTTATTTAAAATATTAGGTAAAAAGTGGTTATGTGACCTGATTATAATCCTACGTCCGCCCTATTTCAATCAAAATTTGGAAAGTAGGACTATATTCCTTGGAAGCATCGGACACTGACCATATACACTTTGCCATGTATGTATTCATTTTCTTCGCTATCCGTAAAAAAGACGATATAAATAACATATGAGGATTTAATTCCCATGATAGGACTGGTTATAATGCAGGTACACCGCTCCAAGGCGCAGCGGTTTACAGCCTGACATTTAAATGACTTCATGGAGGTGATTGGGTGAGGCGGGCGGCTTCATATAAATTACAGCACCTTGCATATGAAAAATGAAAGGGCGTGTACAAAGATATGAATTCACCGGATTCGGTTCAAGCTAGTGTAAGCGGCATATTTATAAGGGTTAACCAGGTTGGATACAGTCCGGCTGCGGCTAAAATAGCCATCGTATTATCAAGCACGGGCTTGAGCGGAGTTAGATATGATGTGTTCAATTCAAACAACACCTCGGTATTGAACGGAACCATTACCACAGCCAGTAAAGGGAGCTGGGGTGACGCGGGTGGTGCAAATTGTGCTTATTCCTATGCTATAGATTTCAGTGCACTAACTACTGCCGGAAGCGGATATTATATAAAAATCAACGCCTATAAGTCCCCGGTCTTCGCTATAAGCAATTCGGTTTACAGCAGTTTGGCCGATCTGTCCATGCAGTTCTTCAAAGTGCAGCGGTGTGGAAATACCAGTCCGCAGGATCACGGCGTATGCCATATGACGGGAACGAACTCATCCATTGACGGAAAGCCGGATGGTGCTTCCGGCACCAAGGACTTTACCGGGGGCTGGCATGATGCCTCGGATTATATCAAATTTCTGAGCACCATCGGACATGTTACGGATGTGATGCTAACGACTTATATCCACCATCCGGAAGCTTTTCCTGCTCCAGGAAGCGCGGCCGGAGCATTGACGGAAGCGAAGGTAGGTCTTGATTTCATTCTCAAGCTGTGGGACAACACCAACCAGATTCTATATATGGAAGTAGCCGACGGCCTGGACCATGATGTCGAGAATGATGATCTGGATTCCCGCAGCAAAACCTGGCCGCAAAATGACAATACGATCTATGGCGCGGCGCGTCCGGTGCATCCATGCCCTGCCGGTACAGGCGCAAACTTGGCCGGAAAAGCTGCAGCTGCCTTAGCACTAGGAGCTAAAATATGGGGAGATTCTGCCGGACCGGTCTATAATGCTGCATTAGCTGTCGGCTATTTGACTGCAGCCCAGCAGATCTACACCTGGGGGAAGACAAGGACGGGAATTGCCGGGGATGCGGACGGATTCTACGTGGATACGGACTATAAAGACGATATGGCCTGGGCGGCTGCCGAACTCTACCGGGCCACAGGTACCGCCGCCTATTTAACAGAAGCGAAATCGTTCTGTGACAGTGCGGGAGAATGGTACAACAAAAGTAACACAAGCCTCAACTGGTCCAGAGCCTATCACTGGGCAAACTATGAGGTCGCCTCCCTTGATCCGGCTTATAAGAATACTGCCGCAGGCCGGATGAATAATCATCTGAACCTGAAAAAGAATTATGCTGACGGGCAATTCTGGAATACCAGCAGTGAACCCAAATGGGGTACGTATGAAGCCATGAGCAATAATGCGGTAGAAGCGATGATGTATCAGGAATTAACCGGAAATACCACATATGCGGCTCTGGCCCAGCAGCAGATTGATTTCATGCTGGGAAGGAATCCGTGGGGCGTGAGTAAGTTAAATGGTGCGGGTACCACCTGGTTTAAAAATCCCCGCCACCGTGTAACCACATTGAACCGTGTGAATAACCCGAATTATCAGCTCCGCGGAGCCTGGAGCGAGGGGTTTGAGACCAGCAGCCAGTACGCTGTAGACCAGCAGGACCCGCTGCTTGCCGGGCAGGAAGATCCGGGTATCGTGCAGTTCAATGACAACCGGATGATCTGGCATGATAACCGCAGAGATTATGCTACCAATGAGGTTACCATATCAGGCAATGCAGCGGGTATGGCGATGGTCGCCTTCATGGGAGGAGGCGCATCCTCAGGTGCACCAACCGACTATATTACAAATGGAGATGCCTATGTAAGAGACGGCACCTATGCGGCAACCAACTATGGAACAGCAGCCACAGTCGATGTAAAGGGAGATGCGGATGAGGGCTATAACCGGAAAGGGTTTGTAAGATTCGATCTTACCGGTCGTACGGGATCTCCCGTTGCTTCTGCTCTCTTGAAGATATACTGTAATGCCGTATCTGCGTCAACGCCTGTGAAGGTATACGGACTTACCGGCAGTGATGAATGGATAGAGTCGGGAACAGGAGGCATCACCTGGAACAATCAGCCGGGCAGTACAGGTGCAGTGCTGATTGGAACAATTAATGTATCTACAGCCAGCTGGTACACTATCGATGCAACGGGTTTTGTGAATAGCCAGCTCGGCGGCGATAAGAAAATGACCTTCAAGCTGCAGGTTGAGAACAATAACGGTGCAACGATAAGCTTCAACAGCAAAGAAAACACAGCCAATAAACCGGTTCTGACTGTGAGTTAGGCAGGTGATTAATAGGAACCACAAAGAATCCGGACTGGAACGGAAGGCTGCTGAGCTTAGATCAGCAGCCTTTTCTTTGCGTGCGTATGGACCATCGAGGCAGAGGAAGCGGAGCGCCTCAAGGCCCGTCTTCCGCAGCGGGCAGTCCTCCGCTGGCATGGCTTTTGCGGTATTCGCCGGGCGTAAGGCCGGAGGCGCGTTTGAACATACGGATGAAGGAATTGACATTCAGGTAGCCGACCTGGAGTGCGATCTCCTGAATGCGCAGGTCGACGTTCATCAGCAGCTCCTTGGCATGGCTGATCCGCAGGTTGTTCAGATAGTCGCTGAAATTGATGCCTTGCTTCTCCTTGAAGAAGGTAGACAGATAGCCCGGACTCAGATTCAGCTTGTCTGCAACAAGATTCAGATTGATATTCTCTCCGTAGTGCTTATCCAGATAGTCCAGCATATAGGCAAGTACAGGGTCCCTGGTCTCGGATTTCGCCCGCATGGCGGCAAGGATCGGCCGGACCATTGCGTGAAGCCATTCCTTATACTGCCCGGTGGAATAGAAGCTCTCGAAGTTTTCCTTAAGAGCCGGCTGAATCAGTACGGCCTCCTCCAACCCCAGCTTCATTACCGTCTTGCCCGCCTGCTCCACCGCTCCCGCGGCAAAGGCCCGGAAATCTTCGGCCGCAGCGTCCTTCTGGTTCAACTGCTCCAGCTGTCTGGCCAGCCATCCCAGCACCGCTTCCTCATTGCCTGACAGCAGAAGGCCCGATAGCTCCTCCCCATGGGTTACCTTGACATGAAAGGAACGGGCCGATGAAGCGCGCGGCTCCACGATAATCTGGGTTTCTTCGTTCAGCCTGCGTTCTTTAAGCAGTGAGGAGAGAATCCCGTAAGCACCGGTAATCGGAGTTTCTCCGGAGTAGACAGGACTTACCGCAATGGTCAAATAAAAGGCGGGCTCCACCTCCAGCAGCTCCTTCAGAGTCTGGAGTGTCTGAAGAATAGCGCTCTGCGGTCCGCATTGGAACAGCAGCAGCAGGAGCTGATTCTGCTCCGGCTGCACAGCCACTATATCCCCTTCGCTGCCCAGGAACAGGTGCTGGATCAGCTGCCACAGCATCAGGGTATCCTTCTCCGGGCTCTGGGACGGCTGCTTGAAGCTGAGCTTGAACAGCACGGCTGCATACGGCCGGTCTTCCGCTTGGGCATCCTCCAGATCCAGCAGATTGGGGTTCAGGGGGATGTTCTTAATTTTATGGGAGTAGGCATACTGGCGCACCAGCGAATTTTTATGCTCCAGATCGGTCTGAATGAATTGGTTGGTCTCCAGAATACGTCTCATGCGGTCCCCGATGATAGCGAATTCCTTCACGCTGCTTAGCTTATCCGCACCTGTGCCCGACTTGCGCTCCAGTGCTGCAATCAGCCGCTGCAGCGGCCGGTTAAGACGGTAACTGAAGAACAGCGAAAACAGAATACTGGTGAGCACGGCGGCAGTCAGCAGGGCGGCCAGCAGCAGCTGCATCTGGCGCATTCCGGAAGTAACTGCAGCGGCTGGTGTAACCTGGACATAAGTGAATCCGGTCTGCCCGCCTTTTTGATAGAAATAATATTGGTCTCCGACCTGCTCATGGTAGCTGATGCTCCCGGAGATGTCGCTTAATACCGGCCGGTCTGCCGTGGTGGAGAACAGCATGACGCCGTCTGCATCCAGAATATAGAACGGACTTGCGCTCCCATCCCCGTAAGCCGTTTGCAATTCGCGTGCATTCAGCATGACAATGCCATAGACCTCCTTATTGGGAAGAACCTGGGTGACCAGCGGCAGCAGCGACCCGAGCGGACGCGAGGAATTCATCGTACTCTCTCTAAAATTAGCTGCAGGCAGGACCCTCATGTACTGATTGCCCATCGTCTGCCGGCTCCAATAATCTGGCGGATACTCCTTGCTGGCATAATATTTGGAGAACATATCGTTCATACTGCTTGTGCCGTCCTTTTCAAAAACATAATCCGCTTCTTTGAAATAGAGAATGAAGTTCTCAATATGCAGGAACGGGTTGGAGTAGACGTTCGCCAGATCCGATTTGACCTCACGGACCACATCATAACGCCTGTTCTCGCGGACCTGGCTCAAGAGGCCCAGGTTGGCCGTCCATGTACGCGATCGGTTAAGGGTTAGAATGATGTTCTGTGTCAGCCGGAAATGATTCTCGTAGCTCAGGGCGGTCTGCTTGAGACTCAACTCATTCTGGCGGACCATCTCCTGATAGACCTTCTTGCTCAGATATAGATGAGAGACAAGATTGAAAGAAGCCAGCAGCAGGATAACGCTGAGAAAGCTCAGCATTAGCTTCACGAACAAGGCGTTGAAAGCAAATTTAAAGTCTGTTCTTCTGCGCATGATGGTCCCCCTTGCTATGGACATTCTTTTTATACCATCATAGCTCCCGAAAGCTCACACGGACAATATGCACTTTCTTCTTTTTATACGCCGATTCTTAGAAAATCGCTAATCGGGCGATATGTATTATAACATGCTGATAGCGCTATCACGGATTTTATTCCTATAATTCAACCATAACTCCCGGCTTGAAAGGGGAAATAAGCTAACATCACTACAGTATTTAGGGGGGGATGCGTATGGGGCAAGCAAATGCACTGCCGGAGACAACCGCCGGGAGAAACCGGGAACGGCCGCAGCTGAGGGAACGGGTGATGAAGACCTGGAGAAGAAACAAATTATTATGGCTGCTGTTTCTTCCCTGTCTGCTGTATTATTTGATTTTCAAGTATCTGCCGATGTTCGGGCTGGTGATCACGTTTAAGGATTACAATCTGTTCAAGGGGATCTGGGCCAGCAACTGGGTGGGCTTCAAATATTACCGGATGTTTCTGGAGAACCCGGATTTCCTGCTGCTGATGAAGAATACCTTTCTACTTGGATTATATCGGCTGGTATTCGGCTTTCCTGCCCCGATCCTGCTCGCGATTCTGCTGAATGAGGTAAGGAAGGCATCCTTCAAACGCCTCGTGCAGACGGTAAGCTATCTTCCGCATTTCATCTCCAATGTCATTGTTGCCAGTATGGTGATTATGTTTCTCTCGCCAACGGGAGGGCTGATCAATAATCTGCTCGGCAGCCTTGGCATCGGGCCTGTTAACTTCATGAACGAGCCGGGTTTCTTCCGTATCATTTATGTACTCTCCGAAATCTGGCAGCATATCGGCTGGGAGACCATCATCTATCTGGCTGCGCTAACCGCCATTGATCCCCAGCTATACGAAGCGGCAGAAATGGACGGAGCAGGCAGACTGCGGCGGATCTGGCATATTACGCTGCCGGGTATCTCTCCCGCGATTGTCATTACACTCATTCTGAATATCGGGCAGGTGCTGGAGATAGGCTTCGAGAAGGTCTTCTTGATGCAGAATCCGGCGATTTACGAAACTGCGGATATTATCAGCACTTATGTATACAGAGTCGGTATGCAGCAAGGTAATTTCAGCTACGGTGCTTCCATAGACCTATTCATGGGGATGATCAGTCTGGTCTTCATCTATAGTGCCAACTGGATCAGCCGCCGCATAAGTGAAACCAGTCTATGGTAAAAAAGAGGTGCTTATTATGAAATTCCGGATGAACCTGTTCAGTATAATCAATGGGATTGTGCTGCTGATGGTTGTGGCCGCTACGCTGTATCCGTTTGTACACATGCTGGCGGTGTCGCTTAGCAGTGATTCTAATGTCATCCAGAATAAAGTGTCCATCTGGCCCAAGGGCTTTAACCTTGACATGTATAAAGTGGTACTGGAGGACTCCAAGATCTGGGTAGCTTACAAGAACACGATCGTCTACACCTTTACGGGTACACTGATCTCCCTGCTCATCACCTCCACGGGAGCTTACGCCTTGTCGCGGAGCGATATGGCGCTGCGCAAAAGCTTGACCATGCTGATTGTAGTCACCATGTTCTTCAGCGGCGGGATGATTCCCACCTTCCTCGTGGTCCGCTCTCTGAATCTGGTGGATACCGTATGGGGGATGGTGCTGCCGGGTGCGGTGAGCACCTGGAATCTGATTCTGATGCGCACGTTCTTCGCGGGCATTCCGAAGGAGCTGGAGGAGTCGGGGCGTATGGACGGATTGAATGACATCGGTATCTTTGCCCGTATCATCGTGCCCTTGTCCAAAGCTTCATTTGCGACGATTGCGCTCTTCTATGCAGTGAGTATGTGGAATAATTTCCTCGGCCCGCTCTTGTATCTGCGCTCCTCGGAGCTGTTCCCGCTGCAGGTACTGCTGCGCAATATGGTCCTTGCCGGCACCTCCAGCTCAGGAGATGTAACCGGTATTGGGGGGGATAATCAGATTGTTGAAGAATCGCTGAAATATGCGACGATTATGGTATCAACACTTCCGATTCTAGCCGTGTATCCGTTTATCCAGAAGTATTTCGTCCAAGGCGCAATGATTGGAGCCGTCAAAGGCTGACAACGAACAGTACAATTCATAGGAATGGGAGTGGCTTATATGAGAAAATGGATGACTGCAAGTCTGCTTACCGTGATGGCAATGCTGCTTCTGTCCGGCTGCAGCGGCAACAATAAGAATGCAGCCGCGCCGGAAGCTGCTGTGCAGGAGGGCGGTGAAGGTTCGGGAAGTCCGTCTGCATTGCCGGTCAAGACCTTCACGGCACTGCTGGACAACAATGCTACGTTTCCTTATTCGGAGTCCTGGCCGGTCTGGAGCTGGCTGAAGGAGAAGACCGGTGTCACCCTGAAGGTGCAGACGCCTTCCGGGGAGCTTGAAGAAAGCCTCAATCTGGCGATTGCCTCCAAAAACCTGCCGGACATCCTATATATGCCGAACCGTAAGGAATCTAACAAATTCGGCCAGCAAGGTGCTCTGGTGGATATCAAGGAGTATATGGACAAGATGCCGAACCTGAGCAAGTGGATCCAGCAGTATCCTGATGAAGCTAAGGCGGCGTTGTCCGCAGACGGGAAGATGTATATGTTCCCGAACCAGGGCTTCGGAGAGACGAACCGCTTAGTCTGGATGTACCGGAAGGATGTTTTTGACAAGGAAGGCTTGAAGGCGCCAACGACCTATAAGGAGCTTCATGAAGCTCTTCAGGTGCTGAAGGCGAAATATCCGGATAGCTTTCCGCTCTCCATCCGTTACGGGCAGAACCCCGATGAGCTGAATGCCAGCATGACGATAAACTTCGGGACCAGTGAGGGCGCATATTTTAATTTTGATAACAGTGAGTGGCATTACGGGCCAACGGAGCCCGCTTATAAGGAAATGCTCGGCATGTGGAAAAGCTTCTATGATGAAGGGCTGATTCCTCCGGATTTCCTCTCGCTGCAGACAAAGCAGTGGCAGGATATGGTATCTACCAGCAAGTCTTTTGTCACCGTCGACTATATCAGCCGGATTGATTTCTTCAACAATGCGATGCAGAAAGACAACCCTGAATACAACATGCAGTTCCTGGCTCCACCCGCAGGTCTGGCGGACGGCAAGCAGCTTAATCCTTATTTTCACTATCTGGAGAGCGGTCTGACAGTGGCTTCGACCTCGAAGCAGATTGAAGACATCATGGCCTATATGGATTTCTTCTATACAGAGGATGGGCGTACACTTGCCAGCTGGGGCAAGGAGGGGGAGACCTATACCAAAGAAGGCGGTACGATCAAGTTCAAGCCGGAATACAGTGATGTGACCGAAATGCGCAAGCAGACCGGGCTGCAGACAAGCGGCACGTATACCTGGATCGACTTCGATGCCCATCTGTCGCTGTTCTCCGATAACCTGAAGCATGCTTATGAAGAAGCGGCCAAGTATGACCCGTCCGCCATGCAGCCCCGCCCGGCCTTCACCGAGCAGGAGAATGAAGTGATCTCGCTTACCGGGGAAGCGATCAACAAGCACCGGGATGAGAGCTTCGCCAAATTCGTCACCGGCTCCAGAAATCTGGCCGAATGGGATAAGTATGTGGAGGAAATGAACAATCTGGGCGTGGATAAGCTGGTAGGCGTATATAAGGAAGCTTACGACCGTATGCAGAATGTGCAGCTGAGCGGGGAATGAAGCTGCAAGATAAGGAGGAGAGCCGTGTATAATTTATTGCCAGAACCGCAACAGTTGAAGCTAGAGGACGGAAGCGCTTTTCAAATCAATGACGGAGTATGGCTGAGTCTGATGATGGAGCAGGAGGAGCCAAGGCTGGAGCGGCATTGCCGCCGTGCTTTTCCCGGGGCGAAGCTGGTCAGCTCCACAGAAGGCAGCGGCTATTCTCTGCTGCTGCAGAGCGCGGCGGGAACGTCTGCTGGCGAGCGTCTGCAGAAAGGAGCGTTAGGAGGGGGCGGTGGTGAGAATGGCGTAGCGGGAGCCGGGTTAGTTGGAGTGCCGGAAGCGGAGCTTTCGCTGCTGGAAGGACGGAAGGAGAGTTATCTGCTGGAGGTGTCTGAGCATCGCGTTCGCATCCGGGCTACGGATGCCGCCGGGCTGTATTATGGGCTCCAGACCTTGCTGCAGCTGCGGAATCCGCAGGGAGAGATATTCGCAGTCACCATTATGGACTGGCCGGATACCCGTTTGCGTGCGATGAACTATGACCTCCGCCAGACCTTCTCGAAGCCGGAGTTGCTGGTCCGTTATTTAGCTGATTTCTCCAACTACAAGATCAATGCGGTCCTGATCGAATACGAAGACAAGTTTCCGTTCCGGAAGTATCCGGAGCTGACGCACCCGCAGCATGCGCTGAATCCGGAGCAGCTGGAGGCGCTACACGACGCTGCGAAGGAGCATTTTATCGAGATTATTCCGCTTCAGCAGAGCTTCGGGCATCTGGAATATGTGCTTCGGCACGACCGTTGGCGGCATCTTCGGGAGACCGAGTCTTCCACTGGAGAAATCTGCCCGTCCCGTCCGGAATCCTATCAGCTCATTACGGATTTGCTGGAGGAGATGATGGAGGCTCATCCGGACTCCCCTTATATTCATCTAGGCTGTGATGAAGTGTATAGCTTGTGTGAGTGTGCGCAATGCCGGGAAGCCTTCGGCGGAATCCGGGAGCGGGCGTTCATCGCCTTTCTGAACCGGCTGATTGAATTCACTTCAAGCCGGGGCAGAACGCCGGTATTCTGGCATGACATGCTGGATAAATGCCCGCCTGAGGAACTGGCAAAGCTGGACCCGCGCAGTGTAGCGATGATCTGGATCTATAACGGCCGCAATATTGAAGCGGAGGTCTCAGGGCTGGCGGACAAATTCCGGGCTCTCGGCATTGAAGTGATGGGTGCACCGGCGGTCCGCAGCTTCGACTCGGCAGAGCATCAGAATTATCCTGTGCTGGATAACCGGACGGATAATCTACGGCAGTGGGCTGAAGCAGCCGGTCGTCTCCATCTTGATTGCGTGGTGGCTACGAACTGGACTGCCCCGTTCAGTCTGGGAGTCCCTTACGGAATCTTTGAAACGACCTGGTATCCCATGCTGCTTCATGCGGAGCTGGCCTGGAACCGGAAGGCGGATACGGAGACTTTTATTGACCGCTTCCTGGAGCGGTTCCACGGCATTCCTGCCGGGAAGGCGCATGAGCTTCAGGGAAGGTACAGGCTGGAGGATTATTATAATCTGATCTGGAAGCTGGTTGATGAAGTCCGGCTCAACAAAGATGTTGCCGGACTGATTGCGGTAATGCATGATTTTGAAGAGGCTACAGATCGTTCGCGGGCTATCCATAAATACGTCTACCGCTGGGAGATGTATCCGGGGGATGAGGCGGAATGGCAGTCCCTGCTGAACAGTTACCGGCATAACCGCCATGGGCGAGAGGCGGTCCTCCCGCGCATGACAGCAGCGTTGGAACAGTATCAGTCTCCCGATATGGCCGCTCATTTTGTAAGCTCGCGTTTCTTCCTGCATGATTATCTGGAGCGGACCTTATACCATGTGATGGGGCTTCATTTGGATCACTCAGCAACCAGTTGATAGAACTCTTCAAGCAGAGTCAACAGGACAAGTCTCCTGGTTAACAGCGGGGCTTGTTTTTTTGGCATGGAATGATGTTTACTCCACAGCCGCCCCACTCAGCTTGGCGGCAAGTGCGGTATATTCCCCGCGCAGGCGGACCAGCTTCGAGACACTGCGCTCCAGGCCGCCCGGCCGGTTGCGCCGGGTCCAGAGCTGGCGGTACTGGTGGAGCAGCAGATCCAGGTCATGGATCAGCGCCTGAACCTGCGCTGCCTGGGGCTGCGAATCGGCTGCGGCGAGCTGCTGCTTGAGCCGGGTAAGCTGCACGGCATGCTTCACGAAGTGAATGCCGCTGCGCAGCTCCAGGATAACCAGCTCTGCATCGCTGCATTCCAGAACCGGCTGCTCAAGCCGGGCTTCAAGGCCGAGGATGTACTGCTCAAGCCTGTCAAGCTGCTCTACAGGCAGCTTCGTAGCCAGCTGCACATGCTCCAGATGGCTGCGCAGCAGCATAGACATCTCCGTGTCATTCGGGCGGACCGTGCCCGACTCCAGCTTATAGTAGTTCCCCAGATCTAGCAGCAATTGTCCGATGGTTCCTGAGCGGTCTTGGAAGACCGCCGTGTTCAGATAATGCGCCACATCCGCCTCCAGATTCCCCTCTACATTCCAGGCCAGTGCTGCCCCGTAGGCGAATCCGGCATAGCTGACCGGCAGCTGCTGCCAGTGGCCGAAATCACCCCAGTCGGTAATCAGGTAGCCGATAGCGCCGTTTCTCTTGCCATGCACCGCAGCGCTGCGCAGATTGGCGAGCATGTTGTCGGTCCTGCCGGTGAGCGAGTTCCAGGAACTGGTTCCCGGACAGACATAGAACGGGATGCCTGCTTCTTTGAATTTGCGGGTATCCGCTTCAAAAGGATGAGCCGCGCTGTACCCCCATTCCATGGCGATGATATCCTTGGGCAGCCGGGGGATCAGTTCGGGATGCTGAATGATGATATCGCCCCAGAACTGCATGGTTTTGCCGCGCTGCTTGACCAGTTCGTGAATCTTCTGCAGGAAGGAGAGATACAGCTCGCCTTTGCCGGATGACTCGGCCAGTGCCTGGCTTGCGCCAAGTCCCAGTTCATAGGTCTCATCACAGCCGACATTGAACATCTCTGAGCTGAAGTAGGGAAGGAGGTCATCGTACATCGTGCCCAGAAGCTGCAATACCTCAGGGTCCTCTGTATGGAAGGTGCCGGGATGCATGAACAATCCTTCCGGGTATAAATCGCTATCATACATCTGATCCGGAAGCATGAAGCCGGCGGGGATCTCTGCCAGATGGTTGAACTCCGGCCGGGTGAGCCAGCCCTCCATATGGCCGAAGCTGTTCTGATTAGGCACAAGCTCGATATAGCGCTCCCGGCAGTAGGCATCCAGCAGCAGGATTTCCTCGCCGGTTATAGGGGTTTCCAGCTCCCACACCTGCGGGAAGGATTCATAGGCAAAGGGTGCTCCTTCTATATATAGCTGCAGCTGATTCAGCTTGAGGTCCGCCATGAGATCAATGATCCGGTACAGGGTATCCAGCGTGGGGATTTTGTTGCGGCTGATATCAAGCATGAGTCCTCTGGCCGCGAAATCCGGCTGATCGCAGATATGCAGATAAGGCAGCGTCCGGCCGCACTGCTGCAGGAGCTGCTTCAGCGTCGCCGCTGCATAATAAGCGCCTTGCGGAGAACCGTAAGCGGCAATGAGACCTTTTTCGTTAATGTGCAGCTCGTAGGCTCCTTCTGCAAGCAGTGCGTTATAGCGGAAGGTGCAAGCCGGAACTGTGGCAGCCCGCTGCCCTATGGACAGAGGCAGACTGAGACGGACCACCTCGGAAGCGGTCTGTTGAAGCCTGCGGGCTGCGGGAAGGGCAGACACCTGATCCTCACCGGCCAGCACAATGCTGCCCCGGGAAGGAAGGGGGAACTGTCCTGCGGATACCGTGATCTTCTGCGGCCGGGGAAAAAGCTGTAAGTGAACAACATCAGACATAGCGTGGACACCTCTTATTCATGTAGAATATGATCATCTTCATTATCAACATACCACTCCTGAACACATGGAGGAATGCAATGTATGCCCAAGCTCATGGATTATATGATCAGCCCGTATCCAGTAAGAATTATTGATCCGAAGGTGGAGGCCGCCAGGCTGCGCCTGAAGTCGATTCGTGTCGGGCAAGCCGGCCATCTGCCGGGAAGAACGCTGTTTCGCTCGGGTGTCACCTTTGAACACTGGGCATTTGTATATATAGTCGCAGGAGCCGGAACTTATACAGAGAACGGAGGACCAGAGCAGCAGGTCCATGAGGGAAGCCTGTTTTTTTTCAGACCCGGTTATAGCTACAGCTTCGGACCGCCCCCAGGCGGGTATTGGGATGAATACTATATTAATTTCAGCGGAAGCCGTGTCACAGAATGGCTGGAAGCGGGAATGATTGCGGGTGGAGAGGTAACCCGGGGGGATAAGGCGGAAGGGCTGAAAGCGTCCTTTGAAAAGGTTCTGTCGTACATGGCCGGAGATGTTCCCGGTGATGCGGACCGGGCTGCGCTGCTGCTGGAGGAGATGCTGCTGGAATGCTCGCTGCAGCTGCAGGGCAGCCGCCGACCGTGGCGACAGGAAGCCATGCCGCTGATCCGGGAGGCGCTGAATGCCTGCATTTATGAGCAGCCCGATCTGCCGGGGATGGCCGAGCGCCTGCACCTGTCCATGTCTACACTCCGCCGCACCGTGCGGCGGAGCAGCGGGTACCCGATGCATGAATATATCCACCGGCTGAAGATGGCCGAGGCCAAGCATTTGCTGCTGAATACCTCCCTGCAGGTGCAGGAGATAGCGGGAATGCTTCATTATAGGGATAGTTTTTATTTTTCAAGGCTATTCAAGAAATATATGGGCCTCTCCCCGCAGACCTGCCGGAATCATCTCTGACATAATAAACGACATAATTCTACTTTTTATCTTAAAAGAGTCTCGAAATAATGTCGTTTTTTGCAGATTTTTGTTGACACGCAGAAAAAAACAGTGCTATGCTCTAGATAATATTAGCAGTTCTAGAATAGTTCTTCTAGACTATGCCGGAGATGAGACTATTGAGAGAGTATTACTGCATCAGTTGCCGCAGTCTCCATAAGGTGGTAGGACCTAATCATACCTTGCGTATTTTGTCCACCGGGTATCATATCGTTGGCGAACAGCGCTATCAAATTTGTATATGTAATAATGCCAAGCCGGAGCAAGCTGTGCCGGCGGTGACTGAATAGACTGTGCCGGGTGTACTCACCGGATAACCGAAGACTTCTCTTTTGAAGAGCCTGTCCCTGGAGGGAGAGGCTCTTTGCCATGCCCGGAGCTGGACTGGATAATTTTGCATACGCTATCATTTGAGAAGCTGGATAGAGTTGGTTAATTTTTCATGAAAAAAGAATAATTATACCCATTTTATTTTCAAAGTAAACGCTATCATTAGAAATCGAAACTTGTTATTGTGATTTTTCTCATGTATGATGCTTTTAAACATAGCTTAGAATAAACTCGAATTTTCCACAAACTGGAGAATAGGGTGGTGGGATGAACATTAAATTAACAGTCGAAGACCGTACGATCGCCTTTTTCAGAATCTTTTCTTTGTCCCTCACATCGTTTATGTACCTCATGGTTTCTGCGGGGCCTTCCGTAATATACAAATCCCTACTAATCATTGTGCTATTCTTATTTGCCCAACTATTCCCGTACTATTACCGGAAGTTCCATGCAAGATCCCGTACTCTAATGCTGATGGTCAGTATGGAGACGGCACTCATTGCGGTGTTGATGTTATTTACTGGAGGATACGATAGTCCTTTTAAGCTATATGTACTTAATCCGGTGCTGTTTGCGGCGGGTGCGCTCTCTTATTATTTTACCTGGAGTCTGATCCTGGGTTATATTTCCATGGTGGCAGTATCGGGCTACATGGATGCCGGTTCTCCGGGTCTTACGATTGCTGAAATTATACTTGCCAATGGTAACCTGTTTCTAGCCCTGGCTCTCGCGGTTATAGTTATGCAGATGGTTAAGGGGATAAAGCGGCAGCGGGAGGAAGCGAACGCGCGGACCAACGATACCATGGAGCATATCAAATCGCTTTATCACATCGTGGAAACATCAAGCCAGCATGACTTCATGAATATTGGCCAAGTCATTACCGACTATGTGGTCAAGCTTACCAAGCTGGAGAAGGCCCTGTTCTGGTTCGCCAAAAAAAGCGGTGAGCCTGCTCCGCAGAGCCGCCAGACGGGCTGGCAGCATGAGGAGGAGCGCTTTCTGTTCATGGAGCTGGAGAAGCATGAGCATGAATGGAGGCTGCAGCGTGAACCGGTATTCAAGAGTATGCCGGGGATCGGCGACTTCCTGCTGATGCCGGTAAGAATGAGCACCCGGTTCGTCGGAATGATTGGCGTGAAGCTGGAAGCCTCGGAAGGGCTGGAGGGCCGCCGGTGGTACATCCAGCAACTGATGTTCCTGTCGGAGCTGAGTGCGATTATTCTTGAGCGCCACGAGCTGGGCGTGATCGAGAACCGGCTGATCATCACGAACGAGCAGAACCGGATAGCCGATGAGATGCACGACAGTGTCTCCCAGAGTCTTTTCGGCATCGTCTATGCGACCCATTCCCTGAAGCAGACGTGGCGCAAAATGTCTGAGCGGGAGCTGGAGGAGCAGATTGAGCTTATCCATGATTCAGCCACCAAGGTAGCCAAGGAGCTGCGGATTACCATCTACAGCCTCAGCTCGAAGAAGAGCGGCGGCCCGAGCTGGCTTGGGATGGTGCGCTCGCATCTGAAGAGCCTCTCCCGGCTTAATGATGTTGAGATTGAACTGAAAATAACGGGGGATGATTTCAGTCTCCCTTATCCTTACCACAAGGCACTCTTCCGGATTATCTCCGAAGCGACCGGCAACGCCATAAGACATGGTGCTGCCAGCCGGGTGGATGTAGAACTGTCGCTTAAGCCGAAATGGATTAGACTATCGATTGTCGACGATGGCATCGGTTTCGATGCAGATCTGATCTGGGCTGAATCCGAGGATCACTCAGGCGGACTGGGAATGAAGAATATGCAATATCTGGCACAGTCCCTTGGAGGCGATTTCCAGTTAACCAGCAGCGAGAACGCTGGAACCAGAATTTTAATCTCTATACCTGTCGGTGTGGCTGAACTGAAAAATGCATAAACTTTAGGCAGGAGGTCGTTCAAGTGAAAATCGTCATTGTTGATGATCACCCTTTGGTGAGAAGAGGATTGGCATCTGTGATATCGATGCAGTCCAATCTGCAGTTTGCCGGCGAAGCAACGAATGGCCAAGAAGCTCTTCTCGTGATTGAGGAGATACAGCCTGATCTTGTGCTGATTGATCTGAAGCTTGCCGATGAATCGGGCCTGGATATTATCAAGGAAGCCCGCGTGCGCGGATTCTCATGCAAGTTCATCCTGCTGACATCCTCAGCCAGCCGGGAAGATTTCCTGAAGGCGGAGGAAGTACTGGTAGACGGTTATGTACTGAAGGAAGCTCTGCCTGAGGAATTGCTGTTTGCCATTCAACTGGTCCACAAGGGCAGGAAGTATTACGATCCCGGGCTGATGGAAGATAAGATGCGCATGAGCGGCAGCAGTCCGACGGATGAGCTTACACCCAAAGAGAAGGAAGTTCTGATCGAGCTGGGACAGGGGGCCTGCAACCGCGAGATTGCTTCACGCCTGTTCATCAGCGAATTCACCGTCAAGAAGCATGTCAGCCAGATTCTGGCGAAGCTGCAGGTGGCGGACCGGACGCAGGCGGCCTTATACGCCAATGCTGTCGGGCTTACCAAATATGAGATGTCATACGATTAAAGATTTTCGCCCAATCGGTGGGGGGAACGGAGCACGGACAATACTGTCCGTGTTTTTTGCGTTCCGGGAAATCAAACCGAACACAATGGGCGGCTGTGAGGCCCACGGGCCGAATGTATGTGCAAAACAGCATACATTATGCTGCCGCGGAATGCTGGCCCCAAGGTACACCAGCAGCCTTCCCCCCGGTTAGGTGATGTTGTGTCACCGGGGGTGTTAGCATTTTCCATGGATATGGTACTAAAGTATACCATTCACCCCCTCTTGCGGACCAAACGGGGTTACTCGAAAGTGAAGTGTAAAGTGATGCGAGGGGGCATGTGATAAATCCTGCGCGTTGTTAGAATAAAAGCAAGACATCTGAAACTTTCATGATTGCTTTCAAAACGAACACAAGCGGAAGGAGGGTTACTGTGGAAAAGACGATTCTGGATTACATTAACCTGATAAAGAAAAAATTATGGTTAATCATGGTATTTGTACTGATCTCCTGCGCCACCACCTTCTACGTCAGTAAAAACTTCGTTGCACCCGTCTACTCCGCCTCTGGACAGCTACTGGTCAACAATGTTGTGAATGTCCCCGAGAGCAATAATCTCAACGCACTGAACTTCAGTCTTAACCTCATCGAGAGCTATAAGGAAATCATGAAGTCGCCAACCATTATGAAGAGTGTGATTGCGGAGCATCCCGAGTTCGGTCTGACGGCGGGCCAACTGGCTGCCAAGCTGCAGATCAAATCCTCGGAGAAAAGCCAGGTGATTAATCTGACCGTGGAGGATAAGGATTACGGCACCGCAGCTACGATTGTAAACGCGGTTTCGCAGACCTTCATCCGCAGCCTGCCGGCACTGATGAACCTGGATAATGTAACATTCCTGACTCCGGCTGATCCTGCAGCCCAGCCTCTGCCGGTCAACGGCGGGGTGACCATGAATATTCTGATCAGCTTCGTGGTGTCACTGATGGCAGCGGTCGGGATTATCCTGCTGATGGAGACGCTGAACGGTACGCTAAGAAACGAGAAGGAAGCGGAATTTGAGCTTGGCCTTCCGGTCATTGCCAGTATTCCGGCCATCCGCAAACGCGATTTCGGCAGTGCGGACAATGACAAGGAAAGAGTAGGGGAGGGCAAATATGTTACGGCTGAATAGAAGTCTTATTACAGATATGAACCCGTCCTCGCATGTCTCCGAATCCTTCCGTTCGCTGCGCACGTATATCCGCCAGCTCGGCTTGCTGAAGGGGCCCGGCGGACAGGTGCTGCTCTTCACCTCAGCGGAGAGCGGCGAAGGCAAGACCACCATTCTCTCCAATCTGGCTGTATCCTTCGTACAGGACGGCAAGAAGGTGGCGGTGGTGGATTGTAACCTGCGGAAGCCCGGCCTGCACAGCGTCTTCGATGTGGAAGGCAGCCAGGGGCTGGCAGCTTACTTGAGCGGCTACGAGGAAGCGAAGGACGTTCTGGTATACGGCAGCCTGGCGAATCTGGCGGTAATCCCTGCCGGAGTAAGTACGGTCAGCCCGCCTGACCTGCTCGGCAGCGAAAGAATGGCCGGACTGCTTACAGAGCTGAAGGCAAGCTTCGATCTGATTCTGCTGGATTCCCCGCAGGGGGTCGATTACAGCGATGCACGGATTCTGGCCCCGCTCTCGGACGGGGTGGTCATTGTCGCCAGACACGGCCGGACGAAGCGCGAAGCGCTCCGCAAGCTGAAAGGTCTCATGGAACAGACAGGTGTAAGGATTCTCGGAATAGCAATGAACCAGACCAAGTAGAACACCGAAGCGGCAATGTGAACGAAACTATTGGGAGGTATGTGTGATGAAAAAGGTAAAAAAGGTAATTATCCCGGCGGCCGGGTTAGGCACACGTTTCCTTCCGGCGACCAAGGCAATGCCCAAGGAAATGCTGCCTATTATCAACAAACCGACGATCCAGTATATCGTGGAGGAGGCCATTGCCTCCGGGATTGAAGACATCATCATTGTAACCGGTAAAGGCAAACGGGCGATTGAGGATCATTTCGACAATGCCTTCGAGCTTGAGTCCAGACTGCTGGAAGACGGTAAGCTGGAGCTGCTCAAAGAGGTGCAGCGGTCCTCCAAGGTGGAAATTCACTACATCCGGCAAAAGGAACCCAAGGGTCTAGGCCACGCCGTATGGTGTGCCAGACGGTTCATCGGCGATGAGCCGTTCGGCGTTATGCTCGGCGATGATATTGTAACCGGACAGGTCCCTTGCCTGAAGCAGCTGATCGACCAGTATGAAGAGACCCAGAATTCGGTGATCGGGGTACAGGTTATCCCGGATGAATTTACGAACCGCTACGGGATTATCGAGCCGGATATGCAGGACGGGAAGCTCTACCGGGTGAACAATTTCGTAGAGAAGCCTCCGCTTGGAACAGCGCCTTCCAATCTGGCAATCATGGGCCGCTATGTCTTTACCCCTAAGATCTTCAAGTATCTCGATCTTCAGGAGAAGGGCGCAGGCGGTGAGATTCAGCTGACGGATGCCATTCAGAAGCTGAACCAGAGCGAACGTGTCTACGCTTATAACTTCGACGGTACAAGATATGATGTCGGCGAACGGCTCGGCTATATTTTGACCACACTGGAATTTGCCTTAGAGAGCGAAGATCTGCGTTATCAGGTCATGGATGCTATGGCGGAATGGCTGAACAAAGCGGGACAGACCACGCTCAGCAGCTGAGACGGTTCCCCGAAAGCGAGCGACACAAGCCGGAGTCAAGAAGTAAGGCTGCATAAACCTTTACGAGAAATGAGGAGAGATGAGCATGCAAAAACTGCCGGAAGACTATGAGGCCGTCCTGCCGAAACTTTACATGCTGCATTCGGGTGAAGAAAGCAAGGGAATGGAGTCCTATCTGGTCATGAAGCGGATCATCGACATCTTGTTCTCTGCCCTGGGGCTGCTGTTCCTGCTCCCGCTCTTCGCAGTGGTGGCTGTTCTGATTAAGCTGGAAGATCCGAAGGGCAAGGTGTTCTTCCGCCAAATGCGGGTCGGCAAGGACGAGAAGCTGTTCCCCATGTACAAGTTCAGATCCATGGTCGCTAATGCCGAGGAGCTGAAGGAGAGTCTCATGGCCTATAACGAAGTAAGCGGCGCGATGTTCAAGATCAAGAATGATCCCCGCATTACGCGGATTGGAAGATTCATGCGCAAGACCAGTATTGATGAACTGCCGCAGCTCTGGAACGTGCTGATGGGGCATATGAGTCTGGTGGGTCCCCGTCCTCCGCTCGTTGAAGAGGTGGAGCAGTACACTGAATACGACAAGCAGCGGCTGATGGTAACCCCCGGCTGCACCGGCTACTGGCAGGTAAATGCCAGAAACAGCGTCGGCTTCGACGAGATGGTTCAGCTGGACCTCACGTATATCCACATGCGCAGCACGATGCTGGATCTGAAGATTATTGTCAAGACCGGCCTGATGCTGCTAGGTTCCAAAAATGCTTATTAAAAATATGGGAATTAGGTGATGCCGATGTTCGTACACGGAGATGGACCTGAGATTTCCATTATCATATGCACCTATAACCGGTCGGCGCTGCTGGTGAAGACTCTTCATTCGCTGCTGCCGCTGGAGAATTTGCACCAGGCCGAGATCATCGTCGTGGATAACCAGTCCACAGATGATACGGCGGCCGCCATTAAGGGGTTCATCGAAACCTATGGTGCGGATATGGATATCCGTTATCTGCTGGAGCCGGTTCAAGGGCTGTCAGCAGCCCGGAACACGGGGATTCTGGCTTCCAAATCGCAGCTCATCGCCTTCCTGGATGATGATGCGATCCCTTGCCGGACCTGGATTACAACCATTGTGGGCACCTTTGCGGATAAGCCCGAGGTGATGGCTATGGGCGGCAAGATTGCTCCGATCTTCGAGAGCAAGCGCCCGGATTGGCTGATTAAGCCGTTTGAGCTTCCGTATACGATTGTCGATCTGGGGAGCCGGATTAAAGAGTATCCGAAGCGTCTTCACCCTTGCGGGGCCAACATGGCGATGCGCAAGCCGGTATTCGATATCAGCCTGTTCCCGCTGGAGCTGGGCCGCAAGGGCGATTCGCTGCTCTCGGGTGAAGAGACCTGGCTGTTCAGCCAGCTGCAGCAGGAAGGGCATTCGATTCTCTATCATCCCGAGATGGCCGTGGATCATTTCGTTCCGGCGAACCGGCTGACGGAGGACTGGATCATGAAGCGGTATTACAGCCAAGGCATATCGAATGCTATGAAAAGTGAAGGAATGAAAGGGCATCTGCTGCTCCTGGGCAAGACAGGTGCCAAAGTCATCTACATCCTGGCAGATTCCGTTCTTTCCCGCAGTAAGGGAAGGAAGCTGCTGAATAAATGCCGGCTGGAGAGTATTCGCGGAACTCTTCATATGATTCTTAACCGGAAGAGGGAATCCGCAGCGGGGTGAGGGGAGGTACGCGCGATGACCCATTTTGAGTGGGGCTCCAAAATCAATAGTCTGCCATATGGAATGCTCTATCTCGTAACTGCACTGTTCCTAGGAACAGCCGTCATCTTCCAGCCGGTCATCGCAGTAGCGGCCGTATTCTTCATTCTGCTGCTGGTTGCCTCCCTGTCACGCCCTGAGCTGATCAGCTATTTCGTTCTGCTGACCACGGCGGTCTCGATTAACTTCTTGTACAGCGGGAGTATGTTCGGTATTGAGATCCTGTCGCTCTACAAGCTGGTGATTCTGATGCTGCTGGTGCCGTGTATTCTGGTTAATGGCCTGAGGTTCAAGCTCAGCCCTCCCTTATGGGCGATGCTGGTCCTGATTCTGCTCACCTTCAGCTTCTCCATCTGGCTGCCGGAGATGAGCACATCGATTGCGGTCAAAGCCTTCATCGGACTGTCTCTACCCTTCGTACTTCTGCTGATCAACTGGAAGAAGGAGGTCGCCGAGAAGCAGATCCGGATCATTACCCTGCTGCCGCTGGTCAGCATGCTGATAGGCGTGGTGCTGCAAGCTGCGAATATACATTCACTGGTAGCCGTGGAGTTCACAGGTGCGGTGCGGGTGCAGGGGGCGAACATTCCGCCTCACCTGGCGATGCTGGCCTTCATGGGAGTAGCGATCGCGTTCATCGAGATCAAGCGCAGTCCGCAGTATACCCGGTTCAATTACATCATGCTGGGGCTGAATTTCTTCATTCTGGTGATTACAGGCACGCGCGGGCCGATTCTCGCCCTGGTCCTGATGGTGCTCTATTACTTCTATGATATCTCCCGCGCTTTTCTGAAGGGGAAGAAGAGATTTCTGATCCCGCTGCTGTGTTCACTGCTGGTCATCACTTCGGCAGTATACATGCAGCTCGACAACCTCAAGAAGCGCTCCTTCGAACGGACGACCGAGACGGGAATTGACCTGTCGGGGCGGGCGGAGGCCTGGGAGTACTTCCTGAACAAGGCGGCGGATTCGCCGGTTGCGGGGCGGGGGCTCGGAGCGGTAACGGTGGCGAATGACGGAACGCTCTACGGGGGGTTCGTGGTTCCGCATAACGAATATATCCGCTTTTATTACGATGGGGGATACGTTGGTGCCATCCTGCTGCTGCTGTCCTTGCTCGCTGTGTTTCTAATGGTATACAGAGTTCTTTTGCCGGCGGTCAAACCTTATTTCCTGCTCTTTATTGCAGCATTTCTGATCTATTCTTTCACGGATAACACGCTGTCGACGGTCCAATTCATCATTCCGTTCTGTTGGTACCTGAACTGCCTGTATCGATCTTCACAGCTGGCCGATTCCCCACAAAAAGAAGTGATACGATGAACCAAGTGAACATGTTCGATGTCAATTTCGATAACTATGATTTCATGGACCTGCTGGATTATATCGACAGAACCATTCAGGAGAGGAACCAGTCCTACATCCTGACCTGTAACGTCGACCATGTGATCAAGCTGCGCAAGGATAAAGAGTTCCGGGAAGTGTACTCCGAAGCAGGTGCCGTAGTCGCGGACGGGATGCCGATTATCTGGGCGTCCAAGATGCTCGGCAAGCCGCTGAAGCAAAAGGTGTCCGGCGCAGACCTGTTCAGCCGCCTGGGCAATGCGTTCGAGCAGAGGCAATACCGGTTGTTCTTCCTCGGTGCCGCCGAGGGTGTGGCAGAGCAGGCAACGAAGAATCTGAAGGCCGCCTTCCCGGGCATTAACGTAGTGGGCTGTTACTCTCCCTCCTACGGCTTCGAGCACAACGAAGAAGAGAACCGGCATATTATCCGGCTGCTGACCGAGAGCCAGCCCGATATCGTGTTCGTAGGGGTAGGCGCACCGAAGCAGGAGAAGTGGATCTACCGTCACTATACCTCCTATCAGGCGCCGGTCTCCATCGGCGTAGGTGCAACCTTCGACTTCCTGTCCGGCTCGGTGAAGCGGGCCCCGGATTTCATGCAGCGAACCGGCATGGAGTGGCTATGGAGACTTAGCCAGGAGCCGGGCCGGTTATGGAAAAGATACCTTGTCGACGATGCCCAGTTCCTGGTGCTGCTGCTCAAGGAGCTGCGCAAACGGGGCAAGGTGAAGAACAGCAGTACGGATTGAAGAAAGCGGCGAAAGACGGGAGGCAGGGAATGAAGATGCTAAGCAGAGATGAGAATAGTCTGAATCTTCCATCGGCACAAGCCGTGAAGTCGGCTGTAATGATGACCTTGATCTGCGCTTCGGCGCTGGCCCTGCCGCTGGCGATCGGCTTCGCCAGTGCGAACCTGAGCGCGTCGAACAGCCTGCAGGGCATCATTCTGGCAGGCATCCTCTTTCCGGCCTTGCTGCTGGCCTTGCTGAATACACGGATGCTCATCCCGTACACGCTGCTGATCTGGGCGGTTGCCCCGGAGCTGAGGCGGATTGCAGACTGGTACGAAGGCGTGTATCATTCCGTCTCTCTGCTCAGTCTGGCCCCGCTGCTGACCGGAGCGACCTTAGCCATTCCGGTGCTGCGGGAAATTCACCGGATCCGCAAGTCCTCCACCCGGATTATTCTGCTGTTCTCCATCGCTCTGGCCTACGGCGCATTGATTGGTCTGGCGAAGAACGGCATCGGCTCGGTATACGATCTGGCGAATTACATCGTACCGCTGCTGCTGATTCCTTTCTTCGCGGTGACGCCGTTTAAGCCGAAGGATATCGACCGGCTGCTGTACGCTTTTGCCAACATAGCCGTACTGGTTGCGATCTACGGGATTGTGCAGTATCTGACCGTTCCCCCCTGGGACGCCTTCTGGATGCGGAATGCCGATATGATCTCCATCGGGACTCCCTATCCGCTGGAGATCCGGGTCTTCTCGACCCTGAACTCTCCGGGTCCGGCTGCAACCTTCCTGGTCTTCGCACTGGTGCCGATGATTCTGGAGAAAAGATGGCAGGGTACTCTGCGCTGGCTCGGTGTTCTGCTCGTAGTAGTCTGCCTGCTGACTACGCTCGTCCGTTCCGCATGGCTGGTCCTGCTGGTGATGCTGCTGGTCTACATCGCTTCCTCTCCCTCCAAGGGCAAATGGAAGACGCTGCTGCAGCTCGCATTCGTGGCAGCCGCGCTGTTCTGGATCGTGCCGAAGCTGCCTGGAGCAGAGGGGCTGGTGGCCCGGATGGAGACCCTGACCTCCGTGCAGGAGGATCATTCCTACAATGAACGCCTCAGCCTCTGGACCAACATGCTGCCGATGGTGGCAGGCAATCCGGTAGGGCAGGGGATCGGCAGTGTAGGCCAGGGCACCAAGCTTGGCAACGGCGGAGAGCTTGGGGAATACGGCAATATGGATAACGGCTTCATCGCGCTGCTGCTGACCTTCGGTGTACTCGGCGCATTGTTCTTCTTCGGAGCGCTCGGTGCGGTCATCAAGGAGATCGGCGCCAGAGTCACCCGCAGGAATGAACTTCAGCCTTACGCCAGACTGGCGCTGGCGGCGTGGATGGGTGCTGTAGCCAGCCTGATATCGGATAACGGCTTTCCCGGTCTTAAGGGGTATCTGATCTGGATGCTGATCGGACTTGGCCTCAGTGCCAAGGAGCTCACTCAAAGCAGAAAGAAGGGACTACCGCATGCAGCAGTCAAGCGCCAAATCACTACCCGCTAACCGGGTATGGTCCACCTTCCGGAGATTCACGAAGAGTAAGGACAATAGCTCGGCTGCTGTCAAAACGATGTTCGTCAGCGTGCTGATCCTGCTGGTCAATATGCTGACCGGCGTACTGACCGCCCGTTATCTCGGCCCTACCGGCCGGGGGGAGCAGACAGCGATGGTGAACTGGTCGCAGTTCCTGGCCTTCAGCATGAGCTTCGGCATTCCCTCGGCGCTGATCTATAATGCCAAGAAGAATCCGGAGGAAGCCGGGGTGCTGTACCGGATCGCCCTGCTGATCGGCCTGACATTCGGAACCATCGCCATGACAGTCGGGATACTCGTGCTGCCTTATTGGCTGGGGTCCTTCAGTCATGAGGTAGTGGTCTTCGCCCAGTGGTCGATGATTCTCTGCCCGCTGATTGTGGTGTCGCAGATCAACAACGCGGCCTTCCAGTTCAGAGGGGATTACAAGACCTTCAACTGGATGCGGTACCTGGTGCCGCTGCTGACGCTGGGAGCCATCGGCATTCTGATCCTGACCGGCTACATGAATCCTTATACAACTGCACTGGCCTATCTGGTCCCGTCGGTACCGCTGTTCATCGGGATGACTATCCTGCTGCTGCGGACCTACAAGGTCAAGCTCCGGGACTCCTATCTTAATTTCAAAAGATTGTTCACCTACGGTCTGGGTTCCTACGGGAACGACCTGCTTGGACAATTCTCGGTATACATAGACCAGATCATCATTGCCGGATTACTGAGACCGGCAGATCTGGGGCTCTATGCGGTAGCGGTCAGCCTGTCGCGTATGGTGAACTTCTTCGCGAATTCGATCACGGTGGTGCTCTTCCCGAAGGCCTCCGAGATGTCGAAGGACGAAGCGGTTGCCCTTACGTTCAAGGCTTTCCGGATCAGTACTACCTGTACTCTGCTAGGCGCAGTGTTCCTGATGCTGGTAGCGCCCTTTGTCATCCCGCTGCTCTACGGCAAGGATTTCAATACCGCGCTTACCGTGTTCCGCCTGCTGCTGCTGGAAGTAACCATCAGTGGCGGGACGCTGATTCTGGCTCAGGTGTTCATGGCGCTGGGCAAGCCGAAGTTCGTATCCATCCTGCAGGGGGTCGGCCTGATCCTCGTGATTCCGCTGCTCTTCCTGCTGGTGCCGAAGTTCGGACTGTTCGGAGCCGGGGTGGCTATGCTCTCATCAGCTGTGCTGCGCTTCCTGTTCATTATTCTCAATATTAGATACAACCTGAAGGTTAAGCTTCCGCGGCTGCTCATTAACGCCCAGGACCTTCAGTGGATGAAGACGACGATGAATTCGTATATCCGCAAGAAACCTATGGATGTGTAGAGGATGTCTAGGCATTTAAGGGTTTGATTCAAGTGTTTTGCTTATGAATCAAATGGTTTGTATTTGTTTCAGCGAGCAGAGACACGATGCGAGCCCCTATCTGCTTAAAAAACCATGGGACGGTGCTTGGAGGAACGTAGAGAAAATTTGGAGCTGTAGGAGCGAATGCGTCCGCCTGAAAGCTTTTCGAAGAAAAGCTCGCATCGGAAGCATAAGCTGTCTTCTGATTTCTACCGCAGCTAGCGGTTCTAATCAGGAAATCTAAACACAACAGCGGCCGTAAGCCCAAACTTTTCTCGGAGCGACGACACACACCGGACCATCAGAAGGAGGATACCTATCATGGATTCAGTAACAAGCGTGCTTGGCGGCCGGGGAAGCTACCCGATCTCGGCGGTCATCATTGCCCAGGACGACGAAGTTCGGATATCCAAAGCCATTCAGTCCTGCCGGTTATTCGCCGATGAGGTGGTGGTAATCGACGGAGGAAGCACAGACGGGACCGTAGGGCTATCCGAGAGCCTGGGATGCCGGGTGTATGTCAACCCATGGCCCGGATATGCGAAGCAAAGGGAATTCGGAGTGGAACGTGCCATCCATGATTGGGTCTTCCTGATTGATACCGACGAAGTGGTCAGCGAGGAGCTGGCCCGGGATATCCTGGAGCGCAAGCCGGGACTGACCGATGCTACGGTGGCGTTCTCGCTGTACCGGATTGGCGACTTCCTCGGCAAATGGCTGGATAAAGGCGAGTATCTGGTGCGGCTGTATAACCGCAAGGAATACGGTATCCGCAACTCTCTGGTGCATGAGATGCCAGAGGTGTCCGAGGAACGGACCGTGAAGCTGAACGGAACGCTGTGGCATCAAGGCTTCCGCAGCATCAACGATCATGTCGCCCGGTTCAACAAATACACCGATCTGGAAGCAGAGAGTGCATTCGCCAGCGGCAAGCCGTTCAAGCTGAGCCACCTGCTGCTGCGACCGCCAGCACGGTTCCTGCAGAAGTATTTCCTGCATGGCCTGTTCAAGAAAGGCATCTCGGGCTTCGCGGTATCCGTCTTCTGGGTGATGTATGAATTCATGGTCGGCTTCAAGCATTACGAATTACACAGCGCAGGCAGGCTGGCCCGGCATAACGAAGCGGGTCAGGCCGAGCAGGAGAACAAGGGGGAGAGAAGCTATGTCGTACAATGACGGACTCAACATTATGACGACCGGCCTCAGCTGGCCCTCGTTACAGCCCGGAGGACTGAACACCTATTTCAAATCCGTGTGTGAGCAGCTCTCCACGCGGAATCAGGTGCATGCCCTGATCTGCAGCCAGGAAACGCCGGAGACGCCGAAGGAATTGATCATCCACAATGCCGGTGATCCGAAGGAGACGATCTGGAAGCGCAAGGATGCCTTCCAGCGCAAGGCGGCCTCCCTGATGGGAGATGGCAGCGGGCGGATAGATATCCTCTACACCCACTTCGCGCCTTACGGCATCGGGCCGGCGATTGAAGCGAAGAAACGGGGCATTCCCGTCATCATGACCTTCCATGGCCCGTGGAACGAAGAGATGAAGATCGAAGGTCAAGGCATCAAGCATAAGGTCAAAACAACGATTGCCAAATCGATAGAGCATAAGGCTTACAAGCTGGCGGACAAATTCATCGTCCTCAGCGAATACTTCCGTAACATGCTGCATGAACTGCACGGTGTGCCGCTGCATAAGATCACCGTTATTCCGGGAGCGGCCAATGTCGAGCGGTTCACACCCGCCCCCAATCGGCTGGCGGTCCGCCGGACGCTGAATCTGCCGGAAGGCGCAACAACCGTCCTGACGGTCCGCCGGCTGATGAACCGGATGGGGCTGCTGCAGCTGCTGGAAGCCTGGAAGCAGGTGGCAGAGCGGTTCCCGAATGCGATTCTGCTGATCGGGGGCAAGGGCCCGCTGCGCGGGGAGCTGGAAGGGCGGATCGCCGATTACGGGCTGGGCAACAAGGTCCGGCTGCTCGGGTACATTCCCGATCATGAGCTGGCCTCCTATTATCAGGCAGCCGACATGTTCGTCGTCCCTTCCCAGGCACTGGAAGGCTTCGGCCTGATCACCGTTGAGGCCTTGGCCTCGGGGCTGCCGGTGATGGCTACGCCGGTCGGCGGCAACAAGGAGATTCTCCAGGGCTTCCGTCCGGAGCTGCTGTTCAAGAGTGCGGCCAGCGAGGATATGGCGGAAGGCATGATCCATATGCTGAGCAACCGCAAGCTGCTGCCGGGCCGGGAGGAGTGCCGGAATCATGTGCTGGAGAAGTACACCTGGCAGCATGTAGGCGACAAGATTGAGTCTGTATTCCTCGAAACCTTGGGAAAGGGTGTGAGCGTAGGATGATCAAAGTCGCTTATATCGACCACACCGCCAAATGGAGCGGAGGAGAGGTCGCCCTGTTCAACATCCTCACCAACATTGGTGAGCAGATTGAGCCGCTGGTGATCCTGGCGGAGGAAGGCACGCTTGCCGAACGTCTGCGGGAGAAGGGCATCGATGTCCGCATTATCCCGCTGGATGAGAGCATCCGCAGCCGCGGCCGCAATGCCGTGAACCTCGGCGCTCCGGCGGCAGCGATGAAGCTGCTGGCTTATGGCCGCAAGCTTGCCCCGCTGCTGAAGGAAGAGAAGGTGGATTGTGTGCATACCAATTCCCTGAAATCGGCCTTTTACGGAGCCGTCGCTGCCAAAAAAGCGGGCGTGCCGCTGATCTGGCACATCCGGGACCACATCGGGGCGCCTTATCTGAAGCCGGTTGTCGCCAAGGCGATCCGGCTGCTGTCACGCCTGCTGCCGAACGGGGTCATTGCCAATTCCCACTCCACGCTGAATGCCCTGGAGCTGCCGCGCTCGAAGAAGACACTGGTAGTCTACTCGGCCTTCGCCAAGGCGATCGGTGAAGGGATCGGCAAGCGGGATCAGAAGGACTTCAACGTCCTGCTGGTCGGACGGCTTGCCCACTGGAAAGGCCAGCATATTGTGCTGGAAGCAGCCAAGGCCTTCAAGCAGGATAGCCGCGTGAAGTTCTGGCTGGCCGGCGACGCCCTATTCGGGGAAGAGGAATACAAGCAGGAATTAATTGCGCAGATGCAGCAGGGGGACATCACCAATGTCAGCCTGCTGGGTCATGTAGATGATATACAAGGACTCATGAACCAAGCGGATCTGTTGATCCATACGTCGATTACCCCTGAGCCGTTCGGCCAGGTCATCGTCGAAGGCATGGCAGCCGGACTGCCGGTGATTGCCTCCAATGAAGGCGGACCGGTGGAGATCGTGGTTCCTGGTGAGACAGGACTGCTGATCCAGCCGGGAGATGCTACTGTACTTGCAGACTCCATCACCTGGATGCTGAACCATCCCGAAGAGCGTAGACGGATGGCGGACAATGGAATGAGACGGGTGAAAGAGCATTTTGTCATCGAGAACACGGTCAAGGATATTGTCGCTTACTACAAAGGTCTGCTGGCAGTTACCTGACCTTCCCGCTTCATAATGCTTAAGGCTTGCATCATATCTGTCTCTAGCCATGCGTGTACTGCTTAATGATGCTGCTCCATAAAACTTTGAGGATGATTCACATGAAAATTGCGATCGCGCACGATTATTTAATCCAGATGGGCGGGGCGGAACGGGTGGTGGAGGTTTTTCATCACATGTACCCGGAGGCTCCGATCTTCACAACGGTTTTTAACGGAAGCCGCCTGACCGATAACCTCAAAGATGCCGATATCCGGGCCTCCTGGCTGCAGAAGATTCCGGGAGTGAAGCGTAACTTCAAAGGGGTGCTCCCGCTCTACCCCATGGCTGTCCGCGATTTGGACTTCAGCGGGTATGATATCGTTCTTAGCTCCAGCAGTGCTTTTATGAAAAGCATCCAGGTGCCCGAGTCCACCTTCCATCTGTGCTACTGTCATACGCCGATGCGTTTTGCCTGGGACTATGACACGTACATGGAGCGGCAATCGAATTCCGGGTTATTCAAAAGACTGCTCAAGGTGTATATGCAGCGGCTCAAGAACTGGGATCAGCGCACCTCCAAAAATGTGAACCAGTTCGTCGCCAACTCCTCAGTCGTGAAGACGCGGATTCAGAATTATTACCACCGGGATTCCGATGTGATTTTCCCGCCGATCAATACGGCCCGCTTCACCAGCTCTACGAGCATCGGCGATTATTATCTGATTGTCTCGCGGCTGGTCTCCTACAAGCGGATCGATCTGGCGGTGGAGGCGTTCAACCGTAACGGGCTTAAGCTGTATATTGTCGGGGACGGACCGGACAGGAAGCGTCTGGAAGGCATGGCCAAGGGGAATGTATCGTTTCTGGGCCGGCTGGAGGATCAGGAAGTCACAGGGCTGATGTCCCAGTGCCGGGCGTTTGTTTTTCCCGGGGAAGAGGATTTCGGTATTACGCCGCTGGAGGCGAATGCCGCAGGAAGGCCGGTCATCGCCTATCAGGCTGGGGGAGCGCTCGACACGATTATTCCATACGTTAACGGCGTGTTTTTCCAGCACCAGGAAGTTGATGATTTGCTTAAGGCCATTGATGAGGTGGAGTCCTATGCGTGGGATATCGACCAGATTATGGGCCATGCACGCAAATTCGATGAGCAGGCGTTTATGGTTCAGTTCAAGCAGTATGTGGAACAGGCCTACGTCAATTTCCTAAAAGGAGGATGAAAGTATGAAACTCGCAGTGATTGGTACCGGCTATGTAGGACTTGTATCAGGCGTATGCTTTACCCTAAATGGAAATCATGTCATCTGTGTGGATAAGGATGAACAGAAGATCGAGAAGCTGAACCGGATGGAATCCCCTATCTATGAGCCGGGCATTGAAGCCCTGATCGAAATGAATCTGCGCGAGGGGCGGCTGAGCTTCTCGTCCGATCTTCAGGAGTCGGTCCGCCGCTCCGATATCGTCATTCTTGCCGTGGGTACACCTTCTCTGCCGGGCGGCGAAGCCGACCTGAGATATATCGAAGGAGCCGCTGCCGAGATTGCGCAGGCGATGGAAGGCTATAAGATCATTATGACCAAGTCGACCGTCCCTGTTGGAACCAATGAGCGCATCCGCCAGCTGATCTCCTCCCTCACGAATCATCCCTTCGATATCGTCTCTGCGCCTGAATTCCTCCGTGAAGGCTCTGCCATCCGCGACACGCTTCATCCCGACCGGATCGTGATCGGACTGGATAATCAGGCGCTTGAGCCCACGATGCGCGAGCTTCATCAGGGATTTACGGACAACGTATTCGTCACGGATATCCGCAGCGCCGAGATGATCAAATATGCTTCGAATGCTTTTCTGGCGACGAAGATCTCGTTCATTAATGAGATTGCCAACATTTGCGAAAAGGTAGGAGCGGATGTCACCGAAGTCGCAGGCGGCATGGGGATGGACCAGAGAATCGGTGCGACCTTCCTGCAGGCAGGTATCGGCTATGGCGGCTCCTGCTTCCCGAAGGATACCAATGCGCTGATCCAGATTGCCGGGAATGTGGATTATGAGTTCAAGTTGCTCAAATCCGTCGTTGAAGTCAATAAAGGCCAGCGCTTCATGATTATCTCCAAGCTCCATGAATCGCTCGGCAGCCTGCGCGGCGCGGTCATTGGCATCTGGGGGCTTGCCTTCAAGCCCAATACCGATGATGTTCGTGAGGCCCCGGCCCGTGAGATCGTCGAGGCGCTGGTCGCCGAGGGCGCCATCGTGAAGCTGTACGATCCCATCGCTGCCGAGAATTTCCGGCGCGAGTACGATCACCCGCAGCTCCGCTGGTGCGGACTGGCCGAAGAGGCAGCCGAAGGCAGCGATGCTGTCTGCCTGCTGACCGACTGGAGCCAGTTCAAGGAGATCAACCTGCACCAGCTTGCCGGAACCATGCGCCGCCAGGTGCTGATCGACGGCCGCAATGTCTACACCAAAGAGCAAATAGAAGGCACCGGCCTCGAATATATCTCCGTTGGTCGCCCGCAGATGGGCGGGCTTAGCGGATTCTCCGCCAGCGTGGCTGGCGCGGTCTAATCTCTCTGGCGGAGTGCGCCGGCAGTGGGCCGCACGGCGAAATGAAAGGGATAAATCCCATTGAATACGCTGAAAGTGGGCTGGATGGCGAAATGAGAGGGATAAATCCCATTAAATGCGCTGAAAGCGGGCTGGACGGCGAAATGAGAGGGATAAATCCCATTAAATGCGCTGAAAGTGGACTGGGCGGCGAAATGAGAGGGATAAATCCCATTAAATGCGCCGAAAGTGGGCTGGAAGCGGAAATGAAGAGCATAAGTGCCCCTGAATCTCGGGAAAGTTGGCTAAACGAGCAAATGAAGAGCATAAGTGCACCTGAATTCTCGAAAAGTTGGCTAAATGAGCGAATGAAGAGCACTAGTGCACCTGAATCCTCGAAAAGTTGGCTAAACGAGTAAATGAAGAGCACAAGTGCCCCTGAATCTCGGGAAAGTTGGCTAAACGAGCAAATGAAGAGCATAAGTGCCCCTGAATCTCGGGAAAGTTGGCTAAACGAGCAAATGAAGAGCATAAGTGCACCTGAATTCTCGAAAAGTTGGCTAAACGAGCAAATGAAGAGCACAAGTGCACCTGAATCCCGGGAATGTTAGCTAAACGAGCAAATGAAGAGCATAAGTGCACCTGAATTCTCGAAAAGTTGGCTAAACGAGCAAATGAAGAGCACAAGTGCACCTGAATCCTAGGAAAGTTGGCTAAATGAGTAAATGAAGAGCACAAGTGCACCTGAATCCCAGGAATGTTGGCTAAACGAGCAAATGAAGAGCATAAGTGCACCTGAATTCTCGAAAAGTTGGCTAAATGGAGCAACTGAGTAGTACTAATGCCCATTACTTAACTAACCAGCTTCTGCAGCCGCGAAGTTGCGCGGTGAGCCCTTGGCACAAGAGTCTTGAATCCCGATCTTGAATTCCATTGTCTTGGAACTCTTGTTCTCTCCAGCCGCTAGGTCAGCGGCAACGCCTTGGAACAAGCGGCACTTAAGAGTCTTTGAGCTTTTGAATCTTTCTCCGCCGCAACAGTAGGCGGCAACCAGGGATTCAACTGTCGTGAAGGCAGGCTGGCGGCAACCAGGGTTTCAACTGCTGCTGCCACAAGCATAGCGCGGCAGCCCGGCCCCCTTGCCGCTACAACAAGCGGCAAGATCGGATCTTTAGCCGGGAGCTTCGCCTGCGGGCGAAGCGGATGTAAAAGCACAGCCTGTTATGAAATGGAGCGGAGAGGAATTTTGGAGCTGTAGGAGCGTTAGCGTCCGCCTTTGTATTTGGATTTCTACCGCGAGAAGCGGTTTTAATCAAGAAATCCAAATACAACAGCGGCCGTAAGCCCAAAATTCCTTGCAGCGACCCTCATAACAGGCAGGTTTTTACCACACAGACGCAACAAGAAATACCCAATAACAATACGATATGGAGGGTTCACTATGAAACTAGTACTTCTATCAGGCGGCTCCGGCAAGCGGCTCTGGCCGTTGTCCAATGATTCACGCTCCAAGCAATTTCTGAAGGTACTGGCAAGCCCGGCAGGTGAACCGGAATCAATGGTACAACGGGTATGGAGACAGCTGGAGGAGAACGGCATGGCCGGGTCCTCGTATCTGGCGACCGGGCGCAGCCAGGTGGAGATGATCCAGAGCCAGCTCGGCAGCGAGGTGCCGATCATTGTGGAGCCGGAACGGCGGGATACCTTCCCGGCTATTGCGCTGACGGCGGCCTACCTGTATTCCATCGCGGGGGTGTCCCCAAGCGAGACCGTGGCGATTCTGCCGGTGGACCCATACGTGGAATCCTCCTTTTTCGAAACGGTGCTGCAGCTGGAGAACACCATGCTGGTGAGCGGGGCGAACCTGGCGCTGATGGGCGTAGTTCCCGAGCATGCTTCGGAGAAATACGGCTACATTATTCCAACGGGCGCAGATGCGGGAGCGAATGGTTACCTGCAAGTGAGCCACTTCCAGGAGAAACCGGACCGTGTGCAGGCCGAGGAGCTGATCGGCAAGGGGGCGCTCTGGAACTGCGGAGTGTTCGCCTTCCGTCTGGGTTACCTGCTGGATATCCTGCAGCGCAAAGGGCTGCCGCTCAATTACGAGGAGCTGCAGAAGCAGTATAAGCTGCTGTCCTCGATTAGCTTCGATTACGAAGTGGTGGAGAAAGAAGAGAACATCGTCGTGCAGCCTTACGCCGGATTCTGGAAAGACCTGGGCACCTGGAATACGCTGACCGAGGAAATGACCAGTAACCATGTCGGCAAAGGCTTCATCACTGCTGACTCCGAAGGCACCTGCCTCATTAACGAGCTGGATATTCCAATCACGGTAATCGGGGCGAAGGATCTGATTATCGCCGCCAGCCCGGACGGCATTCTGGTGACGCACAAGGCCGAGAGTCCGCGGATCAAGGAAGTGCTGAAGACTTTTGAACAAAGACCGATGTACGAAGAGCGCCGCTGGGGACACTACAAGGTGATCGATTATGTGAAATATGACGAAGGCAACGAGGTGCTGACCAAGCGGATTTTCATAGGCGAGGGTAAAAATATCAGCTATCAGCTGCATCACAAACGCAGTGAAATCTGGACCTTCGTCAGCGGGGAAGCCAGCATTGTCATCAATGAGAAGATGCATACGGTGAAGGCGGGAGATGTGGTAAGGATACCGGAAGGAACCAAGCATGCCATTCTTGCTCTTACCGATGTGGAGTTCATTGAGGTGCAGACGGGGTCTGAGCTGGTAGAGGAAGACAATATCCGTATTACTCTGGACTGGGAGGATATCGCTCTACATCAGTTTATTTCTTAGGTCTAACTTATCTATTTAACCAATTGTTACAATTTTAAATCAGGCATTTAGAACTATTTTTCAGACAAATTTTGTTTTTACTCTACATTAAATTTGCATATCGACGATACTTACGGTAAGAGGGATTGATCCTTCCAAAACGACAATGGCAAACCTAATCGAAAGATAGGGACGCAAAGCTATAGGGCCTTCGCAAGAGTGGCAGCCTGGCTACCGAAAGGAAGAGAATATTGTGAAAACTTACCGTAAGTCTCGTTTGCTCTGCGCTGTGCTGTCGCTGGCCGTGGTATTGTCTGCTGTACCCGTGGGACTGGGAATCGCCCCGTCCACTGTCAAGGCTGCTTCCTCTACAGGAGCGCCCGTGAACCCTAATGCCTCAGCCGAGGCGGTCAAGCTGCTGAACAATCTGTATGATATCTCGGGAAATGGAATTATTACAGGGCAGCATGACTATTTCGAGAGTCCGGATGAGCTGAGCAACAAGCTGAAGGGAACAAGCGGACAATACGCCGCGCTGCATGGTTATGAGCTTGGAGCAATCGGTGGACAGAGTGAGAGCGGAGTCGCTGCACAACGCAAAAATATCGTCTGGAGTGCGACGAACTGGTCCAGAGCGGGCGGCATTGTCGCCATGACCTTCCACCAGAACCTGCCGGGCACCAAGTACGAATGGTCCAATGTGCAGAAGCCAATCACTCAGGCACAATTCAACAAGTACGTAACTCCAGGGACACCAGAGTATAATGCGCTGATCACCGATCTGGATAAAGTAGCTGTCTCTCTGAAAAGCCTGCGGGATGCTAAGGTTCCGATCCTCTGGAGACCGTACCATGAAATGAACGGCGGCTGGTTCTGGTGGGGCAAGAAAGACAACTTCACTGCACTATGGAATATTATGTATGACCGGTTCGTGAACGTTCATCAGTTAAATAATCTGATTTGGGTATGGAACCCGAATGCGCCGAATGCCAACTCTGATCCCTATGCACGGACCTATCCGGGCGCGGACAGAGTGGATGTGCTGGCAGCAGATATATATAATAACGACTACTCCAATAAATATCATGATGATCTGACCAGCCTGGCTGGCGGCAAACCGATCGGCATCGGCGAGAACGGCGAAATGCCGAACATCTCGAAGCTGAAGCTGACCCAGCAGAATTACGTGTTCATGATGAACTGGGGAAAGATGCTCTATGAGAATAACAGCACGGCTACGATCAAGAATTTTATGAATGACAGCTACACACTGACCCGTGACCAATATAAGGCCTGGTCTGCTCCGGCGGCGGCTCCTAAGCCAACGGCAACGCCAACGCCTACCGCAACGCCTACCGCAACGCCTACCGCAACGCCTACCGCAACGCCGACTGCAACACCAACGCCGACTGTAACACCAACGCAGACTGCAACACCGACACCAACGGCAACACCAACGGCAACACCAACCGTTGCGCCGATTCCGAAGCCGGTCCCAACCTCCGGTGATACGGAGAGTAAGCCTGCCCAGAATGGCTTGCTTGGTGAATACTTCAAGAACATGACGCTCTCGGGGACACCGGTTATGGTGCGTACCGATGATGTCATAAGCTTCAATTGGCGTCAGAGTACTCCTAATACCGCACTCGGCGCGGATTACTTCTCGATCCGCTGGACCGGCCAGATTAAGCCCGCATACAGCGAGACCTATCAGTTTTATACTACATCGGATGATGGTATCCGCCTGTGGGTGAACGGCACAGCAGTCATTGACAGCTGGGTCAAGCAGAGCGGAACTGCCCGCACAGGAAGTATAGCCTTGACTGCCGGGCAACTGTACGATATCAAGGTAGAGTATTACGAGAATGCAGGCGATGCGAATGTTCATCTGATGTGGCAGAGCCCCAGCCAGGTGAAGGGAACCGTACCTGCAAGTGCGCTTTTCTCCAGAGCAGGCAACACATCCATACCTGCTCCGGCTGCAACAGCAGTACCGACAACGGTACCAGCAGCGACAGCAACGCCGGCACCAGTAACGACACCAATGCCAACACCAGCACCAACACTGACGCCAGCACCGACACCAACGCCAACACCGGTGCCTACGCCGACAGCGGTTCCTGTTCCCGTTCCTTCTCCTACAGCAACACCGGCGGATCCGCCGGTAGAAGTTCCTGCTGCCAATGGACTGTACGCGGAATACTTCAATAACATAACGCTATCAGGCGAACCCGCTGTAGTGCGTACCGATGCTGTGCTTGATTTCAACTGGCGCCAAGGCACGCCGGATGCCGCTATCGGCATAGACTTCTTCTCTGTCCGCTGGAGCGGAAAGATGAAGCCACTCTACACGGAGACTTATCAGATCTACACCACTTCCGATGACGGTATCCGCGTACGGGTGAACGGTGAGCTTGTGATTGACAGCTGGGTGAAGCAGAGCGGCACCGAACGCATGGGCAGCATCAGCCTGACCGCAGGCGAGCTGTATGATATTCAGGTAGAGTATTATGAGAATCAAGGGGATGCAAAAGCGCGGCTGATGTGGCAGAGTCCAAGCCAGGCCAAAGGAACCATTCCGGCAAGCGCGTTGTTCCTCCCGTCCGCTTAGTAAGCTCATAAGGTCCGCAGCTGTGTTCAACATTGGCGCTGTTACTGGTTAAGACGTTACAATTATAAATCCTGTAAGCCACTCTTAATGGCCCTGCTTACCAGCAGGGCTACTAAGCTATAGAAAGGCAGACAATCCGGCAGGTGTAACCTCCGGGGCCCTGCCGGAGAGTGTGGCTGAAGAAAGGAGATTACATTGAACACTTACCGTAAGTACAGGCTATATACAACTATTTTTCCTCTAATCCTTATCCTTTCATTGCTTCCATGGGGGGAAGGGCGCAGTCTGCCCGCAGCTGCCAAGGTTACAGCACCTGCCGCCCCCGCTCCCATACAGCCCATTAATCCTTCGGCCTCCAAGGAGGCTTCCGCACTGTTAAGCTATCTCAGTAATCTCAGCGGCAAGGGGATGATATCCGGCCAGCATGATTACCTGGAGAGCCCCGATGAATTTAATAATAAGCTCCGCACCACAACCGGCCGCTATGCCGTTCTGCATGGCTATGAGCTGGGAGCCATAGGCAACCAGTCCAAGGAGACCATTGCCAAGCAGCGTCAGGCTGTCGTGGACAGCGCCATCCGTTGGCATGAGGGCGGCGGTATTGTCGCCATGACCTTTCATCAGAATCTGCCGGGAACTGCGCCAGTATGGACCAATGTGCAGAAGCCGCTTAGCCAGAATCAATTCAAGCAGTACGTCACTCCCGGAACGCCGCAGTATAAGGCTCTGATTGCCGAGCTGGATGAAGTGGCCAAGTATCTGGGTGAGCTGCGGGATGCCGGAGTTCCCGTGTTATGGCGGCCCTATCATGAGATGAACGGCGGCTGGTTCTGGTGGGGGCAGAAGGATGACTTTGTGAAGCTCTGGGACCTGGTCTATGACCGCATGGTGAATACGCATAAGCTGAACAATCTGCTGTGGGTGTGGAATCCGAATGCCCCCAACAAGTCGTCTGAGCCGTATGCCGCCTATTTTCCCGGCATCGCCAAGGTGGATATTCTGGCTGCCGACATTTATGACAATGATTTCAAGCAGTCTTATTATGACAGCCTCCTGAAGCTGGCGGGCGGCAAACCGATCGGAATCGGGGAGAGCGGAGAGCTTCCAGACCCTGTCATCATGTCTCAAAAACAAAGCAAATGGGTATATACGATGACATGGGGCAAGATGCTGGTTGAGAATAACCCGACCGTGAAAATTCAAAGCTTCATGAACCATAAATACACGGTATCGCGGGAGGATTACAAGCTCGCGGGGGGTGCCAAAACGCATGCGGTGGCTGTAAGCTCAAGGAACGGCCTGAGAGGCCAGTATTATGGCAATATGGACCTGTCCGGTACACCGCTGCTTACCCGTAACGACAGCACCCTTCAATTCAACTGGCATGGCAATTCACCGGCTCCCGGCCTTCCCAAGGATGCATTCTCGGTACGCTGGACCGGGACCCTTAAGCCTCTCTACAGTGAAAAGTATACGTTCACCGCTTCTTCGGATGACGGCATCCGCGTATGGATCGGCGGCAAGCTCCTGATCGACAGCTGGAAGAACCAGAGCAGTGCGAGCAAGGAGGGCAGCATCACGCTCTCTGCGGGTACCCCCTACGCCATCAAGGTGGAGTATTACGAGAACCGCGGGGATGCCAGCGTCAGTCTGATGTGGAGGAGCCAGAGCCAGAAGCAGATGATTATTCCCCAGAGTGCGCTGACGCTTCCTTAAGGAAGCCCCCGCAGAAGAAGTGTGACGTAACCGGTACAGCATAGAATTCCGGAAGAAAGCGAGGACAAGGGAATGAGGACTAGAGTTCAAAAGAAACCCAGTAAATATCTCCACAGGCTACTAAAATTTGCAGCACTGATCATCTTGATTCTGTTGTCCGTCTCTGTCTTCGGAGATTACGGGACGAAGGACGGTGAAGATGATGTGGATCTGTCTTCATTGTCGGCGGCCAAGGATGCCGGTCCTGAGATGCCGGAAGGAACTGTTCTATGGAAGCTTGGCAAGCATGACGGCTCTGCCGGTGAGTTCAAGGCGGCAGGTTCAAACGGGGTGAAGAAGACGCTCAGCATAGCTTCAACTACTGCTAAGTCGGCAGAGCTGAAGTCACTGCCCTCCGGCCTGCACGGGGAGACCAACCCGGAGCTGCGGATTCAGTATGAGCTGGATAAGATCCCGGAGCACGGGGTCTTATTTCGCGTGAGCATTATCGATGCTTACAAATCCGTTCCCCAGATGAGCGTGTTCTCCAACCGTCAGCTCTCAGGCATCATTCAGATCGCCGGGATTGCCGGAACAGGCAGCAAATACGACTTCCGCAAAACCTATGAGCTGTACATTCCCAAAGAGCAGCTCATCAGCGGCACCAACGAGCTGACGCTGCGGACGGCCAGAGGAATCTATTCCTCAGAGGCTGAGGATAAGTACAACTGGTGGACATGGGATAATCTCAGCCTGGAGGCGCTGAAGTCTCCGATTAAGGAGCCGATTCACGGCAGCTATACGCTGACGGGGACGGTGGTGAATAACAAGCAGTTTTATTTTGACGAGGGGGCGGTTACGCATCTGCCCTATATTATGAAGTGGCTGGGTGTAGCCTATAGCGGCAATATCATGCGGACCAGCTGTGCCAGCGATGTAGGCCGCTCGTGTGAGAATATGGAGGAGTACTACAAGGTCCTGAAGGATTACAATATGCAGGCCGTAGCGCTCTATCTGTACACAGGCGATATCAAGCTGAAGGCGGACGGAACGCTGCCAGAGGATGCGGAGAAGAAGCTGACGGATTATTTCCAGAAGTACAGCCCGTACTTCCAGTATTACGAGGTGGATAACGAACCGGGCCTGTTCAACCGTTCCAAAGCGGTCAATCTGGCCATAGCCGGGTGGCTGAACAGCAAGGGTAAGACGATCGCACCGCATCTGCAGACGGTTGCACCCGGATGGGCCTACTGGCCGGGCTACAGCGAAGACTCGTGCGGCAATCAGAAGGGGCCGGTGAAGCAGTGCGGAGACCCCGACGGCTGGGAACGCGATCCGAAGCAGCGCGATGAGCTTGAAGCGGTAACGGATCTGACGAATGGCCATTCTTATGGGGATTCCTATATTTTCGGACAGGGCGGGAGCTTCACGGAGAACCTGAAGACCTTCGGGGGCTCGCTAGACGGCCTTAGCAAAAAAATGCTCGCCACCGAGTTCGGCACCTCGGACTCCCATGTGGACGCGTATCAATATGGGGCCAAGGAGCGGACTTCAGCGGTGTTCGACCGGATTATGCGGGCACATATCGGCTATGCCGAGATGTTCGTGCAGCATGCCGCCTTTTTCAAAAATTTCAGCCTGTTCAAATACGGCTTCAATCTGGAGGATCATGATCCGGCGGCTACAGAGATCTACTACACCAAGGAAGGCGAAGAATCCCGCGTCAGTATCATGCGCAGGCTGGATCTGGCTTATGCTACACACGGCGCTCCGCTGACCTACCAGATCAGCAATAAGGAGGAGCTGAAGGATAAGCTGGTCTACGTAAGAGCAGTGGACACCTCCACGCTTGAGCCGCTGGCGGGCAGCAAGGCGACATCCAACAAGGTGCTGGTGAACTTCGTCAATTTCGAGGAGACCGAGCAGACCGTTAAGGTTAAGATCACTATGCCGAAGAAAACGGTGTACGAAGGAGAACGGTTCGGCAAGGGCGATACTTATGCGGAGGCCCGCAGTTATGTAACCGGCAGAGCCGCTTCGCCGGAGCTGGAATTCACGGAGACGCTGGCTCCGGGAGAAGGCGTGCAGTACATTCTGGAGCCTTCCTCCGAGGTGGCGGATACGGCGCCTCAGGGCCTGAAGGCGACTGCTGTCAAGGGATTATCGATGCATCTGAACTGGCTGGAAGCCCCCGGAGCAAGCTATGAAGTGCTCCGGGCGGACGGCCCGGACGAGAAGCTGAAGGTCATCGCTACAGCAGTGAAGGGAACGGAGTACAACGACAGCAAGCTGAAGGAAGGCACACTTTATACTTATGCTGTAAGAGTGTCCGGCTCTGGTGTGATGTCAGAGAAGACACAGATTACAGCAACCGGACTTGTCCCGCTGGACCGGGCAGGCTGGAAGGTGACGTCCAGTGTGAGTAAGGAGGCTTCCAATCCGGCAGGTGCCATTGACGGAGACCGGCGGACCCGCTGGGATACGGTCAAGCATCAGGCTTCGGGGGAGTACTTCCAGATTGATCTGGGCGCAGAACATACGGTAGAAGCTATAGATATGGATTACCCTTTATCGCCATATGATTATCCGCGCGGCTACACTGTCCACGTATCGGAGGATGCCAAGAGCTGGAGACAGGTCGCAGCGGGCAAAGGCCAGCTGGAGAAGACCAAGATTACGTTTGCTCCGGTCAAGACCCGGCATATCAAGATTACCCAGACAGGCTCCGGCGGCAACTACTGGTCCATTCAGGAGCTGCAGGTGTATTCAAGAGAATGAAGGACGGCATAATAACCTCCGTGGAATTCAGCCCACCGGGGTTTTTTTCTATCTAACGAATCATACACATACTATAAAATACATGGGGCTAAGGCGAATACCCGCTCCCGGGAAAGGTGTGAACCGGTTCATGACTCATCTTGCAGATCAAATCATCCTGCTGCTGGCGGCTTTGCTGCTGATCGCCGTGCTCTCCACCAAATTCTCCACCCGTTTTGGCATGCCTGCCCTGGTCCTGTTTATTGCAGCCGGCATGGTCCTCAGCCATTTTATTTATTTCAACAATGCTTCGCTCACGCAGATTGCCGGCATTTTTGCCCTGGTGGTGATTCTGTTTGAGGGCGGGATGCAGACGAGCATGAAGGATATTCGCCCGATTCTGAAGCCGGCGTTGTCGCTGGCTACACTCGGAGTGCTGCTGACTGCGGTGATCGTTGGTGTTTTTGCCAAATTTATACTCGGGGTGCCCTGGGCGGAGAGCTTCCTGTTCGGGGCCATTGTCGGCTCCACAGATGCGGCGGCTGTATTCTCCGTGCTGGGCGGCAAAAATATCGACAAACGGCTGACCTCGACGCTTGAAGCCGAATCCGGCAGCAATGATCCGATGGCTGTATTCCTTACCGTGTCGCTGATTGAATGGGTGCAGCACCCGGATACCGCAGTCTGGAGCCTGATGCTGTCGTTCTTCTGGGAGATGGGGGTAGGGCTGCTGGTCGGGATCATCATCGGCAAGCTGGCAGTGTATCTGATTAACCGGATCAATCTGGACTCCACCGGGCTGTATCCAGTCATGGCGGTAGGCTTCGCAGTTCTGACTTACGGAGTCTCGGCTATGGTGCACAGCAGCGGACTGCTTGCCGTCTATGTCATGGGGCTGGTGCTGGGGAATTCCGAGCTGGTGTACCACCGCACCATTATGAATTTCAGTCATGGCTTTGCCTGGATGATGCAGATTGCCATGTTCATTCTGCTCGGAATGCTGGTCTTCCCGCAGGAGCTGGCGGCTGTGGCTTGGCAGGGGCTGCTGCTGTCCGTCATCCTGATGGCCCTGGCAAGGCCGCTCGGCGTATTCCTCAGCCTGCTATTGTCCCGGTTCTCCTTCCGTGAAAAGACACTGATCTCCTGGGCCGGGCTCCGGGGAGCCGTCCCGATTGTCCTGGCGACCTACCCGCTGCTCGCGGGGCTGCCGCATGGCAGGCTGTTCTTCAATGTCGTATTCTTCGTTGTCCTGACCTCGGCAGTAATTCAGGGAACAACCATTTCACCCCTGGCCTCGCGGCTGAGGCTGGTGGGCCGGGAGCATGCGTCCCAGCCATCCTTGATGGAGCTTGTTGCGCTAGGGAAGACCGATTCCGAATTCAATCATATCGGAATCGACCGGCAGATGGCGATATCCGGCATGCAGATTGCAGAGATCGGCCTGCCGGACGATATTCTGTTCACGGCCATTATACGGAACAAGACCATCGTGACGCCGCATGGCAGCACGGTGATTGAGCCCGGAGATACGGTATATGTGCTTAGCCCCAAGAGCAAACGGGAGGAGATGCGTGCCATCTTCCGCAGTGGACTGGGACGGGCGGCAGAGACGGATATCCCTACGGTATAAGGGACATCCTACGGGAGGATGTAAGCTTCTCTTCCGGTTCGGGTGATTTATGTCAATCCATGTGCTTTTGCAGAGATGTGATTCAAATTATAGGATAGCCTCCCGGAGGAGTGCTAGAATGTGCAGTACATCAAGGATGCGGGACATTAGATTGCAATACAGTAAAAAGTGTGTTAAATTGTATATAGATTTAGAACGAGTCTAAATACAATATATTGTAGAATACACATTCCGGGAGGTTATTTAAATGAGTACACAAGTTAACAGCCACACTGCACTGCATGCTGTTCTGAACCGTCAGACCGCGAACTGGACGTTGCTGGGAGTGAAGCTGCATCACTACCACTGGTATGTCAGCGGAACCCAATTCTTCACCCTGCATGAGAAATTCGAAGAGCTGTACAATGAAGCTGCGGGTTATGTGGATGAGCTGGCTGAGCGGCTGCTCGCCATCGGCGGACGTCCTGCTTCTACGATGGCAGAGTACCTGAAGCTCTCCAGCCTGAAGGAAGCTGCCGGCGGTGAGAGCGCCAAGGAAATGGTGGCACAGCTGGTTCAAGACTTCGCTGCCGTAGCTGAAGAGCTGAAGCAGGGCATTACTAGCGCAGAGGAGGTCAGCGACCAGCCTACCGCCGATCTGCTGATCGGAATCCGGACAAGTGTAGAGAAGACAGCCTGGATGCTGAACGCTTATCTGGCGTAACTCCGGCATCGGACATATAAAAGAGCGCCCGCGTTATACATGCGGGCGCTCTTTGCTTAAAATATAAGAATTTATATGCTGCACACAATAACTTATCCTTCTATTTCTCGCTGAAACGGTACCGTCCTTTAAAAGGACGGCAATGCCGTTTCCACTTACTTAATAAATACACCGCCGAAGGGCAGGGCTTCCCGCAGGAAGCGTTTGATAATACCGTCTTCATTATTGTCGCGCTCGAAGCGTCTGCTCTGGCGTCCGGCCTGGAACAGCACAGGCCCATGGCCGGTCATCTTCCAGTGATAGCTCATATGCTGGCTGGCGAGGTGGTTGCCGTACACCGTCAGCTCAAGCTTGGCATTCTCGGGATAAGCGATAATACTGCCGGCATCGACATAGAGCGGATCGAAGGGATGCAGCTCGGCTTCGCAGACCGTGCCCTCCGTGAGAATGCCGATGCTGCCGCGGCCGGAGAATTTGACCTTGACGATATCCCGGGTAATCAGCATATTCTTCATGCTCAGCACTCTCGTCTGCATCGTGACACCCTTGCTGTAGAAGAAGAGATGCCTGAAGTCGTAGAGCAGATCGCTTTTGCTGTCGAGCTGGATGGTCTTGACCCGGTAGCCGGGCGGCAGCGCGGCTGTGAACCGGCAAGGGCCGGTCAGATCCGCCCGGATCAGCTTGCGCTTGCGGTACATGCCCTTCACATCCATGAACCGGTCGGCCCGTCCCGCCGAAGGGCCCTGGTAAGCAATAATCTGCTGCGGATGCAGCACATGGACCTCCTCGTTCTCCTGAACGGTAAAAGCAACCGCCTGTCCGCTGCCGCTGTCGCCTTCATCCTGAATGTCAATGTTCATTCTTCATCCTCCTTAACGCAGCCGGTCGCTTCTTCTGGAGCGGTACCGCATCGTGAAGCGCAGCACCCGGATCAGGAGGAAGTAGCCCAGCAGAAGAGCAATCCCGGAGATGACCGTCACCTTGATCCGGTTGAAGTAGTTCTCTCTCGCCGTGCGGTCATTTTTCAGTTCGTCCACGACCTGGCTGAGCTGGCGGTTCTGCTCCTGCAGGGCAGCATTCTGGGACTGATACGTCTGCATTTGCTGCAGGCTGTCCGTCAGCTGCTCCTTGGCTTCACCGAGATCCTCCTTCGTCTGCTGAAGCTCTTCTGCAGTCTTCTGGTAACTCTCCTGCAGCTTGGTGACTTCTCCGGGAAGCTCCGAGAAGCTCTGTATTCCATTGTATATATCATTCAGATAATTGGCCTTGGCCTCGGGGGCAGGCCAAGTGAGAGTAAGGCCAAGCATAAGCAGGGAAGAACCCAGCAGCCTCAGCATCACTCCTGTTACCCGTCTTTTCATCAACTGATCACCACCTGTTAGAGCTAATTGTCCTCCTATTTTATCATAGCTGCTTGCTGTTTGAACAACCCGGGCGGCTGTAGGCATAATTACCCTTTGTGTCTATGGAGAGAACCAAGAGGTAATACAGTGTTAAGGCAGGGATGGTTTCCATAATATTGAGTGTCGCTGCAAATTAACGTATACTGTGAACGGAAAGGGGCTGTATTCAATGAATAGATGGCTCAAAACACTGTTGTTCCTGGCGGGCTCCGCCCTGTTGACCCGGTTTATTCCGTTCTCCTCCTTATTCCGTAATCTGGATACCATGTTCCATGAATTCGGCCACGCGCTGATGACTCTGCTGCTCTCCGGCAATGTGCTGCGCATTGAGCTGTATTCTGATCACAGCGGTGTGACCTATTCGGCGATTGCTGCCGGAGGCAAGGCGATCCTGGTGTCGCTGGCGGGTTATCCTCTGGCTTCACTGTTCGCGTTGCTGCTCTTCTATTTCTATAGTAGAGATAAGCGGGAATGGGGGCTTGTTCTGACCAGCCTGGTCGCGCTGATTATGCTTGTGCTGTATGTACGGGGCGGCTTCGGGATGATCTGGCTAAGCGGCTTCATTCTGCTGAATGCTGCGATGCTGTTCCTCTGGCCGAAGGTCAGCAAGGTGTACTATCTGTTTCTTGCGTTCCTGACCCTGGAGGAGTCCGTGATGGGGACCTTATTCCTGGTCTATGCTTCCGTCGTGACACCTTCCCGGGCAGGGGATGCAGCGAATCTGGCTAGATTGACCATTTTACCGGCCCCTGTGTGGTCACTCCTGTTCTTCCTCTTGGCATTGCTGTGTGCAACCTGGGCCCTTGGGCTGTTCTTCCGGCATGAGAAGGCGGGCAGACGGGTCCGATTGATGTAATGCGTAAAACTTTGTTCGTCATATTTTGACAAAAGAATAGACTTTCATAAAGAGGCAATCACCTTTTGGGGTAGGTTGGCTCTTTTTTTGTCGATATTATAGGACCGAACATACATTCCATGACAAGGAGTTGTCCGCCAATATTGGTACATTAATAGAAGACCCAAATTAAGAAAGAGGTGGAAATATGCAAGCAAGTATTCAGACGTTGTTTACATGGAGCCAGGAGCGTATTTTGGCAGGCGGTGCCAAGAAAATAGTGCTGCTCGTGGAGTGGAAGGGAGCGCTACAAGGGGAGGATTCCCGCAAGAAGAGCCGCAAGGTGGTAGCCCGGGATATTGAGCTGCGTGTCTGGCTCGAAAGTCATGTCAAGGTAACAGGATGTTACGGCTGTAGTGCAGAAGAAGGAGAGGGGAGGTCACTGCTCCTGAAGCTTGGCAAAATCCATTCCGGGCAGCGCAGGTACATCGCCCTGGAATTCATGATGGCTGGTATGCCTGCAGGCATACATGAAGCCCTCTGGCTGCAATGGCAATACAAGCAGCCTACGGTGGAACGTATCCGCGAGCTGCCGCTCAAGAAGCTGGGAATCGAATATTCCCATCATACCGGCCTGCTGGGGGCCAACTCCTGCTTCCATGTGGAGAAGCATCTGGCGCTGCTGCAGACAGAGGTGCTAATCGCGGAAGACCAGGAGGCCCGGATGAAGAACAAGCCTGAGGTACCCGCAGATATTCTTCGCAGGCAGGCCGATCATCTACTCCTGATGGCTGCCCGCTCCGGGGATATGCAGCTGCTCAGAGAAGCGGAAGCGCTGTATAAAAGACTGGAGGCAGAGCATCTGCCGCTCAGCAGGATAGGAATGAGATAATTGCTGGGAAGCTGCGTAGATAGAATAGGAATTACCCATACATAGGGCTCAAATATAGAATCACACTCGGCGGAGCAGATAAAGAAATGCGTAATATCTAAATGTGGTAACATAGTAAAATAGTTCTATTATATTTTCTTATCTCGGTTATTACATCCTTGGTTATAGATATATATAACTAGTTTATTTAAAAATAATGGGTCTATTTTACCATAAGTCAAGGAGAACTGAATATGACAGACCGATTGATCCGGCTGATGCGCATCATTACGCTAGTTCAAGCCAAACCGGGAATTCTGGCCCGTGAGCTGGCGGAACGATGCGGCAACAGCGAGAGAACGATTTATCGGGATATGGATGCGCTCAGTGCCATGCATATCCCCATTACTCATATGGGACATGGCAAGGGGTATGCTTTTATCGGTAATTTCGCGCTGTACCCCTTGGATTGGTCAGAAGAGGAAGCAGAGGCTTTTTCACAGTTGCGCAGTATTATGGCGGAGATCAAACCTTTGCTGCCCCCGGGCTTTGAAGACGCATACGAGAAAGTGATGGCGGCAGATTATAAGCAAAAGGCAGAAAGGGAAGAAACAATGGAGCGTACGAAAAAGGAAGCCGGACCAAACTGGACGGAAAATAGCAGATCTCAGGGAGACCAGCCCCTCTTTCTGACCGACATTCTGGATGCCGTAATGAAGCAGAGAAGCATACAGGCTGACTATAGTGAGAATGCCTACGAAGAAAAAGGTATCCGGATTGATCCCTATTGCCTGGTCCCGCTAGAGAATCGTTTTCACCTGATTGGTTTCTGTCACCGCTTCGGGATCATCCGAACCTTTCATATTAACGGCTTCTCCAGTGTCAATCCGCTGGACAGGTGGTTCTCCAAAGACCAGTTCGATCTGCAGTCCTTCATGGAGCAGAAGTGGTCCCTGGAACAGGACAGCCTGCAGGTTGAATTCAGAGTCAAATTCTCGCAGCGGATGATGGAACGGCTGAAGCAGGAGGAGATGTTTGTAAAGCCGAGCAGGGTGGACCGCCAGAACCGCAGCCTGCATTTCAAGGTCGCTGTGGAGCAGGATATCGGCTTCGTTCATTGGATTATGAAATACAAGGAAGAGGCTGAGATTATGGAGCCGCTATATTACCGGGATGTGCTGAAGCAACAACTGGAGAAGTGGCTGTCGCTGTACAAATAACTGCAGGTATATTTTCCTCACACTTTTATGCTCTGATATATTCATATAAAATTCATAGGGTTAGTTATATGTACAAATTTTCCTTGCCTAGATAGGACATCCATAGTAAAGTTATACATTAAATAACAGTAATATGTATTTACAGTTAATTAGATTACTTATTATGTTAGGTATTAGTTAATATATCTAACTTTTTAAATAGTTTTCCTGATCAGGCATTTGACCTTCGTTCAATTTTTAACAGAAAAGAGGGAGAGACTTGATCCAGCCGATTCTGAGCATTGAGAACCTGCATACCCACTTTTTAACGGACCGCGGTGAGGTTCCGGAAGTGGATGGTGCTCTACGCGATTGCCATCGTCAACATTCCGACCTACGGCCGGCTGGTCCGGGCCAAGGTGCTGAGCCTGAAGTCCGAGGAGTACATTACGGCGGCCAGGGCCATCGGGATGAAGAACGGGCGTCAGGCTGTTCAGCCACATCCTGCCGAACAGCCTGACGCCGATCATTGTTCAAATCACTCTTGGCGTCGCGACAGCCATCATTGAAGCTGCTGCCCTGGGCTTCCTTGGACTGGGCGCTCAGCTGCCGGACCCGGAATGGGGCAAGATGCTATCGGATTCCCGCCAGTTTATCCAGAAGGCCCCCTGGACCGTAGTGTTCCCGGGTCTGTCCATCATGCTGACCGTCCTCGGCTTCAACCTGATGGGCGACGGCCTGCGGGATGTGCTGGACCCGCGGATGAAGAACTGAATCTGAATAGAAGGTATTCGCAAGGGCTGTCCCAAGCCATATCAATGGCTGCTTGGGACAGCCCTTTATTTTAACAGAAGGTGGTTTACTGTTGGAAGGCGCGAGGATGCTTCACCTGTTAGGATGATGTTGTTCAAATATAGTTAGTTGTAGAATGTACACTTAAAAACAGCGAAAAAGCATAGCTTCATCTTTTAACTGTATTCTGTACAACTAAATCTGCCTACTTAGCTGATAACCGGGAGAAGGATGCTTTTTAAATGTCCGAAATACAACTAAACGTGGAAATGGTTATGAATAGGACATTTTAGTTGTACAAAGTGCAATTAAGCCAAACCACCTCCTATCCTCGGGTCAGGGCTATTTTCAAATTTCATTAACTTTTTCTAAAAATAACCTTGTGAATTTTCGAACAATATCTGGGATGCTTCGTAATGTAGGTTGAAAGGGCGGCGGAGAACAGATGATGACCGACAAACAGCTCGTTGAAGGATGCAAGTCCGGTCAACAAGAGCATCTTGAGTTTCTCATTGTCAGGTATAGGGATGATTTATACCGGTTCTGCCGCCATCTTACCTTGAACCGGCAGGATGCGGAGGATTTGTTCCAGGAGGTATGGGTACGTGTGCTCCGCAAGCTGGAGAAGTATGATGCGGAGCGTCCCTTTAAGCCTTGGCTGTTCCAGGTGGCCTTCAACATGTACCGTGACCGCTATCGGAAGTGGAAAAGCGTGTATGCCCTTTGGACCTGGTTGTCCTCGGATGCGGAGCTTATACATATTAGAGACCCAGCTCCACTGGCAGAAGAGGATCTGCTGTGGCATGAGGAGCACAGGCTCCTGGAGGAATGCCTGCGGAGTCTGCCTAAACGTTATCTTGCCCCTCTCGTGCTGTATTACTATGAGGAGTTCAGCTATGAGGGCATTGCGGAGGTGCTGGGAGTTCCCCTCGGAACTGTAAAATCCCGATTGAATCATGGCAAGAAGCTGCTGCACAAGCTAATGAAGGAGATGAACTAAATGAAGGAGTCCGGAGACGAAGACCGGCTGCTGACGGAATATTTCAAGCTGCCGCTTACGCCATCACCAGAGCTTGTCTCTAATACGATTCAGCGGATACAAGGGCGCAGGACAATGGGCGCACTTTCCATTTTAATGGCCCTGCAATGGCTGATATTCATGGTGCTGGGACTGTACTTCCTGGCTGGTCCGGCTGCCCTGCAATGGAAGATCAACATGGGGCTGCTGTTCATCCTGTCTCCAATGATCGCCGGAACATTGCTGTTGTACAGTACCCTGGGGAGCGGGAGAGGGTCTTATGAAAGTTCACTTAACCGTTGAGCAATTTGTTTTTTGGGCGCTTACGGCAACCATCCTGTTAAGCTGTATTGCGCTGGGGTATGCCATAAGCCCCTATATGGGCGAGTTTTTGGAGGAGAATCTGACCTGGCTTATTGTGATAAGCCTGCTGGCCCTGCTGTTCCTGGGGCTGAATGTGCTCATTGCGGTATTCATTTATAAAGATGCCTCGCGGCGGCGGATGAATGCCTGGCTCTGGGTGACTGCGGTCATCTATATTCCTAATTTCATCGGTCTGATCCTGTATCTCCTGGCAAGGAAACAGCATCACATTCACATAGCATCTAATGCAGGCAATGAGGGTATCCGTTGTCCGCACTGCGGCCATCTAATCTAAACCGGGGAGTGTTAAGTATATGAATAAGAAATGGATGACACTGGGGGGCTTGATCATCATGGCGTCGGTGCTGCTGACTTCCTGTGACAAGAAAATAATGTACGTCGGGTCCAGCACGAAGAGCAAAATAAGCGGCTCCTACAAGCTTTTTACGGGCACAGAGGAGAAGAAGCTGAGCATGAAAAGCGGTGAAACGATCAGCATCGATTACAAATCCAAGGTGGAAAAGGGCCAGCTGTCCATGAAGTTATACGGGCCGGATAATGAGGTGCTTACTGAACTGGCAACCAATGAATCAGGTACCGAGAAGGTGGAGGCCGGGAAGGACGGGAAATACCGGATTGAAATCAAGGGGGAAGATGCCAAGGGAAGCTTCAAGATTGCCTTCAAGGTCGAATAACAGGAACTGTGAGAAGATTATTGCGAATAGCCCTAGAAAAGGCCTCTTCCCTATACAATAGGGCGGGGTTTTTTTAGCGTGCGGCTAGGGTTATCCCTATTTTATTAGAATTTATATGTTTTGGGGTCCCCGCAAAGTACCTGAGTCATCATCGAAGCTAAAGCCGCACTTTGTGGGGGTGTTTTGATACTAATTATAACTAAACATATACAAACATAATCAAATGCATTGTATAATTCGATTTAACTTGCTAGAATATGATCAAAATAAAGAATAGTGATGGGGAGGTATGGAGTGTGCTGAAGAAGTGGTTAGCGGGATTGTTGGTGCTGCTTATGGTGGCGGGCGTGTCGGCGGGTTCAGCAGGAGATGTTGAGGCGGCAGTGAAGAAGACGGAGATTATTGTCTCCGCAGCAGCGAGTCTGCAGGATAGTCTGGACAAGATTGCTGTACAGTATGAGAAGCAGCATCCTGAGATTAAGCTGGTGTTCAATTATGGCGCCTCAGGTACGCTACAGAAGCAGATTGAGCAGGGGGCACCGGCCGACTTGTTCTTCTCGGCAGGCGATAAGCAGATGAACGCGTTGGTGGATAAAGGGCTGATTGCAGACCACAAGGCGCTGCTGAAGAATCAATTGGTCGTCGTTGTGCCTTCCGATTCGAACACGAAGGTTACAACCATTACTGACCTTACCGCTCCGGCCTTCAAAAAGGTAGCCGTAGGCCAGCCGGAATCGGTACCGGCCGGACAATACGCTCAGCAGTCCTTGACCGCGAAGAAGGTATGGGATACGCTGCAAGGCAAGCTGGTCTTCGCCAAGGATGTCCGACAGGTGCTGTCCTATGTGGAGACAGGCAATGCGGATGCCGGGTTCGTCTACAAGACGGATGCGCTTACCTCGAAGAAGGTGAAGATTGCCCTGACCGTTGGCGGCCATGTACATAAGGCGATTAATTATCCGGCGGGAATTGTTAAGGATTCGAAGCATCAGGCCGAGGCCAAAGCGTTCTATAGCTATGTGCAGACCGCTGCTGCCAGCTCTGTCTTTACCAGCTACGGATTTCAATTAGCTAAATAACTAACTACCATTAGATGGGGTGAAGAGAGATGGAGATCAATTGGCCCGACTTTTTCGCCCCGGTCTGGTTATCAATCAAGATTGCGGTATTGACCAGTATCATCGTGTTCCTGTTGGCCATGCTGGCAGCCAGGAAGATGGCGGGGCGCAGGTTCTTCGGACATAATCTGGTAGAGACCGTGTTGCTGCTGCCGCTGGTGCTGCCGCCAACCGTGGTCGGCTTCGTCCTGCTGGTCTTCCTCGGGCGGCGCAGCTGGATCGGCAGGCTGTATGAACAGTTCACGGAGCAGACGATTCTGTTCACCTGGGGGGCGGCAGTCATTGCCGCTGTTGTGGTTGCTTTTCCGCTGGTATACCGCACGGTCAAGGCAGGCTTCGAGGGGGTAGAAAAAGACCTTGAGGATGCAGCGCGGGCGCAGGGAGCCAGCGAGCTTCAGGTGCTGCGCTATGTGACCCTGCCGCTGGCCGGGCGTTCGCTGGCTGCCGGTTATGTCCTCGGCTTCGCCCGCGGACTGGGCGAATTCGGGGCGACTATGATGGTAGCGGGCAATATTCCGGGCCGTACCCAGACCGTGCCTACCGCGATCTATGTGGCGGTGGATGGCGGCAACATGACGCTGGCCTGGATGTGGGTCGGCTCGATCATTGTGATCTCCATGCTTATGCTGATGTTCGTGAACCGCCGTTCCTGACGGATGATTACAGGTTAACAAGAGCAACCCCCGTCCTCACCGGATTTCCGGTGAAGGCGGGGGTTGTTTACGGTAAACCGGACACAATCAGACAGCCGCTGGCCCATGGACCAAATGTAATCGAAAAACCGACTACAATAGGACCGGGAGCGGCCCGTAGGCCAAATGTAATCGAAAAACCGACCACAATAGGACCGGGAGCGGCCCGTAGGCCAAATGTAATCGAAAAACCGACCATAATAGGACGGAAGACGGCGTGTAAGCCAAATGTAATCGAAAAACCGACTACAATTGGACGGAAGACGGCGCGTAAGCCAATGTAGTCGAAAAACCGACTACAATAGGACGGAGGACGGCGCGTAAGCCAAATGTAATCGAAAAACCGAACACAATCGGCCAGCCGACGGCCCATAGTCCAATTTATATGCTGTGTGTTCCCTGCCGGCGGTAATCCGAGGGGGAGACGCCGGTCTCCTTCTTGAAGATCCGGTTGAAGGACCGGTAATTCTCGAAGCCGATGGATTCGGAGATTTCGAAGGTCTTGTGGTCGGTGGTGAGCAGCAGCAGCTTGGCCTGTTCGATCCGCAGGCGGGTCAGGTATTGGACAAAGCTCTCACCGACGGCCTTCTTGAACATGGAGCTGAAGTAGGGCACGCTGTAATTGATCGAAGCGGCCAGCTCCTCCAGCTTGTAGGGATAGCTGAGATCTTCGCGCATCTGTTGAATGATCCGTGTGATGGAGGCATCGATCTTCCGGCCGCCCTCCTGAAGCTGCTGAAGCTTGCGGAAATGATCGCAGGTGATCTCATGTACAGCGTTGAATGTCTGGCACAGCTCGATTTGTACACGCAGCTCTGCTTCAAGATCCGCCCCGCCTTCCGCCCCAATAACGTTATGGCTCATATCCAGAAAGACTCGCAGATATAGGGACTTGATCTGCTCCGGGTCCCAGGCTTGCTCCATCGCCTGACGGTGCAGGGATTGGCGCTCCTGCTCCAGAGCCGCCGTGCTGAGATGCGGCTCCAGCAGTGCTTTCTTCAGCACCTTGCTCCAGAAGCGGCTCTGCGGCTCAGGAATCCGCTGGAAGCTGGAGAGCTGCCCCCACTCCCCAATGCCGATAAGCTCATTGCAGCGGTAAAAGAACGGATACGGCGCCGAAGCCAGCAGCTTCAGTGCCTCCGGCCGGTCCTCCAGTCCCTGTTCGAAGCTGCACAGCAGGGCGATGCAGCTCATCCGGAGATTCGCGGCCAAGGATTCCAGCACCTGCTCCAGGAAGCGGGGTCTCTCCGTCTTGAAGCTGTCGGTATACAGGGCAAGGAACCGCCCTTTGTCGAGGGCGATAACCTTATGCGGGCCTATGCTGCCGAGCAGCTCCTTCAGCACGTTCACCCCGGCGAATTGCCACAGCTTCAACTCCTCCAGCTGGTCGATCGGGAAGCGCAGGGAGTTGCGGTCCAGCTCCAGCAGCAGGGTCATGAAGCCCTGGCCGTGAAGCGGAAGCTGCGAGTCCGCAAGACTGTGCAGCCACTTGGCTTCCGCCGCCGGGCTGCGCAGCATTTCCAGGAAGAGGCTCTGCTCGATCTCCAATTCGCTCAGGCGGACCTGCTGCTCCAGCTGCAGATAATTGTCTCTCGTCTCGCCGCGTGAATCCGCCAGGACCGCCAGCTCCTCCATCGTCCGGGTCAGCAGTCCCGGATCGGAGAGGCAGTCATCCTTAATCAGATAGGAGGCTGCCTTCAGATGAATGGCCTGCTGGGCATAGTGGAAGTCCTGATGGCAGGTCAGGATAATGATCTGCGGCGCACGTACCCCGCTCCGTTCAATCTCGCGCAGCATCTCCAGCCCGTTCATGCCCGGCATCGTAATGTCGGTGACGATCAGCTCCGGCTTATGCTTCAGGAACAGCTCCAGCCCGTCCCGGCCATCCTCGGCTTCACCGACAAGGGTGAACAGGTCTGCGCGCTCCTCAATGAAATGCCGGAAGACGGTTCTTGCCGGAATCTCGTCCTCCACAAGGACAACTCTATAGTGATTCATGATGTTCCTCCTTAATCAGAACGTTCCCGGATGGCAGCAGCATGCGGATGGTCAAGCCTTCACCCGGAGCGCTTGTGAGCAGGATCTGTGTCTCCGCCCCGAACAGCAGCTTCATGCGCATCCATACATTCTGCAGTCCGATGTTCTCGGCAGACTCTTCCTGCTGGAGCTGGAGCTGCACCTTCCTCAGATCAGCCTCTTCCAGACCGTTCCCGTCGTCCTCGACTTGTACAATAATATGGCTCCCGCCGGGACTTCTGTATACGCGCACACGGATATGCCCTTCCGGTGCCTTACGCGGGAGAATGCCGTGGAACACGGAGTTCTCAATCAGCGGCTGCAGACCCAGCTTCGGAATCATCATGCCCCGCAGCGGCTCCTCAATCTCAGCCTCCAGATGAATCTGGCATTTGTAGCGCATATTCAGCAGCCCGACATAATCCGCCAGATAATCAAGCTCCTGCTGGAGCTGTACCGTCTGCTCGAAATTCTCCATGGAATACCGCAGCAAGGCCACCAGCCTTCCCATCAGGGAGTTGATCTTCTCATAATCCTTCATCATGGCGAACATACGGATCGTATTGAGGGTATTGTACATGAAATGGGGGTTGATCTGCGATTGCAGCGCCCGGATCTCCAGCTTGCGCTTCAGATCCTCCGAATCATGCAGGTCTGCCAGCAGATCCTGTATGCGGACAGCCATGGTATTGAGCATCCGGCCCAGATCCCCTATTTAATTATTGGCGAAATGGGTGACTCGGGCATCGAAATTCCCTTTTTTCAGAGCATCGACCTGCCGCTTCACAGCCTGTAGAGGCCGGTAGAGCTGATACCCGAAGCCGACCACACAGAGCGCCCCCAGACAGACCAGAATGAGCAGAAAATAAGTGACCGTCCGGCGGATAATCTCGGCGCTGGCCGTCAGCTCCTTGGACGGAATCTCCGAGAGCACGATCCACTTGTCATAGGTGGAGGTCTGCTTGACAGAGACAATAGAGTAGCCTGCCGCGAACTGATCCGGGCGCTTCAGCTCCTTCCAGCGCCTCAGAATCTCCTGAACCCGCTGCTTATCCGCCTGCTTATCCAGCTTGCTGGTCGTGGCAATGGTCAGGCCGTCTTCCGTCAGCAGGGAGATAGAGCCCTCGCTCCCAAGCTGAATATTCTCAATCTGCTGCTGGTATTGGCTATTATTCATGGAGATCAGCAGCACGCCCTTCAGGTCCTTATATAAGTCGAAGGGAACGCGTGAGATATAATAGGTAGACGAATTCAGAATAGCCAGTTCAGGCAGCGAATGCTTGTCCAGAAAAAGATTCGGCCGTCCCGAAGCCAGATACGCTTCAATCAGCGGCCGGTACGGGGACTCCTCCAGCATGGCCGGGGCTTCCGTGGAGGAGAGAACCTCTCCTGTAACGGCGGAATAGACCTGTAGGCCCTCCACATTCCCGATGATGGCGGACGCGCCGCTGAGCACGGAGATCAGATCCTTTTTGCGGACCACCTCTTCAAAATATTGGGCAGAAGGCGATACCAGCGCGCTCTGAATGGACGAGATCCGCGAGTATTGCTCGCTGAGTTCCCGTAGCCGGGTCATGGTTAATTCAATCCGGTCCACAACCTGATTGACGAGCTGGGCATTCAGGCGGTTCACCTGCTGCTCCACTGTCGTGCTGGATACGCTTACAGAGATGAAGGACAGCACAATCAGCGGAACCACCGAGATGGCGAACATGACCACAATCATCTTAATGTAGAAGCTCCGCCGCAAAAAGCTGAAAAAGGGTGAATTCATAGCGTCACATCCGTTAAGGGTTTTGGACTATGGATACCGGGCAGGCTATCCTAAACAGATTATAGTACATTGGCGGACATGGAGATACCTGCGGACCGGCAAATCTTAAAAATGGTGACACTTTGGCTGGAATCCGGCATGTTCTTAAGCTCCGGCGTCTTCTATAATCCAAAGTGTAAGCACGATGTAAACGCAATCAATACAAGCAAATGGGGGATGACAATGAATATTACAAAAAAGCTTGTACCGCTTGTAGCTTCGGCGGCGTTGATGGTAACTGCACTGGCGGGCTGCGGCGGCGGCAATAATTCTGCGGCAGGCAGCACAGCGGCACCGGAAGGCAGTACACCAAGCGGTGAGGCTAGCAAGCCGGCCAGCATCAAGGCCATGACCATTCTGTTCGGCAATCCGCCGGAGATGACGAACAACAAGGCGCTGGAGGATCTGGAGAAGCGCGGCAATGTAGATCTGAACGTAACCTTCGTACCATCCGAAGCCTACACGGATAAGCTCTCTGTGGCAGTATCGGCCGGAGATTCCTATGATCTGCTGCTGATGGATGGCGGCAAGGACGATAAATTTAACAACCTGGTGAAAATGGGCGCTTTTCATGACCTGACCCCTTACCTTGCGAAGACCAAGAATATCAGCCAGATTGATGAGGTGGTCTGGAACGGAGCCAAGATTGACGGCAAATCGTACGGGATTCCCCGGCCGCGCGGTCTGTACGGCGGAGGCGAAGCCAATATTCTGATCCGCAAGGACTGGCTGGATAAGTATAATCTACCAGTTCCGAAGACGATGGACGAGCTGACGAATGCGCTTGCGGTGTTCAAGGAGAAGGACCCGGCAGGCGGCGGCAAAACCATACCGTTCACGATCTACGGTTCAGACGGTGTGAATAGCCCCGGGCCGTTCTCGGGTGTCCTCCCGATCCAGTATGCCTTTGGCATTCCTAATGTGTGGAAGCTGGACGGCGACAACGTGGTCCGTGATTTCCAGACGCCTGAATACAAGGCATTCCTGGAGTGGCTGAGAGATTCCTGGAGCAAGGGCCTGATCGACAAGGATGCGCCGGTATTGAAGAACCAGGGGCAGGCGCGGAGTAAGTTCCTTGCGGGCACAGCGGGTGCTTTTGTCGGGAATGTCAGTGATATTGTAGAGACCAACGTAGAAAAGCTGAAGCAGACGGACCCGAAGGCCGAAATCGCGATTGTCGATGTGCTTGAAGGCGCGAACGGACAGAAGGGTGCTTCTGTACTCTCCGGGTACTACGGACTGTGGGCGGTTCCAAGCTCCGTACCGGAGGATAAGGTGCAGCAGATTGTAGACTTCCTTGACTTCACGGCCTCCGAAGAGAATGTAGCGTTCTCCAAAGCGGGAGTCACCGGCATCCATTCCAGCGATTTCAAGAATGGGGTTGCGGTGCAGACCGAGGAGCAGAAGAAGCAGTATGAGCTCGATAAGCCGAACAATTTCATCCTGGAGAACCGTGCAGATCCATATGTATACGCCAACTCCAAGGAGCCGGACATCCTGGCGCTGCAAAAGACAACTCTCGATACGATCAGCAAGATCGGGGTGGAGAATCCGTTCCTCAGCTACAACTCACAGTACGCCAGCAAGAATCCGGACAGCTATAAGAAAATGAGTGCGGTCATGACGAAGTATGTGCTGGGCGAGGGAGCCTGGGAGGATGTGCAGAAGGAGATTGATACCTGGACTAAGGGTCCGGGCGAGCAGATCACCAAGGAACTGCTGGACCAATATCACGCAGAGCATTCCACGAAGTAATACAACAACACTATATACAGAGGCAAAGGAGGGGCTTTCCCCTTTCTTTTGCCCATTTGGATAAGGAGGTTTAGCCTGTGCAAAGAGCTTTACGACCCAAACGGTTTCATCAGCTATGGCCCTTTTACTTACTGGCAGCACCGGGTATTCTCTACTTTCTCACCTTTCATTACATTCCGATGACAGGACTCATTCTGGCCTTCAAGGAATACAGCCCGTTCAAGGGCATGATGGACAGTCCCTGGGTGGGGCTGGATAATTTCAGACAGTTTTTCGGAACCTCCGATTTCTATATGTTGCTGAAAAATACGCTGCTGATCAGTCTGCTGAATCTGATCATTTATTTTCCCTTCACGATCCTCCTGTCGCTGCTTCTGAATGAAGTGCGGCTTAAGGTGTTCAAGCGTGTCTCGCAGACCATCGTATATCTGCCCCATTTTCTCTCCTGGGTCGTGATTTACGGGATTACGATTTCTTTCTTCGGGCCTTCGGGCGTCATTAACCATTACCTCGGCCAATGGTTCGACGGCAGCGCTAACTTCCTGGTCAGCAACGAATGGTTCCGGCCGCTGGTCATCTTCCAGTCGATCTGGAAGGATGCAGGCTGGGGCACGATTATCTTCCTGGCGGCACTGGCGGGGATTAACCCTGAGCAGTATGAAGCAGCCAAGGTGGATGGAGCAAGCCGATTGCAGAGCATCTGGCATATCACCCTCCCCGGCATCAAAGGGACCATCGTGATTCTGCTGTTGCTCCGTCTGGGCTCCTCGATGGACTCCAACTTCATGCAGATCTTCCTGATGACCAATAGCCTTAACCTGGATGTCTCCAATGTCTTCGATCTGTTCGTCTACCATGTCGGTCTGGAGCAATTCAATTACAGCTTCGCGATTACCGTAGGCATGTTCAAATCCGTTGCCAGTCTGATCCTGGTCCTCGGGGCCAATTATGCGGCGAAGCTGCTGGGTGAGGAAGGCATATTCTAGAACAAGAACAGGAGTGGAGAGGTTATGAAGCTTAAGGCAACCTGGTTTGACACCATTATTGTAGTCATGATTTGCTTAATCAGCTTGCTGGTTATTCTGCCTTTTCTATATATTATTGCGGTCTCTTTCAGTCCGCCGGGAGATTCTATGGCCGGGAATTTCTTCATCTGGCCCAAGCACTGGACACTGGATGCTTATAGCTATCTGCTGAATGCGAATACGTTCCTGACCTCTGTCAAGAATTCTGTCATTATCACGGCGATGGGCACGGTGCTCAGCCTGTTTGTCTCCATTACACTGGCCTATGCCCTGTCGAAGAAATTTCTGCCCGGACGCCGGATCATGCTGCTGGTTATTTTCTTCACGATGATTTTCCATGGGGGCATGATTCCGAACTATCTGGTCGTCAAAAATCTGGGTCTGATCGATTCTTACTGGGCGGTAGTGCTTCCGGCAGCCTCCAGTGCCTTCAATATTATGGTCATCCGCTCCTTCTTCCAGAGCCTGCCCGAGAGTCTGGACGAAGCAGCCAGAATTGACGGGGCCGGGGAATTCAGAATTCTCTACTCGATCGTGCTGCCGCTGTCCAAACCGATTATCGCCACCTTCACCCTGTTTTTCATGGTGCAGTTCTGGAATGAATTCTTCTCAGCGGTGATCTATTTGAATGATACGTCGCGCTGGCCGATTCAACCGCTCCTGCGGCAGATGGTGGCAATCAGCGCCTCCAATATCTCGGCAGAGGCAGCGGTAGATGCTTCGCTTGCGGCCAACCTTGGACCCAATGTCCAGAATGCGGCCATTCTGCTGGCGATGCTGCCTATAGTCATAGTGTACCCGTTCCTGCAGAAGTATTTTGCCAAGGGTGCCATGCTTGGTTCAATTAAGGAATAGACTTTAGGCGGAGAGATACGCGAATATAAAGGTGATGATAGAATTGACTATGCGATATAAAGATCTGCGCCACAATCCCGCATACACGAAGCCGCAGCTAACGGCCGGGGAATTCTTAAGCACGATGCTGGACTTGAACAAACCGGAGCTTGCAGAGGTAGCTGCGAAGCTGGACTTAGGCGATGTCCCCGGTGCACGGGATGCTTATTTAGAAGTCATTGCAGCGGGTAACAACGGGAGATATTACTTTGAGGTGAAGGATGTTCCCAAGCTTCGGGCGTACGCCGCCAGCCATTACAGCGGGGAGGAAGAGGCGCAGCAGGATATTGCCGAGGCGGACCGGATTGTGGAGGGGGATATTCCCCTGTTCAAAGGGAAAAGAGTGCTCTTCCGGCACGGAAGCTACGACTGGAACAGCTGGTTGTTCGACAGTTCGCAGTATCAGCTGCATCTGACCCGGTTCGTCTATGTGAAGCGTCTGTCCAGAGCCTACGCGCTGACCGGGGATGATAAATACGCCAAATGCTTCAATGATATGATCAATCATTTCATTGACGACAACCCTATGCCGGTGGATGGTACGTTCCGGGCGGAGCATTGTAGCTGGGACCCCCTCTCGGCCGGTGTGCGGATGTTCATGCTGCCGGAAGCCTTCATTACCTTCTTCGGCTCTCCGGCCTTCGAGCCTGAGGTGAAGCTGAAGCTGATTCAGTCCTTCCAGCAGCACGGCGAATATGTGCGCAAATACCATGCCAGTGGCGGCAATCATGTCTGCATGCAGCTCCGGGGGCTGACTCAGACGGCGCTGCTTCTGCCGGAGCTGAAGGATTCCGCCGAATGGCTGGAATACGCCGGGCGTAAGCTGCCGGGATACATCCTTGAGAACGTCTACCCCGACGGGGTACAGTTCGAGGGCAGCCCGAATTACCACCTGATCGTCATGCGCGAGCTGTATGAACTGGTGGTTCTGTACCAGAAGCTCGGCATCGATGCCGGAGAATACCGGGAGACGCTGGAGAAGATGTATGTCGTCACGATGCATCTGCTGGCACCGGACGGGCAGCTGGTCAAGTTCGGCGATACCGATGTGCAGGTCGTCAGCGAGCTGCGTAATGTCATGAGCTTGGGCGCTTACCTGTATCAGCGGGGGGACTTCAAGGCGCTGGGGCATGAGCGGCTGCCGTTCTCCCTGCTGTGGAGAATCGGGCCGGAGGCTGCGGCGGAGTATGATCAGCTGAAGGCCGTTGAGCCGGCGGAGACGGCAGCCTGCTTCCCGGCAGGCGGTTATGTGACCTCGCGTCAGGGTTGGAGCCCTAACGACATGTACATGGCGATGCGTGCAGGTGTCGGGATCGGCGGGCATGCGCATTCCGATGCGCTCAGCCTGGTGCTCTACGCCGGAGGACGCGAGCTGCTGGCGGATTCGGGTATGGGCTTGTTTGAGTGGAACAAGGAACGTAAATATACAGTCTCGACCCGTGCCCATAACACTGTAGTTGTAGACGGGCAGGACCAGCATGTCCGCAGCTTCCACTGGAATACACCGCCTACGGCGAGCTGCAGAATCTGGGACACCCAGTTCAATGAAGCATATGACTACACCTTTGCGAGCCAGTACGGATATACCCGGTACGAAGATCCGGTGGTTCACTCCCGCAAGGTGCTGTTCATCAAGAACAGCTATTGGCTGATCGTGGATCTGTTCGAAGCCAAAGGTCAGCACCGCTATGAGCAGTACTTCCACCTGCCGCCGGGTGCAGCGGCCTACGATGCTCTCAGCGGGGACGTTGTCTCTCAACTGGAGGGGACTAATCTGCTGCTGAAGCCGCTGCCCTCCGGGCTGGAGGACGACCGGCTGACGCTGGAGCAGGGCCTGATCTTCAAGCAAGGTCACTACCATGAGAGTCCGGTCATGAAGCGTTCCCTTACCCTAACCGGCAGTGCAGCCATCGTCACCCTGGCTGTTCCGTTCGGCGCAGCGAAGCCGCAGATGCATGCAGAACGGCTGCCTGTGCGGCAGCATGGGGAACTGCTCTCGGTGCAGGAGGCCACCGCGCTGCGTATCGTAATGGAGGAGCGGGTGGATGACATCTGCCTTTACCATAAGAGTGTCGATGTCACGAGCTACCTCGACCATACCGGCAATATGATCTCTGAAGCGCTGCTGCCCCGCAAGACGGAGCCGGAAGGCATTGCGTTTGCCGGAGACAGCTATAACCGGGATGTTATTGTCATTAGTGGTCTTAGAGAATAGCAGAGCAGAACTAAGCAACGCCCATCCTGAACCGGGGATGGGCGTTGCTTAGTTGTCCAATATATTGTATCTCTCTTCCGGTGATAGCTTGGGGCAAGTGCTGCAATACTCTCCGGCATCAGGCCCAATCTTGATCCGGTAGGCTAGGCAGCAATGCCTGCGCAGATATAATGAATGGCCGCACAGCTTCGGATGCTCATACCGCCGGAACCGCATGGATAATTCATCCGGCTTCTCCGGCTGAAGCAGGGTAGTATAATCCTGGCTGATGATCCGGCCCCGATCCTCAGAGTCCCAGAGTCCCTTGTCCGTATGCAGCCTTTCATACAGGTTATGCAAATTATGCGCAATCAGCGACCACATGATCTTCTCCTTAGCTCCCGTATACCCTGATACAGCCTGGAGCACCTGCCGTAAATGTGCCAGCAGGCGATCTATATAGCCGGAAAGGCAGGCTTGACGAACTTCCGAAGGGTTATCAGGCCATTTGTCCGTGGCTGCCGTCTCCGCTTCATACTGCATCATTCCTGCATCCGTTAGCCTGAACCGTAAAGCGCCGGGCAGCAGAGAGAGCGGGGTATCGAAGAGAGTGATGGAGGCGGCCAGTCCCATGATCAACACCGAGTACCTTTTGGCAAACAAAGTTCCGACCACAATTCCTCCAGGCTCCCCAAGCTGGAGTGATTGCTGCCCGATAATTAACGGGAGCTTCGCCTCGTCCAATAGATCTTCTGTACTGTAAGGAAAAGAATGATCCCGCTTCTCCGTGACCGTCACGGCAAAATGCTGCTGCATGAAATCTTGTATCCACTGGCTGCTAAAAGGTATAACCTCACTCATTGCTCTAGCCATGCCATGATTTCATCAATAATTTCACCCCGGCCGATCACTCCCCAGCCCTTAAAGAGCCAGAAGGAATCGGTCTCATGAACCTTTCCTCCCTGTACGGCAGGGATGTTCTTCCAGAGTGCGCTGGCCTGCATGTTGTCCAGGAAATCGCGGGCATTGGAATCCACCTCAAGGACGATAAAGTCTGCCCCCAGCTCCGGTATTTTCTCCAAGGATAAATCTGCTCTTTGCTCTTCCGGCGTAAGTGCGGCAGGTTCGAACCCGAGATCCTGGTAGAGTAATGCATTGGTTGGATGACCTTGCTTTGCGTACACTTGGAGTGTCTTCTCCCGTACACGGAGGTAGGCGAGTTTTTTGTTGTCCAGCACTTTGATTTTCTCACTGGCCTGGACCGTTTTCTGTTCCAGTTCGGCAATTTTTTCCTTCGCCACATCCGTCTTGTCATACATCTCGGCAATGGTTAGCAGATCCTTGGTCCAAAAGGAAGTATCGTCGCCATAATCAAGCCATTCATTTCCAAGAACGATGGTAGGGGCGATTTTGTTCAGTTGCTCATACTTATTCTCGGCCGTCCGGCTCTCAATAAGAATCACATCCGGATCAAGCAAGGTAATGGCCTCAAGGTTGGGATTATCCGCCGAACCTACAGTTTGTACTCCCTGCAGCTTGTCAGCCATATAGGGAAGATACTCTCCTCCGTACCGGACCTCGGTGTTCACACCGGAGGGCTTCTCTCCGATAGTCAACAGATGATCTATGTACTCTGCCGAGAGAACAACGATTTTTTCGATTTTGGCCGGAATCACAGCTTCTCCCTTAAGGTGGGTAATCGTGCGTGTGTCCGGTTCTGCAGCCGCCTGATCCCTGGTTTGGGAAGCGGCGGGACTCTGTTCTCCGGAGGCCGGTTGTCCCGCTGTATTGCTGCAAGCGGCCAGTATCAGCAGCAGAACGGCAAGGAGCATGACCTGGATGGATTTCATTCGATTCATTTATTTCTCGTCTCCTTTGTGTAATAGATAATAATAATCATTATCATTATGATAGGAGATCGATACATGTTTTTCAATGGATTATAACCCTGTGTTGGCGTGGATAATTCTATCGTCCAGCGTTCCTATCCGGGATGCAACATACGACATGGCCCACTTTCTGCCTGAGGGTCCGAGTGTTTTGAACAACAGATCTCCGGCATCGAATACCCGGGACTGCTTCACTGCATCCAGTGAAGACCATTCTCTGGACGAGAGCAGTGCTTCCAGCCGTTGTCTCGATTCCAGGGTAGGGTCCGCAGCCAAAAAAATGGTTCCCGGGTTATACCCAGGAAGCTCATGAATCTCGAAATCCATTGATTCAGTCTGCTCACGGGTTGAGGGGGGCGGACTCAGTCCAAGATCTTGGTATAGCAGAGTTCCTGTCTGATTGGAGGCGCCGTACAAGCGGTAGAATTCAGAGCTGACTCTGATAAAAGAAACCGTGGGCAGTACATTCTGTGCTTCCAGCCGTGATCTAAGGAGGTGCTTCTGCTCTGTGTAGCAGTTCATCCAATCGTCAGCCTGCTGCTCTCTGCCCAGAATACGGGACAACCAGGACAACTGCTGATCCACATTATCGGTATGCTTAAGGACAACCGTGGGTGCGATGGACTCCAGCAGCTCGCCTGGTAACAGGCGGTCGCTCCCAATAATCAGATCAGGCTTCACCCGTGCCAGCTCTTCATAATTCAACCGGGAACCGTTCAGGCGGACAATGTCCTGCTCCAGTATACCGGAGTGGGGAAGGCTGTAATTTCTCGATACCCGCTCCCGGTAAGACAGCGCAGCCACTGGCGTTAGTCCAAGTGTCATTAGGTAATCATCCAGACCATAGTAGAGAACAGCAATACGGATATGATTGTTTTTGAGGTAACCGGCCGGTGCCACGCCTTCCGATTTTTTGAACACCCGGCTGAAATAATGCTCGTCCTTATAGCCCACTTCCTTGGCGATCTGCTTGACACGTTCGGAAGAGAAGAGCAGCTGCTTAGCCCTTTTTATCCGTTCCTCCAGCAAATAGGCCATAGGTGTCTTTTCTGTAAGCTGCTTGAACGCTCTGATGAAATGATTGGGGCTTAAGCCTGCCATTAGAGCCAGTTGCCCAACTTTAAGCTCTTGGTTGTAGTTGTTCTTCATGTGGGCAAGCACAATATCCATCCCTACAGCCTTGTCCTGATCAATATGCTTACTTGGTTGAAGCAGCAACGCGAGCAGCCGCTGCAGCCGGTACTTGGCGTGCATGATATCCTCCGGGTTACGGGTGCGGTGAGAGGAGGTCATTTGCCGGGTGATCTCTGCAGCCTGTGGATGGCCGGAAGCTTCAAGCTTCCCGCTAGTTGGAAATTCCGGAGGGTGGAGCTTCTGTTGCCTGTGATTTTTACTAAGCTGGATACAAGAGAAGAAAATGATCATATACCGCAGCGGTTCTGTCGTCAGCGCTTTGCCTTCCACCGAAGTTTCGGGCAACAACAAAAAGAAGTCTCCTTTATTCGCCGTAAGCAGGCCCCCATTTAGGATAATCTGTCCTTTACCTTCTGTGACATAACATAAGGCATGGTGGTGAAGGGTCCTTCGGGGCAAAGCTTCCCCTTCTGCCAATCTTCCGTAATAGCTGTGTACGCTTGAAAAAAACAAGCGCTCCAGCCTGAGTGCTGCCTGCGGTATTGTGGATAACATGCGTTCCTCCTCTGGTTTCAAGTCTCGTAAATAATATTTCCCGTCTCGCTCAGGTCATAGCTGTGAATCGAGCTTAGCTCACTGCGGAAGGCCTCCGAGCGTAGAATATCCAGAATGGCGTTAATCCAGGCTTCATTCTCCGGCTTCTTCACCATGACCAGATCGTAGCGCTCCCGGATCAGCGGAATGAAGTCGATGCCGTCAATGATTCTGGCGGCTTTCTCGGTGCCGATGCCCACATCCGCCCCGCCTCTTGCCACCAGGCTGGCTACTGCCAGATGGCTGTTCTCTTCATTAATGTATCCGTTCAAGCGGGAGGACGGAATTCCATGCAGGCGCAGCTGTTCATCCAGCAGCACCCGGGCGCCGGAGCCGCGCTCACGGTTAATCAGCGTTAGCCCGTCCTGCCGGAGATCCCCCCAACTGCGGATGCCTAGCGGATTGCCCTTCTGCACATAGAAGCCTGCGCTGCGTGTTAGCAGATGCACTACAATATAGGAGAACCCTACGAGCAGCTTGCGGATATAGGGCAGGTTATATTCGCCGCTATCGCCATCCAGCAGATGGGTACTGACAATATCTGATTCGCCCTGATACATGGCGATGAGGCTGTCCAGACTGCCCGCATAGGAACGGAGCGGGCGGGTGGAGGGCAGGGTCCGCTCCAGATGGGTCGCCAGAATATCAAGTGACATATCCTGACCGGTAATGACTACATGTACGCCGCTGCTCTTCATGCTGTGCGGCGGCGGGGAGGCGAAGGCCTGATAAGGCGCGGCGAACGGGGGGCCCGTCTGCTGCGATGGCTGCGCCTGAGGCAATGCAGCTTCAGTCAGCCCGCCCCCGGGCAGCGGATGGGCAGAAGGCCCGCTGTTGCGGGAATTCTGCTTGTACCTCTCCAGATCAGAGAGGTCAACCCGCATCTGCTTGCCGACACGGTAAGAGGGCAGCTCACCTTTTTTAATGAGATCATAGACCTTGAGCTTGGAGATTTTGAGCAGTCGGGCGATTTCCTCGGTTGTATAGGAAGTATTCTCGGTCATGTATTGTACCCTCCTGGGGGATGGACATCGGCAGATTCACAATTAGCCATATTAGGATAGCCTTATTATGCTCAAGACTACCTTATTTTGTGAACCTGTGCAATCCGGGCAGGCCCCCTAATAGGTCATATGCCGGTCTGTCTTCGCCTGCTGCACATCGGATAGCTGAATCAGCTCCGAGACGGTCACGAACCGGAAGCCCTGCTTTTTCAGCTCTGGCAGAATGATTTTCAATGCTTCCTTCGTCTGCGACGGCCCGTGGACATGGTCGTGGAACAGGACAATATCGCCGCTCTTGGCATTGCGGATCACCCGGCTGGAGATGTTCCAGACGCCGGGGCGGTTCCAGTCGCGGGTGTCCTGATGCCAGGACCACAGAACGGGCTTCAGGCCCATGCTGTTGGACACATCGATCAGCGTCTCGTCATACATGCCGCCCGGCGGTCTGAACAGGCTGCTGTGTCTGCCGGATATCTTCATAATTTCCTTCTCCGTCAGCGCAAGCTCCTCCTGAATCTGCTCCCCGGAGATCGGCCTTTTGAAATAGACATGATTATAGGTATGGTTCGCCAGCTCATGTCCTTCATTAATCACGCGTCTGGCGACATCGGGATAAGCGGCGATCCGCTTGCCAATCGCAAAAAATGTGCATTTCGCTTGATACTCATGCAGCACCTCCAGAATGCCGTCCGTCTCCAGGGGGTCCGGGCCGTCATCGAAGGTCAGCGCAATCACCTTCTGGCTGGTGCGCACTTCCCAGATCATATCGCCGCGCTCCTCATAGTAGTAGCGGTTTTTTGCCTTGTTCGGACTGCCCAGGGCCAGATCGGAAGGGCTGTGCATCAGCGCCAGTGCGGCAAGAACTGCGGCGGTCAATCGGGTAGCTGTTCTCATGGCTCTCAAATTCACTCCACACTTGTTTTTATAAGCGGTTTTTGCTGCTTAAGTCTTAGAATGCTCTATCCCCCTTGGTTGCTATGCATTTATAGCAGCCCGCAGGGCGATTTGCATTTTAGAGTGAAAGTTCCGGCAGAAATGACTTATAATAAGTTACTAAATACAGATCAAGGAATAGGGGCGGCGGAGATGACACTGATTGAACAAAGAGAGCATAGACAATATCCCGAAATCACGAAGCTGGAGACCTCCAGAGCCGCATATGAACGCGACTATTCGCGTCTGATCCATTCGCCGACCTTCCGGCGGCTGCAGGGCAAATCGCAGGTGTTCGGGGCCGGAACCGGGGATTACTACCGGACGCGCCTGACCCACTCGCTGGAGGTGGCACAGATTGCCCGTGAAGCGGCCAAGAGTCTGCTGCGTTCTTACCCGGAAGTAGAGACAGGAGCGGCGGAGAATCCGGGCCTGGTCATTGATCCCGAGGTAGTGGAATGTGCGGCAATCGCCCATGACTTCGGACATCCCCCATTTGGGCATAAGGGAGAAGAGGTGCTGGACAGCCTGCTGGAGAAGCTGGTTACCCGCAAGACGGTGGAGGCAGTGGCCAAGTCAGGGGCAGGTCCGGTTCAGCAGCAGACGATTCATGAGAGCATGAAGCGCAAATATGAGCATTTTGAAGGTAACGCCCATAACTTCCGACTGATCATGTTCCTGGAGAAGCGCGAGAATATCGACGGTCTGAACCTCTCGGACGCGGTGCTGCTGGGCATTAACAAATATCCTTTTCCCGGGACGGTGCTGAAGAAGGGGATGTATCTGCATGAATGGGAGTATATCCATGAGATCCGCACCCAGTGGGGAATTCCGGCAGGCAAAAAGACGCTGGAAGCGCAGCTGATGGACCTGTGTGACGATATTGCTTATTCGGCGCATGATCTGGAGGACGGCATCAAGGCCGGTAAGATTGAGGTACATGAGCATTTCATGCATGACGACTATATTCAGCGGCTGATTGTGGAGAAGATCACTACGCTTGAGGATGCCTTCTGGTCCGGCTGGAACAAGTCGGCTATCCGCTTCAAGGTGGAGGAGGTGCTGAGTTCATTCCTTCGGATCTGGAAGGAGAAGATGCCTACCTGTGAGAATGACTATTCCCGCACCCGCCGTGAAGTCAAGGCCTATTGGGTCAGTACCTTTGTCGCCAGCCTCGGCGTGATCGGGGACGGGGACTGGAAGAAGGTTACCTTCATTAAGGAAGGCAGGGAGGATGAGGACATGCTGCGGACCGTCAGTGTGCTCAAAAGCTTCGCCTGGGTAACGATGATCCGCGATTTGCGCGTACAGCGTCTGCAGAAACGGAGCGAGTGGATACTGCGGCGGCTGTGGGAGGCGTTCCTTGATCCCGAGACGTCCCGGAGTATTATCCCTTCGGACTGGCTGCAGCGGTTCGAGAAGGATCAGAAGTCGGCCAAGCCGATCTGGACCTGGGAGCATATGGTGACCGATTATATCGCCGGAATGACCGACGCTTTTGCCGAGAAAATCTACAATGAGCTGTACGGGCTGAAGGTCGGTTCGATATACGATCTGGATTAGACCTATCCTATATAGTAGAAACTTTACCTGTCCGCCGTCTGGGCTGGCAGGTAAAACCTTACATCGAGAGAAACATGTTAATTTTTAACCGTCTGCTGCCGACATAGTACATATAACCTATTTTTTTTTGCTTTTTTTATGAAAATAAATGTAATCAGATGGAAATTGGTGGAATCATCCAGAATAATTTCAAGGGGGCACACAGGTGTGGGGATAGGTCAGCGACTGAAGGATCTGTTAGGAAAAGGGAGGAAGGGAGCAGACAAGGAGCAGCAGGCAAGTCTGTTCCGGGGCAGAAAAAGCATCGGCTCCAAGATAGCCTACGGTTATGCGGCTCTGGCTGTATTCGTTATCATCAGCGGCGTGGTTTCGCTCTATCAAATGAACAATATGCAGAAGAACACCGGGAAAGTCATTAATCACATCATTCCCGAGCTGAACAAAATTCACAATGTCAACTATCTTACAGAGCATGTTATGGCACTCAGCCTGCAGCATATCCTGAGCACTGATAACGCGGACAAAAACGCGCTTGCGGAAGAACGGTCCAAATTCATCGGCAAAGTAGCGGATACTTTTAAGGAATATAAAGCCAATCTGAAAGGAGATCAGGAGCTGAAGCAATTACAGTCGCTCGTCGGAAAATGGGGCGAGTTCCTGACCGTCAACAATCAGGCGATTCTGCTCAGCAGCTCCAATGACGAGAAATTGGCCCTCGAGGTATCAGAGAAGGGGATTGACGCTTTTAATTCCATGCAGGTGGATCTGGATGCGCTGGTGGCGCACAGCCAGAAGGATGCTGAGGATGAGGGCAAAACTTCTGCGAGTATTTTCAATACCGCCGGGAGAATGAATATTGCGACTGTGCTGATTGTCCTTATCGTTATCGGTTTGGTTAATATGGTGATCCGCAGAACGATCATCAATCCGCTGAAGAAAGTAACAGCGCAGCTGCAGCAGATCTCGAGCGGGGATCTGACGGCGGAAGAGACGCTGATCCGCAACCAGGACGAGATTGGCCTGCTGGCCAAGACGGTGAATGAAACGAACCGCACGCTGCTGGAAATGGTCAGCCGGATCAGAGATGTATCAAGGATCATTGGGGAGCAGGGCGATGTGTTAATGCATACCATTGCCGATACGAAGGAAGGCAGCAGCCAGATCGCACTGACGATGGAAGAGCTGGCCACAGCGTCCGGAAGCCAGGCCGAAGCAGCGGTGGATGCCTCCAAGGCGGTGGAGGAGCTGAATACGTTAATTGAGAATTTTGCCGGCAGAGGTACGGATCTCTCCAATCATTCAGAGCAGGTACGGCAAAAGGGTGAAAAGGGCCGGGCGCTCATGGAAAGCTCCGTGGCGCAGATGAACGAGATTGCCGATGCGGTCTCGCAATCCATGGATACCGTAGAAGAGCTGAACCGCAAGAATGAAGGTATCTTCCATCTGGTAGGCTCCATCCGGAGCATCTCGGAGCAGACTCATCTGCTGGCGATCAATGCCGCTATTGAAGCCGCACGGGCCGGTGACAGCGGACGCGGCTTCGCCGTTGTCGCACAGGAAGTACGGAAGCTGTCAGAGGATGTGCAGCAGACGGTCTCGGAGATTACAGAGATTACACAGGGCATCCAGCTTGACTCCAGAACCATGGTAGAGCAGCTGCGCGGCGGGGTAGCCAAGACGGAGCAAGGCAGCCGGCAGATTGTCGAGACCGGTGATGCGCTGGCTGAGATCAACGGCTCGGTCCGCATGATGGCGGTGACAATCGACGAGATGGGCCAGGACCTGCAGCAAATGACCGGTGCCAGCGAGACCATGAACGAGTTCAGCCAGCATATCTCGGCACTCTCCCAGCAATCGGCGGCAGGTGTCGAAGAGACCTCCGCTTCAGCGCATGAGCAGCTCAGCTCGACCACCGCTGTGGCTAACGGCATCGCGGAGCTGAAGCTGCTGCTTACGGAGCTCCGGGAGTCGGTGACCCGCTTTAAGGTGTGAGGGGATAGATTGGACTAAAAGCTTATCAACGGCGATGCCGGCCGTAACTGCGGTGATATTTGGTCTTACGGCCGCTGTTGTTCCCGGATTTCTTGGATTGAACCGCAGTAGCGGTTGAAATCCGGGAACAAAGGCGGACGCTGCCGCTCCTACAGTTCCAAATATCCCCTCCGTTACTCTCATCTAGTTGTGGTAATTTCAAGTTCAATCTATTTAGGGATGGAAGTAAATAAAGAGCCTCTGCTTAGTTCAGCAGAGGCTCTTTATTATGCGTGAATTCGTGAATCACTGAATGAACTGAATTGCTGAAATTAGTTAAAAGAGTTTAACGAGCTGAGCATGTATGCGACATGTGGGTGATGCTGATGGCCCCCTAATACTGGCGGCTATAATCCACCAGGTTGCGCGAAGGCTTGCCGGATTCCAGGTAGGCCTTCATGTTCTCCACGAAGATGTCGACCACCCGGTCGGCATAGCGGTCGGTTACCCCGGCACAGTGAGGGGTGATGATGACCTGCTCCATGCCCCAGAGCGGGTGGTCCTCCGGCAGCGGCTCGGTCTCGAAGACATCGAGGCCCGCACCGGCCAGCTGGCCGCTGTTCAGTGCAGCGATCAGGTCATCCGTATGCGTGGTCACTCCACGGCCGATATTAATATAATATGCCCCCTGCTTGCAGGCGGAGAAGACCTCAGCATCGAACAGCCCGCGCGTTTCGTCGGTGAGCGGCAGCGTGTTGACCACGAAGTCCGCCTCGCGGACGGCGTTCTTCAGCTCCCCGGTGGTGAAGATCTGGTCGAAGCCGTCCACCGGTCGCCCGGAGCGGCTGACACCGACCGTCTTCATCCGGAAGGCTTTGGCGATTCTGGCGGTCTCGCTGCCGATCGCGCCAGTTCCGGCGATGACGATTGTCTTGCCGGTCAGCTCGCTCTCCTGCCCGTCCGAGTGCCAGCGGCGGTTCTGCTGGTTACGGATAGCCGTGTGCATATTCCGCGTGAACATTAGCATGAAGCTTAGGATGACAGCAGTAATCGGCTGCGCATGCACGCCGCTGGCGTTCGTCAGCTGAATTTCGCGTTCCTTCAGGGCATCCAGCGGAAGCTTCTCTACTCCGGCGGACCAGGCTTGTACCCAGCGGAGCGGTGAGCCCTGGCGCAGCACGGTGTCCCGGATGCCTTTGCCCCAGCCGATAATAATCTCTGCGCCGGAGAGCAGCTCCAGATCAGGGTTCCTGGAATCTCCAAGGGTAAGGGTGTACTCTGGTGCAGCGGCGCGGATCAGCTCCTGTTGAGCAGAGGACAGCTGCTGCATACAAACGATGGATTTAGTCATGATGGTTCCCTCCTGTTCTACATTTCAGTAGAGAAATAGACGATAAGTATAGATAAGCATAACAAATCTGTCTGGAAAGGTGAAATTCGCATGAGCCATTTGGACCCGGAGCAAGAAGTGGAGCGCCTGTTCGTTGCGGTGCCGCTGCCTGATACGCTGCTTGAATATCTGAAGAATGAGTCTGCCCGTGTGTCGTCCGGACTTAAATTTGCCAGATGGACACATTTCAAAGATTTCCATATTACGCTTCAATTTCTTGGAGATACCCCCAGGGAAAATATTCCACCTCTCTATGAGGCACTCCGGAAGGTTGCGCGTTCAAGTAAAGGCTTTCAGCTGAAGCTCGGCGAATGGGGCACCTTCGGTCTTCCAGACTCGCCAAGAGTGCTCTGGGCCGGGATTTCCGGCGAATTGGAGCCGCTGAAGGAGCTGCAGCAAAAGGTAGTTTCAGCGACCCTTCCCCTAGGCTACACCCCAGAGATGCGAACGTACAATCCCCATTTGACAGTAGCCCGCAAATACCGAGGAGAAGATCCGTTTACGCTGGAGCAGCTGGAAAATTTACGGATAAAGAATCAGCCCCCGGGCGAATTACTTCCAGACATAGGCTGGACGGTAGAGGGTTTTGTGGTGTATGCTACCAGGATGCATGCCATTCCTATGTATGAAATGACTGAAAAATTTACATTTTTCTGAATATAAAATCGACAAGAAAGTTTTCAAAGCTTCCATTTTCGGTTACATACAATAGGAATGTGCCGTAAAATAGGAGGTAAAACATGTTGATTTTCAAACAGAGCCGCTATATTGCGCTGCTGGTTGGTGTAATCCTAGTGTCTTTCTCAGCGATAAGTTTGATGAACCCCGAAGGAACTGCTGCTACCGGGGAGAATGTAATAGAAATGGGTAAGCTGAAGTCTGCAAGCCATCAATCGGTAGAGCAGCTTATTCCGCAAGCCGCATCCGTCCTGCACAGGACAAGCCATTCAGCCGAAATTAGTACACCCATGCTCTACACCACAGCTGCCAAACCGGTCCATACCTGGACCCGCACGGTGAGTGCAGGATGGTTGAGTCCCGAGAAGCTGCAGCACAAGGTTGCGGCTAAGCCGGCTTCCATTCTGACTAAGCCTAAGGTAACTGTGGTGAAAGCATCGCCGCCAGTGGCGCAAGCGCCCAAGATCGCGGCAACGGGGACGAAGAGTGTGAAATCAAGCAAGGCTGTAACTCAGCAACATCCCCCCGCAACATTGTTCTTCTCCCGGACCAAGCTACTACCCAAGGAGCAGCAAGCTGAAGCTACCTGGAGCTACGCCGTATCCGGAGAAGACCTGCATCTGCTGCAAAAAATCGTCATGGCAGAGGCAGAAGGCGAACCGTACAAGGGCAAGGTGGCAGTTGCCAACGTTGTTCTAAACCGGCTGCGGTCAGCCAATTATCCCGACACTATTAGAGAAGTTATTTATCAGAAAAGGCAGTTCAGTCCTGTGGCCAACGGGCGTCTTAAACGCGTGAAGCCAAATGCGGATAGCATTAAGGCTGTGAATGCAGCGCTTATGGGGGTCAAAGAGGTTACGGATGATACCTATTTCTTCCTGTCGCTGACGCTGGCACAGGATCTGACCGTGCATCATTCACGGACATTCGCCAAGACCATCGGCAATCATACCTTTTATAAATAAAAGACCCGCTACACTTCAGACGCCATACGTCTATATTATTACGGCCATATGGTCTTAACGGCAGCTGCAGCCAACTTGAGGATATCGCCGGCTTCTCTGTCTTGTCAGCTCCGTACAAAAAGAGCCTCCAAATCCAAGCTTAACGTTGGATTGGAGGCTCTTTGCGGTTCGGGTAGGGTAACCCGCTTAAGGTGTGACATAGACGGCTTCTTCGCTCCGTACTTTGGGCGGAGGGGCGCTCCACGCCTCGGAGAAGACCGCTTCCGCAGCTGGCTTGCCCAGCATCTTAAGAATGGTGGCGGCGCAGTGCTGCGGCTGCTGGAGGTCCGGAGAGGCCTTGCGCTTCTGCGGTCCCCCGAATCCGGCATATTCGCTTAGCAGCATGGAGAACCATTTGTCCACGACGCCCGGATTAAGCATCTCGGCTAGACCCAGCTCGACGAAATACTGGCTGTTCTTCTCTTCCTGGCCGGGGATGGCGTTATAGAACAGCATCGGAATGCCTTTGGCCTGACCTTCAGTGCAGGTCATTCCGCCAGGCTTCGTGATCAGCAGATCCGAGGCATCCATCAGCTTGTTGATCTCGCTGCTGTAACCGAGAATCCTTACATTGGGATGGTTCAGCAGGGGGTTGGCCTGCATTTTGGCTATAGCCTTGTCGTTGCTGCCCATACAGAAGATAAGCTGGATCTCATTGATCCGGGCGGTGAGCGAGTTCATAATATCCTTGCCGAACATCAGGCCCCAGCCGCCGCCCATAATAAGCGCAGTCGGGATGTCGGCAAGCCCCAGCTCTTTGCGCAGCTTAGTCTTACCCTGGGACTCCCAGAATTTCGGATGCACGGGAATCCCGGTCACCGTCACCAGCTCGGAGGGGACGCCGCGCCCCGTAAGAATGGATTTGACCCTTGAGGTCGATACCAGATATCTATTGGCTTCCGCATTTACCCAGCTGCCGTGGGCATCATAATCTGTAATCAGCGTATAGAACGGTACATCAAGACCCTGGTGCTTCAGCCTGGAGATGACCGCAGCGGGAATCGGATGCGTGCAGATAATCAGATCCGGCCGCAGCTGTTCAATGACCTGAGAGGCATGGGTATAAAAAATCCGGTGAAGGGCCAGCTTGGTCAACCGGTTCAGTGATTTATGATATTGGGTCTTATACATCATGCCGACCAGCTTCGGCTGGCTGCTGACAGTTTTGCGGTAAGCGGAAAGAATCCAAGGAGCGACCGTAGGATTCAGGAATTTTCCGAGCTCGAAGACCCGGCACTGAACATCGGGATTCAGCAGTCGTATTCCTTCAGCCAGAGCATAGGCTGCCCCTGTATGGCCCGTGCCGAAGCCTTCCGAAAACAGCAGTACTCTTTTCTTTCGCATAAGTTCACCTGCAACTTTCCATTATAGATAGGTTTGTTAGATAGCTTCATTAGTATTCCGTCTGCGGTTACCGCGTACATGCTTCTCCTAATATTATACTAGGGATTTTGCTTCTTTTCTCACATTATACAAATAAGACGTAAATAGAAAGTTAAAACACTGCAATAAAATAAAAAAATTTAGCAAAAGTATTGCAAAGGCATAGGCAAAGTGGTAAAGTTGGTCTTGACCGAGTGACCGGATTAGTAAAATGGTCAAAACGGAAGTGGCAGACGATCCTTCAGGAAAGGGAGTGTATGAATGGCTGTGGTAGATCGAAGGCAGCAGGTGCTGCAGGCGGCGACGAAGTCTTTTTCATTATTCGGATATAAGGCAACAACGATGGACCAGGTCGCCAAGATTGCCAATGTCGGCAAAGGGACGATTTACACCTTTTTTACGAACAAGGAACAGTTATTTGATGAAATCCTGCGGGATGTCATCCTCGAGATGAAAATGATCGCCGAGCGGGAGATTAGGCGCGATAAGCCATTTTTTGATAATCTGCACCGTGTGCTGGATGCCCTGCTGGAATTTCGGAGCGAACACGAGCTATTCATCAAGCTCTCCCAGGAGAGTCTGGACTTCGGAACGCCGCAGGCTGGTGAAGGACTCGACAAGATCGAGAGTGTGGTGCTTGAATATCTGGAACGGGAGGTGGAGCAGGCCATTCGTCAAGGGGAAATCAAACCCTGCGATCCCCAGATTGTGTCGGTGGTAATGTTCAGGTTATATATCGCGCTTACTGCTGAACTGAGCAAGGTACATGTGCCGTTGACCAAAGAACAGATCAAGTATTACTTTCATCTGTTTTTGGCAGAGGGGTTGTCACAGTAGAAGTTAAGTCCGGTATAGGGATGGCGTCTCGCATTGCTGCGCTTTCCCTGATTGGAATTGATGGGCTGAGGCGGATGGTGCTGAGTTGGATCGTACTGAACAGGATAGACCCATTTTTTTTGCCTTTGAATGACCAAATGGGGAAAACAGTCATCCGGTGTTACTGTAATATTCACGAAACTATCATTTCACAGCAAGACATCGTATTTTCAAGAGAGAGCATATGATCATAAGGAGAGAACCAGAATGAAATCTTTATCCGTGTTTATGAAGGATCTTGGCGCGGTATTCAAGAATCCCAAGATGCGTATTTCCATGTTCGCCATTCTATTTATTCCTGTTCTGTACAGCGGATTGTTCCTGAAAGCATTCTGGGACCCTTACGGTAAAATGAACGAGCTTCCGGTAGCGGTTGTCAATCAGGATAAGGGTGCTGATTATGAAGGCACCAAGCTGACCGCCGGAGAAGATCTGGTCACGGAGCTGAAGAAGACGGACGGGTTCAAGTGGAATTTCGTCAGCCGGGAGCAGGCGGAAGCCGGGCTTGCGGACAATACCTATTATATGGCGATTGTGGTTCCGGAAGACTTCTCGGCCAAGGCAACTACACTGCTGGATGCAGATCCGCAGCCGGCCAAGATCATCTACGAGCCGAATGAAGGCTACAACTTCCTGGCAGGCCAGATTGGCGGCACGGCAGTGAAGGATATCAAGAGCAAGGTATCCGCCAAGATTACGGAAGCTTATACCAGTTCTGTGTTTGATAAAATCACCAAAATCGCAGACGGTCTGGGCGAAGCCGGAGACGGTGCGACCAAGATCGCAGACGGCGCCACCAAGCTGGATGACGGCGCGCTGAAGCTGAAGGACAATCTGGTTGTCCTCACCGAAGGCACCGGCAAGCTGCTGGATGGTGTAGCGCCGCTTACGCAGGGTGTGAGTGATCTGAATAACGGAGCGGCCGCACTCAAAACCGGCAGCAGCACGCTGGCCGGAGGACTGCAGCAGTTATCCGCAGCGCATAAGCAGCTGCAGGATGGCGTGACGCAGTCGGCAGCGGGCAGCAAGCAGCTGAATGCCGGGCTGCAGAAGACGGCAGCCGGAACAGCTTCGCTACAGGCTGGAACACAGTCGGCTGTCGTCGGCACCGAGAAGCTGCAGACAGGCACGAAGGCAGTTGTGGATGGCAGCGCGAAGCTAGCGGCCGGATTATCATCCTCCGCCGAGGGCAGTGCGAAGCTTGAAGCCGGACTTACGGCTTCGAAGGACGGAAGTGCCAAGACAGCAGCCGGAGCTAAGGCTGTGTCTGACGGTCTGCAGGCGCTGGCGAAGTCGAATCCTCAGCTGGCAGCAAGCCCTGAGGTGCAGAAGCTGGTGGCAGCAAGCGCAGCAGTAGCTGCGGGCGCGGCGCAGCTGGACCAGGGCCAGCAGCAGCTCCTTGACGGAGCTGCGGCCCTGAACAGCGGCCAGGAGCAGCTGCTGCAGGGAGCGAATCAGCTGCACAGCGGTTCACAGCAGCTGGATGCAGGTGTGGGTCAGCTGCATGAGGGAGCGCAGAAGCTCTACGCAGGCAGCACACAGCTGCTGGATGGCCAGAATCAGCTGGCAGCCGGAGCAGGCGCACTGGAGAACGGCGGCGCGAAGCTTGCCGCAGGCATGAAGCAGTTCGGCGCGAAGCTGGACATCGCAGCAGCGGGCGGCGTGAAGCTGGCAGACGGCGGCAAGGCGCTGGAAGCCGGCACCACGAAGCTGCTGGCTGGAGCAGGCAAGCTGGGCACTGGTCTCAGCTCGGTAGCCGATGGCTCGAAGAAGCTGAGTGACGGAGCGGGGCAGCTGAAGGATGGCCTGGATGAGCTGAAGACAGGCTCCGGTGAGCTGGCAAGCAAGCTGGGCGATGCGGCTTCACAGACCAAATCGGTGAATAAGACCGATGGACTGGTATCGATGTTCGCCCAGCCGGTACAGATCGAAGAAGTGAAGGTTAACAAGGTGCCTAACTACGGCACAGGATTCGCTCCTTACTTCCTGTCCCTCGGATTGTTCGTAGGTGCTCTGATCTGTACGATTGTTATCCCTATGCGTGACTCCGAAGTCATTGGCGCCAGCCGGTTCAACCGGTTCATGAGCCGTACACTTACATTCTCCATGATGAGTGTGCTTCAGGCTCTGCTGGCTGTCCTGATTGTCTTGTATGGTCTGGGACTTGAAGTACAGAATGTACCCTTGTTCTACGCCTTCTCGTTCATTACCAGCCTGGCCTTCATGTGGATGATTCAAGCGATTGTTACTTGGTTGGATCAGCCTGGCCGCTTCGTAGTCATTCTGATTCTGATCTTCCAGTTGACTACAAGCGCAGGAACCTTCCCGCTGGAGCTGATTCCTAACTGGATGAAGATCTTCAATCCGCTGCTGCCGATGACTTACAGTGTCAAAGGCTTCAAGGCAGTAATCTCTACGGGAGACTTCGGCTCCATGTGGGCCGATGCAGGAACGCTTGGCGCTTATGGGATAATCTTCCTGGCCCTTACCTTCACCTACTTCATGACCCGTGACCGCGGCAATGAAGCAGTACTGAAAAGTGAACAAGTTTTGACTGTATAAAGCAACAACATTCTTTGTAAAACATACGAACCAAAAGCGCCCCTTTACGGGGCGCTTTTGGTTTATTCATAAATATAAATAGCTAAAGGAAGTGCCGTTTTCAGGCCGGGAAAATGATTGAAACGCTTTCAGTGCATAAGCGCTTATTCGTCATTTATGCATAATTATACATTCGACAGTTTTTTTACGCTTTTATTCGCTAAAGCTGCAATGCAAAAGCAAATGTTAATCAAGCTCATAAAAAAGTTTAAATTGCGCTCATGTCAGCTCGATGATAAAATAATAACACCAATTCTGCCTGAATAATTATTAAGATTTTCCGCTGAAAAATTTTCCTGGAATTCCGTCTACTTTATAATAGAGAGGTTGCATGTGATGAGACACACTGAACTGCCCGGCAAACAGGGCCTTTATGATCCCCAGTTCGAAAAAGACGCTTGCGGCATGGGATTTGTCGCGCATATAAAAGGCAAGCCGTCCCATGATATTGTCAGTAATGCACTGACTATGCTCTTCAATATGGAGCATCGGGGAGGCCAGGGAAGCGAGCCGAACTCTGGAGACGGAGCCGGCATTATGCTGCAGATTCCCCACCGTTTCTTTGCCGGCGAAGCTGCGAAGCTGGGCTTTGAGCTTCCGGAGCCGGGCCATTATGGCGTGGGCATGATCTTTCTGTCTCATAACGAGGAGATCCGCGCCCGCCACGAGGCGCTCCTGAGCGAGATTATCGCGGAAGAGGGTCAGCAGGTACTCGGTTACCGCGATGTCCCGACCTTTGACGAAATGCTCGGCAAGACGGCCAAGGCTGCTAAGCCTTATGTACGCCAGGTATTTATCGGCCGCTCGGAGGGAATCAAGGATGACCTGTCCTTCGAACGCAAGCTGTATGTGATCCGCAAACGGGCAGAGCTGGCGATCCGCTACGGCGGGGCAGAAGAGGGCGAATCCTTCTATGTGCCGAGTCTTTCCTGCAAGAAGATTGTATACAAAGGCATGCTCACTACCGTACAGGTAGGACAATTCTATTTGGACCTCCAGGAAGAGACGCTGGAATCAGCGATTGCGCTGGTCCACTCCCGCTTCAGCACCAACACCTTCCCGAGCTGGGAACGTGCCCACCCTTACCGCTTCATGATCCACAACGGTGAAATTAACACCCTTCGCGGCAATGTGAACTGGATGCATGCCCGCCAGTCGCTGTTCAAGAGCGAGAAGTTCGGAGAAGACATCAGCAAAGTTAAGCCGGTGGTGAATCCGGACGGCTCCGATACGGCCATGTTCGATAATACCTTTGAATTCCTCTACCTGAGCGGACGCTCCCTGCCCCATGTGGCGATGATGATGGTTCCTGAGCCTTGGAGCAATCATGACAGCATGGACGAGAAGAAGAAAGCCTTCTATGAATACCACAGCACCCTGATGGAACCGTGGGACGGGCCTGCCGCAATGGGCTTTACCGACGGTGTACAGATCGGGGCCATCCTCGACCGTAACGGCCTGCGTCCTGCGCGTTACTATGTCACCAAAGATGATCTGATTATTCTCTCCTCTGAAGCGGGTGTCCTCGACATTCCGGCAGAAGATGTTCTATACAAAGACCGGCTGAGACCTGGCCGCATGCTGCTCGTGGATACGAAGCAGGGCCGGATTATCTCGGACGAAGAGGTCAAAGCCGAGATCGCCTCCGAGCAGCCTTATCAAGAGTGGCTGGATGAGCATCTGATTGGTCTCGATCAGCTCCCGGATGCACCGGAGCTGCCGAATCCGAAGCATGATAATGTGCAGCAGCTGCAGCAGTCCTTCGGCTATACCTTCGAGGATCTGCGCAAGGTGCTGGAGCCTATGGCCTCCACAGGCGCCGAAGCTGTCGGCTCCATGGGTTACGATTCGCCGCTGGCCGTACTGTCTGACCGTCCGCAGCGCCTGTACAATTACTTCAAGCAGATGTTTGCCCAGGTCACCAACCCGCCGATTGACGCCATCCGTGAAGAACTGGTAACGTCCACAGCGACTACGATCGGACCTGAACGCAACCTGCTGAAGGCAGAACCGGAGAGCTGCCGGCAGATCTCGCTGGATTCTCCAATTCTCTCGAACGAGGATTTCGCCAAAATCCGTCATGTCCGCCGTGCGGGCTTCAAGTCGATGTCCATTCCGATTCTCTTCCCGGCCGAGCTGGGGGCAGAGGGGCTGCGAATCGCGCTTGACCGGATGAATGAGGCGGCAGACCGCGTCATGGGCAAGGGCCATAATATTCTTATTCTGTCCGACCGGGGTGTAGACCGCGAGAATGCGGCAATTCCGGCGCTCCTGGCAGTCTCCAGCCTGCATCACCATCTGATCCGCTCGGGAACCCGTACCAAGGTCAGCATCCTGCTGGAATCCGGCGAACCGCGTGAAGTTCATCATTATGCGCTTCTGCTGGGTTATGGTGTAAGTGCGGTCAATCCTTACCTGGCCTTCGAGAGTCTCGATGACATGATCAGCCAAGGCCTGCTCCGCGGAATCTCGCATGAGAAGGCTGTGAAGAACTATATCAAGGCAGCTACGAAGAGCGTGGTCAAAATTCTGTCCAAAATGGGAATCTCCACGATTCAGTCCTATCGGGGGGCACAGATTTTTGAAGCGGTCGGGCTGAATTCGGAGTTCGTAGACCGTTACTTCACTTGGACACCTTCGCGTATCGGCGGAATTGGCCTGGAGGAAGTGGCTCAAGAAGCACTTGCCAGCCATAACCGCGCCTTCACCGACAAAGACGGCAACGATATGGTGCTGGATTCCGGCGGTGAATACCAGTGGCGCAGCGACGGGGAAGAGCATCTGTTCAACCCGCAGACCATTCATCTGCTTCAGCACTCCGTGCGCAGCGGTGATTATGAGATGTATAAGAAGTATGCAGCGCTCGTTCAGGGCGAAAGCGAGAAGCACCAGACGCTGCGCTCGATGCTGCAGTTCAAGAGCGTAGGTGCTCCGGTATCGCTGGATGAGGTGGAATCGGCTGAATCGATCATGAAACGCTTCAAGACCGGTGCCATGTCCTTCGGCTCGATCAGCAAGGAAGCACATGAGACGCTGGCTATTGCCATGAACCGTATCGGCGGCAAGAGCAACACCGGGGAAGGGGGAGAAGATCCGGCGCGCTTCCTTACGGACGCTAACGGCGATTCCCGCCGCAGTGCGATCAAGCAGGTGGCTTCGGGACGGTTCGGCGTTACCTCCAACTATCTGGTGAACGCCGACGAGATTCAGATCAAGATGGCGCAGGGCGCCAAGCCGGGTGAAGGCGGACAGCTTCCGGGCCGCAAGGTATACCCTTGGGTTGCGGAGGTCCGCGGTTCAACGGCAGGCGTGGGACTGATCTCGCCGCCGCCGCATCACGATATCTATTCGATTGAGGATCTGGCAGAGTTGATCTATGATCTGAAGAATGCCAATCCGCGTGCCAGCATTAACGTGAAGCTCGTCTCTGAGGTTGGCGTAGGCACCATTGCCGCAGGTGTGGCGAAGGGCCGCGCTGATATTATCCTGATCAGCGGTTACGACGGCGGTACCGGCGCTTCGCCGATGAACTCCATCCGTCATGCCGGACTGCCTTGGGAGCTTGGCCTGGCGGAGACCCACCAGACGCTGATGCTGAACAATCTGCGCGACCGTGTCGTGCTGGAGACAGACGGCAAGATGCTCAGCGGGCGCGATCTCGCGGTAGCCGTTCTGCTGGGTGCTGAAGAATACGGCTTCGCTACTGCACCTCTGGTAGCCGTAGGCTGTATCATGATGCGTGTATGCCAGATGGACACCTGTCCGGTGGGCGTAGCTACCCAGAACCCTGAGCTTCGCAAGAACTTCATGGGTGATCCGCAGCATGTGGTGAACTTCATGACCTTCGTGGCACAGGATCTGCGCGAGATTATGGCAGAGCTGGGCTTCCGGACAATTGAAGAGATGGTCGGCCGTACCGATTGCCTGGATGCGGTTAAGGCATCCACACACTGGAAGAAGAAGGGCGTTGATCTGAGCAGCCTGCTGCACATTCCGGCTATGCCGGAAGGAAGCACACGCTTCCGCAGCAAGTTCCAGAACCACGGTCTGGAAGAGACCCTGGATATGACCCATCTGCTGGATATTGCTGCACCGGCGCTGGAATCCGGCACGGCAGTGGAAGCTTCCCTGCCGATCACGAACGTGAACCGTGCCGTGGGTACGATTCTCGGCAGTGAGCTGACGCGCAAATACGGCGCAGCCGGATTGCCGGACGATACGATCCGGCTGCACTTTACCGGATCTGCGGGACAGAGTCTGGGCGCCTTCGTGCCGAAGGGCATCACTATTACCGTTGAAGGCGACTCGAATGACTATGTCGGCAAAGGGCTGTCCGGAGGCAAGCTGATTATCCGGCCTTCGCGCAAGGCTACCTTCGCGGCAGAAGAGAATATCATCATCGGAAATACGGCGCTGTACGGAGCAACCGGCGGCGAAGCTTATGTGAGCGGTATTGCCGGTGAACGGTTCGCCGTCCGCAACTCCGGGGCGAATGTAGTCGTTGAAGGCGTGGGCGACCACGGCTGCGAATACATGACCGGCGGCCGTGTGGTTGTACTGGGTACAACAGGCCGTAACTTTGCAGCAGGGATGTCGGGCGGTATCGCTTATGTATACGACCCTGACAACACCTTCATCAAACGCTGTAACCTGGAGATGGTGCTGCTGGAGCGTGTAGAGGAAGCGGACGAAATCGCTGAACTGCATGCTATGATCAGCCGCCATACCCAGCATACAGACAGTAATGCGGGCCGGGCAATTCTGGATTCATGGGATGAGGCCCTGCCGAGATTTGCCCGTGTCATTCCGAAGGATTACAAACGGATGCTGGAGCAGATCCGCAAGGTGGAGAGCAGCGGTTTGACCGGTGAAGCTGCACTGATGGCTGCTTTTGAAGCGAATATGCGTGAGCTTGCGCGTGTTGGCGGTTAAGATTTTACACTTCATAAGTGATGTGCTTCAGCATTGACGGAGCGCATTGTCAATTCAAGAGGCTACCTCTTTCCCATATGGAAGAGGTAGCCTCTTATGTTTTTCTTACAGGAAATTAGGGTCTCGTCTGATGGTGATAAAGTATGTATAGAATTGTGGAGGAGAAATGCTCCTTCATTTATCCACAAGATGCTGGCGCGAGGGTGAACGGGGTAAATGTATGCGAAAAACAGCATACATTGTGCTGACGCGAAGGTGGACGGAGCAAATGTATGCGAAAAACAGTACACATTCGGTACACGGGGCCCGTGCTGGTTCATTGTAATCGGTTTTTCGATTACATTTCGCTCATACGCCCCGTGCTGGCCCAATGTAATCGGTTTTTCGATTACATTCCGCCCTCGCGCCCCGTGCTGGTCCATTGTAATCGATTTTTCGATTACATTCTTCCCATCCGCCCCGCGCTGGCCCAATGTAATCGATTTTTCGATTACATTTCGCTCATACGCCCCGCGCTGGTCCATTGTAATCGGTTTTTCGATTACATTCCTCCCATACGCCCCGCGCTGGCCCAATGTAATCGGTTTTCCGATTACATACCGCCCTCGCGCCCCACGCTGGCCGATTATTGTGCTCGCACGCAGGCGCATGGCCCGAATGTATGCGAAAAACAGCATGCATTGTGCTATCCTGTTCAGCCGGTAGGATAATTCCTTTCCCTGCATATCTTCCCTAATTTCAGGGAAAAGGAAAGGTGTGGTAAAATATATAAATGGTTGAAACGGGTTTTGGATATAACAATAAAGTGTAAGTAACGGAGGGGAAGTCCAAACCTTTCCCGCAGTTGCGATGGACACTTTAATTTAATCTGTACCCGTTTCACACCAAACCGACGAAAGGAAGTGAAGTTATGCCGAATACGGCAGAAGTGGTGAAGCCTGTAGCCAGCCTGATGGGGGTTACCAAAAGAATAGGCTCCAAAACGCTGATCAGCGACTTGACACTCGACATTCCACCCGGGCAAATCTTCGGATTCCTCGGGCCGAACGGAGCCGGTAAAACCACTACCATCCGTATGATGGTAGGACTGATCTCCATTAGCCGCGGGGATATCCTGATCTGCGGACGAAGCATCAAAGACCATTTTGAAGAGGCCATAGCCAATGTGGGTGCCATCGTAGAGAATCCTGAAATGTACAAGTTCCTAACCGGATACCAGAATCTTCGCCAGTATGCCCGTATGGTGCCCGGCGTGACCAAAGAACGCATCAATGAAGTAGTGGAGCTGGTCGGCCTCAGTCAGCGGATCAATGACCGGGTCAAGACCTATTCCTTAGGGATGCGCCAGCGGCTGGGGGTGGCCCAGGCTCTGCTGCACCGGCCGAAGCTGCTGATTCTGGATGAGCCAACCAACGGACTGGACCCGCAGGGTATCCGCGAGCTGCGTGATTATCTGCGCAAGCTGTGTCAGAGCGAGGGGACAACCGTGTTTGTCTCCAGTCACCTGCTGTCGGAGATGGAGCTGATGTGCGATAGTGTGGCGATTATCCAGAACGGCCGGCTGATCGATGTGAAGCAGCTTAAGACTGTCGGAGATGCAGCGGTACCGGTAAGCCAGACGTTCTTCGAGGTGGATAACCCTGAGGCTGCACTGGCTCAGATCGGCCAAGGTGTAATCATGGAAGGCGGAATTGCTGTGGATGCGGTGCGGGAGGAGATTGCCGAGCTGAATGCCAAGCTGGTAGCTGCCGGGATTAAGGTCTACAGCATCAAAGCGATGTCCCGTTCGCTTGAAGATCAATTCTTGGAAATTACAGGAGGTGAAGGCATTGGGTGAGTTCGCTTCTCTCATACATAATGAGAATATCAAAATATTCAGACGTCTGCGGACATGGATTATGCTGGTTCTTCTGGCACTGATGAGCGCGCTGTTTCCGGCGCTGGTTCATTTCACCACGAACGGCAGTGATGTAGTCGGGCTATGGGACAGCTTCCGGACCACCGTAGCCATCGCATTTTTCCTGAATACCATCTTCACAGCTCTGGTAGCTGCCGACTCCGTGGCGGGCGAATTCACTTGGGGAACGATTAAGCTGCTGCTGATCCGCCCTTGGAGCCGGTCCAAAATTTTGCTCTCGAAATATATTTCGCTGGTCATCTTCAGCCTTGTCAGCACGGGCGTGCTGATCCTGTTCGGCTATGGCTCCGCCTTCATTTTCTCTTCCGGGGCTGCAGGAATTACGGGGGACACGGTGATGGGCTGGGGGCAGGGAGAATATGTCTTCATGCTGATTCTGTGCAGTTACATTGAGCTGTTCCTGACAGCAGCCATTGCCTTCATGATCTCCAGCGTATTCCGTTCCAGCGGCCTTGCGATTGTGCTGTCGCTGTCGATCATGTTCACCAAGGATATCTTTATCGCCATCTTCAACCCCGACCGGTATGAGTGGGCGAACTATCTGATTTTTGCCCATATGAATCTTAGTAATTATGTGGTGTCGGATACCGGTCCCGGGGGAGCGACGCTGGGGTTCGCGATTGCCGTCCTGGCTGTGTATTATGTGGTATTCATGGCGGTATCATGGATTGTGTTCCGTAAAAGGGATGTAGCAGCGTAAGTAGCAAAATAGGGCTGGCTAGTGTAACCGTACAAGCTGAGAGCTTACGGCTCATGCGCCCTCCAGCTTACTCTGCTTGCTCTCTCTGCGCTTGCCTGCAGTCTTCTTGGTATTGACCGTTAGCCCGCCCGCTGTCTCAGGGGCGGGCTGTTCGGTCATGGCCACAGCCCCGTTCAGCAGGCTGCCTTCCGTAATGCTCAGGGAACCGGCGGCAATGTTACCATGCAGCTGTCCTGTTCCGGTGAGAATGAGCTTCCGCTGGGCGGTTACGTCTCCATAGACCTTGCCGGCGATAATGATCTCCTGCGCCTCAATGCTGGAGTGGACGGTGCCTTGTTCACCAACCGTCACTGTACCCTCACACAGAATCTCCCCGCTGAAATTCCCTTCAATCCGCAGGTTCGTATCGCAATGCACTTTCCCCTCAAGCGTGCCGCCATGTCCGATCAGCGAGTCGGTTGACTTGGGTGAAGCACCCGGTTGACGTCTGTTCCACATTCCAGCATTCCTCCTTATATTCTTAATATTATGAAGGCTTAACATAGTTGAGCGGATTCACCGGCTTGTTCTGCTTCACGACCTGAAAATGCAGATGGGGGCCCGTGCTGCGCCCGGTGCTGCCCAGCATGCCGATCTGCTCCCCTTTGCCGACCCGCTCGCCGGGGGAGACCGTCATTTGGTTCAAATGCATGTACCAGGTCTCCAGTCCATTGTCATGCTTGATTATGATGTATTTGCCCCGGGCTCCCATTTGTTCTGCGGAGGTAACCACGCCGCCCAGCGCCGCGTATACTGCATCTCCAGTATTCCCCGCAATATCAATACCTGAATGATAAGCAGAGACGCCCTTAAAAGGATCAGAGCGGTAACCGAAGCTGGAGGTAATGACCTTCGAGCCGGTAGGCCACATCACGGCCCGTGCCAGCCGGGCTTGCTTCTCCTGGGCTTGTTTGGCCTGAAACTCCGCTCTTGTCTTGTGTGCCTTCTCGGCCTGTGTAATCGTGCTTGAGATACTGCTGATCATCTCATCCATTATGCTGTGGATCTCCTCAAAGTCGTCCTTTGTCTCCTCAACCAGCCGCTGCGGATCATTCTCGTAGACGGCGACATATTCACCGCCGACCTGTGGATTGGCAGGCAGGCTCAGTGCTGTAGCAGCAGCCCTGATCCGGAAGTTGACGGCAGGCGATACGGTTGCAGAGAGAGCTTCCGGCTGTTCCCGGATGAACGGGCCGGCGCTTAACCGGCTGACCTTGCCATAGCTTCCGGCGGCTGCGGTTCCTGCTCCGGTATCAGGCAAATCTGCCACTACCGGCTGGCTGCCTTTGAAGGAAGCTGCTGAGGTTGACGTATCCGCGCTGTAGGTCTTGGAGCCAGCATTTTCAGTGCGGATAGCCTTACTAGAACTGCTACCGGCAGCAGAAGAGGTGGTCTCCTTGTTGATCAGTGACTGCAGTTGCTCTTCCAGCTCTGTGACACTCTTCAGCTTGTCTTTAATGCTCTCCGCTTCCTCCGAGAGCTCGCTTACCTGACCGCGCAGCTGCTGCAATGCCTGATCCTTATCGGCAACCTTCAGCTCCATGCGGATATTGGTCAGCGATAAGGCGGCTGCTTCGGCCTCCAGCTCTGCGATGGACCGGGAAGCATGGATATGCATGGAGGTGACCAGACTGGAGAGGGACAGCGCGGCCGCGGCAGGCAGCGCCAGAGCGAAGGGCTTTGACATCTGCAGCTGCTTCACAGGCCGTCCGGCCTCACGCATAACGAGCAGCGTAATCTTTTCCTGACTTGGCTGACTCTTCATAACGTCTCCTTACTGCGGCCATGGCAGCCGCTGGGTATGAATTGACTGAAACAATCTGTCGGAGTGCAGGGGGCTTATCCGATTCGTCCTACTACTCTATGTATTCCATAACTAAGGTGAACATGACAACGGTTTACTTGAATAAAGAAGGAGAGTTAAGGCAAAACCTGTAGTAAGAGCAGGCTTCCGCCGCCGCCGATTTCTCATGAAAGTTAGCAGGCGCCGTCTATGCCCGCAGAGATAGTAATAGTTCATTCAGTTGATCAGGAGGCCCGGAATGAGGATATTTGCCGTAATCTTATGCCTTTTTATTGTGCAGCTTGCCATTATTACCGCTTCCGAATTCCGCCGTCCGCAGCGGGCGCTTGCCTGGATATGTATTACCTTCTGTTGCCCGCCGCTGGGTCTGCTGTTCTACTATTTCCTGGGGCGCGATTACTGGCAGAGCCGCAAGCTCGTGAACCGGTGTGTCTCCCTGCTGCGGGAAATCCGTATTCATGTTGCCGGCAAGATTCATAAGGTCAAGCAGGCGGAGGATACCGGCAACCCCGGATTTGAACATCGCTCTGAGCTGCTGCACCTGTTCTCTGAACTGGCGGACAGTCCGGTTACAAGCCACAACCGGTGTGAAGTGCTATCCAGCGCACAGGCAGCGTATAAGTCGATGCTGGAGGTGATGGAAGGTGCGCAGGAGCATATCCACATGGAATTTTATATTTTCCGGGAGGACGGGATCGGCAAGCAGTTCCAGGAGCTGATGATCCGCAAGGTACGCCAGGGGGTGAGGGTGCGCCTGCTGTGCGATGGCCTGGGAAGCCATAAACTAAGCCGGGGCTTTGTGAATACACTGAAGAACGCGGGGGTGCAGGTTTATTTTTTTCTGCCGCCGCTGACTGCACTGCCGGACCGCCGGTTCAACTACCGTAATCACCGGAAGATCCTGGTGGTGGACGGACTGACCGGATTCACCGGAGGCATGAACATCGGCGATGATTATCTGGGCAAAAATCCGGAAATGGGGTACTGGCGGGATACGCATCTGCGACTTGAAGGGGATGCCGTCTATCATCTGCAGTATGTGTTTCTCAAGGACTGGCGGCTGGCGGCCGGTGAAGCTCTCAGCCATCCGCGCTTCTTTCCGGATCATGACTGTAGCGGAAGGGAAGCCGTGCAGATTGTCGCCAGCGGTCCCGATGCGGGCATAGATGCCACCCAGGAGATGTATTTTGCTTCCATCTGTGCCGCGAGGCAACGTATCTGGATGACCTCGCCATACTTCATCCCCGACCCCGCGATTTGCAGGGCGCTGAAGAATGCAGTCCTTAGCGGTGTGGACGTAAGGATTATTATCCCGGCGAAGCCGGATAACAAGCTGGTCTATTATGCCACGCTGGCGTATCTGGAGAATCTGCAGGACGCCGGCGTGAAATTTTACCGCTATACCAGAGGGTTCATGCATGCCAAGGTAATGATTATCGACAGTCTGCTGGCCACCGTCGGCAGTGCCAATCTGGACATGCGCAGCTTCTATTCCAACTTCGAGCTGACGGCGGTGCTGTTCCGTCCGGAGACAATTACAGAGCTGGCTGAGGACTTCAGCAGAGATCTGGAGCAGAGTGAATTCATTGATCCGAAAAAGTTCCGGGAGCGCAGCCGTAATGTCAAACGCATAGAAAGTCTGTGTCAGCTCTTATCTCCGCTATTATGACAGAAAAGATGGCCGAATCATCGATTATCGAAGGTTATATCAATTTACATGCGTTATTTGACTTTCTTTTATGATATAATGGAAATATAAGAAGAACAGGGGAGAAGGCACGACTGTACGTTCGCTTTCGTAAGCTTCTTAGATATACTATTTATAGGGGGAGTTCTATGACTGTAAGCCAACATATCTTTACGAGTGAAGAACAGAAGAAGCCGGAGAAGTCTGGAGTGTTCAAGACGGCAAGACTGGCCCAGCGGATTGTGATGATTGTCATCGGAGCGGCCATGATGTCTGTTGCCCTTGAAATTTTTCTTGTTCCCAATAAGTTGATTGATGGCGGAATCACCGGTATTTCCATTATGTTGTCCCATATTTTCAATATACCGCTCGGTATTCTATTGACCCTGCTTAACCTGCCGTTCCTGGTTATCGGGTATAAGCAGATCGGTAAGACATTTGCCTTATCTACTCTATTTGCTGTAATTGTAATGTCCATCGGTACCCAGTTGCTCCATCCTGTTCATCCCATTACGGTTGAGCCGCTGCTCGCAGCAGTATTCGGAGGGGTAATTCTCGGCGTTGGGGTCGGGCTCGTTGTCCGTTACGGCGGATCGCTCGATGGTACTGAGATTGTAGCCATTCTTGTATCCAAGAGGCTTCCGTTCTCTGTAGGGGAAGTCGTTATGTTCTTCAACCTGTTCATCCTGTCCGGCGCAGGCTTTGTGTTCGGCTGGAATAATGCGATGTTCTCGCTCATTGCGTATTACATTGCTTTCAAACTGATCGATATTACACTTGAAGGTCTGGACCAGTCCAAGTCGGTATGGATTATCAGTGATAAATTCCGTGATATCGGCGAAGCTCTGACGGAGCGTCTGGGACGCGGAGTGACTTATCTTGATGGTGAGGGCGGATTCTCCGGCGATAACAAGAAAGTGATTTTTGTTGTCATTACCCGTCTGGAAGAAGCGAAGCTGAAGTCTATCGTAGAAGATTGGGATTCTGACGCGTTCATCGCGATCGGCAATATCCATGATGTTAAGGGCGGCCGCTTCAAGAAAAAAGCAATTCATTAGCATTAGCGTAACCGGTTCAGCCGGAACGCTTCGAAGGAAGGTATATTTACGAACGACAGAGTAACCCATACGGCGGTCCTGACTTGTTGCGCCGTATGCCCATATATAATAATACCTTCCGTCCTGATTCTGGACGTCAGATAAGCCCGCAGCCTGAGAATGGCATTTGCGGGCTTATTGCTGTCCTGAGGGCAGCTTGGCAATAATCGCTTCGACCGGCTGAGGAGGAACCTTGGCAATCAGATCTCCTAACCGGCTGAGACGCTCCTCTATATTCAGCAGGTTGAAATCTGTAGGCTTGACGCCCCGTTCAACCTCCTCCCACAGGAGGGGAGTGGAGACAGTAGCCAGCGGCCGGGCGCGCGGGGTGTAAGGGGCAGCGAGCGTTTTGCCGCCGTAATGCTGGAGATAATCGAAATATATTTTATCCCCGCGATGCTTCTTCAGGCGCTCCAGGGTGAAGAGATCGGGCCGCTTCTCGGTAACATAAAGGCCTACGAAACGCCCGATCCGGCGCAGCTCATCGAAGGTCACCCCCGGCTTAACCGGAACAATGATCTGCACTCCGGTGGCTCCCGAGGTTTTGGGAACGGAGTCCAGTCCGAGCGATCTCAGCACCTCCCCTACCACAGCAGCAGCTTCCATAATCCGCGGTTCGACCTCAAGCGAAGGGTCCAGATCAATCATCCATTCGCAAGGCAGTGTACTGCCGGAATAATGGAGGGAGGGATGGAATTCGAGCGCAGCCAGATTGCCCAGCCAGAGCAGCTCCGGCAGGCCCTGCAGCACAATGTAGGTGATATCATCCTGCACCGCCGTGCGGACGAATTCCGGCAGCGGCTCCGGGGCGTTCTTTTGATAGAAGGACATCCCGGGAACGCCATGGGGATAGCGGATCACCGTGAGCAGCCGGTCTTTGCAATAGCGCAGCAGGTAGGGCGAGAGGGCCGCCAGCTTTTGCAGATAGATCTGCTTGGTGATGCCCATCTCGGGCCAGAGCGGTTTATCGGGATTGGTGATGCTGATTTGCTGCCCGTCTACGGTAATGGTTCCTTTGGTGGCTGCCGGCATCGGGCCCCCCCCTTTCTGTTCAGAATCACTACGTTACAGGTATTATCCGCATACCAGAGATATTCCATCCGTATATAGGCTAACATGAAGCAGTGAAAATTATTGAACGTTGTCCCGATTGTCTATCGCCGATGCTTATAAGAGTAGGAGATGTGCGTAGAAGGGAGTGTTTGTTGATTTTGAACTGGATTGAACAGGCCGTAGCCCGCGTGCAGGCCGGAGAAGTGGAGCCTTACGCCCAGATTGTCGAGGCGTACCAGAAGCCGATTCACCGGTATTGCAGCCGTCTGCTGGGAAGCAGGTCCGAAGCGGAGGATGCCGTGCAGGATATCCTGGTCAAGGCTTATTTGAATATTGCGGGGTATCGCCCCGTTGCCAGTTTTTCCTCCTGGCTGTACAAGATTGCCTACCATCATTGCCTGGACCTCATCCGCAGACGTTCAAGGCAGCAGCGGGTGCTGAAGCTGTTTCAGCCTGCGCCGCCCACGGAAAGCCCCGAGCAGAAGGTAGACCGGAATATTTTTAGCGAACCGCTTGCCAAAGCGCTGTCCAGGCTGAATACCGAAGAGCGGAATCTGCTGGTGTTGCGGATTTTTGAAGAGCAGAGCTTCCCGGAAATTGCGGGGATTATGGATAAGAACATGGAAGCAGTTAAGAAAAAATACAGGCGGACCCTCATGAAATTAGCCAAAATGATATCAGCTTACAAAGGAGGGAGCGAATGGAACGACAAGGAAGCTTTATCGAAGAAAATGTGAAGAAGCTGAGCGGAAATGAGGGCTATGAGGATGTGGATGTGAAAGACCGGGTGATGCAGCGGATACGTGAAATCCATGCCGGAAATCGGTCAGAAGCGCCTGACGCCGCAGCACACGGAGATTCTGTGAGTCCGCCTGCAGAGACTGGAGCAGATCCCGAAGCCGGGAACAGCATACCGATGATGCAGCAAGCCCGTACGAGGTATCCGCGGCAGCGGAAGCCGCGTTCCAAGACTGTAATTGCAGCTTCGGGACTCACGGCGGTCCTCCTCCTGTCAGCAGCAGGATTCGGCATATACAAGCTGACCGCCGACAATAACTTTCCAGTACCGCCCCGCACTGCTGTAGAAATCATCGAATCTCGGGAAGGCTCGCCGCTGACGTTGAATAACAGCACTGGTAAACAGGTTCTTCAAGCCTTCTGGAGTAAGCAGGGGACCACTCCTATCTCCACTCCTATCTCCACTCCTTCATCCGCTGCAGTTAAATACGACGATCTGATGAAGGTCTATGAACAGCAGGCGGAGACTGAGCTTGGTCCCGGGGAGAAGGCGGTATTTTACATCAAGGATGCCGGATTTAAGCAGCTGGCCGATGGGCTTGGATACAGCACCAGGCTGTTCACTGTGTCCCGTTCGCTGACCTATAACGAATATGGCGATTTCGCCAAGGCGTGGAGTGCCATTGCCCTTGCCGGAGCGCCGCTGCCTTCCAGCCTGTCAGGCGGCTATAGCTTTGCCAAGGCACAGATCAAATATGATTTTTATATAAGTCCTGGAACCCCGGACTATCAGCACCTTCTGCAAACGCTAGAGGCAGAAGCCCAAACGGACACTAGCGGCAAGCAGGTATTTGCCCGCAAGCTGGAGAAGGATGAGACCGATAAACTATTCATCACCATGGACTTCCTCAAAGATGGAGTCACGCGTTCCTTTCAACTGAATATTGGCTCCAGCACAATAAATCTTCTCCCCGGACAATCCGCCGAGAAATGGTTGATAGAGGGCAAGGAGGCACTCTTCATCTCGGGTGTGTCATCCGGAGGGAATCAGAATATCTGGTCTGCCGCCAACAGACTGATCTATTATAACGAAGCGGCCAACGCAACATATACCTGGAACGACGCCTTAAACAGGCTGGATAAAAGCGAATGGCTGGCGCTGGCCTCCACTTTTATCCAATAAAGGTGGGTCAGAAGCCTTGCAGCGTTAGATTCGAAATCATTTTTGGGTAGAGTGTCCCTTTTATAGTATGAAGGGCGTTACAGATATGTAGCTACACAATACACAACAAGCGGTTGCCGGAACCGTTGCTAAGGAGAGAATAAGTCATGAGAATGAATGTTAAGGCTGTTATTGCAGGAATGAGTCTTGTATTACTGATGGGAACCGCCAGCGGTGCGGCAGGGGCTGCTTCGTCATCCGCACAGAAGAAGAGCAAGGGCACGGTACCTGTTGTACAGTCTGTCCAAACGGAGCCATCCATTCAGCAGCTGATAGACAAGGAAAATACAGTCAAGCTGCAGAGCGGAGAAATCCGGCTAACCTACATTAATCATGCCAAGGTCAATCCGGACGAGACGCTTGATTTCCGCTATATGCCATACAGGTTCGCTAATATCAGCGAGGCTGCCAAGAAGCTGCTGGCTTTGACAGGGAAATCATTGGAGGAACCGGGGAGCTTACCGGAGGGCTTCGTGTTTCAGGAGGCTGTTCTTGACCCTGTGATCCCCTTCTTCCTCGGCGCAGATTATAAGAAGCTCAAAGATCAGCTTAAAGCGGAGGCAGTAGCTTCCGGCAAGAAAGTAATCTTTAAGAAGTACAAGTGGACGGGCGGGCAGGTTATGTTGACCTATACTAAGGGCGCGGAAAGAATCCGTCTTCATTCCGGACCGACGGTCGACCTCCCGGCAGGGGTAACCTATGCGTCACTGCCAGGCGACAAGGCTGAGGATCTGATCATCAACGGGCGTGAAGCTGTCTATACCCTGTTTGGTCCTCATCATAATGATCTCAAGGCAGAGTTAACCTGGGCCAGTGAGGATGGAAGCCAGACCTACAAGCTTACGGTGAATCATAGCAGCAGCCTTGCCAAAGAAGAGCTGGAAGCCATTGCAGCCACCCTGATTACGCCATAAATAAACAGACAAAAGCGTTCTTCCGTCCATCGGAAGAACGCTTTTAGCTGAAAACGGGGGCTTCCCGCTGACTCAGCAGGCAATGCATCGGAGGCAGCTCAACCCAGGCTTGAATACTCGGCTGGCGCAGAGTGCCTGAGGCATTCCATTCCAGATAATGAACCTTGAAGACCAGCTTCGGCTTGATCCAGAATGCGCCCTTGCTGCGCTCCGGCAGTTCGGCAAACGGCATTGTCTCCGAAGCCAGCGTGTGAACCTGCTCCGTCAGTTTACGCCAGTCCTGCACGGTCATCCGGCCCGCCCCGGCGTGGCCGATATAATGGAGCTTACCTTCGTCATCGTAGAGACCGAGCAGCAGGGCATTGACCGTCCCGTCCCGGAAGGTGACGCCCCCGGCGACAGCGGTGACATCGGAGATGATCTTGAGCTTCTGCCAGCGCTTGTCCTTGCCGCCCGGCGCATAGGCGCTGTGCATATCCTTACAGACGATCCCCTCCAGACTGCCCTGCCGCGCCGCAGCGAGCAACTGGACTGGATCCGGGTAGCTGGGCACCTGCTGCACATGGGGATGGGGCAGCAGCATCTCCTTCAGCAGCTCCTGCCTCCGGGACAGCGGTTCATCCAGCAGCCAGATGCCGTCACAATACAGTATATCAAAAACCATATACAGCACCGGAACCTGCGGCTGCACTGCCCGGATCGCCGCCTCGTTCTTCAGGCTGTCCCGCCGCATAACCTCATGGAAGGAGGGCTTGCCGCCGCTGAGCGCAATGATCTCGCCATCCAGAATGAAGGAGCCGGCCCGGCAATAGCTTCCTGGTTCGGCCAGCTCAGGATACTGGAGTGTGCGGCGGTTGCCCCGGCGGTTAATCAGTTCGGCATGGCTCCCGTCGTAATAGGAGATCATCCGCACGCCGTCCCATTTGATCTGGGCGATCCACTGTTCTCCGCTTGGAAGCACAGAGGCCAGTACAGGCTCAAACGGAGTGATGGTCTTAAGCTGAAGGGAGCTGTCCAGCCTGGCGGCGGGTGCAGACGCCCGGCCTCTAGGCACCGGTTCCCTTGCTCTTCGCGCTCCGGCGCTTCGGCTTCGGGGCAATCACCGGAATTGGTCCGGTAGCTTCATCTACAACCGGAGCGGCGGCTGTATCGGTTGGAGTCCCTGCGGCAGTGGCCTTGGCCGGACGTTTCTTCGCACCGGCGGCTGTCCTTGGCTTAGCCCCGCTGCCTCCCTTAGCCGGTCCGGGATCGGAAGGAATATGCTGCACAGCTTCGATACTGGCCTGCAGGGCAGCCATCAGATCGATAACATTGTTCTCCTGGCGGGCCGGAGCAATATGGAACTCTTCCCCGGCAATTTTGTGCGTAATCAGATCAAGCATCCGCTGGCGGTAATCATCCGTATATTTGGCAGGCTCGAACGGGGTGGACAGCTGTGAGATCAGCAGCTTGGCCATATCCAGCTCTTTGTCGTTCACGCTGCCCGGCTCCGGCAGGCCGGGAACCTGCGATACCGGACGGACCTCGTCCGGGTAATAGATCGTTTCAATCGCCAAGCAGTCCGCCAGGACGCGGATGGCGGCCAGACTGCTTTTGGAGCGGATGGAGATCTTGGCAATACCGATCTTCCCGGTCTGACGCATCGCCTCCATCAGCAAACGGTAAGCATTGGCGCCTGCCTGGTCTGGCGATAAATAGTAGGTCTTCTGGAAATAAATCGGGTCAATCTCCGTCAAATCCACGAAATCCAGTATGGTGATGCTCTTACTGCTCTCCTCGCTTAGCTGATCCAGCTCCTCCTTGTCGAACAGAACAAATTTGCCCTTCTCATATTCGTACCCCTTGCCGATCTCCTCCCAGGTGACCTCCTTGTCACAGACAGGACATTTACGTACATAAGACAGCGGACTGCCGCATTCTTTGTGGATGTAGCGCAGCGAGATGTCTTTATCCTCCGTAGCGGAGAACATCTTGACCGGAACATGCACAAGCCCGAAGCTGATGGCTCCTTTCCAAACGGTATGCATAAGAATCGCCTCCTGATGGGATGTGGTATGGCTTAGTATGGGGAGGCAGGGCTTTTTCTAGCCGGATGCATGATTAGAGAGTCATGGGAAAAAATAATGCTGTTCAGCTTGCACTGACCCGAAGCGAGAAGAGGAGGCATTATGGACAAGGGGCATTATCACTGGAGCGACGCCTTATCCGAGCAGGATATTCCGGCTGAAGCGGTCAATTGGGACAATATTATTGCCGATCCGGAGGATGCCGGACTGGACGAGGACGCAGTATTGCTGGATGCTGATGCAACGATCGGGGAGCTTCCAGCGGAAGATGAAGAGGAATAGGGGGGCAAGAAAAGAATGGATATAACACGTGCGCAGGATATTTACGCTTCCAAGGACAAGATTGCGGTGCATCTCGACGGAGAACCGGTTTGGATTGAGCATGTAGATTCGGATAATGGTATGGCAACGGTTCAGGTAGGCTCCCGGCCGACGAATACACAGACTGTTGGTGTTGAGCGGCTGGAGGAGCAGGGGAAGTAGCGGGTCAGCACAATAAGTCCTGGTAGGTATCCAGGTGAAATACTAATTAGAGCAGGCGTTCTCTTGGCGGTGACACCATCGCGGGAGTCTCCTGCTTTTTTTTGTGGCCTGACCGAATACAATCGTTATGCTCAGAGCCGGGGTATGGAGCCGTAGCCTCTAATAATAGCTGACACAGATATTGACGCCGGGAGTGGTGAGCCCCTATATTTGGGAGAAGAATTTTGACGAAAAGAGATGATGGAAGTGCGTCCGATATTGCTGGGTGTCTGCTCGGCGCTGTTTTTTGCGGTGACGTTTGTGCTGAACCGGAGGATGGAGCTTGCGGGAGGAAGCTGGGCGTGGAGCGCCTCGCTGCGGTACTTGTTCACGCTCCCGCTGCTGCTGGCGATTGTGGCCGGAAGAGGGAGGCTGAAGCCGCTGCTGGCTGCGATGAGAGAACGGCCTGGAGCCTGGCTGCTGTGGGGCACTGTCGGGTTCGGGCTGTTCTACGCGCCCATCTGCTTCGCCGCTGCCTATGCACCGGGCTGGCTGACAGCAGGAACGTGGCAGATCACAATTATCTCCGGTTCGCTGCTGGCTCCGTTCTTCGGAGAATGGGTTAGCGGAACGGGAGGACGAGTATACATAAGAGGTAAAATCCCGCTGCGCGGGCTGCTGCTCTCCCTGATTATTCTCGCGGGAGTGGCGCTGCTGCAAGTAGAGCAGGCGCGGCAGCTTGCCCCATCCCAGGTCCTGCTGGGCATTGTCCCGGTACTTATCGCGTCCTTCGCCTATCCGCTCGGCAACCGTAAGATGATGGAGCTGTGCGGCGGCCAGCTGGATGTATTCCAGCGGATTCTTGGTATGACGCTCGCCAGTCTGCCCTTCTGGCTGGCTGTCGCTCTGTATGGGATGGCAGATACAGGCCTGCCCTCCTTCTCGCAGGTAGGACAATCGGTCATCGTTGCACTCAGTTCGGGAGTTGTGGCTACGGTGCTGTTTTTCCGGGCTACCGATCTGGTCCGGGACAGCATGAGCAGTCTGGCAGCCGTGGAAGCGACCCAGTCACTGGAGGTGCTGTTCGCCTTGCTGGGGGAGATGCTCCTGCTGGCCTCGCCGCTGCCTTCCCTCCTGTCATGGGCGGGGATTGCGGTCATTATTGGTGGTATGGTGCTGCATAGCCTGTTCTCCCGGCATCCGGGGAAGCCTGCGGCGGCTCCGGCGTTCTCAACGGACTGACAGGCTGTTGCGGTGCAAGTAGCATACCGATATAATTAAAAGTATTGTTAACGGTTAAGGGATCTTCAAAAAGGTGGTAGTTGCAGCTTTGGACAATAATACACAAACGGTGTTTACAACCCGTTCATTCGGCCTTCAGGATACGGAGGCACTTGCCGCCGCTATTGCTGCCGCGTCATCGGCGGGGATGGTTATCGGACTTGACGGGGATCTAGGTGCTGGCAAAACAGCGTTCTCGCAGTGCTATGCACGCCATTTGGGTGTGGAAGGTATTGTGAATAGTCCTACTTTTACCATTATTAAAGAGTATGAAGGACGTCTGCCGCTGTATCATATGGATGTATACCGGATATCGCTGCAGGAAGCGGACGAGCTGGGACTGGAAGAGTATTTCTACGGTCAGGGTGTGTGTCTGGTGGAATGGAGCCGAATCATTGCTGATCTGATGCCGCCGCGGCATCTCCATATAGAGCTGAAGACCGCCGGCCCGGAGGAACGGGAGATTACGGTGACCGGAATCGGAGAGCCTTACGGCGAAGTGTGCCGGATGCTGATCCAGAAGTGGGGTAAAGAAACATGACGAACTCGAATAATGAGCCGCGTAAGCGGTTTTTGGCGCTGGATACATCAACGGCAGTTCTGGGAGTGGCCGTGACTGGCGGCGGGGAGCTGTTGTATGAGATTAATGCTTCCGGGGAGCGGAACCATTCGGTTCATCTGCTGCCTATTATTGAGCAGGCACTTCAGGCGTCTGCCACTACGGCCGACAGAATCGGCGGAATCTCGGTCGGGATCGGCCCGGGCTCCTATACTGGAACACGGATCGCTGTGACTGCAGCCAAGACGCTGGCCTGGGCCTGGAACGTACCGGTTACCGGTGTATCCAGCCTGCATGCGCTGGCCTGGGGCGGATACCATGCGGCTTCTGCGCAGCAGAAGCAAGGCTCCATAACCTCCCCGAACGGAACGGCAGGAACAGACTGGATCATTCCGCTGATCGATGCCCGGCGGGGACAGGCATACACCGCTGTATTCGCGGCGGACGGGGACAAGCCGCCCCGGCGGCTGGCGCCGGATGCGATCCGGCTGATGGCCGACTGGGTGCAGGAGCTGGCGGTACGGCTGAAGGAAGCCGCAGCTGAGGGCAATCTGCCGGACACCCTGTGGTTCGTAGGGGAGACGGCGCTGCACGGAAGTGCGGACATGCTGGCTCCGCTGATGGAAGCCGCCAACGTCCAGGCAGTGCCTTATGAGCTGGAAGGACGCTGGACCGGATTTCTGGCGGAAGCGGGTCTCTACGAAGAGAGCGGAGATTTGCATACGCTGATTCCCAACTATACGCAGCTGTCGGAGGCGGAGGCGAATCTGCGCCGCAGCAGCGAAGGGAGCCTGAATACACGATGATCGAACCGGAACGTAGACCGGCTCAGGGGACTGAGCTTGTTTTTCGCCTGATGCGGCTGGAGGATGTGCCTGCGATTCTTGTGATTGAACGGGAGGCCTTCACCATGCCTTGGACAGAGGAAGCCTTCCGCAACGAGCTGACCCACAATCATTTTGCTAAATATATGGTAATGGAGCTGGCAGGGCATATTATTGGCTACGCAGGAATGTGGGCGATTGTCGATGAGGCGCATGTCACCAATATTGCACTGCTGGAGGCATACCGGGGACGTAAATGGGGCGAGCGGCTCCTGGACGAGCTGATGAAGACGGCGGCTTATCTCGGCATGCAGTCGATCACGCTTGAAGTACGGGTCTCCAATGAGGTGGCCCAGAATTTATACCGCAAAAAAGGCTTCAAGCCTGCGGGTACCCGCAAGGGCTATTATTCGGACAACCGCGAGGATGCGCTCATCATGTGGGCCGATCTGCCGGAGTACGGGGAGCAAGCTGTAACGGAAGGAAGCGTGGACTTGAAATGAAGACAGACACGGGCGCAAGGGAGCCTGTATTGATTCTGGCGATTGAAACCAGCTGTGACGAGACCTCTGTAGCTGTAGTGAAGGACGGCTGTGAGGTGTTGTCCAACATCATCTCCAGCCAGATTGAGACCCACCGGGCATTCGGAGGTGTGGTGCCTGAAGTGGCCTCCCGCAAGCATGTCGAGGTGATTACGCTGGTCATTGAAGAGGCTTTAAGCGCGGCAGGCGTACGTCCGCAGGAGCTGACGGCAGTGGCGGTAACGCAGGGTCCGGGACTGGTGGGGGCGCTGCTGGTTGGAGTCGTGGCTGCCAAAAGCCTGGCGTTGGCCTGGGGCAAGCCGCTCATCGGCACACATCATATTGCCGGTCATATCTATGCCAACCGGCTGGTCAAGGAATTGAAGTATCCGGGTATGACGCTGGTGGTGTCAGGGGGGCATACGGAGCTGGTGCATATGGAGCGGGAAGGAGTTTTCCGGATTATCGGGCGCACCCGTGACGATGCCGTCGGCGAAGCGTACGACAAAGTGGCGCGGGCCCTGGGCTTCCCTTATCCGGGAGGGCCGCATGTGGACAAGCTGGCGCATGAAGCGGAGGAAGCCTTCGCTCTGCCGCGTGTGTGGCTGGAGCCGGGCTCGTATGACTTCAGCTTCAGCGGTCTGAAGTCCGCGGTGCTGAACGCGGTGAATCAGAGCAAGATGAAGGGGCTTGTGCCGGATGTCGCGGGCATTGCACGCGGCTTCCAGGAATCCGTAGTTGAAGTGCTGGTCGAGAAGGCGATCCGTGCCGTCCGTGAATACCACGCGGAGCAGCTTCTGCTCTGCGGAGGGGTAGCGGCGAACAAGGGGCTGCGCGAAGCCCTGATCCGGCGCTGCGGAACAGAAGGGATTGAGCTGATTATCCCTCCTCCCGTGTATTGTACGGATAATGCGGCGATGATTGGTGCCGCAGCTTATGTGAAATGGAGACATGAAGGCGGAATTCCGCTGGATATGGTAGCTGATCCCGGTTATTCGCTGGAGAAATGGTCGGTATCTGCCTATTGACTTTTGCAGAAGCCGCCGGGTATAATCAGTTCAATTCAATCATCTTATATTTGAACAAACGCAAGGATCGGAAGCAGTAAGGTCACTCCGGGATAAGAGAGCTGCGGGAAGGTGCGACGCAGTCGATGGAGACCTGAACTCGTCCGGGAGCGGAGCGGTGGAAGCAGGGAGCTCTTGGAACAGGAGCGCTGGCCGGTACAGGGTGTAATCCGGCAACCTTAGGTACACCGTTACGGTTAACCTCCGTGAGAGGGTGGTCAGTCAAGGCTGGACGGAGTGGGAACATTCCGGGAACCTTGCAGACATGGAGTGGGTATCGCAGAACAGCTGGAAGGTTAGCAGGTTCGGATATCAACAAGAGTGGTACCGCGACAGTGAATAGCCTGTCGTCTCTTGAATGAGACGGCAGGCTTTTTTTGTGCACATTTTGTGAGGAGTTATATAGGAATGACACGCAAGGATCGGGAGCAGTAGACGGCTAAGGTGAACAGAGAGCTGCGGGGAGGTGCGACGCAGACACCAGAGGCCGGCGAATCTCGCCCGTGAGCGGAGCGGCGGAAAGAGCTACAGGTACGCTGCTACGGATGTCCCCGTTACCGGACTATTCAGATCTTTATAGCTTCCGTTATCGGGGCTGGGAGATCTGATCTAAGCTGGACGCAGCGGGGACTTCTGACATCAGGGAGCCTATGCGTCAAAAAGAGTGGTACCGCGGAGGGCTGACCCCCCGTCTCTTTATAAGAGACGGGGGGTCTTTGTGCTTTTTAGGAGGCAGCCCTCCATGATATAAACCTAATTTGAGGAGGAATTACGATGATTATTCCGGTAAAGAAACGAATTCAGATTTTTGACACGACGCTGCGTGACGGGGAGCAGGCCCCGGGAGCCAGTCTTACCCCTGAGCAAAAGATTATTCTGGCCGGCAAGCTGGCGGACCTGGGAGTGGATGTCATGGAGCCGGGATTCCCTGTATCCAGTCCGGGGGATTTCGCTGCGGTGGAGACGATCTCCCGCAACATTCAGGGCGTGGAGATCTGCGGCTTCGCACGTGCAGTCAAGGGGGATATCGATGCTGCTGTACGGGCCACCCGGGATGCCGCGCGGCGGCGGATTCATCTGTTCATCTCCTCCTCCGACATCCATCTGCGCCATCAGCTGCGCATGAGCCGCCCTGAGGTTGTAGCGGTTGCCAGAGAGATGACGGCTTATGCCCGCCAGTTCTGCGATGTGGTAGAGTTCACTGCAATGGACGCTGCGCGGACGGGCATCGACGATCTGATTGAGATGGTCGAGGCGGTAATTGAAGAGGGCGCTTCGATTATCAATCTGCCGGATACGGTAGGTTATGCGCTGCCGCAGGAATACGGGGAGATGTTCCGGCGTGTGCGGCTTGGCGCCAGGGGCGGAGACAAGGTCATCTACAGCGCCCACTGCCACAACGATCTGGGTCTCGCCGTAGCGAACAGCCTGGCGGCCATTGAAGGCGGCGCTACACAGATTGAGGTCACGGTCAACGGTGTGGGTGAGCGGACCGGCAACTGTGCGCTGGAGGAGCTGGTCATGGCGCTGGAGACACGCGGAGACTCTATCGGCGCGGAGACTGGAATCGTGCTGGATAAGCTGTATGATACCTCACGGATGATCAGCGGGGCGATGCATTTCCCGATTGCCTTCAACAAGCCGGTGGTCGGGCGCAATGCCTTCCAGCATGAATCCGGCATCCATCAGGACGGTCTGCTGAAGGACCGCAGCACCTACGAGATTATGGACCCGGAGCGGCTGGGCATCCCGCGCAGCATGATTATCCTCGGCAAGCATTCCGGCAGGCATGCGCTGAAGGACCGCGCCGCGAAGTACGGCATTGCCCTGGATTCGGCGGAGCTGGACGCGCTCTACGCATCCTTCAAGGAGACGGCTGACCGCCAGAAGGCCGTCAGCGATGATGAGCTGCTGCGGATGGTCAGCAGCACCACAGGACAGCAGGCGCAGGTCTATGCGCTCGGCGAGGTCCAGGTTCTGGCCGGCAGCGCGCCGCGCCGCGTGGCTGCAGTGACAGTGCGCCATCTGCAGAGCGGCGCAGAGACGACCCAGACCAGCACCGGAGACGGTCCGCTGGAAGCAATCATTGCCGCTATAGGGCAAGGAATTGCCGAGGATATCCGCTTCGACGGGCTGGAGCTGCATTCCCTCGGCAGCGGCGGGAATGCTCAGGCCGAGGCCGCCGTCATGGTGGAGTGGAAGGACACCAAGTTCCGGGGCACGGCCATCCATCACGATATCGTGATGGCCGCAGGCATTGCTTACATCGCCGCTTGTAATGCGGCACTGCTGTCGGAATCGGAGGTGCCCTCTCCCGGCTCGGCGGTGAATAGCTAAAAAGCTAGAGACCCAAGAACAGAGCGAAGTTACCGGCGCGGGTTCAACGCCTTTCAAGGACCGGATGCCTCTGCCATGTCACCGACATCGGCAGGGGCATTTTTGCTGTCAGGGGCTAGCAAAGCGGCGTATGGCCGAATGTAGTCGAAAAACCGACCATAATGCGCCGGGTGAGGGTGCGCGAGCCAAATGTAATCGAAAAACAGACCACATTCGGCGTTGCGTGGGAGCGTGGGCCGGATGGCGCACAAGTGAACGTACATATCGCCTAAACCTAACATGATTTTTGCCCCGTGCGGCATTTGTCAACCTGTGGACAACGTTATCCACATATTCCGCACGAGTTGTGTAAAAACCGTGTAAAATCAGCAATAACGCCTTTTTTGCGAGCATCATAAACAGGAGGTTATGCTATGAAACAAAATTGTGAGAATTGTGGATAATGTGGATAGTTCGGTGGATAAAAAGTCCTTGACAAGCAAAGTAGCCATTTTACGCATGAAAAAAGCCCCGAAGGGCTAATTTTAGACGATAGTTATGCACGGAAACTGTGGATGAGCCTGTGGATAACTAGATTTGAACAAATTGGAAACTGTTAAAAATTTTTTTGATGCGCCTTTACATTATTCCTCAGCCAGTTTCTCCCATTCGCTAAATAAATCTCCCAGCTCGCGTTTTTTGTCCTTAAGCTCACTTTCATGCTCCTGAAGCGCCATATAATCCTGATACACCTCAGGCTTAGTCATTTCATGCTCAATCCCCGCGATGGCTTCCTCCAGCTTCGCGATATTCTCCTCCAGTTCGGAGATACGGCGCTGCCGGTTCCGCTCCTCGCGTTTGGCCTGCTTCTCCGCTTCATAGGAGAGGGAGCTTCCTTTCTCGGCGGATACCGCTTCGTTGTCGGCACTGCGGGAGGACTTGGCGGCGGCAAGCTCGGCTTCCTCTTCGGCAATCGCCTTGAGCTCGAGCTTTTTCTCGATATAGTCGTCATAATTGCCCAAATACTGATCAATTCCGTCCGGGTGCAGCTCCAGTACCCGTTCAGCCATCTTGTTGAGGAAATAACGGTCATGGGAAATGAACAGCAAAGTGCCTTCAAAATCGATCAGGGCCGATTCGAGTACCTCACGGCTGACGAGATCCAAATGGTTGGTAGGCTCATCGAGAATCAGCATATTGGCTCCGCGAAGCATTAGCTTGGACAGGGCCACCCGGGCCTTTTCGCCGCCGCTCAGCGCAGCTACCTTCTTAAGTACATCCTCGCCGCTGAACAGGAAGTTGCCGAGAATCGTACGGATTCTGGCCTCCTCCAGCATCGGATATTCACTCCACAGCTCCTCCAGCACCGTATTGCGCGGATTCAGCCGGGTCTGCTCCTGGTCGTAGTAGGCGATCTTCACCTTGGTTCCCCAGTTCACGGTTCCGCGGGAAGGCTCGCGGGTGCCGGTCATGCATTGCAGCAGTGTGGACTTCCCGATCCCGTTTGGTCCGATCAGCGCCGCTGTCTCGCCGCGCCGCAGCTCGAAGGAGGCATTGCGGAAGAGCGGTGCAGCCTCAGGACTGAAAGAGACTGCGACCTCCCGGACCTGCAGCACTTCCTTGCCGGACATGAAGTCAGGCTCGAAGGAGAAGCTGGCCTTCTTCAGGTCGCCCAGGGGCTTGTCGATACGCTCCATCTTGTCGAGCGCCTTGCGGCGGCTCTGTGCCCGCTTGGTGGTGGAGGCCCGGACAATGTTGCGCTGCACGAAATCCTCCATCCGTGAAATTTCGTCCTGCTGCTTCTCATACTGCTTCATACGAATCTCGTATTCCGCAGCCTTCAGCTCCATATAACGGCTGTAGTTGCCTGTGTATCTGCGCGATTGGTGCCGCTCGATCTCCACAATGGTCGTCACCAGGCGGTCAAGGAAATACCGGTCATGGGATACGACCAGGATGCCGCCGGCGTAGCCGCGCAGATAATCCTCCAGCCAGGTGAGCGTCTCGATGTCCAGATGGTTAGTCGGCTCATCGAGCATGAGCAGATCAGGGGCTTGAAGCAGAATGCGGGCCAGTGCCAGACGTGTCTTCTGGCCTCCGCTTAACGTTGAGATCGGAGTATCCGGTGCGAACTCTCCGAAGCCCATCCCGTGCAGCACGCTGCGGATACGCGTATTGATCTCATAGCCGCCGTGATCCTTGAACCAGTCGGAGCGCCTGGCATAGCGCTCCAGCAGATCCTCATAACGCTTCGGATCTTCGGCAAGTGCCGGATCGGCGATGTCCGTCTCCAGCTGCCGCAGCTCGGCCTCTGCCTCCAGCAGCGGCGCAAATACCGCGAGCATCTCTTCCTGTATGGTGTTATCCGACTGCAGGCCGCTGTTCTGGGCCAGATAGCCAATCGTAGTCTCTTTAGACTTATGAATTTGTCCGCTGTCATAAGACATCTCACCCGCGAGAATCTGCAGAAAGGTCGATTTGCCTGCCCCGTTGACGCCAACCAGCCCGACTCTCTCCCTCTCGTTCACCATTAGGCTAATGCCGTCCAGCACGCTTTGTATACCGTATGATTTCGTAATTCCTGTCGCTTGAAGAAGCATTCTGATGAAACCTCCGCCCTTGCAAATTGGCCTCGGCGGCTTGCGCCCAGGCGATTGTCTAATCTTATTCTCCAGTTTACATGAAAAAGGTTAGCCGTGCGAGGCTCATTCTTCTAACAAGGGGAATGAATCAACCTTGGCGAACCGGTGAGAAGAGTGGTAAACTGAGCTTACAAACTATGATAAGCTAGGAACAAGTGAAGGAGGAGGCTGCCTATGCAGGAGCACAGCATGCAGCTTGCCGGGCGGAAGCGCGAGCTTCGCACCGGGAAAACCGCGCTCCGCGATGCCTTGCCCATGGAGCAGCGGGAGCTGTTATCCGCCCGGGTGTGCGCCCATGCCTGGAGCTGGTTCTCGCAGGAAGGCGCAGCTTCACTGCTTGCGTATGCGCCGTTTCGCTCCGAGCTGAACTGCCGTCCGCTTCTTGCGGCGGCATGGGCGGAAGGGCATGAGGTACTGCTTCCCCGCGTCAACCGGGAGAGCGGGGACTTAAGCCTTCACCAGGTAAGCTCCTGGGATGAGCTTGTCCCTGGAACCTACGGGATCATGGAGCCGCCGGCCGGGAGTGCTGCACTTGCCAGCCCCATCGCGCAAGCAGGACGGGGAAGCGGCTTGCCGGAGGTCATCTTCGTGCCCGGACTGGCCTTTGACCGGCGGGGCGGCCGCCTCGGCTACGGACGCGGTTATTATGACCGCTTGCGCACTGCCCTGGAGGCCGGAGTCCCCGGTACGGCTGCCAAGCCTATGTGGATTGGTCTGGCCTACGGCCTCCAGCTGGTACCGGAAGTACCGCTTGAGGAGCATGATGCCTTAATGGATCTGCTGATTACGGAGAACGGCATCTGGGATTGCCGGAAGGAGAGGGCTGCATGGAATTAACTCATTTCAACGAGCAGGGCAGAGCCCGCATGGTGGATGTGAGCGACAAGGAAGTTACCAGGCGGACAGCGGCAGCCAGAAGCCAGGTGCATATGGCCCCGGAGACGCTGAGCGCCATTAAGGCGGGAACGATCCGCAAGGGCGATGTGCTTGCGGTAGCTCAGGTTGCAGGAATCATGGCGGCGAAGCAGACCGCAAGCTGGATTCCCATGTGCCACCCGCTGCCGCTTACCGGAGTGGATATCCGCTTCATGGATAACAACAAAGATGAACTATATATAGAAGCAACCGTCAGCACTACCGGTAAGACCGGGGTGGAGATGGAGGCGCTCACTGCCGTATCGGCAGCGGCGCTGACCGTATATGATATGTGCAAGGCGCTGCAGAAGGACATGATTATCGGACCTACGATGCTGGTGTCCAAGAGCGGCGGCAAGAATGGGGATTACGCGCTGGAAGCAGAATAGAGCAGCAACAGAGAATGATACAGCCGAAGGCGCAGCGGCAGCTGCTTCAGCAGCCGGATATACATAGTACATAGAGAGGGAGGGACAACCTATGGCGTGGAAAACAGCAATCCTGACGGCCAGCGATAAAGGGGCCAGGGGCGAACGGGAAGACACGAGCGCCCAGGTGATTCGGGAGCTGGTGGAGGAGGAGCTGGGCGGCGAGATCATTGAATACCGGATCGTGCCTGATGAGCAGGATGAGATTATTGCTGCACTGATTGAGCTTACGGATTATTTTCAGGCGGATCTGGTGCTGACAACCGGCGGAACCGATCTGGCCATCCGCGATGTTACGCCGGAGGCGACGCGGCGGGTCATTGAACGCGAAGTGCCCGGACTCTCCGAGGCGATGCGCAGTACGGTGATGCAGAAGAACCGCGCAGCTATGCTGTTCCGGGGAATCTGCGGCATCCGCGGAAGAACTCTGATTGTCAATCTGCCCGGTACCCCGAAGGGGGTACATGAGAATCTGGCGGCGATTATGGATCAGCTTCCGGAAGCTCTGTTAATGGTTACGGGACAATACCGCCAGTAATCGGACTCTGCTCTATTCACTTTTGTCTAAATCGTTCAGGATACACAATGGATGTGTGATATAAGTTATGGTATTATTATTTTATCGTTAACTATTGTCATGAACGGACAGAAGGATGGGAGGAAACCGGTATGTTAGGTGGTATTGGCACACCCGGAATTATCTTGTTGGTTATCTTGGCATTGCTGCTCTTCGGTCCCAATAAGCTTCCTGAGCTGGGGCGGGCAGTCGGGCGTACCTTCCGTGAATTCAAGGACGGTGCACGGGAGATTGTGAGCGAGCCGGAAGCGGCCAAGCGGAGCGAGACTGTTGCTCCTGCGGCTGCGCAGACGGCAGCAGCAGAACTTCCGCAGGACCGCCGTCTGCCGGAATAATTTTAAGGTTCCCACGCAGGGGCGTCTTTCCCAGGTCTGCTTTTAGACCGGGGCGGCGCCCTTTTTTTGAAGATGAAAAAATGTCAATCCGGGTGGTGTCAGTCATGTCTCTGGAAGCGGAAGAAATGTCCCTCGTCGATCATCTGACGGAGCTGCGCAGACGTCTTATCTACGTGCTGATCGTGTTCGTAGCAGGACTTGTGCTCGGCTTATTCGTCGCCAAGCCAATCTATCTGTACCTGATCAGTGCCGATGCTGCGCAAGGCTTCGTCCTGCATGCGTTCTCCTTCTGGGATGGAATCGGGATGTATATGAAGATCGCTATGGCGGTCTCGCTGGTCTTCTCCGTGCCGTTCATCGTCTTCCAGCTATGGGCGTTCATCAGCCCCGGACTGCGGCCTGTGGAGCGGAGCGCTGCCCTGCGTTATGTGCCTTATGTGTTTGTGTTGTTTATTGCCGGCATTGCTTTTGCCTATTACATAGTGTTCCCTATGGCCTTATCCTTCACGATTTCGATTACGCGGAATATGGGGCTTGAGGAGACCTACGGCATCGCCGAATACTTCGATTTCCTGTTCAGTCTGGTGATTCCGCTGGCCCTGCTCTTCGAGCTGCCGCTGATTGTCATGTTCCTGACCAAGCTCAGGGTGCTGAACCCGCTGCGTCTGCGCAAGATGCGCCGTTATGCCTATTTCGCGCTTGTGTTCATTGCTGTGGTCATTACACCGCCTGATTTCATCTCGGACTTTCTGGTGACGATTCCGCTGCTGGTGCTGTATGAATTCAGTGTGTTTCTGTCCGCATTCGTCTACCGCAGGCAATTGGCTGAGGACGCTAAGCGGGAGTCGCGGTATGTGAAGGCAGATTAGTGGGAAGGGGGCATAATATGCCCCTTGCTGGATAGAATGTAGGAGAGTGTGTGTCGGACAAGCGCTGAAACCATAATTTTGGCAAAAACAAATATGATTTTGTGTAAAAGGACTTGAAATTCGCCTTCAAGTTGAGTATCATAAAAATTGTTGTTAGCACTACAGAGGGTTGAGTGCTAACGCTGCTGAAAAACCGGGATTGGCCGGAGCAACATTCCGTAAGGGATGCTGATGGCGCAGATCCCCGCAGCTCAATCTATGTTTTTAAGGCAAATCACATAATTTCAAAGGAGGCTATTTTTACATGATTAAACCACTAGGTGAACGCGTATTGGTAGAACCAAGCGAGCAACAGGAAACCACTTCTTTCGGGATCGTGCTTCCGGACTCTTCCAAAGAGAAGCCGCAAGAAGGTACTATTATCGCTGTAGGCAGCGGAGCTTTGAAAGACGGAGTCCGTGTAGCGCTGGAAGTAAAAGAAGGCGACCGTGTGCTTTTCTCGAAATATGCCGGAACTGAAATCAAATACGAGGGTAAAGAATATCTGATTATGAAAGAAAGCGACATTCACGCTATTCTTGACTAGTCTTAAGCGTCTCTCATAAGTCAGATTCAGAATACATTCACAAATTATATTAGGAGGTTAACTATACAATGGCAAAAGAAATTAAGTTCAGTGAAGATGCTCGCCGTGCAATGCTGCGCGGGGTTGACGCTTTGGCAAATGCAGTAAAAGTTACACTGGGTCCTAAAGGCCGCAACGTGGTGCTGGAGAAGAAATTCGGCAGCCCGCTGATCACGAATGACGGTGTAACCATCGCCAAAGAAATCGAACTGGAAGATGCTTTCGAGAACATGGGCGCACAGCTCGTTAAAGAAGTAGCTACCAAGACTAACGATGTAGCCGGTGACGGTACTACAACTGCAACGGTTCTGGCTCAGGCTATGATCCGCGAAGGTCTGAAGAACGTAACTGCAGGCGCTAACCCGATGGTTATGCGTAAAGGGATCGACAAAGCAGTGAAGGCTGCTGTCGCTGAACTGCAGAATATCGCTAAGCCGATTGTGGATTCCCAAGCGATCGCACAAGTAGCTGCAATCTCCGCTGCTGACGAAGAAGTGGGCCAACTGATTGCTGAAGCTATGGAAAAAGTGGGCAAGGACGGCGTTATCACCGTTGAAGAATCCCGCGGATTCCTGACAGAGCTTGAAGTGGTTGAAGGTATGCAGTTCGACCGTGGTTACATCTCCCCGTACATGATCACCGATACGGACAAGATGGAAGCCGTTCTGGAGAACCCGTACATCCTGATTACAGACAAGAAAATCAGCAGCACTCAAGAAATTCTTCCACTCTTGGAGAAGATCGTTCAACAGGCGCGTCCGCTGGTAATCATCGCTGAAGACATCGAAGGCGAAGCTCAGGCGATGCTGATCGTGAACAAGCTGCGCGGAACGTTCAATGCGGTAGCGGTTAAGGCTCCTGGCTTCGGCGACCGCCGTGAAGCTATGCTGCAGGATATCGCTGCTCTGACAGGCGGCCAAGTGATCACTGAGAAGCTTGGACTGGATCTCAAGAGCACTTCTATCGAGCAACTGGGTAACGCCCGTCAAGTGCGCGTAACCAAAGAAAACACTACAATTGTAGACGGAAGCGGCGACAAGGCGGACATTAATGCACGCGTTAGCCAAATCCGTTCCCAGCTGGAAGAAACCACTTCCGAGTTCGACAAAGAAAAACTGCAGGAGCGTCTGGCTAAATTGGCTGGCGGCGTAGCCGTTGTCAAAGTCGGTGCTGCTACTGAAACTGAACTGAAAGAGCGCAAGCTCCGCATCGAAGATGCCCTGAACGCAACCCGCGCTGCGGTTGAAGAAGGTATCGTATCCGGTGGGGGTACAGCTCTTGTGAACGTATATGCTGCTGTAGCTGCTGTAGTAGCTGAAGGCGACGAAAGAACTGGCGTTAACCTCGTGCTGCGCGCGCTGGAAGAACCAGTTCGCACCATCGCTGCTAACGCAGGCCAGGAAGGTTCCGTTATCGTGGACCGTCTGAAAAAAGAAGCTATCGGCATCGGCTACAACGCTGCTACCGATGAGTGGGTTAACATGTTCGAAGCAGGGATCGTTGACCCTGCCAAGGTAACCCGTTATGCGCTGCAGAATGCTGCTTCCGTAGCTGCTATGTTCCTGACCACTGAAGCGGTTATCGCTGACAAGCCAGAACCAGCCGCTGCTGGTGGCGGAATGCCAGATATGGGCGGCATGGGCGGTATGGGCGGCATGATGTAACAAGGGTGACAAACCCTTTTGCATCAAGTGTTTCCTGAGAAGGAAACACCGTTTGACCACATGATGCAAAAATAAGAGGCTTCCTATGAGTTCATTGAACTTGTGGGAAGCCTCTTTTTCGCAGCTCAAATCTTTAATATTCTTCAATCTAAATCTTGATCTAAAAGAGGTTTTACTAAACGACGCACTTCGTCTGTTGAAGTGGTTTCCATTAATTGGTCTTTTAGTTCGCCTGCGCCTCTAAATCCACGAACATAGATTTTGAAATAGCGAAGAAGTGGTCTAAATGAACGTGGCAGGGTTTCTGTTGAATATTTATCGTGAAGATCCAACTGTAAAAGAAGTAAATTGAGAAAATCCTTCGCGCTATGTTCTTTAGAGTCTTTCTCAAAAGCAAATGGATTAGTGAAAATGCCGCGGCCAATCATGATACCATCAACGCCGTATTGTTCTACTAATTGTAATCCTGTTGCGCGGTCCGGAATATCTCCATTAATAGTTAACAACGTATTTGGAGCGATTTCATCGCGTAATTTTTTTATCTCAGGAATTAGTTCCCAGTGTGCAGCTACTTTACTCTTCTCTTTTTTGGTACGAAGGTGAATGGAAAGATTCGCAACATCTTGTTTCAATATATGTCCTAACCAATCGCGCCACTCGTCAATTTTAGAGTAACCTAATCTTGTTTTAACACTAACCGGCAATCCACCTGCTTTTGCTGCTTGAATAATTTCTGCTGCAACTTCAGGATGCTTTATTAATCCAGCCCCTTTTCCACTGGATGCGGCGTTTTGTGCTGGGCATCCCATGTTTATATCGATACCACGAAAACCAAGTTTTTTCATATCAATACTCATCTGTTCAAAAAGTGCAGGTTTATTGCCCCAAATATGAGCGACAATCGGTTGCTCATCAGCTGTGAACATTAACCGGCCACCTACATTTTCTTTTCCAACAGGGTGACAATAATTTTCTGCACTTGTGAATTCTGTGAAAAATACGTCAGGTTTTGCAGCTTCACTAATGACGTGACGAAATACAATATCTGTGACGTCTTCCATTGGAGCTAATATAAAAAACGGTTTCGGTAAATCCAGCCAAAAGTTTGGTTCGTTACTCATATTATCTTCTCCTGTTGCAACATATAAAAACGATATAGTCTATAGCAAAGTCTTTGACCCATCATACATAGTATCATTATTTTTCGTTTGATGCACAGAATCAATGGTGTGAGCTACGGACACATTTGTGGTGTCTGCCAAAGTCGAGCGGCAAGCGAGAAGTTAAAGATTTCTTTAACTTTCACACAGGGGTTAATCCGCCATGATAGAGTAATAGCTTGATAGGATTTCAAATTGAAAGGCCGGAACTTGATGGGAAAAATCCGAGGTTTTATCTTTTTTTTAGTCTTTCTTCTTGCAACAACCCCAGCAGCAGCAGCACAAAACTCCAGCTATGCAGAAGCGCTTAACCACTTAGGATTGTTTAGTGGAATGGAGAATGGATATGAGCTGTCGCGGGTGCCTACCAGAGCAGAAGCCCTTGTAATGATGCTGCGTCTGTGGGGGAAGGAGAAAGAGGCCCTGAAAAGCAACTACCAAAGTCCATTTACGGATACGGGGTGGGAAAGCCGCTACGTGTCGTATGCCTATACCAAGGGTGTAGTTAATGGAATAGATGAGTTTCGTTTTGGCGGTAACCGGCCCATCTCGCTTAACCAGTATTGTTCAATGGTTCTAAGGGTGTTGGGATATTCAGAAACCAAGGGAGACTTTAACTATGGAACCGCGGTTTCTTTCGCCTCCATAGTTCTAGGAATAGAGCTTACCAAAGAACGCGAATTCAATCGGGGAACGCTTGCAAAAATAAGCAGTTATGTTCTAAACACAAGACCCAAAAACCAACTTGCCACACTAGGTCAAACCCTTAGTGCAACAGATGTCTTCACCACGCAACAATTAAACGAGGCAAGGTCACTTTGGGAGCAGGATAAAAATCTGGATGGAGCGACGATTTTAATCTATGCAGTGGGTTCTGACCTTGAATCACAGCAAGGCCGGCTAACCGATGACTTGGAAGAAATTCTTCGTGGTCAACCCAACCAAAATACGAAGATCCTGCTGCAAACAGGCGGAACGCTCAAATATCACAACAAATATATGGCTGATGGAGCATCAGAACGCTTTGAAGTTAGCCATGGACAACTTCAAAAGCACGAAAGTCATATCCAAACTGCCGCATCAGACCCTAAAACACTCAGGGATTTTCTTGTATGGGGCAAAGCCGTTGCACCCAGTGAGCGTTATATCCTGATTCTATGGGACCATGGGTACGGTACAATGGGCGGATTTGGTGCAGACGAGCTGAACGAGCGAAAAACGATGAAGGTCTCGGAGCTTTCCAAGGCAATCGGTTCAGCAGATCTGTATTTCGACTTAATCGTCTTTGATGCCTGTCTTATGGGCACCGTTGAAACTGCCTATGCTCTTAGAGATCAGGGCAAATATCTCATAGCTTCTGAAGATTCAACCCCCGCAGCAGGCTTGTACTATACCACATGGATAGGTGCGATAGAGCGAAACCCGCACATCAGCACTGAAAGAATAGGGCGGTTAATATTAGATTCCTTTACCCTTCATTCGGGGATGGAAGCTAAGATGCAAACAACCATGTCAATGATGAAGCTTTCTCAGGCAGATTCCTTGGTTAAGGCCATAGAAAAGGCGAAATTTGATCGCTCACTAACAGACCTTGCAAACCACTCAGAGCTGTTAGGCAAAAACGATGGGATATTTGATCAATATGATCTTATAGAAATCATGGGCCAATCATCAGAAATCACAGCTGCAGCCCAAGCGCTTGCATTTGAAGTAAGAAATTCAGCAGGCTATAAAAACCGCAACGGTGTGGCTTTATATGTCCCTAGCAGAAAAATCGCACACACACTTGAAATGAAAGAAGAGCTAAAAGCCATTGGCTTTAGCTCAAAATATATAGAAACTATTATCAACGAAAACTAGCTGTAAAGGCTGATCGTTGTCCAGAATGTGGTCTTATAAGGAGGAGGCATTTTATGAAGAAGATTTTAAGCTTGATGCTGGTACTATCGCTTCTGGCATCAGTAACGCCTGTTTATGCGAATGTAGCAACAGAGTACAATTATATGTTTGGTGTGAAAACAGGAGGAAACGATGACGGCGGAACAGGTGATGAGATTCACATGGGCGTGAGTACCTATGAATCTGGACTAACCTCTGATCATGCAGCAAATCTTGGCGGAGCTCCCGCTTGGTCTGATATAAAACATACCTTTAAAATGCAAGATATTCCACCATGGAGAATGAATGAATTCGTTTTTTGGCTGGTGGGCAGTAATGACTGGTACGGTGAATCTGTGGATTTGTATCTTCCCTATCTTGAGGGGAATACCAATCCAGAGAAGGTAATGACCATTCCAATACACTCATGGACAAAAGGCAAGGACAGACTGTATCATGACATTTCGGATGTAACCAAAAGAAAATTCACCGATATAGGTTACGTTGACGAGCTTGGAGGAGAGTTCTATCTGGATGCGAATTCGTCAGGCTCTGAACATGCAGAGTGGAACAAAAAAGTCAGAGATCAATATGGTTACTATGACATTATGCAATATGAGGATGCTCCTGTATTCAGCTATACTGTTTCGGACGACGCTGTAGGCAGGGATTGGTTAACATTCCAGGAACCAACCAAAACAAAAACGTTTCAGCTGGATATTGACCGCAAGAAGCTTCACGACCAAATGGTTGCACAGAACAAAGCAGAGATTTCGCTAACCTACAGGGTGGCGCTGCTTGCCCAGTCTACCAATGCTGAAAGCCTTGGGGGGACCTTTGCCCATACAAGCTCAGGAGATCCCGAAGTTAAAACCTATCTAACAACAAAGATAGGGCAAGCGGATTACTATTATAAAGATGTAACTTATACGTTCTATCGTAGTATATATAATCTCGGTAACCCCGATATCAATCAGACCGTTACCTACTCGCCGAGCCAGGACAACCGATATCTGAATCGTAAATTGACAGATGTTAACATCACAGTTGAAGCGGTTTCCATTCATAAAAAAGCCATGACGCAAGAAATTAAAACGGAGCTGATCACCAACTTCCAAGCCACGCCTTCGTTATATATTGGGAACAGTACGGAAACACCGCTTGCCGACCTTACCATGACCAAACTGCAGGGCAGTGACGGCAAACCAAACGGCAAACTTCAGTTCACCGGACAAGTGCCGCTGGATGTTAGTGCAGTTGAAAGCGAGGGCATAAGGCTTCAGCTTGATAAAGTATCTACCTATCTAATGAAAAAGGGACGCGCTCAGGCCTATTATTTAGAGAATCCAACTCCAGAATCACCGACATCACAAAGTTTTTATTTCTCGACTCACAAAGTGGACACAAAAACACCAACTGTAAGAGTGACCGATAAAAATGGAAATGACCTGGTGGGGGCAGATTCCATTCAAGGCAACATCAAAAAGCTGCATGAATTTTATATGGTTGCCAGCGAAACACTCTATCCAGACGGAAATGTCGCCCACAGCGAGTCGAATCAAAACTATTTTAATTATGAGTTATACAAGAAAACCGGTGATTCCTATGAACCGGCCATGACCCGAATAACAAACTTTGACGGTACAGGAAACAGAGCAACAGTTACCGCACCTATTAACACGCAGGTTATCAATGGCGTTAGCCTAAAACTAAGTCCAATTGATCGGGTGGAAGGCGAATTTAAGCTTCGGCTGTATGGATGGGATAAAGCCGACAATCCGCTGGGCGGAGAGGCCGGATATGCAGAAATTGAAAACATCAAAATTGATAATCTGGCTCCGCGAGTGACCGTAACCGAAACGGTACATCCGCAAGATGCACAGCTTCGCAAAAGAAATGACTATAGCTTTGAAATGAACGACCTTGAGCAAAGCAATAACGGCTGGTCAAGAACTTATTATACCTTTATGAACGGGATGACGGCGCCGCCTGACACGCCAATCAATCAAATTAAAGCTGCCTCCGCAGAAATTGCTTCAACTCAAGGCACATGGGCATTCGTAGACTCAGAAGGTGATAGCACAACTGCCATTCTATCTATTCCAAAAGGGGACAACTTTGAGGGAACTCTCTATTATTTCACAGTAGACTCACTGGGGAACGATTCTAGAAACGAGCAAGCCTCAAGATACTATAAAAAACCTGTGAGTATTCTCAATGGAAATGTTACCGACACACTGATTACGGAGGATTCCAGTCTTCCAAAGCCGCATTTTGACATTAGCTTTGACGTAAGCAATCCAAACCTTGAAACGAGTTACCGGTGGATTTCTGATCCTGGCAATGACAAAAGCTTTACACAAAAATTTAGAGTGTATGGATCAAGCGATGATGTTGGTGCAGCTGAAAAAACTAATCTTGCCGGAACCAAAGTTTTGATGGACGGGAAATATATACTGGAATATCGTGTGAAAAATAAACAGTCTGGTAACACTGCCGAATTTTCACAAGTATACACGTATGACGCCTATTCCCCGGAGATTAAATATACCGCAATAAGTCAGCACGATCATTTCAAATCATCACAACAGTTTAACGTGAAAGTGACAGATCGCAGTGGAATTGCAAGTGCATATTACTATTTATCTAAGCCAGACTCAGAGATCAGAATGGAAGATATGCCAAACTATCCGCTGACTCTGACAATGGACAGTGACAATATAGCCCAGGTTAATCAGACCTTGACCCTGACAGGACTTCCAACAGGTGCGTACAGCATTGTTGTTGTGGCACAAGATCCGCATGGCAGAGTAAGCAAAAAGGTTTCCCCATACTTTGGCATGAGGTCAGAAGCTGTGATCATTGACACATTGAACTTTACGGAGTCAAAGACTGTAAACGGAATGGGTACAACAACGGATGGAACCTATAGTGTCTATGCTGTCTTGAATGAACCGCATGTAGCATGGACTTCTGATAGCGCATTGAAATATCAAAACCCGGTATATTATGCAACAACGGACGGCATGCCAACAGATAACGGCGCTTTAGTTCCTGAGTTTACAGCGAGCAACAATTCCGGCGGGAATTATGCCTTTACACTCGACACACCGGTTCCGCTTCAAGAAGGTGTCAACACCATCTACTTCCAGTTTGGACTCATCAATGCTCCTGCTGACGACAAACCTGAATTTTTAACAGAAGCAAGACCGCTCACCATTCTTTATGATAGCCAGGCACCAACCTTTGAATTGCCGGACTATAGCACCATTCAGCCAACAAACGCATCCGTGACAGCAACAATCATCGCAAGTGATGCTGGCACAGGGATTAGCAAACTGACAGTTGCACCAGAGGATGCAGACAAAATCACAGTTTCTCCATATACAGACGGTGCATTCACAGTAACGGTAAGCGAAAACATCACAACAAAACTGATCCTGTCTGATGAGCTTGGAAATCGTGTTCTTGTTCCTATTTCCGTATCTAACATTGACCGGGCAGCTCCATCTGCGCTTGCTTCAAGTAACATCGTGAACAAAGGAGCAAGACAAGATGGTGTGGTTACAGTTGATGTCTCAGACAAGAACGATACAACCGTTTCATTCGCGCTTATTCAAGACCCGGCAGACAACCATATTCTAACCGAAGCGGACTATGCGTTGTTTCAATCAAGCCATTCCGTGGAAATGCAGAGTAGTCCGGTAATCATTAATGGCGAAGGCAACAAACAGAGAACCTACACCATTGACTTGAAGGGGCTTAGTGGAAGCTATGCCATTGGGGTCAAAGCCGTCGACACAGCAGGAAATGTAACTGAAAAAGTGTTCTTTGACTCAAAACTGGACCTGGTTGACGCGGAGGCATCCATTGTAAGTGTCAGCGCAAACCCTGCAACAACAAAAACCACCGCAACGGTTAGCGTTTATTTTAACGTTCCAGTCACCGTGATGCCTAACGCACCTGTAGAGGGTGATGTTGTGGGTGAAATGGCAAGGTCGAACCTTCTGTATACAGGACTTCTAACAACATCCGCAAACTATGTAATGGACTACGAGGTTGTTATTCAAAACAATAATACAATCAGCCTCTATATTCAGGACGAGGTTGGAAGGGATAGCGTTCTAGAATTCACACCTGATGTTAATTTCGTTACAGGATTTGACATTTCAGGTCATGTAGAGAAAAATGGTCAAACGCTCCAAAACGGTGGGTTTATATCCTATAACCAGGGCGACAAGCTGTATTATATTGTCGTTCCGGATCCAAAGTATTCCGGACAATATTTCTTTGTTGAAAATGCAGTGTTATCCGGATTAGAACTCAATACAGAGCTAAGTGTTCCGGACCCTTCATTTACAGAAGAAGAAGGAAGAACAGCTTATTCAAAGCTGGTATTCGAAGCGCTAAGAGACGGAAAAACAACAAAATCAGCTTATTTCGAGTCATACACGGCAGAAGGTATGGAAGCTGACCGGATGGAAGCTGAATATGTTGCCATTACTGTGGTTGACGAAACTGCACCTGTTGCCAAGGTGGACTATTCAAGCACAGAGTCAACCAACCAAAATGTTACCGCAACACTTTCTGTCTATGACCCGGAAAGCGGGATATTAAAACTTGAACGTTCGTATGACGGCATAAGCTTCAGCCCCATTGACTCTGTTGTTTCGCATACCGAAACCTTCGAGCAGAATGCAACGGTATATTTCAAAGTGACAAACAAAGCCGGAATAGCAACGGTACTGCCGGTCACAGTCTCGAATATTGATAAAACGCCAATTACGCAAGACAAGCACTACACGGTGGAATACAGCTATGAGAACTATCTTGGGAACTGGGTTCCAATCACAGAAGGAAAAGCCTATAGAAGGGTTATGGCAACGCTCAAGTTTACCGGAGGCGGAAAAACTCTTTCGATGACAAACAACAACGCAGCCTTCTCAAGGACTCTAACTGAGGATAATAACACCTTCACATTTGAGTTTAGGGATCAATCGGGCAACACAGGTTCTCATACGGTTAGCTATAAGCAGTTTGATAATACCATTGGCCGAACATCCTATGTGTTATCCAATATGGCCAAGACGAACCAAAATATCTTTGCAACGATCACTTTAACGGATGATTCAGGTGAAATCGCATTCGCAGAGGTGAAGAAGGGCGATGTGGTCTATCCCTTCAAAGGGGAGCCGCTTGAGAATGAATATGTCGTTGAACTGGACAGCTCAGGAATTTATAATGTGACAGCCTATGACTACGCTGGAAACCGTTGGATGACTCCGATCACCGTCTCAAACATTAACAAAATAGTGCCAACTGCAATTGCAAAAACGTACAGCACGCCACCAACCACCATTACTGCACAAAGCGTGAATGTGGAGTTGACCCAGTTCAGCAAGGATATCAAAACGATTACAGTCACCGGTGTAGAACCTACCGGAAGCCTAACTGCCAACGATATCGTACATATCCCCGGCACAAAAGCTGTTCGGTTTAGAAAAAATGGTACAGTGTCCATGTTCTTTGTTGACGACTATGGCAACGAAGGACAGGAAGTGATTACCATATCGAATATTGTGTCCACACCGCCGCAAATCAAAGCCACTGCCACATTAGCTGAAGATAAGCTGAGCGTGAATGTAACCTTTGACCAAATCCGTGACAGTGACGGCGTTCCGCTGGACATTCTTAGAAAACTAACAGAGCTTACCGTTTCTTATCGTGGATATGAACATGCACTTCTGACTGAAGTGAAGGACGAGTCCGGCGATGCCCTGTCCTATAAAGAGGCAGTAATCAACGTTAAAACTAACGGGGAGCACGTCTTTCAAGTTAGGGACCAAACAGGCATCACGCAAAAAATTCTTGTAACGGTTGAAGGAATTGAAGTGGGCGGCCCAAGGGTTAAAGAAGTTCGCTGGACATACAAATATCTCGAAAAGAACCAAAGCGGCGAATGGGTGGAAAAGGATCATCAAAACAAGATTGTTGTTGGTGTTGACACCTCTGGAAAAGAAGAAGGATATGTTGTGGGAATAGACAAGAACCCGGCAACGAACCAGAATGTGAATGTCACAGTAATGACTGACAAAGATGCTAAATTTGTGGGCGGAAACGATCCTTGGGAACAAGAGAAGTCAATGAACTATAGAGAAAATGGACTTTACAATTTTAACCTTGAAGGAAGAACAGGGACCTATACCTCGTATGGTGTCGACATTGGTCTAATCGATAAAACACCCCCAGAGCTAAAACTTAAAAATGGGGAAGAGCTAATCTTCATCGAAGGCATGACGCCTAAAAAAGATGCCTCCATTGCCTATGACAAGTCCAAGCTTCTAGACTTCGAAGCATGGGATATGGTTGCGGGTAAAAAGGTGGACCTGACGAACCGGGTCACCATAAGCTATGGAGCAGGCGGACGGGTGTTTAACCCTGACAACATCTCGGCAAATGAATTTGTCCGCTCGAACCCGTACTATATCGACTATACGGTAAGAGATGATGCAGGGAATCAGACCACTATTCGCCGAACCGTTCGCCTGGTAGGCCTTTATGACACCATAGCCCTTGTGAACGGCGTGATGCCAGACAGTTCCAATGCTGCGTCGGTTCTTGGAAACAAAGTTGAAATCTCATTAAAAAACTTTTCCGGGATCTCGTATGCACGTTATGAAAAAGGTGTCTTAACACAAGGTCAGATGAAGACAAAAGGAATGGTCCTGCAGGAGAAAAGCGGAGTGTATACCCTCGATAATGTTACGAGCGGCTGGTACACCGTATATATCCAAACGGATAAGCGCGACTATTTCAACATTCATGTATATGTCTCAAATCAAGGAGGGAAATAGGCAATGACGTTCTATAGAACAATGAAACGCAGCGTAGCTGCAGCTATTATTCTATCTATGCTTTTCACTTTTGCAAGTTTCCCTGTTCATGCTGACGCTAGCAATGCGGATTATTCCATTGCGAACGAATTTATGAAATATTCAATCAATTCAAAAACGGGTGGTTTCTCCATTGAAACCATTGACGGTCATCCACAAAAAGCGTTTGACAACAACCTTCCGCTTCTTTATAAGGAAGATACGGCAAGGAGCAATGGAACATCCTTCACAACCGTTCGTATCGACGGAAAGGATTTTATTTTCGGTCAGGAATATGGCTGGTTTGGAATCGATACCAAGCTTCATGAACCTGTCGTTTCAGAGCAAAACAGGCTTTTAACCATTGCATGGGACATTAAGGGCTATACCATCACACAAAAGGTGTCCATTTCGATAGACCCTAACAATTCAAGGACTGGTAACATTGGTATCTCATATGATGTGAAAAATAACAATGCCACAGCCGGAACGGTGGGGATCCGGCTTCTTTTAGACAACGCGCTTGGTTCAGAAATTGATGCACCTTATGTGTTGGTTAATCCGTCGCAACCGACAATCGTTGAAACCGAATATAGCGGTGACAACCTTCCGCAGCAAATTAGATATGTTGATTCTCTTTCAGCTTCGAACAAGACGGCTTATGCCCTCTTGTCCGGCTGGAGCGGCAACAAGGATGTAAACGTTGATAAAGTGATTGTCGGGCACTGGATTAATCTTGCAAACACAAGATACGATTATACACCAAACCCTAGTGTTGACTTTACGAATTACTCCAACAAATATTTAGTTCCTGACACTGCAACGGCTTATTATTGGAATGAAAAATCAATTGAGCCAGGTCAAGTCAGAATTTCTGAAATGCTCTATGGTATCGGTAACTTTGCTGAACAAACCAAAAAGGAGCATGTATCCATAGGGATCCACACTGAAAATGTATTACTTACTAACGACAAAAAAGCTTATGAAAACAATGGTGTTATTAAAGCAAATGTAGTCATTGACAATAGTGTCTCAGGAGCAAAAGAACTTATAGAACCCATTGTGAAGCTTAGCCTCGAAGAGGGACTTGTGTTTGCAGCCACGAATACACGGGAATACACGGTGAAGATTTCGGGCGGTCTCAACATTGGAACGGTGTTTGATATTCCGGATGTTGACATTATTGCAGAGACACAGTCTATGATCACATCAAAACGTCTGGTCGTTTCTTTAAACGCAACAGAAATAATTGATGCTAACACCAATAAAGTGGTTGACTATAGTGCAAACACAAACATTTTGATTCCAGCAGTGGAAGGAAAGCTCCCGGAAGTTTCAATGAAGCATGTTTTCCCGGCGGCAGTTTATTATGAAGGCGACAAAAATATCACCGTTTCTGGCGATATGAAGGTTCTGATGGAGGCCCTTTCGGGAAGTGACGGATGGAGTCTGTACCTTGTTCCATCATCCAGCGCTGAGGCTGTTCTGATTGACAAAAGAAAAATAAGTTTTGTTGAGGAAGGTCAAACGCTTGCCTTCTCAACGAATCAGACGTTGGCGGTTGGAAAGTATGACATTGAATTTAGATTTACGAATCAACAGCTGATCGATGCCTTCGGTACAAAAATCCAAGCCACAACTAAAGTGGACGTCACCAATAAAATAGCGGATAAAAGTGCAAGCTACGGTATTGTTTCGCTAGTCCGATTCACAGACGCTGCAAACAACAGACAGTTATATGATTATATTAGTTTTACAAACGAAGATGTAATGAAGAAATTTATATCCGGCGGCGTGAAAAAAGATGGCATTCTTCACAAAGAAATAGCATTTGAAGAAAATAAAACAGAAATTCTGTTGACCCTTCGCGGAAAAATCAGGCTTATGGATACGGGTAAAGAAAAATATTACTCTGCCAGCAGAGCCGATGGCGATATTACCATCAACAGCATCCTGACCTATGACAGCAACGAAGCTCTTAAGATGACCGTTGACAACAAGGGTGCAAAGCTAGAAGGCGATGGCACCGTCAAAGTGATCAACTCGATTAATATTTGGCATAATAAGTGGCATTTCGAAGTGAACAATGGAACTAAATATACCCTGGATCGGGAGGCTGTTGCCGAGAAGACTGCTCAAGCATTTGAACTTCAGCTCGGAGATGCCGGTTCTATGATGCAAAATATTGCAGGGTTCTTGATCAATATTAAATATGGTGTGATGACCCAGGACGATGATGATTTCGGAATCAGCTTCGGCGGTAGAATTTCAATGCCGTTAAAAGCTGCTGATCCATCTAAGGGTGAGGAGCATTATGATTATAAAGGCTCGCTAACAGCGAACGTTCAAGATGTTCTCTATGGCAGTAAAGACAGCAAAATTGGTTTTGTTGGCATTAACACAACACTGTCTGTAGCCCTGCCCAAAGATATATTAGGCCCGTTAGTAGGAAACGAAGCCGGTGTTAAGGCGGATATAACCATTAATACCATTGATGATATTTATAGCATTGATGCCGGTGTTTCAGTTACCATGCTGGAAGTAGAAGGGTCACTGGCACTGAAGAAGGTTCCTATTAACGAAGTTCCCAAGATGATGCTTGATAAGCTCACCTTCTTTTTAGCGCCAACTACAATGAAGGTTCCTGTGGTTGCACCTTATGTATTTATCACAGGCCTTGGCGGAGGAATTTCGAACCTTGCAGACACCGTTGCCGGAGACCCGGCAGGCGAACTTCCACCCCTCACCATCCACCTTCAAACAAGGCTTTTAATTAATGCCATTATTGTAGGTGACTTTAAGCTGGATGCTAAACTATCCGGTCTTGCCATAGAAGGCAGCGGCCACTTGGAGAAAGACGAAGAGGGAAGGCTTCTTAATATTCAAGCGGGAATGAATGTTCAATGGATCTCGCCGTTTCAGCTTAATGCCTTCGGCAGCATCAGTATTCATGCCGGAGCCATTCGTGGCGGTATAACGATTAAAATTACGGAAGATTATTTTTATGGTTATGTTTACGCAGGGCTGTTCATTCCAGACTCCATCCCGCTGCTTGGGGGCAAGGAGATCGCAGGAGTTGAGGCAGCAGTCTCATCTGACTTTGTGGGTGCAAACTTTAAGGTCATTGGGGTGAAGCTTGGCTTTATCTATTATTGGAACGGTGACCTAAGCTTTGGCGGGTCCATCGACCTCTCCTCAAGAGGAGATGCCGTTCACTATGTCCACTCGGAAGCGCTGGACGAGAGCGGCAACCTTGTGCCAACCACCATGATCTATGGAACGAATATGAGAAGACTGAGTACGGAGGCCATCGCTAAGACAAGGGCCGGGAATGGGGTTACAAAAGAGATTAACCCGACAACAAAGGATGCACTTCTCTTTGAAGTTCCACTTCGCGGTTTAATCAAGCCTTCTGCATCAGAAATCATTGTCACCAATCCAGATGGAAAAAAATTGACAATGGTTGAAGACGATAACAAGGGCAACGGTAACTATCTTGTTCAATCTTTAGATGGCACTAACTATTTATACATTTCAGTCACTGATCCCTCTCTGATTGTTGCGGGGAACTGGTCCATTTCAGTTGCAACACCTGATGTTTATATAGACAACTTTGCAGTAAACAGTGTTGACTATATGCCAGAGCTTACAGGGATTAGTGCTTCTACTAGCAATAATACAAGCCGTGATATTAATGTTTCCTGGACTATGGACAAGCAAAGCAAATATTCGGGTGCACTTAATGTCTATGTTACGAAAGACCCGTCCGTCATGAAAACCATCGAATCCGCAAATATTCAAGATACTTCATCATTAATTAGTATTGGCAACCTGGAGTTAGATGAAATTGAATCAGGTTCTCATGTGTTCACGCTTCCTGAGTCCTTCCCTGAAGGGAAATATCATGTGGTGGCAATGCTTGTTAACCATCAAGGCGGAATGAGCAAGAAAATCACTTCTTCAACATTCACTTTCACAAATCCATTGCTCCCTCGAAACCCGAAATCCGTTTCTGCGGTCTACAGCGGTGACGGCTATGTGAAGGTAAATATAACGGGAAGCGACGAAACTGCAACACATTATCTCGTGGCGATCCAAGACGAGGATGGGGTTGAGGTCGAGAATTCCTTTGGTCAATTTAAAGTGGGCAGTGACATCATTCTAAAACCATTGGAAAGCCAAACCAACCAGCCTCTATTAGAGGAAGGCAAGACTTATTTTGTTAAAGTGCAGGCTGCCAGAATTGTGGAGTCTCCCCTGAAACAGGCGGAATATTATCGTTCAACCGAAGTTGCGTCATCGCCAAGCTTTGTTATGCCTTCAACGGCTAAACCTCAGCTTGTAAGCATTGAAACAAACGTTGACCGGTCGAAAGATCTCTATTACTTAAACACTGACCAATTTAAGGCGACGTACACCTTCGACAGACCTGTTAAAATGACCTTAAATCTTAACACCGAAGATAAAAACACGCCTCAAGAATTTAAGAAGGTCTGGTCATTTGAAGAAAGTCTTGAAGACGGCCAGCAGCTGGTTGACTTTATAGCGGTTGCTGAAAACCGTGACACCCTCCAAGGCAGCAGGTCATCAGGGGCTATTGGATTTACTGTTGATACAAAAGCACCTGCGTTACTCCTTGATGAAGATGTTCAAACCAGCCTTGATAAGGAAAACGTTGATAACACTGTCAGCAATCAAGTTGTTTTTGTTGGCGCAGACTCAAGCTACAGCTTCCGTGGTCTAACAGATCCATCCGCAACATTAACGTTAGACGGCACTTCAGACGGAATTGTTATCAGTCCGGACGGAACCTTCGTTGTCAATCGTAAGGCCTCGAGTGAGGACCCGAACCAAACCCTGATGCTTAAAGCGGTTGATGATGCCGGTAACGAAACGGCTGTTCCAGTGTATCTTGTGAATCGTGTTTTGTCAGAGTATGAAAGCATTAAACTAATCTCTGACCTGGAAGGCTCCGAGGATCAGCCTGATTCGATCGAGCTTGGCATAGGCGGGACAACGGCGCTTTCTGTGAAAGCTCTCCGCACAGTTAACGGTACCGTTCTAAAAGCAGAAGACGTTGTGTGGGACGTTCTTTATAATCAGAACATCATCAGACTCTCACAAGACGGGACCATTGAAGCATTGGCTCCAGGCGAAACTGCCATCAAGGTTAGTTATAGACTTTCTGCCTTTGAAGGCCAGGACGGGAAGACGGTCTATAAAGAACTGTCAGACGTTATCAAAATCAAAGTAAAAGATTATGGTTACCGTTATGAAGTTCGTCAGACACAAGGGTTCTCGTTGTACACCATATACACTGAAATGAACATGGGCAAGGCAACGGTTGTGATTGGAGGCAACAAACAAACTTTGTTATATGACAATCTTAAGAAAGCATATATTGGTGCTTCAAAGGAGCTTGTCACAGGCGAGCAATTAACAGCCAAGCTTGGTTTTGAACCAACGGTGAAATCTCCTGTTCTTCTGCGTGGAGACACCGATGGTAGTGGTGCTATTGATAAAATCGACGTTATGGCAACATTGAATGCTATTTTAGACAATGTTTACAACGGTTTTAGTTCTGTAGAAAATTGGATGAGAGCTGATACAAACGGTGACGGCATTGTTGATATTGTAGATGCGCAGCTCACACTAATGGAGGCACTTAAAAGATGATCAAATACTTAAAAATCATTTTGTGCATCATGCTTCTAGGGGCTGCCCTACCATCATATGCCTATGGCGCAAATGATGCTGCAGACCTTAGTTATCGTGTGGACATCACAGTAACAGATAGCTCAGGTTCCTTGAAATCATCATTTAAAGTCGGAGAAAAAATATTTGTTAAGCTTAGTCTTTCCTATACGGGTGCCGGAAGGGCACCTGTATATGGCTTTCAAGGAAAGCTGCAGTTTGATTCTTATGTACTGGAAAATACCGGTGTGAATGTGGAAAAGGACATTTCAATGAAATATTCCGATGGTGCCATCAACTATGTCTATCTGGATATGACCGCCAAGGGAAAAGAGGATTCCATACTGAAAAATATTGGAACGGCTGTATTTCAAGCTAAGAACAGCGGCACGTTCAGTATTTCTTCAAGCAGCTTCATTCTAACCAACAAAGATGCGACACACCGGTATATTGAACCGGTTGAAGATGTGCAAATTATTGTGGGCGATGGAGTAAAGGACCCCTCAAAATCTCTATTATATGAAGACATTGTTGCTGCAAAAGCTTTACTTGCTTCAGTTACTATTGCGGATAATCCCAAAACCATCTACTATCCGGATCATTGGTATCCGACAAAATCCGCTCAAACATTGAGAGAGGTGATTGCCGGGGCTGAGGCTGTTTTTGATAAAAAGGATGCGCAGGCTTCGGAAATCTCTGAAGCAATAGAGAAGCTTAGCATGGGCGTTTCCGATTTCGAGAACTCCAAAATTGTCGGCCCGAAACGTTGGGCTGCTCCGGCCGACAATACCACAGTTAATAACACCGCAGTTGATCTGTACTATTCCGTTAAAGCTTCTGTTAAAGGCGGAAATGGCAAAATTGCCGAGGGCTTTGAAGCTCAGACCATTCGTGCAACAACCTCTGCGACCATCAGAATGATTCCGGATGAAGGGTTTGAGACCGAATATATCTTTGTCAACGGTGACAAATTTATAGGCCATGACATTTACACCATTCCAGAGGTTAGCCGTGACACCATTGTGGTTGTTACCTTTGCGAGAAAAACTCCTTTTACAGATATAGCACATGACGATTGGTTCTATTCTTCTGTAAGATATGTTTACAACAAAGGACTATTCACGGGAACTTCTGAAACGGAATTCTCACCCTCCGGGAAAATGAGCCGTGCGATGCTGGCCACTGTAATCTATCGTATGGAGAATAAACCGAATGTTACATTTGCAAATGTATTCTCTGATGTTCAAAGTGGCCGTTGGTATTCAGATCCGGTGATTTGGGCCAATCAAAGCAAAATTGTTAACGGGTATGATAAGGGTAAATTTGCTCCCAATGATGCCATCACCCGTGAGCAAATTGCTGTTATGCTGCATAGATACGCAAAGGTTAAAGGTGTTGACCTTCAAGCTAAAAATTCAAGCCTGAACTTCAAAGATGCAAATAAAATTTCAGGTTATGCCAAAGAGTCCATTACTTGGGCTGTGTCCAAGGGCATCATGAAGGGCAACACGGATTTGACTATAAATCCTTCGGGTCTGGCAACCAGAGCAGAGGTTGCCACTATGCTCGAAAGGTTTAGTGAATTGAACTGAATTTCAAATAAATACAAACCGCCCCGAAATATTTATCTCATCAAATAAAAAACCGCGAAGCCTTGCTGCTGCGCGGTTTTTCTCTGTTTGTCCTCTAAAGTTTTCATTATTCTTTTATTCCCTTCCTTTAGACTCGAATATACAAGATATGATTTTGTCTATGAGAAAAATCTCAAAGATTGTCGAAAACAAGGGTGCTGTGATGAAGGGGGAATTGGCGTGAAGAACCACCGGGCAAAACAGAGAATAAGGCTCCTGCTCCATTGGCTGTTGATTGTCAGTCTAATTGCGGGGCTGTGGAGTCCCGGACTTTGGCTGACAGGCCAGGCAGAGGCTGCGGCTGTGAACGGGACAGCCTCTGCTGCGAGCGATATTAGCGGTCATTGGGCGGAGCCGCAACTAAGCGAATGGATAGGAGGCGGGTATATCAAAGGCTTCCAGGATGGAAGCTTCCGGCCCGATCAGACTATCTCACGTATAGAGTTTGTGGCGTTAGTGAACCGCTTGTTTGCTTACCAGGGAACGGGAAAGATCAGTTTCAAGGATGTTCCCGCTGCGGCCTGGTTCGTCTCACAGGTGCAGGCAGCGGTCCAGGCCGGATATGTGAAGGGATTTCCTGACGGGACCTTCCAGCCGGACAAGCCGTTGTCACGGGTGGAGGCGGCCGTAATGCTCGCCAAGCTTACGCCTGTGCTGATGAAGGACGGCGAAGATCCGCTGAAGGTATTCAAGGATGCCGGCAGTATTCCGGGCTATGGCCGTGATGCGCTGGGTGCTGTGCTAAGTGCCGGTTACATGAAGGGTTTCCCGGATGGAACGATTGCAGCTTCACGGCAGCTTACACGGGCCGAAGCCGTTGTGCTGCTGGATCGTCTGAAGCAGCAGTCCGGCAGCCATGCAGAGGGAGGGATCATTCCTCCAGCGAAGACTCTGGAGACGGGCGGCACTTATGGTCCTGCTACAGGCTCGTTCACCGTTGCCGGTGATCTTACCCTAAATGCGCCGGGCATAACGCTGCGCAACGTTCAGGTTCAAGGAAATCTGCTCATCGGCTCCAAGGTTGGAGACGGAGAGATCTACCTTGAACAGGTGACGGTACAGGGCAGCACAGATATTCAAGGCGGCGGTGCCCATAGTGTACATATCAATCATTCGCAGCTCGGTGTTGTAACCGTGGATCGGGCGGACGGTCTGGTACGGGTTGTGGTCGGCGGGATATCGATCATCAGGCAGTTGAATGTCCAGTCCGATGCCAAGCTTGAGTCAGAGCAGAGCGGGACAGCTTCCGGCGGTATTGAGGGAGTTGTCATTTCAGGGTCGGGAGAAGTCACCCTGAGCGGGGAGTTCAGCTCTGTGGAGATTAAGAGCAACGTCAAGGTTGTGGTCACCTCGGGGACCATAGGCCGCTTAAGCGTTGCAGGGGGAGTCAGCGCTTCGTCCATTACGCTGAACGAAGGCGTGAAGGTAAGTGATCTGGAGCTGCATGGCACAGCAAGTGTATCAGGCGCGGGAGAAATCGTGAAGGCACTGGTAGATGCTCCAAAAGTAGTGTTTGAACGTTCCCCCGGCAGCGTGGAAACTACGACACGCGGAGAGTATACGGTTACTGCTCCGGCTGCAAGCACGCCTCCTGCCGGAGCAGGTGGAGCGGGTGGAACTGGCGGAGGAAGTGGTGGCGGTGGTGGCGGTGGCGGAAGCAACCCGACGACCCCGCCATCTCCAACATCTACTCCGTCCCCAACACCTCAGCCAACCCTGCCGCCTGCAGAGCAGCCGCTTGAGGTGGCAGTTACTGCTGCGCTCGGTACTCCAAGCGGCTTCATGCTCAGCTTCAGCAAGCCTGTTGCGAACCTGACAGCAGCAGAGCTCTCGCTGAAGGATGCAGCGGGACAGGCCATAGAGATATCCTTCATTGGCTCACTGAACGGGGGAAGCTCTTACCGGGTTGCCGCAGTCTTAAAAGAGGGGGAGACCTACTCCATTACACTCTCTAAGGCAGGGTATGCCTTCGGCGCCCCGGTAACCTTAGTTATTCCGGTGACTACACCGGAGGATATTCGGGTGGCCACGGCGGTGCAGAATATCAGTGTAGCGGGCTTGGAGGTCCAGTTCGATCAGCCGGTAGCCGATTTGCCGCTGTCTGGCTTCACCCTGAAGCGCAGCGGGACGGGCGAAGCTGTCGCTATTCAAGAGGCTGCTGCCCATAACGGCGGAAGCTCTTACCAGCTGACAGCTGCCTTGCAGGAAGGGGCTACCTACTTGTTAAGCGTGACGAAGGCGGGCTACCACTTCGTCGGGGTTGTTTCCGTATTCGTTCCGGTTACGGACCCGGTAGTGATCTCAGTATCTGCTGAGGTCTACGGCATCACGGAGACGGGCTTCCGGGTATCCTTGAATCCACCGGTTGCGGGATTAACCCCAGCTCATTTCGCTTTGACAGCGGGGGATGGCAGCAGCATTCCGGTGGACGGAGCGGCCTCCGCAGAGGATGGCGGTGTATACACGATTACTGCAGGACTTGTCCCGGGCAGCACCTACACGCTTAGTATGGAACGGAGCGGCTATAGCTTCGGGACAGCGCTTGAAGTGACTGTACCAGCCGTAGGCAAGGTGAAGGTTGAACCTTCGATTGGCACTGTGCGTACTTACGGCTTTATCCTGTCTATGGATAAGACAGTGCCGGAGATAGATTCTCTGAGCCTGGTGCTGGAGAACGCGGCGGGCGGGCAGGTCAGTATCGATATGCTCAGTACAGTGGTTCCCGGCCAGCAATATGAAGTGTGGGCCAGCCTGGCCCCGAAGGATTCGTATACCCTTTCGCTTGATATGGACGGGTATGAGTTCACGGAACCGGCGGCTCTGGCGGTCCAGGCAGAGGAAGTTCCCTCTTCGGCAGGCTGGGTGACGCATAGCGGATTTGAGCTGCAGTTTGCGCAAGGTACGCCAGACTTCTCGGCAGGCGATATGACTCTGCAGGCTCCGGGCGGCGGGGCCGTAGCCGTGGATGAAGTCCAGCTTGGTCTGGACAGGAAATCTGCAGTGATAGCTGCGGATTTGCCCGCAGCAGGAAGTTATGCTTACCATGTCAATCTCTATGACGGACGGTTCATACAAGGGACCCTAGTTGTTCCTGAGACCGTGGAGATCAGTAAGTATACGACCTTCGACGGGTACCCCGGTGCTTATAGCGGCCTTACGGTTCACTTCGGGCGGGCGGTGCCGGGGTTGACAGTCTCAGCCTTTGAGCTTAAGACTAGCAGCGGCGGGGCGGTTGTATTGGACTCGGCGGGCTCCAGTGACGGAGGCCGTACCTACAAGCTGCTTACCACGCAGATTAATGCCGGAGGCCCGTTTGTACTTGGCATTACGGCTCCGGGCTACAGCTTCGGGAAGCCGGCCACACTGGTGAACGCGACTCTGAATGTGTGGGGCGCGGGGCGGAAGCCGACCCAATTCATGGCCGGACTGAATCCGCGCGTGCCGGATTTGACGGCTGAACATTTCAGGGCCACGGATCTGGCAGGCCATGAGGTTGCGGTTACAGGCGTCACTTGGGATAACCAGCAGCGAATCTATGTAGTGGCTTTTGACGGAGAGGGCGGTCAGAGTTATTACGTATCGGTTCAGGCGGACGGGTATGACTTCGGCGCGCCGAAGAAGATTTATGTGTATGCCCAGAACACTGTAGTAGATCCGACGTACAGCGGCTTCACGCTTGTGATGGCACCTGCGATGAAGATTAATACGCAATACGGCTTTAAGCTAACCAAGGCTTTTGGAGGCCCGGAGATTCCCATCAAGAAGGCGGTCATGAATGATCCGGAAGGCAGAAGCTACCAGTTCTCGGCGGCCTTGACCCCGGGCTACTATAGTCTCGCGCTGGATGCAGAGGTGGACCCGAACGTGGTCACCTTCTTAGTTCCGCTAATTGCTACAGTCTCTGTCGATGAGATTGATAACAATGGGCTGGTTGCGAAGCTTGATTATGCTGTGGATGGGCTGGATGCCGGGAATTTCGTATTGTTGAACAACGATACAGGAGATCCCGTAGTGATATCCTCAGCAACAACGGCGGACCAGGGCGCAAGCTACCGGCTGTCGGCCCACCTGGCGGGAGGCAGCTATACTCTGAAGCTGAACGGGCATCTACCGGAAGCAGGGGTGAATTTCAAGGTTGCAGCGACCACAGACGCAGGGACAACCAGTGTATCGAAGATCACGAGTGCGGGCTTCGAGCTTTCTTTTGCCAACCCGGTAATGGGGCTCCTGCCTGGCGACCTTACGATCACGGATGCGCAGAATAACAAGCTGAACGGAGTTACGTTAACCACGAGTGATAATGGCGGGACCTATCATGTGCGGGTAACGCTTGCGGAGAATGCGGACTACACGATCGTGCTGAAGAAAGGGTATATCCTCTTCGACTCGCCGGTCACGTTCCATGTGAATAAGTGGATTGCCGCCAGCATAGCGGATGTAACGAAGGACGGGCAGTTCACCTTGAAGTTCGCTCCCGCGTTCCCGGAGATTGAGAATTATCTGGGGCTGTCGTTAACGGATGAAGCCGGCACGCTCTATTATCCGAATCTGTTCGAATCGGCAGACGGCGGGGCGAGCTACCAGCTTCGAGTGCCGGGCAATCAGTTGAAGCCGGGTATGGCCTACATGGTCAAACTGGACAAGGATGAATTCTCAATGAATCCAGTCTCCTTCCGGCTGCCGCCAACGCTGACAGTTATGGAGGCGACAACAGCAAGTGTGAAGGTGCAGCTGGATGCGCCGGTTCCGGGGTTGGCCCAGCGGCATTTTGTAATCCGAAATGCCGCTGGTGACAGCATTGCACTGACTTCAGCGGCAACTGCGGATGCAGGCGCTCACTACACCCTTGCCGGTACCTTTGCCGGAGGGCAAACGTATACGGTACAGTACAAGCCGGATGTAACTTATCAGGTGAATGAACCCGTAGCTTTTCCAATATCGAAAATCATTACGGCTGCACTCAGCAATATAACGGTACTGGGGTTCAAGCTTCAATTCAGCTCCAAGGTAACCGGTTTGACCCCGCAGCAAGTGATCCTCCGTGATCCGAGCGGGAATCCAGTCCCTGTGAATGAGTATTCACTCAAGACAACGGATCAGGGGCTAAGCTACCAGGTGACGCTGAATGCGGTGGCAGCGGGCAAAGGGTACACCCTGGATCTGGCGAGAGATGATTTCCGGCTGGCGTCTCCGGTCTCCTTCGATATCTCGGCATCGGCTGCTCTCCGGCTGGTGGGCACTGTGCTGAACAAGATTGTGGTGTCCGTCTCTCCGAATCTGCCGGATATGACCGAAGAGCATTTCGCGTTGTATGACAGCAAAGGCCGCAAGATCGCGATTACGGTGACTTCTCAAGGTCCGGCAAGCGCGATGTACAATATTGAAGGGAAATTCGACGCCTTCGAGACGTATACCCTGCAAGCCAAGTATCCCGGCTATCTGTTCGGGGCTCCGCTTACGGTGGGCTTCCAAGTAGGGGTGTATGCAATCATTCACAGCCAGTCGCGGAGCGGCTTCAAACTCGTATTGAGCACGGAGGTGCCTGGTCTAAGCGCTGCGGATATTACGGTCACTGATAAAGAGGGAAATATCGCTGCGGTACAATCCCTCCAGGCTTCCACTGCTCCAGGCAGCTATAACGTGCTTGTTCCGCTGGCCGGAGGCAAGACGTACACGGTGAAGATTGCTGCGAAGACACCGTATGTTTTTGACAGCATTGACCCGTTCACCTTGAATGCGGCTTCGGCCACGGTGGATCAGTTGTCTGTGACCGGCTTCAAGCTGAGCCTGTCCTCACCGCTCAGTCTGGACCCCGGAAATGTCAGCCTGACGGATGACCAAGGCCAAACCGTCAACTTAAGATCGGTTATTACCCGGGATGCGGGCCGGTCTTATGAGATTAGTGTGTATCTGAAGGCGGGTGTGCAGTATAAGCTGGGCCTGCATGTGCCGGGATATGATCTGGGTACCGAGCTGCCGTTGTCCATCCAGGCTGTGGCGGCTGCGTTCGAGGGGATGGAGACCGGGAACAATCAGGCGTTCACTGTACGCTTCGATCGGGCGATGCCAAGCCTGCTGCCGGGTGATTTCAACATCAAGCAAGGAGACAACGCTACAGTCTACCATCCTATGAAAATCTCGACAGCGGACGGGGGATTCACTTATAAGGTAGAAGCGAGCTTCTGGGGAACAGAGCGTTACTCGCTGCGTATTGTCAAGCACGGGTATGACTTCGGCACCCCGATCTTCATTGACGTTCCGGCTATGATAAGCGCGGCAGTGTTGAGAACGGGATCGACATTTGTAGATATCGGACTTAATCCCGGCGTCTTTGGAATGGATGCCAGTGATTTCACGGTGAAAGACAGCGCCGGGAATGAGCTGCCCGTGTCGTCTGCCGAAACGGACGACCATGGCTTGACTTACCGCCTGAAGGCAGCATTTGCCGGAGGCCAGACCTATACGATTGCGCTGCAACAGACGGGTCATGACTTCGGGGAGGTCTTGTCTGCTACGCTGCCGAGTGTGATTGCAGGTGAGGTTGGTCCTGTTAACGGGCAAGGCGTGAGTGTTTTCCTGAACCCGGCTGTTGGCGGGCTTAAGGCTGGCAGCTTCAAGCTGGTTAATGCTTCCGGGCAGTCCACTCCGGTTACAGCCGTCAAGGAGCTGAACGGGGGGGCCGGTTATGTATTGTCTGCTAATCTTGCAGATGGAGCGGTCTATACGCTGACTGTGGCCGGGACAGGCTATGACTTTGGGGCAGCTCTTGCGGTGAAGGTGCCGGTACAAGTCGCACTCAGCTATGACAAAATTCAGAATGACGGGCTGACGGTGAAGCTGGACCCGGCTATTCCGGGACTTAGCGCAGCCAGCTTCATCTTGAAGGATGCGGAGGGCAATCAGAGCGTTGTGTCTGCGGCAACCACCTCAGATGGAGGTGCGACCTACGCCATACGGGCGGCGCTGCAATACGGGGACGCCTATAGTCTGAATATAGTGGCAGCCGGTCATGATTTTGGCGCGGTCCTGCCGTTAACGGTGCTGCAGCCTGTCGCCAAGTCTATCGAGGCGCTGTCCAAGAACGGGTTCACCCTGCGGCTGCAAGCCGCAGTCCCGGATTTGAAGGTCACCCACATTCTGCTGAAGGACAGCAGTGGCGAGGCTGTTGCGCTAGATTCCCTGGTGACGGCGGACGGCGGGCTGACGTATCAAGCGGCAGCGAAGCTGACGGAAGGGGCGGCGTACCGGCTGGCGCTGACAGCTAAGGGGTATGATTTTGGACCGTCTGTTCATCTGGATGTCCTTCCGATGCTGCTATTGACGGCGAGCGCCATTGAACCTACCGGCTTCCGTCTGAATCTGAGCAAGGCTGTGCCTAATCTGAGTCTGTCCTTTGTTCGCCTGAGCGGACCGGGCGGGCAGAATATTACACTCACATCCGGCTCATTCTATGATGCTAATCCGGGTACAGCCGATGCGGGCAAAATCTATCTGGTGCGTGTGCCTATAGCCGCCGGTCAAACGTATACGCTGATGGTGCAAGATCCGTCCCACCCGGTAGAAGGGCCGCTCGAAGTGGTGCTGCCAGTTGCGGTTACGAGCCAGGTCACCCGTGCGGATGCCGGCGGAATAAGTGTGCTGCTGGGCCGCAAGGGAATTGATGTGCAGCCTGAGGATGTGGAGCTTCTTACGGCGGCAGGCGATCAGATCAAGGTGGTGGATATCGCTGCGGGAACAGATGCCGGTACCTACACCATTCAGGCTCAACTTGCAGAGGGCAGTACGTATTCGCTAAGCCTGAAGAAAACAGGGTATGACTTTGGGGCAGCGGTTAAGGTGTATGTGGCTTATCGTGTCACTTCAAGTCTCACAGGTGTGAATGAGAATGGCTTCACTGTAAGCTTCAGTACACCGGTTCAGGGTGTACAGTTCAGCTTGCAGGATGCCGGCAACAACCCGGTAACACTGGGTCCGGTATCCACGGCAGACTTCGGACAGACGTACAAGGTGGCAGCGAGCCTGGCTTACAATAAGGAATTCAAGCTGCGGCTGGATGCAGCGGGGTATGATCTCGGTGCGGAGCTGACGGTGAATAATGTAAGCACGCCCCCGCACCTGCTGGATGCGACCTCTTCGGAGAACGGAACCCAGGTTATCCTTACGTTTGACAAGCCGCTGGCCAGCGTGATTTCAAGCGGGTCCTTCTCCGTCAAGATCGATGGTCAATGGCAAAGCTCCGTGACTGCGGCACTCGGGGCAGATCCGGCGCAGATCCTCTTGAGCTGGAACAGCAGCGGCCGGGTAATTGGTTCAGCCTCCACGGTATCGGTAGCTTACACCGGTGTGAACCGTGTGAAAGCGGTCAATCAGACGTTCCTGGCTGTCTTTGACGAATTGCCGGTGGCTAATGTGGCGACCCTGCTCGGGTTCGTCTCCAGCTATGCCTATAAGAACGATGCAGCCTACCCGGCTCAAATACTTCACAAGCAATACGGCAAGACGGCGCTGGAGACAGCGGAGCTTCTGCGGGCCGGAGGCTTCAAGGCAGCGAATCTGTACCGTGCGGTGCTGATCGAGTATGGGATGATCCGCTCAGAACTGACGCCGATCCTGTATGCAATGAACGCGGATGCGTCAGCGCTCTATGATGCTTACAATTCGCTTAAGCCGGCTACGGCTGCGTATGATGGATTGATTACAGGAGAGCTTCTCTCGGCAGGGTATTCGGCCAGTGAGATCGGTCCGGTCCTTCAGAGATTCGGTCTGTCCAGCAAAGGCATCCTGGGATATCTGAAGCGCTACAATGTATCCGTTACAGAAGCGGCGAAGGTCCTAAAGGATAACTGGAATGAAACAAGCGGCAATACCGTACAGTTACTCCGGTTGACAGGTTATGACAGCCTCGGGATTGCCGGAGCTGTCCAGAGTGCATATGGTCTGAGCCATGCACAGGCCGTGTCCGCCATGGCCGAAGGCAAGCAACCGGCAACGGAATCGGCAGCGGTCATCAAGGAGCTGTACTCGGGCGATGCCGTTACCAGTGCGACTTGGCTGTCCCAAGCGGGATATTCGGCGGCGGATGTGAGCAAGGCAATTGCAGAGCAATACAGCTTTGCTGGCGCGGCAGAAATGCTGCGGGCCTTCATGGGCGCTGGCTTCCCGGCGGCGTATACGTATTCTCTGCTGCGCCGGGAATATTCGCAGCAGGATGCGGCGACAGAGCTGCTGAACGCGAAGGTATCTGCACGGGAAGTGGCCGAAGCGGTTAAATCGGCCGGAGATGGTGCCTCCGTGATCATTAGCGCCTTAATGGCCAAGCGCTATGAGGTGCAGGAAATTGCCATCATCGTGAATGATTTATGGGTGTCGGCAGGTGTCACGTTAAGCGAGGTACTCGCTCAATTCGCCGCCAGCGGGTATCAGGCTTCAGCACAGGCCGCGCTGTTGCGTGAACAGTTCGGTGCAGAACTCCCGGCAGCGATTGCGGCTCTCTCACCAGGGCTTGCCCAATCCCAGCGGGAGCATATCCTGAAATATCTTCTGGACGGGGGCTATGATCCGGTTCAGCTGGCGGACTATTATCTGAAGCAGGGCAGCAATTCCTATGAACTGTTCAGACAGTTCAGGCTGGCGGGCAAAACGTCGGTACAATCGCTGCAGACAATGTATGATGCTTACAGACAAGCGGGAACAGCGCTCACGCTGAGCGGTGCAATGGATCTGTTCTACCATGATTACAACAACCGTTATGAAGCAGCCGATGTCCTGACGGCGCTGCGAGCCGTATTCGTCCAGGATAGGGATGGGCAGGCGGATGCTACCGCAATAGCGGCAGCCATGAGTAATTCCGGGCTGTGGGATAAGGTTGAGATTGCAGGGCCGCTTATCCGGCAGATGGGCCTCACGATGCAGGATTGGGTGGAGCTGGAGCGTACCGAGGCCTTTTCCCGATTTGGCTGCGCCTGTGATGTGCGGACAGTGGTGAAGGATACCCAGTATTTATTCGCTGGTGCGACGCTGCCGGATATCACTGTTGCCATGAGCTTATCCAGCCGGTATACCTTGAATATGATCGTGGAAGGAACGATTAATCTCTACCCTACAGAGGGTGTCAGAGCGAAAGGAATGCCTTACCTGATCTCTGCGCTGAAAAATGCGGGGTATTCCTTCGAAGAGGTCGCTGCTGAATTCGACAGTCAGGGGTGGAGTGAATGGGTGGCCGCTTTCAGCACATACGGAATTGCAGCAAATGATGTGACTGCTTATCTGGTTACAAAAGGTCTTACCATGAGCCAGGTCATTGACCGGCTGGCTCCGTATCCGCTGAAGGACCGGGCGCTGGTGCTGCGCGAAGTCTACGGGCTGGATAGCGCTGCTGCGATGGCACTGCTCCTCCAGCAGACGAACGAGGATCAGGAGGATATCGGCCGGGCGGCGGCCTGGGCCTACGGCAGCGATCCAATCTCGCTGTGGATTCAGACGCTGCGGGCACAAGGGGCTACAGCTGCCTCCGTGATTAACACGCTTGCTGCGCGTTACCCTGCCTACTGGCAGTCGGACAAGGTGGGTCCGGCCCTGATTCAGGGCGGATTTAGCCAGGACGAGGTCATGCGGGGGCTGCTGATCCATGTCGGAGTGCGGGGCAACCTGCAGGCGACGCTTGGGCTGCTGCAGTCGCTCTATAGCCAGCAGCAGATTACCATTGCCCAGCTCCTGAGCGCTGCCAAGCTCGAATCGCCGGGAGACGGACTGGAATTTCTGCAGAAGGGCGGCTATAAGCTGCCGGATATGGCCCGCGCACTCAAGGATTATTACGGGCTTACGGCCGGAGAAGCCGCCAAGCTGCTTACCGCCGCTTATCCGAATGATCAGAGTCTTATTCTATCCGGGCTTGCTTCCGTATACGGACAGACGCTCGGAAGTACGATAGCAGAAGCACTGCAGGAGCAGGGAATTACTGAAGTAAGCGCAGCTGTTGAATATCTGTGGAATGCGGGATTTTCGCCTAGAGATATTGCCAGCTCAGCCAAAGACGCCTTCCACCAGGACGCAGGTCAGACGGCGCTGCTCTTCGTCCAGAAGAATATTCTGGCTGACAGGAATGTGCTGGTAACGACCCTTGCCGCAGTCTATGGACAATCTGTTGAACAAGTGATTCATGCACTGCTTGTCCGGCAGGGATCTCCCTCCTTCGAGGAAGCCATTGCCTTTGTGTTCCAGGCCCGGTTCAGTCTGGCGAACAGCATCAGGCTGGCCAAGACAGAATACGGATTATCTGCGGGAACAGCCTTGCAGCTGCTCACAGATTCCCGGCTATACCGCCAGGAGGATATCCTTGCGGGAGTGACGGATATCTACCGGACCTCGCAGCGTGAGAGTATCGTGGATTCACTGGAAGCCAGCGGGCTGGTCACCCTGGAATCTGCTGTATCCTTCCTGCGCAACATGAAGTTCGATCTGAACGGGATCGTCCGGGTGGGCAAGGAGCATTACCGGTTAACGGCCGGAGAGACTGCCGCCGCTCTGACCGTCGAGGGATCTTATGGTGATGAGGACATACAGAATTCGGTGTCCTATGTATACGGGCAGAATCTGACGCAGACCCGGCTGGATACGCTGAATGCGCTGGGGATCACCGTGTTCGCCGATGCTGTGCCGGAGCTGAGAAGCGCCGGATTTGCACTCGCCGACCTGGTCCTAGCAGGCAAGACGCACTACAAGCTCAGCGCCGGAGAGACGACTTACAGCCTGCTGCAACCCGGGAACTATCCGGCGGCAGACATTCTGGCTGCTGTGGCGGAATACTATGGCAAGCCGGTGAATGAGAGTGTAGAGGAGCTGCTGGACCGCAGCGGCATTGCCTCCATCCAGGATGCAGCGCCATATCTTCGTTCGCTGGGCTACACGCTGCAGGATGTGACCGAAATATCCAAGAACTACTATGGTAATTCGCTACCGGCTACCCATGACGCTTTGCTGTCGCTCCAATTGGAAGACGCCAGCATTATAGAATGGACGGTGCGGCAGGTCTACGGATCAGCTGTGGAGGAAGGCACTACGGCCACAACGCCTCAATCTATCCTGCAGGAAGCCGGAATTACAGGAGAGCCAGCGGCCATTGCCTATCTATGGGCTGCGGGCTACCCGCTCCAGGATATTGTCAAAATGCTCAAAGAGTATAACGGCCAATCTGCGGCGGCTGCCGCAGCACTGCTGATTGCAGACGGATCGTTCAGTGCTTCAGCAGTTCTGAGCAGCATCAGCGCCATTTATGGGACTACGTATGATGCCGCCACAATGGAGTTCTTCAGAGCGCAGGGCATCTTTACAGACGCCCCGCAAGCGGCGCAGGTCTTGAGTACAAGCGGCTACCGGATGGCGTATATCGCAGAATTACTGAAGAAGAGCTATGGCAAGACGGAGGCAGAGGCGAAGGCCATCCTGAACGGACTGGGTATTTACACTGCGGATGCGGTACAGAAGATAGTGGCCGAAATGTATTTCGCAGTGGGCACATCCTCTGGGACGCTTCAGCAAGTACTTGATCTGTATGGAATCACGGGTACAGAGGCTGCTGTAAGCCTGCTCTATAAGCAAGGTACACCGGTGCAGGATATCCTCCAGTATTTGAAGGATGCTTATAACTTGGGTGCCGATGAAGCAACCGCCCTGCTGGCCGTGCATGTCAAGGGGCCGGAGCTTGGTCTGGCCGTCACTACGGTGTATTACAGCAGCACGAATATCGGTTACCTCGCGAAGCTAATTCCGGCAACAGCTATGGGCAGCCCGGGAACGGTGGCGAACTATATGAAGGCGAAATTCCGGGATACCGATATCGTGCTTGCACTGAAGGTGATTTTCAATCTGGATGCGTTGGGTGTGCAGGATACGATCTCCACTACGATCATGTCTGCGGAGCGTGTTCGTGCAGCGGTGACTGAAGTGTTCGGCGCTGATCCGCTCTACGCCTATCTAAAGCGTATGAAGGACCGGGGAGCGAATGCCAATGATGTGGCTGCCGAGCTGGAGCTCCGGGGGCTGCTGGAGCTGGCACCGTCCAGCTACCTGGTGGATACGCTGCGGAGCCTGGGTTACGACAATGCCAGCATTCTGAAGATGCGCTACAATTACTTCAACGAAATGCTCCAAAATGCAGGTACGGAAGAGGAGCAGGGAACACAGCTGGTACAATTGGGTGTTAATACGCCAGCCGCTATCGTTCAATATTTGCGGAAGTGGAATCTGCTCCCGTACAAGGTCATTAAGATTGTCAAGGCAGGACTGCCGAATGCGCCAATAGCAGAGATTGCTCTTGCCATGCGTGAATACGGATATACGGGTACGGCGATTATGGGAGGGCTTGATGCAGTAGGCGAAGGCGGGGATGCTATTGCCGCGATTCTCAAAAAGCTTGGACTCTCAGTACCGCAGGCGCTGGTCTTCCTGAGAGACTGGCCCGTGGACGAGCAGCTGCAATGGCTGATCCGCAATGACTACACACCAAGCGAATACATTGCTTATCGGAATGTGCAGACCGACAACACTATTGCAGTTCTGAGGCAGCAGCTCGGTCTGTCCGCAATTGATGTTGCCAAGCTGCTGAACAAGTATAAGGGCAGTATGAGCCACTACTCCTTAGCCAAAGCGCTGTATGACGGAGGATTTACACAGGTCAGTGAGGTTGCGGGTGCTCTCATCTCGATCAATTATCAGCCGGTCTGGCTGCTGGGATTGCTGGTGGGAATTGGCGGCTGGACAATGGATGACATCGCCCAGGGAATGCTGGATTCCGGTCTGATCTCACTCGTGGATCTGGGCACTGCGATTCAGATGGCCACGGGCGGCGTGCTCAAGGAGACCTACCGTATTCTCAAAAAGGTATCCACCGCCAAACAGCGGGAATTCTATGACAGTCTCGATTCCCTGGAACGAAAATTGCTGGACAACAATGAAATCGCCATGATTGTTGTCGTATCCGCCATGCGCAACGGAAGGATTAGTATCTCCGATGCCACCAATCAGCTGAAGGTGACGGAAGGGATTGAACCGGAGGATGCACTGAAGGTGCTGATTGTATCCGGAGCCAACGTGCTGGATTCGGCAGGAGCCGTATGGGATGTCTACCGCGATTATATCGGGGCGAAGATTGTCCTGAAGATGTTCGAAAAGGCGGCAGGCCAGTATATTAGTGACTTCAAAAATTACTACAAGCTGGTCATGACATTATCCAAGATTATTTATAAATTATCCAAGTAAGAAATGAGGCTGCAGCAAAGGCCGGTCCGCATAAGGACCGGCCTTTACCGGTAACCTGTAATGGAAAATCAAGGCGTGGACACCCCGACCCGGAAGGTGCTATCCTAACTTAATAGAATTTGTTATTAAGGGAGACGCAGCCGTGGAAAGTAGGCACTGGATGTCGATTATGCTTTTTATTGCAGCAGCACTGATGCTGTTTGTGTCATTCCTGTCGTACCAGAAAAGACATCTTCCTGTTGCCAGAACGATGATTCTGATTATGCTGACAGCAGCCTTCTACGCCTTCGGCTATGGTCTTGAGCTGCTTAGCGGGAACTTAAGTCAGGTGAAGCTGGCGCTGCACATTCAATATCTGGGTATTCCTTTTGTCTCCACCTTATGGCTGGTACAAGCGATTCAATTCACCGGAGCCGCTGCGCGCTTCCGCAAGCGACTGATCGCCCTGCTGTTCCTGATCCCCGCCGTCATCTTCATCCTGCAGCTCACCAATGACTGGCATCATCTAATCTACCGGGATTTTCTGATGAATACGGACCCTTCGGTCTCCTTGTATTACACCGTCAAGGGGCTGTGGTATAACATCCATGCTGCGTATAATTATCTGGTGCTGCTTGGCGGGATTGCGCTGTTCATATCCATGTTTGTGCGGGCGCTGCCGATTGTACGCAAACAGATTGCTGTTCTGCTTCTGGGTGCGGTTGCGCCTATGCTGCTTAATCTGTTCCTGTGGACCGGAACCCGGATTGATCTCACACCATTCGGATTTGCAGTGTCGGGCATCGCCTACGCCTGGGGTATCCTCAGATTCAACCTGCTCCGCCTGACTCCGCTGGCGATGGCGCAGGTGTTCGAGACGATCCGCGACGGTGTCCTTCTGTTCGATTATGAGAATCAGATCGTCAGCTACAACCGTGCCGCAGAGAAGATGTTTCCCGAGCTTGGGAGCAGGAGGCGCTACCCGGCGGATATGACGGAGGTGCTTGCCGGCAGCGGGGAGCTGCTTGAACGTCTCAGGGGCTTAAGCGATGAGGACGAGCGGTTTGCCTACGAGCGGCTCCAGGCTGGCAGGCGTCTGTACTATAATTGCAGTCTGTCCTTCATTCATGATACAGGAAGCACCCCTATCGGCAAAATCCTCTTGTTCAGCGACATTACGGAGCTGAAGGAGAGCGAGGTCCGGCTGCGCGAGAATGCCCGGCAGCTATCCGAGCTGAATGCCTTCAAGGACAAGCTGTTCACCATTGTGGCCCATGATATTCGTGATCCGGTAGCACTGCTGGTCAGCCTGACAGAGCTGCTGGGCGACGAGCTGACGGCTGCGGATGCTGAGCACGCGGAGGTGGTGCGTGAGATCAAAGGGCAGGTCCGTAATACATTCCAGCTCGTTGATAATCTGCTGGACTGGTACCGCAGCCAGAAGGGAAAGGTCTCCTTCCATCCGCAGGCCTGGAGTGTACAGCAGGTGGTCCGGCAGGCCCTGATGCTTGCGGGTACCAAGGCCGGGATGAAGCAGATCCGCCTGACGGAGCGCATCGGCAGCGAATTAACCGTCCGGGCGGATAAAGAGATGCTGGATCTGATCCTGCGTAATCTGCTCTCTAACGCAATCAAATTCACGGGAATAGGCGGCTCTATTGAGGTTGAAGCCGTGCTTGAAGACGACCGGGTTATCTTATCTGTGCGCGATGACGGGATTGGTATTGATGAAGCGACCGCAGACATGCTGCGCCTAGAGGAGCCGATTCTGAAGGCGCCGCTGGGGGAGGAGGCAGGAGATGCCCGCTTCGGCCTGGCGCTCGCGCGTGAATTCGTGCGCATCCATGGCGGGAGCCTGTGGTTTGAGAGCAAGTCGGGAAGTGGAACGATCTTCTACTTCACGTTGCCGGGATCGGCAGGAGGAGAACGGATGGAGTAACGGGCAGCGGGAGGGAGGATATATAAATGAAGGTTATACTGGTCGATGATGAACGGATGATGCATCTGATTCTTAGCACCATGCTGCTTAAGCTGCCTGAAGTCGAGCTTGCGGGTTCGTTCACAGATACGAAGCCGGCTGCTGCCTTTCTGGAGGAGCACCCGGATGTGGAGCTTGCCTTCGTGGACCTCTCTATGCCGGGAGAGGGCGGCATGGCCTTTGCAGCCAGGCTGGCGGCTGCCGGTTCTCCAGTGCAAATTGTGTTCGTGACCTCACATAAGGAATTTGCCCTGGAGGCTTACGACTTGTCCGTGCTGGACTATCTGGTCAAGCCGGTCTCCCAGGAGCGGCTTGCGCGTACGGTGAACCGGGTGCTTACCCAGCGGCGGGCTGCTCCGGCACGGCTCTCCCCTCTGCCGGAGGTGCAGGCTCCGGCCGGTTCCGGCCGGGTAAGGCTCACGATGCTCGGGGATGTTGCCGTGAGCAGCGGGGCAGGCCGGGTCAAATGGACCTCCCGTAAATGTGCTGAGCTGTTTGCCTATCTGCTGCTGCTCCGGGGAAAGCGCGTCCCCCGTTCCAGGCTGGTTGCGGATATCTTCGGCGGCATGCATAAGGCCAATGCGGAGAGCTATCTTAACACTACCGTCTATCAACTGCGCAAATCTCTGGAGCCGCTGGGACTGCGTGAAGCGATCCGTTCGGAGAACGACGGGTATGCGCTTGAGCTTCAGGCGCCGGTTATCGACTATCTGGAATTTGAACAGGAGGCAGCCGCCTTGCACACCATAGAACCCCCGGATATAGAGCGGGCTATGCGTATCGAGCAGCTCTATACAGGGGAACTGTTCGGCGACAAGGCTTATGTGTGGGCCATCCATGAGACGGAGCGTTATGCGGAATTGTATGCCTCCTTCGTCAAACGGCTGGCCGCAGCGCTCATTGCCAGCCGGGATTCCGCTGCGGCCTCCAAGCTGCTGCTGAAGCTGAACAAGCGGAATCCGCTCGATGAATCGGTGATCCGCCAGCTGATGGCCGTGCACGAGCTGGCCGGAGACAAAAAAGGCCTCAATGCCGTCTACACAGACTACGTGCGGCTGCTAAGCCGCGAGCTTGGCATCAAGCCCTCCGGCGACCTGATCTATCTGTATGATTCCCTGGTCCGGCGGATCTCGGAACTCAAATAATCTCTGTTTCAGCCTTCTCCGGAGGGCCCGGATTACGGGTCCTCCGGTTTTTTTTGCTGCTCAACCCAATCAGAATGGCAATTGCTAGAGTAGATTAGCTTGAGGGTGATTCTGTTAGAGTGGCGGCAATGGACTACACCAAAAATGTGGACAGGGGTAAAGGCGCGAAGCCGTTCCGATTACATTAGGAAATGGGGGGATACAGATGGATTTCAGTGCATTGACTGGCCTTTTCGTAGATAACAACGGTTCAGTCGTGCTGAATGTTCTGTTATCTACTGCCTTGATCTGGAGTGTGAAGCAAATTGCGAATAAAGAGAAAGTAATCCAGAATTATCAGAAACGCGATGAGGAGAATGAGAAGCAGCTTAGCGAATATAACCGTACGCTCGTGAAACTGCTGATTGAGAGAGGAACCGCAGAGAGAAAACCTAATGATGAGGAGGTCGTCAACAAGTGAAGCTCCTCGATATCTTTCGCAAGCACGAGCTGAAGCCCAGCCGGGTCAAACGGGAAATTGAGACCCTGGGCCAAATTCAGGAGGCGTATGAATCCAATGATCTAGAGAGGCTTATTGATCTGCACCGTACCGGCTTAGGCAGAAGGGGAGATGATCTGCATGGACATTATTGACTTGATCCTGATTACACTGGAAATGATAGCCTTAATCGCTTTTACCGCGTATGTTATCCGTTACAGCAAATATTTCATCGGACGGGGGCCTATGCGTACCTATAATTTGTACCTCCGCAGTGTGTGGGTAACTTATGGGGCAGTAGCGCTTCTGTGTCTCAATCTGCTGTGGGGAAGGCTGAACATTATTCTCGGGCTGAACCTGTCCGGCAGCTTATCCGATATCCTGCGGGAGTATGTGCTGGTGCTGACGCTTGTCATGCTTGTATTCGCAGGCTTGATGCACAAGGAGTTATGGGACAGCAACCATAGGCACAAGACCCGCCATGAGCGCAAGAAACTGAAATAGCAGGCCCCATTCCCCATCATTCCCCCTCGGACACCCGTCCTCCGCCACGTTCATCTCTCTCAATATGAAAAAGCACCAGCTCCAGCTGAAACAGCTGGCCGCTGTAAGCAAGCTGAAACAGCCCGCCGGCCCGCTCCATCGTCTGGCGGATATTCCGCAGTCCGATCCCGTGGGAGCGCTTATCGCTTTTGGTGGTCAGCAGCTCGCCGCCTGGGCCTTGGAGGACAGAACCGGAGTAGGGATTCTGAATCCGGATGAATAAGCTGGCATTCAGGTAATGCATATGTACCGCGATGTATCGTTCTGTTCCCTGTTCCTTGGGAATCAGGCTGACTGCTTCCAGGGCGTTATCAAGGGCATTGCCCAGAATAACGCTGATGACAGCGGTATCCAGCATCATCCGGGGTGGAAGGCTCAGCTCCAGACGGAGATCAATCTCTGCTGCGGATGCCTCCTGCCGTTTGTAATCCAGGATGGAGTCAATAACCGGGTTGCCCGTGTTGCAGTAGGCTTGGGCTTGTCCAGTCGAGCCAAGCAGAGCGTCCAGCTCGGCTGTAGAGGCGGCTTCTTCTCCGCTGAGAATTCTGGAGCGCAGGCCCAGCAGAATATGGTTGAAGTCATGACGGAACCGGAGGGCTTCCTCCTGAAATTCCCGGTTCCGGTGGTACTGGTTCACATAATAGCTGTTCTGCTGCTCCAGCAGCAGGCGCTGGCTGCGTTCAGACTGTGCGCTCAGCACACGGTCAATCAGCAGGAATACCAGAAGATTAATAGCGAGCAGCAAGGCAGGAACGACAGGGAATAACTGCGGATATAGCTGGAAGAAGGGACTGCCGGATAACTGCAGTAATACCGCAATGCTAAGACAAGGACAGAGCAAGACAACAGACCCTAACCATCCGGTTGGCTGGCCCCGGCCCTCGTCTTTCACCAGCCTGCGCAGCAGCAGAACGAGCAATAGCATCAGCAGCTTCGAGAGCAGCAGGCCGAGCCTGTAACCGAAGTCAGTATGTGGCAGTGGAACCGCCGCATCGCTGAGGATAATCACAGCAGAGATAAACACCGCAGCGTATAACCGTGAGGCAAGGCTGCCCTTGTAGAGCAGGGACAGACCCAGGATCAGTCCGATATTGCCAGCCATCAGCGGGAGAGCGGACAGGGAGCTGTGATGGAGCAGAGCATGAACACCTATGTACAGAATGTAAAATGCGGTCAGCCGCAGCCGTGATTCCACACGACAGGGGAAGAAGCGGCTGAAGAAGAGATGCAGTATGACTGACAGGAGCGGTAGTACAGCGAGATAAATGATTTCATCGAGGAGTACGGAATTCATACCAGCTCCCCCCTGAAATGAAGATAGGCCCTGCGCACAGCGGGGCTATATTTGCTGCTGACCGGCAGTTCACAGCCGGTGATAAGAATGATTTTTTTGGCGCTAATGGCCTGGATTGAATAGAAGTTCACAATATAGGACTGGTGAATCCGTACGAAATGGCTGGCCGTCAGCTTCTGCTCCTCCTCTACCAGCTTCCCGTAGTATTGTAGTGTCCTATCCTGAGTAACCAGTGTAATCTGCCTGATGCTGCTCTCCAGATAATGAATCTCCAGGTAGGGAATCCTTAATTCCTGGTTCTTCAGCTGTACCGCAAGGAAGTTCGTCCGGCCCTGCTGCCGGAGGCGGGTGGCCTTTTGTATAGCTCCGGCCAGCTTCTGCTTGAAGCTCTCCGGCACCACAGGTTTCTTAATGAACCCTGACGGACGCAGGTCAAACAGCTGCATATGGTATTCTTCATGGCTGGAAATATAGATAAGCTGCACCGGATCATTGCCGTCATCCTCCCTCAGGAGCTGTCCCGCCGCAATGCCGTCCAGACCGCCCAGCTCAATGTCCATCAAGATAATATCGAACTGGCTTCCGTACCGGAGGGCCCGGGCGAAGCTTTCACCGGAATAATATAGGGAAATTTCAATAGGTTCGTTCAAGTCTTCTCCGGTTTCCAGAATCAGGCGCTCGGCCTCTCCGGCTGCGCGGGGCTCATCGTCACACACAGCAATATGAATCATCGGCTTCTCCACCTTTGCATTAATCCCTACATTATACATTTTCATCCTCAAAAACGACATGATTTCGCGTGAATATGACACCTGCGTTAGCGGAGGGGACACCGGATGGTATCGTTATGCCATCAACAGATTTGAGAGGGAAAAGGAGTGTTTGCTTTGACGGCAACAGTATTTGAGGCTGAGGGCTTATCCAAGGAGTACCCTTCAGGGGTTGCGCTGGATCAGCTCTGCATGAGCATTGAGGCTGGGGATGTGTACGGATTCGTAGGGGAGAACGGGGCGGGCAAAACAACGCTGATGAGAATCATCGGCGGTCTGGTGCATCCGACAGCCGGAAGGATGGCCTTGTTCGGAGAACAGAGCAAGGAGAGGCTGGCCAGCGCCAGACGCCGTATCGGCTTCCTGATCGAACGGCCTTCGCTCTATCCGCATATGAATGCGATGGAGAATCTGGGCTTTTACTGCCGGATCTTCGGAATCAGGGATAGGGGCAGGGGCGCTGAAGTGCTGAAGCTTGTAGGTCTGGATGAGGCGGGTCCGAAGAAGACGGGCGAATATTCGCTTGGCATGCGCCAGCGGCTGGGCATTGCCGTCGCCCTGCTGAACCGGCCGGAGTTCCTGGTGCTGGATGAGCCGGTAAATGGACTGGACCCTGCGGGAATTGTGGAGGTTAGGCATATCCTGGAGCATCTGTCCCATGAACAAGGCGTGACCCTTCTAATCTCCAGCCATATTCTGAGTGAGCTGGAGCTGCTGGCCGGCAAATACGGCTTCATTCATCAAGGCTGGTTGATTCAGGAGATTTCGGCTGCTGAACTCCAGCAGTCGGCGCCTAATCTGGAGCAGTATTATATGGACTTGATCGGGGGCAGCGGAAGATGAGAAACTTCTGGCAGGCTGAAATCTATTATTTGCGTAAGGATCCGGCCTTCAAAAGCATCACCGCAATCTTCGCCCTCGCCAGCCTCGCACTTGTTCTAATTCTGGGCAGCAAAGGCGGTTATTCCTTAAGCAGTTATGCAGAGCCGCTCCAGACGGCTGCTTCGTTCTCCATTATGTTCTATCTGGTTATTCCGCTGCATGCCTGCTTCTTCGCAACGGAGGGCTTCGAGCATGGCTCGGTGCAGAATATTATTGCTGCCGGGCATAGCAAGGCGAAATACTTCACCGGTAAATATGTGCTGGAGCTGCTTGCCGTTCTGGGATGGCTGCTGGAGTTCTACGGTTTATTCTATCTGTTCTCTCTTGCGGCAGCGCTGATCACAGGAGCGCCGGTAGGACATGCCGGATATACAGAGGATCTGGCGGCTGGTCTGACAGCCTTGGGACTGAATCTGCTCTATCTGGCAGCTTATTGTGCAGCAATCATGATGCTGGGGATGCTGATCCGCAAACCGGCTTCTGCGGTGGTGGCCGCATTCTTCTTCATCTTCGGTAACCTGCTGCTCAGCGGGTATCTCAAGGACGCCTCCTCTGCGGTTCTTCGCGCAATTTCTGAGCATTCCCTGATGACGCAGATTTTCAAATTCTCGGGGATATACGTGGAGAACTCACAGCTGATTCTGCTCTCGGGGACGGGGGATTATATACGCGCGTTGTGGATTCCTGCAGCTTGGATCTTGCTGTCTCTAAGCATCACCCTGACCGTTTTGGAGAAGCGGGATATTCAGATATAATAGGGGAAAAGCATGCAGGGAGGCGGTCTGTTTGACTTCGAATGATACGCTGCAGCTGGCGACCTTCGCCGGCGGCTGCTTCTGGTGTATGGTCAAGCCGTTCGACGAGCTGCCGGGCATCGTCTCGGTGGTGTCGGGTTATACAGGAGGGCATACGGAGAATCCGACCTATGAAGAGGTAGGATCGGAAACTACCGGACACCGGGAGGCAGTGCAGATTGTCTATGATCCGGAGCTATTCCCGTATGAACGGCTGCTGGACATCTATTGGCAGCTGATCGATCCGACGGATGACGGCGGGCAGTTCATGGACCGGGGGCATTCTTACTCTCCGGCAATCTTCATTCATAATGAAGAGCAGCGGAAGCAGGCGGAGCTGTCGAAGGAGAGGCTGAAGGCCAGCAAGCGCTTCAAGGCGCCGATTGTGACGCCCATCCTGCCGGCTGCGCCGTTCTATCCGGCGGAAGCGGAGCATCAGCACTATTACCGGACCCATCCGCTGGATTATAAGCTATATCAGAAGGGCTCGGGCCGTGACGACTTCACAGCGCTGCACTGGAACAGCCGTGAGGATAAGAAGCGGCTGCGGGGGAAGCTTACAGAGCTGCAATATGAGGTCACCCAGAACAAAGGCGCGGAGCCTGCCTACCAGAATGCGTATTGGGACCACTTCGAGGAGGGCCTCTACACGGATGTGATCAGCGGTGATCCGCTGTTCAGCTCGGCAGCCAAATTCGATTCCGGCACAGGCCGGCCCAGCTTCACGGGTCCGGTGGAAGAGGGGATAATCCGGCGGGAAGCCGATTATAGCGGCGGACAGGTGCGGACCGTGCTGCGCAGCAGGTTAAGCGGAGCTTATCTGGGGTATCTAACCTTTGACGGACCGGAGCCGGCGAAGCAGCATTATCATATCTATTCTGCCGCCCTTCTGTTCGTCCCGAAGGCAGAGCTTGAAGACCGGGGGCTGGGACGGTATGTGAGACTCTGAAGCTTGGGTCTATTTATAGCTGCCTTGAGCATATGCTTGATCTATAGTCCTGTCCACAAAAGGGGTTGAAGATTTGGCGGGTGCACTTTTAGGCAGCTTTTTGTCTGCAATGGCAACGGTGCTGGGCGTTATTCCTATTCTGTTCGTAAGGCGGCTGTCCGAGCTGTGGAAGGATGTGCTGGTGGCCTTCACCGCCGGGATCATGGTCTCTGCAAGCACCTTCGGGCTGATGCCGCAAGCCATTAAGGAATCGGGTATTACCGCGCTGACTCTGGGGCTGATTACCGGCGTATTGCTGCTCGATCTGATCGAGAGCCATATTCCGCATATCGATGTGGAGAATAAGCCCGGCCTCAGCAATCTGGACTCCAAAGCGCTGCTCGTCATGATTGCGCTGTTCATTCATAACATCCCCGAAGGGCTTAGCACAGGCTTCAGCTATGCCAGCGAGCAGACAAGCCTCGGCCCGATGGTGGCGATTGCGATTGGCGCGCAGAATATGCCGGAAGGGCTGATTCTGGCGATTTTCCTCATGAATGCCCGCGCCAGCCGGCGTAAGGCGTTGACGATAGCAGCGTTGACCGGTCTGATGGAGATGGTGTCGGCTGTGATCGGGTATTTTACAGCCAGCTATGTACAGAATGTGGTTGGATACGGGCTGGCATTTGCTGCCGGGGCAATGCTCTTCATCGTGTATAAGGAGCTGATCCCGGAGAGCCACGGCCACGGATTTGAACGGCCCTCGACGTATTCGTTTATCTTCGGGCTGCTGGCGATGGTCTATATTACGCAGTTTTTTGGCTAGGGTGCTTCAGCGGCAGTGTCATTTGCATCTGCCTGCCGCAGCCGCTATACTATAACGCAATCCCCGGTTCCTATGGAGAAGGAGTGATGACAGGATGGTTAGACTGGAATGGGAAGCTGTATTATCCTTCGTATTATTGATTGCTTCATACCTGTGCTTATACGCGGCTATTCAGAAGCGGACGAATTTCGCCCGCTACAGCATGACGGTTCTCCTGATAGCCAGCGGAGCGCCGCTCGCAGTGATGCTGATTCTGGAGAGCAGAAGGGAAGCGCTGGATGCCAATATCGGGCTGGGCATGGCGTTTCTGCTAACCTGGCTCATTACTGCAGTGGTATTTGTGGCTGCATTAATTACGTGGATAGTTAAGGCAAGGAATCGCGTGCGTAGGTAGAAAATAAGAAGCTAAGCAAAAAATAAGAAGCTGTCCAGAGACTGTAATGCCTACAGTTTCCGGACAGCTTCTTCTGTTAAAATATAAGAATTTATATATTTTACGCTATAAATTATCCTTCTATTTCTCGCTGAAACGGTACCGTCCTTTAAAAGGACGGCGAAGCCGTTTCCACTTGGCCGTAAGCACGCTCTATACGTGCAGGGTATACCGTCCTGCCTTGCTGGAATCCCTTACAGCTTCAAGCTCCAGTGTAGAGAGCGGCTGCGAGCGGGCAGCCGCCATATTCTGCCGCAGCTGCTCCAGGCTGCTGGCTCCCGGGATCACGGCGGCTACCGCCGGATCGGCCAGCGGATATTGCAGCGCGGTCTGCGTCAGCGTCCGGGTAAGGGTGGTCTGGCTCATCAGCTGCTCATGCAGGGACGTGAGCTCGTCCTCCGTATAGTCCAGGTATGCCCGCTGTGCCTTGCTGCGGCCATGATCGGTCAGAATGCCGCTAGCCAGCGGCCCCCGTGCAATCAGGCTGATGCCCGCGCGGCCCAGCAGCGGAAGAATGCTCTCCTCCGGGCGTCTGTCGAGAATGCTATACTGGCTCATCACGCTGACGATACCAGAGCGCTGCACATATTCCCGGATCACATTCGGCCGGATAGAGGAGATGCCGTAATGGCGGATAACCCCTTCCCGCTTCAGCTCCTCGAAGGCTTCAATCGTCTCATCGATATCATCCTCCAGCGTTCCTCCGTGCAGCTGATACAGGTCAATATAATCGGTCTGCAGCCTGCGCAGGCTCTCCTTCACAGCTGAGCGGATATAGCCCTTGGAGGCATCCCAGCTCCAGCCTTCCTTGCCGGGAATTCTGCGGTTGCCCACTTTGGTCGCCAGGATCACATCGGCGCGGCGGTGCCGGATGGCCTGACCGACAATCTCCTCATTGCGGCCCTCATCGTAGAGGTCGGCGGTATCCAGGAAGTTGATTCCGCGTTCGAGCGCTTCGTGGATAATGGCGGTGGCCTGCGCTTCCTCTGTCCCCAGCGACATGCAGCCAAGTCCCAGGGCACTTACATGTAAATCGGATTGCCCCAATCGGTTAGTCTTCATCGGATGTCCTTTCATTACGCAGTGATGGGTTTTGATGGTTATGAATGAGTTCATTATAGCATTCAGGCACACCGTAAGCACTCGGGAGGGACTGCTTCAAGGTTCAACGGGTACAGCATCAGGTTTAAATTAGTGAAAACCGTTTGTTGCAGCGCCCCGAGTACCATACCCACTCATAGGCGATAGGCTTAATTGTATTTTGTACAACTAAAACGCCTGGTTTGCTCCCCAGTATACGTTTAGCTGTATTTCGTACACTTAAAATCCCCGCTTTCCCGAGTTTCCACCCGTTGGGGCAGATTTAGTTGTACAGATTACAGCTATAAGGGGCAAGCCTTCTTTTACGCTGTTTTTAAGTGTACATTCTGCAACTATCCCTGAATGTCTACTTGGAACTACACGCCATAAAGCACTGATTAGTTGAAGCTCTCCCGCCAACCCAATGCTCTATTGCACCAAATAACCAACTGATTGTATTTCCTGCAATGGAAACCTTATATTTTGCTGTGAAATGGGATTCTACTGTATTTCGTACAGCAGAAAGTTGCATTTCAGGTGAAAAATAGCCATTGCTCTAGATTCAACTGTACAGAATACAATTGAGCCTAGGTAATAGCCGTTTTTACAGCATTCTATGGTAAAAAACGCAATTGCTATTGTTCTAGCTAGTACAGCATCAGATGTTTAGCTACAGGAATGAAGCATTCGCGTGATAAGGTCTGATCATTGTCATATTCACAAGATTAGCTCTGATGATGTACTAGTTAGGGAGATCTGTACAAAAAAAGAACCCTGCACCACCGCGAGCGGTGGGCAGGGTTGCCGTCATATCTGTGATCTAGGATCTGTAATCTATAATCTGTGATCTGGTATCTGTGATCTGTAGGTTCGGCAGGTGCAGTATCCGCCCCGGCTTATCCGCGCAGAATTGTCTCAATCTGCTCCAGCTCTTCCGCGCTTAGCTCAGGCGCATTCAGTGAAGCTACGGCATCCTCGATCTGGCTGATCTTGCTCGCCCCGATCAGTGCAGAGGTCACCTTGCCGCCGCGCAGTACCCACGATAAGGCGAGCTGGGACATCTTCTGTCCGCGTGCAGCCGCAATCTCGTTCAGCTTGCCAACCTTGGCAAGCACCTCAGGCGTGAGCTCCTTCTCCGAGAGGAAGACACTCGGTCCGGCTGCGCGGGAATCGGCTGCGATGCCGTTCAGGTAGCGGTCGGTCAGAATCCCCTTTTGCAGCGGGGAGAAGGCGATGGTGCCGATGCCCTCTTCCTCCAGCACATCCTGCAGGCCGTCCTCGATCCAGCGCGACATCATCGAATAGTTCGGCTGATGGATCAGGCAAGGCGTGCCCAGGCGGCGGAGAATCTGCGCGGCTTCACGCGCTTCCTCCGGTCTATAGTTCGAGAGGCCCACATACAGCGCCTTGCCCTGGCGTACCAGCAGGTCGAGGGCGGACATGGTTTCTTCCAGCGGCGTATTCGGGTCTGGACGGTGGTGGTAGTAGATGTCTACATAATCCAGCCCCATCCGCTTCAGGCTCTGATCCAGACTGGAGACGAGATACTTCTTGGAGCCCCATTCACCGTAAGGGCCGGGCCACATATAGTATCCTGCTTTGCTGGAGATGATCAGCTCATCGCGGTAAGGGGCAAGATCCTTCTTCAGCATCTGCCCGAAGCTCTCTTCGGCAGAGCCGGCGGGCGGACCGTAGTTATTAGCGAGGTCGAAGTGGGTGATTCCTAAGTCAAACGCCCGGCGGACCATAGCGCGGCCGTTCTCGAAGACATCATTGCCCCCGAAATTATGCCACAGCCCGAGGGAGATGGCCGGCAGCAGCAGGCCGCTGCGTCCGGTGCGGTTATATTTCATCGTGTCATAGCGTTCAGGATTGGCGATATACATATTGGATTCCTCCTAAATTTAAGTTGTACGGGACTTCATACCTCCCTAATTGTAGCGGATAAACGCTTTCAATCGTATGTCAGCAAGGATGATTTTTATAGCACAATGTCCGTATCTGCATGGCGGAGCCGGTATTCTTTGGGCGAGCAGCCCTTCACCTTCTTGAACATCCGGGAAAAGAGCAAAGCATCCTGATACCCCACGGATTGCGAGATCTCCCCGATGGTGCAGCCTGTCTCTGTCAGCAGCTCGCAGGCTTTGGACATACGGAATTGGAGCAGATATTGCTGCGGCGGCAAGCCCACCGTCCGCTTGAACAGCGCCGACATATATTTGCGGTCCAGCTTCAGGGAAGCGGACAGACTCTCCATCGTCACATTCTCGGCGTAGTGGGCTTGAAGGTAATGGAGGCACTGCTCCACATAGACACTTCTGCTGCGAGGAGCCGGGCTGTCGGCAGCCGGGACCGTGCGCAGCAGCAGGGCGAAGAACTCATAGAGCATCACCTTCAGCGGCAGGTCCAGCAGCTCCCCGCTGCTTCCCGTCTCCGATAACCTGGCAGACAGCGAGGGCATCAGCACCTGGTCCATCGGGAACACCGGCTGCTCCGGGGTTAGCGAAGTCCGTCCCAGCAGATAACTTGCCTCCTCCCCGGTAAAAGCAATCCAGGAATACAGCCACGGGTCAGCCTGATCTGCAGCATAATGCGTGACCACATGCGGATAAGTGAGGAAGGCCTGCCCTGCGTTCAATGTATGGGTGGCTTCACCGACGGTTACCTTGCCGGTTCCGGCGTGAATGAAGTGGACTTTGTACAGGTTGCGTACTCCGGGTCCGAATGAATGACCGGGTGCGCATTGCTCCTGGCCCCAGTAATGCAGATATAAGTCAGGATTGGCCCGGTGAGGGCGATGGGCGTTATATTTGAATACAGTCATGCTTGCAGCCTCATTTCCTAAAAGGATGATGGCACTCCTAATGAACATATACCTCTAGTATACCTCAGAAGGAGGAGGACCGGACAACCGCAAATAGTCCCAGCCCAGGGAGGGGAGGGACTGAGAGTATTAGGCTGAAGGCAGACTGGCTGGGGCTGCTGGGAATCAGGCTTCCATTTTGAGCATAACCAGCTCTTCTACCGGCTGTCCGTTCACCAGATGCTCCTCCACGATACGGGCCACATCCTCCGTTGTTACATTGTAATACCAGACCCCGTCAGGATACACGATGACAAAAGGGCCGTTGCCGCATAGGCCGAGACAGCTGGTTTTGTTGATTTTGACCGTCTTGTTGATCCCCTGCTCCACCAGCTGCTCCTTGAATTCCTGCATGACATCCTCTACATCCTGGTTATTGCAGTGCTCACTGCAGCAGAAGAGCAGATGCTTCTTAAGCACCTTTAGACGCATATTCATCGCGGTTTCCCCCTGAATTCTATAAGAGTAGCTTACTTGTTATACGAGGAGTATAGTCTCTTTTGGCAGCGCTGTAAGGAGATTAGAGCATTGTTCCCAAAGGCTTAATAACTGCCATGAACCGGAGAATTCAGTGTAATCTAAGCTGACCTCAAACCACTGAATTTGTGGAAAATGTGTCCGGTGGGCAAATTCCTGTTTCATAAATTTTTTTGCGGAACCCGGCTCAAGATCGAAAGTTACCAGTTTCGCGGAGAAGGGTTTGGTTAAGTAAGGGATGTGAAAGTAAAGCGAGAGTTAAACCATCAACTACCTAAATCAGCTACCAGGAGGGAATCGTTATGAATAAGAAAATTGTAGGTGTGTTCCATACCGAGCATGAAGCGTCACAGGCCATTGAAGACTTGAAGGCGCACGGCTTTCTGACAGAGGATATCTCAGTGATAGCAAGAAATAAACGCGATGTGGAAGCGATCAATGATGAGACGGGGACCAAAGTGCCGGAGGGCTTGGCTACCGGGGCAGCGACCGGCGGAATCCTTGGTGGTGTGACCGGACTGCTGGCAGGCATCGGCGCTCTGGCGATTCCGGGAATCGGGCCGATTATCGCAGCGGGGCCGATTGCAGCCACCTTAACAGGCGTTGCGGTAGGAGCAGGAACGGGCGGTCTGGTCGGCGGTCTGATCGGGCTGGGCATTCCGGAGGATGAAGCTGCGAGCTATGACAACTATGTTGACGAAGGCCGCATTCTGGTTATGGTAGATGCAGATATTGCGCGCGAAAAGGATGTCTACACTGTATTCCGCAACCATAATTCGGCGAATGCTGACCGCTATATGAGGGATGCGGGGACTGCCGGAACAGCTGCAGAAATGAATGCTCCTCGGGACTCCGTAACAGATGCGGTGGATGCGGCGTTCAATGGCTCAGGTCTGGAAGGCAGACATGATACCGGGCTGGACACGATGAATTCAGCCACGGAGCATGATCTCCCGGAGCGAAGCGCAGTGGAGGATAGGAAACGGCCGGGCATGACAGGAGATCTGTATTCCGGCACGCGTAACGGCATCGACAAGATGCCGGATCATACCGCGGAACGCAGGCTCCAGGATGAGGAGGATCGGCTGGCTCAGGAAGCCGCAAGACAGGAAGGAGCCCGGCCCGGCAGCCTTGTTGATGAGAAGGCGAAGGATAAGAGCGAGCTGCTCAGAAACCACGGGCGCACCCGTTAAGCGGCGAATGAGCAGCGGGTGACGCATGGGCATAGGATAATAAAAGACAAGGGTTTCCCGAAGTCCTGCCGGACTTTAGGGAGACCCTTGTTTTGTGATGTGATTCGTAACTGAATCAGGGAATTTACTATTATCTAAATACATCTTAAACCGTAAAGAACTTAATCTTGTGCATGAAAAAGGAGTAGGCTAATGATTGGAAAATCAAAAATGAGCGAGAAGAATATAACATGGAATGATGTTTTCACCCATAATTAGACACCAAAGTATTGAATGACAATATCTGGTATGTTAAGCTTTTGTTAGGGAATATATGGAATGATAGAACATATCGTTAATATATTTCCTTTTATTTCATAAATTTGTATTTGATATTTATTGATTAATATTAAAGAAAGGAGGTGAGAAGAATTATGTTAAATATTAGGCCGCCGAATGAGGTAAAAGGGTTCCTATATACCCCCATATCTTGACCCTGAGAAAGTTTTTGATTGGGTGGGTATCTAAGAACCTATGTAGCATTTTACATTTTAACTTTATCTGTGTAAACTCAAAAATTTATAAGGAGAGGTTCATAAATGTTCAAAAAACATACATTAAGTTCAATAGTAATAGCAGGAGTACTTACCTTATCATCATTAACACCAGCCATGGCTGCCAGTGCCAATGGAGCAACAAGCGGTTCTGTAAAATTAACCAATGCAATGATTACTCCGTTTGCAAGTACAAGTGTGGGTGGCGGAACCTGGAACTACGGAACTGAAAAAGTAGGAAATCAAAAACATGTATGGTCACTCTATGATCATTCAGAGTTGTCGCATAAAGCTTCGACCAAATTAGGAAGTGAATCTCATACAAGTGGTTGGAAATATGCAAAAACCACAGCTAAATCCGAGATCTATGGTAACAAAAGCAGCACAGGATATGCATACTGGGATGTCTATAAAAAATAATAAAAGTCATCATTAAAATGATGTGATATTCCACTTTTGAAGTGGAGTATCACACCTTTTTCTTATAAGGAGATTGTTGAACTTGAAAAAAATATCCTTACTATTTCTAGTAGCAGCTTTTTTGTTTTCTTATTATACTGCATATCTTCAAACGGATTATGAAGAATTTGAGAAGGTTAAAAATATAGAACAAACCGTGGGCAAAGAATTTGTAATTCCGAATTTACCCGGATTTGCAAGTCCTGAAGAGGTTTACCCGATATTAGCTTCAGCAGCAGAAGCTTCCAAAGTGAATATTTTACGGGCCGGTATTAATTATAAAGAGAACGATGAAGTAGAGATTTTTAAATATATATTGCTGACAGCCAGCACAGATCTTTTTAATCATTTTAAGCTTACCCAGGGAAGATATCTAACAATAGCAGACACCAAACAAACTAATTTCTATTTATCCACAGTGCATTTAGAAGATAGTCATCAGATTGGTGAAATTAGAGATTTCGGAGATAACAACAGAATCAGCATAAAGCCGTTACAATCATCTTATGAGATTTTTCCTGTTCAAGGAACATACTATGCAGAAGCAGCTGACGACAAAGCTTTTAATGATTTTATAAACCTATTTGTGGATAAGGCGAATAAATATTATAACAAAAATGATAGTATTTTTACTGCTGAGGATTTTGTAAAAGATTCAAATGGTGATGAAATACGCATTGTTACCTTTCCCTGGATTACAATTTTAACCTATTTAAGCTATGCAATTTATGGATTTGCAGTGGTTTTACTTATCTACTACTTGTTCAATGAGTCCAGAAGAATAGGAATACTGAAAATGCATGGCGTCTCAAATGTTCGTTTATGGTATATTTTGGTGGGGAAACTTATAACGTTTGTGTTTATATTTTCTGCTGCAATTTCGCTACTTCTAGCCCTACTAGTAAAAAATACTACTTACATATTTATATACACAGTACTTTTTAACCAGTTTAAAGTTTTTGTTCTACTGATAATCCTTTCACTAATTTCCTATTTGTATATTATGAGAATTAAGATAATTAGTATTATTAAACATTACAAATACACGAATCATATATTTGTGTTGAATATGCTTATTAAGGTTGGTTGCTCCATCCTTTTGGTCTTGATAGGACTTTCAACATGGGCGGAATATACATCTATTAATGATAAGCAGCACGAATTAAAGAATTGGGAGCATAGTAAGGACTACGGTGTACTTTATCCTGTAAACAATGGCTATGACGGAGATAGAATATTTGGAAGTGATTCCTTATTTGAATTAACTTCGCATGATGAGCTTTATTTTATGTTGAATAAGATGGGGGCAATATTAATAGAAACACAAAGTTATGAGGAAGATCAACTTCTTTTAGACCGGAATTGGAAAGGAATACGCTCTATAAAGACAAACAATAACTACCTGCAAGAGTTTCCAGTTTTTGATATCAATAATGAGGCTGTGCAAATCTCTGAGGATATTAGCGACTGGGTGTTGTTGGTGCCTGAAAAATATCGGGACAAGGAAGAAGAGATTGTAAGTTTCTTTCTACAAATGAGAAAAAATAATATGGGAAATGATCAGGAGTTTTACAAAAAGGTGATTCCTGATCAGATCCAAAATCAAAAAATTGACATCAAGTGGATTAGTAATAATCAAAGGATATTTAGTTTTAATCCGAAAGTATTTCCTTCTGAGAACAATGTGATAGTTGATCCCATTATTGAGGTTGTAACCGAGTCCAACAGTGTGCTCACAGACAGAGATTCCATATTAGGGCGGGGACCGGGAGATCCGTTAAAAATAAAGCTGATGAACAGAGATCCGCTGTTAACGTATAAAATGCTGGAGCCTAAATTTAAAGAATTGAAAGTGGACGATAATTTAAAACACTTGGTTACGATTGATCAATATATTTTGGAGGAAATTTACCAAAAGCAAAATGCGATGAAGGAAAGCCTCCTTACTATGTTGGGACTAGCGTCAGGCTTCATATTGCTTACAACTCAGAATATTATCATTTATTTTAACAAAAACCAACATAAGCTTATCGTCCGAAGATTATTTGGTACAGGTTTTTTCAGAACTTATAAGGAATACGCAATTTTATTTTCACTCGTATGGTTAGTTCAAATAGTGATCTGTGGTGTTATGAATAGAGGAATTGAGCCTGCAATGCTAATAGTAGCAGCTATTTTGCTATTGTTCGATTTTATAGCTTCCTCCATAGCAATTTTGTTCATAGAAAAGAAAAACAAAGTGAAGGTTTTAAAGGGGGGGAATTAAATTTATGAACACTATATGTGAACTTGTTGATATATGTAAAAAGTATAACAATCATACAGTCATAGATAATATAAATATGACCGTCTCAAAAGGAGAGATGGTTGCTATTACAGGGAGAAGCGGTTCGGGTAAGACAACCCTATTGAATATCCTCGGATTACTTGAAAAGCCTGATAGCGGTAGGGTTAAATTGTTTGACGAGAAAGATCAGAGAATCGGTCCCCTCCGTAGAAACAGGCTTCTCCGGACAAAGATTTCGTATCTGTTTCAAAATTATGCATTAATTGATAATGAAACCGTTGAGTATAACTTGGAAATACCACTTATGTATTCTAATGTAGGAAAGAAAGAAAAGCGAAAAATGAAAATGGCTGTACTGGAGCGGATGGGTCTAGAAATTTCACTTAAACAAAAAATACATGAACTTTCGGGTGGAGAGCAGCAAAGGGTTGCTATCGCAAGAATTCTATTAAAACCTTCTGAAATGATATTAGCTGATGAACCTACAGGCTCGTTGGATGCGGAGAATAGGAATGAGATCATGAGGATTCTAAAAGAGCTTAATGACGAAGGAAAAACGATTATAATCGTTACCCATGATCAATATGTTACTGAAAAATGCAGTAGAGTTATAAAGCTTGAGTGATGACGTGAAGCCCGTGAAGATAACAGAACAGCCTGTATCCCTTTAAGTCGGGGGGCAGGCTGTTTGTGTTCGGGGGAAGCGCAGCAGTTACTCCTGAGCCAGGGGTTCAACGCTTGCTTTTGGAAGAACGGGTATTACCGGTTTAGGCTTGAAGAACAGCTGCTTCAGTGCGCCGGCATTCACAAGGATGGTTCCCAATATAATCGTGAACACGCCAAGCAGCGTTACCCAGGTCACGGTCTCGTTATAGAACAGGAAGCCTACCCCGACGGCAATCGGCGGAGAGATATACAGCCAGGTGGATGGAAAAACCGGATTCGTCTTGGAGACGAGCCAGTAGAACAGGGTATGTCCGACCATGGAGCCGACAACAGTCAGGTAGAGCAGGGAACCTGCAGTCTTGAATGACAACAGGAAGGACGGGTGCAGCGGCTCTGTGAACAGGGAGATGATGAACAGCAGCGCCCCGCCGTACATCATCTGGGCAGCGTTCAGAGCCACGGGGGACTCGGCGGAGAAGGTGGTGATTACTTTTTTGGAATAGATCGCCCCCGCCGCGTAGCAGAGTTCCCCAATCAGCACCACCACACAGCCGATCAGCCAGAGCGGAGTAACATCAGCCGCCAGGCTGGGCAGCACCAGCAGCAGGACTCCGGTGAACCCGATAATACAGCCGATGAGCGAATAGGCAGGTGCTTTTTGCCGCAGAACAGCCGTCTGCATCAGCAGAATCATCATCGGACCGGTGGCTGACAATACGGCAGCAAGCCCGGAGGATACATATTGTTCCGCCCAATAGAGCGCGGCGAAGGTGCCGAAGGTCAGGGCTGCTCCCGTGAGCAGCATTTCCTTGCGCAGCAGCAGGGAGAAGCGGGCTTTGCCCCGCAGAACCATGAACAGGAACAGCACCGCACCCGCCACGAAAAAACGCAGACCCGCAGAGAAGAATGGCGGCGCTCCGGCGTCTACGCCGATTTTGATGGCCAGGAAGGTAGTGCCGAAGATCAGACAGACAAGTGAATAAGCTAACAGAATCATGGTTCAGTTCCCCTTTGCGGTGGTAATGTGCCACCCTCGTACAAGATTTCAGTTAATCATAGCCTCATAGGCACAGAACAGATTGGAGATAGTAGAACAGTTGCGGGAGGGAATGCTGTACAATAGGGCAAAGAGAAGTTAGCCGCTGGACGTGCGCGGATATGTAGAAGTCAGCAAGCGTCAGAGGGAGCTGTGTCGAGTGAAGATTGAGCGATGGAGCGGGGGCGACCCCGGTATATGTTGCAGAAAGGCGGCAGGTTGATGAAAAAAATAGCGGGTGCCGAGCAGAATAATCCCTTATTCCGCCAAGTCTATGAGTTCATGCTGAACCGGATGGAGCGCGGGGAGTGGAAGGCCGGTGATAAGCTGCCGTCGATCCGGCTGCTGGCGGAGGAGCTGGGGGTTCACCGGCTGACAGTGTTCAAGGCCTACCGTGCGCTGACCGAGAGCGGCAAGCTGTATGTCAAAGACAAATCCGGTTATTATGTGGCCCTGGGCAGCAGGTTGGACCCTACGGTGGACGAAGGGGCGGCAGTACCGGGGTATATGGTCAGGAGCCCGATGTCGGATATTCAGCGGATGCCGGTCACGTACCAGTTCTCTCAGGCCTTGATTGATCCGGGGCTGCTGCCGAACCTGTTCCTGTCCGATTATGTCAAAAAAGTGTTCGATCTCTACCCGAAGGTCATGGGCACCTACTCCTCCGTGGAAGGGGATGAAGAGCTGCGTGTTACGCTGAGCAGCCATTTCGAGGAGCGGTATAAGCTCCAGTTGTCGGCCCGTGAGCTGCTGATTACTTCAGGCGCACAACAGGCCATCAATCTGATTGCCGGAATCATGCTTGGCCCGATGGATGCTGTGCTGGTGGAGCGGCCTACGTATAGTGTGGCGCTGGATATTTTTCGGCGGGCAGGAGCGCGGCTGGTAGCTGTGGATATCTCGCCGCAGGGCTATGATCTGGCGGCCGTGGAGGAAGTAATGCGCAGGTATAAGCCGCGGATGTTCTACATCAACCCGACCCATCATAACCCGACGGGGTATACGATTCCGGCGAAGCAGCGCAAGCTGCTGGTGGAGCTTGCAGAGCGCTACCGTTGCCTGATCGTGGAGGATGATCCGTTCCGTGACATGTACTTCGGGGAAGAGCCGCCCCCGCCGTTCTTCGCCTATGATACGGAGGGCTGGGTCATTTATATCAGCAGCTTCAGCAAATACGTGGCTCCCGGCCTGCGGATCTGCGCAGTGGCCTGCCGTTACCCGTTCATGGAACGGCTAATCGCCGCTAAGTCCTTGGCGGACAACGGGACTCCGCTGCTGAATCAGAAGATTTTTCTGCATTATTACACCTCACCGCGCCTGCAGCAGCATCTCGGCAAGCTGCGGATTGCCCTGCAGGTGCACAAGGAGATTATGGAGGAGGAGCTCGCGGCCACCGGCTGGGAATGGATCACCCCGCAGGGCGGGCTCAATCTGTGGGTTAAGCTGCCGGACCGTATTCCGGTCACTAAGCTGCTTGCCCGTTGCCTGGAGCAGTCTCTCTCTTTCGTTCCCGGTGAGCTCTGTGATCCGCTGGGGGAGACGAAGTCCTGGCTGCGCCTGAGTTACTCATTTGCCAGTGAAGCCTTGCTGCGCGAGGGAATGCAGCGGCTCACTGCCATTGCGCGGGAGCTTGAAGCGGGGGAGTAGATGATGGAGTGAAGATACAGGTTACAGCCGCAGCATAGTGCCTGGTGGTCTTGCCGGGGATTAGCTGCGGCTGTTTTGCCGGACGGGACTTTTTGGTCCGTAGAGTAACCTTTCTCTGGAAGCTTCCGTCTGAGGGTTATGAGGAGCGTGATGATGGTAATGAAAAGGAAAATGTGGAGCGCCTGGTTAATGGTTCTCTGTGCGCTGATTGTCTTCATGACACTGCTGACTGTACGCCCGCAGGTGACCTATGCCTGTTCTTGCGCAGTGCCTGCTTCACCGCTGGAAGCAATGGAGCAGAGTGCAGCTGTTTTTGAGGGAACAGTAGTTTCGATTAAAGAGAAATTTAAAATTATGCAGTCCAGCGCTGATCCGGTGCAGGTAACCTTTCAAGTGGGAGCGCGGTGGAAGGGCGAAGTGGGGGAGAAGGTGACTGTAACTACTGCATTGTCGGGGGCAAGCTGCGGCTTCGAGTTCACTAAGGGTGAACGCTACATCGTATATGCAGGCGGAGAGGAAGCAGCGGGTGAGGGAGGAACTGCTAAGCTTACAGTCAGCTTGTGCAGCCGGACCGCATTGTTCTCTGGTGCCGAGGAAGACCTGAATGAGCTAGGCGCTGGAATGTCAGGGGGCTCGCCCACGGAGCCGCCCGGGATCGCTGATGATCCAGGGGCGGTCTCTGGTAACAACCCAAACTCAGCAAACCCTCCAGTTTCTGAAAATAACTCAACAACTGAAAATAATCCAACGACCGTGCCTGAAACAAACTCTGCAGCTTGGCTGATTTACGCTGGAGCAGGTGCCGGAATCGTAGTCCTTGGAGCCGCCGCAGTGATTCTCCTGCGCCGCCAATCTAACTCGCGCAAATAATCTGGAGTACCGGCAGTATCCGTAACTCCAGAATGCAGCGGATGGGGAGTGACGTGCATAGGAAGGACTGAAGTGCACCTGAATTCCCCAGATGCGCACTAAACGAGCGAATGAGGTGCACTAGTGCGCTTGAATTTCCCGGATACACGCTAAATAAACAAAGGAGGGGCATTAATGCCCCTCCTTATTCGGTATGCTCCTATTCCATCACAGCCGATAAAGCCGATGCTCTGTGAGCCAGCCGATCAGCTCTTCCATGCACTGTTCCGGTGTACGCTCCGCTGTGTGCAGCGTCAACTCTGGGTCAGCCGGAGCTTCATAAGGGTCTGAGATCCCGGTGAAGGCCGGAAGCTCACCGGAGCGGGCCTTGGCGTACAGCCCTTTCACATCCCTTGCTTCACAGACGGGAAGCGGGCAGTCCACATAGACCTCGACGAAGCCCGGCAATTCCTGCCGGGCATAGCTGCGCATCTCAGCATAAGGGCTGATCACCGAGACCACGGTAATCACGCCATGCCGGTTCAGCATCCCGGCGATGTAGACCGCCCTGCGGATGTTCTCGAACCGGTCCTCGCGACTGAAGCCGAGTCCACGGCCCAAGCTGCGTCGCAGTTCATCGCCGTCCAGCCATTCCACCGCCTGCCCCTGCTCCCGGAGCCGGTCTGTCAGCAGCGCGGCAAGCGTAGACTTGCCCGCTCCCGACAGACCGGTAAGCCAAATCGTTAACCCGGCAGAGGTCTTGTGTGCCTGTAGCTTAGCAGTAGTCATTACTCTGTCCTCCCTGCGCCGTAAGGAATCCGCTCCAGCAGGCCGGAGCCGTAGATCTGCTCCAGGCCCAGCTCCGGCATATGAATATAGCCGATATAGCAGTCACAGACCTTCATGCGGCAGCTACGCTGGGCCGCCAGCCCTTCCAGTCCGTCACGATAGAGGTTGCCGATGACCGCGCGGTCCTTGTAGCAGCGCTTCACCAGGCCGGGGCCTTGCACGTAGAATACGCTGCTGCCGGCATTACAGCTGGCGCCCAGGCTGTCGTAGTCCATGGCATTAATCTGGAAATGCGGGTCTATCCCGCTCAGGAAGCTTATATCCTCCGCCGTATAATAATCCCGCTTGTCCTTGTAGGCGTTAACCCACAGATACACGTCCTCCGGCAAGGCCGCACGCAGCGAGGAGATAGCCGGGAAGGCACTATGCACGCCCACACTGCCTACGCTAAAAGGAATCCCCCGGCGGTATACGCTCATACACTGCGCCAGGAACCGCTCCTCACTGACCTGACCCGGATGATAGGTTGCCCAGAAGGCTGCCTTGGCCGGGTTCAGTTCAGCGGTGAAATCAAGCCGGGCAGACAGATTGGTCTGGATGGCGACCTTGTCCACATGCTCCATATGGGACAGCGTGATCAGCGCATCCCGGTACCAGCGGTGCGTCAAGCCCTCGCCATACGGATTGAAAAAAATAGACAGGCGGTGGCCTGCAGCCCCCTGCTCCGCCACCCAGCGGACGAAGGTCTCAAGACCTGCGCGGTCTTTGGCGAGGGTGGCGGCGCTGTCTTTGGTTTTGCCGAAGGGGCAGTATGGGCAGTCATAATTACAGGAGGAGAGGGAACCCCGGTAGTAGAGGACTGCCTTCATGGCAGGACGAACTCCTTCATCTGCTCGCGGATCTCACCGGAGATGAACCAGTCACCGATGGAGTCGGAGTAGCCCAGCCCATCTGGAGTCAGCCGCAGAATACCCTCATCATCCGTGGCGAACCCGCTCTGTACCAAGAGGCCAAGCTCGGGGTGATCCTCCCATAGGGTAGTCCCGAACCGCTGGTTATAGTCCGCAATTGTCAGTCCTTCGCTGTGCAGGATTGCTTTTAGAATGAACCGCCGTTTCTGCTCGTCCAGGCTCAGCACGATGCCGTAATCGGCCGTATCATAACGCTCGGCTGCAACATAATCCGCGATAATGCTCTCCGTGGCCTTGCGGCTGACGCCATAGCGGGAGGCATAATGAACATTCCGGGTATAGGAACGCGCGCCGCAGCCGAGGCCGACCATCCCTTCCTCCTGGCAGCTGTAGTCGAGAATAACCTTGCCAGTTCCGGCATCCTCCTTGGCGAATCTGCGCATCGAGTATTGGCGGTAGCCACGCTCTGCCAGCACTGCACGTGCCGCTTCATAGCATTCGTGACGGATATCCAGCTGGTTCACCAGGTCGCCCGGCTTCACAATCGTATGTTCACGGGTGTAGAGCGGATAGAGGAAGATTTCCTCCGGTTCGTGCAATAGCGCCTGGTTCAGCGAGTAGAGCCAGGAGTCCACCGTCTGCCCCGGGAGTCCGTAGATCAGATCCAGATTGAGAATGGGAAAATCAAACTGCCCCAGCAGCTCCAGCGCACGGTAGACCACCTCGGGGTCCTGCGGGCGGTAGATCGCAGCCGACTCGTCGGCTACGAAGCTCTGGATGCCCATACTGACGCGGTCCACGGTATGATCCTTCAGAATCGTCAGCTTCTCCTCCGTCAGCGTTTCGGGTGAGGTCTCCACGGAGATAGAGGTGGTTCTAAGATCAACCCCCATGATATCCGTTGCAATCCTGAACAGCCGGTTCAGCTGTGCGGGAGCCAGAAGGCTGGGAGTCCCGCCGCCGATGGCGAAGCGCGCGTAAGGCTTATGTCCCGTGAAGACCGCCCACTCCCTCGCCTGCCGCTCCAGTGCGTCAACGTATTCGGCGTGCACATTCGCTCTTTTATCAGGCAGCGTGAACAGATTGCAGAAGCCGCAGCGCGCGCCGCAGAACGGAATATGCATATATAAGAACAAACTCTCCGCAGGCTCATTCCGCCATAGCTCCTCTAAAGGAAGGGGGGACGCGAACTCGCGGTAAGCGGTTTTGTGCGGATAGGAATAGAGATAATTACGGTAAGGATGGGCCGTGATCTGCTCCGTCCATTGCTGAAGCTCCCCAGCGGAGAAGGGAGGGTGTCCGTCTTGGTTCATGTGATGCAGAGATTGCCGGATGGACGTCATACGTTCTCCTTCCTTGTGCGGGATCGAATTTCAGTTCCATGCTTATAAAATAAATTCCCGGTACGGAACATTCCATACCGTGTCATGCGCGAGCCGGTGGCCTTGATAGCCGTCCTCTCCGTAAGCCGTACCGTGATCGGAAAAAGCCAGACAGAACACCGGATTGCCCCGCTTACGGAACGCATCGAACAGACGCCCCAGCTCCCCGTCGGCATAACGCAGCGCAGCCCGCTGGCTGTCCACCGAATCCTTGCGCGCACCCGGCAGGAACATATGGTTCGGGCCATGGATCGCCGAGACATTCATGAACAGGAACAGCCGCTGGTCCTGCGGGGTGTTGCCGAGCAGCTTGAGCGCATGGTTCACCTGATGCTCCGTCGAACGCGGGTTCGTGACCCCGAAGGTCATCCGCCAGTAGCTCTGCTGGAAATAACCGGGGAGGACGCGGGCGAGGGGCACTTTTTTGCTGAAAAAGATTACGCCCCCGATACACACCGTCTGATAACCCGCCGCTGCCAGCCCCGACACCATATCCGGTGTATCGAACAGCCAGGTATGGGGGTGGGTCTTCAGCCCGGTATTCCTGGAGTGGAACAGGCGCACATGCTCAGCCTTATTCGTGTTAGCCGGAGTGGGCAGGAAGCCGCCGAAGAAAGCATGATGGGCCGCATAAGTGAAGCTGCCGGGGGTATGCCGCTGCTCCCAGGAGCCGCTGCCGCACAGGTTGGGGCAATTCGCCTCCTCCAGCACAGCCGCATCGTAGCGCAGAGTATCGAGTGTGATCATTAAGATATCGTGGGTGCCGACAATGGCGTTCATATCGGTCATGGGGCCGGATTCCTCCTAAGACAGCTGCTTCATTTCCCATTCGTAGGTGCTGCAGCCTTGGTATTCAACATCGTACAACAAGTCGCCAAAAGGATTCACATCCGCCGTATACATCTGCCCGGAGCTTCCTGGCAGCACATCAATCCCCGCGATAGAGCAGCGCGGAAAAGCGGCCAGCGAAGCCTCCGCTGTCCGGCGTACTTCTGCCTGCTGCGCTTCGCTCAGCCCGGCCTCCGCCGGAGTCATCCGCCGGCTGCGCAGATGCAGATTCGTAATCGGTGTGGTGCTGACTCTGGCGACTGCATGGCAGGCTTCACCAGCGACAACCAGCTGACGGATGTCGAAGGAATGTCCGTCCTTGCCGGGCTTCGGAATCCACTGCTCGGCATAGGCACCGTGGCGGTAGAGCCAGTTAATGATTCCGGCAAGGCGGGCAGAATCGGTATAACGCTGCAGCTTGCCGGAATTATAATACACCGGGGGACGGGTGATATAGCTCTCGACTCCGATGGTGGTAACCGCCGACTCAGCTCCTGTTGCCGGGTTCAGCTGATAAGCAATCACGCCGGAAGCAGCGGAGCCGCTGGCCAGCTTGATGAACACGCGGTGCATCCGCTCCGACAGCATCAACTGGCGCAGGGATGCGTAATCCACGGGGACTTGTCCGCCGCTGCCGCGAAGCGGCCGGGGAACAGGGACGCCGGACTCGGCGAGAATCTGCTGGGTCCGGCGCTTGTCCGTCATGGCTGCGATCTCCGCCGGATCGTTGGTCCAGCGTGAGGCGGGCAGGAGCTGCCCGGCCTCCTGCCGGAGCCGCGCCAGCAGGCGGCAGTAGCCGCGGAACCACTGGGACGGGTGATGCAGCACGCCGGGCAGGTCCTTCAGGGCTGAGGCCGCTTTGAAGCTGAGCGGCCTCAGGTCCGGCTGCTGCCCGAACGGGTGCAGCGAGTCGTCTTGGTCCGGCGCATCCGGTGCGCCTAGCGCGATAAGCGCCCGCTCCAGCGCGAAGCTGCCGCCGGGGGACTCAAGCCGCAGCAGTGGCGGGCACACTGCGGATTCCGGCGCAGCGTGCCTGCTGAAGCTGCCGCCCGGAGAATCCGTCAGCAGGTGCTGCGCTTCCGCTGCGGAGGATCCGCTGAAGCTGCCGCCAGCGGACTCTAGCGTGGGATGCCCGCTGAAGCTGCCGCCAGCGGACTCTAGCGTGGGATGCCCGCTGGAGCTGCCGCTAGCGGACTCCCGCTCGGAGGGCCCGCTGCTGTGATCGCGCAGGGATTCCCACTGTTCCAGCAGCGGTTGCCCCGGGCCTCCGTCCCGAATCTGCTGCTGCACAGCCAGCGTAAGCAGATCAGCCAGCGGCTGGCCCTCCAGCAGCCCGGCGTAGGGAATCAGCAGCGCCGGTGGCATTCCGAGACGCGAGCGCGCCTGCTGGATACCGGCTGAGCGCCGGTCGCCGGGCTGGCAGAAGACAATCAGCGGAGCTGCGGGCTGCATTATTCTGTGATCGACGGATAACGCCAGTCATCATCGTCATCGGCCTGCTGCTGGTCGCTGACATCCACCGGCAAGCCGCTGTCCTTTAGGCGCTGCATCATCTCGTCAGACATGTAGTGATGGCTCAGGTTGAGCAGCTTCAGTCCCTTCACCCGCTCGCTGGCGAGCAGCGCCTCTGCGCCGGTATCGCTAAGCGTTCCCAGTGACATGTCCAGGGTATGGAGCTGGTCCAGAATGGGCGCATCCGCCAGGGCTGCGGCAATTTCGTCCTGAATCTCACTGTTTTTGAGTCCGAGATAAGTTAGATTAGGGAATTTCCCGGGCTCGATCAGCGGCAGGAGGTCCTCCAGCCCGCCGTCGAAGCCGTAATTGTCTACACCAAGATATAATTCCAGCTTGCGCAGATTCGGCAGGCGAGAAGCGGCAATGTCCGCCAGCACGGCCTTACTGAGTCCGCCAGTAATAATAATGAGTTCTTCGAGCTTGTCATGCTGCAGCTGGCTCAGACGCAGATCGGTACCGCCTTGTGCAGTCAGGGATTGCAGCTCAGGATAAGCGGACAGCAGCGGCGAGAGATCGGTCTGGTTAATCCACGAGATTTCACATTCCTCGTAGCTCATATCCCCGATGAACAGCTTACGCAGTGCCGGGAAGCTGGCGCTGTGCTTCACCAGGGCCTGGACGGCTTCCTCCGAGCTGTTCTCGTAGGCTTGACCCCAGTCGCCAATTGTAAGGCTGGTCAGGCCGGCGGCTTCAGGACTTCCGCTTAAGTGTTCAATCTCCGTCTCCATCCGCTTGCCTTCTTCAAATGCATCATAATCAATACTGAGCTTCACTGCTGTCATGAACAATCCCTCCCGGAAAATAGTAGCTTCCAAATCACCCTAACATGTAGTGAGAGGGAGAGTCAAATAGCAGAGGAACAGGTGCACCTATTTCCCCGTTAACGCCCGTAACCACGGGGTTGTACGGGTCCAATGTAATCGAAAAACCGATCACATTTGGAGGAGGCCACTGAAAAACTAGCCTTTCTTAGAAAAAGTAAAAAAACGTATTTAAAAGACGACGTTATTCGGTTTCTCCGAATGGACGTCGTCTTTTTCTTACCTATTTCTTCAACTTTGGTTACTCCATGAGTTTCAATATTCGTTTTAAATTAACAGTGAATATCGCCATGGCTCCTTGAATCTCCATGCCAACTAAACCCGTGGAAGATGCAACATCGTACCCGTGTCTGTGTTTGAGTTCGCTATTCTTGGCTTCTATTTTGTAGCGCTCTTTCGCTTTGACCTTAAAGGGTTCACTTTCCTGAAACACAGCTTGCTTGGCATGTTCGTTGCTCTTTATACTTACCGAGTAGGTCTTACTCCGAGCGCCTTCTGTGTAGCGCCCTTCCTTTAAAGGACATCGCTTACACTTTTCAATATCATAAAAGTAGGTATCCTTTTGGTTTTTGCCCTGTCCCTTTTTGCCTTGCCGTGCTCTTCGAATGGCCAGATGCCCGGCTCTGCAGACATACATACCCGCATCTTTATTAAAATCGAATTCGTCTTCTTTTCTTCGGTTTCCTTGCGTAATCTGTGGATGTAATTTGGCCACAAGTTCAATGCCCTGCTCCGTACTGTAAGCAATATTGTCTTTTTCTGAATAGGCCTTGTCTCCAATGACTGTCTCTACGCTCATGCCCGCAGCTTTGCTCTTTTCAATAAGAGTTTGCAATTCCTTCCCGTCGTTTCGTTCTCCCGTGGTAATGGTCGCTGCCGTAATGATTCGCTCTTCACTCATCGCGATATGGGTCTTGTACCCGAAAAATGAGGAATCTGCGCTTTTGTGGCCTACTTTGGCATCTGGATCAGTAGAAGTCTGCAACTGTTCAACATCGTCAGCGACGGTTTCTTTCAATAGATTGAAGGGTTCTTTGACCTTGGGGAGTCCGGTAAAACGTCCGTCCTTTTCAATGACCTCAATAAGATCTTGGCAATATTGAATTTCATCTTCCAGTACATTCGTAACGGGCTTCACTGGAAAGGAACTTTTCATAGATTCATCTAAGGCATAGATTGCTTTTCGTACCTTTTTGGAACGTTCTCGCAGCAACTCTTGCGGACTTTTTTGGGTATAGCGGGCTTTGGTGTGGGTAGCATCAACAATAATGGATTTGCTGCGAATGATTCCTTGCTGAATGGCAATCTCCACCGTTTTACCAATGAGTATATCGAGCAACTTCATATCTTTCAGCCGCAACTTACGAAATTTGCTCAGTAAACTAGAATCAATAACCTCTTCCTCTGGCGCCATATGTAGAAAAAACTTGAACGACAAATCGGTTTTGGTGCGTTCCACAAGATCGCCGTCAGACAAGTCATAAATGGATTTAAGCAGTAGATATTTAAACATTCGGACCGGGTCTACCGCGGTTCGTCCATTATCTTGGCAATACCTTTCGTTTAGTTCCTCATAAACAAAGCTGAAGTCCACCAACTCGTCCATGCGCCGCAACAAGTTATCTTTTGGAATGAGTATATTGTAAATACGGGCTCAAGATAAAACTTTGCTGCTTAGGAAGCATGAAGACCACCAGCCTTTGATTTAATTCTTTAATTGTATCGAAAAAAAGAGACATTCTTTGTGTCGAATGTCTCTTTCAGTTCTTTATGGACTTTTTCAGTGGCCTCCATTTGGAGTGGCGGTGGCGTGTGGTCCCAATGTAATCGAAAAACCGACCACATTGGGCCTGGCGGTGGCGTGTGGTCCGAATGTAATCGAAAAACCGACCACATTTGGCACGGCGGAGGCGCGCGGCCCCAATGTGGTCGAAAAACCGACCACATTTGGAGTGGCGGTGGCGTGTGGTCCGAATGTAATCGAAAAACCGACCACATTGGGCCTGGCGGAGGCGCGTGGTCCGAATGTAATCGGAAAACCGATCACATTTGGAGTGGCGGTGGCGTGTGGTCCCAATGTAATCGAAAAACCGACCACATTGGGCCTGGCGGTGGCGTGTGGTCCGAATGTAATCGAAAAACCGATCACATTTGGCACGGCGGAGGCGCGCGGCCCCAATGTAATCGAAAAACCGACCACATTGGGCCTGGCGGTGGCGTGTGGCCCCAATGTAATCGAAAAACCGACCACATTTGGCACGGCGGTGGCGTGTGGTCCGAATGTAATCGGAAAACCGACCACATTGGGCCTGGCGGTGGCGTGTGGTCCGAATGTAATCGAAAAACCGACCACATTTGGCACGGCGGAGGCGCGCGGTCCCAATGTAATCGAAAAACCGATCACATTTAGCGTGGCGGTGGCGTGTGGTCCGAATGTAGTCGAAAAACCGACCACATTGGGCCTGGCGGAGGCGCGCGGCCCCAATGTGGTCGAAAAAGTGACCACATTGGGCGTGGCGGTGGTTTCCGCGAAGGATGCGCCCAGAGCGCAAAAAAGCACTATCCGCCCGTCCGGGGGAATAGTGCTCTGAATGATTTACACCCAGCCGAACAGCCGGGCTGCCGAAGCCACCGCGAAGGTCACGCCGATAGCGATAGCGAGCGGGATTACAGCGGAGAGCACGGCCCATTTCAGGCTTTTGGTCTCCTTGTAGATGTTCACGAGTGTGGTGCCGCAAGGATAGTGGAGCAGGGAGAAGAGCATCATATTCAGCGCCGTCAGCCACGTCCAGCCGTGGCTCAGGAAGATGTCCTTAATGCTGCCGAGACCTTCGATATCGACCATGGCCCCGGAGGACATGTAGCCCATCAGCAGGATAGGCAGCACAATCTCGTTAGCGGGCAGGCCGAGGATGAAGGCCATAATAATGAAGCCGTCCATGCCGAGCAGCTGCGCGAACGGATCGAACCAGGCCGCCATATGATTCAGCACACTCTCACCGCCGACAAATACATTCCCGAGAATCCAGGTGATGATCCCTGCCGGAGCGGCCACGATGATGGCGCGGGTCAGCACATTGAGCGACTTTTCCTTGGAGGAACGGACAATGGTCTTCCAGATCTGCGGGCGGCGGTAGGGTGGCAGCTCCAGAGTGTAGTGGGTAGGCACACCGCGCAGCGCGGTTTTGGACATGATCCACGATACGCTCAGGGTGACGATAATTCCGACCAGTACGATGCCCATTAACACCAGCGCAGTCGCGAAGGTGCGCAGTGCTCCGGTGGTTGCCGCCCCGACCATGAACATGGAGGAGAGCAGAATAAGCGTAGGCCAGCGGCCGTTGCAAGGAACGAAGTTGTTGGTCAGAATGGCCAGCATCCGTTCACGGGGCGATTCAATAATGCGGGTGGACAGAATAGCGGCAGCATTGCAGCCGAAGCCCATCGACATCGTCAAGGCCTGCTTGCCATGCCCCCCGGATTTCTTGAACAAGCGGTCCATATTAAAAGCCACCCGGGGCAGATAGCCGAAATTCTCCAGCAGCGCGAACACCGGGAAGAAAATCATCATAGGCGGCAGCATAACGCTGATGACCCATGAGGTTCCACGGTACAGTCCCAGCACAAGGACGCCGTGCAGCCAGGCCGGGGCATGAACAGCCTCGAAGCCGGCGGTCAGATAGCCTTCGATCCAGCTGAAGAGGGAGGCAATCCAGCCGGAAGGATAGTTGGCTCCGGCAATGGTAATCCAGAATACCAGACCAAGACCGGCGAGCATAATAGGGAAGCCCCAGATCTTCGAGGTGACGATATTATCCAGCTTGTAGGTGCTGCCCAGCTTCTTCTTGTCGTGATAAGTAACGGCATCGCTGCAGATTCCGGCCGATACGCCGTAGATTCCGCTGACGATCTCGTCGCGGACCGCCCCTTTGTCTGCCAGCTTCTTCGCAGTAGCGAGCAGGGAATCGAGCGGGTCTTGGCCGTTAATGGCATGCGGTGACTCCATGGCGGGCCACCTCCTTCGCTACAGATATACCCTTGCGTCCCATATGGGCTTTGAGGGAAGCCAGCAGACTGTGGTCACCGTCCAGCAGGCGCAGGGCAATCCAGCGTGCCGGATATCTGGCACCGACTGTCTGCTCTACCATCGGGATCAGCTCGGCAATGCCTTGCTCAATCTCCTCGTTGTAGGTGATCTTCAGCGGCTCTGCCTTGAATTCACCGGTCGCTACGCGTGCGATCTGATCCAGCAGCGCTTCAATACCGATCCCGTTGCGGGCCGAAATGGCCGTGACAGGCACCCCGAGCCGCTCCGCAATCCGCTTCAGATTAATATCAATGCCCAGCCGCTTGGCTTCATCGATCAGATTGATGCAGACTACGGCGCGTCCCGTTATCTCCAGCACCTGCAGGGCCAGATTGAGGTTGCGCTCCAGCGACGTTGCATCCAGAACCACCAGCGTGACATCCGGCTCCTCGAAAATAATATAGTCCCGGGCCGCCTCTTCATCGGCGGAATTGGAGTAGAGCGAATAGGTGCCGGGAAGGTCAACGGCCCGGTAAGTATGCTCCTTGTGGGTGAAACGCCCTTCGGCGGTGACTACGGTTTTGCCGGCCCAGTTGCCGGTATGCTGGCGCATACCGGTCAGCAGGTTGAACAGCGTGCTCTTGCCTGTATTGGGGTTGCCGGCAAAAGCTACGGTATACTCACTCATCCTTCTCCGCCTCCAATCAGTTCGCCATAAATGAGGGAACTCTCTTCCCGCCGCAGGGCAATGGTCGTATTGCTGATCCGGTAAGCCGTAGGGTCTCCAAGCGGGCTGCGCCGCAGCACTTCTACGCGGTTCCCGGCAACAAATCCGAGATCAAGCAGTCTTCTCCGCAGCACACCCTGGACCTCGATGCCGCTGATCCGCAGCGTGCTGCCGTTCGTAGCTTCAGACAATGGAATTACGGCTCCGGCCATAAGCTCTCCCACTTTCGTATGAATAATGAATGAATAGTTATAGTTATCCTTAAGTATGAAATATGCACTTGTATAGTATATTGTGCAGGGCACAGAATATTGCATCCTGCCACAAGATTAGTATACGTAAATAAATTTGTCCTTGCAACAATAATGTTTCCCTAGGGAAAGATGAATACAGCAAGATTTATCAAAAGTATTTCCGGTGTCTGCTATATACTTTGAGTTGTGGAGGGGGTGAGAGTCATGCACTATCAGTTGATTCACAAGAGCATCGAATTTATTGAGCAGCATTTGGAAGAGGATTTGGATTTGGAGAAGGTGGCTAAGGCAGCGGGTTTATCCAAATATCATTTTCACCGGATTTTTCGTAAATATGTGAATAAAAATGTCCATGAATATATCCGGGCCCGCCGTCTCAGCCAAGCAGCCAATCTCCTGCTGTACTCCGAGACACGTATTCTTGAGATTGCGCTGCAGTGCGGCTTTGAGAGCCAGGAGGCTTTTACAAGAGCTTTCAAGGAAATTTATGATTTGCCGCCTGCTCAGTACAGATCGCAGGTGAGACTATTGATTCAAGAAAGAGAGGTATTTACAATGTCAGAGATTACAGGCTGGTATATTACAGGTACCCACCAGGAGAAATATAAGGTCGAGATTGATCCCCGCGTCTGCTATAAGACAAGTCCCTCGATGCATCTTCACTCCAAAGAAGAGGCTGCGCAGGACGACAATAGTTTTGGAACCTTGATGCAGCAGTTTCAGGCAAGAGAGTATCGGGGGAGACGGATGCGTTTCTCCGGGTTCGTTAGAACGGAGGAGGTCACCGGCTGGAGCGGCCTGTGGATGAGGGTGGATGATCATCAGCAGAATATGCTGGCATTTGACAACATGCAGAACCGGAGCATACAAGGAACCACGGAATGGAACCACTATGCTTGCGTCATGGATATTCCGTCCGAAGCCGATGTGATCAATATCGGAATTCTGCTGAGCGGAAGCGGACAGGTATGGCTGGGGGAATGTGAATTCGAGGAAGTAGGCAAGGATGTTCCCGTAACGGATGGCTCTACAGGTGCGGAGAACCTTCCGTCCGGGCCGCAGAATCTGAAGTTCGACCAGCAGCCGGAGCACACTGCTTCAAGCTGAACGCTGTAACCGGCCCCGCACCCAGATCGACAGGGCCAGCAGCAGCGGAATGGCGACCTGGAATAGCGGGTCAAGCTTCAGGCTCGGCCCCAGGCCGACGGCGATATGCTGGGTGTAATCCCGTTCCAGGAATGAGGAGCCGTAGATGACTGCCCCCACAGGGAAGACCCACCATTTGGCCGGTTTGCCGGTCAGCTCTGCAAGAGCTTTTACGGAACAGAAGTAGAAGAGCATCATCTTGATCAGCAGCCCCAGGAAGAGCTGGATCGTGACCAGAATATCAAGCCGCTCGACAAATTTGAGATTGGACAGCACCCGGACGGTTTTGAGAAAAGGCAGCTGGCTCACTCCCGCTATCGCCGGGCCGAGGACGGCCACATTCAGCGCGTTCATGAAGATCAGGAATGCGCTGATGAGCAGATAGGCGTTCACTGTGTATTTTACAGGCACACCGGGCTTCTCCCATAGCGTCCACAGCATCAGAAAAACAATCATCTGCCCGAAGGGAAATGAGACGATCTCCGGCAGTGCCGCTTGCAGGACCGGCATCAGCCCGCCCTCCATCACCGGCGCCAGACGGCTGAGATCAATCGCCCCCATGATGCTCAGCATCACAATAAGCAGGAAATAGAAGAACAGCATGACCGGCAGCAGCACCTCAGGCAGCCTGAAGACAACCTCTGCCCCCTTCCAGATCGCATATAGGGCCAGCAGCACGAACACCAGCATCGTAATGGCCATCGGGGTTCTCGGCAGCATGGTCATCGCCGTCAGCTCGCCGAGGTCGCGGACATTGCGCATGGACTGATAGGCGAAATACAGGCTGTAGACCGCGCCGATGAACGCCCCTGGAGCTGTGCCGAAATGAGCTTTGAGCATACCAATCAGGTCGGTGCCCGGAGACCGGTGCTGAATCCACATCAGCACAAGGAGAAGGACGAAGCCCGCCGCTGAACCTGCACACATCGCCAGCCAGGAATCCTGTTTAGCGGTGCCCCCAAGCAGGAACAGCGGCGTGCTGCCGATTTCAAACAGCATAATCATGAACGCAATCTGCAGGGAAGAGACCTGTTCTTTGTTCACCATGATTGCATCTTTAGCCTCCTAACCAATAGATAATGGCTCTGCCGACAGGCTGGAAGAACGCCGTATACAGGCTGCCCAGCGATACATGAGGGGTATTGGTAATTCCGCATAGATTAAGATACGCCCCGTACCCCATAATGCAGCCAAGTAAGAGCCGTCGCCGGCGGCGCTCTTCTCCGCGCAGCTTCGTCCACCCCCAACCATAGGCAAGCGCATAGAGTAGAAGAGTAATAGCTATTTTCATAGATATGCTCCCTTACTTCTGCTGGACAGACTTGAATGATTTATTACTGAGTCCGGTCCGTTCTATCTCGATGGAGACCTGCGGGCGGAGCTCAATCTCCTGAAAGACGCTGTCCCAGCTCTTCTCCTTCTCAATCTGCTTCCAGCGCTTCGGATCGCTCCGGTGTACCCTCACAGCAAATCCGGTGACGTCTGCCCCCAGCCGCTTGACCTCCGCCCAGGCGTTATTCATTAGCTCCAGCACCCGCTGCTCCAGCGAGGCCTCCATTTCACTGATCGCTTTGCGGTCGTTCAGATCCATGACACTGCCAAGCTCCGTCAGCACACCGCTGCCCTTGACGTTAACCTCCATCACATAATGATCCTTGTCCCAGACCGGGTGGACGGTGGTGGCCGAATTCTGCAGGATGAAGGAAGCATCCAGCTTGTCGCTTGCCCCCGGCCGGGAGGGGAAGGCGATGGTGGCAGAATCAATGTTATCGGTCAGAAAAGAAAGCCCAAACGCCTGCTTCTGGCTGAGCCAGCCCGCGAACGTATCTCCTTTAATGACGCCCAGCCTTCCCAGCGCCAGCCGCGAGGGCAGGTCGGTAACTGCGGTCTCACTGGTCTCATCCATCGTCCGGGGGCCGGTCAGCAGTATCTCCGGCAACACCGCGCTTTTGGACTCGGAGGACAGCGCCATCGCCAGCTCATACAGCCGAATTCCCGGATAGTAGGACAAGAGCCTTGATTCCTGTTCGATCATAAGCTGGATGCCGGCGCCCTGATTCTTGGTCATCTGCATCAGCTGATCCAGAATCATCCCGGCATCTCCATGGGAGATGAACACAAAGACCGTTTCTCTGGCATCCTGCTTGCGCAGGAACATATCAATCAGCTGATTGATCCCGTGTCTGGCCAGGCTCTCGCCGATGACGGTGATTCTGGAGTGGGAGAAGAACATCTCCCGCGTACTGGTCAGATTCGTTCGTTCAATGGCTTCCATGATCGTCCGCCCCTTGACGGTGAAGGTGAGGAAAGGCGGCGAGCTTGTGCTGCCTCCTCCGCTGCCACCCATCCCGCTGGCGCCTGAGGAGGGGTTAATGACCTGGTACGTGGCCTTCCACTGATTGTCCTCCCAGTCATAGGCTGAGCCGGAGGTAATGCCCAGTTCGTTAAGCTCCCGGTCATCCCAGCAGCCGGAGAGCAGAACGGATAGAAGCGGGAGGCAGAGCAGAAGGCGCAGCAGGGTGCCTGGTTTGTTCATGTGTCCCATCCTTTCCGCTTGGAGCGCGATTTCTGCACCTTATTCAGCAAGACCGCGCCCAGCGGCACCAGGACGTTGAACAGGAAGAAGACCACGAACCGCCCTTCCTGATTGTAGTTGTTCAGCTTGGCTGAGCTTTGCCAGGAGAACAGGCATTCCAGGGCAATAATCAGACCTAGAGCTCCAATGAAGGGCCGGCTGCTGCTGACCCGGAACGTCTGCTTGAAGCACTCCACTGTCACGAACAGGAAGATGGCAAATTTCAGATAGATCGACAGCACCCAGTAAGAGATGAAGAGAATATCCAGCTTCTCTATGAACCGGCCGACCCGGAGGATGCTGATGGTAGCGAAGCCGGGGTAGGCACTCAGCTTAATGAATTCCGGGCCGAATACCATCAGGGCGGTGATCAGAATGAACATCATCAGGATTGCAACGAACAGCAGGCCTGTCCAGCCGATAATCTTGGCTCTCTGCGGATATTGCAGATAAGGAGCCAGGAACAGCAGCACCGCCACTTCAGACATCCATGCAGTCGGTGTCAGGCTCGCCAGGGTGATCTCAGCCAGACTATGGTCGAACATGGGCAGCAGATGATGCACATTCAGGTCGTTGTACAGCCCTAGCAGATACAGCGGTACGAAGAACAGATAGAGCAGAATCACCAGACTGTTCACTCTGGCGATAGCTTCAATGCCCTGCCTTACCATATAGATGGTGATGAAGAGAATCAGAATGACGAGCACCGTGATCGGAGTGTTGATCAGGACGTTGTCTTTAAGGAAATTAACGAATTCTCGCAGAATGGTTGCCGTGGTGTCCAGGTAGAACTGGAGCATCAGCAGACCGAGGATCACGGACACTACCGGAGAGCTTTTCTCCCCGACCCAGTCCAGAAAAGGAGCACCGTTGCTGCTCTGAATTACCGCCCCGACAATCCACGCAATTAACAGCCCCGCCACGGTAGACATGATAATCGCTAGCGGAGCGTCCTGCTCTGCATAGGAGCTGATAATGATAGGAAGCACGACGGTAGCTGTCGGCAGTATGGTATTGACGACAAGCATGACGGCTTGGGTGGTGCCGATTTTTCCATTCATGCTGGACCCTCTCCCTGCGGCTTAGACTGTGCCGGTGATGGCTTGGCTGCGTCTTCAGCCGGCTGCGGCTTCTGGTGCGGTGATTGTCTGCGGGTCTCCTTGCCCAGATTGGTCTTGGGACGCATATTCATGCCCCATAGCGGAACGCGGATGAAGATATCCTTCAGATAACGCGGAATCATCGGCGCTACCGGAGACAGATAGGGAATTCCGAAGGAGCGCAGGCCTGCCATATGAATCAGCAGCACCATCAGGAAGGACATAATGCCGAACAGGCCGAGCGAGGCAGCGATGAACATCATCACGAAGCGGATCAGCCGGATGGAGTTGGCGATGGCCAGTGACGGAATCACGAAGTTCGAGATGGCGGTAAAAGAAACCACAATGACCATCGCCGCCGAGACCAGCCCGGCCTGAACGGCAGCCTGCCCCAGCACCAGCGCACCGACGATAGAGATAGCCGGTCCGATGGTCCGCGGCATACGTACCCCCGCTTCACGCAGGACGTCGAAGGTCAGCTCCATCAGCAGTGCCTCTGCGAAGGCGGGGAGCGGAACGCCTTCCCGCTGGGCAGCCAGACTGATCAGCAGCGTGGTCGGCAGCATCTCCTGGTGAAAGGTAGTAACGGCAATATAAAGTGCAGGCAGCAGCATAGAGACGAAGAACGCACCGTAGCGGATCAGCCGCAGAAAGGAGGAAATATCATACCGCTGGTAGTAATCCTCGCTGGATTGAAAAAAGTTGAAGAAGGTGGACGGGGCCAGCAGGGCAAAGGGGGTGCCGTCAATGACAATCCCCACCTGGCCTTCCAGAATGCCCCCGGCCATGGCGTCGGGACGTTCGGTATTCTGAATGGTGGGAAAAGGCGTCAGTCCGCCGTCCTGTATGAATTCTTCAATATAATTGCTCTCCAGAATGGCGTCGGTATTGATGGCGTTCAGCCGGCGGCGGATTTCGGTCAGCACCTGTTCACTGGCAAGGCCCTTCAGATAGACGAGGGCAATTCCGGTTCCGGTACGCTGGCCGATGGTATATTCCTCAATCCGCAGATCAGCAGTTTTCAGGCGGCGGCGCAGCATGGCGGTCCCGGTGCGCAGGCTCTCGGTGAAGCCTTCCTTGGGCCCGCGGATAACCCCCTGGGAGGTCGGCTCATTAATGCTTCTTTTCTCCCAGCCGGAGGTGTCGGCAGCCAGTGCGACCTGAAGCCCCTCGAACAGAATCAGGGTATAGCCGTCAAAAAGCAAGGGCAGCAGCACCTCCAGGTTCCGGGCCTCCTTTACTCCCCCAACCGGCAGAATGTGCTCCTTTATCAGTTCGAAGGCAGCTTCTGTGGTCATCCGGTCTCCGTTCAGTGTGCTGTTCTCCATCAAGGACTGGAGGACCGCCTGATTGACGGTATCGGCGTTGACCAGACCGTCAATATAAATGAAGGCAAGGGTAAGTGGAGGCTTGGCTTCACTCTTATAATGGCGGATGACAATATCCGAGCTGCTGCCGATCCGGCGGCTGAACTCCTGTAAATTATCCTCAAGGGAGAGCTTCAGCGGAAGCGGTGCAGGCACGGAGGTTTCTACAGGATCTTTGGTAGTCTGGCGGCTCTTCTTCGGCTCTTGAGGCATCTCGGGGGCTCCCTTCTGCTGAAATCTGGATGTGTTGGTGTATTATCCCCCATAGGCGTATTCCTTATTCTGCCTGATTACAGACTGAACTGAGCCCGCTTGAGGAGCCGCTGGAATCAAAAAAAGAAACTGCCCCTTAGGAATGGCAGCTTCGCAGCATTCCATAAAGGCAGTTTCATCAACACACTTAAGATTTACATTCTAAGCTTGGTGCATTATTTTGTCTGTACGACCAGAGCGTTGCTGATCAGGCGTCCCGGAGTCGTCAAGTACTTGCCGTTATAGTACAGGCCGCTCGAGGCGCCGCCATCCAGGTTCATCGCCTGGTAGGCTCCGGCCTGCTTCATAATTTCCGCCAGCTGGGGAATAGTTGCCCCTCCGGAGGTGAGCAGAATCAGCTTATGATCGCGGGTGATGCCCAATGCGCTGCGGGCGCCACCGCCAGTCAGGATTTTGGGGTCCCGGAAGCCTTCGGCCGCCACATTCAGCGCGACTTTCCCGTTGACCAACAGCCGTGGTCCCGCCTGGAGTGCGCCGAGAACGGAACCGGAATCGAAGCGGGCCTTGAATTCACTGCCCGGAATCAGCTCAGCCAGCATATTACTGTCGTAAGCGAAGACAGCCCGTTTATCTCCGGAGCTGTTCTTCAGCATCTTCCCGCCGCTGATGATGTAGCCGTAAGGAACCTTGAAGGCGCCGTCAGTATAGGCAGCGAAGAACGTGCCGTTGATCGCGGCGGCGGCATTGCTGCGCTTGGCGATGCTGGCAAGAGCTTCTGTCTTGCCGACGGTATTCCCGGCCAGAACGGCATCCAGGTTCACCGAAGGATGCAGTAGGGAGACCGTGACGGTCTGGACGCTGAAGGAGCGGCCGCCGACCTTGTAGGTATGATGTCCGCTGACTATAGCGGGCGATCCGCTTTTGATCAGGCTGCCGTTCTGTACAGGCAGGGTGGCTGTCTCAGCGGTGCCTGTTTCAGCCCCGCTTGTCAGCGTAAGCGAACCGGCCTCCTTGTTCCACTGGAGCTGTATGCCAAGTGTCTGGCTTACAAGAGACAAGGGGACATAGGTGGTCCCGTTCTCACTGAAAGGCCGCACACTTGCGGTAACGGGCTTGCCGTTGACGGAAGCCCCGGGCTTGCCTGGAGTGAAGCTAATGGAATTCTCGCCGCGTGATATCTCAATCTGGCCGCCGGAAGCGGTAAGCACAGACTGGATACCGGCGAAGCCGTTCAGGAAGCGGACCGGGATGAAGGAGTGATTCTCCTTGTCCACATATACGGCAAGCTTGGCCTGCGGCGCCGCAGCGGCACCGGATTGCAGTGCTGGAAGAAGGACAGCCAGCAGACAGAAGGCGGTAAAGAGGGTGAGCAGTTTTTTCATGATACACAAAATCTCCTTTGCTTATAGCAGGTTGATCTGCAGGTTAGGATGATTCTGGAACAGGCCCCAGAATGCAGCACTTGAGCTACCATCATATAATCGTCTTCCGTTACCGTCAATGGAGCATGCATCCAGCAGCGGGTTAGTTTATAATGGGAACACATTAGAATATCTGCATATAAGGGTGGTAGCGATCATGACAAGAATAGGCTTAATCCGGCACGGCAGCACTCGCTGGAATCAGGAGGGCCGGGTCCAGGGCCACACGGATAATCCTCTGGACGAGGAAGGCTTCCGGCAGGCCGGCGTGCTTGCGGAGCGGCTTAGCGGCGAAGCGTGGGATTATATCTATTCAAGCGACCTGCTGCGGGCCAGACAGACGGCGGAGACTATCGCCGGGAGGCTGGGCATCCCGCTGGCCGGTCTCCTTCCGGACATCCGGGAGATGAACGGCGGATTGATTGAAGGAACCACAGAGAGCGAGCGGATCGAGCGCTTCGGCAGCCAGTGGAAGACGATGGATCTGAAGCTGGAGAGCCAGGAACTGGCCCGCGAACGGGGAGTCCGGGCGATTGAAGAGCTTGCTGCCCGCCATCCCGGCAGCAATGTGCTGGTAGTCAGCCACGGGGCTATTCTGCGGAGTACGCTGGCCGGACTTGTGCCTTCCCTGGATGTGAGCGTGCTGCTGAAGAACACCTCTATCACCTGCCTGGTCAATGAGAATGACAGCTGGAGCTGTGAATTGTACAACAGCGCGGAGCATATGGACGGATAGGACGGGATATTTCCGAGCATTTCATTACAATAAAGCGCCGGTCCTGCCGATAATATGCTTAGTGCTGATCCGGTGAGGGTATTAATGTCCAGCATCCCCTGCGGGAGTTGTTCAGAATATGTTCAGTCGGATCCTGTACAGTAGCGCTTGAAAGCGATAAAACCATAAATTCATTGATAGGCTGAAGGAGGGCGTAAGACTAGTGGAAGAGGCTCGCAATTATATGCTGACGATTCTATCCATACTTATAGGGGTCCTGACCGTATATAGCACGCTCAGATTGACAAAGGATTTCTCCAGACAACCGCAAAGAACCCGGGCGGTCCGCTCGAGTCTTGTGGTGCTGGTAATTAGTGTCGGGCTTGGCGGCATGCATCTGCTGGGCAGAAGAGCCTTAACCGGCTTCACTACAGAAGGCAGAAGCCTGCTGATCTCTTTGTTCCTGTACATGCTGACACTTGCCGGTATACTATATCTGTTCCTGCGGGTGCGCATGATCCTTGGGGAGCGTGACCAGCTCAAGGAGTTGGCATACCGGGATACGCTGACCGGCCTGCTGAACAAGAACGGAATGGATCATTTTTGGGATCACTGCAAATTGAGCGAGCAGCTTGCGGTATTATATCTCGACCTGAACCGGTTCAAATCGATTAACGATACCCTCGGCCATCATACAGGGGATCTTTTACTGGAGGCTGTAGGAACCAGCCTGCAGCAATTTACCTGCAAAGGCAAGCGGCATATTTTCCGGGTGGGCGGAGATGAATTCGTCATTATCGCCAAACGCTGCAGCCGTAAGGAGTCAGAGCAGCTTGCCCTTAAGGTTCTGGAGCGCATCACCCGTACCTATAAGCTGGAGAGCCATGAATTATTCGTGTCCGCCAGTGTAGGCGTGACGATTAGCCAGGGCCGGATTGACCCGAAGCAGCTGCTTCAGGAGGCGGATTCGGCTATGTACAGTGCCAAGCAGCTGGGAAGCGGGCGTTATGCCGTATACAAGCAGGAGAGCCGTATTCCTTCCGTGAAGCTGGTCAGCAGCTCAAGGGCACAATAAGGTTTGGTTGGATAAAAGGCACTTATTGTGCCGCAACGAAAGTGTTAATAAGTAAGCAGTTGGAGGATGTACACTTAATCTGCCAAATTCGCCGGATTTTGAGGGAATCGGGCCGGTTAAGTGTTGTTTTTCCAACTGTTTTTACGTTTAGCTCCTGTGACGCCAAATTAGATGTACAAATTCCACTTCGTTCATCCGCTGGGCTGCGCCATCCTATGGACAGCGCAGCCGCGTTATATCAGTCAGACGCTTCTGGCAGCCAGCAGCCCGGCCAGAACATCCGGATGATCGGTAATGATCCCCGCCACCTCAGCATCGATTAGAGCCTGCATCCGCTCGGGATCATTAACCGTCCACGGATGATAGACAATGCCTTTCTCCGCTGCGGCATTCACGAACTCCGGCAGTACCGAGGAATGATGGGCATGCAGGGCATCCGCCTGCAGGGTAGCCGCGTAATTCCAAGGACGGTACAGCCCCTCGCCGTAGAGAATACCCGTACGGATCTCCGGTGCCAGTGACTTGCAGTAGGCCAGGGAATAATGATTGAAGCTGGAGATTACCACCCGCTCACTCATACCCTGCTCCCGGACAGCGGCGATGACCTTCTCTTCCATGCCGGGATAGAGGAAGGTCCCGTTCTTCAGCTCTATATTCAGAATCGTCTCCCGGCCCTGCAGCAGATCCAGCAGCTCGTCCAGTGTCGGAATCCGTTCTCCTGCGAACTCAGGGCTGAACCAGGAGCCTGCGTCCACCTCCAGCACCTCACGAAGCGTCTTATCCTTCACATAACCGCTGCCTGAAGTGGTGCGGTTAAGACTCTCATCATGGATCACTACTACTGCTCCGTCACTGGTCATTTGTACGTCGGTCTCAATGCCGGTTGCACCAAGCTCCAGACCCTTGCGGAAGGCCGCCATTGTGTTCTCCGGTGCGGCTGCGGATGCGCCGCGATGCGCGAAATTAATGATGTTCATGTCGAGTAGTTCCCTCCATCTCTAGATGTAATGCAGCCCGTAGTGTCCAGGCCTCTTATAGTATATTCCACATCACGTCAAGAAACCCTGTCCCCTGTTCTATAAAGGACGGGTTTCTTGAATTTTACCGTGGTACGTTCGGAAGCAATCGCTTAGAATAGACAACAACTATACTACCTACAGAAAGAAGCGATAAAGCTTGAAGTTTTGTCTGGAATGCGGAAGCCGCTTGGTAATGAAGGAATGCAATGGAGAAGGTGAGGTACCCTACTGTGATTCATGCGCCGTCTTCAGATTCCCTGTGTTCAGCACAGCGATGAGTACAGCCGTACTGAACCGGGGACTCGATAGAATCCTGCTCATCCAGCAGTATAAGCGCAAGGATTACATTCTGCTCGCCGGGTATGTGAATAAGGGAGAGAACGCCGAAGCGGCCCTGATCCGTGAAGTGAAGGAAGAAGCGGGGCTTGAGGTGATTGCTTATGAATATATGCGCAGCCAGTATTTCGCCCCGTCTAATACATTAATGCTCAATTACATTAGTGTGGCTGACACGGAGGACCTGAGTGCCATGAGCGACGAGCTGGACCACGCAGCCTGGTTCACACTGGATGAAGCTGCGGACGCCATATTACCAGGCAGCCTCGCGGAGAGCTTCCTGCTTACAATTATTGATAAGCTGAGACAGGGGAGGGCTCTGGAGGATTTTACAGCGGTTGTCCGGTAATTGGGAATTCTGAAGGCTAAGGCTACCCTTATGCAGAGACGATGTCGCGGATTCTCTCATGTACCTGCTGCGCCTCCAGGAAGGCTGCGGAATATTGAAGATCTGTTTTGCGGGCCGGCAGGCGCGCCGGGAGAAAAGGAATGGATACCACAGGCGTATCTGCGCTGCTAAAATAGATTCTGAGCGTCAGCTCGCGGATCTCTTCGGCAGGACTGCCGCCCTGGACAGGCTCTGTGAATTCATAGCTTGCGGCGGCACCTGCCCGTATTCTCGGTGCACTGGTGGTAATCCGGCTGGTCTTGCTTACCTTGCTGAGAGTAAGAGCATTCTCGACAATCTCTGCTCCAAGGATGGCATCGAACGTATACAGGGTGGCTGTCGCCGGCTCCGGCTTCCCCGGATGCAGCAGCCCGATGGCGAGCGCCTGGCCTTCTTCGTCCAGGGCAATCAGATGGGATTCGTCTGGAGTTATGAACCGCTGGGGGAATTTCAGGCTGAAGGCGGACAGGGCATGGGTAGCCCCGCTATGGCCCGCAGCCCTGGGACGGGAGAGTCTGTACTGAAGAACCGCAGCCAACAGCAGGAGAGACACGCCAAGCACAGCAAACAGATACACCAGGATCATGAGCACTGAACCGCCTCCTCACAAGGTTGTGCGGGCTGCCCTTCCTGCAATCACTTTGGGCACAACCCGCTTCGTAAGCTTTGGCAAGTGAACTATTAATAGATATGCGGGAAGAGATCAGGTATGTATGACTTCAAGCGGGGTACTGGTGGAATTCACAGGTGTTCCTGAAACTGCGTTGATCCAGGCCGCGTACAGACGTCCAAGACCCACAAGCAGCAGCGGCAGAATCAGCAGCAGTACAAATCCGGTTCCGCATAGAATCCACGAGCGTTCATCTGAGGTTGTGCCGGACAGGAAGAAGAAGAACTCCGGGTCCAGCATATTCAGATCATAGGAGAATACCGATGAACTGATTCGCTGGGCCACAGGTGACATAAGAGCACTGAAGGCCACCGCAGGCAGAACCAGTGCTAGTGTGAACCCCAGAATACCTGCGGGCAGCTGGAGGAGACTGTACAGGATTCCCCGGTATGACTCTCTTTCGCGGAGCTGGTGTCCTAATGTCCGCAGCCCCTCCCAGCGGAAGGCGGGAGCATGATCTGCGGCAGCAGGCAGCCCTGTTCCACGTCGGCTGTTGCCGCTGGACCAGGCTTCAACTGTTTTGTGTTCACTGGACATCATGCTGCGGCACCAGGCCAAGGTCAGGGCCAGCAGCGGCAGCCCCACCCATACAATAATCAAGGGCAGGCTTGCACATAGACCTGTAACAGCAATTACGAAGGCGATGATTCCTTTGGGCAGAGAGAGGATCAGCATTTTCCACGCGTGTATACTTTGTCTTATCATTCAGGGCGCTCCATTCCGGATTTCCAATTTTCAACTTCTTCAGTATAGAGGCTTCATCCAGAGAACACACTCTCCAAAAGGCGGGAAAAATCCTGGTCGCAGGTCTAGTACTGACATAGCCAAGAATCTTCCTGCTATTTACAATGTTTATCTTTATACTAAGGGTAGAGCGGTTTATAAGGATTACGACTAAGAAGGGGAGTGCAGCAATTTATGCTGTTAGAGGTTATAGCAACTACAGTAAATGATGCGGTCATAGCGGAGCGTTATGGTGCTGACCGGATTGAACTGGTCACGGGTATCCGGGAGGGCGGATTAACGCCCAGTCTGGGACTGATCGAAGCGGTCCGGGAGAAGGTCAGTATTCCTGTGAGAGTGATGGTCAGGCCGCATGCACGCTCCTTCGTGTATGACGCATCCGATGTGGAGACCATGCTGCGCGATATCCGCCATATAGCCGGGGTAGGCGGGCTGTCTTTGGTTATGGGCATGCTCCGCCAGGACCGGACAATAGATGAAGAACTGCTGAATCGGCTGCTGGAGCGGGCAGGGGGGATGGAGGTTACCTTCCACCGTGCGTTCGACGAGGTGCAGGACCAGCTTGAAGCCCTTGAGGTCTTGAAGCGGTATCCGCAGATTACCGATATCCTGACCTCCGGCGGGACTGCTGCGGCCAATACACCCGGCGGTATGGTAAGGCTCGCCGTATTGGAACGGCTGTCTGCCGATTCTTCGCTCTCCATCCTGGCAGGCAGCGGTCTGAACGCCGCAGATCTGAAGGATTTCGTTACAAGGACCGGAGTCCGCCGGGTACACTTCGGATCGGCGGTCAGGGAGGAGGGCGATCCGCTGAAGCCCATTGACCCGGAGCGGCTTGAAGCCATCCGTGCGCTTCTCAAGCCCTATTAGAGGCCCAGCAGTCTGGGCAGCAACGTCAGCAGCCGCTCCCGGGTCAGCGCATCGCCGGAATTCCATTTGGCTCCATCCAGCATATAGGCATGGCCCTGCTCCACGGCAGGCAGACTGCTCCAGAGCTCCGTCTGGAGCAGCTGCTCCATGGCCTCCCGGGAGTCCTCCCGCTCTGGAATCAGCATGAACACACGGTCCCCTGCGTAGCTGTGCAGCATCGCCGGGTCCACTTCGCGGAACCCCAGATCCTTGTCCAGAATGTCCTTGATCTCCGCTGTCGGCTGCAGGCCGCCAGGGGCATACAAGGCCGTGGACAAGCCGGTCATTCCCATGGCGTATAGATGGTTGCCATGGTCATAGAACAGCGCCGAAGCTGTTTCACCCTTCAAGAGTCCCCCGGCGTACAGATGCTGCCACATGGCTGCGTTCTTGGCATGATAGGCCTGCAGCCAGACCTCAGCTTCGCGCTGCTTCCCGAGCCACTCTCCAAGAATCCGCAGCCGCTGCTCCAGCGGTGCGAAGGAGTCGAAGGTGAGTGTTGGGGCGATGCCGGATACACCCCGGTAGATCTGTTCATCCGGGCTTGCGAGGATAATCAGGTCAGGCCGGATGGACCGGGTCAGCTGCGGGTCCAGCGGAAATCCGACATTAGCTAAACGCTTGATCCGGTGGCTATAGACGCTGCCCCGGGCGAACGCTTCGTCACCGCCGACAGGCTTCACCCCCAGCGCCAGCATATCGCCCAGTGTCTCCCCGTGGTAGACAACACGCTTCGGACGCTCCGGGATGTCCACCGAATGTCCGGTCCAGTCCGTGACCGTAATCCGGCGCTGCTGTGACCGGGCATATTGCCCGGGAGTCATTCCCGTCTTCTGCCGGAAGCGGCGGCTGAAGTAGTATTCGTCGGAGAAGCCTACCCGCAGGGCAATCTCGCGCAGCGGCTCGGCGGCTTCAAGCAGATAAGTCTTCGAGTGCCCAATGCGCACATCGGTCAGATAATCGAGCGGGCGCTGGCCGGTCAGTTTCTGGAAGATCGGAGTGTATTGCCAGGGGGAGACACCAGCCATCTCCGCGAGCTGCTTCACCGTGATACTCTCCCTATAATGCTGCTGCATGAAGTGTATCGTACTCTCCACCGATTGCGCCGGACTTGGCAGCTGGCGGGTGGAGTAGTTCTGTTCAAGCAGCAGGAGCAGCAGCTCTTGGAATTGGAGCTGTTGTCTGACATGCTGGAGCTCATCCCTGCCGTTATGATGCGCAAGCAGCTCTTCCGCCAGCCGGATCACTCTGGTGAAGGGGTGGACAATCAGCTCTTTTTGCCCCGGGAGCAGTTCATCTACGTAGAACGCAGGGGAATCCCCTGTAGTCAAAGCGGCGAAAGTCAACACATAAAAATAAAGCGTCAGCTCCTGGTTATCCAGACTGTATGAGGTTCCGGGAGGCAGCAGACAGCACTTGTCCGCATGCACAGAGAGTGAGGTCTGCTCAGTGATTCCGAGTTCACCGCGCCCGCCCGTAAACAGCAGGAGCGTATGCTGCTCCGCTGTCTGCACACCCGATATAGTGTCAGCGCTCTGCATCACCAGTTCAATGCTTCTGAATTGAAACAGCAGGGAACGGAGAGGGGCGGACGGGAGTGCAGACAGGTGGTCGTGGTCAGGCTCGCGCAAGGCAGGCACTCCTTTCAGGCAGCTTAGAATTGAATTATATTGAGAACGATTATCAATAAACAATATTGTATATAAAATAAAGCAACTTATCAACAGGCGTTGATAAGCTGCTTTTCAGTCTGTCTGCCCCGGAATTATTGCTTGCCCAGCATGGTAGGAATCTCGCCGAGCAGCCACTCTCTGGTGGTAGCATCACTGGAGGTCTTCGTGATGTCCTGCGTGTAGACGTAGCCGTTCTTAACGGCAGGCAGGCTGTTCCACACCGCGCTCTTCGGCAGATTGCCGGTCGATTGCTTGGCTTCGTCTGCTACCGGAGTCAGCAGGAAGATACGATCTCCGGCGTATTCCCGGAGCACTTCCAGTGAGATTTCCTGGAAGCCCATATCGGCATCCAGCACCTTTTGAATAGCCGGGGTAGGCTTGAAGCCTTGCTCTCCGTACAGTACCTGCGAGAGGCCCGTCGTTGCCATTACGAACAGCCGGTCCCCCGGATAATAAGTGAAGACCGAAGCGGTCTCACCGTCCTTCATCCCCGAAGCCTTAAGCTGGGCCCACATCGCATCCTCCTTCGCCTGATACTGGGCCAGCCAAGTCTCCGCTTCCTGCTTCTTGCCTAAAATATCTCCAATATCCAGCATCCGCTCCTTCAGGGGGGCGAAGGTATCGAAGATAATCGTTGGAGCGATTTTGGAGAGAGCGTCGTAATCAGCTTCATCAATACCGGCGTAGATAATCAGATCGGGCTGAAGCTCCAGCGTCTTCTCCAGATTGATCGGGAACCCGACATCTGCAATTCCGGTCAGCTTGTCCTCGAAGACCTGGCCCTCCCCCATGGAGAGCGGATAGCCGATGGCTTGTACACCAAGTGCCAGCAGATCGCCATACGTTTCTCCGGAATAGATAATCCGCTGCGGATTCACTGGAATCTCCGCCGTATGGCCTTTGTAATCCGTGTGTGAACGGGTGGTAGCTGCAGCTTCAGCAGTGGCTTGCGCGTCAGGTGCGGTGGTTGCTGCACTACTCCCCTGATTATTCTTATTGCTGCTGCAGGCGAGCAGTAAAGTGCCCATCAGGAAGAGCATGCCCAGGATAGCGAAGGGTTGTCGAGTCTTGTACATTGTATGTATGCCTCCCAAAGGTATTGTGATTACCAATAATGATAATCATTATCGTTTAGACCATCATAAATTATAGCCAGTTGTTACTCAATGGACAAAACACGAGGCAGGATTTGAATATGTACAATATTTTTTTACCTGTTTTGTTAATAACATATTGATAATATCAATGAGGTCTGCTATGATGTTGTTAATAACAAATTAATAATAACAATTAATTAATAACTGAGTTCACCTTTGCTCAACAGATGACTCAGAATACACCCCCTAGGAGGTAATGATCATGTTTGGATTCCGGTTCGTGAAATTTCAGCCTAGTGATTATGTGCTCAAGGTGAAGAATGGCAAGGTAGTGCGTGAAGGGGTCGGGCTTTCTTTTCATTATTATGCGCCGACAACTTCGGTGGTTGTCGTGCCTGTCTCCTCAATCGATGTTCCATTCATGTTCGAGGAAATTACGGCGGACTATCAGACGGTAACCGTCCAGGGGCAGCTGACCTACCGGATTGTCGATTACCGCAAGACCACCCAGATCCTCAACTACACCTATAATCTCAAAAAGAACACCTATCTCTCCGACGATCCGCACAAGCTGGCCCAGCGGGTGATTAATATCGCCAAGGTCCTGACCAAGAAGCAGCTCGGGCAGCTCCCGCTGAAGGAGGCAATCCAGTCGAGTGAACGTCTTGCCAAGATGATTACCCATGAAATCGGCCAGAGTGCTGAGATTGAGAAGCTGGGTATTGAGCTGATGGGCCTGTCCATTCTGGCGATTGTACCGAATAAGGAGACGCTACGGGCCCTGGAAGCGCAGGCCAGAGAGGAGATGCTCCGTAATGCGGATAACGCGCTATATGAGCGGCGCAATGCTTCGATTGAGCAGGAGCGGCGGGTGAAGGAGAATGAGCTGAATACGGAGATCGCCGTTCAGACGAAGAAGAGACAGATGCGTGAGGCGCTGCTTGATTCTGACCGGTCAGCGAAGCAGAAGCAGAATGAGATGAAGGAAGAGCAGCTGATTTTTGATACGGAGCTGGAGGAGAAGAAGCAGGCGCTGATTGAGCTGGCCATAGCGAATAAGAGAGCCGAAGCGGATGCCAAGGCTTACGAGCTGACGGCGGTAATGAATTCGCTGCAAAATGTATCGCCTAACGTCCTGCAGGCGCTGACGAATGTCGGCATGAACCCGGATAAGCTGATCGCCATCGCCTTCCAGGAGCTGGCGGTGAATGCCGGGAAGATCGGCCAGCTTAACATTACACCGGATCTGCTGCAAGGAATCATGGCCGGCTCGGCAGGAGGTGGAGCCGGAGGAGAAAGAGGAGGTAACGGACGATGAGCAGCCGGGGTTCGGAGAACAAAATCATACTGATCAAGCGCAAGACACGCCTGGAGGAGCTGGTGGTCCGCTACAACACAATCCAGCAGGCCCAGTTCTATATTGAACGGCTGGGAGCCGATTTCAGCGACTACTTAAGCGAGGATTTCCAATACCGCAAGGCGGTGGAGACCGCAGTGACCGAGCTCAGCGCCATCGGCCGGCTCCAGGTGCTGGAGCGGCAGCATGTGCCGAATTTCATCTTCGGGGCTGAGGATACCGTAGTGGTCCTGGGCCAGGACGGTCTGGTTGCCAATACGCTGAAATACCTTCAGGAGCAGCCGCTGATCGGAGTGAATCCTGACCCGCTGCGCTGGGATGGCGTGCTGCTGCCCTTCAGAGTCAAGGAGGTGCGGCAAGTGGTGAGTGAGGTGCTGCGCGCCCAGCGCCAGGTCCGTGAGGTTACCCTTGCCAAGGTGGAGCTGAATGACGGGCAGAGTCTGTACGGGGTGAACGACCTGTTCATCGGCCGCCGGACCCATGTCTCGGCCCGGTATCAGCTGGAGCTGAACGGCCAGCTGGAGCAGCAGTCCTCCAGCGGCATCATTGTCTCGACCGGCCTGGGCTCCACGGGCTGGCTCAAGAGTGTGCTCGCCGGAGCCGCAGGTATCGTCAGCCGTGCCGCACAAATGCAGGATGCAGCTGCTGAACGGACAGCCCGGGTGTCTGCGGAGGTTGCCGCAGTCAGTGCGGGCAGCGGGCTGGCCTGGAATCATCCGGAGCTGTATTTCACTGTGCGGGAGCCTTTTCCAAGCCGGACAACTTCAGCAGAGCTGGTATTCGGGAGAATTAGCAGCAGTCTGCCGCTGCGCATTACGTCGCAGATGCCAGAGGATGGCGTGATCTTCAGCGATGGAGTGGAGAGCGATTATCTGGAGTTCAACTCCGGGGTGGAAGCGACGGTTGGGCTCGCGGAGAAGACCGGCAGGCTGGTAGTCTAGACGAGGCGCGGGCCGTTCATGGCGGGGCGGGTACGCCAAAAGGGTTCTCTCAGCTTCCGCTGCTGCGGTCTGAGAGAACCCTTTTTTAGCATACAAAACAGCTGTTCAAGCGAAGCTGCCTATGCTCCCCGCTCTTCCTACTGGAAGCTTCGTCCCTGGTTCATTGGAGCGTTATAGGAGGAGCCTGCGGACATCGGTGCCTGCATTGGCGTATGCATCGGTTGGTGGTTAATCCCCGCGTTGATCGGGCTATGCAGTGAGTTCACCGGCTGGCTGTTTGAAGTGAAGGATGGGCTGAAGGAGGAGTTATACCCTCCCATTCCTGTATTGTGGCTCTGGCCCATTGGCTGGTTCTGTCCCATAGAATGCATTAGTCCAATCTGGTTCCCGGAATTAAAGCTTGGAATGCTTGTATGGGTATTGAAGCCGGAAGTCTGCGGGAACTGCTCCATCGATCTGACCGACTGCGAGATCTGCTGTAGCTGCTGCATCGCGGTCTGATGGCCCTGCAGCGCCTGCTGGATCATCTGAATGGCCTTGCTGTTATGCTGGCTAAGCTCCTGGAGCTTGGCGGCATCCTGCTGCTCCTGCTGGAGAAGCTGCTGGTAATTCTGCGTTCCCTGCTGGGTCTGTGCCATCAGCTGCTGAACGATTTGCTCGCATTCCCGGATCTGTGCAGATGAGTTGGTATTCAAAATAGTTGACCTCCTTGAGATGGGTGTTATGGTCATGCGGGCTTATTATCTCTGATGGCGCTGGCGAATATTCATGCTTCGGCGTGCAAGGGAGGCGCTTCCGCCCAGAACGGTTACAATATTGCAAACGTTGCGTCACTCCGGGCAGGACGAGTTGATAAGAATAGGTACAGGCTGCTCTGCAACTATTGCGGCAAATGAACGTCTATGTAGAAAAGACAATCCAGGATCATCCATTACCCGGAGGTGGGGCAACTATGAGTCAGCGTGAACAGGTAAGCCGGATTCAAACGTATTTTCCCAAAAGCATCGCACTAATACTGGTATTTGTAATGCTTTTGACCGCATGCTTCACAGGGTCGGCTGCTGCGGCATCGTCTTCCTCAGATCTGATCATTGTGAACAAAAAAACGAACAAACTGGCGTATTACAGCGATGGCAAGCTGGTGAAGATTTTTCCAGTCGCTACCGGCAAAACGAAAAGCCTGACGCCTGAAGGCAGCTTCAAGATGGTGGTCAAAATCAAAAACAGACCCTACTACAAGGATAAGATTCCCGGAGGCGATCCGGCCAATCCGCTGGGGGACCGCTGGCTGGGGCTGGAGGTCAATGACACTTACGGCACCACCTATGCCATTCACGGCAACAACAATGAATCCTCCATCGGTAAATATGTCAGCGCCGGATGCATCCGCATGCACAATGACGATATTCACTGGCTGTATCCGAAGATTAAGAAGAATACCCGGGTCATCATTACAACCTCCGGGCTTGAGATGGCGGGCATTGCCGAGAAGAACGGCTACCGTCTGGGATCTACGATGATTGCGGGAGCTTTTGTCAAGGGCGGGGAGAAGCTGCCGGTGAAGAATTCCTTCCTGCTGGAGGATTCGCGGGTATACATTCCACTGAGTGAATCCGTGAAGCTGCTGGGCGGAAGCCTGATGCAGGAGGCGGGAACCGGAGCGCTCATCATCACAGTAGGCAAGAATACAGCAGTTCACAAACCGCTTAGCACGAAGGCAAAAGTGAACGGGAAAACAGTGGAGATGCTAGCCTCCAAAAGTATAGACGGCCGCCTGTACATTCCGCTGGGCAGCTTAACGCCGCTGTTCGGCCTGCCGTTCACCTGGAATGCTAAAGATGGAGTAGTGAAGCTGTAAAGTAGCAGGGCTCTGCGTAAGGCCAGATTATCCAACCAACATGCCGCCATACACTGCGGCCCCAGAAGCCAGCCGGTCAATTATTGATGGGCTGGCTTCACTGTTTCACCAGGTGGAGTAGGGTGACAGGATACATAGAGAATAGTAATATGAGAGAGATTTGTTATATTCTTGATTTTCCAGGGGAGGGACTGAAGATTAGAGTACGTATTATAGGCGGCTGCGGGAGCGGGAAGACGTATATCGCCCGGAAATTAGCTCAAAGTTACGGAATCCCGTGCTATGAAACGGATAATTTTGTCTGGGATCGCAGGGACAATACCAAGAACTCCCCGGAGGTACGGGATGCCAAGCTCGCGGAAGCTATGGATGCCGAGTCGTGGATCATAGAGGGCGTACATTACCAATGGGGAACCGAAAGCTTCCGGCAAGCCGATCTGATTTTTCTGATTCAGCCTAAGGCTTATGTACAGGATGCCCGGGTCATCCGCAGGTTCATGAAGACTAGGCTAGGGCTGGAGCAAGGGAATTATAAGCAGTCGTTCAAGTATCTCCGGGTGATGCTGCTGGAATGGAACCGCGGCTTCAGGAGGGAGAGTATTCCTGCGATAATGGCATTAACCGAACAGTATCAGGCTAAGCGGATCATCGTGCAGGAGAATCGTGAGATTTTGCAGTATGTGGGCAGGTACGTGCAGGGGAAGAGTGTGCGGGAAACGAGTGATTAATTCGATTATATGGGAGGCCCGAGTCTCATTGCCGTTGCGCTGCTGCTGATTGTGCTGCCGGGGTTATGGACATGGACATGAATGATGAGACTACTTCTGCGTGAGGGGTGAAAGTATGGAGCCGTGGGTCGAGGAAGAACTTAATTTATACGATTTTGTAGGCTTTTGGAAAAGAGTGCTGATTAATATCATTGACTCACTTATTCTTATCCTACCGACCTATTTACTGACCAGGATTTCAGTGCCGGCGGCAGAGTCTGCAGGGTCAGCTTTTCCGCTTTTTATACAGTTTGTACTGCTTATGGCGTTCAATATATTTATGGTCGTCCAATACGGAGGCACGCCGGGCAGGCTGCTTCTGGGGGCAAGAATCGTTGATGAGAATGGAAGATATCCTGTGCTCAAGCAGGCTTTGATCAGGGATAGTTTTATTATTGTTAACAGCTTCCTGGCAGTGGTTGTGAGTCTGAATACCGAGGCGTTATCCGCCATACCAAGCAGTCTGGTGAACTGGAGTCCGCTTGCGGCCGATATAAATGTGTTTTTTGGCTGGGTAGTGATCGTGGATTGCCTGTTCGTCGCATTCACCCAGCGCAAACGGGCGCTGCATGATCTGATGGCCCGAACTTATGTGGTGAACAAAACAGCGCTGGACCGTGATCAGACAGGAAAATTCATAGCATAAGGCAATGTGTATAATACCTGGATCAGGAGGCCTGCACCTGCAACCTTTGTTACAGCCCCTGCGTCATAGGGTACAGTTTAGACACAAGAGGATGTTTCCAACAACGAAGGAGATGGCAGCATGACTACATCAATTAGAACAATCACAGGTATTCTTATCATTGGTGCGATGCTAAGTCTTACAGCCTGTAATTCCGGCAAAACGAATACATCGTCAAGCAATACGGCTGCGGCTACAGCAACTGTGCAGACAGGGGATAATGCTTCATCTGCAGCAGAAGGTGCGCAGGTAAGCGGATCTAGTAAAGATGACGGCGCTGCTGCGGGTGCAGAGCCTGTAACTGCTGACCCTGAAGCCGCTGCCGGAGCCGCATCAGAGTCTACGGTCACTGAAGCCGCAGGGGCTGAAGCAGATACCGTAGCTCCCGCCACCCCGCAGGAACGGAGCAAGCAGCTGAAGGAGCTGCTTGAGCTTGCTAAGCAGGGCAAGGTGCCCGGCGTCGAATATGCTGCACATACCGGACTTATTGATGAGGTGGAAGCCGCGTGGGGAGAGCCGGACCTCAAGGAATCGGCAGGCAAAGGGATCTATTCCACATATTCAGGCAAGCAGGTGGTAATCGGCTTCAATAAGGGCAGCAAGATTTTCGATGTGCGCTCCAGCGCCCCGGACCTGCGTAACCTGACACTGGAGCAGATTGAAGAAGTACTCGGCAAGCCGGATGATACTACTGTGAATGGCGAGCATAACATCTATATTTATCAGGTCAACAAGCAGTATCAGCTCAAATTCATCATCCCGGAATCAACAGGAACGGTAGATCATATCTCCGTGTTTTCGGAGCAGGATTCTATTAATAATATGGCAGGCTAGAATTGGGTCAACAGGTGGCCAGAATAGAGCGACCGTAGTCACATCAATATTGTAATGAGAAAGTCCCCTTACAGCGGCAACTGCAAGGGGATTTTTTGTGAATCGAATACAATAGGCCAGTGAGAGGGTGAGTGGGATATCGTGCAAGCAAGTGCAAGCTGATATAATCGACTTGTGGATTCATTAGCAGAAGAAGAAAAGAGGCACCGCCATGCATCTGGAGTTGAACGGAAATGAATATAAGGTATCCGCCGGAGGATTAACGGTAGAGCTGCTGCCCAAGGAGTTTGCGCTGCTACAGTTTCTGTACCGTAACCGCGGGCGGACCTTCAGCCGGGAGCAGCTGCTGGATAAAGTGTGGCCGATGGAATATCCGGTGGAACGGACCGTTGACGATCATATCTACCGGCTGCGCAAGAAGCTGCGGTTACTGGGCGGGATTGACATTAAGACGATTCGCGGGTTCGGGTACAGTCTGGCAATTCCGGGCGGCCTTGCGGGCGTAGCGGTAAATCCGGCAACGAATGACCCGGAGCTGCGCGACACGATGCGTGAGGTGTTCATGAAGTTCCATGTCTATGGTCAGGGGAACTCCATGCTCACTCTTGCCCGCCAGCAGGACATCCTCGGCTACGAGCTGGACCCGCATTATTCTATGGTTGTTCATTTTGTGCAGGGAGATTTGGATTGGTTGGTCCACACGGACGAGATTCCGCTGAAGGACCGGCTCTTTTACCTCAATCTGTTCTACTTCTTCATTGGTGATCCCAGGGAAAAGGTGGCGTACGCCGAGCGCCTGATTGCGCGGAATCTGCTGAACCCGCCAGAACAAACCGAGCTTGAGATTCTGACGATGCTGGACATGTACACCCTTGCAGGTCAGCCGGAAAAAGCACTGGAACGTCTGAAGCGTTCCTACCAGGTGATCGCCGGACCCGGCTTCGAGAATTTCATCCCGGTCACGGTAATTACAGAGCTGTTCATCCATCTCTCAGCGGGAGCTGGAGATGAAGAGCTGGAACGGATGGATGAAGCCGTCAGCCGGATTTTGCAGGACAAACCCTTTTTGCGGGAGATTGGCAACTACAAGGTAGTGAAGGGACTCTGGAAGCTGCGCCGTGAACAGTGGGCAGAGGGGGAGCGGCTCATCAATGAGGGATTGCAGGTGCTGGATATGTCGGGATTCGTGCCGCTGCGCTTCTATGCACTGTACAAGATTCATCATTTTTGCCGGATGTTCCTGACCGGAAGTACCTTGGACCGAAAGTATAGTAGCCTGTTTGCGGCCGAGCTTGAAGCTTGTGGCCTGGACAGACTAGAACACACTCTGGAGCGCATCCTGCTGCCGCTGCTGGAGACCCCATGATAATTCTCTGACAATTCTCCGTTACTTTAGAATCATAGATGGAGCTTCATCTACGATCTTAGGTAACCTGGAGGAGTGTCAGATGGAACGATCAACCAAGCAGGGAAACAGTCTGCTTCATAACAAAACGTATATGCGGGTGTACAGCGCTTTTGCCACAGCGAGCTTCGGCGACTGGTTCGATGCACTGGCGATTCAGGTGCTGGTCGGTTACCGCTGGCAGGCCGGGCCGCTGATGCTGGCCCTCATTCCGGTAGCGCTGGCGCTGCCGAGTATTCTGCTCGGCTCGATTGCCGGGGTAGCCGCCGACCGGATGAACAAGCTGAAGCTGATGCGTACCTGCGACCTGCTGACAGCGCTCTTGACCCTGCTGGTGCTGTTCGCACCGAGCATGGTCTGGCTGCTGCCGCTGCTGGCCCTGCGCTCCGCGCTGTCCACGCTGAATATGCCGGCCCAGCAGTCATTGACCCGCAGTCTGGTCAGGGAGGATCAGCTGCTGCAAGCCTCATCGCTCAACGGTCTGGTCAACCAGGGCTCCAAGATCGCCGGCCCCTTACTCGGCGGTCTGGCGCTCGCCTTCCTTACGCCGCAGTGGTGCATCCTGCTCAATGCCTTACTGCGCGGCTGTTCTTATCTGCTGCTGCTGTCCGTAAAAAACATCCATACGGAGGAAGAAGACAGCAAACAGCCGGAAGCGCCGGACAACAAAATTTCGCTCCGTACCATGTGGCGGGAAGGCTGGAGCTTCATGCTCCGCAGCCGGCTGCTGCTGAATACGATGCTGTTCGGACTTGCCGGGTCGCTGGTCATTCAGGTCGTCGACTTTCAATTCACCAGCCTGTTCCGGGTGTTCGCACCAGACCGGGAATCACTGCTTGGCTGGATGGTAGCCGCTACCGGAGCGGGAGCTGTGTTAATCATCCTAATCCTGAACAAGCTGAAACTAGCAGCCGGTTATGGCTGGAAGCTGGGTTCTGGGTATGTCCTGATCGGCGGATCAATTGCGGCGCTGGGTCTGCTTCAACCAGGAGCATCTCTGATTTGGGTGCTGCTGATCGGGTTTGTACTGGGGATCGGCAACGGGGTATTCATGATTACTTTCAATTACTGTCTGCAAAAAGAAACCCCGCCGCACATGACCGGCCGCATCTTCGGCATTCAGAACACCGTCCTCAGCACGGTACTCATTGTGGCACCTTTGCTGGGCGGCGTGCTTGTGCAATATGCAGGTCCGGCCCGCATTTTTGTTAACATTGGCTTACTGCAGCTGCTCCTGGGTCTGATGGGTGTGACGTTCAGACGGCAGCTCTGGCCGGTGGCGAGGTCTACAGCGGAAGCCGCTCAGCCAGCGGTAGAGAGTAGCTAAGAAGGTTAACGGATCACTAATTTCTGTATGGACGATTAGGAGGAGCTTATGACAACTTATATCTACATGGTAAGGCACGGAGACTCGCTCCGTACCGGGGTGGATGAATGGACACGCGGCCTTTCGCCCAAGGGGGAGGAGGATGCCCTGCAGGTCACGGAATGCCTGAAGGATGAAGGGATAGATGTGTTGTACAGCAGCCCGTATATCCGGGCGGTCGATACGATTGCGGATTTGGCGGATCAACTGGAGCAGGAAATCATTCTGATCGATGATCTTAGAGAAAAGGTCTGGATGGAGGGCAACCAGCAGCTATCCGACGAAGGCTTATACGATGAACTCCAGAAGATGTACACCGATCCCGATTATGCCCTGTCGGGCGGGGAATCGAACCGGGAGTGCCAGGCACGGGCAGTGAAGGCGCTGCAGAATATTCTGCGGACCCATGAAGGGAAAAGAGTGGCCATCGGAACCCACGGCATGGTGATGTCCTTGATGATGGGCTATTTTGCCCCGGGATACGGTCTGGACTTCTTACTACAGACGACCAAGCCGGATATCTATGTCATGGAGTTCGAAGAAGATGAGGTACTGGTCCGGCGAATGCCTTTTTAAACTAAGGGGTAGAATAGTTATCGCTATTACAATAAAATGGTAAAATGAGGTGAGGAGTACAAGGAGGTTAGTATGAAAAATCCATTATTTCGAAGCTTAATTGTTGGACTAATATTTGCATGTGTTTATTATGCCATTCAGATTATCCGTGGGATGTATCTAACAAAGAACTATGTTCCAGACATTGCAGGTAGGTATACGACGGTGGATTATTTGCAACACAAAATCACATTCGGGTATGAATATAGTCCATTAGGGAGAGTAATTGAATGCTCTGGTTTAATGCTACTTGGAATAATGGTTTACTTTACTTGGAGATTTTTGAGAATAGTTACTACTAAAAAGTGATAGTCAGTACGCTAAAAGGCAACAATAACTCAATAAATCCAAGAGGCAGCCGACCAATGTGACCGGCTGCCTCTTTAAAGACCGGGTTAGAGGCGGACATTCAGGGCTAGTTGTATTATGTACATTTAAAAACAGTCAAAAGGAAGGATTTGCTCTTCTAGCTGTAGTTTGTACAACTAAATTTGTCCGAGTGGGCGAGATCCCGGATAATGAGACATTTTATATGTATGAAATACAACTAAACTTATATTTGGCAGTGAATCAAACGTTTTAGTTGTACGGAATGCACTTAAGTATATAGCTTAGTTTGTACCTTAACAGATTTAGGTCTGATGCTGTACTTAAGTAGAGTGGCTAGCCCTATAGCCCATAGAATCGTTTTGTGTTGGCCGTCAGCAGGGCCTGGGCCTCTGGAACGGAATATCCATGCAGTGCTCCCCAGGCGGCAGCAACGTCATGGACCATAGCCGGATGGGTGGTGCGCCCGGCGAACGGTCCTTCAAACGGCCACGGGCCGTCCGTCTCTGCCATGACCAGCTCCGGCGGATAGCGGCGTGCCAGCTCCTGAATCTCCGGTTCGTAGAGGATGTCGGGAGTGAAGGAAATGTAGTAACCGCGGCTAATCATCCGGTCAACGGTAGCGGCGGGACCCTTGAACCAGTGGAAATGGGCCTGCGTAAGGCCATGCTGCTCCAGCAGATTGCATACGGTCCACGCATCCTCATAGACGGCATGTAGTACTACAGGCTTTCCCAAACGTGCAGCCAGTCCAAGAAGTCTGTCCAGAAGCTGAATATAGGGTGCCATATCCCAAGCTTCGCCACGCTCCACAGCCTCGGCCCGGGAGTAGTAGGGAAGGCCGATTTCACCAATAGCGGCCATATTGTCCGCATGGTCTGTAATCCATTTCAGCAGCGTATTCAGCTCTTCCTCCGCAGGCAGCGGCTGCTCGGGATGGAAGCCGTAAGCCGGCTTCACCAGGCCGGGATATCCGGCTGCGAGCTCCCGGGTACGCTTGCTGGAGGCGAGGTTCATGGAGACCGCGATCAGGGCCTCAATGCGCTGCTCTGGCAGTCCCTCCAGCAGCGAGGACACTATGTGATCCTCATATTGATCTAGATGAATATGGGCATCAATCATGGCTAAGCTCCTTCCCCGGCAACCTTATTTCTCCACAATGGCTTCACTGCGTTCATGCGGCTCAAAGGCAATAGAGCCAAGCTCCATCCCCGACTTACCTGCCTTATATTCCAGCTTCAGGGTACCGACACTCTCGGTCATGCCTACCATTAAGCTGGTATCTGCGAGCAGTTTGTTATTCTCTACTGAGTAGTAGGTCACTGCGCCAATAGCCGCTTTGCTGCCGAAATACTTCAGGCCGTCCTCAGCACGGTCCGGGAGTCTCAGCGTCAGTTTGGAGGGCGCGGATCCTGTAAGCTCAAGCTTCAGCAGGACATCGTCCTTATCCAGCGAAATACTGGAGGATACTACAGCAGCAGCCGCTTTGTCCGCAGCAGGCACCGAAACTTCCTTCCACTGTTCCGGTTTAACCACATGAACCTCCTGCGCGACCAGCGAGGTTCCGGTACCGAGTGTAAATACTACTATCGCCTCCGGTTTGCCGTCCGAATCTACATCGGCATAGAAGAGCTGAGGCGGATGCGAGTAGTCTCTGGATACGGTCCAGTTGAAGTGCTGCTTTTTCCCGTTCACTTCAAGAATGAATCCCTTGTAGGTATTGCCGTCCTTGAGCGCAGCGTACAGCTTCACCTTGGGATTATTCTCTGCAATGGCTAGTGGGGCTGCAGGTACTCTGACGGTTGTGCTAAGACTGCCCGGGGTAATGTTAACCCGGCTTCCTCCCGGATTCAGCTCTGTAACAGCTCCCGTAAGGGAGTCCAAAGTAGCTGCCGCGATGTATACACGGCCTGCCTTCAGCAGCACAGGGGCGTCCAGATCATCTTGATATCCTCCATCCGTTTGCGTATAGGTTACTTGCATGGAAGCGCTGCCGGGCGTAAGAATCGTCTTGTCCCAGCTTGTGGACAGAGTAAGCTGCTTGAGGGTGTTGTTCCATTGCAGCTGCATCGGATAGAACTCCAGCAGCGTGCGGGCCGGAACATACAAGATGCCGCCGGAATGGAAGGGCGCAGCATAGGGCAGGACGGCTTGTCCATCTACAATAAGAGATAGCGGTGCAGGAGCAGAAAGGGCTGTATCTATAGGTGATGCCGCAGCAGCGCCAGCGAGGAGCAGGGCAAGGGCAGTAGCAGCGAGAATTTTTTTCATAAGATAACCTCCGGAGTCTGGAAATTCCAATCTCTTGTATTATAAATGAAAAACTCCGCCTGCGGGTCACGTTCTGTTAACAAAGATAAGACAAGCCTGTTACAGCCCTAGCTTATACTGCCCATACTGCATTGTGCTTGGACAAATGCAATTTGCCATATCCTAATAGAAGACTTGCAGAAACCTCAAGCCTCCAGCGCCTGAAGGGCAAGTAACACAAGGGCTCTGACAGAGTCTTCGCTCAGCTCTCCCCCGGTCAGCAGCAGACGGTAGAAGATGGGGCCATAGACGAGATCAGTACAACTCCCGATATCGAGTCCCTGCTTCAGTTCCCCCTGGGCAATCCCCCGTTCAAACAGCTTCCGGGCTTCCTCGCGGCGCGGGCCGAAATATCTGCTCCGGTACGCCTCCGCCAGCCCGGCATCGGATTGCCCTTCACCGATCAGCTCGGTGATGACTTTACCTTCCCGGCTGGTGAGAAACTGCGCGAGCGTCCCCGCATGAATCAGAATGTCCTCCTTGGCGGAACCGGTATCCGGGATCGGCAGTCTGGCGTTAGCAGCGTACAGATATCCGTCCATCACCACCGCCGCTTTATTCGGCCACCATTTATAGATCGTTGCCTTACTGACCTGGGCCTGCTCCGCAATCTTCTCCACGGTAACTGCGCCGAAGCCGGTCTCCAGCAATAATTCATATGAAGCGTTCAGAATAGCGTTCTTGGCCTCGGTATTGCGCGGGCGGCCTCTTTTTTTCTCCATGGTGATTCCTCCTGACTGTGCTGATTCAACTATATTTGGAGTATAGCATAAAATTGCCTATTTACAATACTGAACGTTTAGTATATTATTTGCTCATAACTAATTAGTGTACTTAGCGTTCAGTATTTAAAAACTGGAAGGTGGCGCTTCAAATGAAAGCTGGAATTCCTGCGCAACAACAATCAGTATCCCCTGTTACTCAAAAGGCTGTTCCCGGCTGGATCACATTTCTGCTCGCCGTATCCTGCGGACTGATCGTGGCGAATCTCTATTATACCCAGACGCTGGTTGGGCCCATCGGGCAGGCCATTCATCTGTCCGCTGGAGCGACAGGGCTAATCGTTACCCTTACGCAGATCGGTTACGTAGCCGGACTGCTGTTCATTGTCCCGCTCAGTGATATTATCGAGAACCGCCGGCTGACTGTGATGTCTCTGATTCTGGTTGTGGCCGCCCTGGCGCTATCCGTCCTGGCACCGAATGCACCTCTGTTCCTGGCTGCCTCCTTGCTGATCGGGCTGGGCTCGGTAGCAGCGCAGGTCCTGGTGCCGTATGCCTCCTATCTGGCCACAGAGGAAGATCGAGGCCGCGTCGTCGGCAATGTGATGAGCGGCCTCTTGCTGGGCATTATGTTCGCCCGCCCGGTTGCCAGCTTCATGGCCGGACTCTGGGGCTGGCAGTCCATCTTCATCGTCTCGGCTGTCGTAACTGCGCTGCTGACGCTGCTGCTAGCCCGTGTCCTGCCCGCCCGGAAGCCCGCTCCCGGCTTGAGATACGGACAATTGCTCCGCTCTCTGGGCACATTGCTCATGCATACGCCGGTGCTGCGGCGCCGCGCCTTATACCAGGCCAGCCTGTTCGGTGCCTTCAGTCTGTTCTGGACGACAGTTCCCTTGTATCTGTCCAGCGAGTATCACCTGTCCCAGCAAGGAATCGCCCTGTTTGCCCTGGCTGGTGTGGGCGGAGCCGTAGCCGCGCCGATTGCGGGCAGATTGGCTGACAAAGGCTGGACCCGGTTATTGACCGGTTTAGGCATTTCACTGGCCGTTCTCTCCTTTATCCTGGCCTATCTGCTGCGGGATACCTCCAATCTTACACTAGGCCTGCTGGTGCTGACGGCCATTCTGCTCGATATGAGCGTGTCCGGTAATCTGGTGCTGGGGCAGCGGGCGATCTATTCACTGGGCAATGAGACCCGGGGGCGGCTGAACGGCTTGTTCATGGCGATTTTCTTCATTGGAGGCGCCGTGGGATCATCACTCGGGGGCTGGGCGTATGCTTACGGCGGCTGGAGTCTGACCACCCTGATCGGGCTGGCACTGCCAGTGCTGGCGCTGATCTACTTTTTGACCGAGAAGAAGGAGCACGCTTAAGAAAAGCAGACATGGCGTTCAGCAATAATCCGCATAGCCAGTAATTCCTAAAAAAACTACAGTAGGCAGGGGAGCTTAGAGCCTCTGTCTTTTTTTCGAAATATAAGAATGTATAGGTTTCACGCTATACATTATCCTTCTATTTCTCGCCGAAACGGTACCGTCCTATAAAAGGACGGCAAAGCCGTTTCCACTTGCCTGCATATGTAATGGATTTGATAGATAGAGCGTATTAGCTCATGTAAATTACTTGGCCAAGTAAATTCAGCCTGGAAGGGAGGGCTTAAGGAATGCAAGAGCGCGCATTGCTGCCTTTGATACATGACAGGGTTTCATCCCATATAGAGACAGAGCTGGAGTTTTCAGCCGTTTTCGAAGTCTATTATAAACGGATATTCAACTATATCGCCTACCGGGTGAGCTGCCGTTACACCGCTGAGGATCTGGCCAGCCAGGTGTTCGAGAAGACGCTATCCAAGCTGCCCGCCTACTCCCCGGAGAAAGCGCCGCTGGAAGTATGGCTGTTCGCCATTGCCCGCAACGTAGTGAATGATTATTACCGGAGCCGCGCGCGGCAGCGCTTCTTCTCCCTGGACAGTATCCGGGAGCTGGTGTCGGGCAAAAAAGAGCCGGAGACGCTCATCCTCGGCAGAGAGCGCAGCGATAGGCTACAGGATGCGCTGGACACGCTCAGCCCGAAGGAACGTAACCTCATCGCTCTGAAATTCGGGGCGGATCTGAAGAATACGGAGATTGCCCGGATTACCGGAATCTCGGAGAGCAATGTCGGAGTCATTCTCTATCGCAGCATGCGAAAACTGAAATCTGAAATAGGGAGTGTGGAAGAGCTATGAATAACAAGAAGAGCGCTGCACAGGCAGATGAGCTTGAGCTTCAGGAGCTGGGGGACTATCTGGCCCGCCAGGACTTCTCACGGGAATCCGATCCGGCGGAGGTTCTCCGCCAGGTGAGGAGCCGCTCCATTCAGAAACAACAGGAGGATGATAGAATGAAGAACAAACAACGAATCAGACGTCCGGTGATGATTGCAGCTTCTCTGCTGGTGGCAGCCGTGGTGAGCGTGTCTTTCGTCAGACCCTCGTTCGCACAGGAAATGCTGGAGCGTGTGCTGAATTCAGTCCATCTGGGACATATTGAGGTCGCTCAGATGGACGGGAGTCACCCTAAGGAGTTCCCGGATGCCTGGAAGGGCAAGATATTTGACCAGGAGGGGAATCCCGTCACCTCGTTTAACCCCATGCCGGAAGCCATCTTCAATGCTGCCGGGGAGGCCATCGTCAATTTCGACGGGGATAAGCTGATTACCCTGAGCGAGCAGGAGCAGCTTGACAAGGAAGCTTCAGAGCAGAAGTTTACCGTCAAGGAGGCAGTTAAGCTGGATCAATACGCTCTCTTCAAGGTGAAGCTGCCGGAATACCTGCCAGAGGGCTTTGCCTTTGACCACGGGGAGTTCTATAAGGACGAGGCGGGTGTAAGCGGGCAGATTGTTGAATTGTTCTTCGCTAGCAAAGATAAGGATAAGCGAATCTGGATGCAGCTGCGCTTGGCCAATGAGGAGAATGCCTTTTCAATGGCAACTGACGACAAGGTGGAGCAGGTGAAGCTTAAGGGGACGGATGCGGTTCTGGTCAGTGACAGAAGCCTGGACTGGGAAGCGAACGGCGTGATGTACGGCCTCAGCACCCGCGGCCTTGACCGGGCTGAGGTTCTGAAGATCGCAGAGTCGATTAACTGGTAAGCCGCTGAGGAGCGGATAAGAGAACAGGTACGAGGCATGGGATGAATCAGAGCACCAGACTGCAACCCCGGAGCGTGGCCGGGATCGCGGGCTGGTGCTTTTTGCAATAGTGTTTCTACTATATAGAAGGAAATAAGAGGAACCATACATAGATTGTTAGATTCCCGGGTGGAGGGAGCGGATTCGCGGCTGGAATAACACTTCTCTTCATGCTTGTCATGCCCGTCTGCATATTGAGGCCAAGTCCTTCATAGACATGTACTAATCAATGCATTCAAAACAGGTTAAGGGGATGATGTCATGCGCCGGATAACATGGGTACTCGCGATCATTATGAGCGTGGCCTTAGTATTGGCGGGGTGCGGGAAGAAGGATGCCGCCTCTGTGGTCAAGGATCTGAATCAAGTGTCTGACAAGCTGGAGAGCAAGCAGGGAGCTTATCAGGGCTCAGGCACGATGACCTTGTACACCGGGGAGCAGCCGCAGGATTACAAGGTGGAGGTATGGTATAAGAATCCTTCGTATTACCGGATCAGCCTGTCGAACGTCCAGAAGGATGTGAAGCAGATTGTGCTGCGCAATGATGAGGGCGTATTCGTCCTTACCCCAAGCCTGGGCAAAAGCTTCCGCTTCCAGAGCGACTGGCCGGACAGCCAGGGTCAGGTGTATCTGTACCAGACGCTGCTGAAGGGAATTGTCTCCGACAACAACCGGCAGTTCGTGGAGGACGGGGATAATTATGTGTTCGAGGTCGCTGCGAACTATCAGAGCAGTGCGCTGGTCCGCCAGAAGATCTGGCTGAACAAAAAGACCTATGAGCCGAAGCAGGTGCAGGTATCGGATTCCGAAGCCAAGGTTGTGGTGAATGTGACCTTCGACAGCTTCAAGTTCGATCCGGAATTCACAGCAGATTCCTTCGATATGCAGAAGAATATGGCGGCCGGCAGCCCTTCCGAGAACACGATGGCGGAAGTGGACCAAGAAGGTAATCCGGTGGTCTCTGAAGATGGTGAACAGGCCGGTGAGCCGGTTACGGCCGAGCTGGGCGACTTCGGAATCATTGAGCCGGCTTACATTCCGGCCGGTGTGAAGCTGAAGGACACGAACAAAATTGAAGGCAGCAAGGACCATGCGGTGCTGATCCGCTATGACGGTGTCTACCAGTATACGATTATGGAAGCCCGTCCGCTGGACCGTGCGGTGTCGCTGGCTCCCGGAACATTGGTCGATCTGGGCTTCACGGCAGGCCTGCTTAGCGGGGATGAGCAGCAGACGCTGACCTGGATGAGCGAGGGTGTAGAGTACCGGATTACAAGCGCAAATCTGCCAGTTACGGAAATGATGCAAATAGCCGCTTCTATGGAGGAACAATCGGGTAAATAAAAAACAGTGGGCGGATACTGCGCAAGGTGGGAATCATTCCTCTACCCGCGGTATCCGTTTTTTGTCTACATCTGCTCACATTGACAGCGGCCTTCACGAGCATTACCATTGGCAGTAAGACTTCTGATCTGTGCGAATAAGGCAGAGATGTTTTACTACAATGTAAGAAGGTGACCTGAAGTGAAGGCAAGCTATCGGCCGACAGCAGCCGAGATTAACCTGGATGATTTGCGTGCCAACTACGAAGCTTTTCGCGGCGTATTGCCGCAGGAGACCAAGTTCATGGGATGCGTCAAAGGAAATGCGTATGGACATGGAGCAGTGGAAGTGACGCGGGAGCTGGAGCGGCTTGGAGCGGACTACGTCAGTGTTGCTTTTCTCGATGAGGCATTGGAGCTGCGTCAGGCGGGAATACTACTTCCTATCCTGGTGCTGGGCTATACTTCACCGGAAGGCATTGCCGTAGCCTGGGAGAACAATATTACCGTTACACTGTTCACACCGGAGGTACTGGAAGCGGTTAGCGCCCTTCCTATAGAGAAGGAGCACCGGCTGAAGGTACACATCAAGATTGACAGCGGAATGGGCAGACTGGGATTATTGCCGGAGGATGCGCCCGCATTCATCGCTGAGGTGCATGCGGTGGAACAGGCGGAGCTGGAGGGCATGTTCACCCATTTTGCCAGAGCAGACGAACACAACAAAAGCTATACACTAATGCAGCACCGACGTTTCATGAGCGTGGCGGAAGCGCTTCGGGACATGAACATTACCATCCCGATCATACATACGGGCAATAGCGCTACGGCCATTGATACACCTCTACTATCCATTAACATGGTGCGTGTAGGCATAAGCTTGTACGGATTCTACCCCTCGGCTGAGGTGAACCGTGAGCTGGTGGCCTTGCACCCGGTAATGACGCTGAAGACGCAGGCTGTATATGTCAAAACCCTGCCGCCTGACTCAGGCATCAGCTACGGCACCCGGTACTTCACGGCAGGCGATGAGGTTATCGCTACGCTCCCCGTGGGGTACGCTGACGGATATTCCCGCATGCTAACAGGCAAAGCGGAGGTGCTAATACGCGGACGCCGCGTTCCTGTCGTCGGAACGATCTGCATGGACCAGTGTATGGTATCACTGAAATCTTTCGCTCTAGAAGCGGAACAAATCAAAGCAGGCGAAGAGGTTGTACTCATCGGCCGCCAGGGCACCGAGTCGATCACGGCAGATGAACTGGCGCTCCATTTAGGGACGATCCACTACGAAGTAATCTGTATGCTGGCTCACCGGGTACCGCGCGTGTATGTACGCCATGGTATGCTACCCAACCTCGTTAATCCCTTGCTGCAAGCCTAATACCCTGACCAGATACCTAGTACAGGAACTGAATATAAGGAACGTACCGTATAGAGCTTGTGACTTATAGTCTATACGAACCGCCATTTCTAGTTTATAATGGGATGCAGCATACTTGATATACTGGCGGCATATATTCCTTGTATAAAATTCCTTGTATATTGTAACACTGGAACACAAGGGCAGAAGGTTTGTGGGGGTGGAAGAGAAGGTGGCCAATTTGCAGAACACCAAAAGAATCATGATCAGCTTGCCCGATCATCTCTTGCAGGAAGTAGATGGGATCGTTCAACTGGAGAACTCTAACCGTAGTGAATTGATCAGGCAGGCCATGAAGCTGTACTTGAGCGATCGGAGGAAACGCACCATCCGCGAGTCCATGCAGCGGGGCTATATGGAAATGGCTAAGATTAATTTGACCATGGCATGCGAGGCCTTTCTCGCTGAGGAAGATGCAGACAGTACTCTTGGCCGCTTAGTAAGCGGGGTGTAACTATTGATTGTTAAACGCGGCGATGTTTTTTTTGCCGACCTTTCACCGGTTGTGGGTTCTGAGCAAGGTGGAGTAAGGCCGGTACTGATTATTCAGAACGATATTGGCAATCGTTTCAGCCCGACTGTGATTGTGGCAGCTATCACTGCCCAGATCCAGAAGGCCAAGCTGCCGACTCACGTGGAGATTGATGCGGCTGCACATGGCTTTGACCGGGATTCCGTGATTCTGCTGGAGCAGGTTCGTACCATTGACAAGCAACGCTTAACGGATAAAATCACCCACTTGGACGATGAGACCATGAAGCTGGTGGATGATTCGCTGCAAATCAGCCTGGGGCTGATTGATTTCTGAACCCTACGGGGATATAACATCAACCATCGTAATAAAAGGCAGGCTGGATTGATTCCGGTGCTGCCTTTTTTGGCGTTCGTCCATATATACTTATTGATATACCCGAGGATAGATGAGTAGTGGCGGCGAGGGTTGTGCATGGGCACGACCGGGTGATATAATTGTACCGATCGGTCGGTCTAGAGGAGGGATAACCATTAAGGGACGTTCAGATGGAGAAGAAACGAAGAGCCGGATTCTGGAGCATGCCTCCAGTTTATTTGCGCAAAAGGGCTACGGCGCTGTAAGCATGAACGAGGTATGCACAGCCGCGAAGGTCAGCAAGGGCAGTCTGTATCACCATTTTCCGGGCAAGGATGAATTGTTCCTGTACGTGGTGGAGGTGGATACCCAGAATTGGCTGAATGAGTGGGAGGAGCTGCGGAGCGGGATTAGCGGAACGGAGGCCCGTCTATACGCGCTGGGGGATCACTATGCAAAGGATATCCAGAATCCGCTGATTCATGCCCTGGAGGAATACGGCAGATCCCATACACTGTCGAAGGAGATCAGCGAGCGCCTTTCACATATTTTCGAATCGGTAACAGAGGCCTGCCGTGTGCTGCTGCAGGAGGGGATGGATTCCGGTTACTTGATCCGTGGTGACCTGGATAACTATGTGATCACGCTTAGCGCTATGCTGGAGGGAATCAGCCGGGTCCATGAGATCACAGGTAAGACCGATACCCCGGAGACGATCAGGGCATACTACCGTGCGGGAATTCAGATCCTGCTTCAGGGGATTGGGTCCGGGAAGATGGAGCAATGAATAGAGATAACTGATGAATTGCAACTAGAGCATATAGTAAGGCTCTGGGATATACGGAGGGAAACACCATGTCATTACTGTTAAAAAACCGGGGAGCGATGCTGCTCCTGATGTTGAATATCTTTTTGGCGTTCACGGGGATTGGTCTAGTTGTCCCTATTATGCCTACCTATATGAACGAGCTGGGCATTGGCGGGAGTGTGGTCGGACTGCTGGTGGCAGCCTTTTCGCTGACGCAGCTGCTGGTCTCGCCCTTCGCCGGAAGACTGTCGGATAAGATGGGCCGCAAAAAAATCATTGTCGGCGGGCTGGCTGTATTCGCCTTCTCGGAGCTTCTGTTCGGTCTGGCCAATGCCTCCTGGGTGCTGTTCGTATCCAGAATGCTTGGCGGTATCGGTGCCGCGATGATTATGCCTGCGGTTATGGCTTATGTGGCAGACACCACTACCTCGGAGGAGCGGGCCAAGGGCATGGGCTTTATCAACGCAGCCATTACCACCGGCTTCATCATCGGGCCGGGAATCGGCGGCTATCTTGCGGAGCTGGGCATTCGCGTCCCCTTCTTCGTCGCTGCTGGGGCAGCCGCCATTGTTGCGGTTATCACCCTGTTAGTCCTGCCGGAATCGCGTTCAGCGGAGCTGCGCGAAGAATCAAGAACGATGGAAGGCAATAAGGATAGTCTAATCATGCAGCTCATGCGCTCGTATCGTGAGCCTTATTTTTTCGGATTAATTATTGTATTCGTGCTGTCCTTCGGACTGGCCAATTATGAGACGGTATTCGGACTGTTCGTAGATCATAAATTCGCGTTCACCCCTAAGGATATTGCGTTTGTTCTGACCTTCGGCTCCATTGCCGGGGCGGTGGTGCAGATTACCGCCTTCAGCTGGATTCTGAACAAATTCGGGGAGAGCCGGGTCATTTCCGCCTGTCTGCTGATCGCGGGCCTGTCGATTCTCCTGACCCTGTTCGTGCATGGCTTCGTAGCGATTGTTTCTGTGACCTTTGTTGTTTTTCTGGCTATGGATATTCTTCGCCCGGCGGTCGGCACCCAGCTCTCCAAGATGGCAGATGATTCGCAGCAGGGCCTGGTAATGGGAATGAATTCCGCGTATACGAGCCTTGGCAACATTGCCGGCCCGATTGTGGCGGGGGTTCTGTTCGATCTGGATATCAATTTCCCTTATGCGGTGGCTGCGCTGGTCTTGTTCATCAGCTTCATGTTGTCGGTTGGCTATGCCCGGCGGAGAAGAAGCAAGCAGGTTACTGCGGTGCGCTAGTATCCGGGGCATGAATAGAATAACGGACTTATGATTGCGGCTGCGCTATCCCGGTGGGGACGGTGCAGCCGCTTCTTCTTGTGTAAGGGACAAACTTTGGTCCTGCGGCAAACTGTGATAGTATTTCAGTAGAGAGTTATGAACTCAGACTGTGTATAGAAAGAGGGATCTACTTGAGCGTTGATACGAATCAGGCGGCGAAGGCGGCGGAAGATGCCGCTGACCGTCAGGAGCAGGAACTGATACTTGCAGCTATCGCGAAGGAGCTGGGCATCAGTCTGAAGCAGGTAAGAACAACGGTGGGACTGCTAGATGAGGGCAACACCATTCCGTTCATCGCCAGATACCGCAAGGAAATGACCGGGGAGCTGGACGAGAATGTCCTCCGCGATGTCGAAGAACGGCTCGGATATCTGCGTAACCTCGGTGACCGCAAGAAGGATGTGATCCGCAGCATCGAGGAGCAGGGCAAGCTTACTCCTGAGCTGCAGGCGAGCATCATGAAGGCGGTGAAGCTGCAGGAAGTGGAGGATCTGTACCGTCCGTTCAAGCAGAAGCGCAAGACACGGGCCAGTGTAGCCAAGGAACGGGGACTTGAACCGCTGGCGGATTGGGTGATGGAGCAGAGACGCCAAGGAGTTCCGTTGGAAGAGGCTGCGAAGTATGTCGATGCGGACCGGGGTGTGGAGAGTGCCGAGCTGGCGCTGCAAGGGGCGATGGATATCATTGCCGAGAATATTGCCGATGACCCGGCCATCCGTTCCTGGGTACGCCAGTATACAGCGAGTCAGGGGATTCTGGTCTCCGAAGCCAAGGATGCCCAGCAGGAAAGTGTATACGAGAATTATTATGCGTACCGGGAGCCTGTGCACCGGATCCCGCCGCATCGTATTCTCGCGATCAACCGCGGGGAGCGGGAGAATATCCTCAAGGTCGGCATCGAGGTGGTGCCGGACAAGATCCATGCGTTCATCATCCGCAAGCTGGTGAAGGGGCCTTCTCCGGTCAAGGAGCTGCTGGAAGCGGTGACCGAGGATGCCTACAAGCGGCTGATTGCCCCTTCTGTTGAGCGCGAGGTGCGCGGAGAGATGACAGAGAAGGGGGAGACGCAGGCGATCTCCATCTTCTCGGGCAATCTGCGCAGCCTGCTGCTGCAGCCGCCGGTGAAGGGACGGCATGTTCTGGGCGTCGACCCGGCCTACCGCACCGGCTGCAAGCTGGCCGTCGTGGACGATACCGGCAAGCTGCTGGAGGTAGCGGTCACGTATCCGACGCCGCCGAACAATAAGAAGCGGGAAGCGGCGGCCAAGTTCAAGGAGCTGATCGCCAAATATGGCATCCAGCTCATCGTGATCGGCAACGGCACCGGCTCGCGGGAGACGGAGCAGTTCACGGCCGAGGTCATTGCCGAGGTCGGCGATCCTGAGCTGGCCTACCTGATCGTTAACGAGGCAGGGGCCAGTGTGTATTCGGCCTCCAAGCTGGCGCAGGAGGAGTTCCCGGATCTGGATGTGGCGGAGCGCAGCGCCGCCTCCATCGCCCGCCGCGTGCAGGACCCGCTCGCGGAGCTGGTCAAGATCGACCCGAAGGCCATCGGTGTCGGGCAGTATCAGCATGATGTGTCGCAGAAGCATCTGGAAGAGAGCCTGAGGGGCGTCGTGGAGTCGGCGGTTAACCATGTCGGCGTAGACGTGAATACCGCTTCGGCCTCGCTGCTCTCCTATGTGGCAGGAGTGAATACGACGATTGCCAAGAATATTGTGAAGTTCCGCGAGGAGAACGGCAAGTTCACTACGCGCAAGGCACTGCAGAAGGTACCGCGCCTGGGCGCGAAATCCTACGAGCAGTGCATCGGGTTCCTGCGTATCCCCGGAGGCGACAATACGCTGGACCGCACGCCGATCCACCCGGAATCCTACGCGGTGGTCGACAAGTTGTTCCGCGAGCTGGGGCTGGATGTGAAGCAGCTCGGCAGCAAGGAGGTTGCAGAGCAGCTAAGCGCTCAGGATGCGGAGGAGCTGGCGGTGAAGCTTGCGGTGGGCGTGCCTACGCTGCGCGATATCCTGGAGAGTCTTCAGCGCCCGGGGCGCGACCCGCGCGAGGAGCTGCCGCTGCCCATCTTCCGCAAGGATGTGCTGAAGATGGAAGACCTGCTGCCCGGTATGGAAATGCAGGGCACGGTGCGCAACGTGATCGACTTCGGCGCCTTCGTCGACATCGGGATCAAGAACGACGGGCTGGTCCATATCTCCCAGCTTAGCGGCAGCTATGTGAAGCACCCGATGGACGTGGTCTCCGTCGGCGACAATGTCACCGTATGGGTACTCGGCGTGGATGTGAAGAAGGGCCGCGTCAGCCTGACGATGCGCCAGCCGCGCGAGGCGGGGAGCAGCGGGGAGTAGAAGTAGAGGACGTTACGGACTCAGAGGACCTTATTTTGCTGAAATCGGCGTTTTGTGGATCGTTTGCGGACTCAGGAGCCGTTAATACAGGCTTCGGAGCCTGTAATTAGGCCTGACAGCCTCATTAGCGTCTTCTGAGTCCGTTTAGGGTGACGAAAGAGGCATTTTATTGCAAATAACGGCCTCCTGGTCCGCAAACAACCGGAGAATGCAAATAAGCTGTGCTTTCCTTCAACAGGATTGCACAGTTTTTTTATTGTATAGGAAACTATAGTATCCTGCTGCTATGGAAAAGGTGAGTGTAAATTGCTTGAACCCGTATACAATTGGCTGGTACAGCGGCATATGGACCAAAATGTATATGAAAAACAGTAATGTGTTTGCACACAGGCGCATGGCCCGAATGTATGTGGAAAACAGCATATAATGTGTTCGCGCGAAGATAATCTTATTCATCCGCTAAGATGATTTGTTCTGTAATGGGAGACTTTAACTATTTAAGTTTGCCTGCGTTGGAATCTGGAAATTATTAAACTTTTTAATACGAAATCAAATTAGATTAAAAAAATTACGTATTTGGCAGGGAGTATTTTCTTATTTAATACATATTGTATAATTTACTTAAAATGGAGGGGATGCAAATGGATGATATTGACCTGCAAATCCTGGAGCTGCTAAAGAGGAATAGCCGGATGACCAGCTCCGATATCTCTAAACTGATTCATCTGTCGGTTCCATCCATTGCGGAGCGAATCCGGAAGCTGGAACGAAACGGGGTCATAGCGCAGTTCACGGTTAAGCTGGACCGTAAGGCTATGGGCAAGAACTGTGTAGTCTATATTTTCCTGCAGCTTAGCAACTCGGTGGAAACTCAAGGCTTCCGTGAGGGCATCATCCAATCCGATGAAGTACTGGAGTGTCATCATATTTCTGGTGAATATGATTATCTTCTGAAAGTGGCATTAGCAGATCTATCCGGTGTTGAGACCTTCATTACGCATACGCTTAAAGCCCGTTACAGCATTGTCCGGTCGAACACCATTTTCAGTCTATCTGCCCTGAAAGAGGAATAGAAGCGAAGGAGCGGTTATCTATGCCATGGGAATGGATATCGAAGGGTATGCTGCTGGGCCTGTCCATCGCGGCTCCCGTAGGGCCTATCAGTATTTTGTGCATCCGAACGACAATTACCAGAGGATTCAGAACAGGGCTGTACAGCGGGCTGGGTGCGGCAACCGCAGATGCCGTCTACGGCATACTGGCAGGATTGGGATTGACAGCTTTGACCGCAGCTCTAATGAATTACAACATTATATTGCAGGTGCTTGGCGGATTGTTTATTTGCTGCTTTGGCATAAGATCGTTACTGCGGGTTCCATCCAGGGAAGAACCGCAGTCCCCTGCCAGCCCAGGTCTACTGGGCTCTTATGCGATGACATTTCTGCTGACGCTGTCTAACCCGATGACGATTATGTTTTTTCTGGGCGTATTCGGAGCTTCTGGTGTTCTACTGTCGCATAAGCTCACAGATATGGTGTTTCTGGTTACAGGCGTGTTCCTGGGCTCGGCACTATGGTGGGTCCTCCTCTCAGGAGCGGCTGCGCTGCTTCGGAATAAGGTACTGGAGGGACCCTTTAAGCTCTCCCTATTTAACAAAATGTCCGGGGGAGTACTGTTTGTATTCGGTGTAGTTACCCTTGTGAAATCCGCAGCTGTGTTTTTGTAACGAGGACGCTAGGCGCCACCAGCTCACCAGTATAAAACAACTATAGTTATTCAGGAACGGAAGCCCCCTGCCAGGCAGTGTTATGATAGACAAAAACAGAAGGTGGCGAACGTTGATTGAATAACAGAATCATCCGGCAGTTTACGCAGGACGATATGGCGGCGCTTGGCGTGATGTACGAGCAGGTGTCGGCGCAGGAGGATGTGCTGTTCTGGTGGGTCGGGGATGAGAGCAACTGGGAGAATGTCTTCTGCGCTTTTGAAGGGGAGCAGATGGTGGCCAAGGGCCAGCTGCAGATATTTAACGTGGTGCCACCGGGACGCGCAGCGGAGAGTAAACACAAGATTTTCGTGAATCTGAAGACATTGCCCGGACGGGAAAAGGATCTGGAGCTGCGTGACAGCGTCTACGCCCTTCTGCTGGAACGGGCCCAGGTGATGAAGCGTACGCTGCCCCCGGAATATGGAACCCTCCTGTGCACAGGCAATTATGCGGCGGAGGAGAGCTGCCGTGCTTATTTCGCAAAGCATCTTGGTTACCTGCCGGATAGCTGCTTGTATACGCTCCAGCGCGACCTTCGTGAACCCGTCCATGCGGTGGAGCTGGAGGAAGGTCTTGAATTAACTAGTTCGCCTATGGATTCACCGGAGCAGCGGGCGGCTTATCTGGAGCTGGAGGCGAAGATCTGGCCGGAGACCCCGCTCGGAATGGAGCGTCTGCTGGAATATCAGGAGCATCCGCTCTGGACATCGATGGTTGTGCGGGATGCAGGCCGGGTGGCGGGCAGTCTGATGGTCTGGCAGGAAGAGGAGCTTGGCATCATCGAGGATGTATTTGTCTGTAAGCCCTGGAGAAGAAGAGGCATTGCCAAGGCGCTGCTGAGTCGTGCGTTAATGTATCTTCAAGAGAAGGGTCTGGAGCAGGCGCAGCTGGTCGCACTGACCACGAATGATTCCGCGCTGTCTCTGTACCGGTCAGCTGGGTTCCAGACCGGGCGTCAGGAGATCCGGTACTATAAGGAGCTGGACTAAGCGCTAACCAGTCAGCCGCAGGCCGCGCTAACCAGCCGATCCAGAGTGTGAGATCTTCAGTCCGCAACGGGTGGACTTACTGGTTCATGGATATTGTGAAATCAAGCATTACGAATAGCGCACCAGCCAAATATCCGGCGGTGCGCTCTTTGTGGTGATCTAGTTAGGTGGAGGCTGTTACTTTATGACTCCGGAAGAAGCTGAAGCCGCCGAGCCTGGTGTAGCTTGGGCTACTGCCGTATAGCCTTCCGGCAGATAGGTGACGGCGGTGCCTGCCGAGATGACCTGCGGGTTCATGGACCCGGGCTTCGGTGAGGTTACCTTGAAGTAGATCACTGCGGTTTTGTCAGCGCCGAACTCAATCCGTTCAATGACCAGGCCATATCCCGGGTTCGGCAGATTGGATACGGTCACCGTAGCTTTGTTGACACCGGCGGCGGCTTTATCCAGTGTAACAGCGGCATCGTATGTGTCGGACGGAGCCGCAATGTTCTCATCCATCATAATCACTTCCTTCACGAATTTGGCCGCATCGTAGACCAGGACGGCAGCTTCTGCACGGGTAACCGCCTCGTCCGGACGGAAGGTGTTGTTCTTCTCCAGCGTGACCAGTCCGGTGTTAATCAGAATCTGCAGGCTGTTCATCTCTGAGGCGGACAGCTTGCCGCCGTCCGTAATGTTGGCATACATCTCCGTATACGCGAAATCTCCTTTGTTCTGTAGCGCCTGAAGCAGCAAGTGTGCGAACTGGACACGTGTCATCACAGCATTAGGGTCAATAGACCGCTCCAGCATTAAGCCGCTTTCTTTGGCCTTCAGGAATGCGGAGGCATACCAGGCGGTATTTTTTACGTTGTCAAAATAATCGCTGGCCTTCTTGCCAGAGGGTTGCTGCGGAGCAAGCTTCAGGCCGCTCACCATGAACTGCACGCCTTGCGCATACGTAAGGCTGGACTTCGGCGCGAACTTGTCGCTGGTCACTCCGTTAAGGATGCCCTCCTGATGAAGTGCATTGATTTTGGCTTCCGCCGCGTGGCCCTTCAGATCTGAGAAAGCGGAAGCCGGTGCCCCGATCGCTAAGGTTGCCGCCAGAATGCTACAGGCCAGCGAGATTTTGGCCGTGCGCATCCGGGTTAATGTATTCTTCATTGTACATCACCTCGTATCCTCTTAGATGGGTTTCAGGAGCAAAAGGTTGCAGCCCATCACTCCATAGATGGAATTATTATTCTCTAACCCCGCAGCGGTGATTCGCCGGAGGTCCAAACAATTCATCATGTGTCAATTTTCACCTACCGAAAGTCGAATCTTCGCCTGAATTCAGCTACTTTTGCAGCCGAAAAGGTCAATATACGATGATTAAAAGGTAATATACGGTGAGACAGGGTGCGGAAGAAAAATTATAATAATGATAACGCTTTCGTGAAAAAGAGGGGGGTAAGTCAAATGAGAAAAAAGAGTATTCTTGCCTTGATGCTGGCAGGCGCTTTGGCAGGACTATCACTCACAGGCTGCAGCAGTAAGGGAAACAGCCCGGATGCGGGGAACGACGGCAGCAACACGCCGGAGGGGAAGACGAAGCTGAAGGCGATTATCGTGAAGCATTCACTGACCAAAGATGTCACGCAAATGAAATGGCTCGCTGAAATAGAAGAGAAGGCGAATGTCGAAATTGAATGGCAGCAAATCTCTGCGGACTGGGATCAGAAGAAAAGTGCCCTGTTTGCCAGCGGTGAAATTCCGGATTTGCTGTTCAATGCGACCGCAAACTCCGATTTTGTACAATTCAACGGGTTGTTCGAGGATCTGGGCCCGCTGATTGAGAAGGACGCTCCTAATATTCAAAAGATGTTCAGCGAGCACCCGGAATTGAAAACGCTTGCTACTCAAATTGACGGGAAGCTCTACGGTACTCCGCGTTATAAGGGGATCTGGCCCGGCTCCACCGCCTCAATGTTCATTAACAAAACCTGGCTCGACAATCTCGGCCTTCAGGTGCCTACGACTTGGGATGAGCTAGAGACTGTGCTGCTTGCCTTCCGCGAGGGAGACCCGAATCAGAACGGGGACAAGACGGATGAGATTCCGATGGACTTCAACCCGATCGGCTGGGATTTCACACCGAAGCTGCTGCTGGGCAGTCTTGGGCTGCCTCTGTCCAACGGGGCGAGCGACGGCTACTTCACCGAAGGGGCCCAGGTTAAGAATTTCTATGTAGATGAGCGGTTCAAGACACTCATGCAATTCCTGCAGAAGCTGTACAGCCAGAACCTGATCAGCAAGGAAGTGGTCACGCAGGATTACTCCAAATACCAGTCCGTTGCCCGCGGGAATGGAACTACAGCCAAGGTCGGATTCACCTGGGGCTGGGAGACAGGAGACCGCTTCGGCAATGAGCTGAAGGATCAATATGTGACCCTGCCGCAGCTGAAGCAGCATGCAGATTCTACGAATGAGCTGTACTGGAGCAATGACTACTACTACCAGAATTACGGCTCCAATGCGGTGTCGGTCAGTGCCCGCTCTAAGAACAAGGAAGCCGCGATGCGGTTCATCGATGCTTTTTATGAGCCGGTGGTGAGTCTGCAGGTCCTGTTCGGCGGGATGAATGACACAGATAAGGGAATCAAGGATAACGGGGACGGCACGTATACGATTCTTCCTCCGGCGGATGCATCCCTCGACCCGGGCTCGTGGAAATGGACGAATTCGTTCGCGGATAACGGTCCGATGTACATTGCCGATGCGCTGAAGGACAAGGTGACGCTTGGCTCGGATATGCAGAATGTGCTGAAGGAGAAGGCCGTCTATGATGAGCTGCTGAACAAGGCGGACGAGAAGAGCAATGTCTATCCGCAGAACTTCATGAAGTACAGTACAGAGGACACCAACACCCTGGCAATGAATCAGGCGAACGTCAATAATATCACGGATCAAAAGTGGGCCAACTGGCTGACCACCAAGGTTGATATTGAGAAGGAGTGGGCTGCGTATGTCGCCTCCGTCAATAGCTCCGGCCTGGAGCAGAATCTGCAAATCCGCCAAAAGGCTTATGACGAATACCTCTCGACCTTGAAATAGTGGACTTGAATGGAAGGGGCGCTCCCAAATGAAACCAGCACAGACCACGGTGCCGCATCAGACGCTGCGCGGGAACGGATGGCTTCGTAAGCAGGCCGGGCATTACCAGCTATGGCTGATGGTGCTTCCTGCGGTCATATATATCGCTATTTTCTGTTATGGTCCGATGTATGGCATCCAGCTTGCTTTTCGTGAATTTGATTTCAGTAAAGGACTGACGGGCGGGGAATGGGCCGGGTTCAAATATTTCGAGCAGTATTTCAACAGCCCGATGTTCTGGCCTACGCTGCGAAATACGTTTATCATTGCGTTTTTCTCCATCCTGCTGGGCTTCCCGATGCCGATTCTGCTGGCGCTGGTGGTTAACTCGATCCGCAGCAACCGACGCAAGCGTATCCTGCAGACTACGGTGTATATGCCTTACTTCATTTCTACCGTTGTTCTGGTTGCGTTGCTGCAGATTATGCTGTCTCCTACCACCGGACTGATCGACGGCTTCCTGAAGGCCTTGCACCTGATCCCTGCGGATACGAATCTCATAGGTGACCCTGGCGCCTTCGTTCCGGTGTATGTCATCTCTGCCATCTGGCAGGCCTGCGGCTGGAACAGCATTATCTTCATCGCCGCCCTGTCCTCGGTGGATGCGCAGCAGTATGACGCCGCCCGGATTGACGGGGCTAACCGCTGGCAGACCGTCTGGCACGTGGAGCTTCCGGCCATCCTGCCGACGATTATTATTTTATTGATTATGAATATGGGCAGCATACTCAGTGTAGGCTTCGAGAAGACTTTTCTTATGCAAAATAGTCTTAACAAGCCCGTCTCGGAGGTCATCTCCACGTATGTCTTCAATGTGGGCGTGAAATCCAACCAGTTCAGCTTCGGTTCAGCGGTCGGTCTATTCAATACCCTGATCAACTTCACGTTCCTGATGCTGGCGAATGCCCTGGCCAAAAAAACTTCAAAAATCAGTCTGATGTAGGGAGGAAATGGGATGTCAAACAGTCACGCCGCTCATTCGCAAAAGATACAGCATTCGGGCGGTATCGCAGACAGGCTGTATACGCTGGTGGTTGCGGTTATAAGCATCGCCGCGTTCATCATGGTCGCGTACCCGCTGTATTTCATCATCATAGCTTCCGTCAGCAACTCCACCATGGTGAACCAGGGACAGGTTATTCTATGGCCTAAGGACATTAACCTGTACGGCTATGAGCAGATATTCAAGGACTCCCGAATCTGGCAGGGGTATAAAAATACGATTATCTACACGGTGCTGGGCACGCTGCTCAATCTGCTGGTCACGCTCCCTGCGGCGTATGCCTTGTCCCAGCGGAAATTCCGGGCACGCAGGTTCATTATGCCGCTGTTTGTGATCACGATGTATTTTGGCGGGGGGATGATTCCTACCTATCTGCTTATCCGTGACCTGAATCTGTTGAATACGCCCTGGGTAATGATTGTGAACGGTGCCATTAGTGTATACAATCTGATTATTACAAGAACCTTCTTCGAGACCGCTATCCCGGAGGAGCTGCACGAAGCGGCTACCTTGGATGGCTGCTCGCACTTCCGTTATTTCATTTCGGTGGTGGTTCCGCTGTCCAAGGCAGTGATCTCCGTCATCACGCTCTATTATGTGGTGGGTCACTGGAACGACTTCTTCAACGCCTTGCTCTATATCAATACGGATAGCTTACAGCCGCTGCAGATCGTCCTGCGCAATATTCTGTTATCCAATCAGGCGTTCGCGGGCGGAGCCGGATCAGGTGCCGGGGCCGGTGCGGGCAGCTATGCCCAGCAGTTCGCGGATCAGATCAAATATGCGGTCATTATCGTATCGACGGTGCCGGTGCTGATTATCTATCCGTTTATCCAGAAGTACTTCGAGAAGGGCGTAATGATCGGTGCGGTGAAGGGCTGAGCGTATAGCTGACGCTGCGTGCAGCATCCGGTGGGCCGGGAGGAGGGAACCTCAGTGAAAAAAAGTCTTGAACTGCTCGATTCCATCGGCGAACCTGTATCTCAAGATATGAAGGAAAAGCTTATTCATGGCAGCAGACAATTCCGCATGAGTGTGCATGTAACCAAGCTATCCTCGCTCAATAATCTGGTGCTGTATTCCCACTGGCATGAAGAGCTGGAGCTGCTGTTCATGATCAAGGGCACGGCCAAATTCCATGTGGGGCAGGAGAAGCTGGTCGTCCAGAGCGGAGAGGCGGTCTTCATTCAGCCCAATATGCTGCATTCGGCGATCCGGGTGGATCAGGAGGAGATTATTTTCTGCGCGGTGCTGGTGCATTTCAATTTCCTCTCGAGCCTGGAGAATGACCAGATTCAGCAGCAGTATGTCTTCCCGCTCTTTCTCGACAACCGGCGTTATCCGCTGCTGATCGGGCGGGAGCTGGAGGAGAAGCTGCGGCTGATTCCACTGCTGGAGGAGGTGCGGGATCTCTATCAGCAAGAGACGCACGGCTATGAGATGCTGATTAAGGCCAGGCTGTTCGAGGTGCTGTACCGGCTGGAAAAGTGTGCGGCTGAGCATCCGCAGGCAGGACTGACCGGGCAGTCCCGGGGCGGCAACAGCTCGATGCTGGCCAAAAAAACGCTGGCCTACGTCCAGCAGAACTACAATAAGCGGATCACGCTCTCGGATATGGCGCAGCAGGTCAACATGAGCCCGTCGTACTTTTGCCGGTTCATGAAGAAGCAGTTCGATCTGTCCCCGATGGACTTCCTGAACGAATACCGGATCTCGGAGGCGGTTAGCCTGCTGGAGACCACGGATAAGAAGATCATGGAGATCTCCGGCATGACCGGCTTCAGCAATGTGAACCGGTTCACGGAGATGTTCAAGAAAACCTACGGCTGCCGCCCGATGGATTACCGGAACAGGCTGCGGCAGAGTAAATAGGCGCAAAGCAAGAAGAAGCTGTGCCAAAAGCCATGAAAAGGCTGCTTGGGACAGCTCTTTATTGCGGAGTAGGATCAACGTGAGTACTTACGTGGACGCTCCGCAAACGGACCGTTGTTCCAATCGCTGTGCTCTCCAGATTTTTTTCCTTCCCCTTATCGGTGAAAATCCGGAGAGCAAGGCGACCGCTGACGCTTTTACACAATCGTTCCGTCCGCTCCGCTGTTTAAGCGGTATACGAAGTACCCAACCCTAAGAGAATGTCAGATAAATTCTCTTTCAAAAGCAGAAAGCAGCGATTCTCCAATAACGGAAGAATCGCTGCTTTTGTAACGTTTAAAGTTCTTGAGAAATTTATCTACCTACAGATAGAGAATAGATATAGAAGCTTACTTCGCTGGAGCGGATGGATCAAGCCAGCGCGAACCCATTACAGGCTCAGCCGTTGCAGTGTAGCCTGCGGGCAGGTAAGTGGATACCGAGCCTTTGGTGATCACTTGCGGATACATTTTATCCGGGTCAGGCAGGGTTACCTTGAAGTAGATTACGGCTTTGGTGGCGCTGGTGAACTCTATGCGCTCTACCGCGAGACCGTAGCCGGGGTTCGGCAGGTTATCCACGGTGATGGTGGCTTTGTTGACGCCTTCAGCGACTTTGTCCAGGACTACATCAGAGACGTAATTGTTAGCCGGAACCGGCTCCGGCTCAGAAGGCTCATTGCCCGGATTGTTCGGCGTAATCACCCGGTCGGCGAATTCAGCGGCATCATGGATCATAACAGCGGCTTCAGCGCGGGTAATCGCATCGGACGGGCGGAATTTGCCGTTATCCAGCGTGAGTACCTTCGTGTTCAGCAGCACCTGCAGGCTGTAATTAACCTCTGGAGTAAGTTTATCGCCATCCTCAATCATGAAGAACATCTTGGTTACCGGGAAATTGCCCTTGCTCTGCAAGGCTTGGGTCAATAGATGGGCGAATTCTGCACGGGTCATCGGTGCATTCGGGTTGATATCCTTTGCCAGTGTCAGGCCGCTCTGCTTCGCAAGGGCGAAAGAGGAGGCGTACCAGGCATTATCTTTTACATTGTCAAAAAGCTGGCTGGCCTTAGTACTGCTGTCGGAACCGGCTTTCGGTGCAAGCGCCAATCCTTTTACAAGAAACTGTACGGCTTGCGCATTCGTCACTTTGGCATTGGGGGCAAACAGGTCACTCGTAATTCCGTTAATTACACCGGCGCTATGCAGTGTATTAATCTTGGTTTCGGCTGAATTTCCCTTGAGGTCCGAAAAGGCAAATGCGGACGCTCCGAACGATAAGCTGGCAGCCAGGATTCCGCACGCGATGCTCATTTTTTTTGCGTGCTTCGTTAGATTAGTTGGTTTCATTGTGCATCACCTCTATATACTCAGATGGTTCTTTACCGCGAAAAGTTGCAGTTGTCCGGAAAATAATACGAAAAAACTTAGGATAACGGGATAAACCGGGTGGACCACAGGTACAATTTATTTTGCGGATCGGTAAATCCTCTTTTATTCTGATCCAGGGCTGCGATTCTCTTCATCTCTTCATCGGACAGGGAGAAATCAAACAGCTCCAGGTTCTGTTTCAGCCTTGCAGGAGTAACGGACTTCGGAATCACAGCGATACCCCGCTCAAGGTTCCATCTCAGGATGACTTGCGCCGCAGTTTTATCATATTTGGCTGCCATTTCGGTGAGTACAGGGTGGGCAAGCATCTCCTGGTTACCGTGTCCAAAAGGGCTCCACGCGACATGCTGGATACCGTGCTTGCTCATATAATCATGAAGCGCCCCTTGCTGGAGCAGCGGGTTCGTCTGAATTTGATTCACTGCGGGAACAATGGTCCCCTGCTTCATGACCTTGTCCAGATGCTCCGGCTCAAAATTAGATACCCCAATCGCCCGGATCTTGCCCTCCTTGTATAAAGACTCCAGGATGTGCCAGCTTCCCAGATAGTGCTTGGCCGGCCAGTGGATCAGGTAGAGGTCAACATAATCCGTTTGGAGTTTCTGAAGGCTGGCTTCAAAAGCTTTACGGGTCTTTCGCCCCAGGTCCGTACTCCATACTTTGGTCGTAATAAAGAGCTCGCTTCGAGGGACACCCGATTTCTGAATAGCCCTGGCTATCAATTCCTCGTTGCGGTAAGCTGCCGCCGTATCCAGATGCCGGTACCCGTTTTGAAGCGCCCATACTAGAGCGTCTTCATTATTGTCTTTGATGTTATACACACCCAGACCCACCTTCGGCATCTGGACTCCGTTATTCAAAATGAAATGTTCCATTTCGCATCTTCCTTTCCTTTTGAGTTCGTATAACCAGCCCTCTTGGTCAACGATTATAGCATAAGAAGGCAACTAATCATCATTGGGAAAGAAAATCGAGACGGATGCACTTCGTAGGATTTTTATGAGAAAAGCAAAAAAATAATCCGGAGATAGCATGGGTTATGCTCTTTTCTCCGCTGTCGCACTCCGTATAATAATCATGCTTGCATTCACAAATATGAACCCATATAATTAAACCGAACAGTCGGTTTTTTAGGAGGAGTGAAATGAGTACACCAAAAGGTTCGGTAAAGCGGAGTATGATCCTAGACCAGGCGTTGGAGCTTTTTGTGCAGAAGGGATATGCCGCCACCTCGATGGAGGATATCGTCAAGCACACCGGGGTCAGCAAGGGCAGCATTTATTACCATTTTTCCAGCAAAGATGATTTGTTTGTGAGTATGGTCGAAAAAATCAACCGCGAATGGGTGGAGGAGTGGTCGGAGATTCGCCGCCAATTTCCGGAGGTCGGAAGCAGACTAATGGGAGCAAGCTTGCATTTTGTGAACAGCTTCCAGAGTCCTCTGACGAAGGTGGCTGAAGAGTTCTCGATGAATATGCAGGATGGTTACCAGGAGATACATCAGCGGCTGATTGAGATCTCAATGGTGCAGATTGAAGTATTTACCGAGATCTTCCGGGAGGGGATGGAGCAGCAGGTTTTTACTAAGGCGGACTCGAGCCGGCTGGCTGTGTTATTCACCAGTATGTTAAGCGGCTTGACGCTGTATCCCCAAGTGTTCCCCAAAGACGGGATGCACCAGCATACGCAAGAAGCGGTGGCTGTGTTATTGGAGGGAATTAAGAAGAAATGAATGGAGCGCAGCCTGTTCGAGTCGTTGAACCGCACTTCTCGGGCAGGCACACTTCATTTGATAATTATTAAACCGAACGGTCAGTTTTATCGAAAAAGGAGGTAATACGATGAAAGAATTGTTGCGAAATCGGGTATTTCTGCTGGTGATGGCCTCGGATGTGCTGCAGCAGGTGGGGATTTGGGTGCGAAATATGGCTTTGCTCTATTATGTGGTGCAGCAGACGCAGGGTGACCCGGTGGCAGTGTCCTTGCTTACGGTGGTGGAATACGCGCCGATTTTCTTATTTTCCCTGGTGGGCGGTGTGCTGGCTGACCGCTGGCGCCCCAAGCGCACCATGATCTGGGGCGATGTTCTAAGCTTTCTCTCCATTGTGCCAATTTTATTTGTGGTGGCATGGGGATACTGGCAGGCGGTTTTTATTGTGACGATGATCTCCGCGATTGTGTCGCAGTTCTCCCAGCCATCCTCGGCCAAATTGCTTAAAACCCATGTTCCTGAACAAGAGTTGACGGCTGCCATGGCGATGACCCAGATGGTCAGCTCGCTGTTTATCATTCTGGGCCCCATCCTCGGCACCTTTGTTTACTACACCTTCGGAGTTATGGTTTCCTTGAGCAGCCTGCTGGTAATCTTTGCGCTTTCCGCTTGTTTTTTGCTCTTCCTGCCGGATTCACCGCGCTCCATGGAAAGGTTGTCAGTGCAGGCTGTGGTCAACGATTTACGCGGAGGACTGCTCTACCTGTTGGAACATGCCAACTTGAAGGTGTTGATGGTGATGTTTGGCGTCCTTGCTCTGGGAGCCGGTCTGACCGCTCCGCTTGACATCTTTCTGGTTACGGAGCGGCTGGGATTGGCAGAAGCAGACTTGCAGTGGTTTACCGCCTTGTCCGGCTTGGGCCTCCTGATCGGGGCAATAATCGCCGCCAGCCTGTCCGGTCGCCTTAAGGGCAAAGGGGTGGTCTTCGCCGGTTTGATTTTGCTCGGGGCGGGGACGATGATTGAAGTATGGTCGGTCTGGCCCATTCTAACAGGCGGGATGCGGCTGATTACCGGTCTGTTCCTGGCTTTGACGCAGACTGTAATTGGCACGTATATGCTGACTTTGGTTCGAGCTGAATATATCGGACGGATTAATGGCCTCATCACTCCAATTTTTACCGGGTGCACGCTGATCGGGACAGGACTTTCTGGTATGCTGGTGGCGCAAAGCTCGCTTATCTTTGTCTATATGCTATCCGGTTTGATTTTGATGCTGGCGGCCTTGGTAGCGCTTCGTCTACGCTTCGACTACCCTGTATCTAAGCAGGCAGAGGGGGTAGAAACAGCGGGGAAGTAATGCAGGTAGAGGGTTGTCCGTAAAACAGAGGACCGTAGCGAAAATGCGCGGCCCTTTTTTGTTCATTTTTCAAGCAAGAAGCTATGATATTTTTCCTTTTATATCCCAAAAAATACTATATTATAGAAAATGTAATCTTGGGAAACCAAGCTTGTTTGAGAAGAATGGGATTGGAGAGAAGTTCATGCGTGTTGCGCTGGTGTGTTGTGCAGATTCCACAGAGCCTTGTGAGGATTGCAGGTTTAAAATTGTTCATTCTTTTTTTGCACAGGAGTACGGTTGTAAGGTATTGCATTTCAAGGAGCTTGAGGCGCTGGTCGATATTGTGAAGGAAGGCCTACAGCTGGATGGTGTTGTGATCAGCACCCCTGACTTCAACCCGGGCTTCATTCACACGATGCAGTACCTGCAACAGATGCTTACGCTGAGAATATTCTTCATTGTAGAGGAGATCAGCGCGCAGGGTACCCCTGTCCCTTTTCCTTCCAATCATATGTACATCAGCGGCTTCGAGCGCAACGGCTTCCAGGAGGAATTGTTCAGCCGGTTGCGCTGCTGGTTCGACGAAGGACTGGCCCCTCACACACACCACACCAGACAAATCAAGGATATCGCCCTTCATCTGCACTCCAAATCCCTGAAGGTCGGAGAATTCGTCATTGAGCTTACCTGTAAAGAGTTCGAACTCCTGGAGCTGCTGCTGGAATGCCAAGGCCAGTACATCCCTACCGAGCAGATTCTGCACCAGTTATGGGACAGGTATACTTCCCCTGAGATTGTAAGGCAGTACGTATACAAGCTGAGGCACAAAATCGAGATCATCTCCGGAAGAAGCGACATTATCCTGTTTCGCCGGGGAATCGGATATTCGGTGAATCCATTGATCTGACAGAGTTCTGTCAGGTCTTTTTTTTGTGCCCGGGAAACACATAGATTCTACTCTTCCGTAAACTCCCATAAATCAACAATAACTGTAAATTAACGCAAGTTTAACAGCCGGGTTATGTCCCCTTTCGGGCGTAGGCGTTACGATGTCATTAATACGAATGGGGAGGCAGATGGAGTGGCAACGATTCAGAACAGTATCTGGATTCACGCAGACCGGATCACCGTATTTGAGCGGACGAATGATATTGCGCACTGGACAGATTTATTCACGGAATACAAGGAGACGCGGGTGCTGGAGCAGGGGGACGCCTACATCCGGTTTGAGCTGACGACACATCCCGAGGGGAACCGGCCTTCGCGCACGTGGGAATCTGAACGCTGGTTGGACCGGCCGAACTTCCGGATTACGGCCAGACGTCTGGCGCCGCTGCTGCCGTTCAAGCATATGAATCTCGAATGGCTCTATGAGGAGCAGGACGAAGGGACGTATATGACCTGGATTCAGGAATTCGAGGTAGATCCGGCAAGCGGGCTGACCGGGGAGCAGGTGGAAGCGCATCTGAACCGCACGACCAAGGAGCAGATGACGGCGATCAAGCACAATATCGAGAAGCAAACGGTTCGGAGCTGAGGGCTTATATGGAGAATGTGACAAAAAAAAGAGTCGTGATCACTGGCATGGGGCTGCTTACCCCGCTGGGGAATACGCTGGAGCAGTTCTGGAGGAACAGCCTGCAGGGCAAGGTGGGATATGACCGCTTGCAGGGCTATGAGCATATGGCGTTGAAAAGCCGCGTTACCGGCACAATACCGCAGTTCGAGCATTTGGGCCGGACGGCCGATGAAGGGCAGCGGGCAGGTATGGGGCGGCCGGGTATTCTGGCGGTCAACGCCGCGATAAGGGCGGTTGCCGATGCGGGGCTTGCGTTCACGAAGGAGCTGCGGGAGCGTTCCGGGGTCTGCATCGCCAATGCGATTGCCGACACCCCGTTCTCGGAGCAGACCTTCCTGCGGATGACGGAGGGCGGGCAGGGGCCGATTGGTCATGGACTCTGTCAGGAGGATTTGTACCGCAAAGGCATGTTCTCTTATATTGCCTTCGAAGTGGCGCATGAGTTCGGGCTTCAGGGAGAGGCACTGGTCATGTCCACAGGCTGCACGGGCGGCATTGATGCTGTCGGATATGGCTATGAGTCGATTACAGCCGGGGAACATGACGTCATGATCTGCGGCGCAGCGGAAGCACCGGTCAGCTCCATGACCATATCCTCCTTCGATGCCATCGGTGCGTTGACCTCCAGGTTCAACGATGATCCGCAGCGGGCTTCGAGACCTTTTGAGAAGAACCGCAGCGGCTTCGTTCTCAGCGAGGGCTGTGCTGTTGTGGTGCTGGAGGAGCTGGAGCATGCGCTCCGGCGGCTGGCGCCGATCTATGGCGAGGTGAGCGGATTCGCCAGTACGAATAACGCTTTTCATATGACCGATCTGCCACAGGATGGGGATGCGCTCAGTCTGACGATGAACGAGGCGCTGGGCAACGCAGGCCTGACAGCGGAGGACATTCAATATATCAACGCACATGGAAGCTCGACTCCGCAGAATGATGCTTTTGAGACCGCCGCTTATAAAAGAACGTTCGGAGAGCTCGCCTACTCCATCCCGATCAGCTCCACGAAATCCATGGTAGGCCATCCGCTCTCGGCAGCGAGCGCCATTGAAATTGTGCATTGCCTGCTGGCCTTGAACGAGGGCTATATCCCGCCAACCGCCAACCTGGACGAGCCGGACCCGGCCTGTGATTTGAATTATGTGCCGAAAGAGGCGATCCAGCGCGACCTGTACCATATTCTGACCAATGCCAGCGGATTCTCCGGGATTCACTCCGCGATGATTCTGGCCGCGAACGAATACAGCAATCGGGCAGGCAAGCTTCAGACTGAACAATGGATGTGCAGCCTATGAAGAATACAGTATTCGTAACCGGAGTAGGGATGGTGGGGCCGTGCGGGAATAGTGCCGGGGCCTTCTGGGAGGGCCTCCTGAGCGGCCGTAATTATATGACTCCGCTCCAGCTTGAGGGTACGACTGGTACCGCGCCCCCCTTCGCTGGACAAGTCAGCGGGATGGAGCCGGAGCAAGTCATCTCGAAGCGTCTGCTCAAGAAATGCTCCCGCTTCTCTGTCATGTCGATCCTGGCTGCGAAGGATGCCATGGATGATGCGCACTGGGAGCTTGATCAGATGAGCCGCGAGCGGATCGGGATCTTCGTCGGCAACAACTCGGGGGGCTGGGAGAGTGCGCGGAACGGTCTGCGTGTCCTGCATACCGAAGGGGCGCCCTTCATTGACCCGAATCTGGCGAGCAACTGGTTCCCGGCGGCGGCACAAGGGCATATGTCCCTGGCCTTCGACATCAAGGGCTACAGCAAGACGGTGATCGCCGACCGGAGCAGCGGGCTGCTCGCCATTGCGTATGCGGCCAGAGCCATCCGCAGCGGGATCATCGATGCGGCGATTGTGGGCGGAGCCGAGACGCCGCTCGATCCGTGGGCGCTGTCCTTCTATAACACGGAGGGGCTGCTGAATCTGAGTGCGGACCGCCCGCAGACGGCATACCGGCCGTTCGTGGAGGGACGCAGCGGGCTGGCCCTGGCTGAAGGAGCCGCGTTCCTCTGCCTGGAATCAGAGCGCAGCCTTCAGAAGCGCGAGGCGTCCCGCCGGGTGCGGGCGAGCATCCAGGGCTTCGGCTTCACGAATGACGGCCAGGCTGCCGCTCCGCCTGAGGAGAGTATAGCGCAGTGTGCCAGGGCGATCCGGCTGGCGATCGGGCATTCGGAGACGCAGCCGGAGCGGATCGGCTATCTGTCGCTGGATGGGGCCGCCTCCGCCCGCGAAGACGGAATTGAATGCTCGGCCATTCAGGAGGTGTTCGGCAGTAGTACAGAAGCCAAGTGGGCGGGCTGCCCCAAGACCGTCTTCGGCAACACGATTGGAGCGGCAGGGGCGTTCGATGTCGCACTGAGCGTGCTGGCTATGAATCACGGGGAGCTGCCCGGCCTTCCGTATCTGGCAGAATCGGTTCAGGACAATGGCTTGAACTTCGTGCCGGGGATCAGCCGCCGGACTGCTGTGGAGTCTTCGCTGATTCTGTCCAGAGGGAGGGGGGGTGTCTCTTCGGCACTGGTTGTGAACAAGGAAGAGCTGTGAACCGTGAATTGTAAAGCAAGATGCGTAAGGCCCATTAACTCTAAAGGAAGGGTGTATCTAATGGTATTCGAGAAGGTAAAAGCAATCATTGAGGATATTGGCATTGAGGATGAGATTATCGAATCATCGCGGCTCTATGACGATTTGGCCCTGGATTCAACAGAGCTGGCGCTGGTCTCTACAGCACTTGCGAAGGCGTTTGGCATCTTCATTGAGAGTAGGGTGCTTAAGACTTATTCTGTAGCCCAAGTGATCGAAGCCGTTGCCTTGAAGGCATGATCAGAGGGATCGGCATGGATCTGGTCAGTATCAGCTTCGTGGAGCTGATGCTGGCCAAGTGCGGTGAACTCTTCATCCAGCAGTACTATTCAATGGAAGAGAGGGAGCTGTTCGCTTGTAAAAAAAGACATGCCGAACACTTCCTTGCCGGCAGATTCGCCGCCAAAGAAGCGCTGCTGAAGGCCATCGGCACCGGAATGAACTGTGAGCTGGACTGGAATGAGCTGGAGTTCCTTAACCATCCCAGCGGCCAGCCCTATCTGGTCCGCAGCCGAAGACTGGAGTCTTATATACAGCAGCAGGAGAGCATCCACGTAAGCATTAGTCATCACGGTGATTATGCTGCTGCATTCATCATTATTGAGAGCAGTCAATGACTGTGAGGAGGACGAATCACATGAGCAACAACAAAATATTCACACTTTTGGCCATCAACATTCTACTCGTATTTTCAATTATGGTCAGCATCTTCCCGATCGCACCCCTGATCAGCAGTGATCTCGGCATGACCTCCGGTGAGATTGGAACCATAGCGGGCATTGCCTCGCTGGTGATGACCTTTCTGTCCATTCCGTCCGGCGTGTTCGCAGACCGGTACGGGCGGAAGAAGATTATTATCGCCTCCATGGCATTATCGGCAGTGGCTGTATTTATGGTGGCTGCATCCCACGGAGTGCTGCTGTTCACGGCTGGATGGCTGCTGTTCGGCTTCGCCAGAGGGTTCGTGTCTACGCCGATCTTCGCGGTGGTGATGGATGTGTGCAAGCCCGAGGAACGGGGCAGAGCGATGGGTATTGTGTCCGGGGCGATTGGCGCCGGGTCGGTGCTGGGGTATGTGGTGAGCGGGCTGCTGAGCAATTATTTCGGCTGGCATACTTCCTTCGCGGTGCTGGCTTCTCTGCTGCTGCTGTCCACGCTGGTTACCACACTGCTGCTGCGGGAGACCGGAGTCAAGAATACAAGCCGGAGCATTGGGCAAGCCTTCAAAAGCTCCTTCAAATGGCTGGGCGTCCGCGAAATCCTGCTGGCGGGCATTGTCGGAACCCTGTGCTTCATGGTGGGGGTCTTCACCACCTTCCTGGTGCCGTTCGCGGCTAAGGAACAGGATATCTCACTGGTGCTACTCAGTCTGCTCTTCATTCCGTATGAAGCAGTAGCCTCGTTCGGAGCAGTCTTCGTTGGCTGGATCTCAGACAAGGTAGGCAGACATGCACCGCTGATCTGGGCCCAGTCGATCTGTGTAGGAGCGCTTGTGCTGCTGTATGCACTTGACTTCAATCCTTGGCTGCTAACCTTCGGATATGCCCTGATTGGACTTACGGAAGGGCCAATTATTACCCTGGTTAACACGATTATTACGGATAAGGTGATCAAGATTAATCCGATGGAGATGGGCGCGGCTTTAGGAACCTTCCGGACCCTTCAGGGAGTCGGGATTGCGCTGGGGTCCACGCTTGGCGGATTCTTCTACAGCCGGATCGGAACGCATCCCAGCTATCTGGTGGCCGCCGGGCTGATGGTGCTGACGCTGCTGATCTCACTGAGCCTTGGCAAGAAGGAAAAAGCTGGCGTCACCGAATATAAATCTGCGGGATAAGGGGTGCAGTATGAACCAGGTCTACACGAAAACAGTGGTCCATATGGATGAAGTGCCGGTGGTTCATTCCAGAGGAGGACAGATGCGCGTGCTGGCGAGTCCGGCGACAGTCGGGTCCACCCAGCTGATCATGGGCCATGTCCTGCTCCAGCCGGGAGAAGAGATTAAGGAGCATCTCCATGATTACGGCGAAGAGAATGTCTATGTCGTCCGGGGACGGGGAACGGCGTTCATCGAGGATATTCCGCATGCCATCCGGGAGAATAGCCTGTTCATTGCGCGGAGGGGTGAGCGGCACCGGGTAGTCAATGAGGGTCCGGGCGAGCTGGAGCTGGTCTTCGCTACAGCGCCGCTGGCCCCGAGGCCAGAGATTGGGCACAGAGAGGTCTGACCTCCCTTCTAGGCAATACCAATTCTAAGCAAAGTGGTGAGAAGACAAACGTGAAGAGTGAGCTTGTGATTGTAGATACCCATGCCCATTTCGCCGTCAAGGAGAATAAGAGCCGGGAGCTTAGTCTGGCCGCGGCCGGGACCATCCCGGATTACAAGAAGCAGAAGGGCTTCGATGACCTGCAATATTTGAAGAAAATGGTGGGCGCTGACGGAAACGGCTTCGTGGACGAGAACAATATGCTGGAGGATTACCTCGCCTGTATGGACGAGAACCAGATTGCCATGAGCTGGGTCCATCAGCTGAGCTTCGAAGATGTCTACGGCTATGAGGTGCTGTCCAATGAGAAAATCGCCGAGGCGGTCCGCGCCCACCCCGACAAGCTGCGCGGCTTCGCCAGCGTCAATCCCTATAAGGGGAAGGAAGCGCTGGCGGAGCTGGATTATGCCATTAAGACGCTGGGCATGCAGGGCTTCAAGCTGAACCCCAATGATTACGGCGGCTTCGTCCTGAATGACCGGGATTTGCTGTATCCGCTGTATGAGCGGTGCAGCGAGCTGGGCGTTCCGGTCAGCGTGCATACCGGGATTACGCCGGGCAGTATTTTTCGGATGAAGCATAATTACCCGATTCTGCTCGATGATGTGGCTGTGGATTTTCCCGACCTGACCCTGATTGTTGAGCATATGGGCCATCCCTGGAATGACCTGTGCTATTACATGGTCGGCCGACACGACAATATGTATGTGACGATCACGGCGGTAGCCAATATTCTGATTCACAATAACCCGAAGGTATTCCGGATGGAGCTGGCCAAGATGATCTCGGTCTGCGGCAGCCACAAGATCCTCTGGGGCTCGGACTGGACGGTTACCCCGAACATCGCCGAGGTGCTGAATTACATGCAAAAGGTAGTGATCCCGCTGCCCATGAAGCTGATGATGGGGGTGAAGGAGATCAAGCGGGAGGATGTCCAGAACATCCTGGGACGCAACGCACTCAGAATTATGAAGTAGGTGAGAACTTTGGCAGTTCAGTTCATTGATTTAAGCGTGCCGATGGAGCAGAATCCGGGCGAGCTGGCCCCGTACGGGTTCGAGCAGACCGGCCATCAGGAGGGGGCGGACCGCTTCGCCCGCCAATTCGACGGGAGCCGGAAGGACTTTCCGGGCGAAGAGTTCCTGAACATGGAGATGATCACCGCGTCCACCCATACCGGAACCCATTTCGATGCCCCCCTGCACTTCGGCTCCAGGAGTGAGGGAGAGCCGGCAGCATCCATTGACGAGGTGCCGCTGGAGTGGTGCTTCGGCGACGGGGTGGTACTGGATTTCACCCATATCCAGGCGGGTGAGGCTATTGAGAAGCGGGATATTGAGCAGGCGCTTGAGCGGATCGGTTACCAGCTGAAGCCGCTGGATATTGTACTGATCCGGACAGGTGCGGACCGGCACTGGGGAACCCCCCGGTATCTTACGGATTACCCGGGCATGAGCAAGGAGGCTACGGCGTTCCTGACCGGCCAAGGTATCAGACTGATGGGCATCGACAGCTACGGGTTCGACCGTCCGTTCAAGCATATGATCAGCGATTATAAGCGGACCGGGGATAACGCCTATCTGTTCCCCGCTCACTTCTGGGGCAGAGAACAGACGTATTGCCACATGGAGCGCCTGGCGAATCTGGAGCAGATTCCGGTACCGTACGGGTTCAAGGTGGCTTGCTTTCCGATCAAGATCAGGCAGGCCGGTGCGGCCTGGGTACGGGCAGTAGCGATTATCGAGTAGCGCATTTCAGTGCAAGTGAAACGAATCACATATTAGATGAGGAGGAATTAGGGATGAATTATGAATTTGAACTCAAGGTAACAGGCGTTAAAGGGCATTGCCGGGCAGGGCATAAGGAAGGGGATGTCATGAAGGTCTCCCCGCTGAACGCAGGCAATCTCTGCGGAACGGCCTTTCATGCGGTCTTCCCGATGCTGCTGGCGCTGAACATGGATGCCAAGCTGCCGTGGGACCCTGAGGGCAATATTGTACACTCGGCTTGCCCGGATATGCGCAACCAGATGACTATGGAAATCCGCCGCATCCCGGTGGAGCCGTCCGGAGATTCTCCATATGCAGGCCGGATGCTGCAATCCAAATGAAGGGAGACCGCTCCATATGAATAATGCGAAGCTATACGTTGAAATGTTCAAGGAGAGAGATTCGATCTGCGTCTCGCATTATCCGGTGCCTGTCTCACAGCACACAGAGCCTGAGGTCCGGTCGCTGATGGAGCTGGATCAGGTGAATACCAAGGATACGCCGGTAGCGCTGTATCTGCATATTCCCTTTTGCGATGCGACCTGCTCGTTCTGCCCGTTCAACCGCTATCTGAAGCGGCAGGATCAGGTGGACCGCTACCTGGCCGCTGTCCGGCAGGAGATGGACAGCTATGCGGCTACGCCGTTTGGCAGCAGTATTACGGTCTCCTCCATTAATCTGGGCGGCGGGACACCCTCCTGCCTGTCCTCAGAGGAGCTGACCGGACTCCTGCAATACATGAAGCAGTCCTTCCGCGTGGAAGAGGAGGCCATGATCTTCATCGAAGGCAACCCCCGGAATTTCACGGCAGACAAGCTGGAGACCTTGGCTTTGCAGGGATTGAACCGGATCAGCGTGGGCGTGCAGACCTTCCAGGAGGAGCTTGCCGAGGTACTGGGACTGTATCACAGTGTCGAGGATTCGTTCGCATTAGTGAAGAATGCGCGTAACAGCGGTATTGAGAATGTCGGCATTGATCTGATGTACAATCTGCCGGGTCAGACGCTAGATCAATGGCGGGCGGATATTCTCACCTCCATCGAGCAGGAGATTGACCATATCTGTGTGATTTCCTTCTGTGTGGTGCCGCATACGCAGATTGCTTCGCGTATAGCGGAAGGGAAGATTCCGGGGATCGGGGATGTCTACCGGGAGATCGAGCTGTATACCATCGCTAAGGAGATGCTGCTGGAAGCCGGGTATGAGCAGTACAGCGTCATTGATTTCGCCAAGCCGGGCAAGACGGACCGGCACGCCACCCTGTACTTCTCGGAGCAGGCGCATATGATCGGGATCGGCGCAGCTGCTTTTGGCATCATTAACGGCTACATGTATATCAACAGCGGCAATCTGAATGAATATATGACCCGCGTGCAGGATGGGCTGCTGCCGGTCAATTGCGGGGAGAAGGCCGACGAGCGGGAACTGGCGCACGGGGCCATGGCCAAGGGGCTGCGGATGCTGTCCGTGAACCGTGCCGGGTTCGTGAAGATGTTCGGGCAAGAGCCGGAGGAGCTGTTCCCGGAGACGATCGAACGTCTGGTGCAGGATGGGCTGCTGATTCAGGATGCGGAAGGGATTCGGCTGACTGAGGACGGCATTATATGGGGCAACAATGTGAGCAAGCAATTTTTCTCCGCGAAATATGCGGATTACGGGCTGCAGCACCGGATGAAGCTGGCTAAGGGACGCCCGGTGCAATCGGTACAATCGGTTCAATCATAAGGAGGGTATAGCTGATGAGCGATATGTTGATGAGAGTTAATCCGCAGGTGGGGAACGCTTTTGATAGCATGTGCAAGTCGATTGAGGATACGGGGACGCTTGAGCCTAAGGTGCGGGAATTGATCCGGCTGGCTTGCGTAGTTACAGACCGTTCTACCTACGGCATCCGGCTGCATGCGCTGAAGGCTTATGAGCTGGGTGCGAGCGCGGAGGAAGTGACAGAGACCGTGATGAATTGTCTGCCGGTGGCAGGGATTGAGGCTGTCTCCTCCGGTCTCGCTGCGGCATTGTCGGCTGTGGAAGCCAAGCGGGGTGTTCATCATGCCAGTTAAGACCACAACCAACGAATCCTTCTACAACGTCTATCCCCATAGAGATCCAATCTGTGTGTCCCACTATCCCAATCCTGTGACCGAGGTTACCCCGGCTGATATTTACGGAACAATGGGCCTTGGTGACCAGCCACCGGCGCATAATGTCGGCGCAGTCTATGTCCATGTTCCCTTCTGCGCCTCGGTCTGCATCTTCTGCCCCTTCAACAAGATGGCCTATCAGGAAAAGCAGGTGGAGCAGTACATGGAGGCCGTCAAAGCCGAAATCGGCATCTATGCCTCTTCCCCGTACGGTTCGCAGTCCACGATCAGCGCGGTGACGTTCGGGGGAGGGACGCCTTCGGCTCTGTCGGCTGAACGGATGGTGGAGATGCTGAAGAGTGTCCAGGCGAATTACCGGGTGACACCGGATGCGCAGATCTCATTCGAGGGCAGTCCGGCAACCTTGACGCTGGAGAAAATGCAGGCCATCCGCGCCCAGGGGGCGAACCGGATCAGCATCGGCATCCAGACCTTCAATGACAAGATGGGGCATCATCTGCGGATGAGCCATGATTCCCGGCGGGCCTTCGAGGTGCTGGAGGAAGCGAAGGAGGCGGGCTTCGAGAACATCGGAATTGATCTGATGTATAACCTGCCTGAGCAGACCATGGAGGAGTGGCTGGAGGATGTGCGAACAGCGGTGCGGCTCGGCATCGACCATATCACGGTCTTCTCTCTGTGTGTAGTACCCTTCACGGCACTGTTCAAAATGATCAAGGAAGGCAAGATTCCGCCAACCGGCAGTGTCGAGCTGGAAGTGGATATGTACCTGGAAGCCAAGCGGCTGCTGCAGGAAGAGGGTTATGTCCAGTACAGCGTGTGGGATTTCGCCAAGCCGGGCTTCGAGGACCGGCATGTCCTCTTGTACTATACCCAGCAGAAGGATCTGTTCGCGCACGGCCCGGCCGCCTTCGGTTATGTCAACAAGCTGATGTATATCAACCAGGGGGATATTCAGGAGTACAGCGACCGGCTCCAGCAGCAGCTCCTGTCCGTCTTCATCGCCAGCCAGGCGGATGATCTGGAAGCGATGCACGGGATGATGGCCAAGGGCCTGCGGATGCTGTCCGTGAAGCGGAAGGATTTCACCGGCATGTTCGGATTCCAGCCGGAGGAGGTCTTCGGTACGACGATCGATGAGCTGGTAGCCAAAGGCCTGCTGGAAACGGATGAGCATGAGATCCGCCTGTCCGCGAGAGGTATTGTCTGGGGCAACAACGTCTGCAAGGAATTCTTCTCGGAAGCGAACCAGCAGACCTTCGAGAGCCGTGTGAAGCTGGCACGCGGACAAAAGCCGGCTGAGGCTGCCGGAGAGGAGCTGAAGGGATGAAGCTGTCTGTCGGCACGAACTTTGATGACCGGTTGCCCATCCTGCTGAAGGATTCGCATGTGGATGTTTTCTATGGCAAGCTGTCCTCTGATCTGGTGGGCGGCGGAAGACCAACCTTTGCACTGCCAACCATAGACCGGGCGAGGGTGGAGGAGCATGTGAAGCTGCTGCATGCCTACGGGTTCAAGTTCAATTATCTGCTGAACGCTACCTGCCTGGATAACCTGGAGACCACGAAGGATTTCCATTACCGCCTGCGCGAGCTGCTGGAATGGATCGGCACGCTGCAGCCGGAATATGTGACGGTATCGCTCCCGATGCTGATTGATATGGTGCGTACCGCGCTGCCGGATGTGAAGATCAGCCTGTCTACCTTTGCCAATGTGAATACGCTCAGACAGGCCCGGTATTTCGAGGAAAAGGGCGTCAGTGAGATTACCCTGCCCGAGAGCCGGAACCGTGACTTCGCTTTCCTGGAGAGCCTGAGCAAGAATACCCGCCTCGACTATCAGCTCATTGCGACTAATGACTGTATGCTGGATTGCCCGATGCGCCAGAATCATGCGAACTTTCAGAGCCATGCCTCGCAGTGTAACCATGTGACGGACGGCTTCGCGCTGGATTACTATATGCTGCGCTGTACGGAGCGTAAGCTCCAGCACCCGGAGGAGCTGCTGAAGTCGCAGTGGATTCGCCCGGAGGACATGTATATCTATGAAGAGCTGGGCTACCACAAGTTCAAGCTGACCGAGCGGATGAAGACCACGGAGAAGATTGCCGCGACTGCGCAGTCCTACTCCGAGCGGAAGTATGAGGGGAACCTGCTTAGCCTGCTTAATTCGCGGATGGCCGAGGCCGATTTCGAAATGCCGAACTTCTCGAAGAACATCAAGGAGGATTTCGCACCGTCCGACAAAATGAGACAGGTCTACCGCCTGCTGTTCAGCTTCCAGGCCAGTATCGACAACAAGAGTATGGAAGGCTTCCTGGAGGGCTTCCGCTCGAAGCGCTGCGACCGGATGGACTGTGACAAGTGCGGCTACTGTGCTGAATGGGCCAGCCGGACCGTGTCCATGGCAAAACCCGGGGATGAGGCACTGAAGGAATTCGAGCAGTTGTTCACGGCGCTCGCATCGGGAAGCTTCTTCGAGTCAGCGGCCGGGGCGAAGGCGGTCTGGAGCGCGGAGGGCGAGAGTCTTCTGGGTGCGGTCATTGGGCGTAAGCCTGAGTTCATCCGCGATATGGCCGGGCCTGAGATCCGGAAGAAGGCCGAGGAGCTGGCGGCTGCCCGGGGAAGTGCCCAGGTCTTACGGCAGGATGTCGCCAAGGCCAATGTACTGTGCACCCCGGCAGACTTCCGGATGTTCGCGCTTAGCGATCTGCGGGCGCTGGGCTTCGATACGGCTGAGCTGGACTTAGAGGAGGCAGCCGGATGAAGAAGATCATCGGGCTTGCCGGGTCCATGAAGAAGCATCACAGCTCCAGCGAATATCTGCTCTCCGTTGCGCTTGAAGCCGCAGCGGAGCAGGGGGTGCAGACGGAGCTGCTGCGGCTGAATGATTACAACATTCTGCCCTGTGACGGCTGCGGCAACTGCATGAACGGCAAGCACTGCCACCTGCTGAAGGACCCGGAGGATCAATTGACAGAGCTGTACGACAAGCTGAAGGAGGCGGACGGGTTCGTCTTCGCCTCCCCGGTCTATGCGCTTTCGCTTCCGGCCGTCTGGAAGAACTGGATCGACCGCTGCGAGCCGTGCAGCGACGAGGATCTGGACTTCGAGTACTACAATTATGACCGGGTAGCCGGAGTGAAGGGCAAAGCGTTCAAGGGCAAGGTCGCCGGACAGATTGTTGTCGCAGCGGGACCGGGGCATGAATGGGCGCTGGCCTCGCTGATGCCCTGCTTCACGGCGATCAAGCTGTCGATGATTGCCAGCGCGGGCATCAGCCTGATTGAATATGACGGCCAGCCGGGCATCCGCAAGCGCTCCTGGAGCAAGCCGATTGAAGAAGCAGAAGAGGCGAAGATGATGGCCCGGGCGGTCGGGATGCGGGTGGCCTCCTCCTTGGGCTTCTCTTACTTCGACCTTCCCGGGCAGTCGGGGGCAGGGCAAGGGCAGGGAAGCGGGGGGCAGGATGCTATGGAGCCGAGCCAGGACCCTATGGAGCCGAGCCAGGAACGCGGGGTGCAGGCTGAAGTCTGGTCTGCCTTCACTGTGCAGGACGTCCGGGATGAGGAGGTTACGCTCGGTGAACTGGCTTCGATTCAGCCGCGCATCTTCGTTATCGGCGATCAGCAGGCCAGCCTCCGCTGCGGGCCGCTGCTGGAACAGCTGGAGCAGCAGTTCGGCGGGAGCGCAGACTGTGCGCTGATTGCAAGAGTGGGGCAGCTGCCCCACTTCATCACGCATGAATTCGTGAAGGAGAAGACAAGCCAGACCGTTCCCGGTTTCACGCTCTACTATGACTGGGAGGATAAGCTGGCCTCACGCTGCACCCTGGCGCCTGGACAGCCGGCTATCCTGGTAGGCAGAAGCCCCGGGGAGTGGCGGTTGTTTGCAGTCGATGAAGCAGACGGCCGGGATATAGACCGGGTCGTGGACTATTTGGAGGAAGCTGTCGTATGAGCGGCCCGGCCGGGAAGTTCAAGGGAGGATACACACTATATGCTGAAGACTAAGGGGATACCTTTATTTTATAGCCGGCAGGGCGCCGGGGAGGCCGTGCTGTGTCTGCACGGCAACCGGGACTCTTCGCTCGTCTTCGGGGACCTGGCCCGGGCACTGGAGCCTCATTACCAGGTGCTCCGCGCGGACCTGCGCGGACACGGCCAATCGGAATACGCCGGTCCGGCCTTCACCCTGGAGGACATGGTTGATGATATTCTCAGGCTGCTAGATGAGCAGGGACTGAAGCAGGTCTCGATCATCGGGCATTCCCTGGGCAGCACGCTTGCACTGCTGCTATCCGCCCGTGAGCCGGACCGGGTGAAGAAGCTGGTGCTGATGGGGGCCGCCGCCACCTTCGCGGTTCCGTTCAAGCGGCCGGAGCACGGGGAAGAGATTACGCCGGAGGCTGTGCGGCAGACGAATGCGGCGGCGGTTCCGTATTTTTTCACCGAGGGCCATGAGGAGGTTCAGCATCAGATTCTGGAGGGCTGGTCCCGGTTGCCTGCCGCGACCCACCGTCTGATGATTCAGATCAAGCATCCCGATCTCCGGCCGATCCTTCAGGGCATCCGGCAGAGATCGCTGATTATTACCGGGGAGGCGGACCGGATTACGCCGCTGCACAAGGCCCTGGAGCTGAACCGGTATTTGCCGGACTCCCGGATGCATTCGGTTCCAGGCGCTGGACACTTTATGTTTCTTGAGGCGGGCGAGGACGTAGCTGCTGCCGCACTCACTTTTCTTAAGGGGGAGTGAGTATGGGCAGAGTGCTGCTGATCTCGGCGAATACGGAGAAGCGGCCCCCTGTATTCCCGCTGGGTCTTAGCTATATTCACGCCAGTCTTGTCGCTTCCGGCTGGGAGGCAGGCATGCTGGACATGACTCAGCTGGAGTACACCCGGGAGGCCGTTACGAATTACCTTAACGCCTATGCGCCCGATTACATCGGCTTGTCGATCCGTAACCTGGATAATTGCTGCATGCAGTATCCCCGGAGCTTCGTGGATCAGGTCTGCTTGATGGTGGATTGGGTACGGGAATGGAATAGCAGGGCCGGAATCATTCTGGGCGGGGCGGGCTTCTCGCTCCTGCCCCGGCAGTGGCTGCAGGAGACGGGAGCCGATTACGGCATTGTCGGTGACGGCTGTGACAGTATCGTGGAGCTGCTTAGCCAGCTGGAAGCGGGGCAGGTGCCATCCGCAGTAAGCGGGCTCATGTTCAGGACAAGGGCCGGGGAATGGAATTACTGGTCGCCGTATGCGCCTGAGCAGCTGGATCAGGAGTATTTTCCCAGCCGCAGCGGGTTTCTGCACAGCTATGATGTGGATCGTAGGGTCCGTCATAATGTATTGACCAAAAGGGGCTGTGCGCTAAGCTGTACCTATTGTGCTTACCCGTCACTGGAGGGCCGGGCCGTCCGCCTGCGGTCGCCTAAGGGGGTGGCTGATGAAATTGAGCAGATGGTGGTTCAGTATGATATCGGCTCTTTTGATTTCGTGGACAGTGTGTTCAACTATCCGCTGGAGCATGCCGAAGAGATCTGCCGGGAGCTGATCGGGCGGACGCTTCCGTTGTCCTGGGGCTGCTTCCTGAATCCGAGGTTCTTCACGGCAGAGTTCGCCGGTCTGCTTAAGCAGGCCGGGTGTACAGAGGTGGAGTTCGGCATTGATTCAGGCAGCGATATCTGCCTCAGGTCGTTCAAGAAGAACTTCCGGCAGGCCGAGATCCGGACAGTGGTCCAACTCTGCCGCGACCAGGAGCTGGACTTCAGCTTCTGCCTGCTGATCGGGGGACCGGAGGAGACGCCGGAGACCCTGCACGAGACGCTGGATCTGATGGAGGAGCTATCGGTGCAGCGCATCTTCGGCTTGTTCGGCATCCGTATTCTGCCGTCCACCGATATGTACAGCTATGCAGGTTCGCCGGAGCCGGATGAGCTGCTTCATCCGAAATTCTTCATGTCCCCGCAGCTGAGCCTGGAGCAGGCGAACAGTATCTGTGCGCCGTACCGGGAGCGCAACCCGGACTGGATGTTCATTTGAATGAGGAAGAGCGGGTGGAGTGAAGCATGAGAATACTGGTGGTGTCTACGAATACGCTGCTGAAGCCGCTGCCGGTCCTGCCTGTCGGGGCGGGGATGGTCTACTCGGCCCTCACGGCTGCCGGATTTAAGGCACGCTTTCTGGATCTGGCTTTTGTGGCTGAGCCGCTGGAGGCGCTCCGCGAGGAGCTGCGGGTCACCGGAGCGGATCTGATCTGCCTTTCGGTGCGCAACATCGATAATCAGGTGATCCAGCAGCCGGAGAGCTATCTCTCTTTCTTACAGCAAGTCATGCAGGTATGCCGTACCTGCAGTTCAGCTAAGGTACTGCTTGGCGGGGCTGCAATGCTGGTAATGCCGGGCGAACTGGTGAAGGAGCTGGGGGCGGATTACGGCATCAAGGGGAGCGGGGGCGAAGCGGAAGCGGTGCGGCTGGCCCGTGAGATCGAGCGGGGGCAGGCCCCGGAGACAGGTACGGTTCGTAATGCAGATCCCGCTTATCATCCAGTGTACAGCCGTATTCCGCCGAAGCCGCTGTTCGCTCCGCAGTATTTTATCCCGAACCCCCGCATCAAAAAAGCCTCGATGGGCTACCAGGCCTCCAGAGGCTGCAGCCGGCACTGCATCTATTGCTCGGAGGGCTATATGAATGCCGGCGCCTGCCGGATTCCTGCGGAGCAATTCAGCGAAGACATGAAGATCCTGGAGAATGACTATCAGGTGCATAATATTACTTTTGTAGATGGTGTGTTCAATCATGAGGTGGAGGAGACGGTGGAGTTCTGTAAGCTGATCGGCTGCACAAGCCCCTCGCTGGAATGGAGCTGCGCCTTGACCCCGGCTCAAGTTACGGAGGAATTGATCCGCTCGCTGAAGGAGAACGGCTGCCGCTTCGTGGACATCGGGGCCGACTCGGGTTCACGGCAGATGCTCCGGCGGATGGGCAAGCAATTCACCCCGGAGCAGCTTGTTGAGCTGGGACACCTGCTGGAGCACTATCAGCTTCCCTATTCAGTATCGCTGCTGTTCGGCGGGCCGGGAGAGAATGCGGAGACGGTGCAGGAGACGGTGCAGCTGGTCAATCAGATGAATCCGGTCTATATTCTGGCCAGCCAAGGCATCCGTGTCTACCCTCACACCGCACTCTACAATATCGCTCTACAGGAGCAGGTGATCCAGGCTGAGGATAACTTGCTTTTTCCGGCCTATTACCAGTCTAAGGACTACAGCGCTGACTTGCTCACCGATGCTCTGTCTGCATCACGCCACATCTATAAGGATATGCTTATGAATTCAATTGGAGGAAGGACTTGATAGAATGAACAAGCCTGTGTACCCGTTCCGGGAGATCGGGATAGGGCACTATCCCATGGGGAACGCTCCGGTGTCGCCAGAGGACAGCAAACGGCTGCCGTCTCTGATGAACTTGAATCAAGCCGCGGCAAGCTCCAAGCTGGTCTATGTACATATTCCCTTCTGTGACTCGATCTGCCCGTTCTGCCCGTACCCCAAGGCGTTCAACGAGCAGGGAGCCCGCAAGGATTATCTGGCTGCGCTGTTCCGCGAGCTGGAGATGTACGGGATGACGCCGCAGATCCGCAATTGCTCAGTGGAGGCGCTATATATCGGCGGCGGGACGCCAAGCGTGCTGGACGAGGAAGAGATCACAGCGTTATTCGAGCAGCTACAGGCTACACTTCCTATGCATAATATTGAAGAGATCACATTCGAGGGCAATCCCGCCTCGTTCACGGCTGCCAAGCTAAAGTTGCTTCAGGCGCTTGGGGTGAACCGGATCAGTCTCGGGGTGCAGACGTTCAACGATGAGCTGGGCAGACGCCTCGGGCTGCTTCAGACCGGTGAGGATTCCCTGCGGGCGATTCAGGATTCCAGAGAGGCGGGCATCGCGAACGTCAGCCTGGATCTGATGTACAATCTGCCGGGCCAGACGATGCAGGAATGGCTTGAGGATCTGGCGAAGGTAGTGGAGCTGGATATCGGTCATGTCACGCTGTTTCCGCTTAAGATCATTCCCGGCTTCGGTCTGGCGAAGCGCATTGCCAGCGGCGAGCTTCCGGCCTGCGGCGGACTTGAGCTGGAGCAGCAGATGTATATAGAGGCTTGCCGTTATCTGGAGTCGCAGGGCTATTCGGTGGAATCCACGTATGATTTCGTCCGGCCGGGAGGCCATCATGTGTATAGCCGCAAGCATTTTGACGATTACCTGGACTTGCTCTCTGTGGGACTGGGGGCGTTCGGTGATGTGGGGGGGTACGCATACCAAAATGTGAAATTACTCCCTGAATATGTGAAAAAGATTACATCCGGCGACCTCCCTATTGCTTTAGGCTACGAAGTGAAGGCAGAGGATCTGCCTAACCAGTTCCTGGCGATGGGCCTACGCCGTACAGCGGTTGACCGCCAGCAGTTCCGCCGCAAATTCGGCGTTTACCCGGAGGAGCATTTCCCCGAGCTGTTCGACAAGTTCGTGAAGGAAGGGCTGGTGGAGATCCGCGAGGACACGATTGCGCTCACGCGTTTCCACGGGTTGTTCTGGGGCAACAATGTATGTAAGGAGTTCTGCGAGGAGCAGATCAAGATGGCTTTTCCAAAATGATGGAGGGGTACTGAGATGAATAGTAAAGTAACCAAAAACGTCTTCTATGAGGATCTTCAGGAGGCCGGAAAGTATGCGGAGCTGGAGCAGCGTCTGCTCGGCGAGTCGAATCTGCCGGGGCCGCGGGCGAATCTGGGGGCGGCTTCCACCTTCGCGGATGCTTTCGCGTCGGATTGGGTGGCCAGCGAAGCCTGGGAGCTGCTTGTGGAGTGGACCGGCAAGACGGAGGCGGAAGCGCCGACGGACGATCCCCGCGAGTTCCTGCCGTTCTGCGCGCTCCAGGCGATGGGCAGCTATTACCGTTATGCGGAGCCTGCCCGCCAGGAGACTATTCTGGAGCGCTGCCGGGCGGCGATGAATGACGCCCGCTGGCGGATGCGCGAGTCGGCAGCGATGGCGCTGCAGCGCATCGGGGAGCAGGACTTCGGCGTGCTCCGCGCCTTGTTCGATGGCATGAAAGGCACGGCTAACGCGCTGGAGCAGCGGGCCTTCGTCGCTGCCCTGGCCCACCCGCCGATGTTGAAGGAACAGGCCAATGTCCTGTATGCGCTGGAGCTGTCTGAGCAGATCCTGGACCAGATTGCCGCCGGACAGACCCGCTACGGCGCTGAAGAATTCCGTGTCCTCTCCAAAGGTCTGGAGTACGCACTCAGCGTTTTTGTGGAACGCGCCCCCGAGCAAGGCTTCCGCATGCTCGCCAAGTTCGCAGTAACTGATGACAAGCGGATGCAGAAGATCGTGAAGTCCAACCTCGGCAAAGCCCGCCTGGCGAAGAAATTCAGCCAGGATGTGGAGCGCATTCAGGTGTTGATGAATGCTTGATGGGGGAGCGGGGGCGGGATGAGGCGCTTCGTGGGGGATTGGAGGGGCGGCGGCGTAAGGCTCCTGAGAAATACGCTTGTTGAGGGAGCGAACCCGTCTGGTTACCCAACTCTGCTGCTCCATGCTCCTTCGCGGACCTGAGGAACGTTATTTTCAAAGAATGGTTACTTCTTTACCGGTTTGCGGACTGTGGTGCGCTTATTGTCTCCCTGTGAGGCGTTTTCAGGCGGCATATCCATCAATAACAGCCCTGTAGTCCGCGAATGCTGGGAAAGTTGGATTTTTCGCGAAATAAGGCCCTCTGAGTCCACTTGGGAGAGTGAGAGAGAGCACCATACCGAGGCCCTAGTGAAGTTAAAGTAACAGAGATAGCCGGCCTGCATTCATAAGTATGCGGTCCGGCTTATTTGCAGTGTTTTGTGTTTATGTATTTGTTAATTTGGATGCAGTCGCACTCTACGTGTGTAGAGTGCGTGGATTGAACTCAGAATTACTCTGTTTCAATACATAGCTTAAACCACTCCTATCCTGATACCTCTACTTTGTGTTGTCCACTGTTTTCCAAAGCCGCAGCAAGCCGAGGCAAAGCTATACCTAATTTTTTCGCTTCCCGCACAACTTCATGTATCGCAAAGCCTGCTTTGCTATTGTTGTATTCCATGAAAAGGCGCGGCAAGCTGCCCTTTGCAAAAACCAGCTTGTTAAACAGCGTGCCGAGCAGTACCGGCGGGATCTTAGTCAGCAGCAGAGAAGTCGCATCAGCTTTTCCGCCTCTGGCTTTTATTACCGGGATAATCTCCCTCATATTCCTGCCAACATTTGCGAAGGAGTCGCTATGATCCAAGATTGCCGGAAAACTTCCCCGTCTCAACACCTCGGTCTCCATCGCCGCATTCATGGCAAAGTGATTCCATAGCCAGTTTTGCATATCCTTGATCCAACGAATTTTAAAATGGGCACTTTCCAATAGCTCTTTGACCTTGTTATTAATAGTTTCAGTGCCTACCCGTGGCTGTTCCAGAAACAGCATTTTTAAAAAGCCGCCTCTAAGCCTGTTGTCCTCAATGCCACCGCCGCCTCCCGGGAATCCAAAGACCACATTGTTCATAGACAAGGGTGAGATCGATGATTTCAAATCCTGCCAAAGGTTATTAAAGATGAGGACAGGCGTGTTCCCAGCAGTAGTCGATAATAGTTGTGCTGCTGCCGGAAGCTGCTCCGTGTTGACACTTACAATAATGAGGTCATAATCAGGTCGAATCTCCTCATGCAGTTTGACGTTCCAGTGTTCTTTTATGAGCTGTTTCCCTTTTCGTGCGTCCCACATTTCAAGCCCGATGCTGCTGCCGAAGGTTTCTTTTCTCCCTTGTCTAACGTAGAACTCCACTGTATGTCCTGCCTGTTCAAAAGCCCAAGCATATTGGGTTGATATGACACCTCTGCCGAAAAATAAAATTCGCATATTAGCCTCCTGAGCCTATATATTAATCCTGGTTGATAATCCGACAGCGTGTTGTATAATGTCATTGTATAGGTCCGCTATACGGGCATCAACCATCAGATTTTTAAAATCTGTCGTGTAATCGGTGTACAGAACCTGGAGGCCAATAATGAATAAGCAACCTGAAATTACGGATAAAACAAGACAAACCTTCATCAATGTATTCTGCGATTTATATAGCCAGAAACCCATTGAAAAAATAACCATCCAAGAGATCGCTAAGCGATCAGGATATAACCGCAGTACCTTTTATCAATATTTTACGGATATCTATGAGTTGTTGGATTACGTGGAAGAGCGTGTTTTTAGATCCATTAAAGAGGAAATGGCAAGCAGAGAGTTCTCCACACATACCTTCCAAGATGCACTTCAATGCCTGGAGAATGCAGAGGAAATTTCAATCCTGAAAGCCCTCTTGGGCGACTATGGTTCTGTTCATTTTATCGAACATCTGAAAAGAGAAATTCCTTTTGAGCGATTAATTGTCGACCTTCCGGCAAATGAAGCTTTAGCACCCTATATCATTGAGTTTTACATATCCACACTAATGTCGATGTTTCGCCTATGGATACGGAATGACAAAGATCTATCGTCGGAAGAGTTGGTCAAGCTGATAGATACCCTATTTACTAATGGGATTGGGACGACGGTGATTCCTTAATATGTTAAGATACAACAATGATATAATGAGGGGGATTGTCCTACGGTAAAAACTCAGATCAGACAGCTAACCGTCCAAGACCGGCCTTTTGTATACTGGCATGTGGGCGGTTCCCGCCTCACGTTAAATATTTCGCCCAAGGAAGATAAAACCACAAAAATCACGCTCATTTTCGCAGTCACTCCACCTGAAGAGAATCGTCACACCTCCTGGGAGTTTTATGATATTTCAGCATACAAAAACAACTCCCAAACCACCATTCGTCTGGGCAAACCGAGACATATTTCCGAGCTTATTCTTTAGTTGGAAAAGATAAAAGGGATGAATTAATCAAAGAGTTTACAGAGAAGTAGGCCATACCTTGATACCTTGCTATAATTCTTACATATCTAATGAGTGAGGAGATTGAAAAATGACTGATCAAACAGTGGCTAGTAGATTAGCAACATTAGGAATCGTTCTCCCCCATGCAAGCGAACCGGCAGCCAAATACGCAAATTACGTAAAAGTGAACGGGGTGTTGTTCGTTTCAGGCAAAGGACCTGCTGGTACGCCTAAAGGTAAGTTAGGTCAGGAGTATACAACCGCAGAAGGATATCAGTTTGCACGACAAACGGGGATTGAAATTTTGGCTGTACTACAAACAGCTTTAGATACACTGGATAAAGTAAAACGCGTGGTTAAAATTCAGGGCTTTGTTAATGCGGTCACCAGTTTTGAAGAACATCATAAAGTGCTTAATGGTTGTTCTGATCTGATGCTGGATGTTTTCGGAGAAAAAGGTATCCATGCTCGTTCAGTCTTTGGAGCTGTTTCGGTTAGAGACAATCTTCCCATCATTATTGATTCGATATTTGAGGTTGAGGAGTAAATAATCAACTTATTTATGAATCCAGGAGTGATCACTTGATTATTATGATTAACGGATCGTTTGGCTCTGGTAAGACCACGACTGCTCAAATGCTTCAACCCTTAATTCCAAATAGCATGATTTATGATCCTGAGGAAGTTGGATATATGTTAAGAAAAATCATTACAGAAGACGTCTACTTTGAAGAGGAACTAACTGATGATTTTCAGGATATAGAATTATGGAGAATACTTGCTGTAAAGACAGCTCAAGAATTATTGAAGAAGTACAAGAAACATCTTATTGTTCCTATGACAATATACAAAGCTGTGAATTTCGAGTACATTTACAACGGATTTAAAAGTATGGATCGAGAAGTTTTTCATTTTTGTCTCTTAGCATCCGAAAACACAATTAAAAAACGTATTGAAAAACGCGGGAACACTTATGATGCTTGGTACCAGCAGCATACAAAAGCAGGTATAACTACATTTAATGAGAGTAGATTTCAAGAACACATAGATACTGACCATAGAGAAACTGAAGAAATTATTGAAATAATTTTAAGAAAAACTTCAGGATCAATGTATAAGCTGCCTGTACAACATACCTAATGCCACATCGGCACTAATGCATACAGCGTAAGCTTCAGATCGATTTATCCGGGAACTGCTTCCGCTCCTTCTCGGAGATCGGGAAAACCGTCAAAAACATCATTCCCCAACACAGAACTGGAGCCAGTGAGGCCGCTGGCAGAAGCCAGCCCGGAAGTTCCGTTGCCTGCATATACAGGAAACCCGCTCCCTGCAACCGTCATACCTAAGGTGAGCATCAATGTTACAACAATACCGAGAAGCCATTTCGTGACATGAATTCACAACTCTTGTCTTAATGGGGGTCCGCAATATGAATCTTAGGCCGATAAAATTCATTTCAGTTCTAATCTGTTTTGCATTGACGGTATGCGGATGTGCTGGCTTGAAAAGCAAGGGCACGGAGCATGTTACGGCAAGTGATTTCATTATTCCCTTGAACGTTAGCGAAGTGTTGAAGCGTCCAGAGACTGGGGTTATTAAATATTTTCAAAACCGTCGTGAAGATTTTGAAATTCTAGGCCGTTATCTGTTAGAGAATGAAAAAGTGTTCCAGACTCGGCCTGTCATACTTCAACAAGATTATTCCATCGAGAACATCCAGGACCCTGAAATTCAACAAATCGCTCAAACATTGTTTCAAGAAGGTATTGTAAAGAGGATATCCTCCTTAAATGATGCCCCTAGTAAAAGTATTGACTTTTTGTTTGATGCCGAAGACAACTTGTATCAACAAGGCATAACCTACCTCAGCCTACCAGAGATGGCCAAAGGGGATCCTTCGAAATTCAGCTATGTGAATGACTATAAGAATCTGGGCGACGGCTGGTACTATTATGTCTTTCACTATGACAAACTTAAAAATGAAGATGAATTTCGGAATCTAGCTTGGGCCCAAATCTCAGAAAAGGAAAGAAGCACTTTAACCACGCCGAAAGAGAAAGCCATAGTGATCCTAGAGTCTGGAAAAAACGTTGGCTATTGGATGGATGACAGAAAGTTAGATGTTGTTGTATCCGTTCAATTTGATACGGAAATGAACGGCCAACTGGGACCGATTACAATGTTTTTTGATCCAATGACCAAAGATTTGATCGGGGGCAATCTGCGTTTCTAATAGGCTGGAGTAAAATGCGAACTCCGTTTTTATTTAAATCCCTTCCCCAACTCGGTGAACCCGCAGCAGGTTAGTGGTTCCTGTACAGCCTACAGGGACTCCGGCGGTGATGAGCACCAAGTCGCCATTTTGCACGTATCCGGCAGACCTCGCCAGTTCAACAGCGGTTGCTATGGCTGCATCAGTGCTGGAAGCAGACTCGTCGCGGAGCATAGGAATTACACCCCAAGTCAAGGAGAGGGCATGCAGCACGCTCTCCTTAGTGGATACGGCGATTATCGGTGCAGCGGGCTTGTGCTTGGCGATCATCCGGGCGGTAAAGCCGCTTTCGGTCAGGGCGAGAATAGCCTTGGCGGAGAGCGCGAGGGCAGTGCGGACAACGGATTCGCCAATGGCGCTGGTCACGTTGGTGCCAGTCTCGTTACTCTTGCAGTTGGAACGGCCGTAGCTCCCCAGGACGGACTCAGCGCGGGCGGCGATGCGGGCCATGGTCTCGACGGACTCCAGCGGGTACTTACCTGCGGCAGATTCACCAGACAGCATAACGGAATCGGTGCCATCGAAGATAGCGTTGGCGACGTCACTTGCTTCTGCACGGGTCGGACGCGGGTTCATCTGCATGGACTCCAGCATGTGAGTGGCGGTGATAACCGGTTTTCCGGCCAGATTACACTTCTTGATCATGTCTTTTTGAACCAGCGGCACATCTTCTACTGGCAAGTCCACGCCCAGATCGCCGCGCGCAACCATTAGTCCGTCGGCTACGCTCAGGATGGCGTCCAGGTTCTCCAAGCCCTCGTCATTTTCAATTTTGGCGATGATTTGGATATGGTCGGCCTTGTGTTGACTCAGAATATGTTTAATCTCGAGAATATCTTCAGCTTTGCGGACGAAGGATTGAGCGATGATGTCGATATTCTGCTCAACGCCGAACTTAATGTGCAGGATGTCCTTCTCAGTTACGCCTGGAAGACTGGTTTTGATGCCGGGAACGTTGACACCCTTTCGCGGCTTTAGCTTGCCGCCGTTCTTGACGAGGCAGGTGATCTCGGTGCCTTCAGACTTTACGACCTCCAAACGAACTAGACCGTCATCGATCAGGATACTGCTACCGGGCTGCACATCTTGGGGCAACTGCTTGTAGGTGACTTGGATGCGATCCTTCGTTCCGAGCACTTCCTCTGTGGTCAGAACCACGGCTTCACCTGGTACCAATTCAGCATAGTCCGAAGCCATTTTTCCGATACGAATTTCCGGACCTTTGATGTCGAGCAGGACGGCCACATATTGGTTTAGTTCCTTGGCTGCTTCCCGGATGTGGCGGATGCGCTCTGCGTGCTCCTCCAGCTCACCGTGAGCTAAGTTCAGGCGGGCGATATTCATACCGGCTTGGATCAGCTTCCGGAGCATTTCGGGGCTTTCGCTGGAGGGCCCGATGGTACAGACGATTTTAGTTTTACTCATGGAATTCTCTCCTTCATTGATAAATTATTTAACCTTGTGAAAATTTTCCCTTATCCTTACAATAAAGCATAACGATTCATCAGAAAAATATATATAATTTCGTTCTTCATCAATTTTGATGTAGGAGGCAGGTCATCTTATGAATCTTCATGCCCTTAAAATATTTCACACCATTTCTGAAAAAGGCGGAGTCACCCGCGCTGCGGAGGAATTGCGGATCAGTCAGCCTGCGGTTACGGCTCAGGTCCGTAATCTGGAAAAGGAATTAGGCATACAGCTGTTAGCCCCCAAGGGGCGTGGTATCTTAGTGACCGATGCGGGTCAGATGCTGGCCAGCCATGCCAAACGATTGTTTGCATTGGAGCGTGAGCTGGATGAGGCAGTGCGTGAATACAAGGCCGGGTTCAGCGGCATCTTGCGGATTGTAGCAACCTATCTGCCCGCTAATCTGCTGCTGCCGGAATGGCTGGCCCTCTACAAGCAAGAGCATCCTTCAGTAGAGGTGGTCTTGAATACTGCAAATTCTCGGGAAGCGGTGGAGGGGCTGCTACAGTACGATGCTGAGGTAGCCGTATACGGAGGCGGTTGGGAGGAGCAACCGGGCATTGAATGGGAAGAACTTCTGGAGGATGAGCTCTGGTTCATCGTCCCGAGAAACCATCCATACGGCGGACAGGAAATTACTTTAGCGGAGATGATGAAGGTTCCCTTCATTCTGCGTGAAGAGGGAAGTTCTACTCGGGAGCGTCTCTTCTCTTTATGCCGGGCTTTGAACGTGAGTCCTCCCAAGGTCGGTCTACAATTTAATGGGGTGAACGAGATGGTTCGGGCCGTCATCGCGGGCTACGGAGCCATCTTCATCTCCTCCCTGGCGGTTAGGGATAATGTGGAACGCGGGGAAGTGGAGCGTGTGATGGTTAACGGTACTTCGCTGCTGAATCCGATTGCCGTCTGTACCCGGAAGCAGGAGGCACTGTCGCCAGCGGCGGCAGCCTTTCTCTCACTGGTCCGGGAGCAGTCGAAAGGGTGGGCAAGAAATTAACTGTTCTGCTTGCAAGAGAAGAGTGGCACTATTAAGACGTTATGGAGAGAAGATTGCGGTTGCGCACATCGGTTTTTCGAAGATAAAGAGAGGACGATCAGAACATGAATGTGGAAGTGTATACGTTAAATGCGTTTGCGAAAGGGGGGGGTGGCGGTAATCCAGCAGGTGTTGTCTTGGAGGATGGCCTTTCTCTGGATGCTGCCGAAATGCAGCTCATAGCGAAGGAATTGGGCTTTTCGGAGACGGCTTTTATGGAAAAATCCCTGCTTGCGGATTACAAAATCCGCTATTTCACCCCCGCCAGCGAAGTTGATCTCTGCGGACACGCCACGATTGCTGCGTTTGGGCTAATGCATTCGCTGGGTTTGTCAAAGGGAGGGACCTCCTATTCGATTGAAACCAAGGCGGGGATTCTGGATGTCGATATTAGCTCCGAGGGTCTTGTTTATTTGTCACAGGCGTTACCACAATTTCTTGAAAAGATATCCTGTGAGGAAATCGCCCCATCTTTGGGGATGGATGCCGGGGATCTGGAAACCGGGTTGCCCATCCAGATTGTTTCGACAGGCCTGCGGGACATTATGATCCCGATCCGCAGCAGGAAGCTCTTGAATGAGGTTCAGCCGAATTTTGATGCCATAACCGCCATCAGCGAAAAATATGATGTAGTTGGATATCATCTGTTCACGCTGGATACTCCAGACGATGCTGCTGCGGAATGCCGGAATTTTGCGCCGCTGTACGATATTCCCGAGGAGAGCGCGACAGGAACATCCAACGGTGCCCTGCTCAGCTATTTGTACCAACATGGCCAACGATCCTTGCAGGAAGTAGAGAATGTCATGTTCAGGCAAGGGTATTCGATGGATTGTCCTTCTGAAATCAAGGCAGGACTTCGCCTAAGCGAGAGCGGTGAAATCAACCAGGTTCGGGTTGGCGGTGCAGTGTCTGGCATTGAACGAAGACATATCATGATATAAGCGGAATCAAAAAGCCTGTTTGCAGCTACCCGGTCGTATAATTTTTCCATTTCAGGGCAAGATAAAACCGCAGGATTTTGATTTCTTTTTTGATTTCTTTAATGAAGGAGAAGACTATGGTTGAAAAATACGGCCCTCAAATGAAAAATCATCAAATGTCCACATGGATTGATGAATTAAAACAGAAATTAAACCATATGGATGATGCCGAAATTGTTGAGCTCAGAATGGGTACCAGTGCCTCAGTCCATCTTTTATACATAAAAACGTTAATCGATCCAGAGCGTTTAAACGAGACGATTATTCAGCCACTTCATCGTTCTGCTTGCAATTCGCTTTCTTCATGCATAACCAATGCCAAAGTTTCGGAAGTTCTATCGATCGAAGATGCTGAGCAAAAAATAATGCAGGGATTTATTCTTCTAAACGATTCAGTCAACGATCGGTGGTTAGGCGTCCAACTGGAAAGCCCTCTTGGTCGGGCAGTTGAACCTTCCCAAACGGAAACTGTTATATATGGAGCGAAAGACAGCTTCAGTGAACAAATCGATAAAAACATTACAATGTTGCGCAGACGTTTGCCTATAACTACATTAAAAACGGAAAGCTTTACTATTGGTTCACTGAGTAAAACGAAAGTTGTGTTACTGTACATAGACGGATTAACAAATCCAGAATTTGTTTCCCTTGCAAGAAAGAAAATTGAAAGTGTGGATTTCGATCAATTTTTAGACTCCTCTCAGCTTGCAGCTTTTATTGAAGATCATAACCATACGGTCTTTCCGCAGTTTCTACAAACGGATCGGCCGGATGCCTGCGCCTATGCCTTAGGTGAGGGAAAGCTGACGCTATTGGTTTCCAATTCACCGTTTGCTTTAATTGCTCCCATTACTTTTTTTCATCTACTCCAATCTCCGGAAGACTACTTCCTTCGTTGGCCGGTAGCCAGTTTTTTACGTTTAATCCGGTACGGAAGTTTTATTGTTTCTTTGACGATGATTCCTTTTTATGTTGCGTTAACGACATTTCATTACCAAATGGTTCCGCTGCCGCTTCTTTACGTATTATTGGAATCGAGAGGCAAATTGCCCTTTACTCCGTTTGCGGAAGGATTATTCATGATCGTAACGCTGGAAATCATCAAAGAAGCAAGTTTGCGAATGCCGACCAAAACCAGTCAAACTTTAGGGGTTATCGGTGGTATCGTCATTGGACAAGCTGCTGTAGAAGCAGGCTTTGCAAGTAAAGTATTGATAGTGTTGATGGGTATATCCGCTATTGCTTTCTTTTTAGTTCCCAACTATCAAGTTACAAAATCCATGGTACTGATGCAAATTCTTCTTCTTGTCCTTGCATCGTTTCTGGGGTTGCCGGGAATCGTGATCGGGCTGATCGGGATTCTTGCACATCTCCATGCATTAACGTCATTAGGTCAACCTTATTTAGCACCGATCGCTCCTTTTTATGGAAAGGATTGGAATGACCTCTTTATCCGCGGCCCTTTAATTTGGATGAAAACGCGTCCGAAATATCTAAAACCACTACGGAAATGGCGACAGGAGATGAAGAAGTGAAGAGTTTATCCTTATATAATCGAACTTCCACTCCTGGCGGTATCTATTTCGTTCTATTAGTGAATCGCATGCAAATGCATTATTTTATTTTAATCATGCCGGTTTATTTGGTACATTCGTATATGGTTTGGGGAATTGTCGCGATGGGGCTACTGTCCCAACTTAATTTGATGATGATGTCCAAATGGTTTACTTCCAGTTATGCAGCGAAAGGCTATCAAGGATTTTTACAGCTTTTCGGGAAACGGACGATTCAAGTTTTCGCAATACTTGGATTTTTGATAATATTGTTAAAAATTTCAGTCATCACACTGGGATACGTTGATATGCTCCAAAATTTTATTTTTCCATCTATGGATAAAAGGTGGCTGATCCTAATCATTCTTTTGATCAGCTTATATGTGGCTTCACATGGAATGGAGAATACATTGCGTTTTGTCGTCATCGCCTTTCTTTGCGGGGCTTGGATTTCAGTCCTGTTTATTCCTTTCTTCTTTCAATCGGATGCCAATTACCGCGATTTGTATCCTCTCATACCCACCGAATGGTCAGGACAATCATGGCAAGGTTTGTTGTTTATTTGGTCGGCATTTTCCGGTCCGGTATATTTGGCTTTTATGGTTCCATGGTTGAGCTCCAACCAAAAAATATCGAAATACCTGGTCATTGGAAACATGCTGTCGATCATGGAATATTTAGTATTGTTCGTTGCTTCGGTATTGTTTTACGGTTCGTACTACTTACGCAAGATCGATTTTCCGATAGGATATATGGGAAGCTACATTCAAACGAGCGGTTTAGAACGAATCGATTACATCCTTATCTCTTTCCATATGTTTAATTATGTGTTTGACATTTCAATTCTTCTGTTATGTTTTTATGGAGCCGGAAGAATCTTTATGAGAAAAATGAAAGAACGCACGACTTGGATCGGATTATTGTCGAGTTGGTTCGTCATTTTGATAAGCATCATCTTAATGGATCAATGGTTATGGCAAACGGTTCCGGGTCAAAAGATGTTACTGAACCTTCAAATCTGGATCGGCGCATGCATTTATTTACTTATTCCTACGATCCTTTTCACTACTGTCAAACGAAAGGAGAGTATGTAGGCATGGTTCCATACAAGCACTATGGTTTATTGGCGATTGTAAGCGTTATGTGGATGGCCGGCTGTTCTTCTCCATATGTCGAGAACAATAAGATTGAAGAGATTGCTCCGGTAGTTTTCTGGTCGGTTGACAAGGGGCCGGAAGGAAAGTTGAAAATCAGCACTTTAGTACCACCGCTCATCCAAGAAAAAAAACGTCTTCTCTCCAAGGAAGTCGATCTGTTAAAGCAGGGAGATCAGAAGTTTAATTTAATTTATTATCGGGAATTAAAGCAGGGGCAGCTGCGAATGTTAATAATTAATGAGGAGCTGGCAAAAAAAGGAGGCATTGAAAAGCTGATCAATACCATACTGGTTGATCCTGATATTTCAATGCGTGTCTATTTGTTGATTGTCAGAGGCGATTTTGATGAATACATAAAAAATCAATTGACGGAGCAAGAAAACCAAGATTATTTTCTTTATCGGATGTTAAAGCATTACGAGGAGCATAATCAAGGTGAAATGAGCATCGTCAATATTCATAAATTCATGAAGAAGGTATATTCCCCTTTTAAGGATCCGATCCTGCCGGTTTTTCATTCGGATAAGAACAATTTCAATTACATAGGAACAGCCATCTTCCAAAACGATAAAGAAGTAATGGTCATTCAAGACGTGGACGATAATATTTTTCAACTTCTGGATAACGATCATTTTCTAAAAGTCTTGGCCATTCCAAAGCTATCTATCAGTTTAGGACGGATTCGATCCAATGTTCGCATGAAACTATCGAGGGACTATTCATCCTTGTCTTTACATGTGAGCTTGAAAGGAAGAATTGAGGAGTACCAGGGAGAATTGAATATTCAAAGTGAGGAACAATTGGAACATTTAATTCATGAAACTGAGGTCTACCTTGAGGAACAAACGTCAGATTTATTAAAAAGAATGCAACGTTGGAAAGTCGATCCCTTAGAGGTCGGAACCCATTCGCTTAAGCCGTTTTCTAAAGAAATAACGGATGAGCAATGGTTGAAACATTGGGAAAACATGAGAATTAATGTTGACTACGACATCAAAGTACATCCTTTGATTAATGGAGCGGTTGATGTGTTTCAAAACAAGTAAATCGTTCCGAGCCGCTTAAGAGCGCATGATAAATTATCGACGTTAATCGGTGAGGGATATTAAATCATTACACTGTAAAACGGATGAACGATCGGGATTGGGTTAATTGAACAGATTGTTATTGCTATCGGGGAACGAAAAAAGACAATACACGACTCGCCATTCGAGTTTTGAGCTGTCTTTCTTTTTGTTATTCAAAAAAAATTCCGGGAATCCGCTTAATCGAAAATCATCAGAGAATGTTAGAAAAAAAGCTGGTCAAATCTCTTATTTTTTGCTCGTGATTCTTTTTGTTCGCAATTTTATTGAAAATATCTGCAAATTTGGGCTCGTAGTACTCCATTAATACCTGTTTAAGACTTTCATAATTTCTATAGAAGGCCATTCGGCTGACGCCGGCTGTTCTAACGAGTTCTGAAATCTTCAGCTCTGATATTCTATTCGTTCGCAATAGCTCCAGCAATGCAATAGTAATCCATTCTTTGGTGTCTTTTTTAATAATTTGTGCGTGATCCGTTGCTGCCATTACACTTACTGGAGAAGAAGTATCGTGTGCGGGTAACCCTTCGTGCGATGAGCAGACAAGATGAAGTGAAAGCCATGATCATGACGGGCGGAGTGACAAATATGGAGGATTTGTCTTTTGTTCAAACGGATCTCGCTGAAAAAGCTGCCTGGGATTTCATTCAACACGAAGGGAAGGGTTTGGAATTTGCAACTGTAAATCCTGTGGGTGTGATGGGGCCGATTCTAGGCAACGATTATTCACATTCAAATGTAATTGTCCGCCAAATGCTAGAAGGCAAGCTGAAGGCTGTCCCCAAAATTTATTCTGATTATGTGGGTGTTCGAGATGTTGCAGAGCTGCATATTCTGGAAATGATTCGTCCTGAAGCAAGTGGCGGAAGAAGCAATTGTAGCCACAGGCAAAAGTAGGATGAAGGTTATCAAGGGACAGATGAAGGTATAAGTTATTGCGGGGACAATTTGCGTTTAACAACTGTCCCTTCTATGTTAGGTCGCCTGCACAGCTCCGACGTTTTGGCAATCCTGCATTCCTCTCACAAATGTCATTCTGGACATCATACCGTAGGTCTGACAAGATAATGAATAGGGTGTTTCCCAAAGATGTAATATGAAAAAAATCCACCCAGAGGAGGAGACGTTACTTAGCGTCATACACCAATCATGCGAGTCAATCGATTACTCTCCATGCTGCTGATCATCTCCGGTCAAGGTACGGTAACGGGCAAGGAGCTTGCCGAGCATTTCGAGGTATCCTTGCGGACAATCTACCGGGACATCGAGAAAATAAGCGAAGCCGGCATACCGGTTGCATCGACCAGCGGCAAGGGCGGAGGATACTATATTATGGACAGTTATAATGTAAGCAACCTCTTTCTTAATGGGGACGAAGCTCATACGTTTGTAGCTGTAATGAAGAATTTACACGGCTTGTTTGGCCGGAACGAAGCTTTTAATGACATCCTGCTAAAAGTCGAACATACCTATAAGCGGGAGCCGGGGAAGGATAAACTGACTCTGAATTTGTCCCATTTCAGCATGGAGCAGGAGATTAAAGAGTTCCTCGGGATCATAAGCGAGGCCATCACGGAGAACAGGCTGCTGGTGTTTGACTACATCAACAGGGACATGGAATACCTGGAGCGGACGGTTGAGCCGGGCTGGATTGACTTTCGGCACGGCCATTGGTATGTTATCGGCTTCTGTCGGGTCAGGAACGACTACCGCAGATTCAAGCTTGTGCGGATCAGGCAATTGGAGCTGGGGCTGCCTTTTGCAAAAAGAGATGTGCCCGAAGCACGGATTGCCGAGGTGATTGAGCACAATTATTCGCAGGCGGGCATACAGGTTGTGTTGAGATTCACTTCGCGAATTGGCGCGCAGCTTTCCGAGTATTTTGAGAAAGAGAAGATTAGCCGGGGTGAAGATGGCTTCTATCTCGTTACGGATACATTTCCTCATGAGGAGGGTCTGCTGAAATTCATTCTAGGCTTCGGCAAGGAGTGCGAGCTGCTGGAGCCTCGTGAATTACGGGCGGAGCTGCAGCAATATATGCAAAATATGCTGTTCTCCTACAATGACTGACCCCCTGGTGTCAGTCATTGTGTTTTATAGTAGTTATATCGGCTGGAGAAATACATAACGCCGCTATAACTAGGTTAGGAGTGAACCGACTAGATGAAAGCCTGCATTTTGGACGAAGATGTCAATGAATGGGGTACGAAGGACACGCGGACAGAGCTGATACACAAGCTGCACAGATTGGAGGAAGAACAGTATATCCTGCGAGAGGGAGAAAGCATCCAAGACTTTACCGATCTGATGCTGCGGCATATTGGTGACCCGGAGCCTGAGCTTCGTGAGCATATTTATTCTACCTTTTACATATGGCTGAAGCGCGATAATAAGTTCACAGATGAGGAAATGCGGCATCTATTGACTGTCCTGATGGACGACCGGTATTTGTTCTACCGGATTGGAAGCATGGATGACCACAGCGTACTCACCAGGGCATTCGCGGTTCTGCCGATCGCTCTTATTATGCAACGGGACCGGATTCAACCATTCTTGACGCCAAAAGACTTCCAGCATCTAAAGCGCTCGCTGCTTCGCTACTATCAGAAGGAGAAGGACCTGCGCGGTTATCTGGCAGCCGAAGGCTGGGCTCATGCCGCAGCTCACGGGGCAGATGCCCTGGAGGAGCTGATCCGCTATAAGGAAAGTGACATTGAGGTGCAGCACGAGGTGCTTATGGCGATTACAGGAATGCTGCATAACGGTGTCCGGATTTTTGACGAGGAGGAAGACGAACGTATGGCTAACGTTGTGGACACGATGATCAGTGAATCGCTGCTACCACAGCAGGAGATTGCCGACTGGATTCATAGCTTGGCGCAGTGTACGGAATGGCCGGATACACGCGCACAGAGAGTTGCCAGAGTGAACGGGAAAAATATGGTGCGCAGCCTGTATTTCAGAACACTTGCCCGGCATGACGGGAATCATCGGAGACTTACCAGCGCCATGCTGGCGGCTGAAGCTAAATTAAACCGCTTTAACGGGGCAAACCCTGCATATGGAGGTAATGAAGCTTGAGTACTCACTATTATTTCAGTTGGTTTAATGATGTTTTGCCAGAGAAGCTGGTTGAGTGGCTGCAGGAGGATCTGCAAGATAGACAATCGCTTGTTATGATTAGCGCTAAACCGTCTGATTATGAAGACGAGCAGATTAACCTTGAGGCTATAACGGAATGGACATGGCTCCAACAGTCTAATCTTATGTTTGATGAATATCATTTCATCGATTACCGCATGCAGAAGGAAGAGGCCCGGCAATGGATTCAGAACGCCTCGGTCATTTTTTTATGCGGGGGAGACCCGGTTCAGCAGCACGATTTTGTGGCGGAATATGAATTAACCAATGTGATTAAAAACAGCAATGCCGTTATCTTGGGGGCCAGCGCCGGGGCGTTGAACATGGCTGCCAAATGGGTAACCTCGCGTAACGCCGCCCATACAGTTGAAATAGATACGATTCAGAATGGGTTGGGCTTTGATCCTTTTGCTTATGAATCTCATTCGAAACGCGACTACGCCTCGTTTGTTCAAGGCTACCTGTTCCCCTTATCGGAGGAGATCGATGTATATGCGGCAGAGCAGGAGAGTGCGATTCGTGTAAAAGACGGCACAATCGAAATAATGGGCCCGGTTTATTTAATATCCCGCTCGAAGATTCAGAAAATAAGTGTATGATTACGAGTTAGTATGCGAAATTTCTGATCGATTGGAATGGACAAGTGTATCGCAGATACGAAACAACGACGGAACCATTGAAATACAGTCAGCGATTGAAGCATTGCTAAAGGTATCCATGCACGTTCAGTCTTTGGAGCTGTTTCGGTTAGAGACAATCTTCCAATCATCATTGATTCAATATTTGAGGTTGAGGAGTAAAAGAAAACCCAGGAGGATACCTTGGAATGCCGCTCATCCAGGGTGTTGTGATCACTGAATATTCAGATGAATATTCGCAAGATTGTCTCGCTACGATCAACCAACTTACAGAGCTGCTAGGCACCTACTACGTTTGGTGGGAGTGTTAATATAGGAACTGTGCATTAAACCTTTCTTCGAAATAATCACACTCTGGGCTTATGTGCATATAATTGATGATGTGATTATTTGCATTTCTGGAGGTTTAGCTCATGCATAGGATGTATCCTTATCCGTATTGGTGTAGATCACAATTCGTCCCCGTTTGGGCCACTACAACTCAAGAAGCACTTGAATTAATGAGGAATGCCGTACAAGGTGAACGAAATGATGAACTTTTTTATGATCAACTCATCAGACTTGCCCCGAACCAAGAACAAGTTGAAGTGATTACCTCTATTCGGAATGATGAAAGAGGACATAATCAAATGTTCCGACAAATGTATAAGGAATTAACAGGACATGAAGTAACAGGAGTTAGCAACGAAGCTCCGGATAATGTTAATTCTTATATTGCCGGGTTGCAACAAGCCTTCCAAGGTGAATTATCTGCTGTTGAGAAATATCGAAAGATATGGTTCGGTCTTCCGTACGGCATTTACAAGGATACTCTGTATGGCATTATTCTGGATGAGCAAAAACATGCGACTAAATATAACAATCTCCTGCTACAAAACTTAGCTGCAAATCAGTTCTGATCCTACGCACGAAGAGGCCTCTTCTCTCACAGGGAGTGGAGGGGCCTCTTTACTGATTAATACGCGTCTAGTTTTCACTGGCCGTATCTGGTGTAGAGTACATAAAAAATTCCCTTTCTGCTACGCCCCATATTCGGACTGCGCAGTGTGTGGACATCAGATCAAGTTAGCATGATATAATAGGTTAATTACTTTATTTGAAAATGGGGTAAAAATATGAAAAACGAAAAGAAGGAAGATCAAAATATATATAAATGGATCTCCATAATTAGTATTATATTAATACCTCTCACTGCTGGCATCGTAATTGTATTCGATATTAATCGAGGTCCAATGCAATTTCTTATAATGACTTTAGGTCTTTTATGCATCTCTTGGATAAATTGGTCAAAGTACAAAGAGAAATCTAATTCGTAAATACTTCTACTTCACAGTATGTGTCTACTGTACACTGGTCCGTATCTAGAATTTAAGAACCCAGGAGGAAACCTTGGAATGGACTTTCGGTTAAGACTTGATGGTGCTTTAGATGAAATCTATGAACCTCTATGGAAGCTCAGGATTCAGCTCACTGATGAAGAAAAAGCACTGCTCCGAAGCAAGAAGGTGCGGCGGCTTCATTACATTCGGCACGGAGGAGCTTCTTTCATCAATACCCACCATACCTTCAGCCGCTTACAGCATACGTTAGGTGTATTTGCGCTTACAGCGCATTTTGAGCCGGATAATCATACGTTGCGGGCAGCAGCATTGCTGCATGATATCGGACATGCACCTTTTAGTCATACGTTAGAATCCCTTCCAGGCGTGGATCATCATGAATGGACGCGGGAGGCCGTATTTTCACAGGAGATCGTTGACATCCTGTCACAGGCGAATATTCGCGCAACAGAGGTTATGGACTATGTCGATGGCTCAAAACGCAGCGTGTTGAGGAACAAGGACGGGGTTCTTCATGCTGATCATCTGGACTCCTTGGTCAGAAGTGCATTTGTCGGCGGTTATCAGACTATTTCGACTGGCGAACTTTTTGAAGCGATGAGCTATACAAATGGAAGTCTCCAGTTCACACTGGAAGCTGGTGAGCGTGTCACCGGGCTCATATGGGAAGAAGCTCGTATGCAAGCTTCCCCGGCTAACATCGGCGTAAACGCGATAATGAGGAAACTGGCTGGCCGCGTAATACATAAGGATGAAATTGAAGCAGCAAAGTTGCCGGCCATGACGGATACACATATTGAGCAGTTGCTTTGTAGTGATCCGTACACACGGGAAGAGTATGAGCAGTTGCTCATGGAATCATGGCGAATTCGCGTGTCGCGGGCAAAGCCTGCTTTTCCAGTGGAAACGGCAGTTTTGAGTAAGCTCTATCTCGCAATGCCGCTCATCCAGGGTGTTGTGATCACCGAATATTCACAAGACTGCCTCGATACGATCAACCAGCTTACAGAGCTGCTAGGCACATACTACGTTTGGTGGGAGTGTTAATATATGGTGAATCCAGAGAATTTAACCATCAGTTGACAGAATTACCCTATTTTCTTTAAGTGGGGGATGAATGGAAACGGTCTAATCTACATGGATTCTAACCGCCTAAGATACTATAATTAAAGTATTCAGTCGTATCTTGGAAAGGTCAGTGAAATCAATGAAATTAGATTCAAATAACCATTCAGTGTTCTCCCTTCATTTTCACCTTATTCTAGTCATCAAGTATCGTAGGAAAGTAATTACAGATCCAATATCCGAACGTCTGAAAGAGATATTTGCATACATTCAGCCTACTTACAATGTGACTTTGCAGGAATGGAATCATGACAGGGATCACGTTCATATCCTAATGAAAACTCATCCTAATACCGACATTTCTAAATTTCTCAACGCTTATAAGAGTGCATCATCTAGGTTGATCAAGAAGGAGTTTCCTACCGTCCGAAAATCACTTTGGAAAGAGGCTTTTTGGTCACGCTCCTATTGCTTGCTTACAACGGGTGGAGCGCCAATAGACGTCATTCAAAAATACATCGAAAACCAAGGTGTGAAAGGGTGATCGCCATTGCTGAAAGCCTACAAATACCGTATCTATCCAAGCCATGGGCAACAACACTACTTCGCTAAAGTGTTCGGATGCGTTCGCTTCATCTACAATAGAATGCTTGCAGATAAAATTGAACATTACAAGCAAACGGAAACGATGCTGAGGAATACACCCGCACAATACAAAAAGGAATTCGACTGGCTGAAAGAAGTCGATAGCCTTGCCTTAGCGAATACACAACTGAATTTAGATAAGGCTTATAAGAATTTTTTTCGGGATAAGAAAACGGGATTTCCTAAATTCAAGAGCAAGAAGACGAATAATCATAGCTTCACAACGAATAACCAAAATGGAACAGTTGCTATAGAGGATGGATATCTCAAGATTCCAAAGCTAAAGACTGGCATTAAAATCAAGCTGCACCGCCCATTCGTGGGGCTGATCAAATCATGCACGATTTCAAAAACACCAACGGGAAAGTATTATGCTTCCGTATTGGTTGAAACGGATATCGTCCAGTTGCCCAAAATGCATACGAAGATTGGCGTTGATCTTGGGCTGAAAGACTTTGCTATGACTTCAAATGGCGAAATCATATCCAATCCTAAATACTTGCGTACGTCTGAAAAGCGATTAGCGAAGCTGCAAAAGGATGTATCGCGGAAGAAGAAGGGAAGCCATAACCGTCATAAGGCTAGGCTGAAAGTTGCCAAGCTACATGAAAAAATAGCGAATCAGCGTAAAGACTTCTTGCATAAAACGTCTGCCAAAATGATAAACGAAAACCAAGTTATCGTGATGGAAGACTTACGTGTAAAGAATATGCTGCAGAATCACAAACTTGCAAAAGCGATTAGCGAGGTAGCTTGGAGTATGTTCCGTTCGATGCTTGAATATAAGGCTCAATGGTATGGCAGAGAACTTATTATTGCCCCTAAGCACTATGCAAGTAGTCAGCTTTGCTCCTGTTGCGGTTATAAGAACGCAGAGGTGAAGAATCTCGCCTTGCGAGAGTGGACTTGTCCAGAATGTAACGTGCATCATGATCGCGATGTAAACGCTGCTCAAAACCTACTGAAACTAGCCATGTGATATTGCAATGAATGGGCTAGGGACTAGCCTTTGAGCTTGGGTAAACTTGGAGCAGTAGCTTCATTGACCAAGAAACCGCCACCTCTTAGGTGGATGGTAGTTCACCTTGCAAAGCATGTGGAAGTACCACCTTTGTAAAAGGTGAAGTGAATGCAGTGGATGCTAGAGTGATGCCGATTGGTAAAACCTTTTCCTTTGGCTCCCCGGTTATCTATACATTTTGTAAAAAGTGCGGAGAGGTAGCCTCCATTCGAATTAAAAATCCGGATAAATTTTGAACATAACATTTCGTAATCAAATTTAATGAGGAGTGAATTTATATTGATATTCTTTAAATTAAAGCCCCTATTTAAATTAACTGCTCTGGTTCTTACTGTCTTTGGCTGCTACGCGCTTATTATAAGATTATTTTTCTAATGATCTTTGTTCATTTGATACTTCGCTTTATGCGTCATTCTGGATCCCATTTGGATTAAGCAGTGGTAGTGTTTTGTGTGGCGAGTAAGCCCCCAAGTTCGGGCAGTGTAGTTTAGTTTTATTCAACTTCCACCTGGTTTTTAAAGATGCCTGTTTGTATAATTATTCCATACACGGCTAGCCAAGAGGAGAAGTGAATTATGCACATACAGACAGAACGACTCAACATTATTGCCTTTACCCAAGAAAATTACATAAAAGTATCAGAAACGTATTCTATCAGAAATCATATCATTAACTATTTGGATAAGCTTAAAGGAGACCCTGAATTGTCGGGCTGGGGTGCGTGGTTTGTGACCTTAACGGATAATCATCAAATTATCGGTGACATTGGGTTCAAGGGAAAGCCCGATCATCAAGGAATTGTAGAAGTTGGATTTGGCCTTATTCCTGAGATGCATAATAAGGGGATAGCCACTGAGTCGGTAGGAGCTATTATAGAATGGGCCTTATCTTCAAAAAAAGTCCAAAAAATTGTGGCTGAATGTCTTATCGATAACATTTCATCTATCAGAGTTCTGGAGAAATTGAATTTTACACGAACTGGAATAGAGAACGGAATGATTAACTGGGAATTAGTAAATGATCAATCTAGAGGTGAGTCTGCGTGACCCTTCAAGCTGTATTTATCGATCGCGATGGAACCTTGGGCGGGAACGGCCATTTCATTCACCCCCGGGATTTTGAATTATACCCATCCTCAATAGAAGCATTGCAACTACTCAAACAACATGGAATTCCGATCATCGCCCTTACAAATCAGCACAATATATCGAAGGGGCGGGCTACAGAATTAGACTTTAGGAATGAATTTGACAGTTACGGATTTAACGCCGCATACATATGTCCGCATGAACCCGAAGACGGCTGTGTATGCCATAAACCGCAACCTGGAATGCTTCAGCAAGCGGCCACTGATCTTGGATTAGATTTAACCCAGTGTGCTGTGATTGGCGATGTGGGTTCAACTGATATGCTTGCAGCGGCAGCAGTGGGAGCCAGAAGAATTCTGGTCGAGACAGGCTGGGGGATGCAGTCTTTGGATAAATACCGTCACCTGTGGTATGAACAGGCAGAACCAGATTACATCGCGAAAGACCTTCTGGATGCGGCAAAATGGTTGGTTAGCACAATAAAGCGGACAACGCCTGAATAGGGCAGTGTTGTCCGCTTTGCTTCTTTACAGCTGTATGTTGGAGCGATTTTGAATGTATAGCTACGCTGGATTATTGCACGTTTTCCGGGTTGAACTCCTTTAGGCGGATCAAAGGCTTTTTCCTCTGAGTTCCTTTTTTCGTTGTGGTATGTCCTTGTTCGTCCGTTCGCCGCTCTATAAATTGTCCAGTCAGATAGTTAATGTCATCCTCGTCCGCTTGATCCATGGTGGTTGCTCCTGTGAAGTAGCTTCCGCTTGTCGCTCCAATCAAAAACCAATCCTTATCCTGGTAGCGGAATCTATATTTGTTATACCATCTCCAGTTGCTCCCTCCGTAATCGCTAACCAGGACAGACCCCCGATTAATGGTAAGGCTATCAAAAGGATCGCCCCATATCCCGCCCTCATCCGCTTTTAGAATGACATTGTCTGCGATGATCGAGAGGGTATAAGAATTGTTTTTGCTGCCAAAAGCGATTAAGAGTGACCGGGGAGACGCCTCGTCCTTGAGCGCATTTTTCTCAATGACCATTGCCAGATCGGGGATACCATCTTTATTCAAATCCCCTTTGGCGATAGCCTTCTCTCCCAGACTTGGCTCTAACATGTGCCAACCTGCCGGAATTAGTGCATTAATGTTATTTGCTTTGGCTTCCGGTGATGGGGTATGGGTTGGCGCTGCTTTTGCCTCCGCATTTTGAAGTTGAGAAGGATCACTACACGCCATTATGCCACTTAAAAGTGCGATAACACCTATGGACCTTACTATTAGTTTTTGCATTGAGTCAGATTTCCTTCCTCTTCATGTATTTCCTCTAAATAGTTACCTTCACCACCAGTATTATATCGAATGGCTTGATGAACATGTAATACCTTGCACACAACAAAAAGGCTACAATATTGAGAGATTTATAGATATGTATATTTACTTGCGATGGATTAAAATAGAAAAAGAGAGCCGGTGCGAATGCCAAGTTCCCATGAAATCCCCGGGAGATTCGCACCACGGAATTTGTTGAATCCCTGAAGGATTGAGAAAGGCGTGATTCATACTCTTCTAATATAGTATGATGGGAAATGAAGTGAAACGATATGGGAAAGGCATAGGTTATGCTGTTTTCCGCTGTCGCACTCTACACGAGTGCGTGGATTGAAATAAGCAGATGCTTGAAGATGATGGTCCAATTATGTGTCGCTCCTCATGTAGGAATATGTATTAAAAGTGGGGAAAATCGGCACTATCACAGGCATGGTCTGGCCTCTCCTTATGTACGAGCATGGATTGAAATTACACAAAGAATAATCGCCCTCATACCAACAACCTGCCCCCAAACTCCCAACCCTACGTCCTTTCGCCCCCGATACTTCACCCTTCCCCCAACCCAATTTCCCACCCCCGTACATATCCCACAAGTGAGTATCCGACCCGGACCCTGGCATGTTAAAATAGGAGAAATGTGTACATCCTAGTGTGAATTTAATCGGGGGGCAACAGGTGAGAGCGTGGAGATTGAGAGATTACATGGGCCCTTCGGAGACTTCTGCGCACCGGCAGGCGAAGTGGGTCAAGCGGTTTCTGTATACGTACTGGCTGGTGATTGTTCTGCATTTTCTGGCCCAGCTTGGGTCTTTCATCTGCTTGCCGTATCCCATGGGGGCGCATGAATTCTATTATGAGGTGCTGCTGTATCCGACGCTGCTGATGAGTGCGGTGGTCGGGTTGACGCAGCTGGTGGATGTTGCGGCACCGAAGTATTCCTTCGTGCTGCTGTTTGTGGCGGGGACGATTATCGCGATGATGATTATTCATCTGAATATGGACATCCGGATTATCGGGGCGTTGATGCTGCTGCCGATTATGGCGTCGGCGATCTTTTTTCGGCTGGATCTCACCTTGTTCACCTCCGGCCTGCAGGCGGCGGCCTTCTTCATTCTGTATCGCTGGGATTACTGGTTCAAGTATTATCTGACGGATTTCGATCTGATTGCGATCCCGCTCTTCCTGCTGGTCGGCACACTGGTCGCGGGGATTATCATCATTAACGGGCGTGAGCTGGCAAGCGATCTGGAGGCTACTCTGACGGCGAAGCAGGATCTGATGATCGAGAACGCGGTGATCCGCAAGCTGTCGACCACCGATGCACTGACGGGGCTGTATAACCATATTTCTTTTCACGAATTCTATGAAAAAGCGCTGGAATACGGCAGCCAGGGCGCCCCGTTCCATCTTGCGCTGGTGGATATCGATAATTTCAAGCAAATTAACGATAAATATGGACACCGTACGGGGGATCTGGTGCTGGCCCGGGTCGCGCAGGTCATCAAGGAGCATCTCTCTGCGGCAGACATTGCTGCCCGCTACGGCGGCGAGGAGTTTGCGGTGTTGCTGTTTGAGAAAAGCTTCGAGGAAGCCTACGCGCTGATTGAACAAGTCCGCCAGGAGCTGTCGCATACGTCCCATGAGGAGATGGAGCAACGGGCGGTTACTGTCAGCATTGGCCTCAAGAGCTATGACGAAGGCACCACCAAAGAAACGCTCTTCGAAGAAGTCGATAATCTCCTCTATACGGCCAAGCACTCCGGCAAAAATACTACGCTGACCCCGATGACCCAGCGGAACGCTGTGTAGATTAATCCTTTGAAGCTTCACCCTCCGCTGCTTTTTTGCGTGCCCGGAACCGCCGCACCTTCATCAGATTCCCGCACAGCTTGTCGTCGCAGTACCGCTTCGAGCGGTTGCGGGTATCGTCGTAATAGACCCAGAGACAGTCAGGATTCCCGCAAATGCGGAAGCGAGAAGGTTCCTTCTCCAGCAGTGCAGCCGCAAAAGAGGCGGCAATCTCCGCCATCACCTGCCCCCAATCCGCACCCTGCGGCTGGAGGGAGATCTCTGCGTCACCTGCGGGCGTCCAGACCACACGGCGAACAACCGGCCCGTTGCCCATGTATACATTGAGCTGCGCAAGCAGCGCTGTAGACGGAGATTCTCCCGCGACCAGCCGCTGCAGCTCGTCCCACAACAATCCGCGCAGTCCTTTGAGTTGCTCCAGCTCCTCCGGCAACATAGGCCCGGCCGCCGGCAGCTTATGCTCCTCCAGCCATTCCCCCAGCCACTTGGGGTCTTCCAGCCGGTCCTGGTCCGTGCTCCGGTCACTAGTCCGCCAATTCCGCCAATAGCTGTTCATGAAATCTACCCACAGCACGTTCATCGGTCCTTTCGTTTCTTCCTTCCCTTGATTGTAACAGTTCAACATAAGTTTTGCTAGTTACTTGATCCGCTCCTGCAAATATGTTACATTGCTCATGTAACTGTTATTCGGGTTGTTTAGTCGTTACCGAAGCATGTGCACCCACAAATTACAGGAGGGATACAGGTGGAAAACAAAATTAGCGATGTGCTGATCGAGAACTGGGATTATGCGATGGATATTGAGGATTGGGCACCGCCGCTTAGCGCTGCGCTGGAGGGTGTGACCAGTGAGCAGGCTCTCTGGAAGCCGGAGGGCGCTGCGGGTAATTCAATCTGGGAGAATGTGAATCATCTGACTTATTATAAGGAGCGTCTGCTGCGTAAGCTTAAGGGACTGGAGAAATTGCCTGATCTGGAGAGCAATGATGCTACATTCACTGTAACAGGAAGCGGGGAAGAGGACTGGAAGCAGGCGGTAGACAAGCTGAAGTCCATTCATGCCTCGCTGCGCGAGATTATTGTAGCTCTGGAGGAAGGCGCATATGAATGGGGTGGCTCCGGACATGCGCCGGGGGAAGAGGTAATGAGCCTGATTCTGCATGATGCTTATCATACGGGACAGATTGTACTGGTCCGCAAGCTGCAGGGCTCCTGGCCGGGCACACGCCGTTTCGATTAAGCATTATTATCACCTTGGAGTTCTGTTTTTCCTGGTGAAATACGTATTCCCGATGTTCAAATAATCCGGCAGCCCCGTGCAGACTTAGCCGGATTCACGCCAAAAAGCCACGATGCCCCTTAGGGGATCGCGGCTTTTTTTTGACATAACCTATACGTTCTTCTGGATCATCTCGTGGGAATCGGCGGTATTCCGGTAAAAGAACCAGCATTCATTCAGCAGTCTAATCTGACGGCAGTCCTTCTTGAAATAGGCCTTCATGAGCTGTTGGCGAAGCCATTGTGGCAAGGGTACCCCTCCTCTGCATGCTTCCTGTGTATAGATAGCATATGGGGGAATACGCCCAAAGGTGCACGGTTAGTTTCAGGTAGCCAAGCCGAATTTCACATGGCCGCCCGGAACCAGCGTTACTACACCCGTTCTTCTTCCTCTTCATACCATTGTTCCAGCTGGGCCTGGAGCGCCCGGATTTCGGTCAATAGTGAGATCAGCGGGTAATGCTCCTCCTTAATGGAGGCAAAAGCCTGCTCCAGCCGGTTAATATACGCCAGCCCCGACTCCAAGTGATGCTCTTCGCGCAGCAGCTCCAGCGCCTCGCATTCGGCCACCGCCCGCGGCAGTCCGGGTACATTCTCGGCTGTCAGCTTGTCGATTTCTTTGTTCAGGCGAAGATTGAGGGCGCTTAGCTGGTAAGCATATTCCTCCGGCATCTCCACGAATAGCAAATCCTGATCCTGCTGCATAATTACGTAACGCATTCTAGGCATCTTTCATTCTCCCTCCGGACTTGTCTTCCTTCTTGACAGTGTAGCGTATGGGCAAGTTACAATTCAAGTAGTGATCTAATTTCAGGTGGAGAGGACCGTGAAGGAACGCTATGACCAGTATGAGCAACGAAGAGCTGCAGCAATGGATTGAGCAGGTGTCACTGAAGAGCTTTGGCGTGCCTTTCCGGCATACGGCGAGCTTTAACAGCAGACTTACGACAACCGGCGGACGATATTTTACCAAGAGCCATAATATAGAGATTAACCCCCAGCAGCTGGCGATGTACGGACGGGAGGAGACGGAGCGAATCATCAAGCACGAGCTCTGCCACTACCACCTGCATCTGGCGAAGCGGGGATATATGCACCGGGATGCTGATTTCAAAACACTGCTGGCCCGCGTAGGCGGCAGCCGGTATTGTCAGACCCTGCCGGGCGCCAAGGCCCGTAAGCCGCAGCCTTACCGGTATAAGCTGGTATGCATCACCTGTGCCACTGAATATCTGCGTAAGCGCCGGGCCGATCCCGGGCGGTACCGCTGCGGTAAATGCTCCGGCAAGCTGAAGCTGATTGCGTTAGAACCGGGCGCGGGTCCGGCTACTTAATTTTTGATAACCAGACCTAGTAGTCCGGCAAAAGAAGCCGCCTGCTCCGCAGAGATGATGCAGCCCTCCAGATCCTGGAGATCGACCAGAAGGCCGGTGAACTCGCAGTCGCTCAGGTCAACTCCCTTCAGCTTGCATCCGGCCAGCGTGGCCTGCTCCAGATTACATTCCGAGAAATACAGGTCTTTCAGGGTGGACTGGTAATAATCCGCGCTGACCAGCGAGCTGCGCTCGAAGGAAGCCCCTTTGAAGTTGACGAAACGGAAGACCGCGAATTCCCCGATACATCCGGTGATGGATACATTTTGAAATCGTGCTCTGGTGAAGTCTGTACCGATCATGCGGCAATCCCTGAATTCGGTCCGGTGTATGAAGGCGTCGCTGAAATCCACATTGGACAGGTCGCAATGATCGAAGATCACATCGGTAAGCTCAATGCGTTGCAGCGAGGATTCGGTGATGGTGACGTTTTTGAAAATGGTTTTATCGAAGGCTACCCGGGTAGCCTCCTGATATTCAATGAGCGCCCCTTCAAATAGGCAGCGGCTGAATTCATCTTTTGAAGCAAGGGTGTGAATGTCCTGCGGCGTAAGTAGCCCGGGATCTGGGATTCTGGGTGGTTCTATCTTGTTATTCATGTCGGCCTCCTTGGCATTTCTTATGCTTAATGCTATTTGATCTGGCCCATGTCCAGGTTGACCCGGTAATTGCCGTACTTCAGCAGTTCGTCCAAGAAAGCAGTCAGCGCGTCCTGATCCACAGTGCGTACCCGCATTAAGTAACAGCCTTCCCCGCTGATGCGGTACAGCTCAGTGACACTCTCATGGGTCTTCGCAAAAGCCTGAAAAGGCGGATGATCCTTGTTGCTGCTGAGAAAAACCGTGATAAAGGCATGAATGTTCTGACCCATCCGCAGCGGGTTATAACGGATGGTGTAGCCTTCAATGATGCCAAGCTCCCGCATTCTGCGGACACGTGCGCCTACCGCCTGGCCGGTCAGATGGACCATCGCCCCGATATCCTTATGGCTTAAGGTGGAATCTTCGATCAGGAGCTGAAGGATGCGGTAATCGGTGTTGTCGATGAGATTAGGGGACATATTCATGAATTCCTTTCGGGCTGAAAGCAGAACGTAAGAATCTCTTTCGCGGCACAATGTCTTCTGTTCTTGCGCTGATCTATACTTATTGTATCAGAATTTGATCTTAAGGAAGAGAACCGGGAAGAGGTGCATATGATGAAAATAAAGCTGATCCGCCACGCCACTCTATGGCTGGAATACGGCGGTGCGACGTTTCTGATCGATCCCATGCTGAGTGCGCAGGGTGTGAATCCGCCAATTATGAATTCGGGCGATGAACGCCGAAATCCCCTGGTATCCCTGCCCGGTCCGGTTCAGCAGTGGCTGGAGCCGGATGCTGTGCTGGTGACGCATCTGCATCAGGATCACTGGGATGCTGCAGCAGTAGAGCAGTTGTCCAAGGAGTTGCCGGTGTATTGCCAGGAAGGTGATGGGGAGCGAATTGCTGCCCAGGGCTTTGAGCGTGTTACAGAAATTATGGATACCGGCTCTATGTCCGTCGGCGGTGTGACCCTGACACGTACAGGCGGGCATCACGGGACAGGGGAGATAGGAGAATTAATGGGTAAGGTCTCCGGCTTCGTCTTCCGGGCGGAGGGCGAACCTGTGCTGTACCTGGCGGGAGATACCATCTGGTGCGAAGAGGTTCAGCAGGTGATAGCGGGGCAGACACCGGAGGTCATTATAGTCAATGCCGGAGGTGCCAGCTTACTGAGCGGAGGCCTCATTACCATGAATGAACAGGATGTGGTGGAGGTATGCCATTGCGCTCCGGCTGCTTCGGTAATTGCTGTGCATATGGATACGATTAATCACTGCCATGTAACGAGGGAGCTATTGAAGCAACGCCTTGAACAGGAAGGCTTACTTAGCCGTGTGGCTGTTCCGCTTGACGGAGAGTGGGTCTGACATAAGCGACACCTATAGGGATACCCTACAGATAGGTAGAGTTTGTAAACGATCTCATAATCTCTCGCTACGCGCTTGACTAACCTGTAGAATCATGATAAATTAATCCTTGTTCATGTTAATGTTCCCTGATAGCTCAGTTGGTAGAGCACTCGACTGTTAATCGAGTTGTCACAGGTTCGAGTCCTGTTCGGGGAGCCATTACTTGGAGAGATACCCAAGTGGCTATAAGGGGACCCTCTGCTAAGGGGTTAGACTGCGTAAGCGGTGCGAGGGTTCGAATCCCTCTCTCTCCGTTATAAAAGGAGCTCATATATGAGCTCCTTTTTTGCGTCCACCCAGCGGGAGTGCCTGAATTTCTGGATGATACGATTTCTCTGTCTGATGTCGTAATTCCATATAGTCGATGTCGCATTTATCTACTAAAAATCCTGCTTATTATATGATACTTTATAGGTGATGTCAGAATAATGTATATGGAGGTGCAGGCGGGTGAGCATTAGGATTGGCAAGATCAGCTATTGGCATGTACATGCCTGGGATTATACGAAGCAGGCTCAGGAGCATAGCGATACGGAAATTGCTGCGGTATGGGATGAGGATGCGGAGCGGGGCAGGAAGGCGGCAGAGAGCTTGAATGTCCCGTTTTATGATTCTTTGGAGGACATGCTTGGCCGGAAGGATATAGATGCCGTGATTGTTGATGCGCCAACCCAGATGCATCGGGAGGTCATGATTGCGGCAGCCAGAGCAGGCAAGCACATCTTCACCGAAAAGGTTGTAGCTGCAACGCTGAGTGAGGTGAATGAAATCCTCTCCGAGGTCGCGGATCATGGAGTGAAGCTGACCGTGTCGCTGCCGCGGCTAAATGACGGTTACACGTTATCGGTTACAGACATTCTAAGCCAGGGACTGCTTGGGGAGATCACTTATGTCAGAGTCCGTTTATCCCATAACGGCGCAACGGCCAACTGGCTTCCCGAGCATTTCTATAGCCTGGAGCAATGCCAGGGCGGGGCTTTGATTGATCTGGGATGTCATCCCATGTACCTGACCAGGCTGTTTCTGGGTCAAGAGGTGACCGGGGTCAGCGCGAGCTTCGGATATGTGACGGGCAAGGAAGTGGAAGACAACGCAGTTGCGACGCTCTATACGGATTCGGGAGCAATCGGTGTGGTGGAAGCTGGCTTCGTGAACAGCTATTCCCCTTTTACCATAGAAGTGCATGGAACGGAAGGAACTCTGCTTTATGGTACGCCTGAAGCGAAGCTGCTAGTTAGAAGTAATAAAGCAGCAGATCAAGGGGCTGCCTGGAACGATACGCCTGTGCGGGCCAACCGGGACAGCGCTTTTGAGCAATGGGTTGGCCACATCCAGAACAACACGCTTGCTTCTGACAATATTCAAGCGGCAACGGAGCTTACCCGGTTAATGGAGGCGGCGAATCTCTCGGCGAAGGCAGGACGGGTGGTCCGGTTAGCCGAACTGAAATCTTAATCAGTTATCCGGGTACAGAGCGTAGCTCAAGCAGGAGGTTAACATGAGCCCTTTTCCCTTCGAGATTATGTTTGAGAAGATGGATCTGCTGGAAAGACTGGATATTTCCATCCTGTGGGGACATTATGAAATTTCTGTTCTCCGGTTTCATTTGACCTCTTTTCCGCCGGGGAAGGTCATTGATTTCCATAACCATGCTGAATTTGAATTTCATTTCATCCCGCGGGGCAAGGGAACGGTCATTCTTGGGGATCAGCAGTATCCTTTATCGGAGGGAATGCTCTATTTGACCGGACCGGGCGTTATGCATCGTCAGGAAGCAGATGCGGAAGAGTCGATGGAGGAGTTATGTCTGCATATCCATATTGCGGAGAAGAAGAGGGACGATGCAGACCCATGGGAGGTTGCGGAAGCAGAGGAATGCGTGGAGAAGCTGAAGAGGCTGCCGCTGATCCCAGCGCAGGATTATCACAGGGCGATGAAGTGTTTTCTGGAAGCCTATGAGGCCTGTAACGGCAAGCTTGCGGGATATTACACCTCTATCAAGCATCTCGTGATCAGTATCCTGCTGAAGGTAACCAGAGCATATGATGCAGGCGGGATGGGAGCTGCGGCACCCGTACGGGATATGGTGACCTACCGCTATCAATATGCCGTTCAATACATGGAAGCGAATTATTCAGCAGCCGTGACGCTGGAGAATGTTGCCGAGAAGCTGAATATCAGTCCGAGGCAGCTACAGCGGATATTTAAGCAGGTTGATCCGGATCACACCTTCAGCCGGATTCTTGAAGACATCCGGTTGCAGGCGGTGTGCAGCAAGCTTGAAGCTAGCAGTCTGTCGATCGAACATATCGCGGAGTCCGAGGGGTTCACCAATGCGACCTATCTGCATTCGGTATTCCGCAAGCGGCTGGGCATGACCCCGGCTGCCTACCGCAAGGCCCGAAAAATACTTGAACAGTGAGGATGAGATGGCTATGAGCAAAGTGTATCGTGTTGGAGTTATCGGCTGTGGAGGTATTGCGAACGGGAAGCATCTGCCTGCCTTAAGCAGACAGGATAAGGTTGAAGTGGTAGCTTTTTGCGATATTATCAAGGAACGGGCTGAGGCTGCTGCTGAACAATACGGCAGTGCAGAAGCTGCTGTCTATGCGGACTATCAGGAGTTATTGAAGGATGCTTCCATTGATATTGTTCATGTTCTTACTCCTAATGATGCGCATGCGGAAATATCTATTGCGGCTTTGGAAGCGGGCAAGCATGTGATGTGTGAGAAGCCAATGGCCAAAACAGCAGCAGACGCCAAACGTATGGCTGAAGCAGCGAAACGTACAGGGAAGAAGCTGACCATTGGGTACGACAACCGGTTCCGGCAAGACAGCTTGTATCTGAAAAAAGTCTGTGAAGCTGGCGAGCTCGGCCATATCTATTATGCGAAAGCACATGCCATCCGGCGCAGAGCGGTCCCTACCTGGGGTGTATTCCTGGATGAGGAGAAGCAGGGAGGCGGCCCGCTTATCGATATTGGAACCCATGCGCTGGATCTGACGCTCTGGATGATGGACAACTACAAACCGAAGGTTGTGCTGGGGACCAAATACCACGAGCTCTCCCAAAAAGAAGACGCGGCCAACGCCTGGGGACCCTGGGACCCGAAAAAATTCACCGTCGAAGACTCGGCGTTCGGGATGATTGTGATGGAGAACGGCGCAACGATTACGCTGGAAGCTAGCTGGGCGTTGAATACGCTGGATGTGGATGAAGCCAAGTGCAGCTTAAGCGGAACCGAGGCGGGGGCGGACATGAAGGACGGTCTCCGGATTAACGGGGAGAAGCATAGCAAGCTATACACGAATGAAATTGAGCTTGGTGCCGGGGGAGTAGCCTTCTATGAAGGCAAAGAAGAGAAAGCTACGGATATCGAATTAAGAAAGTGGATCGAAGCGATCGAACAGGATAAAGATCCGGTCGTGACTCCTGAACAGGCTTACGTGGTCTCCCGGATTCTGGAGGCAATCTATGAATCGGCCCAGACGGGGAAGGCGGTCTATTTGGATTAACGCTACACGACCCTTGCAAGACTATATCTGACAATAAGCCGGACCTCCGATGATCGAGGGCCGGCTTATTTACCGGTTCAATCCGTTACCTCTTTAATTAATTGAAGGAATGATGCTGTAAAGAGACAAATGTTATATTAATTCCGCAGAAAAAAAGTATTGTATAAGAAAAGGAAACAACTTCTAAAACGTTCCTGCTTAAAAATCCTCTGTTTTTCTCCTGTTTTCTGCGCATTTTTCGTAAACCTACAATAACCTACCGAATCCTACATATATCATGTTATGTAATATAACACCAATAATTGAATTTTGTATTAATTTCCACAAAAATTAGTGACGATCCCTTGACCTTGTGTTAATATAAATGACATCATAATCCAAGAAAAGAGAAGCAGCACAGAGAAAGGGGTATACAAGATGAATATGGGGAGAAGGGGATGGCGATGGAGTACTTCATTCAGCAACTAATAAACGGAATATCCGTAGGCAGCATTTACGCTCTGATCGCCCTTGGTTACACCATGGTGTACGGTATCATCAAGCTGATTAATTTTGCGCATGGCGATGTGTTTATGGTAGGGTCGTTCATCGGTCTGTACAGTGCCAAATACCTGGCGAATGCGGGATTGCCGCCTATCGTTGTACTGCTCTTGTCGCTGATGATCTCGATGACGATCAGTGCGCTGCTAGGTATCAGCATTGAACGTCTGGCGTATAAGCCGCTTCGTAAGTCCACACGGATCGCGGCGCTGATCACAGCCATTGGTGTATCCTTCCTGCTTGAATATACGGGGGTGCTGATCCTTGGGCCGCAGGCCAAGGGCTTCCCGGATATTATGGATAAGAAGCAGTATCACCTGTTTGGTTCCTCCATCCAGGTCGAATCCAATCAGATTATGATTCTGCTAACAACGATAATTCTTATGCTGGTGCTGCAATATATCGTCAGGTACACCCGAACGGGCAAAGCCATGCGGGCCGTATCCTTCGATGTTGAAGCGGCGCGGCTGATGGGCATCAACGTAGACCGCACCATTTCAGCCACCTTCGCCATCGGTTCGGCGCTGGCCGCTGCGGCGGGCGTGATTTTCGGCATGACGTACAATTCGGTTGATCCTCTCATGGGCGTAATGCCCGGGCTTAAGGCTTTTGTCGCGGCAGTGCTTGGAGGAATTGGCAGTATACCGGGTGCGCTTGTCGGCGGATTACTGCTGGGAACGGTTGAGACAGAGATTTCTTCGCTCGGGTTCTCCTCCTGGCGTGACGGTGTAGCCTTTGCGGTACTGATTCTAATCCTTATCTTCAAACCATCCGGGCTGTTCGGCAAGAATGTCCGGGAGAAAGTGTAGGGGGAAGCTGCCGTGACAAAGATAAATAAAAAATTCTGGCTGGGCATTCTTATTGCCCTTGCGTTCTATGGAATCGTAAAAGTTCTTCTAACAACAGGAATACTTAGTGATGTAAATCAGTCTATGCTGCTCCTCATCGGGGTTAATATCATGCTGGCCGTGTCGCTGAACCTGATTACCGGGATTACCGGGCAGTTCTCCATTGGTCATGCCGGGTTCATGTCGGTGGGTGCGTACACCTCGGCGATCCTTACCCTTGACTACAATGTGCCGTTCATTCCTGCGATTCTTGCGGGCGGCCTCCTGGCAGCGGTATTCGGTGTATTGATCGGGATGCCTACGCTCCGGCTTAACGGGGACTATCTGGCTATTGCGACGCTGGGCTTCGGTGAGATTATCCGCATTATTATGCTGAATACGGAATATGTCGGCGGAGCTTCAGGGCTTAGCGGTATTCCGGCCAAGACGACCTGGACCATGCTCTTCTTCTTCACTCTGATCTCAGTCGTACTGATTAATAACTTCATTAGATCCACTCACGGCCGGGCCTGTATTGCGATTCGCGAGAATGAGATTGCCGCTGAGGCGATGGGGATCAATACGACACGCTACAAAATCATCGCCTTCACCATCGGTGCACTGTTTGCCGGTATGGCGGGCGGCCTGTCGGCCCATACGTTCTATGTTATTACGCCGGGCAGCTTCAACTTCCTGAAGTCTTTTGAAATCATCGTCATGGTAGTTCTCGGGGGGCTGGGCAGCACGGCGGGTTCTATCGTGGGTGCGGTGTTCGTTACCCTGCTGTACACCTACTTACGTGAATTCCCGGAATGGCGCATGATTATCTACTCGATTGTGCTCATTCTGATGATGATTTTCCGTCCGAGCGGCCTGCTTGGCGTAAGCAAATTCTCATTTGGCAAGTTCGGCAAAAAGGAGGCGAAGGCAAATGACGCAATCGAGAGCAGCGGTACTCCTTGATGTGAAAGCGGCCAGCCGGGCCTTCGGCGGACTGAAGGCGGTCAGTGAGGTATCCCTTCATATTGATAAAGGCGAGCTGATCGGCCTGATCGGACCCAACGGTGCCGGTAAAACCACACTGTTCAACCTGTTGACCGGAGTGTACCCGCCATCGTCGGGCAGCATTCTTTTGAACAATGAGTCTATCGGCGGGATGAAGCCCTACAAGATCAATCATAAAGGTGCTGCGCGTACGTTCCAGAACATCCGCCTGTTTACGGCTATGACCGTGCTGGAGAACGTCAAGATTGCCTTCCATCAGCATGCGAAGCACTCGTTGTTCTCTTCGATGCTACGTCTGCCGAAGCATTTCCAGGGCGAAGAGGAGATTACCCGGAAGGCGATGGATATTCTCAAAATCTTCAATCTGGCTGACCAGAGTGAGGAGGTGGCGAGCAACCTGAGCTATGGGAATCAGCGGCGTCTGGAGATTGCCCGGGCGCTTGCGGCCGGACCCAAGCTGCTGCTGCTCGATGAGCCGGCCGCCGGGATGAACCCGAATGAGACGCGTGACCTGATGAATCTGATCGCTTGGATCCGGGAGGAGTTCGACCTGACCATTCTGTTGATCGAGCATGATATGTCACTTGTTATGGGGGTCTGCAGCCGCATCTACGTGCTGGACCGCGGAATCCTGATTGCTGACGGAACGCCGGCGGAGATCCGCAACAATCCGAAGGTCATCGAAGCGTATTTGGGACAGGAGGCGTAGCGCCATGCTTACAGTACAAGGGATTAATGTCTATTACGGAGCGATTCATGCCTTGAAGGAGCTCAGCATCACCGTGAAGCAGGGAGAGATCGTGACCTTGATCGGTGCCAATGGTGCCGGCAAGTCTACGCTGCTTAAGACGCTCTCGGGGCTGCTGAAGCCCAAGACAGGAAGTATCGAATTCCTGAATAAATCCATAGCGAATCAGAGTGTACAGGCGATTGTCAAAGAAGGGCTGATCCATTGTCCCGAAGGACGGCGCGTATTCGCCAATATGTCTGTCGAGGAGAATCTCGAATTAGGCGCTTACCTGCAGGATGGAAGCAGCCTGGCTGCTGACTTCGAGAAGGTGTACAACACCTTCCCGCGTTTGCTTGAGCGCAAGAAGCAGCAGGCCGGAACCTTATCCGGCGGGGAGCAGCAGATGCTGGCGATGGGGCGGGCTATTATGGGCCACCCGAAGCTGCTGCTGCTGGATGAACCGTCGATGGGGCTGGCGCCGCTGCTGGTCCAGGATATTTTCCGGATTATCAAGGAAGTCAACGATGCCGGAACCACTGTACTGCTGGTTGAGCAGAATGCCCACCAGGCGCTCAAAATCGCCGACCGTGCCTATGTCCTGGAGACAGGCCGGGTAGTGCTTGAAGGGGATGCCAAGGAAATGGCCGATTCCGATGAGATCAAAATGGCTTATCTCGGGCACTAGCAGGCTATCCATACTACAGCAGCATCACAGAAACAACATATATAAACTAAATAATCAGGAGGCTGGGAGAAACTATGAAGAAAATTGGGGCCATTATCTTGTCGACAGTATTGACTGCGGTATTAGCATCCGGCTGCGGCAACAACACAGAGAACAGCGGTAACTCTGCAAGCGGCGGGAACAGTGCCGGAGGCACGATCAAAATCGGGGCTGACCTGGAGCTTACCGGCGGCCAGGCTTCTTTCGGCGACTCGGCCTCCAAGGGCGCGAAGCTGGCGGTGGACCAGATCAATGCCGCAGGCGGTGTACTCGGCAAGAAGCTCGAACTGGTAGTAGCCGACAATGCATCGAAGTCTGAAGAAGCTACCCAGGCGGCACAGAAGCTGATCACCAATGACAAGGTCGTGACCATTATCGGCGCCTCCACTTCGACCAACACGCTGGGGATCGTTCCGGTAGCTACGGAGAAAAAGATTCCGCTTGTCTCGGTAGGAGCTACCAATCCAAAGGTTACTGTGGATGAGCGCAGCGGCAATGTCAATGAATTCGTGTTCCGCGCGGCGTTCATCGATCCGTTCCAGGGGGAGGTAATGGCTAACTTTGCACTCGATTCCCTGAAGGCTAAGACCGCTGTCATCTATACCGATACTTCGTCTGACTACTCCAAGGGTCTGCAGAAGTTCTTCGAAGAGACCTTCAAGGCCAAAGGCGGCGAAGTGCTGAGCCAGGAGTCTTACCAGCAGAAGGATTCTGACTTCAAAGCAGTACTGACCCGAATCAAAGCAGCGAATCCGGATGTCATCTACCTGCCTGGTTATTATGAAGAAGTAGGTAAAATTGTGAAGCAGGCCCGTGAAATGGGTATCACCGTTCCATTCCTGGGCGGCGATGGCTGGGATTCCCCGCAGCTGGCGGAAATCGCCGGTGCCAAAGCGCTGGAGAATACGTTCATGTCCAATCACTACTCGCCTGAAGATACAGCTCCTGAAGTAACCAGCTTCGTAGACGCCTACAAAGCGGCTAACGGCGGAGCGGTTCCCGATGGTATGGCGGCCCTGGGCTATGATGCCCTGAAGCTGGTGGCTGATGCGATTACCCGTGCGGGTGAAGCTGATCCGGCCAAGATTACAGAAGCGCTGGCAGCGACTAAGGATCTGCAGCTCGCTACAGGCAAAATCACCCTGAACGACAAGCATGACCCGGTCAAAGCAGCAGTTGTGCTGAAATTCGTGGACGGGAAGCAAACCTTTGAAACCAAGGTTAATCCTTAAGCTGCGAAATTGCATATACTAAGGTGAAGGAACGGGGGAGCCGGTCCGCAGGAGGCCAGGGAGCCTCTTGCCTAACCTTAACCATGAAGAGGAAGGCCCCGAATGGGAGCCTTTCTTTTCGCATCTTACAGGGATACAATGTTGACTATAATAGAACAACTTTGAGGGGGAATCGGCATGATTATTGGCGTACCCGCAGAAATCAAGAATAACGAGAACCGCGTCGCCATCACCCCGGCCGGGGTGGAAGCGCTCCGTAAGGCAGGTCATGAAGTGTATATTCAAGCTTCTGCCGGAGCGGGCAGCGGCATGGGTGACAAGGAGTACTCTGATAAAGGTGCAGTGATACTCGATACGGCTGCTGAGGTCTGGAGCAGGGCAGAGATGATTATCAAAGTGAAGGAGCCGCTGCCGGAGGAGTACGGTTATTTCCGCAAAGGGCTGATCCTCTTCACCTATCTGCACTTGGCACCTGAAGCAGAGCTGACCAAAGCACTGGTAGATAGCGGTGTGACCGCTGTGGGCTATGAGACGATTCAGCTTGAAGACGGCTCGCTGCCGCTGCTGATTCCGATGAGTGAGGTCGCCGGACGCATGGCGGTCCAGATCGGTGCCGGACTGCTGGAGAAGCCGCATGGCGGCAAAGGCGTTCTGCTGGGCGGTGTGCCTGGCGTACAGCCGGGAGAGGTCGTCATTGTCGGCGGCGGCATCGTTGGCACCAATGCGGCCAAGATCGCGCTGGGCATGGGGGCGCGCGTCACGGTGCTGGATCTGAATGCGGGCCGTCTGCGCGCGCTGGATGATATTTTTGGCGGACGGCTGGTGACCGTGATGTCGGATTCCTATCATCTGGAGCAGGCTGTGCGCCGGGCGGATCTTCTGATCGGGGCGGTACTGATTCCCGGTGCCCGCGCCCCGAAGCTGGTTACAGAGGACATGGTGAAGCAGATGGAGGAAGGCTCTGTCATTGTGGACGTTGCGATTGATCAGGGCGGCTCGATTGAGACCATTGACCGGATCACCACCCATGAGAACCCGACCTATGTGAAGCACGGCGTGGTCCACTATGCTGTAGCCAACATGCCTGGAGCGGTCGCCCGGACCTCGACACTGGCGCTGACCAACGTCACGATTCCCTACGCGCTGCTGATAGCCAATCTGGGCATTCATGCGGCGGCAGTCCAGAGTGCGGCGCTTGCGCGCGGCCTGAATGTGGTAGCTGGACAGGTGACCAATGCTGCGGTGGCGAAGAGTCTGGGGTATGAATATGCGGATGGAATCCGCGTGCTTGCTGCTGGCGGGGAGCAATAATCGTCGGAATTAGCTAAATTGCCCTGCGGGAAGGCAGGGCAGTATGGGGGAGAATCAAGGGCTAATCGCCTGCGGTTCTCCCTACTTTTTTGTTAGAAATAATGCTTGTCAAATCGGACAAGGTTTGATATACTCATTTTTGTTGTGATAAACACATAATGTTAATACGGCTCGTTGGTCAAGGGGTTAAGACACCTCCCTTTCACGGAGGTAACATGGGTTCGAATCCCATACGAGTCACCAATATGCGGTAGTGGTGGAATGGCAGACACGCTATCTTGAGGGGGTAGTGGGTGTATACCCGTGGAGGTTCGAGTCCTCTCTACCGCATAATATGTTAAAAGCAGAAAAACCTTGATGATTCAAGGTTTTTCTGCTTTTTTTGTTTTAGGCGTGCCCAGAGGCACGCATTATCTAGTTGGTGCAAGTCCAACCAGGGGAGGGGCCAAACCACTCTTGGAGCTAGGATGCTTGCGCATAGCGAAATTTGTGTGTTAAAACATGATGTTAATGAAGTGAATCCTGTTATGTTGGGTGCCGATTCCCTCTACAATGGACGAGAGCCAAGGAGAACAACAAGCGGATGAAGTTTGTACGGTTCCGTCCTACCGGAAGAACTTTGAGAAAATTAGACGCTCGTTTGAAGAGGTGGGAGGTTAAGCAGGCAGTTGCGGATATTGCTGAAGAAGATAAAAGGTATTAGTTAAAGCTCATATCTCCTTAAAAAAAAGCGGTTCTTACGTATGTAAGGCTGCTTTTTGATCGCAAATATTAAAATGAATGCAAAAAAACCAAATTTTGTTTGACAAAAAACCAAAAAGATTTATAATATAAAATGCACATTATTTTTTAATATATCATATTTAAAAACGAAAGTCAAGATATTTTTTTCCTGTTTTGATTTTTTTGTGAGAGGAGTTAGAGGGATTAACAGCTTATTTCCTTGGAGAATAGCACAAATTAAATGAGGGAGGAATTCTTATGTTTTTGTCGCGTATATTCAACTCCTTAAATATTTCCATGCAGGAACAGGCTATGGTCCAGATCCTTGAGCTGAACGAGAAGACGAAAGAATATGGGCTGATGTTGTCTCCTGAAGAAGTGAAACAAATGATTCTTGCCAGGAATCAGGTGCTGATCAGCTATGGACGAGTGGAACTGAGTATTGAAGTGACTAAGGATTTAATTGAAATGTTTTCCGCGTCTCCCTATGTTCATGAGGATGACTATGCCTCTACATTGAATGAGCTGCATGAAATTTTTTACTATCTCAAAAACGAAACCGAGGACAAGATCGGAGATTACAGGCTGATTGAAATGATGAGAGAGCTCTATGACAACGACTGTGGAGGTTCTGTGGATTTACTGAAGAGCAGGCTTGAAGAGTATGCTGAAGTATTCAGGAGAGAAATACAGCAGAACGAAGCTATGCTTGAGGGAGATGATAACTAGTGGGGACAGAGGACTACAATGATTTTCAATCACTGGTTACCAGGGGGGATATCAAAAGAAAAAATCTTAAACAAAACCAGTACACGGTTTCGCTTATGAATGAAGGACTTCGCACTGGGCTGCTGAACAGTCAGGAAACATACGGTATTCAAAATAGGCTGATGCTGGTCCTGCAAAATCTGATCAAACGCTACACACAAGGAGAAAGTTCATCGGTTGCCACAGAAACAGCGGAAAGCCTCCTTATCTCTATGATCTATGCAGTCGACGCTTTTCTTAAGAGTATGGAAACGCCTGAGGAGGCGATGACTTGTCTTAAAAAGGTTGATACTCAAAGCATCTACGAAAACGGTGTGAAGATTGTAAGCAAATGCTTTGAAGAGACAAAACAACTCTACAATGAAGTCAAAAAGAACAAGCTTGATGTCCCGGTAGATGCCTACAACATGACTATAGATGAGTCTTTGCCCGTATTTATGAAGAAATACGGAATCATCTTTGACGCACATAACACAATGGCTAGCATTGATTATCCTCTCGCGATCGACGATATGCGGCTTCAGGGTGTCTTTTACATTAGACAATATTTAGAGCGTCTTCAGATGGAAACTAACTTTTGCCGCTTCTTCAGCCACGAAGACCTTCTCCATATGCTTGTGAATTTCGGGAGAGTAAGCCGGTTTGATTATCGTATCGAATTATTCAACATCTATGAACTAATGTTACATAATGCAGTCTTCTCTGTTATATCGGGCGGTGAGGCAAGCCAGGTTAAGATTTCGGAGTGTCAATTCGAGCGGTTGGAGCGGGAATTGACTCAGGCTACTCCGAGTCAAATTGATTTGCTTGTCCGCGAAGCGATGGTCCGTCTTAAGAATGAACTGTATATCATCGACCCTTCATTAACAGAGTACATGGATCGATGCAGAGATACGCTGGTACAACGTATCGTCAATACAGCACATTCCCGCAGCCTTCATGCCCTCATTTTAACTCGGCAGGAAGAGAGACTCAAGCCACTTGAATTTTCTTTGAATCCGGATGACCATTTGAGCGATATTGAACTGCGGAAATTGCTGGCTGAAATCATGAAGAGGGACAAGAAGGAAGATAAGGCCCTTTTAATCAAATCGAGTCTGTATTCGCTTCATGATTATTTGGATGTTTTTGAATCTGATAGTCTTTACGGGGACGAATATGAGGCGGTATTCTTTCTGTTTGGAGATACGGAACTAGCGATCTTGGCCAAGATCGTTTTTTATGAGGACCTTCGGAGCGACTTCCTGGATTTTGAAACGATTGTAGCAGACAGCAGCGGAAGCGATGGTGATTGGAGGTCACACTATATTGAATTTATGCAAAGATTGGATGTGGATCGTCTGCGGTCCATTGAGAAACTCATCAATATGATTGATTATGAGGAAATCAAATTTTATTGAGCCGAAAAAATATTCTAGGAGGGACTTCCATAATGATATTTCATACATAGAGAAAATGCTGATGACGAAGAAGTTATAAATGAATTAGACGCTATATTAATTTAATCTCATGGAAAGAAATACGTGATTTACAAAGAATTCTAACTTGATCACTCTCTAGCTGGTGACAATTACCTGAAACCTTTAGAATGGAGAAACGAAGATGAATGAAAGGGAGATCCTATGTTACTGGAAACGGAAAGGCTAATTGTTCGTGGATTTTCAGAAAACGACTGGAGCGATTTACACGAGTATTTGTCATTGGAGCAGGTGCTGAAATACGAGCCTGGCGGTGTAAGCGGTGAAGAGGAATGCAAGAATATGGCCAGGGAACGTGCGGAAGGAGATTGTTTCTGGGCAGTTAGCTTGAAGGAGACCAATAAAATGATCGGTCATGTTTATTTTGGGCAACAAGAGCCTGCTGAATTTAAAACATGGATGATAGGTTACATCTTCAACCCTAATTTTTATGGAAAAGGCTATGCCACTGAGGCTTGTCAAAGAATTTTAGAATATGGGTTTGAAGCATTAGGGATTCATCGGGTGGTGGCTATGTGTAATCCTGAGAACGCGTCTTCCTGGAGATTGCTGGAGCGATTGAATATGCGCCGTGAAGGGCATTTCAAGAAAAAAGCCTTTTTCAGAAGAACAGATGACGGGCAGCCTGTATGGCATGATGCGTACCAGTATGCAATTCTAAATGAAGAGTGGAGTTCTATCGTATAATCCTATCAATCTTGGAGACAATACTAGTAAACGCCTTATTGGGAGGTAGTCTACGGTAATGAATTACTCTGAGATCTATGATCTTCACCTTCAATTGTTAAAAGCTTACTCTGCCCATAACAACGGAGAGTACTCGGCCTATCAAAGGGAAATCGATTACTACACGAATCAGCTGCGTTTTGCGGAGGATATAGTGCAGCGGGTTTTTGTTCTGAACCAGCTAATCAAGATTCATGAAAAAGAGCGGGATGACCTGATCCGGTGGTGTTCAGAAGCATATTTTCATAAAAGCTACGATGTTAACGACTCACCGGACGGCAGTCTTGGATAATGCCGACCGGTGAGTTTTTTGTGTGGAAGACTCCGGCAATCGGCAATTCATTTAGGAATTCATTTCCATTGACAGCCCTTCCATGTTCCGTTATACCTGCATATATATCAGGATTGGACAGGGACGGGGGGATTTCTACAGTGAATTCATTAATTTCAGTCATGCTCGTAGATGATGAGCCGCTTGCACTAGATCATGTGTACAACTCGGTTGCTTGGGAAGAGAACGGCTTCCAGGTGGTCGCCCAGGCAACCAGCGGGCGCATGGCACTGCGGAAATTCGAGGAGCTGCAGCCGCAGATTGTGATTACCGACATCTCCATGTCCCCTATGGACGGGCTGGAGCTGGGACGGCATGTCGTCCATCTTGCCCCGAGAACCCGGCTGATTTTTCTGACTGCTTACCGGGATTTCGACTATGCCCGCCAGGCGCTGGAGCTGCGCGCGGCCCATTATCTGCTGAAGCATGAGATTAGCCGTAACCGCCTGCTGGAACAGCTGAAGCTGCTGAAGGAAGGTCTGGCAGCGGAGGCCGCTGAGGAAGAAGGGCACGGACATGCGCTCCTTATCCTGCTTAAGGATATGTTAGCAGGCAAGTATCAGGCTCCTGCAGGAAATCAGGAATCCCGGCTGCACCGTCTCGTGGCAGATTATCAGCAGGGTCAGCCTGGACTGCTGTATTTCGAGCTGGAGGCCGCATTGAAGCTGGACGGCAGCCGGAGTAATGCACGCAGTACCACTGCCCTGGTATGGAAGAATATCGAAGAAGAGATCCGCCGTCAGACAACGGACTTGGAGGAGCTTCAAGTTCTGGAGATGGATGAAGGCGGATACATCGTGCTGCTGAAGTTAACCTCTTCCAGCAGTCTGCTGCTCCAGCACTACAATTTGCGGCAGGCCGCAGCACAGCTGCTGGCCTGTATGGAGACCGCTTATGATGGCAACCTTCCCAGAGTGATCCTCTCAGCAGGCAATGGTGCAGAATTGCCGGACCGCCGATATGCGGCGATGAGACAGGCATATGATTTTTCCATATTTCTGCCGCCGGGCGGTGTATTTCTGCTGGAGCAGGCTGCTTCTGCCGGAGAAGCTACCGGTATTGCCCAAGAGGTCAGAGCATACCTGCTATCCCCGGAACGCGGCCTGCTGGAACGGCTGAAGACCGGTCTGGACCACATCGCCACCCAGGCCTACTTGGGAGATTTGCGCGCCGTCATGGGTGAGATCAGAGGCGCATGCCGCAAGGACGGAAGCTTCGCCATAGACCAAGAGCTGGGCACAGACGCGCGGCAAGTAGTTAACAGCTTGTACCGGATTCTCGAAGACTGCTTGCAGCAGCCGCAGAGTCCGAAGCGGTATTCCCGCTGGGTGAACAAAGCGATGGAGTATGTTGCCGGAAATTACGCCGATCCCGATCTGTCCCTGGAGACGGTCGCAGGCCATCTGCAGATCAGCAGCATCCATCTGCGGACAACCTTCAAGCGGGAGACCGGCCAGTCGCTGCTCGACTATACGACGGAATATCGGATCGGGCTGGCGAAGCAGTTCCTGCAGACCGGTGAGTACAAGATCTACGAGGTATCGGAGAAGGTAGGGTACAAAACCAGCCAATACTTCAGCCAGGTCTTCAAAAAAGCCACGGGTATACAGCCCAAGGATTTCCTGCAACAGAGGGGCAGGGAATAGCTATGCGAAAAATTAAAAATAAAATTCTTGGCAGCGTGATTCTGATCGTTACGCTGTCGGTAACGGCCATCAGTGCCCTGGCGTATGAGCAGTTCTCTTCGATTCTCGAAGCGCAGGCCCTGCGTGAGGATACCATCCATCTGGAGCAGACCACGAATCAGATGAACCATCTGATTGACGATGTGCAGAAATATGCCGCCAATATGGTCAACGATGAGCTGCTTCAGCAGTTCGCTACACGATTGAAGTATTCCTCTACGTATGACGAGCTTAGTGCATACCGCGATGTGGTCACTCAGCTGACCAAATTTAATGTGCTGCGTGACTACCTTGAGAGCTCGGCCATCGTCCGCTCTGATGGGAAGATTTTCTGGTCCTCGCTGTATATTGATCCGTATTTTGAACGGCTGCTGCAAGAGGACTGGTATCAGGATGCCTTGAAGAACAATGCCAAAAGCGGGTTCACAGCCCCCCATCTGATCCAGGACCCCGAGAGTAAAAAAATTGTCAGCTTCTTTATCCGTTTTGATCCCCAGTATGGCGGAGTGCTGCTTTTGAATATTGATTACGCAGCTTTTGAGAGTCTGTTCCAATACTTGGGCCAGTCCTTCGACCAGGTAGCCTGGATCGGCCCGGGTCAATCATTGCTCTATCAGCAAGGCACCGCTACAGAGCTGCCTGCCCCCACGCTGAGCGCAGACAGCCCGGACATTCAAGTTGTTAAGCATGAGAAGGGTTATTATTTGGCCAGCGCTTTTGAGAAATCGGACTGGTCCGTCTCCACGTTTACCTCCAATGAACGGTTCTATGAATGGGTGGGTTATATTGTCCGTTACTGGGCGATCTTCCTCGCCTTGTGTCTGGTGCTCTGCTTCCTGTTGTTCCTTCCCATCATCTCAAATATAATCCGGCCGATCCTGCAGATGACCAAAGCGATGAAGCAGGTGTCTATGGGCAACTATAATGTTCAGCTCTCGTTCCGCAGCAATGATGAGCTGTCTGTGCTGAAGAATGGGTTTGAGACGATGCTTGGTGATATTGAGCAGCAGATGAGCGAAAGGGTGGAACAGGAGCGCTGGAAACGTAAAATGACGGCAGAGCTGTTATTCGCCCAGATCAATCCCCATTTTATCTACAATACTCTAAATACGGTTGTGTATCTGGCCCGCAAAAAGAATTACCCGGCTATTGAAGAAATGGTTGAATCCTTCATTGGCATTCTGCATGATGCTGTCAATATCGGTGATACCAGTCTGTATATCACGGTGGAGCAGGAGATGAACATTATCAATCACTTCGTAACGATTCAGAAGTACCGGTATGCAGACCGGTTTGAGGTAATCTGGAGCGTAGAAGAGGAAGCGAAGGGCGACTATATTCCGAAAAGCCTGATCCAGCCGCTGGTGGAAAATGCTATTTTTCATGGATTCTCAGAGAAAGAGACTGTAGGCCATATAGAGATCATTATCCGCAAGCGCAGCGGAAGGCTGCTGGTCTCGGTCAGAGATGACGGCTGCGGCATGAGCCAGGAGAAGGCCCGGTCTATTATGAATGGAACCCTGCCGCCCGCACGCCTTCCTTCAGGGGCTATGAAGCAGATTGGATTATGGAATATCCGGGAACGAATCGAGTATTTGTACGGGCAGGAAGGCCGCCTCGTCATCCGGTCAAATGAGCAGGGTGGCACCAAGGTGTCTGTTCTCCTGCCCGTCCGGCAGCAACCGTCCGAGTGAAAAGCACTATCATTATTTATACAAAATCATCAGATCGTCTAATTGTTGGGTGATCCCTTCAAGCTTATAGTTCTACTATACAGACGGACGGAAGACATTACAGGAACCGCCCGCTGTCACAACAGATGCAAGGGGGATCTTAATTTGCACAATCTATTCAGTAAAAAAGCATCGGTTATAGCGCTTGTTCTAACGTTATGCTTCACCTTGGTGCTGGCCGGCTGCGGCAATGGAAGCAACAACACTTCGGGAGACTCCAGCGGCACGAGCCCTGCGAACACCCCAAGTGACCCTGCAACCGCTTCTGGTAAATTAACCGTGTGGGGCTGGGACAAAGCCTGGTTCGAAGGCACCGGAGCGAAGTTCAACGAGAAGTTCCCGAATATCAAGCTGGAATTCGTCGAAGTCTCGGCGGGGGATTATCTGAAAAAAATCCAGACCTCCATCGCTGCCGGCTCGGGGCTGCCGGATATTATCTGGGGAGAAGCGGCCTTCCGCGGCGCTCTCTATGAGCTTAACGTACTGCAAAGCTTGTCCGAAGAGCCCTACAATTTCGATACCTCCAATCTGCTCGACTTCGAGCTTCCGCTGCTGACGAACAGCAAGGGAGAGCTTGTCGGTCTGGAGCAATCCGGCTCGCCTGGAGCACTGGCTTACAAGCGTGATCTGGCTAAAGAATACTTCGGGACAGATGATCCTGATGCATTGACTGCAATGTTCCCTGATTGGGATACCTTCATTGCCAAGGGCAAAGAAGTCTATGAGAAGAGCGGCGGTAAGACATTCATGCTGGGAAGCCTGATGGATGCGTATACCATCCTCTCCAACCAGGGTACAACCGCAGTTGTGGACGGAACCAAGGTGAATACTCAAGAGCTGCTTAGGATCTTCACTCAGCTGCAGTCCATCCGCGACAATAACGCAGAGGGCAAGCTGGCAATGTGGTCACCCACCTGGAATGCTTCGTATTCGCAGGACAACGTAATCTTTTATCCGTCGGCGAACTGGTCGCCAGAATTCGTAATCAAGCCTAACGACAAGGCCAGTAATGGCCGCTGGGGTCTGATGGTGCCTCCGGAAGGCGGATATCCATACGGCGGTACTACTATCGGCATTTGGAAGGACAGCAAGAATAAAGATGCAGCCTGGGCGTATCTTAACTGGCTGTTAGGCACGGACGAAGGCGCTGAAGCTAACTTCGCCGTCTCCGATTACATTTTGCCGCTGAAATCCTTCTTCAAGGATACCTCCAAGCTGTCTTCCGGGGCAGATGAATATTTCGGCGGGCAGGATCTCGGCAAGTTCTGGGTAGAGAAGGTGTTCCCGAACATGAAGTCCAAAGCGGTGACCAAATACGACCAGGATATCTATAGCTCCTCTGAGCTGGTGCTGCAGGTTATGGCGCAGGATAACAGCTTCGATGCCAAGCAGGCCCTGGATAAGTGGGAAGAGCAGCTGAAGAAGAATCATCCTGAGCTGACTTTTGAATAGACCATATACTATATAAAAAGCGGCGGCCCGCTCGAAAGAACAGGCTGCCGTTTTAACGGATAGGAAGTGAAGAATCATGAAAACGAAGGGAATCAGCAGCAAAAATAAATGGCCGTACCTGTTCATCACGCCTTATTTCTTATCCTACGCCGTACTGAGCTTGTTCCCAATTCTCTTCACTCTATATATCAGTCTTACCGACTGGGATTTGTACGGCAACCGGAATTTCATCGGATTCAGCAATTACACGCAGTTATTTTTCCATGATGCCTTCTTCTGGAAATCCCTGCTCAATGTCATGATCTTCATGGCGGTATACCTTCCGGCCCTTGTCCTTATGGGCATGCTGGTAGCCAGCCTCATCGAGAGCAAGCTGATCCGCCGCAAAACCTTGTTCCGGCTCAGCGTGTTCAGTGCCTATATGACGACCCCGGTCGCTGTCGGGATTATCTTCTCCCTGTTGTTCGATTGGCAGGGCGGGTTCTTCAATAATATGCTGATGGAGCTGGGCATTATTCAGGAGAAGATTAATTGGCTGGGCTCGGCCAGCTCCTCCCGCTGGGTAGTCATTCTGATGGTGTTCTGGAAAAACCTTGGGTATTTCGTCATGTTCTACACGGCGGGGATGGCCAGTATTGATACTTCCATCTATGAGGCCGCAGTCATTGACGGAGCCTCTTCCAAAGATGTGTTCACGCGCATTACGATTCCGCTGCTGAAGCCGATCAACCTGTTCCTGATTATTACCTCTATTATCAGCGGCCTGCAGCTGGTGGAAGAACCGATGCTGCTGTTCAGCGGCTGGGCTTCCGGCTCCAGTATGGTAGGGGGGCCAGACGGGTCCACCTTCACACCGATCTGGTACATGTTCGATGCTTCCTTCAACGGCAGTGCGTTCAAGTACGGCAAAGGGGCAGCGATTGCTTACGGCACCTTCCTGTTCATCGCCTTGTTCTCAGTAGTTGGCATGAAATGGATCAACAGGGGCGGTGACGACAAATGAGAGCGAAGAAATTTTTTACTGTATTGCTGCTTAGCCTGATCGCTATTGCGTTTCTCTTCCCGTTCTACATGATGATTGTGATGGGAACCTACTATTCCGAGGACCTGTTCAAGCAGCTTCCGATTCTGCCCAGCGGCTATCTGCTGGAGAATCTGCAGACGATCATGTCCGCCAGCTTCCTGCGGAATTATTGGAACAGCTTCTATGTTGCCGTATTGTTCACCCTGGTGACGGTTGGGGTGGCCTCGATTACCGGGTTTGCTTTTGCCAAATATGAATTCAAGGGTAAAAATGCGCTGTACGGCTTCATTCTGCTGACGATGATGATTCCCGGACACCTGGGCCTGATTGCTTATGTCATGGAGATGAAGTGGTTCCACCTGAACAACACCCATGCGCCGCTGATTCTGGCCGGACTGAATAATGCCTTCGGCGTATTCTTCATGACCCAGTTCATCCGCTCCTCCGTCCCGACGGAGGTCATTGAAAGCGCGCGGATTGACGGCTGCTCGGAGCCGGGTATTCTCACAAGAATTGTTGTTCCGTTCCTCATGCCGGCCATCAGCACCCTGGGGCTGATCTCCTTCCTCGGGTCCTGGAACGGCTATCTGCTGCCGCTGGTCACGATCAACAAGCCCGAGCTGTACACGCTGCCGCTGGGCATTGCCAATCTGTCCACTGTGTTCCGTACGGATTATTCGGCGAGTATTCTGGGGCTTACCCTCGGTACACTGCCGCTGATTATTCTCTTCCTGTTCGGCTCCAAGACCCTGGTCAGAGGACTTACCGGCGGAGCGGTCAAAGGCTAACTCACTAAATTAGGTAAGAAACCGGAAAAAACAGGAAAGAAACCTCTCTTGTGGTGAAATGGAGTACGCTCAGCCATTTCACCGGAGAGGTTTTTTTGTGTATGAATAGAGTGCGCGGGAAAAGAAGGATTTTGCCAAGATAAGGTAGAATAACAGTAGCTACAAGAAGAATAATGCCGGTCGGCCCACACATGGAGAACTGCTGCTCCAACTGGAACTAAGATGGCGGCAGATTCAACAATTCAGCGACTTGACGGCGGTATCTGTCTGCCTTGCGCGTGCCGTGAATCAGGTTGGACAGCCGATAGGGTGGGATGTCATGTAATTCACAGAATTTCTTCTGATCCAAGTGCAGTTCTGCCAGACGCTGCTTAATGGCCCAGCCGTAGGCAGTAATAGGGCGTTTGCTGTTCAGATTGCTCACCTCGTATCGACTATCCAGCCGGTATGATATAAAATAGGTAAAGATATAATAATAGTTAATTATATACTTTTTTACGTCATTTTTCAATAAAAAATAACGTTTTTGCGTATTATATTTTTTGGGGAGGCAGTTGACTGATGCAATCCATCTATGAACGTATTGAACTATTGATTAAACGGCAAGGAATTACGAAGAAATCCTTCTGTGCACAGCTCGGAATCAGCACCGGCAATATGGGAGACTGGAAGCGTGGCAAATCTACGCCTGGCACACATAAGCTGATTGAGATTGCTGCATTTTTTCATGTGAGCTTAGATTGGCTGATCCTGGGCAAACAGCCCCAAACGATTCAGGAAAGCGGCGAGGATTATTTTTTTGGCCAAATGCGGCAATTGAATTGCCAAACCGAGGAATTGCTGCCGGAGGAAAAGACCTTTATTAAGGAATATCTGGCCTTCACCAAGTATCGCAAAGATCAGGACAAGGATCAGGATCCGAAAGGCGAAAATTCTTGAGCAGGCATCTTTACTTTTGAGCGCAACCGATTTATAATATTGAATGTTGGCCTCAAACAATGCTTCAACGTTAGAAACACCGCGCGGTAGTGGTGGAATGGCAGACACGCTATCTTGAGGGGGTAGTGGGTGTATACCCGTGGAGGTTCGAGTCCTCTCTACCGCATATTATTTCATAAAAGCTGAGATCCTTTTTAACTCAAGGATTTCAGCTTTTTTTGAACCCAAAAACACCCTTCGTACGGAACTAATCCGAGTATGAAGGGTGTTTTTGTTAAACCCGTTCTAGCGCAGCAGCTTCTCGATATCCTCTTCGATCTGATCCGGTGTAGTCTGCGGGGAGAACCGCTTCAGTACACGGCCTTCCTGGTCCACCAGGAACTTGGTGAAGTTCCATTTGATACTCTTCGAGCCGAGCACTCCCGGTGCCTCTTTGGACAGATATTTGAATAAAGGATGGGCTTCGCTGCCGTTAACATTAATTTTCTCATACATGGGGAAGGATACACCGTAATTGATCTCGCAGAACTCGGCAATATCCTCGCTCTCACCCGGCTCCTGTCCGGCAAACTGATTGCTGGGGAAGCCCAGAATCTCAAAACCGCGGTCTTTGAATTTATCGTACACTTCCTGGAGACCCTTATATTGCGGGGTGAGTCCGCACTTGCTGGCTGTATTCACGACGAGCAGAACCTTGCCTTTGTACTTGGAGAGTGATTCTTCCTGGCCCCGCAGGGTGTTGGCTTCAAAATCATGGACATTCATGAATGATTCCTCCCGAACATTGATTTATCACAATTTAATTGTACACTATTCACCGCCGGAAGCAAGTTTTAAAAGGTAATAATGTGCCTAATCGTTTCAAAAATGTGAGGTTGTTTAAGTTAAGGATAAGTGTTCTTACAAAATTTGTGTTAAAAAGGAGAGCGTTAAAGATGAGTACATTGAAACTGAAACCCCTATATACTGCTACAGCCAAGGTTCGCGGAGGCCGTGAAGGTTCGGTGGAATCGTCCGACGGAGCGCTGAAGCATGATCTCAAAATTCCGAAGGAGCTTGGAGGTCCTGGCGGTGCAGGGACAAATCCGGAGCAGCTGTTCGCGGCAGGTTATGGTGCGTGCTATGAGAGTGCCCTCGCTAATATTGCCCGTAAAGAAGGCGTAAAGCTGCAGGATGTCGAGATTACCTCGAATGTGCTGATCGGCAAGGACGAGAGCGACGGAGGCTTCAAGCTGGCCGTGAAGCTGGATGTGAAGCTGCCGGGTATTGAGCGCTCTGTGGCAGAGGATCTGGCTAAGAAAGCCCATGATTTCTGCCCGTACTCCAAGGCGACCCGCGGAAATATCGAGGTTGAACTGAACGTTCTGTAGAGATAGATAGCAATGTTCAATTGAATAGCATGCTTATTCGTAAGACCAGACAGTCAATGTCTGGTCTTGCGTTATGTAGAGCCGCAGAACCACGGGTAGGAATGGACAAAGCTGGGAATAATGGCTAAATAGAGTCTGAGAAGGCCGGAAGTGTGGTAAATAGCTTGCAGGAGCCTGTACTTTGGTTGACATCACCCCGGAAATTCTTTAATATGTCTAAGTATCTGTTAATGTCGCGCGTGCTATTAACTACCAAAAATTTAAATAATGGGTGATGAAGATGTCTTACAAACCGAGTATTACGAATGTGACCAAAGCCAGCAGCAATGATAAGGAAGGATTGTACGAGTTCATTATCAAGCTTGCTGACGGAACGGAGTGCCGCGCGTTCTACAACCGGTTTCCGGAATGGAAAATGACGAACATCAGCCGCCTGCTCAAGACTCCTTGTCCGGTATGCCGCAAAGATTTCATCTGCAAATGCATGGAATCCTTCACTGCTGATTTCGAAGAGCAAATGACCGGGGACGAATGGATTAACAAGGCTATTGCTGAATAATTAGACGAACGGACGTTGTAGGCGCGGGAGCTATCCCGCGTTTTTTGCTTTTTTTTCAAAAGGGGATAGGAATGTTACACTATGCTTAAGAGGAAGGGGGCGGTGATGTGACTGAGGAGCGTGGGGAAATGCAGGGCCAATCTATTGTGCTGATCGATGGGGTGTGTCATCTGTGCCAGGGAGTCGTCCGGTTCATTATTCCGCGTGATCCCAAGGCGCACTTCAAATTCGCCTCCTTGCAGAGTGAAGCGGCCCGGGAACTGCTTAAGGCCGGTAGTCTGCCTGAGCAGCAATTAGACACTGTGGTGCTGATAGAGAACGGCAAGTATTATACGAAATCGGCAGCAGTGCTGCGGATTGCCCGCAGACTCCGGTTCCCGTGGCCTGCCGCATATGTGTTCATCCTAATTCCGGGACCGCTGCGTAATGCTATGTACAGGATTGTGGCCAGGAACCGCTACCGCTGGTTCGGCAGGGATGAGCAGTGTCTGCTGCCGACACCGGATATGAAGCGCAGATTTCTGTAGCCAGTAAGGGGGATTCTGAGGGATTCTCTCAAATAGTGGTGAAAAAGTTATTGCTGACTTCTTATATATATGCTACTATAGCAGTAAATTACAGGAACAGTAACGGAAGCACCGTTCAATGACCGTATTCACGGTTATTGGCGGTGCTTTTTTGCTGTTCTTTTTTTCCATGTATTCAAGAGAGGAGGAGGAGGAGTTCATGACGGCAAGAATCGTGCTTGCAGTCCGGGAGAGCCAGTATATTGAACCGCTACTGCATTATCTCCACCATAGCGAATACGGGGAGATGCTGCGGATTACGGCTTTCAGCAGACTGGACGCTTTTATGAAATTTATGACAGGCGATGAGCTGCCGGATGCTGTAGCCGGGGATCCGTCCTTCATTGAAGCCTGGCTGGTGGAAGGGAGAAGTACAGTTCCATGGGCAGTCTTAAGCGAAGGCGGAGAATTGCCGAATGGCCGGGATCTGGCGGGGGGAAGGCACATTGCCAAGTATCAGGCACTGCCGTCGCTGCTGGAAGCGATTCTCCAGTTGAGTGATCTGAAGCGGGTCCGGACGGCATCTCAGCCTAAGGAAGCAACGCTGCTGCTCGGGATCGTCTCGGCCAGCGGCGGCAGCGGCAAAACCACGGTAGCGTTGAACATGGCGAAGCAGCTTGGAGCGGTGGGCCTGTCCGTGTTCTATCTGAACCTGGAGAGTGTGGACAGCAGCGGCTTCATCCTGCGTATGCCGGGGAGTCATGTTCCCGGTCTTGAGCGGCTCTTGTATGAGCTTAAGGCCGGAGGGCCAGAGAATAAGGGGGGAAGAGGGCAGCCGAAATGGACTGATTATGCGTTCAGACATGACAGTCTGCGGTGTGATGCCTTCCGGCCTGTGGAGAATTTCAAGGAGATGCTCCAGATGTCCCGGCAGGACACGCTGGATCTACTGGAGGGGCTGGCCGGAGCCGGAAGCTATGATGTGGTTATTGTAGACACCGGCGCTATTGAGGAAGAACGGGCCCAGGCTGTTCTGAACAGGTGCGGCATTCTGCTGTGGGTGCTGAAGAATGAACAGGCCGGTATCCGTAAGACCGAACGCTGGCTGGATTATATTGCAAGTCCGCACTCCGGCATGCAGCCGGAGCTGGTGAACAGGAGCCGATTCGTCATGAACGGCTGCACCGGAGCGGAGAATGAAGGGCCGCTATCCGCAACACTGAGGCTGGATGCTGTACTTCCGTATATTCCATCCTGGGGGTTACAGCACTATGGAGAACTCTGTCTAAGCTCTCCCCAATTCATCGACGGTATACAGCAGCTCTCCAGAGCTATTGTAGAGCCTGCATTGCCTGGGGTATTCACAGGGATACCTGTATGAATGAAGAGATGTTCCGCGCTCTGCGCAGCGACATCCGGGCAGGGCTGGATGTGACCTCGGTCATCGGGAATGATGAGCTGGCTGCTTATATCGAACGGATCATTCTGGAGCGGGAACAATTACGCCTCCTGACTGCCCAGGAGAAGCACGAGCTGGTGAAGAAGCTGTTCGATTCCTTCCGGGGGCTGGATATTCTCCAGCCGCTGGTGGATAATCCGGCGATCACCGAGATTATGATCAACAGCCATGAGGAGATTTTTATCGAGGAGGAGGGGATGATCCGCAGGCTGCCGCTGGCTTTTGAATCGGGGAGCAGGCTGGAGGATATCATTCAGATTATCGTCTCCGGCGTCAACCGTGTGGTCAATGAATCCTCGCCGATTGTGGATGCACGGCTCCAGGACGGCTCACGTGTCAATATCGTACTGCCGCCTGCCGCGCTGAAGGGTCCGGCCATGACCATCCGCAAATTTCCGGAGACCCCAATGACGATGGAGGAGCTGGTGCGGCGTGAAGCGCTCTCGGAGGAAGCGGCTGAGCTGCTGCGGATTCTGGTTGCTGCTAAATACAATATTTTCATCAGCGGGGGTACTGGCTCGGGCAAAACAACCTTCCTGAATGCCCTGTCGCAGTTCATTCCGCCGCAGGAGCGTGTCATTACGGTGGAGGATTCGGCAGAGCTGCAGATCGTTACGGTTCCGAATCTGGTCTCCCTGGAGACCCGGAATGCTAACACAGAGGGGCGGGGTGAGATCACGATCCGTGATCTGATCCGCACTTCGCTGCGGATGCGGCCTAACCGTATTGTCGTCGGCGAGGTGCGGGGCGCTGAATGTCTGGATATGCTGCAGGCGATGAACACCGGCCATGACGGTTCGTTGTCAACGGGCCATTCGAACAGTGCGCTGGACATGCTCAGCCGCCTGGAGACCATGGTGCTCAGCGCTGCTGATCTGCCGGTAACCGTCGTACGTCAGCAGATCAGCTCAGCGATCGATATATTCGTGCATCTGTCGCGGCTGCGTGACCGTTCACGCCGGGTGATGGAGATCAGTGAGGTTGCTGGTATCCGCAGCGGTGAAGTCATCCTGAATCCTCTATATGAATTTCGGGAATCAGGTGAACAGGATGGCCGGGTGCAGGGGAGGCTTGAGGTGTGCGGCAACCCTCTTCTGCATACAGACAAGCTGCGGATGGCCGGAATTCTTGATTATCCGCTCAAGCAGTATGAGAGTAGAAGCTCTGCTGAGGAGGAGAATGTACCTTGAACGTCATGAAGAAGAGAGACCGGCATCCCCCTGTAAGGCAGAACAAAGGGTTCATGAAGAGTACACTGCCCGTGCTGCCGGTTAGCGGATCTCAAGGGGGAGAGCAGATACTGTTGCCGGATTATACCGTATACGAGTTGACCTCCCTGCAAAGAATGCTGGTCATTCTGGGTGCCGGAGCTCTGTTGTTCGGTATTGGTTACTTGTTCTATCACCGGCTGCTCCTGGCGGCACTGCTTGTCCCCGGAAGCGCCTATGGGCCGCGGCTGCTGCGCGAATATCTGCTGCAGCGCCGCCGGGCTGCGCTGAATCTGCAATTCAAGCAAATGCTATTCTCGCTCTCTTCGTCGCTCTCCGCCGGACGTTCGGTGGAGAATGCCTTCCGTGAGGCCGTGCAGGACCTGCGGATGCTTGACCCGGAGGGCGCAAGTGACATGATCTCCGAGCTGAATATTATCTGTGCCCGGATGGAGAACGGGGAGCCGATTGAAGATGCGCTGTATGAATTCAGCAAAAGAGCAGGAATGGAGGATGTGGAGCGTTTCGCAGATGTATTCATGGTCTGCAAGCGTACCGGCGGGGATCTGGTTGAGATCGTACGCCGTACATCATCTATCATCGGCGAGAAGCTGGATATCCAGCAGGATATAGCCGTCAGTATCGCCCAGAAGAAATTCGAGGCGAAGGCGCTGCTGGTCTCTCCGCTGATGATGGTGATGTTCATGAGTCTGAGTGCCGGAGATTATATGCAGCCAATGTATACTGGTGCAGGAATTGCGGTGTCCACCCTGGCACTGATTGCACTATTCCTCTGTTACCTCTGGACCAACAAGATCATGGATATTCCGCTGTGAAGGAGGGTGACTGAAGGGATGTCATTGATCTGCGGTGCGATTCTGCTTCTGCTCGCAGCAGGCTGGCTCATTCTGAGGTTGAGATGCGGCAGCCGTTATGCTGCTCTGCGGGAGCTGCCTATGGAAGGCCTGCGGCTGCGGCGGCTGGGTGAGCCTCTATTGTTGCTAGTAGAGAAGGGAAGAATCGCCAGTTATCTCCCGTCCGTGATGTTCAGGATACAACGTTCACTGCAGCGGATCTATGGTATGCGCTACAGTGCAGAACGTACCTTGCTGTTCATAGGGGAGATGCTTAGCTACAGCTGGCTGCTTGCAGCAGGCGGAAGTGCGCTGACAAGCTTTACGGGAGAGCAGGCGGGAATCATCCTCGGAGGGCTCTTGGCAGTTGCACTCCCGGTGGCGATGGTTAGCGATCTGCACAAAAAGGTACGTGTACGGGAGCAGAATATTATGCTGGAGCTTCCTGAGCTGCTGAACAGTATTGTTCTGCTGGTCGGCGCAGGTGAGACCGTTCAGCGGGCGATTGTACGCTGTGTGAACAGCCGTCATGGGGATAGCGCTCATCCGCTCTACGCTGAATTAATGAAGATGACAGCTGAATGGGACGGCGGTTACTCCTTCCAGCAGGCGTTCGAGAACTTCAGTAAGCGCTGTGCTGTACAGGAGGTCTCCATCTTCACAACTACAGTGCTGCTTAATTACCGCAGAGGCGGGGCCGACTTTGTTCTGTCACTGCGGGATCTGTCACGGATGCTCTGGGAGAAGCGCAAGGCGATCAGCCGCACACGCGGCGAACAGGCATCGTCGAAGCTGGTTTTTCCGATGGTGGTTATCTTCTTGATTGTGATTGTGCTGGTGGGAACACCGGCGATTATGATGTTAAAAATGTAGGAGGTAGAGGTGTATGTTAACACAGATGGCAGAAGGAGCAAGAAGTTTTTGGAGAGATGAAGAGGGGCTGGGAACACTGGAGATGATCCTGATCATTGCTGTCCTGATTGCGGTCGTTCTGGTATTCCGTGAGGAGATTGTGAAGGTGGTTAAGGATCTGATCGGCACGGCCGGAGATAAGAGCCAGGAAGTCTTTGAGTGATTCCGCTGCGGGAGGATGAGGGGAGCTTCACTATCGAGGCTTCGCTTCTGCTGCCGATTCTTATGGGGATTACGATGGTGCTGCTATTCTTCTCCTTATATACCTATCAGAAGTCGATGCTGCTGCAGATTGCCTCAGCTACTGCGGAGCGGGCTGCTTATAACTGGGAGAATAGTAACCGGGCGGTAAGCGGAGAATTCCAGACTGGAAATGTTGATCCGCTGTACTGGAGAATCGGTGAGGATGGACTATTAGCTTCGCTATTCGGTTCAGGAGCAGAGAACGGCAGTACGGCCATTACGCTGCCTGGTAATGCTGAAGAAGGAGGGCCCCTGCCGGTAGTGAAGCTGCGCCGGGCATCACAGATGGTGCCTGCCGGATTACAGGGAGAAATGGGCTATGTCTACGGGTTGACTGGCCGCAGAATCAGTACAGAGCTGAAGAAAGTGCTACATCTGCCTGTTCTGGACAATCTCCTAGCCGATAGAGCCGCACCTGAGGTATATGCCCGCTCCTATGTTACGGAGCCTGTTGAATTCATAAGAACAGTGGATCTTATGCGTTACTACGGGTCGAAGTTCAAACAGCATTCTTCCGCCGGTAAGGAGGGCACCGGCATGGAGAAAAAGCATGCAGCCCTCATGCTTGATAAGCTGCATTAAGGATGGCTGGTGATGGAACAGCTTAGGCCGGGCTGTTCAAGAATAAGGTTAAGGGGAAGTTCGGATGCGTATTTTCAGTCACAGCAGGTGCTTAAGCAAATCGCCTGGCCGGAGCCGCTGCTTGGATTACGGCGGTGATCCTATTAGCAGTAGTACATCCCAAGGCATAGGCAAATGGTTACCTGGATATATTGTCAGATGTCTTTGCTCAGCGGAAGGTTCGGTATCGGTCTTTCTTATTATGGTGCTGGCGTTTGTGTTTCTGTTTAATGCTGTGCTGATCGATTACGCACGGATTGCGGCGGTGAATGTGCAGGAGGAACGTCTGGCGAGAGCCGCTATACGCTCTGTAATGTCGGCATATGACATTGAGCTGCGCGAGAACTACGGCTTATTCGCCTACGGCGGCGGGGACGGCAATCATCTGCTGGCCAAGGTGCTTAACGACAATCTGTACGAGAGCGGACGGGGGGATGCCTTTAACCTGCTGCCCGTGATGGTGGATTCCTCTTCGCTGGACTGGAGCCGCCCGCTGGGCACCTATGAGGTCTTCCGGCGGCAGATTATTGAAGAGATGAAATACAAAGCGCCGGTTGATTTCGCCCTGGAGTTGGCAGGCAAGCTTAAGCCGTTATCGGCAGCGATGACTGAGGCTTCACGGACAACAGAGATACTGGGTGACTTGCAGCCCTTATATGATCAACGTGAGGAAGCTCTGGATCTCATGCTGAAGAAGCGCAAGGAAGCTGCTGACAGTGTACAGAACCTGCAGAAGCTGCTGATGAATCCTCCGGGTGACAGTATTCCGGCGCGTTCGCTCGCAACCTTGGCCGCAAGCTCCGATATCCCGGCGATGTACGGGGATTATGTGAACAAGTATTATGACGATTATTACCGTCCCCCCAAGACGTGGCCAAAGTACACGGCAGTGCTATCACAGTATCAGGTTCAGATTGGTGAAATAACAGGCAAGATACCAGTAGTTCTGGCTGACTTCCAGGAGAGAAACGGCCGTCTGCTGGATGAAGCAGAGGCTGCACTTGAGCAGGTGAATGCGCTGAACCTTCAGATGAAGAGTGTCATTGATCAGGCGGATGCGGATGCCAGTACTGCGGGAGATGATCCTGGCCATAACTGGGACATTCCGGACACGGCCGGAGAGCTTAGCTCAGAGCCTCTTAAGAAGCTGAGAGCACAGGTGGAGGGACTTATCCTTCCTCCAGCTGAGCTTAGCGAGCTGGGGAATGACATCGGGGTACAGCGAAGTGCCGCGCTTCCCTTGGAGCCGCTGGTCTCCGGCTTGCCGTCTATATTAAGTACAGCATCCGGGCTGTATGCCGACTATTCTCTTATGAGCGCAGGGGTTCTTAATGCTTCCCGGGCAGTGCACGGCTATATAAGCAGCTACGGGCAACACGGTACTGTTATAACACAGGAAGCGGAACAGATTGAGAGCCGCCGCACTGATGACAGCCAGCGCAAGCAGATAGAAGGGCAGGCGAAGAAGAAGCTTGGAGATGCGATGAAACTGCTGGATCAGATCCGAGCGCTGGGAAGCAGCGCACATGAAGCGATGGAGCAGTATGGTAGTCTGCGTCAATACTACCAGCAGAATGTGGCCTTTAACGAAGGTCTTGAACAGGAGTCGGGGGCTGCTGTGAATACTGGCGATCAATACGCTGCGGGCAAGTCGTCCATGAAAGATATGGATGGGATATATGCTGCTATGGGCAGTGTGTTGGCAGGAGCCAGAGACCGGCTGTACCAGACGGAGTACTCTGCGATGTATTTCCGGCATTTCGATCTGTCTGCGCTAACCTCACTGGCCTCCGGGTCTGCTGAAGGATTCGGTGAGCAGCTGGGAGAACAGCTGAAGCCGCAGGCGCAAGAGCTGGAATATATTTTGTACGGATTCTATAATCCTGCAGGCAATGTGGCAGCCGCTTATGGCGAGATCTTTGCTCTGCGGCTGGCTGTGCGGACGATGGAAGGCCTGATTGAGAAATCTGGTATGGGAAATCCGCTTGTCGTCCTGGCTGCTGCACTGCTCTACGGTATTGAGCAGGCTATCCAGGATATGATACAGCTCTGCACCAAGGGGGAGATTCCCTTATCCAAATACATGACCGCACAGCTAAGCTATCGTGACTATCTTCGGCTGTTCCTCCTGTTGCATGGGGGAGGGGAGGAACAGTTGTCCCGGATGCTTGCGCTGATCCGCCTGAATACCGGTATCAATCCGGTAGAGAAATATACATATGCCTCCGCGCGGATCACGATGGGGATGCAGCTTTGGTTTTTGCCGGGTGTAGTGAAGCTGGTGAATTACAGTGCCGGACTGCCAGGGGATGTGCGGGGCAAAGTTTATTTCAGACAAGCAGCGGCTGACTTTTCTTACTAAGGGGGAGGGTAGAATGAAGCGGTGGCGGAGGAAATCGCCGGACCCTAAGGATGAAGGCAGCATGGTTGTGGAGGCGGCATTGATTCTGCCTGTGTTCCTGATATTTGTCCTGTTCCTCATCTTCATCATCCAAATGACCTTGTATTCAACAGCGCTGCAGAGTACGGCTTCTGACACTGTCAAAATAATCTCAACCCATATGTATCCGGCAGCTCTGGCAATGCAGCAGCAGGAGGGGGGAGGTGGGGAGAAAGCCGGAGAAGCAGGTGAGGCTGAGCACTCAGATGATGCGGACTCCTCCAGCATCTGGAGCATACCGCGGCTGTCGATAACGGAGTGGAGTGAGGACTACGTGGAGAAGCTTCCGCAGCCGATGGAATCCTGGGTCAAGGCTGTGGTCCGGGAGGGAGAAGGGCCGCTGCAGAAGGTGCAGGCGGGAGCATCCGAGGCTGCGCTGGATTTGGTGCTTAAGCCGATGCTCCGGCCATATCTATCATCGGACTGGCTTGAATATAGCAGAATTCATGTATCCAATGTCACTGTACCCGATCTGAGGCAAGGGACGCATCCATATTTCGGCATGGTAGTCAGCTATGAGCTGCCAATGCGAGTCCCGTTCCTGAATGAAAAAATCGTGCTGGAGGCCAGCGCAGTTGAACGCTTATGGGTCGGCAACACCGATTCAACCGGGGAAGGAAATCCGGCTGAACCTGCTGAGGAGACCGGAACCATTATGATCCTGGAGAAGCCGAATCCGGGAGTAGCGAATCACCAGGGCATTATCAAGGTGAAGGTGCCTCCCGGGGCATCGGCCAATCTGTCGATCTTTTACAAGAGTGGTCAGAGTACCGCCAAGTATCTGGGCTGGAAGCAGGCAGATGAACACGGGTACATCGAATGGGAATGGAAGATCGGCGTGAATACTACGCCGGGTACCTGGCCCTTCGTGGTTAGTCTGGCTGATGGAGCTACGCTTCAGGCGACTTTTACAGTGGTGAACAAATAAAAGAGTAGAGAAAAGAGGAGCACGGATGACGGAATGGGCGTTATGGGGCTGCCTGCCGTTCCTAACAGCAGCATTATTCACAGATATACGCTGGATGAGAATTCCTAACTGGATTACACTGCCTGCGCTGATTGGCGGACTGCTACTGCAGTTGATTATCAATGGCTGGCAGGGGCTGCTGTTTTCACTTTGCGGCAGCGTAGCAGGCTTCCTGCTCCTGCTGATTATGTATTTTATCGGGGCGGTGGGGGCTGGCGATGTGAAGCTCTTTGCGGCTATCGGCGCTTGGACAGGAGTGCTTTTCTCGCTTCAGGTTATTGTCTATTCGGTGCTCTTGGGGGCAGTCGTAGGCTGGATCATCATTCTCTACAGGAGGGAGACAGGACGCAGGCTACGCAGCATGATTAGCAGAACAGCCGGGTTCCTGCTGCTCCGCAATATGAGTCTGGCCAAGGGCCGGGAGGGGGAGTTACTCCGGTTTCCCTTTATGCTGGCCGTGTTTCCGGGCTTCATCTGTGCTTATATTTATTTCTGACTTGGAGCTTATCGTTGACAAGCTTAGGAGGTGAAGAGACTTGTTAGGACTGGAACGGGATTTCATCCAGCAGGACGGAATAACGATGCTGCTGGGCAAATCCGGGGGGCTGAGCGCAGGAGAGCTGAATATGGTGCAGGCCCGGATGCTGATGACCAGCGGGATACCGCATCATTTACGCTTGCTGCTTAGAGAAATAGATCTGCAGGTTACCCTGGAATACACGGTTGCAAGACGTAAAATGCTGGGAGCGCTGCTTAAGAGCGGGAAGCTGAGCATGACGGAATTCTTCGGGCTGATGCTGCAGATCGCTGCCGGGATGGAGGAGGGGCAACTGTATATGCTGCGTACAGAGCAGTATGCGCTCCATGAGGACTTTATCTTTATCGAAGGTACGCTCAGCAGCGGCAAGGTCTTCCTGACCTATATTCCGCTGGAACTCACTGAGCCCGCATTGAAGCCGGGAGAAGCCTTGAAATCGCTGATCATGGTCTTCATGGGAGCCATTCAGGAGTTATCGGGTGACGGGATTCAGCGGCTGCTGCAATATTGCGGGGAAGAAGCTTTTAGTCCGGCGGGGCTGAAGGAGCTGCTCGCGGAAATGCTGACGGAGGTTACACCCCATAACGCCAATATTGAAGGGACGGAGCCTGCACATATAAGTCCGATTGCTAGCCCAGGCATTTCTGCCGCTGTACCAGGAACGAGGATAGATTGGGCGCAGTCTACGGCTCGCAGGCTGGAGGACCCGGGCAGGGAAAGGTCCGCAGCCGCATCGTTTTCCCATGTACATGGAGATAAGGAGGCACGGCCTTCCGGTTCGATGCTTAATCCCACGCCTTGGATGAGCGGTATGCCGCAACTGAAGCGTAAGGAGGGATTATCAAGAGTTCAGACAGCAATGGATGCAACAGTTGGACCTGTTCAGGCTGAGGACAAGCAGAGTCCTTACAGGACATATACATTGCTGGGGGCATTATTAGGTGATGCGTTACTATGGAAGTTTCTCTATCTTAATGCCCCCCGGACACTCTGGCTGGCAGTTTGTGCTGCGGTAACTCTGATACTTGCGATTGTATGCTGGCTGGTATGGAGTGGAAGGCTGGCTTGGGGCGAAGCAGAGGAAGTGTTGGATGATCTGGGGGAGGGGATAGAGGAATATAACAGTACAGCCCAGAACCGTAAGCTGAGGAGCGATATGGAATGGGATTTCAGCAGGAATCCGGTAAATCGGCATCGTCCTCCTGCCCCGGTCTACAATCCTCAGCAACAAGAAGCAACTGTGGGAGTCAACGGCTTCACAGCTACACCGGCTGACAGACAACAGGCTCCGCCAGGAAAGGCCGCCAGCAGTCCGCAGAAGAAGGAAGCGGCGATGGCTACAGCGCTGCTGACCCGGGAACCCGTTCAGGCTACAGGCAGCAGTCTTCCCCAGGCCGGAAGGACAGTGCCTTATCTGGAAAGAAGCGACACGGATGACGTTAGAGCTATTGAGAGAATTGAGCTGAACCGGCCTAGCTTCATTATTGGACGCTCCTCTGAAGTGGCTCAGTACATCGAGAAATCTGAGGGGGCTTCACGGGTTCATGCTGAAATCTCCAGAGCCTCAGGAGGATACATTCTGAAGGATCTGGATTCCAGGAACGGGACGCTGCTTGCAGGCGAAGCTATGGTTCCCTACAAAGAATACCCGCTGACCGAAGGCACCGTATTCACCATTGTTAAGGGTACCTACACCTTTCGGACAGCGTAGCAGAGATAGATGGGACGGATGGAATGATGCGTTTGCACAGCCTACTGGTTTTTCAGTTGTTCCAATGCAGGCTGTAGCGTGGGATAGTTGAAGGTGAAGCCGTGGTTAATTGCTTTGGAAGGAAGCACACGCTGGCCTTCCAGCAGAATCTCTGACAGCTCGCCAACAGCGGTTTTTAGCAGAAACGCCGGAATCGGGAACCAATGCGGACGATGGTAGACTTTGCCGATCATCCGTCCGAACTGTTCATTGGTGACCGGCTGTGGAGCCGTGGCATTAACGGGACCTTCGATCTCAGGCTGAAGAATGCAGAATTCGATCAGGCGCACAATGTCTGTAAGGTGAATCCAGGACATCCACTGCTTGCCGGTGCCGATTTTGCCGCCGAAGCCAAGCGAGTAAGGCAGCTTCATTTTGGGAAAAGCACCGCTCTCATTGCCAAGCACAATCCCTGTGCGCAGCTTGACCAGACGGATACCGGCATAGGCCTCATCTGCAGCCTCCTCCCAGGTCTTGACCACCTCGGAAGGGAAATCGATCACCCGGGTCTCGGAAGCTTCGGTGTAGGTGTCCTGCACAGATGTACCATAAATGGCGACGGCTGAGGACTGGACGATCACGCTTGGCTTATGCTGGAGTGAATTTAGCAGCTTCCCGGCAGCGGCAACGGTTTCAAGACGCGATTCCATAATCGCCTGCTTCCCCTTAGGGGTCCAGCGCTGGCTAAGCGAAGCTCCGGCAAGATTAATCAGCGCATCTGCGCCTTCTGCCGCTTCAGGATTGGCTGCCAGGCTGTCCCAGGTGAGATAGCTAAGCCCCGGATGCTCCAGCTTGTTCTCGGGGTTCTTGCGCCCGACACTGATGATCTGATGTCCGCTCTGCAGCCAATATCCGGTAAGCTCGCTGCCGATGAATCCGCTGCCTCCGCAAATGATATATTTCATAGGGCTTGCTCCTTAATATGCTTTATTTGACCAGATGCTTGTAAGGCGCGTAGTCGATGCCGTTCTTCTCCAGGAAGGTGATCAGGAACCTGTTGTCACGCCGGGGCGTAGCAATAATGTACCCTTGAATACAGTGGTCACGGGTAACCTCAGTTGCATGACTCTCTACAGCCAGCTTGCCGATCTCAGCGGCGATAGAGTGCTTGGCAATATCGCGGAACGGGCTAGGCACCGGCTGTACAAGCTGGTCCAGAAAAGCCTTCATCTCGTCGCTCCACAGCGGACGGCTGCGTTCCACCCAGTAGTTCTGCCAGTCCAGCTTGGATTTGCCGTCAGCCTTGGGCAGCACCTTCAGGAATTTGCGGAACATAAAATAGCCGCCGATGCACATGCAGCCCAGCAGTAAAAAGGTCCAAAATGCGATGGAGTTCATAAACCAGTTGCTTGGAGATGTGGATAATAAGCTTGAGGGTAAATGGAAATGCATGAATACACCGCCTTTGACAATGATGATTGTCACTTTCCTTTTGCTCCTCTTGAGTATAGCGTATTTCCTTAGGTTTGCGAAGCGGAAGCGGCCTTTCGGGGCTTGCCTAGATTTATTCTCCCGATCACGGTAGAATAAGGGTTAATTCGTGAAGGAAAGAGGGAAATAGGCATGCTGAAAATAGGTTCACATGTGTCCTGCGCGGACAAGGGTCTCCTGAGCGCGGCCAATGAAGCAAATGAGTACGGATCTACCTCGTTTATGATATATACGGGAGCGCCGCAAAATACGCGCCGGAAGCCGATTGAATCGATGTTCCCCGAGGAAGGCAAGCAGAAGATGCGGGAGAATGGCGTCGGCGAGATTGTGGTTCACGCCCCTTACATTATTAACCTGGGCTCCTACAAGGAAAATACCTATCAGCTGGCAGTAGATTTCCTGCAGGAGGAGATCCGTCGGACCCATGCGCTTGAGGTCAAGCATATTGTCCTGCATCCGGGTGCATTCACTGATAAGGATGCTGATTACGGCATTCAGCGTATTGCAGACGGTCTGAATGAGGTGCTGGGCGGTACAAATGAGACCGATGTGCATATTGCACTGGAGACGATGGCTGGTAAAGGCACAGAGATCGGCCGCACCTTTGAGGAGCTTGCCTCCATTATAGATAAGGTCGAATTTAATCAGCGGCTATCGATCTGTCTTGACACCTGTCACATTCATGATGCCGGATATGACATCGTGAACGATCTGGATGGGGTGCTGAAGAAGTTCGATGATACCATCGGCCTGGAGCGGCTCGGCGTGATCCATCTTAATGACAGCAAGAACCCGCGCGGAGCGGGCAAAGACCGTCATACACCAATTGGCTCCGGCTACATAGGATTCGAGACGATCAACAATGTAGTCCAGCATGAAGCACTGGCAGGTCTGCCGTTTATTCTGGAGACGCCTTGGATCGGCAAAGACGCCAAGAAGCTCCGTCCCATGTATGAAGTAGAAATCGCTCTGCTGCGCGGCAATGTTGCTGAACGCTTCGGTGCGGAATTCCTGCAGGAGCTGGAAGAGCTGCATGCCTTTTTTGCCAAGCAGGAGCTGGATTCACGCCGTTATGTCCTGGATGTGTGGGAGCTGCTGAAGAATGACGCCAAGGCTAAGAAAGCGGATCCCCGGGAACCGCTGGAACGTCTCTATGATCAAGTCATAGCTGCCGGATTATTCCCTCAGCTTAGTGAGGAAGCCGTTAATCACCGGCTGATCGCCTGGCTTGCAGGCAAACAGCTGCTCGTGAAGGCATAGACCCGCATAGATAATGCAAGCAGATGAGAGGATGAACGGAGAACTATGGAATTACATGTGAAGAGAGAGCATTCAACAGGCAGACCTTATCCCGACCGGGCGCGTATGCTCATATCTTGTCCTGACGGACCGGGGATTGTAGCGGCGGTATCGCATTTCTTGTATCAGCATGGCGCGAACATCGTGCAGTCGGACCAATATACGATGGACCCGGATGGCGGAATGTTCTTCATGAGAGTAGAGTTTGACCTGCCTAAGCTGGATGAGCGGCTGGAGGAGGTACGTAGCATCTTCGGCGGTGTTGCCGAGCGCTTCAAGATGAACTGGCAGATCTTCAAGGTAAGCCATAAGAAGCGGCTGGCGATCTTCGTCTCCAAGGAGGACCATTGTCTGGTGGAGCTGCTCTGGCAGTGGCAGGCGGGTGACCTGGATGCAGATATCGCGCTTGTGGTCAGCAACCACACCGATATGCAGGGTTATGTGGAATCCTTCGGCATTCCGTTCCATCATATTCCGGTTACCGCAGAGACGAAGGCTGAAGCTGAAGCGCGTCAACTGGAGGTTATCGGTGAGGATATCGATGTGATCATACTGGCCCGCTACATGCAGATTATCTCCCCTTCATTCATCGAGCATTACCGGCACCGGATCATCAATATCCATCATTCGTTCCTGCCTGCCTTCGTCGGCGGTAAGCCGTACGCCCAGGCCTATCAGCGCGGAGTCAAGATCATCGGGGCAACCGCCCATTACGTGACCGAGGAGCTGGACGGCGGGCCGATTATCGAGCAGGACGTTCAGCGGGTTAGCCACAGCGATGATGTGAACGAGCTGAAGCGCATTGGACGTACCATTGAGCGGGTCGTTCTGGCCCGTGCCGTTAAATGGCATATTGAGGACAGAATCCTCGTGCATCACAACAAAACAGTAGTATTTAATTAATCAGCTAATCTTGCCGTAACCGTTACAACCACTCCGGTAAAAGTCAGCAACCCTGCGTAACGCAGGGGATATGGAACAGCGTTCTGGCCTGGCTTTTACCGGCATTCATCTTCAGCGGGAGCTTCCCGCAGCCTCAGGCTTCACAACCTCACAAGGATAATCTAATACACTTCTCAACCACTAAGGTAAAAAAGCATTTTACCGGCATTTTGGACATAAGCGCCAAGATGTATTTTGCTATGTGCAGAAATCACATTCAAAGGGGGTAAAGGGCTTGTCAACAAAGCACGGACGTCTATTAAAACGCAATTATTTCTTCGCCGGACTCATCCTGCTCATTGGCTTCGGCGGACTGCTCGGCTATGATCTGTATTTCAAGCCTTATGTACTGTCACAGACCGTTGTCAAAATCAAGGTGGACGGGGGCGGCTTCCTGCCGAAGAATCATGAGCTGACAGCGGAGAATCTCTATCTGGATTCCGTACAGACCAAAGACATCCCGGCAGGGGTCGTCCGTAGTCTGGAGCAGGTGGAACAGAAGATTACGAATGTTAATCTGACGGATGGCAGCATTCTGACCGAGTCGCTGGTGGATGTAAGCGAACTGGAGCCACAGCAGGACGAGGGGATTTTCCCGATTCCCAAAGACGCGATCTATGCCATCAACGGTTCTCTCCGCAGCAGGGATAAGGTAGATATCTATTTGGTCGAAGGAGACTTACCCGCAAAAGAACGCAGAGGATACAGTCCGGCTGCATCCGCATCTGCATCTGTAACTGCTACTGGAGGAGGGCAGACCTCAGACGCTTCTTCGCTGCCGGAAGCAGAGGTTCCGCCGGAAATCCCTGCGCGCAAAGTATTCTTAAGCGGAGTGACAGTAAACTATGTCCGTACGGAAGATAACAACGATGTACTCGACTCGGAGAACGGCAATAACAATAACCGTTTTACTTCAACCGGGAAGGTGGCAGCCCCGGAGCTGAAGCTGAAGAAGAGCGACGGTGAGCTGCTGGGAGCTTATCTCGAACAGGGCAAGAAGCTATGGATTGTCCGGGTGGAGTAGAAGAGCATACAGAAAGGAGGAGGAATAAACTTGAGAATATTCAGTCTGGGTATAGATCAGTTGACGATTAATGAGATTAAGCTGGCAGGCTTCACCGTTATTGCTCAAAGTGTGCTGCCGGAGCCTGAGCATGCCGGAGGGCATCTGTTAATGGTAACGAGCGAGCAGGTACCGGTAGCGGAATTAAGAGAGCTGAGAGGGAGGTATCCGGACTCTTCAATTTTGTACATCTATCTGCAAAAGGGGGTGCGGGGTTACCAGGCCATACATATGCAGTGTGAGAGTCTGGGCATATTCTTCATGCCTCCGCGCTGCACCTCAGCGGCAATCATCGATAAGCTGCGCTATATGCTTGAAGATGAGCACAAGGAGAGTGGTAATGTGGTAGGCTTCTTCGGTTCAGGGCCGGGGATTGGCTGCACGAGTATTGCCAAGCTGTTCGCCAGGAGGATTGCCGCTTCAGGGCTGCGGGTGATTATGCTGGGTCTCGACCTGTACGATCCGGGCTATGACCGGAAGACGGCGGTTAGTCTGGACAGGCTGCGGCCGCGGATTACGGGTAAAATGCTGCATGATGAGGACTTCAGCGCGCTGGTGAAGCAGGAAGGCTATGCCTATCTGCCAGGGAACTTCGATTATCTAAGCGCTCAGGATTATCAGGAGGAGGAGATCGAATATCTGCTGGCGAGAGCAAGTGAAAGCGCCGATGTGGTGATTGCGGACTTCGGGTCGATTCCCGAGAGCGCCGCGTGGTATGTGGGAATGCAGAAGTCGCTGCTGCGCATGATCGTTACACACCCGCGGCATGAACACAGGCTGCAGCCCCTGATGGAGCTGGCCGGACATATGGACCTGCATCCGCAGGACTTCCAGTGGATAATTAACCGCAGCAATGTGGAGGAGCTAACATCACCGAAGAGCCTGGCCCTGCGTTTTGGCAGCGAGCTTTTGCTGGAGCTACCGTATTATCCATCTTTTCCGGAGAGCCTGCCGCTGGGAAAAAAAGAGCTTCAGCAAGTGGACGATAAGGTCCACGCATTACTTGTATCACTGGGCCTCGCCCAGGAAACCCGTAAGAAGGGGATATTTCAATGATGAACAACAAGGATGACAGCTTGCCGTTGCAGCAGAAGCGTGTGCTGTCCGGATGGGCTCCGCTGGACCCTGAACAGGGCAGGAGGCAGGGGCAGGGGCAGGGGGATGAGAGCTTACAGGCGGTGCCTGGACTCGCGGACGGAACGCAGAGCAGACGGCTATTCTCACTGAAGCAGAGTGTACTGCGTACCAGCAAGCCCGGCAAAGAGGACTTCTACAGCTTCCTGCACACCATGAAAAGTGAAATGAACGCCGGGCTGGAGCGTGAGGATGACGGCTATTTCGAACTGAATGCGAAGGCGCTGGTTGGTGATCCGCAGGCGGTCAGCTTTTTCATGAACGAGATTGAGAAATACCTGCGCCGGACCCCGTTTACCGGAAAAGTGCCGGAGGCTTACCGCACAGCCGCTGAAGCGCTGTTTCATGAATGGAAGGGCTTCGGCCCCGCCTACCGCTGGTTCACAGACCGTGCCTATAGCGAATCCACCGGACTGCAGATGATCGGGCGGCAAATTTTTTATAACCATCAGGGGAGGTTTGTGGCGTATCCCTATGAGATGCCTTCGCTGGACCGGGTGGAGCAGCTCAAGCGCTCTCTCCTCAAGAGTGATCCGGGCAAGAAGCTGAACAAGGATAATCCTTCCGTTGAATTCAAAATGGATGATCCCCTCTGGCCCGGCCGATTCATTCGTCTAGCCATCTGGGTCTCCCCGCGGGTCTGGGAGGGCTTCACTACCATCTCGCTGCGGCGGCAGGTCGTTGAATTTCTGGATCTGGATGATCAGGCCGGCACGGAATGTATTCCTGCGGAAGCGATTGATCTGATTCGTGCGCTTACCGGGACGTTTCGAAACACGATTATCGCGGGGGCGGTTGGCTCGGGCAAAACTACTTTTGCCAACACAATTGTCGGCGAGCAGCTGCTCGGCTCCGCTTCCTGCATGGGCGTCGTGATGATCGAGAAGCATCCGGAGTCGATTTTACCGTACCAGATCAAAGGCCACCGGATTATTCCGATTCAGGCTTCCAATGAGGAATTGATGGAGGTCGGAGTGGAGTCGCTGCGGCATGACCCGAACATTCTATACATGACAGAAATGCGTTATAACGAGTGGGAATTCTATCTGTGGAGCGGGGAGAAGGGGTATGACGGCATTACGGGCACCTTTCATACGGTAGATTCAGAGGATATTCCTTATCAGGGGGCGTTTGCTGTATCTACACGGATCGGCGGCAGCCTGAAAGGGCATTTAATCTCAGCGCTGAAATCCTGTGAGCTGGTGTTCATTCTGGAGAGTGTCCCGGATGGGAAGAAACGGCTGGCACGGATCTCCGAGGTCTTTTATGAAGAGGCCAATAATTCAGTCTTCGCCAATGATCTGATGCGCTGGGAACCGGAGCAGGCGGGCTGGACCTATAATGACAGGCTGACCCAGGCGCTGATCGATAAGATGAAGAAGAAGAATGCCAGAGCGGCACGGATGCTGCTGCAGGAGCTTGGACATCTCGCTGCGCAGAAGCCGATGACTGACCCGCTGAAGGAAAGTTTGAAGTCCAAAATCGTTTTGAACGAATGAGAGGAGGGAGAGCCTGTGGGGCTGCTGTTCTATATCATCCAGTTTGTGCTTCACCTGCTCGTTGCAGGCGGACTCTGGCTGCTGGTCAAGCCGCTGATTGAGCGGCATCTATGGCAATGGGGGCAGAAGCTGGATCTGCGGATGAACCTGCGGATGAGCTTGTTCGGCCACAAGGTCAGCAGCGCGAAGAGGAAAATGTGGCTGTACCGCCATCTGGATGATCTGCTGTATTTTGCCCATAAGCGATACGAGCCGGGCATCAGTGTGCTGCGCTTCGTCACCCGTTCGGGGATGCTGTTCCTCGGTGTATTCCTATCGAGTCTGCTGACTCTTAAAGAGCTGCCGGGGCAGATGAGCTTCAGCAATCCTTTTCTGGAAGGCATGGTGTTGAATGACGGCGCACCTGTGGCGAATGCCTGGCGGCTTCCGCTGTTTCTGGCGGTGCTCTCGGCCTGTATTCCTTATCTGCGGATGAGATATACCTATGCCCAGCGCAAGGTGCGGGGGAGCTACGATCTGCTCGATGTGATCAAAATCGCCACCAAATTCACGCATTTGTCTGCGGATTCCATTTTGTCCAAGACCAGTGACTTGCTGCCGGTGGAGAATGTGCTGAAGACGCCCTTGAGGCTGCTGGGTGCAGCGTTCGCTGGCTATAGTAATGAACGGGAGCTGAATGAGGAAGCCGGGCGTTTTGCCGGAGCGATTGGCACGACGTTTGCCGTTGAATTCGTATCTGATCTGCTCTATTGCGAGAAGGAGGGCACCCGTTATCTCAAAAGCTCGCTCATGACGCTTAACCGCTCAATGGAGCTGCAACGGGAGACTATTCTGACAGTAAAGGCCAGCAGCCGGGATGCGATCAGCCTGGGGCTGTACGGTAATCTGATTGTGCTGGTGTCTTCTGTGGGAACGTTCATGTACATGCTGAAGCCGGATGTGTATTTCAAATTGCAGTTCGAGACAACGATTGGACTTTCATTTATGATGGTGATCCTGACGGGCCTATTCATCTCGTTCATGATCAGTACCATCCTCGCCAGACCCAGACTGGACTACCATTAAGGTGATGAATGATGGATAGATTACTACTTTTGATAGCTGTAACAGGTATTGTGTATCTTGCCTTACTGGTCTTTATCAGCAGCAGCAGCCGTCAGCAGCGGTATGTGCTCCGTCTGGGCCAGCAGTGGAAGGCCTTCGGGGAACGTGTGCACAATGAGCGGCTGCAGCAATTGCTCAATCAGAGCGGACTCTCTATATCAGCAGCCAAAATCACCCTGTTCCGATATTCGGCGGCTTTTCTCTATCTGCTGGCCCAGGTAACGGGAGACTTCTTACGTTCAGAGCCAATGTCAATATACGATCCTCTGATTGCTCTGCTGATTCTCGTGATTACCAGTCCGCAGCGGGCGCTGCCGTTTGGCTGGCTGCTGAGCTGGCTGCATCAGAAGACACTGATTCAAAAAGACGGGGAGCTGATCTCCTTCATCCGCCTCTATGAGAATAACCGTCTGCGCAAGCGGGGGTATGTGGAATTTGGCGCCTTCTGCGCCGGGACGGCCAACCATTTCAGTTACATCCGCCAGGATCTGTATGAGTTGTCGGAGCGGGCGGTGGATGAGGGGACGGAGCGGGCCATTGAATGGTTTTGCAGCAAATTCCCGGAGAACCACATGTTTATCAACGATATCCGCTCGATTCTGCTTGCGACAGAAGGGATGGATGATGACCATGAAGCAGCGAAGTATCTGCAGGAGCAGGGCAAAATTATTACCAAAATCTCAAGTGACCAATATCTGAAGAAGTGGTCCTTTATCGGGGACATTTCCACGATCATCAATGTCATTCCGTCGATCGCCACCTTTCTGATGATTGTGTCGCTGGCGATGCAGTACATTATGCTGATCAAAGGGAATTTTAACGGCGTAGGGATGTTCCAATGAGCTAATTAGGCAGGCTGGAAGCAAGAAAATAAACGAAGTGAAATTTTTGTTATATTCAAGAATCATTTTAAAATATACAATCAAAAGGGAGATATTAACAATGAAAAAAGACGCTATTTCTACTGGTTTATTTATCGCAATCGGGTTCCTGTGTGTGGCTATCGTAATTGCCGTATTGATTCCTGTGGTACGGGATGTAATCGATAAAGCGGATGACAACAGACCTGAAATCCCGAAGGTTAGTCTGGTTCAGCCCGCAGATTCCGTGGAAGCAGCTGTAACGTATACGATCGCCAGTCCGTTGGTGTAACAGAGATGAAGAAGGACTCGATTTCCGTCGCGCTGTTTCTGGCTATTGGCTTTGTGATTGCCGGGATTTTTATCGCTGGGGCTACAAGCATGATCGGCGGCAGCCAGGATGATATTATTACCCATGTCAAAGCTGTCGAGAAGTATTAAAAGGAGGCGCTGCGTTTGAAGGCAACCGTCCTCCGGGCCTTGTTCATGTGGCTGGTGTTGTTCATTATCCTGCAGCCGATTTTTACGTACATCGATTATTTGCTCGATCTGCAGGTCAAAGCCAACACCTCGTATATCACGCAAAAGGCAGCCACAGAAGGGAGGGTCACTGTCTCCATGAAGGCTGAGGTCATTTCTAACCTGAAGGCTGTAGGATTTCCCGAAGGCTCGATCAAGATAACCAGCGGAACAGAAGTGATCCTTGAGCGTAAACAGCGGATTGATGTGTATGTGACCGCACCGCGGGTGAACCTGTTCCCCTACAATTTCTCCGGCGTATCCCAGCCGACACAGTACTATGGACATGGCTCAATCATGAGTGAATATCTCGATTAATTAAGGGATGAAGCTAACCTATGGATTATATTATTAAGCTGGCCTTTGTCCTGTTGATCTTTATTTATTCCTGGTTTTTTCAGATTCAGAATCAGGAGTGGGACCAGGTGCGCAGCATGCTTAAGGATGCCAACAATATGGCCGTCCATGACGCATCACAGGAGTTGAACGAAGCAGCGAGGGCCCAAGGCCGTCTGGTCATTGATCCCGCTGAGGCCTATGCCACCTTCCGCCACACCCTGCAGAGTAATCTGGGACTGGATGACGGCTTATCCCCCTTGGCGGGGAGCCGGCTTCAGGCTCAAGTGAAGATCGTCAAATTCGACATCGTGGATGAATCTACGGGCGATACTTTTCCGCTGCTCTATGAGGACAGTACTTACGGTATCACCAAATACATACAAGGTCCTTCGGTCATCGCCGTTATTCAAACGCAGCACCCGGTGCTGATCTCCAGAAGCAAGGTTCAAGAGGCCATTACAGTGCCGGCGGTTCAGGAATATAAATTTAATATGTAAACCAGGATGAATGCGGCCTGCCCTGAAGCGAACCTTAGCAGGCCGCACAAACTATTAAAGGAGAGATTTACATGGAAAAGATAATGATGAAAGCAATCTTAGCAACTACACTGTTGGCGGGTTCGATTCTAGGGCAAGTGGGCTCAGCACAGGCTGCTACAGCGGCAAAACCAGCAGCTCCGATTATGAGAGACAACCTTTCTAAGTTCGGATTAGTGAAAGATCTGGAACTGCCGGTAACAGTTACGGCCGGGGGGCTGAACTACACGTTGGAGAAGATTATGATCTTTGATGCGAAGTCGAAGGATGCTCAGGTGTTGAGTAAAACATATGGTTATAACTTAGGTAATGCTCAGTATTTTATTTGGACGAAGATCACTGTGGAAAATAAGAGTGGGAGTATGGTTCAACAAAACGTTAAGGATTTAAAAGACAAATGGCGTTTGAATTTCGGGGATTTGTCCAAAGGCGAAGCGTATACTAGTATGCCAGATAAAATGACAGATATCAAAAATAGCAAGCAATCTCTTTGGGATTGGAGTCTAAAACCGGGAGAAAAGCTCAGTACGTACCAAGCGTATTTGTACACTGGAAACTTTAATTATTTCGTAATCTGGCTAGATAACAAGAGCAACTCTACCACAAAATATATTGTGAACGAGAAGAATTAAATGATGAAGAAAATGAAAACTAAACAACTTTGGATTGTCGGTGTAGTTATCCTGTTAGCTTTTGAGTTGCTTGTGCCAGCTTTCACCTATTCGGCACAAGCAGAAGGAGCTAAGCAAGGCAGCATCAGCATACCGGTGACAACCGGGTTAACCGGCTCAGGAAATAGTGCCAAGACGTTTTATCTGGATCTTCCCAGCGGGGTCACTAGCTCCGCGATTAAGGCAGGCACAATGAAATATTCAGGAAACAACAGTGTTGTAGGGGCTCTCACTGTCGAGAACGGGAAGATTAAGGTTACGCTGAAGGGGAATGTGAAGGATGAGGTATTTCCTGTATTTGGAATGGATGGACAGTTTGACAAGCCTTTTGTGAGTGTTCCTGGAAACTCCATCTGGCGCTATTCAGATGGCCGAAGATGGCAGATTAATGATTACACAGAGGACAAGGGTTATAATGAAAGCTCCAATAAGAACGCAGAAGATTACGGAATGCCATCTGAGATACCACCTAAGACTACCGTGTCTACGAAGTCAGATCCTGTCAGTCCGAGCACAGCAACTTGGTATAGGAAAGATAAAACGCAGGTTCCCTATAGTAGTGTATCTCAGTCAAGCATAAAGCTTAATCCACAAGCCCTGAAAGGTGATAAAGGGGAAACTTCCGTTAAAAATGGAAGGTTTATAATTACTTATTCAGTACCGTCTGAAAAAAGGAGACCAGAAGAAGTATCCGAAGGATTTGGGAAAGGAGGACATGCTCGAGGTTGGCTTTATTACGTGACTCTCCCCTATTACTTCAACGCCGAAGCCAAAGTCACATCCTACAGCTACGCCGGTTCGGTCACCTTTGATTATTCCCCACCTGACCAAGCTACGTTGAACGGAACGGCCACGCTAGAGAAGCCGAGTCCAAACCCAATCAAGCTGGAAGGCAGCAAGGTCGATGTGAAGATCAACGTTAAAGGCGAACTGCTGGGTTACACGAATTCCTCTAACATCGAAGAATGGGTATTTTATGCCAAGGAAAAAGACGGTTCAGCGAAGGCTGACATGAAGAAAGAATACGGAAAAATGCTCACCGCATCGAAAAGCTTTGACTTCCAGATCCCGGCCAGCCGGGTAACCAGTGACAGCTTCAAGCAGGATTACGCGCTGACGGTGATCATCCGGTTCAAGAATCCTGTGGTTACTAAGTCCGGTTCGATAACTTCCTTGGAACAGAAAATGGAAGTCTCGGCCGGAGTGTACAAAAGGGACAACCCCATTACCTATCCATCCATACCGGGAACGCCGAGCAAGCCGGAAGGTAAGCCACCGATTGCCCGAATCAGCGCACCCAAGTACGTCAAAGCCGGTTCAGACATGATGGTATACGGAGGGAGTTCCTCTGATCCAGACGGATACATTACGGACTATGCCTGGGGAACTCCTGGAGCAGAGGGCGGGATTGAAAATACAGCCAGAGGCTATGTGTGGTACACACGGGACAAGGTTGGACAGACATTCCCCATAATGCTTACCGTTGTCGATAATGACGGGCTGATCGGGAGCACCAGTACCGAGGTAACGGTCATTGAACCGATTCCATCCGCAACCTTGGAGATCACCGGATCGCTGAAGCAGAACCGGAAAACCACGCTCACCAACAGCAGCACAAGCCCGACACGATTCCCGATCATTAAGTCTAAAACTCAGGTCACGATCAGCGCCGTCAGCGGCGGGACTAATGCAGATATCAAATACAGCGGCAGTCTGGCCGAGCTGGAGAGCAAGGACGTTCTCTTCCGGAAGCCAGGAAAATACAAAGCAAATATTCATGTTGAGAATACAGCCGGCTATGGTGCAGATGGGGAGATCACGTTCGATATTGCACCGGATGAAGTTCCAAGTGTGTATTTTGACGTTGCCCAAAAAATGTATCGGGACCCGGAGAAGGGGAATAGAGCGATCATCCAAATTACGGACAGATCCTTTTCCACAGACAAGGATACCCTGAACCGGCGGATCTGGGAGTATCGGTATGACTCCAATAATGACGGTCGGTTTACCGATGAGAATTGGGAGATCTTCAATAATGGAAATGAGATTAATCCTAAGCTGGAATTGACTCAGGTGGGGAGATACGAAATCCGGTTGACGGTCTTTGAAGAGTTTGGTCAACCGACCATTGAGGATTACGTGACGGAGGCGGACCGGCGTTCTGCAGATTCGTATACCGATCCGATCAAGCAAGCATTAGTGGAGCGGACGGTAGAAATAGATAACCGCGCGCCAGAAGTCGATTGGGACTTGTAGGGGAGGAAGGCAGACATTGAAGAGATTCAAGAGAAGTATCATTTTGCTTATGGCCTATTTGCTGCTGATTCCCGCACTGCCGCAACCAGTTGTCGAAGTGACGAGACTGGCCAGTACAGTGCAGGCTGCAGAGGACAATTTTATTTATTATCGGGATATTGTCTTTGAAGCTGGGCGAGGGGGACATGCCAATCAGGATGATAAGGTTGTCATTGATTTCCCTGCTCTGAAGGTAACCAATCTTAAATTTAATAAAACGACCAAAAGAATGACCTATGATATTGTTCCAGGCTCTAACTTACATGTCACCTATCATACGGGGAGACATGATTGGGCCGGGTACACAGAGCCCATGGAAATCGAAATGTGTAGTTCCATTTATACCAAAAAAGCATATGAATATGAATTAAACAGAAATGCCTATAACGATGATAATCTATGGACTTGTAATGATCCTAGGACACCTGACTTTTATGGTATGTATTACAACTGGTCAGCAGATTGGGGAAGATTATTTATAAATGCGGTGGCACCCCCACCATACGGAGATTATTTTCCCGCCACTCTTGATATAGAGATGTCCAAAATACGTGAGTTAATGGCGAATACTTATCCTAATGACTATGCACAAGGCTATAACTATTATCAGCCAAGTGAATACAACCCAGGATTAGCGGATGATCCGGAAATGTTCCGTTTTCGAGTGCTCGCTCGGACAAACACTTACTGGTGGTCGCCATACATGACTAGAGTTGCAGAATTGATACCCAATTATGCCCCTAGCCTGTCCGTAGGAACAGCAAATGGAATTACCCTGGTTAATGCCGCAGGCTTAAGCGGAATCAATATTGAGGGGTATGTCAGCGATCCAGATAACGAGGACGTTACCGTCACCGCCGAGATCCCTGGTGTCTTCTACAAGAAGACGGTGGTGCCTCAAGCCAAGCTATCCAAACTATTCAATATCCCACTGGACGTGCTGCAAGACTCGATCCCGCCGGGAACCTACACCGTGAACATCACGGCATCCGATCCTTCGGGAATGACCGCGAAGGCGGCGCTTACGATCAATGTCAGACAGCAGATGCGGAACAAGTCCTTTGTCCTGATCAATACCCCTGTAGAAACCAGAACGAAATTCTTTGACTCGGAATGGGACCCTAAACGGGAAGAACGGTACCGGTTCGATCATGATCCATATTTCTTTGACAATTCGATGGGGATTATTTGGGATTCTGGATTATGGCGAAGTTCACCCTATACGACCTTCCCGTTTAGCGGTTCCTACGTGGCCACGTTCCAGGGTCGTGACAATCCCAAGGATGACGACCGGTTCGATGTGTACCGGAAATGGAGCCGGAATAACCTCTCTTCGATGACCTTCCATGTGCATCGCAAGCCGATAGCCTTGTTTAGTGCCAGGTTGTCAGGCGGATGGCTGCAGATCACGGACAGCTCCTACGATTTGGATCATGTCACTGCCTCCAATAAAGGGATCATGGATTGGCAATGGCAATACAAGAAGACAGAAGGGCAAGTCTGGACGGATGGATATCCGCCGGCACAACTGCCGACCAATGACCAGTATGATATCCGGCTAAGAGTGCGGGACATCGATGGCGAGAATGGGATTGGCGTCTGGAGTGACTGGTCGCAGCAAACGGTAGGGGCGGCCGGCAACCTGCCGCCGGTAGCGCTGTTCACCGTAGAGCCCAACATTGTATCGTACCGTAAGGCTACAGCGGTCACGGACAAGTCCTTCGACCCGGACAATGATCCACTGGACGTATACAGCTGGACAGTGATTAAGGATGGCTGGCAACAGGTATGGAGTCATTCGGGCGGTGCGGCGGTGCCGCCGAATATCGCAGCCTACGGCGTGGGGACGTATCAGTTAACCCTTCAGGTCCATGATAACCGCGGGCTATGGTCGCAGCCCTACAGCCAAACGGTACAAGTCCTGAATCACCCGCCAGCAGCTGCCTTCAATATGCCGGTGGAAGTATACCGGGATACGGTCATTACGATGGAGAATATGACACCTGACCCGGATGAGGATGGGGATTGGCTAAGCTATGCCTGGAATGCCCGGATCAATAGCAGCCCGTACTATTATGCCGGAGGTAACCGAAACCAGGTGATGACCATCCGGGATCTGATCGCGCGTAGCGGCATTTCACCACAACAAGCCATTTCAGATGGCTGGGAAATGCGCCTGACCGCCTCGGACGGGTCGCTTTCCTCGAATGCGACACGGACGTTCAAAGTCCTCAACCATGTCCCTACGGCCGCCATTAACGGGTCTGCAACGGCGTATCAGTTTGATACGAAGCAATACACCTCGTCTGATTTTGATGAAGATCCATCGGATATCGCCAGTCTTCAATATTTTTGGAAGGTGACAGATAGCGACAGCACCACCAAGTTATATAAGACGCAGAGTATCAATATCAGTTTTCCGGAACCGGGGATATACACCCTGGAACATTGGGCAGTGGACCAGATTGGGGCGAAGTCAAATATTGAGTCACTCAAAGTGAATGTAATCAAAAACGAAGCCCCGTCCATGACGATCACTTCTCCGCCGGGTACAGTAGGGAACCCTACCGTCCTGGATGCAGAGAAGCAGGGGGACCCGTTGATTCAGTGGACCTACTCCGATCCGGAGAATGATCCTCAGGAAAAGTACAGGCTTGAATTTTTCACCAAAGAAGGGCTATTGGAGAAAACGGTAGAGAATACAGATGGCAGCGGATCGATCCGTCAGTATCAAGTTCCAAACCCAACATTCAATCGCTTCGAGTACTTCACGGTATTGGGGCGGGCGTATTCCAAAGGCTCCTGGTCCGAGGTATCAAACGAAAAAGCCTTCATCATCGACAACCCGCCCCAGCCGGGATTCACCCTCATTACGGATACCGGAAAGGATGCCACCAAGGTAGCAATCTACCGGACGGATGTGCTTAATATCAAGAGCACGGCAACAGATGAGGATATTCCGAAAGGAGACATCATAAGTCATCAGTATTTCTTGAAGCCGGCGGCTGGTGTAGAGGGGCTTGTGAGCACAGAAGGCGATTTTAACAAAAAGTTTACTACAAACGGTACCTTTACGTATCGGCAGCTTGTTACGGACTCCCTGGGACTGTTCAGAGAGCTGTCCCATAGCATTACCGTGTTGAACCGGTTACCCAAGGTCTCAATTACCTATCCGACAAGTGATAGCCCCAACAAGCCAACGATTGCCAGCACACTGACGCCGATCATCAAGTGGGATTACCAGGATGAGGACGGGGATCAGCAGCAGCGCTTCCGGGTGCGGATAATTAATCTGGCCACAGGTGCGATTAAGGTGCAGTCCGGTGACCAGGTATCCAGTTCAAAACAATGGAAGGTACCAGATGGAGCCTTAGCAGAGTACGAAAAATATGCTGTAGAAGTTGAGGTCTTCGATGGATTTGAGTGGAGTGTTGTGTCCGCAAGAAAGTACTTTATGGTTAACCTGCTTAGCATCAAGGGGGCTGTCCGTCATACAGAGGAGTGGAATGGCAACCGTCAGGCGTACAATCTGAAGCAGAGCGGCTCGCCTGAAAGCCCGCGGGGGTATAGTGTCTATTGGGCTGGCGAGAAATTTGTGCTGCAGGGGACAGCTACCGGACTACCGGATACCGTGCAAGTCACAATGACTGGAGGATACACGGCGGCGCTGAGTCCGGCCGGGAGTGATAAGACCTTATGGACGGGTGAGCTGGCCGACCCATCGTTCGAACAGCTGCCGGATGGTCCGGTTACTTTTACCTTTACCGCAACCAATGAGTATCAGACCAAGGTGGATACAGTGGCGGTAACGATTCTCGGAGATTGGACAGAATATTATCAGAGCCATCGTGTAAAATAACGCGGGACGCAATCCTTATGCCTTATGTGCTACTATGATTTTGTTTTACTTGGCATCAAGCGGGCGGAGGGTGATCGTTCAGACGATTCCCTCGGTCCGTTCTTCATGCAGCCGCAGTCTAGGAGCCGCAAAATCTGCCGGATTAGTAGTTTGGGGGTTATGTAGACTGGAACCTCTGAGGTCCGCAGAATGACTCCGGTCCATATAGTAGGAGAGTTTGCCGCTGAATATTTTGTGGGCACACAGGGATGAAGCGAAATCCTCCGGAGTGACGAAGCAGGAGGGCTTGGCTACCGGATGAACAGTAGTTTCCTCCAATACAGAGGCTACGAACTGGGAGCAGAAAAAAGCATTCTCCCGGTCAATCCGGATGTTCAACAGCACACCGACCAGACCGAGCAGGTGATATTTATAACGCTCCTGATTCTGCATCATACCCTGGACATGGTTATACATAGTATTGTACTCTTCCTCACTGACTCTGAGCTGGTAGATGGCACAGTCTGCACTGTTGTAGAACGGATGGATGAAGTTCTCATGGATAAGTCCGGCAATAAACGGGTTGTACACTTTTTTTCGGCCGAAGCTGTAGACCTCACGCAGCTCACTGTCAAAAGCAATCGAGGCATGATTCAGCTCCGCTTTGGTGAACCATTTAATAATTCCGCTGAAGGCCGTGCCTGTTCCGGTCAGCACAATATAAATGTCTCTGTTTGCAGTCATCTTCTGAATTCCTTTCTGCTGGAAATTATGGATAATCCGGCTAAAATTCCGCTGTGGTACTTCCATCTTACTGTATAAATCCGCTTTGTAAAACAAACTTTAGTCTTAATTAGAAACTAGACTTAAGGCTAAGTTTCCGGATTCCCATCCGTATCTCCAAAAAAGAACCTCCTGAAGCACCGTGAATCTGGCACAGGCGTGCATAGACCCGACAGAAGCCGCTAAATATAAGCTGCAGCAAAAACAATTGGAAATGCTTCCACTTCCGTGATACAATAATAGTCAAAATGACATTCTTGATTCGAGGAGGATTATTGTAATGACTGAACAAGCAAAAGATCAAGCCATTCATAAAGAAGAAAACTCAACGGTGGACAACCTGGCCATCACTACGATCCGTACACTTGCCATTGATGCCATTGAAAAGGCAAACTCCGGACATCCGGGTATGCCGATGGGCTCCGCACCTATGGGATACCAATTGTTCGCTAAGACAATGAATCATAACCCGGACCACCCGACTTGGGTCAACCGTGACCGCTTCGTGTTGTCTGCCGGACATGGCTCCATGCTCCTCTACAGCCTGCTGCACCTCAGCGGCTATGATCTGCCTATGGAAGAATTGAAGCAGTTCCGCCAATGGGGCAGCTTAACTCCGGGACATCCGGAAGTCGGCCACACTGCCGGTGTAGATGCGACAACCGGTCCGCTTGGACAAGGTATCGGTATGGCTGTTGGTATGGCAATGGCTGAAGCGCAGCTGGGTGCGACTTACAATAAAGATGAACATAACGTGATTGACCATTATACGTACGCCATCTGCGGCGACGGTGATTTGATGGAAGGGATCTCTTCCGAGTCTGCTTCACTTGCCGGACACCTGAAGCTGGGCAAGCTGATTGTAATGTACGATTCGAATGATATCTCCCTAGACGGCAAGCTCAACCTTGCATTCTCCGAGAATGTTGCTAAGCGTTTTGAAGCTTACGGCTGGCAGGTTCTGCGTGTAGAAGACGGTAACGATCTTCCTGCACTGGCTAAGGCTCTTGAAGAGGCTCAAGCAGACAGCAGCAAACCTACGCTGATCGAAGTGAAGACTGTCATCGGCTACGGCAGCCCGAACAAGCAAGGTAGAGGCGGCCACGGCGGTACCCACGGCTCCCCGCTGGGTGCTGATGAAACGAAGCTGACGAAGGAATACTACAAATGGGTATATGAAGAAGATTTCTATGTACCGGATGAAGTCCGTGCCAGCTTCACTGAAGTGAAGGCCAAAGGAATCGCCGCTAACAAAGCATGGGATGAGAAATTTGCAGCCTACAAAAAAGCATACCCTGAGCTTGCTGCACAGCTCGAAACTGCACTAAGCGGTGAGCTTCCTGCAGGATGGGATGCCAATCTGCCGTTCTACAAAGCAGAAGACAAAGCCGTATCCACCCGTGTGGCTTCCGGTAATGCGCTGAACGGATTGACTGGCGGTATCCCGCAGCTGGTTGGGGGTTCTGCCGATCTGGAGAGCTCGACCATGACGCACTTGAACGGTCTGTCCCAGTTCACCTCAGAATCCTATGACGGCCGTAACATCTACTTCGGCGTACGTGAATTCGGAATGGCTGCAGCCATGAACGGGATTGCACTGCACACTGGTCTTAAGGTGTTCGGCGGTACGTTCTTCGTCTTCACAGATTACCTGCGTCCGGCTGTCCGTCTGGCTTCCATCATGAAGCTGCCGGTAACCTACGTGCTTACTCATGACAGTATTGCTGTTGGTGAAGACGGTCCTACCCATGAGCCGATTGAACAGCTTGCTTCCCTGCGTATCATTCCAGGTCTGACGGTCATTCGTCCGGCTGATGCCAACGAAACCTCTGCAGCTTGGGCATACGCTATGGAGAACACCGCTAATCCGGTAGCACTGGTACTGACCCGTCAGAACCTGCCGATCCTGGCTGGAACCGTAGACGGTGTACGCGATAACATCAAACGCGGCGGGTATGTGGTCTCTGATTCCAAGAACGGCACTCCACAGGCACAGATCATTGCTACAGGCTCTGAAGTACAGCTGGCGGTTAAGGCTCAGGCTGCGCTTGCCGAAGAAGGCATTGATGTTCGTGTCATCAGCTTGCCGAGCTGGGATCTGTTCGAGAAGCAGGATAAAGCATACCGCGATTCCGTTATCCTGCCTGAAGTGAAAGCCCGTCTGGCTATCGAAATGGCGCAAACCTTCGGCTGGGAACGTTATACAGGCGATCAGGGAGACATTCTGGGAATCACTACCTTTGGCGCTTCCGCCCCTGGCGACACCGTAATCAGAGAATATGGCTTCACTGTAGAAAATGTAGTCAGCCGCGTAAAAGCGCTGCTATAATAGACGGATCTAACGACAAAGGGGAGAATAAGCATATGAGTCAGTTCACCAACGCGACAATTCAAAAAGCAGCCAATATTTACTACGACGGAAAAGTTACCAGCCGTACAGTTACACTGGAAGACGGCACTAAGGTGACACTCGGCATTATGCTGCCTGGCGTATACGAATTCGGCACCGATGGCCCCGAGACGATGGAGATTCTCTCCGGCAAGCTCAAGGTGCTGCTTCCCGGCACTGAAGTGTGGAAGGACATTGACGGAGCGGAGACATTCCATGTTCCCGGCAACTCTAAATTTGCGCTGGAAGTATTCGCATTAACTGATTATTGCTGTTCTTACCCGATTGTATAAAAGAAAGTGGCAGAAAAAAGCACCCCTGGAAGATTCATGGTCCCGGGGTGCTTTTTTTTGTATTGTCAGCTTCAGCGGAGCTCAACTCCCCGTGCTTTTGTAATGCCTCACGCCTATGCGCCATACCAGCAGAGACACTCCGAGGAAGGCAGCTCCAGAGGGAAGCGAGAGGAATCCCAGCCAGTGGGGATAATCCCAGCCGCAGACGGTGGCCGCCGGATAGAAGCTGATGAACAGCATTGGGAGCACAAAGCTGAACACGGATTTTAGCATTCGCGGCAAATAGGGCTCTGGGCAGCGGGTAATCTGGTAGCTGGCGTTGGTCAGCAGAAAGATCCAGTCCAGCCCTTTGATCGTGAAAAAAGCAAGACCTGAGGTTAGCACGAACACTCCGCAGTACATCAGACAGCCTCCGGCCAGCGCCATCGCCAGAATGCCGAGTCTGCTGGGCGTCAAGGGAACGCCGAGCTGTCCCAGCGCCCAGCCCGCAGCACAGATTCCTGTAAACGGCCGGACCAGCCGGTGCAGATGGAATCTGGAAGCGGCGACCTGCACGAACAGGGAACGCGGACGGAGCAGCAGCCGGTCGAAATCGCCGGAGCGCAGCAGATGCCACGGGAAATAATCAAAGCCGCGGCATACGCTCTCGGCAAGTCCGAAGGAAGCCACCGCCAGCGAGTACACCAGAATGATATGGGCGACGGTCCATTCGCCGATATTGCCAAAGCGGGAGAACAGCAGGACGGTGGCTATGGGATCGGAGATCACCACAGTAAGCACCTGAATCAGCATCAGCCACCAGCCCTTATATTCCATGCCGGACAGCAGATGCATCCGCAAGTATTTGCAATAAATTTTACCTTCAGCAAGCATACGGTACTCTCACCCTCCCTGGACGATAATGCTGTGCAATCTGCGTTTCATGATCATCCGGCCCGCCGAGATAAAGATAAGGCTCCACATGAGCTGTAAGCCGATGCCGGGCAATGCGGCGGCAGGAGCCACGCTACCTATATATAGCTGCAGAGGGATGTCGGCGAATCCGCCAAACGGCTGCAGGTACAGGAAGGTCTGCATGAAATCAGGCCAGAGCCGCAGGGGGAGGTAGGTGCCGGACAATATGCCGCTTAGCAGTAGAAGCATATAGGTCGGTCCGTCCCCCCAAGTGATATTCAGCCGGATCGCAGTCACAAGCATAGCGAAGGCCGAGCACAGCACAAACGCCATGACCACCGACAGAAGGAAATAGAATAGTGCAGGCAATGAGGCAGGGCCCCCTAAGGCATATCCGGCAGGCATCAGGAACCCGGCGAGTACGGTGGCCAGCCCCCTGATCCAACTGGTGCCGAGCTTGCCGGCCGAGCTTTTGACAAACCAGTGGGTGTACAGGTTCATGGGCCGGCACAGCTCGATACCGACGTCACCGTTGTTGATTTTGCCCATAATTTCGCTTTCGATGTTCATACTCTGGAGTACAAACAGCCCCTGAGCCAGCCAAACATAGGATATGGCCTGAGGGAGGCTGAGTCCGTTATTGTTCCAGGAGCCATTCTCGCTGTATGTATAGAACACGGTGAACAGCACACATTCTATAAGCGCCCAGAACACACCTACCATCGTGCCAGATATGGCGGACACCCGGTACTGGAGCCCTTCTGCCATGCGGATTCGGAAGAGGGAGCTGCAGGCCCGCCATGTATTTCTAAAGTTCATTGTGCACCTCCTGATGGGTTAGCCCAAAGCCAAGTCATTGTACATAGCCGCAATCATCGCATCCGTGTTCACTTTCATGACGACCTCCGGCGCATATTTCTGCTGCAGACCTGAGAGTTGCCCGTCATAGAGCAGTTGGCCGTGCCCGATCACCATGACCCGCTGGCATAATGCCTCAATATCGTCCATATCGTGTGTGGTCAGCAGCATCGTAATCCCGTACTTACGGTTCTCTTCCTTCAGAAAATTGCGCAGCGCGAGCTTGGATACCGCATCAAGTCCGATGGTTGGCTCATCCAGAAAGAGAAGCTTCGGCCGGTGCAGCAGCGCTGCTACCAGCTCACAGCGCATCCGCTGTCCGAGCGAAAGCTGTCTCACCGGGGTCCTTAAGAGCGCTTCCACACCAAGTGTTGCCGATAACTCGGATAATCTTAAGCGGTAGTCGCCTGGAGGAATGGCATAAATATCCTTCAGTACGTCAAAAGAGTCTGCCACCGGAACATCCCACCATAACTGCGAGCGCTGGCCAAACACGACGCCAATTCGGGATACATGCTCTACACGGTGCTTCCAGGGAATCTTGCCCAAGATGGTGCATTCTCCGCTGTCGGGTGTCAGGATGCCGCTCATTACCTTGACGGAGGTGGATTTGCCGGCGCCGTTCGGGCCAATGTAACCTACCAGTTCACCCTCTTCAATATCAAAGCTGATGCCACCGAGCGCGTCCACCTGGGTAACATTCCGCATAAACGCTCCTCTCAGAAGTCCCCATTTTCCTTCGGGCCGTTTGTACACCTTGAAGCTTTTGCGGATATCTCTCAGTCTAATTTGCATATCAGTCGCCTCCTTCGCGCAGAAGATCATATCATCAGGGGAGGAGAGGGGGACAGCCGCGTCTGGCGCCTTCTTGATCCTTGCTGCCAGGCTGACAGGGGGAGAATCATTTATTTTCTTCATTTTCCATAAAAATGCTTGTTATGTTGACATTTCTGTGCTATATTAATTTTATAGTTAACGCAAGGAAAACGTATGTTTTTTTGTATACGTACTGTAAATTAAACTTCTCGTACCGGTGATTAAATCACCGGTACTTTTGCGTTCTCACTCCTGACAAGAAGACCATGCTCGCATATTAAAGGGGCGCAGCCGATACTGCCTGGCTGCGCCCTGATTACGAGTTACATATGCAGAATGTATGCGGAAAACCGAACACAATAGGCTGGGCGTCGGCACATGGTCCATTAGCATGATTCGCTCGGTAAAGTGATTCTGTTCTTAGCGGCCTACCTCTGCCAGCGGACCTGTCCGCTCATATTCCCAGATGCTCTGGCTGCTCTCCGCATCATAGATCTCTCCGGTACGGACGAAGCCGTGCTTCTCATAGAAGTGATGGTTCCGGACGGCCCACGAAGGGGTATCCAGCGTCCAGCGCGTAGCCCTAGGGTACTTAGCCAATAAGAAATGCAAAGCCTCATGCCCGAAGCCTTGATTCTGGTAGAGCGGATCGATAAAAATCCGGCCCAGATGACATTCCTCTTCTGTGGGCGACGGGAAGATTATCATCCCCCCGACAATTCCACCGTCTTTCAGAAGCTTGTAGTAATGGCCCTGCTGCATTTGTTCCGCCTGCCAGGGCACCGAATCATAACCGGGAGGGCCATCCTCCTCTTTATCCTGATATCGGCGGGCATCATCATCGAAGGTTCTTTTCTGTACATTCGCCAACATGGCCGCATCTTGTGGCCGGGCGAGTTCAAAGGTCAGCATTGAAACTTCCTCCCCTGTTTACAATAGTGTGTGAAACACCATCATAAACAGATTCTGGAAAAGCCGCCGTTACATTAGTTACCTTCGCCGATCTTCCGGCCGATCCAGTCTTCGTAGGATTTGACCACAGCGGACAGGTCCTCGTCGCCGTAGCCGTGATTGAAGCCTGCCTGGAACAGGCTCTTGGCTACGCCGAGCATAGGGGAAGGGACGCCAGTGGAATCACTGAGCGAGGACGCCAGCTTGAGATCCTTGAGCATCAGGGCAAGGGAGAACTGGTTGCTGAAGTCGTTATCAATGATCTTCTGGCCTTTCAGCTCGGCCTGCTTGCTGCCTGCTGATCCGTTCTTCACCAGCTCCAGGAATTTATCTGCGGGTACCCCGGACTTCACCGCAATGGAGAAGCCCTCAGCGAGCGCGACATTGTGAATGCCGACCATGGCATTGTGAGCCAGCTTGGCTACAGCGCCGCTGCCGTTAGCGCCCATATGCAGCAGCAGACGGCCCATAGAGTCGAAGAGATCCCGGTGTTTCTCAATCACTTCGGCATGTCCGCCGACCATGAAGACCAGTGTGCCGTCGATAGCTGCCGGCTTGCTGCCGGTTACAGGGGCATCAAGGAAGCTGCCGCCCCGTGCTTCTACTTCAGTGGCGATCTCCTTTGCAAGGCCGGGGGAGATGGTGCTGGAATCGATTACGGTTGTTCCCGGCTGAAGGGTGGCGAGAATGCCATGGTCACCGTAGAAGACTTCACGGATCGAATCATCGTTGCTGATCATGGTAATAATAACATCCTTGCCTTCCGCTGCTGCCTGCGGTGTGGCGGCTGTCTTCGCACCTTCCTGTTCCAAAGGTTTGCATTTCTCTGCTGTACGGTTGTACACCGTAACCTCAAAGCCGCTTCGCAGCAGGTTCGACGCCATAGGTGCTCCCATTGTTCCGAGTCCGATAAAGCCGATGTGCTTCATTTCAATTCCACCTTTGCTTTCCTGAGATCATATTATAGAAACTAAGTTTGCCTTCATTCTATCAGAAGGTTACGGCCTGTTCCACAGAACAGGTCTGCTTGTCTGCTTGGTAACCGCTTTCAGTTATTTTTTCATAAACAGGGTTCGGAAAGCCGGGGATATGCCTTAAGACCTTGCCAGTCAAGGCAAATTAAAGTATTCTAGATTATAATGTTGCAACACACGGTGTCAAATCTAAAGAGATAAACAGGAGGCTACCATTACCGATGTCCAAGAAGATTAATTTTGACTACACCAAAGCCCTTTCCTTCTTCAGCCAGACCGAGATCGACTATTTCGCCGCTCCAGTGAAGCTGGCCCACGAACAATTGCATAACAAGAGCGGAGCAGGCTCCGATTACCTGGGCTGGATTGATCTCCCTACAGCTTATGACAAGGAAGAGTTCGCCCGCATTCAGCAGGCCGCCAAGAAGATTCAGAGTGATTCCGAAGTGCTGATCGTGATTGGTATCGGCGGCTCTTATCTGGGGGCACGCGCAGCTATTGAGGCGCTTTCGCATTCCTTCTACAATAACCTGTCCAAGGACAAGCGCAAGACACCGGAGGTTTATTTTGCCGGTAATAACATCAGCTCTACCTACATCACGCATCTGCTTGACCTGGTAGAAGGTAAAGACTTCTCCGTGAACGTAATCTCCAAATCCGGTACAACTACCGAGCCTGCTATTGCTTTCCGTATCTTCCGTGCAGCACTGGAGAAGAAATACGGTAAGGAAGAAGCACGTAAACGGATCTACGCTACAACAGACAAGGAGAAGGGCGCACTTAAGAAGCTGGCTAACGAAGAAGGCTATGAGTCGTTCATCATCCCTGATGATGTAGGCGGACGTTATTCCGTACTGACACCGGTAGGTCTTCTGCCTATCGCCGTAGCGGGAATTAACATTGAAGAAATGATGCAAGGGGCCGCAGCCGCAGCCGATGAGTTCAACAACCCCGATGTGGCTACGAACCAGAGCTATCAATATGCTGCAGTACGTAATGCGCTCTACCGCAAAGGCAAGACGACAGAAATTCTCGTGAACTACGAGCCGTCCCTGCACTTTGTCTCTGAATGGTGGAAGCAGCTGTACGGCGAAAGTGAAGGCAAGGATTTCAAGGGAATCTATCCGTCTTCGGTGGACTTCTCGACTGACCTGCACTCCATGGGCCAATTCATTCAGGAGGGTAACCGCAACATCTTCGAGACGGTTATTCAAGTGGAGAAGGTACAGCACCATGTAACGATCGAGAATGATCCGGACGATCTGGATGGCCTCAACTTCCTGACCGGCCAGACCATGGACTTCGTGAACAAGAAGGCGTTCCAGGGAACTATGCTGGCGCATACTGATGGACAGGTGCCGAACCTGATCGTTACCATTCCTGACCAGACGCCTTATACTTTCGGCTATCTGGTGTACTTCTTCGAGAAGGCTTGCGGGATCAGCGGATACCTGCTGGGTGTGAATCCGTTCGACCAGCCGGGTGTTGAAGCCTATAAGAAGAACATGTTCGCACTGCTGGGCAAACCAGGCTACGAGAAAGAAAAGGCAGAACTGGAAGCAAGACTTACCGAATAGTCCCACTCTAACCGCAGATCATTCAACCTAATGTAAGTCATCAGGGAGCAGTCCATAGGTAACCACTACCAGGGCTGCTCCTAATATATATCAAGTCATCACATGTAGAGTAAGGAATGGACAACAATGCTGGAACAATACCGGACGGTACGTACCCCCGGCTCGCGGGAGGTCGTAATCCGTAAATCACGCTTTATCGGGCATGTTATGCCGGTGGAGAACGAGGAAGAAGCTGTGCAATTTATCGATTCGATCAAGAAGCAGCACTGGAATGCTACGCATAACTGCTCTGCTTATATGATCGGGGAGAGGGATGAGATCCAGAGACAGTCGGATGACGGGGAACCGAGTGGAACGGCCGGGAAACCGATTTTGGAAGTAATCCGCAGCCAACAGGTGAAGAATGTCGCTATTGTTGTTACCCGTTATTTCGGAGGCATTATGCTGGGTGCAGGCGGGCTGATTCGGGCCTATACCGATGGCGCTGTACTGGCGCTTGCGGCCGGAGAGGTCATTACACGTGTGCTGAGGCGGGAGGTATTCGTGGAAATCGAGTACACTTGGCTGGGCAAGGTGGAGAATGCACTGCGGGGCCGGAATATTCAGACCGGAGAGACTTTGTTTACGGATAAAGTTACACTGCTGTGTCTTCCGCGCAATGATGAAGGTGACGCATTTATCGCATGGATAACCGATCTTACGGAGGGGCAATCCCTGGTTACGGAAGGGCGGCGGCTTTACTACAGCGAAGGGGAATAGATTATGGCAAGAAGAGCAGTGGAACAGGAGTTGTCGAGAGAAAGAATTCTGGAGGCGGCGAGGCATCTTTTCATCACCAAAGGGTACCGTGCCATTTCGATGCGCAGCATTGGTCAGCACCTGGGTTACAGCCACGGCTCCCTGTATTACCATTTCAAAGAGAAAGCCGAACTCTTCTACGCCATTGTCGTTGAGGATTTCAATCATGTGGCTTCGCTTCTGAATCAAGCTATGACCACTCCGCCCGAAGAGGGAATGACGCGGGTGGAGCAGCTGATTATGGAGTTCATCCGGTTCGGGCTGGACCATCCGTATCAGTATGAGATCATGTTTATGATCCGCGACGAAGAGCTGCTGGCGTATTGCCGGGCAGAACAGGGCCGATGTTTCGAGTTGTTTGCGAGCATTGTCCGCCGTCATATGAAGGAAGAGGGATATGTAACGGAGGACTGGCAGAACGTTCCGCTGACCTTATTCCTGTCTGCTCACGGATTTATTTCGTATTATATCCAGGATAAAGTGTTGTTCGAAGATGTGAAGCAAGCTGCCCTGACACATGTCAAGGTATTAAGCCGCAGTTTATAATAAGCTGTTTTTTTTAACAGCTCGTACTTTAGAGCGTTGCATTGGTATAACTTTGCATGGTGAAAGTGTTACAGGAACTATAAATTGTATAGAGAGCAGCTTCGCGGTTCATGCGTAGCTGCTCTTCTACAAGGGCAGGCAGTGCTAGCCTTCCATAATTTTGAGGTGGCACTGGCGTTGCCTTGGACCATCGAACTCGCAAAAATAGATGCCCTGCCAGCGGCCCAGCAGCACAGCCCCTTCATGAATAATCAGGGTCTGCGAAGGACCGGCCGTAATGGATTTCAGGTGGGAAGCCGTATTGCCCTCGGCATGGCGGTATTTGGGATGCTCCCAGGGATAGACCTCATCCAGACGCATCAACACATCGCGCTTCACATCAGGATCGGCGTTCTCGTTAATCGCAATCCCTGCGGTGGTGTGCGGACAATAGACAATCAGCAGTCCGTTAAGAACTCCGCTATTCTTCACATAAGCCTGAACCTCGCGGGTAATATCCCGCATTTCATCCCGTTTGCTGGTGGTGATCTCCATAGTATGCAGCATCATGAACAGCCCCTCTCTGGTTTGGATATAACAAGTGCTACTTATACTTTAACCCAAAAACTAACAAAGTAATTGACGGCAGCAAGCGGTATTTGGTAAAGTAGGAATAACTTTAAACCAAGTATATTAATAGGAATAATCAAACCTTAAAGTCGAGTATACCGACCGGTTATCCGGAGGTGGGAGGTTGACCATTGAATTCGCTGATCAGGCACAAGGGCTGGACCTGGGGATTTAGATCAACGGTTGTACTGTATTTCGTCATTCTGATTGTGCTGCCGATCCTTGGGGTCTATTACAATTCATTCTCATCCGGGCTCGGAAGCTTCACTGAAAGTGTGAGCGATCCGATTGCCTGGAAGTCGGTCCTGTTAACACTCAAGCTGGCGGTCATTGCGGCTCTTACGAATGTGCTGCTGGGTACGATGATCGCGTGGGTCCTTATCCGTTATAAGTTCCGGGGCAGGGCGCTGCTGAACAGCCTTGTTGATCTCCCGTTTGCCCTGCCAACTGCGGTGGGCGGACTGATGATTCTGCTGCTGCTGGGCCCGGGAAGCCTGATTGGGGGCCTTGCGGAATCGCTGGGCTTCACGATTGTTTTTCACCAGCCTGCCATTGTGATTGCCATGGTCTTCGTCACATTCCCCTTCGTCATCCGGGCGGTGCAGCCGCTGCTGGAGGAGCTGGACGCTTCGGAAGAAGAGGCAGCCTATACGATGGGAGCGAAGCCAAGCAGGGTCTTCCTACAGGTGATCTTGCCGTCTATGGCACCTGGCATGATCGGCGGCGGGATGCTGGCCTTCTCGCGGGCGCTCGCTGAATTCGGTGCGGTAGTTCTCGTGGCAGGCAATATTCCGGGGCGAACGCTGGTGTCTTCTGTTTATATTTTCGGAGAGGTCGAAAGTGATAATCCGGCGGGAGCTGCCGCGGTGTCGATCATTCTGTTGACCTTATCCTTCCTGATTCTCTGGCTGATCAGCCTCATGCAGATGCGGGGGAGAAGATCATGAGAAGATTGTGGATTGGACTGACCTACCTCGTGTTCTTCGTCCTGATTGCAGCTCCGCTTGGCAGGATGACAATGGGGGCCTTCAGCGAAGGCTGGAGCGGCTTCTGGAACGCCCTGACCCGGCCCGAGGCGCTGCATGCGCTGCTGATGACCGGATATGTTGTAGTGGTTGTGACGCTGCTGAATACGCTGTTTGGGATCATGACGGCCCTGTATCTGGTACGGGCGAACTGGCTGGGCCGGCGCCTCAAAAGCCTGCTGAACAGCATCGTGGATCTGCCTTATGCGGTATCGCCGGTGATCGGCGGGCTGATGATCGTTCTGCTGCTCGGGCCGGACAGTGCGCTGGGTGCGTTGTTTGAGCAAATTGGAGTGAAGATTGTGTATGCTTTTCCGGGAATGGTGATTGCTACGCTGTTCGTCACGTTCCCGCTAATGGTGCGTGAGGTGATGCCGGTACTGCAAGAGATCGGGTCCCAGCAGGAAGAGGCCGCGTCCACACTTGGCGCATATGGCTGGACGACCTTCTGGAAGGTGACTTGGCCGTCTATCCGCTGGGCGGTCATCTATGGAGTGATTCTGACGGTGGCCCGCTCACTGGGTGAGTTCGGTGCGGTGCTCGTCGTCTCAGGCAATATTATGAACCGGACCCAGACGGCTACCACACTGGTCTATCAGGATGTCGAGAATTTCAATGTTACGGCTGCGGGCGGGATAGCACTGGTGCTGGCCGCATTCTCCGCAGGACTGCTGCTGCTTATGGAATGGAGCAAGAGAAGAAAGGGAGGGCACTAATTATGCATGTAGAGGTCCGGGGACTCGATAAGCATTTTGGCGATTTTCATGCGGTGAAGGATGTCCATTTCGGCATTACCAAAGGCCATCTGATCGGGCTGCTTGGCCCAAGCGGCGGCGGCAAAACCTCCATCCTGCGGATGCTGGCGGGCCTTGAGACACCGGACAGCGGCGAGATTATTTTCCACGGCCGGGCGGTGAACCATCTTCCGCCGCAGGAGCGTGAGATCGGCTTTGTCTTCCAGAACTATGCGCTGTTCAAGCATATGACGGTGTTCGAGAATATCGCCTTCGGCTTGAAAGTCAAGAAAGCTAGTAAGTCAGTCATCCGTGACCGTGTCACCGAGCTGGTGGAGCTTACCGGACTGAAGGGCTTCGAGAGCCGGTATCCGCATCAGCTGTCCGGGGGGCAGCGCCAGCGGGTGGCTTTTGCCCGGGCGCTGGCCCCTGAGCCGCAGCTGCTGCTGCTGGATGAGCCGTTCGCCGCGATTGATGCGAAGATCCGCCAGGAGCTGCGTTCCTGGCTGCGGGAGCTGATCGAACGTGTCGGGATCACCTCAATCTTCGTCACCCACGACCAGGATGAGGCTATTGAAGTTGCGGATGAGATTATGATCATTAACCAGGGGCGGCTGGAGCAGAAGGGTACGCCTTGGGATATCTATAAAGAGCCGAAGACACCGTTCGTGGCAACCTTCATCGGGGAATCGACGCTGATCGAGAGTGCTTCCGAGCTGAAGGGCTTCGAAGGCGCAGGCGGCGGTAAGCCGACCAAGGCGCTGATCCGTCCGGAATATATTGAGGTGGGCCATCTGCATGAATTCAAAATAGCTTCGGCCACGGAGCAGGGCGTTGTGAAGCATCTGCATTTCCGCGGCAGTGAATGGCTGGTGGAGGTTGAAATCAATGGACATAAGCTGGTCACCTACCGCTCTCTGGAGAAAGAAACGCTGACTCCGGGCCAGGAAATATCTGTGCTGGTACACCGCGCCTACCTGTTCAATGAGGAGCGGAGCTGGATTCAGGAGAATGGGCTGAAGAAAGATCCGATGCCTGTATTTATCTAAAAAATAAATGAGTGGGATGTGTCGCCGGTATGTGGCTTATCAGAAGGAGCAGACAACTGCACGGATGGCTGACGGTCTTACTGCTGGCGGTGTTCGCCCTGACCGCTGCCGGCTGCGGGAATGAGCAGCAGGCTGCAGGAGAGGCAGGTGCACCGCCGCAGGGAGATCTAACGCTTGTGGTGGGTGCCTACAGCGTGGTGAAGGATGCCATGGGCGAGATTCTCCCCGGGTTCGCGGAGAAGTGGAAGGCGGATACCGGTCAAACTATCGTATTCCAGCAGTCCTATGAAGCTTCAGGCACTCAGGCGAGGGCAATTGCCGGCGGCTTCGAGGCGGATGTTACGCTGCTTGCCATGGAAGGCGATGTCGGGAAGCTGGTCAAGGCGGGCCTTGTGGAGAAGGACTGGAAGCAGCGAGGCGGCGAGGCGGGCATGGTGACGCGGTCGGTTGTGGCCCTGGGGACGCGGGAGGGCAATCCGAAGGGGATTCATGATTTTGCCGATCTGGCGAAGCCGGGGGTGAAGGTGCTCTACCCTAATCCGAAGACCTCCGGCGGTGCCCAGTGGGACATCAACGCGATCTACGGGGCCGGCCTGAAGCGTTCTGAGGAGCAGGAGGGGGCGAAGGACCCTGCGGCTGCCAAGGCCTTCCTGGAGAGCATACACAGGAACGTCGAATCTCTGGATAAAAGCGGGCGGGCCTCCATGGCTGCCTTCGAGTACGGCGTAGGTGATGTGATCGTCACTTATGAGAATGAGCTGCTGGCGCGGATTGCAGAGGGTGTGAAGTATGAGGTGGTCATCCCGAAGAATACGATCCTGATCGAGAATCCTGCGGCCGTGGTGGATAAGTATGCGGATAAGCATGGTACCCGTGCAGCCGCAGAAGCGCTGGTCGATTATCTGACGACGCCTGAGGCGCAGGAGATATTCGCCAAGTTCGGCTTCCGTCCCGTAAACCAGCAGGTCTATGCGGCACATGAGAGTCAGTATCCGGTTCCTGCCGGGCTGTTCGATATCAGCTATCTTGGCGGCTGGGAGGAAGTCCGCACCACGCTGTACTCCAAGCGGGGCATATGGTATCAGGTGCTGGCCGGGATCTAGGCGGGTAGATGAGACGGAAGAGGATTAGAAGACACCTGCTTATTGTGGAGTGCGAAGGATTAAGGGAGCTGTTCTCCGGCCGGATCAGGCTGAAGGGCAGCTCTTTACTGTCTTACGGGCCGGGGTGCAAAGGACCGGCTCCTGTTCTATAATGAACTGACGGATATTCGAGAAAAAAGACGATGAGGTGGGCATGCATATGGATACATTAGTGTTCCTCGGAACAGGGGATGCCATGGGCGTACCCCGGGTCTACTGTGATTGTGAGACCTGTACGGAAGCAAGAACTACCGGGCGCAATAACCGCCTGCGTTCTTCTGTGCTTATAGATAACGGCAGCGGCTTCCTGGCGATTGACTGCGGACCGGACTGGCGGAGACAGATGGAGCTGCAAGGGAACCGCACCATGAAGCGTCTGCTCGTGACACATGCGCATTTCGATCATATCGGTGGGCTGCCGGAATGGGCGGACAGCTGCCGCTGGATGGGCTTCCGGGGAGAGCTGTACGCTCCGGCGGAGGTCATTCCCGTCATCCAGCGCCAATACCCGTGGCTCAGCGGGCATATCGACATGATCCCTTGTGATGACGGCATTACGCTATATGGCTGGCAGATTAGCACATGGCGGGTGAACCATGGCAAGAATGGTTACTCCTATGCCTACAGGCTGGAGAAGGAGGACTATGCCTGGGTGTACTGCCCGGACTCGATCTCTCTGACCACGGAGGAAACCAGGCGTATGCATGGAGCGGACCTGCTGGTGCTGGGAACCAGCTTTTATTACGAGGCAGCTGAATTGTCCACCCGCTCTGTGTATGATATGACTGAAGCCGCCGATCTGCTGGAGACGGTCCAGCCGCGCCGTGCGGTCTACACACATATGTCGCATGACATCAATCTGGACAAGGATTATATTCTGCCGGAGAAGGTTACGCTTGCCGTTACAGGCATGAAGGTTCCGCTGTATAGGGAGGAGTCCTGAACAGTAGGATCGGCAGGCTAGTCCGGGTTGACGGACATCACAATAGGAGCTTTCCGGAAAGTCAGGATGTGCTGACTTCCCGGAAAGCTCCATTTTGAATTCGCTTAGCGGGGCGATGGGCCGGCAAAATAATCACCATGCTCCATTTCCGCCATCAGATCGCGCTCAACCGGACTCCAGCCGTAAAGCTCGCGGGTAAGCGTTGAAGAGACAGGATTGTCGGTTGCCACAAAAGGACCCAGCCAGCCGAAATAGGAGCCGGCTTCTTCCTTATGGATCTGCTTGGACGGCAAGTTCGCCTGCCGGGCAATCGCCTCGGCTATGTGCCTGAAGGGAACACCTTCCTCTCCTACAGCATGCAGCCGCGAGCCGGCGGGAGCCTGCTCGGCAGCCAGCTTGAACAGACGCGCTGCGTCAAGCCGGTGCACAGCAGGCCAGCGGTTGGCGCCTTGTCCGATATAGGCGGCCGCGTCTTTGAATCTTGCACTGCGGATCAGGCTCGGCAACAGGCCGCCCCGGTCGCCCGTGCCGTAGACGATTGGCGGCAGACGCACCAGCGACGCCCGGACGCCTGACCCGGCCAGCGCCAGCAAGGCGTTCTCCGACGCCACACGTCCTCCTCCGATGGATGAGGCATCTCCCCGGTCATCCTCGGCCGCCAGCCTGCCGGGAGTAAGCGTCATGGTCGGCATCGCGATGACAAGCGCGCCGGACCGCCCGGACAGCACGGCTCCAAAGGCTTCGATGGCGCGCAGTTCTGTTTCTACCGCTGCCGCCATGAAACGGGCCGGCGTACGGGCCGGACTTCCGCCCAGCATAATCTTCAGCTTCATCTTCAGGCTGGCATGGGAGAACTTATGATAAAAGGCCGTATGGATAACCGCGTCCGCTGCAGCCGCTTCCCGGCGCAACAGGTCTGTGTTCTCGACAGAGCCGCGGACAGCTCTCGTTCCAGCCGCCTCCAGCCGCTCGGCCGCTTCCTTGGAGCGTACCAGCCCGGCCACTTCATGTCCGCCCTCCAGCAAATCCCGGACCACTGCCGACCCGATAAAGCCGCTTGCTCCCGTTACAAAAATACGCATCCCGGTATCCTCCTTATAGAATCAAGCCTCTAAATCCCTGTACAAAGCAGCTTGTTCCAACGATGATTTCCGCTTCGCCGCTTGGCTTATCCGGATAAGATCAGTATAGACGGCCCGATACCCTTTCATTTGACTGTTCTGCTTGATTTCTTGCCCGATTCAACGGAAAAGCCCTCCGTTGACAAGATCGGAGGGCTTGCTGGGTAGCATTCAGGAGATGAGGCCCGATTTCCACTTGGCGATATCCCGGCTCGGCGGATTGCCGAAGAAGCGGCTGTAATCCCGGCTGAACTGGGAATCGCTGATATATCCGACCAGTTGGCACGCCGTGGTAATATCCCGCCCGCCGGACAGCATCAGCCGCTGCGCTTCCTGCAGCCTTAGCGCTTTCTGGTACTGGAGCGGGCTCATGGAGGTCACCGACTTGAAATATTCGCGGAAGGAGGACTCGCTGAGATGGACCATGTCTGCCAGCTCGGCGATTCTCAGCGATTCGGCGAAGTGGCTCCGCAGCCAGTCGATCGCTTTGGCGACGCGCTGGACATCCGAGCCGGCCAGTACGGTCTCGGCGACATAGACGCCGATGGGACTGCGCAGCAGCCGGATGAAAATCTCATCCGCCGCAAGCGAGGCCAGCAGGCCGTTGTCGCCGGATTCGTCCAGGCACGCGACCAGCCGCGTCACCGCGCCTATCAAAGCCGGTTCACCTTCCAGCACATAGCTTGCGCTGCGCTTGCCGATCTTCGGCAGGCCGTTCGGAAAGACCTGAGGGATAAGCGCAGCGATTCTGCGCGGATCGAGATAGACGCCCACGCCGAGGAACGGTTCCGAAGCGCTTGCCTGAATCGTCTGCATGCGGATGGGCACCGCTACGGGAGCAACCAGAATGCGCGATCCGCTGTATTCGGAAGTGGCTTCGCCGATCTTGATCATTTTGGTGCCCTGGGCGGCAATGCCCACCGTCGGCCACTGCATCGTGTGCAGGTAATCGGACGGTTCCGTTTGCGAGTAACGGTTGAAATACAAGCCTTGGATCGGTGTTTCGGCTGTACCGTCACGTGTAACATGAGCCTCAATCAGACGGGCCAATCTAAGCGTTTCCAGCCTTGTTTGCTCTTCTGCTGATTCTTCCATATGTGTTTTGGCCATGACAATTCCTTCATCCTCTCTTAACCAACCATGCTTTGTGCAAGTATACAATACGCTCCCCCATATTTCCCCCAAGTAATCACCAAGCATCGGCGATGATTTTCGCATAATCCCGCATAACTCCGCAGTGTCTTTTGAAGCTACAGCGTTCATTTTCTTCAGGACTCTTACAATGGATTTCAGCCCTAAGACCGATACGGGAATCCGCCCCCCGCCGCTGGGGCACTTTCCAGGGGTCTAGTACACTAGTGGCATCGGAGCCGCAGAGAGTGAGCCCACGACGGGGCTGACTTCCAGTTTTATGAATATAATGCGTATATTTCTTTATTTTCAAAAAGAGAAGGAGGTACTATACTAAAACGATGTGCCAGTGGGGATGGCATTCTCCACAAAAGTACCCGCGGGCCGTACGGGGAACTTCATGACAGCAAGGTAATGCCAAGGTGCGGGGTGCGGAATTCTAAAGAGGAGCTGATGTTGTGAGAAAGAAAGGTGCTTTTTCCAGATTAAGTACATACATGCTTAGACATAAGCTGATTTATGCCGTGTTGCTGTTGGTGACGTTATTCAGTATTGTGCTTGATCTTACGATGGCCTGGTTCCTGGCCCGGATTACGGATGCTGCTGTCCGGCTGGATGTGGAGGCGTTCAAGGGACTTACCTGGTTCGGGATTCTATTCTTGCTGGTTACGGGATTGAATACCTTCGTCAGTGCGTATCTCAAGACCAATGTATCGGCCAAAATCAGAAATGAGCTGCGTCAGGACATGATGGGGCATACGCTGGCCTTGCCGCAGTCTTATTTCGACCGCAATCATTCCGGTGATTTGTTGTCCCGGTTCACGAATGACAATCAATCGGTCGGTGAAGCCTGCGGGCAGGTGATGCTGGATCTGCTGCGCAACCCGCTGCTGGCGGTAGCCTCCTTCGGCTATCTGCTCTATATTAACTGGCTGCTGGCGCTGATCTGCCTGTCCATCGGTCCGCTGCTGTTCCTGACCGGTAAAATCTTCGGCAATGCGATGCGCATCAACAGTGTGCGGGTGCAGGAAAGTATGAGCCGGACTACGGCTTTTCTGAACGATATTCTGGGCAGCAGTATGGTGTTCAAGGCATTCTCCATGGAGCGCAGGCTGCAGAAGCAATATGTTGGCTACAGTGAGGATATTGCCTCAGGAGAGAAAAAGAAAGCGAGAATCGAAGGAGCCACCGGAGCGATCTCCTCCTTGCTGGGGAATCTGACCTTCCTGCTGGCTCTGGTGATTGCCGGTTGGTTCGTGGCGAATGGAAGACTTGAGGTCGGGGCGATGATTGCCTTCATTCAGCTGATGAATTATCTGGTTGGGCCGTTCTCGTCCCTGCCGGGCCTGGTCGCTTCCATGCAGCAGTCGCTGGGTGCGGCGGAGCGGATCTTCGAGGTGATGGATGCGCCTGCTGAGGTTGAGGTGCTGCCTGAGGTCCAGGCGGAGCTGCCGGGGTTCGGGGAGCTTCAGCTCGCAGAGGTGTCATTTAGCTATCCGGGCAGTGAGAAGCAGAGCCTTAACAAGGTTAGTCTGGAGCTGGCACGCGGCCAGCAAATGGCCGTAGTAGGTCCGAGCGGCGGCGGGAAATCCACCCTGTTCAAGCTGCTGCTGGGCTTCTACCAGACGGATGCAGGTGAGGTTGCGATCAACGGCCGTCCGATCAGCGGAATACCGCTGGCAGAGCTGCGCAGCTACTTCGCCTATGTGCCTCAGGAGTCGGGCCTATATTCCGGGAGCATCCGGGACAATATCGAGAGCGGCAAGCCTGGTGCGTCAGACGAAGAGATTATCGAGGCGTTGCGGCAGGCGAATGCGTACGAGTTCGTGACGGAGCTGCCGGAAGGCATACACACGGATATTGGCGAGCATGGCTCCCGGTTGTCCGGCGGTCAGAGGCAGCGGCTGTCCATTGCCAGAGCGATGCTCAAAAATGCGCCGATTCTGCTGCTGGATGAGGCTACTGCGGCACTTGATAATGAGTCAGAACGAATGGTCCAGCAGGCCATCCGCAAGCTGATGAAGGATAAGACAACGCTTGTAATCGCCCACCGGCTCTCAACGATCCAGAATGCCGATGTCATCCTGGTGATGGAGAACGGGGAGATTGTGGAGCGGGGCGGACATGAGGAGCTGCTTGCGGCGGAGGGACGGTACTCTGAGCTGTATCATTCCCAGCTGGAGGAAGAAGAGGTGCCGGAGGGGCTGGAGGTCTGGAAGGACGAATACCAGCAAGTAACACTTTAATGATTTGAAGGGGAGGCTTAAGGTCCTCCCGAAGCATAAACAACGGGTTTCCGGCCATCGGAGACCCGTTATTTGTGTATGCCAATCCTTAAATGTTCCAGGTTTCTGAGCTGGGTGCTATAAGGATGAAAACTGGGTTACAGCAACTGGGAAACAATTCGCAGAATATACACAAAAAGCAGAAATAAAGCCGATTAACACCGTCATGTAACTATGACCCCCTGCATAGTCTAGAGTAATTCGTTAAGCAAGAGCTTGTTTAGCCTGAGAAAAGGCGGAAACAACCAGCTTTATCGTTGGGCGGGGCCTGCGGGATGGAGGAAATATCAGATGGAGAGATTGCTGGACAAATTAGTTGAGCGCCATGAGCTGGATAAGGAGGAGATTATCTGCTTACTGCAGCATCTCACCGCTGAGCGCAAGGACAGGTTATTCCATCTGGCGGTACAGACGCGGAAGCTGCATTATGGTGAAAGCGTTTTTTTAAGAGGCTTAATTGAATTCTCCAGCTTCTGCAAGCAGGATTGCCTGTACTGCGGTCTGCGCCGGTCGAATCCTTCGGCAGAGCGCTACCGTCTGACGGAGGAGGAAATTTTGGAGTCTGCAGAAGCGGGCTATAGTCTCGGATATCGATCGTTTGTCCTGCAGAGCGGAGAGGATTACTACTTCACGGAGGCCCGGCTGATCCGCATAGTCAAGAGCATGAAGCTCCGTTTTCCCGAGGCGGCAATCACATTGTCCATAGGGGAGCGCAGCGAAGCCTTTTACCGTGCACTGTTTGATGCAGGGGCTGACCGGTACCTGCTCCGGCATGAGACAGCCTCACGCTCCCTGTACCAGTCATTGCATCCGGGAATGTCCTATGATCACCGGGTGAGCTGCCTGCATACGCTCAAGGATATTGGTTATCAGGTTGGAGCGGGCTTCATGGTGGGTCTTCCCGGCCAGACCTGTGAGCACCTGGCAGAGGATCTCCTGTTTCTGAAGGAGCTCCAGCCGGAGATGATCGGCATCGGCCCGTTCATCCCGCATAGCGCAACGCCGCTTAAGGATGCGCGGGGCGGAACGGTAGAGGACACGCTCGTAATGATTGCTATGGCCAGACTGCTTGTCCCGGAGGCGCTGATACCTGCTACCACGGCCATGGGGACGCTTGATCCAGTCGGCAGGGAGAAGGCGCTTGGGGCAGGCTGCAATGTAGTGATGCCCATTCTGTCCCCGCTCGGTGTCCGCAGGAAATATGCCCTGTATGAGAACAAAATCTGTATGGGTGACGAGGCATCTCTGTGCAGGAGCTGTCTTGAGATGAGAATCGCAGCCGCTGGCTATCGGATTGACCTCAGCAGAGGGGATCACTGCAGCTTCACCGGCAGAGCAGGGGGAGAACCAAGAAGGTAAGGGATTATTTCAATCTAGTAAGTGAATAAATTCACGATTCATGAACTAGAGTTTAAAAGCACGTTCTTCCGTAAGGCTCACCAAACTTCAAGGAGGAAATCCAATGTCAACGTTGCCACAAAAGAATGCGCTTGGCTTTTATGAAATCCGTCTGGAATCTATTGGCGGACTGGGCGCCAACCTGGCAGGCAAGATGCTTGCCGAGACCGGCGCGCTTGAGCTCGGCTTCAATGCAGCGAACTTCTCGTCTTACGGCTCGGAGAAAAAAGGGACCCCGATCAAAACCTTTGTCCGCTTCTGCGACCCGGAGGTGGAGATCAGGGATCATAGTCCCATTGAGGAGCCCCATCTGATCGCGGTTTTTCACGAAGCCCTGTACAGAACCGTTAACGTGGTCAGCGGACTGCAGCCGGAGGGTGTGGTTCTGGTTAACACTACACGGGACTTCGATGAGGTCCGGACAGACCTGAAGCTTGAATACGGGACGGTTGCTCTGGTGGATGCCATGGGAATTGCTGTTGAGGAGCAGACGAAAGTCAATACATCGATGCTCGGTGCGATGTTCCGTATCTGTGAATTCCTTGATCCGGAGGCAATGCGTAAGGTCATCCGCCGTACCTTCGAGAAGAAATATCCGCACCTGGTGGAGCCCAACATCCGCACCTTCGACCGCGGCTATAACGAAGTGAGATTTAAGACCTACGAGGTGCCCGCAGGGACCGTGGCCGCTCCCTTCAAGCGCACACAATCTCTGCTCGGCTATGAGACACAGGTGCCGGGCGGCGTCATTCTGGCTCAGGGCAACAGCACCCAGAAGGATCTGAGCGGCTCGCGTTCCGGTGTCCTGCCGGTACTGGACATCGATTCATGTATCAGCTGCGCGGCCTGCGACAGTGTGTGCCCGGACAACTGTTTTGTCTGGGAGGAAGGCGAGGATAAGCGCGGACGGCCGCAGCAGACCCTGCTTGGCATCGACTATCACTACTGCAAAGGCTGCCTGAAATGCATCGATGTCTGCCCGACGGAGGCGCTGACCAGTATCCGTGAAGAGGTCGGGTTTGCCGAAGAGCACCGCGTTCCGCAGGTATTCAAGTAAATGGACAGGGAGGATACAACAATGGCGGTTAGTGAGAATACAGAGGCACAGGCCGTACCTGCCGAGCAGGTGACCTGCTTCGAATCAGGGAATGAAATGGCGGCTACGGCAGCGGCTCAGATCAACTATCATATCATGGGTTATTTTCCGATTACGCCTTCCACCGAGGTGGCCCAGTATCTGGACCAGATGAAAGCCCGCGGCCAGCACGATATTCAGCTGATCGCTGCAGACGGGGAGCATGGCTCTGCCGGGATATGCTACGGTGCGGCTATGGCCGGTGCACGCGTGATCAATGCTACCAGCTCGCAAGGCTTCCTGTATATGCTGGAGCAGCTGCCTACCCAGTCCGGGACGAGGTTCCCGATGGTACTGAACCTGGTTACCCGTGCAGTGAGCGGACCGCTGGATATCCGCGGGGACCACTCCGATTTGTATTATGGCCTGAATACAGGCTGGGTGATCCTGACAGCCAGCACCCCCCAGGCTGTATATGATATGAACATCATGGCTCTCAGAATTGCCGAACATGCGGAGGTACGCCTGCCTGTTATCGTCGCCTATGACGGCTTCTTCACCTCCCACCAGAAACGCAAGGTCCAATACTTCAAGGAGAACGAGGCGGTACAGAATTTCGTGGGCCCGAACCCGAATCATAATTATCCGAATGTGTCCGATCCTGCCCATCCGGTGACCATAGGTGCGCATATGGGCGGCGATGACCTGCTGAATAACCACTATCAGCTGTCGCTGGCGCTGGATAAAGCGGGCGAGGTCTATGCGGAGGTTGCGCGGGAATATGCCGCCTTGTCGGGGCGTGAACATCAAGTGCTGGACCTGTACCGGATGGACGATGCTGAAGTGGCGTTGTTCCTGCTGAACTCCGCCGGGGAATCCGCCAAGGATACCGTTGACGCGCTGCGGGCCAAGGGCATCAAGGCGGGTCTGGTCCGCCCCAATATCATTCGTCCGTTCCCGGCGGACCAGCTGCGCCAGGCGCTGAAGAACGTCAAGGCGCTGCTGGTCGGTGAACGCGCGGATTCGTACGGTGCCAAGGGCGGGAACCTGACCCATGAGATCCGCTCAGCGCTGCAGGTGGACCCTGATAACCAGACGATTATCCTCTCCCGTATTTTTGGCCTGGGGGGCAAGGACTTCTATGCGGATGATGCGGAAGCCTTCTTCCAGCTGGCTATGGATGCAGCAGCTAAAGGTTATGCCGAGATCCCCTTTGACTATCATGGTTATTACCCCGGCGACCCCAAGAACGCCCTTGCTCCGGTCAGTGAGCCGCTGTATGGGGAGGCTTACAAGAGCGGCCTTATTGAAGTGACGCCAGGCGAAGACGGCCGGCTGAAGGTGAAGCTGCCTCCGCTCCGGCAGCTGACCGCCAAGCCGCACCGGCTGGCCCCCGGACATGGCGCCTGTCCCGGATGCGGGGCGCTATCCGCACTGGAGCTGTTCTTCAAGGGAATCGAAGGCGATATGGTGGTCCTGTTCCAGACGGGCTGTGCTTATGTTGTGACAGCCAGCTATCCTTACTCCTCCCATAACCAGACCTTCGTACACAATCTGTTCCAGAACGGTGCAGCTACTCTCGCGGGTATGGTGGATGCCTTCTATGAATTGAAACGGCGCGGCGAGATTCAGATCAGTGATGATGTCACCTTCGTGATGGTATCCGGTGACGGCGGCATGGATATCGGGATGGGGGCTACCGTAGGGGCGGCGCTCCGCAACCACAAAATGATCATTCTTGAATACGATAACGAGGGCTATATGAACACCGGTTCCCAGCTGTCCTATTCCACGCCTGTAGGCCACATGACCAGTACCTCCGGAGTGGGCAAAACGCAGAAGGGGAAAAAAGGGCATCACAAGGATACAGCACAAATACTCGCGGCCTGCAACATCCCTTATGTATTCACCGGTGCCGAATCCAATCCCCAGGATCTGCTGCAGAAGGCAGCCAAGGCCCAGTGGTATGCGAATAACGTCGGCACTGCCTACGGGAAGCTGCTCTGTGCCTGCCCGCTGAACTGGAAGACTCCTGACCATAGCGGCCATGACCTGGTGAAGGCGGCTGTGGATTCCTGCTTCTTCCCGCTGTATGAAATTGAGCAGGGCATCACCAGCATCACCTACAATCCGGAGCTGAAGGGCAAGCGTATTCCGGCAGTAGATTGGCTGAAGGGAATGGGCAAAACCAAGCATCTGCTCAAGGATGAAGAGCTGCTCCACAGCTTCGAGACCGAAATTGAGCGCCGCTGGAGCCGGCTGAAGCTCAAGCATGAAAGCTCGCTGCTCTAGTAAGGAGTGAGATGAGGCCGGCTGAAATACAGATGTTGGCCTCATCCTGTTCAATTGAAAATAATTCTCAATACAGTATATACAGATTGCAGCAAAAAATGTTCGATTCCTGATCACCTTGCATAACTTTTTAGCTAAGTAAGCGGAGGGGGCGATAATATGGAACAACAAGTTAGCAGCTGCGGGAACGCAGCTGAAGCAGATGAGAAGCTGATGAAGGTCCAGACCGCGATTGCACAGTTCAAAATGATCAAAGGGGCTCTCATTCCTGTGCTCCATGAAATTCAGGATATCTACGGCTATCTGCCGGAGCACGTGCTCCAGATAGTGTCTGCCGAGCTTAACCTGCCGATGAGTGAAATCTATGGTGTGGCCTCGTTCTATCATTTCTTTTCGCTCACCCCCAAAGGGGAGCATGTGGTTCATGTGTGTCTCGGGACGGCGTGCTATATCAAGGGGGCACAGGGCGTTCTTGACCGTCTCAGCACAGAGCTTAAAGTGCCTGTACAAGGAACGACAGAGGACAACAAGTTCACACTTGAAGCCACGCGCTGCCTGGGGGCCTGCGGCCTTGCACCGGTCATGACGATCGGCGAGAAGGTTCATGGACGGCTCGCACCTAACAATATTCCGAAAATTCTGAAGGAATACAATTGACATCCTGCGCCTGTGGCGCAGCGACAGGAGGGAAGGGCATGAAGCTTCTAACGGATCTTGAAGCGATCAGAACACTTACGCAAGGCCGTCTGGACAACCGGAGAATTACCAGGGAATCACCGGATTCCATCAAGTATCGATCCGTAATGGTATGCGGCGGGACGGGGTGCACCTCGTCAGATTCCAACCAGATCATCGCCAGGCTGAATCAGGAAATAGCGGGCCACGGCATTCAGGAGCAGGTGGAGGTCGTGCGCACCGGCTGCTTCGGCTTATGCGAGCTCGGGCCGGTCGTCATTGTCTATCCGGAAGGGATATTCTACAGCCGGGTGGAGGTTCAGGATATTCCGAAGCTGGTGGAGGCGCATCTGCTCCACGGCAAACCGTATGAGAAGAAAATCTATGAGAAGACCAGGCAGAACGGTGAAATCCTGAACTTCGAGGAAACCGAGTTCTACAAGAAGCAGGTGCGGATCGCCTTGCACAACTGTGGAGTCATTGACCCGGAGAATATTGATGAATACATCGGCAGTGAAGGCTACCAGGCGCTCGGCAAGGTGCTGAAGACGATGAGCCGCCAGGAGGTTATTGAGACGATGAAGCAGTCCGGTCTGCGGGGACGCGGGGGCGGCGGATTCAATACAGGCCTGAAGTGGGAATTTGCTGCGAAGCAGGAGGCAGAGCAGAAGTATGTCATCTGCAATGCGGATGAAGGAGACCCGGGAGCGTTCATGGACCGCTCGATCCTCGAAGGCAATCCGCATTCTGTCATTGAGGCGATGGCGATTGCCGGCTATGCCATTGGCTCTAACCAGGGCTTCATCTATGTCCGCGCAGAATATCCCATCGCGGTTCAGCGGTTTATGAGAGCGCTTGATCAGGCCCGCGAATATGGTCTGCTCGGCGACAATATCCTTGGCACCGGCTTCGGCTTCAGCATTGAGGTGCGGCTTGGCGCCGGAGCCTTTGTCTGCGGAGAAGAAACGGCATTGATCCATTCCATTGAAGGACACCGGGGGATGCCGACACCCAAACCGCCTTTTCCGGCTGTTCAGGGGTTATGGGGGCAGCCTACGATCATTAACAATGTGGAGACCCTGGCGAATGTTGCCCAGATTATGCTAAGAGGCGCCCCTTGGTATGCAAGCATCGGGACCGAGAAGTCAAAAGGCACCAAAGTCTTCGCGCTGGGCGGGAAAGTGGTGAATACCGGTCTCGTTGAGGTTCCTATGGGAATTACCCTGCGCGAGGTTATTTTTGAGATTGGCGGCGGGATTCCGGGGGGCAAGAAATTCAAGGCTGTACAGACCGGCGGACCTTCCGGCGGCTGTCTGACCGAGGAGCATCTGGACTGCACCATTGATTTCGATACGCTGACCAGCCTGGGCTCGATGATGGGCTCCGGGGGCATGATCATCATGGATGAAGACACCTGCATGGTTGACGTAGCCAGATTCTACCTGGATTTCACGCGCGATGAGTCGTGCGGGAAATGTACGCCCTGCCGCATCGGCACCAAACGCCTGCTGGAGCTGCTGGATAAGATTACGGAAGGCAAAGGCAGCCTGGAGGATCTGGAGAAGCTGGAGAATCTCTCGGCGCAGATCAAGAATGCCTCCCTGTGTGCGTTAGGACAGACCGCTCCGAATCCGGTATTGTCCACCATCAAGTATTTCCGCGAAGAGTACCTGGCCCATATTGAAGGCCACAAATGTCCGGCCGGTGTCTGTAAATCGCTGATCGCTTATGAGATTGATCCGGAGCTGTGCCGGGGCTGCAGCCTCTGCGCCAAAAAGTGTCCGGCAGATGCGATTTCCGGCGAAATGAAGGAGCCGTTTGTCATCGACACGGCTGTCTGCATCAAGTGCGGTGTCTGCTTCGATGTATGCAAGTTCAAGGCCGTAGCGATAGTCTGACGAGGGGAGGGATCACTTTGGATACGGTTAAAATTATGATTGACGGGTTGGAGACAGAAGTCGCCAAAGGGACGACCGTGCTTGAAGCCGCGCGCAGTCAGGGCATTGATATTCCGACTCTGTGTTATTTGAAAGGGCTCAACCATTCGTCCAGCTGCCGGGTATGTGTGGTTGAGGTAGGTCCGCGGCTCATTGCCTCCTGTACGCTGATTGCAGAGGAAGGCATGAAGATCCGGACGAACACCCGCAAGGTGCGCGATGCCCGCAAGGCTTCAGTGGAGCTGCTGCTGTCCGACCATAATCAGGAATGTCTCAGCTGCTCCCGCAGCGGCAGCTGTGAGCTGCAGGATGTCTCCAGTATGCTGAATATCCGCAGAGTGACTTACACCGGCGAGAAATCGAGCCAGGAGAAGGATTATACCTCCCCGTCCATCGTGCGCGATGCCTCGAAATGCATCCTGTGCGGCCGCTGTGTCGGGGCTTGCGGAACCATGCAGACGGTGGGGGCGATCGGCTTCGCGAAGCGCGGCTTCGATACGGTAATCTCAACCGCGTTCGGCCGTCCGCTGGCCGAATCTACCTGCGTCCACTGCGGCCAGTGCATTATGGCTTGCCCGGTAGGGGCACTTACGGAGCACGAGAACATTGATGATGTGTGGCATGATCTCGCAGACCAAGGCAAAGTTGTCGTTGTCCAGACAGCGCCTGCGGTACGTGTGGGCCTGGGAGAAGAATTCGGCCTGCCGGTGGGAACCCGGGTGACGGGCAAAATGGTCGCAGCGCTGCGCAGGCTTGGATTTGATAAAGTGTTCGATGCGAACTTTGGCGCCGATCTCACCATCATGGAAGAAGGGATAGAGCTGCTCTCCCGCCTCCGCAGCGGAGAGAACCTGCCGCTGATGACGTCCTGCTGCCCCGGCTGGGTGAAATTTATGGAGCATAACTTCCCTGACAAGCTGAGTAACCTGTCTACCTGCAAATCCCCGCATGAAATGGAAGGTTCGATGGTGAAGTCCTTCTTCGCCAAGAAAGCCGGCATAGACCCCAAGAATATGGTCGTCGTCTCCATTATGCCTTGTACGGCCAAGAAGTTCGAAGGCGCGCGCGAAGAGCTGTCGAGTGAAGGGCTGCAGGATGTCGATTGGGTCCTCACGACGCGCGAGCTGGCATCCATGATCAAGGAGGCCGGTATAGACTTTGTGAACCTGAAGGATGAGGCCTTCGATAATCCGATCGGCAAGGGCTCAGGTGCCGCAGTTATATTCGGTGCAACTGGTGGGGTAGCAGAAGCAGCACTCCGTACCGTGTTCGAAATTACCTCAGGGAAGGAGCTGGCTACGATTGAATACACAGCGGTCCGGGGAATGGACGGGATCAAGGAGAATGTGATTGAGCTGCCTGACGGGCAGAAGATCCGCACGGCTGTTGTTCATGGTCTGGGCAATGCCCGCAGGCTGATGGAAGCGATGGAAGCCGGGGAGAAAAGCTATGAGTTCGTAGAGGTCATGGCCTGTCCCGGCGGCTGTATTGCGGGCGGAGGCCAGCCGATTCTGGACGCGGGCACAGCCGCACGGATTGACATTAAGGCAGAGCGTGCCAAAGCAATCTATTCGGAAGACGAGGCGCAGACGGTTCGTAAATCGCATAACAATCCTTTTATTAAAGCGCTGTATGAAGAATTCCTGGGAGAGCCTAACAGCCATCTGGCACATGAGCTGCTGCACACCCATTATAAGGCCCGTTCCAGGGTATAAGCAGTTGTCCCTATATTCAGCCACATATTCAAGAGGAGGTGACGAGGTTGCGGAAGGGCTGGGAAGCGGCGGATTTTATCAATGATGAAGAAATTCTTGTAAGTCTGGCAGAAGCGAAGATTAAGGCCGGAGATGAGGCTTATGTCCAATCGATTCTGGAAAAAGCGGAAGCCTGCAAGGGGCTTACCCACCGGGAGGCAGCTGTGCTTCTGGAGGTTACAGATCCGGAGGTACTAAGCAGCATTAACCGCGCTGCCAAGGTGATTAAAGAGAAAATTTACGGTAACCGCATTGTATTATTCGCTCCCTTATATATAAGCAACTACTGCGTCAATAATTGCGACTACTGCGGATACAAGCACACTAACAAGGATTTCCTGCGGCGGAAGCTGAGCCAGGAGGACCTGGCGGCTGAGGTCCGTGTGCTTCAGGAGCTGGGGCACAAGCGTCTTGTGGTGGAGGCCGGAGAAGATCCGGTGAACTGTGACATTGACTATGTGGTGGAAGCCATCCGGACGATCTATTCCGTCAAGGTCGGCAACGGCAGCATCCGCCGGGTGAACATTAATATTGCTGCAACCACCGTAGAGGATTACACGAAGCTCAGGGATGCCGAGATCGGAACGTATATTTTATTCCAGGAGACCTATCACCGGCCCACCTATGCAGCCATGCATCCCCAGGGTCCCAAAAGCGATTATGATTGGCACACTACGGCTATGGACCGCGCGCAGACAGGGGGGATTGACGATGTGGGCATAGGCGTGCTTTACGGCCTGTATGACCATAAATACGATACCGTCGCCATGCTGATGCATGCCGAGCATCTGGAGGAGCGGTTTGGTGTGGGTCCGCACACGGTGTCTGTTCCCCGGCTGCGTGAGGCGGAGAATGTAAATCTGGATATCTATCCGCATCTGGTGAAGGACGAGGATTTCAAGAAGCTAGTGGCCGTCCTGCGCCTGGCCGTTCCTTACGCCGGAATGATTCTCTCCACCCGGGAAGAGCCTTCCTTCCGTGACGAGGTCATCAAGCTGGGAATTTCCCAGGTGAGTGCGGGCTCCTGTACCGGGGTCGGGGGCTACATGGAGAATAAGCAGAGGGCCGAAGGGCAGCCGGGCGAGAAGCCTCAGTTCGAGGTCAGTGATCACCGTTCACCGGAGGAGATTATCCGCGGACTGTGCCAGGACGGATACGTACCCAGCTATTGTACCGCCTGCTACCGGGAAGGCCGGACCGGCGACCGCTTCATGCGGCTGGCCAAATCCGGGCAGATCCATAATATATGCCAGCCCAATTCCCTGCTGACCTTCAAAGAATATCTGCTGGATTATGCGGACGATACGACTCGTCATCTGGGGGAAGAGATCATCCGCAAGGGGCTTGAGGATATTCCGAAAGAAGCGGCGAGAAAGGCTACAGTCGACCGGCTCCAGCGCATAGAGAAGGGTGAACGGGATTTGCACTTCTAAAAATCGCATGTTGAGGAGAGAATTGTTATGCAGTTTACACCACAATCCAACAAAATGCATATCGCTGTTTTTGGAAGAAGAAATTCAGGAAAATCCAGTCTGGTCAACGCGCTCACAGAAAAATCAGCCCTGCTGGTCAGCGATGAGCCGGGAACGACAACAGAGCCGATCTTTCAGTATCTGACGATGAAGAATCTGGGCACCTCGATCATCGTGGATACCGCCGGAATTGATGACGCTGACCTCTTCCGGGTGCAGAAGACACGGGAGGTTATGGATCTGACCGATCTTGGAATCATGATTTTCTCGGATGAGGCCGGTGACTATAAGCTGGAGAAGGAATGGGTCCGGGAAATGGAGAAACGGAATATCCCGGTCATCGGGGTCATCGCCAAGACCGACGACCACTATACAGACATTGATTCCTTAAAAGCAGCATTGACGATCCCCTTCGTGAAGCTAAGCGTGAAGCGGAACACCAACCTTGGCAGCCTGCGCTTTGCCATGAGCGACCTTGCCCCCGCCGAATTTGAGCGGAACAGCATCGTAGGCGACCTCGTGAACCTGGGGGATCTGGTCGTAATGGTGCTGCCTGAGCTGATCCCTGCGCCGAAATACCGGCTGGTGGCCTCACAGCAGCAGATTCTCCGCGATCTGCTTGATCATCACGCGATAGCATTGTCTGTTACTGAAAAAGAGCTGCCGGAGCTGCTCGCGGGCCTGAACCGTCTGCCGAATCTGGTCATCACCGATTCGCAGGTGTTCGACAGAGTGAACGAGATTATACCCGCGAGCGTACCTTTGACCACGTTTGCGATTCTGATGGCGCGGTTTAAGGGGGATCTGGACACCTTTGTAGCCGGAGCGGGGATGATCTCCACCCTGAAGCCCGGTGACAAGGTTCTGCTGTCGGAGGCCTGTATCCATCACCCGCATAACGGGGAAATTGACCGTATGCTGGTGAAGACCAGACTGGAGGAGAGCGCTGGAGGCAGACTGGAGATTACAACCAGTGTGGGACCCGACTTCCCTGATGATATCTCCGGGTATAAGCTGATCGTGCACTGTGGAGGCTGTATCTTCAACCGCAAGCAGCTGATGATGCGGCTGCGCAGCTCGGGAGTGCAGAACGTGCCGATTACCAACTATGGCATTGCTTTTGCCTACTTCCGCGGCATACTGCCGCGTGTGCTGGAAATCCTGGAAGTTAAGGCTTGAGGCAGGTTGCCCCGATGGAGAATCTGCGGAACTCTTCTCGTATGGAGCAGGATGCACTGGGAACCAGAGCTGTGCCTGAGTCAGCGTACTATGGTATTCACACCTTGCGGGCCATGGATAACTTTGCGGTCAGCGGCAGAACGGTTAATGCCCATCTGCTGCAAGGCATGATTACCGTGAAGAAGGCTGCGGCGCTGGCCCATCTGAAGCTGGATACCTATCCGTCAGCGATAGCCCTGGCGATTGTGCAGGCCTGTGATGAACTCCTGGCGGGTGCTTACAGTGAACAATTCACGGTAGATGCCCTGCAGGGCGGTGCCGGGACATCCACCAATATGAATGTGAACGAGGTCATCGCCAATCGTGCCATTGAGCTGCTGGGCGGGGAGCGGGGCGACTATTCACAGGTGCATCCGCTGGATCATGTCAACTGCTGCCAGTCCACCAACGATGTCTATCCCACCGCCCTGAGAATTGCTGCAATCGGGCGGGTCCGGGCCCTTAGTCAAGCCTTTGCAGCCCTGCAGGAAGCTCTGCAGGAGAAGGAAAAGGCATTCGCGGATGTACTCAAGCTGGGCCGGACCGAGCTGATGGATGCCTTGCCGATGATGGCCGGGCAGGGCTTCGGGGCTTATGCCAAAGCGGTGGCCAGGGACCGCTGGCGGCTGTATAAAGTCGAGGAGCGGCTCCGGGAGATTAACATTGGGGGCACGGCGATCGGAACAGGGCTCAATGCCCCGGTGAAATATACGTTCCTGATGACCGATATTCTGCAGGAGTTGACCGGCTACGGCCTGGCCCGCAGTGAATTCCCGATGGACCCTACGCAGAATATGGATGTCTTCGCTGAAGTATCCGGACTGCTGAAGGCGGCTTCTATTAATCTTATGAAAATATCAGGGGATCTGCGGCTGCTGGCCAGCGGGCCGGCGGGAGGCCTGGGGGAGCTTGAGCTTCCGGCGGTGCAGGCAGGCTCCTCGATTATGCCGGGGAAGGTCAATCCGGTCATGGCCGAGCTGGCCGGGCTTGTGGCGATGCGGGTTATTGCCAATGACACCGCTGTGACGCTGGCGGCTGCGGGCGGCCAGCTGGAGCTGAATGCATTCATGCCGCTGATTGCGGATTCATTCCTGGAGTCGCTGGAGATTCTGGCAAATGCCGTGAACCTGTTCGAAGAGCGCTGTGTGCGGGGGATCCGTATCTGTGAGCAGCGTTGTCAGGAGCAGGTGATGAATTCCTCTGTGCTGGCTGCGGCGCTGATCCATCACCTCGGGTACGAGAAGAGCGCGGAGCTTGCCAAGCAGGCCAGCCGGGAAGGCCGGACGGTGCAGCAGGTGCTTGTTGAGGCGCAGCTGCTTCCGGAGGAAGAGATTGCCCGGATCCTGAATCCCTGCCAAGTGACCCGGCCGGGTGTACCCGGCTATTGATTTCGGACCCGTGCTAACTGCTATTGGGGAAGGAGAGAGCCGTATGAGTCTGAATCATACGCCCCGTTCGAACCGGCTGCATATCGCCATATTCGGAAGGAGCAACGCCGGGAAATCAAGCCTGATCAACGCGATCACAGGGCAGGATGCTGCGGTGGTGTCACCTGTTAAAGGAACAACAACCGACCCGGTGTATAAAGCGATGGAGCTGCTTCCGCTCGGACCGGTTGTATTCATAGATACCGCAGGCCTGGATGAGACAGGAGAGCTGGGCGAGTTGCGGAAGCAGAAGACGGCTCAGGTTCTTCATAAAACCGATATCGCCCTGATCGCCGTAGATGCTGCCTGCGGTGTGCTCCCGCTGGACCGGGAGCTTGCCGGGACCGTCCGCAGCAGGGGGATTCCGGCAATAGGGGTACTGAATAAAACAGATGTATTAGCGGCAGGCGGGCCTTCGCAGGAGGAGGAGCTTGCCGCTCTGGTCACCTGCACAGAGCAGGAGCTGGGCATGAAGGTGATTCCAGTGTCTGCGCTGAAGCGGGACGGGATACCTGAGCTGATGAAGGCGATCGGCGCCTCTGTACCGGAAGCCGGGGATAAGTTCCGCATCATCGGGGATCTGGTCTCTCCGGGCGATCTGGTTGTACTCGTGGTTCCGGTTGATCAGGCAGCGCCCAAAGGCAGGCTGATTCTCCCGCAGCAGCAGACTATCCGTGATCTGCTGGAGAGCGATGCCATTGCCGTGGTAACCAAGGAATTCGAGCTGAAGGAAACGCTGGAGAGTCTCGGCAAGAAGCCGCGTCTGGTGGTGACCGATTCACAGGTATTCCTGAAGGCGGCCGCTGATACACCCCGGGATATTCCGCTGACTTCATTCTCGATCCTGTTTGCCCGGCAGAAGGGCAATCTCGAAGAGCTGGTGAGAGGTGCGCGCGCCATCGACAGGTTGCAGGATGGGGACCGGGTGCTGATTGCCGAGGCCTGCACCCATCACAGCCAGGCTGATGATATCGGCACGGTGAAGCTTCCGCGCTGGCTCCGCCAGGCCACCGGCAAGCAGCTGGAATTCGGGTTCGCCAGCGGTATGAGCTTCCCGGATAATCTGGAGGACTACGCCCTTATCGTTCACTGCGGCGGATGCATGCTCAGCCGCAGAGGGATGCTCTGGCGGATGGAGCAGGCTCTGGATGCCGGAATACCCATCGTCAATTACGGGGTTGCAATCGCTTATGTGCAGGGGATTCTGGAGCGGGCGGTCTCACCTTTTCCGCTGGCCCGGATGGCCTGGGAGGAGAGTATGCCGCAGGAATGATTGTGGTATTGCAGCAGGAAAATAGAATAAGGGTGCCTTGCCGCCGGTTCAGTGAACCGGAAGGAGGGCACCCTTTGTGCTGCTGCGGGATGGAAGCGTCCGGAAGTCCAAATATTCACCGCAGTGACGACTAAGCTTTAAGTTAGTATCTTAAGTTCAGCTTATACACGCTGCTTATTCAGCAGTCTTCAGAATGAACTTATCAATGGCGTATTTCACGCCGTCCTCATTGTTGCTGAGGGTAACGAAATCGGCAATTTCCTTCAAGGCTGGAATGGCGTTCGCCATCGCGACACCGAGGCCGGCAGCTTCAAGCATCTCATGATCATTCCAGGAATCGCCTACAGCGATGGTCTCGGACAGGTCGCAGCCGAAATGCTTAGCCAGGAATTCAAGCGCCAGGCCTTTGGTGCCTTCATGGTGCATGATCTCCAGGAAATGCGGCTTGGACTTCGTAATATGAACCGAATCGCCGAGCAGGCTGCGCAGGATCGGGGACAATTCATCGAGGAAGTCCGGATCGTCGATAATGAGCATTTTTGGTGTTTTTTGCGGAACCAGCTTCGCTTCCCAATCCGGTTCGATATAGTACTGTGTCCCGTTCAGGGTGGAATAATCAATCAGCTTCTGGTTCTCTTCACGGGCATACAGCTTATCGTCGATATAAGTCTGCAGGTGCAGGTTATGCTCCACACAATACTGGAACAGCTTGCGCACCGCGTCCTGCGGCACATAACGCTCATAGAGCACTGCTTCATCGAGCAGATTCTTCACCAGTGCGCCCTGATAGGTAATGATCGGCACGTTCAGACCGGTCTGGCGGGCAATCGCCTGGGCAGAAGCATAAGCGCGTCCGGTAGCCAGAGTAACTACTACGCCAGCGGCTACAGCCTGCTCCAGCGCGGTTTGGGTGGCCGGGGTCACTTCCTTGTCGTCGTTAATCAGGGTATCGTCAATATCAATGGCAATCAATTTGTACATTTGGGTTCTCTCCTAAGCGTGGTTTATAGTCCGGCTATCCGCTGAAGCTTCTATAGGAAGGGTAACGGAAGAACGGCTCTTTGTCTGTAGTAATGGAACTTATTAACGTTAATCTGGTAAAAGGGTCCGCAGATTCCGGCTCAGCCCTCCGCCTGCGTTCCTGACGGCGCGGGGCTGAGCTCCGCCAGCAGCATAGCGGCCAGAATGCAGCCGCAGCCGAGCAGTGCGGATACGCCCAGCGTCTCTCCGCCGAAGAGCAGACCGGTGACGGCAGCGAACACCGGCTCCATGGCATAGATGATCGCCACCCGGGACGGGGTGGTGTACTTCTGGCAGGCCGTCTGAATCCAGAAGGCGAAGGCGCTAGTCGGGCCGATGGAGATCAGCATCGCAGAGAGCACCTCCGGCTGGCGGAGCAGCTCTCCGCTATGCAGCAGCGGGCCGCTTCCATCCACGAGCAGGGAGGCGGCGATGCTGAGCAGGCCTACGAAGCCAAGCTGAAGCGCCGCCAGCGGCAGGGCCGGATAACGCGGTGCGTATCTGCCGGTATACGCGATCTGCAGCGCAAAAGCCACGGCGCAGAGCAGAATCAGGCCATCGCCCTTATTCAGGGAGAAGGCAGAGCCGGTAAAGGTCAGCAGATACAAGCCCCCCGCTGCAAGCCCGGCGCTCAGCCAGGTATATCTGGAGATGGCCGTCTTCAGCAGTGCCAGAGACAGGAACGGGACCAGCACCACCGACAGCCCGGTGATAAATCCCGTGTTGGAGGTGGTGGTGTACAGCAGCCCGACGGTCTGGAAGCCGTAGCCGAGGAACAGGAATAGGCCCAGCAGCAGGGCGTGCATCACCATGCGTAAGCTCAGCTTACGCCAATCCTGGCGGTAGAAGACAGCGGTAATCAAGGCCAGCAGCACGGCGGCACCTGTAAACCGGATGCTGTTAAAAGCAAGCGGCGGCAGCACCCGCACGGCAGACTGCACGATCAGAAACGTGCATCCCCACATCATCGCCACCAGTAGCAGACTTAGATCGGCGATTCGGGAGCGATTCACAGGGTTCATCCTTTCAGGGCCAGTTGAGTTGTCCAAATTGTATCCTAAAACAGGGGGCAGGACAAGCCGAAACTGTGCGGCATCCTTGGCCCCACGGGCGTGAAGAGCCTGGAAACTACATATAAGCTGGACAAAAAAGGAAAGCCTTGGTATACTTCGGTAACCGCACACCTGTTCTTATTTCAAGACATCCAGAAGCATTTATACTTTCATCTAAGGAGCGGATTCACCATGATGGGCAAATCCCATTTAGCTATCAGCACCGGGGTTACCCTGTCCGCCATGAGCCTGCTAGGGCATGCTATTACCCTTCCGGCTGTTGCTGTCGCCGTCGTCAGCTCGCTGCTGCCCGATATCGACGAGCCGAATTCCATGCTGGTACGCAAGGCCGTGCCGGAGTTTTTGCTGCGTATTCTGCAGGTAGCGCTGATCGGAGCGGGCATTTATCTTTATTTTGCCGGGATAGCGGAGCCGCCCTGGAATATCGCACTGGCGCTGCTGGTGGGCAGCGTATCCTTCCTGCCCAGCCGCAGGCTGCGGCATCTGGTGATGCTGCTGATTGCGCTGGCCTTGTTTGCTTTTGCCGATGCCTATGATCCGTGGAACTATATCGCCGCCTGTGTGCTGGTCGTAGCTTCCATAGTTCCTCACCGGGGAATCACGCATACGCTGTATGCCGTTGCCGGATGGGGCGCGCTGCTGTACTTCGTCTCCCTTGACATGAATGACGGCGGCAGTCTGTGGATTGCCGGGAGCCTGTCCTACGGGCTGCATCTCCTCGCCGACTCCCTGACCCAGCGCGGGATCACCCCGCTGCCTCCGATTCCATTTAAGCTGCGGCTGAAGTTGATGAGCACCGGCACGAAGAAGGGCAACGCGGTGGAGAAAGTATGCGTGATGCTTACGCTGACGCTGGTGTTGTATGTGTTCGTGCTTGTATAGCAGCGAACCCGGCAAGCATACGAAGGCAAAGAACCCCACTAGCTCTGCGCAGGATGCGGCAGGTTAGCGGGGTTCTTTTAAAATATAAAATTCGACTTGCTATGAAGCTATTCCTCAAGAAACACAAGTCCGATGAAGTCCTCCGGCTCAATACGGCCGAAGTAATGCTTCAGATCGAGATCAGCCAGCGCCTGGCGGACCTCTGCTTCCTCATAACGCTTGCCGCGCAGCGCGTTCTCCACATCTGCCACATCGCCGACGCCGAAGAAGTCGCCGTAGATTTTAATCTCCCGGATGACCGAATCTTCAATATCCATACGGATATCCACGAGCCCTGCCGGGAATTTGCGGGTGTGCTTCACGTTGCTCTTAGGGGAAAGACCGTAGTTCCAGTCCCAATTCTGGTAATGCTCCTTGGAGATTTCATTGATCCGCACCCAGTCGTCCATGGTCAGCTTGTACTGCGGAACGTCAGCGGCCTCCATCCCGAAGATGGAACGCAGCAGCCCTTCGCGGAATTGTTCAATCGTCATGTCAGGATTGCCCAGCAGCTCCTTGATATTGGCGACCCGGCTGCGCACGGACTTGGTGCTCTTCGACTTGAACTTCTCGGGATTCACGTTCAGGGAAGCCTGGACATCATCCAGATTCAGATCGAACATCAGGGTGCCGTGGCTGAACATTCGTCCGCGGGTGGAGAACTGGGCGTTGCCGGAGATTTTCTGCTCCCCGACCTGAAGATCATTGCGTCCGCTCAGCTCGGCGTTCACGCCCATAGATTGCAGATAGTCGATGACCGGCTGGGTGAATTTCAGGAAATTATGGAAGGACTGGCCGTCATCCTTGGTAATGAAGCTGAAGTTGAGGTTGCCGAGATCATGATACACCGCGCCGCCGCCGGACAGCCGCCGCACGACCTGGATGTTATGCTCCTTCACGTACTCCTGGTTGATCTCCTCAATCGTATTCTGATGCTTGCCAATAATGATTGACGGGCTGTTGATATAGAAGAGCAGGTAGCTCTCGTCCATCGGCAGGTTTTTGAGCGCAAACTCCTCAATGGCGAGATTGATCGATGCGTCTGTAATTCCGGTATTATCGATAAAAAGCATTCGTGATTCCTCCGCGTGACCATAGTAAACTGCTGTACTTATTCTAAACTAAAAGAGAGATTTCTTCAAAAGAGGAGTGAGCGGCGGGAGAGGGGCGGGGGCTATTGGCGGGTAGGATGGGGAAATAAGATGAATTGGCGTGGGTGGCGGATTGAAACGGTTGACGGATGAGTGTCTGAGAATCATGAACAGGTGCGGCATGTATATAGCAGTTAAATGTATTTCGTGCAACTAAAGGATGGGAAATCAGCGGGTTTATCCGTTTAAATGCACTTTGTACAATTAAAAATAGGAGATGCGGCTATTATTTGAGATAGGGTTAGTTTTAGATGTACAAACTGCAATTAAAACGCACTCCGCTTGAATATCGGTCCCTTTAGTTGTACAAAGTGCAGTTAGAGTATTCGCAGTTCGCAGCGGCCGTCACAATAGCATCAGCCTTGAGATCAAGTCGGGGTTACGGGGCTATGCAGAAGGTTTACGGGTTCAAGGCAGGGTGCATAGGCGATATAGCATTGACGAATTTCCGGGAATTGGCCAATAATTGGGAGAATGGTAATAGAGCTTTTGGTTAGTGAAGTGAGACATACATAGAAGTAAATTACCTGATGGAGCACTGATAGATTATCAATAGTGGACAGGGAGGAAGTATGATGGGGAAGTATGGACACGGAGGATATTATGATGGGGAGATATGGACAAGGGGGATATATGATGGTGAAATATGGACAAGGGTGGTGTAGCTATGCTTGAAAAATACGGCCACGGCGGTGATCTGCTGACCGCCGCCGAGTTATACGGGGACAGCAGCGGCGGCTTCCTGGACTTCAGCGCCAATATTAATCCGCTGGGTCCGCCGCCGGGCGTGCTGGCGCTGCTCCGGGATGCGGGCGCAGCGGTCACCGCATACCCCGATCCGGGCCACCGCAGGCTCAAGGCGCTGCTGGCGGAGGAGCTGAGTCTCGGCACGGAGCGGATTACCGTGGCGAACGGGGCGGCAGAGTCGATGGCGCTGCTGCTGCTGGCGGTAGCCCCGCGCCGGGTGGGCATCGTGGAGCCGTGCTTCTCCGAGTACCGCCAGCTCGCGGAGCAGTTCGGCGCGGAGGTCTTGTCCGTTCAGGGGGCCAGCCGGATGGATTACCGGGCTGCCGTGGACAGCATCTCCGCCCTGCTGGAGCAGGTCGATCTGCTGTTCCTCGGCCAGCCGAATAATCCGAACGGCGTCCAGTATCCGCTGGACGAGCTGCGGCAGCTCGCGCAGCAGGCGGAGGCCTGCGGGACGGTGCTGGCGGTGGATGAAGCGTTCATCGACTTCATCCCGGAGGCGGACCGGCAATCCCTGCTGCCGGAGCTGGGAGCTTATCGTCATACGGTGCTGGTGCGCTCGATGACGAAGTTCTTTGCCATTCCGGGGCTGCGGCTGGGCTTCACTGCCGCGCATCCGGCGCTTGCCGCGGCGATGACTGGCAAGCAGGTGACCTGGAGCGTGAACGGCCTGGCGCTGCTGGCCGGGGAAGCTTGTCTGCGCTGCGGCGACGGCTACGGGCAGGAGACGCGCGCGCTGATCGCAGCCGAGCGGCAGCGGCTGCGGGAGGGCTTGCTTGAGCTCGGCTGCGGCGTGCCGCCGGGCGAAGCGAACTTCCTGCTGCTGCGGCTGCCCGCTCCGTGGAGCGCGCAGGAGATGCAGCAGCGCCTGGGTGCGCGCGGCATCCTCGTCCGCAGCTGCGCGATGTACCCCGGCCTTGAAGCCGGGCATATCCGCGTCGCGGTCAAGGGCTGCGTAGACAACGACCGTCTGCTGCGGCAGATGGGGGAGCTGCTGCGGGCGGGAATGTGAGCAAGAACGGCGGCAGTGCAGGCTGCGAGCGCGCGAAGAGGGCTAATCGGAGCGAACGGAGAGGAGCGAAGGATATGAAGGAAGCAAAGGAAGTGCAGGAAGCGAAGGTAGCGAAGGTAAAGCTGCCCTTTAAGGCCGAAGACGGGGAGAAGACGTACCGCAGTAAGGTGTGGCCCGGGCTGACGCTGGAATGGCGGGAGGGCCATCTGCTGGTGGAGTTTCCGGCTGAAGCGGATAGTATATCAAGTGCAGTATATGGTGGAGGCGCGGGGCGTCTGAAACGTGCGGTGAACCAATACGTCAGCCGGGACTACGAATGCAGCAATCCGGTGCAGGATCTGGAAAACAAGCTTCAGGAATGGGGCTACCCGCTGGAAGGCTGTGCGGGTCTGATGACAGCGGTTCCCCTGGAGCACGCCGCTGTTGCCGAGGAGGATACGGGATCAGCGGGCATATTCTGCTGCGTAACAGCGGCGGCGGGCAACGCGGCCCCGGCCGGGTCGGAGCGTAGTGTGCTTGCGGCCTACCGTCCGGGCACGATCAATATCATGCTCGGCATCGACGGCTGGCTGTCCCAGTCGGCCATGGTCAATGCTGTGATGACGGCCACGGAAGCGAAGGCTGCGGCGCTGGCAGACCTCGGAATCACGGATTCCGAGAATGGGCTTGGCGCAACGGGAACCACTACGGATGCCATTGTGATTGCGGTGAGCGGAAGCCGCCGCTATGCTGCGGAGCATGTGTATGCCGGAACGGCGACTGACCTCGGCGGAGCCATTGGCAGACTGGTGTACAGCGCGGTGACGGAGAGCCTGCGCTCAGTGAAGACAGCGCAATCCGAGAGCAGAGCAGAGGCGGAAGCATTGCAGGCTGTACACGGAGTAGAAGAGAAAGGACCGCAGGATGCACACGGAGTCGACGCGGAAGCGTCACAGGCACCACGTTCTGCGCTGCCCCGTGTCTCTCAGAGCGGCGGCCGGGAATGACGAATACGGACTGCTATACAGAGCGGAGGGGTGAGCCAAGGTGAAGCTTGCTATCATCCTGCTCTCTGCTTATATTGTGGACCGGGTGGTTGGTGATCCGCGCAGCCTGCCCCATCCGGTTATTTACATAGGGAAGGTCATTAGTGCTCTGGAGCGGGGGATTCGCCGCTTCGCCGCAGCTCCAAGTGCTCTGAAGCGTGCCGGTATTCTTCTTCCGCTGCTGGTGGCGGGCGGCGCTTGGGCGCTGACCGCGCTGCTTGTTATGCTGCTCGCCCGCCTGTCTCCCTGGCTTGCCGGGCTTGCCGAAGTCTGGCTGATCTCGACCACCATCGCCTCCAAGGGATTGAAGGATGCAGGCATGGCAGTATACACCGAGCTGCGTTCAGGAGATATTCCCGCCGCGCGCCGGGCGCTGGGGATGATCGTGGGCCGGGATACGGCTCATCTGGACAGCCCGGAGATTGTGCGCGGTACGGTGGAGACGGTTGCGGAGAATATCGTCGATGCGATCATTTCTCCGCTGTTCTTCGCCCTGCTGGGCGGGGCGCCGCTGGCTATGGCTTACCGTGCGGTGAACACGCTGGATTCCATGGTCGGCTACAAGAACGATAAATACCGCGACCTCGGCTGGGCATCGGCCCGCTTGGACGATGTCGCCAACTACATACCGGCGCGATTGACCGCACTGCTCTTAACCTTATGTGCTGCGCTCCTGCGGCTGGACTGCCGGAGATGCTGGCGCACCGTGCGCCGGGATGCCCGCCTTCATCCCAGTCCGAACAGCGGCTACCCGGAATCGGCAGTTGCCGGGGCCCTCGGCATCCGGCTGGGCGGCGAGAATGTATACCATGGAATCGTCTCCTTCCGCGCTTACATGGGTGATCCGCTGCGGACGATGGAGCCGGAGGATATTATTGTGACCTCGCGGATGATGATGTGGTCATCCGCAATATTTGTCTGCATCTGTGCAGCCGTTGCCCTGCTATGGCACGGGATCGGGGGCTGAGCGGGGTGAAAGCTGACCATTGCCAAGCAGAATGGAGTGGAGGTTCTCCTCGGGGGAATTCCAGCGCGCCAAGAAACCTGTTACAGCCAGTGCAAATGGAACTGGTGCTGCTGCGTCACGGCTATACGCAGTGGAACAAGGAGCGGCGCTATTTAGGCAGGACAGATCTCCCACTGCTACCGGGGGAAGCGCAGCGGCTTGCTGATCTTCGGTTGCAGCCAGCACTTAGCGGGGAATTTCAGCAAGTCTATTGCAGCGACCTGCTTCGGTGCCAAGAGACTCTAACAATCCTGGCTCCGCACCTGGAGCAGAAGGCGGTCTATGATTCCCGGATGCGGGAGATGGATTTCGGTGCCTGGGAAGGCTGCACCTATGAGCAGCTACAGGATAATGGACATTACCGCAACTGGATCGATCATCCCGAATCGGTAACGCCGCCGGAAGGGGAGTCATGGGAGGACTTCACGGGCCGGGTGGAGGCTGTCTGGGGTCAACTCCAGCGGGAAGCAGGGCTAGGAATTGAAGCAAGAGCAGAGACAGACGCAACAGGGTCTGTTGCTGCGCTGCCAGGTGCGGATTCGGCAAGCCAAGAAGAGTGCGTCCAAGGAAGAGATATGCCAAAGACCACAGTACGGGAGCTAGAGTCAACGCAGGCACCCGTGGTTTATCGTGTGCTATTGGTAACGCATGGAGGCGTCATCCGGCAACTGCTGGCGCGGTTCGTCGAAGGGCTGACCTTCTATACCGCAGCGGCACCGGCTCCAGGTGAAGTTACTGTATTGAACCTTAAGAGCGATACCGGAACTTGGAGCCGGATAGCACGCGAAGTACAGTGAGCATCCAGAAGGATCTTGCGATTATTTATGAGGTGATTGCACTTTATACATCAGAATCCGTGAAAAAGAACTTCAAATCACATTCTATTGTATTTCCTGCAGTAGAATCTTGGAGATCGGCCCAATTCGAGTGGAAATCCTAAATTCTAGTGTACAAAGTGCAATAGTACATGAGAAAAGGATAACTTTACACTAATTCAACTGTATAAAATGCAATAGATCATCCAGGGGAACCTCGAAAGGGAGTTGAGAGGAATTCTGGTAGTCCGAACACGAAATGGGAGTCCATATCACGTTTGCCTATTATCTCCCAGCCCCGGCTGGTACTCTTCAGCGCCACATTACTCCCAGCCCTGGCAAGTACTCCTCAGAGCCACGTTACTCCCGTCCCGCTTGCATCCCCGGCCTACCCGGTCACCCACAGAACCACGCCCGGAAGAAAATCCCGGGGCGGTGGTTCTTTTTTTACGGCACCGACTGTGCCATGATAGCTATGGAGGCGATCGCAGGATGTTTAAGGATTTCAAGCTCATTGCCGGGCGTCCGGTATCGATCCAGGTGAAGGATTACATGAAGCATCTCATCATCAAAAGCGCGCTCCAAGGCGGGCAGAAGCTGCCCTCGACACGTGAGCTGAGCACCTTGCTGAAGGTCAGCCGGAACTCGGTAATCTCCGCTTATGAAGGTCTGGAAGACGATGGCTTCGCCTATACCGTACAGGGCCAGGGCAGTTATGTCGCACAAGGCGCGGCAGCGCAGAACGGAGCGGAAGCCGCCCCGTGGACGCTGGACTGGACAGAGCGGCTCAGCAGCCAGGCGCTGCTCGCAGAGGAGCTGGATATTATGAAGCGGGGGATACGCGCGGAGAAGGGCACGATTTCTTTTACCAGCATTGCCCCGGATGAGCATCTCTTCGATCTGGACCATGTGCGTAGAGCGTTCCTGGAGCGTATGTCCGTAGAGGGCAACGTTCTGCTGAATTATGGATATGCCAAAGGCTATAAGCCGTTAATAGACTATCTCAAACAATATATGGAGCATAAAGGCGTAGATCTGCGCGGCAAGGATCTGCTGATTACGAACGGGTTCACGGAGGGCTTCGACCTGGTGCTGTCGGCTCTCGGCAAGCGTCATGGCACAGTGGTCTGCGAGAATCCGACGCATCATACAGCGATCAAGAATCTGAAGCTGCACGGCTTCGGAATTCACGGGGTCAAGATGGAGCGGGACGGCATCCACCTCGGGGAGCTGAAGCAGGCGCTGGAGGCGCGGCCATACGACTGTGCTTATCTGGTTCCCTCCTACCATAATCCCACCGGCATCGTCATGTCCCCTGAGAAAAGACAAAGGCTAATGAAGCTGATGCAGGACTACAACGTGCCGGTGATTGAGGATGGGTTCAACGAGGAACTGCGGTATTCCGGCGCCCATGTGGCTCCGTTAATTGCGGCGGCGGGCGGCGGGAACGGCGTGGTGTATCTCGGCAGCTTTTCCAAAGTCCTGTTCCCCGGGCTGCGGGTGGGGTGGGTGCTGGCGGATGAGAAGCTGATCTATTATCTGGAGAGTGTGAAGCGGGCGCGGACCATTCATACCTCGACGCTCGACCAGTCCATTCTGTATCAATACCTGCTGGGCGGCAACCTGGAGAAGTATCTCAAAAAAGCCCGGCTGGAGTATAAACGCAAATACGAGCTGACTCTGGCCTGCTGTAAGGAGCATATTCCATATGCCTCCTTGTCGGGTGATGGCGGGCTGCATCTGTTCGTAACGTTCGCGGAAGGCTTCAGCACAAGGGAATTGCTGGCGGCTTGTCATGCGCGGGGGGTTATTTTTACGGCGGGAGACATCTTCTTCACAGACGGTGCAGGACAGAATACGTTGCGGTTGGGATTCTCCAGAGTGGCGGATGAGGATATCGTAAGGGGTATTGCAATCATCGGGAAGACAGCACGGCAAATCATGGGAGAATGAGGTGCGGATATGCTAAGAGTAGGTGTGATTATGGGCGGGGTGTCGTCCGAATATGAGGTGTCGCTGAAGACCGGCAGGGAGATGCTGAAGGCGCTTGATCCGGCAAAATACACAGCGGTTCCGGTACACATTACCTCGCGCAAAGAGCTGTTGGAAGGGGCAGCGGAACTGGACTTCGCTCTGCTCGCCCTGCATGGGGCCTACGGGGAAGATGGTACGGTGCAGGGAGCCCTGGAGACGCTCGGAATCCCGTATTCCGGTAGCGGGGTGCTCGCAAGCAGCTTATGTATGGATAAAGGGCTGGCCAAGACGGTCATCCGCAGCAAAAGCATCTCCACACCCGATTGGCTGTGCTGGGACAGCATGGACGAATATGCCCCGGAAGCCGTGCAGCGGCTCGGTTATCCGGTGATGGTGAAGCCAAATTCCGGCGGGTCCAGCATCGGCATGACCAAGGTGAATCATCCGCAGGAGCTGGCGGGCGCGGTAGAGAAAGCTTTTGCCTGCGCCGAAGAAGGCTCTGTGCTCATTGAACACTATATCCCGGGACAGGAGATTACCTGCTCCATCCTGGGGGGAGAAATGCTGCCGGTCATCGGCATTCAATCGCTGGGTGCGGACTGGTTCGATTATGAGGCCAAATACGAGCAGGGCGGCGCGGAGGAGCGGATCATCCGGCTGCCGGATGCGTTGCAGGAACAGGTGCAGACGGCGGCGTTAACCAGCTATCGGGCGCTCAAATGCGCAGTGTATGCACGGGTGGATATGCTGTTGAAGGATGGCATCCCTTATGTGCTGGAGGTGAATACCCTGCCCGGAATGACGGCAACCAGTCTGTTGCCCCAGAGTGCAGAGGCAGCCGGGATGGACTTCAGCAGCCTGTTGGATGAGATTATTACCAGATCACTGCGGGAGCGCGGGGGGCTGCAAGGTGCATCTGGAGAGGGAGTGCGGATGGCTATGGATGCTGGAATGAAGCAGAAGGGGCAGGTTAAGGAGGCGCAGCAAGCCGATCATACCCATCAACCCCCTCAAGCGCAGACTGTAGAATATGGAGGTGTCAGGCTATGAACACGGTGAGAAGGGACAATGCCGTCCTGCCTGCGGCTAGAAGCAACAGCCCTCAGCACAGTCTTATCATTAATCCGCGGTTACAAGAGATTCCGCCTTCGGGCATCCGGGCTTTTTTTGATCTGGCTGCGGGTAACAACGATATTATATCGCTGGGAGTAGGCGAGCCGGACTTCGCAACACCCGCACAGGTTAGAGCTGCCTGCATTCGCGCGCTGGATCGCGGGGAGACGGGGTACACCTCTAACAGCGGACTGCCGGAGCTGCGGGAGGAGATTGCGGGCTATATGCAGACCGGCTTCGGATTGCGATACGATCCTGCGGATGAGATCTTGGTAACGGTGGGCAGCAGTGAAGCGGTGGATCTGGCGCTGCGGGCCTTCATGGCTCCCGGGGATGAGATTCTGATTCCTTCTCCGGGTTATGTTGCTTACGCGCCTATTGCCTACCTGAACGGCGGGACGCTGGCACCGGTGGAGACAACGGCGGAGGAAGGGTTTAAGCTCACTGCCGAAGCGCTGCGTAAGGCGGTAACGCCGCGTACGAAGCTGCTGATGGTGAATTTTCCAAGCAATCCTACGGGGGCGGTTATGACTTACGAGGACTGGCTGCCGGTGGCTGAAGTGGTGAAGGAGCTGGGCCTGATCGTCATTTCCGATGAGATCTATGCCGAACTGACCTACGACAGCAAGCATGTGAGCATCGCTTCCCTGCCCGGGATGCAGGAGCGGACGGTGGTGATCAGCGGGTTCTCGAAGGCTTTTGCCATGACGGGCTGGCGGGTGGGCTATGCCTGCGGGAACCGTGAGCTGCTCTCGGCCATGCTGAAGATTCATCAATACACCGCCATGTGCGCCCCTGTACCGGGACAGATTGCTGCTGCCGAAGCCCTGCGCAGTGCGTTGCCGGATATGGAACGGATGAAGGCATGCTTCAAAGAACGACGCTCGCTGCTGGTGGAGGGCCTGCGGTCTGCCGGATTGTCCTGCCATATGCCGCAGGGGGCCTTCTATGCCTTCGCTTCGATCGGCCGCACCGGGCTCGGGTCAGAAGAGTTCGCCATGCGCCTGCTTCAGGAAGCAGGGGTTGCCGTGGTGCCGGGCCATGTGTTCGGGGCTGGCGGGGAAGGCTATATCCGCATCTCCTACGCCGCTTCTACGGCGAAGCTGACGGAAGCGCTGGAACGGCTGGAAGATTTCATGAAGGTGACCAGGCTGCATAGTATTGCAGGTAAAAATGTAATTGTAAGATGATTTCATATCACCTATAATCCTTAAAGGAAGAAATAGGGATATTGTAACAGCATTCCGGCCCGCCGCCGGATCAGGAAGCCCCCTTCTTCATTTGGAGGGGGGCTTTTGGGCTTGTATTGGGGGAAGGCTGGGGGGGCCAGTGGGAGCTGGATGGTGCTGGAAGTTGTCGGGCGGAGAGATGCTTGGCAGGTAACTAGGTAATTATGGCGGGATGTAAGCTGGCAGGAGAGAGCAAAGTAGGCGGGGGGAGCAAAGATAGGGAGAAATCCCTTTGATTGTGGTGGAAAGTAGGCTGGTGAAGGAGATGGGAGGAGGAAATCCCTTTGATCCTACAGTGCTGAGGTGCACAAGTGCACCTGATTTCGGCGGATGGAGGCTCGACAGTCGAATGAGGGGTATTAGTGCACCTGATTTCAGTGAAATGGAGCCAGGCGATCGAATGAGGGGTATAAGTGCACCTGATTTCGGCGAAATGGAGGCTCGACAGTCGAATGAGGGGTATTAGTGCACCTGATTTCTGCGAAATGGGGCTAGGCGGTCAAATGAGGGGTATTAGTGCACTTGATTTTAGCTAACTTGACCTGCCACACGCCGCACCACTCAACCACCCCGCACACCCGCACCTTGTATACTTGCACATCGCATACTTACACACTGCACCACCTCCATGGCAGCAATTGGACTAAATTTCTCCTTCTCATACAGACTTAGCCCCTTCTGTTCACTAACGAGCAGCATGGCCTGCAATACTTGCGAATTTAAACTTCAATGACTTTTACACAACTTCAACGTAACCTGATCAGCAGACACAGATGTATTCTTGCAGCGGGAGCCCGCTTCCGCACTATCTAATAGGAGGCATTATTAATGATCTCAGCCATTCAAGAAGTAACCGGACGGATCGCCCCGCCTGACGAAAAAGCTACACTGCGCGCAGTGCTCCGCCTGAACAGTCTGACCAAGCCGCCCGGAAGCCTCGGGCGGCTGGAGGCGCTGGCTGTCCGGCTGGCCGGAATCTCCAAAGTAGAGCAGCCCTGTTACAGCAAACGAACGGTAGTGGTTATGGCCGCAGACCATGGGGTCTGCTGTGAAGGCGTCAGTGCTTTTCCGCAGGAGGTCACCATGCAGATGGCCTATAACTTCCTCAGCGGCGGGGCGGCTGTGAATGTGCTGGCCCGCCAGGGCGGTGCTGAGGTACAGTTCGTGGACATCGGGATCAACGGCGATATCGAGCACCCGCAGCTGATTAACCGTAAGGTCCGCCGGGGCACAGACAATATGGCAGCAGGTCCGGCGATGAGCCGGGATGATGCACTGCGCGCGATTCTGGCCGGAGTGCATGTGGCGCAGGAGGCGGTGAAGAACGGAACGGAGATTTTCATTACCGGAGAGATGGGCATCGGGAATACGACAGCCAGTGCGGCGGTCTTGTGCGCACTCGAAGGCATTCCGGCAGAGACGGCGGCTGGGCGGGGGACAGGCATTAACGATGAGCGGCTCCAGCACAAAATCTCGGTAATTGAACGTGCCCTCGAGGTGAATAACCCTGACCCCGCAGATCCAGTTGATGTGCTCGCCAAGGTCGGGGGGCTTGAGATTGCCGGGCTGGCCGGGCTGATTCTCGGAGCGGCGTCCCTGCGGATTCCGGTTATTCTGGACGGCTTCATCTCCGGGGCGGCAGCCTTGATCGCCCGGGCACTGGCGCCGGAATCCACAGCGTATATGATCGCTTCCCATGTCTCTGGTGAGCAGGGGCATAAGCTGATGCTGGACCGCCTCGGTCTGGAAGCGCTGATTGATATGGGCCTGCGGCTGGGAGAAGGCACTGGGGGTGCGCTGTGTTTGCATTTCATCGAAGCGGTCTGCCGGATTATGCGTGAGATGGCAACCTTCGAGAGTGCGGGCGTCTCCGGATCGGAGAGCGTATGAGCATTCTGGTCACGGGAGGGGCACGCAGCGGCAAAAGCGGCTTCGCCGAGCGTCTGACCCGCAAGCTGGCTGACTCGCGGCAGGCGGTCTATGTGGCAACCGGACAGGCTTTTGATACGGAGATGGAAGCGCGGATTGCGTTGCACCGGCAGCAGCGGCAGGCGGACGCGGAAGGCTTCCAGTGGGAGACACTGGAGGAGCCGCTTAAGCTCGCAGCGCTGCTGGAGCAGCTCTCCGGCAGCAGCCAGATTGTGCTGGTGGACTGCCTGACGCTTTGGCTGTCGAATCAACTGCTGGCTGTGGAGGAGCGAAGTGACAGGCAGGAATTAGCAGAGGCTGCAATTGCCGAACTGGAGCAGGTCGTCTCCGGCTTCGAGGGAACGCTGATCCTCGTTACCAATGAGGTCGGCGGCGGCATTGTGCCGGAGTATCCGCTGGGCCGGTTGTACCGTGATTTGGCCGGAAGGATGAACGCCCGGCTTGCTGCCCGGTGCGGGCAGGTATTTCTTGTTACCGCCGGAATCCCGGTTGAGCTGAGAAGCCGGGAGTATCTTCTGTGAGTGCGCGGGGGAGCGCCGCAGCCGCGTTTCAGTTCCTGACGCGGTTTCCGGTTAGAAGCAGCGGGGAGTTCTCGCCGGAGCTGCTGCGCGCGAGCGTGGTCTATTATCCGCTCGTCGGGGCAGCCATCGGCCTTAGCACGGCACTCGGTGCCGCAGCGGCAGGCTGGCTGCTGCCGGCTTGGCCTGCCGCTGTCGTCACCCTCATCCTGTGGGTGGGGCTGACCGGCGGGCTGCATTTGGACGGCTGGATGGACAGCGCCGATGCGCTGCTCAGCTACCGCTCCAGGGAGCGGATGCTGGAGATCATGAAGGACAGCCGTGTTGGCGCTATGGGCGTGCTGGCCTGCGTGCTGCTCCTGCTGCTGAAGGCCTCGCTGCTGGCGGCATGGCTCGAAGGCGGCAGCTTCAGCCTGCTGCCGCTGCTCCTGCTGCCGCCGGTCTGGGGCCGCTGGTACATGGTGCGGGCGATGGCCCGCTATCCCCTGGCCCGCGGCAATGAAGGGCTGGCCGCCACCTTCGGCGGGCTGCCTGCCCGGCAGGAGCGGCGCGCGGGCCTGAGCGCCGCACTGCTGACGCTGGCCGCTGCCGCTGCGCCTCTGGCGCTGGGCGCGGGCAGCGGGGCCTGGCCGCTGCTTGCGGCTGCGGCCATCCTGGCGCCGCTGGCGGCTGCAGTCTGCGGCCGGCTCGCGGCGCGGCGGATTGGCAGCCGGCTCGGCGGGCTCACCGGCGACGTCTACGGCGCGCTGGGCGAGCTGCTTGAGACGGTGGTCCTGCTTGTGCTGGTGCTGGTCCAGCACAACTTACCTTAGCGGGCTGCGCGGCAACTCCCCGCGTCCCTCTGAATGATGCGCCGTGCCTACGCAGCATTTATGCATCGCTTCGCGCCGCGCCCGTAGCGAACAATCAGAGATAAATGGATTCTGTGCAACTAAAAACAGTGAAACGGCAGGCTGTCTTCTTCTAACTGTAGTCTATACAACTAAATTTGCCTGAATGGGCGAAAATCCAGATATAGAGGCGGTTTAATTGCACGAAATGCAGCTAACCGGAGATTCGGCGGCAGACAAGGCGATTTAGTTGTACAAATTGCAATTCCGCCACCCCTTGCATCCCTAACCGGGGCACGGCGAATTCTCAGCCAGCGATAAGTTAAAGCGGTGGTCACAATTATAGATCTGATGATTAATAATGCATAATCAGATTTACACTTGCGGGTGGGCATGATGAACCCTAAAAGGACTAAATGTGAAATCATTGGGCCAATGTATGCCAAAAACAGCATACAATTTGCAGGTTTGGAGTGTTTGTGGCTCGAATGTATGTTGAATACAGCATACAATTTGCAGGTTGGGGTGTTTGTGGCTCGAATGTATGCTGAAAACAGCATACAATTTGCAGTTATGGTGTTTGTGGCTCGAATGTATGCTAAAAACAACATACAATGTGTAGGTGGGGGTGTGCGCCGCCTGGATGTATGCGGAAATCCGAACACAATGTGCTGGCGCTAAGGTAAGGGGCCCGAGGTATACGAAAAACCGAATACATTAGCAGGTGCTGTACCAGTGTTCCTAGTTGCGCCGTCCAGCCCATGTGCACCGCTTCGCCCGGCGCATTAACCGGCCGCGCCAGCCCTACACCTATACGCCGCACCACGCCCGGAGACCAACACCTGCACCGCCGCCAAGCGCCGGGAGCAGCAAGAAAGCGAGGAAGATGAATATGGAAGATACAGCCGCATACACAGGCACAGCCCGGGTAGCGGAAGCCGGACTGCGGCGGCCCGGCGCCGTGCTGATGATCCAGGGGACGGCCTCCGATGTCGGCAAAAGCCTGGTCACCGCCGCCATCGGGCGGATTATGACCCGGGACGGCTACAGGACGGCCCCGTTCAAGTCGCAGAATATGGCGCTGAATTCCTATGTCACAGCGGACGGTAAGGAAATCGGCCGTGCCCAGGGAATGCAGGCGGAAGCCTTCGGTATTACGGCTACCAGCGATATGAATCCGATTCTGCTGAAGCCCTCCGGGGAGATGAGTGCGCAGATTGTCGTGCATGGGGTGCCGCATGCCGCACTCAGCGCGAGGGAATACCGTGAGAAGTTCCTCCCCGAAGCCAAAGGTACCGTAATGGATGCGCTCGGACGGCTGCGGGAGGCCTATGATATTGTGCTGATGGAGGGTGCGGGCAGTCCGGCGGAAATCAATCTTAAGAGCCGGGATATCGTCAATATGAATCTGGCCGGCTGGGCAGATGCGCCTGTGCTGCTGGTCGCCGACATTGACCGGGGCGGGGTCTTCGCCTTCATCGTCGGCACCCTGGAGCTGCTGGAGCCGCATGAACGCGCCCGGGTGAAGGGCTTCATCATCAATAAATTCCGCGGGGATGTCTCCCTGTTACAGCCCGGACTGGACTGGCTGGAGGAGCGTACAGGCATTCCAGTGCTGGGGGTGCTGCCGTTCCTGCCGCAGCTGCGGATTGAGGCAGAGGATTCCGTAGTACTGGATGGAACGTCCGGCCGTCAGCGGGAGGATTCCGCGAAGGAGCTTGATATCGCGGTCATCCGTTATCCGCGGATCTCCAACTTCACCGATTTCGATCCGCTGGAGGAGGAGCCGGATACCGTCTTACGCTACGTGCAGTCGGCAGATGAGCTGGGAACGCCCGATGTAATTATCCTGCCGGGCACGAAGAACACCGCTGCTGACCTGCAATATCTGCGCGAGCAGGGTTTCCCTGCTGCAATCGAGCGTGCGCTGGTGCGGGGAACGCAACAGCTTGCCGGAATCTGCGGCGGGTATCAGATGCTGGGCTTGAAGCTGCTGGATCCCCATGCCGTAGAGAGTGCGGAGCCGGGAGAGAGCGAGGGACTGGGCTATCTGCCGCTCTCGACAGCTTTTCTCCAGTACAAGACCACGGTGCGGGTGAGCGGCGGGCTGGCTGCGGATCATCCCCTGCGGTTAAGCACCATAGCCACTGGTGTAACACCGGAAGCGTTGCCTGTTGCCGGGTATGAGATACATATGGGAACAACCACGAACCACGACCCGTCTTCTGTCCTCAGCCTGTTTACGCTGGCCGGACCGGAAGGACAGGCTGTGCCGGAGGGTTGGGGAACCCGGGACGGCAGAGTCTGGGGCAGCTATCTGCACGGGCTGTTCCATAACGATGCCCTGCGCCGGAGCTGGCTGAACGGACTGCGCAGCGCCAAGGGGCTGGCACCGCTAACGGCGACCTTCTCGGCTGCTGCACTTCGTGAGCAGGAATTCGACCGACTGGCAGATGCCGTAGCGTCCCATTTGAATATGGCTGCGGTATATGCAATCATGGGTCTGCCTGGAGGGGGAGAATAGCCATGCTGCTTGCAGTGCTGCTGTTTGTTGTAGCTGGTCTCGCTGAGATCGGCGGCGGATACCTCGTCTGGCTCTGGCTGCGGGAATCGCGCCCGTTATGGTATGGATTAGCAGGTTCGGTTATCCTGATCGCCTATGGTATAATCCCGACCCTGCAGAAGTTTCCTTCGTTTGGCCGGGTATACGCCGCTTATGGCGGAGTATTCATCGTGCTGGCTGTACTGTGGGGCTGGCTGGTGGACCGCAAGACGCCGGATCTCTACGACTGGATCGGGGCCGGCATCTGTGTCATCGGGGTATCCGTAATTTTATGGGCGCCAAGGCACTGAGCAACAACCTTCACTTTTCCAAAAAAAAGCAGTTCCAAAGGCCGCATCGCCTCGGGAACTGCTTTTTATACTTTTTGAGACACCTAGTCAAGCAGCAGCTCCAGAGGTAGCAGGATTCCAGGCTATCCAGCAGTTCCACGCTCCTTCTATCTCCACGTAACTGTTGTCTCAGCTCCTCAAATCTTAAACTGCTGAGCGGCCTTCTGCAGCTTCACGGCCTGCTGGTAGAGGTGCTCGACAGTTAGGGCGTGGCCCTCCAGTTCTTCATGCTGGCGTGCAGAGTTGTCGGCAAGCGTGTCTGCGTTCTGCTGCGACTTGGCGGTAATCTGTGCCGTTTCTTCTACAGAGGCACTGACTTCCTCGGTACCTGCTGAGATCTGCTGGGTTGCGGCAGAGACGGACTGGATGCTGTGATTGATGCTCTGAATGAGGATCAGCAGGTGGTTGAAGGCGTTGCCTGCTTCGACCACCTTATTCACTCCGGAAGCCACTTCAGCGTTGACATGGTTCATTTCGGATACGGACTGGTTCATATCCTCCTGCAGACTCAGCAGGAATTCACGGATCTGCTCATTGGATTCCTTGGACTGCTCGGACAGCTTACGCACTTCCCCGGCCACCACAGCGAATCCGCGGCCATGCTCCCCGGCACGGGCAGCCTCAATGGAAGCATTCAGCGACAGCATCTGAATCTGCTTGGTAATCTCGGTAATCCCCTGCACGACTTCACCGATCATCAGCGAGCGTTCGTTCATCAAGCGGAACTGCTCCAGCGACTGTTCGGAGGCCTGCTCTACCTGGCGCATCTGCTCCACTGCACTCTGGGCAATATCATTGCCGCTCTGGGCTTCGGTGGACGCCTCGCTGATCTGCTCGGTGACCTCACCGGCGGCGGAGGCAATATGCTGGATGCCCATATTGATCTCATCCATGGCGCGGGAGTTATCCATCGCGCTGCTGGCAATCATGGTACTGCCCTTGCCGATCTCTTCCACAGAGGCCGCTGAATGTTCAGCCATCTCATTAAGGATCTGGACACGCGTCTTCAGATCATTGGAATCGGCCACTACTGTCCCGGAGGTATCCAGCACATGTCCGATCATCTCCTTCAGGCGCTCACTCATGATGCGGAAGCTCTCGGAGAGCTGTCCGACTTCATCGGTACCCTTAAGCGTGAGCGCTTCGGTGAAGTCGCCGCCCGCCAGCTTGTTGCTGTAGGCTGCAAGCTTGGAGATCGGACGGGTGATTCTGCGGCTCATGAAGCCAGCGGCAGTGACGCCTACCACCAGCGCCAGCAGGGTAATTCCTGCGCTTGTCCACAGGATGCTGCTCATTTTGTCTTGGACGAAGTCCATATCTGCGCTTGCGGCTACAATCATGGTCGTTCCGGGAACGCCGACATAGGCACTTTTATGTATACCGTGGCTATCACTATAGATTTCACTAAGCCCTGTCTTTCCTTTGGAGGCTTGCTCCATGGCAGGTGATACTTCTATCGCTTCATCCGGTTTGAGCTTGGCGCCGTGATCTGCAGTCAGGACAGTGGCCTGGCCATCCTTCAGATTGATGAGGAAAAGGGTATCCACATCCAGCTTTTTACGCTTGTCCTCCAGATAGAATTCGACATTGGTCCTGGCCTGCTCGTTCTTGTTCAGGGTCTGCTGCGCACTGGTAGCATTCAGGTTCTTATAGGTATCCTGGGCGGCGGCAGTCAGAGACTTGTCGATCTGCGGAATGACATAGCTGTTAATGGTGCCGATAGATATAATGTAGAAGCTGATACTCAACGTAAGAGAAGTGAGTAGCAGAACGACGAACAGCAACAGCGTAAACTTGCGACTAATTGATTTTTTGAAGCCAAACATGGCATTCGCTCCTTTTTACGTGAAATGCATCTTAATCTCATTATTCTATAGAATTAACCTCCGGTTGAATAGTGAAAATTTGCAATAAACTGCATTATTTTCAGAAATAACTGAATATTTAATGACTCTATCACCATTTCGCCAAAAAGATGCAAAGAAATGCCGTTTTTCTGAAAATTTAAAATTTCATAGCATGTTAGCTTTGTATGTGATAGAGTAGTAATGTTTTGTTTTCATGACTACTGCGATCCGCGGTTCGTAACCATCCCGCGTAACCAAAACTAGGAGGAATACCAGGCATTATGTTTAATTTGTTGTGGGGCGTTTGTTTTGTTGTCGTTAATTTTGGTTTTTTTCTGCTGTGCTACCGCTTATTCGGTAAAAAGGGGCTCTACGCCTGGGTCGGCATGGCGACAGTAGTCGCTAATATCCAGGTCGCCAAGACCATTGCGATGCCGTTCGATATCGTGATGACGCTGGGCAATACGATGTATGTCACGCTCTATATGACCAGTGACCTGCTCAATGAGCGGTACGGCCGGGCTGAAGCGCGGAGCGCTGTGTGGTTCGGCTTCTTCACGCTGCTGATGACGACCGTCATTATGCAGATGGTGCTGGTGTTCAAGCCGCAGGAGACGGACATTGCCCAATCCGCGCTGCAGACGATATTCGGCCTGATGCCGAGACTGGCGCTGGGCAGTCTGACCGCTTATTTTATCAGCCAGTTCCTGGATGTACGGCTCTACGCCTGGATTCGAAAATATTACGGCAGCTCTAAGCAGCTATGGATTCGCTCGAACGGCAGCACGATGATCAGCTCCTTTGTCGATACGCTGATCTTCTGTACGATTGCTTTTGCCGGAACCTATGACATGAAGGTGTGGACCGAGATTCTGCTGACCACCTACCTGTCCAAGTTCATTCTCACGGCCGCCGGCACGCCGGTGCTCTATCTGGGCCGTTCCTTCAAATTTGCCGAAGAAGAGCAGAAGCCTGTTAGCCGGGACTAAGCCTCCCGACAAGTGGAAACGGCATTGCTGTCCTTTTTAAGGACGGTACCGTTTCGGCGAGAAATAGAAGGAAAATTTGTAGGGGAAACCTATAAATTCTTATATTTTTATAAAGCCCCAGCCCCCGAAGATCCGGGAGCTGGGGCTTTTGTGTGCCGTGATGTATAGTGGGCTCGCGCGCTAAGTTTGAGGCTTCCTGAACGCTCAGCAGAATTACAGGTTAAGTACTGTCCATTCTTTGGGGAAGCGGGTCAGCGTCTGTGGACCTTCGGCGGTGACCAGCACATCGTCCTCAATGCGGACACCGCCGAGACCCGGCACATAAATTCCCGGCTCTACGGTGAAGACGTTGCCGTTCTGGATGATATCCGTATTCAGCCCGTGCAGCGAAGGATATTCATGGGTGTCCATGCCCAGCCCGTGTCCGACACGGTGCATGAAGTACTCCCCGTAACCTGCGGCTTCAATCACATCACGTGCCGCCTTGTCGACAGAACCGAAGGACGCTCCGGCCACGGAGGCGGCAATGCCCGCTTCATTGGCAGCAAGCACAGCATTGTATATATCACGCAGTCTGCTGTCCACTTCGCCTACCGCGAAGGTGCGGGTAATATCGGAAGCGTAGCCTCCGGCATACACACCGAGGTCGAACATAAGCAGATCGCCCGGCTGAATAAGGCGTTCGCCCGGTACGCCGTGTGGGAGGGCCGTTTTCGGACCGGACAGCACCATCGTGTCGAAGGAGGGGCCGGAGGCACCGGTTTTTTTCATCAGATACTCCAGCTCCGCTACCAGTTCAATCTCGCTGACTCCGGCTTTGACATGCGCCAGACCCTGACGGAGAACTTCCTCCACCAGCTCGGCGGCATGCTGCATGATGCGCACTTCCTCCGGGGTCTTGACCGCGCGCATCGCCCGTAGCAGATGGCCGATATCCTGGTAGGAACCGGCGGCGACCGCTTCTGTGAGGAGTTCATACCGGCTGACGGAGAAGTGTTCCTTCTCGATGCCGATGCTGCCCGGACTAACACTGCCGAAGCGTGACTTCAGCAGAGCGTACGGGTTGTCCGTGTCGCTGTGTGTCAGAATCGTCTTCACCGAGGAGGCGGCATGCGCGGCTTCGGCGTCCAGCGCCGGAACGATCAGCACCGGGTTCTCGCCCCGGATCAGCAGCAGGCCCAGAAAACGTTCATGCGGGTTGCTGGCAAAGCCCGTCAAATAGTACACATGCTTGGGATCGGTTACGAGCAGGGCATCCAGCTTACCGGCTGCCATGTCCTGCTCCAGTTGTTGCAGAGCTGCATTCATTTCATTAGTTCCCCTTTCGTCTACACGCTTGAACAGCAATGTTCCTATTATAATTCATACAAATGGATGCTGCACCTCCTGTTATCGCTGCAGCCTCAGTCGTTTGAGGAAGAGAAGCACAGGGTAATAGTTGCCACAATCAGGATCTGATAACACCTGAAGGAGGTTAAGGAATATGACTGGAGCCAAAATAAGGCTGCTCTCCCGTAACTGTCTGCTGCGTGTAACACTGGTCTTGCTGATGACGTTGCTGTCAGCCTGCACTTCCGCTGCAAAGGAGGATAAGCTAGAGGAGAATGGAGCAGAAGGCAGTCCGCAGGTTAATGCGCAGCCTGACGAAGCTCCGGGTGCATCCCCGGACTTTCCCTATACTGCCCAGACGCTGGCCAGCGGGCTGGAGGTTCCCTGGGAGATGGCATTTGCACCGGACGGACGGATTTTTATTACGGAGCGTACCGGCAGCCTGCGTGTCATGGAGAACGGCAAGCTGCGCGATGCTCCGCTGCTGAAGCTCTCTGATTCTTTTGTCGGCAAGGGAGAAGGCGGGCTCTTGGGCCTCGCGCTTGATGCTGATTTTGAGCAGAACGGACGGGCTTATGTCTATCACACCTACCGTACCGTAGAGGGCGGGACGGCGAACCGGGTGCTGCGGATCGTAGTTGGAAGCAGCACAGCTGAGATCGACCGCGTCCTGTTGGATAACATACCGGGCGATACGAATCATAACGGCGGACGGATCAAGATCGGGCCGGACGGGAATTTGTACATCACCACAGGTGACCGCTATGAACCGGAGCTGGCGCAGGACAAGAATAGTCTGGGCGGCAAAATCCTGCGGATTATGCCTAGCGGCTCTATCCCCGAAGACAACCCGTGGCCCGGATCGCCGGTCTACAGCATGGGCCACCGCAATGCCCAGGGGCTGGCCTGGCAGCCGGAGAGCGGGGCACTCTACAGCTCCGAGCATGGCCAGTCCAGTCACGATGAGCTGAACCTCATCAAGGCCGGAGCCAATTATGGCTGGCCGCTGATCGAAGGCGATGAGACCGAAGACGGCCAGCCCAAGCTTGTGACTCCGCTGGTTCACAGCGGGAAGGAGACCTGGGCTCCGTCAGGAATGACCTTCATTACGCAAGGACCCTGGGCCGGTGAGCTGCTGGTTGCCAATCTGGCGGGACAGCAGCTCCTAAGGGTATCGCTGCCGCCTGCGGGCGGAACGCCTTCAATGACCAGCCTGTTCAAGGAAAAGTACGGGCGAATCCGTAATGTGGCGGAAGGGCCGGATGGTACCCTGTACCTTATGACCAACAACCGCGACGGCAGAGGCGGCCCGCAGGCGCAGGATGATCGGCTGATTGCGCTCCGGCCGGACTGGAAGTGAAGAATTGGCGGGTCTTTGACTATGTTAACCCTCGGAAATGATGTAACATGAGCTTATCGCATATACTCGGATATGGAGTAAGGTTAGGCCGGTGCTTGAGCTGTACCGGCCGGCGAGGAAGGGGAGGATGTCCATGCAAGGCAAAACCGTGCTGGTCACCGGTGCAAACTCCGGGATGGGGCTGGCTACAACCGTGGAAATGGCCCGCAGGGGAGCAACTGTCATTATGGCCTGCCGCAGCCTTAAGCGGGGGGAAGAGGCTCTTGCCGAAGCGGTGCGGCAGAGCGGCTCCAGCCAGATCCGGCTGATGCTGTGCGATCTTGCTTCCTTCGATAGCATTCGCGCTTTTGCCGGGGAGTTCACTGCCGAATATCCTGTGTTGGATGTTCTGATCAATAATGCAGGGGTAGTCGCGCTGAAGCGTGAGCTGACAGCAGACGGCTTCGAGCTGGATCTGGGCGTGAATCATCTGGGGCACTTCCTGCTGACCCGCTTGCTGCTGGATAATCTCAAGGCTGCTGAACAGGGCCGGATTGTGGTTGTAGCTTCAGGAGCATATAAGCTTGGCAAGCTGTATCTGGAGGATCATACATTATCCCGCGGCTTCAATCCGGCGAAGGCGTATGCCCGCTCCAAGCTGGCGAATATTCTGTTCACCCGTGAGCTGGCTTCACGTCTGAAGGATACCCGGGTTACTGTGAATTGTCTGCATCCGGGCGCGGTGGGGACGAGTATCGGGGTGAACCGGGAGACCGGCTTCGGGCGCGGAGTGCTGAAGCTGCTGTCCCGCTTCTTCCTGACGCCTGAGCAGGGGGCGGATACGGCCATCCTGCTGGCGACTGCGCCGGAGCTGGACGGGGTAAGCGGGCAATATTATTACCGCCGCAAGATCAAGGAACTGACGCCACGGGCGGAGGATGCTGAAGCGGCCGCACGATTATGGAAATGGAGTCTGGAGCAGACCGGGCTTGAATAATGCTGTTTCAGTGAGGTTGCTTCAGCTTTACTGAAACTGTAGAACTGCTGCGTAATAAGACCGGCTTGGAGTATAATCACTGTAACGGATGTTTATACCACAACTAGGGGGATACTTTGGATGGATTGGCAGGCTTACAGCATAGAGGATGCAGTAATTGAGGATTTGGAAGCGATTGTGGAGATTTATAATTCGACGATTGCCGGAAGAGTGGTGACTGCGGATCTTGAACCGGTAAGCGTAGAGGAGCGGGTAGGGTGGTTCCATGAGCATAACAGCCATCACCGGCCGCTGTGGGTACTGAGACAGGGGGGCGAGATCGCCGCCTGGTTCAGCTTCCAGTCGTTCTACGGACGCCCGGCTTACAATGGAACAGCAGAGATTAGTGTCTATGTAAATGAGAAATTCCGTGGCAGCGGTGCGGGAAGCATTCTGCTGGCCAAGGCGGTGGAGGAATGTCCGCGCCTTGGGCTGCAGAATCTGGTGGGGTTCGTCTTCGGCCATAATGAGCCCAGCCTCGCCCTGCTGCGGAAGTTCGAATTCAAAGAATGGGGTCTTTTGCCGGGAGTCGCGGTGCTTGACGGCATCCCGCGCGATCTGGTCATCATCGGCCGCAAGCTGTAAATATATAAATCGACAGGCGTTATTGAGGTTGCGTAGGAGCGCTGAAGGCGGAACGGCATTCCTCTTCCGTAATCCATGATTCCGACCAGACCTGGAGATCGCGGATGACGGATTCCAGCGCCCGGCCTTTGCCTGTAAGCGAATACTGGATGCGGACGGGGGTCTCAGGGAATACCTCGCGCAGCACGATGCCTTCCTGCTCCAGCTCCTTCAGCCGTTCCGACAGCAGCCGGCCGCTGACAGGCAGCGAGGACTCGATTTCCCCGAAGCGCTGGGGGCCCTGCAAAAGCTGATAGATGATTAAGCCCGTCCAGCGTCTGCCGATAATATCCATGCTTTTTTGTAATCTTGGACATAAATCTGTGGATTTCATTAGGCTCACCTCTTACTGTACATTATAAACGAAAAGCCCTGTGCCTAAAACAAATTTGAACGAAAAGCACGGCTTGAAAGGATGATTTCTCTTGGCTAAAAAGAAGAAAAATACCCCGGCTCCGCGTCCTGCGCAGGCGGATGCTCCCGCAACCCTTAAAGATATGCTCAGCCGCGAGGTGCTGGATAAGCTGAAGGCGCAGTCCGATGCGCTGAAGGCAGAAGAACGTGACAAGAAGGAGGCTGTCCTAAAGGCAGCCGAGGATAAGCGCAAGGCGGAGCAGAAGCGGCTGGAGAATGATTTCGGCCATCTGCTGGAGAACAGCAATCAGGACTGGTCCAAATTTAAGTAAAATAGTTTTTTACCAGAATAAGGGTTGACAATCTGCTGCAAGGCCATATATTATTGGGTTTATCATTTAGAGAAGGGAGGCTGATGGATCATGATTGGAACAAATGAACGGAACAGACAGCAGGATCACATGACAACCGCATATGTACGATCTGATCTCATCGCCTTCGTCCGGAAGACATAATGCGCAGGGTATTGCTGCTGATGTCTGAACTGAATACGGGTGTGCTTTGAACGGGTGCAAGCTTCAACGGGAAGCTGCACTTAGCGCGCCGGGAGCCGCATGATCAGAACTGGTCTGCGGCTCTTTTTTGTGTACCTGGAAACTCGAAATTCACTGAACCCCTATGGAACCAAACCAGAAACCCAACCTGAGAGGAAATGAAAATAGATATGAATAGCATGAAGCAACAAGCGGAAGAGATGTCCCGCTATAAGCATGAGGTGGCCCTTCCGGGCGGCGACCTCAAAATCTACGCCAGTGAGCAATTATTCGGCACGCTGGATTACAAGGTCTTGGAGATGGCTAATAACAATCTTCAGATACCAAATATCGAATATATGAGCTATACCCCGGATGTACATGTAGGCGTCGGAACCTGTATCGGCACTACGGCTGTATGGGATGCCGAATCAGGCTATGTGTCGCCGTCCATTGTGGGCAGCGACATCGGCTGCGGAATGCGTGTGCATCTGACCAACCTGCACGTGGATGATCTGCGCGAAGTGAAGCTGCGCCGCAAGCTGGTCCGCGCGATTGAGAAATATCTGCCGATGGAGGCTCAACAGCGCGGCCACTACAGTGATATCCGGCTGGAGAATATCGTACGCAAGGGACTGCACGGTCTGCCCAACAAGTATATCCCGGACAGCTACACACCGAAGAAATCAAGTGCGCTTTCCCACGTGGAGATCAGCAAGCTGGGCTTCGACGAAGAGATTCTGAATGAGCTGCCGGACATGGCCTGGCACCGGGGCCACCGCCAGCTCGGAACTCTTGGCGGCGGCAATCATTTCGTGGAGATTCAGGCGATTGAGATCGCGGAGGAGCAGCGGGAGGTGGCGGAAGCCTGGGGGCTTCAGGACGGGCAGATTGCTGTCATGATCCACTCCGGCTCACGGGCCTGGGGCGGCATGGTCAATCAATTCTGCACCCCGGCCTTCGCCAAGGTCATGGGCCAGCTGGGACTCGGAAGCGCCGATCCGCGCCTGATCTATGCGCCTCTGGCGCATCCGCAGGCTCAGCGTTACGTCAATCTGATGTATTCGGCACTGAACTATGCGGTCGTGAACCGCCATTTAATTGCTTATGGGGTCCGCGAGGGCTTCCGTGACGTCTTCGGCCCGAAGTGCGAATTGCGCACTCTCTACGATCTGATGCACAATTATGCCTGGGAAGAGAAGACTTCCGCAGGCAGCAAGTTCGTCCACCGCAAAGGAGCCACCCGCGCTCTGCCTGCGGAGCATGCGGATAATCCGCGCCCTTATGCGGGGACCGGACATCCGGCGCTGATTCCCGGCTCGATGGGTACGGCCTCTTATATCATGGTCGGCCAGCCCGGAGGGGAAGAGAATTATTATTCCATCTGCCATGGTGCAGGACGTATCCGCTCCCGCTCGGCCACGAAGCGGCTGGTGAGTGTCCAGGAATTCTCCCGGTCGATGAAGGTGGGAACGGAAGACGAGATTGTCGTGAACCAGCATTCCCTGGAATCTATCATTGACGAATCCCCCCAAGCCTATAAGAATGTAGATGAGATCATAGAAAGCGTTACGGGCGCCGGCCTGGCTGCCGTGGTGGCCAAATGCAAGCCGCTCGCAGCGATAAAGGGGACGAAATAAGGATGGAGCAGGAGAACAAGAAACCGGCTGTAATCTATGAATATGATGAAGAGAGAGCCGGCATTATCAAAGGCTACGATGTGTATGCCCGCCTGGTGGACGGTATCCTTGAAGCCCTCTACACCCGCTACGGTGTCCGTTACGAGCTGTATGCCAGCGATGATCCCAACAGTGAATACTGGAAGCTGCTGGAGAACGATGTGCAGAGCGGGAATGCCGGGGTGGAGCATGTGGCGCGGATTTTTGACCGCCTGGAGGACCGGACCTTCGTGTTCGATGATGAGAAGGAGCAGCCGGAGTACCATATCCATCTGTCGGTCCGCAATAATGTGCTCGCTTATCCGGCGATGGGCATTGCGCTGGCGCGGGTCCCGGTGTTTCAGGAGAACGGGATTAACTTTCAGGATTATGTATTTGCCGCATCGGATCAGCAATTGCAGTTCTTCCTTGGCAATGTACGCAAGCGTCAGCGGGAGCAGAATATTAACAAGGTGACAGTGTTCACCGACCGGCGCAACGGAATTTCCCGGGAGGATGAGCCGATTACGCGTGCGGTTAGGCGTGAAGAGGTGATTTTGGACGCCGGTATCAAAAAAGAGATCTACCGCTCGCTCGACCAGTTCTTCGACAGCGACCGCAGCTTCTATGTGACCTATGATATCCCGTACAAGCGGGGGATTCTGCTCTACGGGCATCCGGGCAACGGCAAGACCACCCTGGTCAAATCCATTGCCGGAAGCGTGCCGGGACCGGTGCTCTATTGGCAGATTACGGAGTATACGAGCAGCGAATCGGTGAATGAGGTGTTCGAGGCTGCGGCCCGGCTGGCGCCGATGGTGCTTGTGATCGAGGACATCGACTCCATGCCGCAGGAGGTGCGCTCTTTCTTCCTGAACACGCTGGACGGGGCCACCTCCAAGGAGGGAATCTTCCTGATCGGCACGACCAATTACCCTGATAAAATCGACCCGGGTCTCATGAACCGCGCCGGGCGCTTCGACCGGGCCTACGAGATCAAGATGCCAAGCGAAGCGCTGCGCCTTGAATATCTGCAGCTGCGCGGCTTCTCCGCCTTCGCAGGTGAGGAAGGCACGGCCACCGCTTCGCGTCTGACCGGGGATTTCTCCCTGACCCAGCTCGGCGAGCTGTATGTCAGTGCCGCACTGGAATGGCATGAGAACGGCACGGCAGATGTGGAGCTTCTGGTGCGCGGCATGCGCGGCGAGCTGGACAAGGGGCGCAAACGGGAATGGATGAAGGATGCTTCGGCCAGCATCGGTTTTTATTGAATAAAATACGTGGAGAGCAGGCTGCCAGCGCGAATGAGGCTGGGGAATGAATCGCCAGAGTTAGCATACAGGGGGCCGGGAGGCTCCCTTTGTGCTGAATTTGAGCTCCTCCGCCGTTGCTGGCTGCTAGCCTTCGGTGTTTACAAATTAGAGGTTTCGGGGTCATCTGGGGAGTTATGCGGACACAGAGGACGTTATTTGGCGAAAAAGACGGCTTTTCTGCTCGTATCGGACTCAGGAGCTCCTATATTGTATTGTGGAGCGTAAACAGAGGCCGGAGAGGGGGCTTAACGGCCAATGTCATTAAGATAAGTTCAAAGATAAGTTTGGAATTAATAAAGAGAATCCAAAACGGTATGGGGAAACGTCCTATGCCGTTTGTTTTTGGTGTAAGGAAGGAAAAAAGCGCATAGCAAACAAAGCGGATGGAAGATCCACTTAAAAAAATGTTCATGCGAACCGAATTATGCTACTCTGTAGACGAAGCTAATGGCGGATTTGCTACGTATTCTGCGTGTATTCCTTTGCCCAGGACGGGTGAGACGAATCGGCAAAATATTTTTGCGAATCAAAGCTTCCACATCAGGCGGGGGTCCATCGCCCTTGGAGCGCAGGAAATGTCTACAGACGTGAACGGCCACCGTGAAGTTGACTTGGTAGAGGTGCCGTTTATCCTTTTGGGAAATGACTACGTGCGAGGTAATCATTTCAGCGAAATTGTAGAGGATCATTCTTGCGAAGATCTCTTGGGTAATGGACTCTTGCTTCTTTGCGTGAAAATGGGTCAGACCGATGGTGTATTTTAAGGCCCGGAAAGAGGTCTCAATCCCCCATCGCAGGTGATACAGTTCCCGGAGTTCATCCGGTGAGAATTCAGCAGCCGGTAGATTGGTAATGACGGTTTCATAATCGCCACTGGGCAGGAGGAAACGAACCACCCGAAAGGAAATCGGGTAAAACAGGTTCTTTTGCATGTCCAGAAAATCAAAGCTAGAGGTGGCCGGAAGAATTTTATAGATTTCGGGGTGATCCCTGAACGCTTTCGTTCGTTTTTTAGTCAGCGTCAGGTGAATCTCCTGATCAAACGCCCCTTCAAAGGTCAAGTGCAAGCCCGAAAGAATGCCATTCGAATGCAAATCCTTGACCCGTATGACGTACTTCCATCCTTTCCGTTCCAGATGCGCGAACGTATTGTAGCTTTCCAATCCTCGATCCGCCAACACAATGACGTTCCCCTGAATAGGGGACCGATCCACCATCGTGGACAGCGCCCTTCCTTCGTTGCGCAGCTTTCGAGGTTGAAGGATGGCGTCCACGTAAAGCCGGTTACAGAGGTCATAAGCAGCGTTCAAGTGCAGAAGGTTAAAGCCTTTCGAGTGGGGCTGACTTTGAGAATAGGTCAACGGGTCCGCAGGATCTGTTGCAATATGCAGATCGGAACCGTCAATGGCCAATAATCGATAGCCTCGATAATCCTTGAATTCCGTATGGGACGCGGTAAAGGTGTGAAACAAAGATTCGACCGCAGACGGCAAAATTTTATTTCTTTGCTGAACAAAAGCAGAAGAAGTTGCGGTGTTAACGTCATAGCCCTGCGATTCCAACAGTTCCTTATAGAGGCTGTTGCCGCCCATAAAGATCAGGGTTTGCATAACCATTTCAAAGGGTAGTTTTTTCGTTCGGGTAAAATCCTTTCCCGGGTTTCTGACGTAAGGCGCGGGGGCAGCCGCCATCTCACGGATGAGAGATGTCAGTCTGTCTTTCAGCGAATTTGCATAAGCATTCATTGGCGTAACCTCCTCGTTTTTTCAAGGGGCTTCGCCACACGTTTTCTACGGATTGTCAAGATTTTTTTTGTGCAAAAAAAGAGCAGGCTATCTTTTCGATAACCTGCCTTTTTTTCTTGTTTTTGGCTCTATATCTTAACTTAATGACATTGGCTTAACGGCATCTGAGTCCGCCAGGCGTGCGAAATGCTGTGTTCCGGCCAAATAAGGGATCTCCAGTCCGCAACGGGAGTGGCGGGGTTCGCTCCCCTGCACACGCCCCCCGAACATCGCGCCCCCTGCACGTCGCCCCCTGCACCATCGCATCTCGGCCCATTGCACCCCACCGCCCTCCGGGGAAGAAGGGCTTTGCTTGCGAACAAAATGGATGATTTCAGGAAATTTCGTACAGAGGTGTAACTTTTCGCATTCTCATACGTGGATGGAGTAAGGGGGGAGGAGATGGAGCCAAATTCGCTGGATGAACTATATGAACATTATGTTGACGACATCTACCGCTATCTGCGCTCCCTCTGCCAGGACCATCATGCGGCTGAAGATTTGATGCAGGATACCTTTTACCGGGCGTATCTGTATCTGGAGGATTGCCGGGAGGAACGGGTTAAGCCGTGGCTGTTCCGGGTGGCGTATAATGCATTCGTGGATTATAAGCGCAAGGAGAAGCGGAGTGTGGCGAAGGAAGGCGCTTATTTCAGCAGCCTGCCCCACCCGGAGACAACGGAGGGCACTCTGCTGAAGCAGGAACGCTGGGAGGAAGCGGCCAGGGCGCTTAGCCTGTTGCCGGAGGGTCAGCGCCATGCCCTGCTGCTGCACGATGTGCACGGTCTGAGCTATAAGGAAGCCGCTGGCATTATGGAGGTGGGCTTGTCCCAATACAAGATACTCGTATTCCGCGCCAGGCAGAAGCTGCGTGAAGCGGATCGGAGGAGGAATGAGCATGAGTGAGGAATTCAAAGAGAAGCTGCGCCAATACAGCGAGGGTACCCTTCCGGAGGAAGAGCGTGAGGAGCTGGAGAGTGAGCTGGCGAAGCTTGAAGCGTATCAGTTGTATCTGGAGGAACAGATGGAGCAGGAGGAGCAGGACGGGCAGGTCACCAGGAGTTGGACCAAGACGGACCCGCAAGGAAGCGCAGCACCAGTGTTCAAGAAGGCGAAAAAGAAGCGAAGAGAGAAGTCCATTATTCGCCGGGGCAAATGGAAGGCGCGGATCAACAACACGTTAACTGTATTTTCGGTGTTTTTGATCTTTACGGTCATCAGCGGCATCATTACAACAGTCTTCTACAACACCAGCGACCGCATCGATACCTATCGTGATGTGGTGTCATCAGCGATTGCTGTTACCCGTCCTAACACCACGGTGCATCTGTCAGCGGATGTTCATAATTTTTACCGGATGGAATTATCCGGGAATGTGCTTAAGCAGGTGGGTAGCGAGAGTATTCAGGTCGGTAATTATACACAGAAATTCCTTCTGGGACTGGCCAATATTGGAATGTTTAATTGGATGGATGAGCAGAACGGGGCTGGAAAAGTGTTTTACTATCCGTCTGCGGAGGGCAATGCCGGGGGAGGAGATGACAACAGTCAATGGAAGAGGCTCACGAAGCTTCCTGAAGGTACGGTTGCCGAGGCGTATTTGTCACTGGACCGTCTGTATACAACTGATGAGCTGCTCAAGCAGCTGGAGCCGCTGAGTCTTCAGCCGGTCTGGTTTGGAGCAGATGCCGGACCTTCAACGAGGGAGAACGATGTGGTAGTATATCCGCTTGGCTTCCCCTATCAGCCTATGTGGCACAAGGACGATATGAAGACAACTCAAGTCACCAAGGAAAAAACAGGCTGGTTCAGCTCGGTCTCCTCCTACACTAGCGTAGCTCCTTCCGTTGAAGCGTACGGGAGCGGCGTGCTGCGGGATGCGAACTTCCTCAAGACGCTTAAGCTGCTGCTGGAGCATCCAAGGCTTACCCGTTCAGCGGCACACATCAATCAACTCGACACCTCAGTGGCTTATCTGGAGCAGAACGGCGTGAAGCTCTACGGAGCCGTTGTCACCGGACCGGTCAAGGAGCTGCTGAAGCTGCGCGAAGCTTCGTGGGTAAGCCACCTCCAGGTAGGGGAAGTACGGCTTTGGAACTGGACGGAGTGAGGATCACTATATATGAAAATGGCTAAAGGATCAGATCGCGGTGACCTGCAGCTTCAATTTGCATTCCCTCTTCAGGGCATCGTACAATGATAGAACGTAAACTTGGATTTGAACATAAAAATGGCTGGGAATCGCAGTTTACCGCGCTTCTTAGCCATTTTGAATGAGGAGGAGAATGCAGATGAAGATTGGAGTGGTATCGGATACACATCTCTCAAGCCGGGCCAAGGGGCTGCCGTCCGTGCTTATGAAGGAATTTCGCCAGGTGGATATCATTCTGCATTTGGGAGACTGGGTGTCGCCGGAGATTTACGATATGCTCGCCGAGCTTGCTCCGGTAGAGGGGATTGCCGGGAACAACGATGGCTATGAGATTATTGAGCGCTTCGGCGAGAGCAAGATCCTTACGCTTGAAGGCTTGCGCATCGGAATGATTCATGGACACGCTCCGTATTCCCGCAAGGGTACGGACGGTAATGCGCTGCTCGCTTTTGAAGGCCAGGACGTAGATTGCATCCTCTTCGGGCATTCCCATCAGCCGCTTATGCGCCGGGAGAACGGGATTCTGCTGTTCAACCCCGGATCGCCCACGGACAAGCGGCGGGAGAAGCAATATTCCTTCGGCCTGATGGATATTGAGGATGGTAAGATTACCGCCCGTCATGTCTTTTATGATTCCAGGGAATAAGGGGGATTACCTTTGTTGAATTATCGTTTTGAACGGGCAGGTCTTGAGGATGTGGAGGAGCTTGTACCGCTGTTCGATGAATACCGCAGCTTCTACGGCCAGCAGCCGGACAGGGAAGCCGCCAGGGAATTCCTGCAGGCAAGACTGGAGAACGGAGAGTCTGTTGTCTTCATGGCTGTTGCCGGTGAAGGTGAAGACAGGCGGATATATGGGATAGCGCAGCTGTATCCCTCATTCTCTTCCATTACGGTTCAGCCGGTGTGGATACTGAATGATCTGTTTGTGACGCAGGAGCAGCGGGGACAGGGACTGGGCTCACTGCTGCTTGAAGGCGTGAAGGGATTCGCGCAGGGGACAGGCGCCAAGGGTTTGACGCTATCCACCATGACAACCAATACCGGTGCACAGCGTCTATACGAAGCTCAGGGTTATGAGCGGGACGAGAGCTTTTTCACTTATCATTTATATTTCTGAAGATATAGTTAGGAGAGTTATAGTGGTGGAGACAAGCAGTAAGCTGGCTGTATTTTTTGATCTGGATGATACACTATATGACCACCTGGTCCCCTTCAGGGAAGCTGTACGTGAGGTGCTGGCCCCTGAGGAGGACAAGCTGGATTATGCGGAGCTGTTCTACACGGTAAGGCATCACAGCGACTTGCTGTGGCCGAAGTATCTGCGCGGGGAGATGGAGCTGGAGGAGACGCGGGTACTGCGGCTGGAGCTGGCTTTTGCCGAATATGGGTTGCCGCTCAACCGGGAGCAGGCGGTGCAGATACAGGCCTCCTATATTGCCCGCCAGTACACGATTGAGATGATTGAAGGCGTAGCGGAGCAACTGCAGCGCTTCATTAGCCAGGGTCATCCGGTAGGCATTATCACCAACGGCCCGCAGGAGCACCAGATGGGCAAGCTGCGCGGGCTGGGCATTGACCGGATCATTCCCCCAGAGATGATTTTCATCTCGGATGCCGTCGGCCTGGCCAAGCCGGACCCGGCGATCTTCGCTCATGTCAACCGGGTGACGGGTACGACACCGGAGAACAGCCTTTATGTGGGCGACACCTGGGCCAATGATGTGGTCGGCGCGCTTACGGCAGGCTGGAAGGTATGCTGGTATAATCCGCGCGGGCGGAAGCCGGGTACGGACCATACGCCGAGCTATATTTTCACGAATTATAAGGAGTTCAGCGAGCTGCCGCTGGTATGATATTCATACAGAAAAGGTGCCCTCCGTGAGTGGAAGGCACCTTTTTGTGTATTTTACCCAGAAGCTACTTCACCACATCAGCACCAAGCTCCGTTAATTAGCGAAGCTATAAGTCGAATCGGTCAGATTCAGCCGTTTCTTCAGCTCAGAGGTGGCATAGATCTTGTTGTCGTCTGTAATGAAGAAGGCCTCCACCTTCTCCGGCAGCGCTTCGAGATATTTCATGCCTTCTTCCAGGCCCATGAGGAACACACCGGTGGAAAGAGCGTCCGCGTCTGTCGCGTTGGGGCTCATGATGGTGATACTCTTCAGCCCGTTCTGGGAAGGAAAGCCTGTACGCGGATCGAGGATATGGTGGTAACGCACTCCGTCCTGCATGAAGAAGCGCTCATATACCCCGGACGCGTCAACCACCTCATCGGCAACCTTAATGGTTCCGAGCTGGCTTCCGCGGCTCTGATCGGGGTCCTGCAGGCCGATATTCCATGGAGAACCATTTGGCTTGTTGCCAAGGGCGATAATGCTGCTGCCGCCGAGATTGATCATCGCGCTGTTCAGGCCCTGAGCCTTAAGATAGTCGGCGATCCGGTCAGCCGCATAGCCTTTGCCGATTCCGCCCATGTCCAGCACCATGCCTTCTTTGGCCAGCTTGACCGTCTTCGCAGCCTCATCAACAATCACATCCTTGTAATTGACCAGACTCCGGGCCTTGTCGATCGCCGCCTGGTCAGGCACATGCTCCCCGCCTTCGCCGATCGCCCATAGATCCACAAGCGGGCCAACCGTCGGATCATACAGCCCGTCCATTTCCTCAGCATATTTGAGGGAGAGCTTCACGATATCCAGCGTTTCATCAGACACAGCAACGGCTTCTTTGCCGGCGGCTTGATTCACCGCGTACAATTCCCCGTTCGTCTTGGTGCGGCTGAACTCGATATCCATCCGTTCCAGCATAGCCTGAATGTCGTCCATATTCTTCTGTTCCACCGTATCGCCGAACACCTTGATATTCACAACCGTATCATAAATATAAAACGTCTGCTCCAGGGACTTCGTATCGCCGTCTTTGGAGGCAGTAGCGCCAGGGGTTCCGGTAGCAGCAGGGCTGTCTTCACTCTTGTTACCCATTGTAAGCCAGATTACCACAGCCGCAGCGATAACAACGACTAGAGCGGCCAGAATTACAACGGTTTTTTTGTTCTTAGATGTTTTTTTGATTTCAGACATATTCCACCATCCATACAATTAGTTTCGTGGTTGCATCTTTACTATCATACCCCAGAAAGAACGGCAATGGATACTCATTTGGTGACATTTTGTGCAGAAGAGCGGCTTGCGGAGTGCCGAATCCGGTGATATTTTGATGAAAATATTGTCTTCTTCCCGGTGGCGTGGTAAATTGGGTGGTAATTAATGACCGGAAATAAATTCTAGTCAATTTGTATTCTAGAGAATGGAGTGTTACCCATGTCCATTGACCGTAAAGCATTAATCCTGCAGGCAGCCACCCTGTCCTTTGTTCAATTTGGTTATAAGGCTACGACTATGGATCAGGTATCCAGAATTGCCAATGTGGGCAAAGGCACGATCTATACCTTTTTCAAAACCAAGGAAGAACTGTTCGAGGAAATTCTGGACAAGGCCACCTCTGAATTAACATCGGTGATGAGCCGTGTGGCTGCGCAGCAAACTTCCTTCGTACATAAGCTGCTTAATCTGCTGGATTCCATTCTGGAATTCCGCCTGGACCATGAGCTGTTCGTGAAGCTGGCCCAGGAGGTCCGGGACATCGGTACGGCCCAGGCGCTCGAAGGCGTGAAGCGGATGGAGGGCTATGCGCTGGACTTCCTGCAGCAGCAGATTGAGGAGGCCATCGGGAGCGGAGAAGTGAAGCCTTGCGATGCCAGTGTGGCGGCGTTTATGATTCTGCGGATGTATCTGGCTCTAACCACGGAATGGAACAAATCCCATGAGCCGCTGGATCAGGACAAGATCAAAGAGCATATGATTCTGTTCATCTCCACCGGAATACTGCAATAGAGGCAAACTAGCGAATTGTTGTAATAACTAAACAGAGCTTCAGATTGTACGTTGAGCTGTTCCGGCACCCCGGGCTATAATGAAAGCGTTAATGAAGACGATTATGGCGCAGCTGAAGTCTAGAGCTGGCATGGCGGCGGGGTACTGCTGTCCTGTTCCAGATGGATGAGAGCGCCTTCAGACAAAGTGAGGCTGATGGTTATGGAAGAGTATAACAGCGGTATCGGGCTTGGCGGGCAGGAGGGTCCGGCGGCACCCCAAGATCCAGTGGAGCGCCGTAACGGCTTCTTCGTCATGTTCGAGACGGCGATTGAGGCAACCGCCCGGGCGGAGGGCAAGCCCTCGCAGGAGGTCTATCTGGAAGGCAATTATCTGATCGATAAGGCCAAATACATAGGCGGGGTTACGGATGAGCAGATGCTGGCGATGCTTAGAGACTGGACTGGCTTCCGCAAGCTGGTGCACAGCATTGGAGTGTCCGTGAAGACGGCGGAAGAAGGGGGAGCAGTCACTTTTCTTATGCAGAATTGGGGCAGAACCAGCAAGTATGAGACCGGCACGCAGCTGCGGGTCCCCTGCCCGGGCGATGGAACGGAAATCCTAGTGAAGCTGGAAGAGCACGAGTGGTCTGAGGAGGATGTGGCTCCTGGCAAATACGCCTTTGAATTCAGTAAGGAGGGGGAACTGGCGACAGCGAGCATCGTTCTCTACCTGAATGACGGGTACACGGCGCCTGAGCTGACAGCGGAACCTTCCGTAGACTTCGAGTCGTCTGCTTACCGCGCGATGATTGCGAAGTCTCTGCTATATGCGGGCAATAACCGGCGGCTGAAGCGGGCTATGGACAAGGCTGCAAGCGGAGAGGATGTGACGATTGCTTATATTGGCGGGTCCATCACACAGGGGGCCGGAGCTAAGCCCATTCATACGGAATGCTATGCCTATCAGTCGTACTTGAGATTTAAGGAGCTATTCGGCAAGGAGGGTGGAGAGAATATTCATTTCATCAAGGCCGGGGTTGGCGGGACGCCCTCTGAGCTTGGGATGATCCGTTATGAGCGGGATGTGCTGAGGGATGGTGCAGCCGCTCCCGACATCGTAGTGGTGGAATTTGCCGTGAATGATGAAGGGGACGAGACGAAGGGCAACTGCTTCGAGAGTCTTTGTCTCAAAATCCTGTCTGCGCCGAACCAGCCTGCCGTCATTCTGCTGTTCAGTGTCTTCGTGAATGACTGGAACCTGCAGGACCGCCTCTCCCCGGTAGGCAGACGCTATAATCTCCCGATGGTCAGTGTCAAAGATGCAGTAACAGAGCAGTTCCGGCTGAGCAAGGCCGAAGGAAATATCATCTCCAAACGGCAATTCTTCTACGATATCTATCACCCCACGAATGACGGGCACCGCGTAATGGCGGACTCCCTGGGCTACCTTTTCGCCGAGACCGCCCGGATGGGATTGGATGAAAAGGAGCAGGATATGCTGGCGGGACCGCCTGAGCTCGGCAATGATTTTGCCCATGTCCGGCTGCTGGACCGTATAAGTGATCTGGGCAGCGCAGGTACTGCGATTGCTATTGAAGCAGGCGGCTTCCACGGTACGGATGAGGAGCTGCAGCAGGTGGAGCTGGATGCCAATCCGTTCGGCACTCCGCAATTCCCGCATAACTGGATGCACACGGCTGCGTCCGGTGAGGATCGCTTCAGGCTGACAATCACCAGTAAGAATCTTATCCTGGTCTTCAAGGATTCTGGCAGCCCGGATGTAGGCAAGGCGGAGGTCTATGTTGACGGCAAGCTGGTTCTGACGGCAGATCCGCATGTGAATAGCTGGACGCACTGCAACGCTGTGATTCTATACAACAATGAGCAGAGCGAGGAGCATGTGGTGGAGATCCGGATGGCGCCGGAGGATCAGGACAAGAGCTTCACGATCCTGGGCTTTGGCTATACGGCTTAAGAATAATATAAGGGTGCCACAGAGGCCGCATTGAAGCAGCCGCCTGTGGCACCTTTTTTAATGTACTGACCAGAAGCTGTATGAACCGGATGTATGGGGCACAGGGCCCCCAGCATCCTTAAACTGCTTGGTTCTGTGCGCACTAGCAGTTCTTCGCGGAATGCCGTACCTAATCCAGCATGAATTCCCTGTATTTATTCTTGCGGGGATTAAGCACGAACAGAATGCCGCTGGTGTAGCCTGAGACGGCATTGAAGTTCCGCTTGAGCGTAGACTTGACGGCGAGGTAAGACAAGGTCCAGAGCAGAGCTGCATAATTCTTCACGGGTGCTTTGCGCAGATTCAGCAGATAATAATGGTTGACTGCGGTCGCCCGGGCGACCCGGCCTGCCTTGTCGCGAGAGCTGGGCGATTCATGATGCATGATTTTCAGCTCCGGGTTAATCACCAGCTTGCCGTATCTGCTCGCCAGATGGCACATATAGATATCGTCCGCCACCGCGTAGCTAGTCATCCAGGGGTACGGCTTCATGTCCTGCAGCGCCGAGCTGCGGAAGGACATGTTGCAGCCATGGAAGAAATCCGTCTCAAAAATATTCTCCGTCTCCCCCCACAAAAGAAGAGACCCAGCCAGTGTGCTTGCCGACAGTCTGCCTGGCGAAGCCGACATTTGGCAGGTCAGCCGGCCAAGCAGCTTGCCTGATTTACTGCTGGAGAGACCCTTGGCGATTCCGCCGACTCCGACAATGGACGGATCTGAGGCGTAGGTGTCGAGCAACCGGCGGATATAGAGCGGATCGTCCAGCTCCGCATCGTCATCGAAGCTGAGCAGAATCTCACCGTCGATGAGCCCGAGGGCCTCATAGCGGGAGAGCCAGACGCCGGGCTTGGTTTTGCGGTAATAACGCAGGCTGGCATCCGGAAGACGCCCGAGCACCTCACGGAAATAATCCAGCACCCGTTCTTCGATCTCACCGTCGTCCACGATCAGCAGTTCGATGGAGACATTCTCCAGCCCGGTCTGGGCACCGATGGATTCAATGCAGAGGGTCAGATCGCTGATCCGGTTACGCGTGGGAATGACTATAGACAGGTCATGCATGCCGCTGACTCCTTTCGGGACGCCATAGACCGTCCGCTTTGAATTAGAGATGTTGCTCTAATTTTACCTGCCCGGCCGGGCGTACGTATATACCTCTTTCGTTTACTTTTCTCAAGGAAGCCAGCAGGGAAGAGAGTGTACGGGACATTCAATGGGAGAGGCCGTTCAGAAAGTTTGTTTGTAATTTTCGGTTTTTAACTATATAATAGTAAGTAAATTGCAATACCAATAACATTACCATTCAGGAGGAATTCCCATGAGAATAGATATATGGTCTGATTATGCCTGCCCGTTCTGTTATATCGGCAAAAGACGGCTGGAGCACGCGCTGAGCCAATTCCCCGGCCGTGACCAAGTGGAGGTCGTGTTCCGCAGCTTCCAGCTGGATCCGAATGCACGCACCGATGAGACGAGAGATATCCATGAGCTGCTGGCCGGCAAATACGGCATGACCCGTGACAAGGCCAAGGAGATGAACGCACAGCTGGCCGAGCAGGCGCAGGGTGTAGGTCTGGAGTTCAATTTCGATACGATTCAGTCCACGAATACCTTTGACGCTCACCGCTTGAGCCACTATGCCGCTACTCAGGGCAAGGCTCCGCAGATGACCGAACGGCTGCTGCGTGCTTATTTCACCGATTCACTGAATGTGGGTGACCATAAAGTGCTGGCTGAGCTGGCTGCGGAGGCCGGACTGGATCAGGCTGAAGTGGCTGCAGTGCTCGACAGTGAGGCTTACGGCGATCGGGTCCAGGCTGACATTGAAGCTGCCCGGCAGCTGAACATCACCGGCGTTCCGTTCTTCGTCTTCAATAATAAGTACGCCGTATCCGGTGCGCAGCCGGGTCCGGTCTTTACTGAAGTGCTGGACACGGTATGGGCGGAGGAACAGAAGGGTCCAGAGCTTCAGGTGGTCGGCCAGCCGAAGTCCGGGGCTGCACCGTCTGCTGACGGCTGCGATGACGGTTCTTGCAGCATCTGATTACGATCAGTGGCAGGTTTGAGATAAGCGTTGCAGCAAGCTGTGCCTGGACGGGACGTACGATTCATTCTGGTTACGGACTATAGTTCCGCTATTTGCGCCAAAAGGCCATTTGGAGCGGCGTGCCGGACTCAGAAGACGCTATGCAGAGGTTTTTGAAGCGAAATTGCAGGATATTCGGCACTTAAGCGCACTGGAGTCCGTAACGCTGCCGTAAAAGATGATTTGGAACAAATAAGCGCACTGGAGTCCGCCGCTAGAGTCTGTGTAGCGTGATTCATCCAGTCATTCAGGAAGCCACGCCCTGATCGAAGCAGGCTAAAAGTACGGCATTCCTGCCGCCACTGGCCCTTCCTGGTAAGTCTGCAACAAATGGACGCACCAAACCCCCGCCGCATGAAATTCATGCAGCGGGGGTTTTTGTTCCTTACAAAGACCACTGGCCTGGAGCGGGAAACCGAATCATTCCGTTACCGGAACGAGGTCACCAGACTGGAGAACAGTGTGCGGACATCGTTCTGGTACGCATTGATCGGCTCTACCGGACGGTTCAGGCCGAACAGGGTGTAGACGGCGATGCGGGCGGCACGGACTGAATACTCTTCTGTGAAAACGATATCGTCTGGGATCTCGCAGTATTGGCCGATAAAGGCCAGGTTGGTTGAGCCTTCGGGCACCACCTGCGGCCGGTCGCTGTTCAGGCGCGGCATGAACTGGGAGGTGATATACGGCATCATGCAAGGAATACAGTTGGCGGTAGCCATGATCTCTTCCTTATGCTCTGCGAAGTGCAGATGCCCGATCAGCTCCTCCATAATCTCCTCGCCGGTACAGTCGCACATTTTTTTGTGTACATAATCGCCGACCTTGTCCGGGTATAGGCCATATCCCCAGAAGACCCTGACATGCTCCGGCTGGTTGCGGAAATGCGGCTGGAAGGCCAGCACGACAGACATCAGCCAGCTGGAATCCTTGAAGGTGACGAGTGCGCCGGTTCCGGCCCGGTTCCGGGTGAACTTCTCCATAAGATCGAAGAACTTCGAGTCCTGGAAGGTCACCGTGAAGGATTCCCATTTGGATTCATCCACATGATCGTCGAAGGAGGAGGGATTGCCGAGGCCCGGCTTCTTCGCGGCGATCGTCTCCCACAGCTTCCATGAGCTGCCCTTACCGTTCAGCCCGGGAGCGGAGGTCATCGATCCGAGGCTTGCGCCTTCGGTCATCGAGCCGTTAGTCACAATGACGCGGTCGCCTTCATTGACAGTAATGACATCCTCCACGCCATCGCGGACGACCTTCATCGCTGTCACAGTAATGCCGTCGCCTTCTTTGAATTCCAGATCAGTTACCGTACATTTCAAGTTGAAATCTACGCCCAGCGGCTCCAAATATTGATGTAGCGGCAGAATAATGGAATCATATTGGTTGTATGGAGTGCGGGTTACGCCTTCAAGCGTTTGAATTCTAGGGAACTCGTGCATGAAGCGGAGCATATAACGCTTGAACTCAACCGCACTATGCCAAGGCTGGAAAGCAAAGGTGGTTGCCCACATGTACCAGAAGTTCGTCGTGAAGAAATGCGGTCCGAACCAGTCGTTAATCCGCAAGGTGCCCATGGCTGGCTCCGGCGTAATGACCAGTTTGCCCAGGGCCAGGCGGTCTGCCATATCGAAGCCCATGGAGGTTACATCCTGAACCTCACCCTTGCTGTTGATCAGCCGTGCCTGGCCGCGGGTTGGATTGGACTCATCGAATTGAATGATTTCTTGCCGTAGCGTCAGCCCTGGCTGGTCAATGGACGGAATGGTACTTAATAGCTCCCACAGGTTCTCATAGGTCTCATCGTTCAGCATCCGGCCGCCGCGAATGACATATCCATGCTCTGCATCGCCGGCACCGTCATTGCTGCCGCCAAGGATCTTCATTTCTTCAATAATGTGAATGTTCTGTCCGGGAAAATCGCAGTCTCTGACCAGATAGGCCGCACCTGCAAGGGATGCAATGCCACCACCTACGAAATATACCTGCTCGTTACCATACTCTTTTTTCACTGATTACCGCCTCCATAGGTTTGCTTGAATACTGGACCTGAACCGAGTGTAATCCAGTCCCGCCCTGGAGGGTATCATCAAAGCACTTGATCTGTATAAAATTTGGACATATGGAACAAAGTGTAACATTTTTGAGCAGAAAAAAAGCCGCAGCCCCTAAGGCTACGACACAATGTTCTCATATTTATGCAGTGCCTTCAGAAAGTTCCCTTCAATCAGGACGCTCAGCTTCCCGATCATCTGCTCCGGCGGCTCCTTCATCTCGTCCTGCATCCACTGAATGACCAGTCCGGTAAAGGCCAGCGTGTAAAAGTTAGCGATGAACTGCTTATCCGGCGTTCCGACATCCAGTCCGGCGGCCAGCTCGTTGATGACGCCCATAACGAGATCACTCGTCACCTCATACAGATACGCATCCAGATGCGTCCGTCCGAGGGAGTCCAGCGTATTGCAGCAGAACGCCTTATTATTCTCAATGTAGCAGAATATCCGGTAGAATCCGTCTGTCCACGTGCTGTAGCTGCGGTACTCGGCAATGCTCTCGACAGCCTCCGTCTTGTAGATCCAGCCCAGCAGATCATAGATATCCTGAAAATGATAATAAAAGGTCTGCCGGTTCACGCCGCAATCCTCGACCAGATGCCGGACGGAGATTTTGTTCAGCGGAAGCTCCTCCATCAGGTCTTTGAGCGAGCGGGCGAGCGCATTTTTGGTCAGCAGGGAATTGGACATAAGGGTCATCAGCTCCTAACAGGAATCAGCGTGTGCGCCAATAGTGTATCAGCAGCCGGCCGCCCTCGGCGATCAGACCCAGAGCGAAGCCGCCTGCTGTAAACAGGCCGAAGGAAAGAAAGCCCGCAAGATCCTCGAAGCCCGACATCTCACGGTAAGTGTACAGGTACATCAGGAAGAGCCCCGCCACAGTTCCAGCGGTTGAGAAGATCCACACAAGCTGCGCACCCAACCAGCCGAACCCGTTGACTATACCGGAGATGACAAGGGCAAGGATGGCCCAGCGTAGGGCAAGAATAAAGTTGAAAGGCTCACCTAACCACAGATACCGGTGCAGAATCAGCGATAGCCACAGCAACAGCGCGTAACCGGCAGACCATGCCAGCCAGCGGCCCGTCCGGGCAGGAGGCAGGAAATTCATTATCAGCTCACCCCATGTATAGCGTTATACCTCTTCCAGTTCCTCTGCGCTCTGCAGCATGAACTTCAGGAGGTTCGGAAGGTCTTCCATTTGCTCCTCGGTAATTTGCCGTTTGAATTGCAGTTCAACACAGTTATTGTACGTATCGTCTGTCTGTCCATAGCGGAAGCTGAGCGATTGCACAGGCTGGAATTCGGGTCCCCAGATTCGGGTCAGAATTTCTTCAATGGCCGGGCACTGCACATTCACATCTTCTATCTCCATATAAAAGCGTAAGAAAAGACTGCATCCCGGATCGCTGCCCGGCGTCTCCAGAATCTCATCGCTGAGGTCCTTCACTGTGGACTGGAGCAGAATCTCGGACGTCACATTCAGGCCTCCGGCCAGCTTGAACGCGAGGCTGAATTCACGCGACATCAGCGCGAGATTGAGCAAATCGGACCGGTCAGTTACAACTAGAACCCCATCCAGATTATCGTAGTCGTAGATCTGGTTCTCCAGGGCGATTTTGATATTGTCAAAAACAGTAGGGTGGAACAAGAGCGGCACCTTCTATCGTTTCTCTATAATTTATTATGATCTGCTGTTGGCACTCACAGCTTAGGAATTAGTTCGTAGGTGCCGGTGCCGTGTATTTCAGAAAACTCTTCGGAATCGCGCTCTCAAACGTTAGAATTTCACCTGTGGTCGGATGGACGAACGAGAGCACGCGGGCATGCAGGCCGAGGCGGCCGACCGCCTTGGTCTCAGCGCCGTACTTCTTGTCCCCGGCAATCGGATGTCCGATGTCGGACATGTGGACACGGATCTGATTCTTCCGTCCGGTCTCTAAGTGCACCTCCAGCAGGGAGAAGTGGCGGTTCGCCTGGATCAGCTTATAGCGGGTTACGGCGTGCAGCCCGTCTCCCTCATGCGGACTGGAGTACATCTTCAGTGTGGAGGTCTCCTTCAGCCAGGAGCTGATCGTGCCTTCGGATCTCTTAACGGCGCCTTCCACCAGAGCCACGTAGGAGCGTTCCTTGACGGTCTCCTTCCAGCTGTTCTGGAGCTGCTGCTGAATCGCCTCGCTGCGGGCAAACATCATGACACCCGAGGTATCACGGTCCAGCCGGTGCACCACATAGACGCGGTTCTTCGGGTTGCTCAGGCGGACATGCTCCATCAGCTGGCGGTAAGCCGTCAATTCATTATCTTCACCGGTAGCGATGGACAGGAGTCCCGCATCCTTCTGGATCACGATAATATCGTCATCCTCATGGACAATGGTCAGTCCGAGCATCTCCTTGGTTTCGGCAGGCTTCTCATGGTCAATCGTCACGGTCTGGCCGGGATAGAGCGGATGGTTATGCTTCGTCACCGGCTTGCCGTTCACCGCAACCTGTCCGCGGGAGAGCATGGATTTGATCGAGTTGCGCCCCTTGTTCGTAATCGTCTTCAGCAGCCAAGGAAGCAGCTCCGCAGGCTCGGCTACCGTATAGGATTTGGGTGCAGCTGCCGGCTTGGCCGGGGCTCCGGATCTTGCTCCCTGTTTATGGTTAGAGGTTCTGTTCCCCTGATTTCTGGTTCTTCTTGTATTCATGACCGCATTCTCCGTCCTTTAATAGGTTACTCCTCAATATACCATGGGCCGTGAAGAAATACTACGAAGGGACGTGGGGCACTAGATATAGAGGAGCAGGCCGATACAGATTATCAGGGAGAGCAGGATATAGCTCCAGGCTATGATCTTTGCGTACTTTTTCTCCCGGAGCCAGCCCCGGTTACTGTAAATTCGGATATCTACAACCAGCAGGAGCATGGCCGAGAACAACAGCATCCCGGCAAGGCTTCCCAGCAATCGGATCATACGCTTCCTCCTCCATAGGCGGTTTTACCTGCACGGGCTGGCGCTTAATCATGCTTGAGGCCCACTCTGCGTATATGCAGGGTCAGTCTGATATCTACACCAACACTGCTGTACAGGCTCTCCCAGTCGTTTTTGCCGTGGATATGCTTCCTCCAGTAGGCGGGATGATGGCTTCGGATCTGTTCGCCCATGCCAAAAATATCGGAGTGGTCCTGCTGGGTCTGCTTCACCAGTCCGGTCAGCACCGTCTGGATCTGCTGCTCGAAATCCCGCTCGATCTCATGCAGCTTCTGCGGGGAATTGACAGGAATGTCACTGCTGTAATGCTCGTCCAAATCCCCCTCCAGGAAGATCTCATAGGACAAATAGGGCTTGCCATCCTTGATATAGCTCCGGGTGCGGGTGAAGCGTTCATTGATCTTGGTCATGACAATCCCTAGCTCCTGCGTACGGAGCAGAGTGGAATAGCCGCCGGGGTCCATCCCCTGCATCGCCATGAACCCGCCGATCTCTATAGGGGCAGTCTTGCTGACCATCCGGCCGCCGCTGAAATAAGCCAGCCCTTTGATCAGAATATTATCCTTGTTGCGAAGTGCCACATAAGGCAGATAAGCGCTTTGTCCCCACCTGGAGTCGGCTGACCAGAAGGTGCCGATATAATCCCGGGGGAATTTGCCGGAGGAGACGGACTTCTCCATCATGGACAAAATATAAAGAGTAGGCACACGCTGCAGCGGCGGGTTCACATCCATGAAGGCGGACGCGCGGCCCTCGGAGACGAGCAGCCAGGTTCTGCGCCGGATTTCCGGGTTGCGCCGCAGATAATCATTCAGCTCGGCGAGACTGCCCCGGGCAATCTCCTCGCTGATGATGATGATCCGCAGGTGAACCAGATAACGCGGGTCGGCTATCTGCTGCTGCAGATTATTCATGGCATCGTCGAGGGAGATGCCGCGCACGCTGACTACCCAGACGGGACTAGTCTTGCCTTCCCCTGCGCTGCCGCCGGTGCCGGGGCCCAGCGGGACTCTGCCCGGGACGGCAATCTGAGCGGTGACACTGATCATCTCCGTAGGCAGAGAGTTATCATGAATGTGAGTGACCCGGTCTTCTTTTTGCGTATCGTCTGCAGGGATCTTGTCAATGGATAGGCCTAGAACCAGCGCGCGGTCCTCAATCTCCACCTGATCCCAGCATCCGCTGAGCAGCGGGGAGGCTATAGTGAGCAGGAGGAGCAGGGCGAGCGTGCGCGGAAGCTGTATTTTCATGGGGTCACCTTCTTCTTGTGGCGTCTGAGCAGATAGACCGTCCATAACAGCAGCGGATAGCCGAACATCAGCATCATGCCGGCATTGCCCAGGTGAAGGGCCCATCGGTAAGATTCGAACACATTGGAGGGCAGCATGGCCAGGATGAACATAACCGGCAGCAGGACCGTGGAGGCCATCCGCTGGTCGCGGAATCGCAGCAGCTTGTGCAGCAGATAGGCAGATATGTAATAAGTAGTGTAGATCGTCGTGTAGACAGAGATGACCCAGATAATAATGAAGATAGCATCCAGCCGCTCCAGGAATCCCTCGCCAAAAGCCGCCGAACGGGCCATCTCCAGGGTAGGGTAAATCAACAGCTTGGTCTCCTCGGCACCGAATATCCCTACAGAAGCAATGACGATCAGCACGTAGATTGCACCCGACAGGAAGATGGCCCAAGCCCCCGCACGGACGGCATGCCCAGGCTTCTCCATGAATGGAATCAGCAGCACGATGACGAAGGAGCTTTGGAACAGATAGGTGGCCTCCTGCGCTCCTTTCCAGAACTGGAGGCTGGGAGCCATCAGGACAGGCTGCAGATTGAGCATATCCACATTTTTGAGCGAGAGCAGAATGGTGACCAGAATAGAGCCTACAATCAGCGGCAGATAGAAGAAGTGGATATAGGAGAACTTCACAACGTTGCGCCTGGAGGACAGCAGACTGATGAGCAGCATCAGGAAGATGGTTGCTTCGATCGGTGTTTTTTTGTACAGCACGGTTGTGGCGACATCCCCGAACTGGCGTACAGTGAGGCCGGTGAGTACAATGAACAGCAGCATAATCACCACAGTGAAAATAGCAGCAAGCGGGCGTCCGATCAGGCGGCGGCTGAACACAAACAGGGTCTCCTGCGGAAACCGCTGGCACAGGGAGGCCAGCAGCCAGTAGCTGATGAAGGAGAAAAGTACGCCGCAGAATGCAACAAGGGGAGCGCTGCTGTTGCCTGCTTCGGTCATATAGCGCGGGAAGCTGAGGATGCCCACTCCGATAATGGTGCTGCTGATCACGGCTGCTGCGCGCAGACTCGTAATCTGGCGCGGATTATTCATCGGTCTCATCTCCCTGCCTGAGAATCTGGTCAATCTCTGCGGTGGGTACACTGCGGGGCAGTCTGTCGGTATCCCGGACATGCAGGAAGCTGGGGCGGCGGCGCATCCACCAGAGCGGCACCCGCACCAGCGTATCCTTCAGATCACGCCATTTGCCGGGAATGTAAGGGGACATATAAGGAACCCCAAAGGACTCCAGGTAGAGCAGATGATTCAGAATCAGAATCGTACCAATCATAACCCCGTAGAGGCCGAACATACCGGCCAGAAGGATCAGCGGGAACCGCAGCATACGCAGGGCGATCGCTGCATTGTAGGCGGGGGTGGCGAACGAGCCGATCGTCGTCAGAGCCACAATGACAACCGTGATCGGGCTGGCGAGTCCTGCGCCCACTGCAGCCTGTCCGATGACGAGGACGCCTACAATAGATAATGCCCCGCCGATCATCTGCGGCAGCCGGATCGTCGCTTCCCGCAGCACCTCCATAGATACCTCCATGATCAGCACCTCCAGGACAGCCGGGAACGGCACACCCGCCCGGCCGCCCGAGATTGCCACAGCGAAATCTGTAGGCAGCAGCTCGGGGTTGTACGAGATGACAGACACATATAACGCCGGGAAAAACAGCGAGCAGGCCAAAGCAATCAGCCGGATGATCCGGATCAGGCTGCCCATAATGAAGCGTTCCGTATAGTCATCCACCGTCTGGAAGAACTGGTTGAAGAGGGCGGGAACAATCAGGGCAAACGGGGAGCCATCCACAAGAATGGCGACCCTTCCTTCCAGAAGGGCGGCAACAGTTTTGTCCGGCCGCTCAGTGCTCTGAACCTGAGGGAAGGGGGACAGCGGCTGGTCTTCGATGAACTGCTCGATGTATCCCGCATCGAGGATGCCGTCCGTATGAATCAGCGAGATTCTGCGCATGACTTCAGCGACCAGACTGCTGTCAGTGACGCTGTCAATGTAACATAGAGCCACCCTCGACTGAGTACGTGCACCGAGCGGGCTAATTTCAATCCGGAAGTCTGTGCTCTGCAGCCGGTAGCGCAGCAGGGAGAGGTTGTTCTCCAGCTTCTCCACATAGCCTTCACGCGGCCCGCGGATGACCTGCTCCGTCTGCGGCTGCTCGACCCCGCGCATCTCAATCTGGCGCATCTCCATGCGGAGCGCCTCGGGAATCCCGTCGATCAGCAGAATCAGTTCACCCTTCACGGCCGCTTGAGGGAGAGCGGACAGATCAGCAGTTGTGGTGCCTTGAGTGACCTGAACGGCAGTACTCCAGATGTAATGAATCATTCCGCCCTTATCCTCCGGCACCACAGGCTGCCCCGGCGGCGGGGCCATTAGCGGCTTTAGCACATGCTCGCGCACCTGCTCCATATTCACGAGTGAGGAGAAGAAGAGCATTGCGGCAGGATAAGCCCCGAAGAGCAGGAAGTCGCGTACGACCAGGTCGCCGTTCTCCCCGAGCCTGGCCTGAAGCTCCGGCAGATCGGTCTTCAGCTCTCCTGTCAGCCTGCTGCCGCTGGCCGGCTTCGGCTCTGGAGGAGAAGACTGTTGCTTATCTATGTAGGAGGCATATTTATCTTTCCAATCTTGCAAACGGGCGGCCTCCTTCATGGGGCAGATGGATGAATCTATCTAAAGTGTTGCTTGATCGTAAGGTTTTTATGTAATTTCTATGTGTAAGGCCAGGAAGGAGTGCTATGATATCTGCTTCAGGCGGTTGCTTGGCAGCCGGTTGCCCGGTAAACTAAAAGGTAGAAAGCCTTAAGGAGTTTGAAGAGATATGGAGATGCAAGGATCATTAATGGAGCAGGCCCAGGCCGAGCTGCAAAAATATTACGGTTATCCCGATTTCCGGGACGGCCAGAAAAAAATTGTGAACAATCTGCTGGAAGGCCGCGATACGCTGGGCATTCTGCCTACCGGAGGCGGTAAGTCCATCTGCTATCAGGTTCCGGCGCTGCTGCAGCCGGGGCTTACCCTGGTCGTCTCACCGCTGATCTCCCTGATGAAGGATCAGGTGGATGCTCTGACGACCGCAGGGATTCCCGCTGCTTATATCAACAGCACCCTGAGCGGCAAGGAAGTGAATGAGCGCATCCGCGCGGCCCGCCGCGGCGACTTGAAGCTGCTCTATGTAGCTCCCGAGCGTCTGGAGCTGGACTGGTTCCGCCTGGAAATGGCGGGACTGAACATCTCCTGCGTGGCTGTCGATGAGGCCCACTGCGTCTCGCAGTGGGGCCATGACTTCCGCACCAGTTATCTGGCGGTCTCCCCGTTCGTGGAGCAGCTGCCGCAGCGTCCGATTCTGGCGGCCTTCACCGCTACGGCTACCCCAGAGGTCATGGAGGATATGGTCCGGCTGCTGCGCCTGCGCGAGCCGGGCGTCTTCATGACCGGACTTGGCCGCGACAACCTGGCGATGTCCGTGCTGCGCGGAGAGAACAAGCGCGAGTTCGTGCTGGATTACGCGGCTCAGCATGCCCATCAGCCGGGCATCGTGTATGCCGCCACCCGCAAGGAGGTGGATGATCTCTATCAGCGCCTCCAGGCCGCAGGAATCACCGCCGGGCGCTATCATGCCGGAATGAACGACCAGGAGCGGGCGGACAGCCAGGAAGGCTTCCTCTATGACGATATCCGCGTCATGGTCGCCACGAATGCCTTCGGGATGGGGATCGACAAGTCTAACGTGCGTTATGTCATCCATTACAATATGCCGAAGAACATGGAGGCCTATGTTCAAGAGGCGGGCCGTGCCGGGCGTGACGGGGAGCCGAGCGATTGTATCCTGCTGTTCAGTGCGCAGGATATCATGACCCAGAAATTCCTGATTGAGCAGAACCCGCAGGACCCGGAACGTAAAGCCAACGAATACCGCAAGCTCCAGCAGATGATTGAATACTGCTATACCACCCGCTGCCTGCGCAGTGCGCAGCTCGACTATTTCGGCGAGAGTCATGACGATGATCACTGCGGGATCTGCAGCTCCTGTACCGACGAGCGTGAGCTGGTCGATATCACCGTTGAAGCGCAGAAGATCTTCTCCTGCATCCACCGGATGCGGGAGCGTTACGGCGTGGCGCTGGTCTCATCCGTGCTGAAGGGCTCACGTAACCAGAAGGTGCTGCAATACGGCTTCGAGAAGCTGCCGACTCACGGCGCTATGTCCAGCCGCAGCGAGAAGGAGATTACCGAGATCATCAATATGCTGATCTCGGAAGGATATCTGGCCTTGTCCGAAGGCCAGTATCCGGTGGTCCGGCTGCAGCCGCTGGCAGCCGAGGTGCTGCGCGGCCAGCGCCAGGTGCATCAGCGCGTGGCCCGCACGCTGGTCACCTCCGGCACGCGGGACCGCAGCCGTTCGCGCGATACTTCGCCGTCTGCGGTCAACGAGACGGTGTTCGAGCAGCTGCGCCTGATCCGCCGCGAGCTGGCGGGGCGCGAGCATGTGCCGTCGTACATCATTTTCAATGATGCAACGCTGCGCGAGATGAGCGTGGTCTGTCCGCAGACGGAAGCGGAGATGCTGAGGGTGAAGGGTGTCGGGGAAGTGAAGTACCGGAAGTACGGCAAGGCCTTCCTGGAGTTTTTTCAAAATGACATGTAAAGAAGGTTATAAGGCATGAGAATCATCCTGGCCACATTAAATGCCAAATATATTCACACGTCGCTTGCGATCCGGCTGCTGAAGGCGTATAGCGAGCATGAGTTCAAGGATATCCTTTTGGCGGAATATACCATCAAAGATCCCGCGATGAACATCGTGTCTGACCTTTTTCAGAAGCAGCCGGATGTGATTGGCTTCTCCTGTTACATCTGGAACATCGAGGAGACCATCAAGCTGGTCGGTATTCTCAAGCAGGTCATGCCGGAGGTCAAGATTGTGCTGGGCGGGCCGGAGGTATCCTATGAGCCGCTCTACTGGATGAAGCGGGAGGCCGGAGTGGACTTTGTCGTGAACGGTGACGGGGAAGAGACCTTCCACCATCTGCTGCAGGAGATCCGGGATGAACATAAGTACCATTTCGTATACGGTGCGGCTTACCGCAAGGGCGAAGAGCTGATCGTTAACCCTCCCCGTCCCAAAAGCGATCTTAACACCCTGCCGACCCCGCACCGCTTCGCGGAGGATCTGCCGGAGCTGAGCAAGCGGATTGTGTATTTTGAGACGAGCCGGGGCTGTCCCTTCAACTGCCAATTCTGCCTGTCCAGCATTGAGGTGGGCGTGCGTTATTATGATATCGAACGGGTGAAGTCTGATCTGCTCTATCTGATTGAGGGCGGAGCCAAGGTGATCAAGTTCCTGGACCGCACGTTCAATATCAACCGCAATTATGCGATGGAGATGTTCCAGTTCCTGATCGACAACCATCAGGGCTGCGTGTTCCAGTTCGAGATTACCGCCGATATTATGCGTCCCGAGGTGCTGGATTTCCTGGCGCAGAACGCCCCTCCGGGCGTCTTCCGCTTCGAGATCGGCGTCCAGTCCACGAATGACGAGACGAATGAGCTGGTCAAGCGCCGCCAGAACTTCACCAAGCTGTCGCGCACTGTGATGAAGATCAAGGCCAGCGGCAACATCGACCAGCATCTCGATCTGATCGCCGGATTGCCAATGGAGGATTACGACACCTTCCGCAAGACCTTCAATGACGTCTTTGCCATGGAGCCGGAGGAGCTGCAATTAGGGTTCCTCAAAATGCTGCGCGGCACCGGGCTGCGCGCCCAGGCAGCCAAATATGACTACACGTACATGGAGCATGCGCCGTACGAGATTCTCAGCAGCCATGTCATGCCGTTCGCCGATATCATCCGGCTCAAGCGTCTGGAGGATGTGCTGGAGAAGTACTGGAACAGCCAGCGGCTGGCTCATTCGGTCAAGTACCTGATCCGCCATGTGTTCCCGTCCCCGTTCGACTTCTTCCAGGAGTTCGGCGACTATTGGGAAGAGCGGGGCTGGCAGAAGATCGGGCATCAGCTGGAGGATCTGTTCACCCGGCTGCATAACTTCCTGACGGAACGGGGCACGGCCTCTATGGATATTGTCACCGGCCTGATGAAGCTGGACTACTTCCTCGCCCACAAGTACAAGCCCCGCAAGATCTGGTGGGAGGATGTGCTTGATAAAGCGGAGTGGGCAAAGCACCTGAAGCAGATCGCCAGTCAGCCGGAGCTGATCTCGGCCAAGCTGGCGGAGGCCGGGCTTAGCGAGCGGGAGCTCCAGAAGTTCATCGTGCTCGACGAGCTGCCATTCCGGCTCGATCCGGTGCTGGAATCGATCAGCGGGCTGCGCTATGACGGGGAGCTTGGCGCTGAGGCGGGTGCCCAAGCTGAAGCCGGTGCTGATGCCGGGAACGGGGACGGCCGGGAACTACACGCGGCGGTTACAGCAGCGGCTCCGGCAGAACGCGGGGGAGCTGGAGCGGGCGGCGTGGCCGCTGCTGAGGCAGATCTGCTGCGTTCTGTGGCAGCGGTGGCCGGTGGTGTGCCAGCGGTGGCCCTTAACGATCCGCACCCTGGTGCAGGCGACGGCCGCACGCTGCTGGTCGTCCTGTATCAGCAGGACGAGAGCCAGCGGGCGCAGTATTATTCGCTGCCTCTATAGGTTAGGGACCCTGGTTGCACCGGACATGCGCTGATGTGTGCGAAAAACCGACCACATTCGGCACCGCGTGGGTGCGTGGACCAAATGTAATCGAAAAATCGACCACATTCGTCGCCGCGTGGGCACGTAGGCCAAATGTAATCGAAAAACCGACCACGTTCGATGCTGCGTGGGCGTGTGGGCTAAATGTAATCGAAAAATCGACCACATTCGTCGCCGCGTGGGCACGTAGGCCAAATGTAATCGAAAAACCGACCACATTCGGCGCCGCGTGGGTGCGTGGACCAAATGTAATCGCGCTAATCTATCCGTTACCAATTGGAGGACGTACAGATGAGTCAGGATCAGCACATATCCTTGTTTATGTACAAGGATCGGCATGAGCAGACATTCAGGGATCAGTTACTGAGCTTCCAGCTTCCGGCAGAGCAGGCGCAGTTCACTCGGCTGCCGGAGGAGACGCTTCAGGACCTCAGGGAGGATGCCGGTAAAGCCGGAGTGGTTATTGCTCACGAAGAACGAGCGGTGGGCTTCTTCATCCTTCATACAGGTGAAGGCATTTCGAATTTCTACCAGGACTACGAAGGGGCAGTTCTGCTCCGGGCTTTCCTGATGGACTACGCCAGCCAGGGCCGCGGGTTCGCCAAAGCAGCGATGGCACTGCTGCCGGATTTTATCCGCCGTCACTACCCTGAAGCCCGACAGATGGTGCTGGCTGTGAATGAACGCAATACCGCCGCCAGTCAGCTATATCTCCGCGCCGGATTTCAGGATCACGGCCTGCGGCGCAGCGGGAGCAAGGGAACGCAGCTGATTTTGCAGTACGGGCTGTCTAGCGGGAGTGTGGGGGATCTGGGCGATGGATAGTTGCTATGAAATGTATAATCGTCTTACGGAGCTATTCACCCGCGATACATTGCTAATGGATATTTTCAAGCGTGCCCAAGGTTTGGCCCCGTTCCCTTACTACATAGGTGCAGGATGCTTGGTGCAAACGGTGTGGAATGAGCTTACCGGGCGAGCGCCGGGGTACGGAATTAGTGACATCGATATTATTTACTATGATGCGGCCGATTTGAGTTATGCTGCTGAGGATGCGATGGTTGCTAAGGGCAGGGAGCTTTTTAAGGATATTGCTATCCCGGTCGATCTCAAAAATCAGGCTCGGGTTCATCTGTGGTATCCGCAGAAGTTCGGTGTGGAGATCAACCCCTACCTCTCCCTGGAAGCTGCAATCGACAGCTGGCCGACTACAGTAACCTCACTGGGAGCAAAACTTGAGCTGAACGGTGAATGGAAGATTTATGCTCCATTTGGTCTGGAGGATTTGTTTCAACTGGTTCTGCGGCCCAACAAAGCGCTGATCACCGAAGAGGTATATCGTACCAAAACGCAGAAATGGAAGAGTAAATGGCCGGAGCTTAAGGTGGTCTCTTGGTCTTTCACAACACCTAATTGTATTTACACATCCTAAGTGTTACGATCAGTCATGAGATGCAAATAAAGGAGCATATACCTTATCATGTGGATTACTCTGTAAGGATTAATTAACCGGAAGAATGCCAGTAATAGTGCAGAACACTATGCTATTCGGCATGTCTTTTTTAATCTTACAGGGTATGCAGGGTAAGTTTGGTTCATAGACCGACACTTCTGCGGATACCTTAGGGTATCTTTTTTTGTTGCCGGGACACCGCATCTCAATGGCTTCTTATCTGCTTATCCTCCTAAATTGTGAATGGGGGAACTACTATATGCAACCTAAATTGATTTTAATCGAGGGCTTACCCGGCTTCGGGAAATCCACCACGGCGCAGCTGATTTATGACATTCTTGCGGAGTCGGGCACTAAAGCACAGCTATTCCTGGAGGGGAATTTGGATCATCCGGCGGATTATGATGGTGTCGCTTGTCTTACGGAGGCAGAGTACGATGAGCTGCTGGGGATGTGGGCCGATTCAAGATATATATTAAGTCCGCGGACAACTGTTCATAACAGCCATTACCTGGTGGAATACCGGAAAATCCTAAATGAACACAGTTCCCGGGTTCCAAAGGAAGGGACGGATATTTTTGCCCGGAACGATGTGTATGAATTGCCGTTCGCGCAGAACAGGGAGCTGATTACAGCAAGATGGAGGCAGTTCGCGCAGAAGGCCTTGCAGGGGGCGGACACGTATGTGTTCGATTGCTGTTTTATCCAGAACCCAGTAACTATGGGGATGATTAAGCATGGTGCAGCTGAGGAAGACATTATAAGCTACACGTTGGAGCTGGAGACCATCACGGCCGGATTGAATCCGCTGCTGATGTATATTGAACAGGACGATCTGGAGAATTCTTTCCGAAAAGCAGTCCGCGAAAGACCCCTGGAGTGGTCGGAGGGGTTCATTGACTATTACACCAAACAGGGGTATGGCTTAAGACAGGGGCACCAGGGCTTAAAAGGAACTCTGAAGGTTCTTGAGGCCAGACTGAAATTGGAAGAAATTATATATAACCGCATAAATATGCACAAGATTAAAGTCAATAATTCTTCGTATGATCTTCCGGCGTATAAGCAAGATTTAGCCGGGAGACTGGCAGGTTATTTAGAGCGTGAATAAAGGGTCCTCGTAGAGTTACTGTTAATACCTGAGGTGAAAATTTGGGTTTTGGCGCGGTAAGTGGAGCTTAAGCGGTAAGTGAGGCCTGAGAAGAAGCCTGGAAATCCTGCATAAATTACAACATTCGCTGCTTCTGGAGCGTCAATATGGCGAAATCCTGCACAGAATGCAACAACTGGTGCTTCTAAGAGCGTTAATTTGTTGAAAATAATGCAAAAAGTGCAACATTTGCTCCTGTGACGGTGCCGATAGGGTGGAGTTCCTGCAAAAAGTACAACAATTGCTACTGCAGGATCAGCGGCAGACCTTACGTTACAGCTAAGGTGAGAATTACCACAGAGCTTAACTAACTGCTACGGTTAAACATTACCGCAGAGGACGCTATACAGCCGCTACGGCAAAATAATCGAAAGAGAGGCACTCCGCTACCCAGCGGAGTGCCTCTCTTTTTGTAACGTACCTGCGGATCACAGCGCAGTGGCGACATAGGTCTGCACTGTGCTACACCACCGTAAGCATCAGACCAACGTCAGCACCAGACCAGTACGTGCGTCTGCATCAATAGGCTAATCCGCCGTAGGCTGAAGCCGCATGGACCCGGCAGGCAGGTGGCGGGCGAGCCAGTCCAGCACATCGGCCGTGACCTCGTCCCGGTTGACCTCATTCAGCATCTCATGCCGGCCTCCCGGATACAGCTTGCATTCTACATCCTGAAGCCCCTGCTTCCGGTATAACTCAGCCAGACGCATCACCCCTTGACCGTTCATCCCCACAGGGTCCTTCTCCCCCGCGAACAGATAGACCGGCTTGTCGCTGCATAGGTACTGAAGAGTGGACCTGGTATGAAGCTCACGCAGCAAATGGAAGAAGTCCCGGAAGAAGCGGGTGGTGCAGATCGCCCCGCAGTACGGGTCTGCAATGAACTTATCTACCTCCTCCGGGTCACTGCTGAGCCAGTCAAAAGCTGTGCGGACCGGAGAGAAGGACCGGTTATAAGCGCCGAAAACAATGCCATTCAGCAGTACACTGCGGTGATGGTCGCCCTGCAGCCTTAACTGCATAGCCGACAAGGATTCTGCCAGCCGCAGCATGCTCCGGGGACCATTGGTGCCGCTGAGGATGAAGCCGCTGTAAATCTCATGCCCCTCTTCGCACATGAGCTTCTGAGCCAGAAACGAACCCATGCTGTGCGCGAACAGGTAGATCGGGGCATGTTCATGCCGGGAGCAGGCAACTCCCGCAAGCTGCAACAGATTGCGCCGCATCCAGTAGAAGCCGTTCTCCCCGCTGTCACCAAGCAGGTTGACTCTGCCGGCGGTAAGCCCATGCCCCCGGTGGTCATTGGCATACACGGCATAACCGGCTGCGGTGAGCGCCGAGGCGAACCGGGCATACCGCGCAGCCGTCTCACACATCCCGTGTGCTATCTGCACAATCCCCCGGATCTCCGTTTCCGCGTCCGGCAGCCATTCATAGACATGGATTTTGACATCTAAGGGATCAGTCATGGTAAAAGTGTTCTCAGTCATCGCCTGTCCTCCTGAAAGTAAAATTCAGCATTCCTAGCGTAAAGAGTACCTGTTGCTTCTGATCCAAGTGACGCAGTCCGGCTGCTTAAGGCAGATAAGAGCGCAGCACTGTAGATTGTCCTTCAATACTGTAAGCGCCCAGGCTGGAAGGAAGCAGATAGCATTCGCCCGCTGCGTATGGCTGGGAGCCGCCGTCCCAGATCAGGTGGCCGCTGCCTTCGCAGACCACCAGAATGGTGAAGCTGTCATCGGTGGTGGCGAGCTGCCATTCGCCGGACACCAGACCTTTTTCCACGATAAAATAAGGGGAGGAGGCAATCTGCAGCCATTCACCGGCCACTGCACCATCGGTCTTCATCGAAGTCGCGCCTGCGCCTTCATAGGCAGTAACATTCAGGGAATCCTCGATATGCAGCTCGCGCGGCTTCCCGTCCAGACCCGGACGGTCGTAATCGTAAATCCGGTATGTAGTGTCAGAGTTCTGCTGGATCTCCGCTACAACGACACCTGCACACAAGGCGTGTACAGTCCCGGCAGGAATATAGAAGGAGTCACCGGCAGCTACAGTCACTTCCTGCAGGCTGTCCATCACCGTTCCGTTCTCCAGCGCGTCCTTCAGCATCTCGCGGGTGACGCCTTCCTTCAGGCCGTAGATGATTTTGGCGCCTGGCTTGGCGTCCAGCACGTACCACATTTCGGTTTTGCCCAGCTCTCCCTTGGGAAGTCCGGCATAATCATCCGTAGGGTGCACCTGTACAGAGAGGTTATCGTTGCAATCCAGCAGCTTGATCAGCAGCGGGAATCTTCCGCCTTCCTCCGTGATGCCCTTGCTGCCGAACCACTCGTGCCCGAACTGCTCACGGATGGCATCCAGGCCTTGTCCGGCCAGCTCGCCGTTGACTACAGAGGAGGTGCCGTTCGGATGATCGGCAATCATCCAGCCTTCGCCGATATGGCCTTCGGGCAGATCCAGGCCGAATTTCTCCAGCGCCCGGCCTCCCCAGACACGTTCTTTGAATTCCGGCTGAAATTTCAGAGGATATGGTTTCGTCATTACAACATCTTCCTTCCTGATAATAGAATTGGTGATTTGTCTTGTCCCGGGCTGTCAACCCGATGATGGTGTCCCGGGAAAATACAATCGCTGCGAAAACTGGGCGATTGCAATCTCTAATCAGCTTTTTTTCTTCTCTACAGCTACAACATACGGGGCAGACTCTCGCTGAAGCTGGCGGTACACGATGGTCTGCGCGTCCTGCTGGGCCAGTCGGGCGGCCCAGGCTTCGACAGCGGCGGCTTCGCGGCCGCCGCCTTCGTGGCCGGGATACAGCACGGCCGTGATGATCCCGCCCGGGCGGAGCAGCGCAAGCGCCGCCTCCAGCGCGGCCAGCGTGCTTCCCGGCTCGGTGATGATGGTCTTATCGGCATCGCCTGCGGGCAGATAGCCGAGGTTGAACATCACCGCCGAGACCGTTCCGCGCCAAGCGGGCGGAACGGCTTCAGCCATGGCTGCATGGCTCTGCAGCAGCAGCGTCACGGGAGCCAGCGCAGCAGGCGCTTCCTCCCGGGCCAGCCGCAGGCGCTCGCCGGCAAGAGCCAGCGCCTGCGGCTGGATGTCGAACCCGTACACCCCGCCGCGCGGCCCGGCCGCCTTGGCGAGGAACAGAGTGTCGGCGCCGGTCCCCACGGTGGCGTCGATAGCCCTTCCGCCGGGCGAGAGCCGCTCAGCGGTCAGCTTATGGGCGAAGCTAAGGACAGACAGGAAGCCCATCAGCCCTTCCTCCAGTACTTACCCTGCCAGGTGTCCCTGGCAACCAGCTCCTGGTCAATGGCATTCAGCACTTCCCACTTCTTGAGGCTCCACATCGGGCCGATCAAAGCATCGCGCGGGGCATCGCCGGTCAAGCGGTGGACGATCATGTCCGGCGGCAGAATTTCCAGCGAGTCGGCAATGAGCTTCACATATTCATCCTGCTCCAGGAACCGCAGCAGCCCGGCTTCATACTGCTTCACCATCGGCGTTTTGCGCATGAGATGAAGCAGGTGGATTTTGATCCCCTGAACTCCCATATTCGCTACAGCAGCTACAGTCTCCAGCATCATCTCATGCGTTTCCTGCGGAAGACCGTGAATGATATGGGTACACACCCGGATGCCGTGACGGCGGAGCTTCGCAACAGCTTCAGTATAGCAGGCGGTATCATGCGCGCGGTTAATCAGATCCGAAGTGGACTGATGAATGGTCTGAAGCCCCATTTCCACCCATAGATAGGTGCGCTGGTTCAACTCCGCGAGATACTCCACTACATCATCCGGCAGGCAGTCGGGGCGGGTGGCAATGGCGAGGCCGACAACCCCGGGCTGCTGCAAAATGACTTCATAATATTCCCTTAGCTCCTCGACAGGAGCATACGTATTGGTATAGGCCTGGAAATAGCCGATATATTTGGCATTCGGCCATTTCTGATGCTGGCGGTCGCGGATATGGTTGAACTGGGTGACCAGATCATCCCGGCGGCTTCCGGCGAAATCGCCTGACCCTCTGGCACTGCAGAATGTACAGCCTCCTTTGGCGATGGAACCGTCACGGTTCGGACAGGTGAAGCCCGCATCGAGCATGACCTTGAACACCTTGGTATCCATCTGCCCGCGCATTTCGTAGTTCCAGGTATGGAACCGTTTATCCCCCCACAGAAGCGGAGAGGAGGCTTGTTGAAGATTAGACATGTGCAGCTCCTTTCATTAACCTTCCCATTGTATCAAAAATCCGTGATGAACGTAACAATCCCTCCCGGAAATCCGCCGAAAAAAAACTAAAAATAGGCTGTGAATTACCGCCATTCGGCTTGAAAATGCTTACACATTATGTTATATTTAAAGTGTTAAAAAAGCCGCTGCAGCAACCACAATCTTATGCTTGAATTCATAATTTCGTGTCGTCCGGTCCATACTAAACCTTAGAGGTGATAACGATGAATTCTCCAACGGTATTTGCTGATAACAAAGGTTCGATTGATGTGCAGCTGACTCCCGATGAAGCTCTCGCCCTGACAGGCGTAGAATTCAACGGCAACCACAAGATCAAGACAGAAGCGCAGCGGAAGATCCGCAATGCGTTCGAGAAGACCTTCGAGTTCGATAAATAAATGGCAGTCCGCTGAACGGCGGGCCGGTATTACAGATACAACACGCACGGAACTTTCGACCAGTCCAACAGGGGCGGGATGGAGGTTCCTTTTCTTTTGCTGAAATCCCTTTACTTTTGCCGGTAAGTTCGGCACAATATTGCAAGTGGCATTTATCCTATTCACAGATAAGGCAATAAAGAGATAAGCGGAGGAGTACCTATGCGTTTACGTGGAAGAAAAGGAATACGTGAAAGTCTTGAGGAGCAGACCGATCTGGTCATCCTGGAACCACGCAGCCTGAAGGGGCGCTGGTCCGAATTGTTCGGGAATGATCATCCGATTCATGTGGAGTTCGGAATGGGCAAGGGACAGTTTATCAGTCAAATGAGCTTCAAATATCCGGAGATTAATTTCATCGGCGTGGATATGTATGACGAGCTGGTGCGGCGCGCAGCCGAGAAGGCCCGGAATGTATGGGAGCCGGCAGGAGAAGAGACACCGCCGAACGTGAGAGTGGCCCTGGCCAATATCGATTACGCGGAGGAAGTGTTCGCTCCAGGGGAGCTGGAACGGATTTTTCTCAACTTCAGTGATCCCTGGCCGAAAAGCAAGCATGCCCGCCGCCGTCTGACGCATCCGCGTTTTCTGGATAAATACCGCGGACTGCTCAGTCCGCTCGGCGAGATCCATTTGAAGACGGATTCCCGCAGCCTGTTTGAATTCTCGCTTAATGCCTTTGCGGACTATGGCCTGCAGATGAAGAATATTTCGCTTGACCTGCATGAGGGCGGCGTGATCAACGAAGAGCATGTAATGACCGAATACGAGACCAAGTTCTATGGACGGGGCGTGAACATTCACCGCTGCGAGGCAATTGTCGGAGATGAGGCGCTGAAGCAATATCAGGCCACCCGTCTGGACAAGTACCGCCTCTAGGCTGCATTACCGGCAATTACAGCAAAAGGCAGTCCGGTTCATTCATACCGGACTGCCTTTTGCGTTCTAACCTGGTTCTCTACTGTCCATGTTCTGCGCGCGGTTTATCCAGCATATCAATAATGCTTTGGGCGCTTTGCAGCGGGTTGTACCTGGAGATGGCCTCCAGATGGGCCTTGCGCGCCGCACGGACATTTCCGTAATCATTCAGCAGCCGCTCCATCCACCGGTCAACTACATCGAGGGAGCTGATCGGCTCTCCCAGTCCGGCGGCAGTGAAGTACCGGCAGTTCTCTTCTTCCTGGCCCGGCAGCGGAGAGTGAAAGAGCATCGGAATGCCCTTGGCCAAGCCTTCGCTGCAGGTCATGCCGCCCGGCTTGGTGACCAGCAGGTCGGACACCTCCATCAGCTTGTCAATCTCCCGGGTGAAGCCCAGCAGCCGGATGTTGGGATGCCTGAACCGCGGGTCTTGCATCATCTCCTGCAGCAGCTTGTCATTCTGGCCGAGGCAGAACACAATCTGCACCTTGTCCCGCCATCCGGCCAGAGCCGCATTCACTACTTCGTCATTCATCATGCCCCATCCACCGCCCATGACCATGACCGTCGGAACACCAAGCAGCTTGAACTGCTCTTGAATGTCTTCCCGGCCGTGCTGCTCCCAGAAGCTCGGGTGGACAGGAATGCCGGTTACCCGGATCTTGAAGGCGGCAACGCCCCGGCGGCGCAGTTTCGCCTTGACCTCAGGGGTGGATACCAGATAGCGGTCCACCTGCGGGCTGATCCAGCTGGCATGGGCGTCATAATCTGTAATGACCGTAATCAGCGGAGCCTTCAGCGACGGGTGAAGCCGCTTCAGGCGTGAGATAACAGCACCGGGAATGAAGTGGGTACAGACGATAATGTCCGGCTTCAGCTGCTTCACAATATTTTGGGCATGCGTATAAAACAAGCGGTGCAGGGCAAGTGTGGTAAGACGATTGAATGATTTCTGGTGACGGTACACATAGCCCATCAGCCGGGGCTGGGAGGTAACCGTCTTGCGGTATGCCGAGACAATGAGCGGGGCCACCTTGGGATTCAGGAAGCTCCCCAGCTCCAGCACCTTGGTCTGCACCTCCGGAGACAGCTTCCGCAGGCTGCTCGACAGCGCATATGCAGCCTGGGTATGCCCGGCACCGAAGCCCTCTGACAGCAATAATATTCTTTTTTTGCGCAATGTATAGTTCACCTGTTCCCTAGAGGTATTGACCGGCCGGCGCCCCTTAGGCATCATATCCAGAGGGCAAGCGTACCGGCTGCGACTCCTGACCCAATGACCGCTCCTGCGAGGACATCAGATGGATAATGCAGCCCGAGGTAGATCCGGGAGAAGCCGACTGTGCAGGCCAGAGGAAGCAGGACCGCAGTCAGGACAGGAAAGGCTATCATATAAGGAACCGTTGAGGCGAAGATAGCGGTCGTATGGCCTGAAGGAAAAGAATGATCCTTAAGCGGATTGCGGAACGTATTGGTGTCCGGCAGGGCCAGATAGGGCCGCAGGCGCGGGTAGAGCTTTTTGGCGATAGCGACGGGTACATGGCTTATCGCCAGCGCGACCAGTGCCTGAAGTCCTGTAGTTCTCCATGGCTGCGGGCACACTGCCCAGACCAGGAGATTGATGCCGATCGCGCTTGTTGCACCTCCGAGATGAGTGAGGTAGAAGAGCCAGAAGTTCAGAAACGGATTGTGCATCCGTCCGTTAATCCATTGAAACACCCGCTGCTCCAGGAGATGCAGTTTCTTGAATAAAGGTCTCATATCATGTCCCTCCGATAGTCCGGCTAAAAGAGTTCTGGCGCAGCTTAAGCAGCAGATTTCACGGCCTGAAGCTGTCTTTATCATACTTTTTTAAGGTAGCCCGTTCAAGAAAAAGCTCGGGTCCGCTCGAAAAATGTCTCTTTTGACTTGTGAGCCCCAAAGCGACTACAATGATTCAAGCAGGAAGATCGCGTTTATAAGGTAACAGAGAAATAAGGAGCCAGCCAGTACACTGGAATCCATATTCATATCTTGTGAAACGGGACATAACACAATTCGGAATCCTGCCCGGAACTAAGGGGAAATTCTTGTCTACAGTAAGGGATGCAACAAAAGGGTCAGATAGAACGTTAGCAAGTTAGAGAGAGAAAGAGAAAAAACATCAAGATTTGGAAAAAGGGGGCATCTAAAGATCATGACAGACGCATTGTTTGTTACGCTCCAAGTGATCTTGGCGGCAATCGCAGTTTATCAGTTTGCATTTTCGCTGTTTGGACTGCGCAAGAAGAAGAACAAGGTTAGGCATGCGCCGCAAAAGTCATTTGCCGTACTGGTCGCCGCACACAACGAGGAAGAAGTGGTTGGCGCTCTGATGGAGAACCTGAAGCAGCTTAATTATCCCCAGGAACTGTACGATGTATTTGTCATCTGTGACAACTGTACGGATAATACCGCTGCGATCGTGCGGGAGCACGGCATGAATGCCTGTGTACGTACCAACAGCAACCTGCGCGGTAAAGGCTATGCCATCGAGTGGATGCTGAAGGAGCTGTGGGCGCTGCCCCGCCAGTACGACGCTGTAGTCATGTTCGATGCCGACAACCTCGCACATACAGAGTTCCTGACAGAGATGAACAACGATCTGTGTTCAGGCGGACGGGTCATTCAAGGCTACATTGATACGAAGAATCCGGAGGATTCCTGGATCACGGCTGCTTACGGCGTATCCTACTGGTACATCAACCGGCTGTGGCAGCTGTCGCGCCATAATCTGAAGATGGCTAACTTCCTCGGCGGAACAGGCATGTGCTTCGAGACGAACCTGCTGAAGGAAATGGGCTGGGGCGCAACCAGTCTGGTTGAGGATTTGGAATTCACCATGCGCAGCGCCTCCAAGGGCGTATATCCAAGATTTAATTATGATGCCAAAGTATTCGATGAGAAGCCGCTTACCTTCAAGGCTTCCTCCAGACAGCGTCTGCGCTGGATGCAGGGTCATTTCACCGTAGCCCGCCGTTACTTCTTCCCGCTGCTGTGGCAGGGGATCAAGGAACGCAGCCTGACGAAGTTCGACCTGGCACTGTATGGAGCGAACGTATACATTGTGTTGCTTACGTTCCTGATGACTGCCGTAATGTTTGTGGATAATGCTGTGTTTGGCGGTCCGCATATTGCGAATATTTACGGACATCTGCCGCTGTGGCTCGGGTACTTTGCCGTAGGGGCGAACATTCTGACCTTCCTGCTGGCTATGGCGCTGGAGCGGGTGAAGTTCAAGAAGGTCTATCTGTACCTGCTGGTGTTCCCGGTCTATCTGCTCTCGTGGTATCCTATTACGTTCTATGCGTTCTTCACGCAGAACAACAAGCAGTGGAGTCATACCAAGCATACGCGCGTAGTCCGGCTGGAGGAAGTGCAGAGCAAGCAGGTTTCATAATCCGCACTGTAAATTAATAATTTCAGAGGATGTTGACATCTTCAGTCTGATGATGTATAGTATTCAAGTGTGCAAAACATAGGGATTGCAAGCAGAAGCACCGGCTTCTCACCTGACAGGCTAACAGCCTGCTGGTTTTGATCTCAATGCTTTATGAATGGTTACAATTCATGAACGTTGATCAAACGGGGTGTCGGGGAATTACCGGCATCCCTTTTTTATGGAGAACCGTAATATATTATCTGAAAATTATTCGGAGGTGGAGGATTATCAGTAAGGAACATATGATCAATGATGAAATTCGTGCCAAAGAGGTTCGGCTGGTCGGAGCAGAGGGTGAACAAATCGGGATCAAGCCGATCCGCGAGGCGTTACAAATGGCGATCGATCTTAATCTGGATTTAGTCAACGTAGCACCGCAGGCGAAGCCGCCGGTATGCCGCATCATGGATTACGGCAAGTTCCGTTATGAAACGCAGAAGAAAGAGAAGGAAGCCCGCAAGAACCAGAAGATCGTGGATCTCAAGGAAGTCTGGTTCCGTGCAAACATTGAGGAACATGATTATCAGACCAAGTTCCGCAATGTAATCAAGTTCCTGGGCGAAGGCGATAAAGTGAAGTGCTCTGTCCGTTTCCGCGGCCGTGAGATTACCCACGCTAGTATCGGCCAGAAGATCCTGGAGCGCGTGAAGAGCGAAGTAGAAGAAATTGCTGTTGTAGAGCGCCAGCCTAAGCTGGAAGGCCGCAGCATGATTATGATTCTGGCTCCGAAGCCCCAATAATCCTGGAGTCACTTGCATAGCAATTTGGCGCCGCATAATATTCAAGGAGGAAACACCATGCCTAAAATGAAAACACATAGCAGCCTGAAAGGCCGCTTCAAGATCACTGGAACTGGTAAAGTATTGCGTTACAAAGCTCACAAGAACCACTTGCTGTCCCACAAATCGAAACGTGCAAAACGCGTATTGAACGGCAATCCGGTAATGGCCCCTGGGGATGTAAGACGTTTGAAACAAGGACTCGCTAACTTGAAATAGTTAATCACACATTTTTGGGAGGTTTATTAATATGGCAAGAGTTAAAGGCGGATTTGTAGTTCGTCGTAGACATAAAAAAGTATTGAAGCTGGCAAAGGGTTACTTCGGTTCCAAGCACCGCATTTTCAAAACAGCTAAAGAGCAAGTAATGAAATCGATGGTTTACGCATACCGTGACCGTCGTCAGACGAAACGTAACTTCCGCAGACTGTGGATCGTTCGTATCAATGCTGCAGCCCGTTTGAACGGTCTGTCTTACAGCAAGCTTGTATACGGCCTGAAATTGGCTGGTGTAGAAGTGAACCGTAAGATGCTGGCTGATCTGGCAGTGAATGATCTGAACGCCTTCAACTCCCTGGCTGTTGTTGCCAAAGAGAAGATCAACGCGTAAGACGCTATAAACCGAAAAGCACCGCCTGCGGGTTCTCCCGTGTGACGGTGCTTTTTTTGCGCGGTGGGAACCGCCGGATGGACAGCTATTCCCAGTATTTCGTTGTGCTAAGCAGCGAAGCGAGTTTCTTGCTGCTGGAGCGTCTCAGCTTGCGCAGCGCAGACCGCTCGTCAGCAGACTGGCAGATCAGCTTCTCTTCGTCGGTCTGGGCCACGATGGCCGGAACAGGGGCTGTAGTGCCGTCTTCATTCATAGCTACGAAGGTCAGGAAGGAAGTTGCGGCAACGGCGCGTTCGCCTGTGTAGAGATTCTCGGAGATAATCTTGACGAATACCTCAATGCTGGTGCGGCCCGTCCAGGAGACAAAGGATTCGAAGCAGACGGAATCCGTCGGCCGGATCGGCAGGAGGAAGTCGACAGAGTCAGCGGATGCCGTTACTACGTTGACCCGGCAGTGGCGCATGGCCGAGATGGAGGCCACTTCATCGATGGTGCTCATGAGCTTGCCGCCGAACAGTGTCTTGTGATTGTTCACATCATTCGGGAAGACGCGGCCGGTTTTGAATACGCGGGATTCATGACAGTATTTGAAGTCGGGTGCAGCTTGTGGTGTGTGTTCTTGTTCCATTTTCAGTAACTCCCTTTGCGTACAAGATGTAATCATACATGATAATAGAAAAGCCTTCCCTGTGCAATAATAATGTTAATGCACTTGGAGCCAGAAGCTACATTTTGAGGTTTTCTAACATATAACGGACACAGAAATAACAGCCCGTGTCAAGGTAAGCGATTTCTTGTTGAAAAATGCAAATTATTATTGACCTGAGGTCATTAATAGACTGGATTTTAGCTTTTTTTGCAGGTATAATTTGTACTAATGGTATGTCCAAAGCAGAACACAGAAGACATCCAATTTACTAAGGGGGATCACTTTCGATGAAGAAGTTTTACCAACTATCTTTGGTTATGGTTATGGCCTTCACTGTCATTCTGGCAGGTTGCGGTAACAATAACAGCGCTAATTCCGGCTCCAATGCTGGAACAGCAACTACTGCACCAACAGACGCAGCTGCCACAGAAGCACCAGCAGCAACTGACGCTCCTAAGGCTGTCAAACTGGGTCTAGTAACTGACGTAGGCGGAGTAAACGATAAGTCCTTTAACCAGTCTTCCTGGGAAGCACTGGAGGCTATGGAGAAGGAATTCGGCGCTGAGATCAAATACCTGCAGAGTAAATCCAATGCAGACTATGAGCCTAACCTTAACCAGTTCGTTAAAGGCGGCTATGACCTCACTTGGGGAATCGGCTTCGACCTTGGCGATGCTGTACTGAAGGTTGCCAAAGAGAACCCGAATGCTAACCTTGCGATCATCGACAGTGTAGTGGACGCTCCTAACGTTGAATCTGTAACCTTTGCCGAGAATGAAGGATCCTTCCTGGTGGGTGTTGTTGCTGGTCTGACAACCAAAACCAACAAAGTAGGTTTCATCGGCGGTATGGAAAGCCCGGTTATCAAACGTTTCGAAGTGGGCTTCAAAGCTGGCGTAGAAGCGGTTAACCCTAATGCTACAGTAAAGATCACTTATGCAGGTGCTTATGATAAGCCGGATACCGGTAAATCTTTGGCGGCAACATTGTATAATGATGGCAACGACATCATCTTCCCTGCTGCAGGTGCAACAGGCAACGGTGTATTCAATGAAGCCAAATCCCGCAACAAAGCCGGCGGCAGCAAAGTATGGGTTATTGGCGTTGACAAAGACCAGTCTCTGGAATTTGGTGATGATGTAACGCTGACTTCCATGATCAAACGTGTTGACGAAGCGGTTAAGAAGGTTTCCCAGCAGGTTGTTGACGGAACATTCAAAGGCGGCACTACAACCGTTCTTAGTCTGAAAGACAACGGCGTAGGCCTTCCTGAAACATCCAAAGCCAATGTTACCGCTGATATTCTGGCTAAGGTTGACGAATACAGCAAACAAATCATTGATGGAACAATTGTTGTTCCTTCCGAGTAATTCATTGCATCAGCTTTAACCGATTTAACATAACGACAAAGCAGGGCCGGTTCAAGTACTGGCCTTGTTCTCTGTCGGCATCTGTTATAGACAATCACAACTGTACCGTCCTTGTGTGGGGCGGTACAGCCGTGTCTAAAAGGCAATATTATATATATTCTGTGATGAGGGTGATTCCATGAGTGCTGCGGCTCCTGTCGTAGAGTTGAAGCAAATCACAAAACGCTTTCCCGGTATCGTTGCGAACGACTCTATTAGTCTGACGCTGGAAAAAGGGGAGATTCATGCGTTGCTTGGTGAGAACGGGGCAGGCAAATCAACCTTGATGAATATCGTATTCGGACTGTACCAGCCCGATGAAGGCAGCATCGAAATCGACGGGAAACCGGTTATTATTGATAACCCCAATAAAGCTATTGAGCTTGGCATTGGGATGGTTCACCAGCATTTCAAGCTTGTTGATCCTTTTACGGTCACCGAGAATATTGTTCTGGGCATGGAACCGAAGAAAGGTCTTAAAATTGACTATAAATCCGCTGCGGAGCAGGTTCGTAAGCTATCTGAGCAGTACGGGCTCCAAGTCAATCCAAATGCCAAAATTCATGACATTTCGGTAGGCATGCAGCAACGGGTAGAAATTATGAAAACCCTGTACCGCGGAGCGGATATACTTATATTCGACGAGCCTACCGCTGTACTTACGCCGCAGGAGATTACAGAACTGATGGCGATTATGAAGCGGCTCGTTGCAGAAGGTAAATCCATTATTCTGATCACACATAAGCTGAAAGAAATCATGCAGATTTCCGACCGTGTCACCATTATCCGGCGTGGTAAGGTAATTGATACGGTGAAGACCGCCGAGACCAATCCTAACGAGCTGGCTGAGAAGATGGTCGGACGCGGGGTAACCTTCAAAGTGGACAAGCAGCCGCCGCATATTGGCGAGAGCATTCTGAAGCTGTCTAACGTCAGCAGCAAGAGCAAGGATGGCGTGCCTGTGCTGAACGGCCTGAGCTTCGAGGTTAAGGCGGGGGAGATTCTCGGAATCGCCGGAGTGGACGGTAACGGCCAGAGTGAGCTGATTCAGGCCATTACCGGACTGCGCAAGATTGACTCAGGTTCGATCCAGGTCTCCGGCAAGGAGATTGCCAATCTGTCACCGCGCAAGGTATCTGAAATGAATGTCTCCCATATTCCGGAGGACCGTCACAAGCATGGTCTGGTGCTGGACTTCACCGTGAGCGAGAACATGGTTCTGGAGACGTATTATAAGAGTCCATATAACCAGAACGGGTTCTTGAACACAGATGTGATTAACAAGCATGCCGAAGATCTGGTCAGACAATTCGATGTGCGCACACCTTCCATAGAGAACAAAGCCCGCTCCTTATCCGGCGGTAATCAACAAAAAGCGATTATTGCGCGGGAAATAGACAAGAATCCGACTCTTCTGATTGCCGCTCAGCCAACGCGCGGTTTGGATGTCGGAGCCATTGAATTTGTGCAGAAGCAGCTGATTGCGCAGCGTGACCAAGGCAAGGCTGTACTGCTGATTTCATTTGAGCTGGATGAAATTATGAATGTGTCCGACCGGATTGCCGTTATTTATGAAGGGCAGATTGTCGGAGAGGTATTCCCGCAGGATACGAATGACCAGGAGCTGGGTCTGATGATGGCGGGCAGTTTGAAGCGGGGAGGTCATGCGGATGTCTAGACTCCGGAAAATATTCGCAACAGACAGCTACATAATTCCTCTTGTAGCAATTCTGATGGGTTTCCTTGTAGGTGCTATCGTCATGCTGATTGGCGGTTATGATCCTATTGCGGCTTATTCTGCGCTGTTCAAGCGCGTGTTCGGCAGCCCGTATGATTTCGGTGAGGCGATCCGCGAGATGACTCCGCTTATGCTGACGGGTCTGGCTGTAGCCTTTGCCTTCCGCTCAGGGATGTTCAACATTGGTGCGGACGGGCAGGTAATGATCGGAATGACGGCTGCGTCTGTTGTTGGCATTAAGCTCGGAGGGGTATTGCCGGCTTTCCTGTTAGTTCCGCTTGCGGTCATTGCAGCTGCTGTATGCGGCGGACTTTGGGCCGGTATTGCCGGATATCTGAAGGCCAAGCGCGGAATTAATGAAGTTATCACAACGATCATGTTGAACTGGATTGCGCTCTTCCTGTCGAATTATATTGTCCGGACGTTCCTGCTTCTGCAAGGGCAGAACCGGTCGGAGGATAATCCGGCTTCTCTATCCATGACCTTCCTCTTCTCCACCTTTGATAATGCCCGCTTGCACTGGGGAACCGTGATTGCCCTGGCGGCAGCAACTTTCTTCTATGTCTATCTCTGGAAGACCAAGCAGGGCTACGAAATGCGTGCAGTAGGCTTGAACCCGCATGCTGCCGAATATGCAGGAATGAATGTCGGACGCAATGTGGTGAAGGCAATGTTCATCAGCGGCGTGTTCGCAGGTCTCGCAGGCGCTGGTGAAGTACTGGGTGTATTCCATTATCAATCCGTATTTGCAGCTTCACCTGGTTATGGATTTGACGGTATCGCTGTTGCCCTGCTTGGACTGACCCATCCGCTGGGTGTCATTCTCGCTGCTATTCTATACGGCACGCTGACGTACGGTTCGGCAGGCATGAGCTTCGGTGCGGATGTGCCTCCGGAGCTGATCCGTATTGTAATCGGTTCGATCATATTCTTCATTGCTGCGCAAGGCATTGTACGCTGGGTGCTCAAACCGTTTTACTTCAAGCGCAAGAAAGAGAAGGTGTTATAGATGGACTTCGTAGTCTTAGGCCAACTGCTCAATACGACGCTTGTTTTTTCCACAGCGCTAATATTTGCCTCCCTCGGCGGCATCTTCTCTGAACGATCCGGCGTCGTGAACATCGGACTTGAAGGCTTAATGATGTTTGGTGCCTTTGCAGCTGCCGTAGGTGGCTACTATGCTCAAGATGCAGGCATGGGCGAATGGGCCCCTTGGGTCGGGGTGCTTTGTGCCATGGCTGTCGGAGTAATCGGTTCACTGATCCATGCAGTGGCTGCGATTACCTTCAAGGCTGACCAGACGATAAGCGGTACGGTTATTAACTTCCTGGCCGCAGGCAGCACATTGTACATGGTTAAGCTGTTCTTCGAAGGATCAGGCGAAACTCCGCTGATCGACGGATTCAGCAAAGTGGCGATTCCCGGGCTCTCTAAGATTCCGGTTATCGGCGAGGGGATATTTAACTCCTATCCAACCACTTATCTGGCGATTATCTTAGTCATTGTCATTTATTTCATCCTGTTCAAAACTCCGTTTGGACTCCGTCTGCGCGCAGTCGGTGAACATCCGAGTGCGGCTGATACCCTGGGTGTCAATGTCAACAAGATGAGATATATCGGCGTCATGCTGAGCGGACTGCTGGCGGGTATCGGCGGAGCCACCATTACCTTGACTACTACAGGTACGTTTGCGCACAATACGATCTCGGGACAAGGCTTCATTGCCATTGCTGCGATGATCTTCGGGAAGTGGAATCCGCTTGGTGCCTTCGGTGCTGCGGTATTCTTCGGCTTCTCCCAGGCGATCCGCAACTATGTCCAGCTGTTTGAATGGTCCAAGAGCATTCCGCAGGAATTCATCTTCATGATTCCTTATGTGTTAACCATTATCGTTCTGGTGAGTGCTGTGGGCCGTTCTTCGGCACCTAAGGCGCTTGGTGAACCTTACGATCCGAGCAAACGCTAAGGCTATCGATATACCAATTCCAGAGCTTAACAGAACAGAACAGAGCGCATTTCCGGATTTCCGGGAATGCGCTTTTTTTGATAGATAAGAATTCATATGTTTTGGGGTCCCCGCAAAGTACCTGAGTCATCATCGAAGCTAAAGCCCCGCTTTGTGGGGGATTTTGTAATCATTGCAGGCAGCAGCTGCGGATATTTTCAGCCCGGAGGCGGGCAGATGTACAGGCAAATACCGGGTGAGGCGAATAGAGTGTTAAGAAACAACTACAGGAGGGATATTATGGCACACCCGGTTACGAAGCAACAAGTGATCAAGCTGATAGGCAAACATATCGTGGCGGTAAAAAAAGACGGGTCCAAAGTGACGGGCAAACTTATCCGCATCTCAGGCAACCGGTTGATTCTGCAGCGTATCAGTGGTAAAAAAGTACAAACCAAGGCACTGATTCCGCTCGTATTGTTTGATTTGCTGGCCATTGGTACGGCTCCTTACGGTTATGGCGGAGGCTACGGGTATGGCGGTGCTCCTTACGGGGGCGGTTATGGTTATGGCCATGGTCCTGTTCCCGGCCCTTATGGCGGCTACGGCCCAGGTCCTGGTTATGGAATTCCGCCGATCGGATTCTTTTAAGCCATATAACTTGCTGCTTTATCAGCGGAACTGTTTCTCAAGCTCATAGCAGTAGTTTTGCGGTTGATAACGGGCTACGCTGTAGCCCAGTTTTTCATAAAAGTTCAGACCGGCGGTATTTCCGGTATCTACAGAGACCTTTGCTCTGTGGCATGCACGGGATAGTGCAAACCGCTCCGCCCTGTCCATAAGCATATTTCCGTATCGCTTACGCCTTGCATCCGGGGCAATGGCGAGCATATCAATGTATAATAAATCGCCATGCAGCAGAAAATGTACGAACCCCAGCGGATCACTGTCGTAGTCGGGACAAGCAACAAGTGTGACTCCCTGTCCCAGGCGGCGGGGCAGATCCTTCCTGACCTGATTAATGATTGTCTGCGGAAGATGGGATAACGGGACAAGCTGCTTTTCAATTAAGTCATAAATAATCGTGTCATCCTGCCTGGGTCTGCGGTAACGAATCATAAATATTGCCCCCTTTCCACGCATTGTCGTACATCATATGCCCCGGGCGGTGTGGGCGTTCCGGCAAGAATAGAACAAGATTTTATGAACAATTTAATGTATAACCCGCAGATGGGTATTGACTAACCGTGTGAGGAATCATATAATGTGTCTAAACATTTAACGAGCATACATGTATCGGCAATGATGAGGACGAAGTTTTAAGGGCTCTTTTGTTCAGAGAGTGAGAGGAATTGCTGCAACCTCCACCAGAATCCCTTATATACGAGCTCACCTCGGAGCTGTTTCCCTGAAAGGTCCACCAGCAGGAGCGGTGGAATTATTAGGGGGAATCGTTTGGTCCGCGTTAGGGACTTCAGGTTACGAAGATTTGGGCCCTGCCTACATCGATGGATTTTTGTATACCTGATAAGGCATATCATCGTGAGATGTTATGCAAACATGGGTGGTACCACGGAAGCTAAACCTTTCGTCCCTCACGCGCTTCTTCTGCGCGTGGGAGGCGAAAGGTTTTTTTGTTGAAACAGGAAAGATTTAAGCCTGTTCGCTAATATTAAAGGTTGGATACTGACGTCCTGTCATTTGAATAATGCATGTGAACGATCGAAGGGAGGAATACTGATGAGCGCGCAATTACCGGAAGAAGTGCGGTCGATAGAGCAGTTACGTGAGAAATGGAAAAATCCAGAGGTGGTTTCGGGTTCCGAAGTCCTCCTGCGCAGTCTTGTACTGGAAGGTGTAGATACTGTATTTGGATATCCCGGCGGGGCTGTACTCTATATCTATGATGCTCTTTATGGATTCGACGATTTCAATCATATTCTGACACGCCATGAGCAGGGAGCGATCCATGCGGCTGACGGGTACGCAAGAGCGAGCGGTAAAGTGGGCGTATGTATTGCCACTTCAGGCCCCGGGGCAACCAATCTGGTAACCGGAATCGCTACAGCTTTTATGGATTCGGTTCCGCTGGTGGTCATTACCGGTAACGTATTCTCCAGCCTGATTGGCACAGATGCTTTTCAGGAAGCGGATATTACCGGGATAACGATGCCGATTACGAAGCACAGCTATCTGGTGCGGGATGTTGAGGATCTGCCGCGCATTATTCATGAAGCCTTCCATATTGCGAATACGGGACGTAAAGGTCCGGTACTGATCGATATTCCGAAGGATGTATCGGCGGCGATGACATTGTTCACTCCGGCAGAACACCAGGGAGTTAACCTTCGCGGCTACAATCCGCGCACGGTTCCCAATAAGCTGCAGCTCGATAAGCTGGTGAAGGCTATTGAGGCGGCGGAGCGTCCGATTATTATTGCAGGCGGCGGAGTCATCTACTCTGGAGCGCATGAGTCCATGTATGAATTCGTGAAGCGCACGGAGATTCCAATTACTACTACATTGCTGGGACTGGGGTGTTACCCGAGCGGCGAAGAGTTGTGGATGGGAATGCCGGGAATGCACGGCACATACACAGCCAATAATGCCATTCAGCAATGCGATCTGCTGATTAACATCGGTGCCCGGTTCGATGACCGCGTAACCGGTAAGCTGGACGGCTTCGCTCCCAAAGCGAAGATCGTGCATATCGATATTGATCCGGCCGAGATCGGCAAGAATGTAGCAACTGATATTCCTATTGTGGGCGATGTTAAGACGGTTCTGGAAATGCTGATCCCGGATGTGAAGCGTGCCTCGAAGGCCGATGCCTGGAGAACACAGATTGCCCAGTGGAAGCTGGACCAGCCGTACCGGTACAAGGATTCGGAGACGGAGCTGAAGCCGCAGTGGGTCATCCAGATGATCAATGACACCACCAAAGGTGAAGCTATTGTGACGACTGACGTAGGCCAGCATCAGATGTGGGCTGCTCAATATTACAAGTTCAACCATCCGCGTTCATGGATTACTTCGGGGGGCCTTGGAACAATGGGCTTTGGATTCCCGTCAGCGATCGGGGCGCAAATGGCCCATCCGCAGCGGCTCGTAGTCTCCATTAATGGTGACGGCGGCATGCAGATGTGTTCCCAGGAGCTTGCGATCTGTGCGATCAATAAGATTCCGGTCAAGATCGTTGTGATCAACAATCAGGTACTCGGAATGGTCCGTCAGTGGCAGAACCTGATCTATGAGAAGCGTTACAGCTATACCGATCTGGCCGGCAGCCCGGACTTTGTGAAGCTGGCTGAGGCTTACGGTGTGAAGGGCCTGCGGGCAACGAACAAGGAAGAAGCCAGCGCCGCCTGGAAAGAAGCCATGGAAACACCTGGACCTGTCCTGGTAGAATTCGTTGTCCCCAAAGACGAGAATGTCTACCCGATGGTAACCCAAGGGTCTACCATTGATCAAATGCTGATGGGGGATGAATAACAGTGATGAGACATACGATTGCTGTGCTTGTGAATGACCAGCCTGGCGTGCTGCAGCGGGTATCCGGATTATTCGGCCGCCGGGGGTTCAATATTGAGAGTATTACTGTTGGGCAATCCGAAGAGGTCGGATTGTCCCGGATGGTTATTGTAACGTTAGGTGATCAGCATACTCTGGAGCAGATTGAGAAGCAGCTCTACAAGCTGATTGATGTAATTAAGGTAGTTGATCTGGGTTCAAAGCCTATGGTTGCCCGTGAGCTGGCGCTCATTAAGGTCAAGGCTGAGCCCTCTGAGCGGCCTGAGATTATGGGCGTAGTCGAGACCTTCCGTGCCTCGGTAGTAGATATCGGTACGGCAAGCCTGCTGGTGCAGGTAGTCGGAGAAACCACCAAAATTGATGCAATGATTGAGCTGCTGAAGCCTTATGGCATTAAGGAGCTGTCCCGGACAGGAGTAACGGCAATGATCCGCGGGAATGCCTAATCGTCACATTTTACAGCTTTAACGAATTGCTGCTTGCGTGCATTAATTTAATTAAGACATTCATTTAATTAAGATTAGGACAGACTTTGCCCGCTAAAGAGCGGGGGCTTGAGGAGCACGCTATAATAGAGTAAGCCTAACAGGAGTGTGCTCTTGAAGCACCCGCTCTTTACGATGGGTCCCAAATTAAAGGAGGATTTTGACAATGGCAGTTACAACGTACTATGAACAGGATGCAGAGCTTAGCGTATTGAAGGGAAAGACAATTGCAGTAATCGGGTACGGTAGCCAAGGACATGCCCAGGCACAGAACCTGCGTGACAGTGGTCTTCAGGTTGTTATCGGTCTGCGTGAAGGTAAATCTTTTGAAACTGCCAAGAATGACGGCTTTGAAGTATTGTCTGTAGCAGAAGCGGTATCCCGTGCAGATGTGGTGCAAATCCTCATGCCGGACGAAACTCAGGCATCTGTATATAAGAATGATATCGAACCGAACCTCAAGAATGGCGCGGCTCTGATGTTCTCCCACGGTTTCAACGTGCATTTTGGACAAATCGTAGCTCCTAAGGATGCGGATGTGCTGTTGGTAGCTCCTAAATCTCCTGGACACATGGTTCGCCGCACTTATGTTGAAGGCTTCGGCGTTCCCGGCCTGATCGCTATTGAACAGGATGCAACAGGCAATGCCAAGGCTATTGGTCTGGCGTATGCCAAAGGCATCGGCTGTACCCGTGCCGGAGTCATCGAAACCTCCTTCCGTGAAGAGACAGAAACGGATCTGTTCGGTGAACAGGCTGTTCTCTGCGGCGGTGTGTCCGAACTGATCAAGGCTGGTTTCGAGACATTGACTGAAGCCGGATATGCACCTGAGATGGCTTACTTCGAGTGCTTGCATGAGCTGAAGCTGATTGTTGACATGGTATATGAAGGCGGATTGTCCAGCATGCGCGATTCCATCAGTAACACAGCGGAATACGGTGACTATGTAACTGGACCACGCATCATCACTGCTGAGACTAAGAAAGCTATGAAAGAAGTACTGTCTGATATTCAACAGGGTAAATTCGCCCGCGACTTTATCCTTGAGAACCAATCGGGCCGTGCCTTCCTGACCGCTACCCGCCGCAATGAAGCCGCTCATCCGGTAGAAGTGGTTGGCAGCCAGCTGCGTGAAATGATGCACTGGATTAAGAAATAAAATCATATACTTCAGAATACAAGTAACCATAGTGTGATTCTCAGATGCGGCCGTAATTTTGCGGGCCGCATTTGAGGGTTTATGGACAATCTTCAGGAGGTGCTCAGCATGCGGAAAATTCATGTGTTCGACACGACGCTGCGTGACGGGGAGCAGTCGCCGGGTGTGAACCTCAATACACGTGAGAAGGTAGAAATCGCTTACCAGCTGGAGAAGCTGGGAATTGACCGGATGGAGGCAGGCTTTCCAGCCGCTTCGCCAGGAGATCTGGCTGCGGTGAACGCAGTGGCCAGAGCGGTCAAGAACGTCACCGTAATCGGTCTGTCCCGTTCCAGAGAGAGCGATATTGATGCGGTCAAGGAAGCGCTGCAGGGGGCACAGGACCCATGCATTCATATTTTCCTGGCTACATCGCCGATACACCGTCAGCATAAGCTGCGCATGGAGAAGTCACAAGTGCTGGAAACGGCACAATCGGCGATCCGCTATGCCAAGAAGTATTTTCCCAAGCTGGAATTCTCCCTGGAGGACGCCGGCCGTACCGAGCGTGATTTCATGGCTGAAATGGTATCTATGGCGATCCGCGAGGGTGCGAATGTGGTGAATATTCCGGATACGGTCGGTTACCTGAATCCGGCGGAATACGGTGCCATCTTCAAATTCCTGAAGGATACGGTGCCGGATATCGAGCGGGTACAGCTTAGCGCCCATTGTCATAATGATCTGGGGATGGCTACTGCCAATACGCTGGCTGCCATTCAGAATGGCGCAGACCAGATTGAGGGTACGATCAACGGGATCGGGGAACGTGCCGGCAATACAGCGATTGAAGAGGTGGCTCTGGCGCTTGAGACCCGCAGTGAGTATTTCGGCGCCAAGACCTCCCTGGTCCTATCCGAAATCTCCCGTACCAGCCGCCTCGTCAGCAAGCTGACAGGGATGGTTGTGCCGGGGAACAAGGCGATTGTCGGCGCGAATGCCTTCGCCCATGAATCCGGGATTCATCAGGATGGCATGCTGAAGGAGAAGACGACCTACGAGATTATGACACCGGAAACCATCGGCCTCAAAGAAAGCAAGCTGGTGCTCGGCAAGCATTCGGGCCGTCACGCTTTCCGCGATAAGCTGAGTGATCTGGGCTATGACATCTCTGAGGAAGAGGTCAATGCCGCTTTTGCCAAGTTCAAGGATCTCGCAGATAAGAAAAAAGAAGTCTCAGACGAGGATATCCTTGCGCTTCTGGAAGAGAAGCTGATTGATACACCGGAGACCTTCAGCCTGCAGACGATCTATGTTACGTATGGCAATGAGGCTACTCCAACCGCCAAGGTGATTATTCACGGCCAGGACCCTCAGCCGATTGTGGCGGTTGCCGAAGGCAATGGATCGGTAGATGCGATCTACAATGCCATTGACCAGGCTACAGGGGAAGAAGTCACACTTGGTGATTATTCGATCAAAGCCGTCAGCCGAGGGAAGGATGCTCAGGGTGAGGTGCATGTCGTGCTCTCGCAAGGCGAGGTGGCTGCACAGGGCCGCGGACTTAGCACCGATATTCTGGAAGCAAGTGCCAGAGCCTATCTGGATGCACTGAACAAGCTGATTGAGAAGCGCAAGACCTACACCAAGCGGGAGCATGCCAATCTATAATTCAACTATTTAAAAGAAGCTTCACCGGACCAGTTCATTTTGTCCGGGGAGGCTTCTTTTTTTTGTTCAATAATCTGCTGAAATTTTTTTGACGCTGAGCATTCCGGGGTAGAATCCAGCTTAAGGGGATTTGAAACAAGTTTTAATTGAAAAGAATGAACAAGATGAGTCGGAAAAATGAAAAATAGTTCATAATCCAGGGTGGATTCCACATTATCAGCGTTTGAAACCACTTTTTTGTCGAAAAAAATATTTTATTTTTAAGTTATCTATGATTTATCTCATAATCTGTTCAGAAATTGTTCAGAGGCGGCAAGTAAAGTTACGGAAGTACAGTACAAGCGAAATCGAAGGCCCACATACATATTAGTGACAGGGGGACGATCGGGAAGAAGCAGGCGGGAACGGTAATTGTGACGCTGGAACAATCATTTTGCAGAAAGAGAGAGAGGTTATAGTGATTATGAAGAAAAAGACGATAGGCGCCTGGTTGGTTGTTGTAATGCTGATTACACAGTTTGCCAACGGTTTCGGGTTCATGACGAAGGTTAAGGCGGATGGGACGGATAATATCATTACCAGTGTTACGATGGCTGTGTATGAGAATGGCACACAGGTCACGGATAGTGTGTATAAGCTTGATTCGGAGGTTAAAGTCGGGCTGACCTTCAAGCTTCCGGTAACGGACCCTGAGACTGGAGCGCATGGCTACAAGGGTGGAGATACGTTCGTGTATCAGTTGCCTTCCCAGTTAGCAATCGATAAAAATTACTCGGGAAAATTGTTCTACGACGGAGTGGAGTCGGGCAGTATCGGAGACTACACAGTAGGTACAGATAACAAAGTGGTGCTTACATTCAATAGTGAAATCGAAGGCTTATTTGATGTAGGCGGTACTTTCAATGTGACGTCCAAACTTAGCTCTACCAAAGTCACAGGAACCACGACTCAGGAGCTGTTATTCCCGATCGCCGGGAACCTGAATAATACGATTGTGATTAAAGTCCATCCTAAGGGCGGCACCAGCATTACCAAGGACGGAATTCCGCAGCCGCAAAAATACAATCCGTCCAGTATCCTCTGGACCGTTGATGTAAACACGGTGCAGGACGAAGTATACAAAGCGGTCGTTACGGACTCCATTCCGACAGGCCTGGAGCTTGACCCAAGTTCAATTAAGGTCTACAAGCTTGCCGTGGATGTTCAAGGGAATGCATCGCAGGGAGCTCAGATCGGTTTGGATCAATATGATGCTTCAGGCAGCACGACGAGCAGTTTGAACCTGAAGTTCACTAATACCATTACAGATGCGTACCGGGTGACATTCTCGACCAAGATTACAGATACATCCGTTAAAAAATTCACCAATACAGCTACGCTTACTGGTGAAGGAATCGATAAGAGTTCTTCTAAGACGGTTGATATTGTGCGTGGAGCACCGTTGAAGAAAATTGCAACAGGAAACTTCGATCCCGTGACCGAAACAATTCCTTGGGAAATTCAATTCAACTATAATGAACAGTCTATTGCAGCCGCCAATGCTATGTTGCTCGATTATTTTAACAATTCTCAGGTACTGGTTGAAGATTCAGTAGTGGTCTACAAGATCAAACTAGATCAGAATGGCAATGCTAGCGAAGATGGCACCCTAATTAAGGGAACGGAATATACAATTACTACTGTGCCTTCGCCCCCAACAGGCAAGACCGGGTTTGAACTGAAATTTAATAATGACATCAATTCAGCTTACAAAATTGTCTATAAAACAAAGGTCAAAGACCGTGTATACGGTAATACAGAAACGATCCGTAATGATGTTACTTACAATGGTGAGACTAAAGGAGATCAACGGGATATTTTCCAGCAAATAGTCAAGAAAAATTTTGCCGATGTTGACTATTTGAATAAAACTGTAAAGTGGACCATTGAGGTAAACAAAGATGGTAGAGTGATGAACGATCTGGTTCTGAAGGATACCTTTGATAATGGCGGGTTGAAATTAAGCGAGCCGATCAATATCACTTTGACACCAGCTATGAACAGCGCAGATTATACGATTACACCAAACGGTTCGAATTATGCCAAGGGTGACGGGTTCACCATCACATTCTCTAAGCCGATCAATAAGCCGTTTACGGTGACGTATACAACCAGTTTTGACTATTACAAATTGCAGAGTGGTGCGACCAGCTTCAAGAACACCGCACAGCTTGATTGGAAGGATGCTAACGGCAAGGATCAAAGCATTAAGGGTGATGCAACCTTTGATCCGCGGTCTGAAGTCAAGAACAACGGTAATAAAACAGGTTCATACGATGTAAAGACCAAACAGCTTACTTGGACAGTAAGAGCCAACTATAATAAACGGGAGCTGGCTGCAGGAGCTACGCTGGTGGATACGATTCCCGCAGGTCAGAAAGCAACTAGCGTTACTGCAGTAGTGTATAAATTTGATTATGCTGCGGATGGAATCCCTGTTAAAGGTGCTTTGATAGACGCTTCGAAATACGATTTGACTGTCACAGACAAGCAACTTACAGTGAAATTCAAAGAGCAGGTTGATTATGCCTTCCAGGTGGTCTTCAGTACAGAGTTCATTGATGGTGATGTTAATAAAGGTACAGTTAAGAATACAGCCACCTTATATGACAAGGACAACGAACCGGTTTCTAAGCCTCTGGAAGCCACAGTAACGATTCCTAAGGGTGGAGAATATGTCGCCAAAGGGTTTACACAGGATAACAATGATCAGACTCTTCTGAACTGGAAAGTGGTCATCAACGCCAACCAGTCCGTTGTCAAAAACGTTAAACTGGTAGATGATCCTAGCTCGAATCAGGTGCTGCTGCCGGACAGCTTCCATCTCTTTGAAACGACTGTTGATCAGAATGGGAATGCAGGAACCCCGGGAAATGAACTGAAGAAGGATGTAGATTATACGCTTACTTTCAAAACCGGCACTGACGGTAAAGAAAGATTCGAGCTTGTCTTCCTGAACCCGAACCCGATCAGCAAGCCGTACATTCTGGCTTATCAGACTGTCGTCACTGAAGCCGGAAATAATGTACAAGTGAAAAACGCTATATCGTTTAGCGGCGACGGTGTAAATCGGATTACAAAACCTATTACATCTGACAAGAGCATTCAAATTGTAGACACCTCCGGTACAGGTAGTGGTGTAAAAGGTTCGCTAATTGTAACCAAGACGAATCAGGCCGGCGATGAAAAGCTTAAAGGCGCTGAGTTCGCACTCTCACGGGTGATTGGAACTGAACTGAAGGAGACTCAAAAACAGACTTCTGCAGCAGACGGAACCCTGACTTTCACAAATCTTAAGGCTGGTAAATATGTACTAAAAGAAACTAAAGCTCCGGCAGGCTATTCGCTGGACAGCTCAGAGATTAAGGTGACAATCAATTCGTCTACGGCCGTACAGCTAACCGTCAAGAATGATTTCTTCGGTTCACTCAAGCTGACCAAGTTGGATGTGAATGATTCCTCCAAGAAGCTGGAAGGCGCAGTATTCGAACTGTACGACTCCAAGAACGCACTGGTGGGAACGAAAACAACCGATGCGAATGGTGAGCTGAAATTCACTAAGCTTAAGGGCGGGGAGTATACCCTGAAGGAGAAAACCGCTCCTGCCGGTTATATCCTGGATACCAAAGTCATTAATGTTACCATTGATCCATCACAAGAGAAAACTGTTACAGTAACTAACGCACTGATTCCTGCCGAAGTCTTCGGCTCGCTCAAGTTGACTAAGGTTGCGGAGCAGGATGCCAGCAAGAAGCTGGAAGGCGCAGAGTTCGGACTGTATGATTCCGCCAAGAAGCTGGTGGCAAGCGGTAAAACAGACGCAGACGGCGTATTGGAATTCAAATCGCTGAAGCTCGGAACATACACCCTGAAGGAGCTTGCTGCTCCGGCTGGTTATGTGCTGGATGCAACAGAGCACACCGTAACCATTGATTCAGGCGTACAAAAAGTACTTTCACCAATCACGAACAAACTGATTCCAGTCGAAGTCCTCGGTTCGCTCAAAGTGACGAAGGTTGCTGGTGAGGATACGAACAAGAAGCTGGAAGGTGCAGAGTTCGGACTGTATGATTCCGCTAAGAAATTAGTGGCAAGTGGTAAAACAGACACTAACGGCGTATTGGAATTCAAATCGCTGAAGCTGGGAACATACACACTGAAGGAGCTTGCTGCTCCGGCTGGTTATGTGCTGGATGCAACAGAGCACACCGTAACCATTGATTCAGGCGTACAGAAGGTATTGGCCCCAATCACGAACAAACTGATTCCTGTTGAAATCCTCGGCTCACTCAAAGTAACGAAGGTTGCTGGGGAGGATACGAACAAAAAGCTTGCAGGAGCAGAGTTCGGACTGTATGATTCCGCCAAGAAATTGGTGGTAAGCGGAAAAACAGATGCAAATGGTGAACTGGTATTCACATCTCTGAAGCTGGGGAATTATATTCTGAAGGAAATTACAGCTCCGGAAGGTTATGTTCTGAGCACAACAGAGCATTCTGTAACGATTGATTCCGGCGTGCAAAAGGTGCTGTTACCAATTACTAACCAAAAAATAACGACACCGCCGACAGAACAACCAGCGACACCAACACCAACGCCGGTGACACCAACAGCAACACCGACGCCAGTTACAGTACCAACATCAACACCAGTACCAACATCAACACCAGCACCAACATCACCGCCGGTGTACTATACACCGACACCTGAACCATCAAGCATTCCTGGAGTTATCGGTACACCAACACCGACTCCATCGGTAACGCCAGCACCAACGGGGACTCCGGCTGCTTCCAGTACGCCAGGAGTAACGGCAACACCACAGGTGACGCCAGCAGCAACACCGGCCCAGCCTGGAACGGTTAGCACTCCAACGCCGCAAGCCACACAGGTCACTACGATTGAGGAAGTGCCTATCGACGGCGAGATCCCGCTGGGAGGTATTCCTAGCATCGGCGAAGAGCCGGCGCATGGTACGGTAACTATTACACCGGATGGCAAATGGACGTATACTCCTGATCCAGGCTACACCGGCAAGGATAAATTCACGATTGTCGTAACAGATGAAGACGGCAATGAGGAAGAGATTACAATTGAAGTTGGAGTCGATGAAGTGCCTAAGGGCACGGTTACAGAACCAACTGACAAAGGCAACAACAGCGGACTTCCCGGCAAGCTTCCGCAGACCGGAGAAGAAAGTCCTCTCCCGCTGTATCTGACTGGCGGCGGATTGATTATTCTGGGAGCTGTACTGGCCAGAAGATTTAATGCCCGCAAGAAAATGTAGGAGAATGCACCTTAGCAGGTATTAACCAGCTAATATGGCAGCATACACAAAGACACCCGCAGCCTGCTGCGGGTGTCTTTGCTCTTATAAATATAAAGTCGCTGAAATCATACCGTCCTTTGAAAGGTCAGCATTGCCGTTTCTATTTATGGAGAATCACATGCTTCTGAGGTTAAGATGCTTCCATTCCTCATACCAGCGCTTAATACTCGCGGGCGGCTTCACGCCGAGCTCCCGCTTCAGTAAATCCGTCAGAATATGATATTGTTCCTCTACCGCTGAACGCTCTCCAATGCTGTCGTAGACCTTCATCAGCCCGAGATGCCCCTGTTCAAAATAAGGCTGGAGCTGCACCACTCTCTGGTACACGGTCACCGCTTCCGGTATCCGGCCACTGCTTACATAGAATTCTGCGATATTCATTGCGTGATGCAGCCAGATGGTCCGCAGACGCTGCCGTTCCCCTTCCGCCCAGAGGTAATCGTAATCGTTCAGATAATCGCCGGAATAGAATTCGAACAACCGCTGATGTTCCTCATAGTTATCTTTATTGATGGCATCCAAGGTAAGAATGCCCTTCTCCCATTCGTAGCTGTCTATCAGCAGGCTGCCGGTCTCCAGGGTGTAGCCTTCTCCTCCGCTGGCATTGCTGATCTGCAGATCGATCTCCGCCTGCTTCAGGCATTGCCGAACCTGATAAATCGTTGTATAAAGATGAGTGGAGGCCTTCTTGAGATTGAAATCAGGCCACAGCAGATCGGTTAGGGTATCTTTGCTTACAAACCGGTTGCGGTTATGAAATAAATAAGCGAATAATTCCTGCGCCTTGGAGGTGCGCCAGCGGATATTGGGCAGCGGCTGGCCGCCCCGTTCGAATCTTAAGGACTGGAAGCTGCGGATCATTACCGTCTGTGCAGGCTTGCGCGAATCCTCCTGTGCCTGGCTGAGACGCTCCTCCAGCCGCTCGATGGTCTTCAGCAGACGGCCCCGCTGTACAGGCTTAAGAACATAATCAAGCGCATAAAGCTCGAACGCCTCGATGGCGTAGCTGTTATGTGCAGTTACAAATACGATGCTTGCCTGCGGGCACAGCCTTTGCATGGCCTCCGCAGCCTGGACGCCATTCATCTCAGGCATATCAATGTCGAGGAAAATCACATCAGGGCGTAGCAGCGGCACTGCCTTGACCGCCTCGGAAGGATCAGTATAAGCAGCGATTATATTTATAGTTGTCAGTTCCTCCAGCATCATTTTCAGCTTCATAAGAGCAAGCCGTTCATCATCTACCAGCAAGGCCTGAATCATGTCTATCCCACCACTTCATTAAGGAATGTTGTCTTGTCATAGGCTGTTTAAGGATAATTCGACAAGGATGCGGGTTATCCTCCCTCTGAGCTTGCACTTGAGGCTGATTTTGAATAGAAATGCTGCTATTCTAAAATAATTTAAAAAACTATGCAGGGGAACCTTAAAGTCAGACGTCTAACGTTATGTAGCTGAAGGAGGGAAGAAAGACTTGGAAGAGACGGAGTGGATCAGTGCTGTGCTAAGCGGGGAGCATCAGGCCTTCGGGAATCTGGTGACCCGTTATCAAGGCATGGTATATAGCGTATGCATCAAAATTACAGGAGAAGCCGAGTCTGCCAAGGATATGGCTCAGGAAGTCTTCATCAAAGCCTATAAAGCCCTTCCCACCTTCAGAGGACAATCTTCCTTCTCCACTTGGCTATACCGGATTGCTTACCGCACCTGTCTGGACTGGAAACGGGCCAATGACCGGGAATGGCGGCACCGGAGTGCAGCAGATTACACTGAGAATGACTGGGTGACTTCACAGACACCTGAACAGGCAGTGCTTCGCAAGGAGGCTTCCCGGGAGCTGGGTGAGAACCTGAATAGTCTGGCGGAACCGTACCGGTCGGTTGTGCAGCTGTACTATTTTCAGCGCCACTCCTATCAGGAGATCGCGGAGCAAAAAGGAATTTCGGTTAAAACGGTTGAATCGCAGCTCTATCGGGCCAGACAGATGATGCGCAAAAGCGGGGAGGAATGGCGATGAATTGTTCAACAGTAAAAGAGTGGATGCCGCATTATATAGATGGACAGTTGTCACCTGAGGCCCAGCAGGCGATCTATCTGCATATCCAGACCTGTCCCGGCTGCGCGGAATGGCTGGAGGAGGCGCGGGAGCTTGCGGCGATGTGGAGCGAGATGGAAGCCGGGCTGGATCTTAACGGGCAGGAGCCCGTGTTGCCGCATGACTTCCCTGATTTGACCGGGGATGTTATGGCAAGGATCGGCCAGCTGGAGAACGGACGCAGAGAACGGATCGTGAAATCAACCATGTCCAGACGGCGTACGACCCGGGGAACCTCCTGGATGCATTACGGCGTGGCGGTCGGTCTGACGTTTCTCCTGCTGCAGCTTGGCGTATTTGAGAATTTGGCTTATGGCATCACTGAAATCAACGGGCATATGTCCACATCGGTCAGCTCCTGGTTCGGCCCGCAAGGTAACAATAAATAAATCCATAGCGGCTTCGCCGGTTATCTAATTTATTTCAACAAAACTTTTGGGAGGGTAACATATGATTAAGAAAAGACGCTGGCTCACGTTTCTCCTGGCTATGGTTCCGGGACTGGGCCACATGTATCTGGGCTTTAAAAAAATGGGTCTGGAGTATATGATTGGAGCATCGCTCTGTATTATATTCATTCCGTCCATGCCCGCCGTGTTTCCGTTCGCACTTGCTGCGCTCTGGTTCTATCAATTATTCGATGCGCTGCAAAAGGCGGCTTGGATGAAAGTGTCGGCTGCCGAGCATGAGCGGATGATGTTTCATCCGGATAGCTTTGGAGCACCCTGGTCAATGGGAATGTCTGCGCCCCCGATGTATCCGCATGATGACGTGAATCCAGTGTGGGTCGGTATAGGGTGTGTTATCGCGGGCATCCTGCTGCTGCTCATCACTGCATTTCCCGCTCTGTGGGAAATACTCAACGATATGAATATCGGAGCGATTCTGTTGTCGCTTGCCTTGATCGGGTATGGATTCAGAATGCTGAAGAATAATTCAAAAGTATAGTGAAATGGGGAATTGAACGATGGGGAGATGGAAAATCGGCAGCTTTACCGCCGCAATAGGGTGCATAATAGTAGGCGTTATTGTAGTCATGGCTCAATATGGTGTAATCACGTACGATGTGCTGGGTTATATCTGGCCGGCCCTGCTTATCCTGTTCGGCCTGGAGATGCTGCTTAGGCTCTTCATTAAATCAGATGTCAAAAGCCGCGTAAGCGGCTGGGCCATTCTGCTGATCATTGTGCTTATCGCGGCAAGCGGGGCACAGACGGTGCTGGCCGGAGGATCGCTGAGCAGTATCTTCGGCAATACCAAGCTGGTGCCGGTGAACGGGAAGGTAGAAGTGCAACAGGATATTAAGAATGTGCGGATTGATCTGCCCCAAGGCAAGGTTAAGCTCCAGGGTGTGGATGGGAACACGCTGACGTATGAAGGAAAGCTGGAGCTGCCGGGCAATACAGACAATGAAGCGGCAAGTGCCCTGGAGCGTAAATGGAAAGTGACGACCGAGGGCGACACGCTTGTGATGGAGCTGGAAGGAGATTCAGGCTGGCTCTCCAATATCCAGATCGGCTTTAATAACAATGCGCCATATCTGAATGTCGGCATTCCGCAGAATCTGGCCGCTCAGGTAGAGACCAGTGACGGTTCCATCGAAGCCGGGGGGCTGGCCGCAGGCATTAATGTGGATACGAGCAACGGAACGATGGATATCCATGATGTCTCCGGAGGGGTGAAGGCTCATAGCAGCAACGGCACGTTGACGGTAAAGAATGTACAGGGCGGAGCAGACCTGGTTAGCTCGAACGGTGCGATTACGCTGGGGAATATTGACGGCGCTGTGTCGGCCAGAAGCAGCAACGGCAAGATTACAGTCAATTCGGCAATCACAGGTGCATGGGAACTGAAATCCAGCAACGGCAAGATTGTCTTGGGTCTTCCGGCGGTAACGGATGCCAAGATTACGGCAGATACCAGTAACGGATCACTTAAAGGCAACGTGGACTGGGGCGGCGACGATGAGGACCATGGAACGGCTGTACTTGGAAAAGGCACCCATGAGGTCACCTTGTCCACCAGCAATGGTTCTATAACAGTGGATACGGCGCAATAAAAGACATAGAAGTATAAAGAGCTGTTCACCGGATACGTTATGCCGGTGAACAGCTCTTTATTGTAAGAGAAGAAATGATATCGGGAGGTTATGCAGGCTGCAGCCAGTTAGTTCTGATTACCATGCATAAGCCTTCGGAGCCGCACCGCCGGGTCCGGGGAAAATCTCGTCCAGACGCTTCAGCACGGACTCGTCCAGAACGACCTCCAGGCTGCGCAGCGCGCTCTCGAACTGCTCCAGCGTACGCGGTCCGATGATTGGCGCTGTTACGGCAGGGTTGGCCAGCAGCCAGGCCAGAGCGATATTATCCTGCGGCTCGCCCAGCTCCAGACTCAGCTCCGCAAAGGCCTCAAGCTGCTTCTTGTGCTGCTCCACACGCTCCGCGTTGCCGCCGCTGCGGCTGCCCTCGATCTTCTTCAGCGCATTGCGTCCCAGCAGCCCTCCGTCAAGCGGACTCCACGGAATAATGCCGAGGCCCAGATGCTGCGCCGCAGGCAGAACCTCAAGCTCCGGCAGACGGCAGGTCAGGCTGTATTTATGCTGCTCGGATACCAGTCCAAGGAACCCGCGGGCCTTCGCTTCCTGCTGGGCAACGGCAATATCCCAGCCGGCGAAGTTGCTGGAGCCGGTGTAGCCGATCTTGCCTTGGCTGACCGCAAGCTCAAAGGCGCCCCACAGCTCGTCCCAGGACACGTTACGGTCGATATGGTGCATCTGGTAGAGTTCGATGTGATCGGTCTGCAGACGCTGCAGAGAGCCCTCCAGATGGCGGCGGATAATGTAGGAGGAGAGGCCGCCTTCATCATTGGGTCCATCCAGCTTGTCACTCATCGCCCCGTAGACCTTGGTCGCCAGGACAACCTTCTCACGGCGTCCGCCGCCCTGCTTGAACCAGCGGCCGATAATAGTCTCGGTCAGACCCGAGTTCTCACCCCATCCATACACATTGGCGGTATCAAAAAACTGGACTCCCGCGTCCAGCGCCGCATCCATAATCCGGAAGGCTTCCTTCTCGTCGGTGATGGGACCGAAGTTCATCGTTCCCAGACAGAGGCGGCTTACCTTCATACCAGACTTGCCAAGCTTCGCGTATTGCATCTTGAGATCACTCCTCTTCCATATGATTAGAGATCCGATAATTTCACCTACCCATTAATTGTAATCAATTGGTGGGACAAGGGCAAATTAGGGATTTGTCTCACTTATAGGCTATATCTATGAACGTGATAGAATCTATATCTTTGTCCTTTGTCCTTCGTTATGATACAACAATATACAGAAGAACTATGTCTGCGACCAGCAGGACTACCTAAGGAGTGACAGGAATGAGCGAGGTCAAAAAAATCGCCGTAATTGCCGGGGACGGTATCGGACCTGAAGTTGTGGCGGAAGCGGAAAAGGTATTGAAAAGAACGGAAGAGCTGTTCGGGTATACATTTGAAACAGAGCACGCCCTGTTCGGCGGAATCGCCATTGATGAACGCGGAACTCCGCTGCCTGAGGATACGCTTGCGATCTGCCGCAGCGCCGATGCTGTATTGCTTGGAGCCGTAGGCGGACCGAAATGGGATAACAATCCGAAGGAGCTGCGTCCGGAGACCGGACTGCTCGGTATCCGCAAGGCGCTTGGCCTATTCTCCAATCTGCGTCCGGCGGTGGTCTTCGATTGTCTGAAGGACGCTTCGACGCTGAAGCCGGAGGTCCTGGAAGGCACAGACCTGATGGTCGTGCGTGAATTGACAGGCGGGATCTACTTCGGGGACAAGCTGCGCCGTCAAGGTGAGCATGGGGAAGAAGCGGTAGATACTTGTGTCTACAACGTCACTGAAGTGGAGCGGATCGTACGCCAGGCGTTCGAGATTGCCGGGAAGCGCCGGGGCAAGCTGGCGAGTGTCGACAAAGCCAACGTTCTGGAGACCTCCCGTCTGTGGCGTGAAGTAGTGAACAGACTGGCGCCGGAATATCCGCAGGTTGAAGTTGAGCATGTGCTGGTGGATAACTGTGCGATGCAGCTGCTGCGCCGTCCTTCGAGCTTCGATGTCATCGTGACCGAGAATATGTTCGGTGATATCCTGAGCGATGAAGCAGCGATGCTGACAGGCTCCATTGGTATGCTGGCCTCTGCCTCACTGGGAGAAGGCAGCTACGGCCTCTATGAGCCGGTTCACGGCTCCGCGCCTGACATTGCCGGACAGGGGCTGGCGAACCCGATCGCTACGATCCTGTCGCTTGCACTGATGTTCCGTATGACCTTCGGCTACGAGAATGCAGCCGCAGCCATTGAAGCCGCAGTTGCGGAGGTACTGGATGCCGGTCACCGCACGAGCGATATCGCAGTTGATAAGAGCAAGGCGATCAGCACCACAGAGATGGGCGACCTGATTGTAGCCGCTATCCGCAAAGCCTAGTTCTACCACATGTATCCCTTTTGACGCAGAATGAAGAAAAACTTCACAAAATGTTGCTTATTTATAATTATTATAAAAAAGTAATCAATGTAATATTGACTTTGATTTTGTACGATGATAACATTTGGTCTGTACCCGTAAGAATGTAACCATCCAATAAAATCAAGAAAAGCATATTGCATCCGGCAACGGTCCGGTAGCTGTTTTTCTTACATAATCAAAAGGAGGATTTAAGCAATGGCAGAACGTTTGGTAGGTAAACCCGCTCCTGACTTCTTCATGGAGACAGTAACAGGCGACGGTAAGGATTTCGGTAAGGTAAGCTTGTCCGACTATCGCGGCAAATGGCTTGTATTCTTCTTCTATCCGCTTGATTTCACCTTCGTATGTCCAACTGAAATCACAGCCCTGAGTGATGCTGCTGCTGATTTCGCAGAGCTTGATACAGAAATTCTAGGTGTGAGCATCGACTCCATCCATAGCCACAAGGCTTGGTTGTCTACACCTAAGGATATGAACGGTCTTGGCCAGATCAACTTCCCGCTGGCTTCTGATATCACGAAGAAGGTTGCCAGCGATTATGGCGTCCTGATTGAAGAAGAAGGCATTGCGCTGCGCGGACTGTTCATCATCGATCCTGAAGGTGAACTGAAGTATCAGGTTGTTAACCATAATGATGTGGGCCGCAGCGTTGAAGAGACATTGCGTGTGCTGCAGGCTCTCCAATCCGGCGGGCTGTGCGCTATGAACTGGAAGCCAGGCGACAAGAACCTGTAAGATTCCGGGCCTCATGAACCGCGATCTTTGATATACTAAGAGGACCTCCTTGCGGGAAGCATTATTCCCTTCAAGGAGGTTTTTTGCAAAAAGATAAGAATGTATATGCTTCGCGCTATAATTATCCTTATCTTTCTCGCTGAAACGGTACCGTCCTTTAAAAGGACGGCAAAGCCGTTTCCACTTGAGATATGGACAGACGTTTGAAAATGGGCATAAAGGTTAATATATAGCTTGTAAGGAGAGGAATCTCTCCCGCTGTTTTGTAATATAATAATAGGAAATCAAATCAACGACAACACTCAAGGAGGGTGAACAAAAATGAGCTTTTGCTGTGGAGCGAGTATGGTTGGAACGAAGGGGACCCTAAAGCATTATCGCACGCAAGTCCATAATGTTCCCCTGCTTTTTTGTCCGGTATGCCACCGGGTAGAGGTACATTACAAAGTCGAGAATGAATATGAAATTCTGGCGGAATATGCCCATGGCGACGGCGTCACGGATGTGGATTTCCAGGATTATGTGATGGAGGAAGAGGAAGCGATCTTCGAGAACGTCATCAATATGGAGAGCGAGGACCCGCTCGCGATCATACGCAGCCAGATCGATATGTCGCTGGACCTGCTGGCAGTTGCCAAACAGATCGGTGACTCCAAATGGGAACGTGAGCTGAAGAAGCGTCTGGCTGTCATGAGCCAGCGGCGTCACCGGCTCCAGCAGAAGGCTTGAATATCTGTCTTGATCCTGCCACCATCATGTTATAAATCAGTGAGCTCCCGCCGCCCTGGCGGGGGCTCTTTTCAATGTATTTGCAGGAAATAAATCATTCCCCTCCCACTTAAATGTGTCTTAAGAATCATTTTAGGAATATTTTTGCCATTCGACAGATTCTCTGATTGCGTTGTCTTCTTCTCTTGGATATGATTGGAATATAGTTGAAACGGTTGGATAATACAATACGATTTTCGAATGTTCTGGCGGCTTCGTCATATACTCAGATACATAGTAATTTGATGTCGCTTAAGCGTCTTCGTCAATTGCAGTAAAAGGGGGAACTTCGTATCGTGATAAGCCAATATCAGGAAAGCTTGCTATTATCGGCAAGAACGTTTCAATCTGGTCCGATGGATACCACATTTGAGGATGTGCTGGAGCACATCGACAGCGGGATTCTGCTTTTTGATGATGAGGGTGTGCTGACTTTCGTCAACAAGCAGATGTACGGCATTCTGGAGCTTAACCGTCACTCTCTTCTGGGCTGCACCTTGCATCATCTGTTATCCCATATTCAGCTCAGCCGCTTCAAGAAGAAACAGGTGCTGAGGAGTTATCGTGAAATGGTGCTCAAAGGTAAGCCAAGCTATGAATTTGTGGATGAATATGGACGGTACTGGCGCGCAACCCTGTCCAGCGGAGAGGAAATGAAGGGCAGCTACCTGTTCACATTCAAAGAGATCTCCGATTACAAGCTGATTGAGCAGACGGCCTACCAGAACGACAGCCTGGCCATGCTGGGCCGGTTATCGGCCTCCATCGCCCACGAGATCCGCAATCCTCTGACGGCTATCCGGGGGTTCATCCAATTGCTTCATCCCCATCTGCATCTGCTCGGCAAAGAAGAATATGCGAAGATTATATTAGCGGAGATTGACCGTGCCAATGACATTATTCATGAATTTCTGACTTCCTCCAAGCCTTCTGTGCCGCAGATCAGCATGATTCCTGTCTCTGCCTTGCTGAAGGAAGTGGTCCTGCTGACAGAGAGCGAGGCGCTGATGAAGGGCTGCCAGATCAACTTGCAGGTGCTCCAGGAGGACCTGGTCATCTCAGGGGATATTAAGCAAATGAAGCAGGTTGTGCTGAATATGATCAGAAATGCGATGGAAGCGATCTCGGAGCGGGTGGATGATTCTGTAGGCCGGATTGAGGTAGGCGCACGTAAAGAAGGAACAGAGGTGCGCATCTTCATCTCTGACAACGGCAAGGGAATGGATATCTGCACACTTGACAGACTATTCAATCCGTTCTTCACTACGAAGGAGAATGGGACGGGACTCGGACTCTCCGTCAGTGACCGGATCATCAAGAATCATGGCGGCTGCATCTCGGTCAGCAGCCGGCTGAATGAAGGAACCCGGTTCGTCATTTCGCTTCCGCTTACTCACTAATGCTATCTTAAGCCCTTTGTTCTCGGTGGAGTGCATACGGGTTATAATTAATATGTAAGGGCTGATTCCTGCGATGCACGAACAAGTGCGGGAGATCAGCCTTATCTGCGTTAGTAGTGTATTTGTTAGTAGTGTTGGGCAACCAGGATGCGGAGGGATGGAGCTTGATCTTTGAATGGAGCAGTGATGCCGGTAAAGCTTCGCCGCAAGGAGATGCTGTATGTCTAATCATCTCAGAGGCACAGGCACAGGCACAGGGAGAAGGACTTCCGGCAGATTGGGCCGCGAGAGTCCGCCTATTGTCCGCTGCGGGCCTGTTCAACGGCAAACAAGGGCAAGTGTATATACTGCCCGTAATGGAGCAGCCTGAGCAGCCTGTGGTCATTCTGGCCGGAAGCGGAAAGGGCCAGATGGGTATGCACGATCTGCGGCAGCTGATGGCGCAGACCGCCAGGGCAGCTTACAGGCTGAAGGCCGTTGCGCTGGTTGTGCAGATATTGGCGGTACCAGGCGGGCTGACTGGGGTGCTGAAGGCGGAGCAGGCCGGCCAGGCCATCGCGGAAGGGCTGGTCCTGGGGTCGTACCGCAGAAGACAATATAAGCTGGACCAGGCAGCCTATACGGGTATAGATACGGTACATCTTCGTACGGAAGGCAAGAGCGAGGCAGCAGAAGAGGAAGCCTGGAGACAAGGCATCAAGCGGGGGAAGGCTTTCGGGGAGGCTGCCAACCTTGCCCGTGAGCTGACCAACCGTCCGGGGAACCTGCTGACTCCTTCGGGTCTTGCAGTGGCTGCCATCGAAATTGCACAGCGGCACGGGCTTCCGGCTGAAGTACTGGATGAACGGGAGCTTGCGCTTAAGGGAATGGGCGGCTTGCTTGCGGTCGGCAGCGGCAGTGTGAATCCTCCCCGCATGATTGTTATCCGCTATCAGGGGACGAATCAATGGGAGAACGCAGTGGGCTTGGTCGGCAAAGGAATCACTTTCGATACCGGGGGCATCTCCCTGAAACGGGCACCGGGCATGGAGAGCATGTTCAGTGACATGGCCGGGGCCGCAGCGGTTCTGGCGGTAATGGATGCGCTGGGGCATTTGCGTCCCAAGGTCAATGTGGTCATGCTGATTCCGGCGGCAGAGAATATGCCGGCAGCGAATGCTTATAAACCGGGCGATATCATTACTACCCTCAGTGGAAGAACGGTCGAAATCATCAATACTGATGCGGAGGGACGGATCATTCTGGGAGATGCGCTTACCTATGCCCGGGAATGGGGCGCACAGCGGATCATTGACGTAGCCACGCTGACAGGAGCTGTGGTGTCGATTCTGGGAGATGTGGCTACAGGGGCAGTAACGAATGATCAAGCATTCCTGGAAGAGCTTCTGGCAGCCTCAAGGCTGTCAGGGGAGCACATCTGGCCGTTGCCTGTCTATCCTGAATTCCGTGAGATGCTGACAAGCGAGGTTGCGGATCTCCGCAATGCTGCCGGACGATATGGGGCTGCCAGCACGGCGGGGCTGTTCATCGGAGAATTCGCCGAGGGATTGCCGTGGGTGCATCTCGATATTGCAGGGACTGCCTTTCTGTCTGCGGAACGGGGTGTGAATCCTAAGGGTGCCACAGGCATCATGGTCCGCACCTTGCTGGAATATCTGCTGAGCGCTGCGGCTGAACCAGATCATCGCCCCCCTGAAGCCTAGACCGAATTGTCCAAACAGACACAAAGAGCCGCAGATTCTCAGTTTCCTGAGACCTGCGGCTCTTTGTTCATTTGGAATCCTGCTTCTCATAACTGCGGGAATAGCAGCCTATTTACGGGCCTTCATCTGGGCCGTCAGGGATTGGACGCCATTCATAATCTTATCCCGTGTATTCTTATTCTTCAGCAAGTAGGCGGCTCCCAAGGCTACCGTTGTAAACAAAGTCTTCTTGGTGTTCATGGTTATTCCTCCTTGGCAATAGTCTGGTTGTTAAAAGCTTATAACTAACATACCCGCATGCCAAGGTTTCTAAACGAAAGAATACTAAGTCTGTATCCGCTAGAACTGCATCCTAGCGCTTGCTGCCCAGTGAAGCACTGCCGCAGGACAGAGGTGAATCCATCGCTGCTGCGGGACAGGTCTTGCCCTTGTCACAGCCCGCACAGGCCCCCTGCTTGCCTTTCTGCACATGGCGGTAGATTATCCAGCCGGAATACCCGAATATTAGCGCCACAATCACAATATTAACGATCATTGCCGTCATCGCTTCCTCTCCTAATAACTTGGACTTGCTGCGGGGCTACGACCATCCGAGCAAACGTCCTCCTTGATAGATCACCAGTGACACCGCATAGGCCAATACCAGAGAGTAACCCATGGAGAAGAATGTCCATTTCCAGGACGCAGTCTCTTTCTTGATAACGCCGACAGTGGCCAGGCAAGGAATGTAGAGCAGGATAAAGGCCATGAAGCTGATCGAGCTAAGCGGTGTAAAGACTGAAGCAATCTGGCCTTCCAGTCCCGCTGTATCCGGGGCATGGTAGATGATGTTCATGGTAGAGACCACAACCTCTTTCGCGAGGAAGCCGGGCACCAGAGTAGATCCCGCCTGCCATGTTCCGAAGCCGAGCGGCTGCAGCAGCGGGGCAATGAAGCCGCCGAATTTGGCCAGGAAGGAGTGATCCATGTCCACATTGAGACCGCCAGGACCAGCGTAGGACATCAGCCAGATCAGGACCGAGCCGGCCAGGATAATGGTCCCTGCTTTGCGCAGGAAGCCCTTGCCCTTCTCCCAGGTGCTGCGGCTCAGTGTCTTGAGCTGCGGCATCCGGTAAGGAGGCAGCTCGATAATGAAGATAGACGCCTCATTCTTGAACAGGTACTTGGAGAAGAACTTACACAGAACCAGGGCAAATACAACGCCCATGACATACATAGAGAGTACAGCTGCAGCTTGCTGGGCAGGGAAGAAGACCGCTGCGAACAGCAGATAGACTGGAAGCCGGGCAGAACAGGACATCAGCGGCATAAGCAGTGTCGTCAGCATCCGGTCCTTGGGCTGTTCAATACTTCGGGCCGCCATAATCGCCGGTACGTTGCAGCCGAAGCCGATAATGAACGGAATGAAGGCCTTGCCGTTCAGTCCCATCCGTTCCATCGTGCTGTCCATCAGCAGGCAGACACGGGCCATATACCCGGAATCCTCCAGGAAGGAGATCATCAGGAACAGGATGAATATCTGTGGAACAAATACGAGCACGCCGCCCACACCGCCGATGAGACCATCAACGATCAGTGCGTGCGTGAATTCTGAAGCCCCGATGGCCCCCAGCAGCGAATTCGTCCAATCGCTGAGCTGACCGCCGATGAAGCCATCCAAGAGATCTGACAACGGCCCGCCAATCCAGTCAAAGGTAGTTTTGAACATGGCATACATAAACAGGATGAACAGGGGCAGTCCGAGAAAACGGTGGGTAAGGATGGAATCCAGACGTTCGGTCAAATTATGCGGTTTTTGCAGGGTGGAGTCTATCGCTTCAGCGCACACCTTGCGGATGTAGTCCATGCGGACCGAGCGAATCCACTGGGGAAGAGTGAGTGCAAGCTTATCCCGCTGCAGCCGGGTCTGAGCGGTATCTGCAATCAGCAGCAAGCCGGAAATATCCGTCCGCTTCTTAAGCAGCTCCAGGATTACCGGGTTCTGCTCCAGCAGCTGGAGAGCAACCCAGCGGAGATTAGGCAGACCAGAGATCTTTTGCAAATGTGTAACAATGGAGGTTATGGCTTCTTCAGCGAGTTCCCCATAATTCAACTGGAAGGTAACAGGCGGGATATGGGAAGGCTGCTCCAGCACGCTAAGCACCTGACTGGTTCCTTTGCCTGTCCGGGCAATCAGCGGCAGCACGGGAATACCGAGCTGTTCCGAAAGAATGTCGGGGTTCACCTGAATGCCGCGCGCCTTGGCAACATCGGTCATATTCAGTCCGAGGATCGTCGGCTTGCCATACTCCAGCAGCTGCAGGGTAAGCAGCAGGTTCCGTTCCAACTGCGAGGCATCGACAATATTGATAAGTGCTTCAGGGGTTTCTTCGATTAGATATTGTGCGGCTACGCCCTCATCACGGGAGAGGGGGTGAAGGGAGTAGATTCCAGGCAGATCGATGAGCTTCCCGGCTCCGTTCTTCAGACTGCCGATTTTTTTCTCAACCGTAACGCCTGCCCAGTTCCCTACGTATTCGTAGGAGGAAGTCAGGGTATTGAACAGCGAGGTTTTCCCGGTGTTGGGGTTCCCCACAAGTGCAATGGAGCTCATGATACTTTCACCTCTATCATAGATGCTTCCTTCCGCCGGATAGCAAATAGCTGACCGTTACATTCAAGCGTAATCGGCCCCATGAACGGCCCTTTGCCCTTGAGACGGATCATTACACCCTCAGATACTCCCAGATCGGCCAGACGGCGGCGCAAAATTGGATTCATGCCCTCAATTCTTTGAATGGAGCCGGTAGTGCCTGGTTGCAAACGCAGCAAGGAGCAGGATGTTAGAGCCATTGTTATCCCTCCGAAAGAGACTGATAATCAATCTCAATGATTTCTTGTAATGTAGCATTTTACTGCCATTTATTCTGTGATTAATGTCATTGTTTCTGTTAGCGAAAATCGATATGAAGAATACTGAAATTTTCTTTACAATATCTTCTTCGTTAAAGTATGATTGAACGATAATATAAGCATAGTACTAAAGAGATACCCCGAAGGGAGAACAGATTGTGAAGACGAATCATAGTAAAATTGTCGATTGTACCATCCGTGATGGGGGATTGGTAAATAACTGGGATTTCAGTATTGAATTTGTTCAGAAATTATATGCCGGACTGAATGAAGCCGGTGTTGATTATATGGAGATCGGATATAAAAACTCGCCGAAGCTGCTCAAAGGGGCAGAGGGTGCAGGCCCTTGGCGCTTTTTGAATGATGACTTCCTGCGCAAGGTCATTCCGCAAAAGGGGCATACGAAGCTGTCGGCTCTGGTCGATATCGGCCGGGTGGACGAGAATGATATTCTGCCACGCAGCGAGAGCATGCTCGATCTGATCCGTGTGGCTTGTTACAGCAAGGATGTGGACAAGGCCCTTCAGCTGGTGCAGACCTTCCATGACCTGGGCTATGAGACGACCATTAATATTATGGCCCTGTCCAATGTGATGGAGAATGAGCTGCTGGAAGCCTTCGAGCAGATCCGTGAGAGCGTAGTTGATGTAGTCTATATCGTGGATTCTTACGGGAGCCTGGATCATAATGACTTTCATTACCTGGTAGAGAAGTTCAAGACACATCTTCCGGAGAAGCGGCTCGGTGTGCATACTCACAACAATCTTCAGCTGGCCTTCTCCAATACGCTGATTGCAGCCGAGAAGGGGGTAGAGCTGCTGGATGCTTCCTGTTATGGAATGGGCCGCGCCGCAGGCAACTGTCCTACAGAGCTGCTGGTTACCCATCTGAAGAATACGAATTATACGCTCCGGCCTGTTCTGGATATCATTGAGAACCTGATGATCCCTCTGCGGGAGAAGGAAGAGTGGGGCTATATCATTCCGTATATGATTACAGGAACGCTGGACGAGCATCCCCGCTCGGCAATGGCGCTGCGATCTTCGGCCGATAAAGATAAGGCGGTTGACTTCTATGACACACTGACAACACCCGAGGTCAATTTCGGGGACAAATAACCGTCTGGAAGGAGAAAGCACTGGCCTCTGTTTGTAGGCAGGTGCTTTTTTTCTGCCGAATCTGCTTCCTTACAATATTAGTAGGTGATCAATGTAACTTTACAGAGCTATCTAGCCGATATTTATACATAGGACATCATACACATCCATCTGACTTTATAGATATTATTTTTAGACGCGAGGGACTTATGAGACAAGAAGAGAGAAAGACGATTCATGCGGCTATTCTGGGGGCTGTGCTATTCCTTCTGATCCAGATTTTTCGTACACCGCTGGGCCGAATCGAGGACAAGGATTTACTGATAGCCTTTTACCTTATTTTGGGCTGCTGTACTGTCGCGTTCGGTTTTGCGATTTTTGCCCAGGGCTGGCTGCTGTTCGCCAATAGTTTATCTAAGGCTAGGCTGTACACCTCTGCATTGTTCCTGGGGGTGAGCATTTTTGATTTCCTGCATGTACTCGGGTTTGTAGGTATTCCTGGAATCACCTCGTATATCAGCCCGGAGCAGTCCTTATGGCTCCTGACGTTCTCACGGCTGGCCAGTGCACTGGGGATTATGCTTATTTTCAGCAGAGAAGACCAGCTTGTAGGAAACGGTGTCAAGGGGAAGGTGTTTCGGAATGCTTTTGTGGTGATTCTGCTGGCTTTGGCTGTGTTTGGTCTCGGCAACCTGATTGTCTCCGGGCTGGCGGACGAACCATGGGCAGAAACGGCAAGAGACCTGATGAATATGGCGATACTGTTCGTCTATTTACTTGGTGCTGCGATTATTATCTATCCTGGCAAAAGCGAAAAGTCAGCCTCTCTGCTGATTATTATCCGTTCCCTTGTGTTCTTCTCACTGGCTCAGGTCTTCTTCATGAATCTGTTCAGTGTCGGAGAATTGGATTATCTCTTCGGGATGCTCAGCAGCGCAGCGGCCTATTATCTTCTGCTGACCGGGGTCTACAGATTAACGATTGAGGAGCCATTTCAGGAGAACCAGCAGGCGGAAGCGCGGATTAATTATCTGGCGTACCACGATGAGCTGACAGGTCTTCCGAACAGACGCCGCCTGATGCAGCGCATGGAAGAGGTGGTGCTCCAGAGTGAGCAGGACAAAAGCCGCGGCTTCGCCGGGCTGGTCATTATGAACATCAACCATTTCAAGAATATCAATGACTCTCTTGGCCATTATGCAGGAGATCTGCTGCTGCAGCTGGTCGCCCGGCGGATCGGGGATGAGGTTAGAGTCAATGAAGAGCTCTTTAGTATGGGAGCGGACGAGTTTGCTTTTCTGATGACGGAGCGGACGGGTCTGGAGAATTGTCTGGTCCGGGCGGGTGAGCTGCTGCGCCTGTTCGAGACACCGGTAGGCCTGGAGTCGGGCGAATACCATATCTCACTGAGTCTGGGGGTAAGCATCTACCCCGGGGATGGAGATACGGCAGAGCAGTTGATACAGAATGCAGACACAGCGGTGCACAATGCCAAGGATCAAGGGGTGGAGATCCGCCGCTATATTCCGGCTATGCAGATGAAGGCGAAGGAACGGCTCAAGCTGGAGAACGATCTGCGCCGTGCGCTGGAACGGGGGGAGTTCTATCTGGTCTATCAGCCCCAGGTACTACTTGAGACAGAAGAGATTGTCGGCATGGAGGCGCTGTTGCGCTGGAACCATCCCAAACGCGGCTTGGTCTCTCCGGTGGATTTCATTCCTATCGCTGAAGAGAGCGGGCTAATTGTCCCCATTGGGGAATGGGTGCTTAAGACGGCCTGTATGCAGAATAAAATGTGGCAGGATGCCGGCTATCATCCGATTTGCGTGTCCATTAACCTCTCGATGCGCCAGTTTCTGCAGCCCAATCTGGCCGGCAAAATTGATGCCATCCTGAAGGATATCGGTCTAGATCCCTGCTACGTGGATTTGGAGATTACCGAGAGTATGACCCTCGACAAGGAGACCGCCTTCGACCAGCTGAACCGCCTCAAAAGACTTGGCGTATGCATCAGCATCGATGATTTCGGCACAGGCTACAGCTCGCTGCATTATCTGAAGAATATGCCGATTGACCGCTTGAAGATCGACCGTTCCTTCGTATCCGATGTCATGGAGGACAGCAACAATGCCGCGATTGTCTCTACGATTACCTCGATGGCCCACCATTTGAAGCTCAAGGTCACCGCCGAAGGTGTGGAGAACAAGGAGCAGCTGCACTTTCTGCGCCAGCAGCATTGCCATGAGGCCCAGGGGTATCTGTTCAGCAAGCCGGTGAAGGCAGCTGAATTCGAACAGTCCTTCCTCAGGCCTTTACTGGAAATGCCGTCGTAACCTCCGGACCTCCGGTATCTGAATTTAATAGGGTTGCAATTTATTCGTAGTGGTGCTACAATGTTTCTTGTACTCAATTCGAGTTGCGGGTGTAGTTCAATGGTAGAACTTCAGCCTTCCAAGCTGATAGCGTGGGTTCGATTCCCATCACCCGCTCCATATTTAACTTCCGAAATCCTTGTCCGCAAGGGTTTTTTTGTTGTTTCGGAGTTGTTGCAGGGAACTAGAATGTGTGGATAATGCTGATCAGGGAGGATAGGGTACAGGGAAGAAGACGTAGTGGCAGGACGTGAGGGAGTACCTAGTGATAGAAGATACGTGAGTACATAGGGACAGAACAGAACTTAGGGTCAGAACATAAGGGATAGTACATACTGGCAGAACAATTACTAAATCTGCTGAAAGTAGGGTGCGGCTTCATTCAAAGGTAAAAGTCCCTCTAATTCGTCCTGAATTGAGCGATAGGTGAAAATGAGAGGGATAAATCCCTCTGATACGGCTGAAAGTTGGCTAAACGGGAAAATGAGAGGGATAAATCCCACTGATGCATCTGAAAGTCAGTTATACGTGAAAATCAAGGGGATAAATCCCACTGATTCCGCCATCTGTGGCCATACGAGAAATTAGATGGCTGGATTGCAAAGGTGAGTAGTAGCACAAAGACTGCATACGCTCCAGCATATAAAACTTAGCCGAAAGTTGACGGTAAGCAGAAATGAGGAGCATTAGTGCCAATGTCATTAAGATAAGTTCAAAGATAAGTTTGGAATTAATAAAGAGAATCCAAAACGGTATGGGGAAACGTCCTATGCCGTTTGTTTTTGGTGTAAGGAAGGAAAAAAGCGCATAGCAAACAAAGCGGATGGAAGATCCACTTAAAAAAATGTTCATGCGAACCGAATTATGCTACTCTGTAGACGAAGCTAATGGCGGATTTGCTACGTATTCTGCGTGTATTCCTTTGCCCAGGACGGGTGAGACGAATCGGCAAAATATTTTTGCGAATCAAAGCTTCCACATCAGGCGGGGGTCCATCGCCCTTGGAGCGCAGGAAATGTCTACAGACGTGAACGGCCACCGTGAAGTTGACTTGGTAGAGGTGCCGTTTATCCTTTTGGGAAATGACTACGTGCGAGGTAATCATTTCAGCGAAATTGTAGAGGATCATTCTTGCGAATATCTCTTGGGTAATGGACTCTTGCTTCTTTGCGTGAAAATGGGTCAGACCGATGGTGTATTTTAAGGCCCGGAAAGAGGTCTCAATCCCCCATCGCAGGTGATACAGTTCCCGGAGTTCATCCGGTGAGAATTCAGCAGCCGGTAGATTGGTAATGACGGTTTCATAATCGCCACTGGGCAGGAGGAAACGAACCACCCGAAAGGAAATCGGGTAAAACAGGTTCTTTTGCATGTCCAGAAAATCAAAGCTAGAGGTGGCCGGAAGAATTTTATAGATTTCGGGGTGATCCCTGAACGCTTTCGTTCGTTTTTTAGTCAGCGTCAGGTGAATCTCCTGATCAAACGCCCCTTCAAAGGTCAAGTGCAAGCCCGAAAGAATGCCATTCGAATGCAAATCCTTGACCCGTATGACGTACTTCCATCCTTTCCGTTCCAGATGCGCGAACGTATTGTAGCTTTCCAATCCTCGATCCGCCAACACAATGACGTTCCCCTGAATAGGGGACCGATCCACCATCGTGGACAGCGCCCTTCCTTCGTTGCGCAGCTTTCGAGGTTGAAGGATGGCGTCCACGTAAAGCCGGTTACAGAGGTCATAAGCAGCGTTCAAGTGCAGAAGGTTAAAGCCTTTCGAGTGGGGCTGACTTTGAGAATAGGTCAACGGGTCCGCAGGATCTGTTGCAATATGCAGATCGGAACCGTCAATGGCCAATAATCGATAGCCTCGATAATCCTTGAATTCCGTATGGGACGCGGTAAAGGTGTGAAACAAAGATTCGACCGCAGACGGCAAAATTTTATTTCTTTGCTGAACAAAAGCAGAAGAAGTTGCGGTGTTAACGTCATAGCCCTGCGATTCCAACAGTTCCTTATAGAGGCTGTTGCCGCCCATAAAGATCAGGGTTTGCATAACCATTTCAAAGGGTAGTTTTTTCGTTCGGGTAAAATCCTTTCCCGGGTTTCTGACGTAAGGCGCGGGGGCAGCCGCCATCTCACGGATGAGAGATGTCAGTCTGTCTTTCAGCGAATTTGCATAAGCATTCATTGGCGTAACCTCCTCGTTTTTTCAAGGGGCTTCGCCACACGTTTTCTACGGATTGTCAAGATTTTTTTGTGCAAAAAAAGAGCAGGCTATCTTTTCGATAACCTGCCTTTTTCTTGTTTTTGGCTATATATCTTAACTTAATGACATTGGCATTAGTGCACCTGAACTCGCTGAAAGTTGACGGTAAGAGAGAATGAGCACAGGTGTCACAAGTCACACCGGCTACACCAGCCATAGCCAATTCATCTGTTGAAAAAGGCAGGCCCCTGATCCTTCGGGGGCCTGCCTTTGCTGATAAATGTGTCCCGATGACAGGTAAGCCGTCTGCCTTGGACGTTAGACAGTCTTCAGGAACTCGACAAGGGTCAGCAGGCCTTTGTCGAAGTTCTCCAGATTGAAATGCTCGTCCGGCGCATGCAGGTTCTCGTCATCGAGTCCGAAGCCCATCAGGACGACCGGTGCCTTCAGGATGCGGGCGAAGCTCTCCATGATTGGGATGGAGCCGCCGTCTTTGGTGAAGAGGGCACGTGTGCCGTAGACCTTGCCATAAGCATCGGCAGCGGTCTGGAGGATCGGGTGCGACGGATCGATGTTGAAGGCGCGTGCCTTCTCCATCTGCTTCACCTGAACCTTGGCGCCGCTCTGGATATGGGCCTTCAGATGGGCTTCAACGGCATCCAGGATGTGCTGCGGGTCCTGGTCGCCAACCAGGCGGCAGGTAATCTTGGCATGGGCTTCCTTCGGGATTACGGTCTTGCTGCCTTCACCTTGGAAGCCTCCGTATACGCCGTTCAGCTCCAGCGTTGGACGCGCGCCGACCCGTTCCACGAAGGTGTAGCCTTCTTCACCGTACAATTGCTCCAAGCCGAGGGCGGTCCTGATCTTGTCTTCGTCCACGCCTTGCTTGGCGAATTCTTCGCGCAGCAGCGGAGACAGGGCAGGCACACCTTCGTAGAAGCCTTCTACAGATACGCGGCCCTTATCATCGTGAAGGGTGCTGAGCAGCGAGACGAGCGCATGCAGCGCATTGGGAACGCCGCCGCCGTAGGAGCCGGAGTGCAAATCAGTCAAGGCGGTGTTCACTGTGACCTCCATCGAGCAGAGACCACGGAGCCCGGTGCAGATGGCGGGGCGTCCGCGTTCCAGCAGGGAGGTATCCGAGACGAGAACGGCATCTGCCGCAAGCTTGTCCTGGTTAGCTTCCAGGAATGGCGGCAGGTTGACGCTGCCAATCTCTTCTTCCCCTTCGATGCAGAGCTTGATGTTGACTGGCAGCGTGCCCTCTTGCTTCAGGATAGCCTCGATGGCTTTGATATGCATGAATACCTGGCCCTTGTCGTCTGTAGCGCCGCGCGCATACAGCTTGCCGTCACGGATCTCCGGTTCAAACGGAGGCGTAGTCCACAGGTTCAGCGGATCCACCGGCTGTACATCATAATGGCCGTAGACCAGAATGGTCGGCTTGCCGGGAGCGTGAAGGTAGTCTGCATAGATCACCGGATGACCGGCTGTAGGGTGCAGCTCGATGTTCTCAAGACCCGCACGCTTCAGGGTCTCTACCAGCCAGCCGGCAGCGGTATTAATATCTTCCTTGTGGCTGGACAGGGCTGAAATGCTGGGGATCGCCAGCCATTGCTTGAGTTCGCTGAGCTGGGCTTCGCGCTCAGTCTGAAAGTAAGTTTCGTATGACATTGTGATTATGTACCTCCTTGGAATTCGCTGCTTAATACCACAGCTACCCGTATTATGCGGCAACATGCATAACGGAGGGTCTCTGCGGCTCAGGTTCGGCAGTGTAATGCATTCATTATACTGGAGATATCCCGATGGATCAAAAAAGGATTGTCCGGCCCTTCATCAGAGGTTGACCGGAGCTGCGTAGCTTGGGATACAGTTCCTTGCAGGCTGTTGATTACTGGCAGTAACCGTGATAGACTTACTTAGTTTAAGCAAAGGAACCGCCGAGCGCGGCGGAAGCGACAGGAGCGAAATTGAAGTGTCAGCGAATATGCCTGCAAGTGTTGAACCGTTATATATATATACTTATGCCCATTCACCGGATGAGACCTCTTTATGCGGGATGGAGCTGCGCTGCCTATTCGGCAGGGAGATCCCTCCGGCTATATTTGCAAGCGGGGTAGAGGTGGATGTCAGCCGCAGTCCTTTTATCAAAGAGCGGATTGATGTGATGTACGAAGGGGACACGCTCCCGGAGATCTACAAGCAGACGGAGCAGGTAGATGTGGAGGGGCAGAGCTTCAAGGTTATTTTTGTGAAGACTAATGATCTGGCTCCTGAGCACAAAATCGAATACGGTGAGCGCAGAGTGATTGAGCGGGAAATCGGCCTGCGGATTGAGGGAGAGGCGGATGTGAACCATCCGGAGCTGGTGTACGGGATTGTAACGCTCGGCGGACGCTGGTACTTCGGCCCTTATCATAAGAACAATGCAACCTGGTTCCGGCAGATGCACAAGCCCCGCAGTTACTCCATAGCGCTCAGCACACGGGTAGCCCGGGCGGCGGTCAATATGGCGGTTCCGCGCATACCCGGTGTGAAGCTGATCGACCCCTGCTGCGGAATTGGCACGGTAATGGTGGAAGCACTGTCGATGGGAATCGATGTCGTCGGCCGTGATATTAACCCGCTCATTGCAGCCGGTGCGCGGACGAACATCGCTCATTTCGGCTTCGAGAGCATCGTGACGCTCGGTGATATTGCAGACATCCAGGAGCATTATGATACGGCCATTGTGGATATGCCTTATAATCTGTATTCACGGATTACCCCCGAAGAGCAGTTTGCAATTCTGAGCCATACGCGGCGGATTGCGGACAGAGTGGTCATTGTGGCGATTGAGGCTGTGGATGAGATGATTGCTGCGGCCGGTTTTACAATTATAGACCGTTGTGTGGCGCGAAAAGGTGCGTTCTCCCGTCATCTGATGCTGTGCGAGTAGAGCACCTTGAAGGAAAGGCGTAACTAAATCCGAGTGAAGGCGGTGTGCTTATGGAACCGAAATGGTTAACCTGGGCCAAAGAAATTCAAGGGATTGCCCAGACAGGGCTGACGTATGCCAAGGATGTATATGATATTGAGCGTTATCAGGCGCTGCGGGAGCTGAGCGTGGATATCCTGGCGAACTATACGTATGAGAGCAAGGAGCGTATCCGGCTCTCTTTCGCGGGCGAAGGCGGGTACAGCACACCTAAGGTGGATATTCGGGGAGTGATTTTTCAGGATGATAAAATTCTGCTCGTACACGAGAAGCTCGACGGAAAATGGGCACTGCCCGGAGGGTGGGCGGATATCGGCCTGTCACCAAGCGAGGTAGCGGTGAAGGAGATTGCCGAGGAATCCGGCTATCAGGCGGAAGCGGTCCGTCTGCTTGCCGTACTGGATAAGAAGTTCCATCATCATCCGCCGGAGCCGTACCATACCTATAAAATGTTCATCCTCTGCAGAATTACCGGCGGGGAGGCGGCGGGTGGTGTGGAGACGAGCGGTGCGGGTTTTTTTGCCGAGGATGCATTGCCCGAATTGTCTGAAGAGCGCAATACGGCGGAGCAGCTGCACACCCTATTCCAATATTTACATCATCCCGAAAAAGAAGTAATATTGGACTAAAGCACTGCATATAATAGATAACCAAGAGTGTATATAAGTTTTATGAATACATTTTTTGGTTAATATTATTTATGTAAGCCTTTACAGTGATAGTCCGCTGAGCCTTTATATCTAAAAAATTTATCGAAAACATCTCTTTTTGGGCCTGGCGGTCTACATTTTTTCCTCTGCTTTGACGATAAGAATTTTAGGAGGGGATCGCATGGAACAAGAAGAGCTAAGACTTCCGCTTGCGCAGGAGGGGATGACCCGGCCTACAGAGGGCAATATTGCCACGGGCCTGGTATGGGGTGTCCTGATCAGTATTCCCTTATGGATCTCGTTGATCGGCTGGATGATGGGCATCTGGAAATTCTAAGACCCGTCCGCAGAAGCTATATTCCACTACTAACTTACACATATACAATGAAGGCTGCCTCTTCGAAGTGAAGAAGCAGCCTTTTTATGCTGAAATTACAAGTCGTTGTTGATATGCACCAGCTGGAAGGTCTCGCAGACCACCCGCATATCCGGGTCGAAGGGCTTGCCCTCACGCCCCAGCTCCCTGGTGAAGAACACCTCATGCTCGTAGCGCCAGGATTCAAGGCTGCGGTCATCCTCCCCTTCGGAGTAGGCGAATTCAGCGGTTACCTCAGCGAATGGAACGACCTCCACCTTCGTTGTTTCGATGATCGCGCGCGGATGCCCTGTGCTGTCCAGCAGGACGGATAGTCCGCCTGTAAAAGGCATGCTCAGCCCCTGCGCTTCAATCAACTCATAATTCTGCGCGGTCCCGGTCTTGATTCCTCTCAGAACCAGATCCAGCAGCTCATCTGCCAGCCGGGGATTGTCGCCGAACGCCCAAGCGCTGTCGAATTTGTCCGCTGCTTCCGGATGCTTCACCAGATAACTCTCCCAATATTTCGCAATTTCCGGGGTTAATGTCATTACGGTCACCTCTACCTTAGATTTAGTATTTAGTCTGTCTACAATTCACATCTCCGCTTCGCTCAACCAGCCGCTATACAGGTCATCGAGCTTCTGCTGCGCAGCATCTCTCATTCTTTGCAGCTCGGCCAGCTTCTCTGCATTGCTCGACAGCTGCGGGTCCAGCATCTCGGCATCGATAAGAGCAAGCTGCGCTTCCGCTGCGGCAATATCCTGCTCCCACGAAGCTGCCGGACGCGGCTTGCGGTTCGGACTGGAAGGACTGGAGGGTGATCCCCCTGTATTCTTGCGGCGGGAGGAAGCGGATTCCGTACCCGAACCTGCTGAAGCAGAGGCAGAAGGGGAGCGGTCTACCTGCCCGCTTAAGGAGCGGGGCTTGCCGGTGCCGTCCCCGGAAGATTCCGGCTGCGTGGCCTCTTTCCGCTGGGCGGCTTCGGCCTGCTTTTCCTTATAGTATTCATAGTTGCCCGGGAAGGAGGAGAAGTGTCCGCCGTCAATATGCCAAAGCTTGCCGAAGCAGCGGTTGATGAAATAACGGTCATGGGATACCGCCAGCACGGTGCCGGGGAATTCCTCCAACGCTTCTTCCAGCGCCTCGCGTGAATCGATATCCAGATGGTTGGTCGGCTCATCCAAAATCAGCAGGTTCGGCCTCTTGTGCATCAGGATCGCGAAGCGCAGCCGGGTCCATTCTCCTCCTGACAGGTTGGTGATGCTCTTGAAGACATCGCTGCCGTAGAAGAGGAAGCGGGCCAGCTGGCCGCGGGCTTCGCCTTCTTCAAGTCCGGCCTCCTCGCGGAAATACCGCAGCACGGAGTGGCCGCCCTCCTCCGGCACAGCTTCCTGGGCCAGATAACCAACGACAGCTCTGGAAGCGAGCGTACAGCTCCCGCTGTCCGGTGACTCCTGGCCAAGGATGATCTTCAGCAGGGTGCTTTTGCCGGCTCCGTTGCCGCCGATCAGTGCGGTGGTCTCGCCGTATCTCAGAATATCGCTGGCGGCCGAGAAAAGCCTGCGCTCCCCGTAAGACTTGCTGATCCGGTCCAGGATGACGACCTGGTTGCCGGTCCGCTCCTCCTGCTGGAGCTGCAGATCCATGGACTTGCGCTCCAGGATCGGGCGTTTGACCTTGACCATCCGGTCCAGCGCCTTCTGCATGGACGCCGCACGGCGGTGGAAGGAAGGGTTCGGCGGATTGGAGCGGTTGCCCCATTCAATCAGCCTTTTGATACTCTCTTGCATCTGCTTGATCTTCTTCTGCTGCTCCTGGTAGTCAGCGAATTGCTGAAGGAGCCGGGCTTCCTTCTCCACCTGATAACCGCTGTAGTTCGTATGGAAGGTGAAAGCCTCCCCGTCTTCAATCTCGATGACCTTCTTCACCACGGCATCCAGGAAGTAACGGTCATGGGAGATCGCCAGCACCGTGCCGTCATAGCTCTGGAGGAACTGCTCCAGCCACTCGATAGCCTCCATGTCTAGATGGTTGGTCGGCTCATCGAGCAGCAGGATGTCGGGACGGCGCAGCAGCAGCTCGGCCAGCCCTACCTTGGTCTTCTCTCCGCCGGAGAGGGAGGAGAAGCGGCGGTCGTACTGCTCCGTTCCAATCCCCAGCCCTGAGGCTACACGCTGGATCGAGGCTTCCAGCTCATAGCCGCCTGCGGCCTCGAACTTCTCCTGCAGGGTGCCGTATTCCTTAAGCAGCTGGTTCCAGGCTTGCCCGTCTTCGCCCGCGCCGGAGGAAGACATCTCCTGCTCCAGCTCCCGCAGGCGGCGCTGCCAGCCGAGCTGCTCGGCGAAGCTGCGCTGCAGGACGGCATAGACCGTGTCGCTCTCGTTCACCTCCTGAATCTGGGCAAGCAGGCCGATGACGCTGCCCCGGCGGATGGAGAGCTGCCCTTGGTCCGGGCGTTCTTCTCCGCTCAGCAGGTGGAAGAGGGTGGTTTTGCCGCAGCCGTTGCGGCCGATCAGACCGATTTTTTCGCCTTGGCGGATATCGAAGGTGACATCGCTCAGGACGAGCTGGGCACCGTGGTATTTTTGGATATTTTGACATGAGATAATCATCGTTATTCTTCTCCTTTAATTAGGAATGCACTCTCCTTCGCCGTCCTTTGGCTTCTGCGGATTCCGGTCAAAACAGCATAAAAAGGCCGCAGGGAAATTTCCCTGCGGCCTGAGTATTCTTCGGGTTAGGATATCCGTTGAAGTGTAGGCGAGAAAGGCATTTCACAATGTTGTAGTGTTATTAAGTTCGTGTAAATGGACAGACTTCTCCCGTTGTCCAGATTTGCATGAATAACGCCAGCCATAATATTAATCAGCCGGCTGCTAACACTGTTGGTCCGATTGTGATCCATTCTCCTACACCTCCTTTTTGATAAATTTAAAGCTAGTGTAACCAAAAATCCCGAAATAAGCAAGGGAGAATTGTTCCCGCAGAGACATAAATGCATGGCACTGCAAGTAGTATGGAGTGTGGCGAAGGGGCGTTGACCTTATAACGGCTGCGGGAAAAGAGGAGAGTTATGGCGATTTTTAACGGATTGCTCGGCAATGCAACTCAGGTGGAGCTGGGGGAGGTGCAGCGGGAATATGGACGGATTCTGGCTCCGAATGAAAAGATTGAGCGCGCCTATAAGCTGGTCCGGGACATGTTTATTTTTACAGACAAGCGGCTGATTCTTGTAGACAAGCAGGGGATGACCGGCAAGAAAACCGAATACCACTCTGTTCCTTACAAAAGCATCACTCATTACTCTGTGGAGACGGCGGGGCATTTCGATCTGGATGCGGAGCTGTGTCTGTATATCTCGGGCGCGGGGCTGCCGCTGAAGAAAACCTTCAACAAATCGGTCGATATCTACGAAGTGCAGGCTGTGCTGTCGCAATATATCCTGAAGTAAGGGGGCGCACAGAGGGCGTACTAAGGCTGTAGCCTGCTGCAGCTCCATATAACAGACGGGTAGAACGAATGCCCGCCTGGGTCTGCTTCCGTCCTGAAATTTGTGCATGGTTCACAAAATAAACGGCAGTAAATGTACGGTCCTGCGGAAGCCGTTGACAGGGGTTCAGGTCCTGCTGTTAAATGACACTAACTTAAGCGGCAGGGAAGGGAGGCGGAGGCGGAACATGAGGAGAGGACCGGTGACCGGAACGAAAATGATGGTGGTCAGCCCGCATTATCTGGCCTCGGCGGCGGGCGCACAGATCCTGGCCAAAGGCGGCAACGCCTATGATGCGGCCGTTGCAGTCAGCGCGGCGCTGGCTGTGGTCTACCCGCATATGACCGGGCTCGGCGGCGACGCCTTTTGGCTGGGGTACAGCGCCAGCGAAGGGCGCGTGCGGGCCTACAACGGCAGCGGACGCTCGGGCTACGCCGTCCGCCGGGACTGCTATGCCGGGGAAGAGGCCATTCCCCGGCGGGGTGTGCGCAGCGCCATTACGGTGCCCGGAATGGCGGATAGCTGGGAGGCCGTCCAGCGGGAGTATGGACGGCTGACCCTGGCCGAGGTGCTGGAGCCGGCTATCGGCTACAGCGCCGGGGGCTTTCCGCTGTCGCCGGATCAGCATGGCGGCAGTGTTCTGGCCGGAGCCGCGCTGTCGCCTGAAGCGGCGGCGGTGTATCTTCCCGGCGGCCGGATACCGGCGGCGGGAGAGCGGTTTGTGCAGCGGCAGCTGGCCGGGACGTTGCGGGCGCTTGCGGCGGGAGGCCGGGATGCTTTTTATAAAGGGAGCATTGCGGAAGAGATCAGTAATTATATGCAGGCTTCCGGCGGGTATCTGACCCGCGATGATTTCGCGGACCACCAGGGGAGCTGGGAAGAGCCGCTTCAGACCGGATACCATGGGCATACCGTCTATCAGGTTCCGCCGAATTCGCAGGGCTTCACGGCGCTCATGGCGCTTAATATCCTGGAGCATTCTAACTTCGCGGAGATCAGGCATGGCTCCTATGAATATTATCATCTGCTGGTGGAGGCGCTGAAGCTGAGCTTCCGTGACCGTGATCAGGTGCTCACTGACCCGTCCTTCAGCAGCATTCCGCTGGACCGTCTGCTGAGTAAGCCTTATGCGGCTCAACTCGCGGCGGCAATTTCTCCCCGTAAGGCGCTTGCTCTCAGCAGCGAACCGGTTGGAAGGGACACGGCTTACGCAGCGGTGGTGGATGAAGAGGGCAACGCGGTGTCATTCATCCAGAGTCTGTATTTCGAATTCGGTTCGGGGGTTGTGGCCGGGAATACGGGAATTCTGCTCCAGAACCGCGGGTCCTTCTTCTCGCTTGATCCCGCCCATGTCAATACGCTGGAGCCGCACAAGCACACCTTCCACACGCTGATGCCGGCGATGGCCTGCCGGGACGGGAAGCCGGCTTATCTCTATGGCACACAAGGCGGTGAAGGACAGCCGCAGACGCAGACCCTGCTGCTCACACGCATGCTTCACTACGGGATGGACCCGCAGACTGCGGTGAGTGAACCCCGCTTCGTCTGGGGCAGAACCTGGGGAGAGCCGACCCAGGAGCTACGGATCGAGAACCGGGTAGCAGAAGTCGTACGGGCAGAGCTGGCGGAGGCGGGACATCTGGTCCGTGAGGCAGAGAGCTATGACGGGGTGATGGGGCACGCCCACGCTATCTCGATTGACGGTAACGGCTACCGCAGCGGGGGGACGGACCCTCGCTCTGATGGAGCGGCTATCGGGTGGTAGAGGGATTGAATGGGTGACGGGAGTAAGGAAATAAGGGAACTGGAAGATAGGAAGACGAAGACTAGTAGAGCATCGGATTTCAACTTGTGAAAATCACTTTAACTAATCGCTTGCTAACTCATCACTTGCTGAATTTTTGCCGCGCCTCGATCAGGGTGCAAGGGGGAGGCTTAATTGCAATCTGTACAACTAATTCCTCGAATGTGCCGCCGAATCTCCGTTTAGCTGTATTTCGTACAATTAAAATGCCGCTGTACTTGGATTTTCGCCCATTAGGGCAGATTTAGTTGCACAGAGTAGAGCGACCGAGCCTAGGTTGAGTAACTTAGCAGGTGGAATCCCTGCTTGGAAAGGCGAAAGCCACGCCACCAATAGCGAGTCTTGGAGCGGCAGGGGTAACCCTACCGTTTAAGCGTAGACAGTTAGGATACAGGCCTGAAAGTGATTGAGCCTCGAAACGCAATAAACGGGAAGGTCGACGGGCTTATTCTCCCGGAAGACAACATGATTCCAGCCGAAAGGGCGAGGATGGAGGAGCTTCCCCGGGGTCGAAGAGCCAGGCATGTATACCCATTGGTTACTCAGCAACTCGGGAGACCCTGGCGCTCTTCTGCGAGAGAAGTACTCTTTAGGAACCTTTACAGGAGTATGGCAAACAAGCCGTAACACGTAAGAATGCCAAACGGCGTCCAGGGAGTCGGATTGCCGCATAAGACCTGTGAAACCCCTGTAATGGGGGCGGAGGAAAGGCAGGCGACACCCTATCAATCTTGGTAAGGACACATTGGCCACACGCAGAGGTGGGAAAAAAAATGGAAACGAAATTAGCAAGAATAGCAGAAATGGCCAAAGAAGATCCGAAGTTACGGTTCACCTCCATCGGACATCTTATTGACGTAGAAGCATTAACGGAAAGTCACAAAGAGATGAAACCGGGAAAAGCAACGGGAGTCGACGGATCGACCAAAGAGACGTACGAAACCAACGTGGAAGCGAATGTAGCACATCTAGTGGACCGGCTAAAGCGAAAAAGCTACAGACCTCAGCCGGCGAGAAGAGTCTACATCCCAAAGGACGAGAAAAGCATGCGGCCCCTAGGCATTCCTGCGTATGAGGACAAACTGGTGCAACATGCGCTGAAAAGAGTGCTCGAAGCCATTTATGAACAAGACTTCCTGGATTTCTCGTATGGATTTCGCCCGAACCGAAGCATGCACAGTGCGCTGAAACATCTAAACCGGGTCATTGAACATGGGAAAACCAGCTATGTCGTCGATGCGGACATCTCGGGTTTCTTCAACCACGTGGATCACGAATGGCTGATGAAGTTCCTCGAACTACGAATCGGAGATCCAAACATCCACCGGCTGGTGAGACGGATGCTGAAAGCGGGCATACAGGAGGAGGGACACGTTGAACCGACGGAGGAAGGAACTCCCCAAGGTTCGGTGGTGTCGCCCCTGCTAGCCAACGTCTACCTGCACTATGTCCTTGACCTATGGTTCACCGTGACGGTGAAGAAGCAGTGCGCGGGGCAAGCCGAAATGGTGCGCTTTGCCGATGATTTTGTGTGCTGCTTCCAGTACAAAGAAGACGCAGAACGTTTCTATACCGCGCTTGTGCTCCGGCTGGAGAAATTCGGGCTAAGCATTGCGGAAGAGAAGACAAAAATCATCGCGTTCGGTCGCTTTGCGGAAGCAGAGTCACGGAGGAAGGGCGAAGGGAAACCGAAAACATTCGATTTCCTAGGGTTCACACACTACTGCGCCAAGAGCCGAAGAGGAACCTTCCGGGTGAAGCGTAAAACGAGTGGGAAGAAGTTCAGACAGAAGGTCAAAGCCATGAAGAGCTGGGTCAGGTGGAATCGGCATATGAAGCAGGAGGAGTTTCTAGGCGTCATCCGGGCCAAATTGTCGGGTCACTACCGATACTACGGAATCACGGATAACGCGCAGAAAATGAAATCCTACTACCTGCAAACGCTGGACTTGATTTACAAATGGCTAAACCGCAGAAGTCAGCGCAGGAGCTTCACCCGGGAGAGATTCTACGAAGTGCTTAAAGAATTCAAGCTACCGAAGCCGCGGATCTACGTCAATATCTACGACTAAGGCCAACTGTGAACGATGGGGTGAAGAGCCGTATGCGTAAATTGCGCACGTACGGATCTGTGAGGGGTAGGGGCACAATCCACGATGGAGAGGCCCCGCCTACTCGACCAGTTAGAAGAGGGAATCCATTCATTTCACTGTATTTAGATGTACAGAATACAACTATCGCCGAATGCTCGGCTTGAACGAAGCTTCATCCCTTACCTGCTCTGCTAGAAGAGAAGAAGGCAGAGTGATTAGGGAGGCAGGGTGTGATTAACCGGGGTTGTCCGGGAGGGAAAGGGTGGAACAGCATGGTTCTTGATAATCGGCACGGTGCATTCCGGGTCCCGGAGCTGGTGATTCCCGGCAGCGGGCACGGGGCGTTGCATGGCCTGGCCTTCACGGTAAAAGATGTCTTCGCAGTGGCCGGGCACCGCTCTGCCGCCGGTAACCCGGACTGGCTGCGTAGCCACGAACCTGCGGCTGTTCATGCAGATGCTGTGCGCAGGCTGCTGGAAGCCGGAGCTGCGCTGCGGGGGGCTGCCCATACGGATGAGCTGATGTACAGCCTGGGCGGAGAGAACTATCATTACGGTACGCCGGTGAATCCGCACGGGGAGAACCGGATTCCCGGCGGCTCGTCCAGCGGGTCAGCGGTGGCTGTGGCCTCGGGGAGTGTGGATTTTGCCCTCGGGACGGATACAGGCGGCTCTGTCCGGGTTCCATCGGCTTATTGCGGCGTCTTCGGCTTTCGTCCGACACACGGCGCGGTGTCACTGGAGGGTGTCATTCCGCTGGCCCCGGCTTTTGACACGGTGGGCTGGATCGCGGGAAGCACGGAGCTGCTGCTGAAGACAGGGCGCGTTCTGCTTGGGGCTGCGGACAGCGGTGGTGGTGCTCAGGGCAGAGAGAGTGGGAAGAAGGCGGGCGTTCTGCTCGAAACTGCGGACAGTGGCGGAGCTGCCTGTGGCGGGGAGAATAGGAAGAAGGCGGGCGATCAGCTCGGGACTGCGGACAGCGGCGTAGTTGCCCAGGGTATGGAGAATAGTATGAAGCAGAGTGGCGGTGAGGCGGTTGATGAGCCTGCCGGTGATCTTCGAATGTCCCAGATGTTCATCCCTCCGGAAGGCTGGGCGCTTGTGGAGCAGGACTGTGCAGACTACCTGAGGCGGGGGCTGGACAAGCTTCTGGCAGGCGCTTCGCTACAGGCTGCTGAAGCCGTGGTTGCCCCTGAAGGCTTGAAGACCTGGATGGACGCCTTCCGCGAGCTGCAGGGTGCCGAGATCTGGGCAACCCATGGGGAGTGGATCGGGCGGGAGCAGCCGGTCTTCGGGCCGGACATTGCCGCCCGGTTCGCTTGGGCGGCGGGGCTGGCCGGGGCGGATCACAGCCCGGCCGCTATGCTACGCAGCCGGATCACCCAGCGGCTGCGGGTGCTGCTCGGGAAGGACGGCTGTCTCGTCCTTCCGACCGTGCCGGGTCCGGCCCCGCTGCGCGGCGCCGGACCCGGGCAGCTGGAGCGGAGCCGCAGCAGCGCCATGATGCTCAGCTGCCTGGCCGGACTGGCCGGGCTGCCGCAGGTTACGCTGCCGGTGCCCGGCCCCGGCGGACTGCCGCTGGGATTGTCCGTCATCGGCGGACACGGACAAGATCTGAGGCTCCTGTCATGGATACAGGAGGTATGGAAGTAGGAAGTCATAGCCTTGGTTCTCTGAACGAAGAGAACCAGGGCTTTTTGCTGATTGCTCAATGTATGCGGAAAACAGCATACATTGAGCCGGTATGGGGGTGAGTGGTCCAGATGTATGCGAAAAACAGCATACATTGGGCCGGTATGGGGGTGAGTGGTCCAGATGTATGCGGAAAACAGCAGACATTGAGCCTGTGCGGGGGGATCGGTCCAGATGTATGCGGAAAACAGCATACATTGGGCCGGTATGGGGGGAGTGGTCCGGATGTATGCGAAAAACAGCATACATTGGGCCGGTATGGGGGTGAGTGGTCCAGATGTATGCGGAAAACAGCATACATTGGGCCGGTGCAGGGGGATCGGTCCGGATGTATGTGAAAAACAGCATACATCCGGCCGGTGCGGGGGTGAGTGGTCCGGATGTATGCAAAAAACAGCATACATCCGGCAGCTGCAAAGACACGTGAGCAATATGCAGCTCCATGAGATCAAATAAGAGTCACTGCCGCCCAATATGTAATATTACCTAACGTGGATAAGCCTAACTCTAACTTTTCTCTTTCCAACAGCGGTCATTTTATCTATAATGTTACATAAAATAACATATGACTCGAATAAACCTATTATGAAGGTACAGAAGGAGGGGTGGCTATGCATCTTACGGTGGAAGAAGCGTTGTCCATTTATCCTTTATCCGAAGCGAAGCTGATTGCCGGGTCCAAGGGGAAGCACAGGATTGTGAAATCGATCAATGTCATGGATGCTCCCGATATCTCGGACTGGATCAAGGAAGGGGAAATGCTGCTGACCACAGCCTATCTGATCAAGGACAGCCCGGAGGATGCCTCGGCACTGCTGCAGATGCTGAACCGGCGCGGGTCAGCGGGGCTGGGCATCAAGCTGGGCCGGTTCTGGGAGGCTGTGCCGCCGCCCTTGATTGCGGAAGCGGAGCAGCTGAATTTTCCGCTGATTGAGCTGCCGTTCCAGTTCACCTTCTCCGACCAGATGAACGGCTTGTTCCGCGCGGAGCTGTCGCGCAGCGTGGGCACCCTGCAGAGCATGATGGAGAAGCAGCGGATGCTGATGCGTCTTGCCTTGCGTTCCGGGCGCAGCCGTCCGCTGCTGGACACCGTCTCCGAGATCATCGGTTATCCGCTGGCTGTAATCAGTAGCCGCGGAACGGTAGTATTCAACAACTCGGGGTACACCGACAGTGAGCTGCTGGAAGGGTGGCCCTGGCAGCCCCGCAATCAGCGCTTCCGGCTCAGCACGGGCACAGGCTACCGGCTTCCGCTGCTACAGGCCGGGAAATGCCTGGGTTACCTACATTATTGCGATATTGATCCTTTGCTGCTGCCCGTGGAGGAAAGTCTGTTCGTCCAGGGGGCAGAGCTGATTTCTTATCATATGCATACCGGACTGGAGGATTATTTCGAGCAGGCCGGACACCGGGAATTCAGCGGGCTGCTGCGGCGGTTCCTGAAGGACGGGCTGAAATACGCTGAGCTGGCGCAGGCTGCGCTCCGGCTGGAGATTACGCTGCTCCAGTCTCCGTATCAACTGCTGCTTACCGATGTCGCTGCTGCGGGAGAAGCCCGGCAGGCAGAGCTCCTGCGGCTGAAGGAGGAGTATTCGGAGCATCCGGTGCTGAATGGCCTGCAGGCGGTCCACTTCCTGGTGGAGGAGGGACTGGTGTCGCTGTACCCTGCCGGGCCGCATCAGCCGGAGGAGTTCCGGGCAATGATTCAGGAATGCTTCGACAGCCTGAAGTTCGATAAAGGGTATTATCCGCAGGCGGCTGTCAGCAGCGTGAAGCTGAAGCCGGAGGGGCTGAAGGAAGCTTTTGCCGAGATTAAGGAATGTATGGGCATGGCCCGGCAATGGGGCGCACAGGGAAATGTGGTGCATTACCGCCAGCTGGAGCTTGATCTTCTGCTGAGCAAGATTCCGGCGGAGACCATGGAGCGTTACTATAACGGCAGCCTGCGGGGGCTGCTTAGCCGGGAACCGGAATATGTTAAGGAGATGCTCCACACGCTGGAGGTCTACCTGGAGAATGACGGCCATGTGAACGAGACGGCCAAGAAGCTGTTCATTCACCGCAATACGGCCACTTACCGGATTGAGAAGCTCAGTGAGCTGCTGGATGTCGATTTCAAAAAAATCAATGATCTCATGAAGCTGAAGCTGGTATTCCTGTTCCGCAGAATGCTGGAGCGAGAATAACAGCTGTCCATGAGCAGATTGCCCAAAAAAAGGAGTGGAGAACAATGAAGGTGGCCGGAATCTTTTTGGCGGCAGGCCGCAGTAATGGAGCAGGGGCCTCTGAAGGTTCTCTGAACAGGGCGGGTGCGGGTTCAGCCGCTGCGGTGATGCTCGGCGAGCTGGAGACCTGCGGGCTTGTGCCGCTGGTTGTGGTGGTTCGCGCGGATGATCCTTTGGGCTGGCTGCCGCCGGCCGGGATGGCGGAGAATATGCGGCGGATTGAGACTTGCCTGACGGCCCATTTGGGCCTGTCTTTCTCACTGCGCTGCGGCTTGAATGCTGTAGCTTCGCTTCAGCCGGATGCGGTGGTCATTGCGGCGGCAGATCAGCCGTTTGTGGCAGCGGCTCAGATCCGCCGGTTCATCCAAGCGTATGAGCAGCACCCGGAGCTTGATTATGTCACCAGTGCGCAAGAAGGATTGCTGATGCCGCCTACTCTGTTCTCGAGCACGCTGTTCGGCGGACTTCAAGAGCTGGACGAGGAGGAGGGCGTAGCTGCCATTATGCGGACCAAGGAGTATAAGGGGCTCATCCTGCCGCAAGAGCCTGTTCAGGCGTTCGCAGAGACCGGGCTGCCGGAGAGCTTCGGAGAATACCGCAGAGAATGGAGCGTGCGGAGCGGGAATAGACAGTGAATTCGCTATTTTTAAAAGTGATGTAAGGTAATATCTCATAATTTAAGTTTAATTTGAGATGACTTCGTGCATGAAGCACAAAATCGGCCCCTCTTCTTATCCACCCACACAAAGCTATGTTATATAAATTTACGTAAGTGCTGCGCCTCAGTATAGTAGAGATACATTAATGGCTGTAGCCATTAGAAGAGATATCCTGGAGGAGGAGAATTATGAAACAAAGGGGTCAGACATTCAAATTCAGCATCATCTCGATGTTCCTGCTGGCGGTGGTTCTGACGGGGTGCGCGAAGAATAATACGGCGTCTAATACGGGTGCGGCAGCAACGGCAGAGCCTTCGGCGGCAAGTACACCGGCAGGGAGCGAGGCCGCGGCAACCACAGAGCCGGCAGCGAAAAAGCCGACGGTTGCTTTTGTCTATATCGGGCCTCCGGGTGACGGCGGGTATACGTATCAGCATGATCAGGGCCGCCTGTATATGGAGAAGGAGCTTGGGATCAAGGCGGATTTCGTTGAGAATGTACCGGAAAGCGCCGATGCCGAGCGGATCATCACAGAGCTTGCGCAGAACCATGACATCGTGTTCACCACGAGCTTCGGCTATATGGATTTCACTTTGAATGTGGCTGGCAAATTCCCTAACGTGAAGTTCCTGCACGCCTCCGGTTACAAGACCGCCGATAACATGGGGACTTACTTCGGCAAAAACTACCAGGCAAGCTATCTGTCGGGGATCGCGGCAGGCAAAATGACAAAGAAAAACCATCTCGGCTATGTGGGAGCCTTCCCGATCAGCGAGGTGATCTATAATCTGAACGCCTTCACGCTTGGCGCGCAGAGCGTCAACCCGGCGGTTAAGGTAGATGTGGTGTGGACGAATACCTGGTATGACCCTGCGACTGAACGTCAGGCGGCCATCAGCCTGCTCGACAAAGGAGCGGATGTCCTGCTGGCGTATCAGGATTCACCGGCTACCCTTCAGGCTGCGGCGGAACGGGGAGCTTTTGCCGGAGGAAATGACTCGGATATGAGCAAGTATGCACCGGACAACTACTTAACCAACCCTGTATGGAACTGGGGTCCTTATTATGTAAAAGCTGTACAGTCTGTGATGGACGGAACCTGGAAAAGTGAGCAGTATTCCGGCGATATGGCGGACGGCATGGTGGAGCTGGCGCCATTCGGCAACAAGGTTCCCGAGGATGTGAAGAAGCTGGTGGAGGACGCCAAGGCCAAAATCATCAGCGGCGGGCTGGAGGTCTTCACCGGACCGATCTCGGACAACAAGGGCAATGTAACTGTTAAGGACGGTCAGAAGCTGACCCTTGAAGAGGTGCTTGGCATGAACTGGCTGGTCAAGGGTGTCGAGGGCACGATTCCGCAATAACAGCTGCTACACATCTTCATACAGCACAGCCTTACGGGTGGGGCGGGTTCCGGATACCGGAGCCTTCCCCACCTGTACTATAACTACCCGGAAAGGAGCGTAGTATTATGCAGGACCCTTCGGTTGAAATGCGCGGGATAGTGAAGACATTCGGTGCTGTAACGGCCAGCGATCAAGTTGATTTTTCGGCAAATGCGGGGGAGATTCACGCGTTACTCGGGGAGAACGGGGCAGGGAAAAGCACAGTCATGAGCATGCTGTCAGGAGTGTACCGGGCGGACGCAGGAGAGATTCTCATTCATGGCAAACCGGCCAGAATCCGTTCCCCGAAGGATGCGGCACTGCTCGGTGTAGGCATGGTCTTTCAGAACTTCAGACTGGTGCAGAGCCTTACAGCGGCGGAGAATATCGTGCTTGGCGAAAAGTCGTCTTTCTGGCGCGGCAGCAGATGGATTAAACATAAGCATGAAGAGATAGAGGCGCTTGGAGAACGGTTTGGCTTGAAATTTCCCGTCGACCGGCCGATCTGGCAGCTGTCTGTCGGCGAGCAGCAGCGCGTTGAGATTGTCAAAACGCTATACCGCGGGGCAGACATCATCATTCTGGATGAGCCGACTTCGGTGCTGACGCCGGGGGAGGCGGAGCAACTGTTCGAGACCCTTCAGGTGATGAAGCAGGCGGGCAAGACAGTGATCATGACTACGCATAAAATGAAGGAGGTCATGGCCTCCTCGGACCGGATCTCCGTGATGCGCAAGGGGAAAATGATTGCTTCGCTGATGACGGGCGAGACGGATGAGCTGGAGCTAGCCCGGCTGATGGTGGGCCGGGAGGTTACGATCAGCCGTCAGGAGCGCGCGGCGACGGCCGGAGAGCCGCTGCTGATCGTCCGCGATCTGGAGGTGGCTGCGGATCATGGCCGCAAGGCGCTGGATGCCCTGTCGCTTACGGTTCATGAAGGCGAAATTGTGGGCGTGGCCGGTGTCGCGGGCAACGGGCAGAAGGAGCTAGCGGAGGTATTGACAGGGCTAAGAGCATGGAGGACGGGCGAGATCCGGTTTGACGGCAGTCCTGTAAAAACAGCTTCGGTAAGAGGAGCGATCGATTCGGGCATCTCGCATGTGCCGGAGAACCGGATGAAGAGCGGTCTTGCCGGACGGCTGGGGTCCGTTGACAACCTGCTGTTCAAGTCTTACCGCAGCGGGGAGCATTCCCGGTTCGGCTTCCTGAAGGCGGCGAGGAACCGCTCCTGGTCGCAGGAGCTGGTCCGCCGCTTCAATGTGAAGACGCCGGAGCTGGATACTCCCGTGCAGCAATTGTCCGGCGGGAACCAGCAGAAGCTGCTGTTCGCCCGTGAGGTCAGCCACCGTCCGAAGCTGATGGTGGCCGTGCATCCAACGCAAGGGCTGGATGTCGGCGCAGCGGCAGGGGTGCATGAGCTGCTGATGGAGCTGCGCAGCTCCGGTAGCGGAGTGCTATTGATCTCCGAGGATCTGGATGAGCTGCTGCAGTTATCCGACCGTATTCTGGTGATTTATGGCGGGTCAATTATAGGTGAGAGCGATCATGAGCAGGCGGACCGGGAACAAATCGGCCTGATGATGGCCGGCATCCGGAGCAGGGAAGGAAGTGCCGTATGAGTCCGAAGCCTGGAAATGAATCTGCAACGCTTACGCCGCTGGCGGGGCGCAGCAGGAGGTGGTACTCCCTCAGGCTGGAATATGATTCAAGCCGTACCCGTTCACCGTGGTGGACGCCCATCCTGTCCGTTGTTCTGGCACTCTTGCTCTGTGCGGTGTTCATCGCCGCTAATGGAATGAGCCCGCTGGTCGTCTATGAGAAAATGTTCCGGGGAGCCTTCGGCACCTCCTACGGCTTCACTGAAACCATGGTCAAGGCTATTCCGCTGCTGCTCTGCGGGCTAGGTATTGCTGTAGCTTACCGGATCTCTGTGTGGAATATCGGGGCAGAGGGTCAGTTGACAGTAGGCGCTATGGCGGCTACTGCGGTAACGATCTATTTCCCGGACCTGTCTTCCTTCTGGTCCATCACGCTGATGCTGGTTTTCGGTACAGCGGCCGGAGCTTTGTGGGGTCTGATGACGGCAGTGCCGCGAACCCATTTCGGTGTAAATGAGCTGATTACCTCCCTGATGCTGAACTACGTGGCCCTGCTGGCTCTGGATTATGTAGTGTTCGGCCCCTGGAAGGACCCGAAGGGCTTCAACTTCCCGGGTTCCCCGATGTTCACGGCCGCCCAGTCCCTGCCGGTGCTTGGCAGTACCCGGCTGCACATCGGGCTGGTCTTCGGCCTCGTGGCTGTGCTGGTCTATTATCTGATGATCCGGTTCACCCGCTGGGGCTATGAGCTGCGTCTGATCGGCGCCAATCCCACAGCTGCCCGTTATGCGGGCATCCATATTAAGAAGCATATTATCATCGTCATGCTGATCAGCGGCGGTCTTGCCGGGATTGCCGGCATGGCCGAGGTGTCCGGGGTTACGCATAAGCTGATGCAGGGAATCTCACCGGGCTATGGCTATACGGCGATCATCGTAGCCTGGCTTGCCAAGCTGAACCCGCTGGGCCTGATTGTGACTTCGATTCTGTTCGGCGGCTTGATTGTAGGCGGCTATAGTGTTCAGACCATCGGACTGCCTTCGTCCATATCGGAAATGCTGCAGGGCGCGATCCTGTTCTTCCTGATTGCCGGCGACATGATTCACCGGTTCCGCATCCGCCGGAGCGCATAACAGCATTCTCGTACAGGAGGGAGTTCACTCATGGATTTCACTACACAGTTATTAATCGCCGCTATTTCCGCCGGAACACCGCTGCTGCTGGCTACGCTGGGAGGCATTCTGACCGAACGGGCCGGCATTATCCAGCTTGGTGCGGAGGGGCTGATGCTGATGGGAGCAGTGACGACTTGCATCGTCTACATCCGCAGCGGGAATCTGATCCTTGCGCTGCTCTCGGCGGTAGCCATTACCGCTCTTCTGGGTATGGTTCATTCCTTCTTATGTGTCACGCTGAGGGCGAATCAGACGATGTCGGGTCTGGCTATGACGCTGTTCGGCAGCGGCTTAAGCGCTTATGTGGGCAAGTCGATCAGCGGCATTCCGCTTCCCGGCAGTCTGCCCAAGCTGGATCTGGAGATACTGAAGCCGGTGCCGGTGCTCGGGGAGCTTTTTGGAAGGCTGGATATGCTGACCTGGTTCAGTCTTCTGCTCGTCCTTGTGCTGCATCTGCTGATTCACCATACCTCGTGGGGGCTGCATCTGCGGGCAGTCGGTGACAATCCGGCTACTGCGGACGTCATGGGGATTCGTGTGCAGCTGATCCGTTACTGTTATGTTACTGCCGGGGCGGCGCTGATTGGGCTGGCCGGTGCGGATATGGTGCTGGCATATGCGCCGACCTGGAATGAAGGGCTGACCGCCGGACGGGGCTGGATCGCGGTGGGTCTGGTGATTTTCGCCAGATGGAATCCGCTGCGCGCTCTCTTCTGCGCCTACTTCTTCGGAGCACTCGACTCGCTGGGCTTCCGTATTCAGCTGTTGGGGAGTGCGGTGCCGTCTTATTTTCTGAAAATGATTCCTTACGTCGTAACCATTCTCGTATTGATGTATCTGGGATACCGCAACCGCAACAAGCCCTCCGGTACGCCGGAATCACTGGGAACACCTTATATCCGCGAACAGCGGTTCTAGGCCGGAAGGGCGCAGGCGGAAATATACAAATTAGAGGGATGGGGGTTGGCCTATGACTATACCGGCGGACCGGTTGACTCTGGAGCAGATGAACTCGATGGTAAAAAAAGACTTCGTGGAGCAGCTCGGCGGCATCTTCGAGCACTCCCCATGGGTAGCAGAGGGGGTGTACAGCAGGCGTCCGTTCGATTCTGTGCAGGAGCTGCATGCTGCCATGATGGAGATAGCACGGCAGGCGGAGCCGGACCAGGTGCTGGCGTTGCTTAGAGCTCACCCGGATCTGGCGACAAGGCTTGCGGTCAGTCCGCTCTCGGCGGCTGAGCAGCAGGGGGCCGGACTGGACCGGCTGACACCGGAGGAATTCGCGGAGCTCACCGGGCTGAACGCCGCCTATACAGCGAAATTCCGCTTTCCGTTCATCTTCGCCGTACGGGGCAAAACTAAAGAAGAGATCCTTAGCGCCATCGGTGAGCGTGTGGATCGTTCGCTTGAGGAGGAGCAGGAACAGGCGCTGCTGGAGATTGGTGCGATTACTCGTTTTCGGCTGGAGGATCTGCTGGGGGCGGAATAGAGCAGGGCACTGCATATTATAGGAGGAGGGTGACGCAATTGTCTGAAAGGAACGGACGGCTGACAACTCATGTGCTGGATCTGTCACAGGGCAAGCCTGCTGCGGGCCTGTCGCTTCAGCTCTGGCGGCTGAGTACCGGAGGGCCTGTGCTGCTGCGTGAGGCGGTGACGAATGAGGATGGCAGGCTGGACGCTCCGCTGCTGGCGGGAGAAGAAATGCAGGCCGGAAGCTATGAACTGCTGTTCATGGCAGGGGATTATTTCCGGGGCGCTCAGGCTGGTGCCGGAGAACCGGAGGCTGAGGAGGAGGGAGCAGGCGCTGTAGTCCCGTTCCTGGACCAGATTCCGATCCGCTTCAATATGCCGGACCCCTCCGCCCATTACCATGTACCGCTGCTGGTTGCACCTGGAGGATACAGCACTTATCGCGGGAGTTAACGTGGCAATTCAGTGTACCGCTGATCTAATCTTAAGCCAATAGACCGGAGGTGGGCCTATCATGAAGGAAGAAGGTTATGAGCTTATCATCAGGAACGGACAGGTGGTCCTGCCCGGAGAAGTCCGCAGGCTTGAGATCGGGGTGAAGGATGGCAAAATCGCTGCACTGGGCGAAGCCTTACAGGCATCGTCCGGGACCAGAATTCTGGATGCGGAAGGACAATATGTGCTGCCCGGCATAATCGACATGCATGTTCACTTCAATGAGCCTGCGTTCGGTCACTGGGAGGGCTTCCGGAGCGGGTCAGCTGCTCTAGCGGCTGGCGGCTGCACCTGTTATGCGGATATGCCGCTGAACGGGAATCCGCCGACGGTTAATCTGGAGGCGCTCCGGCTGAAGGCGGAGGCCGCAGCCGGGAACTCGGCGGTGGATTATGTGTTGTGGGGCGGACTGGTGCCCGGGAATCTGGAGGAGCTGGAGGGACTGGCGGCAGCGGGCGTTACCGGGTTCAAGGCGTTCATCTCGAATCCCGGCGGTGAAGGCGAGGGCCGGTTCCGTGAGGTGGACGATGATACCCTGTATCAGGGGATGCTTCGGATCGCCGCAACCGGCGGGATTCTCGCCCTGCATGCGGAGAGCGAAGCGATAACCTCGGCGCTGGGGGCGGCGGCACTCCGTGCCGGGCGCAGCAGCGCGAGGGATTTTGCGGCTTCACGCCCTCCGCAAGCGGAGCTGGAGGCTGTAGCCAGGGCGCTGCTGTACAGTGAGCGGACCGGCTGTAAGCTGCATTTCGTCCATATCAGCACAGCGGCAGCCCTGGAGCTGATTCATGAGGCCAAGCTGCGCGGTCTGGATGTTACCGCAGAGACCTGTCCTCATTATCTCATCCTGGATGAAGACAGCATGGAGACTCTCGGGGCGCTGGCGAAATGCGCTCCGCCCCTGCGCAGCAGCAGTGAACGGGAACGGCTGTGGGCGGCGCTGGCTGCGGGCCGGGTGGATCTGGTCGCCTCCGATCACTCCCCCTGTCCGCCTGAATTGAAGCTGGCGCCCGGGCTGTCGTTCATGGAAGCCTGGGGCGGGATATCGGGAGCACAGAGCAGTCTGGAATTGATGTTCCATGAAGGCGTTCATGTGCGCGGCCTGCCGGTTACGCAGATCTCGGCGCTGCTCTCCGGGCTTCCTGCCCGGCGGTTCGGGCTGGAGGGGCGCAAGGGCTCCATTACGCCGGGGCTGGATGCCGATCTGGTGCTGCTTGATCCAGATGCGGCCTATACCCTGCGTGCAGAGGATCTGCTGTACCGCCACCGGCATAGCCCTTATGTCGGAATGACCTTATCCTGCAAGGTAACGGCAACGATCTGCCGGGGCAATGTGGTCTATACTGCCGCGGAAGGCGTTATTGCTGGCGGCGGAGGAGAATGGCTGCGTATCCGGCACAGCCAGCCGGGGATATGAAGCCGCCTGTCCCGCATGTCCCCGCCGGGGAGATGCTGAAGCTGCTGGATGAACTCGCAGTCTACAGCGCTCCGGGTCCTGGAGTTACCCGGCTGCTGTATACGCCGGAGTGGCAAGGGGTTCAGCATTTTTTGCAGGAGAGAATGGCCGGACTCGGGCTTGAGGTCAGGATGGATCAGGTAGGGAATGTCTATGGCACACTGGCCGGTTCTCAGGTAAGCGACAAGGTTATCCTGACCGGATCGCATATTGACACGGTGGTGAACGGCGGGCGGTATGACGGTGCTTATGGTGTAGCGGCAGCTGTAACTGCGCTGCACTATCTTCTGGAGACCTTCGGTCCGCCGCTGCGGACGCTTGCGGTGGTATCCTTCTGCGAGGAAGAGGGCAGCCGCTTTCCGCTGACGTTCTGGGGCTCGGGGAATGTGACCGGGCTGTATAGCGGGAAGGAATGTATAGACTGCACAGATGCGGATGGGATCACGCTGGGGGCAGCGATGGCGGCCTGCGGCCTGGCAGGGGATGAAGGGTTGGCTGCTGAAGCTGCGGCGGGTCTGGAGCAGAGTGGCGGATATGGGCGTGACGAATATGGGAGTGAGCGGCCAGAAGCTGGAGCTACTGCGGGTCTGGAGAGAAGCTTCTGGCGCAATAATAGTCCTGTGCGCAGTGATATTGCCGCATATGTCGAGCTGCATATTGAACAGGGGATTATTCTGGAACGGATGTCCCGTAGAATCGGGGTCGTGCAGGCTATCGCCGGACAGCGGCGGTATCTTGTCAAGGTCGGTGGGACGGCCAATCATGCAGGGACTACGCCGATGGGGTTAAGACAGGATGCACTCGCCGGGAGTGCGGAGATGCTGCTGGCGCTGGAGCGGTCCGCCCTGGCGGCGGGTGATCCGCTGGTAGCCACGACGGGTCGGCTCGAGGTCTATCCGGGTACATCCAATGTGATTCCCGGCGAAGTGCAGTTCACGCTGGATATCCGGCATAGCGAAGCCGGGGTGCTGGAGCGCTTCTGCGCAGCGGTCCTGGCGGAGTTCGCAGAGCTTGGCCGCAGGCGCGGCCTCACGCTTGAGGTACAGCCGCTGCTGGAGACAGCCCCAGCTCCTATGGATCAGGAGCTGCGCGCGGCTCTTGAAGAGATCTGTCTCCAGCAGGAGAAGCCTTATCTGAGCATGGTCAGCGGTGCGGGGCATGACGCCCAGCTGTTCGCCCCGCGCTGCCCGGCTGCGATGATCTTCGTGCCGAGCCGGGGCGGGATCAGCCATTCCCCCGGGGAGTATACCTCCCCGGAGGAACTCGCTGCTGGACTGGAAGTGCTGACAGCCATATTATATAGATTAGCTTACGAATAAGAGACACTGTTCACCGCAGCGACGACCAAGCTTCGAGTTGTAATTTTAATTTCGCTATAAATAGCGAGATCTGATCACCTGAAAGTCTGGAGGGGAGAGAATCATGAAGCGGTACGAAGATTTGTCGCCGTCCTTGCGGTGCATTATGACCCCCGGCCCCGTGGAGGTTGATCCGCGTGTGCTGCGGGCGATGTCGTATCCGGTGCTGGGACAATTCGATCCCGAATTCACAGAGATCATGAACGAGACGATGGAGATGCTGCGTGAGCTGTTCGCCACCAGGAATCAGTGGGCGTATCCGGTAGACGGGACTTCGCGTTCCGGCATTGAAGCGGTGATGGTCAGCCTGATTGCGCCGGGGGACCGGGTGCTGGTTCCGGTCTTTGGCCGTTTCGGCCATTTGCTCCATGAGATTGCTGAGCGCTGCGGGGCTGAGGTCCTCACGATAGAACAGACCTGGGGCCGCGTCTTTCCGCCGGAAGAGGTAATTGCGGCTATACGGAGCTTCAAGCCGGATGTGGTGGCGATGGTTCACGGTGAGACCTCTACAGGCCGTGTACAGCCGCTGGACGGGATCGGGCAGGCCTGCCGGGAGCAGGATGCGCTGCTGATTGTGGACGCGGTGGCGACGATCGGCGGGGTGCCGGTAGAGACAGATGCCTGGATGCTGGATGCCGTGGTCGGCGGAACGCAGAAATGCCTGTCCATCCCTTCGGGCATGGCCCCGGTGACGTATAATGACCGGGCCGAGGCCAAGCTGCTCAGGCGCAAGCAGGTAGAACGTGGACTTAGAACTGACACTGCTGCTGTCAGCGAGCTGCCTGTAGTGCGCAGTAATTACCTCGACCTGAGTATGCTGCAGGATTACTGGAGTCCCCGGCGGCTCAATCACCATACGGAGATGACCTCCATGCTCTATGCTCTGCGTGAAGGCCTGCGGCTGGTCCTGGAGGAAGGGCTGGAAGCGCGGCATGCCCGGCACAGGTTCCATGAGCAAGCCCTTACTGCCGGACTATCAGCCATGGGGCTGGAGCTGTACGGGGAGGCGGAGAGCAAGCTGACAGTAGTCACCTGTGTGCTCATTCCGGCGGGCATAGACGGGGAATCCGTCCGTTCCATGCTGCTGCAGCGTTTCGGTATTGAGATCGCCAGCTCCTTCGGACCGTTACAAGGCCAGATCTGGCGGATCGGTACCATGGGCTTCAGCTGCCGGGAGAATAATGTGCTGCGTCTGCTTGGCGCGCTGGAGGCGGTGCTTATCCGCCACGGGTACGCAGTACCTGCCGGGCAGGGCGTTCAGGCGGCACTTGACGTATATGATTCAAAAGTAAGATAATCATACAATGCGATTTGTTTAAGTGACGGCTTGCGCCCCTTGAGGGGCGTCAGGGCCGTTTTTTCTAAATAGATAACCGGAAGGGAGTGCACATGATGACTTATACACGACAACCATTGGCCGACTGCGTGCCTGAGCTGGTAGCTACAGCCCGGGGAGATCAGAAGGCTACACTGGTCATTACAGGCGGCAAGCTGGTCAATGTCTGCTCCGGGGAGATTCTGGACGGCATGTCCGTCGCTGTACAAGGCGGGCGCATTGCTTACGTCGGCAAGGACGTCTCCCATACGATTGGGGAGAGAACTCAGGTTATTGATGCGGCAGGAAGATACATTGCTCCCGGCCTGATTGACGGACACTGCCATATCGAGAGCACTCAATTGACGGTGACTGAATTCGCCCGCGCTGTATTGCCGCTGGGGACGACCGGAGGTTTCTTCGACGCCCATGAGATTGCCAACGTATTCGGGCTTAAGGGAATTAAGCTGATGCTGGACGAGATGCGGGGAACACCGCTGGCTGCCTATATGCAGGTGGCTTCCTGTGTCCCTTCTGCGGGCGCAGAATTTGAGACAACCGGCGCGTCCATCGGACCGGAGGAAGTAGCGGAAGCCTACACCTGGGGCGAGGATGTGATCGCGCTCGGCGAAGTCATGAACTTCCCGGGTGTAGTCTACGGCGATGAGAAGATGCTCGGAGAGATCCAGGCCACGCTGCGTGCGGGACGGTATGTTGACGGGCATTTCACCTGGCCGGCGAGTGACTGGAGACTTCCGGTCTATGCCGCAGCAGGGGTGACTGGGGATCATGAGTGTGTGACAGCGGAGGATGTGATCGAACGCGTACGTCTGGGGATGTATGCCAAAATGCGCCGCGGCTCTGCCTGGCATGATGTCGCCAAAACCATCACGGCGCATACCGAGCACGGGCTGGACCCGCGCCGGATGATGCTGGTGACAGATGACCGCAGCTCCGAATCGCTGCGCGATGAGGGGCATATGGATTTTGTCGTGCGCCATGCGATCTCCCAGGGGGTGAAGCCGGTCACGGCTTTTCAGATGGCAACGATTAACACAGCCGAGCGCTTCGGCGTAGCCCGCGATATCGGCTCCATCACTCCGGGCTCCTGTGCGGATATCATTCTGCTGGACGGAAATCTGGCCGATGTTCATGTGGTCATGACAATTGCGGCTGGCGTTGTTGTGGCTGAGAACGGAAGCATGACGGCTGAACTGAGTCCTTACACCTACCCGGATGAAGTACTGGCCTCTGTGCATCTGCAGCAGCCTCCGGTTCCCGCAGACTTTGTGATCCACGCGCCCATTGAGGAAGGTGTTCTGGCCACGCGGGTTATCCAGGTCATTGAGAACCATGTGGAGACCGGCGAGCTGATCATGAGCCTGCCTGTGGCTGGATCGGAGCTGGTTGTGCAGGGCGGTCTGTGCAAAATCGCTGTTCTGGAGCGGCACAAGGGAACCGGCAACAAATCCGTAGGGGTTGTGCAGGGCATTGGCTTCCGCGAGCCTGCGGCTATAGCGATGACTGTAGCTCATGACAGCCATAATGTGCTGGTCATCGGCAATGATGATGGACTGATGGCGCAGGCGGCGGCTGCCGTGGCGGATGCTCAAGGCGGGGTTGCGGTGATTACCGCTGCCGGGACCACCTTGTTCCCGCTGGCAATTGCCGGACTGATGTCCGCAGAGCCATTTGAGATTGCCGCCGCGCAATCCGCTGCCATCAGCAAAGCGTTATATGATGCGGGATGTACGCTGAACTATGCTTTTATGACCCTGTCTCTGCTGGCCCTGGCGGTTATTCCCGCACTGCGGATCTCCGATAAAGGCCTGGTGCGGATCTCCCCCGAAGAGGGAATTCAGCTGGTACCGTTGTTCGTTAGCTAAGGCAGCGGGACATCCTGCCGGGGAAGATATACTAGTATTCTAATCTTGAGCCATTCAGTCTTTCACAGACTGGGTGGCTTTTTGTTCATGTATGGTTATCCTGTTGAAAAAAAGATAATAATTAACCGATTTTTTGCAGTGTGAAACAGAAAATTTTAAGTTTTTAATGAAAAAGCATTAACAATAGGGGCGGAAAAGACGATAATACTTTTAAATTAGTTAAAATTATTGTCGAATCATGAAAATTCAGCATATACAGATCGTCCAAACCTGAGGAACGGGGTGCATGAGAATGATGAGATTAGAAACACAGGACATCTTGAATATCACCAGGAAGCAAATTGCCGGTATTTTTAAAATGGAGCCGGTTGAACTGAAATTTGTCAATGATTATCAGGGTGAGCAATACCTGCTGACCAATGATAAGCTGCATCTCAGCAACCAGCATTATTGGGCTAAGGTTATGGATTGTGTGTTCGAGAACCATGTCAGACCTGTTCTGATGTGTGAGGTGCTCTACTTCCTTCGTAATGAGTTTCTGGAAAGTGACATCAAGCTGATGTTCTCTTATGATTTTGCGGAGGGCTCGGAGGGGGAAGCGGCGGCTTCGGCCGAGATCAGCTTCAAGGATTCGCCGGATCTGCAGCCTGACGAAATTGCCGAATTGATTGATTTTGCCCTGACTTTGCAGGATAAACAGTGGTTCGAGGAACTGACTGCCAAATATAAACAGCTCACGGTTCAGTAATCGTACTATTTAAAATAAAACGCCCGGCTCACAGGATGATGGCATCCGTGAGACCGGGCGTTCTTGTTATCTTCATTCAGTGGAAGACAGCCAGCCAGCCCTGGGCCGAGCAGTCTACCCGTTCCGCAAGGAAGCTGATCCATTCTTCCGTATCGTTCAGGCAAGGGGCCACCTCCAGCAGCTCAGCGTTCCCGCCGCCCATGGCGAAAAGCTCCCGGCCTTCTACGGCCAGTTCATGCAGTGTTTCGAGGCAGTCTGTAACAAGTCCGGGTGAGAAAATCAGCGGCCGCCGGATTCCGCGTCCGTGAAGCTCCTTCAGCGTGTCCGCAGTCGCCGGCCCTACCCAGGTCTCCGGCCCGAAACGGGACTGGAAGGAGAGCTGCCACCGTTCCGGGGGCCAGCCCATCGCTTCTGCGAGCAGACGGCCTGTCTCCTGGCACTGCTGCGGGTAGGGATCTCCGGTCTCGGCATAACGGCGGGGAATGCCATGGAAGGACAGGACATAATAATCCGGCTCTTCACTCATCGCGCGGATCTGCCGCTGCAATAAGGATTGCATTGCTGCTATGTAGCCTGGGGCATCATGGTAGGCTTCTACGAACCGCAGCGCCGGTACGAAGCGCTTGGATACCTGCCCGTAGCGGCTATGCCGTCCCAGAGCGGCGAAGCTGGCAGCTTCATAGACGGAAGCTGTTGTTGTTGAGGAATACTGGGGAAATAACGGAAGAACTATGATACGGGTCACTCCCGAAGCTTCCAGCTTGCGGAAGGCTTCGGCCATGCCGGGTGTGCTGTAAGCAAGCCCCAGCTCGACTTGATAACTGCTGCCCAGCAGTGCCTGGAGCGCTGCCTGCTGAGCTCTGGAATGGACGAGCAGCGGTGATCCCTCTTCCATCCAGATCTCCTGATAGAGCTTCGCGGACCGGCGCGGACGGGTACGCAGAATAATGCCGCGCAGCAGCGGCTGCCAGAGCAGCGGATGATAATCAATGATTCTGCGGTCAGACAGAAACCGCTTCAGATAAGGACGGACCGCCTTGGCGCTCGGGGCGTCAGGGGTTCCGATCTGAGCAAGAATAACGCCTATACACGATTGATTCATCAGCAGCTGTTACTCCCTTCCATGAACATGACATCGTTTTAAAATATCATATTCAAGTCCAATCACACAATATAATATATCTCACCGTTATCATATGAAGGAGGATATGGGAGATTATGAGAGGTGAGAGGAGTATATATTTTGTGCTATTGCAAAAAAGTGATGTTTCTTATAGGGTATGTGATTTTCTACACAGAGAAAAGAGTTTCAATTTTGTTACCATCAAGCCAGAAATATTCACCAGCAGCTTGAAGTCCACTTATGTGAATTAATTCACTCTATTATGTGAATTGTTTCACCTTTTGAAAGATTGTATATATAGATGAATCTTTTCTTACACGGGCTGGGCCGAGCAGGAATGAAGGAAGGAGTGGATGACGTTCAGGGAGAGTTGGCTGCTCTTCGTAATCAGAAGGAAATGATACGGAACAAGACGGTTTGAAAACGCTACATACTACTGGGGAATAATAAAGGAGAATACGCATTTGAAAAAATTAATTTCTTTGACTGTAAGCGCAGCCTTGCTGCTCGCGCCATTAGCCTATACGATTAACCTACCTGCCTTGAACCTGAAGGTGGATGCGGTTTCAGCAGCCTCGGAAGAAGCGCCGGCAGCGACTGCTAAACCAGCTCCGAAGGCAACAGCCAAACCGGCGGCAACCCCGAAGGCAACAGCCAAACCGGCGGCAACTCCGAAGGCAACAGCCAAACCGGCGGCAACCCCGAAGGCAACAGCCAAACCGGTGGCAACCCCGAAGGCAACAGCCAAACCGGCAGCCACTCCTAAGGCGACAGTTGCACCGGCAGCAACGGCTAAAGTAACCGCTAAGCCTGCAGCAACCACTGCACCGGAAGCATCCGCCAAGGCTTCTGCGAAGCCAGCGGCAACTGCTAAGCCGGCAGCAACAGCAGCTCCAGTTACTGTACACGAGGATGTATATCAGGACGGAGTATATGTTGCCTATGGAGATGCGTATTCCAAAGGCACAGAGGGTGCAAAGGTAACGATCAAAGACGGCAAGATCGCCGATATCGAGCTGCTCAGAACCAGCCCGAAGATCATCGACCGCAATGCCCGTGAGAATTACAGCGGCGTGTGGGCAGCCTATGGCCTGATGAAAGACAGACTGATGGGTAAAACCAGAGACGGCGCGGCTGCGGTTGACGCTGTATCCGGTGCAACCCGTACCAGTAACGGCTGGAAGCTGTCTGTAGACAGAGCTTTTGAGCGATCCCTTGCGCACCAAGCGGCTGATGCCACTTATTTTAACGGAGTCCATATGGGCGTAGACCCTGAGGCCAAATATGCAGTGTTTGCTACCTATGAAGCAAACAAGCTGACTGCGGTGAAATTGTATCCGCTGAGCGCTACCGGAGATTTCGTGGATGAGAAGACATATACGGCTGAACAGACCGCAGCGATTGCAGCAATCACTCCTGCACTGCTTGCCAAAGGTGCTAGTGCGCAGCCGGTAGCCGGCTTCGAGGCAGAGACCAAAGCCGCAGTGAACGCCTTCTGGGATGCCGAACAGAATGCCAGCATCAACAACAAGGCTGCTTATGTTGACGGATTCTACTCTTCCTACGGTACAGCAAGAAGTGTGGGCGTGGAGAGAGCGGATGTTGTGATCCGTAACGGTAAGCTGGTGGATGTGAAGTTGTTCAGACTGGGCAGCAACCTGATCGACAGAGGGGCAACCGCTTATGCGGAAGTTGTGAAGGCGAATGCTCCGATGACCGCCAAACTGCTGGCTAACGGATCTTATATCGCTAACTATAATGAGAAGGTAGATGGAATCTCCGGCGCTACGGAGAGCAGCCATGGCTGGAACCAGGCCGTAGAGCGCGCTTTTGAGAAAGCCTTGAAGACTCCGGGTGAAGGTCAAACCTTCGATGGTAAATTTGCCGGTGTGGATAATCAGTCCAAGGTTATGCTGCTGGTTGATATCGATACGGATCAGGTAACGGGCATCAAGCTGAGCCTGTTCGGCGCAGACGGTAAGCTGATTGCAGATGACAAGCGGACCGAAGAACAGAAGTCACTGGTCGACAAGCTGACCGCAGGGCTGCTCGCAAGCGGCGTGCAGGCTCCAGATATCGCCGGACAGGAAGCTCTGTCGGCTGCAGCGAAGGCAGCACTGACGGATGCTTTGACCAATGCGTCCAAGGTACAAGGCACTTATAAAGACGGCACCTTCACCGCTTATGGTGATGCTTATGACAAAGGCACGAACAAAGCAGATGTTACACTGCGCAACGGCAAGATCGTAAATGTGGCCCTTTCCCGTGTAGGCATGAACATGGTGGATCTGGGCAAAGCCGCTTATGCTGAGGTGCAAAAAGCTATTCCGGTGCTGACCGCCAGCTTCCTGGCCGCAGGCACAAGAGAAGGCGCTCAGGATGTGGATGCGGTATCCGGCGCTACCAGCAGCAGCAATGCGCTGAAGGCAGCCGTTGACAGAGCTTATGGTAAAGCGGAAGTTACGGAAACGGATAAGGCTGCGTATTTCGATGGCATTTTCATCGGTGCAAGTGTGGATAAGACTGTAAATGTTATGGTTACTACTAAGTATAATGTTCCTGTAACTATGGCTGTGTACTACCTGGATGATAAAGGTAAAGTAAGATATAATCTGACGGATGATGAGCTGCTTGTGAAATACGAGATCGAGAATACCTCGAACGGCAAGGGACTGCATAAGTATGGGTACCGTGCAGCAGCCTTCGGAGCGAATGATGCCCAGAAAGCCATCTCCGCCAAAGCGGTAGAAGCGATCAAAGCAGCGCTCGAATCTGCCGGCAAATAACAGAATCCATTCACTAAGGGTTGTCCTGGGTCATGCAAATGGCCGGGACAGCCCTTTTTGCAGGTGTGGACATAAATAGAAATGCCAATCGTATAGTAATTTAAAGGGATTTGGGAAGGGAGTGTCAAACCTCTAATATACACACTAATATACCCAGCAGGCCCAGGCCTGTAAGTCATAGGAGGCTTCACAATGACATTAATCAAACAGCTAGCCCCGCAGGATGAATTCACCGGCTTCTATCTGCTTAGAGAACTGGTGCTGAAACAGACGAACGGGACTCCTCCCAAGGATTACTTCGATATTGTACTAGGCGATGCCAGCGGCCAGATTTCGGCGAAATACTGGGACGTCAGCGTGACGGATAAGGAGACTTTTTTCCCGATGGCGCTGGTGAAGGTCCGGGGGATGGCTCATACGTATCGCGAGAAGCTTCAGGTCAAAATCACCAAGCTAAGACTGGTCAATGAATCCGACGGCGTATCGCTGACCGACTTCATCCGCTCAGCCCCGGTGCGTCCTGTGGACCTGGTCCATACGATTAAGAACGAGATGGCGAGTATTGCCGATCCGGAGATTGCAGCGATTGTGAACTTCTGTGTAGGGAAGGTTGAGGAGAAGCTGATGCATTATCCGGCGGCCAAGACCCATCATCATGCCTATTTCGCCGGGCTTGCTTATCACATGGTCCGTATGCTGGAGATTGGGGATTTCCTGTGCAAGCAGCGTCCGTTCCTGAATCCTGATCTGATGAGAGCGGGCATTATCCTCCATGATATCGCCAAGCCGGAAGAGATGATCTCGCAGTACGGCATTGTGTCGGACTACAGTGTGCACGGAAAACTGATTGGACATATCTCGATGGCTTCAAGCTGGATTACAGAAGCGGCCATCCGCACCGGGATTGATCTGGAATCCGAGAAGGTCATGGCGCTTCAGCATCTCGTCTTATCCCATCATAATCTGGGCGAGTGGGGAAGCCCGGTCCAGCCCCAGACGGCTGAAGCAGTTGCCCTGCATCATATCGATGCGATGGATGCGAAGCTGCAAATGGTGGAGGACGCCCTGGATACCACTCCGGAGACGGAGGAATGGACGCCGTTCATTAGAGGACTGGAGAATAAGGCCGTCTACCGGCTGAAGATATAACGATTGAGACCCTTGTCTCTCTGAAAATAGAGCAATCCCCCCATCCCGTAGTTGCGGTTTGGGGGGATTGCTTTACTTAGGATCTTCAGCCTCCGCCGCTGCGGCGGACTCCGCCTGTGCCTTCGTGACGCTGTCAGCTTCCAGGCCATAGTGGCTGCACAGGGCGCGGAGTCCGCCCGCGAACCCCTCGCCAATTGCAGCGAATCTCCATTTGTCCTTATAACGGTAGAACTCGCCGATAACGACGGCCATACCCGGCGTAATGTCCTGGCCGAAGGGGAACACGGCCAGTCTGACTCCCGTCCGGGAATCAATCAATGATACGGAAGCGTTCCAGATCGGGACCGGATTCCGGTCACCGCTGAACTCCGCAACCGTGAAGGCCAGCGCAATCCGCGTGATGGCTGCAGGCAGGCTGGTCAGCTGAAGATACAGATGTCCCATGTGCGCAGCGGGCTTAGAGCAGAAGACGGAGCCGCTAGGGTCTTCCATATTCCCAGAGAAGATAAGCTCCCGCTCTTGCTCACAGCGTCCGCTCTCCCGGAGCAGGAAGGCAGCGGTCTCCGGCTGGCTCACTTCCGGGTGCGAAGCCGGAGCGTCCCACTCCACAGCGGCAAGAAGTCTGGAAGCGCTGAGCTTGTCGCCGATATCGACTCGCTGCCCCCGCACCAATATGGGGGTAGCCGCAGCTTCAGTAGCTGGCGATGCTTCCGCCGGAAGCTTACCGGGCGATGCCGCTGGCGCTTCACCTGGCGACTGCCCGGCCACCGTTCCGCCCACCGGCAATCCTGGGCTAACATCGACCGCAGGACTGGCCGCTGCCTTCTTCCCGGCGGCCGGCTTCTTCGCGGCCTTCTTGGGCGCTGCCTTGAACGGCGTATACCCGCCGTCATACATCGTCCCGGCCTTGTAGCCCTGGCTGCCGGCTAACAGCAGCGGATCGAACTGCTGCCACTGCTCCATCAATTTCAGGAGAATCAGTGCAGAAGCTCTGGCATCCTCCAGAGCATCATGGTGCTTCAGCCGGATGCCGAAATGCGCCGAGATGACATTCAGCTTATGGGAGGGGAGGTCCTGGAGCATTTTTTTGCCGAGCAGGTAGGTACATAAATATTGAAAGCCGGGATAGCAGAGAGAGTAGTCGTCCAGGCAGTAGCGCAGCACACTCATATCGAAGGCGGCATTATGCGCGATCACAATCTCCCCTTGCAGCAGCGGCTCTACCGTAGGCCACAGCTCCTCGAAGGTAGGCTGGCCTCTGACCATCGAAGGTGTAATGCCATGAATGGCAATATTCATCCCGTCGAACGGTTGCTGCGGGTCTATCAGCCAGTTATGTTCTGCTGTAACGATACCATCGCGGACCTGAACAAGCCCCAGGGCACAGGCGCTGGAGCGGCCGGAATTGGCAGTCTCAAAATCTATCGCAGTGAAATTCATCAGGTAAAGCCCCTATCTATCATCTATTACCTTTCATATTAAAGGAGCAAAGCTGGAAATACAATCTGTTCAGGTTGTGCAAGGCTGCCTCAATGGGGTATACCTTATCTATGAACTTCTGGAATAGACTGCTATGAAGAGGAGATGAAAGACTTGCAGCTGTCAAAAGGTCAAAAGGTCGAACTCACCAAAGGAAGAGAGGCTCACGAGATATCCATCCAGCTCCGCTGGAACACGCAGCATAGCGGAGTAGGCGTCGATGCGGCAGCCTTTCTATTGTCAGATCAGAACCGGTGTGAACGGGATGAGGATTTTATATTTTACGGGAATCCGGTGTCGAGGGAGGGGGGAGTAGCGCATTCTGCGGAGGGGGAGAACGGGGCGGACCTGTCCATTTCGTTATCGAGAATACCTCAGCATTATGCCCGCATTGCGGTAACCTTGACGATCTATGAGGGCGAGCAGCGCAACCAGCGGATGAAGGATCTGTCCGGCTTGCAGCTAACGCTGACAGACCGCAGGACTGGGGAAGAGCTGTACCGCTTTGAGTATGGGGCGGATCTGTCAGAGGAGACAGCTGTCGTAGCCGGGGAGCTGTACCGCCATCAGGGAGAGTGGAAGTTCAGCGCCATTGGCAGCGGGTATAATGGAGGACTTGCAGCCTTGTGCCGAAGCTACGGGCTTGAGGTGGAACAGGAGTCCGGGAACGAAGCTGCAGCGGCGGCTGAGGTATTGGAGCGAACACCTGAAGTGGTGGAGCAAACATCTGAGCTAGTGGAGCAGACACCTGAGGTGGTGAATAAGACCCCGGAGGTAATTCGTCAGCCCGAGGAGGAGCCTCCGGTGAATGTGTTGTCTTCGATTAATCTGCGCAAAAAGATCGTGGAGCTCACCCTGGTCAAAAAACAGCTCACCGGTGTAACCGCAAGAGTGGGTATCGTGCTCGACATCACCGGATCCATGCGCAGCCTCTATGCCAGAGGGGTAGTGCAGGAGGTGGTAGAACGTATCCTTGCGGTTGCCAGCAAGTTCGATGATAACGGCTCCCTGGATGTGTGGGTCTATGATACGGAATTCAGCAGACTTCCGCCGGTTACCGAGCAGGAGCTTGGCAGCTATGTCTTCACTCATATTATGAACAACGATTCAATTCATAAGTTCGGGCGCAATAACGAACCGCCGGTAATGCAGGATGTCATCGGAAAATACACCAAGGAGGAGCCGGACACGACGCCAGTGTTCATTATCTTCATCAATGACGGCGGTGTGGTCAAACTGACCCGCAAAGTCATTATGGCTGCCTCCTCGCTTCCGATCTTCTGGCAGTTTGTCGGCATCGGCGACTCCGACTTCGAGGTGCTGAAGCAGCTCGACACGATGAGCGGCAGACTGGTGGATAACGCCAGCTTCATCCATCTGGACCGGATTGAAGACGTATCCGATGAGGAGCTGTATGACCAGCTGCTGAATGAATTCCCGCAGTGGCTGAAGGCCGCGAAGGCGAAGAGTATTCTGTAGCAGCATTCGCAGGGAAGCGTGGAACAACCGCTCAGTAGCAGCAATCACATGGAGCCGTGGTGCCCCGCTCAGTAGCAGCATTCATATTGAGTCGTGGTGCTCCGCTCTGAAGCGGCAATCACAATAAGCTGTAGTGCCACCGTACAGTAGCAGCATTCACATTGGGCCGTGCTGTTCCGGTCTGTGAGGGCATCCATATCGTGCTATGTTTGCCCCCTTACTGGGGCCGGATAGCACTGCAACGCGAGGAATGTTGCATGTTTTGCAGCTTTGATTCCCGGATACTTAGGCGTCCAAGGGGATTGTTGCAACAAATGCAGGAATTGCCCCGTTATGCCGCCCGGAGGAGGAGAAATGCTGACTTTTAGACAACAATTTCGAATTTTGGTGCGGATGGAGAGGGGATTGTTGTCTTTTGGGCAGGATTTTTGCAATTTCCCGGCTCAAGTTGCCCACGGACCAAACACAGCCCTACAGTGCTCCGCTGAATCACCGTGATAAGCCGTGATAAGCCCCTAATGTGCCGTAACAAAAGCACAGCTTAGCCCGTTATCCTGGCTGTAGAAGTTGGTTCCGCGTGTGAACCGGCGGAGACCGGCAGCTCCAGGCGGTAGCCTTTGACCAGAGTATCCCCGTTCTTCAAATCCGTTTCATAAGCCCGCTTGAAGCCCAATGCCTCGTACAATCTAACCGCAGAGGCCATCATATCCGAAGTATGAAGATTTAAGCTAGCTGCCCCAAGCGTAATGGCCCTTTCTGCGGCTTCACGGATCAGAAGTCTGGCCACCCCGCGTCCCCGGACCGCCGGAGATACAGCCAGCAGACGGATGATCGGTGTATGGATACCCAGCTCCGGCCTGCCGTAAGCAGCCTCTGAGGAGGTGAACAGCAGCACGCTCCCTACAATTTGTCCGTCCAGCTCCGCTACAATCCGGGAGACGGGTGCATCGCCATGAACCGAGCCGAGAATGGAATCCCGGTACTCCGCCCAGAACGGCCCGGGCAGCACGGCTGCATATTCGCTGTAAGCTTCAAGCAAGACCCTGGCAATGGCTTCACGATCGGAAGCTGCGGCTTCACGGATTACAATTTCTGCTGAGTGATTCATCTGGTGCCTCCTGTCCGGTAATGGTGTTTTGTTATTATAATCTATAAATCCGATGAGTATAAGAGGGATTTAATGATTTTGATTAATGGATAGAAAAGTTCTATCTGTAATTGTGATCAATGTAATGGTTAAGGCCGTATGCTACACAATAAGTCTGTTGACAAAAAAAGGGCCGGTGACTAAGATATAAACAAATTCTATAGGAAAATGCGGATCTAATTCATTGTTAAACGATTGGAATAGTAAAAATTATAAAACGCGGAGGGGGACTACGCTTGAACATCGAGAATATTGAAGCTTTTGTCTACATCAACCACTACGGCAGCTTCAACAAAGCGGCAGATGTGCTTTATATCTCGCAGCCGACAGTGACTGCCCGTATCCAGTCGCTGGAACGGGAGCTGGACTGCAAGGTATTCGACCGGCTGGGCAAGCAAATTAACCTGACGGATAAAGGCCGCCAGTTCCTCCCCTATGCGCAGCAAATTCTGCAGGTCTATCAGAACGGGAGGCATCAGCTTCAATCCAAAGGCCAAATCCCCGGCGAACTGAGGATCGGAAGCACAGTATCGGTCTCCAATTATCTGATGCCCCGTCTGCTGCTGCATTTGAAGCGGCGGTATCCCCACATCCGTATGAAGCTGACGACTGCTCCTACGGAAGTATTGATTGAGAAGCTGAAGGCGAAGGAGATCGATCTCGCTTTTATCCGCAAGGTAGTGAATCCGGCCATCCAGTCGTTTCCTTTCTGTGAAGACCCGATCTCGCTGTATGTGTATGCCGGTCATCCGCTGGCCCGCAAGGGCCGCGCTTCGATCCGGGAGATCTCTGAGCAGACCCTCGTATTCTTCGAATGCGGCTCGCTGGACTGGATGCGTCTGCACCGGGTATTCGAGAGCATGGAGCGTCCGCCGGGCATTGTCTATCAGGTGGATAACCTGGAGACCGCCAAGAAGCTGGTGCTGAAGCAAGCGGGAATCTGCTTCCTTCCAGCCTTGAGTGTGCAGGATGAGGTAGAGGCGGGAACGCTGGTAAGGGTGGATATCACGGAGACCGAAGGCATCTCCCTGCGGACCAGCCTGATCTCACTGAACGGGGAGAACGCGGAGTTCCTGGACACCCTGCTGGAGCTGGGGACGGGGACGTTGAGTAAGCTGAATTGACTTCTTGAATAACCATATTAAGAAACTCTATTAGCGCATGGCAGCGTGCAGTGATAAAGTTAATTGCATATAATTACCACTAAACAGATAGGGATTATCTAAATTGAAAAGGGGTTTGAGAGATGAACAAGACCATTTCGTTCGCATCCACACTTGTACTAACACTGCTGATCGCTGGCTGCGGCAATAATAACAGCGCTAATAGCGGCAAGGTAGCGGAGGCAGCATCTCCTAATAGTTCGGAGTCCACGGCTGCTGCCGCCGATCCGGCTAAGGTGACCAAGATCGTGGTCGGCACAGGCACCGCTTTTCCCAATGTTTGCTTCATCGATGAGAACGGCAAGCTGACCGGCTTCGATGTAGAGCTGCTGAAGGAGATTGACAAGCGCCTGCCGGAGTATGAGTTCGAATTCCAGACGATGGATTTCAGCAATCTGCTGCTGAGCCTGGAGACGAAGAAGATTGACCTGGTAGCCCATGTCATGGAGAAGAACCCGGAGCGGGAGCAGAAATACGCTTTTAACAAGGAAGCTTATGCCCACTGGAGAAACCGCATCGTTGTAGCCAAAGGCAATACCTCGATCCAGACATTGGACGATCTGAAGGGGAAAAAGGTGCTGACCGGCGCCACCAGCGCGCAAGCGCAAATTCTTGAGAACTATAACAAGGAGCACGGTGCGGATTCGATCAAAATTGTCTATCAGAACGGTGCCGCCAACGATACGGTCAACCAGATTGATTCGGGCCGGGTGGATGCTACCCTTGCTGCGGATTTCGTATTGCCGATCATCGACCCGCAGAGCAAGCTGCAGGCGGTAGGTCCCGAGCTGTCCTCCGCTGATATTCTGTATGTGCTGCGCAAGGATGATGCCCCTTCGCAGAAGCTGTCGGATGCCATTGACGGTGTGGTCAAGGAGCTTAAGACAGACGGCACACTTGGCAAAATAAGCACACAGTGGCTGGGGGCAGACGTTACCACCTCATCGGTTCAATAATGCGCAGGCCCGTACAGCGGAAAGGAGGTGCAGGATGGGTGCACCGTTTGATCTAGGTTTTGTCTTCTCGTTCCTGCCCAAGCTGCTGACTACGCTGAGTACCACGCTGCTGATCGTAGCCTGCTCGCTGCTGGCAGGAATGATTGTCGGATTTATCATTGCGCTTCCCCGCCTGTATAAGGTGCCGGTCCTGAAGACCTGCGCTGAGGTGTACATTTCTTTTTTTCGGGGGACGCCGATTCTCATTCAGTTATTCCTGTTCTATTACGGTCTGCCTGAGGTGCTGAAGCTGGTGAATCTGGATATGACTCGGACGCCGGTGCTGGTGTTCGTGATTCTGACCTACGGCCTGCATACCGGGGCCTTCATGTCGGAGATGATCCGTGCTTCAGTGACAGCAGTCGATAAGGGCCAGGTGGAAGCGGCTTACGCTACGGGGATGACCTCGTACCAGGCTTTTACCCGTATTGTGCTGCCGCAGGCGCTGGGAATTGCGATTCCTGTCTTTTCGAACCTGCTCATAGCGCTGCTGAAGGATACTTCACTGGCGTTCACGCTGGGAGTGATGGAGATGACGGGCAAGGCCCAGACCCTGGGCAGCGCGACCCAGCATTTCATTGAGACTTATATTGCGCTTGCCCTTATCTATCTTGTGATCAGTTTTACGATTGAAAAGCTGCTGCTGGTTGCGGAGAAGCGTCTGCTCAGGCATGAAGCCCAGGACAGTCCGGCCAAGAAGCGGTTCACTCTTCAGCGAAAAGCGTCCTACCGCACAATCGTTGCGGATATGGGAGCGGGCAAGGGAGGCGGTGCGTAATGAAGCTGGATCCATCTTTTATCTGGACGGCCTTCCTGCAGATTCTGGGAGCCATTCCTACGACGCTGTATATCACGGTTGTGTCGGTGCTGGCAGGCTTCGTTATTGGTACGGTTGTGGCCCTGATCCGGATTTATAGAGTCCCCGGGCTGTATCCGCTGGCCGCAGGATATGTCACATTCATCCGCGGCACCCCGATGCTGACACATCTGCTGCTGATCTATTTCGGGCTGCCGATGATCATCGACGGGCTTGCTGCACAGTTCGGCTGGAGCTTCCGCTCGGTATCGATACCGATGATCGGCTTCGCCTATATTTCTTTCTCCATTACGGCGGGGGCCTATATGTCCGAGGTCGTGCGCTCCGGTCTGCTGGCGGTGGATCGCGGTCAGCTCGAAGCGGCCCATTCCATCGGGATGAGCACTCCGCAGGCGTTGCGGCGGATTGTGTTCCCTCAGGCGCTGGCGGCGAGCCTGCCGAATCTGTCGAATTCCGTGATCGGAATGCTGCACGGGTCTACGCTTGCTTTTACCGTATCGGTGGTGGATATCAATGCCCAGGCGCAGATTGTCGCTTCAACCAACTGGAAGTTCTTCGAGGCCTACCTTGCGGCGGCGCTGATCTTCTGGGGACTGACGTTCCTCATTGAGCGGGCAACTGCCGTCATTGAAAGACGGATCAATCTGTATAACCGGGGGGGAGTCGCATGATTAAGCTGTCACAGCTATCGAAGTCGTTCGGGCGCCATCAGGTGCTGAACCATATTGATCTGGAGGTGTCGAGGGGCGAGGTGGTGGTCATTCTCGGTCCCAGCGGCTCCGGCAAAACAACCCTGCTGCGCTGCGTGAATGTGCTGGAGAAGCCCAGCGGCGGCGAAATCTCGATCGGGGACTTCAAGCTGGACTTCCGGCACGCCCGCAAGAAGGATATCCACCAGCTCCGGCAAAAGACGGCGATGGTCTTCCAGCAGTACAATCTGTTCCGGCACAAAACCGCGCTGGAGAATGTGATGGAAGGCCTCCTAATCGTCAAGAAGCTGCCAAAGGAGGCGGCGAGAGAGAAGAGCATCGCGCTGCTGGAAAAGGTCGGGCTTGGCAGCAAGCTGGATGCCTATCCGAGCCAGCTCTCCGGCGGGCAGCAGCAGCGGGTCGGCATTGCCCGGGCGCTCGCACTGGAGCCGGAGGTGATCCTCTTCGATGAGCCTACCTCGGCACTGGACCCGGAGCTGGTGGGCGAAGTGCTTGAGGTAATCCGCAAAATCGCCAAGGAAGGCATCACGATGATTGTGGTGACGCATGAAATGGGGTTTGCCCGCGATGTGGCGAATCATGTGGTATTTATGGACGGCGGAGTGATTGTCGAGGAGGGCACGCCCACGGAAGTATTCAACCACCCGCGTGAAGAACGAACGAAGCAGTTCCTGAAGCGGATTACGCCGGAGCTGAACTATTCCATCTAGGAGGCATATCTATGGCAATTACAATCAGCGTACTCGACCAAAGCCCGATCTATCCGGGGGAGACACCGGAAGAGGCTTTTGCACATACGATCAGGCTGGCGCAGCTATCGGAACGCCTCGGCTTCCGCCGCTTCTGGGTATCCGAGCATCATGATTCCGAGCAGGTAGCCGGGTCTTCTCCCGAGGTACTTATCTCGCACCTGCTGGCCAGGACGGAGCGTATCCGCATCGGCTCCGGCGGAATTATGCTTCAGCATTACAGCCCCTATAAGGTGGCTGAGAACTTCAACGTGCTGGCTTCGCTGGCCCCGGGACGGGTGGACTTAGGGGTAGGACGCGCTCCCGGAGGTCTGCCGCGCAGCACACAGGCCTTGCAGCAGGGAGGCGTGGAAGCCGCTTCATTAACGGACAAAATCACGGAGCTGGACAAATATGTGCATAACCGGCTGGAGGCGGAGCATCCGCTGCACGGATTGAAGGCAGGCCCGCTCCCCGGAACCCCGCCGGAGCTGTATGTGCTCGGCGCTAGCGTTGCCAGCGCCGAGATCGCAGCCAGCCTAGGCTTGCCGTACGTGTTCTCCCTGTTCATCGGCGGCGATCAGGCCGTTGCCTTAGAGGCGGTGCGGGCTTACCGCAACGGCTTCAATCGAAGCGGCGGGCAGGAGCCGCAGGTGATTATTGCGCTGGCTGTTATCGTGGCTGATACGGAAGAGGAGGCCAAGGAATTGGCTGGAGCGCATAAGCTGATCCGCATCCGCTTCGCCAGCGGCAAGATCCTGACTCTGGCCAGCCGGGAGCAGGCCGAGGAGTTCACCCGCCAGAGTGAGGAAGCGTACACGCTGGAGGAGCGGGAGCCTGAGATTACCAAGGGGACGAAGGAGACCGTACGTGAGCAGCTGCTGGCGTTAGCTGAAGCTTCCGGCGTAGAGGAGTTCATCGTCACTACTAACGTTCAGCCCTTCGAGAAGCGGCAGCGTTCCTTCGAGCTGCTGAGTGAGGCGCTCTCCGGGGCTATTGCAGGGGCTTCATTATGACCAGTACAGCGGCAGAATCCGCTGCCCGTGAAGTGCATTCACTGGCGTTCAAGGAGCGGCTGGTTGAAATCAGGCGTCATCTGCACCGGCACCCGGAGCTGTCAGGGGAAGAGGTTGAGACTACCGCATACATCACATCGCTGCTGAAGCAGGCGGGGGTGAAGATTACAGATTCCGGGCTGAAGACCGGGGTTATTGCCGAAATCGGCGGTCAGCAGGGGGGGCCGGTGATTGCGCTGCGGGCTGACATAGATGCCTTGCCGATCCAGGAAGAGACCGGGCTGCCGTATGCCTCGCTATATCCGGGCAGAATGCATGCCTGCGGACATGACTTCCATACGGCGGCGCTGCTTGGAGCTGTGTATCAGCTCAAGGAGCAGGAGAGCGCCTTGAGCGGAACGGTTCGCTTCCTGTTCCAGCCTGCCGAGGAGAAAGCGAAGGGGGCACAGCAGATCATCGCTGCCGGCGGGCTGGAGCAGGTGCGCGCAGTGATCGGTATGCACAATAAGCCGGATCTGCCGGTAGGGACCCTTGGCATCAAGGCCGGTCCGCTGATGGCGGCCGCAGACGGCTTCGCAGTCAGTATCTGGGGCTTTGGTACCCATGCAGCCGTGCCGGAGGCCGGGATTGATCCTATTGTCGCCGCCTCGCATATTGTAACGGCGCTGCAATCCATCATCAGCCGGAATGTGGGCAGTCTGGATAGCGCAGTAATCAGCGTCACACAGATCCACAGCGGCAATTCGTGGAACATCATCCCGGACACGGCGGTGCTGGAAGGGACGATCCGTTCCTTCGATGAAGCGGTGCGCAGCAGGGTGCTGAAGCGCTTCGAGGAGGTGGTGACAGGTGTGGCCGCCGCGCTCGGCGCTGAAGCCAGCGTGCGATGGATCGGCGGGCCGCCGCCGGTCATTAACGATGCGCTGCTAGCCCGGCTTGGAGAAGAGACGGCGGCGAAGCTGGGCTATACCTCTGTGCAGCCGGTGCCGTCACCGGCCGGGGAGGACTTCGCCTTCTATCAGCAGGCGGTTCCCGGATTGTTTGTCTTCACCGGCACGGCCGGAAGCCGTGAATGGCACCATCCTGCCTTCGATCTGGACGAAGCAGCGCTGCCTGTAGGTGCAGAATTCTTCAGCGATCTGGCGGTACGTGTACTTGAGCATCTGGCGGCGGAGAGGGGTGCAGATCATAGCGGAGCGTTCTGATTATGATGTCATTATTGTTGGTGCAGGCTCCATGGGCATGAGCGCAGGCTACCATCTGGCCCGGCGCGGTGTGAAGATACTGCTGATCGATGCCTTCGATCCGCCGCATACGGAAGGAAGCCATCACGGGGAGACCCGGCTGATCCGGCACGCCTACAGCGGCGATCCGGCCTATATTGACCTGGCGCTCCGTGCCCAGGTGTTGTGGGAAGAGGCGGAGGCAGAGAGCGGCCTCAAGCTGCTGGTTCCGTCAGGCGTGCTCAATCTGGCGGACAGCAAGGTGTATTCCTTCGCTGGACGTCTGGAAGAGGCGCGGAAGCGGAAGGTCTGGGCTGAGCAGTTGGATGCCGAGGAAATCTGCCGCCGCTGGCCGGCCCTGAACCTCCCCGAATCCTTCGAGGCGATGTATGAGCCGGATGCCGGTTACCTATACAGTGAGCGGTGCATTACCGCGTACCGTCAGCTTGCGCTGGCTCACGGTGCAGAGCTGCTGACGAATACTCCTGTGCTGAAGGTGACGGCCCGCGAAGGGAGTGTCACGGTTCATACGAAGAACGGCGACTACCATGGAGCGGCTGCTGTTCTCAATGCCGGGGCCTGGTTCAGTTCATTGTCGCCCTTCATCAACCTGCCGATTAAGGCCGTTCGCAAGGTAGTAGGCTGGTTCGGGAGTACGCCGGACTTCGAGGCCGGGAGGTTCCCCGGCTTCACGCTGGGTGCTGAGGAAGGCGGGTTCTACGGTTTTCCCAGTATCGGCGGGGCGGGACTGAAGATCGGCCGCCATGATACAGGCGAAGAATGGAAGCCCGGCGAAGCGCTGCATCCGTTCGGCAGCCTGGAGAGTGATGAAGGCGACCTCCGCCGGGTTCTCGAAGCGTATATGCCTGGCGCAGCCGGGCGTCTGCTTAAGGGCTCCGTCTGTAAATATGAGCATACGCCGGATGAGGATTTCATTATTGACCGCCACCCGGTCTACAGCAATGTGCTGCTGGCCGGAGGCTTCTCGGGACATGGCTTCAAATTCTCCAGCGCGGTCGGAGAGATTCTCGCGGACATGGCTGTTCAGGGACATACCAGGCAGAATATAGCTCCATTCTCGTTGTCACGCTTCAATAGCAGCGCATCTGATTTGAAATCGTAGAGGGCGAGCGATGATACCTGGAGGACCGAGGAAGTTGAACGATTCCCCTTCGGATGAGCCCTTTCCAGGCCGGAGTTGTTGTTCTTATGCGTTTCATGGGCGTTTGGCTAGGCGTAACACACCTCCATTCAGGGATAGTTGTAGAATGTACTGTTAAAAACAGTGAAAAGGCGTACATGTATCGTATAAGTGTAGTCTGTACAACTAAATCTGCCCGAATGGTTGAAAATCAGAAGCAAATAGACTTTTAATTGTACGAACTACAATTAAACAGATAATGGGTTGTAAATCAGACGTTTTAGATGTACAAAGTGCAATTAAGCATATTCCATCAGCGGGTAACAACGATAATTCAAACCTATATTGGAGGGAATCGCAATGAGTAGTGTGAGTGTGGAGCTAGCCAGCTACTTGAATACTCATGGTCAATTGGTCCAAGCGCTAGAAGGATTGTCTGAAGAGCAGCTGAGGTGGAAGGCGGAGCCGTCAAGCTGGAGCGTGACCGAGGTGCTGGCCCATTTAGCGGATCACAGCATTGTAGTCTCCTTCCGCATCCGCGATATTCTGGCGGATACGAAGGTACAGCTCCCGGCGTTCCATCAGGATGCCTGGGTCAGCGGACAGCACAGTAATCAGGGCCGGGCGGCAGACAGCCTGGAGCTGTTCCGCAGCCTGCTGCATTACAACAGTCTCCTGCTGGGAAGATTGAGTGATGCAGAATGGGAGAAAAGCGGGATTAACTTCAAGGGAGAAACGGTGCGTATCACCGATATTGTCCGCGGATTCACTGCACATGTAGAGCGGCATTTGGCCCAGATTGAACGAGTGAAGCGGGGAGCGCAGGCAAGTCAAGCTGCATCAGCCGCTCAAGCTTCGCAGCAAGCGGCTCTGTAAGAATATTTTCATTAGGAACCAAGCGGACTGAATACCAATTCGAGGAGGAATGAATATGACGAAACCAAGACAATTGAAGCTGGGGGCCCTGCTGCACGGCGTTGGAGGCAGTACCTCCATGTGGCGCCATCCCGATGCGCAGCCTGATGCCAGTGTGAACTTCGAGCTATACAAGGAATGGGTACGCAAAGCGGAGGAGGGCAAGCTGGACCTGATCTTCATTGCAGACGGTCTGTTCATCAATGAGAAATCCATCCCTCATTTCCTGAACCGCTTCGAGCCGCTGACGATTCTTAGTGCGCTGGCGGCAGTCAGCAGCCGTATCGGTCTGGTAGGCACCTTGTCCACTTCCTACAGTGAGCCGTTCACAGTTGCCCGGCAATTCGGCTCGCTGGATGTCATCAGCGGCGGACGGGCCGGCTGGAATGTGGTAACCTCACCGCTTGAAGGCTCTGCGCTCAATTACAGCAAGCAGGAGCACCCGGACCATGGCAAGCGGTACCGCATCGCCGCCGAATATCTGGAGGTGGCACGCGGGCTGTGGGATTCCTGGGAGGACGATGCCTTTGTCCGCAATAAGGAGACGGGCGTCTTCTTTGATCCGCAGAAAATGCATACGCTCGATCACCAGGGTGAATTCTTCTCGGTGAAGGGACCGCTCAATATCGCCCGCTCGAAGCAGGGGCAGCCGGTTATTTTCCAGGCAGGTTCCTCTGAAGTCGGCAAAGATTATGCCTCCAGCGTGGCGGATGCCATCTTCACGGGTCATGACTCGCTGGAGTCCGCGCAGGAATTCTATAAGGATGTGAAAAGCCGGGTGGCCTCCTTCGGGCGCAATCCCGATGAAGTGCTGATCTTCCCGGGCATAGCACCGATTCTCGGGTCCACCCCGGAGGAAGCGGAGCGCAAATATCAGGAGGTGGCCGGACTGGTGACGATTGAGAATGCGCTGAACTATCTGGGCCGCTTCTTCGAGCATCATGATTTCTCGCAGTATCCGCTGGATGAGCCATTCCCGGATGTCGGTGATCTGGGCCGAAACAGCTTCCAGAGCGGCACGGACAAAATCAAAAAGGATGCCAAAGAGCAGGGCCTGACTCTGCGGCAGGTTGCCCTGCAATCGGCAACGCCGCGCAGCAGCTTCATCGGGACGCCGGAGCAGGTGGCTGATCAGCTTCAGGCCTGGTTCGAGGCCGGAGCCGCTGACGGCTTCATGCTGGCAGCCGCCGTACCGAACGGGCTGGAGGAATTTGTGGATCAGGTCGTTCCGATTCTCCAGGAGCGCGGGCTGTTCCGTACCGAATACGAAAGTGATACGCTGCGGGGGAACCTTGGGCTTCCGGTACCGGAGAACCGTTATTCCAAGGCTTCTGAACCAGCCGGGCAGCCGCTGTGAATCTGCTTTCCCTCCCGCACCATTGATGGAAAAGGGAGCAAACTCTTGGCACCTATTCGGCTTAGAGCGTGCTCCCGCTTATTAGTGAATTTATTTGAACTCGCCCGTAACCGGCATCGCAGGATCGTAAGGGATAATAATGGAGCCCTTAAGAATTCGTTCATCCCCAGGCCGTGTTGGACATGTTGTATTGAGCGGAGTAAGTTCATAGACGAAATTGCCTACCGGGAACTGTTGGTACAGGCATAGCTTGACTAAGGGTTTACTGGATGGTAATGCTCCTGAAGATGCGCTGTCAGGGGAAAGCCCCATGGAGTCAGAGGCCGGCGAATGGCATACATACATCGTAATATAAGCCAAGTCCACGGTGATTTGTTGATAATAGTGCCTGCCGCTCCAATCCTGGAACAAGGCGCAGCCGGTTAAGGTGTTTCGTTTGCCTTGAATGACCCGCTGAACATAAACCCAGAGATTTCCCACATTGGTATTCGTCCAGATATACACCCAGGTGTTTGTACACAAGGTTTCGGGGGTTGGGGGAATCGGGATGAACGGCGGGCTGGGATTTGACTGCGGCGGCAGGCCAACAGTCTCTGAATTGCAGGTTTGCGGGGACAACATTTGATTTTCCAACAGAATCGCTCCTTGGCATTGAAATAGTTATAGAATATATCTATGCGAATGCCCAGAGAAAGTACCAAATAATGGTAAGTGGGATATCTCTATCTAGTCGATGCAATTTAGGACATCCTTGAAGGGAATACAATTTAAAATAGCAATAGCACACAAAAAGGTTGTTCCCCGGCCAGTAATGGCACCGGGAACAACCTTTTGTGTTCATGAAGAACAGTTATGCGTCCCTGTTCACGTAATTGTCCGAACCGTTTGTCTTTCCACAATGGAGTGGGCACAGATCAGACTCTCCGCAGACTCCCCCGTTTCAATCATGCCGATCAGCTTCTCGGAAGCGAGCATTCCAATGTCATACAGCGGCTGGCGCACTGTAGTCAATGGCGGATTGACCATCCGGGCTAACCGGAGATCGTCGTATCCCATGATGGAGATATCTTCAGGCACGTTCATTCCATGCTTCGTAACGACCGAAAGGGCACCAATCGCCATTTCGTCACTGGCCGCGAAGACAGCAGTAATCTCAGGCGTTCTCCGTAACAGGGCTTCCATGGCTCTGCAGCCGCTTTCGTAGGAAAAGTCTCCATACACGAGGTAACGGCTATCAAAGGCGATGCCGTGTGCTTCCAGCGCTTTGCGGTATCCTTCGACCCGTGGAGTTCCGGCGATGGGATCGCCCTTGGTGCCGCTGATCATGCTTATGCTGCGGTGGCCTTTGGTGATCAGATAATCGACAGCGTCATAGGCCGCCTGATAATCATCGACCTTCACATAAGGGACATTGGCATAATCCGTTTGGGAAGAGACCAGCACCACTGGAACATTCATGCTCTCCAGCATGTCATAATACTCTTGCTTGAGCACTTCACTGGAAAAAATAATCCCGTCAACCTGCTTCTCGCGCAGAAGCTGCAGATACTTCAGCGTACGTTTGCCGTCCTGATCGGTATTGCAGACCATTACACTGTAATTGCGGTCATGGACGAATTCGCTGATTCCGTGGAGCAGATCGGAGGAGAAGGTGCTCGACACATCAGGAAATAATACGCCGATGGTTTGGGTGCGCTTGTTAATCAGTCCGCGGGCGATAGCATTCGGCTGATATTTAAGCTCTTTGATGGTCTGATCTACCTTTTGCTTCGTTTTATCTGAATATCCGCCCAGGTTATGCAGAACCCGTGAGACGGTGGCAATGGATACGTTCGCCTTTTGGGCAACATCTTTAATTGTGGGATTCATGGACTCTCCTGCCTGTCGTTTATAGCAGTAAACGCTTACTGAAAATATAAGGCCTTGCTTTTTCTTTGTCAACCGAATTAAAAAATCCGAAAAATAAGCATTGACAAGGAAAAATAAACGAGATAACTTTTATGGTAAGCGTTTACGTTATAGGAATTTAGGATTGTAGGTACAAAAATACATAACTTACATTCAAGTAAACGTATAAATTTACACCATGAATTTTTTGGAGGAGGAGGGAAAGGCCTTAATAAAGGGATGATCTTTGCCTATTTGAGTAAACGTTTACGTAAAAAAGGACTCCTTGAAATCTATTATTCCTTCGATACCTTCGCAAAACCTAACATCCTTATTTAGTCTTTCAGCAACATGTATTCTCAACAATATGGATATAAAGGAGATGCTGTATGTTTAAGAAACAAGCTGTGATCTGTCTCTGTTTATTACTGCTAATTCAAATTTGTACAACAGGCTATGGCGGCAGAGGAATGGCCCAGGCAGAGCCAACGGGGACGGCGAATCCCAAAATACTAAAAATGGTACCCTCAAAGGCACGATTCGCTCCGGGGGAAGCCGCAGAGCTGATTATGACTCTGGATCAATCTGCGGATTGGAGCGGCCAGCTGCATCTGCAAATTTATCAGTTGAATACCCTGGTTGCTGAAGGCGACAAAGCGCTGAAGGTATTGCAGGAAGGGAGCAACAAGCTAACCGTGGGGTGGACGCCTCCGGCTGAGGACTTCCGCGGCTACACGGCGAAAGCGTGGATAGAGGGAGATGCGCCATCGGAGTATGTGACCGCAGCAATCGATGTTTCCAGCGATTGGACGAAATTCCCACGATACGGATATGTCGCTGATTTTCCGCAGGAGACGGCGGAGGAGAGTGACTCCAAGCTCCGGGAATTGTCCCAGGACTACTACATTAATGCCTACCAGTTCTATGATTGGATGTGGCGGCATGATGTTTCGGTGTATTCCAAGACCGACAGCAATGGACAGCCGGTCACAGATGCAGATGGCAATTTCATTGATGAAGACATTAACGCGGATACACACTATCCGGATCTGCTGGGACGTTCACTGTATCCGCTCAGCGTTAAGCAGCAGGTGGAGGCTGCACAGAAATACGGCTCGGCCGCTATGGCCTATCAGATGAATTATGCAGCGCGTGAGAACTATGAGGACTTCGGCGTCAGTCCGGAGTGGGGACTCTATAACAGTGCTCAGCTCGATCCGAACAATCCGCAGAAGGAGCAGAACGGGTATACCTTCGATGTGAACGGGAAGACGACCTCCCTGTTCCTGCAAGACCCGGGAAGCAGGTTCTGGCAGGACTATATCACCAGACAGTATGCCCGTTCCATTAATACATTCGGGTTTGACGGCATTCACCTGGACCAGTGGGGAGCGAATGATAACAATTTCCTGTATGACTATAACGGCAATAAACGTTATTATTCCCTGGATTATGCCCGGTTCATTCATTCCGTCAAGGACTCATTGCTCGCAAATAACCCCTTAAAGAGCAAGGTTACGTTCAATATGGTGGGAGGCAATGCCGAATACAGCGCAGTACCCGATCCGGGTACGAAAACCGATTTCGACTACAGCGAGATTTGGCAGGACCGCAACAATTACCGGGATATTCAGAAGGTCGTAGAAGATACCCGGGAGAAGGATGGCGGTAAGGCGATGGTGATCGCCGGTTATATGAACTACAAAGAGGCTACAGGTCTGCCGACACGAGGCACGGAAGCCCAGGATGCTCCGGTAACCGTGGATTACCAATCACGGATTGCCAAAGCTTACGGCTGGGTCGGCAACTTTGGACGCAAGGATACTGATTCGGTGACGTTTACGGTAAATGCGCCAGCAGACGGAATGTATACGCTTGTCCTGAATTATGGACAGGGCAATAGCTCCGGTTCTCCGGAAGGCAAGCTGATGGTGAATGATGAGATTGCCGCAGCGGCAATTCCCTTTGAGGCCAATACGGGGTGGGGGAACCCGACAGCACAAGCCACAGTAACGGCAATGTTAAAGGAAGGTGAAAATTCCGTTAAGCTTACCCTGAACACAAATAGCCTGTGGCTCAATCTGGCGGGCCTGGAGGTCCAAGGGCAGGGGATCAATGAGCGCTATGAGGCGGCAGATGCCAAGCTGGATACGGTAATTGTGGATCAGTACAGCAATGTATATTATTTTGATACCGCAGGCGATTATGTGAAATTCCATGTAAATGTTCCTGCTGAAGGAGAATATCCGCTTGGATTCAGCTACGCTTCTGATTGGCAGGAGGTGAACCGTGAGCTGCTTGTGAATGATGTGCCTCAGGGAGAGGTCTCGTTTGCCGGCACGGGTACATGGGATAAATTCTCGGAGCTTGGCAATCTGCACAAGGTTCATCTGAACGCAGGCGATAATACCATAACGCTGAGAGCGTCTGCAAATGACCTGGGTATTAAGCTCCGGTATATGACGGTCGGCACACAGAGAAACTATGCACTGTATGCGGATGTTCCACAGACCAGCAGCCTGAGTTACAGCCAGAGCAAGACAGACAATTTCGGGCAGGCAGGACAGACTGTCACCTACGATGTATATGCAGAACATCCGCTGGACACGATTACGGTCCTGTATCATGGCGATAATGATCCTGTAATGTCGGTTCTGGTGGATAGCGAACCAGCTCCACAGGCCCAGAATATCACATTTGCTAAAACAGCCGGCGGCTGGGAGGGCTCTATGCAGCCCCGTGAATTATCTGTCCCTGTCCAGGAGGGATACCATAAGGTTACGCTGCGAATGGAATCAAGCGGACAATATATCAATGTGGGCGGGATCATTGCCGGAGGGTATGAATACAGTACAGGCGGCGCTGAAACAACAGGCGGGGTTGTCCCTATCATCGGATATGCCTCCGAGTTCAATAATGTCAATGACCGGTTGACTTTTACAGTGAATACAGCGCAATCAGGCATCTACGATCTCGGCTGGATCTATCAAAATAATGCCCCGGGGGCAGCGACCGTCAGCCGCAGTGTGTATATTAACAATGGCGCGGGCACTCCTGTAAGCTTTGCACCAACCGCTGACTCGGAATGGGGAGAAGCGGCAATGAGCGGCATTCCAATGGAGGAAGGCATAAATCGCATAATCATCAAAATGCCGGAGGGGCAGGACAGCGGAATCAGGCTGGATAAGCTGAACGTTGCATTATCCGGTAATCCGGACCCGGTAACCCGCAGCTATGAAGCCGAGAGTACGGATACGGAGTCACCGTTCTCTCTCTACAAGGATACCGTGCTGAACTTTAGTGAAATCGGAGAGCAGGTGACCTATCCGGTGAACATCCCTCAATCAGGGGAACAGAGTCTGATCTTCACCTATTCCAATGCAGGCGGCATGACCACACGTTCGGTCTATATTGACGGCGTGCGCGCCAAGGATGAACATGGCAACGATCTGAAGATTGGATTGGATGGAACTGAGAGCAGTGAGAAGTACAGCGGGGACGGATACGTGATTATTCCACACATGGAGGCGGGAACCCATACCGTTACATTGAAGATGGAAGCGGATGATATTGCCGGAAGCGTCCGGCTGCGCGGGGTAACGGCTGGCTATTTCAACGAGCCGTCCGTGCGGCTGATGGATGCCGGGCTGGCATCGATGGGTGCAACCCATATTGAGCTGGGAACCGCCGAGAAGCAATCGGAAGGCCCGAACATGCTAGCCCATGAATATTATCCGAACCGCAGCAAAAAAATGCTGGAATCCACCAAGGAATCCATGCAGGAGTATTATAAATTCAATGCTGCCTATGAAAACCTGCTGTTCGGCAGCAAAGCCGATTCATCCGCTGTTGTGTCCGTGGAAGCGGACGGCGGCAATCTGGCAACAAGCAAAGACGGAACGGAGAATACACTCTGGACAACAGTCAGAAAAAATGATGCTAATACAGGCTTTGAGCGGTATGATGTACTGCATCTGATCAATCTGCTTCATAATGATGACAACTGGAGAAATGCAGCCAATGAGCCAGCGGTCCTCAACCATTTGAAAGTGTCTTACGATATCGGCATCACCGAGACGGAAGCACCGGATCTGAAGGTCTATGCCGCCAGTCCTGACGCCGGGCATGGTCTGTCACAAGAGCTGAATTATACTTGGAATGGTGAACAATTGCAGATTGAACTGCCATCGATGCAGTATTGGACGATGATTTATATCGACAAGGCGCCGAGGACAGCATGGGTTCAGCCGATCTTCAGTGATGATGAACCGGGCCTTCCAAGTCCGTCACCGACTGCAGAGGCAACTCCTGCACCTGCTCCCGGAGGGGCAGATATAGGTACAGTGACGGTATCGGCCACACCTGCGCCTACACCTACTCCGGCAGCAGCAGAAAGGGATGTTCTTGTTTTGCAGGCGAAGGATTTGAATCCGGCGATTGATGGGACAATCACAATTGCGGTCAATGAGGATGAGTACAACCGGATTCAGATTCCTGTCTCTGTTGCGGAAGGGCTGCAGGGGAAGAAGCTGCAGCTTCAAGGAAGTCATTTCAGCCTGAACTTCACCCATGATCATATTCTTCAGCTTCTGGAAGAGAATAAAGGGAAAATAACAGCCGATTCACAAATTCAAATTACCTTCAACAGAATCGAGCCGCAGGCAGCTTTCCTTCCGGCTGTGAAGCCTTGGGTTCCCGCTGGATCGATCTATGAATTTGAATTCGGAGTAACGACGGCAGATGGAGGATTATCCAGGCTCGTTTCCTTTAGAAGCCCGGTGCAGCTTACCTTAAAGGTTGATGATCTGGAGCAAGAAGATCTGAATGAATTGCTGGGCATCTACACTTTCAGTGAGCCGCTGAAGAAATGGGAATATACCGGCAGCAGAGCCAACACGGCCGAACAGGAGATTACAGCTGAGCTTAGTCACTTTAGCCGTTATACCGTGTTTGCATATGACAAAACGTATGCTGACTTACCTGCGGAGCATTGGGCATATAAGGCTGTCCGCCGCTTGACCGCGAAGCATGTCATCAACGGAATGACGGAGAATACGTTCGTTCCAGCGGCGAAGATTACCCGGGCACAGTTCGCTGCATTGATGGTCAAGGCACTTCGGTTAAAAGCCGGAGGACCGGCTCCATTTATGGATGTAACTGCGGATAGCTGGTATGCCGGTGATGTTGCCGCTGCTTATCAGGCAGGTCTGGTGAACGGAAGAAACGGGAAGCGATTTGCACCTGATGAAGCGATAACCCGTCAGGAGATGGCGGTGATGCTTGCCAAAGCATCAGCCATCCATGGAAGTATCAAGCAGACCGAAGAGGTAAACCTAACCTTTAGGGACAGCGAAGAGATCTCTGCCTGGGCACAGTCAGCAGTTCAGAAGGTGAAGTCAGCGGGTCTGATGAATGGATACGCGAATGGAAACTTTGCACCTGAATCCAGCGCAACACGGGCAGAAGCCGCTCAGGTCATAGAGCATTTAATTGATTAATCCGCAAATAAGGTCATAGGATAAGGGTCACTGAGGTGACTCTTTCTTATGTTCTGTTGCAGAAAGGAGGCATTATGAAAAACAGAAAAAACTCGCTGGGTGTAAGACTGATTCAACTGTCTGCTGCGATAACGATTCCGCTCCTCTCCGTTCTTTTTGCAGGGGGATATTATGCCAAGGGAATTGTGCTCGAACAGGTATCCAGATCCTATCAGAATCTGGTCAACTCCAATCTTCAAATGATGGAGAGCAGTCTGGAGGACATTACGATTAATCTGGTCGATATTGTCGATCATGATGTGAATTTTCTTCAATTGAATCAGCCGGGGCTGACAGAGTCCGACTATTATTTTGCCCGTATGGGGATTATGCAGAGAAATCAGGCCTACCAGGCCTATTACCATAGCGTGGACATGTTCTATCTGTACTCCGGCGTTAATGATACTTTGACACTATCCAATGTACTGGGAACGACAGAGGAATATATGGACCAGATAAGGGATTGGATTACGACAAAGGTTCAAAATGAAGATAATCTGGAAACATTTCAGTACAAATGGACAATCGTTAACATTGCCGGAGATTACTATTTAAACCGGACTGTCAGCAATAATCTGGACAATACCGCTTGTATTGGCGCTCTGATCCGAATCGACTCCATGCGCTCACCGCTGGGCAATCTCAACCTGCAATCGGGCGGTGATGTGCTGATTGTGGATAATGAAGGGAATATCTTAACCCGTCCTTCGGCATCCATGGGCTACGACTTCAAGCTGCCGAGTGAGAAGATGAATCTGAATTCTTCCTTTTCTTTTACCCATGATGGGCTGAAGTGGTTTGTGGTGTCCAGCCAGTCCTCCGCACTGGGAATCAATCTGTCCGTGGTCATCCCTGCTTCCGAGCTGCTCCAGGGACTCAATACCTTCCAAACGATTATTAATGTGCTGCCCTTTATTATTTTGCTCATTTTACTGGTTTACTTATATTATTTCCGCCGTATGGTCATCCGCCCGATTCTGGATTTGCTCAGCGGCATCCACAGGATCCGCAACGGCGCCATGGAAACCAAGCTTCCCGATTCTAACCTGGTGGAGTTTCAGGCGCTGAATCAGGCATTTAATAACATGGTTGTGGAAATTCAAGATCTGAAAATTGATATCTACGAGGAACGGATTCATGCGCAAAAGGCAGAAATGAAGCATTTGCAAATGCAAATTAATCCGCACTTCTTTTTGAATACGCTCAATATTATTTTTCAGCTTGCCGATCTGAAGCGTTTCGAATTGGTCAAAAAGACAGTACGGCATCTGGTGCAGTATTTCCGCTTTATGCTTCAGGTCAAGGATAACCGCATTACTTTGGGACAAGAGCTTGAACATCTCCGCAATTACCTGGAAATTCAAAAGATGCGCTACCAGCAGTCGTTTGAGTTCCAGATCACCGTAGCCGAAGCGCTTAGCCGCGCCTCCATACCGTCCTTGCTGGTACAGCCCTTTGTAGAAAATGCCATGCTTCATGGCATGAGCCTGAAGGCAGAAATCTTCCGGCTGGAGATTTCGGCGGGCCTCTCAGAAGAAGCGGCAGGTACCATGATCATTGAAATCTCTGATAACGGAAAGGGCAGCAGTGCAGAGAAGCTGCAGGAGCTGAATGCACCGGATTATACCCCGGACACAGATGAGGGACAAATCGGGATCTGGAATGTGAAGCAACGGCTGGCTATGATCTATCAGGGGCGAGCCGGAATTCACTTCAGCGGCAATCAGCCGTCCGGATTCCGGGTGCGGCTTAGCCTGCCTATTGAATATACAGAAGGAGAACGTTGAGCCATGCGATTATTGATTGTAGATGATGAACAATTCGCTGTAGAGGGGCTGCTCTACTGCTGCGACTGGAAGGCGTATGGGATTGAAGAGGTCTTGACGGCGAACAGGGCCGACAAGGCCAGGGAGCTGCTGAATGATCACAGAATAGAATTGCTGATTTGCGATATTGAGATGCCGGATGAAGACGGACTTTCACTGGTTGGCTGGGTGCGGGAGCACTCTCCCTGGACGGAATCGATATTTCTGACCTGCCATTCCGAATTCTCCTATGCCAAGAAGGCCGTTAATCTTGGGAGCTTTGATTACTTGCTGAAGCCTGTTGACACAGAGGAGCTGTTGTCAGCCGTATCGGGTATGATGGCGGCCATCCGCGAGAAGGAAGAGTATGAGTCCTACAACCAGATGTACCATAAGTATCTGAATCTGTGGCAACAGGAAAAGCCGAAGCGTGTAGAACGCTTCTGGCAGGATTTGTTGTCCCGCAGCATCCTGTCGTTCGGGGATTTCTTTGACCGGGAGCTGGCGGGTGCAGGGGTAGGGTTAAATCCTGACGATCAGGTGCTCCCGATTCTGATCAGTATTGAGGAGTGGTCCAAACCGCTCAGCCCGCGTGATCAGGAAATCATGGAGTATGCTGTGAAGAAAGCGGCGGAGGAATGTTTCACAGAAGAGCATCCGGGGGAGGCCATCACCGATAAGAGCGGGGTTTTGTTCATTCTGCTGTATGCCGGAGGTGCGGAAGGAGAACGGGAGACTAAGAAGCTTAGCATTCAGAGGCTCACTGCCATAGGTAAACGTTTCATCCAAGCTTGCCAGGAGTTGTTCTACAGCATCGTTACCTGCTATGTCGGCTCGTTCAAACCCATCCAGGAGTTGCCGGGAATGTGTGAAAGTCTAAAGACCATGGAGCGTGATAATATCTCCCGGACCCAATCCGTGCTCTTATACTTACCACAGGATCAGATGCTGTCCGCCAATTCTAATTCGGAGGATATCCTGCTGGGTGATCTGATCTCTTATATGCTGAACGGCAAACGTGAGTCCGCTGTGCAGTTCATTCATCATCTGACAGCGAAGCTGGAAGCTAATCCTTCTTTTCAGGGAAGACATCTGGACGCCCTGCATCAGGATACCCTGCAGATTATATATCACTTCCTGCAGGTAAGAGGAATCAATGCGGGAAGCATCGCCCTGTTTCCAGACTGGACAACCGCCCGGATACGGGGACTGCTTCAATACAGGCATTGGGCGGAAGGAATCGTATCGGCGGTCATGGAAGCGGAATTCGAGCGGCAGGAGAAGGGCGGTGTGATTGAGCGGTCCATCCGCTACATCCAGCAGAATGTGGAGGAAGAGATCTCCAGGGCCAGTGTCGCTGATTATGTGGGCTTGAACCCGGCTTACCTCTCCAGGCTGTTCAAGAAAGAGACTGGACAGAATCTTATCGATTTCCTGATTTCGGTGAAGATGGACCGCACACGCGAGCTTCTGGACACCACGGATATGCCGGTCAGCGCGATCGCGCAGCAGGTAGGCTACAGCAATTTTTCCCATTTCACCAAAATGTTCCGCAAGCAGTTCGACGTCAATCCCCAGGAATACCGCAATGTCACAAAACGAATAGATTAAGGTTATAAAAACGGCAGAGCAGCTGCAGGCAACTCCTTATAATGAAGCCATAACCCAATAAGAAGGTGTGGAACTATGGCTTTGGAAAAAGCACTAACGGCACAATCAGGCAGCTCGCGGCCTGGCTCAAAATGGAAAAGCATATGGAAGTACAGGGCCTTGGTCGTGCTGGCATTGCCCGGTGTGCTGCTGATGCTGATCAATAACTACCTGCCCATGTTCGGTATTTTCCTGGCCTTCAAGGACCTGAATTATACGGCAGGAATCTGGGGCAGCAAATGGATCGGACTGGACAACTTTAAGTTTCTGTTTGCTTCGAACGACGCTTGGCTGATCATCAGGAATACCTTGCTGTACAACCTTAGCTTCCTGATCATCAATACGATACTCGCAGTGATGCTGGCACTTCTCCTTAACGAGGTCAAAAATAAGTTTGCCTCCAAGTTCTTTCAGAGCACAGTGATCCTGCCCAATTTCATTTCCATGGTCATTGTCGGCTATATCGTGTATGGATTTCTGAATCCGGAGCTGGGATTCATCAATAAATTCATTCTGGAGCCCTTCGGAATCGATCCTAGAAACTGGTATGCGGAAGCAGAGCATTGGCCTTATATCCTGACCATTGTTAACACCTGGAAGGGTGTGGGTTACTCGGCCGTCGTCTATCTGGCAGCCATTGTCGGGATAGACTCTGAATATTATGAAGCGGCCGTCATTGACGGGGCCACACGCTGGAAGCAAATGACGAAAATTACGATTCCGCTGATCGCTCCAATCATCATCATCATGACCCTGCTGGCGATCGGCCGGATCTTCAACGCTGACTTCGGTCTGTTCTATCAGGCCACCATGGCCTCCGGCATGATCAAGGAGACAACGGATGTTATCGATACCTATGTATACAGGGCGTTAATGGTTACCGGTGATACGGGACTCGCCTCCTCGGCAGGGCTGCTGCAATCTGTAGTTGGCTTTACACTTGTCATTACCGTCAACCTGGCTGTCCGTAAATTCAGCAAAGAAAATGCTTTGTTCTAGAAGGAGAACACCATGCAGAAAAAACGAACCAATCCCTTTATCCTTATTGTCCTGTCATTGTTCAGTCTTGCCTGCCTGATCCCGTTCTGGCTTATCTTTATGATCTCGGTTGCTGATGAGGACTGGGTAACTGCGAATGGATACAGCTTCTGGCCCGGCAAATTTAGTCTTGTCGCTTATCAGTATTTATTTGAAGATGCCGGAAAAATATTGCGGGCTTACAGTGTCTCTGCTTCGGTAACACTGATTGGAGTTGTCGTCAGTCTGTTTGTGACTTCGGCCATGGCCTATGCATTGTCGCGAAAAGAGTTCCCTCTCAGAGGTGCCCTGAGCTTCTACATTCTGATCACGATGCTGTTCTCCGGCGGCTTGCTGCCCTGGTATCTGGTCTACACCCGGTTCCTGCATGTTCAGGATACGCTGATGGCGCTTATCATTCCGGGTCTGATCGGCGGCTTCAATGTGATCATCATGCGAACCTTCTTCACGAACAGCATCCCGCCTTCCCTGATTGATTCCTCTCAGATCGACGGGGCAGGTGAATTCCGGACATACTTCAGCATTATTCTGCCGCTGTCCCTGCCTGTAATGGCCACAATCGGGTTATTCACCACCGTATCCTACTGGAACGATTGGTTTACAAGCCTGGTCTTCATCCAGAATGAGAAGCTGTTCTCTCTGCAATATCTGTTGACCAAAACCCTAATGAACGCTTCGTTCCTGCAGACGATTGCCAATAAGGCTTACAGCTCAACCGCACAGGTCACAACGCCGCTTGAATCCATCCGGATGGCGATGGCGATGATTGCAATCGGACCGCTGGTGCTGGTATTCCCGTTCCTGCAGAAGTATTTCGTCAAAGGCCTTACCGTAGGCGCTGTGAAAGGCTGATCCCGGTATATGACCGGATTAGTATAAGCAAGTTCAGAATGATGAGGCAATAATAATACAGAAGTATTCCAGGGAGGTCTATTATTTATGAAGTGGTTGAAAAAGAGTTCTGTTGTATTGACATCGCTTGTGCTGACTTCAGCCCTAGTAACCGGCTGCGGCGGGAATAATGCTGCGAATTCACCGGGGGGCACAGTCCAGCCGGGAGGCACTGCCAGCTCCGAATTGAAGCCTTACGAAGTGGTCATGGTATTCCCCGATGCGCCGCAAAACGATAATCAGCGGGTACAGGATGCGATGAATGATTATCTGGCAAAGACCTATCCGGAAATGAACATGACGGTCAAGCTGAATCCCATCGACTGGGGCGCCTGGAGCGATAAAACGAACCTGATGATGGCCTCCGGTGACAAAATGGACCTGCTGTTCACAGCGGATTGGCTCGGATTCCAGCAACAGGTGACCAAAGGGGGCTTGCTGCCGCTGGATGATTTGCTCGCTAAATACGGCCCGGACATCGAAGCTGTGGAGAAGGATTATCACGGGCCGGCTAAGCGCGGCGGCAAGCTATACGGTATTCATACCCACCAGGAGCTGGGTGGTGCGCAAGGGGTCTACTTGAACAAAGAGCTTGTGGACAAATATAACTTTGATCTGACTGCACTGAAGTCCGGTAAAGTCGAGGAGCTGGAGCCGATGCTCCAGACCATCAAGGAGAACGAACCGGGGATTACACCTCTGGTAGCACCAAGCTTTCCTCTCGAAGCGTACTATTCCTCCACGAATTTGGATTCTATTGTGAGTATTGCAGCGATTAACACCGTGGGAACAGCGGCAGATGATTATACCGTCATCAATTCCTACACGACTCCGCGGTATATGGAGCTTGCCAAGCTTACCAACAAGTGGTACAAGGCAGGATACATTAACAAGGATGCACTGACACCTGGTCTGGACGCCTGGAAGAAGATTCAAGCGGGTAAAGGCTTCGCCTTTGTCTCTGATATGGATATTATCGCGGATATGGAGATCGGCACAGCAGCCGTATCCCCGAATGGTTCGATTAAAGCAGGCCGTGAGATGCTGCAGGTTCCGCTTAATATTGACCGTTTGCAGACAGGCAAGATGACAGCAACCATGTACGCGATTGCAAAAAGCTCCGGTGATCCGGAACGTGCCATGATGCTGCTTAACCTGTTCTATAAGGACAAGGAATTGCTGACTCTCTTCAACTTCGGGATTGAAGGCACCCACTATGTGCTCAAAGACGGACAAGTTGCGCTGCCGGAAGGCAAAACTACAGATAATGTCGGCTACTACCACGATATTATGTGGCAGCTCGGCAATCAAATGCTCAACTATACCCGTGTAGGCGAAGATCCGAATAAATACCAGAACTATGAGAAGTTCAACGAACAGGTGTCTTCTAATCCTTCACGGATCTTTGGATTTGTCTTCGATGCGGAGCCTGTAAAAAATGAATTGATCTCGATTGACAACGCCAACAAAGCCTTTGTTGACGGTCTGAAGTCCGGCCAGCTCGATCCGGAAGAGTCTCTTCCTAAAATGCTGGAAAAACAAAAAGCGGCTGGAGCAGACAAAGTCATCGCGGAGGCGCAAAAGCAGCTGGATGCCTGGTTGGCGGAAAACGGCAAGAAATAAGCGGAAGTGATCAAGCTCAATCTACAAGGATTGGAGAATTCATATGGACCATAGATTAGTGACACATATAGATATATATCCGGATCAGGCCCAGTACAAGACCGGCCAATCAGGCAGTATTATTATTGAAGTAGAGACCGGGGAGAAAGCGGTTCTGCAGCTGGTGGTCAGCTTCTACAAGCTGGAGCAGCAGGTTGCTGAAGCAAGACTTAGCATCCGTACGGAACCAGGCCTGAGACAAAGAGTACCCGTTCCCTTGTTCACTGAAACTACAGAGTGGGCGGGTTACGGGGTCAAGGCTACAGTTCTGTGCAATGAAGCTGTAGTGTCAACCGCCTATACCTCCTACGATATTGCCGATCATTGGGGCCGGGCGCCACGGTATGGATTTCTAAGCGATTTCCGGAGTGAAGAATCTGGAGACACCCGTGACGTTGACAGCATGAACAAATTCCACTTGAATGTCATACAGTTCTATGACTGGATGTACCGGCATGATGATCTGGTTCCGACAGAGGATGAATTTATTGATCCGATGGGCCGGACGATATCCTATAAGGTGGTTCGTGAAAAGATCGCAGCCGTACACGATAAAGGGATGGCTGCCATGGCCTATGGAGCGGTATATGCAAGTCTTAAGGACTTCTTGCAGGCACGTCCGGAATGGGGACTGTATAACCGCCAGGGAGATCCGTTTCAATTAATTGATCTGTTCTATATTATGGATATTACACCGGGCTCTCCTTGGACCGATCATATTGTTGAACAGTTCCGTCAGGCCGTACATGCCGGATTCGACGGAATTCATATGGACCAATACGGCTTCCCCAAGAAAGCGGTGCGCCGGATCGCAGGAAAAGAAGAGCTGGTCGATTTGGCGGAATGTTATCCGGCTCTGATTAACCGGACGCAGGCGGCTGTGAAGGAAATCAAGGCAGAGGCCGGGGTTATTTTCAATAATGTGGGTAATTATCCTATACACAAGACGGCCCCGGCGGATCAGGAGGCGCTATATATTGAAGTCTGGCCGCCGGTGGTCCGGCTGCGTGAGCTTAAAGGACTGATCGATCATGCGCGTTCACTCGACCCGCACAAGCCGGTGATTCTCTCCGCCTATCTGCCCTCCTTCTACCCGGAAGCCGGACATGACAAGGAATGGGCTGAGAATGGGGCGCTGCTGACGATGGCCTCCATATTCGCCAGCGGGGGATATCACCTCTTGCTGGGTGAGGATCATGGAATGCTGACTATGCCCTACTATCCCGATTATGCAGTGATGCGGCCTGAATTTGCTATTGAGGTCAGACGCTATTATGATTTCATCGTGCGTTTTGGAGTGCTGATACATGATGCGCAATTGGAAGATGTGTCTTATACCTATACCGCGGGAGTTAACACCGAGATTACCTTCGAAGGCAAGGTGCCATTTGCCCCGAACGGAGATATTGACTCGGTCTGGACGATCATTAAGCGCAAGCCGGGCTATCAGATTCTGCAGCTGATTAATCTTGCCGGGCTTGAAGATGATTATTGGGAACATGGCAAGCAACAGCGGCCTGAAGCTCAAAATGATGTGGTGTGCACACTGCTGATCGAACAGCCGATTGAATGCATTTACACGGCCAACCCGGATGATGAGGCCCAGGAAGTGATTGTCCTGGATTATGAGGTGGTTCCTCACGGGCAAGGACTTGCGGCCAGATTCACTTTGCCGTCCCTGCGCATCTGGTCCATGGTTGTAGTTAAATTTAGCTTACAGGAGTGATTGGCTTGAACAATACGAAATGGTGGCAGACAGCTGTAATATATCAGATCTATCCCCGAAGCTTTCAGGACAGCGACGGGGATGGAATCGGCGATCTCAGGGGGATAATCAGCAGGCTGGACTATCTGGAGCAGCTTGGCATTACCGCCATCTGGCTTAGTCCCGTATACAAATCACCCAATGACGATAACGGCTATGATATCAGCGATTACCAGGATATTATGACCGAATTCGGAACGATGGATGACATGGATGAGTTAATAGAGCAGGCCAGGCAGCGCAATATCCGGATTATTATGGATCTGGTCGTCAACCATACCTCGGACGAGCACCCATGGTTCATTGAGGCCCGCAAAGGAAGGGATAATCCGTACCGTGACTATTATATCTGGCGTGATCCGGTCAACGGCGGGGTTCCCAACGCCCTGCGTTCAACCTTCAGCGGATCGGCCTGGGAGCTTGACGAAGCGAGCGGCCAGTACTTTCTGCACTTGTTCAGCCGCAGGCAGCCGGATCTGAACTGGGAGAACCCCAAGGTCCGTCAAGAGGTATGGGACATGATGAATTTCTGGCTGGATAAGGGCGTCGGCGGATTCCGTATGGACGTCATTGATCTGGTCGGCAAAATTCCCGATCAGGAGATCACAGGAAATGGTCCGAAGCTGCATGAATATCTGCAGGAGATGAACCGGGAGACCTTCGGAGCGCATGATGTTCTAACGGTGGGAGAGACCTGGGGGGCGACTCCGGAAGTAGCCAAGCTTTATTCCAACCCGGACCGCAAGGAGCTGTCGATGGTGTTCCAGTTCGAGCACATCGGTCTGGATCAGCAGGGCGGGGGAGAGAAGTGGGATCTGAAGCCTCTGGATGTAAGCGAATTGAAGCAGGTGCTGGCGAAATGGCAGACCGAGCTGGGGAACGAGGGCTGGAACAGCCTGTTCTGGAACAATCATGATTTGCCGAGAATTGTATCGCGCTGGGGCAACGATAAGCAGTACCGTGTGCAGAGCGCCAAAATGTTCGCCATACTCCTTCACCTGATGAAGGGTACGCCTTACATTTATCAGGGCGAGGAGCTCGGAATGACCAATTATCCGATTCAGGATATCAGCGAAGTGCAGGATATTGAGGCCATCAATATGTATCATGAACGGATCGGGCAAGGCTACGCCAGGGAAGCTATCATTCAGTCCATTAATGCCAAGGGAAGAGATAATGCCCGGACCCCGATGCAGTGGGATGCTATCCGTAACGGAGGATTTACAACCGGAGAGCCATGGCTGCCTGTACATCCGAATTATAAGGAAATTAATATGGAGGCGAATCTGAAGGACCCGGATTCGGTGTTCCATTGCTACCGTAAGCTGATTGAACTGCGGAAGAACAACCCGATTGTGGTATGGGGCGAGTTCGAACTGGTGACCGGCGTGCCGGATCAAGTATTCATGTACTTCCGCCGCTATGAAGGACAGACCTGGCTGGTAACGGCCAACTTCAGCGGGGAGCCCATCACACTGGAATTGCCGGAGCTGGGTCACGCCGGATTCATTATCGGCAACTATACCAGAGATGCTGTGGACTTCAAGCAGCTGCAATTACGGCCTTATGAAGCTTTTGCTGTCGTACTTGCATAGACTAACCTGTCCAGTCCTATTTGGAACAAAGTTCATTGCATCAAAAGGATGCCTCCCTGGTCAAAAGGGTGGCATCCTTTTTGTTATTGCTGAGCTTACACCGTCAGCTTATTTCCGGTTGCGCAGGCGTTCAAGCTCGGCCTCCACTGCGCTGTTCAGCGGAGCGTCAGGTGCGGCGGTTGTTGCTGCCAGCCCGGATTGCTCGGCCAGTGCTTCCTGCATGGCGATCTTGTCCTCCATCCGTTCGAAGCCGCGGGCAGCGGCACCGGCATTCAGCACCTGGCCGCCGTATCCGGCCGGGAAGCTTGAAGCGCTGGCTTGGGCAGACTGCTTGATCTCCGCAGCCTTGCGGGCACGTTCAGCCAGCTCGGCTCTTTTGGCTTTGAGACGCGTATGTTCTTCCTTAACACCAGCAAGCTGTACCTCCAGCGAGGCAAGTGCTGCCTGCGTCTCTTGAAGTCCGGCGGTACATTCCTGTCCGCTCTCCGTGTAGCGGAGCTTAGCCATTACCGCCAGGCGGGCAGCAGGTTCATTGCCCTCGCTCATGAACTGGACTGCTTCCGCTTCACTGCGCTCTGCAAGCACCTTGTATTCGTAGATCCGGCGCTCCAGCACACTGGCTGCTGCCTTGAGTTCACGCTGTTTGCCTTCGGCATTAGCGATCTTGTCCTCCAGATCCCGCAGGTATTGACCGGTTAGCAGGATTGGATCTTCCAGTTTGTTCAGTCCTTCATGAATAGCAGCCTTGGTTAGTGTAGTGATTCTTTGGAATATGCTCATTATAATGATCTCCTTTATATGTGGGTTGGTTAAGGTATGCCGCAAGTATTTAATAGAAGGAATTAGTAGTTGAAGCCGTCATCGAATCCGCCGTAGGATTCCTGGGGAACAATTAGGCTACCGATAATATACAGAAAGACTACAGTGCCGAAGCTGAATATCGTAGCGATAGCAACAATCAATCTTACAAGGGTTGCATCAACTTTGAAATAGCGGGCCAGTCCTCCGCATAAACCGGTGAGTTTCTTGTCTGTTACGGAGCGGGTTAATTTTTTATTCATAATATATCTTCCTCTCATATTAGATGACCGCCGGTGTGGCGTGTTCATTTCCGTTGTCTATGTATGTATTGTACGTAATTATTCATTCTGGCAAAACGGCCTGCAGACTGTTCTTGAATCCCGACTTTAGTCGGGGATGGGGACCGTAATAGGGCGGGGAGAGGCTGGGAAATAACGTTAGATGCGCGTAGCCGTGCGGATTTTACACAATGGTGTGCTGCGGTTCATCCGGGGATAACACTGGAGGATTACACTCTAATCTAGAGCATATCCAAACATACGGGAGGACAAGGCCTCATGGGAATTCACAAGTATTTTCGCTCACTGAATGAGCTGGAGCGCATTATCCGCTGTCCGGGCAAATTCAAATTCGAGGAGCATAGCGTTGCGGCCCATTCCTGGAAGGTCGTGCAATACGCGAAGACGCTGGCGGATATTGAAGAGAAGCACGGCGCGGTGATCGACTGGAAGAAGCTGTACGAGATTACGAGCAGCCATGATTACGGAGAGATTTTTATCGGGGATATCAAAACGCCGGTGAAGCACTCCTCGCTCCAGCTCAGATCATTGATCCAGCAGGTGGAGGAGGGCATGATCGACAACTTCATCAAGGAGCATATCCCGGACGAATTCAAAAGCATCTTCTACCAGCAGCTGCGCGAGGGCAAGGATGAGTCACTGGAGGGATTGATTCTGGAGGTTGCGGATAAGATGGATCAGGTGTATGAGGCCTTCGCCGAGCTGCAAAGAGGGAACACGGAGAAGGAATTCGTGGTGATGTACCGCAATGCGCTGATCAAGATCAAGCATATTGACCTTAAGTGTGTGGATTACTTCCTGGCAGAGATTCTGCCGGACATGGTGAACGAGGAGACGTTGTCTCCGATTGATATCAGGCAGATTACGGAAGAGGCGCTGGCCCTATAGAGGAGCTGTGGCTCTTTTTTCATATATACATATAGAAATACCTCAGGCCTGAAGGTGCTTGCTTGCGGAAGCCCGGGCATACCACACGGCTGATCCGTTAAAAGCAATATGGAGCGGAATCGTCAGCAAGAGCGACTCTGTCACCTGCGCGAACAGCCCGAAGAAGATCCCTCCGCTCAGCGCGAACAGCATAAACCGGATACTCTCGCGGTTCAGCCGGTAATACTGCAAATGGGAGACGGCGAACAGGAAGGCGGTAAGGAGAATAGCGCCGCTGACATCGATGATTCCCGTGGCATGGAGTTGCCCAAGACCCGGATGCTGCGCGAGAATGGGCAGAACCAGCCCCCGGAAGGCAATCTCTTCAAAGATCGGGAAGCACAGCACGAAGTTGACTGTATTATAAGTGCCCACTGGATTATAGCCGGAGGATCTGGAGATGATCAGGTTCACAAGCAGTATGATAAGGAACAGCGGAAGCACTCTCATTACATCTTGTGGAGCGTTGAAGGTGTAACCGTTGCTCCAGAGAAGACTTCCTCCGATCATGGCGGCTCCCCAATAATAGATTGTATACCGCACCTGTGTTTTAGCGATCAGCCCGAGAACCCGCTCGAAGATCCGGTAGGAAAAAGACAGCAGTACAGCAATAGCGCATAACTTCAGTAATAGCATGAATGTTAATCCTCCTGAGATGGTGAAAGTGTTATGATAAAGGAAAAATAGGCTGGTTCAGCGTTCTGTTCCTGATCGTGTGGGCTGTCGACTTCTTACAGGGCGGGTCCCACATACAGCTTCAAGCGGGTAGCCTCCGGGAGCGGAATAAAGCCATACTGGCGGATATTCTGATCTTTGCTGCTTTGAACGGCTTGCTTATGTATGTCCTTCATCCCATGGATAATCTGTTGCTGATCTCGCTGGCTGCTGCGGGACTGCTTGTTACATACTACTTGTCTTCAAAAGCGGACCGGAAGCGCTTACCCTTCCGGTCCTGGATCTTGCTGATCCACGTTTTGCTTGGCGTCAGCTTCTACCTGCTGTTCGGTATGCTGCTGATGAGCAAGCTGGTCGTCACCTATAACCTTAACATGACAAAACAGTTTGATATACTCTTTTTTGTCTATGGCCAGGACAGGCCGGTGGTGTATGGGGTGCTACTGATTATGGCTGTATTGTATTTCGTGATCGGGAAGCTGCTGATGCGGCCTCTATATAGCTGGTGCGCGGTGAATTACTGCCTGCCTGCGAGAATGAACATTAAGCTGGTTGGAGGAGAGCTTCTAAGCGGAGTGTATATTCTGCGGGACACTGATAGAAGATTCCTGACAGCGAGCGACAGCCTGAGCCCGGGACCGGAGGACAGAATCTAAACCGGGAACGGATAGAGGTTATGGAGCGGGTCTCTGAATGAAGTCGCGGGAGTAGCCGTTCGAGTATAATAGAAGAAACATAGAGTATAGACGGGACAGGAGGAGCAGGATGGGACAGACAAGGGAACAATTCAGCTGGGTAGGCAGTGAGGAGAGGTACTTGGATCATCCAATAACCTCTACACTGAACAGGATGGTTATTGGCCGGTACGGCGGAAACACTGCTGCAGGTGCTAATAAAAATGAAGACGGTGTCTATTTATCAAGCGAGCCGGGCGCGGACTGGGAGTTCGCGATGCTTCTGGATGCGCACAATACGGCGGAAAGCGCCGAACTGCTGGTCCGCACGATCAATGGTGAGGCAGGTGGAATCATCAGACTGCTGGCGCTGCCGGTTCAGCAGGCGTTCCGGGAACTGGAGTCTTTTTTGCTGGCGATTTTCCAGTCTGAGGCATTTCTCAGCCAGTGTAGGCAGGTAAAAGGGGAGACCGCATGCCTGATCTGTGTCCGGATGGAGAATTATCTCTGGTGGTTCTCGGTGGGGGATAATTCGCTCTATCTGCTGCATCCCGAGCTGGCGGCACGCGGGCAATATGCGCTTGGTCAGCGTAATTACTTCGAGTGGATCGGCTTCGTCAACACTTTTGCTCAGCCTGTGGCCTGTTACTCCTCCGGCATCCGCGAGCTGCGGCAGGGCCGCAACATCATCGTGATGACCACGGATGGTCTGCTGGAGGTGGGGGAAAGACTGCTGGAGGACCCGCGCAGGCTGTATGAAGCTTTTACGGGTAGAGAGGATCTGGAGGAATGTGTGGCGGATGTATTGACGAGTGTCCATGAACAGCTTGGGCGGGACAGCGCAACGGTGGTGGCCTGGAGTTATGATAATGGGCGGGCGGGTGCGATGCCGAGTGATTGAGGGTTATTTTCGTTTTGCAACACCTGGATGAGGCCGAGAAGAACCGTAGTAAAGACCAACTTAGATACAAAGCAGGTGATGAAGATGGATTTTACATTAGAAGATATCAAGGATATCTGCGGGGATACCTTTTATAAGCGGGGACGATCTTATTATAATTCGGGGCGGGTAAGCAAGCTGAGCTTTGATGCAGAAATCAACCGTTATAGAGCATGGGTAAAAGGAAGCAAAGCTTATCACGTTGAAATTTTCAATATTAATCTTACGGGAAAGGATACCGAAGCTTACTGTACTTGTCCCGCCTATGAGAACTATGACTGCTGTAAGCATGTGGCGGCGACACTCATGGCCATACACGCACTGCAGACCAAGAACCCTGCAGGTAGCGAAGTGAAGAAGCCGGGCTCCGCCTCCGTTACCCCCTCCAAAAGCAAAGATAAACGCAAATATAACCAGACGGATCTGTTGATTTCCTCACTTGCCGGGATGGAACCTGCTATGAATAGAGAGAAAGCTCCTCTGTTTGAGCATGAAGAACAATTGCAGTTTGAGTTCATCTTAAGCACGCTTTACCAGCAGCCCAGAGGATTTACGCTTGAAATGCGGGTGGGCTATAAACACCGGTATGTCGTGACGAAGCTGGGACAATTCCTTGAGCATCTGGAGCAGCGGAAGCCGCTGTATTTCACCAGCAAGTTCACGTTTGACGCAGCACAGCAGCAGATTAGCGCTGCCGACCGGGAATTCATGGAGGTCATGCTTCTACTGAAAAACTCTGAGAAATTACTCAAACCTAGCCCGAATAGCTATTATAGCCCCCCTGAGACTGACGGGAGAATGCTGAAGGTCACTCCGCTGGCCTGGGACAAGCTTAAGCCGCTGCTGTCAAAAGTGAATATTACCCTAAGAAGTGTGGGGCACCCGGAGGTTCCTGCTGTCCTTGCGGGCCAAGCCCCGCCGCTTGAATTCTCGATCGGCCAAGGAAAGAAGAAGGATTATGTTCTGACGGCTGCGAATATGGATAAACTTACCTTGCTTGAGGACTATTCTACTCTGATTATGAACGGGCTGATCTATGATGTGGACAGAGCAGCGCTCCGTACAATTGCACTGCTGCAGCAGCAGTTCACGGCCTCCAGCGACATTGCAGTGGCTCCCGGACAAATCGAAGCGGTCGTACAGCAGGTGCTGCCAGCCTTAAGAAAGCTGGGGAAAGTAAGTGTGGAACAGGCAGTAAGCGAGCGAATTGTGGAGCCTGAACTGCAGGCTAAGCTGTATCTGGATTATGCGGACGGCACCTTAACGTTTCGGCTGGAATTTCATTATGAGGAGATTGTGATTAATCCGCTGGAAGAGAATAGCGTGGATGAAGTGCACAAGCAGAAGATCCTGATCCGAAATATGCAGCGGGAAAATAAGATCGTTGATATTCTGGACAACTCTCCGCTCAGACAGGAACGGCAGCACTGGGTTTCGGTTAGTGAGCCGGTCATCTACGAGGCGTTATATGAGCTTGTGCCGGTTTTGGAAGAGGTTGCCGAGCTGTTTGTCACACCTGCTGTTCAGAGACTTGTGCTGGAGCGTAAAGCTTATCCCAAAGTGAAAGCGGAGCTGAGCGAAGGTCTGGATTGGCTGGATATCTCTTTTGAGCTGGAAGGCTTGAATGAGGAGGAGACTGTTCGGGTCATGCAGGCGATTGTGGAGAAAAGGAAGTATGTCCGCCTGCGCAGCGGGGCGTTTCTGCCCATTGCCGTAGACAGTTTCAACGAATTCGGCACCGTTGCCGAACGGTTGAATCTCAGGCAAAGGGATCTTAAACACTCGGTAATCCGCCTGCCCTCCGTACAAGCTCTTCAGCTTCCAGAGCGGGGCCATGGCTTCAAGCATACGAAGTGGGGCAAGTCCCTCCGGGAATTCCTGGACCAGCTGCGGGAACCGGACAGTCTGGAATTCGAGCTGCCCGCTGAGCTGAAGCCGGTTCTCCGCGATTATCAGGCCAGAGGCTTCCAGTGGATGAAGACGTTGTCGAAGTTCAGGTTCGGCGGAATTCTGGCGGATGACATGGGGCTGGGTAAAACCATCCAGAGTATTGCTTATATCTGCTCCGAGCTGGCTGAGATGCCGTCCAAGGTACAGGGGAGAGCTCCGGTGCTGATTCTGTGTCCGGCATCCTTAACGTATAACTGGAGCCATGAGTTCGCCCGGTTTGCACCAGCAGTCAACGTACTGGTGGCGGCAGGTCAGAAGGAGGAGCGCAGTGGACTGCTGGAGAGCAATGCCATGGAAGAAGCAGATGTGATTATTACCTCTTACCCTCTTCTCCGCAGGGATATTGATCTGTATTCCGGCACAACCTTTCATGCGCTAATTCTGGATGAAGCCCAGGCGATCAAAAATTCAGCTTCCCAGACGGCCCAAGCGGTTAAATCGCTTAAGGCTGCACGGAAATTCGCTCTGACGGGCACACCGATTGAGAATTCGGTGGATGAGCTGGAAGCTATTTTCAGCACCGTCTTCCCGGCGCTGTTCACCGGACGATTGACCTTCAAGGAGCTGCCCGCCGGACGTATCGCCAGCATCGTGTCCCCCTTTATTCTGCGGCGGCTCAAAAAAGAGGTTCTGGAGGAGCTGCCAGACCGCATTGATACTGTACAGCACACAGAGCTGCTGGACGAGCAGAAACAGGTATATCTCGCATACTTAGCGAGGCTCCGTGACGATACCGAACAGGATCTGCTTGCGGACGGATTTCACAAGAGCCGGATGAAGATTCTGGCGGGTATCACCCGCTTACGGCAAATCTGCTGCCATCCGTCGCTGTTCCTTGAGAATTATACAGGCGGCTCCGGCAAGCTGGAGCAATTGCTGGAGATTGTGCAGGAATGCCGTGATTCCGGCCGCAGAATGCTGGTGTTCTCGCAATTCTCCAGTATGTTAGGGCTGATCCGGCAACGCCTGGACGAAGCTGGAGTTCAGCCCTTGTATCTGGATGGCTCTACTCCGGGCAAGGAGCGGGTGGAGTTGTGCAGGCTTTTCAACGAAGGTGAAGGGGAAGTGTTCCTGATCTCGCTTAAGGCGGGTGGAACGGGGCTGAATCTGACTGGAGCGGACACGGTGATTCTATACGATCTGTGGTGGAATCCGGCAGTCGAGGAGCAAGCCATCGGCCGGGCACACCGGATGGGGCAACGGAATGTGGTCCAGGTGATCCGGTTGATTACCGAAGGTTCCATCGAGGAGAAGATGCTGGAGCTGCAGCAACGCAAGAAAGATCTCATCGAAGAAGTCATCGAAGCTGGCGAGAACAAGACGACCCAGCTGTCGGAAGAGGATATCCGCGAGCTGCTCCGGGTGTAGGAGGCCCGTACCTATTTTCCCCGTACATGCACTTCTAGGCACCTACCCACATACAATAAAAGGACCATGAACCCTTAGTTCTCCTTGCTGACCGGTTTCATTGTACATGTGCGGGAGGTGTCGCCAAGTTGCCTGGAATCATAAGCACGATTGCGCTGCTGATCAAAGAATTGACGCTGCTGGTATCTTACGTAAGGAACAACGCTTTTCCCCAGCCTCTATCGGAGCAGGATGAGAGCAAATACTTAGGCATGATGGCCGAAGGAGATGCCAAGGCACGGAACCTGCTGATTGAGCATAACCTGCGGCTGGTTGCCCATATAGTGAAGAAATTCGACAACACCGGCGAAGACATGGAGGACCTGATTTCCATTGGCACCATTGGGCTGATCAAGGCCATTGAGAGCTACCGCCCGAACAAGGGCACAAAGCTGGCTACTTTTGCGGCTAGATGTATAGAGAATGAGATCCTGATGCACCTTCGGTCGCTGAAAAAGACCCGCAAGGACGTATCTCTCCACGATCCGATCGGAACGGATAAAGAGGGTAACGAGATCACGCTGATCGATATCCTCGGCTCGGAAGCGGACGATGTGATTAAGGAAGTGGATCTGAAGATTGAGAAGAGCAAGATCTACCGGAATCTGGATATATTAGACGATCGGGAGAAGGAAGTCGTTGTCGGCCGCTTCGGCCTGGACACCGGCGGGGAAGAGCGGACGCAGCGTGAGATTGCGAAGGAGCTGGGGATCTCGCGGAGTTATGTGTCGCGGATTGAGAAGCGGGCGCTGATGAAGCTGTATCATGAGTTTTATAAGGTGAAGCGGTGAGCTCATAATCAATTTCTAAAGCAACTTGTCTGCGGATGAGTTGCTTTTTGTTTTACGAATATATCGTCCTGGAGATACCCCTTCTGACTTCGTAAATTGTTTGGTGAATGAATATATATCCCCGTAACCCAGGCTAACGGCTACGTGTTTGATGGGAAGTCCGGATAGCAGCATCATTTTTGCCTGTCTCATTAAATGTTCAGTGTGGTATCGCTTAGGGGAAATTCCTGTAGTCTCTTTAAACAATTTCCGAAAGTTCTCGTAGCCCATATTCACGGCAGATACCACTTCCTGAATATCAAAGTGAATATCATTGGAGGCACTAATCAGCTCGCAGGCTTTTGTTATTTTACTTTCAATTTCATTGCTATGAGCATTATGAATGCTACTGTGTAATCTGATAATCAAATCCTGAGACTTCATTAGCAGGGAGGGAAGACTTTCATCTGTTGCACTTTTCAAGGCTTTCAGCAAGGAAACAAAATCAAAGAAAAAATCATTCGTATGCTGTGTCGATTGGACTTCCTTATCGGAATTAATAATTCCAAGTGTCTGTAAGTATGAATAGACAGGATACCCGACACTGATATAAAACTCGATCCAATTCCCATCTGGTTCAATTGCAGTAGAGTGCAAACGTTCAGGTAAACGTTGAACAAGATCACCTGCTTGCATAGGAGTAACGGTACCGTCCGCAGAAATAAATGTTCCACTGCCTTGCAATACTACAAAACAGCTGTAATATCCTATCTTAAAATCATATTGAGAACGCTCTGCTGATCTTTTCCGCATAAAGCCGCAAGATAAAATACCCTGATTAAAATCTTTGCCGATACATCGGTAGATTACATCATTTTCATTAATGTCTTCAAAATTCATGTATTCACACTCCTACCAAAATGGATAAATGAAATACCATACTCAACATTTAATATAAGGGAATTTCCTTATATTATAGGGGTATCTACATTAAAAGATCAACCAATTAGAACAATCGATGGGAGTGTTATTTAAGCCTATGAAGCTAAGCAGAGATTGGGAAAATCAATATGTTACTCAAAAAAACCGTTATCCCATGCATGAGCCCTACGGAGTATACGAAACCGTTGAACAGGCTTTAAGCGGAGACCGGAGAAAGTCTAAATACGTAAAAAGTCTGAATGGAATGTGGAAGTTTAAATGCTTTGGATCTCCCGATGAAGTAACGGATGAATTCTATAGTCCTGAACATGATGTTTCCCATTGGGATCATATTCCGGTTCCTTCCCATTGGGAGCTTTCGGGGTATGGAAAACCTGTATACACCAATATGCTGTATCCCTTTGTTCAAAAAGGGGAGGGTTCACATCATGAGATTCAACTCAAGCCTAATGAATACATTTTGAATCCGCCTCATGTGCCGGAGAGTAATCTTACCGGTTGTTACGTCCTAACGTTTGAAGTTGACGAACATTTTTACGAAAGGGATATATTTATTGATTTTGGAGGTGTAGAATCGTGTTTTTATCTTTGGTTAAACGGCAAGCTGGTTGGTTATTCTCAGGACAGCAAGCTTAACGCTTCTTTTGATATCACGGATTACATTCAAAAGGGACAAAACCGTATAGCGGTTCAGGTTATGCGGTTTGGAGCCGGTACTTATCTGGAGGATCAGGATTACTGGCATCTCTCGGGGATCTACCGGGATGTTCTCATTTATGCAAAACCACGTATGCGCATCCATGATTATAAGATCGAAACCCTCTTTTCCGGTAATTACAACAATGCCGAATTATCTGTGACGGTTGCACCTAATAATCAAGTGAATGGTTATGGTGAGGCTCATGTGCGGTTGTCCCTGTATGATAGCGAACAGAAATTGGTTACTGAGTTTGAAACGCCAAAGTTTGCGGATTGTGATTCCTACCTGCGAGAAAAATATGTAGCAAAGGTTACGAAAACCATTTCAAATCCTCACTTGTGGAGCGACGAGAGCCCTTATCTCTATAAATTGGTGTTAGAAATGATTGATTTGTCTGGAAATGTAGTTGATATTGAGAGCGCGAATGTCGGCTTCCGTGAAGTGAAGATCGATCGAAAAGGGGTCCTGAGAATTAATGGGAAGCGTCTCATTATACGGGGAACCAATCTTCACGCCTTTTGTCCTGAAACAGGACGAGTCGTAACAACAGAATATATGCGCGAGCAAATCAAGGTCATGAAATCGCTGAATATCAATGCGGTAAGAACAAGTCACTATCCGCACGCAATCGAATGGTATGACTTGTGTGATGAACTGGGCATTTACCTGGTGGATGAAGCCAATATTGAAACACACGGTCTTGGCGGCCAGTTAAGCGCATCCCCCGAATGGACAAATGCGTATATGGAACGGGCTACACGGATGGTTCTGAGAGATAAAAATCATCCATCCATTATTCTCTGGTCTCTGGGTAATGAATCCGGTTATGGAGCGAATCATGCTGCGATGTACGGCTGGATTAAGGAGTATGACAAAACAAGGTACGTTCAGTATGAGTCTCTGAATCCTCCGGCAAACATCTCCGATATTATGGCGCCTATGTATCCTCAGAAAGATTGGATCCTGGATGTCATGGCTGAAAGCGAGGATTTACGTCCTTTTATTATGTGTGAATATGCGTACGCGAAAAGTAACAGTAACGGAAACTTTAAGGAATTTTGGGAGCTCATTCATAAATTCCCGCGGTTTCAAGGAGGATTTATTTGGGATTTTCAGGATAAAGCGCTGGTTAAGCAGGATAAAGACGGAAATAAAAAGTATGTCTATGGCGGGGCATTCCAGGAAGAGGTTACTGATCCTGCACCTGATATGTGCCTGAATGGCATTGTTTTCCCTAATCTAACGCTCAAGCCGGCTGCGCATGAAATAAAAAATGTACAATCTCCTATCCAAATGGATTACATGCCTGGGAATGATGGCTATCGAATTTATAATCATTACACGCATCGGGATTTAAGCCATTTGAATATGGCCTGGGAGCTGGTTTGCGATGGAAAGGTGATTGAAAGCGGTAGCTTGCCTAAATACCACACAGCACCAGGATCCGTTGATAAGCTTCAAGCGCCATACGATTCGTCTAAAGTCTCCGGGGAAGCTTTTCTTAATTTCTATGCTTATTTGGACGAGGACACCTTTTATTCTAAGAAGGGAGCCTGTATTTATGCCTGCCAGATAGAGATTAAAGATTCTGTTAATAAAGTGCATACCGGAGATATAGAAAAGGATAGTTTGCAGTATGATGAAACGGCAAATGAAATTCATATCTATAATGAAAATACAACGGTTCTTTTCTCGAAAGAAACCGCAGAGTTCATCTCTGTAAAATACAATAACAAGAATTATTTCACGGGAGGAACAAATAACTTCTATCGCCCTCCGACAGGCATTGATGCAGGTATTCATCTCGAATCGTCCAATTATGCAGATGAATGGAAAGCGCTCGGGCTCCATTCCCATCAAAAAGAAATCAAGAATATCCGGGTATTTGCAGCACCAGCTGCTGTTATCATTCAAGTTCATTGTCTATATCATGGATGCATTGAAACAAAAACCAATTATACCGTTGGCGGCAAAGGTATAGAAATCACCAATACAGTTGTGAACAATGCCAAGGTCGACACTCTCCCGAGAATTGGGCTAAGCTTTAAGTTCTCTGATGCCTGGAAGAAGATGAAATGGTATGGTCGCGGGCCATGGGAGAACTACGCGGATCGTAAATCTGCCGCATTCGTTGGAGTATATGAGAGCACTGTTGAACAGCAGCACGTACCCTATATCTTACCGGTAGAATGCGGTGGTAAGGAGGATGTCCGGTATTTATATTTGTCATCCAAAGAACAAGAAGTAAAAGTAACGGCAGCGGGACATTTCCATTTTGATATTCATGGGCACAGTATTGAGCAATATGACAACGCCGCCTATGAAGACGAGCTGGGACATTCAGATTCTGTTTATCTTCATATTGATCACAAACATGCAGGTCTTGGCGGAGATACCGGCTGGACCAAAAATATTCACGATCCCTATCAAATTAAGAAAGGTATTTATGTTTATAGGGTAACTATAGAAATTATTTCTTAAGAAAACTAATTTTTGACTGGCTGAGTAAGGGATGGATCCTTCGCAATCTCCCGGACGCAACGGGAGATTGCGAAGGAACTGGGGGTGAAACGAGATAACTACAAAGAGCTTACGCATAATAATTTAGCGGTAATTCAAGGTCAAATAATAACACTCTGTCATTGTGGACGGAGTGTTATTATTTCGTACTTTAAATCTATAGTATGGGATGAAGAAGAGGGAAGTTTCCATAGTGAATTGTTAAAGCTATTCTCACCATTCTTCTGTAAGACTAAGGGTTGCAGTAACCGAATTAGTACCGCCACTTATATTTGCTACAGCCAGTGAGACAAATTCATTATCCGGTAATTGGAAATCCAATAATGAAGCTGAGGCTGAAATTCTGGCAATTCCTCCAGCTCCGGCTGCTAAGCCTTGCAATAGTACCTGACCGCCTGAAATTGTCGTTAGCGTATTATTTACTAGAAGAGCTGTCTCTGAAGAGGGGATATTTGTGGTCACGGTTGGAAAATTTGTAAAAGCTCCATCAATCGTTCCACCAAGTATGAGCTGATAGTAAATATCTTCTGAGGTTACAAGATCAATAGCTTCCAGTTTTACACTTACTGAATTTGCTCTACCTGAACCTGGCGGGAAGATCTCCTTTCTTTGGAAGGACAAGACAGGTGTAAGCGTTCCTGATGCCGTTACTGTTCTTCTTTCGGAAGTAACCCTGAAAACTGGATTATATTTGCCCAAAATGCTATATTGTCTTCCTCCAACAAATAAATCGAGTCCTGCTGCCGTGCCATTATTGAATATTTCTGCACGCAGTGGAAGATTAGGATCAGCAAGACTCGTCTGCCCGCTAGGGGAGAACCGGTGAACCGTAATTACTTCTTGTGCTAAAGACGTAGGATTGGGAAGCACTACTCTAAATTCTATGACTCCATATCCATACCAGGTAAATACAATTTGAAATATATTACCTTCTGATAAATTAAGCGTTGTCCCACTTGGCCCCGCTCCATCTAATTTATCTACGTTCCAGGAAGTTTGAGGAATTACAGTGTCAACACTTGCTCTTCTAATCGCTACGAATATTCCATTCGCTACACTCTGACCAAAGAATAAGCCATTTTGATCGTCAAAAGCACCCCATCTCACCACTTGTTCTCCTGTTGGTGCAAATGGTAAACGGATGCCTATGCCTGCTTCTGCAGCTAATCCTGATTCATATCTTCCTCTCTCCGAACTTTGGAGGATGGCAATATCTCCTCCCGATGCAGTCGTAGCTAATTGGAACTCCGTGTTAGTACTTCCAACTGTACCACCGCCCAGCGTGGCAACAACGTCTCTTAGGTTAGATAAGCCATATACCGAGGTCAGTTCAATAATTGTCGTTTTTTCACTTGTTCTTAACTCGTTAAATTGAGAGCTAACATTTGGTCCAACTCCCACTATGGTTGTATTAGGATCAATAGTACCTGTTGCTTCTAACAATTCTGAAGATACAATACGGTGAGGAGTTACAAGTTGCCCTGAAGTATTTTTACCCCAAACGGAGATTTCTGTTTGATCTTCTGCTACACCGCTTGTTGTAAAGATAAACTCAAAGGCAGTGAAGTTCGCATAATAATTCTTCGTTATTACCGTGTCTGGACTTACATTAATTGTTTCGAGTATATATAACGTTCTGATCCCGTTTAGGTAGTATCCTTGAATCATGACGGTCGCAATATTGACTGTGTCACGATTTTCGATTTTAATGGTCAGCTGTTGTGTTGGGCTTTCACCACTGACCTGATTATTTTCTATTGGTCCGGTTGATAAAATAGCCATATCTTTGATTCTCCCTTATTTCGAAATTTAGATACAGAAAATCAATATCCCAATCCATTTTAATATTTTACTGAACCTGAATAATCGAAACAGAACCATCCGTAAACGTAGTCGTTGCTGACCCATTATATAGAAAATCCATTGTGATAGCAGTTGAAGTAGTGTCTACTAAGAACGTACCAGATACGCTTACATTAGCATCTACAGTTCCAGTAACTGATCTGCCTGAAAATCGACTTTGGAATACTAGATTTAATCTTGGTGTAACAGTAACATTTCCATTTACAGAACTAGTTGCCCTGAAAGTAAAAGAAACTAAATAAATGTGTCCTATGGCCAGTACAAAGGTTGTATTTGACGGATGCAAAATGTTAGCGCCATTAATGAATGAAGTCGTATACGAAATCGCTGTCCCATTTACTACAGATGCTGCATTAACAGTAAATAATCCGTTTTGTAATGTGGCTCCTGTTCCGGTGGCACCTGTAACTCCGGTTGATCCTGTAACTCCAGTGGCACCTGTTACACCTGTCGCCCCCGTGGCTCCGGTAGCACCTGTCGCTCCGGTGGCACCTGTCGCTCCGGTGGCACCTGTCGCTCCGGTGGCACCTGTCGCTCCGGTGACACCGGTAGCCCCCGTCTCCCCGGTAACTCCGGTAGCCCCTGTCACCCCCGTCGCTCCAGTGATTCCGGTAGCCCCCGTCTCCCCGGTAACTCCGGTAGCCCCTGTCACCCCCGTCGCTCCAGTGATTCCGGTAGCCCCCGTCTCCCCGGTGACACCGGTAGCCCCTGTCACCCCTGTCGCTCCAGTGATTCCGGTAGCCCCCGTCTCCCCGGTGACACCGGTAGCCCCTGTCACCCCCGTCGCTCCAGTGATTCCGGTAGCCCCCGTCTCTCCGGTGACTCCGGTAGCCCCTGTCACCCCTGTCGCTCCAGTGATTCCGGTAGCACCTGTCACCCCTGTCGCTCCAGTGATTCCGGTAGCCCCCGTCTCCCCGGTGACACCGGTAGCCCCTGTCACCCCTGTCGCTCCAGTGATTCCGGTAGCCCCCGTCTCCCCGGTGACACCGGTAGCCCCTGTCACCCCTGTCGCTCCAGTGATTCCGGTAGCCCCCGTCTCCCCCGTCGCTCCAGTGATTCCGGTAGCCCCTGTCACCCCCGTCGCTCCAGTGACTCCGGTAGCCCCTGTCACCCCCGTCGCTCCAGTGACTCCGGTAGCCCCTGTCACCCCCGTCTCTCCGGTGACTCCGGTAGCACCTGTCGCCCCGGTGACACCGGTGGCACCTGTCGCTCCGGTGACACCGGTAGCCCCCGTCGCCCCGGTGACACCGGTAGCACCTGTCGCCCCTGTGGCTCCGGTGGCCCCTGTCGTTCCAGTCACTCCAGTTGCCCCAGTTGCCCCGGTTACTCCTGTGCTTGCTCCTAACAATTCTGAAGATACGATACGGTGAGGAGTTACAAGTTGTCCCGCAGCATTTTTTCCCCAAACTGAAATTTCTATTTGTTTTTCGGCTAAACCATTAATTGTAAATAAAAACTCAAAAGCATCTAGGTTTGCGAAATAATCCATCGATATTACTTCATTGGGATTTACACTAATTAATTCAAGTACATATAAAGCTCTCGTCCCGTTTAGGTTATATCCTTGAATCAAAATACTTGCAATATTAACGGAGTCAGTATTATCAGCTTTTATGGTCAACTGTTGTGTTGGCCTTACACCACTGACCGGATTATTTTCTATCGGTCCAGTTGATAAAGTAGCCATTTACTTGATTCCTCCTTCACTAATGTTTGTAGAGTTGATGTTCTACTAGAATATTCAAATACTATCTCAAAGTTTGGACACTAAGTTCGAGTACAATTTTTTATTTTCTGACTAGTACTTCGAAAGCAGCCGACTTAAAAAACGGATGTAGTATAAGGAAGCTTTAACCACAACCTCAAGAAATTCGTTCAACACCAGCTAAGACATGGAGGACTTGTTTTGAGTGATGTTTCTAAATAATTTGTTCGCAGCAGAATTATCTGATAGTTTCTTCTGATATATTATGGATTGTGATCAATATTTTAAATTGAAATTGAACTAGTTAATTATGATATATCCGCTATTCTGATTACCGGATGTACTATGAAACGGCTCTACTGTTGGAGGAAGGGAAAAGTGTTCAGGCGCGGGAACATCTTGAGTCAATTAAGAAGCAATGGATGAGATCAGCGCTGCTCGCAGAAATTGAACTCAAAGCAGGTAACAGCGAAACTGCTATCAAGTATGTCAGGGAAGCAGTAGATGCTTCGCGAGACGTCCAACGTTATGTGTTATATAAGGAATATGAGAGAACGTTACCGCAAGCTGTTGAAGCCTTATCGTAAACATGGAGAAAGGAGATTGCGAAGGACTTAGGAATCTTGCGGAGTTATGTATCGCGGATACAGAAGAGGGCGCTGATGAAGCTGTATCATGAGTTTTATAAGGCGAAGCGGTGAGAGATGAAGCAGACCTGCCATAGGCGGGTCTGCTTTGTTGGTTTATAAACAATGTCACATTTAAATAACGAGTAATAAACCAAGAAGAGGTTCCGGTTTATGGATATTTACAGCATCTTCAATTAAGCTCCCGGAAGCGCTGGGGCGTAACGGACTCGAACTTTCGGAAGGTAGAGATGAAATGGCTCGCGTCCAAAAAACCGACAAGTGTGGCAATGGCTTTGATGGTCAGGTGTTTGTCCAGGATCAGGTGCTCCTTGGCCTTTTGAATGCGTAAATGAATCAAATATTGATAAGGGCTCATCCCGGTGGTTATGCGGAATAAATAATTTAGCCGCTGCGAACTGAGGCCGGTGAACTCGGAAAGATTGGCCAGACCGATGCCGGAATCATGAAAATTCTTCTCCAAAAACTGAATCATGGGTAGCAGACGTTTCGAATGCTGGGAATAGGAGCGCTGGTTATCCACTTGTCCAAAGCGCTTTAGATCGATCAGGAAGCGATAGACGAAAGCCGAGCTGTCCATTCCGCTGAATTCGGATGGCCGTTGCTCCAGATGGCGCGTTCTGTAATGAATCTTGGACAGCCTGGAGCCGGGCTCCCAGCTAATGACCGTAGATGTAGCCAATCCCAATGAGGAGATAATGGTCGGAGCTAAATTACCATTGAAGGTAACGTACCAGGTGGACCACGGGTGTGATAAGGTGACATAACGATGCGGGACATGCGGAGGAAGCAGGATTCCCTGGTTCGGTCCAAGCGTAACCGTGGTTCCCGAACATTCGAATTGGCCTTCCCCGCTTACCGTATGCAGCCAGTGATAGCAGTGATAGCCCTCTGGCCGGTCAAATTCCTCTTGCCATTCATTATAGCCCGTCAGTTCTATATAAATCGGCAGCGTCCGATCCAAAGTGGTGACGAGAAATTGCTTCATGTAATGCTTCATATAACGCTCCATGGACCATCAACAACTTTCATTTTTTTATATGATACTTTAATTTTACCTGATTTTACTCTGAACTGCCATCCCTTATAATCAAGACAAAGTTTGAACGAAATGCAGCACCTAACCTTCTGTTTATTGGATTGGAATAATGGCTAGAGGTCTGTTTATCCTTCATCAACAGTTTTGAAAGGGTATTCATTTTCATTCCGCTACAGTTATTGCTTGTCTGAAGCAGCAGTGATAATCTTATATAATTTTAAGAATGGATTATTCAGTTTAAGGGGGTGATTCGCAGTATCGTTGTACAGCATGAATAAAATAGAGGGGGCTTCAAGGATGGACGGGAAACGCAAAACCGTAATTTTAATGTTAACGATCATGGTCATTATACTGTTAGCCGGATGTTCGCAAAGTAATAACGGTAAAAAAGAAAGCGCTACCAAGTCGGCTGGTGTATCGGGTACAAACGCAACGGATCCGACGGACTCATCCGGACAAGGCAAGCCTATCACTGTCAATCTGTTCGCCGGCACATCGAGCACCAACGGGAATATGGATACCAACTGGTTCACAACGTATGCCGAAGAGAAATTTAATATAGATATCAAATGGTCAACTGTACCTAACACGGATGTTACGACCAAGCAGCCGCTGCTGCTGGCCAGCGGAGATTATCCTTCGATCTTCTGGGCGGGGCAGTTCACCAATGAGGACCTGCTGAAATACGGCAAGCAAGGCGTATTTGTCCCCTTAAACGATCTCCTGAAAGAGTATGCGCCTAATGTCTGGAAGGAAATCGAGAACACGCCGGCGCTCAAGCAAGGGGTATACGCTCCGGACGGCAACATTTACGGCCTGCCGTTCTATAACTACTGCCTGCATTGCTACTACTCCAGCAAGCTGTGGGTATATGAGCCGCTCCTGGAAAAGTACGGTCTTAGTATTCCGGCGACTACGGATGAATTCGAGCATATGCTGGAGGTATTTAAGTCGAACGGCATCCTGCCGCTTACAGGGTCCACGGACGGCTGGAACTCCGATCCGACGACGTTCCTGATGAATGCCTTCGTGTATAACGACGGCGGGAACCGCCTGGAGATGAATAACGGAAAGCTTGAATTTGCCGCAATCAAGGATGAATGGAAAGACGGGCTCTCCTATATTAACCGCTTGTACAGCAAAGGTCTGATCAGCAGTGCGGCATTTACCCAGACCAATGACGTACTCAGCAAGCAAGCGGTCAATCATGAAGTTGGCGTAGTGCCTTGGGGCTGCATCAACTGCGTCGTCGGGGCCGAGAACATGAGTGAAATCATTGACTGGGTCACCATCCCGCCGCTCAAAGGTCCGGGGGGCGCCCAATACGCGGCATTCAGCGGCAATGGTGTCAGTGGAGCTGTCTTCACCATTACGAATAAAGCATCAGAAGAAGAGAAAATTGCCATCATGAAGCTGCTGAATTTCATCTGGACGCCGGAAGGCGCGACCATGGCGAACATGGGGCCGGAAGGCGAATACTGGACTAGAGCTAAGGAAGGTGAAACCGGACTAGTCGGGACACGGGCGCTGTTCGATATTGATTTTCAGCCGCCGACACCGTTCACCCGGGGCTGGAATCAGCTGGGGCCGATCTACCAGTCGGAGGAATGGCGCAACAGCATCGTCGCCAAATCTCCGTTCACACCGGATGGCTCCGGCTCGGAAGCGCTGCTGCACTACTATACGGAGAAGGATTACAAAGGCAAGCAGCCGGCGCAAGTTGTGCCAGCCTCAATCTGGATCGATCCCGCCAAGTCGCAGCAATATTCCCAGCTGAAGACGAACATTACTTCGTACGTCAATCAATGGACCGCCGAGTTCATCGTCGGCAATAAATCGATCGACAAGGACTGGGATGCATATGTGGAGGGCGTGAAGAAGCTGGGTCTGGCAGACTTCCTGAGTATCACCGAAGAAGCAATCGTGAGCCCGTTTGATACGAGCAGCTACCAGCGCGATGATGCAGTGGTGAAGAATCTCGAATCGCTGCAATAAAGCGGCATGGGCATCATCCGCTCCGCGGTATTCCGGAGCGGATGATGCAACTTTTTAAGCGAGGAATGATCGACGATGAAACCGAATTCTGATATCCGGCAACGCATAGTCCGGCACTGGCCGCTGTACGCGATCATCGCGCTGCCGACAGCTTTTCTGCTCGTGTTCAGCTATTGGCCGATGATTGGCGTTCAGATTGCCTTTCGCAACTTTAATCCGGTTCAAGGGATCTGGGGAAGTCCCTGGGTCGGCCTTCAGCAGTTCGAGCTGTTTCTCTCATCACCGTATTTCTGGCCGCTGGTCAAGAATACGCTGGTCCTGAGCCTGTACTATCTGATCGTGTCGATCCCGTGCTCGCTTATTCTGGCGCTGGCGCTGAATGAAGTAAAACACGTCCGCTTCAAAAAAACCGTGCAAATGTTTACTTACGCGCCGTATTTTATCTCGACGGTTATCCTGGTCGGTATGGTCCAGATCATGCTGTCTCCGACGAGCGGCCCTCTAGCGCTGTTCTCCAGTCTGCTCGGCAACAACAATCCGCCCAATGTCTTGGCAAGCGCCGACAGCTTCTCGTCAGTCTATGTATGGTCAGGCATCTGGCAGGAAACCGGGTATGCGGCAATTATCTATCTTGCGGCTTTGGCCAGCGTCAATCCTGAATTGTACGAGGCGGCAAGAATTGACGGAGCCAGCCGGCTGCAAAAGATCCGCTATATTGATCTGCCAGGCATTAGCTCCACCATTATTATCCTGCTGATTCTCAGCGTGGGCGGGCTGCTCAGTATCGGCTTCGAGAAAGTATTCCTGCTCCAGAACAATCTTAATCTAAGCAGTTCGGAGGTTATATCCACGTATGTGTACAAGATCGGACTGGTTAACGCCGACTTCAGCTTTGCGACAGCGATCAGCTTATTCAACTCTGTCATCGGCCTGATCCTGATTACCGCGGTCAACTATAGCGCCCGTAAAGTTTCAGACAGCAGTCTGTTCTAGGTTAGGAGGAAATTTGATGCGTCGCATATCTGCAATTCGGGAGTCCGGCTCAGACCGCATCTTTTTATTTTGCGTGTACACCGGATTAACAATAGTTCTGCTTTTGGTGTTGTACCCGCTGATCTTTATCGTCAGCTCCTCTTTCAGCTCGGCAGCGGCGGTACAGGGAGGCAAGGTCTGGCTGCTGCCGGTTGATTTCACGCTGGACGGCTATATCGGTGTTTTTCAATACAATGCAGTGTGGACGGGATTCTTCAACTCGCTGTTCTACACGGTAGGCGGTACCCTGCTGAGCGTATCGCTCACCGTCATGATGGCGTATCCCTTGTCCAGAAAAGAGATGGTGGGCCGCAACATCTGGATCTGGGCGATTCTGTTCGCTATGCTGTTCAACGGAGGACTCATTCCATTCTATCTTGTCGTCAAGAATATGGGGATGCTCAATACGCCATGGGCGATTATCGTGCCGTCGGCACTCAATATTTACTCAATTATCATTGCGAAGACGTTCTTCCAGAATTCGATGCCGAAGGAAATGTACGAGGCTGCCCAACTGGATGGCTGCGGGGACTTCAAGTTCCTGACCCGTATCGTCTTGCCGTTATCGAAGCCGATTCTTGCTGTTTTGATGTTATGGTCGGCGGTGGGATTATGGAATTCGTATTTTAATGCAATGATCTTTCTGAATTCACAGTCTCTGTATCCGCTGCAATTGGTGCTTCGCCAGATTCTGGTCGAGAACAAAATCGACTACACCAGCATGTCCGCATCGCTCGACCCTCAGCGGTTGACCATGATGAAGAACATGGAGACGCTTTTGAAATATTCACTGATCGTCATTACAACCATTCCGATTCTGATCATTTATCCTTTTGTGCAGAAGTATTTTGTGCAAGGGGTCATGATCGGCTCAGTTAAAGAATAGTGACAAGCGTACTACCCCTCTCTAAAACACAAAGCGTATTGGAGGAACGTTCAATGAAGACATCTGCTAGGGTCAAAGGACCGTTTGAGCCGAAGCTTGCTTCCCTGCAAACCTTCGAATGTCCAGCCTGGTTCCGGGATGCGAAGCTGGGAATCTGGTCACACTGGGGAGCGCAGTCCGTGCCGATGTTCGGTGACTGGTACGCCCGTAACATGTACTTTGAAGGTTCGGCTCAATACCGCTATCATATCCGTCATTACGGCCATCCGTCGGTCTTTGGCTACAAGGACATTGTCCAGCTCTGGAAGGCAGAGAAGTTCGATCCCGAAGAGCTGATGGATCTGTATCAGGCTGCGGGTGCCAAATATTTCGTGGCGCAGGCGATGCACCATGACAACTTCTTCAATTACGATTCCAGGCTGCACCGCTGGAATTCCGTTCAGATGGGACCCAAGAAGGATATCGTGGCCTTGTGGAAAGCAGCAGCAGACAAGCGGGGCTTGCCATTCGGCCTGACCGAGCATCTTGGGGCAACGTTCAGCTGGTTCCAGAGCAATAAGGGACAGGATAAGGAAGGCCTGTACAAGGGTGTCCCATACGATGGCAATGATCCGCAATACGAAGACCTGTACCTGCCCAACCAGATGTATTATCACGCAGATAAAAAGATGTACGATCTGGATCCGTGGTATGCCACCGAGCCGGAGTGGCATCAGCGCTGGCTGGATGTGATGATGGAGCTCATCGATCTGTACCAGCCGGATCTGCTGTATTCCGACGGAGCACTTCCGTTCACTGACATCTTTCAGGATGCGGCCACTGCGCCGGATGAGGCGGTTATGGCGGCAGGGCTTCAGGCAGTTGCCCATCTCTATAACAGCAGCGCCGCCCGTAACGGAGGCGTGAATAAGGCGGTCTATAATCAGAAAGACCGCAGGAAAGCAGTGTACACGATTGGCGTCCTGGATATTGAACGCAGCCAGGAGCCGGGTATCAAGGAAGAGCCCTGGCAGACGGACACCTGTGTCGGTGACTGGTTCTATAATGCCAAGGCCGTATACAAGAGACCGGATCACGTGATTGAAATCCTGATCGATATCATCTCCAAGAACGGCAATCTACTGCTCAATATACCCCAGAGGCCGGATGGAACAATTGATGATGAATGCCGGTATATTCTTCAGGAGATGGCTCAGTGGATGGCTGTATCTTCGGAAGGAGTCTACGGGACGAGGCCGTTCCGCGTGTCTGGCGAAGGGAATTCGCGCGTGGTTATCGAGCAATACAAAGAGGACAGGGTGGAGTGGGATGCGACGGATTTCCGGTTCACGCAGAAAGGGAATACGGTCTACGCCTTCCAGATGAAGGCACCCGGTGACCGGATGGCTGTCATACGGTCATTCGGGCCGGAAGAACGGGTTAGACACGTGCATCTGCTCGGTGCAGGACCGGTAGAATTCAGCCAGGCATTAGGCCCGCTGGTTGTATCTTTGCCGGAACATCTGCCGACGCCGTACGTGCATTGTCTTGCGGTCGAACTGGAAGGATAGAGAAAGCGGGTATCATCCTCATTCAAGGATGATACCCGCTTTTGCTTCACTGTCCCAAACAAAGTCTGATCAGATCCTCTTGGAGTATGAAAAGTGTTCTAGGCCAATACTTCCATAGGGTGCGAACGGATAGTCGATCGTAATACGCCGCACTCAACTCATGACGTCCGAGCTGCTAACTGTGACTTTACTTATTCTTGGAAGAGCGCAGGCAAGATGAGTTCACTTACGGCGCCGTTTTGATTATAAAAGCGCCATTTTGCTTTTCCCTCAAATAACAAGGAGAGACGCTGCAGGGTATTACTGACTCCAATATGCTCAGCCTTGCTATCAACTATAGCTTTCCCTTGATTCAATTGCTCTAGTTGAGCTGCAGGATATCCGTTTCCTGTGTCGGAAATCATTATTTTAGCAAATGGGTAGAAATCGAGTTCGATCGCGACAATTTTGACTGAAATATGTGTTGATTTATCGGGTTGTATAGCATATTTAATGGAGTTCTCCACAAAATTTTGAATAAGCATAGGTGGAACAAGCATATCCTCGATCATCTTATCGGTTTCAATGGAATAGGTAAACCTGTCTTTATAGCGGATTGACTGAATCTGAAGATAAGTGTTAACATGTTTGATTTCTTCATAAAGTGGGAGCAAATCGACCTCTATTTTGATCATGTACCGATAGAAGTCGACAGAATGAACAATCAATTTCTGAGCGGTCTGAGAATCTCCATTCTCCAGGAGATTATAAACCATATTTAACGAATTAATAATGAAATGAGGTTGGATTTGAAGTTGAAGATTCCGAAGTTGTGACTTTTGAGCCTTGATTTCTTCTTCGTAGACACTTATTTTCAAATGCTGAACCTCATCGATCATCTGGTTAAATGTCTTATTGACAATGGCAATTTCATTGGACGCGCGGTAATGGGGAATCCGGTATTGCAAATCTCCTCGTTGAATATGTTTCATGGCTTTATTCAATTTCTGTAGCGGTTGAACAACCGTAATTCTCAAAATATAAAAAACAAAGGGAAGCATCAAGGCAACGATTACTGATATTGCCACTACATACTTCTGCATGAATGGAAGGGTTCTCAATAACTCATTGAATGGTATGATTTCAATGAAGGTGATGGGTGCAGCAGAGGAAGAAGCTGTAACAACCAAAGCATTATCATGTTGTGAAAGTTTGGGGTTTACAACATCCCCCTCCGCTACCAGTATTAGGGATTTGCTTTCCTGATTAGGTACAAAGTGACTTAAAAGCCTGTCCAGATTAACATAAGCCCCGGTTAAAACGCCATTGCCATTTTTAATGATTTTTAGCATACTGAAGTGATTGTTGATATTCATAAGTTGCCAATTTGATTTCAGATTATCTGCATCTTCAGCATGGGCGGTATTTAAAACATAGTTTTGGATGTCACTTCGTTCTTTCAATTCTAAGGTGGCCTGGCTTCCCGATATAAAACTATCATCAGTATAGACAAATAACATATCGATGCTGCTGCCTATATTTATAATTTTCTCAGAGAGAGTCAGGCTAATTCTTTGCTTAGCTAACATGGAGTCTGTTTCATTATTGCTCATTGCCAACTGGGGATCATTATCAAACAACGCTGTAGTAGTTATAAAGGTGGTTGCATTATTAAGCTGATTGTCAACCTGAAACCAATAGGACTCTAACATATTTTCATGAGTGCTGTGCACTTGCCCCAGCAGTGTAGACCGGGATTCATAATTGTTGTAAATAAACATCCCGATTACCGGTATAAGGAGCGTGAAGATGGATATGAGTTTGAAAAAAATAGAGTTATAGAACTCCTTATGATAAAATCGCTTCATCGCTCGGCCCCTTATTGTTTGTGATTAAACTACCGTGCTACAGTACATCATATTGTAGGATTAAATCAAGAAAAAAATGCAACAGGAGGTTCATAATCATGAATGTGCTGATAGTTGATGACGAGCTGAGTGCCATAGAAGCTGTGCGTAACGGTATACAGTGGGGAATGATCGGAATTGAAAATGTATTCACCGCAATGAATGTGCAGGAGGCTACTCGCCAATTCGATAATGTTCCAATAGACATTCTGCTTAGCGATATCGAAATGCCGATGGGTACAGGCCTAGAATTGTTGAGATGGCTGAATACGCATCATCCCCATGTGAAATGCATCTTTATGACTTGTCATGCAGATTTCCGCTTCTTACAAGAAGCAATGCAATTGGGGAGTGTTAACTATATCCTGAAACCTTTGAATTTTGATAAAATGGAGCTTGTTCTAAAGGAGACGAAGGACAATATCCTGGCGGACCGGATTCTGAATGAAAATAGTAACTCTTGGATCCAGAATAAAAAATCTGTAGTAAAACAATTTTGGAAAGACTTTTTCCTTGGTGAGATATCGCCGAATAAAGATAGCCTGACGAACTACTTTCGACAGAAACGATTGGAAATTAATCTGGAGAACGCCTATCTTCCTATTCTGATTGTGACGAAGAAATTCACGGAGTCTGTAACCAAAGAAGACCAAAAACTGCTGCATTACGCTTTGAGGAATATAACGGAGGAGATTTTTGTCATTCCTGGAGTTGCTGAAGAGGTGATCCCTTTTTCGGAAACGACCCTATTAGTTATGCTAGAGATGGATGCAAGCCAAGATGAACATCGTCTATATAATCAAATTAATGATTGTTGCCGCCAATTAAGTGATACAGCTGCGAAGTACATTAAGGAGATTATCTGTTGTTATATTGGCGATAAAGATACTATTTATGAAATGCCCTCCGTTATTGAAGCGCTGCAAGAGAGGGATTTTAATAACGTAATTCATGAATCCGAAGTATTCTATCTGAAACAAGAACGCCGTACGCATAGTTCAGTACAATCAGAATTCCCTATTGCCCAGTGGAGAGAATGGTTAAGGCAAGGAAGATATAACCAAGTTGAGGATGATATTACGACCAGGTTAACCTCTAAAGAACAAAGACTCAAGATTAACCGGGAATTTTTGAATAAATTCATTAGAGATTTCTATTATTTGATCTTTGGATTTACCCATGATCGAAGTATCTTTATTAATGAGCTGTTAGGCGACGAGGAATCTAATCAATTATTTGAGAACGCTTCGGAATCATTAGAAGGTATGCTGAAATGGGTGAACCATGCCATAATTCTCATGCGGAATTTTGATAAGGAAAATGCAAATAGAGATCTACCGGTTGAACAGACAAAAAAGTATATCGATATTCATCTTTCTGAGGAATTATCGATGGAATTAATTGCACAGAATGTGCATCTAAATGCCGATTACCTGACGAGAATTTTTAAAAAAGAGGTAGGCATATCGATTAGTAAATACATTATCAACAAAAAAATGGAAGTTGCAAAAGAACTTCTAATCCATACTGACAGGAGTATTGGGGAGATTGCTTCACTTGTCGGATACTACAATTACTCGAGCTTTAATCGCATCTTTACCAAAGAGACGGGAATGTCTCCTCAAGAATTCAAAATCAGGAACAGAAATTAAACGATATATTAAAAGTCGGTTTTTGTAATCTATATAGTCGGAACAAGTATAACGTAGGCGTTCCCCCGCTTATTATAATGAAGACAAGACAGAAAAAAATGCATTTACTATAAGGGGGAAATAACATTGAAAAAAATAACAACTATATTACTGGCAGCCAGTCTAACGCTAGCCTTAGCAGGATGTGGAAACGGTAACAATTCGAATTCATCAGCTACAAACAACGGGAATGGTTCACTAAGTGAAGGTGTGGAGCCTGGGGGAATTGATTTCAAGGAAGAACCGTACACGATAAAAGTCAACTATGCGGTACTGGGGCAAGAACAAGTGGATCTGCCTAAAATCGAGGAAAAGGTAAATGAAATCACTCTAAAAGAAATTAATGCAAAAGTCGATCTTGAAGGTGTTAGTCTATATAATATGGCCAATGCATATGCGCTAAAAGCTTCCAGCGGCGAGAAAACAGACCTAATGCTCCTTATGCCCGGAAGTGCTTATCTCGCTCCGTTTGCGAACAACAAAATGATTCGTCCCATTGACGATGAACTTGCGAAGTGGGGACCCGCGCTTAAAGAAACGTTGGGGGATATAATCAAAACTGGCCAATTCAACGGGAAGCAATTCGGGATTCCGCAAAAGATGGATCAAAAACTTACATTTGGCTTTAATATGAGCAAAGCAGTCTTGGATAAGTACAATATTGATCTTACTTCTATTCAATCGATCGCTGACATGGACTCCGTGTTGGCCAAGGTTCACGAGGGGGAACCCAAAATGATCACGTTTGCTCCTGAAGTAAGTTCGTCCAATATTACAAACTCCCTGGTATATGGAGATGGGCTCGGGAATTCATATGGTGTGCTCATGGATGGCAGCGGTACGAAGCTGGTGAACATGTATGAATCCGAGCAGTGGATGAACACAGCGAAAAAAGTTCGGGAATGGTACAAAAAAGGGTATATCTCCAAAGATGTAAGCACTTCGCAAGATGATGGCGCTGCGCTACTTGAGAGTGGAAAAGTTTTTGCAACAGCAGCTAATTCTGTCGGATTTGCTGGCGGGTTCTCGCAGCCCATTGAGCAGAAAACAGTGGCATTGCATCCGCCTGTTCTCTCAACTGTAGATTCGCAGTTATTCGTTTGGGCGGTAGCCTCTTCTAGTAAACGTCCCGACAAGGCAGTTCAATTCCTGAACCTGATGAACTCCAATGTTGAGTTGTCGACCTTGCTTCGTTTTGGTATTAAAGGCGAACATTACGAGATCAACGAAGACGGGACCATTGATGAGTCCAAAAATACAAATTACAATCAAAACAGCTGGCTGATGTTCGGGGATTATGATCAATTACCGTTAGCTGCTAAATTTGTTGAACCAACCGGTCTTTCCGTCGAGGAATATAAAACGAAACTGAAAGAGTGGAATGACAAAACGGCGAAATCTCCTGGGTATGGATTTATATTCGATCCGACACCCGTAAAAACGGAAATCTCGGCATTGGACGCTGCTAGTGAACAATATGTGAAGGTGATAGGCAACGGTGCTGTGGATACGGATGAAATGGCTAAGACATTTAATGAAAGTTTATATGCAGCAGGCCTGCAAAAGGTAATAGATGAAAAACAGCGTCAATTAGATGCTTGGCTGGCACAAAACGGGAAATAAGTCAAACGATAATGATCATAATTGGAGCTGTTTTCCTGTAGCATTTTTTGCAGGTGAAGCGGCTCTTTTTTTATCTCCGAATGAGATGAAACAGCAAGGAACAAGTCGGAAAAGGATATATTATACGTCGTTCAAAGTATAACGTTAGCCTTTATTCTTTGTGTAAGATAAATGAAGAGAGTAACTTGAATGGGGAGGCGGAAGCGGTGAAAGCAATATCAGATTTAAGATTACAGAACAGAGGTGGAAAAAAGATTAAGTGGAAGTCCTATATTCCTTTATATCTTATGGCTCTGCCCGCATTAATTTATCTGTTTATTAACAATTACATGCCATTATACGGAATGCAGATTGCTTTTCGGGAGCTTGATTTCTCGGGAAGTATTTTCAGCGGAAAGTTCGTATGGTTCAAGAACTTCAAGTTTTTATTTGCAACTGATGATGCCTGGATCATGACACGAAATACAGTTTTATACAATCTTCTGTTTATCGTTGTAGGAACCCTATTTTCTATCGTTGTAACGATTCTTTTTAATGAAATCATTAGTAAGAAGATATCCAAGGCTTATCAATCTGCTGTATTGATTCCTTATTTTATCTCAATGGTTATTGTAGGGTATTTAGTCTTCGCATTCCTTAGCAGTGATAATGGCTTCATTAATCATTCCATCTTGAAGCCATTAGGGATCGAGCCTATATCCTGGTACTCCGAATCGAAGTACTGGCCATTCATTCTGTTATTTATAAACATATGGAAAAGTTTGGGATACAATCTAATGTTTTATACAGCGAGAATTATTACGATCAGTACTGATTATTATGAAGCTGCAAAAATAGACGGTGCAACAAAGTTTCAGCAAATCATGAACATTACGCTGCCGCTTCTCAAACCAGTAATTATATTGACGACAATTCTATCCATTGGAAGAATGTTTTATTCGGATTTCGGATTGTTTTATCAGGTGCCAATGAACTCAGGTGCACTGTATGACGTTACGACGACAATCGATACGTATTCGTTCCGGGCGCTCATGAAGCTTGGTGACATTACAATGTCAACTGCAACAGGTGTATACCAGTCAGCAGTCGGGTTCATATTGATTTTAATTGCAAATGCAGTGATTAAAAAGGCTAGCAAAGAAGATTCCCTATTCTGAACACGGAGCGATTAACGATGATAGAAAACAAAGATAAAAGATGGTCCATTGCTGGACATGTTCTCATGATAATTTTAAGCGTTCTCGCGGTTGCACCTTTTATTTTGCTGTTTATGTCTTCTATAACGGACGAAGCAACGGCATTACAGGACGGCTACAGCTTCTTTCCGCAAAAATTTTCTCTGGATGCATATTCTTATATTCTGGGGCAATGGGAGCTTATTGGGAGAGGGTACTTGGTATCCATTTTCATTACCGTAGTTGGAACAATCCTTGGCGTAAGTATATCGGCTATGCTTGCATATACGCTTAGTAAACATGATCTGCCTGGACGCCGGCTACTAATGTTTCTGCTAACCTTTACGATGCTTTTTAATGGTGGATTGACTTCAACTTATATTGTGTATACACAGATCTTGCATGTCAAAGACACAATCTTTGGTTTGATGATGCCAAATTTGTTGATGAATGCCTATTTCGTTATCATGTTCAAAAATTATTTTGAGCACACTCTTCCGGGAGCACTTGTAGAATCTGCAAGAATAGATGGGGCAACAGAGTTTAAGGTCTTTTACAAAATTGCAATACCGCTGTCTATGCCAATGATCGTGACGGTCGGGATGACTTCAGCATTGACCTATTGGAACGACTGGACGAACGGGATGTATTTCCTCTCAACGAACAGTAAACTTCAAAGTATTCAAACCATTCTTAATAATATTAATGAGAATATCAAATTCCTACAGCAAAATAATGTAGGGACAGCGGTAACAACAGCAGATTTACCTTCAGTTACCATACGTATGGCTATTGCTGTTGTCGGTGTCTTGCCGATGCTGGCGTTGTTCCCAATCTTCCAGAAATGGTTCGTTAAAGGGGCAACTGATGGGGCAGTTAAAGGGTAGGAACAAAAATATGGCGATTCAAGGGAGTGGATATAAGATGTACGTTTGCAATCCTATTAACATGGAATACAAATATCAGTTTATCGAAGGAGCAGGAAAAATGCTTACTTTTAGGGAAGCTGCTGATCCTTCTATGATTCTATTTCATGGACAATACTTTATGTTTCCCTCAATGACAGCGGGATTTCTTGTAAGCGATAATCTGCATGACTGGGAATTTTATCCTTTGAAGGGTTTGCCTATTCATGATTATGCTCCGGATGTGCGGGTTATCGGGGAGTATATGTATTTTTCTGCATCCAGCCGATCGAAGAATTGCTCTTTCTACAGAACAAAAGACCCGATTCGCGGTGAGTTTGAGGAAATAGAAGGGACATTTCCATTCTGGGATCCCAATCTATTTGTAGATGATGATGGTAAGGTTTATTTTTACTGGGGATGTTCCAGTCAAACGCCTATTTATGGGGTCGAGCTGGATCCAAGGGACATGAAACCCAAGGGGGAGCCGCTAGAACTGATCTATAGCAATACTACGGTTATTGGTTATGAGAGAAATGGCGAAAATCATATCCCAAAAACGCTTGAGCAAATTGAGGAGATAGTGCAAGGCTATGCAAATGCAAATCCGGGTATTACTGATGAGCATCTGAATATGATTAGGCAGGCGGTAGGGGGTGATCCATACATTGAAGGCGCATGGATGGATAAGCATAACGGAAAATACTATCTTCAATATTCTAGCCCCGGGACGGAGTGTAACATTTATTCGGATGGGGTCTACGTATCCGATAAACCATTAGGACCGTTTACGCTGGCGAATAATAATCCTTTCTCCTACAAGCCGGGGGGGTTCATCCCTGGTGCTGGGCACGGATCGACAATGGAAGATAAATACGGGAATCTTTGGCATTCTTCAACTATGAGAATCAGCATCAATTATATTTTTGAAAGAAGATTGGGATTATGGCCTGCAGGCTTCGATAAGGACGGGGAATTATTCTGCAATCAGCGATTTGGGGACTGGCCCTTCAGGATCGAACAGGCACAGATGAATCCATGGGACAATCCGGAATGGATGCTGTTGTCTTACAATAAACCCGCTAAGGCATCTTCCTGTACAGAAGGAAAAGAAGCTTCAAAAGCGACGGATGAGAATGTTCAAACATGGTGGCAAGCAGGCTCTAATGCTTCTGGAGAATGGATCGAAGTAGATTTGAAGCATCCATGCGATGTACATGCCATACAAATCAATTTTGCCGATGATCAATTGGATCTTTCGCTTCCAGAGGGAGCGGCTATGATAGAAGGGCGATTCATCGACGAACGTCAGCATTATACCAGATGGATTCTCGAAGGATCAGTGGATGGAAAAGAATATTTTGTAATTGAGGATAAGTCGGATGCAACTACTGATTTGTCACATGATCTCATAGTGAAAGAAGACGGAATAAAGGCAAGGTATCTACGGTGCATTGTAAAGGGGCTTCCTTTTAACCAAGATGCATGTATTTCGGGTCTTCGCGTGTTCGGGATTGGCGTTGGAACACTCCCTGATAAAACGAGCGAAATCCAACTCGAACTTCTAGGTGATCTGGATCTTTCGGTTTCATGGAACAGTGTTGAAGCGGTTGGTTGCAATGTGCTCTGGGGATTTGCTCCGGATAAACTGTACCATAGTCACATGATATTCGAAAGAAATCAGATGGTAATTAAGGCATTAATCAAAGGTCAGCCGTTATATGTCCGGGTAGATAGTTTTAATGAGGTCGGGATAACTGAAGGCGAAGTTTACAAGGCGATCTAATACGTCCAGCCCGAAAGGAGATGCTTAATATGAATAGAGATCTTAAAAAAATCATCTCACGGATGACCTTGGAAGAGAAAGTAAGATTATGCTCAGGAGTAGGCGCTTGGAATACAGCTGCTCTTCCTGAACACGATATACCAGCGCTAATGCTCACAGACGGGCCGCATGGTCTAAGAAAACAATCGGGAGCCCAAGATCATATGGGGCTCAACGACAGTGTGCCAGCAACTTGTTTTCCTACAGCAGCAGGACTAGCCAGTTCGTGGAATAAGACTTTACTAGAACAAGTTGGAGCTGCACTTGGCGAAGAATGTCAGGCAGAAGATGTTCATATTCTCCTTGGACCCGGGACAAATATCAAACGATCGCCGCTGTGCGGAAGAAACTTTGAGTACTTCTCTGAGGACCCCTACTTATCATCTGAATTAACGACCAGTTATGTTCAAGGCGTTCAAAGTCAAGGGGTAGGAACGTCACTTAAACATTTTGCAGTAAATAACCAGGAAACGAAACGGTTTAATATCAATGTCATTCTTGATGAGCGAACGTTACGTGAGATTTATCTTGCGAGCTTCGAAAATGTAATAAAACAAGCACAGCCGTGGAGTGTAATGGCTGCTTATAACAAGATTAATGGTGAATATTGCTCACAAAACGAGAAATTATTAAATGATATTTTAAGAGAGGAATGGGAGTTCGAAGGAATAGTTGTCTCTGATTGGGGGGCTGTTAGTGAGAGGGATGTTGCACTCTCAGCAGGTATGGATCTGGAAATGCCCGACAGCAATGGTGTAGGCAGCGAGAAGATTATTAACGCCGTGCGCAGTGGTACTATGTCTGAAGAAATCTTGGATGTTGCTGTTGAAAGAATTCTTTCAACTATATATAAAACGATAGACAATAAAAAGGATCACGTAACCTATAATCAAAAAGCTCATCACCAATTCGCTAGATCCGTAGCAGCAGAGAGCATGGTGTTATTGAAAAATGACGATCAGCTTCTTCCGCTTCAAAAACAAGGAAAACTCGCAGTAATCGGCGCCTTTGCCAAGCATCCAAGATACCAAGGCGCAGGAAGTTCACGGGTAAATCCTACACAGTTAGAAGTCCCAATGGACGAAATAGCTAAAACAGCGTCGCAGGCACGAGTACAATATGCTGAAGGTTATTCATTGGACTCAGGGGAGATTAATGCTCAATTGATTCAGGAAGCTAAAAAGGTTGCCGGGGAATCGGAAGTAGCGATTTTGTTCGTTGGACTGCCAGAGAAATATGATGCTGAAGGTGTGGACAGAGAGCACTTAAAGCTTCCAGATAATCAGAATGCTTTGATAGAAGCAGTTACCGAGATTCAGAGCAACACTGTCATTGTTCTATTCAATGGTTCTGCTGTTGAAATGCCATGGATTCACAAGGTGAAGGGGGTGCTTGAAGCATATTTGGGTGGACAAGGGATGGCCGGTGCTGTAGCTGATATTCTTTTCGGTGATAAGAATCCATCCGGAAAACTCGCGGAAACCTTCCCGGTTCAACTGAGCCAAACCCCATCTTACATTAACTTCCCGGGTGAAGGTGACAAGGTAGAGTATAGAGAGGGCCTATTCGTAGGTTATCGTTATTACGATAAAGTTGAGATTGAACCTTTATTCCCGTTCGGGCACGGTCTCTCCTATACCACGTTTGAATATTCCGAGCTTCAATTGAATAAGAAAGAAATTACAGATTCCGAAGAAGTCATAGTCTCGGTAAAGGTGAAGAATACAGGAGGCAGAGCAGGGAAAGAAATTGTACAACTCTACGTGCAGGATATTGTGTCTAGTGTTATCAGACCTGTCAAAGAATTAAAGGCCTTTGAAAAAATTGAGTTGGCTCCAGGAGAGGAAAAGCGGGTTATTTTTAAACTGGGGAAACGTGCGTTTGCTTATTATAACGTTGAATTAAAGGATTGGCATGTGGAAAGCGGTGACTTTGAACTTCTTATTGGTAAATCCTCTAAAGAGATCGTTCTGCAAGATACAATTAAGGTCCATTCATCAGTTAGATTGCGCAAGAAATATACCTTAGATTCTACCTTAGGCGATATTAAGTCTGAACCAGCTGCTGCTTCATTTATTTCATCGTTATTGACAGGGATGGGCTTCGGAAGCTCAGGATCTGAGGGGCCATTTGGAATGGACATGGAATCTTTACTGAACAGTATTAAGCTCAGAATTATTGAGAACCAAAGAGCAATGCCGCAGGAACAGCTGGAGCAATTTCTTGCATATTTAAATGAGGGCTAGAAGGCTAGACAAATCAGATAAGCCCAGGGAGGGTTATTATGATAATTGGAATTTGGAACAGTAAAATTGAAACAGAACTTGCTAGTATTAAATTTATCTTTCAAATTGAGGAACTGAACGGATTGCAGCTCCGCGTCTGGTCTGAGCCCGTCCCTATGGTTGAGATCGAAGAGACGGTGATAGAGGGAAATCATCTTTTTGCTAAGGGACATAATAAATATGTGCCTGGTATCCTTACGTTCGATTTATATTTTGAAGAAAACTCTTTTACCGGAAAATTAGATATGATGGGTCAAGAAATTGAGCTGATTGGAGAAAAAGGTAGAGGAACCGCTCTGTCCGAAGAGTTCGCAGCTCTAGCGGAAAAGGTCCGTAAAACGGATCTAAGTCCCCGAACAGATGCGGAGATAAAAGAAGAAGTTGATAAGCTGCTAAGTAAGATGTCTCTAGAAGATAAAATTGGGCAAATGAGCCAGTGTTTATCGTCCAATCACTCTTTTGGCGGTGAAGTGGAATCTGCACCACCTGAAGTATTAGTTGCGGAAGGAAAAGCAGGCTCTATTCTTGGGGCATTTGATCTAAAGCGTATATATGAGCTGCAGAAGATTGCGGTAGAACAGTCTCCTCATAAAATTCCGTTATTCTTCAACGCGGATATTATCCATGGATTTCAGACTATTTTTCCTGTTCCGCTGGCATGGTCATGCAGTTGGGACATGGAATTAATTAAAGATGCTTGTTCCATTGCAGCAAAGGAAGCGACAGCTTCCGGCAATACCTATAATCACGGACCTATGGTTGATTTGACCAGGGATCCACGTTGGGGACGTGTCGTAGAAGGAGCGGGAGAAGATCCTTACCTTGGAGCTCAAATCGCTAAGGCTCAAGTAGAGGGATTTCAAGGAGATAGTTTGTTTAGCGACGAAACCTTGATTGCTTGCCTGAAGCATTTTATTGGCTACGGAGGGACTGAAGGAGGACGCGACTACAATACTGTGGATATCTCCGAGGGAACACTCCGGAATTTCCATTTGCCGGCATTCCAAGCGGGTATAGAGGCAGGGGCGGGTTCAGTGATGAATGCCTTCAATATTTATCAAGGTGTGCCTGTAGCCGGTAATTCATTCTTGCTTCGTGAGTTGCTGCGTGAAGAGCTTGGATTTGAGGGAATGTTAATCTCGGATTATGGTTCTGTGGAAGAGATACAGATTCATGGAGCAGCCCGGGATAAAAGAGAAGCGGCGGCTATGGCCATGAATGCTACGATGGATATTGAGATGGTCACAAGAGTGTATGCTGAGGAGCTCCCTCGCTTAGTGGAAGCAGGTACTATTAAAGAGGAACAACTTAATGACGCTGTTCGCCGGATTCTAACTTACAAATATAAAATAGGAATTATGGATGATCCCTATCGTTATATCCAGCCAGAGAAAGAAGCTCAACTCCATCTTCATCCAGATCATTTGGAGAAGAGTAGAGAATTAGCTCGTAAATCGGTTGTAATGCTCAAAAATAACGGAGTACTCCCTCTGGAAAGAGAACAAAAGGTTGCAGTAATTGGGCCTTTTGGTGCGAGCAGAGATTTGCTTGGACCTTGGCAATTCTCCCAATATGCTTACGAGACCATATCCTTATTACAAGGGATATCGGCTAAAGGGTTGGACAAGAGCCAGCTGAAATACGTGCAGGGATGCGGTGTAGAGACAGATATTGAGAACGGTATCGAGGAAGCCATTATGGCTGCCAAGGAGTCAGATGTCATTGTTCTCGCATTAGGTGAACACAGCGATATGAGTGGAGAAGCAGCTTCGCGGACAGATATTACACTCCCAGCGGTTCAGATGAAATTGGCTGAAGCGGTTGTAGCAACAGGAAAGCCAGTTGTTCTGGTATTAACTAACGGCAGGCCTCTTGCGCTTAATTGGTTTGAACAGCATACGGATGCGATTGTTGAAACTTGGTTTTTGGGTTCCCAGGCAGGTCATGCCATAGCCGACGTTTTATTTGGTGACTACAATCCATCTGGTAAACTCACAATGAGCTTTCCACAGAACGTAGGACAAGTGCCGGTGTATTACAATCATTTTAAAACTGGACGTCCAGTGACGAATGCAACTCGGGATCAGAAATATATCTCAAAATATATTGATTGTCCTAATGATCCGTTATACCCGTTCGGATACGGACTTAGTTATTCCAAATTTGAATACTCGAATCTCCATTTAGACTCACCAAAGATGACCCGGAAAGAAGTACTTCATGCGAGCGTGACAGTAACCAATACGGGACATTATGCCGGTGAAGAAATTGTACAGCTTTATATTCAAGATCTATACGGCAGCACTGTTCGTCCGGTCAAAGAACTTAAAAACTTCCGCTCTATATGGCTGGAGCCGGGTCAAAGTCAAATGGTAGAATTCCAAATTTCGGAGCAAGATTTGATCTACTACACAGGCAATCATAGATACGAAGCAGAGCTCGGAGAGTTCAAACTATATATTGGCTCAAATTCAGTTGATGTAATGGAAGTTGCTTTCGAACTGGTGTAGGTATCGGGAAACAATACGGAAAATGATCAACAAGAGTAAAAGTATAAATCAGGAGGTAGAAGAATGAATATCGAAACACTGGTCGGTACATTGACGCTTGAAGAAAAAGCGGGACTGTGTTCCGGAAAAGACGATTGGTTGACAAAAGCGGTAGAGCGGTTAAACATCCCTTCCATCCGTACAAGTGACGGACCTCATGGTCTACGGACGTTTGATGATCAGCCTGGTGCAAATAATAGTAAGCCAGCAGTCTGCTTCCCGGCAGGGTGTGCCACCGCAGCCAGCTTTGACCGAGCGTTGCTGAGTAGCATGGGGGAGGCTTTAGGGAGAGAGGCTCAGGCGATGGATGTGCAGGTGCTGCTTGGACCTGGTATCAATATTAAACGCAGTCCGCTTTGTGGCCGTAACTTCGAGTACTTCAGCGAAGACCCTATGCTGTCCGGAGAACTTGGTGCTGCATTTGTAAATGGTGTTCAAAGCCAGGGTGTAGGCACAAGCCTTAAGCATTTCTTCGCCAACAATCAGGAGTACCGCCGCATGGACGCTTCTTCTGAAATGGATGAGCGTACCATGCGTGAGATCTATTTGCCGGCATTTGAACGGGTAGTCAAGCAATCCCAGCCGTGGACCATTATGGCTTCTTATAATAAAATTGGCGGCACGTACTCTACAGAAAACAAACAATACCTCACCGATTTGTTACGTGAGGAATGGGGGTTTGAGGGTCTTGTTGTCAGTGATTGGGGAGCGACGCACAACCGGGTCAAAGCCGTGGCCGCAGGAACCGATCTTACAATGCCTTCAGCTACCAAAACAGATCAGGAGATTGTAAAGGCTGTGCAGGAAGGTGAGCTATCCGAAAGTGAACTGGACAGAGCCTGCATTCATTTATTGAAGCTTGTCTTTAAATCAATGGATAACCGTAAAGAAGATGTTACCTTTGATTACGACAGCGACCATGCATTGGCGCGTAAGATCTCAGCTGAATCAATGGTGCTTTTGAAAAACGACAATAATGTATTACCGCTAAGGAAGAATGCAAAAATTGCATTTATAGGTGCGTTTGCCAAGGCGCCCCGCTATCAAGGCGGCGGTTCCAGTCATATTAACAGTTATAAAGTTACAAATGCTTTCGATGCTGCTGCTCAACTCATGTCTGGTAACTTAACCTATGCTCAAGGTTATCACTTGGACAGTTTGGAGCCGGATGCTGATTTAATCCAGGAAGCAGTTGCTGCAGCCAAGGATGCAGACGTTGCTGTAATCTTTGCCGGATTGCCGGATTCGATGGAATCGGAAGGTTTCGACCGTGGTGACATGCGGATGCCACACAATCATAATGAACTGATTGCTGCTGTAAGTGCTGCCCAGCCCAATACTGTTGTTGTGCTGCATAACGGCTCGCCTGTGGAAATGCCATGGGTTAAAGCACCGAAAGCCATTCTCGAAGTATACCTCGGGGGGCAGGCGGTTGGCGAAGCAACAGTACAGGTGTTGTTTGGTGAGGAGAATCCCTCTGGACGGATACCGGAATCGTTCCCGGTTCGTCTGGAGGACAACCCTTCCTATCTATTTTTTCCGGGGGAAAATGGGGTAGTGGATTACAGTGAACGGATCTTTGTTGGATACCGTTATTATGAGAGCAAAAAGATGGACGTGCTGTTTCCATTCGGTCATGGGTTGTCCTATACGACTTTTTCGTACAGTAACCTAAGGGTTAGTGCAACAAACATGACGGAAGATGATACGGTAACTGTCTCGGTTGACGTAACTAACACTGGAAGTATGACAGGGAAAGAAGTAGTACAGTTATATATCGCACCTCATAAAGGGGAGATCATCCGCCCGGTACGTGAATTAAAGGGCTTTGAGAAAATTGAACTGAACCCACGGGAAATGAAAACGGTGACCTTTACACTGGGTAAGCGGGATTTTGCTTATTGGAACATGGCTGCGCAAGACTGGGCAGTAGAAACAGGTGAATACACTGTGCAAATTGGGTATTCCTCTTATTCGATTGCACAAGAAACCACATTGCATATCGAAGGGAAAGAGAACCCCGAAGGAATGGAATACACAATGTTCACACCTATAAAGGACTTTATACGTCATCCGATTGGTAAAACCTTTTGGGAAGCGAACTTTGGCAAGATGGCAGAAGGAATGGTGCGAACCGGCTTAGTCCAGGAAGAGGCGCTTGCAGCGGGTATGCAGCTTGGAAATAACGACTCAGCATTAATGATCCAGCCTATATCGATCATGACGGCCTTTGTTCCAGAGCTTGATGGCCAACCTATCAAAGAAATATTAGAGCAAATGAACATCAAATACTTAGCTCAGAAGGAGAAGTGACTCGTATGTATAACGCAATGGTACAACTTCTCGCAATTCGCAAAGAACGAATAGGATTGATATTATAACGTCCCGGCAGGGAGAATTTGCTATAGCAGCTCATTTCTCCTGATGGGCTTATTTTTTGTGCTGCTTTCTAACTAATCACGAAAGGTGTTGTGAAATATGATTCGAGTTTCTTTCAATGAGGGCTGGACCGTTGGTCCAAATAGTGGATTCTTTAACATGGCTCCAGATCAAATGCCGCAGCAGGTTACTTTGCCCCATGATGCTATGATCTCTAAGTTAAGAAGTGAGAATGCCGTGAGTGGAGGCAAAAAGGGATATTTTCCTGATGGAACTTACGATTATGTAAAGAAATTTCATGTACCCGAGACCTATAAGGAGAAGAGAATCACTTTTGAATTCGAAGGTGTATATATGAACGCCATGGTATACATCAACGGGGACTTCGCAGGACAGCATCCTTACGGGTATTCCAGTTTCTATATCAAAGCAGATCGATTCCTGAAATATGGGGAAGACAATGAGATTAAAGTGGTTACCAAGAGCAGTGACGATTCACGATGGTATACAGGAACAGGGATTTACCGTGATACAAAAATGATGGTAGCGAATCTGGTGCATTTCCAAGTGGATGGCCTTCAAATTACAACACCTGAAATTTCTAACGGGTATGCTATTGTGAACGTGGCAACGTTTGTAGAGAATGAGGGCGTGAATCCGCAAACGACCCGGATATCCACGGAAATCCTGGATGCTGAGGGCAACGTAGTAGCTTTTGACCATTCCCCATTAACTGTTTTTGCGGGAGAAGTTACAACAATGCGCCAGCGCCTGGTGGTAAAGCTGCCAAAGCTGTGGAGTGTAGAGACGTCGTATCTATACACCTGCAACAGCAGAGTAATGGATGGGGACAACATTCTGGATGAGGAGATGAGTACATTTGGAATCCGTTCTCTCTCTTTAAATGCTGAACAAGGTCTATCTATCAATGGAGAAATTGTAAAGCTCCGCGGAGCTTGTATCCATCATGACAATGGTGTGATTGGAGCAGCCACGATCGGCCGTGCTGAGGAACGCCGCATTGAGATTTTGAAAGAAGCCGGATTCAATGCCATTCGTAGCTCGCATCAGCCTTTGAGTAAGGCCATGCTGAATGCATGTGACCGTCTGGGTATGCTGGTCATGGATGAAAGCTTCGATATATGGACGAACACGAAATCAGATTTCGATTATGCCTTGAATTTCCCTGTATGGTGGGAACGGGATATCGAAGCTATGGTGAATAAGGATTTTAACCATCCGAGTGTGATCATGTATTCCATTGGAAATGAGATCAAAGAGACAGGGAGTGCCAATGGTGCGGCATGGGGCAGAAAGCTTGCAGAGAAGATTCGCCGTATGGATAGCACAAGATATGTAATTAACTCGATTAACGGCTTTGTTTCTATCATGGATAAATTGAAGGATGTCATGAGCAGCCAACCCTCAGGTGATGTCAATACGGCCATGGCCTCTGCCGGCGATATGATTAAATACGTGCAAGGTTTGGAATTTGTTAAGAATGCAACAGCTGAATCCTTTGCGGCGGTGGATATCGCGGGATATAACTATGCGGACAATTGCTATGTACCTGATAAAGAATTTTTTCCGAACCGGGTGATCTGCGGAAGTGAAACCTTCCCTAAAGATATCGCTAATAATTGGAAGCTGGTACAAGAAAATGGACACGTCATTGGTGATTTCACTTGGACAGGATGGGATTATCTAGGGGAATCAGGTCTTGGCAGGGTTGAATATGGAGAAGTCAGCCGAGGGCTTGGGGCGTCCGGAGCATATCCATGGCTGACAGCACATTGTGGCGATATCGACATTACGGGTCATCGTCTTCCTGTTTCTTATTATCGTGAAATTGTCTTCGGATTGCGCAAAGAGCCGTATATTGCCGTTCAGCGTCCTGCACATTACGGTGAGCAGCCTACAATGATGCCTTGGAGCTGGAGTGACGCCGTTTCCAGTTGGAGCTGGGAGGGCTTTGAGGGTAAGCCTGTTAAGGTAGAGGTATACTCTGACGCGATGGAAGTTGAATTGTTGATCAATGGAAAATCAGTTGGCAAGGCAGACGCCGGTGAAGCGCATGACTTTAAAGCATTGTTTGATACCGTATACCAACACGGTGAAGTGGTGGCAATCGCCTATTCGGATGGAAAGGAAACCGGACGTATGACCCTGGTTTCGGCTGAGAGCGAAGTGAACGTCCAGCTTGAGATTGACCGCATGCAAATTAAGGCAGATGATACTGACCTGGCCTTTGTTACGATTTCGCTCGTGGATGATAAAGGAGTGGTGAAACCCCTTGCCGACCGGAAAGTATCCGTCACCGTAAAGGGTGCGGGAATCCTTCAGGGTCTGGGAAGCGCGAATCCCAAAAATGAAGAAAGCTATGTAAATTCTACGCACTTTACCTACGATGGAAGAGTCTTGGCTGTCATTCGTCCTACTGAGGCCGGAAGTATTGAGATGAGGGTTGAGGCTGAGGGCTGTGCGACAAAAACTGTGAAAATTGAAGTTTGTAAATAGGGAGGGTTTGATATGAGACATTACCCACTAAGGACGATCATAGCAATGGGCGGGAGCCGCTTGTCGCGGGAAGAGTCATCTCAAATAGATTCACGAGGAGGTATATTATGAACGATAATAGTAAAAAGTTAACCATGCAATATCAATTCCCAGACAAATTTTTATGGGGGGCTTCAACAGCCGCCCACCAAGTAGAAGGAAATAACACAAATAGTGATAGCTGGGTGATGGAAAACCTGAAAGGCACGAGCTACAAGGAGCCATCAGGAATTGCAGTAAATCATTATCGACTCTACAGAGAGGATATTGAACGTTTAGCCGCACTTGGCCTCAATTCGTATCGCTTTTCCATCGAGTGGGCCCGGATTGAACCGGAGGAAGGCCAATTCGATGAAGCAGCCATGGAACATTACCGGGATGTATTAAGAACTTGCAGCAGCTTGAATGTAACCCCGGTCGTAACGCTTCATCATTTCACCTCCCCGCAGTGGCTTATTAGCGCTGGAGGCTGGGAAGCTGAAGGTACGCCAGCAAGGTTTGCACGTTATTGTGCTCATGTCATGAGCCAATTAGGAGATCAAATTCCTTATGTATGTACAATCAATGAGGCAAATATTCCTATTGGAATTGCAAAAGTTATGAAGCAGTATCAGCAGGGGGAATCTGCAGCAGGACAACTTGGCATGAACATGGATTTTCAAGAACAAATGCGGGACTACTATGCTGAATTGTCTAAAGCATTTGGTATACCACCCATGGAGGTGCATACCTTCCTGTCACCACGTTCCGAAAAAGGCCTGCACATCATCTTCCAATCACATGTGGAGGCAAGGGCGGCTATCCGGCAGGTTAGTCCGAACACTAAAATCGGATTAAGCATGTCGCTCTTTGATTTTCAGTCCGTCCCTGGTGGAGAAGAACAGGCTGCTTATGAATTACATGAGGAATTTCTACAATTCCTTCCTTATATGGAGGACGATGATTTCCTGGCCTTACAGAACTATTCACGTGAGATCTACGGACCGGATGGTCTCATCCCTGTACCGGCTGATAGAGAGCGTACCCAGATGGGTTACGAATTTTATCCCGAAGCTCTAGAGAATGTTATTCGTTGTGCTTCGAAGCATCTGAACAAGCCGATTATCGTAACGGAGAATGGTGTTGCTACGGATGATGATACACGCCGTGTTGCTTTTATTGATCGGGCTTTAAAGGGTGTGGCTGCATGTATTGCTGACGGGATTCCAGTTAAGGGGTATTTGCATTGGTCACTACTTGATAATTTTGAATGGCAGCTTGGATTCTCCAAGCGTTTCGGGTTAATTGAAGTAGACCGGCAGACACAGGAGCGCACTCCTAAGCCTAGCGCTTATCATCTTGGAAAGATTGCCCGAGCTAATATTATTTATTAGTGTGGATATTCTATAACCTTACTAGCGGACGACATAGAAGCATCCGCTGAGGATAATAGCCTGTAGAGATGAGAGAATAACGTCTCATTCCTACAGGCTATTTTATGTTTCTATATCATGAACAAATTTTGGGTATCATCGTAGAGCATTCTACTTTCCGCTATACTTATCTAAGCAGCTTGAATATGTAATTAAAGAGCTTAGGGTAGGAGGCAAAAGTGAATACTTCAGATGATATCCTTTCGTTTATAAGCCGAAATTATTTGAAAAAAGATGAGCAACTGGAGATGCCAACATTAATAAGTGATGATTCTCTTGTTGATATAAATATTGTAAAAAGGACTGCCCGTACGCTACGAAGAGTAGGGATCATTACCGTTGCATGGCAGGATGGCTTAAGTGCTGAGGAGCCTCCGGAGCAGCAGCTGTTACGCTGGACAGTGGGGAAGCGCGCCTTATTAGAGGACAATCAACAAACGTTTGACTGGCTGAGTAAGGGATGGATTGTGAAGGAGGTCCGGTTCAAGCAAGATGGGAAATCCGTAGACCGGATTTATTACCGTATGGGGTATTTATTATATGTTCAACTGATAAATAAGCAAAAAGATGCAGAAGGGGATATAATAGATCAATTTACGTTTTATCAGTCAGAAGCTGCCCGGAGAATGGAAGAAATAATGTGTGTACCGGGCGAACGGATGCTTCAGTTAAAGGGTTTGACAGTATTCTTAACGGATAGTTTAGCGTGGAGTATTGGTACGTTGAAGGATCAGGCTGTTTTCCCTGCGAATTGGAGTGTATCAAAACGAATCCATTCATTACACTTTTTACTGGCTTTTGGCATGATTTCTTGTACCAAAGAAATATTTGACTGGAAAGAAATTGGCGCGCAGTATTACCCGGGTATTGGAGGCTCTAAGGCATTTGATCTGTCTAAAATAGAGTTTCTTAACATGCTAGAGACGCTAAGCGGTCAGCCAGCGGAAGCATTAGGAATGATAAGCGGAGGGCAGATTACGCCGATCTATTTTGCCGGTACCCTTGAAGGGAAATGGTCCAATTTCCAGGCAGGACCTGTTCATGCTTTAACCAATATTTCAGTATCCCAAGACCAGTATTCAACCGCAGCAACTACGCTATGGTTAGTCGAGAACCGGGCTGTTTTGACGCGGATGTCAGCAGAACCCCATTTCTTGCAGGAGACTAATTCTGTGATTATATGTGTGGACGGACATATCCGGAGTGTGCACCGGTATTTTATCAGACAATTATTGAATAACAGCTCCATTGATCAAGTAATCATGTGGAGTGATTATGATGAGGCGGGGCTGCAAATTGCACGAGAAATGTACCAGTCGCTTACCGGACATGATGTGCGGCATAAATGGATCTGCCCGGATCACTCCATACTAACCAGTTGGCCGGAGTATCAAAAGCGCATGGAGGATTTGCTGCAGTATACGAAGTTGGAACAAGAGATTGTGTTAGGGGAGGCAGAGGATTGGAGAAGCTGGATCAACCATTAATTTCAATTTTTCAGACTGACGAATCCGGGCCGGAAATGCACCAGGCCTTAAGGGATATTGCTCTGTTGTCAGGGGTATTGAATGATCTGGGCTCCCAGAACTTTCTGCAGACGCCTATCGAAATTTTACGGTTCTTACGTATTATTCAACTGCTCAATGAGGAGGCCCTGGGACTGGATGAACCGATTGAGAACGTAGATACCCTGTATTTTCGTTACCGGAACCGCTATGAGGACCTTGACCCGCCAAGCAAGAAAAAGGTTGAACAGATTGTAAATGTCCTGGTGAAGTATAACTGGATATCCAAACAAACCAGGCAGCTAAAAATGCGTGATGTAGGGAAGCGGATGATGGATACGCTCATACGGCTTGCCAATGATTCTTTAGCCTATTATATGCATGATGATATAGGACGATCGTTATTCCAGGCCAGACGGGATGCCGAGCTTAGCGAAGCCTATGATGATCATGGCATTTCCGGCGGCAACAAAATTGCCAGTATGATTCGCAACGTGGAAAATGCTATACAATTGATGAAGGAACGTGAATTAGAAATGCTGGCGGACCGTAATGCACTGCCTCAGTTAGAGATTATCCATCAGTTGATGCAGGAGCTGGAGATGAAGCTGACAGAGCGTCTCCGTAAGTATCATACATTAGAGGACAGTCTGGTGCTCAGTGATTTAATGCAGGCAGGAACATCTGCACTTGCCGATGGCACGAATCTGAGCATGGGGATGATTAATAAATATCTCAAATTTACGATGATGAAGCAAACGATGCTCTTGTCCTCGATCAATCCCGAAAAAGTTCGGATGTTCATTACTCAAATGTATGACCCGCCTCCAGAATCGGACATTCCTAATGCTCATCAGATTATGAGCTTTATGGAGCAGAATGAATACGAGGGGGAGTCCATGGATGGTCTGTGGATGCCTGTGAAATTCGCCGCGCCGCTGTCCGGTGCAGCTATTAGTGAAGCTATTCATTATCTTGAGGACTATGAGCCGCTAGTGGACCGGATGCAGGAAGATATCCAGGAGACCCAATATATCCATGAGGAGATTGATATTACACAATTAGAGGATATGATGGGAGATTCAGCGTGGTTGCTGACGAAATCTATGATTGAGACGGACGCCATTGAAGGATTCATGCAGGAAGTGGAGCAAGCTCCGCTAGAGACGGTAATCATTGAAGCAACATCTGCGGAGTGGGGCGATGCGATTAACGCACTTACAGCGTTATCTGCGTTAGTAGGCAGCAAGAAGCTGACAATGGAGGAAGCGGCGGCGGAATCAGAATCCCAAGCCCCCCGATATGACAAGGAATGGGACTGGATGAATCCGAAGGATATTAATCAAGTCGTTAAGCATAACAAAGCTTCAATGAACAGGCAGAAGAGGAGTGACGATGAGCTTGACGGATGAATGTAATGTAAATCCGCTTAATGTCATGCAGGCAATCAAAGGCATGTTAACCGAGGCGGAAGAAATCGTGTTTATGAATCTTTTATTCTCATCCTCTGCAACAATACGTGTGGGCAATTTCGGCTTATCCCGGCGCGAGGTAGAGAAGCAGTTAAAGATATCTAATGATGATGAGCAGTTCAATTCATTTTTAATGCGGGTTAATCAGGCGGTAAGCCGGTATTTCAAAGTAATCTATGATGTGAAAAGAGATCAGGTGATCGTGATGATGCGGGTTCCTGCCCGATCGGCACGCAGTACATTGTCCAAAGAAAGTCTGGCCATTCTCTTGTTTATCTTTTATCAGCAAGAAGTGTTGCAGCATGAGTTCACGCTATTCGATCAGTTGCTAAATGCTCTTGGACATGAGACGACGAAGGCAAATCAGCGTTTGATTCTAAATATTGACCAATTGAAAAAAATCGGGGCACTCGAAGAATATGATACCAATTCAAATGAGAAGGCGTATACCATCACTGGAATTGGGGCTAATATGTTCTCGGATTCCTTTCTGCGCCGTACGGTTGAATTCAGTCAATCCAATCAATTAAACAAAGAGGAAGTTCTGAAGTTTTTCAAACGATATAATCTGTATCAGGAAGGAACTGACGAAGCATAATGATACCTTGGAAAATGTGGTTTACTGGCATTCGGGATTATCAGCCAACGATGATGGACTTGTCAGGACAAGAATCACATATCTTGATCACCGGTCCGAATGGAGCAGGGAAATCTACCATAACGTACTGCATGGGGGTTGTTTTGTATTCTTCCAAGGTAGACTTAGAGGGTCTGAAATCCCGCAATCTCCTTCCGGATGATACGTGGAAAGCTCATATTCGGCTATTGTTTAAGAATGAGGGAAGCGTGCGCATGGATGCCCCTGCTTTTATCGAATTCTCGATTTATATTGTGCAGGAACCGGGACAGCCGGCCAAGAAGGAATTTATCATTCAATCGGGGGATGATCCGGAGCAATGGGAGGAGACTATTAAGTATACTTCAGGTGACCGGCAATACAATTTCACTACGTACAAGAAGGACCTCCAGTACAAATACAAAATTGATCCCGACCTGTTCTATCTGATTTGGTATCAGCAGGAGGTTAATCAATTTGCGGTCATGGACCCGCAGGAGCGGTTTCGTATTTTTGCTGAAATGCATGGCATTAATCAGGTACAGCACAACTGGGAAGAAAGTATGGAAAAGTTGAAGGAAGTGCAGGAGAGTCTAAGAACAGCTGACATTAACGTTTCCAATAAAAAGCAATGGCTGGGAATTGCTAAGGCAGCGCTGGAACGGTATGAGGATAATCGCAAGCGCCTTGTAGAAGGAGGCCGGATGTACGCTGGAGCACTGCTGAAATTAGAAACCTTTTATAAGCAGGAACAACAGCATTTATTAGCCAAGCAAGAACAATTGCTCGTGGACCAGGAAGCAATGAAGGACAACCTTGACCTATTGCAGGAGCAAGCCGAGCGGATTACTTATGAGCTAACGCAGGTCCAAGCGGAAAAAGAGCAGATTAACGAGGAAATCACTTTATTACAGGAGAAGCTATCTCTTGTGAATAATGAAATAAATGAAACCACGAACGTTATTAATGAATTGAACCACCAGCTGAAGGAGCTGAATCAAGAAAAGTCTGGAATTACGCGCACGGAAGAAGAGGTACAGGCGCAGCTCGAGGCGATCACTTTACAGCTTCAAGAAGTGAATCGTGACTTGGCGAAGGCTGAAGCAGACATCCAGGAATCCGAGGCTGTTATAGAAGAATTAATGAATTCAAGCTATATTCTGCATGCGCAGATTCAGCAGGATAAGGCACTGGAGTACGAACATCAAGGACGGTTATGGCAATATCACAGCAGTTATGATGTGGATAAGAATATTGCAGCATTAGAGCAAAGAATTCGAGACTTTAAGCATGAACGAGATAAGAAGGCGAAGCTGCTTCAGGCATTAACGGAAGAGGGATTTCAGCTTGAGCATAATCAATTATGGTCGGACCGCCAAAGAGAATCACTTGCGCTATTTAAAGCGAATGGGGTGCGTGCTTATACCTTAAATGAGCTGGTTGAATTACACGAGTCCGCCCGGCCCGCAGCAGAGGAGCAATTCGAAGCTATTAAATATACAGTATTTTTTGATGGTATGCATGTAAAGGCTCCGAATGATTTGTATCATGTTCCTCTGCGGAGTATTGTGCCGGATCGATCGGTTACTGACATTCAGGAGCTTCAGATTCATGTGAAAAAAGGCATCAGTGATGATGTATTCCCGCATGCAGTTAAAGCTCTATGGTGGGTAGAGCAATTCTATCAGGCAGGAGAAATACGTGTAGAGAAGGGTCTGCTGATTGATCCGAGGGGGATACGCGGGCCACAGGAGAAGAAGAACTATATCCTAAGCCAGAAGGCTCTGCAGAAACGCAAAGAGGAAATTCAGAAGAATACCAGCCAATTAAATACAGCGCTTGCGGATATCGAAGACTCCATTAAGAATGATACACAGACTATGCAGGAATTGCATGCGATTATTCAAGCTGTTCGTGAATCCGAAGCTTTCCTCACCAAGAAGCATGAACGTGAAGGACGGGCTGCGAAATATGCACTTGAAGTGCTACGTCTTGACGAGCAGAAGCAGCAGCTTCAGGAAATAAAGGTTGTGCACAAAAAAATCCTCGAGAAACAGGTCAAGCTGGAGCATACACAGGAAATTTTGCAGCAGGAAGCGGATTTTTATGTACGCTTGGGACAGCAGAAGGAAAAGTATGAAACGTTGCAGCAGAAGACAAAGCACCGCCAGAGCTTAGCCGCGCAACAGGATATGATGAAGCAGCAATCTGACACTCTTGAAGAACAGCTTGATCGTATAGAGGGTAATGAACGCCGGCAAAACCGGAATTTTGCCAAGAATCAAGACGATGTTGAACAGGTAACGCGTACGTTGCAGCAAATGAATATCCAATTAAAAGATACCCATGAGGCGCTTGAGACATCACAAATAAATCTGCTTACGGCCATCGAAGAAATTGAGAATTTCAAAGGAACAGCCCGGTTTATTTATGATGAGCTGGTTAACGAGCCTGGACCAGAACTTAGTAATGTGAAAAAAACGCAGTCGGTTACCAAGCTCCGTCAAGAATATGAGTCCGGGAAGGTTACATTTGATAATGCCAGGTATGAATCGGGTCTAGACCCTGCTGCACCTGAGAATTACAAAGTCATTGAAGAAGAGGTTCACCGGCTGCAGGATGAGTATAAGCGGACAAGCTTATTGTATGAAGAGAATCAAGAACGGGCTGAGACGCTCAGGGATCAATTGGAGACAACCATTAATATGAGAGTGCTGGAAATTCAGCAGCGATTCAAAAACTACATGAGCGGTTTTCAGTTCGAGGGGCAGATTGATTGGAAGCAGCAAGAGGACCGCAAGGGACGGGTGCTGTTCCATTTATTCATAAGAGCCCGTAAGGAAGGGCACCGGGGAACGTTAGAGGATGTCAGTGTGAAGGCGCGGGGAGGAAGAGTTGGCAAGGGTGTCTCTGGCGGGGAGGAGTCGCTTAGTTCACTACTGTTTGCACTCGCTTTGTTACAGAATCTGCAAACGGCACCGGGGTTTATTGTGATGGATGAATTCGATAGTGCGTTAGATGAGCAGCGGAAGTTAAAAGTATTTGATCTCTATGCGAGCGAGCTAAAGCGCAAATTAATTATCCTATCTCCGAAGTCGCATGAGAACTCCTATCTGGACCGGTTCTCCAAAGCTTACATTGTGCAACATGATCCTACCGTACCTTGGAGTAAGGTGACGGGGTTGATTTTAAAGCGTGAATGAGAGCTTGAGAGTAGATTGGCCCGTTAGAGTGAGCTGAACATTATTGGGTCTAACGGGCTGATTTGTTCTGTTAGTAACTGATTGGGTTAAAGATATAGTGACCAAGAAAAAATATATAATTATTAGAGGTATTAAAGTGTTAACATTTTTAATTCATTTTCTTACAATGGTGTACTAATATTCACTTTTGGATGTGGTACATGCTTGCTAGCCATATCGTATTATGCAAGCAGATTAAATAAAATGATGGGTTTTGCATTAATTTTATTTGGGATAGCAATGATGGGAATAGGCACTGTTACTATTTTGAAAAAGTACAATTATGTTGATCCATCAAGCATGATTACTATAATACCAGCTTTTATAGCACTACTGAGCATCCCATTACTATCCCTATCCTCCTTAAAGTTGATAGAAAGAAAACCGGAATTGATGAGGATTTATAATCATGTAAAAATCAGCTTGATAATATTCATAATTTTTTTTGTTATGTTTATAATTCTCATTATTTTTGCATTCACTAAATGAAACTTTAACCACAAGCAGCAGTACAAATCAAGAATTTGTTACAGCAAGTTAAAGGCCATCCCTTTCGGGATGGCCTTTCCTGTGAATTCTATACTTTTAATAATTACTCCCCTTACTTCCCACTCTCCAGCAATCTCGCCACCATAGTAGCGAACTCTGCCCGGGTAATGTCTTTAGCAGGCTTAAAGGTACTGTCCTCGTATCCGGTAATAATTTTATTCGATGCCAGTGCATCAATGGAGTTATAGTACCAGGCCTCTTTGTTAACATCCTTGAATGAGGTGGTTCCGGTACCAGTCAGCTTAAAGGCTCTGGTGATTAGTGTTGCTAGTTCACTGCGGCTAATCTTCGCGTTCGGGCGGAAGGTGCCATCGCTGTATCCGTTCATCAGGCCGGCACCGGCAGCTGCGCCGATATACTTGTTCGCCCAATGCGCCCCAGACACATCTGTGAATGTACTTGCTTGTCCTTCAAGTCCCATGTGCGTTGTAATGACCTTAATGGCTTCGGCACGGGTCAAGCCTGCATTCGGACGGAAGGTTCCATCTTCATAACCTGTTAGTAATCCTTTGGAAATCAGCAGGTCGATGCTAGCCTTTGCCCAATGATTCAGTGTATCTGTGAAGCTGACCACTTCCGGCTTAGGTGTTGGTGCTGTTGTTTCTGCTGGTGCTGGTGTTGCTGTAGGAGCCGGTGTTGGTGTAGGCGTAGGCGTTGCTGTTACCGGTGGAGTTCCGGTACCTCCTCCAGGACTTGGATTGCTTGGTCCATTATCTGTTGGATCAGGAGTAGTAGGGTTTGGAACATATGGGAGTGCTGGAGCAAAAGCGGTAAGCAGTCTGGCTTGACTTTGCTGCTCAAGCGCATAGCCCATACCCAGAACTTTGGCATCGTCCCACGCTCTGCCTACAAGCTGCATCGAGATCGAATAACCGCTGTCGTTCGTTCCTACAGGAACCACTACGGTAGGGAGGCCGACATTAGACGTTAATACGCCTGTGTTACGGTCCGAGCTTAACTGAGAGGCGGATGCGTCATTGTTATATACGTCACTGATGAAGCCTGCATACACAATAGCATCCACGCCATTCTCATCCATCCAGCCTTTGATCACTTCTTTATAGTCCGTTCTATACTTGATGTAATCTTGTACAGCCTGTTCCGTCATCCGCGTAGGTGCAGTATATCCTCTCTGATTATAGATAAGCACCTTATCTGAAGCGAGCACACTTGCTCCATCCGCGTAAGGGAAGGCCTTATGAAGCTCAATGTAGCGCGCCCAGCCTTCCGTAGAACCGTTAATGCCTTGAGGACGGGTAGGGGCTGCTGGCATTTTTGACATTTCAACCATTTCCGCTCCCGCAGCTTGCAGCTCAGAGAACTTATTCTTTACGGCCACTCCGGTATCATCATCTGCGTAGCTGGAGACAAAGGATTCGGGGATGTATCCGATTTTCTTTCCTTTCAATGCGCCGGTATCCAGCGACTCCTTCCAGTTCTCCGGACGTTTATGATCTGCATCAGCAGTTACGGTGAAAATATCCTGCGGGTCCGTACCCGTTGTAGCATTCAGCATAATAGCCAGGTCCGTTACGGTTTTGGCAATGGGTCCCGCATAATCCTGTCCCCAAGTGAGCGGGAGCACACCTGTCGTACTCGCCATGCCGTCTGTACCACGGAAGCTTTTTAGACTGGCACCTGTTGTAGGTGCATAGAGAGATACCCCGGTCTGCGATCCCATAGCTGCCGCTGCGAAATCAGCTGCAACCGATACTGCCGATCCTCCGCTGGAGCCGAAAGAGGTTTTGGAAGGATAGAGTGCGTTCCATGTCTGCATCCAGCCGCTTTCACTGAAGCTTCCGCTGTTCGCGAACTCCGAAGTATTCACTTTACCAATAATGACCGCGCCGGCTTCCCGCAGCTTATTCACCTGGAAGGCATCCGATTCAGGGCGCCACCCTTCAAGTGCTTTACTGCCGCCTGTTGTAGGCATGTCCTTGGTGTCATAGATGTCTTTGATCGCAATCGGAATTCCCAGCAGATCGCCCTTGGCGCCTTGTGCACGGGCTTCGTCAGCCGCTTTGGCCTGAGCCAGCGCCGTTTCGGATACATGCAGGAAGGCATGGAAGCCGAGTTGCCCCATATCGTATGCCTTGATTCGATCCAGATACGCTTGAGTAATTTGTACAGAAGTCGTTGTACCGCTAATCAGATCCTGCTGCATCTGTGCAATGGATTTATTCACAACATCGTAAGGGGAGGAAGTGATGAAGCTTTGCGCTGCCGGAGCCTCTGGAATGAACAGGTTATCTCCAGTATTAAGTCCCTCTATGCCTGAGATATCCCAGTTGCTGATAGAGCGGATCTGTGCAGGGGTTAATCCGGATACATCCAACTGCTGATGGAGTCCATTAAGCGTGGCAACCAGATTGTTCAGCCCGGCTTCACCAGCTTCTCCAACTTGTACAAAATTCACCAGGGATTTCGACTGGCCCGGTTCAAGATTCAAGGTATTAATGAAGCCATAGAAATTCGCCTCATTACCGGACTTGGCCAGAGGTGTGGTGAATGGATTCTGCTGCTGATTCCCTAGAGCGGTTAATCCATTATTAAATGGATGTGGAGACCCGACCGCAACACCTAGAGGTTTATTGTTTCTGGCGCTGCTATCGACCACAATCCATGAATCGTCTGTAGTCACCTCCAGATCATTGGAGTAGGTTGCCTTGACCACTGAAGCATTGGCCGCTGTGCCATAGCCTAAGGAGCCGCCGAAGGATACATCAACCTTTACAGCCATATCATTCTTATTGGTAAAAGTATCAAAGAATCTAGTCCGGTTATTGATAGTGTCCACATACACATCACGGGTGACGGTGACATTTCCCAGATTGACAGATTGAGACGAAGTGAATCTATTAACGCCATCGTATTTGAGGTCGAACCCGCGCATCATTTGTCCATTCATTAGGGAGGCGGAAGGCGAAGATACTTTAACAAAAATATTACCGAAGCCTTGTACTTGTGTAGTACCGACGGTACGCAAGCTCCCTGTGTCCAAGCTGGGTGCAAAAGCATCGTGAATCTCCCATACGGTGCCACTAGATGAAGTAACCCTCGTTAAAGCATCGGCCGTTTGAAACGGAATGACTCCTGAAGCAATAACAGATAACGCAATGGAAGTAGCTATAACTTGCCTCTTCGTTCTACGCAGACGTTTTAACTTACTCATGTAGGCAATCTCCCTTTCCTCTATGTATATTATTAATTGTGTTAAGAAATATAACATTGTATATTAATTCAGTCAATGAATAATATGAAATTGAACTATTTTTAGAGATTTTAACAAAGGGAGAGTACTTTATTTATTAAAAATTGCATGAAAAATAATATAAAGGTGTTTTATATAACGTTTTGTGTTATGTATATGGTAGATATACTGGTTAGTTTTTTCATAAGCCTACTTTTATGCTGATAGATTATGGAATGTGCTACAATATTTTAAATGAAATTTTTGCTTGTATAGGATGACACTCAAAGGAGATTTATGATGAAACGCTTTCGCTGGAGCATTGCTGTTTATTTCATGTTGTTCGGGTTTGTCTTATTCGCATTATTCAACGAATATTCACCCATCCTGATCGTTATGGGGGCTGTGGCGGCTTGTCTCATTGTTTTTACAATCCAATTCTATTACCCGGCAGTTTTGGAAAAGCGTGTGGACCGCGTGGAGTCTTTTTTACGCAGCCAAAAAAGTAATCCAGCCCTTTATATTCAGTATGTTCTTGCGAACAGGCTTGAGGATGAAGCGGGAACGGTTATGGAGCAGCTGATGAGCAAGCATAAAAGGGTAGCAGTACAGGCAACATTCAAGGCGGGTTACGGACTGTACCGCAAAGACATGGCTGCTGTTCAGGAAGCCGTGCCGTATATCCGCCATGCTGATTACCGGGCGTACTATGAAGTGGTTCTGCTGTTGGAGGAAGGGAAAAGTGCACAGGCGCGGGAACATCTTGAGTCCATTAGGAAGCAATGGATGAGATCAGCTCTGCTCGCAGAAATAGAACGCAAAGCTGACAACAGGGAGCTTGCGATTAAGTATGCCAGGGAAGCGGTAGAGGCTTCGAGGGGCGTCCAGCGTTATGTGTTATATAAGGAGTACGAAAGAACGTTACCGCAAGCGGTTGAAGCATAGTTTGAAAAACCGGGTATCATCCTCATTCAAGGATGATACCCGCTTCTGTTAGTTAGGATGCCAGTCTTACTGCCCTAAACAAACCCTGATCAGATCATCGACATGCGCGGTCGCCAAACATTCCACAGTGTCAGCAGCACCGTAATAGATTTTGACTTCGCCATCGTCCTCCAGGATCATGCCGCCGGGGAAGATGACGTCGTTGCGGAAACCTCCGTCCATTTCGTAGGGGGCTTCCGGGGCAAGCAGCGGCGAGGCGCTCATCCCGAGAATTTTCTTCGGATTATCCAGGTCAAGCAGCATAATACCTGCCGTATACCGCTTCTTCCAGGACGGCTCCCAGCCGTTCTTCCCTCTGGCGGGATCAACATCCACCGCATGGAAGGTGGTCAGCCAGCCCTTATCTGTCTTCACGGGCGGTGCTGCCGGACCGATCTTGTCATTGGCGAACGGGACCTGCTCCACCGCCAGCAACAGCTCCGAACGTCCCCAGTAGATCAGATCCGGTGACTCCGCGATCCAGGTGTCGAACCGGTCCTTGCCTCCGCGGCTGTATACGGTGAACGGCCGTTCCAGCCGCACGTAGTTGCCGTTGATTTTCTCCGGGAACAGCACCATATTCCGCAGGTCCGGCGTAGACAAGCTTAAGATTTCAAAGGATTCAAAATCATCCGTGACTGCGATCCCGCCCCGGATGCCATGCCGCGTATCTACAGCGAAGCACATATAGCAGCGGTCATCAATTACCGACAGACGTGGATCATATCCGCGCACAAACTCTTCGTCGTTCAGCTTGAACACCGGCTTCGGCCCGGCCGTCCAGTGAATCCCGTCTTCACTGAATGCGATCCCGAGATCCGTTGTATGAGACGGTTTAAGAGTCTGCTGCTCAAGGGAGCCGTAGTCATTGCGGAATACCATTACATACCGGCCGCCGAACTTCACCACTCCCGCGTTGAATACAAGTGCGGTGGGGTAAGGAACCCGCGCTGCATCCAGCACAGGGTTGGCCGGATGGCGGCGGATGAGCGGACTGGAGGCCAATGCTCCTATGATGGGTGTATTGTTAAAATTCATCGTTGAATATCCTCCTTGAATGTGGAACTGCTTTTGCTTTAACTTGAATTTTTAGTTCAATCTATTTAGACAATGCTTCCATAGGATGCGAACGGATAGTCAATCGTAATGCGCCCGGCCTGGCAGTCGCCAACGCCGCTGTACAGATCGGCCTTGCCGTCGCCCCGCATCACGATCCCCGAAGAGAAGACGCAGTCCGTCAAATACGGTGTCTTTGCAGGTCCGGGCGGGTAGCAGGAGCGGCTTCCGATCAGATGCAGGTCATGGGATTCCCGGGTCACGGGATCGAAGACGAAGGCCATGTTCAAATATACCTTGATTTCCTGCCCATTCTCATCCTTATGCGAATAACAGATATGGCCGATGATTCCGATTTTGCTGCTGCTCAACAGGTAAGCCTGATTGACGCCTCCCCATTCGCCTGCTCCGAAGATACCGTCAATGTAAGGTGCGTTCTCAATGACTTCAGCAGTCAAATCCTCCAGCTTGTCAATCACAGTGAATCCGATCATGGACTCGCTGCCGTATTGGCCTTTCATTTCATGATTGCGCGGACGCGAGAAGACGCCAATTCTGCCGTCTGCCAGAGCAACCAGGCGGATATCCTTCATTTTGTTCGGACCGGTAGTGAAGTAGTACAAATCGTGGAGGTCCGTCCCCCGGTAAAAATAACCGAAAAACGTGCTGTATTTGCCGCTCTGATATTGCACATGGGTCCCGCCCAGTACAAGCTCATCACCTATTTCGCTGATATACGGGTCTTCCAGCGTATAGATCATGCTATTCTCCACCAATGTCCACTCATCCTGGCCTGTTTCCTCGAACAGACGAACCCAGGAGCGGGCCCATTCTTCGCGGCGTTCTACCCGGCCGAACAAGTAACGTATACCATCCCGTTCAAAAGGAATTGAAATATTATAGACATCGAATCCGTCCACGTTTTTAAATACCAGGGTTGCGCTCTCATAGATGGTTTTGGTTGCTTCAAATTCTTGTTTTTGCTGATGCAGGCTCACGATTTCTCCGCTCCTTTGGTGTTGCAGCTCGTTTTATTGCTGAGAAGCTTGATATTCCTTGAACTGCTTTTGGTATTCGGCAACGACCTTGTCCAGACCTGCCTTCTTCATCTTATCCAGCGCTTCGGTGAAGGCCTTGTCATAGTCCAGCACACCCATATAGATTGGAGTAATGCTGGCTGAAGCTTCCGAGAGAATATTGGTATATTCGGTTCTTACATTGGTCGGGTCGAAAATAAAGTTGGCTGCAATACTGTTGACCGCACTCGGATTAGGCTCAAATAAGACCTTGTTATTCTCAGGAATACTGCTCTCCGGGTCAAAGCGCATAAAGTTCACATTGCCGTTCTGCGAATCTGAGCCTCTGTACCGCGGATTATTATTGTTGTTCGGGTCTCTGATCGGCTTTAAGCCTTTGTCGCCATCTTTGGTGTAGTGCTCACCCTCGATGCCATATTGAACCAGGTCGTAGTTATCCTGGCTGGCCAGCATCCAATCCATAAATTTAACGGCCGCCTCAGGGTGTTTGCTGTTAGCCGGTACGGCATTTCCGTTCTTGAAGGAGAGGGGGCGCAGATACTCTTTCTCCGGGTTAAACCACACTACGCCGATATCGTCCACTGTAGCATCCGGGTTGTATTTCTGGAGTCCGTTCAAGCTTCCGCCGGTTCCCAGGCGCACGAACCACTCCCCGCTGTCGAGCTGGGCATCTACCTGTTCCTGCTTCATAACCAGGATGTCAGGATTCGTAATTCCCTTGCTGTACAGCTCGTGCATGAAGGCGGCATCCTGCTTGAATTCGTCGGTTTCAATCCAGGATTTGACCTCTCCGTTCTGGTTGACATAGAAGAACTTATCCTTAACCGTGAACGGGAAGGTGTCATAGGTCCGGTGCAGGATGGAGGTATGCAGATTGATCGGGTCAAAATCGGCCCGGGTGCCTAAGTAAGGCTTGTTCTTTCCCTTCCAGTTCTTCATCACCGTCTCCCAGGCGCTGATCAGCTCAGCTGGAGTTGTCGGCTCCTGCAAATGGTTCTCGCGGAGAATGTCGCGGCGGATATTGAATTGGCCCTCGCTAGCCATTTCAACCCAATAGGAGGGCACGATATAATATTTCCCGCCGATGGTCGCCCCGTTGAAGATGTCCTCCGGGATATTCTTTTTCAGGTTAGCTCCATACTTCTCAATTTCCTCTGAGATATCGGCCAGTGCACCCCGGGTATAATAGTTGGAAAAAGGAGTGCGGTCCTGCATGACATGAAACAGATCGAACTCTTCACCGGTGGACAGCATCAGGTTCAGCTTCTGGTCCCAAGCATCCCAGGGGATAAAGACTTTCTCTACGGCAACACCGACACCGTCTGCGGCCAGCTTCTCATTGACCTTCTCGAACACCTTTTGGTAATCCTTAGGCTCGGTGCCGGGAACCACGTATTTGATCTTGACGACCTCAGAGGCATTGGCATTCTCTGCATTCGGGGATGAAGCATTGCTTGCTCCATTTGTGGCAGGGCTGGCATTATCGGCCTTGCCGCACCCAACCAGGGTGGACAGGGCAAGCACCACAGCTAACAGGGTTGCATAGGATTTTCTCATGAATAATACGGACCTCCTCTTATGTTGTCTTCTATATGTTAACCCCTAAGGGATGACATCAGCCTTTCACTGAACCGATCACGAGCCCTTTCACGAAGTACTTCTGTAAGTAAGGATAGAGGAAAACAATCGGCCCGATGGTTACGATGGCTGTCGCCATCTTGACCGACTCCGAGGGAAGCGTAACATCGCTTGTTCCCGCCAGCATGGCCATATCGTTCAGCATACTGATCTCCGATTGCATCTGCAGCAGCATGAATTGCAGCGGGTACAGGTCTTTCGTGTCAATCAGCATGATCGCATTCCACCAGTTGTTCCAATAATCCAGTCCATAGAAGAGGGCAATCGTCGCCAATACCGGTTTACATAACGGAAGATAAATCTTAAAAGCAATGACAATATCACTGGCTCCGTCTATGGTGGCGGATTCCCGCAGCGAGTCAGGAATGCCGTTCATGAAATTGCGCACCAGGAAGAGATTGAACGGGCTGAACAGCAGTGACGGAATAATCAGAGCGAGAATATTATCGGTTAATCCGAGCGCACGGTTCATCAGATACCAGGGCACAATGCCGGCGGAGAAAATCATGGTGATAAAAAAGTAAAGGGCCAGCAGATTGCGGTGCCTCACATTTTTGTTCGCCAGGGTATAGCCTGCCATAGAAGTAATCAGCAGGGCCAGCGTGGTGCCGGCGAGTGTGACAAAGATCGAAATGCCGTAGCTCTGAATGACCTGGGAGCCGCTTGTAAAGATCAGCTTATAGGCATACAGAGAGAATTTCTCCGGAAACAGGCTGTAGCCGTTCTTAAGAATGGCATCCTCATCCGTGATGGAGATCATTAGTACGAGCAGCATCGGAAGCAGGCACAGCGTCGAATAAACCGCAGTCAGCGTGTACATGACCGTCCTGCTGATTGAAATTCTTTTCATTCATACTCCTCCTTCCTGGATTTAATATAAAGCGCCATCTTTGAAGTACTTGCGGGTAATGGCATTGGTACCAAAGACAAGGATAAATCCGATAACGGACTGGAACAGTCCCACGGCCATGGCTTCGGAAGGGTCGCCGATCTGGCGCAAGGAACGGAATACATACGTATCAATAATATCGGTGGTCGAATACAGGGTGCCGTTGTCCCCGATGAGCGCGTAGATCATCCCGAAATCACCGTACATAATTTTGCCGACCGAGAGCATTGTCAGAATAATAACCGTTGGCATCATTAGCGGAAGTGTGATCCGAAAACACATCTGCAGGCGGCCCGCCCCGTCAATTTCTGCTGCTTCATACAACGTCTCATCGATGCCGGTAATGGTCGCCAGATAGATGATCGCGCTCATGCCCGCGCCCTTCCACACATGCATAATGGTCAGAATCGCCGGCCAGGACTGGGCTTCGGTATACCAGTTCACGGAGGCCATGCCGAATTGGTTCAGCATTCTGTTAATCACGCCCATATCCATGGAGAACAGCGCATACAGCACATAGCTGATGACGATCCATGAGATGAAATTCGGGAATAACATCAGCGACTGGGTGATCTTCACAAACAGCTTCTTGCGCAGCTCGTTCAGCACCAGTGAAATAGTAAGCGCCATCAGCGTGCCGAAAATAATAAACAGTAAATTAAGGTAAATGGTATTAAAGGTGACTGTAAGCGCTTTATTGGAACGGAAGAAAAACTCAAAGTTTTTGAAGCCTACCCATTCGCTATGGAAAATTCCCTTTGTATAATTGAAGCGCTGGAAAGCAATAACCATATAAGGATAGGTCATATAGCCGAAAATAAACGTGTATGCCATGGCCGGCAAAACCAACAAATAGGATGTGCCATTCCTGCGGATGTCTGACAGTATGCTGAGCCCTGGACGCCGTTTTTTCTTCAATTCCTGTTCCCCCCTATTTGTTTGTTATAGATGACTGTTGCCTTGATTTCAGCTTAGCTATAGCCGCAGTAAGAGTCTATTTTAAAACCAGGTAAACGCTTTCAAATTTGCTCATAAGGCTTTCAAAAAAAAGGAATGGCTTTCATTTTCGCCTGATTCAGTACCGTTCCAGACGGAAATGTACTATATTTAGAAATGATACCGAGCAGCATGGGGAGGAATACAGCGTGCGGGCAACCATCAAGCGGCTTGTTCGATACAAGGCATTTCAAAAACTCACAATTTCATATTTCCTTCTCGTGCTTCTAACCGTAAGCCTGCTGTCCAGTGTACTCTTCTCCCTGTTCTCCCGAAGCGCCATCAAGGAGATCGAACGCAATTCCCGGGCCATGCTATCCCAGATCACATACGCTTCGGATGTCGTCTATAACCAAGTCATGACGATCGGAAACACACTGCTGATTCAACCGCAGATCCTGTCCTTTCTGGATGAGACGGTGGAGAATAAGGTGAGCAATTATCATATTCATCAGCAGATCGAACAGATTGCCAATCTGAACCCGTATATCCACAGTATCGGAATCCACCGGCCTTCTACAGGCACGACCATCGATACAGCCGGGCTTCCGTTCGACGCATCGCTCACCGCGCTCAGTGCGAAGCAATATATGGAGTTCAATCCGCGCAGCCTGAAGGTTGCGGGCCGGAATAACGGCAGGCCGTTACAGTTCCTGACCTTCTTGCTGTATCCGAATTTCGCATACCAGACCACAGGCAGTCCGCTGATCTATATCAATGTGGAGGAACAGTCGATTCTGACGACGATCCGCAAGATCGGCAAAGCGGACGCGGCCAATAATGTCTTCGTGATCAATAATGAAGGTAAAGTGCTGTCTCATACCGATTCCAATCTGTTCCTGGATGACTTATCCGGGGAGGAGTATGTACGGACCATATTAATAGAGAACCAACCGGAGAACAGCTTCACCACAACGATTGCAAACGAAAAGAATCTGGTCACTTATGTGAAATCAGAGGAACTGGACTGGTATTTTGTAAGCGTTTCACCGTATTCTGAGCTCATCACTGACATTGACCAGCTCCGGGGGATTACGCTGCTGGTCACAGCCGGTATTGTACTTGCAGGTCTGTTGATCTCTATCCTGTTAACCTCGAACATGAATAAGCCCTTATCGGCGCTGCTGGAGAAGGTCATGCCGAGCCCAGTCAAACCCGCATCCGGCCTGGCGCTGATTGATGAATACAAGATGGTGACCGAGGTGTTCCACTCCTATCATGAACGTGAGAAATCGATGCAGTTCGTCATCAGCCATTCCTCCCGGACGGTCCGTGAGCATTATCTTCATGCCTTGCTGCGTGGTCATTCCCTGGAGGACTCGGTCTCAAGCGAAATGATTAAGGAGATCGGCGAGGAGGTTGCGGGACCGTTCTTCGGCGTGCTGGTGTTCAAGATTAATGAGCTTGAGCCTGCAGGGGAGAGGGTAGAGGGGAAACAGCAGTCTTTGCTGCGCTTCGCACTAGGGAATATTGCCAAAGAGCTTCTGGAGCATATCGGCCCCTGTGATGTTCTTATTATGGGAGGAAACGAAGCTGCCGCCATCCTTCAATACACGAAAAATCAGCTTCCGGAGGAGCTGGTGCCTTCCTTGCGTACGATTCAAAGCTTCCTGAGCCGTTACTTCAAGGTCACTGTATCGATAGGTGTAGGAGATATCTCCTTTGGCAAGGGGAATATTCCGTCCTCGTATACATCAGCCCAGCAGTATGTGAAATACCGCTTAATCTATGGGAAGGAAGCGATTCTGGACGCGGCAGCGACACGGCACCATGTGTTAACGGCCTTAAGTTATCCCGCCGCCAGCGAGAAGAAGCTGATTGATGCTGTGCAGCAGGGCAAGCAGGAGCCTATCGCTGGCGCCATCGAAGAATTTATCGATACTATATCCGGCGGATCTGTTCATCAGATCATCACCTTCAGCACGCAGCTCATGTTGTCTTTGCTTAAAGCTTTTGATTATTTGCAGCATGTGCCGGATTCTAATTTCAATGACTACCTGCAGGCGGTAAACGAAATTGAAGGTGCTGAGGATCTGACGGAGATCCGTAACCTGTTTAACCGCTATTGCTCCACCATCTGCAAGTTAATTGAAGACAAGAATCACTGGATGAATGCCAAGAAGCATAATAGTCTCATTGAAAAAGTACAGAATTATGTCCATGAGCATTATGCCGAGCCTAACATCTCCCTCGATCTGGTGTCCAAAATCGCCGGACTGTCCCCCAGCTATCTGGGCAAGCTATTCAAAGGAGCGACCGGGCAATCCTTCAGTGAATACCTGAACAACACCCGGCTGGACAAAGCGAAGGAGCTGCTTGCTGCAACTCCTGACACGGCGGCTAAGATCAGTGAAGCGGTCGGGATCTACAACATCACTTACTTCTCCACCTTGTTCAAGAAAAAGTACGGGCTAACCCCTTCGGCCTTCCGTGAGCAGGAGGCGATGAAGAGCGCTGCAGGTGATGATGAGTGATTATTTCCCGCTTAAACAGCGGAGCGGACGGAACGATTGTGAAAAAGCGGCAGCGGTCGCCTTTGTGTCCGGATTTTCACCGCTAAGGGAAATGAAAAAAATCTGGACACAACAGCGATTGTAACAACGGTCCGTTTGCGTAGCGTCCATCTAAGTGCTTACGTTGATCCTGCTCCGCAATAAAAAAGCTGTCCCAAGCAGCCATTTCATGGCTTTGGGAACAGCTCTTTTCTTCGTATGATTTGAGACGATCAGGTCCGGTTATGGCTGCTCCGCATATCTCCACCAGGCGAAGGTTCCGGCGATTCCGACAATCCCGGTATAGGCAATGATGATGATACTGCGTAGCTGCAGCGAACCGCTGCTTTGGAATACCGACGGAATCGTCCATGGGAAATAAGGCGCGAATCCGAAGGAGCTGAGCACATTGGATAGAATGACGATGATCAGGATAAGTCCCAGGGGTGCAAGGTAGCCCCTCGTCACATTAGCCAAAAGAATGCTTGGTGCGGTCACCAAAATGAACAGCAGCGAGGTAATCAGAAATTTAAGGAACAAGCTCCAAATGAAAGCGGCCGACCCGCCTGCAACGCCCAGAATGGCTCCTACGGCAAAACCTACTGCGAACATATAGATGGAAAGTAATAAACACCATGCTAAAATGACCAGAAATTTGGACAATACAATTTTTGCTCGGGAAATGGGCTTGGCCAGTAAATCTTTGATCGTCCGATCTGAAAATTCACGCCCGAATACCCATGCCGCCACAAAGGTGTATCCGATCAGTCCCAGCGGGGCTAGCGTCTCCAGCAATCCGTTTAAATACGCTTCCCAGGTAACACCGCCGGCTTCACTGGATAATGCATTTCCGACGCCCATCATGATGGGCCCGAAGCCCAGAACCAGAAACATGATCCAGAACACATTCGAGCGGATAATCTTGCGAAGCTCACAATGTAACACCGATAGAATATTCATTATTTAATCCCCCTGTTAACCCCGATAGTGCGGAGAAAATAGCCTTCCAGATCCTCTGTAACTACCCGGAGCGATGTGGGCGGCTGATTGGATTGAACCAGCAGTTCGGCCAGCCGTTCAGGATGATCTGCCGCATGTTCATTGGTGAGTCTGATATAGCCGTCCGAGGTATCCACAAAGGCATAGCCATGCTCTTCCAGCACCTTCTTTAAGGCAGGCTTGTTCCGGCCGTTAACGACCAGACTTTTCTCTAAGGACTGCTCCAGCTTGTCCATTGCGACTTCTTGCACCAGCTGACCGCCGTGGATAATTCCAATCCGTGTGGACACCTTCGAGAGCTCCTCTAACAGATGGCTGGATATGAACACCGTGATGCCGAAATTGTGCGCCAGATTATATAACATATTTCGTATCTCGGCTACGCCTGCTGGATCAAGGCCGTTGATCGGCTCGTCCAGGATTAGAATTTCCGGATTGTGAATCATCGCTTTGGCCAGTCCCAGGCGCTGCTTGTTCCCGAGGGAGAGATGTTTTGCTTTTTTCTTTTTGTGCGGCTCCAGCCCCAGCTTGTAGATCACCTGAGATACGGCATCCTTGTCCGGCACCCCTTGCATGCGTCTTGCGATCTCAAGATTCTCTGTTACAGTCAGATCTGGATAAAAGGTAGCCTCTTCCAAATATCCGACGTTGCTCCATAATTTAGAGTTTCCGGCATCGACCTTTTCACCTAACATATAGAGCTTGCCGGAAGTAGGCTTGATCATCGCCAGCAGCATCTTGATCGTTGTTGTCTTCCCGGCGCCGTTCAGTCCCAGGAATCCGAAGATCTCGCCCCGGCTGACCTCCAGCGAAAGATTGTTTAATACGGAATAGTCGCCAAATTTTTTGTACACTCCGTCAATTTGTATCGCGGGCGTGCTGCCGATTCTTTTCTTGGATAAAATACTCATTCTTCCTCAGACCTCCTGCTTGGTTCCAGTGATTGTTGTATCCTGCTACAACTTATTGTCACATCCAAACATGAAGCTTCATTAAAGGAAAAATAAACAAATCTGAAGAGAATATAAAAAACTATAAAGGCAGGCTGAATCTGATCCCGAGACCGCCATATTCGGAGGAGGAGGCCGTAATCTCGCCCCCGTGATGCTCAATAATCGATTTACAGCTGGCCAGCCCCAGCCCGAGTCCGCCCTTCCGGATTTGCCGCGACGGGTCCACCGTGAAGAATTTGAGGAACAGTGAAGACATGTCCTGATCCGGTACGCCAATTCCATTATCTTCTATTTGAAAATAGGCATGATGCTCCCGCAGATATCCGGTCATATACACCTTCAGATCCGGCTTCCCGCCATATCTAACGGCATTGCTGAACAGGTTGCCGAACACCCGGCGGAGCATCGGTTCATTAACCGTCAGCCATATGCTGTCCGTGAAGGAATGGCGGCAAACCAGTTCAATATCAAGTCCCGCCAGCTCATACTCATATTCAAAAGCAATGTCTGCAAACAACTCTGTCGCTTTTACTGGTGTAGCGGTCATGGACTCGAGCTCCATTTTTTCTTTGGTGAAGCTGGAGAAATCATTGAGGAGCTCCACCATATAGGCGGACTTCCGCTGAATTAATTCATAATATTCCTGCTTTTCAGCTTCGGGTAAGTTCTGGTGTGTAGCCAGCAGTTCAGTGAAGCCGTTAATCGAGGTCAGGGGTGTCTTCAAATCGTGGGCGATGGCGGCAAGCATATCGGTCTGTTCTCTGTGGGCGAGCTGAAGCCTGTGCTCCATTTTATTGAAATGGTTATATAGCTCTCCAATCTCGTCCTTACGCTTCAAAGCCAGCGGAGGCAGGGGACGGACCACATTGACTTCCTCCAGCCGGGCATTCAGACGCCGGATGGGCTGCTCAATGCGGAAGTGAATATAGATGATCAGAATGGAAAATATGCAGCCGGCGATGACGAAGATGGGCAGCAGTAATACTACATATGGTGAGTCCAGCAAAGTGGTACGTATTGGGGAATATACGGCAAAGATAAACTTTAAATACAAACCAATCGAGAACATCAGAATCAGCAGCATTAGCAGGAATAACAGGGGAAGCTTGATTTTTAGTTTCATCCTAGTGCTCTCTTTCTGTGTATTTATAGCCTATGCCCCAGATGGTTTTGATGAAGTGTTGCTCAGGACCCAGCTTCTTGCGGATATTCTTGATATGAACCGTTACGGTGTTGATCTCGCCGTATTCGTCTCCCCAGACGTTCTCATAGATCTGCTCCCGGCTCAGTACCTGGTTAGGGTGACGCATCAGGACAGACAGAATTTGAAATTCCTTCGCGGATAAGTCGAGCTTCCGGCTGTAGAGGAAGGCTTCATACGTTTTGTCATTCAAAATGAGTGGAGCATCGGCCTTGTCTTTGGCAGGACTAAGCTCGCCCCACTCTTTGTGCAGCCTGTCCACTTTGCGGAAATGAGCCTTGATCCTGGAGGCTAGCTCCTGAATACTGAACGGCTTGGTCATGTAATCATCTGCGCCGATTTCCAGACCGACAATTTTATCAATGTCCTGATCCCGTGCGCTTAACAGCATAATCGGGACATTATAAGACGACCGGATCGTTCTGCAGACATCCAGTCCGTTCATGTCAGGCATGACGATATCCAGTACAATGAAATCAATAGGGTGATCCTCCACCGCAGATAGGGCTTCTCTCCCGGAGCTTGCCGTAATTACAGCGAATTGCTCATACCTTAGCGTCTTGCTGATGAGCTTCACGATTTCTTCATCATCGTCTACCACTAGTATTGTTTTGGACATATTACTACCTCCCGGGGCACTAACCATTCTGAGGTTAATCATAAATGCTTGATGGTGTTGTTGCAATCCTTGGCGAAATGGTACCAATAGCTGACGGGCGTAATGGATTGCCTGCTAAGTATACTGACAGAAAGGGCTGCGAATCATGAAAGGTCGTCTCACGCTATGAACTGATGAAGAAGCTCTGGGACGCTGATCAATATTAAATACTAGACGTTATTAAATATTACACATTAAAACAAACCAATTCGAGTTGTGATCGCTCGGAATTGGTTTGTTTTTACTGGATAAGCTCTTATCTATTCCACTCAAGCAGCAGCCGAACGGTCACCATTCCCGCTGGCGGCTACACTCTCATGACGGCGGCGGATAATTCCGCGCGTAACCGCCTTTTCAAGCTCAATAATTACGAACAGCGCAGCTCCCATGAGGAGCGGGAAGGACCAGTAGGACAGGCCGATCGGCACTGTGCCGAACACCCGGTTCATGAACGGCAGATAGGTGATTGACAGCTGGAGTACGACCAGCAGGCCGGATACGACGAAGACCGCTTTATTGTCGAAAAATCCCTTGCGGATTGCCGGTCCCAGCTCGGTGCGGCAGTTGAAGAGATGGAACATTTGCGCCAGGACGATGGTCTGCATGGTCACTGTATTGACGACAGCCTGTTCATATTCATTGCTGAGCATGGACATGTTCATGGCCAGGGTTCCCCCGCCGAGCAATACGGATACGAACAGAATGCGGAAGATATAATAGCCGCTGAGCAGGGGGGCCGCCGGATTGCGCGGAGGCCGCTTCATCGCTCCGGGCTCGATCCGTTCAAACGCCAGTGCCAGGGAGACGGTGACCGAGCTGACCATATTGACCCATAGAATCTGGATCGGCGTCAGCGGAATTATTGTGCCCAGCAGGATGCTCGCCATGATCAGGAAGCTTTCTGCACCGTTTGTCGGCAGAATGAACAGAATGGTTTTCTTCAGATTGTCGTACACACGCCGGCCTTCCTTGATGGCCTTAACAATGGTGCTGAAATTATCGTCGGCCAGAACCATTTCCGAGGCGTCCTTGGACACTTTGGTGCCCTTGATGCCCATGGCTACGCCTACATCCGCCCGCTTGAGCGCCGGGGCATCATTCACTCCGTCACCGGTCATGGCACAGATATTGCCGCTGCTCTGAAGCGCTTCGACCAGCTGGAGCTTGTTCTGCGGACTGGTGCGGGCGAAGATGGAATACTTCTGTGCAGCTTCCTTCAGCTCTTCCGCAGACAGGTTGTCCAGCTCCCGGCCTTCAATCGAATGCTTGCCATCGCCGATGCCGAGCTGTTCACCGATGGCCATCGCTGTCTCTTTGTGGTCGCCTGTAATCATCTTGACCTCGATCCCGGCGTTCTGGCACTCGCGGATCGCATCCATGACTTCATCACGCGGCGGATCGACGATCCCTGCCAGCCCCAGCAGCACCAGTCCTTCCTTCAGATCATCATGGTCTATCTGCTCCGGGGAGGAGCCTTCCGGCAGCTCCTTCATCGCCAGTCCGATGACCCTTTGTCCCTTGCGGGCATGGGCTTGCATCTGGCCGTTCCAGAAATCAGCATCGAACGGAGCCTCGGCTTCGTCGTCCGCCTGCCGGTCCGCCATTTCAAACAGACGGTCCGGCGCACCTTTGACATAAATGATTGAACGTCCTTCGTATTCGCTCAGGACCGCCATGTATTTGTATTCGGAGTCGAACGGGAGCTTGGAGCGCGTCTTCAGTTCAGTAACTTCAGATTGGGCCTTGCCCGCAAGCGTCAGCAGGCAGCCTTCTGTAGGATCGCCTTGAAGCTTCCACTCCCCCTGTTCTTCCGTCAGCACAGAATCGTTGCAGGTCACCCCGCATATCAGCAGATGCTTCAGCGTCCGGTCCTGCTCTGGATCGGCCTCCTGGTCTTCATCCCGTAAAATTTCACCTTCAGGCGCGTATCCGGTTCCCGTAACCCCGTATTCATGCATGGACGTTACTACAGAGGTGACGGTCATTTCGTTTTTGGTCAGCGTTCCCGTTTTATCGGAGCAGATGACGGAGACCGCGCCCAGCGTCTCTACCGAGGGGAGATTGCGGACGATGGCCTTTCTCCGTGCCATATTCTGCACACCGATCGCTAATATAATGGACAGAATGGCCGGTAAGCCTTCGGGGATGGCAGCTACAGCCAGTCCGATGACCGACAGCAGCAGCTCTCCGGTCTCATAGTCGCGCAGCCAGTAGCCGAATCCGAACATCAAGGCGGCCACGGCTACGATAACAACCGACACCATTTTGCCGAAACGGGCGGTCTGTTGCAAAAGCGGGGTGCGGATCTCCTCTACGGAGGCGATGGACTGGTTAATTTTCCCGAGCTCTGTCTTGCCGCCGGTTGCCACCGCTACTCCAATTCCTGTCCCGGAAGCAACGGTTGTGCCTGAAAAAACCATGTTGGTCCGGTCACCAAGCGGGGCGTCCTCCTCCAGCGCTTCCGTCTGCTTCTCCACCGAGGTGGATTCGCCGGTCAGCGCCGATTCCTCAACCTTCAGATTACTGCTGCTGAGCAGCCTGAGATCTGCCGGGATTCGGTCGCCCGTATTGAGCAGCACGATATCGCCCGGCAACAGCTCTGCCGCTTCGATGGCCGCCGGCCTGCTGTCCCGTAGCACCTGAGCTTCCGGGGACAGCATATTCTTGATGCCCTCCAGCGCTTGCTCGGCCCGGTGCTCCTGCACGAAACCGATGGCCGCGTTGACGATGGCTACAATAATGATGACGATGGTATCGGTCCAATGGCCGAGCAGGGCCATAATAACGGCGGCAACCAGCAGAATGTAGATCAGCACATCATTGAAATGCTTCACAAATTTAAGGGCCGCCGGCGATTTCTTACCTTCCGGCAGCTCATTCCTTCCATGGCGGTTCAGCCGCGCGGTTGCCTCGCTGCCGCTCAATCCCTGTTCCCTGCTTGTCTCCAATGCTTCCAGCGTACGCTGGCTGTCCATGGCATGCCACAGCTTGTCCTGCTTCTTCGCCAAGTCAGTCGCCTCCTCTGGTTCAAATCTTCCCATTCATTACACGGGAACCCGTCCGGGCAAACGCTTTAGAGGGAAGTCGTTGCGAAATGTTCACTAATAGAAATTCAAGGTGATGGATTTTTATAGAAAAATTGAATCAAAGTGATAAAAATTTTTAATATATTTACATTTATTAGGATAGAAGTGTATGATGCAAATGTATTTATTTTACTTTTTATAGAAAAATCTATGAGAATATGCCTTGGGAGGTGATAGGTTTGATCTACGACAATGTGCTGCAATTAATTGGGAACACGCCTATTGTTAAACTGAATTATCTTCCGGACCCGTATGGGGCGCAGGTATTCATCAAGCTGGAGGGGCTTAATCCCGGCGGCAGCATGAAGGACCGCACGGCGCTCTACATTATCAGCCAAGCGGAGGCAGCGGGACAACTGAAGCCCGGCGGCACGATTGTTGAATCCTCCTCCGGGAATCTGGCCATCGGGCTGGCGCTTGTGGCACGGCAAAAGGGGTACAAGCTGATCTGTGTGGTCGATCCCAAGATCAGTCTGGTCAATCTCAGTATTATCCAGGCCTATGGTGCGGAGACGGTAATGGTTGATCAGGCTGATGAGTATGGCAACTATCTTAGAGCCCGCCTGGACAAGGTACAGGATCTCGTCAAGCAACTGGGAGCATTCTGGCCTAATCAGTATAATAACCCGAGTAATCCTGAGGCACACAGACAAACGACCGCGCTTGAAATCTATGAGGCGTTCGGTAATGAGCTTCAGTGGGCAGTGATACCGGCAGGCACCTGCGGTCTCATTACCGGGTGTAGCCTGGGCCTGAAAGAACATATCCCGCACATAAAAATTATGGCTGTTGATGCTGCCGGCTCGGTTACCTTCGGGAAGCCGCCGGGTGTCAGACATCAGATTGGCATTGGTTCAGCTATAGTACCGGGCAATTTGCGAAGAGAGCTGTATGACGAGATTACGCATGTCTCGGATGCAGAGGCCTTCTCCACCACCCGCAGGCTGGTTAAGGAAGAAGGGCTGCTGGTCGGCGGCTCCGCAGGTGCAGCGGTGTTTGCGGCCCTGAAGCTTGCCCGCCGCCTGCCTGGCGGGGACAAAGTGCTTGCGATTCTTCCAGATCGCGGAGACCGGTACTACAATACTATTTTTTCGGATGAATGGCTGGAGCAGATTGGAATTGAACTGGGTAAAAGCGCTGTGAAAATATGATCGGGGGTGCTGGAGATTACCGTTTCCTTACGTAATGAGGTGATTGACCGTGCAGTCAGACAGACGCGCAGGCAGCTTGACAAGCTTGCTTCTATGCCATCCTCCGGTGAGATTAGGCTTCCTTATGTTACGAACAACGGAAGATATATGCTGGAGGATAAGTGGTCCTCCGGATTCTTCATTGGACTCCTCTACCAGCTCTATCAGTTGACCGGCGATACTCTTTATATTGAGGAAGCTGACCGCTGGATGGGCGGGATTGAGTCTTATAAGAATCAGGGGGATTATCAGGATATTGGCTTCCTGTTCTATTATTCTTATGCGCTCGGGTACGATCTGACCGGTAAGGAAGCATACAGAACGATTGCGCTTGAAGCTGCTGACAGCCTCTTTGATTCGCGTCTCCCGGGCGGTTATCTGGAATGCAATTGGCTGCCCGAGGGGAAGCGCTATGCAGGCGTCGACAGTATGATGAACATACGGTTGTGGCTATGGGCCTATCGGATAACCGGTGAGGAGCGCTACCGCGCCGCTGCCATCGAATCAGCGCGGATTACAAGTGCTGCGCTGATGAGGGAAGACGGCTTCACTTACGAATATATGAGAATGGACACACTTACGGGAGCCCCGGAGCAGCCCTACAACAAGAATGCCAAGTTCAGCTCAGCATCGGTATGGGCCAGAGGCCACACCTGGGCACTCTATGGAGCAGTTCAAATGTATGTGCTGGGCCATGAAGAGGAGTGGAGGACAAAGGTTGGGCAACTCTCTGCCTTCTACTTAGCCCATGTCTGTTCGGATGGTGTTCCGGCCTGGGATCTGATGCTGTCCCATCAGGAGACGGCTATGAGGGATGCTTCCGCTGCGGCGATCGCTTGCTCTGCATTCTACCAGTTTGCCGCAGCCTTAAGTCCTAATGATCCCTTACATCAGCAGTTCCGGCAAGAAGCAGAAAGGGTGCTCGATATTCTGATCTCTGCGGAGTATGCGCCCCCGGGTCCGGAGCATGAAGGACTGCTGGTGCACGCCAGCACGCCGCTGCATGTCGTTCAAGCCGCAGGCGAATCCCAGATCTGGGGCGATTATTTTCTGCTGGAGGCTCTATATTACTCATTGGAGGTCGGTTCTTAATGAATGTCAGTGTCGGATCGATAGAATCTAGCGATATTAAAATTGTCATCGAAGAAGGTCATGCTGCAATGCAATGCATGAATATGGTGCCGGAGCTTACGGACCGCCAAGTCTATGAATATGTTGTTCCCATTCTGAAGCAGTATGGCTTGGCGGACCTGTCTCCGCAGATCTGGTTCAATGGGGCCAACGAGTGGGTCATCCGCAGCCGCTGCGAAGCCTTGACATGCATGCTGAACGCTGCCTTAGAGCGGGAGGAGGTTACAGGATGAATCAGGCTGCCGAACCCTTAGTCTATTTCTATGTTCCGGGATACAAACCGAATTACATAGAGTACGCTATGACCTTCTATCCTATGAATATTATCTTCTGCCTCGAAGACGGTACACCGGAGGATAAGAAGCTGGAAGCAAGATACGTAGTCAAGAATGCCCTTCAGGAATTCAGTGACTCGGAGCATACACTTATTGTCCGCGTGAATAGTGTTCATACCTCTCACTGGGAGCAAGATCTGGAGGAGCTTGTGCCAGAGCGCCCTGCCCGAATCCGGCTGCCCATGGTCCGGACGGCGGAGGATTTACGGCAAGTGGAACGCAAGGTGCAGGATATTATACACAAGCGCAGCTTGAACTATTCTCCCAGCTATGAAGTCATGATTGAATGCTGTGAGGCTATATTCAATCTCGGAGAGATTCATCAGGCCAGCCGGAATATTTATGCGTTTACCTTTGGAGGAACAGATTATTTCAATGACTGTGTGGCTAAGGGGCTTGTGGACCCGGCCCTGGAGGTCCGGAAGGCCAAGCAGAAGCTGGGGGAATACTGCCGCAGTGTGGGCCTTCAATGCTTTGACACCACTTACATGGCTTATCGTGATCTGGAGGGGTTCCGCGAGGATTGTCTGCTCTCCAGGGAATACGGCTTCACGGGGCGTTCCGTAATCCATCCGGACCAGGTGGCCGTCGTCCAAGACATATACGGAATTTCAATAGCGTAGGAGGCTGTTATGTTCACAACATACCGATTGGAATTGCCTGAGCCTGTGACTCTGAATAAGCTGCAAATCCCTGTGTTCACCCATATGTTCCTGCAACATGTATCCGCTCATAAGGTGCAGGTCGATCCGATTCAAGGGAAGCGCATCAGCGTCACCTATCTATCGTCTTATCCCAGGGAGCAGATCGAGCGGGAGGTTGCTATTTTCCTGGAGCGTTTCACCCCGGAGCATGATGAGGCATCCGCATCATCCGCTGAAATACTGGAGCCTGAGCTGAATATGGTGGAACTGCATGAGCCGCCGCTGGAGAAGCTGTGCTCCTGCTGCACGCCGGGCAATCAGCGGAATATCTCGGATGACCTGCTGGAGCAGAGATGGCTGACTTTATTGAAGAATCAGGAGCTGGCGTACCATCGTCCGATCATCACTCTGCTGGAGTATTTTGACCAGAGTTATGTGGATTATGTCGGCCGGAGAATCGGGGATTGTCAGCAGCGGCAGTATTCGGTCTTGTTGCCTGCTTCGTTCGCCGAGAAGATGAATTACTTCCATAGTGCCCCGATGCATTTGCTGCTGGCTACGCATTTAAGCCATGATCAGGAGACAATGAAATCCTTCGCTGCAGATGTATCCGCGAATAACGGGAAGCTGCCGCAGGACTGTGGTCCTTATCTGGAGACGCCTCCCTATATCCTGCAATCTGCACCCTGCTATAAAGTCTATATGGAAATGGAGGATCAGGTGTTTGAGGACAATACCGCTTTTGTACTCAAAGGCCAGTCTTTCCGCAATGAGGGCAAACGTGTATATCTGCTGGAACGGTTGTTGAATTTCACCATGCGGGAATTCGTATTTCTGGGTACTCCCGAATACGTCACCCGGATGCGTGACTTGACATTAGAGTGGACCGTGGAGTGGATGGAAGCGGTAGGGCTGAAAGGCGGGTGTGCCTTAGCCAATGATCCATTCTTCCTGCCGGGTAAGGTGAAGCAGAATTTCAAAGTGCCCAAACATGTCAAATACGAGGTTCGTGCGGATATCCCGTATAAGAACGACACGATTTCGATTGCTTCCTATGACACGCACGGCGATTTTTTTGCAAAGACCTTTAACTTTAGACTGAGGGACAACGATGAGACATGGTCGGGCTGCATCGGACTTGGCCTGGAACGGGTAGTATGGAGCTTCCTTCAGCAGTACGGTCTACAGAGTGAACACTGGCCTGCGGCTATCCCGGAGAGCGTAAAGTGACTGCTTCCGGCCAAGATACAGCGGCCTGGATTGCCGAAACGATGGTCTATAGTGTTCTGGCCGAGGCTGTGAGCTGGCCTTCCCCCGGATTGGTGTCGGCGGTCAGCAACGGATGTCACGGGGATATGGATATTTACACTTTTCTGAGAAGCGCACTCCGCATTCAGCCGTATTACCAGGAAGCTGCGCGCCTGGGCATAGAACAATCCGGGGGCCGAACCGGCAGGGAGGATTTGTTCAGGAGGCTCCAGAAGACCGGGCGGCGGGCCGAGGCTGACATGCTAGGAGCTACCGGGGGAGTGAATACCCATAAAGGAACGATCTTCCTGGGACTGATTCTATGCGCGGCTGCCGGAATGACGAGTCAAAGTCCATCCAGTGCAGTAGAACCGCAGGAGATATGCCGCTTGGCTGGAAGGCTGGCTGAGTATCCGCTGCGGGCACAATTGGCGGACATTCTGGAGGAGACGCACAGTGCAAGCACGGGCGGACGCGCCTACAGGGAGTGGGGGATTAGAGGCATACGGGGCGAGGTTATAGACGGATTTCCGTCCATTCTTCAGCAGGGCTTGCCTGCTTTGCGGGAGGCGCTTCAACAAGGAGCAGATTTGCGGACGGCGCTGATCCACTGCTTGCTATCATTGATGGCTGTGGTACAGGATACCACGCTGCTGAACCGCAAGTTCGACAGGACAAGGATTGACTATACTCAGGCGAGTGCATTAGCGGCGTTGGACCGGGGGAGTCTGTTCACCTCTGAAGGCAGAGCCTATATCCGCACCATGGAGGAGGATTTTCGTCTCCGTTCCTTATCTCCCGGCGGATCAGCCGATCTGCTGGCCATGACGCTTGCTTTGCATTTGTGGACTGAGAATCAGGGGGAGGAAAGAGTGTGGCGAACGATTCCGCTGTATCAGCCATCCTTCGCGACCGGGAGCGCCTCCATGAGCTAAGAGAGGCCAGGTATCCGGCAGCAGGCTCGCTGATCCAGATTATGATGAATATTCCGGGGCCGGATAAGAAGCTGGCTGTTGCCTATGAACTATTCGAGCTCTGTATGGAGGCTTTACAGGAAGCTCTGGCGGTTGCAGCTTATAAGATTCTTGCGCTGGAGCGGATCGGGCTGGCGCTTGGTCCGGTTGCTTATCTTCAGGTATCTGCGGATGCGGCGGCATTGAAGCTATTCTGTCTGTCCTTTGAAGGGGAGCATCCGCTTAGCGCCTATTGGGACATGGATATTTATGATTCTTCGGGAAAAGCAGTGGGCAGGCATGAGCTGGGGGCTCCTTCACGCCGCTGTTATCTGTGCGGGCAGCCTGCTAAAGTGTGCGGATTCCTGCAGCGTCATTCGCCAGAGGAATTAATCGGACGTATGGCTGCTGATCTGGCGGCAAGGAAGGCAGTCACATGAATCTTTTCCGAAACTTAAAGGTGCCCCGGCCGGTGTTTGCCATTTGTCTGAACACACTGATTACCCATCTTGGGTTCTACGCCATGACGGCGATATTAACGGTCTATCTGTCTCAGGTCAAAGGATTGCCGCTGTCGGTTACCGCTGTAGTTACCATGATCTTCACGGTGTCTTACCGCAGTGCGAGATTCCTTACCGGACCCCTGCTGGACAACATGGACCCGTTCAAATGCATGTGGTTCGGCTGCCTGCTAACAGGGGTCTCCATCGCATTGGTAGATTTCTGGCAGTCTCCGGTGTTGATCACTATCCAGCTTATCATTGCAGGGATCGGCTACTCTGTCAGAGGTTTATCCTCTAAGGCCTCTTTATCGTTCGTGGGGAGTAAGGATGGCAATGCCCTGTTTTATTTTGCGAATTCCAATATGTATACGAACGGTGCAGCCATTGCCGGGCCCTTAATCGGCTCCTTTCTGCTGACAAGCTCCTTGAAGAGCTTCACGTTGTCCTTCGTTGGAGGGTTTTATATTGTGGGTGCCATCCTGCTCAGTATCTTCCCGCCTGGGTGCAATCTGCAGGACCGGGAACGGAAGCCGGTAAGCTTCTGGAAAGGATATCAGACCGTTCTGCTCGATAAAAGCTTCCGTAAGGTGCTGCTGTTCAATATGATCGGCTGCTTTTTCTTCACCCAATTGTTCAATTCCTTTCCTTATTTAATCGGCACTTATTATAACGCACCGGAAAGGCTGGGGAGTCTGCTGATGCTGAACGGAATCCTTGTGGTGCTCCTGCAGATTCCGGTCGGGCGCTGGATGAATACCGCGTTGTCAGGCCAGCGTGAGGGATACCGGCTGATGCTGGCGTTTCTGTTATTCGGCATTTCTTTCTCAATGAATGCGATCATCGGTTCGATCTGGGGCTACTACGTATTCGTCGCGCTGTTCACCCTTGCAGAAATGTTATTCATCCCCACGATAGATGCGTATGTCTCTAACGCTGCCCGCCCGGATCTGCGTATCACATATTTCAGTGTCATCGGATTGTCCACAGCCCTTGGAGAAGGAATCGGTGTATATACCGGGCTGCAATTCATACATATGTGGAGCATCTACGGAAAGCTGTCCTATTTCTGGTTGTCCCTGGCTCTTCTGTCTGGACTGTCTCTTGTACTATACGTAATGCTAAACCGTTCACCTGTTCATCACAAGGAGGAGGAGAAGCTATGGCGGTATTAATTCTGAATCAGAGGAGGCGGGCCTTCGCTCCTTATCTGACCTGGCTGGAGGATCTGGATGAAGAAGTATACCTGTATACTTCGCCGGCATATGGTGAGATAACGGAACCCTTTGCCCTTGTGCAGGTGTTCGACAACTGGGTGAGCAATGACCGGGTAGAGATCGATGCGTTACGATTGTATGAGGAACATCCTTACCGTCTGATCATAGCTCTCGATGAGAGTGATCTGATTCGTGCAGCCCGGCTGCGTGAACGGCTGCACCTGCCTGGTCAACAGCTGGAGAGTGCAGTGGCTTACAGGGATAAGGCCGTGATGAAAAGCTTAGTCAGCCCGCAGGTATCCTGCCCGGCATTCCGCAGACTGGCTTCACCGCTTCACTTGTATGATTTTGTGCTGGAGCACGGCTTGCCGGTTGTAGTTAAACCGGTGGACGGCATGGGCTCCATGAATACGGACATTATACGGACCCGGGAGCAATTGAACGATGTATGGGAACGCGGCCTCGGCAGCGGCTTAATGGTTGAAGCCTACGTAGAGGGAGAAATGTATGAGATCGATGGGCTCATGATGGGCCAGGAGATCCGTTTCGCTTCTGTGGGCAAATATTCCTGCAAGCCGCTGGAGATTCTCCGGCAGGATTGCTTCGTGGAATTGCTCAGCCCCGGCTGCGCGGTGTATGAGCGGCTGGTTCATGAAGTTCAGCAGGTCATTGAAGCCTTGCCCTCACCGGGAGTCTCGACCTTTCATTGTGAAATGTTCCATACCCCGGAGGATGAATGGGTATTCTGTGAAATTGCCAGCCGGACCGCAGGCGGGCGAATCAGTGAGTCGATCAGCGCCATGTATGACGTTGATCTGAACCGGGAGTGGGTCCGGGGACAATGCGGACTGCCGCTGAAGCTGCCGGTGCCAAGGCCGTCACAGGTAGCGGGGGTATATCTAATGCCCAAACGTCCGGGAACGGTAGAGACCATTCCGCAGACGCTGCCCTTTGAATGGGTGGAGGAATATGTTCCCCGCGTCAGAGAAGGCGAACAGCTGGAAGCGGCTCATTCCAGCGTGGATGCCGTGATGACCGTAATCATCACAGGCGAGAATTCGGCATCGCTGCAAGCCAGGCTGTCACAGCTGCTGCGGTATCTGGAGCAAGAAGTGCAAATTCTGCCCGCCTATAAGGAGGATACAACCAATGAAGCACCTGTTACTAGTTGAAAGCAATGAGTCTATCGCAGGTATCCAGGCCTGCAAGGAGATGGGGTACACCGTAACGTTGCTGACCCAGAATATTCAGCATTACCTGAAGGGCCAGCCGCTGGAGTCCCACCCGCTCCGGTTGGTAGATTACATTCATGAAGCGGACACCTTTAATGAAGAAGCAGTGGTTGACTTTGTCAAAGCGTACCATCAAGCGAACCCTTTGACCGGAGTGATGTCTTTTGCGGAATTCTACGTGGTTCAGGCAACGGCTGCTGCGCATGCGATTGGTGTGCCGACCATGCAGCCGCTGGCGGCCAAGAATGCCCGGAATAAATATAAATCCAGAGAAATCTGCGTTCAGAGCGGCGTTCCGGTTCCCCGTTCACTGCTCGCAGGCAGTGTGGAGGAAGCTTGCCGGCACGCCCATTCCATGGGTTATCCCTGTATCGTTAAGCCGTGTGACGGGGCTATGAGTATTGGGGTGGTCTTTGTCAACAATGAGCGAGAGCTGCGCCAGGCTTACGACAGCTATGTGAACAACCGGAATTTTGGGCGTAATCTCTATGGAAGTACGGATGTGCTTATTGAGGAATATGCAGCCGGACCTCTGGTCAGTGTGGAGATGGTCACTTATCAAGGACAGGATCACCTGATCGGGATTACGGACCGCCGTCTGGTTGGATTTCCCTATTTTGTAGAGACTGGCGCGAGCTTTCCGGTTCGGTTAAGCCATGAGGCGGAGATCGTGGAGGTGGTCCGCCGGGGACTGCGTGCGCTTGGGGTTGACTTTGGTCCCACCCATACAGAGGTTGCTCTCACTCCTGAAGGTCCCAAGATTATTGAATTCAATCCGCGGATGGTAGGCGGGCCTGTTCCGGAGATGATTAAATACGCAACCGGCATTGACTTGCCGCGTGAAGTGCTTCGTATGCATATGGGGGAGGCCCCGGAGTTGACGCCGAGCGTCACGCGTGGTGCTGCTTCACGGGAATTCTGTTCGCCGGTTGACGGCAGGCTGATCGAGGTTACGGGGCTTAAGGAATTAGAGGGGCGTGCGGACATTCTGCGATCGCATTTCATTGCTGCCGGGCGCGAGGTGTCGTTTCCGAGATCTAATTTTGACTGGATTGGCAGAGTGATGGTCGGCGCGGACGATGCAGAGCAGGCTGAGCAGAAGTGCAGTGAAATCCAGAATACGATCGGCTTGCACATTGCAGCCAGACCTATAAGCTGAGGAGGCCTTGAGCATGTTATATCTGAATACCGCAAACCTGGAGCAGATGAATCTTCCCTGGGCACTGTGCATGGATACGATACGGAGTGCTGTCCAAGTGATGGCAGCGCACGAATTCTCCCAGCCGATTAAACCCTATCTGCTCTTTGATAAAGATCCAAGCAGCCGGATTATTGCCATGCCCGCTTATGTGGGCGGAGAGATCGGGATGGCAGGCATCAAGTGGATCGCCAGTTTTCCCGGTAACCATGGCAGGCAGCTTCCCCGTGCCCACTCGGTTACGATACTGAATGATTCCGGCAGCGGGAAGCCTGTGGCTATCATCAACAGTCCGCTTATCTCCGGGATTCGTACAGCTTCAGTCAGTGGGCTGATGATCCAGGAATACGAGAAGGTACACCCTTTTGCCGATAAAATGATTGCCGGTATTGTCGGGTTCGGACCGATCGGTCAGCTCCATCTGTCGATGCTGAATCAGCTGCTCGGGGACCGGCTGGAGGAGGTTCGGATCTTTGATCAGAATCCGGGTGCTCTGGATCATATCCCGGAGGACCTTGGGACAAGGGTGCGGCCTGTGGATTCCTGGGAGGAAGCCTACGAAGGGGCTGATCTGTTCATCACCTGTACAATTTCCAGCTCCGGTTATATTGACCGCAAGCCCAAAGAACAGAGTCTGCTGCTGAACGTGTCTCTGCGCGATTTCACCCCGGCTATCTTAAGCTACACCTCGGCCATTATTGTCGATGACTGGGATGAAGTGTGCCGTGCGAATACGGATATTGAACATATGCATAATCAAAGAGGGCTGCGGAAGGAAGACACGGCGTCCATCGTCGAGGTGGTCTGCGGCAACGCGCTGGCGAAATTCCCGAAGGAGGAAGCGGTCATGTTCAATCCGATGGGAATGGCTGCCTTTGATATTGCCATTGGATCACTATATTATCGTGAAGCGCTGAATCGCGGGTATGGTAAGGAGTTAGAGGAGTAGGGGGCAAAATCAGCATATAAAATAGCCGGGCCGGATAAGAGATACTCTTATCCGGCCCGGCTGTGTACTGCCTCGTCACAAGGCTACGGATTCTTGCGGTTCTTCTTCTCTTCCGGATCTGGTGCAAGGCCGGGAGCTGCTACTTCCGGGTCATTCCCCAGCACGGCGCCTACGATCTCATCCAGCTTGTCTGTTTCCGATTGACCGTCCGCCGGACTGGATTCGCCCTCCGGAATCGGATGGACACCTGCGGTGCGTCCGTCAAGCGGAGCTTTTGTATCATCCTTCATCTGTCAGTCTCCCTTCTAAGTGCAGGTTCTGTCTTAGGATGTGTCTGCGATAACCGTTCTATGTATCGATAACCGCAGCGGAGGCTGATGAACCATATGGCTGGTTAGGAATGGTGGACCATTTCCGTACTCTTTTCCAGGGCGGTCTTATAATAGTGGCATTTATGGTCTATGACTTCCATTGTTCTTCGTAACTCCTCCATCTGCGCTTCTACGGAAGCCTTCCGCTCCAGGAACATGTCGTATCGGCGCTGCAGGGTGGAATCTCCTTCGGAGCACCATTCAATGAAATGCTTAATCTCTTTGATGGGCATCCCGGAGGCCTTCAGGCATTCAATGATCCGCAGGGCCTCCATATCGGAGGGCTTGAATACGCGTTTGCCGCTGGGAGTTCTCTCTATAGAAGGGAGCAGGCCCTCTTTGTCATAATAACGCAGGGTATGCGGGGTCATGTTGAAATGCGCTGCCGCTTCGCTTATGGAATAGGTCTTCATCATCGTTCTCCTGTCCTGGATATTTCGGGCTTGACTTAGAGTTAACTTTAAGGAATATCATAGGCTTTGTAAAGCTTAAGGAATGATGTCTACTATTCTATTGAAAAGAGGTCTCACTATGATACAAGTTAACGCACGCGCTGCATTCAGCCAGGAAGGCCCGTTCAAGCTGACTACGATCGAACGCCGGGAGCTGCTGCCGCAGGATGTTCTGATCGAGATTAAATACGCCGGTATTTGCCATTCCGATATTCATACCGTCCGCGGGGAGTGGGGACCGGTGAAATATCCGCTGGTTCCGGGGCATGAAATAGCAGGTATTGTCAGCCAGATCGGTTCTGGAGTGACGAAATATGCAGTTGGCGACCGTGTCGGGGTAGGCTGTATGGTCGATTCCTGCGGAGAGTGCAGCAGCTGCCGGCAAGGCGAGGAGCAATATTGCCTGGAGGGGAACACGGGAACCTATGGAGCGACTGACCGCCACGGGCACTATACGCAAGGCGGATATTCCACGCATATCGTTGTCACTGAAGACTTCGTGGTGCGGATTCCCGACAGCCTTCCGCTTGACGCTGCTGCACCGCTGTTGTGTGCCGGAATCACTACTTACTCACCACTGCGCCACTGGGGAGCTGCTCCCGGCAAAAAGGTGGCTGTAGTGGGTCTCGGCGGGCTGGGGCATATGGCAGTAAAAATTGCTCATGCCATGGGGGCTGAGGTTACGGTGTTATCCCAATCCCTGAAGAAGAAGGAAGACGGCCTGCAATTGGGCGCAGATCATTATTATGCCACCACTGATCCGGAGACATTCAAGCAGCTGGCCGGTTCCTTCGACCTGATCATTAATACGGTCAGTGCGCAGGTGAATATCAATGCTTTCCTGTCACTCCTGGCGCTGGACGGGACGTTGGTGAATGTCGGTGCGCCTGCTGATCCTTTGGCTGTTAATGCCTTCTCGCTGATCGGACACCGCCGTTCCTTTGCCGGTTCGATGATCGGGGGAATCCGCGAGACACAGGAGATGCTTGATTTCTGCGCTGAACATCAGATTGCTTCCGAGATCGAAGTGATTTCGGCTGACCAGATTGACGAAGCCTGGGAGCGTGTGCTGGCCTCGGATGTGCGTTACCGGTTTGTGATTGATATCAGCACGATGGGGAAGGCCTAAGTTTTTAGAGGAGCAAGATTCTTAATCTATATTGTTAAGAAAAACAGCCTGCAGGAATGGAACTACTCCATTCCCGCAGGCTGTTGGTATTTCTGCCTAGCTTCTCCTACGAGAAGCTATACAACCGTACCCCGTGCGGAGCCACAGTGGTCTGCAGCACGCCGCCGCTAAGCTCAGCAGGCGTCTGGCTCCACAGCTCAGTACCTGCGGCCACGCCGCCGAGACCGATCTCTTCGAGGCTTAGCTCAACCGGCAGCGGACTGTTGCTGGTGTTGAAGACGGCCGCATACCGGGTGCCGTCGTCATGAGCTGCGGTCCAGACGATCAGCTCATCGTGGTGAAGGGCTTCCCTGGCGCCATGGCTCTCGCGCTGCATGCGCAGCACCTCGCGGTTGGTAAGCAGTGACAGGGTCCAGTCGTCATTGTCCCGCAGCTCGCCGCCGAAGATCAGCGGCGAACGGAAGATGCTCCACAGCGACATCATCGTCAGCTGCTCGTCCCGGGTGAAGCGGGTCCAGCGGTCATCCCCGCCGCCGTCAACGGAGCGGACGCCGATGTGGCCGAGCGGCAGCATGTCGCAATCCGGCCAGGAGCCGGCCTGCGGGACGCCCTGCCAGCTGCGGCAGCGGCTGAACATGTCCAGCAGCAGCTCCCAGCGGTCCCAGAAATCATCCGTGATGCGCCACATGTTGGCGTGTTCGGTGAAATGTTGTGCATATTCTACCGGAGCAGGGCCGGGGGAGAGACTCAGGACCATGGGGCGGCCGCAGTTCACGATTGCCCGGGAGATCAGGGTAATCTCCGGCTGATGGGTATCGTACAGTCTGGAGGCGGCGATGTCATCCACCTTGACCAGATCGACGCCCCACTGGGCGTACAGTTCAAAGAGTGAATTATAGTAGACCTGAGCGCCTTCCTTGGAAGCATCGACACCGTACATATCTGTATTCCACGGACAGATGGAGTTCGTGTGCGCGATCTCGCGGGCAGTTGCTTCCGTACCCAGAATAGCGGTGCCTGCATGAGCGGCCTGGCGCGGGATACCGCGCATAATATGAATGCCGAATTTCAGTCCCAGGCTATGGACATAGTCAGCCAGCGGTTTGAAGCCCTGACCGCCTGCTGCGGAAGGGAAGCGGTTCTCGGCAGGCATCAGCCGGGAGTATTCATCCATGATTAGAGAGACGAAGGGGCGGTACAGGGAGGACACGGCACCAGGCTCATACCACTGGATATCAACGGTGATATAGCTCCAGCCGTAGTCTTTGAGATGCTCGGCCATATATTCCGCATTACCGCGGATTTCCGCTTCGGTTACGGCTGCGCCGTAGCAGTCCCAGCTATTCCAGCCCAGCGGGGGGACAGGTGCTGCAAGCTTATGATTCATTGTGTAATCTCCTTATCAGATGGATTATTGCTCCTCATAAATCCATCATAATCAAGAAGAAACCCAATATCTATAGTAATGTTGCAAGTGGAATAGCACTATATTGCGCTTAATCGAAAAAGAGCTGGCGGTAGATCAGGCTCTCGCCCCCGCTGCGGAAATCGCCTGGTGTCAGTCCGGTCAGGCTGCGGAACGCCTTGATAAAGTAGCTTCCGCTGGAGTAGCCGATCTGCTGCGCAATAGCTTCAATGCTTAGGCTCGTCCCCCGGAGCAGCTCCATCGCCTTCTCCGTTCGGACCCGGGTCAGATAAGCGCCGGGTGTCAGGCCGGTGCTGGCCGAGAAACGGCGGATGAGATGATATTTGGACAGGGAGACATGCTCCGACAATTGGTCGATGCTGATCATCTGCGGGTAATGCTGCTCGATGAATGCAACGGCGCGCTTAATATTCTCTGACCATTTGTCCCTGTCGCGCAGCGTAGCTGTCTGCATTCGGGTCAATTCGGTCATGAATTGATAGACACTGGATGAGGCGATCAGCGGATCGGAGATTCTGCCCGCTCCGGCATCCATTACAATCATCCGCGCGAGCCGGGCAGGGGCACAATCTGCGGGCAGCCGGGGCACCTCGCCCGCTTCGCGCAGGAATCTGCGCCAGTGGGGCAGGACCAGGCTTGGGCGCAGCAGGAGGAACAGGAACTCCCAGGGCTCTGCCGCATCCGGCGGATAGTAATACCGGTGAGGTCCCGGGATTTCCGCCAGCAGAGCCTGTCCGGCCCGGACCCGGTAAGTCCGGTTCTCTGACTCGAACACGCCCTCACCGGAGAGCGTGTACTGGAACAGCAGCAGCGGGCCGTCGCTACGCTCCATCCCGTCCCAGCGGTATGTGGGATCGGAGACGGAATCATAACCGGCTGCGAACAATACGCACAGCTGCAGCTCCTTATCTTCGGCAAAGCGAAAGCCATAGGTCCCTCTGGGGATGTCCATGGATAGCCTCCTTTTTCTTGACAAGTACTTAATATCTTAACATATCATTGCTAATATAAAGTGCCTTTGCTACTGTTACGAATAGAAACGAGAGAAGGAAGGTTATGGAATGTCCCAGATGCAAACGTACCAACCGGCAGCTAATCATGTCAGACTCATCGGACGTACCCACTGGATAGGGGAGGTGCTGTGGCTGGCTCTTTCGGGGAGCGGGGTGGAATTCTCATTCTACGGCCGGGCGGCCCGGATCACTCTGCAAGGCGATGATATCGCTGCAACCGGCAACAATCTGGCCCGGATTGGAATCAGTGTTAACGGCCAGCAGGTGATAGACGATCAGGTGGATCAGCTACGCAAAACGTATACAGTGTTCGAAAGCGAAACCGAGCAAGAGGTTACTGTAAGAATTACGAAGCTGTCTGAAGCAGCCATGTCAACGGTTGGCATTGCGGAGATCGCGGTGCAGGCTGAGGAAGGGATTAAGCCGACTCCATCTCCGCAGCATACGATCGAATTCATCGGCGATTCCATTACCTGCGGGTATGGTGTGGATGATGAAGAAGCGCTGCATACCTTTTCTACGGCTACAGAAAATGTAACGAAGGCTTATGCCTACCTGAGCGCAGAGCAGCTTGGTGCGGATTACAGTATGGTGTGTTACAGCGGATATGGCATTATTACCGGCTATACAGAAAATGATCAGAAGCTCACCACGCATCTTCTGCCCGATTACTACGAGAAGGTAGGCAAGTCTGAAGGGAGGTTCGGCGGCAGTCTGCTGCCTCAGGAGATAGCTTGGGATTTCAGCAGATTCACGCCGGAGCTGATCGTCATTAATCTGGGGACCAACGACGATTCGTACACGAAGGATGACCCTGCCAAGCAGGCGGATTATGCAGAGAACTATGTCGCTTTTCTACAAATGGTCAGACGGAATAATCCCGATTCGACCATTCTGTGTACGCTCGGGATCATGGGGGACAGGCTGTATCCTGTCCTGGAGCAGGCGGTGGACCGCTATGCCCGGGAAACCGGCGACAGCAGAATCTCGGTGATGAAATTCGAGGTGCAGCTAGAGGCGGACGGCCACGCTGTCGATTATCATCCTTCGCAGGTGACACATCGCAAAGCGGCGGATAGATTGGCGTTAGAGATCAGGAAGCTGATGAAGTGGTGATCTGAGCGGATTAAGGCTGGCGAGTTGGGGAAGCGGGCTGGCTGGTGAAGAAAATGGAGCGGGTAGTCCAGTGGTGATTGCACTATGTGCAATAGAAATTCATAAAACACCTCTAAAAATAGTCCCTATTGTATTTAGTACAGTAGAATACTGGAGAGAGGCCCAATATGGGCAAAATCTCTAAATTCTGCTGTACATAATACAGTAGAAAGGCTAGAAGGGTAGTTTTATAGCTCGATCTAATGTACAAAGTGCAATAGGCACATACGTCTCAGCACTCCAACCTGCCATTCCGTCCCTCATCACCGATGAATTCCCTTCTCACGCACAAACTTCTCCAGCACCCCGAACTCCTCCGTCACCTTGGTGAACGGCAGGGCGGCAAGGACCTGTTCCCGGTAAGGGTTGCGGGCTCCGGCCGCCAGGCGGGAATCCAGGATGCTGAGTACACCGAGGTCTGTCTCGCTGCGGATCAGGCGCCCGGTACCTTGTCTTAAGCGCAGCAGCATGTCCGGCACGTAGACCTCCATGAGCGGATTCTTCGCCTGCGCGGCCTTGTATTCGTAGACAGGATCAGCCGGAACCGGGAACGGCAGCCGGAAGACGATCAGATGCGAAAGATCTGCACCCTCGATATTCACCCCTTCCCAGAATACACCGGTACTCAGCAGCACGCCCTTACTCGCCCGGAACTCAGCGATCACCCCGTCCTGCGACGAACCTTCCCGTTGCATATGCAGCGCCCAGTTCAGCTTCTCCGCACTCAGCTTCTTGTGAATGTACTTCATATCCTCTTTGGCCGAAAAAAGCACCAGCGTCCGCCCGTCCGTTACATTGCACAGCCGCAGCAGCTCCTTATACGCCGCTTCCAGATAAGCTTCCCGGTTATGGTGGTTATAGTAAGGAACGTCTTTGGCAATATACATCATCGTATGGTTGTCGTAATCGAACGGTGAAGCCTGACGCTCCATATACTCCCCTCTGTAGCCCAGCGAACGGGAGAGATAAGCGTATTGTTCCTCCAGCGTACCGCCGGACTGGCTGAGGGTTGCGGAGGTCAGGATGACAGAGGTCTTGCCGCTAAATAGACTGTATTTCAGGAATTGGCTGATCCCCTTGGGGCAGATGCTGACGGTAGCTTCTCCCCGGGGCTGGCTGGCCCAGAGCAGATAGTTGTCCTCCGTCCCGGCAAGCGCCTGGAAGAGGCCGATCATTCCGTTAACCGCTTCGAAGGTATTGTCGATCTCCCGCTCATGCCGGGAGGTCAGGACCGAGAGACTGAGGCGGAACTCCTGCAGAATCTGCACTGCCTGCTGCAGCGGGACTCCGGTAATCGCCGATACTTTAATCCGGTCAGTGTCCTGCTTGGCCGTGTGCAGCAGGTCTGCTTCTATCTGTCTGAACAGCTCTTTGGCACAGCGACGGACGAATTGGCAGGACTTCATCAGGCTGCTTTCCGCCGACTGCTTGAACAGAAGCTGCATGGCATCCTCCAGCACCCGGGAGATCTGCCGGAAGGTGAATTCGAGCGTCTGGGCATCCCTGACCTTGGCTTCCAGATTATGCGCTTCATCTATAATGATCAGCGCAGGCCGCTCGGTGATCAGGCCTTTGGTCCCTTCCTTTTTCTTGATCAGGTCTCGGATCAGCAGGTCCTGGTTCACGATGATGATATCCATCTCGCCCGGGCCGGCGTTGATCTTGGCCCGCATGTCGTAGAAGGTGCAGGTATGCTTGTAGTGGCAGTGCTCGAACTTGCAATCCGTCACACACACGTTAGACCACAAGGCGTCACTGACCCCGCCCTTCAGATCTGCCCGCTCGTTGATTTCTGCATTCAGGATACCCTCTGCGAGTACAGTGAGCGGGGAGCCGGACTCCCCGGATGGGAACAGGTCCGCTGCCCGGTACCGGCAGGCATATTGCCCCATGCCCTTGCCGACTACAGAGCGGACCATGGAGAAGCCGAGCCTGCTGCCGATGAACCGCAGATCCTTATGGATCTGTTCGGAGAGCTGGATGGACGAGGTGGCGATAATGACCGGCTGCCGGGAGAGCTGGTTGATGAGCAGGCCGGGAATCAGGTAGGCGAAGGATTTGCCGATACCGACTCCGGCTTCAATCATGGCATTTCGGCCATGGATATAAGCGTCGGCAATATCCAGCGACATATCCTGCTGGCCGAGCCGTTCGGTGAGACCGAGCCGTTTGAACCGGTCATACATGCGGAAGATGGCATTGACCAGGGCAGGCTCGGCGTTTTTGGCCGGCTCCTGCTTCTGTAATTTGTAGAGATCATTTAACCAGTTGATAACGACCGCCCCTTTTCCTGTCAATGTTAGTCTTGTCCTGCATGATATACGGCAGAGGTTGTTATTATCTTAGATGGCGGGCGAACAGTCAAGGGCCAGGGCGGAATCCGTCTGCTGGCATCCCGGAAGTCCGCTATCTTATAATGTTAATAAAATCATAGTCTGCGTACTGATCACGAAGGGAGAGAGAACATATGAGCGAACGTCTGCCTTGTCAGACCCCGGGCTGCACGGGAAGCATTCTTCCTGCAACCGCACTGAAGACCGGAGGAATCTGTATGCCCTGCTACCAGCGGAAGCTTGTAGAGGAGAGACAGGCTTACATTGAACAGAACCGCAAAGAGGTGAACAGGTATGCGGGTATCCATGATCCGGTTGAAATTCTCACCATTATGCACAGCCCTCGGAAGCCTGACCCGCTGATCAAGGAAGTTCCTTACCCCCGGACTGCACAGGAGCTGTATCATGATCTGACAGAGGAAGAGAGAGAACGGATGGAGAGCTATGCCGTTCATTTATTGGAAGAAGAGGATATAGACCAGGCGGAGATGGTTCTGGTGTCCCTCCTCTGCTTCACGGATACACGGCTTGGGCCGGGTCTGGAAATGCTGCTCGGCACAGGGAATTATGCGCCCGCGATCCTCTTCAAGGGTGCTGACGCGCAGGTCAGGAACCGGCTCATAGCTCAGGTGGAGTCCGATCCGGCTAAACGTAATCTGCTGCTGCTGGCGCTGGCCTGGATTGGCGATGAAGAGGTGGTCAGGCTGTTCGCGGCATGGCGGCAGTCCCTGCCGGAGTGGGCGTCAGCGTTATATATAGCTCCCGAGATGTATGCCCGTGAAGCGGGCTGGGAGCTGGATGCCGGAGGCGGCAAAAGGCAGCTGTATCATCCTGAATGTTACCCCTTCCTGGTAAGCAGGGAAGACACTCTGGAAGCGCCCGGTGCTCCGGCGGCTGTTCAAATGCTCCAGACAGGAACGCACGCCTGTCCTTGGTGCGGAGGTGCGCTAACCGTTTTATTTGATTACGATTTGCAGCATCCGCAGGTTAGGTTCATGGAGCTTCCCGGCAAGCGACTAAGAATTGCAGCCTGTATGCACTGCAACTGTTATGGCACTGTATATATGAAGGCTGATCTTGAGGGCGGGTATGCATGGAGTGAATATAATGTTGTTCCTGGATATCTGCCTGACAATACTGGAGGAGCATTGGCGTTCAACACGTGGCATGTCATGCAGCTGTCGGAACAGCCGGCAGGTACTTATGAGAGTGCATACTGGGTTCTGGAGGCACCGGCCTCGCAGATCGGAGGTCATCCGGCCTGGATTCAGGATGCGGACTATCCGGCCTGTCCCTGCTGCGCACAGACGATGACTTTTGCGGCGCAGGCGGATATGGGCCAGGTGGCGGAGGACGAGGGAATTTATTATGCTTTTCTGTGCCGGGAGTGCCTGATTACAGCGGTGAATTACCAGCAGACATGAGCCTGCTTTTGTCACAGATAAGTTACGGGTAAAGTGCTACCATGGAATGAAAAATAAACTGGCTGCGGGAGCTGATATATGAGTCGTTTCTCAGTTCATCAGATGATGCATTATTCACTGTATTCTTTTGCCGAGCACAGCCCGGACCCGATTTACATTCTGGGTATGGACAAAAAAGTGAGTTACGCCAATTCCAAATTCGTGGAGCTGTACGGCTGGTCAACAGAGGAATTGAACCTCCATGATTTCCCCCATGTTCCCCCGGAGCTCAGGGGCGAGCTTAACCAGATGTATAATTTCATCGATCGGGGGATGCCTCTGTTTGCCCTCGATACCTTCCGGATTAAGCGGAACGGAGAGCTGATCAGTGTCAAGATAACCATATCCCCTGTAAAAGATCCGGAAGGACGCATTACAGCATATGTATGTGTACTACGGGATGTAACGGAGATCAAGTTCTCAGAGCTGAAATATTACAAGCTGTTTAATGAAGCGAACGATCCCATTTTCATTTATGAGCAGGATGAGGAGGGCAAGCCTTCGAAGTTCCTGGATGTGAACGAAGCGGGCTGCCGGATGCTGGGCTACACACGCCATGAGCTGCTGGACAAGACCCCGCGCTCTATTGCCGCAGAAGCTCTGGTGCCGGAGGTGAATAAGATGTTCGGGTCCATTCTTAGCGGAGAAGGAATGTTCGTCGAATGGGTTGAGGTTACGAAGGATGGAAGGGAAATTCCGGTGGAGATCAGTGCGAAGCCGTTCAGGCTGAATGGCCGCCAACTGGTAATCTCGATTACCCGCGATATGACCGAACGAAAAAAAACGGAAGAGTTCCTGAGGTATAGCGAGAGCCTGTCCATGATCGGTGAGCTGTCCGCAGGCATTGCCCATGAAATCCGCAATCCATTGACCAGCATCCGCGGGTTCGTCCAGCTGCTGTATTCCCGCTCCAAGATGAACAGGGAGCTGCACGAGATCATCCTGTCAGAGGTGGACCGGATTAATTCAATCATCAGCGAGCTGCTGCTGCTGGGCAAGGAAATGCCGTCCGAGCTGGCAGACTGTAACCTGGTCCGGCTGCTCGGACAGGTGATTGTCCTGCTGAATGCGCAGGCGCATATGACAGATAACGAAATTGTCATGCACACGGATCTCGACAGCCTGCCTGTCCGGTGCGCGGTTAACAAGCTGAAGCAGGTGTTCATCAATGTGCTGAAAAATGCGATAGAAGCAAGCCCGCACGGAGCAGAAATTACGCTGGAGCTGAAACAAGAGGAGCATACAGCCATTATTCGCATCATCGACACCGGGCCGGGCATACCGGCAGAGCTTCTGCAGCAGATCGGTGCTCCGTTCTTCACGACCAAATCCGGAGGGAATGGATTAGGTGTTATGATCAGTAAGAAAATTATCCATAATCATAAGGGGACTCTACAGTTCAAAACCAACCAGCCGACGGGAACAATAGTTGAGATTACGCTGCCTTTGCTTCATGAATTACAACATACATAAGCGGTATCCAAACGGAGCAGTGAGGTCAGACCAGACCCCGCTGCTCTTTTGATTATCTGCGCTCAGGGAAAGTTCACACTAAGAATAATGGGGTTTCGTTATTTGAAATTTTGGGTATATAAGCTATATTTTCGAAATATAAACGCAAGGCATGCTACAAGCTGGAAAGTGAGGGTTCTCATGGATTTTCCGGTCAACATCCTGCTCGTAGACGATCATCCCGAGAATCTGCTTGCCCTTGAGGCCGTTCTCCGCGGAGAGCCTTACCGGTTGTTTCGGGCCTATTCCGGGATTGAAGCTTTACGCTGTCTGCTGGAGGAGGAATTCGCCGTCATTGTGATGGATGTGCAAATGCCGGATATGGACGGGCTGGAGACGGCGCGCCTAATCCGTACCCGGGAGAAGAATCATGTGGTGCCGATTATTTTCATGTCCGCTAACAGTACGACGATGGAGGATATCTTCGCAGGTTACTCTGTGGGTGCGATGGATTACATGACGAAGCCCTTCGTCCCGCAGCTGTTCAAGTCCAAGATTGAGGGCTATGTCAGCATGTATGAAGCGAATAAGACGCTGCAGCTCCAGAGCGAAATGCTGAAGCAGCAGGCGCGGCAGCTGGAGAAGACGAATCAGGAGCTTCGGGAAGCGAAGGAAGCGGCAGAAGTTGCCTCCAAGGTGAAATCGGAATTCCTGGCGATGATGAGTCATGAAATCCGCACGCCGCTGAACGGGATCATCGGGATGTCTGATCTGCTGCTGGCCTCTGATCTGCCGGAGGAATATAGTGAGATGGCGGGGATTATCCACACGAGCAGCAATGCCCTATTGTCGGTGATTAATCCCATTCTCGATTATTCCAAGCTGGAATCCGGGAAGCTGGTGGTGGAAGAGGCGCCGTTCTCCCTGCAAGACTGCCTGAGCGAGACGGTTGCTCTGTTCACTGCTAAGATCCGTGAGCGGAAGCTTGACATGGTAGTGGAGATTGATCCTGCTGTGCCGCCTGATCTGGTGGGAGATGTGAACCGCCTCCGCCAGGTGCTGAATAATCTCGTAGGCAATGCCGTGAAGTTCACCCATGCAGGCAGTGTATACATAATGGTTAACAAGCTGGAGGGACCGGCGGAGAAGCTTACACTTGAATTCACAATCAGAGACACAGGAATCGGGATTCCCCCGGATAAAATCGGCGAGCTGTTCCAGCCCTTCTCCCAGCTCGATGCCTCTACCACACGCAGGTTCGAAGGCACGGGGCTTGGCTTATCGATCAGCAAAGCACTGGTTGAGCTGATGGGCGGAAGCATCCGGGTCGAGCCATCGGAGGAGCCCGGGGCTACGTTTGTTTTTACAATTGTCGTTCGTGAGCATCTTGGATTGGAGCAAAAATACGTGCTGAATAAGGGGCAGGGTTGATACTATGAGCGATGACAACCAAATCAAAGAAAACCAGGGCGATGGAATAGACGCGGGTGAACTGCTGAGCGCCTTGATGGCGATGAAGAAGGGCAATTTCTCCCACCGGATGCCGTATGACCGGACGGGAATCGCCGGTAAGGTAGCGGATACGTTCAACGAGATTATGGATATTCAGGAGAGCCTGGTGAACGAGGTTCAGACGGTGGCCAGAGTGGTCGGCAAGGAAGGGAACCTGTCCAGACGGTTCGTGCAGAAGAATCTGGGCGGGTCCTGGGAGACGGTGACCGATTCCTTGAACGGACTGGTGATTGACCTGATTCAGCCGACCAGCGAGATGGTCCGGGTCATTAACGCCGTAGCCAAGGGCGATCTGTCCCAGCAGGTGGAGCTGGCGATTGAAGGACGGCCGCTTACCGGCGAGTTCCAGCGAACGGCAAGCAATATCAATAGGATGGTGAATCAGCTCAGCACGTTCGCCTCCGAAGTTACACGCGTAGCGCGTGAGGTGGGTACCGAAGGTATTTTGGGCGGACAGGCTGATGTGAAGGGGGTCTCCGGGACCTGGAAGGATCTGACCGACAGCGTCAATTATATGGCGACGAATCTTACGGATCAGGTGCGCAATATCGCGGCGGTGACCACGGCCGTAGCGAACGGCGATCTGTCGAAGCAGATTACAGTCAATGCACGGGGCGAAATCATGGAGCTGAAGAATACGATCAACACGATGGTGGACCAGCTCTCCATGTTCGCCTCTGAGGTGACCCGGGTGGCGCGTGAGGTCGGGACCGAAGGCAAGCTCGGCGGACAGGCCGATGTGAAGGATGTCTCCGGCACCTGGCGGGATTTGACCGAGAGCGTCAACTATATGGCGTCCAACCTGACGAACCAGGTGCGGAACATCGCGGTGGTGACCACGGCGGTTGCCAACGGCGATCTGTCGAAGAAGATTACCGCTGATGTGCAGGGTGAAATTCTGGAGCTGAAGAACACGATCAATATCATGGTGGATCAGTTATCGACCTTTGCTTCCGAGGTGACCCGGATGGCGCGCGAGGTCGGTACGGAAGGCATTCTTGGCGGGCAGGCCGATGTTAAGGGCGTGTCCGGGACCTGGCGGGATTTGACCGAAAGTGTCAACTATATGGCGTCCAACTTAACGAACCAGGTGCGCAATATCGCGGAAGTGACCACGGCGGTAGCCAAGGGCGACTTGTCGAAGACGATTACCGTCGACGCGAAGGGTGAGATTCTGGAGCTGAAAAGCACCATTAACATCATGGTGGATCAGCTCAGCAACTTCGCCTCCGAGGTCACGCGTGTGGCGCGCGAGGTATCTACGGAAGGAATTCTCGGCGGACAGGCCGATGTGAAGGGAGTCTCCGGGACCTGGAAGGATCTGACCGACAGCGTGAACTTCATGGCGGGGACGCTGACGGATCAGGTGCGAAATATCGCTGAAGTGACGACTGCTGTGGCGAAGGGGGATCTGTCGAAGCAGATTACGGTGAATGCGACCGGCGAGATTCTGGAGCTGAAGAACACCATTAACACCATGGTGGAGCAGCTGTCGATCTTCGCCTCTGAGGTGACGCGCGTGGCGCGCGAGGTCGGCACTGAAGGGATGCTGGGCGGACAGGCGCAGGTGAAGGGCGTAGCCGGGACCTGGCGCGATTTGACCGAGAGCGTGAACTATATGGCGTCCAACCTGACGAATCAGGTGCGCAACATCGCGGTCGTAACGACAGCGGTGGCGAACGGGGACCTGTCCAAGAAAATCACTGCGGATGTGCAAGGCGAAATTCTGGAGCTGAAGAACACGATCAATACGATGGTGGACCAGCTCTCCATGTTCTCCTCCGAGGTAACGCGTGTAGCGCGCGAGGTCGGTACAGACGGCAAGCTCGGCGGCCAGGCGCAGGTGAAGGGAGTCGGCGGCACCTGGAAGGACTTGACCGAAGGCGTAAATAACATGGCCCGCAATCTGACGGACCAGGTGCGCAATATTGCAGATGTGACCACGGCGGTAGCCAAGGGCGACCTGTCCAAGAAGATCACCGTAGACGTCAAGGGCGAGATTCTGGAGCTGAAAAATACGATTAACACGATGGTGGACCAGCTCTCCATCTTCGCCTCCGAGGTGACGCGTGTAGCGCGCGAGGTGGGCACGGACGGCAAGCTGGGCGCGCAGGCCGAGGTGAAGGATGTGTCCGGCACCTGGAAGGATCTGACCGATACGGTGAACTTCATGGCGAGCAACCTGACGATTCAGATGCGCAACATTGCCGGTGTAACCACGGCGGTAGCGAACGGGGATCTGTCCAAGAAGATTACGGTGGATGTCAAAGGCGAATTGCTTGAGCTGAAGAACACGATCAATACGATGGTGGATCAGCTGAATTCGTTCGCCTCCGAGGTAACGCGTGTAGCGAGCGAGGTCGGCACGGACGGGAAGCTGGGCGGACAGGCCCAGGTGCGCGGTGTCGGGGGCATCTGGAAGGATCTGACCGACAACGTGAATATTATGGCCACCAATCTGACCGATCAGGTGCGCGGCATCGCCAAGGTCGTGACGGCGGTGGCGAACGGGAACCTGAAGCAGAAGCTGACGGTGGAGGCCAAGGGCGAAATTGCCGAGCTGACGGATACGATCAATAACATGATCGAGACGCTGGCCACCTTCGCTGATCAGGTCACTACCGTGGCCCGCGAGGTTGGAGCCGAAGGGAAGCTGGGCGGTCAGGCCAGTGTGCCGGGGGCCGCGGGTACCTGGCGTGATCTGACGGACAACGTCAATTACATGGCGAGTACGCTGACCACACAGGTGCGGGCCATCACCAATGTGGCTACCGCAGTGACTAACGGCGATCTGTCACGGGCGATTGATGTGTCCGCCTCCGGAGAGGTTGCCACGCTCAAGGATAACATCAACGAGATGATCCGTAATCTGAAGGAGACGACCCGCATCAACACCGAGCAGGACTGGCTGAAGACCAATCTGGCCAAGTTCTCGCGGATGCTCCAGGGGCAGCGCGATCTGTATGCAGTCAGCCGGATGATCCTGTCCGAGCTGGCTCCGCTGGTATCGATGCAGCATGGCGTCTTCTACATTAATGAACCCTCCGGCGGGGAAGCGGTGCTGAAGCTGTTCGCCAGCTATGCCTATCAGAACCGCAAGCATCTGGCGAATGAATTCCGGGCGGGGCAGGGGCTGGTCGGCCAGTGCCTGATTGAGAAGCAGCGGATTCTGCTGACCAACGTACCGGGTGACTATGTGATGATCTCCTCGGCACTGGGAGAAGCGACGCCGCTTAATATCATTCTGCTGCCGATCATCTTCGAGGATCAGGTGCTGGCGATTCTGGAGCTGGCGACCTTCCGGCCTTATAGCGATATCGACATCGCCTTCCTGGATCAGCTTACGGAATCCATCGGCAGTGTAATTAACACGATGCAGGCGAACCAGCGTACGGAGGAGCTGCTGATCCAGTCCCAGTCGCTCACCGAGGAGCTGCAGAAGCAGCAGCTGGAGCTGCGGAGCACGAATGACGAGCTGGAGGATAAGGCGAAGCTGCTCGTACTCCAGAAGGCGGAGGTGGAGAGCAAGAACCATGAGGTGGAGGTGGCCAAGCGTTACCTGGAGGAGAAGGCGGAGCAGCTTGCCCTGACCTCCAAGTACAAATCCGAATTCCTGGCCAACATGTCCCATGAGCTGCGCACGCCGCTGAATTCCTTGCTGCTCCTGGCAGAACAGCTGGCCGAGAATCCGGATGAGAATCTGCATGAGCTGCAGGTGAAGTTCGCGAAGACCATTCAGGATTCCGGGCTTGAACTGCTGAACCTGATTAATGATATCCTCGATCTGTCCAAAATCGAATCCGGTACGATCACGCCGGATTTCAGCGAAGTCTCGCTGGCGGAGCTGACGGACGGGCTGGACCGTTCTTTCCGCCATATGGTGGATGCCAAGAAGCTCGACTACCGGATCAAGATTGATCCCGGTGTACCGGCCAGCATCGCTACGGATTCCAAGCGTCTGCTGCAAATCCTGAAGAACCTGCTGTCGAACGCCTTCAAATTCACCGAGCAGGGGCAGATTATGCTGCAGATCCGCAAAGCGGCTGACGGGTGGCACCCGGATAAGGAATCGCTTGAGCGGGCGGCAACGGTCATCTGCTTCTCGGTAAGTGATACGGGAATCGGCATTCCGGCGGAGAAGCAGCAGATTATCTTTGAAGCGTTCCAGCAGGCGGACGGCAGTACGAACCGGGAATACGGCGGAACGGGTCTCGGGCTGGCCATCTCCCGCGAGATCGCCGAGATGCTCGGCGGAGAGATTAGCCTGTACAGCGAAGTGGGCAAGGGAAGCGTATTTAACCTGTACCTGCCGACAGATGCGGAATTCACTGAACCGGAGCCTCCGAAGGCTCATGTTCCGGAGGTCATAGACATTACCCCGGCCAAACGCAGAAGCAGCCTTGTCAAGCCGGAAGAGGAGCCCTTCGCGGATGACCGCGATGGGATTGAACCGGGAGACCGGGTGTTCCTGATCGTTGAGGATGACCAGAAGTTCAACGAGATCATTCTGGGGATGCTCCACAAAAAAGGAATCAAAGCGGTTATCGCCACCAGCGGCTGGGATGTGCTGGAGCTGGTTCAGAAGTACCAGCCGTCGGCCATCACGCTGGATCTGCATCTTGGCGGAGATACGGACGGCTGGCTGGTGCTTCAGCAGCTCAAGAACGATATCGGAGTGCGGCATATTCCGGTCTGCGTAATGACCGTGGATGAAGACGAGGTGCAGCTGCTGCAGAAGGGGGCTTACGACTACTTCCGCAAGCCCGTGACCAATGAGGAGCTGGAGAATGCGCTGGACCGGCTGAACCGGTTCGCGGATCACACCACGGCTAATCTGCTGGTCGCCGTCCAGGATGAACAGGAGCGCAAGCATATAGCCGAGCTGCTGGACAATCCTGATCTTACACTCACCGCCGTAGAGACCGGGCGCAAAGCCTTGAACCAGTTGAACAGCAAGACGTTCGATGCGATCGTGCTGGACAGCAGCCTGGCAGACATGAATCTGATCCGCTTCCTCCGGGAGATGTACAAGAACGCCAGGAACAAAAGAATCCCCGTGCTGGTGCAGATGAACCGGAAGCTGACGCCGGAGGAAGAAACCGAATGGGATGAGCTGGCCAAGATGGCGGTGCTCAAAGAGGTGAAATCGGATGCCCAGCTGATTGATGAATCCACCCTCGCCCTGCACCGCAAGGCAGAGGATCTGCCGCCGCTCTCCAGAGACAAGCTGGTGAAGCTGTATCAATCGGATGAGATGATCGAGTATAAAAAGGTGCTTGTCGTGGATGATGATATCCGCAACATCTTTGCGCTTACCTCCATTCTGGAGCGCCATCAGATGAAGGTGATCCCTGCGGAGAACGGCCAGGATGCGATCACGCTGCTGGAGCAGACGCCGGATATCGGAATTGTCCTGATGGACATCATGATGCCGGGAATGGACGGCTATGAGACAACCCGGGCGATCCGGGAGAAGCCGAAATGGAGGGACCTCCCGATACTTGCGCTTACAGCCAAGGCGATGAAGGGAGACCGGGAGCTGTGCCTGGAAGCAGGCTGCTCGGATTATATTACCAAGCCGGTGAACAGCGGACAGCTGTTATCGATGATGCGTACCTGGCTGGACGAATAGAGCAAGAAGATTAGGACCCATGCTATACAGACAGGAACAGGAGCCAACCCCTTAGCCGCGATGATGCGGTTAGGGCTGGCTCCTGTTTTTTTACAAATAGGCTGTGAGTGTAGCTTATTAATCCGCAGAGGGTTCGAGCCGCCGGCAGGAAGCTCTCTCGATCAAGAGGGTGTCGACTTTGACCTTGGTGCTGACTGCGGGCTGCCGGTGAAGAGAAGCGGTGAACAGATCCACTGCCCATGCGGCCATCCGTTCTTTCTCTACATGAACCGTGGTCAGCTCCGGGGCTACAATCTGCGATTCATTGATATTATCGAAGCCGATGACGGATACATCCTCCGGGACGGAGAAGCCCAGCTCGCCAAGCGCCTTAATCGCGCTGATGGCGATGTAGTCACATTCACAGAAGAAGGCGGTGGGAAAAGGCTGGCCGCTGTCCCTGAGCTGCTGCAGCTTGTCCCGTAACGGTCCCTGGGAGGAAAATAAAGTCGGCGGCACCGCCAGCAGGCTGCTCCGGGGAATCTCCACCCGCGCCTCCGCCATGGCGTCCATGAACCCGCGCTGCCGTTCCCCGAAGTTATGAATCCGCTCCTCGGATGCGATATAACCGATTCTCCGGTGCCCGTGGCCGGTCAGATAGGTGCCTGCCTGATAAGCCCCCATATAATTATTGATCTCGACAAAATGGACAGGCAGCGCATCGAAGCAGGTGTCCAGCACGATCAAGCCGGGCAGCTTGTCCGCAATATCGGCTATTCTGGCCGCATCCAGGCTGGTCCCGAGCAGAATCACGCCGCTGGTGGGCTCCTCCATCACGGATTGAATGCCCTGCTCATAGTGCTTTTCTTCAATCGCGGAGAACATCAGACTGTAGCCCCCCATCCGGCAGCGCTCCTCGATATGATGAATCAGCTCCCGGAAGAAGGGCTGCTGATAGTACTCCTGATGGACCAGTCCGGCATTGGTGAACACCAGGAACCGCAGGGTGGTGGGGTTCGCCTCAGCGGCCGCCGCTTTTCCCCTGCCGGTATATCCGTAGGTCTCCGCCAGGCGCAGGATTCGCCCGCGTGTCTCCGGTCCGACCCCCGGCTTCCCGTTCAGCGCCAGCGAGACGGCCCCTTTGGAGACCCCGGCCAGCCGGGCAAGCTCCTCCATATTCAATGACAAGACCTCCATTCAGCATCGTAGCTTAAGTATGTTTAGTGTAAGGGAAGGCGCTAATTTTAGCAATGAAGCGTAATTTGTATTTTTGTTTACTTATGTTTAGTGAATTTGGCATATAATCGAGGTTAATATAATAGTTGAATAAGCTGGTTTTTAGCTTGGATAAGAACATTGACGATGGCATGAAGGTGTTGTAGGATTGCTTTATAATAATGAATTTATAGTTAATGATATTAGTTTTGTTTAGTTATTGTTTAGTTCGGATTTGCTAAGGGTATATCTCAGGATTCATACAGAAGGGAGCAGGACTAATGGCTAATCGGGAGGAAGCAGGGCAGGCTGCTGCATTTCAGGGGAAGGTCTCCGTATCGGTGCCTGACCAGACTTCACAGTGGGGCGTATGTGAAATTGTACTGCAAGGAGGTCCTGCCGGGGGCAATCCGTTTACGGAGGTAGCGCTGCAGGCGGAATTTTCGATGGGAGAACGTTCGGTTCTTGTTCTGGGCTTCTATGATGGGGAAGGGGTATACCGCATCCGCTTCATGCCGGAACATCAGGGGAAATGGGCGTTCCGGACCAGCAGTAATGAGCCTGTGCTGCATGAGCTTGAAGGGGAACTGGAATGCACGGCTGCGGCGGGCGGGAATCACGGTCCGGTCCGGGTGCGGAATACCTTTCATTTTGCCTATGCGGACGGAACGCCCTATCTTCCTGTCGGCACGACCTGCTACGCCTGGACCCATCAGGGGGACGGGATGGAGCGCCAGACACTGGATACGCTGAAAGCGTCTTCTTTTAACAAAATAAGAATGTGCGTGTTCCCGAAATCCTACTCCTATAACGAGAATGAACCGGAGTATTATCCCTATGAAGGCTCGGCCCAAGCAGGCTGGGATTACAGCCGGTTCAACCCGGCATTCTTCCGGCATTTGGAGGAGCGGATTGCAGACCTTGGGGAGCTGGGCATCGAGGCAGACCTGATTCTGTTCCACCCGTATGACCGTTGGGGCTTCGCGGATATGGGCAAGGAGGCAGATGACCGCTATCTCCGGTACCTTGTAGCCAGGCTCTCCGCGTACCGTCATGTCTGGTGGTCGCTGGCCAATGAATATGACTTCATGAGAAACAAGATGCCGGCTGATTGGGAGCGGTATGCCCACATTGTAACGTCGTATGATCCTTACGGGCACCTGATCTCTAATCATAATGGCATTGCCTTCTATGATTTCAACCAGCCCTGGGTTACGCATTGTAGCATTCAGCGTGTGGATGCTTACAAGACCTCTGAGCATACGGATGAATGGAGACGGCGCTGGAATAAGCCTGTCGTGATCGATGAATGTGCCTACGAGGGCAATGTCGAGCATGGCTGGGGAAATATTACCGGGGAAGAGATGGTCCGCCGTTTCTGGGAAGGCGCGGTCCGTGGAGGGTATGTCGGACATGGGGAAACCTATCTGCACCCGGAAGATAAGCTCTGGTGGGCCAAGGGCGGCCGGCTGTATGGCACGAGTCCTGAGCGGATTGCTTTTCTGCGCCGTGTGCTGGAGGAAGGGCCTTCAGAGGGATTGAACCCGCTCCCTTCGGAGTGGGATCTGCCCAGAGCCGGGGTAGAGGATGAATATGTTCTCTATTATTTCGGTTTTAACCGGCCGATGTTCCGCCAGTTCACGATGAACCCGGAGATCCGCTATAAGGTGGAGCTGCTGGATACCTGGAACATGACGGTGGAGGAGCTTGCGGGCAGCTATCAGGGAACCTTCAGGGTCGCTCTGCCGGGACGGACCTATATGGCGTTGAGAATGACGCGCCTGCGCGATGAGCATGACCTGGAGGCGAAGTAGGATGTGGAAGGTTGGTATAGTAGGTGCCGGGTATTGGTCGGATAAGCATTTGCAGGCATGGCAGCGTATCCCCGGCGTTCAGCTTCATGGCCTGTGTGACCTGGATTCGGACAAGCTGCGCAGGAAAGCGGAAGCATACGGGATTCCCGGGGACATGCTGTACTCCACGCTGGAAGACATGCTGACATCCGCAGACATCGATATCGTCGATATCATTACCGCGCCGGATACTCACCCTGAGCTGGTCGGACTGGCCGCCCGGGCAGGGAAGCATATCCTGTGCCAGAAGCCGTTTGCCCGCTCCATGGAGGAAGCCTGTGAGATGGTGGAAACGGCCCGTGCTGCGGGCGTCCGGCTGATGGTTACAGAGAACTGGCGCTGGCTGCAGCCGATTCAGGCCATCCGCAAGCTGCTGGATCAGGGAACGGCAGGACGGCTCCAGACGATCCGTTATATCCACACGGATTATTATTCACCGCGGTTTGCCCCGGAGCATGAGCTTCCGCAGCCGTTCTTCCGGGAGATGCCGAAGCTGCTGTTCTATGAGATGGGGGTTCACTGGTACGATACGTGGCGCTTTCTGTTCGGGGAGCCGAAACGGCTGTATGCAGAGACCCGGAAGGTCAGTCCGTATATTGCCGGAGAGGACGCCGGGCTGATCACCCTTGGCTATGAGGATTATATGGGCCTTATGGATATGAGCTGGGCCACCCGGCAGAATCTGCCCGGCCCGCTAACCCTGCCGGTGCTGCCGGACCATAAGGAGCAGTTGATTATCGAAGGTGATCAGGCAACGATCAAGCTGTACAGCAGCGGCAGGCTCAGCCTGATTGATAATAACGGGCTGGAGACGGCGATTTCAGAGGATAACGGCCTTGATTTTGAAGAGAGTCATTACCGGCTGCAGTCGCATTTCATTGAATGCCTGGACACTGGAAGGCAATTCCAGACGAGCGGCGAAGATAATCTGAAGACGCTGGAGCTTGTATTCGGGACCTACCGAAGTGCGGAGGAGCATGAGGTCATTCATTTGGCATAGCTCCCAGGGGGCGGCGTGGATGACGGGCGAGTGTACAGGTACGTTCAAATATACGAAGAGCCGGAGAGCTGTTGTCCGGTTCTTCGCCATGCTTGCCGGCAAGATTGGCTGATCGCCGGGGAATAGCGTACACTGGGTGGATAGAGTCATTACTGAACTTAAGCTGCGGGGTGAGAAGGATGGACAAGCTGCTGGAGCAGATCATGGGCGAGCTGCTGGGACAGGTTAGTATTGAGAGCGTGAATCCGCTGGAGCCGGTGAAGGTCAGCGGTGTACCAAAGCCCTGGAGTGTGCTCGGAACCGGAAATTATGCAGCTGTCTTCTGCCGGCAGGGAGCTGAGGAATTCGCAGTGAAGATCTACGCGCCGGGCAGGCCGGGCATTGAGGAAGAAGCAGAGGTATACCGCCGCCTCGGGCAGCATCCGGCCTTCTCGGAGTGCTATTATGCCGGAGCGGATTTCCTGGTTCTCAAAAGGCTGGGCGGAGTCACCTTCTACGATTCCATGCAACGCGGCATTCTCATTACCGGACAGGCTATTGAAGACGTTGACAACGCGCTTCAGTATGCAAGGTCCCGCGGGCTGCGCCCGCATGATATCCATGCCAAGAATGTGATGCTCCGGGACGGGCGGGGACTGATTGTAGATGTCTCGGATTTCCTGAAGGATGACGACTGCAGCATGTGGGAGGATTACAAGCGGCTGTATTACAGGTTGTACCGGCCCGTGGCTTCCCGCCGTTTATTTCCGGTTCCCCGCCTGATTCTGGAGACGGTCCGCAGAGGGTACCGGTTATGGCGTCGGCGGAAGCAGAGGCGGAGCGGCTTCAATCATTTGAAAAGGTAACTATATAACATCTGCACGGAACTAAGCGCGGCCATGTCTGGATTTTGCTATTCCCGTGACTTGAAAGTGAAGGTTTGGCAGAGCGATTCCATTTATAATCGATATAGAACCTAGAATTCAATTGAAAATGGACAGGAGCGCGGCTTCATGCACTATACCAATCCCATCATATCCGGTTTCCATCCCGATCCCAGCATCTGCAGGGTAGGGGATGATTATTATCTGGTGACCAGCACATTTGAATATTATCCGGGCGTCCCTGTCTTTCACAGCAGGGATCTTGTCCACTGGCGTCAGATCGGCCATTGCCTTACCACACCCAGCCAGTTGCCGCTGGAGAATTCGTGGAGCTCAGGCGGAATATTCGCGCCGACCCTCCGTTACCATAACGGCTGGTTCTATATGGTGACCACGAATGTAAGCGGGATGGGCAATTTCTTCGTCAAAACACAGCATCCTGAAGGCACCTGGTCGGAGCCTTACCTGATTGCACAGGGCGGCATTGATCCTTCCCTGTACTTCGATGAGGACGGGCGCGTATATTTCCAGTCCGCCATGGACGGCGGGCAAGGGAACGGAATCTACCAGTGCGAGATTGATATCGGGACCGGGGAAATGCTGACCGGGAGCGTGCTGATCTGGACAGGAACGGGCGGCGCTCATCCCGAGGCTCCGCATCTGTACCGGAAGAACGGCTGGTATTATCTGATGATCGCCGAAGGCGGAACGGAGTATGGACACATGGAGACCATCGCCAGAAGCCGTCAGCCTTATGGTCCGTATGCTGCTTGTCCCCATAATCCGATTCTGTCCAACCGCAGTACGGCAATCAGCATACAAGCTACAGGCCATGCCGATCTGGTTGAGGCGCAGGACGGGAGCTGGTGGGCGGTGTGCTTAGGCATCCGTCCGGTCTCCTATCCGATGGGCCATCATCTGGGCAGAGAGAGCTTCCTGGCTCCCGTAACCTGGACATCCGAGGGTTGGCCGGTTATCGGGAACGGCGGCCACATCGAGCCGGTTATGGACTCGCCGCTGCTGCCGGAAGTCCGCTGGCCGGCGAAGCCCGTAAGAGACCATTTCGATGATACCCGGCTGGGGCTGGACTGGACTTTTCTGCGTAATCCGGCAGAAGGAAGCTGGTCGCTTGAAGAACGGCCGGGCCATCTCGTTCTGCATGGCCACGAGGCTACGCTGAATGAAACCGCCGCACCTGCCTTTGCGGGCCGCCGCCTCAGCCACTTCACGGCCAATATAGCAGCAGAGCTGGATTATGAGCCGCAGCATGAAGGGGAAGAAGCCGGAATTGCAGTGTACAAGAACGAGAAGCATCATTATGAGCTGGTGATCCGCTCTGTCAGCGGGCGGAGAGCCGCCGTGTTCCGGCGGACGGTCGGTTCACTCCGGGTGGAGCAGGTGGAGGAGTGTCCTGACGGGCCGGTCATCCTGAGAATCAAGGCGCTGCCCGGCAGCATAGAAGCCTCGGTTGAGGCACCGGATTCCGGGGTGATCGAGCTGGGGGCTGGAGAGACACATTATCTCAGCACCGAAATCTCAGGAGGGTTCACCGGGGTATTCGTTGCTATGTATGCAACGTCCGTGACGGGACAGGGCGCTCCGGCAGCGTATGACTGGTTCGATTATGAGCCGCTGGATCAGCCGGCGGTATAAGGTGTGAGCAGCAGTTCCTTGGGACATGCTGCTCTTTTTTGCGTTAAGAGGCGTATGGACCTGGCTGCTGCACAACTACTGCTGATTGCGGTAGGCCTTCGGGGACTTGCCGTACGTTTTTTTGAAGAGACGGGCGAAGTAATTACTGTCATTAAATCCGCACCTATAGGAGATGTCTGTAATAGGGTGTCTGGTTTGCTTGAGCAGTGAGCATGCATGTTCCAGCCGGAGACGCTGAATATAAGCAATCGGTGTAGTCAGATAATACGCCTGGAATATCCTGTTCAAATGACGGGCGGAAATATCCGATTTGGCGGCAATGGCATCAAGAGTAACCGGTTCATGATAGTGATCCTCAATATAGGAGATCGCACTGGCGAGGTGCATCAGGCTGTTGTCCACGCCCTTCTCCTGAATGTCATAATGTCTGGACAAATACACGACCAGCTCCATGAATTTGGAGGCGAGCATGGTCTGATAGCCGTGCTGCTTCTGTTCATATTCGGTAATCATGCCGGCCACAAGCGATGAGACAGCCTCCAGGCTGACGATGGGGAGGTTCATTTTGCTTTTATAGGCGTTAATGCTGCGGTAAAAGGGTTCTAAGACAAACAGCGCCTGATAGCCGTTCAGCGTTCTTAAGTCCGGTCCGGCCAGCTTAAGCATGCCTGATTTGTACATAATGTTGCAAATTCTGAAATCATAAGGGTCCTTATAGGCATGGGGAGTGCCGCCGTTAATCACGAATACATTGCCTTTCTTGATAAAAGCCTCTTCGTCGTTGACGATATGCGCAGCATGTCCGTTCAGCACAATGACAAGCTCGGAGAAGTCTGCATGCTGATGGAGGGAGGTGTCTTCTTCGTGCCCGCCATATTGGATAAAGAAAGGAAAATGCTCGTCAGTCGTGAACCAGTTCAAATATACATTGCTCACAAAGCTCCCACCTCAGAAATACGTATTTGTCTATATAATGCTAGTCTGCGACTTGAAAATCAAGGTTATCCGCCAAAGGTGACGCTAAAATATAACTGTAAACGCATTCAACCAAAGGGGATGAGACGGATGGAAAAACAAATGCCAAGAAGATTAGGGATGGGTCTGCTGGCAAGTATGCTGCTCATTTCGGCAGGCTGCAGCAACAGCGGCAGTGCCGGAAATAACACAAAGAATACAACGAACGGAAATAACAGCGCAAATGATACAGCTCCCGTAACGTTTACCTTCTTTGGCGCCGATGCCAGTCCGAATTGGAACAGGATGGAGGATGATATCGGCAAGGAGATTGTTGCCAAAACAGGTGTTACCCTGAACGCGGAATATGATGTGGGCAGCGGAGGGGGACAGGACAAAATCTCAATGATGGCAGCCAGCGGAGAGTATCCTGATATGATCTATGCCAAGGGAGAGCTGGGCAAGCTGGTGGATGCCGAAGCCATTATCGACCTGACCGAGCTGATTGATAAATATGCTCCGAATATAAAGAAAGTCATGGATGGGAACATGAACCGGATGAAATACAGCAAGGATAATCAGGCGATCTATTCGATCCCGACGAATGTCGGCATTGATCAACAGAGCTTCGATGCGACGAACGGATTTCAGATTCAGCACCGCGTATTGAAAGAGCTTGGATATCCCGAAGTCCGGACGGTGAAGGATTTCGAGAATGTCCTCAAGGCGTATGTGGCTAAGCATCCAACGACGGACGGGCAGCCGACCATACCGCTGACCGTCAATGCTGACGGCTGGAAGATCATGATTACGGTGACCAACCAGGGCGATATCACCACCGGAGGAACCAATGACGGCGAATATTATGTGAACCCTGAGACGTACGAGACGATGCTGCATTATAAGAAGCCTGAAGAGAAGGAGTACTTCCGCTGGCTGAACCATATGTACAATGAAGGGCTGCTCGACAAGGAATCCTTTGTCCAAAAGGATGACCAGTACAAATCCAAAATCTCCAGCGGCCGGGTGCTGGGGCTTACCTCAGTGGAATGGGAGTATCAGGATGCGGAGAACGCCCTGAAGGCTGCGGGCAAAGACGAATATACGTACGCCCACTTCCCGGTTACGCTGAGTGAGGAGTACAAGGATCACGCCATGCAGTCTGTCGGAGTGGACGGCTACGGGATCAGTATCACCACGGCTTGTAAAGATCCGGTCCGAGCGATTAAATTCCTGGACTGGCTCTCCTCGGAAGAAGGCCAGGTGCTGAGAAACTGGGGGATCGAAGGCAAGCATTATAATGTGGAGAACGGGAAGCGCGTCATCCCTGCCGACATTCTGGATCAGAAGGTCAACGATGCAGCAAGTTTCACCAAAGCGACAGGGGTGGGGTTGTATTCCACGCTGGGAGTCCGCTACGGGGATGGTGTGAAGGATTCTACAGGCAATTACTATACAACGAACTTCCCGGAACAGATTCTGGCCGAATATTCGGGTGCGGAGAAAGCGAGCCTGGCTGCGTATAACGCAACAACCTGGAAAGACCTGTTCCCGGCGGAGGATGAATTCCCGGTCAAGGAATGGGGCGCGCTGTACAATATGCCGGTGCCGACAGATGGGGATTATCAGGTAATCTATCAAAAGACGCAGGATATCGTCCACAAACGGATTCCCGAAGCCATCCTCTCCAGCACAGCCGATTTCGATAAAATCTACGACGAATTCATTGCGGAGCTGAATAAAGCGGGTGCAGAGAAAATGGAGAAGGAATATACAGAGCTGGTTAAAGCGAGAGTCTCGCTGTTTACCGGGAAGGAGATTGAGTAGCAGAGCCGCTTAGCTTACGCGGCAGAGATATTCAGAGATATTCAAAAAGGGCCTTCCTGCAGCTGAGAAATTAGCCCGGAAGGCCCTTTTCGTTCCAGTACAGATTCAGCCCTTCGGGATCTTCCGGTAGCTTGAAGGAGAGAACCCCGAAATCTTCTTGAACAGCCTGGAGAAGTAATAAGGGTCGTTGATCCCTATAGCGGAGCCGATCTCCTTAATGCTGAGTTCGGTAAGATCGAGCAGATGGCCTGCCCGCTGGATTTTGAGCCGCAGGAAATACCCGATCGGGGAGACTCCGGTCTCGGCGTTGAAGATATAGATCAGATGCTGCTTCGACACGCCGACCTGCTTAGCCAGCTCAGGCAGGGTGAGGTTGCTGCCCAGCCGTCCGTTCATATACTGGATCGCCTGTTCCAGATACGTCCCGCGTTTCTTCTCCTGCGCGGACGGGCCTGCCGTAATGCCGATGCCGGAGAGCAGCTGTCTGGCCGTCTGGGCGATGTGCACATGGGTAGCCAGGGCGTAGGTCCGCTCAGCCAGCAGCTCATAGGCAGGAACGAACCATTCGATGAGCCGGGCCTTGCCGCTCGGGGCCAGTGCGAGGGGAGCACCCGACAATCCGAACAGCTTCACCAGCCGGTCCGCATGATTTCCTTTGAAATGGAACCAGTATATGCTCCATGGCTCTTCCTGCATGGCCCCGTACCGGTGCGGGGTGTGTGGAGGAATAATCACCATGTCCCCCGGCTGCATGGTCATCTGCTCTCCATGATTCATCTCCACCCAGCCCTCCCCCGCTTCACACAAGATCAAGATATGGGACGGGCTGCCTTCCAGGCGTTCCCTGAAATGATAACGGGCATTCGGGAAATAACCAATGTCCGTGATGAACAAGGAGGCGGTCAGCTCCTCCTGCTCCAATTCCTTCATCCAGTACTCCGGCAGCACATACAGCTTCTCCTCCACAAACCCTTCCGGCTTGCGGATATTGCCATCATTCATGCCGCTTCCCCCTAACAGATAGTAGGTTAACAAGCTTACACAGAATAAGAATATAATCCATCACTTCCCGCATTTCGTCAATTGGAAACTCCCCGGCCAGCGGCTAGAGTAGAACTATCAAGTTAAGGGAGGCAGTGAAGGCATGAAGCAGGCAGGTAGCAGTAAGATGCCGGAGGCAGCCGGGGGTAACGCTGACTACGGTGGCAATGGGGACAATGCGGATAATGTGGACAATGTGGACAATACGTACAATGCGGGCAACGCAGACAACAGGGACAATCCGGACAGCGCGGACCGGGTACAGGTACGGGAGACCAGTGTGATCATACCAACCTATGAGGCGGGCGCCGCTGATCCGAACCCCATGTTTCTGGAGAAAAGAGTCTATCAGGGAAGCTCAGGGCGTGTATACCCGCATCCCGTGATTGAGAGCATCTCGGATGTGAAGCAGGATAGACCGTACAAGCTGATTACTCTGGAGAACGAATATCTGCGGATAGAGATCCTGCCGGAGCTTGGAGGACGGATCTACCGGGCGCTCGACAAGACGAATCATTATGATTTTGTCTATTATAACCGCGTCATCAAGCCTGCGCTGGTCGGTCTTGCAGGTCCCTGGATCTCCGGGGGCATTGAGTTCAACTGGCCGCAGCATCACCGCCCGAATACGTTCGGCCCTGTTGACTATAAGCTTGAGGCTGCTGCGGATGGAAGCGCTGCCGTATGGGTGAGCGAGATTGACCGGATGTACGGGACGAAGGTTACGGCTGCGTTCAGACTCTATCCCGGGAGAGCCTATCTGGAGGTCCATGCGCAGTGTTATAACCGGACGCCGCAGGCGCAGACCTTCCTCTGGTGGGCCAACCCGGCGGTTGCGGTGAATGATCAGACGCAGTCTGTTTTTCCCCCTGATGTCACAGCCGTCTTCGATCATGGCAAAAGGGATGTATCGCGGTTCCCTATTGCTACCGGTACCTACTACAAACAGGATTATTCGGAAGGCGTGGACATCTCCCGCTATAAGAATATTCCGGTTCCGACCTCCTATATGGCCTATAAGTCGGATTATAATTTCGTCGGCGGATATGATCACGGCGTCCAGGCGGGACTGCTGCATGTGGCTGATCATCATATCTCACCAGGGAAGAAGCAATGGACCTGGGGGAACGGGGAGTTCGGGCAGGCCTGGGACCGCCAGCTGACCGATGAAGACGGACCTTATATTGAACTCATGACAGGCGTGTACACCGATAATCAGCCTGACTTCACCTGGCTGCAGCCGTATGAGGAGAAGAGCTTCACCCAGTATTTCATGCCGTATAAGGGCATCGGTCTGGTGAAAAATGCCTCGGTAGACGCTGCGGTCAATCTGGAGGCGGATGCAGTATCGGCTCAGGCGGTGGTGAAGGTATACGTGACCTCACGGCAGGAGCAGGCCGTGATCAGCTTAAGCGGAGCCGCAGGCGAATATCTGCGGGAGACTGCAGATCTGTCTCCCGCAGAGGCTATAGAGCGTACGGTTATGCTGAACCATGGAGAGCAGGAGCATGACCTCAAGCTGACGGTTCATAGCGGGGAGGGCAGGCTGCTGGTCGCCTATCAGCCGAAGCGGCCGGAGATTGAGCGCATCCCTGGAGCGGCGAAGCCGCTGGCAGTGCCGGAAGAGCTGCGCTCAGCAGAGGAGCTGTACCTGGCAGGCCTGCATCTGGAGCAGTACCGGCATGCCACCTTTGAGCCGGAGGCCTATTATATGGAAGGGCTTAAGCGGGACAGCGGGGATATCCGGCTGAATGTAGCATATGGAACGCTGCTGCTCCGCCGCGGGCAATACGCGCAGAGTGAGCCGTTGTTCCGCCGCGCCATTGAACGTCTAACCTCGCGTAATCCTAACCCGTATGACAGCGAAGCCTATTATCAGCTGGGGGTTGCTCTGCGCGGCCAGAACCGCTTGGATGAGGCTTTTGCCGCTTATTACAAAGCGGTATGGTCGGCAGCCTGGCAGGCTGCGGGGTATTTCTCGCTCGCTCAGATAGCCTGCCAGCAAGGCCGTTATGCCGAAGCGCTGGAGCTGGCGGAGCGTTCGCTGACCCGCAATACGCGTAATTATAAGGCAAGGAATCTCCAGTCTGCTCTGCTGCGCAGGCTTGGCCGGCTGCAGCAGGGGAGGAGATTCGCCAGTGAGACTGTGCAGCTTGATCCTGCTGATTTTGGCGCATACAACGAACTGGCCCTGGCCCTTGCAGCACTGGAGGACCCTGCTGCGGCAGAAGAGGCGCTGACAGAATTAGAACGTCTTATGCGTGGTGACGCACACAACTACCTTAATCTTATGGCGGATTATATGGACTGCGGGCTGTATGCGGAAGCTCTTGCTGTAGGGCGGAGGGCAGTCAAATGCGGAACACCCGAATCTGAAATCGACACCGACACCGACTCCGACTCCGTCTACCCGATGCTGCATTATGCCCTTGGCGAATGTTATGAGCGTACGGGACAAGATGAGCAGGCACGGGAGGCCCGCCGCCAGGGGCAAGCAGCCTCCCCGCTGCACTGCTTTCCGAACACCCTGTCCGAGCTTGAATGGCTGTTAAGCGCTATCCGGGCGAATCCCCTGGATGATAAGGCCTATTACTATCTCGGCAATCTCTATTATGACAAGAAGCGGCCGGAGGAAGCGGCGGCAAGCTGGGAACGTTCACGTGATCTGAGAGGGGATTTCGCCATCGTTCACCGCAATCTGGCTCTGACCTATTACAATAAGCAGAGTAATCCGCAGGCAGCATTAGCTTCGCTGGAGCAGGCATTTGCCTGTGCGCCGCAGGATGCGCGGATTCTGTATGAGCTGGATCAGCTGCGCAAGAAGCTGGCCTGGTCCACGGAGGAACGCCTTCAGATTCTGCAAGAGCGGCGGGAGCTGGTCGGGAAGCGGGATGATCTGTATGTGGAATATGTGACCCTTCTTAACAATCTTGGACGCTATCAGGATGCTATTGCTTCACTGTCTCAGCGTAATTTCCATCCTTGGGAAGGAGGAGAGGGTAAGGTGACCGGACAATATAAATTCGCTCATACCGAGCTCGGCAAGCAGGCACTGCAAGAGGGCAACTATAAGTCAGCAGCTGAGCACTTGGAGCAAGCGCTGGTCTATCCGCTGAATCTGGGCGAAGGCAGGCTGGAAGGCGCCCAGGAGAATAATATCTATTATTATTTGGGCGTAGCCTATGAAGGTCTTCAGCGGGAACAAGAAGCCGTCGCCAGCTACACCATAGCTTCACAAGGACTGGCCGAGCCGGCAAGTGCGATGTTCTACAATGACCAGCCGCCGGAGATGATCTACTACCAGGGGCTGGCCTGGTTGAAGCTCCGTAACGGGAAGGAGGCCAAGCGCCGCTTCAATATATTGATCGATTATGCCGAGCGTCATCTTTTCGATGATATCAAGCTGGACTATTTCGCCGTATCGCTGCCGGATTTCCTGGTGTTTGAGGATGACCTCAACCGGCGAAATGTCATACATTGCCGCTACATGCGGGGGCTCGGGCTTCTCGGGCTGGGCCGGCATGAAGCAGCGGTAGCGGAGCTTGATTCCGCTCTTGCCCTGGACCCCAATCATCAGGGAGCCGGAGTTCACAGACGGATGGCCGATCATGCCTTGAACCGGGACATCTCTAAGCAGAGGGAGGACAACAGAGTATGCATACAACAGGACGGCATGATATAAGCCTGGACGAAGGCTGGTGTTTTCAGGCAGATACAGCAGGCATAGGAGAGCGAGAGGAATGGCAGATTACAGGCTTGCCTGCTCCAAGGGAGGTTGCGGTTTTGCATACCTGGAATGTGGAGGAAGGTCTGGAGGAACACCGGGGGGCCGGGTGGTATGAGTATAATCTCAGCATTCCTGAGGAGTGGAGCGGCAGCCGGTTCCGTCTGCATTTTGAAGCCGTCTATCGTGATGCGGTGGTCTGGGTCAACGGCCGCGAGGCCGGTTCGCATGTCAACTCAGGGTATACTGCCTTTGAGCTGGAGGTGACCGCGCATATTCTGCATGGCAAGGAGAACCGGATTACGGTAAAAGCGGATAATTCCCCGGCTGCTCAGGCGCTCCCGCAAGGCCGCAGCTTCGACTGGGCGGACGATGGGGGGATCATCCGGCCCGTACAGCTTATAGTAACCGGGCAAACGGCCGTCAAGCATATCTGCGTCTCCCCGGAGGTCCGGTTCGGACCAGCGGGCCAGCAGGCGTCCGGCCGGTTACTGGCAGACGTACAGCTATGCGGACCCTCTGCTTCAGCAACGATAGGGGCCTCTATTTTCAAGAATGGTACACAAATATGGGAGGATCACCGCCCCCTGCCCCCGCAATCCGGGACCTGGCAGCTTGCAGGGATGGAGTGGCTCCCGGTGGACTTATGGCATTTCGATCATCCGCATCTCTATCAGCTTCAGATCACCATCCGTGAGGGCGGACAGCTTCATGATGAGGTAACCGTCAATTTCGGGTTCCGTGAGATTGTGGTCAGAGGGCAGGAGCTATGGCTGAACCGTGAGCCGGTCCGCCTGATGGGTGTCGAATGGATGCCGGGTTCGAATCCGGCGGTTGGCATGGCCGAGAAGCGGGAGGATCTTGGCGCGATGCTGGAACGGCTCAAGGAGGCGAACGCTGTGATCACCCGTTTTCACTGGCAACAGGGGAATGAGCTGCTGGACTGGTGTGACCGCAACGGCATTCTTGTCCAGGAGGAAATTCCGCATTGGCAGCAGCCGGCGGAGCCGGATCAGCACACCTTCGCGGTAGCCTTGTCCCAGGCGAAGGAGATGATCCGCGATCATTCCCATCATCCGTGTATCTTCGCTTGGGGGATGGGGAATGAGCTGAACGGGCAGTCGGAGACCACCCTCCGGTACATGAAGCAGCTGAAGCAGGAAATCCACGCGCTGGATTCACAGCGATTGATTAACTATGTGAGCAACACGGTCCACCTTAATCCGCGTAGTGATGCTACGGGAGCCGGGGACCTGCTGATGTGGAATGACTATATCGGAACCTGGCATGGCGAGCTGGATGAGGATGAGGTCATCCGGCAGATGCTGGCCGATTACCCGGATAAGCCGGTGGTGGTGGCTGAATATGGCCTCTGCGAGCCGGTGTACGAAGGTGGAGATCCCAGAAGAACAGCGATTTTTCTGCACAAAACAGAGCTCTACCGCAAGTATCCCCAGTTTGCTGCGCTGATCTTTTTCAGTCTGAATGATTACCGCACGCAAATGGGAGAAGACGGGCAGGGGAGATGGAAGCAGCGGGTGCACGGTTCGGTGGATGTACATAACCGGGTGAAGCCTTCGTTTGCAGCCTTGCGTGAGGTGGCTTCACCGCTCCTGCTTGCAGATGCCCCTGTGCGGCGGAACGGACGGGAGCTTGAGTCACCCTGAAATGCCAGAAGGATATTCCCGGCTATGCCGTCCGGGGCTATTATGTAAGGGTGTCAATAGATGGCGCAGAGGAAGCAGCACAGGTACAGGTGATTCCTGATATGCAGCCCGGAGAGGTTCGTACGCTGAGCCTCAAGTTGCCTGCTGCTCCTGGATCGGAGCTGACCCTAACCGTCTGCCGTCCGAACGGCTTCAGCGTGCTGGAGCTGGAAATGGGCCAGTAGTTGACCCGGTAATACAACCTAATCCTAAGGAGTGAAAAGAATGGATGCAGTGCTGAGCAGATTGCCCCGCAAGCTTACTCTCACCATGTGGGATTTCTCCTGGTACACAATGACCTTGCCGGGCGAGCCTTATCATGATCTGGCGGCAAGATGCAGGGAGGCAGCCGACAGAGGATACAACACCATCCGGATCTGCGCCATGCCGTTCCTGTTATTCACAGCGGAAGGCAAACGCCCCGGACCGCTGCACTTCGGCAGTCTGGGGGAAGTGGGCCAGCGTACCCGCTGGTACAACTGCCGCGGCGGTGCCGAGCTGGACGGGCATGCGCATCTGCTGGAGCTGTTCAGGCAGGCCAAGGCGCACGGACTCTATATTATGCTGTCTTCCTGGGAATATCAGCAGAGCCCCAGCTTCCTGGCCTATCCCGCACTGCGTGATGAGCTGGCTGCAATTGCTCCCGCAGAGCGGTTCATGACCCTGGCCCGGTCGATGGACCAGCTCATCCGGTATATCAAGGCGGAAGGCTTCGCTGATCGAATTGTTTATGCCGAGCTGCATAATGAAGTAGAATTCGGGCAGCTTACCGCCGTGGGTACCGTGCAGGGAATCGGCGCAGCGGATACGCCAAGGCTGGTGGCGGCCATGCAGCCTTATATCGAGGAAGCGGTGGGCTATCTCCGGGGGCAGCATCCCGATGTTCTGATCACGGCCAGCTATACGCTGAACGAAGCTTATCCGAAGGCATATGTAGCCCGTAATTTACAGGTGGCTCACTATCATCTCTATATCAAAGGCGTGCTGAATGAGCTTATGGACGCAGCGGGGTTGAATGATGAGGGGGTGCCTTTTCCGAATACCTTTGTCCGGTCTATGCTGAGGGAAGATGCCCCGCCCTTCGGGGAATGGACCCTGCCCGCAGGGCAGGAGTGGCGGATGGAGGGTAATCCGGTCGGGATGAAGCTGATCTATCTGCATGATTGGGCCGACCCTGATCTATGGGATCTCTACCTGTATGACCGCTATGGAGCCCACAAGCTGGCGATGCTGCAAAAAGCGGACATGCGCCTGGAAGAAGCGCAGGAATGGGCGGTACATTCGGGCCTGCCGGTGGTGATCGGCGAAGGCTATGTCGGCTATACCCCGCTGCTTGCAGGCTTCGAGGAAGGCCCGGTCGGGAAATTCATTGCCGAGTATGCGCTGCGTAAGGGGATGGCACTGGGCTTCTGGGGCATGACGCTATGCTCCAACTGTGCGCCGCATCATCCGTTCTGGCAGGATGTGGCCTGGCAGCAGCGGTGGAACCGGTACATTCTTGAAGCATAGTAGCGGAGCAGTGAAGCGGCGTAGTCAGCGCGGCAGACCGGCAGCTTGTCATGCCGCGTCCCTCCGGGGCGGACAGCCGTTCCGAAGTAACACGAGAGAGCGTATTGTCTTGACTGTATGTTTTATAGAGCTTTGGGGACAGAATAGCAGTATATGGGGCCCAAAAGGGCTGGCTTTGTCTACAATGAGTAGTTCTGCCATGATATAATAAATGTATAAGAACGGCTGAGGGCAAACGGATCAACATCGAAATGCAGCTGTTCAATCCATACAATATGGAGAAGCGGACGCTGTTCTACTGGAGCGAGATGTATTACCACCAAATTCAAAAAGGCGACGATTACAGTCAATTGAAGAAGTGTGTGACGATCAATATACTGAACTACTCCTGTCTGCCGAATGACCGTCATCATAATGTGTTTCATCTTCGGGAAGATCACACTGGAATTTCTCTTAATAACGATCTTGAGATTCATGTGATGGAATTAACGAAGCTCGAGGAGCAGGCCGTTCCATTAACTGGTGGTCTGATCAACTGGTTATTATTCCTGAAGGGTGTTGAACAACCAAACTGGGAGGTGCTGACCATGAATGAACCGATGTTGAAAAAAGCAATGGATACGCTGGAGTTCCTGAGTCAAGATGCCGCTACACGTATGGAATATGATGCCCGGATGAAGTATTTGCGTGATGAGGCGTCACGAATGAATGGTGCTAAGGCTGAAGGGATTGCGGAGGGGATTGCTCAGGGTGCAATTCGAGAAAAAAGAGAAACTGCTCGAAGGCTCTTGGCGATGGGACATGATTTTGATTTTATAGTTAAACTCACCGAGCTTTCAGAACAGGAAGTTCAGAACCTGCGGAAGAATTAACATTCCCTGGATAAACCGGTGAAACTTATATTTTTCAAAAGACTGCTCCAATTTGGGGCAGTTTTTTTGAAATATGAAATTTATATGTTTCACTCGAAAGGAAGTGAGCGAATGGGCCATTCGTTATTTGAAATCACAGAGTCCGCGATTATACCCGCTGAGGTATCCGATAAAGTTCTGCGCAGAGAAGCCGGGGCGATTACCCTATTCATTGGGACGGTGCGTGAGTTCACACAGGGGAAGAAAACCTTGTATCTTGAATATGAAGCATACCCGTCCATGGCTGTAACGCAGCTGAAGCGCATCGGGCAGGAAGTGCTGGAGCGCTGGCCGGATACGAAGGTTGCAGTCACCCACCGGATCGGCAGGCTGGAGATTACCGATATTGCCGTGGTCATCGCAGTCTCCTCGCCCCACCGTAAGGCTGCCTATGAAGCGAATGAATACGTGATTGAGCGGATCAAGCAAATCGTCCCGATCTGGAAAAAAGAAACCGGCGAGGACGGCAAAGCGTGGATTGGCGACCAGCTGAATCAGAACGCCTACCCCGCGGGCCGTCCGCTGCTGCCGGATATTCCGGCGGAGGACGAGAGGTAGCTAAAAGGAGGAACGTTCAATGAATGCAGAACAGGTCATGCAGGAGCTTGAAGCGCTTGGCAAGGAACGGACCAAGAAGATATATACCGCAAACGGCGCACGGGAACCGCTATTTGGTGTGGCTACCGGTGCCATGAAACCGATCTTCAAGCAAACCGGAATCAATCAGGCGCTGGCTGAGGAGCTGTATGCCACAGGTAATTATGATGCGATGTATTTTGCCGGGATCATTGCCGACCCGAACGGGATGACAGAGGCGGACTATAACCGCTGGATGGACGGGGCTTATTTCTATATGCTGTCCGATTTCGTGGTGGCTGTCACCTTGGCTGAAGCAGATATTGCCCAGCAGGTGGCCGATGAATGGATCAGGAGCGGAGAGGATCTTAGAATGTCGGCAGGCTGGAGCTGTTACTGCTGGCTGCTGGGAAGCCGCCCGGATCAGGAGTTCCAGCGGGACAAGCTGGCCGGGATGCTGGAGCTTGTGGGTAAGATCATTCACGACTCCCCGGAGCGTACCCGGTACTCTATGAACAATTTTATGTATACCGTAGCCGTGTCCTATTCACCGCTGCATGATCTGGCACGCGAGACGGCGGAGCGGGTGGGTCCGGTCGAGGTGGACAAGGACAAGCCGAAGAGCAAGCGTATTAGCGCATACGATAATATTATGAAGGCTGTCGACAAAGGTCGGACCGGGTTCAAGCGCAAGCATGTACGCTGCTGATCTCGCGGATTTCACCGGCATCCGGTAATGCTTTGCTGCTTCTGGTTAATAAATGCTATGCATTTGGACAACCTATTCCCTATCCTGGAAGAAAAGAGGCGGTAAAGATGTCAACTACACACCATAGTCACGAGGAAGCCGTTGAGACGGTCCGCAAGTTGATCAAAGGTATTGATATGGCTATGCTTACCACGATCTCGGAGGAAGGGCTGGTCTCCCGGCCTATGAAGACCCAGGAGGTCGAATTCGACGGAGACTTGTGGTTCCTGACGAAGAAGGATACGAGCAAGTTCGGAGAGATTCTGTATGATCCGCGGGTGAACGTGGTCTATGCAGATAAGTCCTATGTCTCCATCCGTGGAACGGCCGAGATTGTAACCGATGTGAACAAGAAGAAAGAGCTCTGGAGTGCAGGGTACGATACGTTCCTGAAGACAAGCTATGATGACCCGGATGTGATTCTGATCAAGGTCCATGCCGAAGCCGCCGAATACTGGAAGAGCGGCAACCTGGCCGAGAAGGCAGTATACATGTTCAAACGGATGACGGGACAGGACACTGACGGGCTGAATCTGAATCAGACTGTCGAGCTGGAATAAAGTAGACAGACAGACGGTTTTGGAAGCTTACAGGTTCATAGGTTCTGCAACGGAGAGATCAACAGAATTCATCTGGGGGTCTCTTTTTTTGGTGTGGAGCCGGAAAAAGATAATTGTCACATTACATACGGCTCATGTGTTATATCTATATGATTTGCAGAAAGGAGATTATCGTGGACCCTATCGAAGAGAAGATTAGAAGGATTCAGGGCGGGGAAGGAGGCTTGTACTCGGACGTGATCAGGCTATACCAGCAGCGGATTTACCTCTATTGCTATCGCTTGCTGAATAACAAGGAAGAGGCGGAAGACGCGGTACAGGACATCCTGATCAAGGCCTACCAGAATATCGGGCAGTACAAGCCTCAGGCAGATTTTACCTCATGGCTCTACAAGATTGCTTATCATCATTGCCTGAATCAGCTGCGGCGGCAGAAATACCAGCAGCAGTTGCGGAAGCTGCTCGGGCAGAAGATTACGGAGAAGAGCGCCGAAGAAATGGCCCAGAACCGCCTGTTCAGCGAGCCGGTCTCGGCTGCTCTGAGGAAGCTGGATGTGGAGGACCGGAACTTGTTGATCCTGCGGATTTTTGAAGATAAATCATTTGCGGAAATCAGTGAAATTCTGGGTGTGAGTACGGCTACCGTACGCAAAAGATATGAACGGACCAGGGAAAAACTTAAAAAAGCGATTGAGAGAAAGGAGAAACAATTATGGGCAAGCGTGAATTAACTCCAGAGGAGCAGTTTCTGAAGGATGGAGACCGTTCAGCACATTGGAACACCGTTGATGTTCATGAACCAGTCATGAAGGCGCTCGGGCTTGAGGGGGCCTTGTCTGCTGAAGAAGACGAGAACCTGCTTCAGACCCTTCCGCCAATCGGAGAGGCACCTAAAGTAATGCGCAGAATGGAAACCAGAACCGGGCGGAGACAGAAACGGATTCCGGTGAAGGGCTGGGCGGCTGCGGTCCTGGCACTGGTTTTGCTGGGCGGCGGCTATACCCAGTTCTCCGGCAAACTCCAGCAAGGAGCTGAAGCCCAGAGTTCGGGTGAAGTCCGGCAAGGGGCCGGAGCCCAGTATAAGGTGCTTCCTTATCAGCCGCTTCCGGCGACGGCTTCCGGCGGAACGCTGATTGAGAAGGCGAAAGAACCCTTGAAGCCTTATATTCCAGAAGCACAGCCGGGTATAGAGTATGAAGCCAACCAGAAGCTAAGTATTCTCTATAACCAGAAGTATTCAAAAGGGGCAGAGCTTATGAAGGAACTGTTGCTCCCTGGAGAGTATGCCACCTATGTAATTACGCGTGAAGACGAGGAGGGAGAGGGGAGTATGAACATGTATCGCCCGCCCCTCACGTTCAATGACTATACCGCGTATAAGACTAGTGTAGAGGAGCACAACGCTCCTGTCCTGGAGCAGCCGGCGTATCTGCCGGAAGGGTATGCCCTGGACGAGGCAATCATCAAGCCTTCTTTCTTAAAAGTTCCGGATGTGCAGGAGCTGGAAGGCGGAGACGAGAGAGACCTGGGAGATAACTTCCAGTTGTCCTGGAGAGTGGAGAAGGCGGAGAATATTGACTACCCGTATTCCTCACTGGTATACAAGAAGGGAGAGGTTCGGGTGAGAATAGGTGTGTCGCGTGTGGATGACAACCAAAACCCGGCTGATCCGCTCTCGTGGAGTGAACATACAAAGATGGAAAATATAGAGATCAAAGGCAGACAGGCCATTTTTTCGGATGACTCCGGCAACAAGGAACTTGACTTGGGGTATAAGTATAAGTTGGTTTGGTCTGACCCCGGTGCAAAGGTTATCTATTCTGTGATCGCCGGCCAGGAGAACACAGAGCTAACGAAGGATGAGCTTATCGCCATTGCCGCCAGTATGATGAAATAAGTAATGCTGCGTTGACACTCAGGGCTGTTTCGCTATCTTAGGATAGCGGAGCAGCCTTTGAACGTTTATTGCCTAGCTGCAGGATGGCATATTCGTAAGATTTTATAAGAATTCGTGCATTGCTCTCCTATGAACTTCAATTCCATATTGTTACTATAGCAATGTAGCAAGAGAATACAGATGTATACAGGAGGGTTAAAGATGTTGAAATGGAAGCGTTCTCTTTCGGTCCTGGCGATGACAGCGATATTAGGTACACTGGCTGCCTGCGGCGGCGGAGGGAATAAGGTAAACAATGCAGGAGGGGCTACAGAAGCACCTGCCAGCACGAATGCTGCTGCGACGGCTGCTGCAACTGATGCGCCAAGCACCAATGAGCCGGTCAAGCTGCGGATTATGTGGTGGGGCTCCCAGCCGCGTCACGAAGCCACTTTGGCGGCCCTGGAATTGTACACGAAGAACAATCCGAACGTAACCTTCGAGCCGGAGTATTCCGGTATGGATGGTTATCTGGACAAATTATCCACGCAGGCTGCGGCCAACAATGCACCTGATGTGGTTCAGCTTGACCCGGGCTGGATGCCGGACTGGATGGCCCGCCAGCAATTGGCCGACCTCGCTCCTGAGGTGGATGTAAGCAAATTCGATACGAAGCTGCTGTCCGGCGGACAGCTTGACGGCAAGCAGTACGCTGTTCCGCTCGGTTCGGTAGCCTTCGGTATGGTATATGATAAAGCGGCTATGGATAAGTTGGGCATCGCGAACCCGGCCAACGGCTGGACCTGGGATGAGTTCTTCGCTTTAGCGAAGGAATCCAAGTCCAAGCTGCCGAAGGGACAGTATTTCACCCTCGACTATGCAGGTAACTATTTCATGTACTCGGCGTATCAGTATGCCAAAGGAAAAGGGCAGGTTATCACGAATGAGGGTCATTTCAACGTGGATGAAGCCACGTATCTGGACTGGACCCGTAAATTCGAAGAGCTGCGTAAGGAAGGCCTGGTTCCTCCGGCGGATGTGAATGCCTCCGATAAGGAAAATGATCCGCAAATGGATCTGCTCGCAGCAGGCAAGGTGCTGTTCCGTTACAGCTTCTCCAACAATCTGGGAACCTGGGACAGCATTAAGCCAGGAGCCTACGCACTTGTAACCATGCCGCGTGCCGAAGAGGCCGGAGGCTGGCTGAAGCCGTCGATGTACATGGCGGTCTCCAAGAACTCCAAGCATGCTGAAGAAGCCAAGAAATTCATCAACTGGTTCGTGAATGATGCTGAAGCGGCCAATATTACCCAAACCTTCCGCGGTCTGCCGGCCAACAAGGATAATGCGGCCCTGCTGGAAGCGAACATGAGCGATCTGGATAAGGTAGGCTTGGCTCTGCTCCGTGCTACGGAGCCGGATGGCCAGACCTGGTCGGCCGGAGCCGGCGGCTGGACGAACTTCATCGACAAGGACTGGGTACTTGTCCGCGACCAGCTCAGCTTCGGCAAGTCTACACCAGAAGAGGCGTTCAAGCAGCTGAAGGAAGCCTCGCTATCCTACGAGAAATAATTTATGTACAGAAGCCCGGGACAGCAATGTTCCGGGCTTTATCTTTTTAACGTGTTTTCGAATTAATCGTTATATTTTGAAAGAATTCGAGCATTGCCCTCCTTTAGCCGGAGTGTGGGCCAATACTATACTTAAGCTATACAAATTGACCACAAGAGGTGACCACAGATGAACCGCTCCACAACCACTTTAGCCCAAGCCTCGCCAGCGCCGAAAAAAAGCTCCTATTTCAAAAGCCGGTGGAACGCTCCGCTTGCAGGCTATTTGTTTATTTCGCCCTGGCTGATCGGGTTCCTGGTACTGACGGCGTATCCGTTGTTCTTATCGCTGTACTATTCGTTTACCGACTACACCCTGATGCAGCCGATGAAATGGATCGGGTCCCGCAATTACGAACGGATTTTCACCGCAGACCCCAAATTCATTCAATCCGCCAAAGTCACGGTCATGTACGTGCTGGCCTCTGTGCCCCTTAAGCTGATTGCAGCCTTGCTGGTGGCCATGGTACTCAGCAGAGCGGTCAGAGGGATCAGCGTCTACCGCACAGCGATCTATTTCCCTTCCCTAATCGGAGGGAGTATCGGGGTATCACTGCTCTGGCGCAACATCTTCGGGGTAGACGGGATTTTTAACAAGCTGATTGCAGTCTTCGGTATCGAAGGGAAAAGCTGGATCACCAACCCGGACACCGCGCTTGGCACACTGATTCTGCTGACGGTCTGGCAATTCGGCTCCACCATGGTAATCTTCCTGGCAGGGCTGAAGCAGATTCCCAATGACTTGTATGAAGCTTCCTCGGTAGACGGGGCGAACAGGTTCATTCAATTCTTCCGCATTACACTGCCTATGCTGTCGCCGATTCTCTACTTCAACCTGATCATGGCCGTGATCAACGCCTTCCAGATGTTCACCTCGGCCTTCGTGATTACGAATGGCGGTCCGATGAACGCTACATACGTGTACGCTATGTATTTGTATGAACGGGCCTTCAGCCGGTACGAGCTGGGCTACGCTTCTGCACTGGCCTGGATTATGCTGGTCGCCATTGTTGCCGCAACACTGCTGATCTCCTACACCTCGAAATATTGGGTATTCTATGAGACTGACACTGGAGGGAAAAAACGCAAATGACAACTTTGAATTGGAAGCCTGCACTCCGGCATGTGTTCATGATTCTCTTCAGCTTCCTCATGGTCTATCCGATTGTCTGGTGGATCGGAGCCTCGCTGAAGGACAGCACCGAGCTGAGTTCACCGGGAATCTTCCCGTCCGTCCCGCAGTGGGAGAACTTCACCAAAGGCTGGAACTCAGTTCCCGGACATACGTTCACTGATTTCTACCTCAACACCTTCTGGCTGGAAATTATGGTGCTGATCGCAACGCTGTTATCCTGTACGCTGGTTGCCTTCGGGTTCGCCCGGCTGGATTTTCCGCTGAAGAAATTCTGGTTCTCGATTCTGATGCTGACACTGATGATGCCGGGCCAGGTGCTGATCATTCCCCAGTACGCCTTGTTCCATCAGCTGGGCTGGGTGAACACGTATTTGCCGTTTGTCGTTCCCCATCTGCTGGCGGGCGGGGCCGGCGGAAGCTTCTTCGTCTTCCTGCTGATCCAGTTCATCCGCGGCGTGCCCAAGGAGCTGGACGAATCGGCCAAAATCGACGGCTGCTCCTGGTTCGGAATTTTCTGGAGAGTGGTCATGCCGCTGGCCTTCCCGGCGGTCGTTACGGTGACGATCTTCTGCTTCCTGTGGAACTGGGATGACTTCCTGGGACACCTCCTGTACATCAACACGGTAGACAAATACACGGTGGGCCTTGCGCTGCGTATGATTAATGACTCCCAGTCTGCAGCCGAGTGGGGCCAGCTTCTGGCCATGTCGCTTGTCTCTATTGTTCCGGCAACGCTTGTGTTCACCTTCCTGCAAAAGTATTTCGTGGACGGGATTGCGACAACAGGCATAAAGGGATAAGATGTAAAAAAACATCCGTCCGATAACGGTAAAGCGCCTGAGCCTTATTCGACGCTTTACCGTTTATTTCGTGTGAGCCGGAGGCGAAGGAAGGGGATCACTTGACCAATCCTTTTAAAAAGTACAGGATCGACCGTCTGTTTTTTCACAGCTTTGCCATTATAATTATTCTGGTGATAGCGGTAACGGCTTGGACCAGCTACAGCAATTCCTCCAAGGCCCTTGTACAGACCACCTCCCATTATCAGCAGCGGCTGCTGGATGAGTTGAACAATGAGATTACCACCCGGCTGGATATGATCGAGCAGATCTCACTGTCCACCTCAAGGGACAACGAGCTGACGACCTTTCTCTTGAACAGGCAGGATGATTTCGAACGGTACCGCAAGCGTATAAGCGTTGAGAGTGCGCTCGGCAATTTAACCTATGCCATTCCGTTAATTCAGGGGATTGACCTCTATATGGATCAGCCGATGCCGAGCAGCGGGCAGAGCTATATTCAATTCCGCAATATTCTCGATCTGGATAAGCAGTCCTGGGCCAGAAATCTGGTGAAAAGCGATTTCGCCTGGTCGGGGGAACATTCCATTCCCAGTGTGCAGGGAGACATTCCAGTGCTTAGCTTCGCCCGGAAAATCATGAACGAGAACGACTATCTCGGTGTGCTTGTCGTTCATATCAAAGCCAGGGAAATCCGTGCGCTGCTGACCGGCAACTCCTCCGGGTCGAACCGGATCATGGCGGACAGCGCCGGCAAGCAGATTCTGAGCATCGGGGAGACGCTGGAGCAGAGCGAGTGGTCGAAATGGATCGACCTCAAGAGCAACAAATCCGGCTATGTCCACATTCCCGGCGATAAGGATACCGGAAATACGCTGCTGGTCTACTCCAGAATGGATAATTCCATCTGGACGCTGATCGAGTTCACCTCCTGGAAGCAGATTACGGCAAGCAGTCTGGAGCTGGCGGAATGGATCGGGCTGATCGGGATTGGAGCGATTCTGCTGGTCCTGCTATTGACGCATTATCTGAGCAGGCAATTCTCCAAGCCGATTAAGCAGCTTGTAAGCGCTATGAGAATATATTCAGTCGGCGGGCACAAGGAGGAGCTGCCAAGCGACTACGAGAATGAATTCGGTTATTTATTCTCCGGCTACCGCAAGCAGACCGAGCGTATCGAGGAGCTGTACCTGTCGCTGGAGCGGCGGTATGAGCAGCAGCGCAAAGCGGAGATTGAGGCCTTGCAGGCCAATATCAATCCCCATTTTCTCTACAATATGCTGGACCAGCTTAACTGGATGGCCATTGAGGCCGGACAGGATGAGCTGAGCCGGATTCTGGAGCTGATGGGCCAGATGTTCAGGATCGGCTTATCCAACGGGGCGAGCTTCATCATGGTATCGGAGGAATTACAGCACATCCAGTGTTATCTCGAAATCCAGCAGCTCCGCTGGGGCGACGGTCTGGAGTACACCATCGAGGTGGAACCGGGGCTTCAGGAGGCTTATCTTCCCAAGCTCACCCTGCAGCCGTTCGTGGAGAATTCCATTGTGCACGGCTTCAATAAGCAGCGCAGCGGCCATGTCTCGATCTCCTTAACTAAGGTAGAGGAGACGCTGCAGATTATAATTGATGATAACGGGGCAGGCCTGAAGCAGCCGGAGGCGCGACCGCACAGGCGGCATACCGGCGGCTATGGCATACGGAATGTGCGAGAGCGGATTGCCGGATATTTCGGAGATGACTATGGGGTTACGCTGAAGGAACGTGAAGAGGGAGGGACCCGGGTAGAGATTGTTCTGCCGCTGCTCACAGAGGCTCCGGCACAGATACTGACTGCTTCTCTCGCTGCGAAGGAAGGCTGATAAGGCTGCTGCGGGCCAGAGAAGCTTAAGGAGGCAGACATGATGTGGAAGATCGCTATTATTGACGATGAGCGCCAGGTACTTCAGGGGATGAAACGGGCGATTCCATGGGAGGAGCTGGGTGCGGAATGGGCAGGTGAGGCACTTAACGGGGAAGACGGCCTGGCGATGATCCGGGCAACCACCCCGGACATTGTAATCACGGATATCTATATGCCGGTAATGAGCGGCCTGGAGATGATGGAGCAATTAAGGAACGAGGGCTTCAAGGGCAAAATCATTATTCTGAGCGGTTATTCAGACTTCGAGCATGCCAGACAAGCCCTCCGGCTTCAGGTCAGTGACTATGTCTCCAAGCCGATCAGTCTGCCTACGCTTAGAACGATCCTTCACAAGGTTATTGCAGAGTTGCTCAGAGAGCAGGAGAAGGTGATCAGACAAGGCGAGCTGGAGCTGAAAATGATGCTGTATGAGCCTTTTGTCGAGAAGGAATGGGTCCGGTCCGCTGCGGTCGGCACCCTGGAGCCTTCATACCGGAACAATTCCCATCTTCCGCCTTCGTATCATTACTGGCTGGAAGGCAGGCATGCAAGCATCGGGATCGAGCTGATCCGTGATGACCGGGCCAGCTCCTTCTCGGTCTCGGACTGGAATCTGCTGCGCTTCGCAGTCAGTAACATTGCCTGTGAGGTTACGCGCAAGCATTACGCTAATATGGAATACACCGAGCTGAACAGCTACCGGGCCTTGCTGATTATTCACCCTGAGGCAGAATGCACACAGCAGCTGGAGGAGCTGGGGACCCGGCTGGTCGACAGCATCCACTCATATCTCAGGCTGGTAGTCCGCATAGGGATTGGAGGACTGAAGGATACCTGGACGAAGATTCCAGAATCGACGGAGGAGGCGTTCCGCGCCATGGATCACGGGGCCTTACGGATCAGTCCGGCCTATGAGGTGTACTGCTACCGGGAGAGCCACAGCAGCGGGCAGGACCGCGGGGTGCTCTTCCCGGTGAAGTTCTCTTACAAGCTGGCCGCCGCGATGAAGGCTTCACAGGAGGCGGAGGCGCAGCAGCTTGTATACGGATACATTACCGAGCTGCAAGCGCAGCAAGGGGTCTCCGCCAGCTATGTGCAGATGCTCGGCAGCGAGCTATGGGGCATTATCACCTACTCCCTGTATGAGTCCGGATTCGTGCTCGATGATCTGTTCACCAATGACCAGATTGCCCAGGAGATCGGCAACCTGGCCATACCCGACCAGCTGGCAAGCTGGTTGTCCGCCAAAATCACAGCCATCTGTGCCAGCCGTCAATGGAAGGGCAGCAGTAAGCACCGGCAGGTCGTTGATTTCATGACGAACTACATTCATGAGCATTATGCCGAGGAGCTTACGCTGGCTGATCTGTCGGATAAGGTGTTCATCTCCCGGAATCATTTGTCGATTATTTTCAAGAACATTACCGGGGAGACCTTCAACAACTATCTGACCCGGGTAAGGATTGAGAAGGCCAGGGAGCTGCTCATGGAACGCAATATGCTGGTCTACGAAGTGGCGGAGCGGGTTGGCTACAAGAACATTCCTTATTTCAGTACTCTATTCAAGAAGATCACCGGCATGAATCCCACGGAGCTGATCAAATGATGACACATATAATCCGCTAGAGACAAGTATGATGATAGAAGCCGCGATGACAGAGCAGGGACTTGCGGCTGAGCTGCATCAACATCAATGTGTCATCAAGGAGGACAGGGTATGCCCGTTAACTTCAGCATTATCGGCGGAGGAGGATTCCGCGCACAGTATTATTTACGAATTGCCCGGGTCTTGCCGGACCTGTTCCGGATCGGCGGCCTTGTAGTCAGGGACCGGGCCCAGGGACATGAGATAGAAGCCGCGTGGGGTGTTCAGACATACCGTACCCTTGACGAGCTGCTGCGGAATGAGGACCCGGATTTCGCAGTAGTCTCTGTCAGCGGCGGGGCGGCAATGAACTATTTGTACCGGCTGGCCGAGATTGGCCTTCCGGCACTGACAGAGACGCCGCCTGCCTCCAGTCTGGAAGAGCTGGAGCAGCTGCACAAGGAGCTAACCGTGCACGGGGCTTGGATACAGGTCGCAGAGCAGTACCCGTACCATCCGATCCAGGAGGCGCGGCTGTCATTGATCCGCTCCGGCAGGCTGGGCAGAATCACCGAGACGACGGTCTCGGTATCCCATCTGTATCATGGGGCAGCCCTGATGCGCAGGATGCTCGGCATCGGGTTCGAGGAGGCGGTCATCCGGGGGATGCGGTTCGACTCCAGCTGGGTTGGCGGACCAACCCGCAGCGGCCCTCCGGTTGAAGACAAGCTGATTCCGCTGCAGAGGGAGCTGGCCTGGCTGGATTTTGGAGACCGGCTGGGCCTTTACGATTTCACCAAGGACCAGCACCGCTCCTGGACGCGCTCGAATCATCTTAGCGTGCGCGGAGAGCGCGGGGAGATCTTCGACAACCGGGTGCTGATTCAACAGGAGAATCTGGTGCCTCTGCAAATGGAGCTGAAGCGCATCAACCGTGGAGAACAGGAGAATGCCGATGGCTATTACCTCCAGGGAATTATTTGCGGAGAGCAATGGCTGTATAACAATCCCTTCGCCCCGGCTCGGCTGTACGATGACGAGCTCGCCATTGCGTCCTGTCTGGACAAGATGGCCCTCTATGCGGCTGGCGGCCCCGGATTCTACGGACTGGAGGAAGCCTCGCAGGATGTATATCTCGGCAAGCTGATTGAGAAGGCCATTGAGTCCGGCGAAACCGTAAGAGCAGAGCGGATGTGCTGGGCGGAGGGGAAGTAGGGTTGCGGCGGGAGTGTAGCTGCTGGTTATGCTGCTCACATTCTGGCCCGGCTTGAGCTATTGCTGTGGCTGAATGTGTGCTTGATCAAACTTCGTTTCGCTCAAACCCCGGCCTCATGCGGACATTGGCCCCGCCATTTTCGCAGTGGAAAGGCATGTATTTATGCGAAGTCACTGTATGAGTGGAGTATGTTATTGACGGGGGAGCAAGCCGGTACTATAATCTGAAAAACGGATGAAGCACATCCCGCACCCTGATTGATTGGGTGCGGGATTTTTTGTGCGTGAATATGCCTGTAACTTTAGGTTCTGACGCCCCCGGAAGTGAGTGGAGACAGGTGGGATGATCAAGCTCAGTTTGCGGGGGGAGAGTTGATTTTATAGAGGAGGAAAAGAGAAATGGGATTTGCTGAAGAGCATCAGAGATGGCTGGAATATCATAAGAAACGCAGGACTGGGGAACGTCTGGACCGGCTGGACCGGGAGCACCGGCATGGGGAGCAGATGTTTGTGGAGCGGGTATGGTGGCCGATTTTCGGGAAGTTGGATGATCTTCATCCGGAGTACGAGGTTGCCGATTGGCGGGGCAGGCCGTATTTTGTGGATTTTGTGTGGAAGCCTGGACAGGTAAAGTTTGCTATTGAGATCAAGGGATATGGGCCGCATGTTCAGAACACGGACCGGACCAGATACCGCCAAGAGCTGAACCGGGAGACGTATCTACAGATTGCCGGATACCGCGTCATCGCCATCCCGTACGATGATCTGGAGTCTGCACCGGAGCAGACCATCTCCCTGCTGAAAGCTTTGCTAACCCCAAGTTTGTTGAAAACCAGTTCGGAGGGGAGCAGTCAATTTACGAGGATAGAGCGTGACATCTTGCGGATGGCGAGCCGGATGAATGGGATGATTCGGCCGGTGGATGTGGTGAAGGGGCTTGGAGTAAATCGGCGGACTGCGAGGAAATATATCAATATTCTATGTGAGAAAGGCAAATTTAAACCCGTTTTGGCGCAGGATAGTAGTCGAGTCTGCCGGTACGAGCTGATTCATAGTTTCATTGATTCAGAGATATGGTAGGCGGAGATGAGGGGCATTAATGCCCCTAAATCCGGCAAAGTTGGCGGCGCGGCGGAAATGAGGGGCATTAGTGCCCCTGAATCCGGTAAAGTCGGCGGCGCGGCGGAGATGAGGGGCATTAGTGCCCCTGAATCCGGTAAAGTCGGCGGCGCGGCGGAGATGAGGGGCATTAGTGCCCCTGAATCCGGCAAAGCCGGCGGCGCGGCGGAAATGAGGGGCATTAGTGCCCCTGAATCCGACGAAAGCCGGCGGCAGGCGGAAATAAGGGGCATTAGTGCCCCTGAATCCGGCAAAGTTGGCGGCGCGGCGGAAATGAGGGGCATTAGTGCCCCTGAATCCGACGAAAGTCGGCGGCGAGCGGAAATGAGGGGCATTAGTGCCCCTGAATCCGGAAAAGTTGGCAGCGAGGCGGAAATAAGGGGCATTAGTGCCCCTGAATCCGGCAAAGTTGGCGGCGAGGCGGAAATGAGGGGCATTAGTGCCCCTGATCCCCCCGCAAGCGGCCCCACGGCTAATGCCTCAAGCCCCGCCCACCGGCAGCTTGATCGTGAACGCCGAGCCTTGGCCCGGCTCGCTGCGCACCTCAATGGTGCCTTTGCTCAGGCTGATGATGCGCGCGGCGAGCGGCAGGCCGAGGCCGTTGCCCCCGGCGGCGCGGGCGGGGTCGCCCTGGTAGAACTTCTCGAAGATGTGCTTGCGCACCTTCGGGGTCATGCCGATGCCGGTGTCCGCGATGACCACCGAGATCCAGGCCCCGTCCGAGTGGAGCGCGACCGAGATCGTTCCGCCCTCCGGCGTGAACTTGATCGCATTGCCGAGCACATTAAGCCACACCTGCATCATTAGCTCCTCGTTGCCATAATACCGCTGCTCATCCAGCTCGATATCCAGATTCAGCTGCTTGGCGGACCAGAGGGATTCCAGCAGCAGCAGGGCCTGGCGGAGTTGCTCGTCCAGCGGATATTCAGCCAGCTCGGAGAGCATCTCCTGGTTCTCCAGCTTGGATATCTTGAGGATGTTACCGGACAGGTTGGAGAGCTGCCGTGAGCTTTCAATGATCATTCCGGTGTATTCGTTATGCTCCTCCTTGCTCAGATTCTCTTCCTGCAGCAGCATGGCGTACCCTTCGATTGCGGCAATGGGCGTCTTGAATTCATGAGACACATTCACGACGAAGTCATTGCGGAGGGTCTCGATGCTGCGTAGCTCCTGAACCATAAGGTTGAAATGATGTGCCACCTCACTGATCTCATTGATCCGGTGGGACTCATTCAGATAGATATTGAAGTTGCCGTCTGCAATCTCTTTGGCTGCCTTGCTGAAGTCTGTAATCGGGGCCAGGATCTTCTTACCTACCAGGATAGTGATCGTGGTCCCGACGACCAGGCTGAACAGCATCATCGTCAGAACAGGCGGAAACGGATTGCCGTGCTCCCTGGTATGATTGCCCAGCCGGTAATACAAGAAGGCTGTGATTCCCAGGATGAAGACAAAGAATAGAATGATCACGAACACCATTGAGACGAAATACCACCATAGCCCCCTGTCTCTTCTCCGAATCATCCCTGCTTCACCGCCTTATAGCCAAGCCCTCTGACCGTGACGATTTCAAAATCCGGATTGTCCCTGAAACGCTCCCGCAGCCGGTTAATGTGAACCACTACCGTGTGCTCATCCGACTCGGAGTCCATCCCCCAGATTTCATCCATGAGCTGCTGCTTGGTGAAGATTTTATTCGGATAAGAGATCATTTTATAGAGGAGATAGAATTCCTTCTGCGGCAGCACGATGCGCTCTGGCCCCTGAATCACGGTTAACGTATCATAGTCGAGCACCGTTTCTGCCCATTCGATTTTGCGTTCGCTGATGATTTTGGCCCGGCGCAGCAGCGCCCCGACACGCAGGAGCATCTCATTCACATTGACCGGCTTGACCATATAATCATCAATGCCAACGAGGAAGCCCTGCTGCTTATCGGCAAAATTCTCCCGCGCCGTCACCATCAGGACCGGAAGCTGACTGTTGTTGTCCCGAATCATCCGTGTCAACTCGAAGCCGTCCATCACGGGCATCATAATATCGCAGATCATCAGATCGATATATTCCTTATCCAGCATCGCCAGCGCATCCTCGCCATTCACAGCCGGAACCGTGCGGTAGCCGTGTCTGGTCAGTACAGTACAGAAGAGCTGCCGCAGCTTGGCGTCATCCTCAACTACAAGAATAGTAAACATAGGTTCTCCTCCTGGAACGGTTCCATGTTATAGAACGTATAGCCTGTATAGATGTTCTGTGGTTTTTTTTAAGTATACCTCATCAAGATCAACTTAATCTCAACCGGGAGTTTAGGTTTAGTTTATATTGGACGATTATACTGGGGAACAGCAGGACAGGAAGTGCGTCGCACCTACAGAGAATAAGAGTATAGGAATGGAAAGGGAGACTGGACAATGCTGCAATTAAAAAACATTACCAAGAGCTATAAGACCGGCGAATTCACTCAAGTTGCACTGGATAAAGTAAATCTCAATTTCAGAGAAAGTGAGTTCGTTGCGATTCTGGGCCAGAGCGGCTCAGGCAAGACCACGCTGCTTAATATCGTCGGCGGACTGGATCAGTATGACAGCGGAGAGCTGATCATTAACGGCCAATCGACGGAGCGCTTCAAGGACAGCGAGTGGGATGCGTATCGCAATAACAGTGTCGGCTTTATTTTTCAGAGCTATAATCTGATCTCGCACTTAAGCATCACGGACAACGTGGAGATGGGGATGACACTCAGCGGGGTATCTTCAGCCGAGAAGCACCGCAAGGCGCTGGAGGTACTGGAGAAGGTCGGACTTAAGGATCATGTGCACAAAAAGCCGAACCAGCTCTCAGGCGGACAGATGCAGCGTGTGGCGATTGCCCGTGCGCTCGCGAACAATCCGGATATTATCCTGGCCGATGAGCCTACCGGAGCTCTGGATTCGGAGACCAGTGAGCAGATCATGGAGCTGATCAAGTCGATTGCCGAGGATAAGCTCGTCATCATGGTTACCCATAATCCTGAACTGGCAGAGAACTATGCAGACCGCGTAATCCGCTTCTCGGATGGTCATGCGATCTCGGACAGCAATCCGCTGCCTACACAGAAGACCTCAAGTGCGTATAAGCTGAAGCAGACAAGCATGAGCTTTTTCACAGCCCTGAAATTATCCGGCAAAAACATTGCCACCAAGAAATGGCGCACGGGGTTGACCGCTTTTGCCTCCAGTATCGGAATTATCGGTATTGCCCTGATCCTGTCCCTGTCCAATGGCTTCGACAAACAGATCAGCTCCTATGAAACCGGGGCCTTATCCAACTTCCCGATCTCCATCAACCAGACGGCAATGAATTTGCAGAATGCAGGTCCTCCAGGGCAGGAAACAACGGAGCTCCCCTCCTATCCGGCTGAGAAAAAGCTGTATCCATACGACCCTACGGTGAATTCAGCCATCCACACGAACGTGCTGACCAAGGAATATATCGAGTACCTTGACGGAATCGATCCCAAGCTGATTGACGGCGTCTCTTACACCCGTACCGTGAATATGAACTGGCTGGTGAAGAATGGGGACAAGGCGTCGGTTCTGGATAAAAGCAAGATCACAGTAGCACCGTATCCAAGCAAACAGGGCAGTGCCTCGGGCAGCTATCTGGAGCAATACTATGATCTGCTGGAGGGGAAATTCCCGACAGAGAAGACGGATCTTGTGCTGATCGTGGATCAGTACAACCGTCTGACCGATGGAGCAGTGAATGCGCTTGGACTGGATTATGAAGCAAAGAGTATCAATCTGAGTGATCTGGTCGGAACTCCGCTCAAGCTGGTCATGAACAATGATTATTATAAGCAAAATGGTGAACAGTTTGTAGTCAATGCAACCGGAGGAAATCTGAAAGACCTCTACAACAGCCCTAAGGCAGTAACACTTAATATTGTCGGTGTGCTGCGCGCACAGGAGGGGTCGACAATCTCAACGCTGTCGCCCGGCCTGGTCTACTCCGATGAATTGGCAGCCTCCTTCATTGCAGATGCACAGAAATCGGAAATTGTACTCGCACAAGAGAAATCCGATATCAATGTATTGACGGGGCAAGCCTTGTCGGAGGGGGTCGCAGGCGGAGGCTCCGGTACCGGAATGGGCGAGATGCCGCTAGTGAACGCCGGGATGGCAGCGGCAGCCAGCATGTCGTCCATGACGAAGGAGAATGCCCTTGCAGCGCTGGGGGCCACGGATATTCCAAGCGCAGTCTCGCTGTATCCGATTGATTTCAGCGCCAAGGAATCTGTAACGGCTTATCTCGATAAGTGGAATGAAGGGAAGGCTGCCGAAGCTCAGGTACAGTACACCGACCTTGCAGCTATTGTCACCAACATTTCCGGCGGAATTATGGACGGGATTACGATGGTGCTGATTGCTTTTGCGGCGATTTCCCTGGTGGTCTCCCTGATCATGATTGCGATCATTACGTATATCTCCGTGATGGAACGTACGAAGGAGATCGGCGTACTGCGTGCACTGGGTGCCCGTAAGAAGGATATCACGCGGGTGTTCAATGCCGAGACCTTCATTATCGGAGCATGCTCGGGGATTCTGGGCATCGGCATCACTTATCTGCTGACCATCCCTGTCAATGCAGTCCTCTACAACCTGACGGAGCTGAAAAATGTCGCCCAGCTGAATCCGCTCCACGCGCTCGTTCTTGGTGTCATCAGCGTCCTGCTCACTATGCTGGGCGGAGCTATTCCGGCCAAGATGGCGGCGAAGAAGGACCCGGTGACTGCCCTGCGCAGTGAATAACCAGCCGTAGTCCAGATCAGCCAGACTGAAATAACGAAATAACAAAGAACCAAGAACCAAGGGAATCCGTTCCTTTGGTTCTTTCTGTATTTAATTTCCGCATGATAAATTGTCATAGATCACAGACATACAGGGATATTGTGGGATAAAATAACAGGAAATAGAGATTTAATCATGTATCCAGGAGGGATTAAATGAAGACCAGAGGCAAGTTGCAGGTCATCGCGGGTTTTCTTATGCTGGCGCTAATTATTACCTTGCACGATGTGCTGGAGAATCAGACTCTGAGAATCGTATTATCGATCACTGTAGCGGTAGCCGCTGCTTATTTTCTTTCCAAAATCAGTTCTCCGAAGCAGGTATCCGGCAGAACGATGACGGTAGCGTTAGTATCACTGCTGATATTCACTTGCGCATACCATATCTTTTTGTCCATAGTTCTGGAGCAGAGTATATTCGCTAATGGCTTTTGGATGTTCTTATGTGTAATTTATTTGTTAATCTGGATGCGTGCCCGGCTAAGTCCCTCAAGATAAAAGCAGCCGCTTGCATTGGAAGCAGCCGGAGCAGCAGTCTGGGATTACTCCGCAGAAGGCAGCTGGGCGCGCAGCGTTTTCTTTTTGTTAATCTCCTTGGACAGCTCTAACTGCTGCTGGGAGATTTTTTTGAGCTCAGCCTGCAGCTTGGTGATACGGCTCATTTTACTGCTGAGGGAGCTTGGGGATGAGCTTAGCTTACAGTCTTTTTCCAGCTGGTTGATCTTGAGCTTGGTCTTGCGGGTCTTCTTCTGCAGCTCTGTCATACCGGCTTCCATCTCTGCGATCTCCTGGTTTAAACGATCCAGCACCGGTTTTGTGAAATTAATAGCCATTCGGGCACCTCTTACTTTTATTAATATAATAAGCAGTCAGGATATCATTGTACTATAAGCGCTACGTATATGCGAGGGTGAACTAGCACGTCCAGCTGAGGCGCTTCGCCTGATTTCCTGAAGGCTCTAATCTGGATTCACAGGTCCAAGAGCAGCCAATTCCTCCCGCATATAAATAGTAGAGACTACTATGTATTCTGAAGCTATTTTTGATGAGGTGGGGTGGTGCGAGATGAAGAGACAGGCAAGACCGGCACGGAAGCGGGTGCTTCGCGCCAAGCGGCAGGCTGTACCCGGAGTGAAGCGCAGAATCAAGGTGCAGACAGTTGAATTTGCGGTGTTTGGTGACAGTCATGTGGGATATAGTAACAGCTTGAGCATCTTTAAGAGTCTTTTGCCTAAGGCAGTGAGCAGCGGGAACAAACGGTTTATCATCTTCGGGGGAGATAACACCCAAGCGGGGGCGGATCACGGGAATAACGCCGGGACGTACTATAAGGAATTCAAGGACACCGTTACCAGTACGCTGGGAAGCATCCCTTATAAGGCTTCTATTGGAAATTGGGAGGCCAGCACACGGTCGTTGTTCACTCAATACTTGGGGGCGGTGTCCGGACAGATGAATTTCCCGGGAACGCAGGGCAAGGTGAGATATGTATGGCTGGATTGCGCACTGGGCCAGTTCACGCCGGCCAGCCTCAATCTGCTGCGTAATCTGGATGACAGGTATTTCTATATTATTGATTTCCACTGGCCGCTCCGGGTACAGGGCATTACGGTGGATTCCAGCCATGTGCTCAGCGCGGCCGAGACCTCCAAATTCTTCACAGCCATTCCGGCAAAAGCCAGAGAGAAGGTGCTGGCAATCTTCACACATCATGGTCACAAATTCTACCGGAAGCTGAATAACATCTATCCGGGGTACACGAAGACCAAATTCTTCGTCACCGGCTGCTCCGGGGACTACAAATGCAAGCCCGGCGGGAATATGGGCTATTATAACGCCACATTAACCAGCAGCGGATCAGGCTATAAAGTCGAGGCTTTTATTGCCCACTAAGCTTATTAGACGGAGCATAACTGAGGAGAATGTCTTCAAGGACATTCTCTTTTGTCTTTTGCTGCCTTATGAGAACTTGACAGCCCTTTCACAGGTTGGGTATGGTTGTCTGGTCAGCAGATAAAGGAGGCAGAACAGAATGTCAGGATTACTTGGGAATCACTTCATGACACAGATTGGGATTCTGGTTCACGATATCGAGAAGGTGAGTCAGGCGTATGCAGACTTTTTCGGACTGGACAAGCCTCAGATCAGCATCACGGACACGGCAGACATTGCCCGGACGGAGTATAACGGCAAAGGGACCGGGGCGCGGGCGAAGCTTGCTTTCTTTGACATGGGGTCTCTGCAACTGGAACTGATTGAACCGGATCACGAGCCGAGCACCTGGCGGGATTACCTGAATGAGCACGGGGAAGGGGTTCACCATATTGCGTTCGTGGTCGAAGGCATGAAGGACAAGATCATGCTGCTCGAAGGCAAGGGATTCCCGCTCCAGCAAAAGGGCGAGTATACCGGCGGACGGTATGCTTACATGGATACGTTCAAGGAATTGAAGGTAGTGTTGGAATTGCTGGAGAATGACAACGATAACAGTAATAATAAGGATCAGTAATATAAATAGAATTCAGACGGGAGGAATTATACAATGAATATTCTGATTACAGGGGCGGGACGCGGACTGGGCCTTGAGCTGGCGGCGGCTGCGCTGGAGCGTGGACATGCTGTTATTGCCGGGGTACGGGATCTGACGCGCGGGCAGGCAGCCTTAGCTGATCTGGCGGCAGTACACGGGGATAAGCTGACTCTAGTGACGCTTGATGTGACGGACGAGGCCGGAATAGCAGCACTTGCCGCCAGCCTGACAGAGCAGGCCCGGACACTCGGCGTCATCATCAATAATGCCGCAGTGCTGAATGCCACGGACACCCCGCTTGAAGAGCTGGATATGGAAGAGATGCAGCATGCCATGGACATCAATCTGTACGGGCCGATGCGGGTGGTCAAGCACCTTCTGCCTCTGCTGACAGGGCCGGATGCTTCGATCATCAATATCTCATCAGAGGCAGGCAGTATCACCAATGCTTACCCGGGCAGCTATCCGTATACGATCTCCAAGACCGCGCTCAATATGTTCACGCAGAAGCTCCATGTCACGCTGAAGGACCGCGGCATCCATGTGCTCAGCGTCCATCCCGGCTGGATGCCTACGGATATGGGCGGAGCTAAGGCACCGCTTCACCCGCGTACCAGTGCCGAAGGCATTCTGGACCTGATCGGGCAGAGGGCCGAGCCGTCCGGCCATTTCAGATTCGTGGATTACACAGGTAAGGATATGGATATCTAGCTACCATGCCCGGCACTTCACCTGTCAAGAGGCGAGTGGAGTTGTAATGTTCTCGTCTGGAGAGCGGCGGGGCCAGAGCAGCAATCCCAGGGAGCAGACTACCAGCACTACGCAGAGCAGGTAGGAATGGCGGTATCCTAACCACTGGGCTGCGGCTCCTCCCGCCAGGCTTCCGGCCAGTCTGCCGATGGTTGTAGCATTGGTGTACAGTGTGGAGGCATAGCCGGGAAGGTCCGGCAGCAGATCCTGAATATAGCTGATGCCAATTGCAGAGATCACAGCGACAAAAAAAGCCAGCAGCACCTGTCCGGCGATGAGCTGCCACAGCTCACCTACTCCGATCACCAGCGCATAATAGATTCCTCCCATTACCATGCCCCAGCCCAGCAGAACTTTGCTGTCGTATTTGGCTGACAGCAGCCCCAGCACCAGCATGAACGGAATTTCCATTAACGCACAGATACTGGCTACCGAAGCAACATTCTGTGTAGTGCCTCCCAGCGTATTGACAATGAACAAGGAGATATTCAGATTATTGGCCCAGTGTCCGGTATAGAGCAGGGTCAGGATGAGAAAAGGAACCAGTACCCTGGCATTCCGTTGCAGCCCGGACGGCTGCTGGATACGCCTGTGGATCTGCTGCTTAGCGGCTGGAGGCCGTACGAAGCTGAACACCAGTAGGGCATTGATCAGGAAGATCAGTGTCGTCGTTGAGAAAATCCCCTGAAATCCGAAGCGGCTCAGGAGTGCGGCTCCTACCAGTGGACCGCTGATGAAGCCAAGGGAGAACATCGAGCGCAGGGCCGAGTTAGCCAAGGCATGATCAGGAGAGCTGCTGGCGCTCACAGCTTCTCTGGCACTGGCGAATAATTGCGGCATCGCCGGGGCGCCGGCTGCGGTGAATATTGTCATATAGGCCAGCAGCGGGTAGAAGTCATGGATGAATATGTATCCGGCAAAAGCAACTGCGTTGAACATCATACAGATCACCATCAGCCTGCGGCGGTTCAGTCCGGCGTCGGAGCGTTTGGCAATGAACATGCTTAAGGCTACTCCGCTAAGGAGGGTCACCGCTGTAAATATTCCGAAGGTTCCGGCGGATACGCCAAGTTCTTCGGTGAAGTAGACCGCCAGGAACGGAGCGCTGATAGAGATGGCCATTCCCTGGAACAGCATGCAGAGCAGGAATATAGGATAGCTTGGAATGAGGAGCAGAGCATAGGTTCTTTTGAGCATAGAGTGTGTGAACTTCCTTTCAGCATCGCTTGTAGTCTTCTGTTTGATTTAATTATAGTATAACGTCAATAGCATGTGATGTGTCTGATTAGCATCTATACCATACGGAATCCCTAATAATGAACTGATTTTTGGGCCAATTGTTCAGGTGTTATTGTCAGGGAGAATCTTCTAAGATGGAAGAGGATAGGACAGCCGGGCTGTGCGGACGGAAGAGGATGCTCGGTTTGGCTGGAGATGAAACCGTTATCATGAAGAATGAAGGAGAGATTACATATGGACGCTGCTACGTATCCTTTTAGACAAAATGAATTGCCATTAGATGAACGTGTTCAGGATCTGCTCTCCCGGCTGACGCTGGCGGAGAAGGTCAGTCTGATGCCGCAATATCAGGCTGAAATTGAACGGCTGGGTGTAGGCGGTTACAAGCATGGGACGGAGGGCGCGCACGGGATCTCCTGGCTGGGCAAAGCCACCTCGTACCCGCAGCCAAGCGGCCTCGCCTGTACCTGGAACCCGGCGCTGCTGCAGAGAATCGGCTCGGCGATCGGGGATGAGGCCAGAGCCTTTTATCGCAAGAATCCCACTATTAACGGCTTGACTCTCTGGGCACCGACTGTGGATATGGAACGGGACCCGCGCTGGGGGAGAACAGAGGAAGCCTACGGGGAAGACCCTGAGCTGACAGGCCGGCTGAGTACAGCGCTTGTCCAGGGAATTCAAGGAGATCATCCGGTGTATTTGAAAGCGGTAGCAACCCTGAAGCATTTCCTCGGGAACAATAATGAGATCGACCGGGGCGTGGCTTCGTCCAGCATTGACCCGCGCAATATGCGCGAATATTATCTGGAAGCGTTCAAGCCTGCCTTCAAGGAAGGCGGCGCACAATCCATGATGACCGCCTACAATTCGGTGAACGGCGTGCCGGTTATCCTCCATCCGGCTGTGATGGAGATTGTGAAAGGCGAATGGGAGATGGACGGCTTCATTGTCAGCGATGCCGGAGACCTGTTCGGGATTGTGAAGGACCATAAGTATTATGATTCCTTCGCCCAGTCCATGGCGGAATCCATTAAGAATGGCATTGACAGTGTAACCGAAGAGACAGAGGAGACCATTAAGGTTATTCACGAGGCGCTCCGTGAAGGACTGCTGACCGAGGCGGATCTGGACCGCGCGCTGGCGAACACCTTCCGCGTCCGCTTCCGGCTCGGAGAGTTCGACCCGGAGGAAGGTAATCCGTATACGAAGATAGACGACTCGGCAATTCTCAGCAAAGCGCATGGCGAGCTGTCGCTCGAAGCCGCGAAGGAATCCATCGTGCTGCTGAAGAACGATAACGCAGCCCTTCCGCTGAATGCAGCCGCGCTCTCCAAGGTGGCTGTAATCGGCACGCTGGGGGACGAAGCATTCAGAGACTGGTATTCCGGTACGCTGCCATATGCGGTGACCCCTTTGCAGGGAATCATCAAGAAGCTGGCAGGTAAGCAGGTCACCTTCGAGAGCGGGGATGACCGGATCATTCTGACCTCCGCTGCCAGCGGACAAGCGGTGGGGTTAACAGGTGAGGACGGACGGCTCGCAGTGCTGCATGATCAGCCGGAGCGGGGAGAGATGTTCCGCCATACGGCGTGGGGCTGGACCGCTCATACCCTTGAATCTGCCAGCAGGGGACAATATGTTACCCTGACAGATGCCGGCACACTGACCGCTTCCGCTGATGAAATCTATGGCTGGTATGTGAAGGAATCGCTGAATCTGGTCCCGGAGGGGGAAGGCACCGTCAGCTTGCGGACCTGGAACAATCAGCCGCTCGTTATCAGTGCTGAGGACGGAACCATTCGCGCTGCTGAAGAACAAATGTCTGCCGAAGCAGCCCAATTCCATAAGAAAGTTGTCGTGAACGGCGTAGAAGCAGCAGCAGAAGCGGCTCGGGCTGCTGAGGCTGCCGTCGTATTCGTCGGTAACCATCCGCTCTTGAACGGCAAGGAGGAGATTGACCGGCCGGATATCGTACTGCCCGCAGAGCAGGAGAATCTGGTCAAGGCTGTCTATGCCGCCAACCCGAACACCGTTGTAGTGATCGTCGGCAGCTATCCGATTTCCTCCACCTGGATCGACGAGCATATTCCGGCCGTGCTGTACACCTCGCACAGCGGACAGGAGCTGGGCCATGCAGTCGCAGATGTCCTGTTCGGCGATTACAGCCCGTCCGGCAAGCTGAATATGACCTGGTACCGCAGCGTCAGCCAGCTGCCTGAATTCATGGACTACGATATTATCCGGGGCAAGAGAACCTACATGTACTTCGACGGTGAACCACTCTATCCGTTCGGTCACGGTCTTAGCTATGCGCAGGTGAACTATAACAAGCTGTCGCTGGCGTCGGAGGAAGTGCAGCAGGACGGTAATATCAGTCTGACCGTAGAGCTTGAGAACAGCGGCAGCGTTGACGGTGACGAGGTAGTCCAGCTGTATGTCCAGTGCTTGTCCACCCGGATCAAACGGCCGCTTAAGCAGCTGAAGAGGTTCGACAAAATCCGGCTGGCTGCCGGACACAAGCAGACGGTCACATTCACCTTACCGGCCGCTGAACTCTCCTTCTGGGACGTCAGCCGCGAACAGTACTGTGTGGAGGATGGGGAATACATGCTAATGGCAGGCCGTTCCTCGGGAGATATCCGGCTGTCAGCCACCATCAGGTTGCATGGCGAGACAGTTCCGCCACGTGATCTGTATACGCCAGTGAAGGCTGAGAATTACGATGATTACGATAGCGTCTTCCTTGATGAATGCAAGGCCGGCGGCGCTGCGGTGCATCCGGTGAAGGAAGGGGCATGGATCGCCTTCCATAATGTCCGGTTTGCAGAGGGTGCAGCAGGCGTCGAGATGCTTATATCCTCCGTCAAGGGAGGTATGGTTGAAGTCCGGACCGGCAGCCCGTCCGGCAAGCTGGCGGCTACCGTTACAGTTCCGTCCGGCGGCGTTCAGCAGTGGCACAGCCAGTCCGCTATAGCGAGTGTGGATGCAGGGACCACAGATGTATATCTTGTCTTGCGGGGTGAGGTTCTGCTCAGCCGGGTGCAGTTTACGGTGTAAAGTCAGCCCTGATTCTGTTCAAATGTAAATCTCTCGCTGAAACGGTACCGTCCTTTAAAAGGACGGCAAAGCCGTTTCCACTTGTCCAACATGCAAGAAGCTAACAGAGCAGCGTTTCTCCTGTAACGGGAGAAGCGCTGCTCTGCTGTGTATCCGGTCCCCGGATAAGTCTAGCTTAATTCATCCGTCACATCTGACCAGGTGGAATAAGCAGGCAGCTTCTGCAAGCCCCAATAATCCAGAAGCATACGGATCACGCTGTCCCTGTCAGTCATCTCCCGGGAGAAATGCCTGAAGGATCCGTCTGAATAGCCGAGGCGCAATTCAACGACGATGCTGCGGGGAGTATGGCGGACAGGGGCGGCCTGCATATACAGACTTCCCTCTACCGGCGTACTGGGATCAATGACGATGAAATCATCCGGATCTTCGGCGAAGCCGTTAACGATATCGGTGATAAGGTAGGCTTCAATCACGTAGTTTGCATAGGTTTCATATTGGGTGCTGATTGTATACGTGACACCGCTGCTGTTATCTTTGCTGGAGTTTAGCGTTTCCATGTTCCATTCTCCTCCTCGATATTTATTTCAGTACGAACTCAAAGACGAAGCCCCGCCAGACAACCCCTGCGTCTTGCGGAACGCGGACGGAGACATGCCGCTCTGCTTATTAAAGATGCGGTTGAACTGGGAAAAGCTGTTGAAGCCGCATTGTCCGGCGATATCGGAGATCTTGTGCCGGGTATGGAGCAGGAGCTGCTGGGCTTTGCGGACGCGGGTCATCTGGATGTACCCGGTCAAGGTGAAGCCGGTGACGGTTCTGAACTGGTGCGATAAATAATAAGGGCTGATATAGAATTCCTTGGAGATTGAATTCAAGGACAACTCACTGCCGTAATGGCTGTGAATGTGGGCGGTGATTGAATAGATTTTTTGCATCATGGCATTGCCGATCTCTTCCAGCACGTACGCATTCTTGTCATTCTGCTGGGACAGACTGCACAGAAACTGCTGGAACAGACTGTGAATCAGCACAGGGTTCAGCGGTGAAGCGCTGCGGGAACAGTTGAAAATAGCATTGAGCGGCTCGAACACGGCACTGCGCGGGCCTCCGGTGAACCGGTAGATCGGAACCTCCTCGGAGAATGGCTGCAGCATTGCATTGTAAGCGGTCTCAAATCCGGGTATATTCCTGGGCAGGTTGAAGTTGATAATTAGCCGCTTATGCGGCGGGCCTGCGGGATACTGGGTCATATGCAGCCGGTACGGAGCAAGCAGAACAATGTCATATTGCTGCAGGGCATGTACATTACCTTCAATAATATGAGTAGCGCTGGAATCCAGCAGAATATGAATCTCATAAAAGTCATGATCGTGCTGAAACTCCATATTGATGTCGTGAGAGCGCTGATCGTAGTCGAAATAGTAAAAGAGCGGATCAGCCGGGGTATTGATACGTATGCTATATCCTTGGTCATATAACAGGTCGCTGTCAAGCATAGCCTCTCTCCTCACCGTTGCCGTTTACTATAGAAGTCCAAGCCGTTTCCACCTGTATATTATAGGCCCAAAAAAGCAAAATATGCAATGAATAGGGCCGAATACAGCAAGAGTAGGGTAGTTTTTGGAGTGGAAGGTTTGCTATAGTGACCATATGAAAGCGGATACAGGGAGTGATAGAGATGTTATTCACAGAAGAAAAGCTGATCAAACGCCAGGCCGAAGTGGAAAAGTATAGATATCTTAAGGTTCAGGAGCTTACTGAGTTCGCGTTCGCTGAGGATGAGGAAGGGGCTAACGTTGTGTACCCGGAGTCGGTGTCCTTTGATGGCATCATCAGGCTTCATGAGCATTGGCGCGGGCGGGACCGTTACATCTGGCTGCGCACAGAGATCGTGCTGCCGCCTAGTCAGGCAGGCTTCAAAATTGCCGGCAGATTTGATTTTGGCAAAACAGGGGACTTCAATAACTCCGGCTTCGAATCGCTGCTGTTCGTGAACGGATCGCCTTATCAGGGCGTAGATAACAACCATAGAGAAGTAATATTCGGCGATGAATGGGGCGGACAGACGGTAGAGCTGGCCTTCCGGCTATGGTCGGGGCTTGAGGGCGGCGGGCTGCCCAGAATTCAGGAGCACCGGCTCAGCGAAGCGTTCATCGGCTATCTGGACGAGAGCATTGATGATCTGTTCTATATGTCGAAGGCAGCGCTCGACACCTTCCGTTATCTTGGCAGAGACCAGCCGGAGAAGCAGTGGCTGCTTAGAGCGCTGAATGAAGCCTTCCGTCTGATCGACTGGTCGGAGCCGGGCTCGCCAGAGCATACTGCTTCGCTGTATAAGGCAGGCGCCAGTCTGAATCAGGCGATAGAGGCGATGCCGCAGACTTTTGACGTAACGCTTACAGCTGTGGGTCATACCCATATTGATGTTGCCTGGCTGTGGAGGCTGAAGCATACCCGTGAAAAGACAGCCCGTTCCTTCTCCACCGTACTGAAGCTGATGGAGGAGTTCCCGGAGTACCAGTTCCTGCAGACGCAGCCTCAATTGTACGCATATCTGGAGCAGGATTATCCGGAGTTGTTCGGACGAATCACGGAGAAGGTGAAGGAAGGACGCTGGGAAGCAGAGGGAGCCATGTGGCTGGAGTCGGATTGTAATATCCCGTCCGGTGAGTCGCTGGTCCGCCAGATTATGCTGGGCAAACGCTATCTCCGTGAACAATTCGGCGTAGAGAGCAAGTACCTGTGGCTGCCGGATGTCTTTGGATACAGCTGGGCGTTGCCGCAGATTCTGCGCAAATCGGGCATCGACACGTTCATGACGACCAAAATCAGCTGGAATCAGTTCAACCGGATGCCGCATGACACCTTCTGGTGGCGGGGGATGGACGGCTCGGAGGTGCTGACGCATTTCATCACGACCTCTGAGAAGGATGGGGCGGAATACACGTATAACGGCCGGATGACGGCGGGGCTGCTGCGCGGGATCTGGAATTCCTATCAGGATAAGGAGATCAATGATCACCTGATGTTTGCATACGGCTGGGGTGACGGAGGCGGCGGGCCGACGCGGGAGATGCTGGAGCTTCGCCGGCGCTTCGACAAGCTTCCGGGCATTCCGAAGATTGAGATGGGCAGTGCCGGGGAATATTTCACCGGGCTGCATGAACGGATCGGGAAGGCGGAGTCGTTCGTACACACCTGGAACGGGGAGCTGTATTTCGAATGCCACCGGGGGACGTATACCTCACAAGCCCGCAACAAGAAATATAACCGCCGCCTGGAGCTGCTGCTGCGCGATGCCGAGTGGCTGCATACGCTGACGGGTGTAAGACAGGGGAATCTTGAAACCGCTTATCCTGCGGCTGAACTGACCGGAATCTGGGAGATTCTGCTGCGCAACCAGTTCCATGACATCATTCCCGGTTCGTCGATCGCTGAGGTCTATGAGGACAGTGATGCTGAATATGCAGAAGGCGAAGCGCGCTCACTAGCTCTGATTAACGGAGTGGCCCAAGAAGAAGAGGCTGACAGCAGGTTTACTCTGATGAACAGCTCGAACTGGAACCGCCCGCGTTATGCGCTGCTTGCTGTAGGTGCTGCAGATTCTGCACAGGTTCATGACGCTGACGGGAACCGGCTATGGCAGCAGCGGACAGCAGACGGGGAAGTATTGGTCTATGTTCCGTCTGTGCCTGCACTGGGCACGGCGGTGCTGAAGGTAGTTCACGGGCAAGCAGGCAAGGCTCCTCAGGAGTCACAGGTTCAGCCGCTTGCAGCCGTATCCGGCAACACGCTGAGCACACCGCTTGTGGAAGTGGTGTGGAATGAGCAGGGGCATTTCACTTCAATGATCGACCGGAAGAGCGGCCGTGAGCTGCTGGCGCCAGGGCAGCGGGGGAATGTACTACAGGTGTTCGAGGATAAGCCGCTGGATTTTGAAGCGTGGGATATCGATATTTTCTACCAGGAAAAGATGACTGAGATCACTCAGCTGACCGGATGTGAGCTGACCGAGAACGGCCCGCTGCGGGCGGTGCTGCGCTTGACCTGGACCTATCACCGCACAGCGGTTACCCAGGATATCATCTTCTACCGCGATACCGTGCGGATTGACTTCCGTACAGAACTCGACTGGCACGGACATAACCAGCTGCTGAAGGTGGCTTTCCCGGTGGATATTCATGCGCTGGAAGCTACCTATGATATTCAGTTCGGTAACGTGAAGCGTCCTACACACTGGAATACGAGCTGGGATTACGCCCGCTTCGAAACAGTAGGCCACCAGTGGGCGGATATCAGCGAGAAGGGGTATGGCATAGCGCTGCTGAATGACTGCAAATACGGATATGACATCAAGGACAGCGTGCTCCGGCTGACGCTGCTGAAATCGGCGGTTCATCCCGATCCGCAGCAGGATCAGGGGCACCATGAATTTACGTATGCCCTGTACCCGCATACCGGTGATTTCGTCGAAGGCAGGGTGGTCCAGGAGGCGTGGGAGCTGAATAATCCGCTTCGCAGTGTGGCAGGTGAGCTGGAAGGGCCCCCGCTGCTCTATATTGATGGTGAGCATGTGACAGTGGATGCTATCAAACGTTCGGAGGACGGCAAGGATGTGGTGCTGCGGCTGCATGAGTACGCCGGTTCCCGGACGCAGATAACTGTAGACAGTGCTTACTCTATAGCCTCCTGGCAGGAATGCAACCTGATGGAGGAGCCGCTGGGAGACTGGAAGGAAGAAGAGCAGCTGAGCTTCCAGGTGAAGCCGTATGAGATCAGAACGTTCAGAATCAAGCTGCGCGGGGCGCAGAGCTGAGAGGAGAGAGGCTAGGATGGGAGCAGGAGAGAAGCAAGCGGTGCCGGTTAGCTGTGTGAGCAAGGAAGAGGTTATGCAGAAGCTGGACCTGGTCACGAATAAGCTGCTGAAGCTGGGCCGGCCGGATAATGAAGCGGAATTGCAGAACCTGGGGGAAGACGCGGGACGCCGGGGGTATTTTGCCAGAGATTTCGGGATGGAAGAATGGGATTGGCCGCAGGGTGTGGGGCTGTATGGCCTGCAAAAGCTTGACCGGCATTTCGGGGACGGCCGTTATGCGGAATACACCAAGCCGTGGATGGCCCGGCAGCTTACGAAGGGACTACCCAGCCGGAATATTAATACGACTGCCCCGCTGCTCTCGCTGATGGAGCTGGAAGAGGCCGGAGAGCTGAGTCTCGAATGGATAGAATGGCTGATGCACGGCCTGCCGCGGACGCTGGAGCAAGGCTATCAGCATGTGACTACGGGGACTCAGAAGCATGAGGTCTCGCTCCATGAGAACGAGATCTGGATTGATACGCTGTTCATGGCGATTCTGTTCACTGCCAAAATGGGTGTGAAGTACGACAACCCGCAGTGGCGCGAGACCTCGCTGCATCAGCTGCTGCTGCATATTAAATATCTGTATGACAAAAAAAACGGCTTCTTCTTCCATGGCTGGCATTTTGCAGAGCGCCACAACTTCAGCGAAGCCTTCTGGTGCCGCGGCAACGGCTGGTTCGCGCTCGGTCTGCCGGAATATCTGGAGCTGATGCGGCCCTATCTGACAGACGGAGTCTTCAACTATCTCCAGCAGACATTGCAGGCCCAGGCCGAAGCCCTGCTCGCATGTCAGAGCGAGGACGGATTATGGCATACCCTGCTGGATGATCCCGGCAGCTATACCGAGACTTCGGGTTCGGCTGCGATTGCCGCAGGTATCCTGAACGGTGTGCGCCGGGGACTGCTCCCGGAGGCCTATAGCGAACCGGCTCTGCAGGCAATCCGTGCCATCCTGGACAGAATTGACGGCGAAGGCACAGTGCTCGGCGTGTCCGGCGGTACTCCCATCGGCGCAGCCAAGGAGGACTACAAAGGGATCATCATTGCCCCGATGGCCTACGGCCAGGCGATGGCGCTGGTCGCGCTGGGTGAAGCGCTGCATTACTGCTGAGGCGGAAACTCTGCTTAGGCGAGAAGAGTCGAAACAGGAAGTGGGCAGGTGACAGAAGCCAGCGGATCAGACAAGCGGCGGCCAAGGACGAATCGTCCTCGGCTGCCGCTTTTTTTTGCATAGGAAACTATCGTTTCCTCCTGCAGTGGATAAGGTGTGTGTAAATTTGTGGATAAGAGTTCTTAGAGTGATTCGTAGGGTAACTGTGTTGCTGAAGGTATGCGAAAAACCGAATGCAATCGGCTGGTACAGCAGCGCCGCATAGCCCGAATGTATGTGGAAAACAGCATACGTTGTGCTCACATACCGGCGCATGGCCCGAATGTATGTGGAAAACAGCATACATTGTGCTCACATGCAGGCGTATGTCCTGAATGTATGCGAAAAACAGCATACATTGTGTTCGCAAGCAGGCATATGGCCCGAATGAATGCGAAAAACAGCATACATTGTGCAGGCACAGAGAATAGGTCTGATTTCATCAAGTATCCAAACCGTGGTCCTCATCAATGCACCAGCCGAATTCGTCGGCAATGGCCATCGCCAGACCGGTTATGGCATGTTCGAGCTGCTCATCCATCATCGCCGGCAGAATGACCTCGACCAGGTTCACCGCTTCAATCCCCTCCAGGATGTAGTAAGCATAACTGCCATCCGAATTTGCGGAGATTCCCTTTACCCCGATATGCGCTCCATGGAGCGCCTTGGAGAAAGATAGAGGACCGATTTTTTCAAACCTCATCGTACTAATAAAAAACCGCTCCAGTACCTCCGTCCTTACAGTCTTGGCGTAGCCCGCAGAATGAATACTGATATAGTCATACACCTCACTCACCTCACGTATGCATATACTCAATCTTGCTTCTGTACAGATTTAGAATGCGCACCTGCTCCTCGCTGAGCTCCTCGAAGTTCCAATACATATGCATCAGGTTGTACTCAAACAGCTCTTTCAGTCTCATAAACAGCGGCAGCTGTCTGGACATCTCGGCGGAGAGGGAATGCTCTTCCTTATATCCGTCCGTGATTGCCTTAGTTATCGCACGCTTATAGTCTATGAGGTTCTGTCCGCCCGCAAACGAGAACTCCAGGGCAGAGTAGATAGGCACCGCCAGATCATAGACGTAATAATGCCGCTCGCAATCCTGCCAGTCAATCATCGTCAGCGCAGAGTCACTGTCCACAAGCGTATTGTTCAGCCACAGGTCGCCGTGGATGATGCCGTAGTTCGCCTCATCCTTCGGCAGCATGCGGACCTGCTTGAGCACATCCTTCGCAATATCCCGTATGGCCCTCTCTTCTGCAGGAATAGACTTGAGAAAATCATATTCATCGTTATCATACCAATGCGGAATCGGCTGGGCCGCTTCAGAGTGCTGGTATTCTTTGCTCACCTGATGCATTCTGCCTATCTGCTGTCCAAGGGTTCTGAATATGGTTTTGTCCCATTTGGCCCGGGGCAAATGAATTCCGGCTGCTGCCTGGAACAAGACTACGCACTTCTCTTCTTCATTCATCAGCAGGGTGCTGACAACTGAATCCTGTATTGTAGGTATAACCTCAGGCACCCGTACGCCCCGATTGAACAGATAAGTAGTCCAGTTCACTTCAGCTAATTGTTCTTCATAGGTCTTATAATTCGTGATTCGGGCGAAGAATGTCCCCTTCTCCGAGTGGCAACGGTACATTTCATTGGTGACGGCCTCCATACTGGAGAGTTGAACCGGATAGGTATTATTGAGGAATTGCAATATTTGTGCTTGCATAAGATGCGTTACCTCCCGCGGTAATTTCTGCACTGCATTAACATTGGTGAAGCTGTTCCGTATCCGAGAATGACTTACAGATCTTGAGACAGTCGGATCATATCCACCACCTGCATCCCGTTCTCATAGATTTCTTCACTATAATGTCTGATGAAAAAGTCCCTGTCTATCCCGGTGATCCGGAAGCCGCATTTCTGATACAACGCAAGCTGGCAGATACTAGAGTTGCCTGTGCCGATCTCCAGCGTTTTGAATCTGAGCCGCTTAGCCTCCTGAATCGCGTGATTCACCAGTTGCTTCCCGATTCCCTGCCCCTGGAACTCCTCATTCACTGCAATATTGACCAGCTCGGCAGTCTCCGGTCTTGTAGGCAGTAACACATAGACTCCGACCACTTGTTGATCCGCCTCAGCAACGAAGCATTGCCCTCTTGCCACATAGTCTTCAACCAGCTTCGGGGAAGGGTCCGCCAATAAGAGTAATCCGGTTGGTGGTTGTTCACCCGTATGTAATGCTCTGATCTCCATTTCTTGCATTCGCTCCTTGTTCATTAATAGTTGCGAGGTTAAAGCCTTGAGAATGCGATGTAGTCAACAGGGGCAGGCTCTGCCGATTCCATCCGAAGGGCCCGGTTGATCTGTCCCCGGTGATATTGCCCATGTAAAAGCACCTGCAGCAGGATGTCCCGGACGGAGGTCTGGAACGAGGTTCCATTTTGGCTGCTGTAGCTAATCATCTGATCCAGCACAGATTCTTCCAGCTTGCCGATATAGCTGCGGTATTGCTCAGCATTCTCTTCGAACAGTTGCCGGATTGTCGTCAGGTCTTCCGCTTCTTCCCATAATGCGTATTGTGTGCTGCCCTTACCCTGCAAGCGCGACAGCCAGACTTGCTCCGCCACCGCCACATGCCGCACCAGCTTCAGCAGCTCCGCGTCCTTCGTGTGACTCGCTTCAAGTGCATCCAAAATCCGTCCGTCCGCCCAGTACAGATGGTCCATCATGCGCAGGATTGTCTTCATTGGAGTTCCTCCTTAGAGTTTTTTAGCTTATTTCCACTCATTCAGCCTATACAGAAAAGCTATTTAGGTAAGCTCCATGAATGAATTAGGGTCCCGTTCTTTTCCAATTGGCTGTAACGTATAGCATTCCTGTTCTTGAGTTCATCAAACAACTGATAATAGTCCCGTTCCAAGGCTTCCCAATCGCTATAATGTCCATTCCCCGCCGATTCTCCGCTTGGACAGCTGACATTGGTCTCATTGTACAGGATGCCATGGGAAGTTTGCCATTCAGGCAGGATGTCCTTCCATTCTCCATATACATGCCCCCGCCACTGCTCCCCTAAAGCCGACCGTAACAGATTCTTATTCACAGGATCAACTCCCCTGAACATCTCCAGTCCGGCAGGACCAAGATCCATGAAGAGGTTCCCGCAATTGGAGCACTGGTAAGCGGATTTGAACAGTCTAGTGATTAAGGATCTAATCCTCATAGCAGCTTCTTCCTTATCCCGCGGTGTCGGACCCGATTTCTCAATAGCATCGTCAATCTCATCCATAAGATCATCCTGATCCTGGTCCGCAAGGAAGTATCCTTTATAGGGCAAATAATCCGTATTGTCGTGGATTCGGTGTCCGCATTCACATCTGAAATTCATCGGCTCACCTCGCATCAGAACGCAGGCTTGCGTACCAGGAAAGCGCCTGTTGTTCCATCGAGCTCACAAATGCTTTTTTGGCCGGGCCGTACTGGCTGGTATCCTCGAAGCGATCCGCTAATTCTTGTTTGAACTGACTGTATCTTGCCGCTTCCGACGGATGGGCTCTTAAATAATCTCTGAACACGAGATGCCGTTCAATCTGAGGGTTGTCTGCCTGATAACAATGAATATGATGCGTCCTTGCCTCTCCGCCCTTGCGGAATAGCCTTCTGCCGGGAATTCCCCATTCTCCACCTGCATCATATCCGAGCAGAGTCATCTTATCGTTGTACGAGTCGATTTTGCCTATGTCTTTTACAATACACATCATATCAATCACGGGTTTAGCTTTTAAACCGGGCACTGAGGTGCTGCCAAAATGCTCAAAACGTACGATTTCATCCGCAAATATTGTAGTTAAAAACGAAGCTTCCTCTTGGTAACGGTTAACCCAGTCCGGATTATAATCGCTTAGTCTAACTTTCATGAAAAATCCTCCTACGATACAGTTACTACAGGATCATCCTCTGTGTCGAGATTAACGCCCATCTCTGTTAAGACCGCAGCGACCTCCGCCGGCAGGGTGCGTATAGGTCTATACCACTCACAGCGGCTCCCCCGGATGCTGGATAAAAAACACTAATTACAAATCTGGATTTCCCCTCATTACTCCCGCGTTATCCTACTCATCGAGTATAGTGGCTAGAGTGACCGCCAGGATTATTGGAATTAACATTGCAATTGTGCTGATTATTATAGCGATTAAGGATTTCTTTCTATCAGCCTTCATTTGTTGCAAACTCAAAGCTATACTAATGATTCCAAAGACAACACCAATCAGCGACGAGATGAACATGCCTCCAGTTAAGGCAATGAAACTAAGAATAAGTGCTATATTCCTATTAGCTTTCATAAGTGATCTATCCTTCTCTTAGATGCTTCCGGCAACACCTTTAATTTCCAATCTGCTTTTCCCAATTAAATAGACGTATGCTTGCTAGCCTAAGCGCTGGCTAACGAATTAACTGTTTTGAGAGAGTTCTTTGGTCAAATAATAGTGAGAGTAACTGCCGGCGTTATGTATCGTTCCGAACACTTCAAACCCTTGCTTTAAGTAAAAATCCAATGCCTGAAAGCTTAGGGTATCTAATTTGATAAAATCACATTTTTTTTTAGCCATTTTTTCGGCTTCGAGCAGCAGTTTCTTTCCATATCCGAATTTCCTGTAGTCCTGTAACATAAGATGTATCGTTTGTGCCGGGCGCTTTCACTATTCGTAATTGCATTTGGAACACTCCTTCAAGCAAGAGTTACGATAGCTTAAGTGTATCATTGAGTACCCGTATTTAGCTGTAAAGAACATTTAAAATTAAGCAATACTGCCCCTGCAACTACGTTTATCAATTCATACTAAGTTCCTACAGGTTCACCCTCTGCGTTGATGGGAACGACGGTTTCTCCAGGCTGTAAAGCGAGATTTCGGCCCGCCTCACCCTTACAAAAGACCGCCTCCATGAATGTGGTTGCAGCTTCTGCGGTAACGGCATGAACGGGAACTGCATGTTGATCACCGTAATGAAGCGGAATATCCGAAAACGACATGTGCTGAGCCCCTTTTACCTGATAGAAATGGGCATTATTCAGAGAGTTGAAGGCATAGCGCTGCCCATCGATGTAATCGTATGCAATGGTCTCATTCATAGATGCTGCCATCTCCCGGTACGCCGAAGCTTCTTGCCGCAGCAGCAAAACTGGAACAGAAGACAGTACGTCTTCGCGGCGTATGAGGTGAAAACTGGGATCGAGCAGGACAGCCGCCTTGATCCGGTGATCCTGCTTGGCGGCCTCCAGGGAGGCGGCACCTCCGAGCGAATGTCCCATGACAGCAACCTTATCCAGGTCGAACAGCCCGGCGAGCTCAGCATCATCGGAGCAGTTAAGCGTCTCAAGAATGTCCATAACTGCGTTTATGTATTGAACCCGGTTGAGGAGCAGACGGGACCAACTGGTGTAGTCGCTGCTTGCCAGCTCCGCCATTTCTGGTGCCTGCTTGAGATAGCTGCCATCTGGAAATACGGTGAAGACAGACTCATGCGGGGCGCTAATCGTAATTACCACGTAGTTTTTGGAGACTAACTTGGAAATCACTCCGAGATACATATCGCGTTCAACACCAAATCCAGGGGAGAAGAGGACGACGGGATACCCTCCCTGTTTTGGAGCTATGGCCCCGTTGGTTGTTACACTGGTAATATTTAAGTTGTCCAGATCCACGCCCATCTCTGTCAAAAGCTTAGCGGCCTCAGCCTGGCAAGGTGCGTACAGGTCGATACCCTTCACCGGTTCTCCCCCGATGGCTGGATGAAAAATACTAATAACGAGTCTGGAACATCCTTCCAGAACCCTTATGAATCTCCCGATCATGTTAGCTCACCTTTCTTAATGGATATATATTCCTACTAAATAGACGCCCACTTGTCTGTTTGGTTGCGATGATTATCTCTTAATAAACTCAGTACCGAATCTACGACAGCTTGCGGATTATATAGTTGAATGGAATGCCAGCTGTCCTCTATCACGATCTGCCGGGTTTTTGCGGTTAACTGGAGGAGCTTCTTCTGTGCTTGCTGCCAATCCTCATTCTGCCTTCCGGCAGATAATACGATGATTGGTAATTCCGGAACTAAAGGCTCTGACTCTATTAATTGGAGGGCGCTTTCTATAGTGCAGAGAGATTCCAGATATGCCGCTTTATACGCATTATTTCGATATCCGAGTGTATTCACTGTATGTTGAACTGGTGGAGGCAGCCGTTTGGCACCAATAGGTTGTTTTAATAGACGGGGCAACCCAATAGGGGATAAAAGATAACCCATTCTTAGCCGTCTCAGGTGCCGCAGCCGTTCTTCATATCTGATTTGATTAAAAGTGGATTCTATGAATCTTTGCTCATGTGTGGAGTCCACAAGAATAATCCCGGAGACCTCTTCAGGATACTTAGAAGCAAACAGCCGCATGATCATTCCGCCATAGGAGTGCCCTACAAGAATGTATGGGGGTTCTAATTCAAGCTGCGTCAATAATTCCCGCAAATCACGAACATAGCCTTCGCAAGTCGGCTCACTGATAGGTGTAGTACTCCAACCGAAACCGGCCCGGTCATAGGAGAGGACCTTGGTATGCTTGGCTAATGCGGGCTGAACCAATGACCAATCCAGAGCACAACCGCCCATTCCTGCTTCCAATAGAATCGTCGGAAGATTACTTGTGTTGCTGCCGGTAACCATCGCATGGAGATGATGTGAGCCAACTGAAATCTTTTCTCCTGGAGCTTTATATTTATACAGAAGGTATCTGGAAAGAGCCGCTTGAATCCATGTGAATGGAAGTCCGATCAGAGAAATAATTACACGAAGCAGGCTTTCGGTAAAATTAATTTTGCTCATGAGACAACACCTCTTTTCCTGTTCTAACTTGCATAATATAGGATTCATTTAATTGTTAAAGAGAAATCTCACGGTATCTATTTCCTATTTTATTTCGGCCTACGCTTATCTGATCTTTTTGAGAAAAGATTTTGCTTGAAGCTTTCCCGGGCATGAAGTATACTGTTCTCGGGAAGGTTAAGCGCTTACCCTCTGAGGAGGATAAGCGAACATGATTAAACCGATTGTAGTTGGCATTATCGGAGCGGGAAGAATCGGCCGTCTCCACGCAGACAATCTGCGTGCGATGCCTTCGTTCAAGCTGAAGTCCATAGCTGAAGCTATGATGAGTGAGGAATTGCTGGCCTGGGCAGAGAGCAGAGGGCTTGGCTCTGTTTTTGCTGCGGGTGAAGATATACTGAATGATCCTGAGATTGAAGCGGTGTTCATCTGCACGCCGACTGATTCGCATGCGTCCTGGATTGAGCGGGCTGCGCGCGCGGGCAAACATATTTTCTGTGAGAAGCCGATCAGCCTATCCTCGGAAGAGACCCAGCGGGCTTTGCAGGCGGCAGAGGACGCTGGTGTGCTGCTGCAAGTCGGCTTCAACCGCCGGATGGACCCCAGCTTCCGCAAGCTGAAGCGGCTGGTTCAGTCCGGAGAGCTGGGGAATCCTCATATTGTGAAGATTACCTCGCGTGACCCGCAGCCTCCCGGTGAAGCTTATGTACGTTCTTCCGGTGGGATGTTCATGGATATGACGATTCATGATTTCGATATGGCCCGTTATCTGGTAGGCAGTGAAGTGGCTGAGGTCTACACCCGGGGGGCGAACCTGATTGATCCGATGTTCGGCCGTTGCGGGGATGTGGACACCGCCGTCATTACACTGACGTTCGTGAACGGGGCGATCTGCGTGATCGACAACAGCCGGCAGGCCGTATATGGCTATGATCAACGGGTCGAGGTCTTCGGAACGCTGGGTTCGGCGACGGCAGACAACTGCCGCCCGACAACAGTGGAAGTATCCACCGCGGCTTCGGTCACCCGCGATCAGCCGGAGCATTTCTTCCTGGAGCGCTATAACCAGGCATTCACGGAGGAGATTGCTGCGTTCGCCCGTTCTGTGCGGCTACAGGAGCCGGTGATCTGCAGCGGCCGTGACGGCGAAGCCGCACAGCTCATTGCTGAAGCAGCCAGAGAATCGTATCTGAGCGGACTTCCCGTCAAGCTGTCTGTAACTGCTGCGGAAGCAGGATTTTCTGAACTGCAGGCCTTGTAAGCGGATACAGATTCTGAAGACAGAGGAGGATGAACGAGGATGTCTGATCTACTGATTAAGGCCGGAGCGCCGGATAAGGATGGCTGTATCGCTGCGGTCAGCCCCGAGAGTGCCGGATGGAAGTATGTCGGGTTCGAGGTGTACCAATTGCAAGCTGGGGCTACCCTGGAGCGTGATAGCGAAGAGAATGAAGTCTGTTTGGTACTGCTGGCGGGCAAAGCAGATATAGAGGTGGATGGCGAGCGGTTCGCCGATATCGGCGGACGCATGTCAGTCTTTGAAGATATGGCTCCTTATGCTGTGTATGTTCCGGCGGGAGCGCATTATGAGGTTACTGCACTGACAGAGCTGGAGCTTGGAGTCTGTCTTGCTCCGGGAAGCGGCAAATATCCGGCACGGCTGATTACCCCGTCAGATGCGGCAATCGAGGATCGCGGCTATGGCAGTATGTCACGCAAGGTTGTTAATATCCTGCCTGAGCAGAGTGTGGCCGAGAGCCTGTTGGTGGTCGAGGTGCGCACGGGCGGCGGCAATTGGTCCAGCTATCCGCCGCACAAGCATGACCAGGATAACCTGCCGGCCGAATCCTATCTGGAGGAGACGTACTATCACCGGGTCAATCCCGCCCACGGCTTCGTGGTGCAGCGGGTCTATAATGATGACCGCAGCCTCGACGAGACTATTGCTGTTCCGGATAAGAGCATTGTGCTTGTGCCGGAGGGCTATCATCCTGTCTCAGCACCGCCGGGATATGATTCGTATTATCTTAACGTGATGGCCGGACCGGTGCGCACATGGGTGTTCCACAATGATCCCGATCATGAGTGGCTGTTCAAGCCGGGACAGAGCGGGTCTGCAGCAGCGGCAGAGTAAATAGAGCTGAAGAGTGTAGAAAGTTATGCAGCTTGGCAGATAAGCGAATGGATTATTATGGGGCTTCCGCGCAGCGGGAGCCTTTTTGAACTAGCTGGTCTGTAAAAGACACACATACCCGATAGATAGACAGCGTGGGAGGACTTCCTTATAATCGAAGGATAAGAAGGCATGAACGCAAAGGCGGGCTTAATAACGATGAAACCTACGATCTATGATGTGGCACGGGAAGCAGGCGTCTCTATCGCTACGGTGTCCAAGGTATTGAATAAAAGCGGCCGGATCAGCGACAAGACGCGGGAAAAGGTAGGGCGGGTCATGGAGGAGCTGAACTACCAGCCCAGTCTGGTAGCTTCTGCGTTGACCAGCCGCCGGACGGGTACCATCGGGCTGATGATCCCCGATATTGCCAATCCTTTTTTTGCGGAGACGGCCCGCGGTATCGAGGATTACGCTCAGGAGCAGGGCAGCGACTTAATCGTGTGCAGTACGGACCGCAGCGATGAGAAGGCGGCCCGGTACATCTCGCTCCTGCTGCGCAAACGGGTGGATGGCCTGATTATTGCCTCTCATACGGGGAATCCTGAGCTGATTCGCGGAATGGTGGCCGATCATGTGCCGCTCGTACTGTTCTCAGCCGATATCCGTATGCTGGAGGGCAACAGTGTAACCGTCGATGATTACAAGGGCGGCTATCAGGCTACAGAATATTTGCTGTCCCTCGGTCACCGCAGGCTGGGAGTGATCTCTGACAATCTGCCGGGGAGCAGGCTGCGGGTGGAGGGGTTCCTGGATGCGCTGAAGGCGGCCGGGATTTCTTTTGACAATCCGGCGAATATGATCCACACCTCGGCAACGCTGGAGAACGGGCGTACGGCAGCAGCAGAAATGTTGAACCAGGCACAGAACATACGCCCGACCGCCATCTTTGGCTGCAATGATCTGCTGGCGATCGGGGTGCTCAAGGAGGCGCGCAGTGCCGGCCTGTCCATTCCCCGCGACCTGTCCGTAGTAGGCTTCGACAATACGATGCTGGCCGAAATCTGCCATCCCTCGCTGACCAGTATCGCCCAGCCTCTGCGCGAGATGACCGAGCAGGCGATGCTTCTGCTGAATGAATCAATCAGTAACCCCACCAGCCCCAAGCGCAAAATCATGCTGATGCCCGAACTTGTCATCCGTCATTCGACGGGTCCGGTTCCGCACTAACCACACACTATCTATTCAAGACCTGTTCCGGCTGCGGCTGGGAGCGGGTCTTTTTTTGCGTGCTGTAGTGGGGGAAGAGCGAGATGTGTGGGTGGAGAGTGCCGGAGGGATGCGAAAAACCGAATAGAATGGGTATTGCGAGCGCGTGCGCGTGGAATGTAAGTGAAAAACCGAATACATTGGGTATTGCGGGGGGCGTGCGTGCGGAATGTAAGCGAAAAACCGAATACAATTGGCTAGCCCAGTCTGCCCATTAAGCAACAACGTGTGCTAAGCCGGAGAACAAGTGGATTTACTACAGCTACTGGCGAACGATTGCCCGCCGGAGGAGCAGTAGTTGGAAAAATGGCACTTAAATAATCCCGACATCCACCTTGGCTGCAAAATCAATCACAGTAGTTGCTTTTTTTCCACTTGCTTGCTCCTAAGTGTCAAAAAACGAGGAATTAAGCTACGTTTTTCCACCTGTTTTTCCGGGGGGAAATGTTCCCCTTCAATTCATTCTACCGGCTTGTTGAGATCGCTTTCAAATTGAGGATTGCCAAAAGCGCGCTTCTAAACTATACTAAAGTAGAAAATTAGGTTAAGCGCTTACCCTCCCCCCAAGAAATAGTGAAATAATCTGTTCCTAATGGCATCCAGTCCGAATGACATCCAGATTTTCTTCAAAACAGCATTCCAATCTGCTCCAAGTTGCATTTACAAGTAACTCAATGATCCAGCCAAGCTAACGATCAATATTCATTCATCACCAGTTCAACCATGGAAACGATCACTCATTGAAATGCTCAATCTACACGCCAAGCGACTCATACAGCGGCGTATCAAACTAACCTTTTGATTGCACGATCTACAATTTGATTGTGCGATCAACATCTTAATTGTCCAATTAATTTCATTGTCCGATGTACAGCCATTCGTGTTACCGAACGAATTACCTTTTCCCTAGCTTGATCAAGGAGGCATCACTATGAACGGTTTACAGTTCGACCCTGACCGGCGGCTGGATGTAGTTGCTGTTGGCCGGTTGTGTATTGATTTGAACGCCAATGAGACCGGGCGGCCGATGGAAGAGACGATGACCTTCACCAAATATGTCGGCGGCTCTCCGGCCAATATTATCATCGGTGCAGCGCGGCTCGGCATGCGTACCGGCTTCATCGGCAAGCTGGCTGACGACCAGATGGGCAGGTTCATCCGCAGCTATCTGCGTAAGGATGGCATCGACGACAGCCAGGTCTGCGTGGACCGGACGGGTGCAGTGACGGGGCTGGCTTTTACCGAAATTAAGAGCCCGCAGGAGTGCAGCATTCTGATGTACCGCGACCATGTGGCCGATCTGCTGCTGAATACAGAGGAGATCTCGGAGGAGTACATCGCCAGCTCCAAGGCGCTGCTCATCTCCGGTACGGCGCTGGCCCAGAGCCCCTCCCGTGAAGCGGTGTTCCTGGCATTGGAATTTGCCCGCAAGCATAACGTGACCGTGTTCTTCGATCTCGATTACCGCCCTTATACCTGGACATCAGCCGCTGAAACGGCGGTCTACTATAATCTTGCTGCCGAGAAAAGCCACTGCATCATCGGCACGCGCGAAGAATTCGATATGATGGAGAATCTTTACAATCTGGCAGGCGCGGATGATCGGGCCACAGCAGCCCGCTGGTTCTCGCATCAGGCAGAGCTGGTGGTCATCAAGCACGGCGGCAGCGGCTCGATTGGCTATACAGCGGATGGGCAGAGCCACCGGAGCGGGATTTTCCCGGCAAAAGTGCTCAAGACGTTCGGCGCAGGCGATTCCTATGCGTCAGCCTTCATCCACAGTCTGATGAGCGGGCACAGTGTCAGTGAGGCGATGCGGCGCGGTAGTGCCTCGGCCTCGATTGTCATCTCCCGCCACAGCTGCTCCGATGCTATGCCAACCCTGGAGGAGCTGGAGGAATTCCTGCGAACCAACGAGGAGGTTACAGCAGGAGCGCAATAAGTAAGGTTAGTCAGCAGACTTTATATAGAACAGAAGGAGTGGACAGAATGACAGAGCAAACGGCACAAGTACTCAAAAATTATATCAACGGGCAATGGGTAGCAGCCGATACGGAGCAGACGGAGCCGGTAGTGAATCCGGCCACAGGCGAGCTGCTGGGCAGAACGCCTCTATCCGGCAGAGCCGATGTGGACCGGGCGGTGGCAGCGGCTAAGGCAGCTTTTGCAGGCTGGTCCGCAACACCGGTGCCGCGCAGAGCACGGATTCTGTTCAAATATCAGCAGCTACTGGTCGAGAATTGGGAGAAGCTTGCGAAGATCATCACCCTGGAGAACGGCAAAAGCTTCAAAGAAGCCTACGGCGAGGTCCAACGCGGCATTGAATGCGTAGAATTCGCAGCAGGTGCTCCGACACTGATGATGGGCCGGCAGCTGCCGGATATTGCGACTGGCATCGAGTCAGGCATGTACCGCTATCCGATTGGAGTGGTTGGCGGGATTACCCCGTTCAATTTCCCGATGATGGTGCCGTGCTGGATGTTCCCGCTGGCGATTGCCTGCGGCAACACCTTTGTGCTGAAGCCTTCGGAGCGTACACCGCTGCTGGCGGCCCGCCTTGCGGAACTGCTGGAGGAAGCCGGACTGCCTAACGGTGTGCTGAATGTGGTGAACGGCGCGCATGAGGTGGTGAACGGGCTGCTGGAGCACCCGGATGTGAAGGCGATTTCTTTTGTCGGATCGCAGCCGGTGGCGGAATATGTATACAAAAAAGGAACGGACCATCTCAAGCGCGTTCAGGCGCTAGCCGGAGCGAAGAACCACTCCATCGTACTGGCGGACGCGAACCTGGAGGCCTCGGCCTCCCAGATTGTGAATGCGGCCTTCGGCTCTGCCGGGGAACGCTGCATGGCCTGCTCGGTGGTAACGGTACAGGAGGAAGTCGCCGATGAGCTGATCTCGATCCTGCTGCGGGAGTGCAACAGCATGACCATCGGGAACGGTCTGGAGGAGGATACGTTCCTTGGGCCGGTGATCCGTCAAGGCCATAAAGAACGGACGGTTAGCTACATTGAACAGGGGATCGCCGAAGGCGCGAAGCTGCTCAGGGATGGCCGGGAGGATGCTGCGGTGCAGGGCGAGGGTTATTTCATCGGGCCTACGCTGTTCGACGGGGTGACGGAGGAGATGAAGATCTGGCAGGAGGAGATTTTTGCGCCGGTGCTGTCGGTGATCCGGGTGAAGGATGTGGCCGAGGCGGTAGAGATTGCGAATCGCTCGCGGTTTGCGAACGGGGCTTGTATCTTTACGAATGATGGCGGGAAAGTCCGCTATTTCCGCGAGAACATCGAGTCCGGCATGCTGGGTGTCAATGTGGGCGTACCGGCTCCGATGGCGTTCTTCCCGTTCTCGGGCTGGAAGGATTCGTTCTACGGCGATCTTCATGCGAACGGAAGCGACGGGGTAGAATTCTATACGCGCAAAAAAGTCGTCACTGCCCGCTGGCAGTAGACAAGGCGAAGGGAGGAACATGAAGTGGAACGTATCCGATTAACGACAGCGCAGGCGCTGGTTAAATTTCTGAATCAGCAGTATGTGGATTACGGCGGCGGGCCGGAACGCTTCGTGCACGGGGTATTCACCGTGTTCGGGCATGGCAATGTACTTGGATTGGGGCAGGCCTTGCAGGAAGCGCCGGGTGAACTGACGGTCTACCAGGGACGCAATGAGCAAGGGATGGTTCACGCGGCAACCGCATTCGCCAAGCAGAGCCGCAGACGGAAGATTATGGCCTGTACCGCTTCAGTAGGGCCGGGGGCCGCTAACATGCTGACAGCTGCTGCAACAGCAACGGCGAATCAGATTCCTGTGCTGCTGCTGCCGGGAGATACCTTCGCTACCCGCCAGCCTGATCCGGTGCTCCAGCAGATGGAGCATACGTATAATCTGTCGATCACGGTTAATGACGCCTTCAAGGCAGTCAGCAAATACTGGGACCGTGTCACCCGGCCGGAGCAGCTGATGTCGGCCATGCTGAACGCGATGCGGGTGCTGACGGATCCGGGAGATACCGGGGCGGTTACGATTGCGCTGCCGCAGGATGTGCAGGGCGAAGCCTGGGAGTACCCGGCTGATTTCTTCCGCAAGCGGATTCACCGGGTCATCGCCCGGCTGCCTCATCCACAGGAGATCGCGGCTGCGGCTGAGCTGATCGCCAGCAAGCAGCGGCCGCTGCTGGTCTGCGGCGGGGGTGTCCGGTATGGGGATGCCGGAGCGGCGCTGCGCGCTTTTGCCGAGAAATTCGCCATTCCGTTCGGAGAGACCCAGGCCGGCAAAAGCGCCGTAGCCAGCAGCTTCGAGTACAACCTCGGCGGCATCGGCGTCACCGGCAACGGCTGCGCGAATGCGCTGGCCCCGGAGGCCGATCTGGTGATCGGCGTCGGCACCCGGTTTACGGACTTCACCACCGCCTCTAAGAGTCTGTTCAGTCATCCTGAGGTGGAATTCCTGACGCTGAACGCCTCGCCATATCATGCGGCCAAGCTGGATGCGCTTGCGGTGGTCTGCGATGCTGCCGAAGGCTTGAACGCCTTAGCCGCAGCGCTGGAAGAGCGGGGATACCGCTCTGCGTATACGGATGAGATCACCCGGGCGAAGAAATCGTGGGCTGCGGAGAGGGAACGCCTGGCTGGTGTGGAGTATCCGGTGAACACCGGCAGCACAGGTGCGTTCACCCCGGAGGTAGCCGGTCATCTCGATGAGAAGCTCCCGGAATATGCAGAGGTGCTAGGCACTTCGCTGACCCAGACGCAGGTGCTGGGGATCATTAATAAAGCGATTCCGCAGGATGCGATTGTCATTGGAGCGGCGGGCAGTCTGCCGGGAGATATGCAGCGGATGTGGAACTCGGAGGTGCCGGATACCTATCATATGGAATATGGCTTCTCGTGTATGGGCTATGAGATTGCCGGGGCGCTGGGCATCAAGCTGGCTGAGCCGGGGCGTGAAGTCTACGCGTTGGTCGGGGACGGCAGCTACCAGATGCTGCATTCCGAGCTGGTAACCAGCTTGCAGGAGAACCGGAAGATCAACGTCCTTCTGCTGGATAATGCAGGCTTCGGCTGTATTAATAACCTGCAGATGGAGCAGGGAATGGACAGCATGGCCACAGAATTCCGCCACCGGGGGACGAACGGCCAGCTCAGCGGTGAGCTGATGCGGATCGACTATGCGGCGAGTGCGGCCGGTTATGGGGTACAGACCTTCCGCGCGTCAACAGTCGAGGAGCTTAGCACGGCCCTTGCTGCGGCCCGCCAGTCGGAACGCTCCACGCTGATCGACATCAAAGTGCTGCCGAAGACGATGACCCATGGCTATGGAGCCTGGTGGAATGTCGGGGTTGCAGAAGTGTCCGGCAAGGAAGCGGTACAGGAGGCTTATGACCGGAAGCACAGCGGACTCAAGAAAGCCCGGAGCTACTAAGCGGGCGCTGCATGTGCGCGAACCAAGGCAGACGGCGCACAGTGGATCAAGGATTCTGCCATACTTGGGATTGTGGAAGGGGTAGAACATGAGCATGTTCAGAGACAATGCCGTCCGGCTGGCGATCGCTCCGATTGCCTGGACGAATGATGATATGCCTGAGCTGGGTGGCGGCAATACGTTCGAGCAATGCATCAGCGAGATGGCGCTTGCCGGATATGAGGGCAGCGAGGTGGGCAACAAGTATCCGCGTTCCCCGGAGCTTTTGCACAAGGCACTGGAACTGCGCGGTCTGAGTATCGCCAGTGCCTGGTTCAGCGCCTTCCTGACGGTGCGTCCGTATGAGGAGACAGCGAAAGCCTTCCGTGCGCACCGGGATTTCCTGCATGAGATGGGCGCCAAGGTCATTGTCGTATCCGAGCAGGGCCGGAGCATTCAAGGGCAGATGGATACGCCGCTGTTCGCTGACAAGCCGGTATTTACCGATAGCGAATGGACCACGCTCGCAGAGGGTCTTAGCGGGCTGGGACGGCTGGCGGCTGAGAAGGGCATGACGCTGGTCTATCACCATCACATGGGCACCGGGGTGCAGACTGCAGCGGAGATTGCCCGGCTGATGGAGCTTACAGATCCTAATGAAGTGTCGCTGCTATACGATACGGGACATCTGGCCTTCTCCGGCGAGAATCCTCTGGAGGTGCTGCGTGAGCATCTGCCACGGATTAAGCATGTGCATCTGAAGGACATCCGGCCGGAGGTAGTCGAGCGGGTGAAGGCAGAGAACCTAAGCTTCCTTCAGGCGGTAAAAGCGGGAGCCTTCACCGTACCGGGCGATGGCTGCATCGCATTCGGGGAGATTTTTGCCGAACTGGCCGCCTCGCCCTATACGGGATGGTTCGTTGTTGAAGCGGAGCAGGACCCGGCGCTTGCCGATCCGCTGGAATATGCGATCAAGGCGCGGCGGTATATCCGGGAAAATAGCGGTTTGTAGGACATCCGGGTGGCAGCCTATATGTCTGAAGGGCAGGAATATGCGGGGGTGCACAGCTGCGGCTGTGCGCGCTCCGTTTTTTCATGAAATCCATAGATCAGGTGGAAGCTACGGGCGGAGTTAGTTGGAATTACTCCACTTGCTGCCGGAAGAATGAATCCTGGTACAACAGCAGTTGGAAAAACAGCACTTAATTTAATCGCATTTCATTCAAAGTGCCATTATCGATACTATTAAATGCTGTTTTTCCACTTGCTTGGGCATAAATGTAATAAATTGAATAAATAAGATGCATTTATCCACCTGTTGTGGCCGGAGTCGGTTGCAGGGGTGGTGGCCGAGTGGGTTGAAGACAGTGCCGGAGTTGGTTAACGAGGTATGCCAAGGTGGTTGTGAAGCAGTTACTGCAGCGTTGGCCGCTGTGATTGTTAAGGTAGTGCGTGCGCAGTTACAGTGGCACCCGCCGAAGCGGTTGAAGCGCTAATTACTGACTGTTTGTGGAGGCAGTTACAACCTGCACCAGCACAGGAGAATGGCGGGGAAAAGGCCCGAGGGGAGTTGACTTTATCTGGTTAGCTGGAGGGGAAGCGCATGTGCTATAATGGCAGGAATTCGAACGGCAGTCAGTATGGCCGGTTGCCGCAGATGAAATAGATCTGAAGTCCATAGCCGCCCCAGAGCCGCCTTGGACGATATGTATATGAAGCGGCCGGATGCGGCCGGGTATCCTGATGGTTGTGGAGGAGGTTGTCGAATGTCCCGTTCCTGGTATCGCCGGTTGCTGCTGTCTTATTTCCCTATATTTTTGCTGACGGTGACGATTCTGATCTTTGCCTCATTTGTGTTTATTAATGATATCTCCCGGACGGAGACGAAGAAGGCAGACCGCATCTCCGCCAGCTATCTCAGGGATAGTGTGGACCGGACGATCAAGGAAGCCGAGCTGTCGGTGCTGGATGCGGTAGAGCGGAGCGAGGTCTACAAACGTTATTTCAATACGCAGAGCCAGCCGGACCAGGCGACGATCTATGCGGTTGCCCAGAGTCTGCGCAATCTGATACAGGAATCCTCATATATCCAGTCGGTGTATTTGTATGACCGGGTGCGTGGAAGCGTTCTAACCGATACGGGGCTGAAGGAGCTGGAGGGATTCGCCGATGAGGACTGGATCAGGGCCATGACTTCGACTCCGGCAGTACCGGAAGGCTGGCAACCGGTCAGGGATTATCATTCGGGTCTGTCCCAGCGTACAGAAATTCGTGTGCTGACAACCAATAAAGCAATGCCGCTTCCTTTCGGCTCCGGGGGAATACTGGTCATCAATATCAAAATGAGTGCCCTGGAGCAGCTCATCGACAGCATGGTTAACCAGCAGCTCTCGTTCATGACTATTCTGGACGGCAATGGCAACACCGTATACCAGGCTCATTCCGATACAGAAGGTGCTGCTGACGGCAAGGTGCTGAACACACTTAAGCTGGAGAGAAACGGCTGGACGTTCGCAAGTGGAATCAAGGCGGGGAATCTGTTCAGCTGGGTCTCTGTGATCTCTTATCTCTGGGTAGCGATTGCGGTGGGGACCGTGGTCTGTGCGGTATTGTATCTGATCTATGTAACCCGGCGCAATTATAAGCCGATCCAGGTGATTATGAACCGGATTGAAGGCCATCAGATCCGCACGATGGATCAGTCTACCGACAGGCCGGACGAGATGATGCTGATTGACGGCGTGCTGGAGAATCTGATTAACCACATGACCGATTATGATACCAAAACCAGGGAGAACCTGCTGCTGCAGCGCAGCAAGCTGTTCACCGATCTGCTGCACAGCGAGCGGCTGGAGCAGGTGACCCGGCGGCTGGAGGAGCTGTCTCCGCTTACCGGTGCGAATGCTTCCTCGCGCTTCATCGTTGTGCTTGGGGAGATCAACCGCTATGAGCAGGTATTCGAGGACCGGTATACCCGGGGGGATCAGAATACGCTGAAGTTTGCCCTGATGAATGTATTTCAGGAATTGGCACGGAATGCGGAGCTGCAGGGATGGGCAGAATGGGTGGGAACCGAACGCGCAGCGATTCTGTTCCTGGCGACTGGCAGCGATCAGGAGATGGAGGCCAAGCTCCGGGTCTTCGCGGAGGATTGCCGCTCCTGGGTCGAGCAGAATCTGCGGATCTCGCTCAGCTTCGGTATCGGCTCCGCTGCCGCCGGGCCGGGGATGATCCGGGAGTCTTATGCGGCCGCCGAATATGTGATGCAGCACAAGCTGCTGATTCATGAGGATATCGTCTTGGCAGGCAGCGGCGAAGCGCGCCAGCCGCTGCTTGAGACGTATAAATATCTGCAGATGATTGCTGAATTCGTGAAGTATTTCCGCATGTCGAGCGGCCAGTGGCGGGAGCAGCTGGAACGGATCTTCGAGTCGTTTGAACAGGATTTCCTGAAGGACGAGGATATCCGTTCCCTGATCCAGGCTATGCTGCAGATGCTGAGCCGGGAAGTGGCGGTGATGTCTGAACAGCTGCAGGACGAGCTGTCGGCAGAGAATGCTGAGGTCCGGCTGAAGCAATTGGAGGAGGCCGAGGCGCTCTATGAAGTGAAAACCATTCTATTCGAATATGTCACCGATTTATTCCGCACCTATGTCTCTGCCAGCGAAACGAAGAGCTACCGGGCCATGGTCAATGAGATGAAGGATTATATCGAAGAGAATTTCACCAATCCCGATCTCTCGCTGAAGCATCTGAGTGACCGGTTCCAGGTCTCCGGCAAATATGCCAGCTATCTGTTCAAGACCGAATTCAAAATGAAGTTCGTGGATTTCCTCACCGAGCTGCGGATGAAGGAAGCGGAGCAGCTGCTGATAGATACGGATTGTTCCCTCCAGGATATCGCACTTCAAGTAGGGTATGCGAATGCCATTTCGTTCGGAAGAGTCTTCAAGCGGATTGCCGGCATCACGCCGGGCGATTACCGCTCCTCCAGACGCCGCGAAGCAGCCTCCAGATTGGAGCCGCAGGACTAGCGTAAGCTGGGGAAATGAAGGAATTCCGTTTGATGGTGAAGCATGGGATTCATCTGCCGCATTCGTGTAAGGTACAGGCCGCATTTCTCTTACGCCAACCTCTGAACAAGGGGGGCGAATAGCGATGCGGCCTGTGTTTTTGCTGATATGAAAGCGGTTTATTGTACGAAAATCGTTGGTCTGATAAACCGGATGTCCGAATTCAGGCGCTTTATCGCATCCGAAACAGGTTTATTGTCAGACCTCCGAAAGTTATGGAATACTGTGGTCATCCCGCAGCAGCAAGCAGCCTTGAAACACTGAGGCCGGCCTACATGAACGGGATGAACGAATAAGACATACGGGCATCATCAAGCTCGGGGGTATCATGAAGTCACCATTATAGCCTGCTAAGGCGAGGGAGATGGAACAATGACAGTGAACGTAAACCAAAGAGTTCTGAAGAAGGCAATCGGCATCGGCTTGACCGCAGTAATGGGAGCTACTCTGCTTGCAGGCTGTTCCTCAGACGGTAAATCGAATTCGGCAGCCGGAGGTACAGACGCACCCGGGAAGAGCGCGGAACGCGTAACCTTGAAGGTGGAGATCTTCGACCGCGGTAAAACGCCGAAGCAATACACCATTACCAACAACTTCGTGTCCCAGATGATTCAGAAAAATTTCGGTGATCCTAATAATATCAATGTAGAATTTGTCCCGGTGCAGCGTTCTGAAGAAGTGACCAAGTTGAACGTATTGATGGCCAGTAATACGGATGTGCCGGATATTGTCTTCACTTATGATTCCAGTGTCTTTTACCGTTACGCCCAGCAGGGAGGGTTGACCGACGTAGGTTCCTTATTAGAGGAGCACGGCCAGACGCTGAAGAAATTCATTGGTGACGAGACGATGGCCTTCGGCCAGCTCGACGGCAAGCAGTTCGCTATCCCTGGTAAACGGGCGATTACAGGCCGCTACGCTTCATACATCCGCCAGGACTGGCTGGATAAGCTGGGGCTGCCGGTACCGAAGAACACCGATGAGCTATACACTACTTTGAAAGCGTTTAAAGAGAAGGACCCGGGCGGTCTTGGCAGCAAAACCATTCCGATGGGCATGTCCCTCGGCTCGGCTCAGCTGGAGACCCTGATCTACTCCTTCATCAAGCCGATCAGCGGCGACCTTACTTACAGCCAGCGCTACGAGCTGCCGCTGCATGAGGGCTTCAAGGATGCGGCACAGTTCCTCAACAAGCTCTACAATGAAGGGCTGGTCAGCAAGGACTTCAGTCTGGATGAAGACAAAGCCCAGGTATCCAAGGATATTCAGAACGGCAACGTCGGCTTCTGGTCGGAGGATGTGGATAGTATGTTTTATGCCGATGGCACTCTTGATAATCTCTACAAGAATGTGCCGGGCAGCAAGGTGCTGCCGGCGGATATCCTCACCAATGCCAAGGTGGACAATAAATATATCAAATCCCGCTATGCCTCGAACGGCATGTACATCATGATCCCTAAGAGCAGCAAACGTGCGGTGGAAGCGGTGAAATATCTCGATTGGATGGCGACTGGCAACAACCTGATTGACATTTACAACGGTGTTGAAGGCGAGAACTATGATATGGTGGACGGCATCCCGGTTGTTAAGGCTGATGTTTCCCAGGAATTCCAAGACCGTCTGTTCACTTCCGGGGACACCGCGATTATCTCCAACGGTAAGAACCTCGGCGATCAGGCTACCAATGAGAAAGCCTGGGTTCTGGGCTTCCCTGCCAACAATCAGGAGGTGCTGAAGCAGTCCATTGACATTGCCAACACAGATACTGTGGGTCCTATCGTCTTCGGCAAGCCGATTGAATCGGAATCGAAATACGGCACTACGCTCAGCGACAAGCTTAACGTGATTATCGTGAAGACTGCGATGGCGAAGCCGGATCAATTCGATACTATTTTCGAACAGGAAATGAAGGACTACATGTCTCTGGGCGGAGACAAGCTGAAAGCGGAGCTGGAGCAGGCGCTTACAGAGATTTCAGCCAAATAAACTAAAAAAAGTGAAAACCGGGGGGAGCTGGCATGCTGCTCTGCCCGGTTTTTTCTCCATAGGAGGAGAGGAACTTGAGCAAAGCGTCTTACATCAGAAGGTATTGGCAACTATACGCGCTGCTTTCACTGCCCATTATGTATTTCCTGATTTTCCGCTACGGCCCGATGTACGGGGTGCAGATTGCCTTTAAGGATTTCAACCTGTTCCAAGGCATCAACGGCAGTGAGTGGATCGGCTTCGATGCGTTCCGCGAAGTTTTTGGCATGAAGGAGTTTTACAGCAGTCTACGCAATACGTTTATGCTGAATTTTCTCGATTTGATAGTGTCTTTCCCGGCCCCGATTATTCTGGCTATTATGCTGTATGAAGTGAAGTCGGTATGGTTCAAAAAAATATCACAGACCCTCCTCTACATTCCCCATTTCATTTCCTGGGTGATTATCGGGGGTATCGTCTATCAATTGTTCGGCAACCAATCCGGTATGGTGAACGGTGTACTGGAGAGCATGGGGCTGAATCCTATTCCTTTTTTGACCGAAAAAAATCCATGGCTGATTACCTACCTGTTCACGGGTGTCTGGCAAAGTGCCGGCTGGGGGACCATCCTGTATCTGGCGGCGCTTACCGGTGTCAACCGCGAGCTGTTCGAGGCTGCTGAAGTGGATGGGGCTACCCGGATGAAGAAGATCTTCTACATTACGTTGCCCAGTATCAAACCAACCATTATTACCCTGCTCATTCTCAACCTGGGGAAAATGGTCAGCATCGGCTTCGATCGTCCTTACATCATCGGGAATACGGCAGTGCGCGAATACTCCGATGTGCTTAGTACCTTCGTCTACCGGATTGGTCTGGAATCGGGCCAGTATACGCTGGCAACTGTAGTTGGATTGTTCCAGGCGGTGGTTGGACTGGTGTTCATCCTTGGTTCCAATTATATATCGAAAAAAGTGACCGGCGACGGCATTCTATGATTATACAAGAAGGAGGCGGAGTACGATGAGTGAACGTACCTCTAACCGGATATTCGATATCGTTAACGTTACCTTTATTGCGCTGTTCGTGCTGTTCTGCCTGGCTCCGTTTATACACGTTATTGCGGTGTCCCTCAGCTCCACGCGGGCCATTACTTCCGGGGAAGTTACGATTTTCCCGATTGAGCTGAACTGGAAGGCGTATGTGCAGGTCTTCACCGACAATGCGATGATCCGCTCGCTGATCTTCACCATTATTTTGACGATTGCGACTACGGTATTATGTATGCTTTTCACCGTTGCAGCTGCTTACCCGCTGACCAAAAGCAAGCTGAAGGGCCGTACGATGTTCATGTACCTGATCATCATCACCATGTTCTTCAGCGGCGGTATTATTCCTGAATACCTGCTGATCCGTGATCTGCATATGATCGATTCCGTGTGGTCGCTGATTCTGCCCGGTCTGGTCAGCCCGTTCAACCTGATTATCCTGATCTCCTTCTTCCGCAGCATTCCGCCGAGTCTGGAAGAATCGGCCGAGATTGACGGCAGCTCGCATTTCCGCACCCTGCTCAAAATCGTTCTGCCGTTATCTATGCCGGTTATGGCTACACTTGCGCTCTTCTATGCGGTAGGACGCTGGAACGGATTCCAGGATTCCCTGATGTATATCAATAATCCCGATCTGTATCCGCTTCAGCTGAAGCTCTTCCAGATGGTTCAGAACAATATGATCACTGAGCTGACGAACCTGGAGGGGGCGGCCCGCACCAAGCTGCCGCCGGAGAGCCTCAAGGCCGCCACTGTCGTCTTCGCCACGGTGCCGATTCTGGTCGTCTATCCTTGGCTGCAGAAATATTTCGTCAGTGGTGTTATGCTGGGAGCTGTGAAGGGCTGATTGATATTACTTAGGCGTTGCGAGAGGAGAGACGGTCGTGGAGGATAAGGGAGAATTCTCCTTCTCCACCTGCTGGAATATGAGACGTCATTCTACAGGTGATGGATTACTTAATGAGATCCGGGAGCTGGGGTTCCGTAGGGTGGAGCTGAATTATAATGTGACGGAGGAAATGCTGGTTACCATCGAGCCGATGATTGAACGCGGGGAGATCGGTATATCGAGCGTTCATAATACGTTCCCCCATGTCCCGGACCCTGACTACGGCACGGATTCGGTCCTGCTGGGCTTCGAGGACAAGGAGAAACGGAAGCGGGCGATAGACCTGCTGGTCCGCTCGGCAGAGTACGCTCAGCGTTACGGCGGCGAAGCCGTGGTAGTGCATCCGGGCGAGGTACCGTTCCCGTATGATATCTCCGGGGAGCTGGAGCAGATCTACGAGGGACAGGGCAGGGATTCGGCAGCTTACCGCAGCAAATGGGCGGAGCTGATGGAGCGGCGTGAAGCGTACAGTGCAGGCTATGTGCAGACCATTATTGAGAGTCTGGACGAGGTGTGTAACCGTGCGGTGTCCAAGGGGCTGAATATCCGCTTCGGCATCGAGACCCGCTCCAAGCCGCAGCAGATTCCGACACTGGCGGAAGCGAAGACGATCATCCATGCCTTAAAGGGAGCGCCTGTCGGCATCTGGTACGACACGGGTCACGCTATTCTGATGGACCGTCTGGGCCTGTATGACAGTATAGGGGAAATGGAAGGGCTGATGGATAATATCGTCGGTGTCCATATTCATGAGACGATCGGCCTTGCCGACCACTGGTGCCCTTATGTGAACAGCGGAGATCCGGATTTCTACGATGCCTATCTGCCGATGATTGAACGGGCGCAGGTCAAGGTGTATGAACTTAAGGCGGCCTGCCGCCCGGAAGAGATACATGAGAGCCACCGTCTGCTTACAGCCAAGCTGGCGCGCAGGGGATAGGCCGCAGGCGGATGGGCATCAGAGGAATCAGAGAAATTAGCCAGAGAGCTTCCCGCAAGGAGGAACCTAATGTATAAGCAATTGGTAGAGAGTAATGACAGAGCAGTAGAGCAGGGAATTCCCCGGCAGGTGCTGGATCAGAGCAACCTGTATTATGGAGGGACCCTTGATCCCCATACAGGGATTGCCTGGGTGAATCACACCACGGGTACCCCGACGGATATGTGTTACTGGGGTGCGGCGCTGGTGAACCCGGATTCGAAGTATTACCGGGATGAGGAGCTGCTGGAGCGGCTGAAGCTGGCGACGGAGTTCGTGCTGCGCTTCCAGCATCAGGACGGCTCTATCTCCCCGGGCTGGACGAATTATCATTCGCCGCCGGATACGGCCTTCGTTGTGGTCGGCTACGCGCAGTTATATCAGCTGCTGGCGAAGCAGGAGTGGCCGCCGCTTCAGTCGGTGCTGGACAACATGCTCCTGTTCCTGGAGCAGTCCCTCCCCGTAATGCTTACGGGCGGGGTCCATACGCCGAATCACCGCTGGGTGATGTGCGCGGCGCTTGGGTTTCTCTATGAGCTGTTCGGCAGAGAAGAGGCCCGGCAGCGGGCGGATGAATGGCTGGCGGAAGGAATGGATATTACACCGGACGGGGAATGGACCGAGCGGAGCAACGGCATCTACAGCGCCGTAAGTGATATTATGCTGATTCATGCCGCCCGGCTGCTGGATAAGCCGGAGCTGCTGGAACCGGTGCGCCGGAACCTGCACATGATGGTCTACCTTGTTCACCCGTCCGGCGAAGTCGTGACCGATTATTCCGGGCGGCAGGATCTGGGGGTGCTCCATGATCTGTCTCCTTATTATCTGCCGTATGCGATCCTTGCCCGTTCGGACAAGGACGCCGTGCTGGCGGGTATGGCAGAATGGGCTGGACGCTCCTTGTCCAATCCGGGCGTCTGCTCGGTGAACGCCCTCGTACGTATGCTGCTGGAGCCGGAGCTGCAGCAGCCGCCGGAGGTTACAGCAGAGCTGCCTGTGCAGTATGAGCAAATCCTGAACGGTGATTTCCTGCGGGAGCGCTATCTGCAAAGAATGGAGTCGGCGGGTCACCAGGGACGGATCTACCACAGCCGGCTGCATACCGACTTCGGGGCGCCTGTGGCCCGGCTCAGAGACGGGGCGACCAGTGTGACGCTGATCACGGAGACGCCTTCGTTCTTCGCGATGCGTCACGGTGCTGTAAGGCTGCTGGCCGTGCAGCTGAATACCAGCTTCTATCCCGGATTCGTACCGATGCAGGAGATGACCCGGCTGCCGGAGGGCTATTCTCTGAAGGGCGTGCAGAAGAAGGGCTACTACGGCCCGGTAGAGGGTGCGCTTCTCCCGCCGGAAGCGGGTACGGCTGTCAGTCCGTGGTATCTTTTGCCGCATCAGAGCCGTCCGCTGACCCATGAACAGACGCTGTCTGTGGAGACAGAGGTACACCGTACGGAGACGGGCTGGACGATCCGGCTGCACTGCGCGGAGCCTGCCCAGGTTCTGGCCCAGTTGTCCTTCAAATTCGGCTGGGAGGGGAACTTCGCTTCAGGTGAGCTGGAGCCAGCGGATCAGAACAACTTCACCCTGGGAGAACTGCAGTCCGTGGACGAGGATCACTTCCTGTGGAGCGGCGGGCAGATTCGTTATACTTCTGGCGGAGACTGGATCGACCTGACGGGTGGAGAGATGGCCCATCTCGGCAGAACAGCCCCGGAACCCGGAGCGCCAAAGAGCTTCAAAACCGTACAGGTCAACCTGGTAACCCCGTTTGACAAGACATTTACGCTAACTCTCTCTCCTGCTCAGTAGAGAAGGCAGAAGTAGTAGCGTGTGGGCGATGGAATGTTCACTCGGATACCAGATCTGATAAAAACACTTATGTGCTCGCAAGACACCAGCATCTTCGGAGAGGCCACTGAAAAAGTCCATAAAGAACTGAAAGAGACATTCGACACAAAGAATGTCTCTTTTTTTCGATACAATTAAAGAATTAAATCAAAGGCTGGTGGTCTTCATGCTTCCTAAGCAGCAAAGTTTTATCTTGAGCCCGTATATCGAACTTTACAATATACTCATTCCAAAAGATAACTTGTTGCGGCGCATGGACGAGTTGGTGGACTTCAGCTTTGTTTATGAGGAACTAAACGAAAGGTATTGCCAAGATAATGGACGAACCGCGGTAGACCCGGTCCGAATGTTTAAATATCTACAGGCATGTTGATTACCCATATTATGGGATGACAAAAACACCTAAATGTTCTTTACGCCTGAGCTGATTAAGCTGAACCTGCCACTCCAGCGGAAGATTAAATATACGCCAGTACTGCATAAATTCCCAAAGAGTCAGCTTAGCAAAGACCGGTACCTTCGGATGAATTTCATCAAAAATGTATTTTAGAAGCACATATGCGGTAAGGGCCACAAACAATTGGCTATACACTGCATTTTCGGTGTTTCCAAACAGACAAGGGACATTCAAATGCTGTTTCACCCAGCGGAAAAAGACTTCAATCTCCCAGCGTGCTTTGTAAATTTCAGCAATCACGTGAGCGGACTCTTTTCTCAAATCAGTGACGACCCGTACGACTTCGCCCCGGTCATTTTCAAATTCAACGACGCGGTGGCGCTGGGCGGATTGGTGTTTCCCTTGACCGATATAACAGGTAATATCGCGTACAATTTTGGTGTCTCCCTCTGCCGGTCGCTGACGTTTTCGCGGCAACACCAAGTGGAGATTGTCTTTCAAACGAATCACAAAGGACTGACCTTGCTGCACATATTGATCCAATCGACCGATTTTTCCATATGCCCGATCCTGGACTAGAAGGTAGTCCTTATCGGCCAAGACTTCTCCAAATGGAGCGTCATTGCGCCGGGCAATCGATTCGACCACCTTCACGGGTGAATGCTGTCCATGCGAGAAGGCCACATGCAGCTTGATACCTCCTCTGAATTTTTTATACGGAGCCCAAGACATACGGGAGTTTGCCGCCGTAACCGTCGTAGAGTCAATAAGCAGAAGATCTTTAGGCAGATTCAGGTGCCTCCGGGTTTGCCGGTTACATTTCTGGACGAGCATTTGAAACAAACGCTTGAAGATATCGTAAGGCACTTCACCGGCTTTGCCCGAAAGAGTGGAGTAATGAACCTTGGGCAAATCGTAGTTCGAGCCCACCCGAGCACTTTGACGAAAGCCATCCCATTGGTGGTAGCAGGCTTGGATAAAGTAGTCGAACAACACACCGACAGTCATTTTGGTTCCTGTATCCTCGTAGTTCTCGGTTTGCCCAGTCACCATTTCGACTTCTTCCGGGGTTAATACTTGTTTGAACACGGCCAGGAATGGGGTATTATTATTCATGAGGTCGCCTCATTTCGGTTTGGTTTGGTCGTACTTACCATTACCCGAAATGGCGGCCTTTCTTGTCCCTTTTTTTGGGAAATCAACACGCTTAAAATATCTACTGCTTAAATCCATTTATGACTTGTCTGACGGCGATCTTGTGGAACGCACCAAAACCGATTTGTCGTTCAAGTTTTTTCTACATATGGCGCCAGAGGAAGAGGTTATTGATTCTAGTTTACTGAGCAAATTTCGTAAGTTGCGGCTGAAAGATATGAAGTTGCTCGATATACTCATTGGTAAAACGGTGGAGATTGCCATTCAGCAAGGAATCATTCGCAGCAAATCCATTATTGTCGATGCTACCCACACCAAAGCCCGCTATACCCAAAAAAGTCCGCAAGAGTTGCTGCGAGAACGTTCCAAAAAGGTACGAAAAGCAATCTATGCCTTAGATGAATCTATGAAAAGTTCCTTTCCAGTGAAGCCCGTTACGAATGTACTGGAAGATGAAATCGGGTACTGCCAAGATCTCATTGAGGTCATTGAAAAGGACGGACGTTTTACCGGACTCCCCAAGGTCAAAGAACCCTTCAATCTATTGAAAGAAACCGTCGCTGACGATGTTGAACAGTTGCAGACTTCTACTGATCCAGATGCCAAAGTAGGCCACAAAAGCGCAGATTCCTCATTTTTCGGGTACAAGACCCATATCGCGATGAGTGAAGAGCGAATCATTACGGCAGCGACCATTACCACGGGAGAACGAAACGACGGGAAGGAATTGCAAACTCTTATTGAAAAGAGCAAAGCTGCGGGCATGAGCGTAGAGACAGTCATTGGAGACAAGGCCTATTCAGAAAAAGACAATATTGCTTACAGTACGGAGCAGGGCATTGAACTTGTGGCCAAATTACATCCACAGATTACGCAAGGAAACCGAAGAAAAGAAGACGAATTCGATTTTAATAAAGATGCGGGTATGTATGTCTGCAGAGCCGGGCATCTGGCCATTCGAAGAGCACGGCAAGGCAAAAAGGGACAGGGCAAAAACCAAAAGGATACCTATTTTTATGATATTGAAAAGTGTAAGCGATGTCCTTTAAAGGAAGGGTGCTACACAGAAGGCGCTCGGAGTAAGACCTACTCGGTAAGTATAAAGAGCAACGAACATGCCAAGCAAGCTGTGTTTCAGGAAAGTGAACCCTTTAAGGTCAAAGCGAAAGAGCGCTACAAAATAGAAGCCAAGAATAGCGAACTCAAACACAGACACGGGTACGATGTTGCATCTTCCACGGGTTTAGTTGGCATGGAGATTCAAGGAGCCATGGCGATATTCACTGTTAATTTAAAACGAATATTGAAACTCATGGAGTAACCAAAGTTGAAGAAATAGGTAAGAAAAAGACGACGTCCATTCGGAGAAACCGAATAACGTCGTCTTTTAAATACGTTTTTTTACTTTTTCTAAGAAAGGCTAGTTTTTCAGTGGCCTCTCTTCGGAGGCTGGTGTCTTTGGCGTGAGGATACGGTTGGCACAATGAGGTGCATTTGTGCACCTGATTTCGGAGAAAGTCGGCGGCAGGTGCGGACTGGAGTGGTTAACCGCTTCTATCTACTTATTGCAAGAGTAATTGGGAATTTCTATTTCCCTGTTTTTTTATCATTTAATAGATTTTTTCCTATTTTATGACTTTTATCATAGTTGTCCATCAGGAAAAGTTTTACATTATTTACAAGTTAGTAAATGCAACTCTATCAGTCCTAAGGAGGATGAGGGCGTATGAGATTGTCTAAGTATAACTACAAACACAGATTAAGCGATGATGTTCTGCTGATCATGAATACATTAACCGGCGCTGTAGACTTGGTTGAGCCTAAGGTAGCCCGTGTTCTTTTTAATAGAAGCTCTGATACGTCTGCATTAAACGATCTGGATCCGGAAACGCGTACCCTGCTTAAGAGCAGAGGGTATCTCACGGATATGAAGGAAGAACAATATGTCCGCGAATCACTTGAAACCTACTACCGCTCTCATCCGGCCTTACAATTCACAATCTGCCCCACCTACAAATGCAACCTCGCCTGCCCTTATTGCTTCCAATCGGACATTCACCAGGACTCGCCGACGCTTGACCTTGCACAGATTAATGAGATATTTCAGGCGATGGATCAGATGGTACATCTGAAGCCTGAGGCGGCCGTCCAGTTTGAGCTTTTCGGGGGCGAGCCCTTCCTGGCCCGTAATCAATCTCAGGTGGAGTATATTTTACAGCAGGCTATTGAGCGGAGTTGGCCTATTCTCTCCATTACGAACGGTACCGAACTCGGTGCGTATTTCCCTTTTCTGAAGAAGCATTCGGCGCATTTCCGCCATATGCAAATCACACTGGACGGTCCGAAGGAGATCCACGACCGGCTGCGTAAATACAGGAACAACAGCGGCAGCTATGATCTTATCTGCTCGAACATTACTTTTCTCCTGGAGCATCATATACCCGTAACCGTCCGAATCAACACAGGCCGGGAGAATGTCCGGCATTTGCCGGAGATGTTCGCCGGGTTCGAGCGGCTTCAGTGGACAAGCTCACCTGATTTCTCCTGCCAGATTGCCCCGATCAATGATAATTTCAATACGGGGAAGGTTGCCGGCTTCCAGCCTGAATCTGATCTTCTGAAGCAGCTTCATGTACTCTTCCCGGATTGGGAAGCCAACCGGCGCAGGTATAAGGTCAGCCTGGGGTATTTCATGGAGAAGAAGCTGCGGATACTCCGCAAAGCTATGTTTGACACTGACGATGACCACTATTACTTCGATCTGTCCGGCTGCAGTGCTTCAAAGCGTCATAATCTCGTATTTGGTGCAGACGGGCGGCTGTATCCTTGTGTTGAAACCGTCGGATTCCCGGATTATTCGATTGGAAGCTACCTTCAAGGGCTGCATTTGGATGAAGAGAAGTGGCAGAGATGGCACCGGGATATCGTGGTGAATGACAAATGCAGTCACTGTAATCTTGCACCTCTCTGTGGGGGCGGCTGCGTACTGAAAGGAAGCAGAGACGGGGAATTAAGGGATTTCGAATCGAACTGCAGCGATACAAGGCAATATCTGAAGACCTATCTCGATCTTCACCGGGACCGTCTGCTCGAAAGCTATTGCCAGTGAGCTCCATTACCCTGATGTCAAGGTATTCACCTTGCCATAAATATTCTTAGAGGAGAGGAGGTAATGTACATGAAATCACTGACGAAGAATAAGGATCTCTGGACGAATCTCTCAGCCAAAGACCTTGAAGAAATTACGGTTCCAATGGCATGTTGCCAGAAAGCATCCATTCAAATCAACAATCCTGCCAAAAAAGCCATCTAACAGCATCCTTATATTTGGGAAATAGCGGGAAGCGCATCCTTATGCCTTCCCGCTGTTCATACCAGGGGGGATAGACATTGTATATTTCAGAATATATTCTAACGTATCGCTTAAGAAACGGCCGTCATCTTATCTTCAATTCCCTGTCAGGCGCAATGGATATTGTGGAAGAGCATATCAGCCAGTTCCTCCAGAAACAACAGCCTGTTGCCTATACTCTCACCGCTGAAGAAGAACAGTTTCTGGCCGGCAGAGGTTATCTGTACAGGGAGCGTGAAGAGGAGCAAGCTCTGATCCGCCGGTACCAAGAATACCAGGATCAACATGGCTCAGGTGACATTTCCTTTGTGTTCTGCCCTTCCATGACCTGTAATTTGAAATGTGTCTACTGCTTTGAGCCTCAAGAGATCCGCTCCAGCCATGAACGGATGACTGAAGATCAGGTGCAGGCTGCCTTCCTGGCCATGGATCAAATCATGCAGCAGCAGCAGTCCACCCGGCATCATTTTGTTATTTTTGGCGGAGAACCGCTCCTGCCCCTGAACCGCTCCATCGTCGGGCTTATTCTTGAGCAGGCCCAAGCAAGGGGAATCACAGGAACGGTCATATCAAATGGGGTGTTCCTGTCACATTATCAGGAATTGCTAGAGCCTTACAAGGACATGCTCAGAATCCAGTTAACCATAGACGGCCCCCAGGCGGTTCATGACCGGCGGCGGATCACCCGGGCTAATGAGGGAACCTTTATGAAAATAACCGCTCAGATTGACTCCTTCCTGGAGCATGATTTCGACATCGCTATTCGTGTCAATCTGGATGGTGAGAATATAGAGCATCTGAATGAACTTCTGGATTTCTTCCAGGAACGGCAATGGAATGCTTACCCTAACTTCTCGGTTTCACTGTCTCCCGTTGAGAATTATGCAGGGAATTCCGCCCCGGGCCTGCTGCCCAGCTATCAGCTCACGGAATTTATCAAAGCGCATGTGCCAAACGATAAACTACAAAGGCTGAATGCCGCGTTAAACAGTGATCTAACCAGACTCTCCTTGCCATTTGAGAACGTGCTGGGAACAGGTCTCGCGAAAGATAGCTATTTCCCTAACTGTTACTTTTGCGAGGCGGCCGGAGGAAAAACATTCACCTTCTCGCCGGACCACCAGGTCTACCCTTGCACCAGTATTATAGGGGATCAAAAATGGAGTCTCGGAACGTATTATCCGCAGCTTGAGCTGGATGAACAGAAGCTGGCGCTCTGGAAGGAACGTCATGTCTTGAATCAGCCGGAGTGTAAAGGATGCAATATCGCTTTTCTATGCTCCGGGAATTGTCCGGTTCAAGCCGGCCGCACCACCGGTTCGATCTTAGGCGCCTACTGCGGAAATGTGAAGCGTGACCTTGACAGCCATCTGGAGCTGCTGAATGATTCATTCACCGCCTTAAGTTAAATCTTCTCTTACGTGAGGTGTTGGGAAATGATCCAATTGATATGTCCGCCCTATAATGCAGCTGTGGATACCGTTGATCCCCCGCTTAACCTGCTTGTGCTCGGCGCTGCACTTCTTGAAGCGGGGTACGGGGTGTGTCTCACCGATCTGGCATTACTCTATTCAGGCACCAGCCATTTCGATGCAGCAGCCCTTGCCGGTATTGCCCGGTTAATCATCGGCAAGCCATCCAGAGTGCTCGGATTCACGGCGATGTGCGGCAACTATTCGATCGCGCTGAGAATTGCGGAGGAATGCAAACGGCTGGACCCGGACAGAATCATTATTCTTGGCGGCCCCCATGCGAGCTTCGTAGCGGCTGAAACCTTAACCCATTTCCCGGCGATAGACTATATCGTTGCCGGAGAAGGCGAGCTGACGCTGCCGGAGCTGATTGCGGCCCTGGAGTCGGGCCATCCGCTCTCAGAGGTAGAAGGAATCTGCTTCCGTGAAGAGGGGACCATCCGCACCAATCCGCCGCGGCCGATTCTAAGGAATCTCGATGATACGCCTTTCCCCGCCTTTCATCTAATAGAGGATATTGAAGCCTATTTTACCACTCCGGAGAGCCGTTTCTTTCCGGTTGAGGCGGGGCGCGGCTGTCCCTTTAACTGCAGCTTTTGCAGTACCTCCACCTTCTTTTCACGAAAATACAGAACCAAAAGTCCTGCCCGGATCATCGCCGAGATGAGATACGTCAGGGATCGTTGGGGAATCACCCATTTCAGCTTAACGCATGATAATTTCACGGTTAATCAGAAGTTTGTCAGACAGTTCTGCCGGGAGCTGCTGGATTGCAGCGAGCCCTTCACCTGGAGCTGCTCCTCCCGGACGGACCACGTCAATATAGAACTGTTTGAGGTGATGATGCAGGCTGGATGTAATGGCGTCTTCTTCGGGATTGAGAGCGGCAGCCAGCCCATCCAGCAGGTCATTGGCAAAAAGCTCGATCTGAACCAGGCTTATGAGCTGCTCCGCGAGCTTCACCGGCTGGGTCTGTCATGTACGGCTTCATTTATTACCGGATTTCCCGAAGAGACAACCGAAGACCTTAATCAGACGCTGGATATGATTGTCCGGCTGCTCTCCATAGGAATAGCGGATGTCCAGCTGCATCAACTGTCCCTTTTTCCCGGAACCCAATTGTTTGACGCAGCGAAGGGCAGCCTGGTGCTGGACGAGCAGTTCTGGAGCACGAACGATATGAACAGTGATTTCCAGCTATCCGGCATTGAAAAGAACTGGATTGCCAGCTACCCGCAAATTTTCAGCAACTATTACTCCTTGCAGTCTGTGGATACACACACTCTGCACAGGATCAGAAAGCTCTACTACCCGCTGGCCCGTTCGTTCTTCCGCACCTTGTATTATCTCAATCATCTGGCGGCTGTTCCATACACCCGTACAATCGAATATGTCTCTGCCAGGCTGGATATGCATGAGGCAATGCCGCCGGAAGCGGAGCTGGCCCTCATTCTTGATGAGCTGGTGCAGGGTCTTGTGCCGGAAACCGGGCGGGTCCTTAAGGACTTCCTGTCTTATGAGCGTGCGGTGATGGAACTGATGCAGCAGGATACAGCATCGCAGGACACAGCTATGAAGCCTGTCAAAGTGATGCAGCCGCACTATTCCATCCCTGCGCTGAAGCTGCACAGTCCCCTTCCTGCACAGCTTGAGCTTGCGGAAGGGCATGAAGATTGGATTCTGCTGGTGCTGGAGAGCGCACCGGCTCTTGAAGGGCGCAGGCGCTACGTCCGGGTGATGAGCATGGACCCTTTAAGCATTGCTATTATTCAACAGATGGAGGACGGGAGCGACTTCAGGACGGTTGTACACAACCTGGCGTTAGAGAATCCTTTTGCTGCCAGCGAACAGGATCGGCAGGAATGGATCAGCCGGGTGTACGACCATTTCTATACGCATGAATTGCTGACTTCCTAGGGTGACAATACCGAAAGAGAGGGGGCCTTGCCTTGTGGAGTATGCTGAAGAACGGAGTGTTCCGCCGGTTATGGTGCACGCAGACCTTATCCTCTGTAGGAGATGAGATCAGGAACTGGGCCATCCTGTTCTGGGTATTTGCGGAAGCGGATCAAGCTGTCTTTTACCGGACGGCTCTTTTGTTTGCCCAGATGCTCCCGGTCTTTATCATGGCTCCTCTTGCCGGAACATGGGTTGACCGCAGGAAACCAAAGAAGGTGCTGCAGGCGACACTGGTGATCCGGGCTGCGATGTCTTTTGTACTGGCCGGATTAATCTGGATGGAGCAGGTGCCGCTTTTGCTGGTCATGCTGGCCTTCACGTGTACGGTTCAGCAATTTTTTCAGCCTGCCATCAGTAAATTAACGGTCACAGCCGTGGACAACGAGGATTACGGTACCGCCAGCTCCTCTGTAAAGACGGTTGATACGCTGATCAGTCTTGCCGGGCCTGCAATCGGAGCCTTTGTCTACCAATGGTGGGGGGCGTCAACTTCTTTAATTGTGGACGGCTTTTGTTTCATCGCAGGCAGCCTGTTCATTCTGAGTCTTAAGGTGAGCCCGGCCCCCCTGGCAGCACCCTCCGATTCCGGTCCGGCAACCTCATTTTGGGTGGATGTCCTGGAAGGCTTCCGGTATATCTTCGCTTCTGCGCTCACCAAACGCTTATTTATCATGTTGGCGGTAATGGGGGCATGCACAGGGGCGATTAATCTGTTAAACATCTATTTCGTGGTGAAAGAGCTGCATTTAGACCAGAATTACTTAGCCTGGGCAAGCAGCGCCGGGGGCATCGGTATGTTCGCGGGGGCGCTCGGTCTGAACCTGCTTGGGGCAAAATTCAAAAATTATGTGCGAATCAACATTTGGGGAGCAGCGGTCATGACTCTGGGGCTGTTGCTGCTCACGCTCTCTTTCGGCTCTTGGTCCATGCTGCTCAGCCGTGTCATTATCGGGATTGGCATATCCCTGCTGAGCATTACGCTGTCGACTCTGTTAATGACCTATGTTCCTGAGAACCTGCTCGGACGCGTCGGTTCCGTGTTTGAAGGCGGTCCGCTGGCGACCAATATGCTGTCTTATCTATTCTTCGGATGGTTGTATGTGTACACTGGAGCCAGATTGATCTTCGGCATCTCCACTATGCTGTTCTTCATGGCGTTTCTGCTGGCCCTTAGCCTCCAGTCTGTACTCTCCCCGGCCCGGAGAGTCCGTGCCGAACAGCAGGAGTTCATCAGCCCGTCCCAGTAACAGCCTAACCCGGGATGCATCGGCGGGATGAGCGAATGAGGGGCATTAGTGCACCTGATTTCGGAGAATGTTGGCGGAATGAGCGAATGAAGGGCATAAGTGCTCCTGATTTCGTGGAAAAGTAGGCGGAATGAAGGGCACTAGTGCACCTGATTTCGGGAGAAGTAGGCGATATGAGCGAATGAGGGGCATTAGTGCACCTGATTTCGGGAGAAGTAGGCGGAATGAGCGAATGAGGTGAAAACTATCGCTACATGAGATGAGCCCCCAGGCTGCTGAACTACAGCAGCCTGGGGGCTCTAATGTCAATTGTATCAGTCTCCACCGCCACCGCCGCCGCCAGAATCTCCACCGCCGGAATCCCCGCCGCCACCGAAATCGCTGCCTCCATGGCTGCCGTGACCTCCGCTGTCCCAGCCTCCGTGGCTGCCGTGATGATGATCAGGGGTATGATTCCCGTGATGGTGGCCCTGATGATGGCTGGGGCCGCTGTGCCCGTCCGTGCCCGGATGAATTTTGTGGTGGCTGTCTTCGCTGTAGCTGCCCGCATCGGCTCCCGTACCTGCGATGAAATAATGATCTCCCGCGTGAGAGCGGGTTCTATTGCCGTAATTTTTGTACCGGGCATTCCGATTGCTTCGATTAATAGCCATCACCGCAACGAATATAACTGCTACTACGAATATTAAGCTTCCAACCATGCAGAACCTCTCCTTTAACCAAATGTAGGATTGCCCTCATAGCAGAATCATACCATAATTCTGGAAACTACTTGGAGTGCTGCTTGAATTGTCTCGGGGTGAGGCCGGTATACTTCTTGAATACCTTGGTGAAATAGCTCTGGTCGTTAAAATGCAGACGGGTAGCAATATCCGACAGCGTGATACCGGGCTGCTGGATCAGACGCTTGGCTTCTTCGACCCGCTGCTGCTGGATATAGTCGCTGATGGCGGTGCCGGTTTCTTTTTTGAACAGCTGGGACAGATAACTGGCGCTCATTCCGGCGTATTCAGCCAGCCTGCCGAGTGGCAACTCCTCATACAGATGATTGTAAATATAATTCCGGCACCGGTCGGAGATGCGGGAATGTCTTGCGCTGCGGCTGCCCTCTACCTGATCGGCAAAGTCACAGAGCGCAGCCAGCATAGCCCGGTCCACCGCCGGAATATCGCGGAGCTCCTCAATATACTGGATATGGAAGTCGCTTAGCGTATAGGCAATCTCCCAGAACAGCCCGCCTTCAATCGCCGCGCGGGTGGCCAGCGTGATGGAGGAGACAGCCAGATTTTTTTTGCTGCGCAGCTGGCTTTTGCGGGACAACCTTCCGTAGCTCTCTTCGGCAAAAGAAGCATGGGTCCGCAGCAGCCCCGCCTTGTCCCCACTGGTAATATAGCGGAACATTTCGCGTTCCTGCATCGGGTCATGGTGCAGCCATGTATGCTCGCGGCGGTAGGACAAGTCCAGATCCGGGCTGTCGTCCGCCGGATACAGCGGTTCCGCCAGCGGACCCGCCGCCAGCAGCAGCTCCGTTACGGATAATGCCTGCCCGGTGACAAGCGTGTAGAGCAGCAGCGCCGCATGATACCAGCGCCTCCGGCTAATTATAGGCAGGTTGCCGTAATACTCTAGCCAGCTTGCCTGCTGCCCGGGCGGGATGTTGTGGTCGCGCAGCAGGCTGGCTGCATTATCACCGGTAACAGGTGCGTTCAGCGCCGGGCCGGTGACGATGGCCCCTTCAGCGCCGGGAAGCTGGAGAATAATGAAATTCTCCAGAAAGCCAGTCGCGTACAGACGCGGTAACGCGGGTGCGGCGGCTTCCGCGCTGGGGTCCGCACGCACTAGCTCCATCACCTCAACCGGCAGTCCGCCCGTTCCCTGAACGGAAGGGCGGTTTAGTGCAGCCGGTCCCAGGGCTAGACGGGGCGCAGCCGCTTCATCAACCCACAAGACCGGGACCCGGTAAGCTTCGTAGATCAGCTTGCAGATGTAGTGTATACCTTCGTCATTCCCGATTCCCTTCGCCATAGGCCGCCCCCCTTTTTTAAAATATAATTTATATAATTCACGCTATACATTATCTTTCGCCGTTTCCACTTGTTGTTTAGGAAATTATGATTTTCTTCTGTTGTGATAAAAGCATACATTGTGCTCACATGCAGGCGCATGGCCCGAATGTATGCGAATAACAGCATACATTTGCTGGCGCGCAGTTAATCTCATTCACCCGTAAGGGTGATTTTGTTCTCTACTTAGAATACCAAAAATCGAATGAGAGTACCATAATTGGCCGGAACAGTCGTATAGAATGGAGTCAAGAAACCGTATTCATAGGAGGCTATATAATGGCAAAGGACGTAACAGAGCTTCAAAAGCTCATTTCGCAAATGACACTGGAAGAGAAGGCCGGACTCTGCTCCGGGCTGGATTTCTGGAACACCAAAGGCATTGAACGTCTGGGTATCCCCTCAGTGATGGTAACAGACGGTCCCCACGGTCTCCGCAAGCAGCAGGGTGACGCAGACCATCTTGGATTGAATAACAGTGTACCGGCAACCTGTTTTCCGTCAGCAGCCGGACTTGCCTCCTCGTGGGACCGTGATCTGATCTTCAGGGTGGGCGAGGCGCTGGGAACGGAATGCCAGGTGGAGAATGTCGCCGTTCTGCTCGGACCAGGCAATAATATCAAGCGTTCTCCGCTGAATGGGCGGAACTTTGAATATTTCTCGGAGGACCCGTTCCTGGCCTCAGAGATGGCTGCAAATCATGTGAAGGGTGTGCAGAGCCAGGGAGTGGGGACGTCGCTGAAGCATTATGCTGCCAATAACCAGGAACACCGCCGCATGTCAGTGGATGCGGTTATTGATGAGCGGACGCTCCGCGAGATCTACCTCGCCAGCTTCGAGGGCACGGTGAAGCAGAGCCAGCCGTGGAGTGTGATGTGCTCGTATAATCAGGTGAACGGAGAGTATGCTTCCGAGAGCTATGAGCTGCTGACCAAGGTGCTGCGTGAGGAATGGGGCTTCGAAGGCTTCGTCGTGTCCGACTGGGGAGCTGTCAATGAGCGGGTAAAGGCACTGGCAGCAGGGCTTGAGCTGGAAATGCCGTCAAGCGCTGGAATCGGAGACGCCAAGATTGTAGCGGCTGTGAAGAGCGGTGAATTGGCTATGGAGACGCTGGATCTCGCTGTAGAGCGGATGCTGGCCTTTATCTTCAAAAGTGTCGAAAACCGCAACCCGCAAGCGGTCTTCGATGCAGATAAGCATCATCACCTTGCACGCGAAGTGGCCCGGGAGAGTATGGTGCTGCTGAAGAACGAAGGCGGGATTCTGCCGCTCGTGAAGAGCGGCCGGATCGCCGTGATCGGTGAATTCGCCAAGCAGCCGCGGTATCAGGGCGGGGGCAGCTCGCATGTGAATCCATCCCGGATGGATGATGCCTTCGTCGAATTGCAAGCTGTTGCCGGGGATGCGGCCAGCTTCCTGTACGCACAGGGCTATGAGCTGGAGAGCGATGACATCAATGCTGATCTGCTGCGCGAAGCCTGTGATACAGCAGCTAAGGCGGATGCAGCTGTGCTGTTCCTTGGTCTGCCTGACCGCTACGAATCGGAGGGCTATGACCGTAGCCATCTGCTGCTTCCTGCGAGCCATAAGGCGCTGATTGAAGCGGTGGCCGAGGTTCAGAGCGAAATTATTGTAGTGCTGAGCAACGGCGCGCCGGTCGAGATGCCTTGGCTGCATAGGGCGAAGGCGGTGCTTGAAGGCTACCTGGGCGGTCAGGCTTTTGGCGGTGCGGTTGCGGATCTGTTGTTCGGCGAAGTGAGCCCGAGCGGTAAGCTGGCGGAGACCTTCCCTATGAAGCTGAGCGACAATCCGTCATTCCTGAACTTCCCCGGTGAAGGCGATACGGTGGAGTACAAGGAAGGCTTGTTCGTAGGCTACCGTTATTATGACAAAAAAGAAATCGAGCCGCTGTTCCCCTTCGGCTACGGCCTTAGCTACACGGAATTCGAGTACAGTCGCCTGCTGCTAGATCAGACCCGCATTCAGGACACAGATACCGTTCAGGTATCGGTCACTGTCAAGAACACCGGCAGCAGAGCGGGCAAGGAAGTCGTACAGCTCTATGTCAGTGATGTGGAGAGCCGTGTGATCCGTCCGCTGCAGGAGCTGAAGGGCTTCGGCAAGATTGAGCTGCAGCCTGGGGAAGAACGCATCGTAACCTTCACTTTGGATAAGCGTTCCTTTGCCTACTACAATGTGAAGCTGGCTGACTGGCATGTAGAGAGCGGGATGTTCAAGATATCTGTTGGAGCTTCGTCACGCGATATCCGCCTGAGCACGGAGCTTGAGGTAGAATCCACCGTGAAGCTGCCCACCCGGTTCCACCGCAACACCACCGTCGGTGACCTGCTTGCCAATCCGCTGACGGAGGAGAAGGCGAAGAGCTTCAGCAGCGTGTTCGGGCTGGAGGATGTGCTTGGCGACAATCCGGAGATGCTGCTGGCCATGATGAAATACATGCCGCTGCGCGCCATGATCGGCTTCGGTCAGGGTAAGTATACCGAGGCGGATCTGGAAGCGGATCTACAGGAGCTGAACAGGCTGGCCGGACAGGAGTAAGAGATACAGAGTTGCTTTTGGCAACGTAATTTGCTAACATACGTTATAAGTTCATAAGCAGTTAATAGTTCTCTAGGGTTCCGCAGCAGGTACACACCGCTGGCCTGGTCCGAGGGAGAACACACGGATGAAGCCAATCCGTGTATACACGGAGGGACAAAAGCCCGGGAGGTATCGTCAATAATGACGATAACCTTCCGGGCTTATTTTATGAAACAGGAGGCAGGAGAAATGAAGAAGAGCACTAAGAGCTGGATCATGATTGCAGGCGCTGCTTGCTTTGAAGTGGTATGGGTCATCGGGCTGAAGCACGCCTCCGCTCCATGGGAATGGGCGGTTACTGTAGCGGCTATCGTGATCAGCTTCTACGCCCTCATCTGGGCCAGCGGCAGGCTGCCGGTCGGGACGGTCTATGCTGTATTTGTCGGACTTGGAACCGCGGGTACCGTTCTGGCGGGAGGAGTTCTATTCGGTGAACCGCTGCGGCCGTTGAAGCTGTTGTTGATTGGCCTGCTGCTGGCCGGGGTCGTCGGACTGAAGCTGGTTACCCCGGCTCAGGCTGAATCTGAACAGACAAAGGGGCTGAACTGATATGGCATGGGTGATGCTGATTGCCGCTGGTATATGTGAAATGTTCGGGGTCGCCATGATTGGCAAGCTGCACAAGGACCGCAACTGGCAGTCTGTCTGCCTGCTGGTTCTAGGCTTCGGGGCAAGCTTCCTGCTGCTGTCTCTGGCGATGGAGAGTCTGCCGATGGGGATTGCATATGCGATCTGGACAGGGATTGGAGCGTCAGGGGCAGCGGTTATGGGCATGTTGTTCTACGGTGAAGCCCGCGATCCGCGGCGGATCTTCTGCATCGTGCTGATTCTCGGTGCGGTTGCCGGATTGAAGCTGATCGGCTGAGAATTCCGCTGAAACGTTACTGAGTTGGACACTTAACGGATGTTTCGTTGCCCTGGATATGGTAAGTATAGTAAGTAAGAACATTATTCTTATAAGGAGACTTATCACATATGAGCAGACCTGTATCTGAGAATATCCGCCTGAAGGACGGAGCCGTGCTGCCCAGACTGGGGCAGGGAACGTGGCGGATTGGCGACCAGCCGGGGAAGCGGGCAGAAGAGATTGCTGCGCTTCGCCAGGGTGTAGAGCTGGGGATGAGTCTGATTGATACGGCTGAGATGTACGGGGACGGCCGCTCCGAGGAGCTGGTTGGTGAAGCGCTGCGGGGAATCCGCGACAGCGTATTTCTGGTCTCCAAGGTCTATCCGCATAATGCGGGCGGGACTAAGCTGATTAGCAGCTGCGAAGCCAGTCTGAAGCGGCTCGGCACGGACCATCTGGACCTGTACCTGCTGCATTGGCGCGGCAACATTCCTCTGGAAGAGACCGTGGAGGGGATGGAGGCACTGGTTGCTTCGGGCAAAATCGCCCGCTGGGGCGTATCCAATCTGGATACGGCAGATATGCAGGAGCTGCTGAGTATTCCCGGCGGCAATCACTGCGCAGTCAATCAAGTGCTCTACCATCTGGGCTCAAGAGGGATCGAGCATGATCTGCTGCCCTGGCTGAGAGGACATAAGATTCCTGTCATGGCCTATTCTCCGCTGGCCCAGGCAGGCACGCTGAGAAAAGGGCTGACTGAGAATGAAGCTGTGCAGCAGATTGCCCGGAATCATGAGGTCACTCCGCTGCAGGTTCTGCTGGCCTGGAGTATCCGGGACGAGGATATCCTGGCTATCCCCAAAGCCGCCACCCGCGAACATGTGAATGAGAATGCCGCTGCCGCGAAGCTTGTGCTTTCAGACGAAGAGTTGTGGCAGCTCGACGATGCTTTTCCCCAGCCGTCGTGGAAGGTTCCGCTGGACATGATTTAATCATAGCTTAACCGCTGTTGCATGGCATAGCTGTCTCCGCTGAGGGGGCGGCTTTTTTGTTGTCTGGGAAACAGTAATATGGAAGCTGCTAAGGTACGTGAGCCAAATGTATGCGGAAAACCGAATACAATACGCGACATGAAGGTGTGTGAGCCAAATGTATGCGGAAAACCGAATACAATATGCGACATGAAGGTACGTGAGCCGATTTTATGCGGAAAACCGAATACAATGTGCTGACGCAAAGGTGCGGGGTCGGATACCGCCTACAGGCTGTAAATGAGGGGCACTAATGCTCCTGAATTTGCAGAAAGTGGGCCGAGGGAGCCAATGAGGAGCACTAATACCCCTGAATTTGCAAAAAGTGGGCCGAGGGAGCCAATGAGGGGCACTAATGCTCCTGAATTCGCGGAATGAGCGCCAAAGGAGCCAATGAGGAGCACTAATGCTCCTGAATTCGCAGAAAGTGAACCAAAGGTGTAAATGAGGAGCACAAGTGCCCCTGAATTCTCCGCATGCCCCCGACAGCGGGCAAATATAGCTGTATGAGCTACACCCCTAAGTTCTTACATTATCCATCCGCAGGTTGATTCTGTTCTTTACACTACCTAAGCCTTAAATGATATTATACCGGAATTTGTGCAACCTATGGAGAAGCTTGTAGGCCGTTGGAAGCAAGGCGGATACTGGACTTAAGCCCCTTGGCAGGAGCTCTTAAATGTTGTCAACAACGTTCATGCCGAAACCGTGTTTTCAATTTGGTGACAAAGAAAGCGCTTTGATTTACGATGTGTTCAAAGGGAAAACACCTTTCAGTATGCGGTGCGGAAGGTTCCCGTTCATTACAATAAGGGGGCATCTTAAATGGCCACAACGGCAACGAAACAAGCTTCATCCGGCGGTGCAAGGGTGAAGGTTCAACAATTCGGACGTATGCTCAGCGGTATGGTTATGCCGAATATCGGCGCTTTTATCGCTTGGGGATTGATTACAGCATTATTCATTCCAACGGGCTGGTATCCCAATGAGAGCCTTGCAGCTCTAGTAGGGCCAATCATTAACTACCTGCTTCCTCTCTTGATCGGGTACACCGGCGGACAGATGGTTCACGGCAAACGCGGTGCTGTCATCGGCGCGCTGGTCACCATGGGGGTTATCGTCGGCTCGACGATTCCAATGTTCCTGGGTGCGATGATTGTCGGTCCGCTGGCTGCCTGGGTGCTGAAGCAGTTCGACAGAGCTGTGGACGGCAAAATCAGAGCCGGGTTCGAAATGCTGGTCAACAACTTCTCGTTGGGCATCATCGGTGGTGCGCTGACTCTGGGAGCCTTAAAGGGCGTTGGACCGCTGGTTCAAGGCTTGACCAATATCCTCTCGAATGGCGTGGAGTTCCTGGTGAACCATAACCTGCTGCCGCTCATTAATATCATCATTGAGCCGGCCAAGGTATTGTTCCTGAACAATGCAATTAACCACGGGGTACTGGGACCGATTGCGCTTGAAGAGTCCCAGAGAATCGGCAAATCCATCCTGTTCATGCTTGAATCGAATCCGGGTCCTGGTCTGGGTATCCTGCTTGCATACTGGCTGGCGGGCAAAGGCTCTGCCAAATCCTCCGCACCGGGCGCTATTATCATTCACTTCCTGGGTGGGATTCATGAGATCTACTTCCCTTACATCCTGATGAACCCTCGTCTGATTCTGGCGGTCATCGGCGGCGGAATGTCCGGTACATTCACCTTCCAGATGCTGGGCGCCGGTCTGGTAGCTTCGCCTTCACCAGGCAGTATCTTTGCCTATTTCGCAATGACGCCTAAGGGCGGATATCTTCCGATGATTGCAGGGGTTGTCGTGGCTACCATCGTATCGTTCCTGATTGCAGCTGTGCTTCTGAGATCTTCCAAGAGTAATGATGAAGAGGAGATGGATCTGGAAGCGGCAGAAGCCAGAATGAGAGACATGAAGTCGGCCGGTACAGCAGCACAGACCGCCGCAACTACAGCTGTAGCTTCCAATGTCCGCAGCAAAGCCAATGTGAACAAAATCGTCTTCGCTTGTGATGCAGGGATGGGATCCAGTGCCATGGGCGCTTCGGTCCTGAGAAAGAAGCTGCAAAATGCAGGGGTGAATGTCACCGTTACGAACTCTGCGGTCAGTGAAATTCCGGCGGATGCGGATATCGTGGTCACCCAGAAAACTCTTACCGACCGGGCGATTGCCAGCAATCCGCAGGCAGAGCATATCTCGATCGATAACTTCCTGAAGAGCCCGAAATATGATGAGCTCGTAGAACGTTTGAAGTAAGAGGCACAAGTGTAAAATCTAAGTATATAGTTCTCGCTGAAACGGATGCCGTCCCTTATAGGACGGCATATCCGTTTGTACTTGATGCAAGGCGGAGGGTTAGCGGAAATGACGAAAATTACCGCCAGACAGCGCCAGATCCTGTGGCTTCTGCTTGAAGCAAGCGGAGAGATTACCGCTGTAAAAATTGCCGAGGCTACCGGGGTAAGCGTAAGAACCGTACACCGGGAGATGGAGGATATAGAGTCCGCGCTTGAGGACTTTGGTCTTGATCTGATCAAAAAATCAGGCAAAGGCATCCAGTTGAGCGGCCCGGAGGCCGGTCTTGCGGAGCTGCGCCTATTCCTGCGGGAAGAGAAGCCGGCGGATTATTCCGGCGAAGACCGCAAGGTATTCGAGCTCTGCGTGCTGTTGGAGGCAGAGGAGCCGGTGAAGCTGTTCACACTTGCGCATTCCCTCAAGGTTACAGTTGCTTCTATTAGCTACGATCTGGATGAACTGGAGCAATGGGTCCGTAAGTTCGGCCTGGAGCTGGTTCGTAGACGAGGCTACGGCGTAGAAATCACCGGCAGCGAGATCGACAAGCGCCGGGCGATTGGACGGTTAGCCGCAGAGCATCTGGATTTGTCTGATCTGGTTGGCCATGGTTCTGTGGCTGAGAGCAATCCGGCTTTTCGTGTTCTATTAACTACAGTTGGACAATCCAACCTTATGGAAGTAGAGAATACGCTGTGGGATATGGAATGGAAATGGACTGCGGAGCTGCCCGAAATTGTCTATATGGAGATGCTCCTGGCCCTTGCTGTCACTACCCGGCGGATTGAGCTTAGCCGAAGCATCGACAGCGGGGCGGAAGCGGGCTATTCCAGGGTGTCCGATCACCGGAACATTGCCGGAGCCGAGCGATTTGTGGGGCAGCTCGCTGAGGTGCTTAAGCTGAAAATCCCCCGGGTAGAGATTCTGTATATCGCCGGGCTGTTCGACCGGGTCCAGGATTCCTTCTCCTCGTCGGGCTACGCCTATGGCGATATTGAATTAATGGAGATTGTCTATAAGCTGACGGAGAGTGTGGTCAAGCGGACAGGGCTGCCTTTTCAGAGTGACCGTACTCTGCGCGAGGGGCTGCTGGAGCATATTGATCCGGCGCTGAAGCGGATCCGGGAAGGCACACGGATCCGCAACCCGCTGCTCGGCCCGATCCGCAGGGATTACGAATATTTGTTCAACATCATCCGCGCAGCCGTGGAGGATATGCAGCTGGAACTTGCGATTCCGGATGAAGAGATCGGATTTCTGGTCATGCATTTCGGAGCTTCCGCAGAGCGGCTGAACCAGCTAAGGCGCAACGTAAGAGCCATTCTGGTCTGTGCCAGCGGTCTCAGCTCCTCCCGTCTGCTAGCCACCCGGCTGACCAAGGAAATGCCGCAGATTGAGATTCTCGGCAACATCTCCTGGTATGAGGCGGCGCGCCTGCCGGATGAAGATTACGATCTGATTATATCTACCATTGATCTGCCGATTGATAAGGAGCGTTACATCAAGATCAGCCCCCTGCTCACAGCGGAGGAGATTGAGAAGCTGCTGAATTACATCCAGAATACTACCCTGCGGGAACGAGGGAAGGGGATGTCCGGTGAACCGGAACATGCGGCGCGGGAGGAAGCCTCGCTTGAACGGCTCAGGAGCTACAAGGGTATTCTGGATGAGATCGTCAGCTTGCTGGAGCGGTTCCGCTTCCATCCGATTGATAATAAGGGGATGGATCTGTCAGCGACGATAGTGGAGATGCTGGAGACACTGAATGGAAACGGCGTGGTCGGGGATGCCGGTATTGTGCTGGAGCGTCTGCTCGAACGGGAGCGGATGACCAGCCAGGTGATCCCGGATACCGCATTGGCGCTGTTCCATACCAGAAGCAGCCATATTCACCTGTCCTCGCTGACCCTGTACCGGCTCGATCAGCCCGTAATTCTGGAGGGGGATACAGAGGTCAGAGTCATTCTGCTCATGCTGGCTCCGCGCAGACTCTCCAAGGAGAGCCTGGAGGTGCTCAGCGAGATCAGCGCACTGCTGCTGAACTCCGAGCTGGTTCAATTGCTGGAAGAGCGTTCAGAGTCAGAGATCCGGGGGTATTTGTCCTCGGAGCTGCTTCATTTTTTCCAAAATAAAAGTTGAAAGCGGGAGAAACCATATGAGTATACTGTCAGAAAATAAAGTGATTATGCACGGTGCCGCAAACGATAAATACGAAGCCATCAAGATGGCAGGCAAGCTGCTGGTTGATGCAGGGCATGTAACGGAAGAATATGTTCCCAAGATGCTGGAGCGCGAGGAAGTGGTGTCCACTTATATGGGCGGCGGATTGGCTATTCCGCATGGTACCAAGGAAGCGCGGCCTTTTATTAAGTCAACCGGGTTGTCGATCATCCGCTTTCCGGACGGGGTGGATTTCGGCGGCGATGAGCCGGCGTTTGTAGTCATCGGCATTGCAGCCGCAGGTGACGGGCATATGGAGGTTCTGACGAACGTGGCGATGATTTTCACCGAGGATGATGCCATTGACCGCGTAATGAACGCCCCTACGGCTGCTGATGTTATTGCAATTTTCGAAGGGGGACTGGAGTAATGAAGGCGGTCCATTTCGGCGCGGGCAATATCGGCAGGGGCTTCATCGGGCTGCTGCTGTCGCATGCGGGCTATGAAGTTACTTTTGTGGATGTGAATGAGGCCTTTGTTACCCAGCTCAAGGAACGCGGCGAGTATCCGGTCACGCTGGCCAGCGACGGTCAGGAAACGGTCATCGTGAAGAATGTAACGGCTCTTAGCAGTGTCACGCATGCGGATGAAGTGGCGGCCGCCATTGCTGAAGCCGATCTGGTTACAACCGCGGTCGGCGTGTCCATTCTGAAGCACATTGCGGGAACGGTGGCGGACGGCATCCGCCGGAGAGTAGCTGTCTCCTCCGCACCGCTGCATGTCATTGCCTGCGAGAATGCGATTGGCGGCAGTGCACAGCTCAAGGAGCTGGTGTACGCGAAGCTCGATGAAGCTGCACGTGAGAAGGCTGAATCTTCGGTTGCTTTTCCTAACGCGGCAGTGGACCGGATCGTTCCGCTCCAGCAGCATGAGGATATTCTGAAGGTGGTCGTTGAGCCGTTCTATGAATGGGTGGTGGACGCCTCGCAGATGATCCCGGGCTATACGCCGGTTGAAGGTGTGCATTATGTAGAGAATCTGGAGCCGTATATTGAACGCAAGCTCTTCACTGTGAACACGGGGCACTGCTCTGCGGCGTACCTGGGCTATCTGCAGGGCTACGAGACCATACAGCAGGCTATGGCGGATGAGGCGTTAACGGCGAAGGTTCGTGAGGTACTCGAGGAGACCGGCGCGGTGCTGGTCCAGAAGCATGGCTTCGATGAAGTAGAGCACAGTAAGTATATCGATAAAATCCTGGAGCGCTTCCGCAATCCGGCGCTGACCGATGAGGTGTCCCGTGTAGGCCGTTCGCCGCTGCGCAAGCTGTCGCCAAATGACCGTCTGGTATCCCCTGCAACGCAGGCGTATGACAGAGGGCTGAGCTACACGGCGTTGACACGTTCCATGGCCGGTGCGCTGCTGTTCAAGGCAGGCGATGACCCCGAAGCGGTGGAGCTGGGGGCCGCAATCGCGGAGCTTGGAGCAGAAGCAGCGCTGACGAAGTATACGGGTCTTGCTGCGGATCACCCTATTCATCAGTCGGCGATGGAGCAATACGCGAAGCTGAGCTAAGCTCATATGAGCTAACAACATATAAATACAGCCGCAGGGAAAGCCTATAAGCTTATCCCTGCGGCTGTTTGCGTTAGTCTGTGACTCTTAAAAGAGTGGCAATACGGTTTTTCGCTTGAAAGATAAGACTTTATATGTTCTGGGGTCCCCGCTAAGTACTTGAATAAGCTTCGGAGCTAAAGCCCCACTTTGTGGGGAGGCTATTAGCTGTTCTCCAGAATCGTCTGCAGTGTCGTGCGGTCCAGTCCTTGTACCAGCTTAATCAGCAGCTCTTTGGCTGCCGCATAATCATCACTGTGGATGATCGAGGTTGCCGTGTGGATGTAACGGGAGCAAATCCCGATCACCGCTGAAGGAATACCGATTCCGCTGAGATGCACCTGACCCGCATCCGTTCCTCCCTGGGAGACGAAATACTGGTATTTGATCTTATGGGTATCAGCCGTATCCTGCACATATTCAATCAGTCCCCGGTGGGTAATCATCGTCGGGTCAAAAATACGCAGCAGCGCGCCCTGGCCCAGATGGCCGAAGGCCTGGCGGTCGCCGGTCATATCGGCAGCGGCGCTGGCATCCAGCCCGAAGAAAATATCCGGCTGCAGCAGATTGGCAGCCGTCCGGGCACCGCGCAGCCCGACCTCTTCCTGAACGGTAGCGCCGCAGTAGAGCGTATTCGGCAAGGCTTGTCCGTGCAGTTCCTTCATTAATTCAATAGCCAGGCCGACACCGTAGCGGTTGTCCCAGGCCTTGGCCATAATCTTCTTCGGATTGGCCAGCGGTGTGAACGGGCAGACCGGCACGACCTGCTGTCCCGGAGCTACACCGAAGCTCTGCGCCTCTTCCCGGCTGTCTGCGCCGATATCGATGTACATCTTGCTGATCTCCCCGGCCTTGCCGCGTTCATCCGCGCTCAGCAGATGGATAGGTGTACTGCCGACCACGCCGTTCAGCGTACCCTTCGGCGTAATAATCTGCAGGCGCTGTGAGGCCACGGCCGAAGCCAGCCATCCGCCCAGCGGTGTGAAGCGGATCATCCCGTTGTCTGTAATGCCGGTAACCATGAAGCCTACCTCATCGAAATGGCCGGCCACCATAATCTTGGGACCGCTTACTTCACCGCGCATCACGCCGAACAGGCTGCCCAGTCGGTCCTGTACAAATTCGTCCGTATAAGGCGTCATTGCCTCTTTGACATAAGCGCGCAGTTCGCGCTCGAAGCCGGAGGCTGAGGGGAATTCAGTCAATGTCTTAAATAATTCAAGTGTGTCTGTATTCATACATATATCGCTCCTTTATGTCATCTAGTATGAACATTGTTGCGCCTCTTGTCCATGCTGGAAGGGCAAATGAACACAGAGGCTCATTGTGCGAATACTATACGGTAAGGGCTCTGCAGGCAGGGGCCGGAGAAAGGAAGCGAGGAGAATGTGGCTCTCGGGGAGCGTAGCCCAGGCAGGCAGCCGGAGCGGTTTCCGGAAAGTGCCGGTCCGCAGGCAGGGCTTGCCCAGGCGGTACCGCCGCCGGTACGGGCGGGAGAATGAGGCAGTGCTGATTCTGGTGCTGTTTCTGCTGCTGATTGTTGTGCTGTTTTATTTTTCCTGAGCAGGAGGGACATAACGGGGCCGCCTGAAGTGAACAATAAGGAAAACTTAATTCCGCATAGCACGAAGGAACGGGACTACAGCTTACCCGCTGCCCGTTCCCTTTCGTATCCAACAGTTCAGGGGGTGTCTGCATTGCCGGCAAAAACAAAAAAGTCAGGCGTCAAGCTGAACCTTGACGGTCTGACCCCGAAGGCTTATCAGGAATTGGCCAAGCCTTACGTGCCTTCTCGTCCTGTATTCAAAAATTGTATACGCGCCTTCCTCTCCGGGGGACTCATCTGTGTGCTGGGACAAGGCATCCAGGAAGCATTCATGGCGATATTCGATATGACCTCAAGAGAGGCGGCAAGTCCGACCGTGGCCATTCTGATTCTGCTCTCCGTCATTCTGACCAGCTTCGGGGTATATGACAAGCTCGCCCAGTGGTGCGGTGCAGGCACAGCGGTGCCCGTCACAGGATTCGCCAACAGCATGTGCTCTGCCGCACTGGAGCACAGGGCTGAAGGGCTGGTACTGGGCGTGGGCGGGAACATGTTCAAGCTGGCCGGGTCGGTTATTGTGTTCGGTGTCGTTGCCGCTTTTATCGTGGGTGTAGTGTATGCCGTTATGGGCTGGGGAGGTGCGCATTAAACGATGAAGCAGCTCGGCAGTCAGACCTGGGAATTTACGAACCGTCCGGTGATCCTTGGGACATCCGCTGTAGTGGGGCCTGAAGAGGGAGAAGGGCCGCTGGCCTCAAGCTTCGACTTCGTCTATGATTCGCTGGAGATGGGCGAGAAGACATGGGAGAAGGCAGAGCGCGCCCTGTTCGAAAAAGCCGCCAAGCTCGCCCTGATGAATGCGAATCTGGAGCAGGAGAAGCTGGAGTTCTTCGTCGGCGGGGATCTGATGAATCAGATCATCAGCAGCTCCTTCGCCGCGCGGAAGCTCGGCGTGCCTTACTTGGGAGTGTTCGGTGCCTGCTCCACCTCGATGGAGAGCCTGGCGATCGCCTCCATGATTGTGGATTCCGGCGGCGGCAAGTACGCGCTGGCCGGCACATCCAGCCATAACTGTACAGTTGAGAAGCAGTTCCGCTACCCGACAGAGTATGGCTCGCAGAAGCCGCCCACCGCCCAATATACCGTTACAGGCTCCGGCTGCGCAGTGGTAGGAGTGAACGATGGGACGGTTCAAGGGCCGCTTGTGGTGTACGCAACGCTTGGGCGCATCATGGACCTGGGGCTGAAAGATCCGTTCAATATGGGAACGGCCATGGCCCCTGCAGCCGCCGATACCATCACGGCACATTTCCGCGATACGGGGCTGTCGCCTAGTCACTATGATCTGATTGTTACGGGCGATCTGGCTTCCGTCGGCTTGCCGATTGCCAAGGATCTGCTGGCCAAGGAAGGCATCCCAATGGAGCAGACGGTCTTCAATGACTGCGGCCTCATGATGTACGACCTGGACAAGCAGAAGTATGTCATTGCCGGGGGAAGCGGCGCGGGCTGCTCGGCCACAGTAACCTACGGGCATATTATCGGCCGGATGAAGAAGGGTGAGTTGAAACGGGTATTAATCGTGGCGACTGGAGCGCTGCTCTCGCCGCTGTCTTATCAGCAAGGGGAGAGTATTCCGTGCGTAGCCCATGCGGTAGCCCTGGAGATCGGAGGTGAGGGAGCATGATTTATTTATGGGCTTTTCTGGTCGGAGGAGCGATATGCGTGATCGGCCAGCTGATGTTCGATGTGCTGAAGCTGACTCCGGCCCATACCATGAGTACGCTGGTGGTGCTTGGAGCGGCTGCCGATGCTTTTGGCATCTACGATCCGCTCGTGAAATTCGCCGGAGCCGGGGCCAGCGTACCCATTACCAGCTTCGGGAATTCCTTGGTCCACGGCGCGCTGACTGAGCTGGAGCGCGATGGCTGGGTCGGTGTCGTCACCGGGATCTTCGATGTGACCAGCGCCGGGATTTCCTCGGCGATTGTCTTCTCTTTCCTGGCTGCGCTGGTGGTCCGGCCGAAGGGGTAGCGCAGCATAGATAAGTATATTCGGGACCGCTTCCTCTTCTGGCGGTCTTTTATAAACGGATGTCGTCCCTATAAAGGAGGCATCCGTTTATGCTTGTTTTTGGGTCTTAACAGTAATTTGAATAAATAAAAAATATATAATCGAAATATTAACGAAATGTCAGCTTTTGTCGATATAGATGTATGCTTGTGCAATCAAGAGAATACATAAGTTAACGGGGGAAGCGTAGAGATGAAAATAAATATACGATTGAAGATGCTGCTTGCTTTTTTTGTTGTCGTAGCACTGCTGTTTGTCAGTAGCACTGCTTCTCTGCTCAGCCTGAACAAGCTTGGAGAAACAGCGAAAGACATCGACTCACACTGGATGCCCAGTGTCACGATTCTTGGTACGCTGAATGGAGATGTCTCGGATGTTGAACGCCTTGCGCTGAATCTGGTGCTGGAGCAGAATACTGCGCAAAGAGACAAGGTTCAAGCCGATTATAATGATGTGCTTAAGAAGGTGGACGACGGACTTAAGGTCTATGAAGCCCTGATCAGCTCCGATGAGGAGAGGGAAATCTACAAGGGCTTTACTGAACAATATGCGTCCTATCTGGCCAAGCTGCCGGAGATTATTAGTGCCGGAGAGGCCAAGGACTATGGCAAGGCCAATATGCTGCACAAAGAATCCTATGGGCTGTGGTATAACGCGAATAACACTATTATGAAGCTGATTGAACTTAATAACAGCGGAGCCGCCTTGATGAACGATGAAGCGGTGGCGAATTACGTTTCAGGACAGCGGATGATCATTGTCTTCAGCGCTGCCGCGATCCTGGTTGCGATTGTGATCTCGATCCTGCTGTCGAACTCCATCTCGCGTCCGGTGCTGAGAATCAGCCGTGCTGCGGAACGTATCGCTGGCGGGGACCTGACCGGTGAACCGGTAACCGTGAAGAGCAGGGACGAGATGCATACACTCTCGCTTGCATTCAATGCAATGGTACAGAATCTCCGGAGCCTCATTCAGGCTGTAAACGCGACGACAGAGCTTGTAGTTACTTCCTCCGAAGAGCTGACAGCAAGTGCAGAGCAGAGCAGCCAGGCGTCTATGCAGATTACAGAGACAATGCAGGAAGTAGCCAGCGGGGCTGCACTTCAGGTGGATATGGTTGGGAAATCTACGCAGGCTATTGAAGAGATGTCCGTTGGTGTAGAACAGATTGCTGTACGCGCCCAGTCTGTCTTCGCATCTGCACAAGGAGCAGCCCAGAAGTCTGCCGAAGGGAATCAGCGGATTCAGGAAGCAGTGACACAGATGAACGCTGTGAATCAGTCGGTTACAGAGCTCGGTGGCATGATGTCGGCGCTCGGAGAACGTTCCAATGAAATCGGCAAAATCGTTAGTGTCATTACCGGCATCGCGGGACAGACCAACCTTCTGGCGCTCAATGCTGCCATTGAAGCTGCGCGTGCCGGAGAACAGGGACGGGGCTTTGCTGTGGTTGCAGGAGAAGTCCGCAAGCTTGCAGAGCAGTCCGCCGGCTCAGCCCAGCAGATTACCGAACTGGTAGAAGCCATCCAATCCGATACCGTCACAGCGATTGAAGCGGTAACGTTGAACGGACAGGATGTCGCTGCTGGGCTGGAAGCCGTCCGCAGCGCCGGTAATTCCTTCGAGCATATTCTGAATACTGTCAATCAGGTTACCGGAGAGATTGAGGAAGTATCGGCCGGATCAGAGCAGCTGTCAGCAGGAACGGATGAAGTGGTCAACTTCATCAAGCAGATATCTGTCGCAGCCGAGAATGGAGCGGCGGGAACACAGCATGTATCGGCTGCTACCGAGGAGCAGCTGGCTTCAATGGAAGGCATCTCAGCTTCGGCCGCTTCATTGTCCACTATCGCTGAAGAGCTTCAGGAGCAGATCGGCAAATTCAAGGTTTAATGTCAAGTACGACAGGTACTGCAGCACAATTCCCTTATCCGGGATTTGTGCTGTTTGTTTTGGCATTTACAGTGATATCACCAGCCTAACATGTACTTTCGGTACTCCTATCATGTAAAATGTATATATTACTGCTTATTCTGATATAGGAGGGTTTAATATACATGCCCGTACGTCAAGAATCCACGCAAATTATGAACGCTGTCCGCACTAATCTGGAATCCTGTATTCTCGGTAAAAGCTTTGAAATAGAACTGCTGCTGACTGCACTGTTAGCAGGCGGACATGTCCTGATTGAGGATGTTCCGGGGACTGGAAAAACCCAGCTTATCCGCGCGCTCTCCCGGTCGATGTCCGGCGAATACCGGCGCATCCAGTGTAACCCGGATATTCTTCCGAGTGATATTACCGGCGTATCCGTCTATCATCCACGTGATGAGATGTTCCACTTCCGTCCGGGTCCGGTGATGACCAATATCCTGCTGGCCGATGAGATCAACCGGGCGACCACCAAGACCCAGTCCGCACTGCTTGAGGTAATGGAAGAACGCAATGTTACGGTCGATGGAGAGACCTATCCCCTTCCGCACCCGTTCATGCTCTGTGCGACCCAGAATCCGATAGATTTCGAGGGAACCTATACCCTTCCCGAAGCTCAGCTGGACCGCTTCATGCTGCGGATCAGCCTGGGCTACCCCGATGCCGATACCGAGAAGAACCTGCTGCTAACCCATCAGCAGGGCCAGCCGGTGGACAGGCTGGCTCCCGTAACCAGCATGGAGACGATTGCGGCCATTCAGGAGGAGATCCGCGATGTGTTCATCAGCGAGCCGGTGCTGAACTACCTGCTGGATGTGGTCCGCCAGACGCGGGTGCATCCGCTGGTGCTGCTCGGCGCAAGCCCCCGGGCATCCTTATCATTCATGATGGCCTGCAAGGCCTACGCTTTTCTCCAGGGACGGGATTATGTGCTGCCTGATGATGTGAAGACCCTGACCCCGTATACACTGGGACACCGGATCCTGCTGCGGCCGGAATCACGCCTGGACAACGTCAGCATGGACTCCCTGCTGCAGAAGCTGCTTCAGAGCATTAACGTGCCTGTAACCATGAGGCAATAAGATGAGGGCCTTACTTACGCGGGCTGCCGCTGCGGTTCAGCTGAGGAAGTTCACGGGCGTTCTGGCGATTTGGGTCATTACACTCTTCTACGTGCTGTTTCAGGGCGGCAAAACCTCGTTCATGCTGTTCATCATGGTCTCTGTTCTTTTTCTGTATCTGTTCATTGGCGGTCTTGAAGGGGTCCGGCGGGCCAGAGGCGCACGCAGCTTCTATTCCGAACAGGATAAGCCGGATCTGCTCTATGCCGGGGGTTTTCTCAAGGTGAAGCTGGAAGTAACCATTCCGGGATTTCTGCCTTTGCCCTATGTGGTGGTAAGAGAAATTCTGAAGCGCCATAACGGAGAGTCCTGGGTGTTCGAGGAGAGCCTGATTCCGAACATGGGCGGACGGGGCGAGCTGCTGTTCCAGACGCCGCTGCTGGAGCGGGGCCGTTATTCTTTTGAGAATACGGATATTCTGAGCGAGGATATCTTCGGTCTGATGGAGCATAAGGGGACTTTCAAGGCAGAAGGCCAATTCCGGGTGATGCCCCGGGCCGTCGTAGTGCCGCGCTGGCAGCTGTATGAGCGTAAGGCGCGGCTGTCGGGGCCGCAGGTATCGCTGCTTCAGTCCAGGCGCGAGACCACGCAGATCAACGGTGTCCGTGATTATGTCTACGGGGACCGCCTGACGCGCATTCACTGGAATGCAACGGCGAAGACCGGCGAGTGGAAGTCGAAGGAATTCGAGCATGAATCCGTTCCCAGAACCATTCTGGTGCTGGACGGAACCTCCAGCGGCTATTACAACTCCGCACAATTCGAGCTGGCAGTCTCGGTCACGGCTTCTCTCCTCGGCTTCGGCATCCGGGAGCGGATCGGCATCGGCCTGTGCTGTCTGGATAAGCATAATAAGGTGTTCAGTCCGGCGGAAGGCAATGCCGAGCGGCAAAAGATGATTCAGTATTTAATAGACATCAACGCAGAAGGCAAGGGGCCGCTGATTGACAGGCTGGAGAGTGTCCAGCGGATGTTCCCCAAGGGATCGTATTTCGTACTGATCAGTCCGCAGAGCGGCAGAGCGGTACTGGATACGCTGCGCTGGGCGGAGAACCGGGGGATGACCCCTTCCCACATTCATGTTCTTCATCCTTCCGGGAAATACCGGGCCGGAGAGTGGCAGAATATTCTGCACTCGCATGGCGTTACCGGACATAGCATCAGCACACTTCAGGAGCTTCCTGCGGTACTTGGAGGTGATTCTGTCCGATGAAGCACTGGTTTCAGGCGATACGTTCCTCATGGCATCACGGGCTGACGCTGTTATGGCTGAGCATTATCGCTATGCAGTGGGTGTCCTATACGGTGCCCTTCTGGCTGCAGGAGACCACCGTTTCTGTGGCGCTAACCCTGCTGGCTGTTACAGCTATTGAAATCATTTTTCCGTTTAAAAGAGTGTACCGCATGCTGCTGGAAGGCGCGGCAGTGGTATTTATTGTATACAACGTGATTATCAGCTACGGGATTTACATTCCCGATCCTCTGCTGCCGGCATTTCTTGACCGGCTGCCCGGGATAGCGGTATCGATGATTCCTTACATCTGGTTTGCGCTGGGGGCCTGGGCGCTGCTGCTTGTGTCCGCCTGGTGGGTGAACGGCAAGGCGCGGATTCTGATGTTCATCGCAGCGAATATCACGGCCTTCGCCGCGCTGGATTCATTCACGACAGCGGTAATGTGGCAGGAGGTAGCTTGGACGGTCTTTGCCGGTATGGGCTGGCTGGTCACCCGGCATCTGAGGAATTTCCAGCTGCATTATCCGCGCGGCTGGACCTATATGCTGAGGTATCCGATGAAGGTTGCCTTGAATATAGCGATTATTTTCTCACTGGTTATCCTTGCCGGGGTGAATATGCCGGGCGTGCGTCCCACCTTGACCGACCCTTATACCGCCTGGCAAAAGTGGAACGGTAACTCCGTCTCGTCCAGACCCTCCTCCGGGAGCGGTGACAGCGCAAGCGGCGGGTCAGCGGCGAACGGGACGACCTCGGGCTACAGCCTGAATGATGACAATCTGGGCGGGGGCTTCAACTTCGATTATTCGCCGGTCATGCAAGTGACCTCCGATCTGCGCACCTATATGCGCGGCGAGATCCGCAGCGTGTATTCGGGCAAAGGCTGGACAGATGATGATACCTCCGGCCGGGGACCGCATAACGAGGTGCAGGTGGGCGAGCCGCTGGAACGTGCTGCCGCCTCCAAGACGGAGACCCGTACGCTCAAGCAGACCGTCAAGCTGCTCGGAGGGAACAGCTATCCGGTTCTGTTCGGCGGCTATTCGATCTCGGGGGTAGACTCGGTGGACGGGCAGGAACAGAGCAGCGGCTTGTCCTGGCGGAGTGAAGACAGTGAACTGCTGTGGAATCCCGGAGGCAAAACAAGAGCTTACCCGCAGACCTATGTGGTAACCTCGGAGGTGCCGGTGGTTCCCCTTAAGGAACTGAGCATGCAGACCTTCGAGCAGCTCTACAGCAACAAGAATATTGACGCGCAGTATCTTCAGCTCCCGGATAACTATCCTGAGCGGGTGAGCACGCTGGCCAAGGAGATTACAGCGAGAGCGCAGACGCCTTACGAGAAGACGATTCTGCTGCAGCAATATCTTCAAGCTTCTTTCCCTTATACGAATCAGCCGGATACCTCACGGGCCAGAAGCAAGGACATGGTCGAGAGCTTCCTGTTTGAGATTAAGGAGGGATACTGCGATTACTATTCCACGGCGCTTGTCACCATGGCGAGGTCACTGGATATACCGGCCCGCTGGGTGAAGGGATATGCTCCCGGGGAGCAGGCCGAGATTCCGGATAGCGTAATGCTTCAGCAGGGCGCTGCCGGTTATGTGAATAACAACTACACGATTACCAATGCGGACGCCCACTCCTGGGCTGAGATCTATTTCGGCGATTACGGGTGGGTTCCAGTAGAGGCAACGCCGGGCTTCGATGTTCCGGTGCTGACGCAGAGTGAGCAGGATAATCCGGACCAGCCTGAAGTAGAGGTTGAGGAGCCCGAGGAGCTTGAACCGGCGGCAGCGGGCCAGACGGACAAGTCTTCCGGATTCCATCCCGGCACCTGGGCCGTGGCTGGAGCAGCCGCTGTACTCCTGCTCTGGACCCTATTCCTGATCTGGCAGCGCCGGCTGAGCCTGCGTTTCCTGATTACCCGTATGCGTCTAGGCGGTCAGCCGAGTCCGGCGCAAAAAGTTGTCGCAGAAACGGAGCGCTGGGTAAGGTATATGCGCAGGAAGGGTATGCTGAAGAAAGAGCATGAAACTCTGCGCGAATCAGTGGCACGGTGGAGCGTGGAACGCCCGCAAGCTGCAGGCAGTCTTGCTGCGCTGCTGAAGATGTTCGAGCGGGCGAATTACAGCCCTGAGGTTATTGAAGACAAAGACTGGCACAGCGTGTATACTGAAGCTTTGCGGCTGCGAAAAAGCATGAAGTCCGGCAAGTAATGCCCACTGGTGATGAAATGCTGCCGGACCCTGGGGTTTTTGCAGTCCTATAGAGCCGGGTTACAAGTTTCCTGTATGAAAATGAGGTGAATGTATTGTTTGAAAGATTAGTCCCCAAGCTCCGGGTAAACACGGTGTTTGATATCGCTCTGGAGGAGCTGTACCGCCAAGGCTACCGGGGAATTATTACGGATCTGGATAATACGCTGGTCGGCGCCAAGGCGCCGCTGGCTACTCCTGAGCTGCTGCTCTGGTTCGCCAAGGTGAAGGAGCTGGGCTTCAAGCTTGTGATCGTATCCAACAACAATATGGACCGGGTGTCGCGTTTTGCCACCCCGCTGAATATTGAATTTGTACATCAGGCCAAGAAGCCCAGCAATTCCCCGTTCCTGCGGGCCATGAAGCTGATGGAGCTGGGACCGGAGCAGACGATTGTAGTCGGCGACCAGATGCTGACCGATGTATACGGCGGCAACCGGCTGGGTCTGTTCACGGTACTCGTGCTGCCGATCTCGGTCAAGGATGAGGGAATAGGAACAAGAATTAACCGCAGAGTGGAGCAGATTGCCTTGACCCGTCTGCGGAAGCAAGGATTGTGGCAAGAGGAGGATAAATCTTAATGAATGCAATGAACGATGGAACAGCGCGGCCTGAGAAATGCAGCGGCTGCGGCATTAAGCTACAGAGCGTAGACAAGGAGCTCCCCGGTTATATCCCGGAGGTCGCCTTCGAACGGGAGCCGGTAATTTGCCAGCGCTGCTTCCGGATCAAGAATTACAATGAAGCCTCTTCCGTATCGGTGAATCAGGATGAATTCCTGAAGCTGTTAAGCGGAGTAGGCGAGAAGAATGCACTGGTGATCCATATTGTGGATCTGTTCGATTTCGAGGGCAGTCTGATTTCCGGGCTGCAGCGGTTTGTCGGCAATAATCAGGTCATTCTGGCGGTGAACAAGATCGATCTGCTGCCGAAGGTGACCAACTGGAACCGATTGCGCAACTGGATGCAGCAGCGCTGCAAGGAAGAGGGACTGCGCACGGCGGAGATTGTCCTGGTCAGCGCGAAGCGCAATCAGGGCTTCGACCGTCTGCTGGAGGCCGTTACCGAGCTGCGCGGCCAGCGTGATGTGTACGTTGTCGGGGCTACCAATGTAGGCAAGTCCACCTTGATTAACCGGCTGATCTCCGATTACAGTGACCTGGAAGAGGAGCTGACGACCTCCCGTTATCCGGGCACTACCCTCGATATGGTCAAAATCCCGCTGGATGACGGCCATTCCATCATTGATACGCCGGGAATCGTGTACCCGTGGCGGTACAGCGAGCTGGTCGAGCGCAAGGATCTGGGCGCAGTGATGCCTGAGAATCCGCTCAAGCCTGCGGTCTATCAGCTGAATGAAGGCCAGTCGCTGTTCTTCGGCGGACTGGGACGCTTCGACTTCATTCAGGGGGAACGCCAGTCCTTCACCTGCTTCATCAGTGGCACCCTGAAGATTCACCGCACGAAGCTGGAGCGTGCAGATTCCCTGTATCAGGACCACCGGGGCGAGCTGCTGTCTCCGCCGGGGACTGCCGACATGGACAAGCTGCCGCAGTGGCAGCGCCATGAATTCCGTATCGCCAGGAATAGTGAGACCGACCTGTTCATCTCCGGTCTGGGCTGGATCAAGGTGAACGGTACAGCCGGAGCGGTAGTAGCTGTCCATGTGCCGCGCGGCGTCAAGGTGCTTACCCGTCCTTCGCTGATCTAATTGTACAGGAGGAAGGCGACATGACTGAGACAGGCAGGAACACGCAGAGTCACGGGGAGCTGCTGCTGGGCGTGATGGGTGACCCGATTGCCCAGTCCAAATCCCCGCTGATGCACGGGGCGGCGCTCCAGGCGCTCGGTCTCTCCGGGGCTTATGTGCCGCTGCACATCACGCCGGACAAGCTGGGCGATGCGGTGCAGGCGATACGGACGCTTGGCTTCCGGGGCGTGAATGTAACGATCCCCCATAAGGTTGCCGTGATGGAGTATCTGGACCGGCTGGATTCAAGTGCGGTGGATGTCGGCGCAGTTAATACCATCGTCAACGATAATGGTATACTGACCGGCTTCAATACGGATGGCATCGGATATGTCCGCTCACTGAAGACAGAGGCTGCGCCGGATCTTACCGGCGCCCGCATCCTCGTGATTGGAGCTGGCGGTGCGGCCAGAGGGATTGTCTCGGCGCTGCTGAAGGAGCAGCCGGGAATGGTCCTGATTGTGAACCGAAATGAGGAACGGGCCCGTCAGCTGGCAGATAGCTTCAGCAGCCGGGGCAGCTTAACCGGAGCAGGGATGGATGCCGTTCCCGGCCTGCTTGGCAGCATGGATATTGTAATTAATACAACATCCGTAGGCATGTATCCGCATATGGAGGACATGCCGATCGATCCGGCCGGGCTGCACGAAGGGATGATCGTCAGCGATCTGATCTATAATCCGCTGCATACCCGGCTGCTTACAGAGAGTCTGAAGCGCGGCTGCACCGTTCACGGCGGGCTGGGCATGTTCGTCTACCAGGGAGCTTACGCCCTGGAGTATTGGACGGGGCTTGTGGCTCCTGCAGCGATTATGCGGCAGACTATTGCGGATTGCCTTGGCCAGGTGCCGGGCAAATGATTTTCACTGAATAGGGTAATAATATATGTTAATTAAGGAGTTTTCACATTTATGTTAACAGGCAAACAAAAACGTTATCTGCGCTCTTTGGCTCATCATCTGGATGCTGTATTTCAGGTTGGCAAAGGCGGCGTAAACGATCATCTGATCCGTCACATTGAAGAAGCTATTGAGAAACGCGAACTGATGAAGATCAGTGTACTGAATAACAACGCTGATGATCCCAAGGAAATTGGTGCCGCGCTTGCCGAGCAGTCCGGTTCGGAGCTTGTTCAGGTTATCGGCAAGACTATCGTTCTGTACAAGGAATCACGCGACAACAAAACGATCGAGCTTCCAAGATAGGAGGTTGACCTCTTGAGAGTAGGCATAATGGGAGGGACCTTCGATCCTCTGCATATCGGCCATATGATGGCCGCTGAGACGGCGCGCGAGAGCTACAGTCTGCAGGAGGTCTGGTTCATGCCTTCGCATATTCCGCCTCATAAGCATGAGGCCGGGGCAACCGGTGAAGAGCGGCTGGCTATGGTGGAGGGAGCGGTGAAGAATCATCCTTCCTTTGGCATTCTTGACTGGGAAATCGTGCGGGGCGGAGTATCCTATACACTGGAGACGGTGATTAGTCTGCAGGTGGAGTATCCGCAGCATGAGTTCTTTTTCATCGTGGGTGCGGATATGGTTCAGTATCTGCCCAAGTGGCAGGGGATCGAAGAGCTGGTGCAGCGGTTGACCTTCATCGGTGTCGGACGTCCGGGCACTCCGCTGGATCTGGGACTGCTGCCGGAGTTCATTGCCGGTAAAGTGCTGCTGGCGGATATGCCGCTGGTCGATCTCTCCTCCACCATGCTCAGAGCCCGGGCCGCCGAAGGAAAGTCGATCCGCTATATGGTTCCGGATGCTGTATATGAATATGTTCAAAGGAGTGGATTGTATGGAGTACAGCCGTGAAGCGCTGATTGAGGCGGTATCCGGCCAGATGCCGGACAAACGCTGGAAGCATACACTCGGTGTGATGGAGTCTGCTGTGAAGCTGGCGCAGCGGTATGGCGCTGACCCGCAGCGGGCCGAGACCGCCGCCATCCTGCATGATGTGGCCAAATATTGGCCGGTGGAACGGATGCGGGAGATCATTGAACAGAACGGATTATCCGCTGAGCTTTTGAAATATGACAAGCAGCTATGGCATGCTGAGGTTGGTGCTTATACTGCCGAGCATGATTATGGCATTACGGATTCGGAGGTACTGGATGCGATCCGTTACCATACCTCGGGCCGGGAGAACATGAGTCTGCTGGAGCGGATCGTCTGTCTGGCTGATTATATTGAGCCTGGACGGGACTTCCCCGGTGTGGAGGAGATCCGCAGGCTATCGAAGGTCAGCCTGGAGGAAGGCCTGATTGCCGGACTGGACTCCACTATACGCGTACTGCTGGAGAAGCGCCGGGTCGTATTTCCGCTTACGGTGCTGGCACGCAACGATTTAGTTAGAACATTGGAGGATAAACTATGAGTGTACAATCAAACAAGCTGTTTGAGCTGGCGTTACACGCCGTTCAGGATAAAAAAGCAATGAATGTGGTGGCCCTCGATCTGCGCAGTGTGTCGCCGATCAGCGATTATTTCATCATCTGCCACGGTAATTCCGATACCCAGGTTCAGGCAATTGCCACTGAGGTGCGCAAGGTTGTTCATGAAGCTGGCGGAATGATCAAAGGCATTGAGGGGATGGATGCAGCACGCTGGGTACTGATGGACCTTGGCGATGTGATCGTCCATGTCTTCCACCGCGATGAACGTGAATATTACAATATTGAGCGTCTGTGGTCGGATGCCAAGGTCATGGAGACGGTATGAGTCTGATTGCAGGAACTACGGTTACGCTTGAAGTGATGCGGGAGGTATCCCCTTACGGGTACTTCCTGAGCGCGGGCGACCAGGATATCATGCTTCATTACACCGAGCTTGTGGGCAGCAAGCCGAAGATCGGCGATAAGGTGGAGGTCTTCCTCTTCTTCGATACCGAGGACCGTCCTGCGGCAACGATGAAAAAGCCATATCTGACGCTTGGCGAGATGGCGCTGCTTGAAGTGGCGGATATCCATCCGCGGCTGGGCTGCTTCCTGGAAATGGGGCTTGGACGGCAGCTGCTGCTGCCGCTCAGCGAGCTTCCCGAGCTGGTGGAGCTGCGTCCGCAGATTGGCGACAAGGTCTTCGCAATTATGGAGCATGACAAGCAGGGACGTCTCCGTGCCAAGCTGGCCGGAGAGCAGGAGCTTGCGCCGCTGGCCTTGCCTGCACCGGAATCCTGGCAGGGGCAGAGTGTCACCGCCCGGGTGTACAAGCCGCTGCAGATGGGCACCTTCGTGCTTGTAGATGCCGGTGTGCTCGGCTTCGGCATCATCGGTATGGTCCACTCCTCTGAACGCGTTCGCTTGCTGCGTCTGGGTGAAGTGATTGAAGCGCGCGTGGCTCATATCCGTGAGGATGGACGCGTCAACCTCAGCATGGGCCACCGCAAGGAAGTGGGCCGTGATGTGGATTCGGCGGCTCTGCTAGATTTTCTGGCTTCCCGTCCGGGCGGCGGAATGCCATATTCGGATGCTACGCCTCCCGATATTATCAAGCAGCGCTTCGGTATCAGTAAATCAGCGTTCAAGCGCGCGCTTGGCAAGCTGATGAAGGAAGGGCTGGTTGTCCAGAAGGAGAACTGGACCTATCTGGCTGCCCGCGAAGAGGAGCAGGCCGGACCGGACAGCGACTCTGACAACCAATAGTATAGAGAAAGCGGTGTACGCAGTGTCTTCCTATGGCAAATTTGCTTATGTATACGATGCGCTTATGGCGGATATGCCGTATCCCGATTGGCTGGCCTTTGCCGAGACGGCATGGGGCAAATACGGCAAGCCGCGCACGGTAGCTGAACTCGGCTGTGGTACCGGCAGCCTGACGATTCCGCTGGCGGGGGCAGGGTATCACATGACGGGGATTGATCTTTCATCGGACATGCTGTCCGTTGCCCAGCGTAAGCTGGAGCAGCAGCCGCAGGGACGGCGCTTTTTGCGGGAGGGCAGTGTGCAGTGGGTTCAGCAGAACATGAAGGAATGGGAGCTGCCGGAGCCGGTGGATTCGGTGATTTCCTTCTGCGACTGCCTGAATTACGTGCTGGAGGAGCAGGACATCCGGAAGGTATTCTCCTGCACGTATGACGGGCTTAAACCAGGCGGGACCTTCCTGTTCGATGTGCATCATCCGAATACGCTGATCCGCTATGAGGAAGAGCAGCCCTTCGTGCTGGATGAGCTGGATGTATCCTACATCTGGACCTGTGAGCTGGATGTGCCGCGCCGGGAGATTGAGCATCACCTGTCCATCTTCGCCCGCGAGGAGGGCCGCTCAGACACGTACCGGCGCTTCGAAGAGACTCATACCCAGCGTGCCTATGACCCGGAGTGGATGAAGCAGGAGCTGCTTGCCGCCGGATTCAGCGAGGTGTCGGTGTATGCGGACTTCGAGTGGGTGGTGGCGGATGATTCGGCGCAGCGGCTGTTCTATGTGGCTGTGAAATGAAGCTACAAAAGAAAACTTGAAGCGTAATTGTCACTGCGGAGAACATTTGGACTTACGGCCGCTGTTGTCTGCAGATTTCATGATTTAATACCGCTATTCGCGGTAGAAATCCGCAGACAAAGGCGGACGCTACCGCTCCTACAGTTCCAAATTTCCCCTCCGTTCCTTTTTGCTTTTCGTTTAATACTTTAGAGCTTCATATATGGTTGAGGTTGTATGGGAGGTCCTTACCTGAATTGGGTAAGGGCCTTCTTTGATCTTGATATGGATCAAATGTTTGCGAAAAACCGCACAATCGGCGCTGCTGAGGTACATGGACCAAATGTATGTGAAAAACAGCATAGAATCGGCGCTGCTGAGGTACATGGACAAAATGTATGTGGAAAACAGCATACAATCGGCGCTGCTGGGTCATATGGACAAAATATATGTGGAAAACAGCATACAATCGGCGCTGCTGAGGTACATGGACAAAATGTATGTGGAAAACAGCATACAATGGGCGCTGCTGAGGTACATGGACAAAATGTATGTGGAAAACAGCATAGAATCGGAGCAATGTGCTGGTGCGAGGGCGAGTGAGGCAGATGTACAAGTACCATCTGTACAAAAGGACGCATCAGCCGTTCTAATCTGCATGACATAGCAAACCGGACCCTATCCGAAGGATACGGCCCGGTCATCTTTCAAGCAGGCTTACCGGTGTTCGAACAAATCGATGGTGCCGAGTACAATATGCGCCAGACCAAATCCAAGAATGCCGGTTGCTGCGATCTTATATCTGCTTCCCAGAAAAGCTGCACTCGAAGCAGTAACTACGGTCCCCAGTACGGCTGGTATTAACCCTTCACGCATTCGAAACACTCCCTCGCGGTAGTTTGAAAGACATTCGTTAGTGTGGGTTAAGGCCGGGACAATTATACTTCAAAGGTCAATCTGCCACTCCCGCTGTGGTCGCCCGGCCAGCCGGATCTTCGACCTCATGCACATTATAGAGCACACGCGCCAGCAGATCCTGGCTGTAATTGCCGAAGTGCTTGCCGTAAATGGTCAAGCCGCGTTTGTTGACCGGTTTGTCGGTGACGGCAATGCGGAAGGTCAGCTCGCTTTTGTAATCCAGCTTGATGTCGTCAAGGGTAATGTCTGAGATGCGGCAGCCGTCAATGAAGCTGCCCTCCTGATTGATGCGGATCAGCTTCAGCATGCCGTACTGGTTGAGGTGGGGAGGCCACCAGTCCGGGTTGAAGGTGCCGCGCGCATCGCCGAAGTCACCGGGGCTGGTCCAGAAGCCGATCTCGATGCCGTTCACATAGAAATACAGATCCGAGGGATAATTGTCGCTGAACCCGGGAGCCTCGGAGCCGATCTCCATGGAGAACTGGATTTCCCGGAAGGTCTGGTTGGCTTTGAGATAGTTAGGGATGCGGTACTCCAGGAAGCCTTCGGCCATCCAGATAATCTCGGAATCGATCCGCTGGGGATCGGCGAAGTAACGCGGCTCGTCGAAGTCCCCGATAATGCTGTCCTTGGTAGCCAGACCGCAGGTCGGAACAGCCTGATAATTACTGTAATGGCCCACCTGAATCTCGACCTCGTACAGATTATCGACATCCTTGCTGCGCAAATCCACCATCAGCTTATCTTTATTCAGGTAGCAGACCTTCTGAATTCCGTGCTTGCCTACAGCCGTATTGATCTCAATTAAGCCGCTCTCCTCCAGCTTCTTGATATGCATTGTAATGGCCCCGTTGCTGAGATTCAGCTTCTTGGCAATTTCGTTGAGATTCAGGGCCTGATTGGTCGCCAGCAGCTCAAGAATCTGGATGCGGATTTCCGAGCTGAGCGCCTTGAAGATATCAATTCCGCTCATCAGATCTTTAATATAAATCATATTTAGAATACCTTCTTCCACTGAGGTCATGAGAATCGAAACTATTTTATAAAATTATAAACTAACCCACCCTAAAAGGAAAGTATTCTGCCTTTATTTGTAGAAAACGATTAAATTTAAGTTAAAAGCAAAAGTTTAAGGCTATTTGTTTTACATAAGTATGAATAATTAATGCGCGGTTAAGTCAATATTAAATGATTTCTTTCAGTAAAAAGACAATAAACAACGTTTAGTTTGAATGTGTTTAAAAAGATTTATACTTTTATATTTACACTCCACTTTATATATGCTATTTTATACCTGTAAGCGAATACATTCAATTGTATTTCAATTATTTAATTAAAGAGTGAAACATAATGCGTCATGCGGTAGCTTGAACTAACAGAGCCGGTGAGGTTCCCTAGTTCTTCTATATAGATTGTATCAATCGAATTGCTCAGCAAATCCTAGGAGGGGTTACAGTGTTAAAGAAAAAGGGCTGGTTCACACTGCTGTCGTTAGTTCTGATGGTATCGGTTGTACTTACAGGCTGCGGCGGGAAGAACAATGCATCGTCCGGGGGCAATAGCGGAAGCGAAGCGACGGCGAATGCCGGCAGCAAGGATTCCAAGGAAACCAAGAATCTTACCTTTATGTTCCGCGGGGGAACCGATGAGCAGAAGGCCTATGAGGGTGTTGTGAAAAAATATGAAGCCGATCATCCAAACGTCAAGGTTAAGATCGTTGTGACTGCGGCGGATCAATATGCGACTAAGCTGAAAGCCTCTATTACGGGAAACAGCGTTCCGGACGTTTTCTATTTTGAATCCGGTGACCTGAAGGCGTATGTGAACAGCGGTGTGCTGCTGGACCTGACCAGCTATGTGGAGAAGAACCCTAACATTGATTTGAATAATATCTGGAAATATGGCGTGGATCTGTACCGTTACGACGGCACCATGGCAGGGCAAGGCAATCTGTACGGGATGCCCAAGGACGTAGGCCCTTTTGCACTCGGCTATAACAAGACCATGTTCGAAGCTGCGGGTATCCCGCTGCCGGACAAAGACAAACCGTACACCTGGGATGAATTCATCAAAGTCGCCCAGCAGCTGACGATTGACAAGGACGGGGACGGCAAGCTGGATCAATTCGGCGCAGGCTTCAACGTACAGTGGGCCTTGCCTTCCTTCGTCTGGAGCAACGGGGCGGACTGGCTGGATGCGACCAAGACCAAGGTTACGATTGATGATCCGAAGTTTATCGAAGCCCTGCAATTTTTCACTGACATGCAGCTTAAATACGGCATTACGCCGTCCACAGAACAAGCACAGACTCTGGATACCTACCAGCGCTGGATGAAAGGTGAAATGGCCTTCTTCCCTGTAGGTCCGTGGGATATGAGCACTTACGAGAAGCTTCCCTTCGATTATGACCTGATTCCATATCCTGCAGGCTCCACAGGCAAATCCGCCACATGGACCGGCTCACTCGGCATCGGTGCTTCCGCCAAAACCAAGCATCCCGATGAAGCCGTGGATCTGATCAACTATCTGACGGCCTCCAAGGAGGGAATGGAAGCGCTGGTGAAGGCTAAGGTGCAAATTCCGAACCTGATGGATATGGCTAAGGAATGGGCTGCTGATACTACGACCAAACCGGCGAACAAGGAAGAATTCCTCCAGGTCGTGAATGAATACGGACGGGTGCTGCCTGGCCACTACACGTACAATGCTGAATGGTATAACCTGTTCTACACGGACATCCAGCCAGTGCTTGACGGCAAGGTTACCCCTGAAGAGTACGTGAAGACGGAACAGCCGAAGATGCAGAAGCTGCTGGATAAAGCGGTTGAGCAAGAGGCGAAATCCAAGAAATAAGCGGTACGCATCGTTCTTATCCAGCATACAAAGTGATGTCAGGTCTCCTGTAACAGCGGGCCGGCATCACTTTATTCTGAGATGAACTTGTATATATTTTGGGGACCCCGCAAAGTATCTGAATACTCATCGGAGCTGATGCATCACTTTGTGGGGAAAGTTATAGACTATCCGAATTTGAGGTGATTCTAATGAACACTAAGCTGGGTCTGTACCGCAAGGAGAAAATCTACGGATTTCTGTTTATCCTGCCTCCGCTGCTGGGACTGCTGATTTTTACGCTGTATCCGATGATCTATTCGATCTATGGCTCATTCACGGATTGGGATGGGCTCGGCCAGATGAACTTCATCGGCCTCGGCAACTTCAAGGATCTGTGGTCGGATGAGCTGTTCCATAAGGCCTTATTCAATACTTTGTTTATGATGCTTGGCATTCCGATCGGCATTACACTGGCACTGCTGCTGGCGCTTGGGCTTAACCGGGGGGTGCCGGGGACTACAGCGTTCCGGGTCATCTATTATGTTCCGGTCATTTCTTCTCTGGCCGCAGTATCGATCATGTGGAACTGGGCCTATAACGGTGATTATGGTCTCGTCAACCAGTTCCTTGATCTCTTCGGAATCAGCGGGCCGAACTGGATGGCGAATAAATATACGGTCAAGCCGGCGCTGATCATTATGGCGGTATGGAAAGGCCTCGGGTATACGATGCTGCTCTATCTGGCGGCGCTGCAGAGTGTCTCCAGATCTTATTATGAAGCGGCGGAGCTGGACGGAGCCAGCGGCTTCAAGTCCTTCTGGCATATCACCTGGCCGATGGTGCGCCCGGTAACCTTTTTCATCATCGTGACCAACATTATTGGAGGATCGCAAATTTTTACCGAGATGAACATTATGACCCCTACAGGCGGACCTGAATATGCTTCAGCCTCCGTGGTGTTCTACATTTGGCAAAAAGCCTTCGGCAACTTCCAGATGGGCTATGCCTCTGCTATGGCGGTATTCCTCGGCGTGTTCATATTTGTTGTGACTCTTATCCAATTCCGAATGAACGAGAAGCAATCGTTCGATGTCGATTAACTGAAGAGGGAGGAGACCATAAATATGACGAGCAGAAGAAGAGTTACCCATAGCATTATCTTTGTCCTACTATTAATAGGCGCGGTGTTCATGATTGGTCCGCTGCTCTGGATGCTGTCCACCTCATTCAAGGATAAGCAGGATGTGTTCGCTCTGCCTCCGGTGTGGATTCCGCGGCCGTTCCATTTCGATAAATACAGTGAGATCTGGACGGCGGGTCCGCTGCTGAGCGGGATCAGGAACAGCTTGATCATCGCGGTGACGGTGACGATTGTAGGTACGTTCACCTCCAGCCTTGCGGCGTTTTCCTTTGCTAAATTGCGGTTTCCGGGTAAGAATAAAATATTCCTGCTGATGCTGTCATCCCTGATGATTCCGTATCCGGCAGTCATGATTCCGCAGTTCTTCATGTTCTCGAAGCTGGGCTGGATTGATACGCTGCTGCCGCTGATCGTGCCGGGCTTGTTCGGCAATATCGTCATGATCTTCTTCCTGCGGCAGTATCTGAGCAGTGTGCCGAATGCCATTATCGAAGCGGCCAAAATCGACGGAAGCTCGTACTTCCGCCTGTACAGCTCGATTACCTTCCCGCTGATCAAGCCGGCGGTGGCAGCGCAGCTGATCCTGTGGTTCATGGGCATCTGGAACGACTACCTGTCTCCGATTATCTATCTGAATTCACCGGAGAAGCAGACCCTCCAGCTGGTTATCGCCAACTTCAATGCGACCTATGCGATCCAGACGGACTATCCGCTGATTATGGCGGCTTCGATTATTGCCCTGCTGCCGATGCTGATTATCTTCCTTGTTTTCCAAAAGCAAATTATTGAATCTGTTGCTATCTCCGGAGTGAAGGGCTGACCCTTCCTCCGGAATACCGAATTACCGGCTGAGCACCGCCAGCCACCAGTTCAAGACCAAAGGAGAAACCATAATGAATACAAATAGAGAGTACACTAACCCGCTTGTCGAACAGCGTGCAGATCCCTGGGTATACAAGCATACCGACGGCTATTACTATTTCACCGCTTCCGTGCCGGAGTACGACCGGATTGAAGTACGCAGAGCGTTAACGATTGAGGGACTTCGGGAAGCACAGCCGGTAGTCGCCTGGCGCAAATATGAGAGCGGCCCGCTCAGCGCCAATATCTGGGCACCCGAAATCCATTATATTGATGGCAAATGGTATATTTATTTCGCGGCGGCCCGGACCACGGAGACGAAGGAAGGGCTGTTTGACCACCGGATGTACGCCCTGGAGAATACTTCAGCGAACCCGCTGGAAGGGGAGTGGACTGAGAAGGGGCAGGTGAAGACCGCCTGGGAATCCTTCGCCCTGGACGCTACAACGTTCGAGCATAAGGGCGTGTATTACTATGTATGGGCGCAAAAGGACCCTGAGATCGATGGGAACTCCAACCTGTATATCTCAGCCATGGAGAACGGCTGGACGCTCAAGGGTCCGCAGACGATGATCTCAACACCGGAGTATCCTTGGGAGGTCATCGGCTTCAAAGTGAATGAAGGCCCTGCGGTGCTGAAGCGGGGCGGCCGGATCTTCATAAGCTTCTCGGCCAGCGCCACCGATCACAACTATTGCCTGGGACTGCTTACCGCTGATGTGGACAGCGATCTGCTGGACGCAGCATCCTGGATCAAGCATCCGGAGCCAGTCTTCCAGACCAGTGAGGAGAACGGGCAATACGGTCCGGGTCATAACAGCTTCACAGTGGACGAGAACGGTGAGGATGTGCTGATCTACCATGCCCGAAGTTATAAGGAGATCACCGGAGACCCGCTCTACGACCACAACCGCCACACCCGGGCCAAGCGCCTGCGGTGGAACGTGGACGGTATGCCGGACTTCGGCGTGCCGGTGAAGGATAGCCTGAACAAGTTCTGATAATAAGCGGAGATCCAGCAGCTATACATAACAAGCAGCATTCTGATGCCGAAGCTTTCAATGCATCAGGAACGCGGCTATTGCGGCGCTGCTTAAGCGGTTGACTCCATAGAAATATACTATAATAGAGGTAGCCAAGGACATTATGATGATGTCCTTGGCTACCTCTATTTTTACATAGGTTCAGCCTGGAGAAGTTGACCTTGCGCGGATTCAACTTTATTAGCCGGGATGTCACATCAGGGCAGGGCTCATCCGTAGTACAGAATATAAAGAGTTCACAGGGACTTCAGGAAAGGGGTGGGAAAATGGATGAAACTGATCTGCAGCAGATCATCCCGGATATCCTCAAAGGGAATACTGCTCGGTTTGAACAGATCATGCATCGGTATCAGAGGCGTATTTTTTCGTATTGTTACCATATGTTAGGTCATTATACAGAAGCGGAGGATTGTACGCAGGAGGTATTTATTAAGACATTCCGGAAGTTAAGCCAATACAATCTGGAGAAGCCTTTTGAAGCCTGGTTGTATACAATAGCCTCTAACTGCTGTATCGACATCATTCGTAAGCGAAGGTTAAGTAGATATCTTCCATTCCTGTATCGCAGCGATGAACAGAATCAGCATGTAGATCAAGCCATTGAGGATAACTATTACAATGAGCATGTTCTGCGGGCGATGTCCAAATTAACACCGGAGGAACGAAGCCTGCTGATTCTGCGTTGTGTGGAAGATAAGGGCTATAAGGAAATCGGAGAAATTATGCAGCAAAATAGCAGCAGCCTCCGTAAGAAATTTGAACGCACGGCCGCTAAATTCAGAAAGTATTATGCTCATCTTACAGGAGGGATATCGGATGGATCACGACAACAATCAAGACCTCAGAACCATATTTCATAACGTCAAAGTTCCTGAGGCTGATGTAACGAAAGCTGTGATGAGTATATTGGAGGATGAGAAAATGAATAAACGGGTTACCTTCTATTCTAAATATAAGCTGAGTACTCTTATCGTTCTGGCATCACTGTTATTAGCTTCATCAGCCTTTGCGGCTACACAGTTGATTACACTCACGAACAACAAAGGGGATGTAATCTATGAGGAAAAGAAATTCGAGGATTCAAATTTTCCAGATTATACGAAGGAAGAGCAGCTGCGCAGCTTAAAAGCACACCGTCTGGGACAAGACTTGCTGCAGCCGGGCCAGGCAGCAGCAATCTATATGGCAGGAGAGAATACTGAGGGAGAGCTTTACATCAGGAGAGGAGCAGCATCCGGGTTCTCGGATGCAGCTACACTTCGCGATGAGCTGAAGCAGTCCGGCGCACTTATTTATGATAGCCTGCAGAATAAATATGATTTTGTTACAGGTGTTTTGACCTATAATCCTGATCCGCTCACCGACCAGAAAGAAGCTGAATTGACAGAACAATTAGCGCAAGAAGCCCGGGATTCCAAGGATGGATATGCTATGAGAATGCTTGATGTGTCTAAAGAGGGCTGGAGTATGATCGTTACGTATAAAGGGGAGGGACAAACAATTCTTGTTCAGCCGATGAAAATGAATGAGAAGCTAACGATACACCATTCTGAGGAGCCGTCAGCAGAGACTATAACGGTCGATGGTGTTGAAATGCTGTATTCCTTATATACAAGCGGCAGCCACGGGATTCGTTTCATTCACAATCTTCCCAGCAGTGATTTCCACATCGTTTATTATATTGAGGCTACAAAGGGGGTTACCAAGGAGGAATTGCTTGAGATCGCCAAAGCTTATTTGCAGTAAGCATCTGATCAGCAGATATAAAGCCTATAAAAACTTGAAGCCTTTAGTCCCACTTGCAGCGTGGGGCTAAAGGCTTTATTGGGCTCTAATCAGCCGCTGCCAGCAGCGGCTGACTACACTCCTGCATGAACTGTTTTATTTGTCCCCTAGAGGAACCGGAACAGTCTGTCTATAGAACTTAATATAGTGGAAGCCATCCATCATCATGAATTCCGGCTTTTTTGTGGTCTGGAAGGAATATGTGCGTTCCCACAGGATATTGCCGTTCTTGAGATCCCACGGGCGGGAATCGGATATCGAACTGACGGGAACGGCGGCTCCTCCGGCTTGAACAGCCAAAGTATCCTTATCCAGCATAGTGAACTGCTTCCCGGCGACCACAATATCATAGCCGTCAGCAGTCCGGGAGACGCTGCGAATCCAGAGTTTCTCCTCGCCGACTGTAACGGAGTGGTCTGAGGGTGAGGCCAGCGGGATCGGCTGCCCGACCTTCTGATATCCGCTGAAATTATCCAGTACAAGTTCAACACTTTGCAGCTTGTCTGTTGGCAGCACATCGTATTCAATTATAAATTCCGGGGTTCCCTTTTTGCTGGAATTCGTCCCCCGCATCGACCGGTAATTCATTTCCGTCCCATTCACATACAGTTTGGTTACAGCAGAGAATCTTGGATTTTCGCCATTATCCATCTTATAATGTCCCTTTACGATGGTTGACGTAGGAGAAGCCGTAATCGTGTCATAGTAGACGGTTCCCTGATCCACCGGTACAGCCTGGTCAATATCTGCGACGAGCAGACTTTTCATGGCAAGGTTCGGGTCATATTTGAAGGAGATAGGATAGTGTGCCACTTTCCCGTTCTCCAGCAGCTCGCTGAAGGTAACGGTCAATGTTCTGGAGAAGGGGCTGGCCGGCTCGAATTTGTATACTCCCTCGAAGCGGCTACTGTCCTTACTGCCGCCGCCGCTCCCCCCCAGGGGATCTGAATCTGTCATGAACCCTTCCAGTTTATCTACTCCGTAACGGAGTGAATAGTTGCCGTCAGGGAAGTCGCCGGTATATATACTGCCTGAAGACGGATCAATACTGTAATACATCGTCAAGGCGTTGTCGTCTGCAATTACCCCGTTAATGGTAATCACCGTTCCGTCACCTAACGTTTTGCTTTTATTGACGCTTTGACCGTATCCGTGATCCGCCAATTCAGAAAAGGCCATGGTATTCAGCTCAGTCTGACTGAACAGCTTCCCGCCGTAATAGGCCAGCGCAGGATACTGATAGACGCCCACTGTCAGTAACATGGCTGCTGCGGCTGTGGCGACCCAGGACCGTGCCCGTCCAGCCCGTGATTTCCGTCTAACCGGAGCCTGCTCCAGCGCCTTCCGCAATCTGCCTTCAAGTTCTGACGGCGCCTTGATCTGCTGATGCTCCTGTAATCTCTCCTCGATCGTTCTCATAACGGTCACCTCCAATCATAGCTTTTAAGTTTCTGTATTCCCTGCGAAATTCTGGACTTGATCGTGCCGACCGGCGCATCGGTGATATCGGCAATGGTCTGATACGGCAGATCGTGGACATAACGCAGTTCAATCGCCTCCCGCTGCCGGGGATTCAAATGTGCGAGCAGGACAGACAGATCCATTTCAGATTCGGTATCGCGGTACGGGTTAGTGGCAGTCCATGCCTCCATTGCAGGCTCCGGCGCCTCGTCCTCCTCCAGGGGAACGAACCGGTTCTGGTTGCGGAGGACCGTTTTGCAGCGGTTGACCAGAATGGTTTTACTCCAGCTATAGAAGGCCTCACTCTTCTTCAATTGCGCCAGCTTCTCATAGAGCGTGACGATCATATCCTCCATTACATCCATCGCGTCATGCTCATTCCTCATGTAGCTATAGGCAAGACGATAATAAGCGTCCTGTTCGGCTAGGATCAGTTCTAATAATGCTTCTTTGTTACCGCGCTGTGCGGCTCTGACAAGACGGCTTATATTCATGTGCTCACCCCTTTCACAGATAAGAGTGCGTAGCCGCCCGGAAAGTTCATTATGCTCTCAAAAAAATATCCACAGCCTATTCCAGAGAAATCGTTACTCTCTGGAAGGGCTGTGGAGGGAGCGAAGAAGAGGCAGGAGCTGGCGGATGCTCTCACGCTCATTCATAGAACAGCAGGCGCTTGGCATAAGCGTTGCGGAACTCGGTGGGAGTAAGGCCGACAATTTTTTTGAACGATTTCATGAAATTATGGCAATCCTTATAGCCTAGCTGCAATGACACTTCGCTGACGTTCTGGTTGGTGTCGGTCAGCAGGAATTTCGCCAGCTCCATCTTCTGCTGCAGAATATATTGCTTCAGGGAGATCCCGGAGATGACGGTGAACAGATGGGAGAGATACTTCTCGTTATAGCCGAAATAGGCGGCGATCTGTGATACCTTAATATGCTCGCTGCGGCTCCATTTGATGTAATCTACAATATCGTTGTAGAGCTGCTCCTGCTTGGTTCTTTTGAACGGATCGGCATCGGTTGGCAGGGTCTGGCTGTACAGCTCGCACAGAATAACGGTAGACATATAGTTGCCCAGCACCGTCTGATTGTAGCTCCGCACCGAGTCCTGGAGCTGCTTCATCATGACGATGATTTTCTCGACATTCCGCAGGGTTCCGTATTGAGGCAGGTGAATTACATATTCTTCGTTATCGCCGTTTGACGGAGGGGGAGCCGCAGTCTGACTACCGTTCGCAGCATGAAAATGCAGCCAATAAAAGCTACAGTCTGAAGACTTGTACCCGTATTGTCTGGTAAGCGGAGGCAGGAGCAGGAACTCGCCTTTGGAGACGACGAACTGCTGGTTGTCACCCGCCAGGTAGAGCACGCCTTCGGTCATAACTATCAGCTCATAATCCTGTAAAATCCGGCTTAAGTGAATCCACTCCGCCGAGGGGGCCACGAATTTTCCGGTCATCTCCAGATGTACCGGCTTATCTACCAGCAGTGTGAATGCAGTCATGTTATCATCCCCCTCGGTGTGGAAATAGTCTTATCCTATTACAACAATATCAAATAAGGGCTATCTTGAATACAGCAGAAGCTGCATCCGAGATAACCCTTGTGTGGAACAGTGTATTGCATTATGCCAACTGTTATTCTTTCACAATCTGAAGCTTATATTCCTGCACGGTGACATGATCCTCCGCCTTGACCGTAAGCTTCACCTCAGTGCGGCTATGTGGTAGCTTGATCTCGCGCGGGAGTGAATCCTCAATCAGAATCCCGTCTGTATAGACCAGGGCATTGTGATGGTGAGGTGTAACGTTCAGTTGTACCAGGCTTGCCGCTAGCGGAACACTCAGGCTATACGTGGTTATGCCGCTGCTGAAGGAGGTAGACAGCGTTCCTTCACTGAAGGCAAGCTGGCGCAGTCCGGCATTGTGATCATACCCGGTCATCATGCGCAGCAGGTCGAAGATGCCATTCTCCTTCTCTGGAACCACGAACTTGACCTCCACCTCAGTCTTGCCGCCAACTGCTTCAGCAGGAATCAGATAACTCCGCTCGTAGAAGCTGCGGGCTTCATCCGTATGCAGGACCTCGCTCGCAATCAGCTCCCCATCTACATAAATCGCTATTTTCTTACCATTATTTCCTGAGAAATAAGTGACTGAGAGGTAGTTGTCCATGCGCGGTGCCACCTTCATCCGGTAGCTGAACCAGCCGCCGTTCTCCGCTTTGCGGATGTTATATCCGTCCCAGGTGGCTACAGAAGTGTTCTCTCCCTCAATGCCATGCTCCAGCTCATACTGGTCATTGCCGACAGGCAGGCTGTCCAGTGTAGCGTCCTGCACACGCTGCCGGATTTTCCCTTGTAAAATATGCTTCTGCAGCTCAGCCGAATCCGCCTCCACCAGACGCCAGTAGATGCCGTAACGCTCACTATGCTGCTTATAATGCGGGGTGAAGACCAGCCGCTGATCCTCATCCGTTCCCCGCAGCGCAAAGGCCAGTTCTTCCTGCTCCAGCCGGACTACTCGGTCCGCAAGCTGCTCCAGCCACTCCTGCGGGCTCTCGTTCACCGTTGTGATGAAATCCTTCACCAGAATGTTGCGGGTCGGGACACTTACAGCCACTCCTGTAGCAGACACGGACAGGTCACTCTGGCCCAGAGCGGCGCTCAGCACCACCGGCCCATACTTGAACGCGACCACCTGGCGGGCATCCGGCAGGCTGAAGTGCTTCAGCTTCATCGGAAGCTTGAGCTGAAGCGTGTCGCCGTCTTCCCATACTCTGTCCGTCAAGAGGTAACCTCCGCTGACCGCTGAGTTCACAGGCTGCCCATTCAATAGAAGCTCAGGTTCTGCGGCCAGCCAATCCGGCAGACGAAGCTTCAGCGTGGTGGACTGAGTCTGAGGCTGTATCACTGAGATCTTGAACTCTACAATATCGCTATAAGGCAGATTGGCCGACTGGATCAGCATCAGGCCGTGCGCAGCAGAATTCAGAGTAGAGCTGAAGTACTGGTTGACCACAATGCTGGATTCATCGTAGAAATACAGGCTGTCATTCAGCTTGGTGAAGCTCTCCATGCCGGTTCCCGTACAGCACCAGAAATGCTCAAACGGCGAGCTGTAGACCTTGAAATACCCGGTCGCCATAGGCTGGAAGTACATCGTCATGCCGGTATGCGGGTGCTGTGATGACACAATAGCATTCAGATACGTGTTCTCGTAGAAGTCGGCGTAACGGGGATCTCCCGTGAGTTTGAACAGCTCGCGGGTCAGCTTGAGCATATTGTAGGTGTTGCAGGTCTCCGCTGTGAAGTTGGAGCGTTCCCGGTCCAGCATATCCGGGTCACCGAAGTGCTCCCATTCGCTGTTCCCTCCGGTGATGTAGCTGTGATGATGAACAACCATCTCCCAGAACTGCACCGCCGCTTCCAGATAAAAGGCTTCGCTCTCCCCGAGCGTCCGGTAACGGTTCAGCGCACCGAGGAATTTCGGAATCGTGGTATTAGCGTGCTTGCCCTTGAGGATATCCCTGCCCTCATGGACAGGAGTGAAGAGCGTCAGCTCGTCGAAGCTATGTGCGGCGCTTAAATGGCCTGCTTTTCCGGTGATTCTGTACAGGTCGTACAGGCAGTCATTCATCCCGCCGTATTCCACCGATAATACACGCTGATGAACCTCTTCAGACCAGGAGGCTGTGCGGCGGTACACCCAGTCACCGAGCGTATCCGCGAGGTCATAGGCCGTTTTGCTGCCGGTAGCAGAGTAGGACGCGGTGAGTCCGGCGATGATTTTGTGCATCGTATACCAGGGGACCCAGGCCGGCTGCTTGTTCTCCACATGATCGAAAAGGCGTTCCTCGAACGCGGACAGGTAACCGTTCTCATGCTGGCACAGGGCCAGCTCTCCCAGAAGATAGTTCAGCCTGAGCGCCAGCGCGTCATCCCGCGTACAAGCATAGGCCTGGGACAGCGCCGACAGATAGTGGCCCAGCGTGTGTCCGCGGATCTCTGTGTTCTCCCAGCCGGGATATTTGTCGGCACGCTTCGGCAGTCCCCGGTTCTCGCGGAAGCCCGCCAGCAGGCGGTCTGGATCATAGCTGGTCAGATATTCGATCTCCTTGGCAAAGGCGTTCGCGATATACGGATCGGACACACGGACCTGGTCCATGCGGTATTCCTCGTACAAGGGCTTACCCTGAATCGGGGCCGCCAGAGGCTGATGGGGTGTAATTGTCATTTTGTATTCTCACTCCTATGGTTTCTGTAGGGTTACTGCTGGATGAATATCCTATATTTAAGCTTATAGATAAAGGGCTTGGGGGTAAATAGTGATAGGATTGAATATGTGTGAAAAGGTTAGATTGGGGAGAGAGATTAGACGTAAAAAAGCCACAACCGCTGCTGGGCAACAGGCTGTGGCTTGAGGTTATTTTATGGAAGGGATTAAGATAGCAGCTCCTTATGGAGTGTACTGCTGCACGATCGATACAATCTGGCCATCCTTGATCGTGAGGTGATAAGGCGAATCGCTTAGATCGAATACATCCGTCTTGGCGAATTCATGAATGAACTGCTTCAGCGTGAGCGATTCGTTCCAGTTAATGTCCAGGTCTTCGAGCTTGCCGGTGCGATCATAGATCTGCATGGTGACCTTGGCATCCGGGGCTACCGTATAAGTAGTCAGCGTGTCGCTGTCGTTCACGATATAGTAACCGTCCGGGGCACCGCCGATTTCGGATGCGGATTCCGGCTCCCGCTGGGCGAAGACCGCGTCGGCAGCTGCGCCTTCATACCATTCGATCTCATCCCCGGTAAGGGTCGTCTGACCGTTATGATTCTCTAAGGAATGTATATACACCGTCAGATGCTGGGCCAACCCCTCGCTCTTGGCATCAGCGGTTTTTATGGTTGTGCTTGCCGTAGTCACGAGGGAAAGGAACAACAGGACCAGAACAGGAAGCAGGTAGACGTTTTTGTTTTTTAACATTATGAATTTCCCCCTTGGCGTAATCTTACACGGCGTGAGTCTACACTCTTTATTTACCCTGCCGGAATATTCTCAAACTTGTTTATACCCTAATAAACGTTGGATCAGCAGAAATGTTGCAAAAGATTTTTTAACTGGGTATATATAACAAATATTCCGTCTTTGTCAACCTCTTTTGAACCGTTCAAACCAGATTGACCTGCCTAATTAAGGGATTTATGATATAGGAATATCTGGATTTTTACTAGAATATCTGGTTCTTGAGGGGCGGTATTGGTTTGCAACAGCACACTACAATTCAAACAGAACTGGCTGCTTTTCTTAAAAAAGAAGGCCAGACAATCAATCAGTTCGCAGGAATCTCCGGTGTCAATTCGGGAACGCTCAGCAGCATTATTAATGGTAACCGTCCTATTGCCATGCAGCAGCTGGACCGGATTACCGCCGGAATGGGGCTTCCTGAAGGAACATTTTATGAGTTATATATAGATGAATGTGTCGTACATTCCGCACCCGACTGGCGGCGGCTGGGCCCCTTCCTGCACCGCTGTGCGGAGCTGGACAAGCTGGAGTGTATCCGGCAGGTGGTTCAAATCATCATGGACAATATTACATATGCCCCGCTCCTGTTCGATACGGCGGAGGAATTCTACGGGCAAGGCAAGCTTCAGGCAGCGGCTCTGCTGTATGAAGGGGTAGCCGACACTGAGAAATATCAGCATTCGGAGCGGCTGGCCCTGTGTCAGTACCGGCTGTTCATGATCCGGATCGGACAGAGCCCGGAGGCGGATTTCCGTGCGGCGACCCGGTTTGAATATTTTGTAGAGCGCCTGGAGGAAATAGACCAGTTGGAAGCGCTTCGGAAGCTGGCGGATATCTATATTGCTCTACAGCACTGGGAGAAGGCCAGACTACTGGCAGAGGAGCTCCGTCATAAGACATCTATCCAGTACGAAATCAGATTCTACAAAACGAAAAAGAAGAAGGAGCTGAGGCAGGCGCCCAGACCTCTTTGCTTCTATATACTGTATGCTTACTGGCTGCAATCCAAGGTATGCGAGGAATCCGGTGAATATGAGCGGGCGCTGGAATATGTGGGCCTTTACACTGAAATGAGCTGGATTGTCGAGGAATCGGAAGAGGTTCAGCAGATCCGGGCGCAGTTCAGCAGGCTGGGGACAGTCTACAAGTCTCTATACCGCCTGATGTGCGGTGAGCTGGAGGCTCTTCCCGAGGTGATGGAATCTATCGGCACCCCCGGGCTTGGACTGCTGGACGGGCTGCTTAAGGCAGTTCAAGCGGCTAACCGGTATGGCTGGAAGGTAGATGAGCTTATCAGCCGCTTCCAGCCGCTGCTTACGCCGGAGGGAACGGCCTCCGGGCAAGCCGAAGGAACTCCGGGCAGGGAGACGCCTCAGCAATATCCGGTACTGCTCTATGAGCTGGCGCTGTACTCTCTCAAAGCAGAGAAGATAGAGCAGGGGATACGTTATATCTTCGGGAGCCTGGAGGCTTCCGCCGCACTTGGCAGCATAGCCTGTGTGATCCGCTGTGTAAGATTATTCGAGCAATTCCGGCCGCACGCTTCAGCGGAAGACCAGGATCGGTATAAGCGTCTGATCAATAAAGTCCAGCTGGCCCACACCGGAGCGAAGAGGACCACAGAATCCCTGCAGGAGTAACAAAGTATCTTTTTCATCCCATCCAATTCCTTCCTCAGCCTATTTTTGTGAATTTTGCAGGTTGTTGCTGTGTTTTTTCTGTTATGATAAGGACCAGTCAAGTTTATGGTAACATATTTAGGTTTTGGAAATGGGGTTCTGGAACGACGATGGAGATGAACGATACCGGCAGTTCGGCGATTCGCAATATAGAGGATGCCGCAGACCGGATGATAGAGCTGTTAAGCCAACTTTTCAAGTCAAACACGATTCTGATTTCGGTGCATGGTGTAAGCTCAGATCCCCTGCTGCGGGTGTTCAACCGGGAACAGCTGTTGGGGCCGGATATACAGGGATCTGTGTTGTTTGATGCTATTGGCAGTCTGATCCTTCTGAATGACAATGGACCGTTACTGGTCTCTGATACGCATAAACAGCCCGCGTCCCCTGCACTTGACTTCATACACACACAGGGAGTACATTCATTCATTGGCGTTCCTCTGCTCACTGAGGATGGCGAATCTCTGGGAACGATCTGCCTGCTGGACCCTGCTGCCGGGCGGCATACGAAGGAAGACCTGGACCTCTTAAGCGCTATGGCTTATTTTTTCACCTATATTATGAACTTGGAACGGAAGCTTGAAGATTTGGAACAGCGGAGACAAACGAAAATGGATCTGTTCGCTATGCTCAGCCATGAAATCCGCACCCCGATGAACGGCATTATCGGCATGACGGATCTGATGATGACGACTGAGATGAACGAGCAGCAGCAGTATTACATGGAGATCATTGAATCAAGCAATGCCAAGCTGCTGCAATTCCTGAACGATGTTCTGGATTTCAGCAAGATGGAAGCGGGCAAGCTGCTCATTGAAAAGGAACCGTTCGATATTATTACCGCACTGGAAGAGAGCGTCTATCTGTTCTCCACCAAGGCTTTTGAGAAAAACCTGGAGGTTATTCTGAATGTGGATTCGGAGATTCCCCTCTATGTTCTGGGGGATGCCCCCAAGATACGCCAGATCATCATGAATATCGTAAGCAACGCCCTGAAGTTCACCCACGCCGGGGAAATTCTGATTGAGCTGAAATCCTTGCCTGTTCACCGTGAAGAAATAGGGATTAGGATCACGGTTACGGATTCTGGAATAGGTATAGCGCAGGACAAGCTGAAGCTGCTGTTCAACAAATATACCCAGGTTCACCAGAGCAGCGAGCTGCATCATTACGGAGGTACCGGACTGGGGCTGGCCATCTGTAAACAGCTGGTGGAGCTGATGGGGGGAGAGATCTCTGCGGAAAGCCAGGAAGGGACAGGGACGAAGCTGGAGGTCACGCTGTATCTTGAGAAATATACAAGCCTGCCCTCGATTCCCTTCGAGAAGGATGTGCTTGACGCAATTAAGATTCTGGTTGTGGATGATAATCAGACCAGTCTGGATGTCATCTCTTCGGTACTTGAGGACTGGAGCGTGGCAGTGTCTTCTGCCCGGACTGCCGGAGAGGCCCTGGAGCTTCTGGCGGCCAATAACGATTATGATCTAATCCTTATGGATAAGGATATTGCGGGGACAGAAGCCACAGAGCTTGCCAAGCACATGCGTCAGCTTGTTCCGGGCAGGAAGCTGCCCGTTATTCTGCTTGCTCCCCTGGGGACGAATCTGGACGAGGAGACCAAAGCGCAGTTTTCCTCCATCATTATCAAGCCCATCCGTAAGGTGCATCTGCTCAATAACATATTGGCTTTGCTGAAGCACAGTAAGCCGGAGTCCTGATGGCGCATACTCCTCCTGGTGTTCTGCAACCAGTGAGATATTCATAGCCATACTTAATATAGCCTGTTTGAAGCCGGTGCCTGCCGGAATTCAAACAGGCTATTTGGTGCAGGCGGAGAGGGAGGCGGCGGGTTGCCCTGTACATACGGTAGATCCATGCTCCGCATACGGTGAATTCACTATTTCGTGCGCTGCGTATTGTCGGACCGGACGTTCAGGTGACATAATCGAAGAGCAGGGCATCTGCACACAGGAAGGCGTGAACGACTTGAACTATTTCCGGAAGCAATCATTCCGCAGCAAATTAAAAACTGCATTCTTAGCCGTGATCCTCCTCTCCGTACTGATGACCGGGGGATTGTCGTATTCCATCTCGGCGGCGACTCTGGAGAAGAATGCGCTGAAGCTTACCCAGGATAACGTTGTCAAATCAGCGCAGATCATCGACGAGAAGCTGAACAAGCTGATGCTGATTATGATGACCTTCATGATCAGCCAGCCCTTTCACGATATGATGAGGGATGTCGTCACCGGGGACACGGGCCGGTATTATACTCACCTGAATGATCTTGATAACGTTTTCTCACAAGCGCGGATTGCGGAGCCGCTGATCCATTCGATCTATGTGTCCACGCCGATCGGGGAGTTCTACCCTTCCTCGATGAACCGGAACCGTCTGACGGAGTTCAAGGATACCTTACTATATGAGCGGATCGAACAGGAGAAGAAGAATACATGGGTTGAAGGCCATGAGGACATGCTCTTCTCCGGGAAGGAACGGGTGATTTCACTGATTCTGGAACCTATATTTGATACAGCGGTCCGCGGGGTCTATATTATCGTCAACATCCGTGAAGACGGCTTCCGCAAGCTGGTGAGCGGGGATACCGGCGGAGGGGCACGCAGCTTCCTGCTGAACGCGGAAGGCAGCCCCGTTTATTCTGTGAAGGACCCGCTCGTTCTGCAGGCGGTGGAGGGCAGTGATCTGACCGGCATGATCAGCAGCAGCCGGGATATCAGCAATACCTTCAAGCTGGGCGGCGAATCGTATCTGCTGAACTATGCGCATCTGGGTATTGCTGATTGGACGATGACCACGATCCAGTCCAAGTCCGGCGTACTGAAGGATATGATCTATGTGAAATGGCTGCTCGTGGTGGTAGCCCTCTTCGCCTTCACTGTTACCATGATGGTATCAGGAGCTTTTACCCGTTATCTGCTGCGTCCGCTGCAAGGTCTGATGAAGGTGATGAAGCGGGTGGAGAGCAATGATCTGACGGCAAGATTCGAGAGCGGGGGCGGAGACGAGCTGGCCCAGGTCGGGATGCGGTTCAACCAGATGCTGGAGCAGATCGTAGTGCTGATCGGAGAGGTCACACAGGCGCAGACCAATAAGCGCTCGGCAGAGATCAAGGCCTTGTCGGCGCAGATGGACCCTCATTTCCTGTACAATACGCTGAATACGATCTACTGGAAGCTGAATCTGAAGCAGGTGAAGCAGTCGCAGAGCATGGTCATGTCGCTGTCCCGGCTGTTCCAGCTCGGGCTGAACAAGGGGCAGGAGATCACTACGCTGTCTAAGGAACTGGAGCATGTCCGCATGTATCTGGAACTGCAATGCAGCTGCTATGAAGGGCTGTTCCGTTATGAGATTTATGTCGAGGATGAAGCGCTGGTTACCCTCCCGATTCCGCGCATTCTGCTGCAGCCGCTGGTGGAGAATAGTATTCTGCATGGCTTCCGCAACCGGGAGAGCGGGGGGCAGATTGACATCGAAGTCTTCGATGAGGGAGCACGCTGGTGTATCAAGGTCAGCGACAATGGAGCTGGTATGGACGAGGAGGCGGTCCGTGCATTGTTCCGGCGGGAATCGGAGAAGGGCTATGCCGTATCCAATCTGATCCGCAGGCTGCAGCTCTACTATGGGGACAGTGCAGCATTACGGGTGGACAGCGGGCCGGGCCGGGGGACGGCGGTTATTATATCTTTACCCAAACGGGAGGAGCATCAGGATGGACGATCATAGCGTAACCCTCTGTATCATTGATGATATTAAAAGCGTGGTGGAAGGCCTGACCTGCATGAACTGGGCGGAGCACGGCATCCGGGTGGCAGGGACCGCGGCCAATGGGGAGGATGGGCTGGACCTGATCGCGGAGCTGCGCCCGGATCTGGTCATTACGGATATCCGTATGCCAAGGATGGACGGGCTGGCCATGCTGCGTGCCGTACTGGAGCACCACCGGGACTGTAAAATCATTCTGGTCAGCGGGTATGCCGACTTTGAATATGCGCAGCAGGCTGTACAGCTTGGCGCGTTCGACTTCGTGGTCAAGCCGTTCACGGAAGAGGAGATCATGAAGGCGGTGCTGCGGGCAAAGGCGGAGATTATGGAGCAGCGTTCCAGGCTGGATACGCTCCGGGAGATGGAGAGCAAGCTGCGGGAGAGTCTGCCGGTGCTGCGGCAGGAATATTTCGCTCTGCTGGTCAGCCACCGAACGTCGTGGGAGCAGGCGAAGCCGCGCTGGGAATTCTTAGACATCGATCTGAACCCCAAGGGGTTCGTGGTGATGCTGCTGGAGATTGATCACTTTCAGGAGCGGGCAGCAGAGCTGTCTATCCACGAGGTGGAGCTGATCCGCTTCTCCCTGCTGAATATCACCCAGGAGACCATTGCCGGGCATACGCGCTGCGTGGTGTTCCGGGCCAAGCATAACCGCTATCTTGCGGTGATGAATGACTGTGGTCCGGCCAGTGCAGTGGAGATTGCCGAGCGCTGCTGCAAGAACATTGAACGGTATACCAAGTTCACGGTATCGGCCGGGGTCGGAGGCCGGGTGGAAGAGACCAGCGAGCTGCCGGATTCCTACCGCCAAGCGCACCGGGCACTGGCTCACCATCTGTTCACCGGAGGCAATGCGGCCATTATGTATACAGATGTTCACCAGAACGGAAGCCAGGAGCCGCTGGCGCTGGAATACAAGGACGAGCTGTTGCTGGCGCTGCGCTCCGGCAATGTCAGCCGGACTGGCGCGATCCTCGCAGCGATCTCAGAATCGCTGCAGAATCTGAGCTCCGGGCATAATCCTGATTATCTGCTCGTTCTGTATGAGGAGCTGGCCGCATCAGCGATCCGCACCTTCTATGAGCTGGTTCCGTACGGGGAGATTCAGCCGCTGATCCAGCGGTTCCGGGCGGTGCAGGGAACAGCGGGACTGCCGCTTGCCACTCTTCAGCGGCTGCTGCTGGAGCTGTGTACAGAAGGGGCCGCCCTGGTGCGCAGAAGCAGCTTGTCGGAAGGGCAGAAGGTGATCTATGAAGCGGTAGAGTATATCAAAGGCCGTTTGTCCGAGGACATCACGGTCGGGGAATGTGCGGCACATGTTCATCTCAGCCCCAGCTACTTCTCCAGCCTGTTCAAGAAGGTGAACGGAGTGACCGTTACCCAGTATATTACCGCAGAGCGTATTCACCGGGCCAAGCTGCTGCTGGTGGAAGGGGCGCAGGTGCAGGAGGTGGCTGCCGCTGTGGGGTATGAGGAGCGCAGATATTTCAGCGAGATGTTCAAGAAAATCACCGGCCAGACGCCGTCGGAATTCAGGGCGGGGTACCACCCGGACCGCCATGAGGAGTCCTACCCGTGACAGCGTCCGATCCGCAACGGTGCAGCGTCCTGTATGCCAATTACTTCACACACACGCAGCCTCACTCCGTTCAGTATCAGGACGGGTTATCCTTCTATCTCTTCAGACTTCAGATGGAAGGGACCTGCCGTGCGCTGGTAGGAGGAGTGTACGAGACGATCATCCCCGGCGATCTGCTGATCTATGCTCCGGATCAGCCGTACGAGCTGATCGTACAGCCCCGCAGCTATCCAGGCTCTGGCGGAGTTCAGCCCGCCTCGGATTATTTCCTGATCGCCAGCGGCGAGTGGCTGGACTCGTGGTGGCAGGACCGCAGGCTGCCGGCCCGGACGAATATCGGCTTCGATGATACGGTCATTACCCTATGGAAGCATATTGCCGGCGAGAAGAGGAAGGTGATGCAGCATCAGGAGGAGCTGCTGGATTATTTGCTTAGAACGTTCTGCCTGACGCTGGAGCAGGTGATCCAGGCACGGCGGCGCACCAAAGGGACGGAGACCGCCTACAAGCTGAAGCAGTTCATTGACAATCATGCCCATGAACCGCTCAGCCTGGAGCAGATCTCCGCCTCCGTAGGGTTAAGCATCTCCCGTGCTTCCAGTCTGTTCAAAGCCGCTTTTGGCCAATCGCCATTCGCCTACTGCATTAATGTCAGGCTGAAGTCTGCCGAGCAGCAGGTGCTCTACAGCTCACTTTCCCTGGAGCAGGTTGCCGACAATACGGGCTTCCAGAGCTACGCCCATTTCTGCCGGATGTTCCGGGAACGGTATGGCGCTCCCCCGGGAGAGTACCGGCGCAGCTTCGGCTTCCGGTTCAATCCCGGGTGAGTCCGGTGGTGTACAGCACCTGATTGGACGCAAGGAGTAAGGCTTGCAGCCGCTCATACTCCACATCCTGAACCACGCCGTCCGCCTCAAGCGCCAGTACAGCAGCGGCGGCCGCCGATTGTCCTAGAATCATGAAGACCGGCTCCATCCGGATGGAGCCGTAGGCCGCATGAGTGGCCGACAAGCATACCGGTACGATCAGGTTGGTGCATTCGCTGCGTTTCGGCACCATCGCCCGGTAGCTGATCGGATAAGGCTCGTCCAGCCGGATGTAGAATCCGCCCTCTGTGCTGACATGCCCGTCTTCGTTCACATAGTATTGCGTATGGTGTGAGTCCATGGCGAAGGAGCCCATTCCGGCGGAATCCGGCACCGGGTGCTCCCGCCTTACATCATGCTCCGTCACCACATAATCTCCGCTCATTCTGCGGGATTCCCTGATGTAGAGCTGGGAAGGCCAGTGGCCGCTGTCCGTAAATTCATCGAGCGGCAGGCCCCACGGCTTATAGGACTCCCGGATCTCCTCCGGCACCCGAGGATGGTTCTGGACCGTCCAGACAACCCCCTGCTGGTAGATGCGGTGAGCCTCCCATATCTTGTCCCGCGCCGCATAATCCGCCTCCGGATAGCAGTGGTTCATCCCGTTGTAATCTGTTGAAATACCGCTGTTGTTATTGGAATCGGTCTTGTCCGCAGTGACCCGGTTCAGCTTGAAGAAGCGTGAGCGCTGCCCCTGCTCAATGGCCCGGAACAGAATCTCATAATCGGCTTCGTGATAGCCCTCAGGCTTGCCGACCATCATCCGGTTGCCCGGATTGTCTGTCAGACACATGCGGAAGTTATAGGCTTGCAGCTTACGGTCCCCCTCGCCGGCATCACCGCCGCGGTCCGCATTTACACGCGGGAGTAGTCCGCTCGAAGGCACTCCTTTGATGACATAGGGGTCAATTCCCGGCGGGAGTTCATTCAGTTCAGGGCCGGGCTGAATGCCGTTTAACATCTCCCCGTACTGTGCGTTCGGCTCCCGTCCGACCACATAGGACACGCCGGAATGGCCCATCAGATCTCCCTCGTAAGAGGCGTCAATGAACATTTTACCGTGATAGACCTTCCCGGATTCCATGGTAATGGAGGTGATTCTTGCGCCTTGCCGGGTTACCCCATTCTTAAGCTCCAGCCTGTCCCCGCAGACGACTTCAAGATGATGCTCCGCCACCCAGTCCTGCAGCACCTCAAGCGCAACCTTGGGTTCGAACAGCCAGCACGCTCCGTCCTGCACATATTTCTGCGCAATCCGCTGGTAGAATTCCAGAGACAGGCCGCCGACTGCCTCTTTCATTCCCACATCCGTATCGCCCAGCCCTCCGGTGGTCATGCCGCCGATCCTCCGGCTCTGCTCGATGACGACCACACTTTTGCCCATGATAGCTGCCTGGACAGCCGCTGTAATGCCTGCAGCCGTTCCGCCGTATATGACAAGATCATACTGTTTCATCCGGCTCATCTTCCTCCTTGGTAACGATTTTGCCTGCAAAAATGATTATAAGCCGCTGTCCGGACCCGCGTGAATGATGGATCTTCCTTTTTCAGTTGACGGATCTTACTGTTTTGTCCGAAAGTCCGTTTTCAGGGGAAAAGTCTTTTGAATTCGCGGATGGCCTATGATAAGTTGTTTGCTGAAAAACGGAATATGCCCCTGCTTCAGGAGGTAAACCAGGAGGAACTATGAAACCACAATTTCGCTATTTGGACAAACCGGCGCTTGAACCTGTACCAGGCTGTGACTGGGCGGACAAAATGGTGTTGAATCCGGCGATCATTCAGGACCCTGACTCGAATGACATTCATATGCTGTTTCGGGCAACGGGCCCGTGGCCGCAGAAGAGAAGAGAGGGCTGTCATGATCCCTATCCGATTTTTTTGGGATATGCGCGGAGCAGGGATGGGGGAGAGACCTGGGAGGCGGATTTTTCAAGACCTGCCCTGGCTCCCGCCCTCGGGTATGAAGAGCATGAATTGTACATTACGGACATTTACGGAAAAAGAGTGCGGAATTATGCCAACGGCTGTGTGGAGGACCCCCGTATCTTCTATGTCGGGAACGAGCTGTATGTCACGGTGGCCTGCCGGGCGTTTCCCCCTGGCCCGTACTGGCTTAGCAGCCAGCAGCCTCCGGTCCAGACGCGCTTTGAATACGTGCCGGATTGGATTTTTGCTGGAGAGGGTTCGGACCCGTTCATTCAATCAGCCCGGGCGAATGATACGGTCAGCGTTCTGTACAAGCTGAATTTGGCCAAGCTGAAGGAAGGGGAATATGAAGACGCTTTCGGGTACGTAGGCCCGCTTACCGAGGGGCATGTCAGCGATAACCGTGACGTGTTCCTGTTTCCTGAGCAGATGAGGATTGCAGGTAAATGGCAATATGTGATGCTGCACCGGCCGATGAATGTCCTTCCTTTTGCCGGAGGGGAGCGGGCGGGCAAGCCTTCTATCTATCTGGCAGCGGCAGAATCGATTGCGGATTTCGCTTCACCTGCGGCAGTCCACCGGCTGCTGGCCAGTCCGCTGTTTGATTGGGAGGAGGATCGAGTGGGGGCAAGCTGGCCGCCGATCGCCTTGGGGGATCAGGAGTGGCTGGTGGCTTATCACGCGAAGAAAAATGTGCAGTTTGGCTATACCCAGTCCTTCATGATCCTCAAGGAGCAGGACAATGATTTTCCGGTTATCATTCACCGGTGCTCTGACCGTCTGATGTATGCCGAGCGGGATTGGGAGATGCCGGAGGATTACCCTACGCCTTGTCTGTTTACCACGGGTGGTATTGTCGTGGGGGAGGATCTAATCATGTCTTATGGCGCTGCAGATCAAAAGGCGGGTATCGCTTGGGTCCATTTTGCGGAATTATTGGAGTATATCCGGACATTTGATGAGAACGGCATCCTGCTGTAACGGGAGAGCCCGGCCGCTGCCGCCTGCCGCAAAGAATAGAATTCTGTCCCTCAAGAGTGAGTCTGCCGCACTCCTTTTGCGGGAGGGGTGGCCTATAATAGAGAACGAGCTCACAATACAAATGTCAATCAAAGGGGTAGAACGTATGCAGAAAAAATGGTTGGGCCTCAGCCTGAGCCTCATGCTGGCCGCCGGAATCGCCGGCTGCGGCGGGAACGGGAACAATAACAAGAGCGGCGGTGCGGCAGAGGGAACACCCGGAGCGGCAACAGCGAGTCCGACAGCTTCGGCCGCAGCAGATACAGGCGAGCCGGTACAGCTTAAATACTGGACCGATGACCGTCATGACCAGGAATATATCAAGGAACTGATCAACAAGTTCAATGAGACGAACGGTGAGAATATCCAGGTGGAACTGACAGTCATGTCTGAGAACTACGCGCAGAGCGTCGATATTGCCTTCACCAGCAACCAGGCACCGGACATCCTCCGTCTGAAGAGCGGCAACACCCCCGAATTTGTCAAAAAAGGCTATCTGGCTCCGATTGACGATTACCTGACCGACGAGATCAAAACGAAATTCGGCAGCTTGCTAATCGACAATGTCAACCGTTTTGACGGCAAGGTGTATTCTTTGGCCAACACCGGCCTCACCCTGCGTCTGATCTACAATAAGGATCTCTTTGACAAAGCAGGCATCGCGAATCCTCCGGTATCGTTGCAGGAAATGGTCGATGACGCCAAAAAAATCACTGAAGCCGGCAAAGCCGAGGGCGTATACGGCTTCGCGCTGAACTTCAAAAGCCCGAAGGCGGCCTTCGACCGTTCGATCCGCGAGATTCTCTCCTTGAGCGGCTACCAGGGCCTTGGCTTTGACCTGAAGACAGGCCAGTTCGACTTCGCGCCTTACTCTCAGGTTATCGAGTATTTCAAGCAGATGTACGAAGACAGAAGTATTCTGCCGGGGGCGGAGACACTGGATATCGACCCGCTGCGCGCCCAATTTGCCGCAGGCAAAATCGGCATGTACCTCAGCTTCTCGACGGAGCCGGGCGTATACCAGGACCAGTTCCCGACAGAGATCAACTGGGCAGGTGCGCTCGCCCCTACGCTGGACGGGCAGATTAAGGGAACCTCGGAGATCGTATCCGCCGGCACCTGGCTCGGGATCAGCGCGAAATCGGCGCATCAGGAGGCCGCCTGGAAATTCATGCAGTACATGTACGGCGACGATATTCTGAAGACGTATCATGAGAAGGGCTTCGGGATTGCTGTAGTGCCGAGTATTGTGGAGCAGGCCAAAAAGCCGGAAATTGGCGGTATGGAAGGCTTCCTGGTCGGTGAGCATGACTCGCTCTGGCCTGCTGTGCCGAACGTCACGCCGGAAGGCTCTACCTATGCGGATGCTTTCTTCAAGTATATGCTCTCGGGCGGGGATGCCAAGGCCATTGCTGCTGATCTGAATACAAGATACAATGACGCATTGTCCAAAGCAGTGGAGAAGGGTGAGGTTACCGTTACACCGGACCCGGCCTTTGATCCAATGAAGCCGCAGGGAGAATAACGGGTTACACAGGGGCTTGTACGGGATTCCCGGATCAGCCCCTTTGCTTTCCCTGAAGGAGACTAATTATGATTTACAAATGGAAAAGACTTGGGGAGAATTCCCTGTTCTTGGCACCTAGCGTCATTCTGACACTCACTCTCGGCATCTATCCTCTGATCTGGATGCTGCGCTATATGTTCTATGATTATGCCGGATACGGCGTGGCGCTGTTTACCGGGTTGGACAATTTCAGCCGGCTGCTGCGGGATACCCTGTTCTGGGAATCGGTGCGCAATACCTTTATCTTTGCCGGAGGGAAGCTGCTGCTGACTCTGCCGCTGTCGCTGCTGCTGGCTGTTATTCTTAACGGCAGATTGCGCGGGTCCAACTTGCTCCGGGGCATTTATTTCATGCCGACGGTTATAAGTACCGCAGTGATCTCTGTTGTTTTTTATAACATCTTTAATTCCTATAACGGCATGGTTAACACAGTTCTGATGAAGCTGCATCTCGTCTCCCAGCCGGTTGACTGGCTTGGTCCGAAGCACGCCATGCTGACGGTTATTCTTGTGGCGGTGTGGGGTGCCGTCGGGAACTATATGCTGCTATTTCTCGCCGGGCTGCAGAGCATTCCGCAGGACCTGTACGAGAGCGCGGCCATCGACGGAGCGAACGCCGGAAGACGCTTCTGGAATATCACGCTTCCGATGCTGGCTCCGGTAGCCCAGATGGTCATTATGCTGGCGATTATCGCTTCCCTGAAGGGCTATGAGAGCATCATGGTCATCACCGAAGGCGGACCGATCGGCAGAACGGAAGTCATGTATCTCTATCTCTACAAGCTGCTATTCCCTGTATCCACCGGTTCACCGGTAACGCAGCAGCTCGGTTACGGCAGCGCCGTGGGCTTCGCCACCGCAGTGATTGTCGGAGCGGTAACCGGCCTGTATTTCTTCTTCAGCCGCAAAATGAACAAGGTGTATTAGGAGGCTTATCCAAATGAACGAATCTGTGATATCCAAGCAGCCCGGAGGGCGGCCGCAGACGGCTGACCGGACGCCCGGCTCTGCCGGGAGAATAGTGACCCGGACCGTTATGTGGATCTTTTTGCTGGCAACGGCGGTCCTGACCCTGTTTCCGCTGCTGATGACACTGACCGGTTCCTTGAAGACCGGGGCTGAGATGATGACCGGCGGCAGTCTGCTTCCGGCGAAGCTGCAATTCAGCAACTATGCCGAAGCCTGGAAGCAGGCCAATTTTGCCCGCTATACCTGGAACAGCGCATTTATGAGTGTGATGGTGACGGTAGGAACACTGCTGGTGGCCTCAATGGCTGCTTATGTAGTGGACCGGCGTGATTTTCCGGGGAAAAGAATCTATGTCACAGTGCAGGCGTCCATGATGTTCATTTCAGTCGGGGCCATCGTCCTGCGCCCGCAGTTCGATCTGATGGTTGCGCTGCATCTGAATACGACGCTGTGGGGGGTTATTCTGATTCTGGTCAGTGCCCATTCCAGCACCTTCTTCATGCTGCAGGGCTTCTTCAAGGCGATTCCCCGGGAGCTGGATGAGGCGGCGATGGTGGACGGTTCGGGCTTCATCCGCACCTTCTTCCGCATTATTCTGCCGCTGCTGACCCCGGGGCTTGGGGTGGCCGGATTATTCGCCTTCCGCCATGCCTGGAACGAATACATTCTGCCGCTGGTCTTCACGATGACCAATCCGCAGCTGCAGACGCTGACCGTCGGGCTGGCGAATCTCCGCTACGGCTCATCGGCTGCGATGCAGATTCATCTGATGATGGCCGGGGCTTGCCTGTCCATTCTGCCGATGCTGCTGGCGTATGTATTAGCCAATAAGACCTTCATCCAGGTGACTGCCGGATCGGTGAAGGGGTAATAAATTTGAAGATAGGCGTATGCTCCGAAGCGAGTTTTGCGAGGTGGAATCTAGTGATGGCTACGCTATCCAAACTTTTAGGAGGACAATAATGAATAACGGACATATTACAGTGCAGCAGACAGAAGTGCCTGTCTCCCGCGAGGTGGATGTGCTGGTCATCGGCGGCGGGGCGGCGGGGATTGCCGCTGCCATCTCCGCTGCCGAAGGCGGGGCGAGCACCATGATCGTGGAGCAGCGGGGGTATCTGGGTGGAATGGGCACAGTGGCGCTGGTGCCTGCCTTCTGTCCCTATACGGACAAGGTCAAGCCGATTATCCGCGGCCTGGGCCTGAAGCTGATGGAACGGATGAAGCAGGCCTGTGATCCAGGGTATCAGGAGGAATACCGCGAGCAGCTGGACTGGGTGCCGATTGATCCTGAAGTGTTGAAGCGTGTCTATGACAATGCAATTCTGGAGAGCGGTGTGACGCCGCTGTTCCACACCTTTGTTTACGATGTGGTGCGGTCTCCCGATGGGCAGACGGTAGAGGGTGTACTGATTGTCAATAAATCCGGGAGATCCTTCATCCGCTGCCGTTATATCATTGACTGCACCGGCGACGGCGATATTGCTGCCCTGTCGGGCGTGCCGTTCCAGAAGGGGGGCGGAGACGGGGAGCTTCAGCCGGGCAGCATGTGTTATCTGCTGGCGAATGTGGACCGTCCAAGCTTCAGCCGCTTCCTGGCGGAGACGGGAGATACAAGTCAATTGCACCGGACGGTGGAGCAGGCCATCCTGGAAGGAGCGCTGCCGGAAGGCCGTAAATCCATCTCCGGGCTGGCCTGGGTGAGCGATCAGCTGGTCGGCGTGAACTTCGGCCATGTGTTCGGGGTGGACGGAACGAAGGCCGAGGACCTTACACGCGGAGCCATTGAGGGCCGCCGGACGGTGCTGCGGCAGCTGGAATTCTTCCGCAAGTATGTGCCCGGCTTCGAACAGGCGCATCTGGTAGCAAGCGGCGAGCAGCTGGGCATCAGAGAGACGCGGCGCATCCAGGGCGATTATACGCTGACTGTGGACGACTTCGTGGCCGCGCGTTCATTCCCTGACGATATCGCCCGTAATGCCTACTACATTGACATCCATCTGGCGACCAGCAAAAGCGATATGACCTTCAATCATCTGCCACCGGGCGTCTCCCACGGGGTGCCTTACCGGGTGATGCTTCCGGCGGGCATCCGCAATCTGTGGGTAGCGGGACGTTCGGTGTCCTCGGACCGGGCGGTACAAGGCTCCCTGCGCGTCATGCCGAACTGCTTCTCAATGGGCCAGGCCTGCGGCACGGCCGCAACGCTTGCGCTACGGGACGGCACGGACTCCCGCAGTATCTCGGTTCCTGAGCTGCAGCAGCGCCTGCTGGAGCAGGATGTGTGGCTCGGGGAGAATTTCGTCCCGGGGGCGGCGGAGCAGGATGCGGGGCAGGGGCAGTGAGCGGCGCGAGGAATGTGAAGAGTGTTAAGGGCGTGAAGAGCGTGGGGAACGTGGAGAACGAGAAGAGCGCGGAGCGAACGGAGAGAGTGAAGAGCGGGAAGAGCCTGGAGAGCGGGAAGAGTGTGGGGAACGGGAAGAGCGTGGAGAGTGTGGAGAGCGGGAAGAGTGTGGGGAACGTGGAGAACGAGAAGAGCGCGGAGCGAACGGAGAGTGTGAAGAGCGGGAAGAGCCTGGAGAGCGGGAAGAGTGTGGGGAACGGGAAGAACTTGAAGAACGTAAGGAGCCTCCCTTTGCTGGAGGATTGGTTTCACGGGGCGGTCTCACTGGAGCACCGGCAGGAGGGGATCAAGCCCTGGCGGATTCCGTTCCGGGACTATGATCTATATCCGCCGGATGGGATCGGCGGCAAGGCGGAGATCTGCTCCGGTATCCGGCTGCGGCTGACCACCGATTCCGGGGTCCTTCTCCTCTGGTTTGAACCGCTGGCGGAGGAGGCTTCGCTGGATTGCGTTGCTGACGGCCGTCTGGTCCAGACGCTCAGGCTTGCTGCGGGGGCTGGAGAGGCCCGCAACACCGGACTTCCCCCTGGTGTGAAGGAACTGGAAATCTACCTGCCGCAGAATACCGGCATGACGATCAGCGGTCTTGCGATTGATGATGATGCTGTTGCCGAACCGCTGGCAGATCGGCGGCCTCGTTGGGTGACGTATGGAAGCTCAATTACCCAGTGCGTAGCGGCTTCTAGCCCGTCGCGCACCTGGCCGGTGATCGCCGCCGCAGAGATGGGCTATCACTTGACCAATCTCGGCTTCTCCGGCAATTGCCTGATGGAGCCGATGGCGGGCCGGCTGATCCGGAATCTGCCGGCTGACCTGATTACCTTGTGCGTCGGTGTGAACATCTATGGCGCAGTGTCCTCCAGCCCGCGGATGTTCAAGCCGCTGCTGATCGGCCTGCTGGAGACGATCCGGGAGAAGCATACAGAGACACCTATGGTTGTCATCTCGCCTATTTACGGAACGGAGCGTGAGACAGAGGAGAATCCGCTCGGCTTCACCCTGCCGCTGATGCGCCGGGAGATATTGGATACAGTGAAGCTGCTGCAGGCGCGGGGAGACCGTCATCTGCATTACCTCGATGGGCTGGAGTGGTTCGGCCCAGCGGACGGAGAGCTGCTGACCGATGGTCTGCACCCCGGTCCCGAAGGCTATGAGCTGCTGGGCAGCCGCTTCAGCGGCAGGCTGGCGGCTGCGTTTCAGGGCGGAATGCTGCACCAGTAGAGCATCAACTTTAAAATTGTAAGATGAACCTCAGGGGTGTTAAAGGCTGAGCATGAACATCAAGCTAGATGTTGGGCTGATCCTGCACCCGTTACCGCTTTCTGCTCTTACATTCAAGTAGGTGATTGTATTTCCTGCAATAGAAAATGGATTACTGACCGTAAAATGAGATTCTATTGATTTCATACAGTAGAATGTTGGGTTTTGGGTGAAAACTGGCCTTTGTTCAACATTCAATTGTACGGAATAGAGCGACCGAGCCTAGGTTGAGTAACTTAGCAGGTGGAACCCCTGCTTGGAAAGGCGAAAGCCACGCCACCAATAGCGAGTCTTGGAGCGGCAAGGGTAACCCTGCCGTTTAAGCGTAGACAGTTAGGATGCAGGCCTGAAAGTGATGGAGCCTCGAAAGGCAACAAACGGGAAGGTCGACGGGCTTATTTCCCCGGAAGACAACATGACTCCAGCCGAAAAAAAAAAAAAAAAAAGGCGAGGATGGAGGAGCTTCCCCGGGGTCGAAGAGCCAGGCATGTATACCCATGGTTACTCAGCAACTCGGGAGACCCTGACGCTCTTCTGCGAGAGAAGTACTCTTTAGGAACCTTTGCAGGAGTATGGTAAACAAGCCGTAACACGTAAGGATGCCAAATGGCGCTCAGGGAGTCGGATTGCCGCATAAGACCTGTGAAACCCCTGTAATGGGGGCGGAGGAAAGGCAGGCGACACCCTATCAATCTTGGTAAGGACACATTGGCCACACACAGAGGTGGGGAAAAATGGAAACGAAATTAGCAAGAATAGCAGAAATGGCCAAAGCAGATCCCAAAATACGGTTCACCTCCATCGGACATCTCATTGACGCAGAAGCATTAAAGAAAAGTCACAAAGAGATGAAACCGGGAAAAGCAACGGGAGTCGATGGATCGACCAAAGAGACGTACGAAGCAAACGTGGAAACGAATGTAGCACACCTAGTAGACCGGCTAAAGCGAAAAAGCTACAGACCTCAGCCCGCAAGAAGAGTCTATATCCCGAAGGATGAGAAAACCATGCGGCCCCTAGGAATTCCTGCGTACGAAGACAAACTGGTGCAGCATGCGTTGAAAAGAGTTCTCGAAGCCATCTATGAACAAGACTTCATGGATTTCTCGTATGGATTTCGCCCAAACCGGAACATGCACAATGCGCTGAAACATCTAAACCGGGTCATTGAGCACGGGAAAACCAGCTATGTCGTCGATGCGGACATCTCGGGTTTCTTCAACCACGTGGATCACGAATGGCTGATGAAGTTCCTCGAACTACGGATCGGAGACCCAAACATCCACCGGCTGGTGAGACGGATGCTGAAAGCGGGCATACAAGAGGAAGGACACTTTGAACCGACGGAGGAGGGAACTCCCCAAGGATCGGTGGTGTCGCCCCTGCTAGCCAACGTCTACCTGCACTATGTTCTGGACCTATGGTTCACCGTGACGGTGAAGAAGCAATGTGCGGGGCAAGCCGAAATGGTGCGCTTTGCCGATGATTTTGTGTGCTGCTTCCAGTACAAAGAAGACGCAGAACGTTTCTATACCGCGCTTGTGCTCCGGCTGGAGAAATTCGGACTAAGCATTGCGGAAGAGAAGACAAAAATCATCGCGTTCGGTCGCTTTGCGGAAGCAGAGTCACGGAGGAAGGACGAAGGGAAACCGAAAACATTCGATTTCCTAGGCTTCACGCACTACTGCGCCAAAAGCCGAAGAGGAACCTTTCGAGTGAAGCGCAAAACGAGCGGGAAGAAATTCAGACAGAAGGTCAAAGCCATGAAGAGCTGGGTCAGGTGGAATCGCCACCTGAAGCAGGAGGAGTTTCTAGGCGTCATCCGGTCCAAGTTGTCGGGTCATTACCGATACTACGGAATCACGGATAACTCACAGAAAATGAAGTCCTACTACATGCAAACCCTGGACCTGATCTATAAATGGCTAAACCGCAGAAGTCAGCGCAAGAGCTACACCCGGGAGAGATTCTACGAAGTGCTTAAAGAATTCAAGCTACCTAAGCCGCGGATTTACGTCAATATCTACGACTAAGGCCAACTGTGAACGATGGGGTGAAGAGCCGTATGCGTGAATTGCGCACGTACGGATCTGTGAGGGGTAGGGGCACAATCCACGATGGAGAGGCCCCGCCTACTCGACCAATAGATTCTCTTTCGAAGCCTTTTTTACAGTATTCTAATGTACAAAATGCAGTTACTATCGTTCCAGCGACTAAGCATCCGAATGACTGCTGTGCGAATGAGACGCTGGCTCGTTAAGGTCCGGTAATGGTTCCATATTCACAATATTAAATCTGATGCTGCACCAGCAGAGCATCCAATCTCACTCTGAGGGTTTGCTATGACCCGATTAAGTACCAGCAATAGGCTTAAGTGTATTTTGTACAACTAAATCTTCTGATGTACCGCTGAATATGCATTTAGTTGTATTTCATACATTTAAACTGGCATCCTACCTGGGTTATCGCCCATTCCGGCAGATTTAGTTGTACAAAGTACAGCTAGAAGAGGCGAACCTTTCTTTTCACGGTTTTTAGATGTACAGAATACAACTATCGCCGAATACTCGGTTCAAATGCAACTTTAACGTTACCATAATTATTAACTAAATTCAGTCCTTGTGCTCTATGCTCTACTAGCTGAAAATGGAAGATTTCATGTGAACATTTTATAGATTAACTATGCAAGATGATGCATAATAGGGGATGCAAAGACACTGGTTGCGCTTTCATCTATTAACTTACAGAGGGGAATCTGCACAATGAACGATCTGACGACAGGAACGCTGACTTCAAGTCCGGTGATGGTCCGGCATCCGCTTAACCCGATTCTGAAGCCTTCTGATGTACCCTATGGACCGGCGATGGTATTCAACGCCGGGGTGACGAAATTCAAGGGCAGATATGTCATGGTGTTCCGCAATGATTACGGGGATGAGAGCAAGGGAATCGTGGCTCCCCATCATACCACCAATCTGGGGCTTGCCTTCAGCGATGACGGCGTCCATTGGGAGGTACAGCCGGAGCCTTGCTGGTCCTGGCATGATGAAGAGGTGGTCCGGGTGTATGACCCGCGCCTGAGTGTCGTCGGAGACCGCTGTTATATGTGTTTCGCGGTTGATACGCGCCACGGGCTGCGCGGCGGGATCGCTGTCACTGACGATTTCTCCACTTTTGAGGTGCTAAGCCTGTCGCTGCCGGATAACCGCAACATGGTGCTCTTCCCGGAAACCATCGGAGGCAAGTATGTAAGGCTGGAGCGCCCGCTTCCGGTCTACAGCCGGGGCGGCCGCGACCGCTTCGATATGTGGATGAGCGATTCCCCCGATCTGAAGTACTGGGGGAACCATAAGCTGCTGCTGGCCGTGGAGCAAGTGGCTTATGCCAACGATAAGGTAGGTCCCGGTGCGCCGCCGGTGAAGACGGACAAGGGCTGGCTGACCACCTTCCATGCAGTGGATCTCGATCCTGCCCGGGGCAAGAACGGCTGGGAGGACACCTGGAAGAAGCGCTACACCGCCGGAATTATGCTGCTGGATCTGGAAGATCCGAGCAAGATTATCGGCCGGGCGGAAGCCCCGCTGCTGGTGCCGGAGGCGGCGTATGAAACTTCAGGTGGCTTCCGTAACGATGTCATTTTCCCCGGTGGGATGATCCTGGAGGACTCGGGCGAGGTCAAAATCTATTACGGTGCAGCCGATACGGTGGAATGTCTGGCGACGGCCCATGTGGATGATCTGCTCCGGCTTTGCCTGGAGGCAAAGAGATAATTAGACCGGTTATATAGGCAGGGGGCCTTCCGTTATGCGGAGGGCTTCCTGCCTTTTTCATTAATAAGGAAATTATGATGCATCGGCAGGATGACTATATTCTGGATCAGTAACAGGAATGACTTCACTGATTTCACCGGACACATGGACAGCGCGTGGTCATCTGGGCCGAATGTGGTCGGAAAACTGACTACATTCGGTGCGACAGAGACGTGTGAGCCAGATATGGTCGAAAAACCGACTACATTCGGTGCGGCAGAGATGTGTGAGCCAGATATGGTCGAAAAACCGACTACATTCGGTGCGGCAGAGGTGTGTGAGCTGGATATGGTCGGAAAACCGACCACATTCGGTGCGGCGGAGGTGTGAGGGCGGGATGTAGTCGAAAAACCGATCACAATGGGGATGCTGCAGGCTTTTTGTTCTAATTATCATGCCCTGTCTTGACGCCGGGCCGGAGCAGTCGTATCGTACAAGTGACAAGGACTGACAATCATAGGGAGATACATGCTCAAGAAGGGGGAACTATGGATACATTCACAGCCTATGGCCGGCAGCTCGGGCGGCAGATCGCCGGCAGGTATTACCGGATATCCATCAAACAGAGGATTCTGTTCTCGTTCATCGTGCTGATCACGCTGTCCATCGGTGCAATGGGCACCTTCTCATATTGGATTGCCGCGCAGGAGATCGAGGATAATGCTTACGCCGGCAGCCGGGAGACCGTAAGTAAAACGGCCCAGCTGCTGGATTCCCGCCTGAATGATGTGGCGCTGTCCGTGCAGTCCCTGATGCTGAGCGATGCGTACCGCAAGATGATGCTCGATGTGTTCAGCCATGATGTGTCGAATTACTACGTACATCTGTCCGATCTGCAATATGTCCTCTCGCAGGCCATGTTCAATCAGCCGATCATTGAGAGTGTGCTGATCGTTACCCCGATTGGCGATTTCTATCCCACTACGCAGATCCGGGCGCAGGACAACTCGTTCTACGGCTCGGAATTATATGATCTGAGCAAGGAGCAGCCGGGCGGCTACTGGGCCAAAGGACATTATGACCGGTTGTTCACAGGCAGCCAGAGGGTGGTCTCCTTCGTAGTCCGGGGAATTTATGAATACCCTTACACGCCGATCAGCAATGTATTTATTGTGGTCAATATCAGGGAGAACCGGATCGATGAGCTGCTGAATACAGGCGGAGAACAAGCAGGGAGAAATTATTATCTGGTGAGCGGGGAAGGAGAAGCTGTCGTGGAGTCCCGCTGGCCGTTCCGGGGCAGGTTCCCCTGGAAGCCGGTGCTTGCAGAAGCCGGGAAAGCGGCCGATCCGCAGGATCACTACTACAGCTATGGCGGCAAGGAATATCTGGTGAATTATACAAGCTCAGCGGCATCCCCCGACTGGATCATCTCCGGCATGCAGTCGCGGGACCAGCTGCTGGGCAAGCTGCAGCGGGTGCAGCGTATCACCATCTATGTCATCGTTGTTTTCCTGCTGGCGACCTGGCTGATTTCCAATAAGCTGACATCTGTGCTGCTGAAGCCCCTGTTCAAGCTGCGGCGGCTGATGCGCAGAGTCGAAGAGAATCAGCTCAGTGTGGTGTATGAGAGCCGTTATGAGGACGAGATTGCCCAGGTCGGCTTTCAGTTCAACCGGATGATGTCGGAGATTAAGACGCTGATTGCGGATGTGAAGACCAAGGAGGAGGGCAAACGGCATGCAGAGATCCGTGCCCTTACGGCGCAGATGGAGCCGCATTTTCTGTACAATACGCTCAATACCATCTATTGCAAATCGGTCATGGGCGAGAATGACGATGTGAATGAGATGATCCTGTCGTTGTCGCAGATGTTCCAGATCGGACTCAGCGGCGGCAAGGATCTGATTACCCTTGCGGATGAGCTGTCCCATATGCGGCAGTATTTTGCCATTCAGCAGAAATGCTATGAAGGTCTGTTCGAATACACGGTGACGGTAGAGGACGAGGCTCTGCTGTCCTGCCTGCTGCCGAAGATTATCCTGCAGCCGGTGGTGGAGAACAGCATTCAGCATGGCTTCAGCGACCGGACCATAGGAGGCAGGATAGACATCACGGTCAGCCGGGAGCAGGGGATGCTGCATATTTGCATTACCGACAACGGACGGGGACTTGATGCTGCACAGGTCAAGCAGGGGATGGCCACGGCTCCGCAGTCGAGGAAAGGTTATGCCCTGTTCAATATCAGGCACCGGCTGGCGCTGTATTACGGGGATGAAGCCCGTATGGATGTGGGCGGCGAGCCAGGTAAGGGATCACGGACGGATCTGTGGATTCCCTCAGAGGAGGAGCGTTGAAGGATGGAACGGAAGCTGGAGCCGGAAAGGTTCAAATTATGTGTAATTGACGATATCAAAAGTGTGGTGGAGATGGTCTCGCGCAAGCCGCCGTGGCAGGAGCACGGTATTGAGGTCGCCGGTACGGCGCTTGACGGTGAAGCGGGGCTGCAGATCATCCGCGAGACCCGGCCCGACATTGTGCTGACGGATATCCGCATGCCAAGAATGGACGGCCTGCAGATGACCCGGGCGATTCTGGAGGTGCTGCCGGATTGTAAGATTATTATCCTCAGCGCCTACTCGGAGTTCTCTTATGCCCAGGAAGCCATCCGGCTGGGGGCGCTTGATTTCGTGAAGAAGCCCTTTTCGCTGGAGGAGATTGTGAATGCAGTGCTGAAGGCCAGGGAGCTGTGCCGGGAGGAGCGTCAGGAGACCGCCAGGCTTGCTGTGATGGAATCCAAAATCAAGGAAAGTCTGCCTATCCTCCGCCAGGAATACCTCACCTTCCTGCTGCACCACCAGACGACAGAGGCGGATGCCCGTTCCCGCTGGGCCTATCTCGATATCCCGCTGGACCAGCATGATTTCTTCGTGTTTGTCGCCGAGATTGATCATTTCGCGGAGAAGCTGAGCGGGCAGCCTGTGCAGGAGGTCGAGCTGCTAAGGTTCAGCCTGCACAATATTCTCGAAGAGACGATTTCCGCCTGGACCCGCGGCGTTATTATCCGGGAGTCGACAGACCGGTACGTCTGCATCATGAACGGCTCGGACCCGGAGACCGCCGCGCTGATTACGGAGGCCTGCTGCACGAATGTAAGCCGCTTCTCGCGTCATACCATTTCTATTGGCGTGGGGCTGGACACGGCGGCGATTCAGGGGCTGGGTACGGCGTATAGGCAGGCGCTGAGCGCCCTGGGGTATCATTTCTATACCGGGGGCAACGGGGTATATCATTACAGCAATATCGAGAATAAACCACTCTCGCTTCACAACTATTCCGCCGCCGCCGAGCAGGAGCTGCTGTTCGCCCTGCGTTCCGGCAATTCCGCCAAAAGCCTGCAGCTGCTGGACCAGTTGTTCGCGGAGCTGCTGGACAGCGGGCTGTGGCCTGAGCCGCGTTATGTGGAAAGTGTCGGCTATGAGCTGAGCTCCAGGATCTGCCGGGTCCTGCTGGAGCAGTTCCCTTACGGGCAGGTGGAGCCGCTGGAGCTCCGAATTTCCGCCCTGAAGAACCAGATGCATCCTTCCCTTCAAGATATCCGGGACCTGCTCTCCTGGCTGTGCCGGGAGGCCTGTGCGCTGGTTACGGAGGCCCGTTCTCTGGAGTCCACACGGATTATCCGCCAAGCCGTCGAATACATCCATGGTCATCTGGACACGGGGCTGTCACTGGAGCAGATGGCGAAGCAGATTAACCTTAGCCAGGGGTATTTCTCCAATCTGTTCAAGAAGGTGCAGGGAATTTCGTTTCAGCAGTATGTGATGCATGAGAAGATGGAGAAGGCGAAGGCGATGCTGATCAGCGGCCGGCAGGTTCAGGAGATCGCCCAGGATCTCGGGTATGAGCACAGGCGCTATTTCAGTGAGGTATTCAAGAAATATACGAGCATGACTCCATCGGAGTTCAAATTGCATTATATTGGAAAATAATAGCAATCAGCAGGGGAGGAATTTCCGCAGGGCGGAGATTGCCTCCCCTGTTTGTATACAACTCCTACAGAAATCTGCCCTTAATGTGGGCTTACCCGCCTTATCTGAATCCGCCTATAGAACTATAATCAAGTTGTAAGCGAATACAGCAGGGTATATAAGGGGGCACTACCAATGATGAAGCGTACGCTAATGACATCTCTGAGCCTGGTCCTGGCACTCGGCTTGGCAGCCTGCGGCAATGGTAACAGCGGCGGCGGCAATGCAGCTGAAGGCAAGGGAGAAGGGGCGAAGGCCGGTTCGGGGGAAAAAACTAAAATCAGCTATTGGACAGGCGACCGCCACGATGCGGATTTTATAAAGGAGAAGGTAGCCGAGTTCAACGCATCCAATCCTGACGGGATTGAAGTGGAACTGGTCGTCAAGGGCGATGACTTCGATACCGCGCTCGATCTGTCCTTCCAGACCTCGGATGCGCCGGATGTGATCCGGGCGAAGGAGAATACCATCCAGACCTTCTATAAAAAAGGCTTTCTCGCTCCAATTGACGAGTTCCTGAGCGATGAGATGAAGACGAAATTCCCGGCCATGCCGGATCTGAATGAATTTGACGGCAAGCGTTACAGTCTGCCGAACTATGGAACGACCATGCGTCTGGTGTACAACAAGGATCTGTTCGCCAAAGCAGGCATTGAGCATCCGCCGACAACCCTGCAGGAGCTGGTGGATACCGCCAAGAAATTGACAGCAGCCGGCAAAGCGGACGGTGCTTACGGCTTCGCCCTTAACTTCAAGAACCCCGGCAGTGCGTTCGCACGTTCAGCGCGGGTGGTTGCGGAGATGAGCGGCTATGGCGGCTTCGGGTATGATTTCAAGACGGCCCGCTATGACTTCAGCGGCTTCGAGCCGATCATCAATGCTTTTAAGCAGATCAAGGACGACGGCAGTATGCTGCCGGGTGTAGAATCGCTGGATATTGATCCGCTGCGGGCGCAGTTTGCGGAAGGCAAGATCGGAATGTACATGTCCTACTCCTCGGAGCCGGGCGTCTACAAGAATCAGTTCCCGGCCAAGATTGACTGGGCGGCTGCTCCAGTTCCGACCATCGACGGCAATGTGAAGGGGGCTTCCGGCTTCCTCGGGGGCCAATGGCTGGCGCTCAGCTCGAAATCAGAGCACAAAGAAGCAGCCTGGAAGTTCATGGAGTTCATGTACGGCGATCAGGTGCTGACGGATTATCAGGAAAAAGGCTTCGGCATCTCCATGGTTCCGTCCATCAGCGCAGTAGCCAAGACACCGGATGTGAACGGCATCGAAGGCTTCCTGCCGAACAAGTACGATGGAGTGTGGCCGGTCTATCCGTCTGTAGCACCGGAAGGCATGAAATCGGATGACGCCTTCTTCAAATATATGCTGAACGGCGGCGACCTGAAGGCGATTATCGCTGATCTGAACAAACGCTATAATGCTGCACTGGACAGTGTAATTGCGAATGACGGTGTGAAGGCCGAGCCGGATGCCGGCTTTGATCCCGCCGCTCTGGGCGGCAAGTTCGCCAAATAGACAAAAGGTTAGGGATAGAGATATATAGGCCGGGATAGCGGGGGATGAGGGAGCAGCTCCCTCATCCCTCTGCTCTGGCCGTAAAGGAAAGGAGCCGGAAGAAACCAGATGAACAAAACGAAACATGCCTTATTCTCATACAGCTTTATCTTTCCAAGTGCCTTGCTTACGCTGGTCCTCGGGATTTACCCGATTGCCTGGGCGTTCCGCTATATGTTCTATGATTACAAAGGGTTTGGAACGGCGCGGTTTACCGGTCTGGCCAATTTCAGCCGCATTCTGAAGGATACCCAGTTCTGGGATTCGGTGGTGAATACGTTTGTCTATGCAGGCGGTAAGCTGCTGATCACCATTCCGCTGGCCCTGCTGCTGGCCGCCATATTGAACCGGGGGCTGCGGGGCAGACAGCTGCTGCGGGGGATTTTCTTCATGCCGACCGTTATCAGTACAGCCGTAATGGCCGTAGTCTTCTTCACGATTTTCAACTCGTATAACGGAATTCTCAACCAGTTCCTGATCCGCTTGGGCCTCACAGATTCCGGCGTGGACTGGCTGGGGCCGAAATATGCCATGCTCACCGTCATTCTGGTTGCGGCCTGGGGCGCGGTCGGCAATTATATGCTGCTCTTCCTCGCCGGTCTCCAGAATATTCCCGAGGATGTGTATGAGGCCTCTTCCCTGGACGGGGCAGGGAAAATTCAGCAGTTCCGCTATGTCACCCTGCCGATGCTCGGGCCTGTCATGCAGATGGTTATTATGCTGGCGATCATTACAGCCCTGAAGGGCTACGAGAGCATCATGGTACTGACTGAAGGCGGTCCTGTAGGCAAGACGGAGGTCATGTTCCTGTATTTGTACAAATTATTTTTCCCTGTCGGCGGGGGCAGCGCGGCGGTTCAGGTCCAGGAGTTCGGATACGGCAGTGCGGTCGCCTTTGTGTCTGCGGTCATTGTAGGGATGATATCACTCATTTATTTCTACGCATCCAGACGCATGAATCAGACCGATTGAGGAGAGAGGCTATTATGAGACTAAGAACCATACTGGGCAAAATCATTCTGTGGATTTTTTTGCTGGCTGTTGCTTTTGTCACCCTAATTCCGGTCGTGATCACCATCCTGGGTTCCTTCAAGACCAATGCTGAGCTTACTGCGGGAGCGACTTTCCTGCCGGAGAGCTGGCACTTCTCGAACTATGCCGAAGCCTGGTCGCAGGCGAATTTCTCCAGATATACGCTGAACAGCCTGATGGTTTCTCTGGCGGCAGTGGTCGGCACGCTTCTGGTCTCATCCATGGCGGCTTATGTAGTGGACCGGATGGATTTTGCCGGCAAAAAATTGTATATCGGACTGCAATCGTTCACCATGTTCGTGGCAGTAGGGGCGGTCGTGCTGCGTCCGCAGTTCGATCTGATGGTTAAGCTTCATCTGCACAACAGCCTGTGGGGAGTGATATTGATTCTGATCTCCGCCCATGCTTCGATCTTCTTCATTCTGTTCAGCTTCATGAAGGGGATTCCCCGCGAGCTGGACGAGGCGGCGCTGATCGACGGCTGCTCCCCGGGCCGGACCTTCTGGCGGATCATTCTGCCACTGCTCGGACCCGGACTTGGCGTAGGTGCCCTGTTCACCTTCCGCGGCGCGTGGAATGAATATCTGCTGCCGCTCGTGTTCACGATGACGAAGCCGGAGCTGCAGACGCTGACTGTCGGGCTGGCGAACCTGAAATACGGGATTTCGGCCGCTTCCCAGACCCATTACATGATGGCGGGAGCCTGCTTATCCATTCTGCCGATTCTCGTCGCCTATCTGTTCGCCAACAAATCCTTCATGCAGATGACGGCCGGTTCCCTGAAGGGGTAGCTGTCCGGCACTGCACAGACTATATACAACATGAAACACTCAACATTCAACATTTAAGGAGGTACACCCCATGACACTACACATTCCGGCGATTCTGCAATCCGCCCCGTTCATCCGGCGGTATCCGGGCAATCCGGTGCTGGATGCTGCAAAGGTTCCTTACCCCACCGCACTGGTATTCAATGCCGGTGTAACGAAATTTAACGGCAAATATGTGATGATCTTCCGCAATGATTACGGCTCACTGGCTGATCAGACGCTTGCGCCGCACCATACTACGGATCTCGGCATTGCTTACAGCGATGACGGGCTGAGCTGGACCGCCGGCCCGAAGCCGGTGTTCAAAATGCACGATGAAGAAATCATCCGTGCCTACGACCCGCGCCTGACCGTGCTCGGCGGCCGCTGTTACATGTGTTTTGCCGTGGATACGCGCCATGGCATCCGCGGCGGGATTGCCATTACCGATGATCTGGAACACTTCGAGGTGCTCAGCCTGTCTACACCGGACCTGCGCAATATGGTGCTGTTTCCCGAGCTGATTGGCGGCAAATATGTCCGGCTGGAGCGTCCCTTCACGGTGTACAGCCGCGGCGGCCGGGACCGCTTCGACGCCTGGATCTCCGAGTCGCCGGACCTTGTGCATTGGGGCAACTCCAGCCTGCTGCTCGCTGTCGAGCAGGTGCCGTTTGCCAATGACAAGGTCGGTCCAGCTGCACCTCCCGTCCGGACGGACAAGGGCTGGCTGACCACCTTCCATGCGGTGGATGTGGATCCGGCCAGGGGCAAGCACGGATGGGAAGACACCTGGAAGAAGCGCTATACTGCCGGAATTATGCTGCTGGATCTGGAGGACCCCCGCAAGGTGCTCGGCATGAGCAAGCAGCCGCTGCTGGCACCGGAGACAGATTATGAGATTGGTGGGGGCTTCCGCAATCATGTGATTTTTCCCGGCGGGATGATTCTGGAGGATGACGGCGAGGTCAAAATCTATTACGGCTCTGCGGATACGGTTGAATGTCTGGCTACGGCGCATGTAGACGATCTGCTCCGGCTCTGTCTGGAACCGGGGGAATAAATAAGATGGAAGCTAGCTGAAGGCTGAAAGGTGGAACAACATTGGGGCCATGTGCCATGATTGGAGCGGCGTGCGCGGAGATTGTGCATGAAGTGCAACAATGCCGGCTCAATAGGAGTGACTGTGGGGAGATCGCACAAAGTGTAACAATGCTAGCTCAATAGGAGCGGCCATAAGGAGATTGTGCATGAAGTGCAACAATTTAGCTACATAGGAGCCGCCAGTGCAGGAATCCTGCACAAATTGCAACAATCCAGCTCAAATTAGCACCGTTTCGCCGAAATTCCTGCAAAAGTTGCAACAATAGCTCCACAGCCAGTAACCAATTTAGAGAAATCCTGCAAAAGGTGCAACAATGCGGCTTACTAGGAGCGACTTGCGCGGAGATTGTGCAAAAGGTGCAACGATGCCGGAGCCCAACCAGCACCGCAAGCGAGATGAGGTGTATAAATGCACCTGATTCGGCCGGAAGTGGGCGCAGGGCGGAAATGAGGTGTATAAATACACCAGATTCAGCCGGAAGCAGGCGCAGCGCGGAAATCAGGTGTATAAATGCACCAGATCCAGCCGAAAGCGGGCGCAGGGCGGAAATAAGGTGTATAAATGCACCACAGCGGGAGCGGCTGGCATCCGGTCAGCCCGTCAACTGCTGGAGCAACATGTGCAGCACCCTCAGCTCGTCAACTGGTGCAGCACCAGCGCGCATGCGCCTGTTGCAACTGCGCGCTCGCCCAGGCTGCTCCGGGTGAAGCGGACATTGTACTGTCCGCGGTAGTAGGTCCGCTCCAGGGCGATCCGCGTGGCGGTCTCGTAGAAATCTGCGGCGAGGAACAGCGGGCCGCCCAGGATGACCTCCTCCGGGTGGAGGATGTTAATCAGGTTCGCCAGCCCGATGCCGCAGGCCACCGCCATCTCATCGAATAACCTGACCATCACTGGATCGCGCTCCCGGAGCGCTTCCAGCAGATGGACGAATTCTAAAGCCTCCGCATGCTCTGCCAGAGCACGGAGGCTTGTGCTGCTGCCCATCCGCCAGGCCTCTCGGGCCTGCCCCTCCAGCGTCCGGACCGACACATAGCTCTCCCAGGCCCCGGCGTTGCCGCCGGGAAGCTGCGGCGGTACTCCCGCGCGGTCAATGATCATCTGCCCAACCGCTCCCTCGGTATCAATTATGCCGTAGAGCAGCCGCCCATCGTTCATAATAGCGGAGCGCAGGCCGATTCCGGCATGGAGATAGAGAAGGTGCTGCTGCATCCGGTTGCTGCCGGCCCAGTATTCGCCGAGCAGTGCCGTATTGGCTCCATTATCCAGATAGACAGGCACCCCCAGGCGCTGCTCCAGCTGTTCCTTGATATGTACTTGTGACCAGCCCTCTGCAGGAAAATGGGCCGGATTCAGGATAACTCCGGCTGTGCGGTCCAGCGGACCAACCGCGCCGATGCCCAGACCGGCGACCCGGCTAAGCTGGACAGAGGCTGCGTCAAGCATCTGTACGCCTTGTCTGTGGAGCGACTTCATGAGAAGCTCGGGGGTAAGCCCTGCATCCATGCTCCAGGTATGCTCGCCCAGCAAGCGCAGATGAAAGTCCGTCAGCACAAGCTTGGCATGGGTCCGGGAGATCTCCAGTCCGAGCAGATAAGCGTAAGATGGATTCGTCTCATAAAGGGTAGGGCGGCGTCCTCCGGTGGATTCGCCGAAGCCGACCTCAACCAGAAGCTCCTGGGACAACAGTTCATCCAGGATGCGTGTTAACGTGCTTATGGTCAGTCCGCTTTCGTCCAGCAGGGTCTGCTTGGAGACGGTACCGTGTTTTCTGACCGTGAAATAGATCTCTTTGGCTTTGGGATTGGCGATGACTTCATGAATAGGCAGCACAGATGGTTCTCTCCTTATGAAAAGACTATACCTGACGAATGGACTACATCTGCTTCAACAATGACATAAAAAGCAGGGTGCCGCAACTATCACAAGGAGAGCGTAAGCGCCATTTCGAACTTGTAGCCGCTGCCGGGGAGAGACGCTGGACGGTCAGGCAGCACATGAGGATAAGTAGGCGCTAGTGGAGGGGATTGTTCATCCTAGAGCAGCGCCTTGAAGGAATGGCGGATCACATCGCCGCGGCTGATGATGCCGACCAGCACATGGTTCCGTTCAACAGGAACCTTTTTGATCTGCTTTTTGCCGAGGATGGTGGCGATGGCTTCAATATCTTCTTCGGCATGCACAGTGATGACCTTCTTCTTGGCGATAGCCATTACGTTCAGATCCAGCAGCTTCTGCGCCCGTTCCTCGAACAGATCATTATCCCCGACGAACACATTAATCTGGAAAAAAGAATCCACAATCAGATCCTCATGCCTGCCGATATAGCGCATAATATCCCCGTCGCTGAGGTAGGCGACAATCTCATTCCGGTCATTCACGACAGGCATACCGCTGATCCGGTGGGCAATACATTTCTCAATAAAAGTCCGTACAGTGTCTTCCTGCTTAACCTTGTACACCTGACGGACCATGAATTCATGGGCTTTCATACCGGTTCCCCCTGAAAATTAGCTTTGCAGAAATAAGTTGTATCATGAAAGTATATACTTGTATTATACAAGTGGAAAGAGTAAAGTCAATGAATAAAAGAGAAGAGGGGCAACCGGCATGGACAAACATTCAATTGAGACAATAGAGCTGGAAATGGCGGTTCTGTTCCGCCGTCTCACTTCAATTACCACGTTCAAAAAAATCGGCAATCTGGATCGTGCGGCCTACCTGCTGCTGCATCACATTGCATCTCGTGAAGGAACTGCCGGGATCAAGGCAATCTCCGATGAGTTTCAGCTGGATATTTCTACGGTCAGCCGGCAGGCTGCCTCACTGGAGAGTAAGGGGTACATCACCCGGGTACCGGACCCTGTGGACGGGCGGGCTTATTCGCTGCAGATTACGGAGACGGGCCAAGCGAGTCTGGAGGAGAACCGGCAGGTCCGGCAGGAGATGATCGAACAACTGCTAAAGGGCTGGTCGGAGGAGGAGGGACAGCTGTTCGGGGAACTGCTGCGGAAGTTCAATGCAACTTTTCTGGGAGAGGGCTGATGGGTCGCGGAAGTCTCTGGAAGCTCCCGGAGACATCACAGCAAAAGGGCCGTCCGCAGCGTTACTTCACGCTGCGGACGGCCCTTTGCATAGTATTCAGGGAAGCGGAACAGGCCTCAAGCAAAGCCTGCATTCCCGCTCATCCCTACCCATAGCGGGGATTGCTCCAGAGCCGCGGCGAGCTGGAGCAGCAGGTCCTCGCGCCCTTTGGAGGCCATGACCTGGACGCCGATCGGCATTCCTTCGGCCGTAAGATGCACCGGCACGCTCATGGCGGGCTGGCCGGTCAGGTTGGCGAGCTGGGTGAAGGGCGTGTAGGTCAGGCTCGGCTCGAACATCTCATAGATCATCCGCCGCTGCGCATCCTTCGGCAGCCCGCTGACTTGCATCAGCTCCTCTGTCTCCGCCGTGGTCTGGGTCAGCTCTCCGACCTTCGGGGCGGAGTCTGCATTAGCCGGAGTAATATACAGATCGAAGCGGTCCATCAGCGCGGCCATTTGCGCAGCGGCTACATCCCATTCGTGCAGACTGTGCACGAATTCTGCCGCCGAGACCTGCTTCCCGGCTTCGGCCAGCACCCAGGTGACAATATCCACTTCCTCTGCCTTAATTGCACGGCCCATGGCGCTCTCCAGCGACAGGAACATGGCGGATACTTCTCCCGCGTTCATCGTATAGTAGTTGTCCATCAGCCGCACCCCGTTGACCGGGCTCAGCTTCTCTTCCACCTCATAGCCCTCGGACTCCAGCCACTTGACCGTCTTCAGCACGGCCTCTACCGCCTCAGCGGATACCGGTGTTCCCACCGGCGAAGCGGTGGTGAAGGCGATCCGCAGCTTCCGCTGCGCAGGCTTCAGCAGATCGTCCAGGTAGACGCCCGGATACAGCGGCGTCTGAAAAGCCGCTTCCGGCTGCACCACCTGCAGCAGATCCAGCATCGCGGCGCTGTCCCGCACAGAGCGCGTCAGCGCAAAATCAATCGACGCGCCCTGCCACTGGCGGCCGATCCCCGGGCCGACCGGCGTACGCCCGCGCGTCGGCTTCAGCCCGAACAGGCCGGTGAACGAGGCCGGTATGCGGATGGAGCCGCCGCCGTCACTGGCTCCGGCGGCCGGGACGATCCCGGCGGCAACCGCCGCCGCCGCACCGCCACTGGAGCCGCCGGGTGAACAGGCGGGGTTCCAGGGGTTGCGGGCCGGGCCGTGGAGCAGGGGCTCGGTGATATTTTTGAGCCCGAATTCCGGCGTATTCGTATGGCCCAGCGGAATGAAGCCGCCGCGCCGGATACGGGCCACATAGTTAGAGTCCCGCTTCGCGACATTGTCCTTCATCAGCAGAGCGCCCGAGGTCAGCGATTCGCCGCCAATCGCCTGCGAGATATCCTTCAGCAGGAAGGGGACGCCGGCGAACGGACGGGGGGTATCCCCGGCCCCGTAATCAAGGGGCATCTCCGCAGCCTCCTTCAGCGCGGCCTCCCGGCGGGTGCGCACCACCGCATTCAGCAGCGGATTCACCTCATCCATCCGGGCATAGGCGGCTTCCACAAGCTCACGCGCCGAGACCTCCCGTGCCTTAACTAGGGCGGCAAGCCCCAGCGCATCATAACCGGAATAAGCAGACAACGACATAGGTATAACCTCTTTCTGGCAGGAACAGGCAGGCTACATAGTGGTCAGGCTATAGCTGCAGTCTCGCGCATAGTATATTGCGTTATAAGGGGGGCAGAGACTTTTCAAGTGCGCTCATCTGTAAGATATTGCTTCACTGGAGGCGGCGTATACTCTGCGAACTGCTGCAGAATGCCCTCAGGCGTGGTAGCGTTCAGCATGATGGAATGATGCTTCTCCTGCATGAATTGTTCCCGGGCCATGTTGCTGAACAGGGCAATCAGCGGATCATAATAATGATTCACATTAAGCAGTCCGCAGGGCTTCTGATGCAGGCCGAGCTGCGCCCAGGTGAAGATCTCGAAATACTCCTCCATCGTGCCCGGGCCGCCCGGCATAGCAATGAATCCGTCCGCCAGCTCAGACATCTTAAGCTTCCGTTCGTGCATAGAGTCTACCATGATCAGCTCCGTCAGACGGGTGTGCTCGATCTCCCTTTGCTTCAGAAAATGCGGCAGCACCCCGATCACCTGACCTCCCGCCTGCATCACGCTATCTGCAATAGCGCCCATCAAGCCTACAGTAGCTCCGCCATAGATCAGCGTAATGTTACGTGCGGCAAGCTCCTTGCCGAGTAGAATAGCGGATTCCTTGTATACGGGCGAAGCCCCTTCACTGGAACCGCAGAATACTGCGATACTCTTCATAAGCTGCTGACTCTCCTTTGTCTTAGTATCTAAAAATGCTTGGTGTATGTGTATCTACAACAAAGATACCATACGATGTTGTGCGTTAGAAGGATATGCTTAATGTTTAACTCTGGATTACATTTATTTTACAAAGGGGTCTATGTACAAAAGGAGCCAACAGAAGTTGTTGGCCCCTTGCAGATGCTCTTAATGGACAGGGGTTAATTCGGCGACTAATTGTACGGCTTTGGCGGCATCGATGCGTCCATAGCCATACCGGTCATGCCAACTGCCCGACATGGGTCTTGCTGATTTGCGGAGAATTTCCTGAATTTCCTCACTGGATAAAGAAATGCCGTGGGCCCACGCCTCTGCGAGCATCAGGGCAACAATACCGGTTACAGCGGGAGCTGCCATACTGGTGCCCATCATAGGAGTAACCTTATCTATTGATCCTGATTTAGCGGCCATAACCATGAATTGTTCACGTTCATTTTGCGTAGCATTTCCTCCCGGAGCACTAATCTCCGGCTTTTGTCTTCCGTCACGTGTCGGACCGGCGCTGGAGAAGAAGGAAAGCGGTGTGCCTGCTTCTTTGGCGCTGTATGAACCGACAACGACTGTTTTTTTGCCGCAGCAGATTGAACCAAGGGTATGCGTATTATCCAGCGGTTCCTCGAAATGGGATTGATTATAATACCATATGTCGTTCTTATCCTTCTCATTATCATCCCGCTCAATCCAGGCATGATATTTCCCCGACCGGATATTCTCTCCGCGCAGTCTAAGTGTCCATGCACCGGCCGGTAAACCGCTCTCCATGAAGATATTGATGACGTTGTCACCGTTGTTCGGATCTTGTTTCCGGTGGGAGATGAAGATCAGGATTTCATTCCGGTTCCCGACTGCCTGGTGATTCGTGCCGAGCTTAACCTCCCCGAGGTTATCCCCATCAGGAGTGATGAACTGGCAGGATAATTCATCTGCTGCATCGTACCAAAGCTCGATTTCGTTAGAGGTACGGTCTGATCGTTCCACGATCCAGCGAAGATCCTTCACCTCATTCTGGCGGATTGTACCACTGGCGTGTATGCCGTCGGTATAAGAGTTGCTGGCGGCCAATACGATGGCCCGATTGTTAGCAGCGGTTAGGAGTGTATCGAACCCTACCTCAACCAGAGAAGTGCCGTCATGGGGGCCGCCATTGGTACCCAGACTTATATTGGTAACACACGGCCGGTCTCCGGCGAGCTTATAGATATATTGCAGAGCCTCCAGCAGGTGCACTGAACCCCCGAAATCTCCTTTGACCGCGTCCGGTCCCGACCATGGAACATCATCGGCATTCAATTGTACAAAAATGATATCTGCCTGAGGAGCAGTACCGGGAACATTAGTTCCGTTACCGTTGCCCGCAGCAGTATCCATAACGTGTGTTCCGTGCCAGGGCTCATCTTCATGTTTGGGATCAGAAAGATGTAATGCCGCGAACGGATCATCTGTTTTCAGAGCACGGTTTAATTCGTCCTGCGAAAAGACTTTGCCGTAACCAAACTCGGTATCACTGGTATTAGGAACCGTCTGATCCCAATAGCTAAGTATCCGGCTTGTCCCGTCTGAATGGATAAAGTTCTTATGGGTAAAGTCACATCCATAATCTACAATCCCTACGACCACCCCTTTTCCGCCGTGGCTGTTGGTATTTTGATTCAGCAAGTCCGCCCGGGCCTTGGTTTCTTCAATGGTCTTAAAGAGCTGGGGCTTCAATAATTGTGATGACTTCAAGCTCATTACCGCCGGTGAATTGCGGATCTGTTCAATCTGATCAGCGTCAATCCGGGCGGTAACGAGCCGTACATTCTCCTGCTCCTCAGGCACGCTGCCCAAGTCGGCAATTTGCCGGACTCCGGACAGATTTTTCCACGCCTCCATATCCTTCACCTTGGCGATAACCGCGATTTCGCGGGTATCCGCTGTCTCCGTTGATTCTGCGTTGAACAAATGCGGATGAGCATCCTTATGTTCACTTTGATTAAAGGCAATGACCCGCTGCAGTCTTGGATCAAGCTTAGTGGGGATCTCATTCGTTGTTTCTTTGAGTTTCATTTCATGTCTCCTTTAGCTGGTTAGTGAACTGGAAAATACAACGTCCATATACTTTCACTAATTTGAATTTTTATAAAAACCATTTTATTCAAACCGATACATCCTATGGGATATGAACAATACAGCAAGAAAATTATGGTCATTCATACACGGGCATTCTTATTAAATGCATAAATGCATGTCGTCAAATAAACATTTATGTAAAAAAAAGTAAGTATCATCAAGTTAATGATTTCACATAATACCTGCGTTCTTTATTGGGAGGTACCCAAAAAAATAAATTGTAAGGGGTGAACAACGAATGTTCATATCCAACGAATCTGGAAGAAAGACGTATTCACTGGTCGGAAAACGTTATGCAGCTGCGGACAATACCCCTTTGACACCGGATGATTACCGCGATCTGGTGAAACGCCGTGCGGTTTCCATTCTGCATATTACTCCTGATGAGCAGGAGTGGCAGGGGAACGAAGAGCTCAGAAGAGAAACCGAGCAACTGATTATGGAGAAAATTCACCGTGACAGCAATCTGCTGCCCATTGATTTTTTGAGCAAGGGAGTTGAACGCGCCAAAGCGGTCTGCCGGATTGTAACACCTGCGGGACTTGGAACCGGATTCTTGATTGGCCGTGGGCTGGTGATGACTAACCATCATGTGCTGGCAAGCGTCGAGGAAGCAACTGGCAGCCAGGTTGAATTCGGATATGAAGAGAATGGGAAGATCGTCAAGCTTGCACTGAAGCCTGAGGAATTTTTCATCACTTCCCCTTTTGAAGAATTGGACTTCTCAATCGTAGCCTGTGAGACTGCCGGGATTGAGGATGTGATTCCTGTGAAGCTGATGCGGAGTCCGACAACGATTACCCGTGGAGAATATGCGAATATTATCCAGCATCCCAAGGGCAGGCAGAAAGAGATTGCTCTGCAGGACAACACAGTCAGCTATGTCTATGAAAAAGTGATTCATTATACGACCGATACGGAGCCGGGCTCCTCTGGTGCAGCAGTGTTTAACAACCAGTGGCAGCTTGTTGCCTTGCATCATGCGGGCTGGTATACAGACAATGATCAGCAGCAGGCAGTGAATGAAGGCATAAGGATCTCCGCAATCGTTGCCAAACTTGTAGCTCTTGCCCAAACTGGTGATTCTGCTGCTCTGCAGCTGACACAGAAGCTTGAAGGCACTTCGCCGTATCTGGGATTCTACGATGTTGAGGGGCTGGTGGATAACCGCAGAGAGCTTGCTGAAATCGAAATCCCCTCCTTTAAAGGAGATAAACGGTTCGCGGATATCGGATTCTGGAATATTGAAAACTTCAACAATAGCGTAAGTGAACAGCGGATTAAGGATGTTGCCCATTTAGTGGCAGATATGTCGATGGATACGCTTGGCCTTGTTGAGGTAGAGCGGGGGGCGCTGGACCGGCTGAGACAAGAGCTGAAGAATCGCGGAGCTGCTATGGACTACGTGTACCTTGATGCGGATGGGGGGCAGGATCTTGCGGTGCTGTACGATACGACCACGGCTAATGTTGAGCTCAGAACTGACATTAACCTGAAGTACGGCCGGCTGCTGCGTTCAGAAATCAACGGTAAAACTGCTTTTCCGAGAGAGCCTCTATTCGCAAAATGTACAGTTAGAGAAGATGGCCAGAATGTTGAATTCCTGAAGATTGTGGTGCATCTGAAAGCCATGCGTGATGCGGTAAGCACCGAAAGACGAACGCTTGCCGCCCAGACATTGTCAGTCATCATTGAGGATCTGAAGCGTACAGAAGAGTTCAAGGAGCTGCCTATTCTACTGGGTGGAGACTTGAATGATGATGCAGGAAGTGTGTCACTGAGTCCGGTGATGAACATGCCCTCGGTGCTTACACTAACCCTTGACGATGCACAGGCAGGTCATATCTCTTACATTGGTGATCATAAGTCGCTGATCGATCACATCATTATTACCAAGGATACCAGGGCAGGAGTTATCAGCTTCGACGGGAAGCAGGATGATGCCGGAATCGTCAGATTTGACAAAAGCATGCCTGATTATGCTTCGAGAATCTCAGATCATGTTCCACTCGTGCTGCGGATCATCTATAAAGACAGCAGCATCGAGCAGGATAACCTGAGGATTCCTTCAGTGCCGAGTGTGGTTTGGGCGCAGGGAAATACGATGGAGCATGCGCTGCTCAAGCTTCAGCTAAACCGCTTCAGACTCGAAGAGGAGCGGGGATATTACGATGCCGAGAAGGATAAATTCGATATCGTGAACTACTATCGCAGTGTGGATCTCCAGTCCGGGGGAAGCCAGGTGTTCCGTCAGCTGCATCAGCTGATGCTTGAGACCCATAACAGCATTTTCTCCTACCCGGCAAGCCGGACGCAGTTGTATGCCGGAGTCGATATCCGCGAGGATGGCAGTCTGCACAGCCTGTATTCAGGAGAGAAGCTTGATGCAGAAGAACTGATCCGGGAGGATCACCGTACCGAACGGCTGCGGAAGGAGTTCATGGAGAGCCTTGCCCTTCACGGCCCGGAGGAGGAGGAAGGGTTCCAGGAGCTGATCGATGAGAAATTCGGGTTCAATGTCGAGCATGTTGTTCCCCAGTCCTGGTTCAGCAAAAGCTCGCCTATGCGGGGTGATCTGCACCACTTATTCATCTGTGAGAAGGAATGCAACAGCTATAGAAGCAACATTCCATACTATGATTTTGCTGACTATAATCCGGAAGCCTACCGGGAAACCGTCCGGAATGCCTGCGGGAAACGCGGCGGGATGATCCGCTTTGAGCCGGAGAGCGGCAAGGGGGAGGCAGCGAGAGCGGTTTTGTACTTCCTGGTACGGTATCCGGGAAAAATCGAACGGCAAAATGAGCGGATTGACATTAAGCTGCTGCTGGGCTGGCATAAGGAGCATCCGGTGAGCCTGCATGAGAAGCACCGCAATCAGCTGATCTTTGAATTGCAGGGCAATCGCAATCCCTTCATTGATCTGCCTGAAATTGCAGATCAAATAGAGTTTTAACCAAGAGAAATAAGGAGGCGGCAACGTAATGAACATGACTGGTACCGGAATTAATCAACCGCCTGCAGAAATGGTAAACCAGCTTCAGCAAGGCGGTTATGTGCTATATTTCCGCCATGCCCAGCCGGCTGAGACTTCTGGTGATCCGGGCTTAAGCTCGGAGGGGCAGGAAAAGGCGGCATTACTAGGCAACTGGATGAGGGAACAGAATATTAAGCTAAGTCTGCCTGTGTTAACCAGTCCTACGCATCGGACACAGGAGACAGGGAAGGCGGCTTTTCAGAGTATCCGTGTTGAAGAAGCTCTGGCTCATATGGATACATTGTTTATGGAGAATCCGGCCGGTGAAGCACTTGAGATGAAGACGCGCCTTGTGACTCTGTTGGAATCCATCCCCTCAGAGAGCACTAATACAGTGCTGGTGGCGCATAGTTTTTCCTTTAATAATCAGATCGAAGCCAGACCTTACCTCGGATTGATTCTGCTCAAGCCTAAGGGTGAAGCGCAAGGTTATGAGATTGCCGGTGCTTTTAATTTCTAATTAATAAGGAGACGATCATTATGCCACTGAATCCATATGGAGTGCTAAAAGGAAAAATCATCAAAGGAATACCTGCACCTCCCACAGGCGACAGCACCCCGCATTATCATGCTGTGGTCAAGGCTGCCGGCAAAGAATACAAATTAGCCATCAATGTTCAATCCACCGAGGCCCCTTCAGAGCTGCTTTATCTGGTCGGAGATAAATTTAATTCTGAACAGATTACCCACCTGCAGAGTTTAAAGGACGGGATCACTAAAATTGGTAAATCCAACCGTGATGAAATTGCCTTGGACTACATCCGCGGCGGACTGTTTGATCCCTCGAAGATGATCGCACTTCCATACAATGAAGACGGTCCCGATAATGACCTAAATGAGAAGGTTGATGCCTATTTGCAACGTGCAATTAAAGATGAAACAGCTAAAATTTATGTATACGGTGAGCCTTTCCCGGGCGGTATCCACAATATCCACATGAATCAAGGGAATGTTCAAAAATACAAAGCGGACGACGGCATTTGGCAGGATGGCGGAATTGTGATTCATTTTGAGCAGGAAGACAAATGGCTCGGCCTGTTCCTCGCCTTCCAGTCGCAATCCTGGTGCACCGATGACCAGGGTCATATGGAACGTCCGGTTAGTGAATGTAATCATCTGACTCAAAAGTCTGCACAGCTGTCTAATTAGAGCGAAAGGAGCATCATGATGAGCGGACATATTGAACATGAAGAAGGATTTATCCCCAAGTTTTTACTTGAGGAATTGGCGGAAAAAGGGAATGAGGATGCGAAACGCACACTTGCTGGTATGGCGGAGTTAGCCAAGAAAGAGAAGCAGGTAAAAAAAACGGAAGGCCAGGCGGTAAATAACGCCTTCGAAGCCAGCCATAACCCGAAATGTGTAGTATATGACAGTCAGGGCACAGGAGAGCTCCGGTATAAATTAAGCCGCAAAGAAGGAGATGCTCTGCATAACGATCAGGCTGTAAACCTTACCTTCGATTACTCCAGCAAAACGCTGGAGTACTTCAAACACAAGCTTAACCGGAATTCCATCGACGATGAGGGGATGGATGTTATATGCAATGTTCACTTTAAGAAAAATTATAATAACGCCGTGTGGTTACCCAACCAGAATCAGCTTGCTATCGGTGACGGAGACGGAAAATGGTTCATCAATCTTAGCAAGAGCCTTGATGTTGTCGCTCATGAAATGGCTCATGGTGTCACCCAGTATGTCAATCATCTTGATTACATGAGACAATCCGGAGCACTTAACGAGCATTTCTCGGATGTCATCGGAACTGCTGTGCAGCAGTATGTAAAAGGGCAAACCGCACGAACGGCCGACTGGCTCATTGGCGATGAGATTGTGGGTTCAGAATTTCCCGGCAAAGCGCTCAGATCCATGAAGGAGCCGGGGACAGCCTATATTGGAGACAGGCAAGTGTCTCACTTCAGCAAGTATATGGAAATCCCCCTAGGTGATGATGGCGGAGGCGTACACTATTACAGCGGAATACCGAATAGGGCTTTCTATCTTGCGGCGATGGAACTGGGCACTGACCCGGCTGCATACTTATGGTACACTGCTTTGCAGGACCGTGAGACGATTAAGCATAATGCCAAGTTCACGGATCTGTTGCAGGCTCTTCTTATTGCAGGAGAGAAGCTGGTCCGGCAGGGCAAACTGCCGCAATCCGCAGTCGCAGTGATCACGAAAGTATTCAGTGATGTGGGGATTCTCCTGCCCGTTCATGCCTGAGGGAGGAGCGAAAAGAATTCCATGCATCAGCCGCATTGACAACCATTTTAGAAGCGGCTATACTTTCTGTAATCTTATAGTTGGTATACGTTGAACGAGCCAGTAGCAGCCTTGTCCCTGTTCCCAGAGAGCCGGGGGTCGATGGAACCCGGTACACACAAGCGGACTGCGAATTACGCCTCGGGAGTATCTTGGGTAATGCCAAGCGGAGCTAAGCGAACGATAACTCGCCTGAGAGTGGTATGGACCTGCGTGCAGCACTAGGTCTGTGCAATTTGGGTGGTAACACGGTTAATGATAATCGTCCCTGTGTCTGAATAGACAAGGGGCGATTTTTTGTTGTCTGTGCGAATTTGCTGGCTGGGTGCGTGGCGGGCTTAAGCTTCTGAGGCTGCTGCGGTAGGGCTGCTGTTTTTTTGACGGATACCAAGGGATATAGAACAATCACTTACACAAAAGGGGCTGTACATGTTGAACATTATCGACGAGCTATTGTGGCGCGATGCCATTAACCAGCAGACAGATGCGGACGGACTGCGTGAATTGACGGAGAGTAAGGCGGTGTCGCTATATTGCGGCGTGGACCCGACGGGCAACAGTATGCATATCGGCCACCTGATTCCATTCATGATGCTGCGGCGCTTCCAGCTGGCCGGTCACCGTCCGGTAATTCTGATCGGGGGAGCTACGGGAACGATCGGCGATCCGAGCGGACGCCAGAGTGAGCGCTCTTTGCAGACGATGGAGCAAGTGCAGGAGAATGTGGAGGCGCTGAGCGCCCAGATGAAGAAGCTGTTCATTACCGATGGCGACAATCAGGTGCGGATGGTGAACAACTACGACTGGACCAAGGATATGAACGTCATTGATTTCCTGCGTGATTTCGGCAAAAACTTCAGCATCAACACGATGCTCGCCAAGGATGTAGTCGCCAGCCGTCTGGACAGCGGCATCTCGTTCACGGAGTTCGCTTACCAGATTCTGCAGTCCATTGACTACCTGCATCTGTACCAGAATGAGGATGTGCAGCTCCAGATCGGCGGCTCGGACCAATGGGGGAATATTACGAGTGGCCTCGATCTGATCCGTAAAAAAGAAGGCAACGAAGCCAAAGCCTTCGGCCTGACCATTCCGCTCATGCTGAAGGCTGACGGTACGAAGTTCGGCAAAACCGCCGGTGGCGCCATCTGGCTCGATCCGAAGCAGACCACCCCTTATGAGTTCTACCAGTTCTGGGCGAACACCGATGACCGTGATGTGGTTAAGTACCTGAAGTACTTCACCTTCCTGAGCAAGGAAGAGATTGAGGCGCTTGAGGAGAAGGTAGCCACTGAGCCGCATAAACGCGAAGCGCAAAAAGCGCTGGCCGAGGAAATGACCCGCTTCGTGCACAGCGAGGAGCTGCTGGAGCAGGCTAAACGTATCAGCGCGGCACTGTTCAGCGGCGATATCCGCTCCCTGACTGCGGACGAAATCGAGGAAGGCTTCAAGGAAATGCCGACCTTCACAGCGGGCACTGAGACCAAGAACATTGTAGACTGGCTCGTGGACCTGGGAGTGGAGCCGTCCAAACGCCAGGCGCGTGAGGATATCACCAAAGGCGCAATCTCGATCAACGGGGAGCGTGTGAATGAGCTGGAGACGGAGATTACAGCTGCAGATGCCATCGGCGGCAAGTTCATCATCGTCCGCAAGGGCAAGAAGAATTACAGCCTGGTGAAGCTGGTCTAAGCGCAAGCTGCCGGGTGATGGTTTGCGGAAGGCGAGTAGCGCGGGCCGGATGTTGAGCCGGATCTTGAGGGTTGTTAGGCTGGAACGAGGCTGAGGGTGAACTGGAACGAGGTTGATGGTGGCTAGGGTGAGATAGATGAGCTAGAGTGAGACAGAGATGAGTGAGGTTTGGCTAGATGAGCTAGGATGAGCCAGAAGAGTTAGATTTGGCTAGATGAGCTAGAGTAAGATAGATGAGTTAGGTTGAGCTAGAGAGAGAATGGTGTGAAGTAACTGAGTGATTTGGCTATCCCGCTGTCAGCAGTGACGGGGATAGCCTTTTTTGGTGGTCGCGGAAGGTGAGACGGTCTCCCGCCTTCCTCCCCTGATCACCGTAGGCCGGAAGCGTGGCTGCGTCGTGAAATCACAGGGATAAATCCCTCTGATTTTGCTGGATGTAAGCTAAATGAGGAAATCAAGTGTATAAATCCCTCTGATTTTGCTGGAAGTGGGCTGAATGAGGAAATCAAGTGTATAAATCCCTCTGATTTTGCTGGAAGTGGGCTGAATGAGAGAATCAAGTGTATAAATCCCTATGATTTTGCTGGATGTAAGCTAAATGAGGAAATCAAGTGTATAAATCCCTCTAATAGCTGCCGGGTGGGAAGGGGGAGGCCGATGAGGAGCACAAGTGCACCTGAATTTGGCGCAAACGGCTGAAATGAGCAAATCAGGTGCATTAGTGCACCCGAATTCGGCAAAAGTCAGCGGCGAGCGGAAATGAGGAGCACAAATGCACTTGAATTCAGCGCAAACGGCCAAAATGACCAAATCAGGTGCACAAGTGCCCTTGATTTCGCCGAATGCGGGCTAGACACGGGAATCAGGGGCACAAATGCCCCTGAATTCAGCGCACGCACCTCACTCGCCATAAACCACCTAGTCCAGCGCGCCATCTGACGGGAGAGTCAGGCTTCAAAACAAATAGAAAACAATACCTTTACCAGCAGCGGCAGTCTGGCTGTAGAACCGCTGGATCTCGGTGAAGAACTGGAGCAGATAGGCAAAGAACGCATCCGCGTCATCGTCAGACACCGTATCAGGGTCCAGCGGGTAGACCTCCTCCTCAGCCATGGTCCGGAAATCATATTGCTGGCGCAGCTGCGCTTCATCTAGTCCGGAGATGGCGTCAAGCGCTTCGGCCACTTGTCCGGCACGCAGGCAGAATGCCCCGTATGACCCGAACTCAATACCTTGGTCGGAATGCAGCGGTACCACATATCCGAGCGGCGCTGGCCCATCCGATATATCACCGCAGAGCAGGTAGTGAATCGCCTCCCAGGTACGGTCGATATCCAGCCCCGGGTACTTGTCTATGTTCAAGCTCGCCAGCGGGGTGCTGCCTGCGGCAATTTGCTGCACCAGTTCATCTTCCATTGCAAAGTAATATCCGCGTATCGCCATTGTATCAGCCTTCCTTCCATCGTTGGGATAGAGTAGTTGTACTTAATCCTCAAGCAGCGCAAGCTTGTCTTCGAGTTCAGCAATCTTAAGCCGGATAGCTTCTGCCCGGGGCTCGTCCTGCGCCTTCACAGCAACTGCCAATTCATCGGCGGCTATGCCGAGCTGATACTCCAGGTACGTGTAGTCGGATGCGGCGGCAGGGTGGGTGGAGCGTTGGGAATAGGTCATATGCCGAAGCCTCTTTTCTGTGATCTGTGATATATTCATGATACAGGGTTTGCAGGAAGGGCTCAACCTCCTTCCAGGGAAACCCGGCACAGGCTGCGACATTGTTCACAGACAATGAACCCGGTTCTGGTTTTACAGAAGTTAATCGCGAAAGCCAACTCCTTTAGGGGGGGATGAATCGTCTTTGTTTAAGGGACATCCTTATGTTGTAAAAATTGTACTAAATGAGCGCGTGTTCTTGTAGTAGTTAAATTGTTTAAATGCTACAATCGAGGTATGAGACAAGCCTTCAGAAATACCAAAACAACCGTATCCTTCATTAACTATCATTTTGTTTTTTTGCCCTAGATACAGACGTAAAGTGCTAGTCGATCAAGTGGTGATTCAGTTTAAGCAAATCGTTATAGAGATATGTGCCGAACAGGATTGGCAGCTACTCGCAATGGAAGTAAAGCCTGATCATGTGCATATTTTTCTAAACGTACTGCTCACCGATTCTCCCGCAGAACTTATGGCGAAACTGAAAAGAATCACTTCACTTCCCGGTGCCTCCGTGAACAATTTAAGCACTTGAACCACTTGCCTTCCCTCTGGACTCGTTCCTACTTGGTCAGTACCGCAGGGAACGTTTCAAGCAAAACGATCAAACAATATGGTGAAGAACAAAAAAAGAGGGGGTGAAACCCTGCAAACCGTAACGATTCAAATCCGCATTTTTCCGACCCGTCCGTCTGTACTAGTGGATATGGGCAACGAATACATTCGAACCGTCAACGAATTAACGGAGCAAGCCGAACGGTCTGGAACGTTTCCCAAACTAACTTCAAAAACCATTCATGCCAATCTACCCTCTGCCGTAAAGAATCAAGTCATTCGAGATGCCAAAAGCCTATTTCAGCGGTTCAAGAAAACGAAAAAGCGGCCTCTTCTCCAAAAGAGGGTGTACTACGTGAACAATCAAAATTATACGATTTGGGGCAACCACATTTCTTTCCCCGTGATCCTGGATGGAAAAGTACAACGGTTTGTTGTTCCTGTGCTTCTGCCGGATCGGGAGCGAGACATGCTTTCAAATGGGAAGCCTGGACTTCTGCGCGTGGTTCAAAAGTCAGCGAAATGGTTTGTTCAAATTTCAATCGAACGCCCTACTGAGCCAGCCGAGGGTCATGAAGTGATGGGGATTGATTTAGGCTTGAAAGTGCCTGCTGTTGTCGTGACTTCTAGTGGCAAGACAAAATTTTGCGGAAATGGACGTAAAAACAAATTTGTTCGCCGTAAGTACAGTACCTATCGCCGCAAATTAGGAAAGCTTAAAAAGCTATCCGCAATCCGTAAACAGAATGACAAGGAAAGTCGTTATATGAAAGATCAGAATCACAAAATCAGCCGCCAGATCGTGAATATGGCGATTCAAGAACAGGTGTCTGTCATCAAGCTGGAGAAGCTGACGGATATTCGTAAGACGACAAGAACAAGTCGTAAAAACGCTAAAAACCTGCATCATTGGTCGTTCTATCAGTTGCAAATGTTCATCGGATATAAGGCGACACTCGCTGGAATCCAAGTGGTTGAAGTGAATGCGGCATACACTTCGCAAACCTGTCCCTCTTGTGGAGAGCGGAACAAAGCAAAGGATCGAACGTATCAGTGCGACTGCGGTTATACAGCGCATCGGGATCGGGTCGGTGCCATCAACATCATGCGTCAACCTGTGGCAGATGGTAACAGTCTGCCAGCCTAGATAGCTATACGCTCTGATCTAGGATGGGCGAATGAACTCGCCCTTAACTTAGCAGTAGGGCAAAGCGGAAACGTATGCGCCCGCTAACTAGCTAAGAATCCCGCCCTTTTAAGGGTGTGGAAGTTCAACATGAGTAGTATTGAAAATTATAACTTAATTTTTCAGTAACAGTATGCGGGAGAAATTTCCGCAAAGGAAGGTTTGGTATACATAATGATTGCTGTATCTTTTAACACCTTGGACGAGGCCAGGCACCATCTGGAGGAGCTGGATGTGAACCGTGGGCTGGTGCTGTTCGCTGCGGCTGCGGCTGTCCGGGAATTATCCCGTCATGCGCCTTCGCGGGCAGTATTGTGCTCAACCAAGGGGGAATATACTCCGCAGGGCTACCGCAGCGGCGTAATTACTGGTTTTGAATACGAAGCCGGTGTAGCAGATATTGTGGGCATTCTGCACCCTCCCGTGCTTAGCGCAAGTACGCTGGAGATTGCTTACCGCAAGGTCCGGGGCAATCCAAATGCTTTTCTGATGCTGCTCTGTGACGGCACAGGCGGGATGGAAGAGATGCTGCTCTCCTCGCTGTATTTTATGGACCCCCAATTCAAGGTGATTGGCGGCAGTGCAGCTGACGATGAGCGCGGCGAGACTTACCTCTATATAGGAACCCGCCGGGTGCGGAACCTGGGGATTTATTTCAATATGCCTGACCGCACCGCCCTGATCAAAGAGAATATATATGTCCCGGCCGGAAAGACGCTGCTGGTGACAGAAGCCGATGTGTTCGGCAGACGGGTGTATTCCTTCAACGGGCGGCCTGCGGCCGGGGAATACGCGCGTGTCCTGGGAGTGCCGGAGAAGGAGCTGGCAGAGCATTTTCTGAGCAGCCCGCTGGGCAAAAGATACGAGGATGATCTGATCATAGCCTCCCCGAAGGCGGTTCATCCGGATGGCTCTGTCACATTTTACAGTCAGATTATGTCTAGTACTTATGTGGAGCTGCTGAGTTCAGCCGGTCCGCTGGCAGTGCTTGAGGAGACGCTCGGCGGCAGTCCGTTCAAGCCTTCGTTTGTCCTCAATATTAACTGTACGCTGCGGGACCAGATGTTTACACGGGACGGTCTTTGGGGAGCTTTTGACGAGAGGATGCTTGGGTTCTGCGGCAACACTACAGGCTTCATCAGCTATGGAGAGCAATATTATACTAAGCATGCCAATCAGACCATGATTCTGCTGCTGGTTGAATAAGGGAGAGTTGAAATCGGATGGAGTGGTTAAGCAAACTGCGCACAGCTTGGGGGAGAAACACTTCTGTTGCAGGCGTTCCAAGTTACGGTAACCGTCAGAGCAATACAAGCGGGGCAGCGGAGAGGGGCAGGGCAGAGCGTGTGATCGCAGCTAAGGATACAGTCGCATCAACAGAAACGGTTATAGCAGAGGGAAAAGTCGCAGTAGAGGAAGCGGGCGCTAGCGCACCAGTACCTCACAGCGGTAAAGATAGCGTAGAACCGTCTGCACACGCTTCAGGCGCGGTGTCTTATGGGGGACATGCTTATGCCCTGGCGGAGCAAATCCGCCTTGAGACTGGAGCTATCCTAAAGGAAGAGGCCCAACTGGTGGAGGACTTCGAGGCCTTGCGGGCAGGCGGCGGGGAGATGATCGGCCAAATCGCCGGGACTCAGCAGCTCCTGGAGCATTTGAAGACCAACAACGGACAGACTGAAGATCTGATTAATGAAATGTATGGCAGCTTGTCCTACTCATCCAACAAAATCGAATTTGCCAAGGAAGCCAATATCCAGATCTCTGCGGAAATGCAGAAGGCCTCGGAGGTATTTACTGAGTTCGTTGCTTTGAATGAGGATCTGCGGGAGCATTTCCACAGCATTGAGCAGCTGGCCAAGATCATCACGGATATTGCCGAGCAGACGAATCTACTCTCGCTGAATGCGGCGATTGAGGCGGCGCGGGCTGGTGAGCATGGACGCGGCTTCGCCGTTGTCTCCACGGAGATCCGCAAGCTTGCTGACAGCACCCGCAGCCATGTGAAGGAGATTATGGGTTCACTCTCAGGAATGACCCGTGTCATGGAGCAGATTCACAGCAAGTCCGGGGATGGAACGCTCGCGATGAACGAGACCACGGCGAAGATCGGTGAGTCCACCGTATATATGAATGAAATCGTAGTCGCGGAGGAGCAGGTCTTCGAGCATCTGGAGGCAATCCAGGAGTCCCAGGAGAGCAGCATGGAGGATGTGGAGCAGATAAACAGCGACCTGCTGCGCATTCTGGAGAAATCGGGCCAGGACACAGACCAGTTCCGTAAGCTGGTTCTTACCGTCCAGAAGAAGGCCGACCATTACCAGCAGCTGCTGAATCATCTGCACCAGATCGGGCTGCTCCAGCAGGCGGAAGAAGCAGAGAAGACTAACGTATAGGCAGATATGGTAAAAGGAAAAACACCCGGCGGCGGGAGTGAAGCTGCCGGGTGTTTTTGTGTTGTGTCCGGCATGGGCCAGGTAATACTCCTCTTGCTGGTGAAACACCGCTAAGGGGGAGGGGCCCAGCCAGCGTAAGCTTCACGCGCCTTATGACTAGACAACTCGCGTATGATGCGGGAGGGAAAGAGTTGGATAAACTCCACCTGCTGACCGGCAACCGTCCTATGCCAATACAGCAATTGGATAAACAGCACTTAAATGAACCCGTTTCCCCGAAACTGGCCTAAACGACCATAATTAGTTGTTGTTTATCCACTTACTTCCGGAAATTCCTTGGAAACCAGCATAGCAAGCTGCGTTTTTCCACTTGTTTGGTGGGAGGCAGCGTTCTCCGCCATCGGCAGGAGGATATTCCACTACTACAGCGAGATCAGCCTGTATTCATAAGCGCCAATGGGCAGCGGACCGGCGGGCACGGGTGTGCCGGTCAACACATCCTGCCCGCTGTGCGGCAGAGTGACGCTGCCGCCAAGCCCGTCCATATTGACGAGCGTCCACAGCTCTCCGGCAGCGCCGCTTCTCGGGCAGAGAATGGTGCCCGGCGTGACATCACTGCGCCGGGTGACTCCGGCCCGGGCGGCATAATGCTCAATCAGCGCGCATAGCTGCTTGTCGCCCTCGCTGCCCGAGGGCAGCGAGCCAAGCATGACGATGGCTCCCCGGCCATAGGGCTGCTCGGTCAGGTAGGCCAGGCCCGGCGTCCGGCCTTCCGTGATCATGCCGATCACGGTGGCTCCGCCCGGCAGCGGCTCGAAGACGGCGCTCCATAGCGACAGCGGTGCGGAGCAGCCGAAGGCCTCCCCGATGCTGCCCGGCCCCTCCATCGGGTAGACGAAGGTAGTGTTCACACCTGCGAAGCGCTCCAGTTCTCCCAGCGCAGCATCCGTATGCAGCGTATGCTCGGCGGTGCGCCCTCCGCTAAGCGGGCCACAGATCCAGATGCCGCCAGCCGCGGTGAAGGCGAGCGCCCGCGCCATGTATTCCGGCGACAGATAGTGGATAAAAGGCGTGAACAGCAGCTTATAGCCGCTTAAATCGCCGCCTTCCGGCAGCAGGTCACGGTGAATCCCCAGATCGAGAATCCGTCTGTAAAAGTCCCCGAGCAGGGAACGGTAGTTCAGCTGCCGGTGCGGCTCCGTGGCCAGGAACGCCTTGGCCCGATCCGAATAAGTAATCGCCACCTCGGACTTGAGCGGCCGGGTATTCAGCATGTGCGGCTCGATCTGCAGCCTGGCGGCGGAAGCTGCGCGCACATTGTCATAGCCGAGCGCAGGCTGGCCCCAGGCGCTGATAATCGAGCTGTGCGTCTGCTCGCTGCCCGTGCGCTGCTGCCGCCACAGCCAATAGCAGAAGGCGCCTGCCCCCAGCGCGTAGGCGGCCACAGCTTCAGCGGTGAGATAGCCGTCCGGGTGCGGCTCGCCGTAGCTTGTAAGCGAAGCGGCATAGGCCGGGCCGGTCTCCATCAGCCAGAAATCCCGCCCGGGCTTGAAGCCGCGCCACAGATCACAGTTCAGCAGATAAGCGTGTCTGTTGGCCTGAGAGGCGTAGGTGTCGAACGAAGCGAAATCAAGCTCCCGGAACAGCTGCTCATTGTCCAGATGAAAAGGGACATTGCTGTTGTGCGTGATCGGAGCCGCCGAATAGCGGCGGATGATCGCCGCCTGTTCCCCTGCGAATTCCGCAACCTTCTCCATCTGGAACAACCGGTACTGGGTGACGAGCGATGAATTATGCAGAAAAGGCGTAGCCACCGGCTGCGGCACCTGATCGAACCGCTGGTAGGTGTGGCTCCACACGCCGGTTCCCCACGCTACATTCAGCTCGCCGATGCTACCGTAACGGTGCTCCAGCCACTCATGCCACAGGGAGCGGCAGGACGTGCACATGCATTCCGCCACATGCGCCTTCAGCTCATTGTCGAGCTGCCAGGCGGCAAGACCCGGGAGCTGCCCCAGCACCCGGGCCAGTTCTTCCGTAATTACCGCAGCCCGCTTGCGGAAATAGGGGTTATTCGTGCAGACATGCTGCCTCGACCCATGGCTCATGACTGCGCCGTCCGCCCGGATATGCAGCCGCTCCGGGTGCCCGTGGGTCAGCCAGACCGGCGGGGTCGCGGTCGGCGTACACATGACCGTATCGATGCCGTGATCGTGCAGCTGCCGGATATGCTCGGCGAACGGCCGGACGTCGATAGAATCCTCCTCCGGCTCCAGCAGCGACCAGATGAACTCGCCCATGCGTACCAGATTAATGCCGGTCTCCTGCATGAGCTGAAGATCCTGCTGCCGCTCAGCCTCTCCCCACAGCTCGGGGTACCATGCGGCACCGTAATATAGCTTTTGCTTCATTCTTTTGACCTCCTTGAAGCAGCCCACACGGGCGATGTATTTTTACTTCTTTTCGATCTATATCAATTGAATTTGAAAATATACAGACAGGGAAAGTGGCGGAGGGGAATTTTGGAGCTGTAGGAGCGGTAGCGTCCGCCTTTGTCTGCGGATTTCAACCGTTAAAAACGGTATATATCAAGAAATCTGCAGACAACAGCGGCCGAAAGCCCAAAACTTCTCTGGAGTCACGGTCTCCCATACTGAGTATTTACAAGGTTTAATTTATATAGTGTCCGCCCCCCACATGCAATAGTAAACTTTTGCCGGTTTTGGACTTTATTGCGGAAGCGGCGCTGAAGCCATACCGAGCGCTGTCCAAAAAGTCCGATTGCCGGAAAAACACCCGCCAACCATAATAGAAAGCGCAGCCACGGCAATGTAGTGAAGTGTAGTAGCGAGGCTGCTTATCCATACGGAGGTGAATGTCAATGAAGCAAGGAGCGGCATTGGGGGCAGCAGAGATAAGCGCAGGTACAAGCTTCCGCCGCAGCAGGCGCGAACAGCGCTTCAGACGTCTGAAGCGGGACAAATGGCTTTACATTCTGCTCAGCCCCGGACTCCTGTATTTCCTGCTGTTCAAATATGTGCCGATGTGGGGAGTGCTGCTCGCCTTTAAGGATTATCAGCCTTTTCTGGGCTTTTGGAAGAGCAGCTGGGTCGGCCTGGAGCATTTCCGCACGTTTTTCCAGAACCCTGATTTCTTCATGCTGCTGCGCAATACGCTGGTGCTGTCGCTGTATAATCTGGTGTTCTTTTTCCCGGCACCGATTATCCTGGCACTACTGCTGAATGAGATCCGGCTCTCCTTCTACAAAAGGACGATTCAGACGCTGATCTATGTGCCCCACTTCATCTCCATGGTCATCGTCGCCAGTATCTCCTACGTGTTCCTTACGACACAGGGCGGCGCGGTCAACGAATTCCTGTTCACGTTTACCGGGCGCAAAATTGATTTCCTCGCCAATCCCGACTGGTTCCGCCCGATGATTATTCTGCAGACCATCTGGAAGGAATGCGGCTGGGGGACGATTATTTTCCTCGCTGCTCTGGCCGGTGTCGATGTGGAGCAATATGAAGCAGCCGTGGTGGACGGGGCCAGCCGCTGGCGCCAGACCTGGCATATTACACTGCCCGCGATCCGCAGCACGATTGTCATTCTGCTGATTCTGCGGATGGGCACGATTCTGGATAACGGCTTCGAGCAGATCTATCTGATGATGAATGCGCTGAACCGTGAGGTGGCTGAGGTCTTCGATACCTATGTGTATGCACTGGGGATTACCCAGGGAGCGTTCAGCTACAGCACCGCCGTCGGCTTGTTCAAATCGGTCATCGGGGTCGTGCTGGTGCTCGGCACCAACTGGCTCGCCAAGAAGTCAGGCGAATCCGGATTATATTGAAAAGGAGGCCAAGAGTGTGGCTAAACGTTACCGCAGCGCCGGAGAAATCACCTTTGACGTTTTTAATTACGTGGTGCTGGGCATCATCGGGATCGCGGCCATCCTGCCGTTCCTGTTTGTAGTCGCCGGTTCCTTCGCCACCGAGGCGGAAATTACGAAGCGCGCTGTCTTTTTGATTCCGACGACGATCTCGCTGGACGCTTACCGGTTTATTTTCTCCACAGATACCATTGTTCGGAGCATCGGGGTGTCGCTGTACGTGACAGTGATCGGGACGGCAGTCAATTTGTTCTTCACGGTTACCATGGCGTATCCGATGGCGAAGCGGTACCTGATGGGCCGCAATCTGATCCTCAATCTGGTCATCTTCACCATGCTGTTCGGGGGCGGGATGATTCCCACCTATCTGGTGATCCGCGAGCTGCATCTGCTCGATACGCTGAATGCCCTGATTCTTCCGGGGGCGATCAGCGCCTTCAATCTGATTATTGTCAAGAACTTCTTCCAGGAGCTTCCGGCTGAGATGGAGGAGGCGGCCCGCATCGACGGCTGTACCGAGCTGGGGCTGTTATGGAGGATTGTGCTGCCGCTGTCGAAGCCTGTGCTGGCGACATTCACGCTCTTTTATGCGGTCGGACACTGGAATAACTTCTTCTCGGCGCTGCTCTACATTAATGATCCATCCAAGTGGCCGCTGCAGGTGATGCTGCGCCAGATCGTCATGCTGTCCCAGTCGGCAGCGGGGGATCTCAGCTCCATGGACCCCAATTTCGTGCAGCCGCCGGAGCAGTCGATCAAAATGGCCGTCATCGTGGTCGGCACCCTGCCGATTATGTGCGTCTATCCGTTTCTGCAGAAGCATTTTGCCAAAGGGGTGATGCTGGGTTCAGTCAAAGGGTAACCGGTTAGTCAACATATAAAGGGAGGCCAAGTGATGATGAAGATGAAGCGGAGCAGAGGTTCACGGTCTGCGAAAAAAGGGTTGTTCATGCTGCTGGCTATGATTATGATTCTAAGTGTATTGTCCGGCTGCGGCGGGAATGGGGAGAATGCGGGAGCGGGACAGAAGGAGCCTGCCGGGGACAGCGGGAAGGCGGACGGCACAGCCAAGGCTGAGGAGCCGCTTGCGCTGACATTGATGCTGCCGATTTTCAAAACCAATTATCCGAAGGACGGCAGTCCGGTCGCCGCCAAGCTGGAGGAGCTGACGAACACCAAAATCCATTTCGAATGGGTGCCGAATGCGTCCTATGCCGACAAATTCAACATTACGCTGGCTTCCGGCAAGCTGCCTGATATTATGTATGTAGGTGATGTGAAGGCCTCCAGCTTCGTGAATGCAGCGAGATCCGGCGCGTTCTGGGAGGTGGGTCCGTATCTCAAGGATTATCCGAATCTCAGCGGGGCGAAGGAGGTCATTCTGAATAACTCGGCCATCGACGGCAAGAATTACGGAATCTACAGAGGCCGGGCGCTGGGACGTAACGGCGTGGTGTTCCGCAAGGACTGGATGGAGAAGGTAGGGCTCGCGGAACCGAAGACCGTAGATGATTTCTATAATATGCTAAAAGCGTTCAAGGAGCAGGACCCGGACGGCAACGGCCAGGCGGATACGTACGGCATGGTGCTGGTCAAGTGGACCGGCCAGTGGGCCAGCGGCTTCGATACGATGAAGCTGTGGTTCGGTTCTCCGAACAAGTGGGGCGTGCAGGAGGGCAAGCTGGTGCCAGAGCATGAATACCCCGAGTATTTGGAAGCGCTTAAATTCATGAAAAAGCTGTACGATGAGCAGCTGATCAACGCGGACTTTGCGGTGATGGACAGCTCTAAATGGAATGATCCGGTCGTCAACAACAAGGCCGGCGTCATTGTCGATGTGGTCGATAACGCGGCCCGGCTGGATGACAAGATTCATGCCGCTCTCCAAAAAGAAGGCAAAGACGAGCCGGAACGCCATTATATGGATGTCATCGGCGGTGTGACTGGAGCAGACGGCGCGCTGCATACCCTCCCGACCTCGGGCTTCTCCGGCATGCTGGCCATTCCGAAGTCTTCGGTCAAAACCGAGGAGGAGCTGAAGCAGGTCCTGGCCTTCCTGGACCGGCTGAATGATGAGGATCTGCAGACGATGCTGAACTATGGTATTGAAGGCGTGCATTACAAGCTGGTGGACGGATATATCGAACGCTCCAGCGATACGGTTCTGCTGGAATCGGAAGTGGAAGGGTTGAACCAGATGCTGCCGTTCATTCCAGAGGACAAGGCGAAGCAGGTGAAGCAGACCCCGCTGCGGCTGAAGCAGACTGAGGTACAGAAGACGAATGAAGCGACGATTGTGACCAATCCCGCCGAAGCGCTGATCTCGGCAGTCTATACGCAAAAGGGTTCGCAGCTCGATAACGTAATCAACGATGCGCGCATCAAATTTATTGTCGGCCAGATCGATGAGGCCGGGTTGAAGTCCGCTTTTGAGGTATGGCGGAAGACTGGCGGAGATGAGCTGGTGAAGGAAATGAATGAATTGTACGCCTCAGGCGGCAAGTAAAGTCCGGTCCTGCTCCAGTCTCCGGCCGGTCTGTCCCCGCTGCGGCTGCATGGCGGCAACTCTAAACTAAGGATTCGGCTGGTGAAACGAATGGAGAATGAAGCGGCAGGAGCACGGAACAGGTATACCGGAGGCCGGGCGGGACGCAAGGGCCGTTATTACCGCAATAATCTCATTATTGTGCTGATCGTCTCGTCCATTCCCGGGCTGATCATTGGACTGCTGGTTTACTTTATGGCCGGGGGAAGTTTGGAAAAGGAGCTGCTCCGGATGCATAACCGGCAGATTGAGCAGCGGGCGGACAACATTAATGATCAATTGTCCAATCTGGAGCTGATGCTGGCCCATTGGGCGTTCGATCCGAAGTTCGACTACGGACTGAGCAACATGGATTTCACCCGGAATCATGAACGGGCCTGGGATATTACGAAGACGCTGGTAGTCATGCAGGGTTCCAATTCCATGGTGCGGCAGGTTGAGCTGTATTTGGCCGGTAATCAGCCGGTACGCTTCGGCACGGAGTACGGGACGTTGTCTGCGGATGAGGAAGTGCTGTACGGGAAGCTGCTGAAGCAGGAGCGGAGCACGTACTGGACGGAATGGGCTTTTGATCCGGTGAACCCGGAGCAGAAGGAGCTGACGCTGGTGCACCATATCCCCGGCGGCAGCCGGGAGCCCTTCGGGGCGCTGCTGCTGCGGATGGATACAGAGAAGGTATCCGCGCTGCTGCGGACCATGACCCCGTACAACACGGGGGAGGTGTTCATGGAGCAGAAATCCGGCGGACTGTTCATCTCGGGGGGCGGGATGGATGCACCCACGCCGCTGGTTACGGCGCTGCGGACTGCAATTACAGCCAAAGGCAGCCAGGATAGCGGATCATTTCTGTATGACTGGAACGGGGTTACTTATGCGGTGACCTATGGTGATTTCTCGCGGATTGCCAGTGAATGGCGGTATGTGTCGGCTTCTCCGATCTCCAGCGTAACCTCTCCAGTGGTCTGGCTGTCCCGGATGATTATCCTGGTCAGCCTGTGCGCCTTGCTGCTGGCGGCGGTCCTGTCCTGGATTGCTTCCCGCAGAATCTATTCGCCGGTCCGCCGCCTGCTTCAGACACTGCTCCCTGAGCATGCGGCCTCCGGGGACCGGGTGGATGAGCTGACGCTGATCGAGCGGCACTGGCAGAACCTGCACGGACAGCAGCATGCTCTCCAGTACACGCTCTCGGAGCAGCTTCCGCATGTGCAGCAGAGCTTCCTGCACCAGCTGTTCCAGGGGTATCTGTATGCCTATTCCGAGCAGGATCTGCAGAGCCGGATGAAGCAGTACAAGTGGGAAGTGGAGAACTGTACGTTCGTGGTGCTGTATATCCAGCTGACCGGCATCTCCAGCCTGGAGGCCAAGTTCCGCAGCGGCGACGAGAGTCTGGTGTCGTTCGCGGCCGTCAATATTACCTTGGAGCTTGCCCGTGAGCATTTCGGCCGGGCGGAGACGGTCAATCTGCATGACCTTACCTCCGGTATGCTGCTGATGGAGCCGGGTATCGGCCCCGACCCGGCCCGCGTGAGAGCCTTCGGTGAAGAGCTGGCGGCTACCTTGAGCCGGATGCTTAAGCTTCAGGCCACGGTGGCGTACAGTGCAAGGATCGGGAGCATCTCCGCGATTCCGCGGGCGTTCGAGGCGGCGAAGCAGGCGGCCAGCCACAGCAGGTACGGAGGCGGGAACCAGATCATCAGCCTGGAGCAGCTGGAGCGGGAGGGGCAGGGCGCCCCATTGCCGCAGTATTCCTTCGCGCTGGAGCGCGGGCTGATTCAGGCGCTACGGACTGGAGAAGCAGAGGAGGCGGACCGGCTGCTGGAGGAATTCCTGGAGACGCTCTCCGCAGGCGGCGCGAAGGTGATCGACGTACAGCAGGGGATGCTGCATCTGCTCGGCGCGATTCTTCATGCGGTGCTGGAGGCCGGGATGGCCCAGAGCCAGCTATTCGGCGGCAGGAATCTGTATGCCAGCCTCTCGCAGATCCATGAGCCGGGCCTGATTCTCTCCTGGTTCCGCACGCAGGTAATTGCTCCCTTCCTGAAGGAGCTGTGCGAACGATCTGACGCCGGAATAAGACGAACGATTGATCAGGCGATGCTGTACATTCAGCAGCATTATATGGACAATATCTCGCTGGATAGCTGTGCAGATGTTACAGGTACCAGCCCTTTTCTGCTCAGTAAGTCGTTCAAGCGGGTCACCGGGCAGAATTTCATCGATTATCTGACGGAGCTTCGGCTCGCCAAGGCGAAGGAGCTGCTGCGGGACACGGATCTGAAGATGAACGATGTCGCCTTGCAGGTCGGCTATCAGCAGAGCTATTTCAACCGGATTTTCAAAAAACAGGAGGACATCACGCCGACACGTTACCGTGAGCTGAGCCGACAGGAGGGGGAGAAGGAGAACGGGACCCGGTAATCAGGGACCGGCTCCAGAATGACTGCGGCTCACTTCCTGTGATCCCGGCGTCCACAAGCCTCCTGCTCCGGGAACGGTTCATTCGTCCGGGTGATGTCCCATCTAGGAGATGACAGAAGATGACCTCTTTATCCTCAGCCCTGCCAGTCCAGCTACGGTGGCTGAACCCGCCTGCTGCGGCTGCTGGGGTGACCTGGGGTGTACCCTGGTCCAAGGGCGATCTGAAGCGCGGAGAATTGGCCGCGTTATATCTTGGAGGCGCGGATGACGGCTCCCGTCTGCCGCTGCAGAGCCGCCCGGCTGCGTATTGGCCGGACGGAAGCATCAAATGGTCTTTGCATTCTGCCGTATGCCCTGAAGGGAGTACGGCAGGATACACGCTGGTACGGTCTGCCGGGCAGAGCGCTGTGCCCGCAGCCTTCCAGGTATCCGTGGAAGAGACGGAGGAGGCGTATATTGTCGATACAGGCAGCATCTTGTGCACCGTGGTCAAGCATGGCCCGGGCGTGATCTCGCGGATCATCCGCCGGGACACGGCGGAATCCGGGGGACCGGACGAGGATCCCGGATATTATGGAGCTGTCGAGGCGGGGTTAGGATCAGGTGCACGTGAGAGTGAAGGCATGAGTATGAGAACGGAGGCGGGTGAGAGTGCAGGCGTGAGTGTGAGAACGGTGGCGGGTGAGAGTGCAGGCGCTGATGTCAGTGCAGGGGCGAGTGCAGGCGCTGATGTCAGTGCAGGGGCGAGTGCTGATGTGAGTGCAGGTGAGAGTGCTGATGTGAGTGCAGGTGCAAGTGCAGGTGCAAGTGCAAGTGCAAGTGCAAGTGCAAGTGCAAGTGCAAGTGCAAGTGCAAGTGCAAGTGCAAGTGCAAGTGCGGCTATTAGTGCAGCTTCAGATGGTGCAGCTGCTGACATAGCGCCGCAGTCCAGCCCTGTAGAGCAACTGGTGTGCAGCGGTAGCGAATTGGTCTGTCTCCGCGAGCAGCGGGACATCCTCAGCGGGGAGCTGACGCTGCGGCAGGAGCGGTTCACCGGAGTGACGCTGAAGGCCAGTCTGGAGGACCGGGGACCGGTGCGTGCCGTGATCCGGCTGGACGGGCGGCATAGAAGCACAAGAGGAGCCAGGGAATGGCTTCCTTATACTTTGCGGCTCTATTTCTATGCCGGGCTTGCATCGATCCGGGTGGTGCATACCTTTCATTATGACGGCAATCCGCAGCAGGATTTCATCAAGGGGCTGGGCCTGCTGTTCAAGGTGCCGCTCAGCGGTCCGCTGTATAACCGCCATGTCCGGCTGGCGGGTAGCGGGGGAATCTTCAGCGAATCCCCCAAGACCCTCCAGACCCGCAGAACCCGGGGCAAATATGCCGATAGGTTCGCCGGGCAGCTCGAAGGGCAGAGCCAGCACTTCGATCCCGTGGAGGATGCCTATTTCACCAGCCTGCTTCAGGATTCTGCGGTATGGGATGACTTCCGGCTGGTGCAGTCTTCCTCCGAGCATTATGCCGTCCATAAGCGGACGGGGCCGGAATGCACCTGGATTAAGGGCGCTGAAGGGCGGAGGGCCGGAGGACTGGGCTATATCGGCTGTGACGGCGGGGGGCTGGCTGCTGGAGTGAAGGATTTCTGGCGCAAGCACCCGTCCGGGCTGGAGATCAGCGGCACCACAGGCGCGGAAGCGGCGCTAACCGTCTGGTTCTGGACGCCGGAGGCGCAGACGATGGACCTGCGCCACTATGATACGAAGACGCATGTCGAATCCTCCTATGAAGGCGCGGAGGAGCTGCGGGCAACCCCTTACGGCATCGCCAATACGAACGAGCTGACCTTGTGGTGTACCTTGCGGACGCCGGATTCCGGGCAACTCCGGCAGATGCAGCAGCAAGCGGATGAAACGTCGCTGCTGGTTTGTGAACCCGAGTATTACCACCGCAGCCGGGCGTTTGGACTGTGGAGCCTGCCGGACCGGAGCACCCCGGCCAAGGCGTTCCTGGAGGACCGGCTGGACGGGATTATCAGCTTTTACCAGAAGGAAATTGAGCAGCGGAAGTGGTACGGCCTGTGGGATTATGGCGACTTCATGCACAGCTATGATCCGGTCCGCCATGTCTGGAATTATGATCTGGGCGGCTGTGCGTGGCAGAACGCCGAGCTGGTGCCGAATATGTGGCTGTGGGTGAGCTTCCTGCGGACCGGACGCGCGGATATTTACCGGATGGCTGAAGCGATGACCCGGCACACGAGCGAGGTGGATGTGTATCATTTCGGGGAATATGCGGGTCTTGGCTCCCGGCATAATGTCGTGCATTGGGGCTGCGGCTGCAAGGAAGCGCGGATTGCAATGGCGGGTCTGCACCGCTACTACTATTATCTGACCGGTGATGAGCGGACCGGCGACATCATGGACAGTGTGAAGGATGCGGATTATTCCACGGTGACGCTGGACCCGATGAGGGCTTATTTTCCGAAGGACGAATTCAAGACGCATGTGCGGGTGGGACCGGACTGGGCCGCGTTCAGCTCCAATTGGATGACCCGCTGGGAACGTTATGAGGATACGGCCTACCGCGACAAAATCATAACAGGCATCGACTGCATCAAAGCGGCCAATCTGCGGCTGATCTCCGGGCCAACCTATGGATACGATCCCGCAACGGGCATTCTCAGCCCAATGGGCGATGACAACTGGGGACGGCATCTGGCGATCTGCATGGGTGGTCCGCAGGTATGGTTCGAGCTGGCGATGATGCTGGAGGACCCGGAGTGGGAGGACATGCTCGCTGAGTTCGGTGTCTTCTATAACTTGCCGGAGGAAGAGCAGCTGCTTAGATCCGGAGGTGCGATTACAGGCAAGCTGCGCTTCGAGCATCCGGTGCTGAGCGTGGCTATTGCCGCCTACGGTGCATGGGTCAAGGATGACCGGGCTACGGCGGAACGCTGCTGGAGCATTCTGCTTGAGAACCCGTTCGGCATCGTCAATCTTCAAGCGGAGCTGAAGCAGGTGACTTATACGGAAGCGCTGAATGAGATCGACTGGATGAATACGAATGAAGCCTCGCAGTGGTCGCTGAATACGATCATTGCGCTGGAGCTGATTGCCGAAGCCCTGCCTGCGCGGGAGGCAGGAACGGGTGGGGGAGCTGGTGATGGTGCTAGTGGAGAAGCGGGGGTTAGTGTGAGGTCTGGTGCCGGAGCTAGTGATACAACTAGTGCGGAAGCTGAGGGGATTATAGAGACTGGAGCTGGTGCTGGAACTGATTTTGAGGCTGGTGCAGAAGCTGGGATAAGCGCGAGGTCCGGTGCCGGAGTTGACAATAATGCCGGTGCCGGGAAAGGAGATGTGGTTCAATGATTACGCAGCAGGCTGATGCAGGAATTCCTGAGGGCTGGCGGGAGATCTACCGCAATACGCTGGAGGGCTCCACACAGGTGGAAGGCTTCCGTATGGAAGGCGACGGAGCAGTTACTTTTCCACAGGGACGGCTGCGGCTGGAGAGCACCCGGGGGGCTGAGGAAGGGCAGAAGGCGAATGTGGTTTTCTGGTGCCCTAAGGTTTTTCCGGCAGAGCTTGCCGTATCCTGGAGGTTCCGCCCGCTGCGGGAGCCGGGGCTGGCCATTCTGTTCTTCGCGGCTGCCGGTGCCGGTGGCAAGGATCTGTTTGATCCGTCCCTGCCGGTCCGCACGGGCGAATATGACCAGTACCATCATGGGGAGATGGATGCCTATCATATCTCGTATTTTCGCCGGATGTGGGAGGAGGAACGGGCTTTTCACACCTGTAATCTGCGCAAAAGCTACGGCTTCCACCTTGTTGCCCAAGGGGCTGATCCGCTGCCGGATACCGCCGATATGACTGAGGCCTACCGGATGCTGGTGGTGAAGCGGGAGGCTGCTGTGACTTTTGCAATCAATGAATTGCCGGTGCTGCACTGGGTGGATGATGGTTCGTCCTTCGGACCGCTGCTGGGCGGAGGCCGGATCGGCTTCCGGCAAATGGCACCGCTGATAGCGGAATATAGCGATCTGGTTGTCTATGCTCCTTGAAGCTTGGATCGCTGGATGAGCGGATGAACATACGCGTCCCTCTTAGGGACGGACGATTCTATTCGAAGGAGGCTTAACTGCAATGCCGGGAGTGTATTACTGCTATCCGCAAGGCCGTCATAAGGCGCTGACCATGAGCTATGATGACGGACGGCGAGCGGATGAACGGCTGGTCGGCCTGTTCAATCAGTATGGAATCAAGGGCAGCTTTCATCTGAATTCGGGGCTGCTTGGAGAAGGAGACCGCATCAGGGCGGACGAGGTTGCGGCTCTCTACCACGGGCATGAGGTCAGCGTGCATACGCGGAGTCATCCGACGCTGGCGCGCTGCCCGCAGGAGCTGGTCGTGGAGGAGATTATGGAGGACCGCAGGGTGCTGGAAGGGCTGATCCGCCAGCCTGTGCGCGGCATGTCTTACCCGAACGGCTCCTATACGCAGGAGATCAAGGCGCTGCTGCCGCATCTGGGCATTGAATATGCCCGAACGGTGCAGTCTACCGGCGGGTTCGCTCTGCCGGAGGACTGGCTGGAGTGGCAGGCGACCTGTCATCATAACCGGGAGCTGCTGGCTCACGGGGAGACTTTTGTGGGGCTGCATAAGCGGCAGTATCTGTACCTGATGTATGTGTGGGGACATAGTTACGAGTTCGACAATGACAACAACTGGGAGCTGATGGAGCGCTTCTGCGCCATGGCGGGCGGACGCGGGGACATCTGGTATGCGACCAATCTGGAGCTGGTGCATTACATGAAGGCTTGCCGGGGGCTGCTGTTCTCGGCGGCAAGGGACTTTGTCTATAATCCGGGAGCGGCTGCGGTCTGGCTGGAGATTGACGGTACGGTAGTCGAGGTGCCCGGGGGACAGACTGTGGATTTGGGCTGATACAGAACAGGGATAGAGTGAAGGAGGATGTATTGTGAATCATATGGATCATAGTCAAAAGCTGCACCGGCTGGCCGGGCTGGATATCTCCGCCGCCGGTCCAAGATGCAAAATGCTGCTCGGCGATCTGGACGGGGACGGCCGGGCTGAGCTGCTGCTGGTGCAGCCGGATAACCGTCAGGATGTCCGTTATATTCCGCACCAAGTGCAGTGCCTGACGGCTTATAATCTCGATGGCCGTCTGCTGTGGCAGACGGGAACGCCGGATTCGAACGCGGGCAGCCAAGGCTCCGATTATCCGGCGCAGATTGCCGATATTGACGGTGACGGGGCGCTGGAGGTGCTGTGTGTGATGAAGGACCAGCTGCATATTCTGGAGGGGGCGACAGGCAAGGTCAAAGCGGTTCACCCGCTGCCGGCGAAGGAGGCTCATGACTGCATCATTATTGCCAACCTGTCAGGCGGGGATTATCCTTCCGACATCATTCTCAAAGACCGCTACCATCAGCTGTGGGCGCTGGATCGGGACTTCCGGCTGCTCTGGACCCATCAGGGCAATGTGGGGCACTATCCTTGGGTGTACGATCTGGACGGTGACGGGCGCGATGAGGTGATGGCCGGATATGATCTGCTGGATGCGGACGGAAATAAGCTGTGGAGCTGCCATGATCTGGACGATCATGCCGATTGCCTGTGGGTCGGCGATGTGAACGGGGACGGGGTGCCGGAGCTGGTCATCGGCGGCAGTGTGACGGTGATGTACGACCACAACGGGCACGAGCTATGGCGGTACGAAGGCTCTGTCGAGTCGCAGCACCTGGCACTTGGGCGGTTCCGCCCGGACCTGCCTGGCCTGCAGATTGCGGGCCTTGACCGTCTGGTCCGCGAGGATGACGGCAAGGGTCTGCGGGGCAAGGACGCTATGTTCCTGCTGGACCAGTCCGGCCGGGAGCTGTGGAAGGAAGAACGCACCACTGACGGCTGGCTGACCATTGTCGAAGCCGTCAGCCAGTTCTGGCCGGATGCACCCGACTATATTCTGGCGTACCGCCGTGGGGAAGCCGTGCTTCCCGCACTGTATGACGGCTATATGAATATCGTAGCCGAGTTCGCCGAGCAGGGCTACGCCGTGCACGGCGATCTGCTGGGCAGCGGAACCGAGCAGGTCATTATTTACACGGATGAGCTGGCCGCTGTCTATGCCGGTGAAGCTCTTCCGCTGCAAGCGGTCTATCCCGGGCAGCAACTGCCCCAGCCCAAACGGCTGTACAGCTCCACCCTGTACCCCGGCGGTGAGGTGGCGTTGTGATGGGCGGTAGGGACGAGAATGCAGCGGTGAGTGCAGAGGAAGGACATGACATGAAGGGTGATGCCGAGCAGGCCAATGTTCCCGCCTACTTTCATCCGCGTCATTCCATCGTCCGCACAGCCGGAGAGCATACGGAAGCGATGCTTGCCATCATAGCGAACCGCTATATTGGTGCAAATCCGCCGCAGCCTCCGGTCTACCGCGTTCATCTGGAGAACAGCTTCCCGCGCCTGCCGGATTGCCGGTATGAGATGAATCTGAAAGAACGGCTGCCTGAGCTGCGGGACGGGGAATTTGTCTATGCCTGGGGGAAGCTGTGGAGCGATACGGACAGCGATATTCCGCTCGCTCTCAGTTGCTTCGGTCCGGTGACAGTCTATGTCAACGGCATTGCCGTGTTCGCGTCCAATCTAAACGATGATGTGTTCCCGGACCGCAAGGCATTCTTTCGTACCGGGCTGAAGGCAGGCTGGAATCAGTTCCTGCTGGAATGTACCGCCGTCGGCACCGGCTGCGGCGGGATTTTTGGCACCGGGAGCGTGAAGGGAGCTCCGCTTCATTTTCTGGCCCCGACTGCGGAGCACAGCGGCTGTGAGGGCTGGATCTACAGCGCGCCGCAGCAGAGCAGATGGACGCTGCAGCCGGAAGGCGGCGGCGCTTCTGAGGGAGAGGCTGCGGCGCACCGCGCGGAGTCTTCGCAGCGCGTCCGCTGCGGCGAAGCCGCGGAGGCTGCCGAAGCTGCGCTGGCGGCCCGCTGTGCCTGGTATCCGGCGGCCGGATGGCCGGATACCAAGGCACAGGGCGGGAACCTCGCGCGCGTGCTCGGCGCGGTGTCCGGCGCGAAGGCGCTGGCCTGGAGCCGGCTGGCGGTGAGTGCGCCGGGCGGAATGAACGTCCGGCTGGTCCTCCGCAGCCGGGATGTAGCGGCACTCAAGGTCTGCGTGGATGGCAGGCTTGCCGCCATCCAGCCCGAAGCGAGTGCCGGCCTTGAGTGTGTGCTGCCGCTGAGCTTCGGCAGCCATGACCTGCTGGTCGAGGCCGTGTGCGGCGGTCCCGGGTGGGACTTCCGCCTGGAAGCGGCGGAGGCTGGGAACACATCAGAGGTACAGGTGGAAGCGGAGTGTAGCGCGGCTCTTGCGGAAGCTTCACCCTGCTGCTCTCCGCAGGGAACCTTGAATAAGGGAGCTGGCGCCAGTGGAGTCCACGGCACAGTGAAGCTGGTGAGTCCTTGCCCGGTGGAAGGGCAGACCGGTCCATGGCTGTACCTGGGTCCGTTTCTGCAATCGGCGGTACCGCAGCCTGCGGAAGCGGCTTCTATGGATGCTCCTTTCGGTGAAGGGGCGGAGGAATGCTTTTGGCGGGTGGACCGTCCTGGTGGGGCAGTCAGGCCATATCTGGAGAGTGCGTTGTACGGACGCTGGAATTATCCGCTGGGGGTGACCCTCTATGGTCTGCTGCGTACCGGTCAGGCTCTGGGCGATCCTCATTATTCCGCTTATGCCAGAGGACATATTGAGCAGTGCACCCGGCTTCATACGTATTCGCTCTGGGACCGCAGCCGCTATGGTGCTCCGGGTATTAACCAGCAGCTGGCGCTTATGGACTCTCTGGACGACTGCGGCTCCTTCGGTGCGGTGATGCTCGCCGCTCATGCCGAGCAGCCGCTGCATGGAGCGCCCGAAACAGCGGCGTATATCGCCCGGTATATTCAAAATACGCAGTCCCGCGACGAGGATGGGGCGCTCTACCGTACACGGGGCACCACCGACTTCATGCAGGGAACGATGTGGTGCGATGATCTGTATATGAGCACTCCGTTCCTGAGCCGGTACTATCTGTTGACGGGAGATACCGCTTATCTGGATGATGCAGTGTCACAGTTTCTTCATTACCGTAATCGGCTGTTCCAGCCGGAGCTTGGCATAATGCATCATGTGTATGACTACAAATTCGGCAAGCCGAATGGAGTAGCCTGGGGCAGAGGCAACGGCTGGGTGCTGTTCTCGCTGACTGAGCTGCTGGAGGTACTGACGGAGCAGCATCCGCAGCGGGAAGAACTGCTGGCTTTTTACCGGACGCTGTGCGAAGGATATATACGGCTGCAGGACGCCGCAGGATTATGGCATCAGGTTCTGACCGATCCCGAATCTTATGCGGAGGCATCGTGTTCTTCGATGTTCGTATATGCCTTTGCGCGCGGTGTGCGCAGAGGTTGGCTGACAGAGCCGTATCCATATGCCGATGCAGCGCTGCGCGGCTGGACTGCGCTGGCCCAATACTGCATCGACCATCAGGGGAACGTCTATGGCGTCTGCCGGGGATCGGGGTATTCCTTCAACAAACTGTATTACAAAGAACAGCTCACCTGGCAGCTCAACGATACTCACGGAATCGGAATAGTACTGTTGGCGGGTATTGAAGCGCTTGAGCTCACACGGGAGCTGGAGGCGCAGCGTATATAAGAATTGTATTGTGGAATTGCTGCCGAAAAGAGTAATTTATCAATCAGAGTCAATCAGAGGCTATTAAAGGGAAAAATCCCATTGATTCAGCTGAAAGTGGATGATAAGCCGAAATGAAAGGGGCTGTCCCAAAAGCCATGAAATGGCTGCTTGGGACAGCTCTTTATTTTGTAGTCGGATCAACGTGAGCACTTGGGTGGACGCTGCGCGAACGGACCGTTGTTCCAATCGCTGTGGTCTCCAGATTTTTTTCATTCCCCTTAGCGGTGAAAATCCGGAGACCAAGGCGACCGCTGCCGCTTTTACACAATCGTTCCGTCCTCTCCGCTGTTTAAGTGGGAAAAGTTTCTTCAAATCTTTCTAAAATCACAAAAAGAAACCTCTCTTTTGTTAAAATGGAGTTACCACACAACCATTTCAAAGGAGAGGTTTCTTTGTACATTCAATATACCATGGACCAACTTTGCTTGCCAATGGATCTGGAAGAAGATATCCCGGGAAATCACCTCGTTCGCGTCGTGAATGCCGCCGTCAATCGGCTGGACAACGCCATTTTTGACGCGGCCTATCCCGGCGGCGGCCGTGACAGCTACCATCCTAAAATGCTCACCAAAGTCATCATCTACGCTTACACTCAGCGAATCTATTCGTCTCGCCAAATCGCCAAAGCGGTCCGGGAGAACATTCCCTTCATGTGGCTGGCCGGACGGCAGCGACCCGACTTCCGCACGCTGAATCGCTTCCGTTCCCAGCGGATGAGAAATGTCCTCGAAACGGTATTTACCGCCGTGCTTCAGTTTCTGGCTGACGAAAAATACGTGTCTCTGGAGCATTATTTTGTGGACGGAACTAAGATCGAGGCGAATGCCAATCGCTACACCTTTGTCTGGAGCAAAGCGGTCAGCAAACACAAAGCGAAACTGCAAGATAAGGTGCAGGCCCTATTCGCTGACATTGAAGCAGCCGAAGAGCAGGAAGAACAAGAGAATCAGGGCAAAGATCTGGCTGAACTCAGCACGGGTTCGGAAATGGACAGTGAGAAACTCGAACAAGCCGTGCAAAAGCTTGAAGCTCAGCTTGCCGAAAAACCGAAAGACAAGCCCCTAAACAAGACGGTTCGGTCGTTGCGTAAGGATTTGCTCCCTCGACTGCAGAAGTACGAACAATATCAAAAGCTGCTTGGGGACCGGAACAGTTTCAGCAAGACCGATCCCGAGGCAACGTTTATGCGGATGAAAGAAGATCACATGCGAAATGGCCAACTGAAGCCAGGTTACAATCTACAGATCGGGACCGAAAACCAATTTATTTTAACCTACAGTCTCCATCAAAGACCGGGTGACACCCGCTGTTTAGAACCACATCTGGAAAAAACAAAGCAATTCCTCGGGAAACTTCCAAAGACGGTCATTGCAGATGCCGGCTATGGAAGTGAAGAAAACTACGCCTATCTGGAAAAGAGCGAGCTACAGGCCGTCGTGAAATACAGCACCTACCACAAAGAAAAGAGCAAAGCCTGGAAAGCCGACGTCGGAAAAATCGAGAACTGGACCTACGACGCATCCGAGGATCGCTGGACGTGTTTAGCTGGATACCCGCTGTATTTCCAACGAGAGAGCAAGGAAACCACAGAGAGTGGATACGAAATTAAGAAGCGTCATTACCAAAGTCAAAGCTGCGGAGGTTGTCCGCTAAAAGAAAACTGCACGAAGGGAAGCGGAAACCGGGAAATCGCAGTCAGTTTGGAGCGGCTTAGATACCAGAAACAGGCGAAAGAAATCCTCCGAAGCGAGGAAGGCTATCTATTGGCCGTACGTCGAATGACGGAGCCGGAAAGTGTATTTGGACAATTAAAGAATAACCGGGGCTTCCGGCGCTTTCTGCTTCGCGGCATGGAAAAAGTGACGCTAGAGGTCGGTTGGCTTTCGCTTGCTCACAACCTGCTGAAGCAAGCAGCGAATGACCAGAAACGCAAGGGAGCGATCCTCCAATAACGGAGAATCGCTCCCTTTCTTACAAATTCATCTTTTAAGAAGGCATGGGATTTTTCCCCACCAGTAGAGTATCTACTTTTGGGACAGCCCCATTAATGCGGCTAAAAGTGGATGATAAGCCGAAATGAAGGGGATAAATCCCATTGATACGGCTAAAAGTGGATGATCAGTCAAAATGAAAGGGATAAATCCCATTGATTCGACTGAAAATGGGCGGTGAGCGAAAATGAGAGGGATAAATCCCTCTGAGCCGTCAGAATGAAGAGCACAAGTGCCCCTGAATACGCCCAAAGCGGGCGGACAGCGTAAATGAAGAGCACAAGTGCCCCTGAATACGCCCAAAACGGGCGGACAGCGTAAATGAAGAGCACAAGTGCCCCTGAATACGCCCAAAACGGGCGGACAGCGTAAATGAAGAGCACAAATGCCCCTGAACCCCCCATAGGCGCGCAAAAAAACCGCAGGCGGAAATTCGCTTCCTGCGGTTTTTTTGCGCGGAGTGCCTTACGGGTATGTAGCACAGGCAGACTGTGCGGTTAATCCTTATCGATCAGCTCCAGCTTTTCAAGGATCTTAAGGGTGGTAACGGCGGACAATTGCACAGCTAATTGAATGCTGGCTTGGCTGTTTCCGCTCTGCTCCAAGGCAGCTTGGTTCTCGGATAACACTTCTTCCGTCACCTGCTGGATCAGACTTTTAACGATCTCATTGTTCATAATAGGCTCCTCCTTCCGAATGTAAATACTCTCATTCTATATTTCGGCCGGACCCAGGATTTTACTTAGGGAGCAGGGAATGTTATCCGGTAATCTGAACGAATTCCACTCTTATCACAGACTTGAAGCGGAATCTGTAGTAAACTGGAAGGAATGTATAGTACGCCTGCAATTATTCTACAGAAAAGAATGTGATCAATGTATGCAGCTTCAAGCTCCTCAACCGGCCAAGAAATGGCTGGAAAAATATCTGTCCGGAGACAGCATGGATTACCGGCAAATTATCGCTTTGTTCCTGCCTATTCTCATTGACCAGGCCTTCATTATCGGGCTGAATCTGGTCAACACTGCGATGATCAGCTCGTCGGGGATGGCGGCAGTCAGTGCGGTGAATATGGTGGATTCCCTGAATATTTTTCTGATCAATGTATTTGTGGCGATTGCGACCGGGGGGACGGTGGTGGTTGCGCAGTATAAAGGAAGCGGGAATGACCGCATGGTCTCCCAGGCCACGGCCGGATCGGTTACCTCGGTCTCGCTGCTTGCGGTGGGAATCGGTCTGCTGCTGATGTCCTTCCATACGCCAATTCTGAATTTGCTGTTCGGGACGGCCTCCGCCGATGTGCTGGACAATGCCCGGGTCTATATGATCGGCAGCAGCATTTCGTATCTGGGGATTGCCGTGGTTCAGGCTGTATGCGGTGCGCTGCGGGGCGTGGGCCGGACGCGGGCTTCGCTGATGCTGTCGCTGATTATGAACGTGTTGTATGTTATCCTCAACGTTGTCTTCATTAACCTGCTGGACATGGGTGTGCTGGGCATGACACTTGCGGTCAATATTGCTCGTTATGTGGGGATGGCCTGTGCCTTGATCTATCTGTTCAAGTTCGATTCGGTGCTGCGTGTGCAGTTCCGCGACCTGTTCCATGTTCCGCTTATGATGCTGCGCAAAATCATGTTCATCGGCGTACCGTTCGCCGCAGAGCAGATGTTCTTCAACGGCGGCAAGCTGCTGACGCAGATCTTCATTGTCAGTCTGGGCACGTATGCCATCGCCACCAATGCGATTGCCGGATCGCTGGCGATGGTCTTTCAGATTCCGGCCAGTGCACTGTCGCTGACGATTGTGACCGTGGTCGGCCAGTGTATCGGACGGGGGGATGTGGCGGATGCCCGGAAGTTCATCAAGTCCTTCCTGTGGATCGGTTCCGCCTCTTACGCCCTGGTGGCCTTGATCCTGATGCCGCTGTTCCATCCGCTGGTGTCGATCTTCTCTCCGCCTGCGGAGATCATCGATGATCTGTTCGTGGTGCTGCTGGTCAATGCGATTGCCCAGATTCCGCTGTGGGCCTTCAGCTTCATTCTGCCGTCTGCGCTGCGGGCAGCGGGAGACTCGCGCTTCACCTCGATCGCTTCGATGCTGACGATGTGGCTGTTCCGGGTGGTCTTCGGCTATATTCTCGGGATCGTGCTGGGCTATGGAGTGCTGGGTGTATGGCTGGCGATGAACTGCGAATGGGCAGTGCGCGGAGCGGTGTTCCTGTGGCGCTTCCGGGGCAAGAAATGGTATGCGCACAAGCTGATATAGATACTGCCGGTTAGAAGACTCCTAATTCAGGGGTCTTCTTTGCTATGCAGTCAGCCGGAATCATCTATAAAAAGCACGGTACAACCTTTAGTTTCAGGTAAGACGCACTTTGGTCCGTATGCTACGATTTGGGTGGTGAAGGGGGAGGCTTCCACATTAGCTGTAAGCGCTTAACTCATTGAAACCCAAATTCATACAGAGGAGTGCAACGCATGAAGAGAATAATCAAGCAAGTCTCTCTGGTGCTGCTGGCAGCCCTTCTGCTTCTTCCGGCAGGCGGATATCTTCCGGCTGCTCAGGCAGCCGAGGCACAGACCACGGTATATCACGAAACGTTTGCGAATGGCGCAGGTAAGGCAGTTCAGTCGGGAGGCGCCAAGCTGGAGGCGGTTAAGGGCGTTGTTTTTGACGGAAATAGTGATGGGGCAGCGCTGCACGTAAGCAACCGGAAGGATAGCTGGGATGCGGCTGATTTCAACCTCTCGGATATGGGCATGAAGAAGGGCAGCACCTATACCGTAACAGCGGTGGTCTATGTGGATGGTAGCGTAACTGTGCCGAAGGACGCACAGGCAGTGATGCTGACACTGGACGGTTATGGCAATTACGCCGGTGGCGAATATCATGCGGGCCAAGCCGTGACCTTGACCAAGACCTTCACGGTGGACGCGGAGGAGAAGCTGCGCATCCAATCAGACGATAAGGGAGCCACAGTACCCTTCTACCTTGGCGATCTTCTGATAACGACAGAGTCCACTCTGGGCGGCGGGGAAGAGCCTGTGCGTGAACCGGCTTTGCCGTTCAGTACAGTGACTTTTGAAGATCAGCAAGAGGGCGGCTTCACCGGCAGAGCCGGAACCGAGACGCTGACCGTAACGAATGAAGCGAATCATACCGAGGGCGGTTCATATTCCCTGAAGGTCGAGGGCAGAAGCAATACCTGGCACGGGCCTTCCCTCCGTGTGGAGAAGTACGTGGACAAGGGCAGCGAATATACCCTTTCTGCCTGGGTGAAGCTGATCGAACCGGCGAGCGCACAGCTCCAGCTATCTACACAAGTAGGCACAGACAGCAGTGCAAGTTATGTGACCCTGTCCCCTAAGACGATCAGTACGGCTGACGGCTGGGTGAAATATGAGGGCAGCTACCGCTATAACAGCGTGGGCGGAGAATACCTGACCTTGTATATTGAAAGTTCCAATAATGCAACCGCTTCCTTCTATATCGATGATATTAATTTCGAGCCTACAGGTACCGCGCCGGTGGATATTCAGAGAGATCTGATTCCGCTAAAAACAGCCTATCAAAATGACTTCCTGATCGGCAACGCGCTATCCGCCGAGGATCTGGAAGGCGTACGGCTAGACCTGCTGAAGATGCATCACAACGTTGCTACCGCAGGTAATGCCATGAAGCCGGATGCGCTGCAGCCGACCAAAGGAAATTTCACTTTTACAGCAGCGGATGCGATGGTGAACAAGGTGCTGGCTGAAGGGATGAAGATGCATGGGCATGTACTGGTATGGTATCAGCAATCGCCTGACTGGATGAACTTGACCACGGATGCAGCAGGCCTTAGCGTTCCCCTGGGGCGTGACGAAGCACTCGCTAACCTTAGAGCGCACATCAAGGGAGTTATGGAGCATTTCGGAGACCGGGTCATCTCCTGGGATGTGGTCAACGAGGCAATGAATGATAACCCGTCCAATCCTTCGGACTGGCAAGCGGCGCTGCGTAAGGCTCCGTGGTATGATGCCATCGGTCCGGACTATCTGGAGCAGGCGTTCCTGGCGGCCAGAGAGGTGCTGGACCAGCATCCGGAATGGGATATCAAGCTGTATTACAATGATTACAATGACGATAACCAGAACAAGGCCCAGGCCATCTACAGTATGGTCAAGGAACTGAATGACAAGTACGCGCTGACCCATCCCGGCAAGCTGCTGATTGATGGTGTGGGGATGCAGGCGCACTACAATATCAATACGAATCCAGATAACGTCAAGCTGTCGCTGGAGAGGTTCATCTCCCTTGGCGTAGAGGTCAGCATTACCGAACTGGATATTCAGGCCGGCAGCCAGAATACGCAGACAGAGAAGGAACGGATTGCTCAAGGCTATCTGTATGCGAGGCTGATGGATCTCTACAAGGCCCATGCCGACCATATTGCGCGGGTAACCTTCTGGGGCATGGATGACCGCACAAGCTGGAGAGCGGAGTCAAGCCCGTTGCTGTTCGACAGGGATTTGCAGGCGAAGCCGGCTTACTACGCGGTCATTGATCCGGCCAAATTCATGGCTGAGCATGAGCCGAATACGGCAGAAGCTAACGTGTCAGAGGCGGTCTACGGCACGCCGGTTATTGACGGGACAGCGGATGGAATCTGGGCCTCTGCGCCTGAGATGGCTGTGAACCGTTATCAGATGGCCTGGCAGGGCGCAAGCGGAACCGCACGTACCCTATGGGATGACCAGAATCTGTATGTGCTGGTTCAGGTCAGTGACGCCCAGTTGGACAAGAGTAATGCTAATGCATGGGAGCAGGACTCTGTCGAGATTTTCGTGGATGAGAATTTCGGCCGCACGACCTTCTATGAGGATGATGACGGACAATACCGGGTTAATTATGACAATGAAGCCTCCTTCAGTCCGGCAGCCATTGGTGCAGGCTTCGAGTCGGTAACCAAGGTTAACGGAACCAACTATACGCTTGAAATGAAGATTCCGTTCAAAAAGATTACGCCAGCCGGCGGCACCAAGGTCGGCTTCGACACTCAGATCAACGATGCCAAGAACGGCGTCCGGCAAAGTGTGGCCGCCTGGAATGATACCACCGGCAACGGTTATCAGGACACCTCCGTCTTCGGCGTGCTGACGCTTAAGGCCAAAGACGGCGGCGAGCCGTCAACGGAGCCGACGCCAACGCCGACTCCGGAACCAACACCTGCGCCAACGCCAACATCGGCACCGGATTCCGGCGGCACCAGCTATACCAGCAGCACACCTGCGCCTAAGCCTGCACAGTTTGATGTCAAGGACGGCGTAGTGACGATCAGACCTGAGGTGAAGACCGAAGGCACAGCGGCCAAAGCCACTGTGACGGGCGAGCTGTGGCAGCAAGCCTTGAAGCAGGCGGCCCCGGCAGCAGACGGGCGGAAGCAGATCGTCATCGATCTGGCGAACCAGACAGGTGTGGACTCCTATGAAGCGCAGTTGCCGCTTCAAGGCCTGAAGACGCAGGAGAAGTTCCTGCTTGTCCTCCAGAACGGCCTTGCTACGCTGTCCATTCCAAGTGAGCAGCTCGCAGGGATTACAGCAACCACTGAACATGTTAGCATCCGGGTCAAGCATTCCACAGCCGAAGGCCTGGATGCCACTGCTCTCCAGCAGACCGGCAGCCGTCCGGTGGTGGAGCTGAGTCTGCTTGCAGGCGGGCAGAAGGTAGCCTTGTCTGGCAGCAGTGCGATGACCGTCTCTATTCCTTACAAAGCATCAGCGGAAGAGCAGGGTGAACTTGAATCCCTTCTGGTCCGTTCGCTCACCGGCAACGGCGCATGGTCTGCTGTGGTGAACAGCCGTTATGATGCAGTGAAGGAAGCGCTGGTGTTCCGTACTACAGAGTTCGGCACATTTGCCGCAGCCTTCGCTCCGCCGACCTTTACAGATCTCGGCAGCCTGTCATGGGCGAAGCAGGCAGCCGCTGCAATGGCTGCGCGCGATATCCTTCCGGGCGGCAACAGCTTCATGCCTGCCGCTCCTATGAACAGAGCAGACTTCACAGCCTCGCTGGTGAAGGTGCTGGAGCTTAAGGCTGCTGCTGAAGCAGTTGCAGGCTTAAGCGATGTCCAGAACAACGCGGCATACAGCAAGGAGCTTGCGGCCGCGAAGCAGCTCGGTATCGTCACAGGCTATGCGGACAATACCTTCAAGCCAGCGGGCGTCATCACCCGCCAGGAGATGATGGTAATTGCGGCGCGTGCCCTGAAGGCGGCCGGAATCATGGCTGAAGGCAGCGGATCGATAGCATCTTACACCGATGCCGGTCACATCTCCGCCTATGCCAAGGACAGCGTGTCAGCCTTGCTGAAATACGGCGTAGTGAACGGTAAGAACAATAAGCTTGCTCCGGGGGATACCCTCTCCCGTGCAGAAGCAGCGGTGATTCTGTACCGGATCTGGAAGCTGTAAAGTTACTTCTAATAAGGTAGAAAGACAGCCAGCCGCCGGGCAGATTGCCGGTGGCTGGCTGTTTGTGGTTGCAGCCGGATTATCTTGCTGCTGCTCCAACTCCAACTTATAATTACGATTCAAAATCCTGCTTAAACTACAACATTCACTCACATTACATCAACCGCTACTCGTATTGTTGTACAAAAAGCAGGAATATCCCGTCTTGAAGCGCCTTAACGAAGATAATCCTGCAATTCCTGCAACAATCTCCCGGGGAATCCCCATATCCTAGATGCCGAGTTGCAATACATGCAACATTAGCCCCACAGCAAAGAAATTAAGGGCGAATGACTTAAGCCGTGAAGCTGAGAGCCGGGGACGAAGAATTAACGCTTCAAGACCAGCGGAAGGTACACCTCGTCCACAATATTGGCGATCGTCTCCTCCGACATAGGTGCGTTATACAGCATCAGCTCATGGCGGGCCAGATCGGACGGTAAAGTGAGCATTCGGGGAGTCACGGCTTCGGCAGATACTTCTCCCCGCTCAACAGCCCGTTCTAGCAAAATCGACATGGTTCTGTTTTGACGCCCATGGGGGAAAATAAAGGAGGCAAGCGGCATATCGCCCATTTCTGCTACAAGCCCGTAGAAAGCATTCAACATTGCTTGTATATTATTCTGGTTCATGGCCCGCAGCACCCCGCACACATCATCCCTCAAATTCCCGTAATCAGGCACTTCCTCCAGCGGCAGGGGCACACGGTCCCGGATGGCAGCAAGCACAAGCTCTGCACGGTTGGCCCACCGGCGGTAGAGTACGGCTTTGCTTGTTCCCGCCCGCTCGGCCACACTGTCCATCGTAAGATTGGAATACCCCTGCTCTGTCAACTCTTCCCGTACGGCCTGGAGTATAGCGGCTTCGAGCTCCTTGCCTCTGCGTCTGTTCTTCAATTTATCCTGTTCTTGAGAAGTGGACATACCGGTCTCAACCACCTTTGGAGAATTTCGTTGCGTTTCCTATGCGGATAGTATATCATAGGCTCAAATAAGAAACATAAAGTTTCTTATTTAGCGACCAAAGGGAGATGATCAACTTGCAAAATCAAGCTAAACCAGCACTTGAACCAGCTGAACAGCAGGCAGCAGCCAGGAATTTGATGTGGATTCTTATGCTCGGTATTCTGGCCCCGATATTCGATACGACGATAACCAATGTGGCGATTGATACGCTGGTCCGGGAATTTAACACCTCGGTATCCATTGTTCAGTGGGTGATGACCGGATATCTGCTGTCGTTTGCGATGGTTATTCCGCTAACCGGCTGGGCTGTGGAACGGTTTGGGGGAAGGAAAATGTGGCTATTTTCGCTGAGTCTGTTTTTGCTCGGCTCTGTGCTGTGCAGCATGGCGTGGAACGTAGAGAGCCTGATTATTTTCCGTACCCTTCAGGGGATCGGCGGGGGCTTGCTGATGCCGATCATGCAGACCTTGGCCGTACGTGCCTATGGAGGTCAGAATATGGGCAAAAGAATGGCGACCATAGCTCTGCCAGCGCTGCTTGGGCCCATTCTGGGACCGGTGCTGGGAGGAGTAATCGTCAATCATCTGAGCTGGCGATGGATCTTCTGGGTCAATATTCCGCTCTGCCTGGCTGCCATAATTGTTGCGTGGAAGGGGCTCCCCAACGAAGAGCACCATGCCCGGACGCTGCGGCTAGATGTGCCTGGACTGTTATTGCTGTCTCCGGCTATCGTGCTTACCCTGTACGGCCTTGGAGAAGTCAGCTCCCACCACGGGTTTGGTCATCCTGCGGTCCTTGTTCCCGTTATAGCAGGTGTGGCGCTTTTGACAGTATTCGTGATCCATGCCTTCCGCAAGGGAGACGAAGCGTTGATTGATGTCACGCTGTTCCGGGTACGTTCTTTAACCGTGTCCTCATCGCTGCTGTTTCTATCCGGCTTGACCACCTATGGGGCAATGCTGCTGCTGCCGCTCTATCTCCAGCAAGTCCGCGGTGAATCTGTGCTTATGTCCGGCCTGCTGCTCGTTCCCCAAGGCATCGGGATGCTGCTGACCAGATCACTGGCCGGCAAACTGACAGATCAGATCGGATCGAGACCCGTGGTTCTTGTAGGAACGGTCCTTACCATCCTTGGCACTTGGCCGCTGACGCAGCTTGGCGCAGATACGAGTTACTATTTTCTGAGTGCGGTTCTTATCGTGAGAGGTGCTGGATTAGGGGCTGTTTTTCTGCCGGTTATGGCTTCTGCCTATATCGGTCTGTCCTCGAAGCAGATCCCGCACGCCAGCAGCACCACCCGTATTATGCAGCAGATTGGCGGTGCTTTCGGCGTATCGGTTATCGCAATTATTTTACAAAATGAGCTGAATTCCGTCCTGACTCGTGACCCAGCCGCAGTGGCCGTTGCCTTCGATCATACGTTTATGTGGACGATTGCCTTCTCGACTCTGGCGCTGATTCCGGCGGCATTTCTGCCGAGAATAAAAAGATAGAGCCGTGGATTCACAATAAACTTCTCATAACTTCGTCACCAGTAATGAGAGCCTGAAATCAGTCTATTTGATTCAGGCTCTTGTTGCTGTTGCCGCCCTCCGGTGGAATTAATTATGGATGGCATCCCCAAGTGTGGGAGAGGGTACATTGTATCCGTTTATCTGAATTCAGGGTATAATTCGGACGAGGCGCTCAGGAATGACTCTGGAATTAATAGAAAGCGCTATCTTTGCAGGCTGATTGGAGGAATGTGTATATGATCAAGCGGTTTCAAAGAGTTAGCCTGGTGAAACAGATTATCTATCTGAATGTGCTGATGCTAAGCTTTCTGCTAGTATCCTTTCTCATTTCTAATTATATCGCGCAGCGTATTGTCGAGGACAAGGTTACGGAATCTGTTAACAAGCTGATGCTTCAGCTGGAAGCAACCATGAATAATTTCTATAAAGATATGGATGGTATTTCATACTCCTTGTTGTACAGTCCGACGCTTCAGCAATATCTGAGCACAAATGATGCACTGACACATATTCTTATGGACGATGATATTGTCTCCCAATTTTCAAGTACACTTTCTTTGAAAGAAGACATTAAAGGGATATTGCTCTATAACAACACGGGCAAGCTGATTGCCAATTTAGGGGAAAAGGCGAATATTACACCTAAAAATCAGGCCTCTGTCATTGAATATACTACTTCCATATTATCCAACAGCTCCTACTACACGATATCTGTTCCAGTCTATAATCTGCAGAATAATATCAAGTTAAAAGATTACCGGGGAATGTGCGTATTTCTAATGGATGGAGCCCGCTTTAATGAGCTGTTACAGACATCGAAGCAATCCCCCCATTCCAAATTCCTGTTGCTGGACGAAAAGGACGTCATCATTGCGGGAACCGCTCCGCAAAATTACGGCGAAGTTTTTCTTTCTGAGAATTACTCTAATCGTCATAAATATCTGGTTCAGGAAGCGGTTCTTAAAAATACCGGCTGGAAGATTATTAGCGTCCTGCCTAAGGCCGAAGTGCTCCAGGATGTGAGTACCATCAAGAACCTTAATATTGCTACCTATATTGTAATCTTTTCCATGCTGCTGCTCTTCCTGGTTGTGTTCTATAATCAGGTATTTAAGCCTGTCAAAGCGCTCCTTGATTTTGTGAAATCCTACACGAAAAAAGGGAAGGACAGAAGGTTCTCAGTGACGTTCAACAACGAAATCGGAGTCTTGGGCAGCCGCTTGAACCAGATGCTCGATGATATCGATCATTTAAGCCGGGATATCCAGGTCGTTCAGCAAAAAGCCTTTGATATAGAGCTGATGAAAAAGAAAATGGAGATATCGGCCTACAGGAATCAGATTAATCCTCACTTTTTGTACAATACCTTAGAATGTATACGTGCGATTGCCCTGTTTCATAAAGCAGAGGATATAGCGGAAATCACCTCTTCTTTATCCAAGATGTTCCGATATTCCGTTAAAGGGGCTGGATTTGTCAGTATAGGTGAAGAGCTGCTCTACCTTCGGGAATATTCGAGAATTATTGATTACCGCTTTAGAGGGAAAATACAAATTCAGGTGGAAGCGGAAGAGCGCCTGCAATCGCTCTACACTCTCAAATTATTACTGCAGCCGATCGTAGAAAATGCAGTTTTTCACGGACTGGAGACAAAGGTCAGCTCTGGATGGGTTACTGTTCAGGTAAACCTGCTGACAGATCAGTTCGTTTGTTTCACAGTCAAGGATGATGGCGTAGGAATGAGCGGGCAACGGCTGGAAGAGGTGAGGGCACAATTAAACCGGTTTGAAGGTCCTGTTGTCATGAATGACGGAGGCGTGGGCATCGGCTTGGCCAATATCTATCGTAGAATAAAGCTGTTCTATGGAGAAAATGCCCAAATGACGATCGAGAGCAAAGTAGACGAAGGGACCACGGTGATCTTGATGGTACCGATCATGGAGGAGCCCGGAGAAACGGAGGGAGAACTATGCTTCAAGTCCTGATTGTTGATGATGAACCTTGGGTAGCGTACGGAATTGCCCACATGATTGACTGGAACAGTCTGGGTTACGAGATTATCGGTGAGGTGTATGACGGTCAGCATGCCTTGGAGATGATTACCGAGCTATTGCCGGATCTGGTCATTTCCGATATTCGTATGCCTGGATTAAGCGGAATTGAATTACTGGAGAGAATAAGAGGGCTGCAGCTAGAGACGAAGGTTATTCTTGTAAGCGGATATACCGATTTTGAATATGCTCAGAAAGCGATCCGTTATGGGGCATTCGACTATCTGGTCAAACAGATTGATGCCCTCAAACTTGAAGAGGCTATCCATAGACTTACCGTAGAGATGAATAGAAAACGGGAGGCTTACGAGGAATATAATTTGTTGCAGGGAGACTTATTTGAGTGGCTGAATCCGGCGAATAAATTCACAATCGAGGATTTTCAGGTCAACCAGGAAGTTACCGGAATGCTTCCGGATTATCGCTTCATATGCTGCCTGTATCCCGCAGACTCCAGTCCTAGAATAGCGGAAGGAATGCATCCATATCCCCATTTGAGTGTCACCTCCTTACGAACGGGTTATGATAAAATTTCGCTGCTGCTCAATTATGACGAGCACATGGAGCCTTTGGAGCTACTCGATTTTATTACCAATGAATTGTCCGATGCCAGGTACATCGGGATAAGCGGTATAGGGGGCTCTTCCACGCCAATCTCCAGGCTGTATCAAGAATCAGAGATTGTGATGTTCAGCGCATGCTTTCATCAAACCGAACAACTCGCGCATTACAAACCGCCTGTTATCTCCACGCTGATTAGAAAATGTCTATTAAAGCTGGAGCAATCCATTAAGGAAAAGGATAACATTCAAGTGGAGGTTCTGCTGGAGCAGATCAGCGAGGAATGCCGCCATTCCCGTATATACATTGATCAGATTGCAATCATCTATAATCAGGTGATCTCCATTATTCATAAGTATCATCATCAATTAAGCCCGGACAATGAGCTGGAATTCTTATCGTATGAACAGATTATTCGAATGTATCATACGCCGGAACAGCTGTTTACCAGAATGAAGTCGTTGCTGGAGCAGTTGAGTGAGCAAGATATCCACGTTTCCAATGAGGCTGTCGAGAAGATTATTGATTATATCAACAGCAGGTATATGCATGATCTGTCGCTCAGTGAAATCGCCAAGATGTTTCATCTCAGCCTGGGCTACTTAAGCACGCTGATCAAGAAGGAGACGGGAGTAACCTATTCCGAATACATCATGCATAAGCGCTTGAGTATGGCTAAGGAGCTGCTTGGAGATTCCTCCCTGTCTGTAGCAGAGGTGGTCGAGCAAATTGGATATAAGGATTATTACCATTTCAATAAGCTGTTTAAGAAGAACTTTGGAATCACGCCTAGCCAATACCGGAAAATATAACATTGAAAGAAGAACAGAACACCAAAATAGAAAAATTCAGACATCTTCATCCTCATGAATCTGAGCTACGATAGAGATGTTCCAAACACATAGATTAAGGGAGGTCACAATAGGCTATGAAACTAAAGTATATGATGGCTCCGGTTCTGACCCTGGCTTTGGCGCTAACGGGGTGTGGTTCAACCGGTAAGAATGAAACCGCTAACAAACCGGAAGGGACACAAAATGCGGCACCAGCTGTAAACAAAGCAGTGTGGTTCTCGACAGTGGATTTCTGGAATCCTCCATCTACATGGAGCACCGACCCCGGTACTGTTCAAGGTATAATCACCGGGAAGACCGGCTTAACCTTTGATTTCAACATACCTGCACAAGACGGAGAGACGAAGTTGAATTTGATGCTGGTTTCCTCAGGTGAAAACTTCCCGGATTTGCTGACCATTACAAGTGATGTGCTGGGGAAAAAGCTGATTGAGGCTGATAAAGTGTGGAAACTGGATGAATTTTTGCAAAAATATGATCCGGATTCTCATCTGCTGAAGGATTTTCCGGCGGATGTGAAGCAGACGATCATTGACCGGGATGGCGGCTTCTATGCTTTCCCAAGCCATATCAACTCAGAGGATGCCAGAAAGCAATATCCTCCTTCCGGACAATTCTATATCGATACTATTGATTACGCGGATAACAATGGGATTGTGGTGAATGGCAATATTCTCAAAGAGGCGGGTTTGACCCTTGATGACATCAAGACGGAATCCGGTCTGCTTGCCGCCTATCAAAAGATTAAAGATATGAATTTGAAGGTATCCGGGGCTGCGGTGATTCCGCTTCTGGTCGATGGCAAAAGCTATCAGGAGCCTACATTCGACTTCCTGAAGAGCACCTTCGGGGCCATGCCGGTAGATCAGAATGGTAACTACAGAGACCCGCTATTGGCACCGGAAACGAAGGAGGCCTTGAGCTTCTTGTACAAGGCGATGCAGGGAGGCTATTTTGAACCTGGACAGATGACGGTGGATAATGCTGCAGTGAAGGCCGATATGGCATCGGGCAGAGTCTTTACTTTTATCGGTAATATGGCCAATACTTCCTTCCAGCTCAATAATTACTGGACATCCTCCGGTCCTATTCTTTCGGATAAGGGAGCGAAGCCTGTACTTGCGAAGAACCAGCGGGCAGGTGGTGGCTGGATGCATACCTTTGTCTCGAAATCTGCCAAAGAACCGGAGAAGCTGGCTAAATTCATAAGCTTCATGAGCAGTAAAGAAGGTATGCTTTTGCACAACTACGGGATTGAAGGTGTTCATTATAATCTGGACGATCAGGGACATGTAGTGAAGACAGAGCAGGGGCTCAAGGATGCGACCCAGTATATGACTACGGGCGTGAGTGCATTCTGGCCATTTAATAATACCTCTTTCTCCTATAGTCTGGAGTCAGCTCCGACCGAAGAAACAGACATGGCGGCTGTAACTGCCAACCGGGTTGCTTCGGCTTATGGCAAATCTGAAGAAATTCAGATCTATAATAATGCGGCACTCAGTCTGCCGCAGGATCTATTCCCTGCCGACAGTCAATTTGCCAATGATGAATTGCAGATTAAGAACTACAAAACTGCCCAGATCGCTAAAATAATCATGTCGGAAAATGATGCGAAGTTTGAGCAGCAATATAATGAAATGATCGCACAATTAAAGAAGCTTGGCATCGAGGCTTTGGATAAAGAGCGGGATAAATATTTTAAAGAAAAGAGTAAGCAGTATGGAGTAGAGGTTAAAGGGATCAACTCCTGATTACCAGAGGATGAATGGTGCCAAAGCACGTGGAACAACATGATGCTTTGGCACTCTTAATGTAGAGATAGGAGGGTAAGTATGCCATCCAAGCGTAGAAAAGGATACAGGCTGGGATATGATTTCAAAACGCAGTTTGAACTCAAATTAATGCTGTTTCCAGCAGTGGTATTGATCTTTGTGTTTAACTTTACTCCGTTATTTGGTCTTCTGATGGCTTTTAAGAGCTACGAACCCGCTATGGGCATCAAGGGAATCTTTACAAGTGACTGGAATCATTTTCAGCATTTCACCAGGGTGTTTCATAATTTTCAATTCTGGCCGATGGTACGGAACACTTTGGGGATCAACCTGCTAAGCGGTTTAATAGGAATACCGGTAACGCTCTTTTTTGCCCTGATTCTCAATGAAATACAGTCTCCCAAGTTCAAATCCTTGGTTCAGACCATCACCTATTTACCTCATTTTCTCTCCTGGGTTATTTTTGGCGGACTTTTTATTACACTGTTGAATACTGACGGTATAGTTAATTACTTGCTGCTGGAGTTCCATCTTATTGACAAACCGCTGCAGTTTTTGGCGGAACCGAAATACTTCTGGGGCATAGCCATTGGAACCGGACTGCTGAAGGATCTCGGCTGGGGTGCCATTCTGTATCTTGCGGCCATTGCCGGTGTCGACCAGAGTCTATATGAATCGGCTGCCATCGACGGAGCGGGCCGTTTGAAAAGAATGCTGCATATTACGATTCCCGGAATCATGCCTACGTTGATGGTTTTGGTCATATTTGCCGTAAGCGGTATGCTAAACAACAATTTCACCCAGATTTATGTTTTACAGAATACATTGAATTTACCGGCAAGCCAGGTTATAGATACTTATGTTTATCAAACGGGAATGCTGCAATTCCAATTTGCCTCGGCGACGGCAATAGGGTTGATGAAGACTGTGTTTGCCCTGTTACTTCTGGTGGGTGCGAATACTGTCTCCAATAAATTGACTAAGACAGGGTTGTTTTAAGGAGGACGTTTTATGGTTGGAGGGAAAAGCTTAGGAGAACGTACGTTTAATTTGTCTACAATCATCATTATGGTGATCCTTATGGCTGTAACCATCTACCCGTTCTGGTTCTCTCTGGTCAGCTCTCTGAACAGTGGAGAGGATCTGCTTCGCGGTCCAATCTTTTTATGGCCGAGAGAATGGACATGGGCCAGCTGGGAAAAGGTGTTGATTGATCCGGGAATCCTTCAGGCCGCTTGGATTACGGCGTCGCGCACGATCATTGTTACGGTTGTATCCATGCTCTATACATCGATGTTCGCATATGCATTCTCCAGGTCTTATCTGAAGGGTAAACAGTTCTACGTGGTGATTGGCTTTGCCAGCATGTATTTCAGCGGCGGGTTGATTCCATCCTTTATGCTGATGAACTGGCTGGGTTTATACGATCATTACCTCGTCTACATTTTGCCGAGTATTTTTGGAGGCTTCTATAACGTCATCATCTTTAATGCGAATTACAAGGGCATCCCGGACTCTTTATTTGAGTCAGCCAAGATGGATGGAGCCAGTGAGTTCAGAATCTTTTTCCGGATTGTCTTACCGCTATCGAAACCGGTCATGGCAGCACTGTCCGTATTTACAGCAGTGAATATATGGAATGATTACGGTACAACACTTTATTTCACCCAATCCAACCATTTGCAGACTTTACAGTATGTCATCCTCAGGTTAATTCAGTCTAACCGCGCGGTTGAGAATATGATGAGTACGGTGGACGGCTCCAACCTTGCGGTAGCACAGTTACTGAATAATACCGGAGGACAAGGCTTGGTCACGGCTCATACCATTGAGCTTGCCGCTATGGTCATTGCGTCCATTCCGATGATCATCTTATATCCGTTCGCGCAGCGGTTTTTCATTAAAGGAGTGTTGTTGGGATCAGTTAAAGGATAAATTAATAGGGGGTTTCACATGGATTCATTCTCTTTTTTGCCGGGCAAGCAAGCTTTACATGCTTATCTGTTTGCCCATTTCATTGGAGAACAAGAGGACGGCGAGCAAATCTACTTTGCGGTTAGCCGGGACGGGCTGCATTGGCAGGATTTAAATCACAAACAACCAGTACTATACTCTACCGTTGGAGAACGCGGGGTACGGGACCCATTTTTACTTCGTAGTGCGGACGGCAGCTGCTTTTATTTGTTAGCAACCGACCTTAGCATTTATCACCGGGGAGGGTGGACTGATTCGAATGCAACGGTTACTGGAAGCCGCTCTATTATAGTCTGGGAATCTCCGGATTTAGTGAATTGGTCGGAGCCCCGGAGGGTGGAGGTTGCCCCCAAGGAAGCCGGCTGCGCCTGGGCTCCAGAAGCGATCTATGATGAGGAAGCAGCGGATTGTCTGGTGTTTTGGGCTTCCAGCAGAGAGGCTGCTGACGGAATGGGCAGGGGGCTGCATATTTACGCCAGCAAAACACAAGATTTCCGTACGTTCACGGAGGCAGAGTTGTTCATCACCCGGGGGGAACATCGCACTATTATTGATACGACAATTATCAGAGCCGAGGGCAGATATTACCGTGCTTCTGGCGATGGTCATATCACCATTGAGTCGAGCGATCGTCTTTTGGGAGAATGGAAGATCATCTCAACGCTTGAGTCACTGGGGCTTGGCTTAACCGGCAAAGATGTGGAAGGACCGGAGTTCTTCAAATTCAACCACGATGAGCAATGGGGGCTGCTTGTAGATCAATACGCCACTGAACAGGGCTATCTGCCGATTCTTACATCGAATATCGGTGACACTACCGGAGACTGCTGGCGCATACCCGCACCGGAAGAGTATGCCTTCGGCCAGCTGAAGAAACGGCATGGCACAATTCTGCCCATTACCCAATCGGAGTACGAGACAATATTGGACAGGTGGGGGAAAGAGTTCCCTCCTGTCCGTTCTGTGAAATCATGAATCCATCCTAGTGAAAGGCGGCTATCTGCCATGAAGCATCCTCACATTCGAAATTCCGGGTTCAACGACACTCCCTTATTGCTGCCCTACTATCTGCCTCCCGGCACGGTGCTTCCCTCCACCATTAGCGGACAAGCTGTGGAATGGAAGTCTTCGCAGCCGGATCTATGGGCCGGGCCGGGGAGACTCGTCTCACCTGTAGATGAGCTGGGTCCGGAAATACAGCTGACCGCAGTTACATTGGAGGAGTCTTACACGTATACCGTGCGCATGCTGGGAGAACGCAGTTGCTGGCTGGCCGGTTACACACGTGAGCCGGATGAGAATGCCAATGTCTACAGCCTTTTTGTTGCGAGTAGCCTTCATCTGGCGCTCGACATGACAGGGGAAGGCTATGAAGCTCTTAACGGCAACTATGGCGTACTATTCGCCAAAGCCGATTATTATCATTCAGTACAGGGCGAAACCAGGCTGCTAGGTATGCCGCGGTGCTTCCGGCTTGCCGATGGGGGCTTTGGAATTTTAGCGACTCCGCTTAATCATGAAGGGAAGGGAGACTGGCCAGGTGAGCTGCTCTACTTTGAAACCAAAGACTTCGTTCATTATGAAGAGAAGGAACACATAGTTTTAAGCTCCAAGGTTATCCTGGATTATTCTTGTGAACTGGATGCTGCTACTAGGTTATACCGGATTGGATGGAAAGATGAAGGCGGCGAATCTTATTTTGGAATGACGAAGGATTTTATCACTCTTGAGGGTTGTCAGCCGGGAGAGAGGTTTCCGGTGCTGCTCCAAGAACTGAGTATGAAGGGTGCGCTAACAGGACAACGGATTGCACTGACTCGATCAGAAGCGGCTTATCTACAAAACAAGCTGGGACGGGTATGCAATGTATCGGTGAGTGTGCCGGTTATTGAATTGCAGGCGGGAGATCCGCTGCCGGACCATTGGCGTGTGACAACCGTATATTCCGATGGCAGTGTCAAGGAGAAGCGGCTCATCATTGATCCTGCTGGACTTGCCACCGTGAATTTGTCGCAGCCGGGTACTTACAAGCTGGATGGAGAAGTGCTTCGTCACCGTTTCCCGTACCCCATGATGATGACACGGCCAGATCCGCAGATCATCAGACTGAATCACCGGTATTACTTCATTTCTACGGATGATGACGGACAGCGGAGAATCTATATCCGCTCCGCAGACACCCTTGAAGGACTTCAGGATGGGCAGGCTGCAGAAACTCTATTATGGGATGGAACCCTTCCAGACGGCGAGCGGAGAGGGGAACACTGGGCGCCTGAATTGCATCTTATTCATGGAAGCTTGTATTGTTTTCTAGCGATAAGTGTCAATAACAGCTGGACAGGTGTTCAGGCGCATGTAGCGGTGCTTACCGGGAATGATCCGCTGAACAGCGACCATTGGGAGACACCGGTACGAGTGCTGGACCGGCATGGAGAGGTATTAGGTGATTTGGCGGAACGGGAACGCAACATTAATCTGGACATGACATATTTTGAATATGGCGGACAATCCTATGTCTGCTGGTCGCAGCCGAAGTGGCATAAGGAAGTTCAAGAGCTGGCCTCTCTGTATATCGCCACAGTGGACCCGAGCATGCCATGGCGGTTGACCGGTGATCCCGTGAAAATATGTCAAAATGAATATGGCTGGGATCGTAACGGTAAGGTAGCCTCTGGTGTAGCGGAAGGGCCTTATGTGCTGAAACACGAGGATGCCGTATATATGGTATATTCCGGATCAAGTGTAGGGCCTACCTATACGGTCGGCATGCTGGAGCTGATGAAGGCTGGCGATCCGCTGAATCCGGCAGCCTGGCGCAAATCCAATTATCCATGGATGCATTCACTGAGCCACCCGGGCCAGTATGGTCCGGGGCATAATTCGTTCGTGCAGGACGAGGATGGGAATTGGTTCAACGTGTACCATGCTTGTGAGGTTAACGGCGGGTTCCGGCATGCAAGCATACGTCCTGTACATTTTCGCTCTGACGGTTCACCGGTGCTTGATATGACAGAAGAAGAGGAATTGCTTCCGGAGTATGAACGGTTAACCATAACTGTTGTTGTAAAGTGACACGGGATGATGACAGACCCACAAGCAGAGTGAAAATAAAGCTTATATTGGTACTTCGCTCTTAAACGCCAAAAAATCGCGGCCCCAAAGCCGCGAATCTGAATTCGATATGGTCGAGACGACAGGATTCGAACCTGCGGCCTCTTACTCCCGAAGCAAGCGCTCTACCAAGCTGAGCTACGTCTCGACGTTATGAATAATGTAAATTATACGCCTGTGTGTAAGCGCTGTAAATAACCTTTTTTATAGCGATTATGGGCTTCTGTTGCGGCAAATTACGGCCTGTGATTGACAGATATCCACCCGCTGGCTATACTTGAAATGTTAAAAAGCAAATCGGACAAAGCGTTGATGAAAACAAGTACGCCGGAGAATGCTTCATCAGAGAACAGGTTCCTTTGCGGATGGTCCGCATCGGGTGTGAGAACCTGGGAGACAGACCGGCCGAAAGCTGATTTCGGAGTGCGGGGACAATCCCGCCGGGGGCACCCGTTAACAGCCGCACAAGGCGATCGTCTGCAGTTGTCCGTGTACACGGATTAAGGCGATAACCAGGGTGGTACCGCGATAATCATCGTCCCTGAATTTCATTCAGGGGCGTTTTTTGTTTTTGATTTTTCGTGTAACGGTTACGGCAACAATGTGTTTTCCGGCCAGCGTGCCGCATTTTAATGAAGAGACGGGAGCTGTACATGATGAAAGCAAGTGAAATCCGTTCCAAATGGCTGCAGTTTTTTGAGAGCAAGAACCACCGTATTGAGCCGAGCGCCTCGCTCGTGCCCCACAATGACCCTTCGCTGCTGTGGATTAACGCAGGTATGGCGCCGCTGAAGGCCTACTTCGACGGCCGGGAGATTCCGGAGAATCCCCGCCTGACGAACTCGCAGAAATGTATCCGCACCAATGATATCGAGAACGTGGGCAAGACGCGCCGCCACCATACATTCTTTGAGATGCTGGGTAACTTCTCCATCGGCGATTATTTCAAGGAAGAGGCCATCACCTGGGCTTGGGAATTCCTGACCGGCAAGGAGTGGATCGGCTTCGACGGCGACCGGATCTCCGTGACCGTGTATGCTGAGGACGAAGAAGCGTTCAAGCTGTGGAATGAGAAGGTCGGCCTGCCCGCAGAACGCATCATCAAGCTGGGCGACGAGAACTTCTGGGATATTGGCGAAGGCCCGTGCGGCCCGTGCTCGGAGATTTTCTATGACCGCGGTGAAGCATACGGCAGTGATATGAGTGATCCGGAGATGTATCCGGGCGGTGAGAATGAGCGCTGGCTGGAGGTCTGGAACCTCGTATTCTCGCAATTCAACCATAACAAGGACGGCAGCTATACGCCGCTTCCCAACAAGAATATTGATACCGGCGCAGGCCTGGAGCGCTTCGCTTCCATTCTCCAGGATGTGGACTCCAACTTCGATACCGATCTGTTCCAGCCGATTATCCAGAAGACCGCCGGGCTTGCCGGTGTAACCTACAAGGATAATGTTGAACAGGATATCGCGCTAAAAGTCATTGCCGACCATGTACGTACCGTTACATTTGCTGTGGGGGACGGCGTGCTTCCTTCCAATGAAGGACGCGGCTATATTATCCGCCGTCTGCTCCGCCGCGCCGTACGCTACGGCAAGACGCTGGGACTGGACCGTCCGTTCCTGCATGAGCTGACTGAGACCGTTGGAGAGATTATGGGAGTCTATTATCCTTCCGTGGTCGAGAACCGCGAATATATCGCCAAAATCATCCGTCTGGAAGAGGAGCGCTTCCACGAGACGCTGTCCGATGGTCTGGCGATCCTCGGGGAGATCAGCGCCAAAGCCAAAGCGGACGGCCTGAGCACCATTGCCGGTGCCGATGCATTCAAGCTCTATGACACGTATGGCTTCCCGTTTGACCTGACCGAGGACTTCGCGTCCGAGCAGGGGCTTGCCGTAGACCGCGCCGGCTTCGATGCCGCAATGCAGGAGCAGCGTGACCGGGCGAGAGCTGCCCGTCAGGACAGCGCCAGCATGAAGATTCAGGGCGGTGCCCTGGCCGAGCTGACGGTTAAAAGTGAATTTGTTGGATATAATGACACGGTAACAGAGTCCAAGGTGCTGGCAATTGTGGTAGACGGTGCGCTTCAGGATACAGTAAGCGAAGGCGCCGAGTGCCAGGTCATCCTGGAGTCAACACCGTTCTATGCTGAGAGCGGCGGCCAAGTCAGCGATACCGGCGTTCTGACCGGCGGATCGGTGACCGCTAAGGTGAACGGCCTCTTCAAAGCACCGCACGGCCAGCATGTCCATCTGGTTACGGTGGAAGCAGGTGATCTGAAGGTTGGCGATACCGTCCGTGCCGAAGTGAACCGGGCGGAGCGCGAGGATATCGTGAAGAACCATACGGCTACCCACCTGCTGCACAAGGCGCTGAAGGAAGTGCTGGGCAGCCATGTGAATCAGGCAGGCTCTTTAGTAGAAGGCTCACGCCTGCGGTTCGACTTCTCGCATTTTGGAGCCATCACTCCAGAGGAACTCAGCGATATCGAGCAGCGCGTGAACGCCCAGATCTGGCGCAGCCTTCCTGTAGTCATTGAGAATAAGCCGATAGATGAAGCCAAAGCCATGGGAGCGATGGCCCTCTTCGGAGAGAAATACGGCAATGTTGTCCGTGTCGTTCAAGTCGGCGACTACAGCCTGGAGCTGTGCGGCGGATGCCATGTGTCTAATACAGCGCAGATCGGAATCTTCAAGCTGCTCAGCGAGAGCGGCATCGGTTCCGGGGTGCGCCGGATTGAAGCTGTGACTGGCCGTTATGCCTATCAGTTCACGGAGAGTCAGCTGGACCTGCTGAAGCAATCGGCAGCCCTGCTGAAATCGTCGCTGACCGATGTGCCGAAGCGGATCGAGGCGCTGCATGCCCAGGTACGCGAGCTGGGCCGTGAGAATGAATCGCTTCAGTCCAAGCTGAGCGCAACCTTCGCAGCAGAGCTGACCAGCAGTGTAGTCACAGTAGGCGGAGGAACGCAGCTTCTTGCGGTCTCTGTGCAAGCCGGCAATATCGATGCTTTGCGCTCGACAGCGGACGAACTGAAGTCCAAGCTCCCGGAGGCCATATTGGTGCTCGGTGCTGCAATGGAGGACAAGGTGAACTTCGTGGTCGCCGTGCCTCAGGAGCTGGTGAAGAAGGGCTTCCACGCCGGCAAGCTGGTGAAAGAGATCGCTGCCGTCTGCGGCGGCGGCGGCGGCGGACGTCCGGATATGGCGCAGGCCGGAGGCAAGGACGCTTCCAAGCTGGGCGAAGCCCTGAAGAAGGCAGAGGAACTGGTAGCTGCACAGGCTTAAGCAGTATGCAGTGATTCTTGTCTGTAAGAAACTGTGGATTTCTATCAAGGGTTGGGAAGCAGCGGTACTGAGGGCATTTCCTCGGTGCCGCTGCTTTATTCACACAATGTATATTTTTTGGGGTTATTCATTATTGACCCAGGGCTTGCAATAGCTTAAAACCCAAAAAAACATCTGGTTTTGTAGACAAAATGCCAAAAAAAGCGCTTTAACCATGGCAGGATTTCCTCGTTGGGGCATGAATATGTTATGATGAGGGCAGCAAGTGAGCTGTACAGCAGCAACTTTGCGAAGCCGCCCGAATCAGGGTGATTTTGCAGAAGGAAGGTGTCACCACATGGACTCCATGGACAAAACGGTCAAATTCAATGTGAAGGGCGACGAAAAGGAAGCCTCTCCCCAGGAAATACTGCTCGCCGTGTACGACGCGCTGGTGGAGAAAGAATATCATCCGATCAATCAGATCGTAGGATATCTTCTTTCAGGAGATCCGGCTTACATTCCACGCCACAACAATGCGAGAAGTTTGGTCCGGAGGAAAGAGCGTGATGAGCTGATCGAAGAACTGGTCCGTTTCTATCTGGCCAATCATCGGGTGGACCAGCCCAAATGATGAAGAAGCTGGGACTGGATTACGGCGACCGCAGAATCGGTGTCGCCACAAGCGATATTTTCGGATGGACAGCACAATCTCTGGAGACTATTGAGCGGCGCGGAAACGGCAATGAATTCGAACGTATCCGTGAACTGGTCAAGGAGTACGAAATCGGCGAGATTGTTGTCGGGCTGCCGAAGAACATGAACGGCTCCGTAGGACCCCGTGGTGAAATTTGCATCGAATTCGCAGATAAGCTGCGGGAGCAACTCGATTTACCCGTACACCTTTGGGATGAGCGTCTGACGACGGTATCTGCTGAGCGGGTGCTGATAGACGGGGACGTCAGCCGGAAGAAACGCAAGGGGCTGGTGGACAAAATGGCCGCAGCGCTGATTTTGCAAAATTTTTTGGATGCTAACAGTAAAAGGTGAGGGGTGTGCGGATATGACAAACGAACAGATCGGCCAAGAAGAGGAACCGGAAATTATCTATATTCCCGATGAGGAAGGTAATGAAGAGGAATTCGAGGTCATCATGAAGTTTGAAGTGGACGGATCGGATGCCAAGTATATGATGGTGGTTCCGCTTGATTCCGAGGATGAGGAGACAGATGAGGTCTACGCGTTCCGTTATGAGGAAGACGGTGACGATCTGCAGCTCTTCATGATTGAGAACGACGAGGAGTGGGCCATCGTAGAGGAGACCTTCAATACCTTGGTTGACGAGCTTGATGGAGGAGCAGAGAATGACTGAGTTTTCCGCTGATCAGGCGGTATGGACTTCTAAGCTCAAGGAAGTATATGGAGAAACAGTAGAACTGGAGGATGAGCAGGGCAAGTCTTCCGTTTACGATATTATTGCAGAATTTGCTGTGGGTGACCGTACTTATGCCGTTCTGGCCGGATCGGGAAGAGCTGCGGAGCAGGAAATTCTGCGCATCGTAGTTTCTCCGGACGGACTTCCGGAACTGGAGAGCATTATGGACGATGAAGAGTGGGAGGATATTTCCGAGCTGTACGATGAGCTCACCTTCCCTGCGGATAGCGAGTAGGCGTCTGTAGCAACTTCATGTATGGCAGATACGGAAGAGGGCGGAATTTTTCCGCGCTCTTTTTGCTTATGAGGAGCGAAAGGATCTTTCCGTTTGCCTGAAAAAAGCTTATGCTATAAAAATAGGTTGAATTTTGGACAATAGAATTTTATACTTTATAGTCGGAAAGTGAGGCGTAACATTTGAAAGCCGTGATCCGCACTGTGCTTATCTTAATTCTGGTCCTGGCAGCAGCTGCAGGAGGAGGAGCATGGTACATCTGGAATGGAATGCAGCCGGTCAAGCCCGCAGGGCCGGCCGTAACGGTTACGATAGAGAAGGGTATGGGAAGCTCGCAAATCGCCGACCTGCTTGAGCAAGAGGGCATTATTAAGCACAGCCTGTTCTTCAAAGGCTATCTGAAATGGGTCCAGGAAGGCTCCAGCTTCAAGGCCGGCACATATCAGGTAAGCCCCGGCGACTCCTACGATACGCTGATCAGCCGGTTGAATGCCGGAGATGTTGTGAAGGAAGCTACCGTTACTTTTACAATTCCTGAAGGGTATACTGCGGTCCAGGTGGCAGAGAAGCTGGCCGCTGCATGGAATCAGAAGCCTGAGGTCTTCCTTGCGCTGATTGATTCCGGTAAGGGCATGGAAGCCGTAAGCAAGCTGGAGATTCCAGACAATCCGCTGCTGCGCCACCGGCTGGAGGGGTACCTTTTCCCGGAGACCTATGAACTGGCTAAGGACAGCACCCCGCAGGAAGTGATCGGGGCGATGCTGGAGCAGCTGGTGAAGAAGCTGGATACGATTCCTGAGTGGAAGGCCAAGCTGGCGAACCGCGGGCTCTCCCTGCATGAGCTGCTGACCGTAGCTTCACTGGTGGAGCGTGAGGTGGTAGTAGACAAGGAACGTCCGCTGGTGGCCGGTATTATCTATAATAGACTGGATAAAGGGCAGAAGCTGGAGATCGATGCTACCGTCCAGTACTTACTGGACAAGCAGAAAGAGCGGTTGTATGAGAAGGACCTGAAGGTAGATAGTCCTTATAATACGTATAAGCAGGCAGGCTTGCCGCCTGGACCGATCAGCAGCCCCGGGCTGGCGTCGATTGAAGCAGCTATGACGCCGGAGGTCTCGGATTATTTCTTCTATGTCACTAAGAAGGACGGCTCACAGGGGCATTTATTTGCCAGAACCTACAAGGAACATTTAGCCAATATTCAAAAAAGTAAACAAAATCCGTAAGAACCCGCTACAATAGTAAGGATGAGCAATGCACAGGAGGTAACACGATGAATAACACACCGGAGCTGCTGGCAACAGCGGCTTCTCTGGAAGAAGCTGCAGCGCTGCTGGATGCAGGAGCGAGTGCGCTGCTGGTCGGCGATGACCGCTTTGGGATGCGTCTTGCCGGACATTTTACACTTGAAGATACGGCCGCAGTAGTTAAGCTGGCACATGCCCGGGGCGGTAAGGTATATGTAAGCATCAATGGATTGATACCCAATACCATGCTGGAGGAGCTTCCGGCTTATGTGAAGGCGATCGGCGAGCTGGGTGTGGATGGGGTAGAGTTCGGTGATCCCGCCGTACTGGCGGCCGTCAAAGCCGAAGCGCCGGGAATGAAGCTGCACTGGAATGCGGAAATGACCTCGACCAACTATGCTACAGCCAATTACTGGGGCCGCAAGGGAGCTACGCGGGTCGTTCTGGCACGCGAGCTGAATATGGATGAGATGACCGAAATGGTCCCCCATCTGGAAGTGGAAGCCCAGGTTCAGGTACATGGCATGACGAATATCTATCATTCCAAGCGCAAGCTGGTTGCAAGCTATATGTCCCACCAGGGCCGTCCAAGCGATGGCGGAAGCCTGGGCAAGGAGCGCGGGCTGTTCCTGATTGAAGCGGAGCGTCCGAATGAGAAGTTCCCGATCTATGAAGACGAGAACGGCACGCATATTATGAGCTCGGATGATATTTGCATTCTGGAGGATCTTCATTTCTTGTTAAAAGCTGGCGTACACAGCCTGAAGATCGAGGGTCTGCTGAAGCCGGAGGCTTATAATGTGGCTGTCGTCAAGGCTTACCGTCATGCTATGGACGTCTACGCCGCTGATCCGGCTGAATATGCATTCGAGGAGTCTTGGCTGGAGGAGGTCCGGTCTTTACAGGACCCTGAGCGTGAATTGTCGTTCGGCTTCTTCTACAAAGAGCAGGTCTATTAATATAAAAAAATCTTTGCTGTTCTAAAAGAGAACTTAAAGCTTTACCTTAAAGATGAAGTAACGGAGGGAAGGTTTGGAACTGTAGGAGCGGTAGCGTCCGCCTTTGTCTCCGGATGTTATCCGCTCAGCGGAGTAATCAAAAAACATCTGGAGACAACAGCGGCCGGAAGTCCAAACGCTTTCCGCAGTTACGTGCTATCTGATAGGAAGTTTTAGGTGGGTTTTTGACAGCAAAGACAACGAAAGGAGAACAGGAATGGGAACCATGACCAAGCCCCAGTTCAAGGGCAAGCGTTACCGTCTGGACAGACCGGAGCTCCTGGCTCCGGCAGGAAACCTGGAGAAATTGAAATTCGCCGTGCATTATGGCGCGGATGCAGTCTATATCGGAGGACAAAAATACGGCCTGCGCTCAGGCGCAGATAATTTTACCTTTGAGGAAATGCGCGAAGGCGTTGAATTTGCCAAGAAATATGGTGCCAAAGTATTCGTAGCCACCAATATCTATGCTCACAATGAAGATGTCGCGGGGATTGAAGAATACCTGCGTAATTTATATGAGGCCGGAATTGCAGCGATTATCGTAGCCGATCCGGTGATTGTCGACACTGCCCTGCGCCTGGTGCCGGGTCTTGAGGTGCACCTAAGCACCCAGCAGTCCACGCTCAACTGGCAGGCAGTGTCCTATTGGAAGGAGGAAGGTCTGCCGCGCGTAGTATTGGGCCGGGAGACCAGCCTGGAGGAGATCGCCGAGATCAAGCAGCATGTGGATATTGAGATCGAGAGCTTCATCCATGGTGCGATGTGCTCCTCGTACTCCGGACGTTGTGTGTTATCCAACCACTTCACCGACCGTGACTCCAACCGCGGGGGCTGCTGCCAATCCTGCCGCTGGAAGTATGATCTGTTCGAAGATGCCCGTCCCGAAGGGAACTGGGTATCCGAAGAGGAGCAAGCTGAGGCGCCTCAGGCCTTGCAGCCCGGAATTACCCAGCTGCCGCTGCATCAGCCCGAGGACAACCCGTTCACTATGGGATCGAAAGACCTGTGTATGCTGGAGAGTATTCCCGACCTGATTGAAGCCGGGATCGACAGCTTCAAGATTGAGGGCCGGATGAAATCGATTCACTATGTGGCGACCGTAGTGAATGCCTACCGCAAAGCCATAGATGCTTACATGGCCGACCCGGAAGGGTATGTACTGAAGCCCGAATGGCTGGAGGAGCTGCAGAAGGCGGCTAACCGTCCGCTGAATACTGGCTTCTTCTACGATACACCGGACCATGAGGATCACATCTATGAACCGGAAGAGAAGGCGGCTCCGTATGATTTCGCGGGACTGGTACTGGAGTATGACGCAGAGAGCGGGATGGCGCTCGTTCAGCAGCGCAATAACTTCAAGCCGGGACAGGAAGTTGAATTCTTCGGCCCGGATGACACCTTCTTCAAGCAGACTGTTGGAGAGCTGTGGGATGAGGCTGGCAATCCGTTGGATGTGGCCCGTCACCCGCTTCAGCGTGTGCGGATGAAGGTAGATCAGCCTGTTGCTTATTTCGATATGATGCGCAAGCGAAAATAATGGCTTTACAAACTAAGGGATGCCCGTTTACACAAGGGCATTCCTTTTTTTACATCAAATTGCCTATGCAATTCGACAAAAATATATGAGTATTGAAGCAATTTGCAAATAATGCTAAGAAAAATGAGACTTTGTGCCGATATATAGGGCAGGTAACGCTTACATACGTCTTCCAATCTAAGGGATGGGTAGGTGATGGTTATGGGGGCTCCCAATCCGGATAATAAGACAAATAAACCGAAGGAGAGTAGGATAAAAGTGGCGAAAAACAGTAAAAAGCCAAAGAGCACACAAAAGGCTAAGGCCCAGAAGACAGAAGCTTCACAGATAACAAGCAACACGGCAGAGAAGAGAAATTACAAGACAGTATTGAACGGCTCGCTACGCCAGGTGAAAAGGGTGAACCCGACCAAATCCGTAGGGGTGAAGCTGTTCCTGATCTTCTTATCTTCTATCGTGGTGGTGGTCCTGTTCTTAGGACTTCTGTCTTACAACAAAGCGAAGAATACAATTAAAGATAATGTGTCTGAAGCGAACCGGCAGACGATTATTCAGACCTCAGAGAAGCTGGACATTACCTTGAAGCAGTATGAGAGTCTCGCACTTCAGTTATATTTTGATACACAGATGCAGGCGAATCTGACAGAGCTGTCTTCGGCGAAGAGCAGCTACGATAAGTTCGTGGCTACGGATGCAATCAGCAAGAAGCTGTCCAGCCAGACTACAACAGATGCCAATATCGTCGCAATATCACTCATTCCGGAGGACCCTGAGATGGGGATCGTCTCCAGCGGAAGCACCGGTCTCGCGGGTGATGATGTGAGAGCACAGGAATGGTACAAGACCGTGGTCAAGAATTCAAGCTCTTATGAGCCTTATTATACGGCAGAAGCCAAATCCGCCCAGAACTACTGGTTCCCTACAGCCATTGAAGGCAGCGGCGGCAAGAATCTGGCCATGGTCAGAACGCTTAAGAATCTGGGCTCCAATGCCTCATATGTAGTCATGCTGGAGCTGAAGAGCACCCTCCTGGAAGAAGCCTTCAAGAGCGTAGAGCTTGGCGATGGCTCGCGGATTCAACTCGTTGCCCCGGATGGAACGGTAGTAGCTTCCTCGCAGCCTGAAGAGGACGGCAAAGCCACCGCACTGAATTTCATCAAGGACAGCAAGGTGAACAATGAAAGCACGGAAGCGAAGGATGAGAACGGCCAGGATATCCTTGCTGTATACAACCCGATGCAGAAGGCAGACTGGAAGCTTGCCGGTGTAGTTCCTACCGGAGAACTGGTTCAAGCTGCCACGCCGATTCTGTTCACCACCTTCCTTGCTGCCGGAGCGGCAGCCCTGCTTGCCATGATTGTCGGCTTCTGGATGGTCCAGATGATCGCCAAGCCGCTGGCACGCCTCAAGGACCTGATGCTGGAGGGAGCCGAAGGCAACCTGAGTGTCCGCACGCAGTATGTCTCGAAGGATGAGATCGGCCAGCTGTCGGCCTCCTTCAATATGATGATGGGTAAGATTACGGAGCTGGTAGCCCAGACTACAGATACAGCCCGCGAAGTCCTTGAGACTGCGGGTGAGCTGGGGGATGCCTCGCGCAAGACGGCGATCTCCGCCAAGGAGATTGCTGCGGCCACGGAAGAGATTGCCGGTGGTGCGGGAAGTCTGGCCCAGGAAGCCGAGCGCGGCAATGAGCTGACTGACCTGATTGCTACGCAGATGCAGAGTGTTATTGCAGCCAACTCTGAGATGGATCAGGCAGCCCGTGGAGTTGGGGAAGCCAGCGGACAGGGGGCTGTACAGCTGGAAGAGCTGCTGGATCAGACCGGACGCACAGGTGAAATGACCTCTGCTCTGGTGGATAGAGTCAATAACCTCAAGGAAACGGTATATTCCGTAATCAAGGTGCTGGATGTGATGAAGAATATTACCCAGCAGACGAACATTCTGTCTCTGAATGCAACGATTGAAGCAGCGAGAGCAGGCGAAGCCGGCCGTGGCTTCATGGTAGTCGCAGGGGAGGTCCGGCAGCTTGCCGACCAATCCAAGCAATCCATTGCTCTGGTCGCCGGAATTACAGATAAGATCGTAGCTGAGATGGATGAGACGGTTGCTGTCCTGTCTGAAGTGGCTCCGCTGTTCAAGCAGCAGATGGTGTCCGTGAAGAGTACCAGTGAGATCTTCGTATCCGTGAAGGGTCAGATGGAAGACTTCATTATGAGTCTGGAGTCTGTAACAGGGGCCATCGACAGTCTGAACCATTCACAGGGTGTGCTGTCCGATGCTATGGGGAATGTGAGTGCGGTAGCGCAGCAATCCTCGGCAACCTCGGAAGAGGTAGCATCCCTCAGCAGTGAGCAGCAGAATGTCAGTGACCATCTGGTAGCCTTGTCGAACAAGCTGCAAGGGGCTTCCACCCAGCTGGAGAGCAAGCTGTCGCTGTTTACGATCAAATAAACATCAGAACCGTTCCGGATCTTAAGCAAGGGCGTCACGCAAGCCGATATTTGGCTGCGTGACGCCCTTTTCGGCATAGTTGGCCTTGCAGGGTTATAGGTCCTTGTACATCCTTATGCGAATGCGTATAATGGTTTTGTTAGGGTTTTGTTATTGTTGTTTGCTGGATTAGTTATGTAATTTGAACCAGGGAGAAGGCCGAATGAGAGCAGCACGCAATCACAACTGGTGGTCTTATATCGAGGACATGTCCATGGAGCGCAAGCTGTTCCTGGTATTTCTGGTCATTATTACGCTCCCGCTGTCCTTCATCAGTGTGATCAGCTTCAAGAGCTATTCCGAATCCATCCAGGCGAACACGATCGCCTATTCCGAGAAGCTGATTGATCAAATGATGGATTCCATCGATGATTACATAGAAGATATGAAACGGATTTCATCCATGCCCGCCTACGTCAATGAGATTAAGCAGAACCTGATCCGCTCGAATCGCTATTATGAGCAAAAGCAGATGATGGAAGGCAAGCAGGACACGGCTCAGGTGGCTCCCGGTGATTTGGATCTCCTGCTGTCCATTCAGCGCGGCATCGAAGAGAATATATCATTTATTAACAATATTAAGCGGGGAACCCATTCGGTCTATATTTTTGATGCCTACGGGAATGGTTATTATTCTGCTAAGGATGGGGGAGTCCGGCTGGATCTGCAGCAGAGCTACAGGTTCTGGAGCGAGCAGGTAAAGGGCTCCGGCGGAGAAGCGACCCTGCTGGGAACACAGGCATATACAAGCAATTTGCAGAGTACCCGATATGCTTTTACGGTGGTGCGTCCCATTCTGGACGGGCTATGGAAGCCAGCCGGCCTGATCGCAGTGGAGGCTAACTTCAGTAATCTGGAGAATCAGGTGGCGGAGCTGGACAAGGTGACCCGGGGGAAATCTATCCTTGTGGATCAAGCGGGCAAAGTCATCTATGACAGTGAGCAGAAGCTGCTGACTGCGGATATTTCCCGGTCCTCCTTATTCCGTGCTGCGGAAGGGAGCTCCGGGAGCTTTTATGACACCGTATCCGGCAAAGACCGGCTTAATATTTATTCAAGCTCAACCAAGACGAATTGGAAGGTGATTATTTCCATACCGGTGGACGAATTGACCCGTGGAGTGAAGCTGACCCGCAATGCAACAATAGGCGCTACTCTAATCATCATTGTGCTGGCCCTGATCATTTCGCTCATTCTGTCGTTTGCCCTGACCAAGCCGCTAACCCAGATGATCCAGCTTATGAAAAAGGTACAGAACGGCGACCTTGATGTGACCTTCCGCATTAAACGCCGTGACGAGATTGGTCTCCTGGGGCATCAATTCAACCGTATGCTGGCCCGTATTCGTCAATTGATTCAGGATATTTATCAGATTGAGGAGCAGAAGAAGGAGGCGGAGCTGCAGGCGCTTCAGAGCCAGATCAATCCGCATTTTATCTATAACACGCTTGAAACCATCCGGATGACCGCAGAGATTAATGATGATGTGGAAGCCGCTGACATGATCTCCATTCTGGGGAAGCTTCTGCGCTACAGCACCAGTGACTTGAGCGGCTGGGCGACGATGAAGCAGGAGCTGCTGTATGTGCGTAACTACGTGGAGCTGCTGGGCAGCCGGTATCCTGGCAGATTTGAGCTGACGATTGATGTTCCAGAGGCGCTTGACAGCTATTCCATGATTAAGCTGGTGTTTCAGCCGATTATTGAGAATGCTGCGTATCACGGGCTGGATGATACCAAGTCCCGGATGCAGCTGAGCATCAAGTGTGAGTATACAGAGCAGAAGCTTCAGTTCCATATCCGTGATAACGGCTGCGGAATGGATCAGGTTACACTAGATAAGCTAAGGGAGCGGCTCCGGCACGAGCTCCCCCCGAAGAAGAGCATTAATGGAGGGATTGGCATGGCCAATGTACACCAGCGCCTTCAGCTTCATTACGGTCCGGCCTATGGGATTGAGGTGTTCAGCAAGCCGGGCGAGGGTACGGATGTAATCTTGTCATTACCGCTGCCGGGGCTTGCCGCCGGGAATGGAAGGGAAGATCCTTTTAAGGAGGAATGAGCTTGAGATGGAGGATTGTACGCTTTCCGGTGTATGCTGTACTGCTGCTAATGCTGCTCCTGCTGGCAAGCGGCTGTAGCAGCTGGAGCAGTAGAGGGCCGGCATCGGTCCCGGCGGCTTCTGCCGGAGAGGAAGCGGCTTCCGGGCTGTCCGGGACCATCGTGATGCTGACGAACCGGATTGACCTGATTGAGAATGGGACCTTCAGGGACTACGCGGATGAATTCAGGAAGCGGTATCCTGAGGCGCATGTGGAATTCGAGGGGCTGTCTAACTATGCCACGGATATCCTGGTCCGCTTGTCCACCAAGGATACAGGGGATGTGCTGTTGCTGCCGGTCAATCTGCCTGCGAAGGAGCTGGAGCTTTTCTTTGAGCCTTTAAGCGGGGAGCTGGCGGCGCAGGAGCGATTCACGACCTTTGCAACCTTTGGCGGCAAGCGATACGGTCTGTCTACAGGTACGACTACGAGCGGAATCGTCTACAACAAGAAGGCTTTTGAGCAGGCGGGAATTGAGCAGGTACCGCAGACGCTGGATGAGTTCTACGCGGCCTGTGCCAAGCTGAAGCAGGCGGGCATTATCCCGCTGTATATGAATTACGGGGCAGTCTGGCCGCTGCGGGAGTGGGGCAATAACCTGGTTAATTATATGACGGGGAACCCTGATTATTTGAATGATATGGTCCATGAGGACAGCCCTTGGCAGATCGGTAACGAATGGGGGCAGGCTCTGGGAATTGCCAGGACGATGCTGGCCAAGGGCTATGTCGAGGAACAGCTATTCTCCAACAGCTGGGAGATCTCCAAAGCCAGGCTGGCCAAAGGAGAAGCGGGCATGTATCTCCAGGGGAACTGGACCATCCGGCAGATTATGGATGCAGGTGCTTCACCGGAGGATATCGGCTTCTTTCCTTTTCCCTATGATAATCACCAGGTCCACTATGCTGCGCTGAATCCCGACTGGTTCATGGGGGTTAGCAGGTACAGCCGCAATAAAGAGCTTGCGATGGCTTGGCTGGAGTATTTCATTACAGAAACGTCGTATGCGAGAGATTGGGGATTTCTTCCGGCGAAGGGTTCGGAGGAACCCGCTTTACAGCAATACAGCGAGTTCCTCTCCTATCACCCAAAGCTGGTTGAGGCTACGGTGCAGACGGATGCTTTCATTGATCTGGCGAACCGGACGAAGCTGAGCTTCTGGTCGGGCGATTATATTCAGGATGTGCTCGCGGCACCGGATCTGCAGAAGTCCTTTGACCAGTTGAATGCGAAATGGAAGGAAGCGCGCATGAGTCAGCAGTCTGTCCCGTAACCGCCGGGGTCTGCGCAGTAAGCAAGATCAAATTCTGGAGGTAGTGTTGTGGCCAAAAAAGTAACGATGCAAAAAATAGCCGATCATCTTGGGGTCTCCAAGTTCGTCGTATCCAAATCGCTCTCCGGCAAGGAGGGGGTCAATGAAACCACTCGTGAGCGGGTGATTCAAGCCGCCTCTCAGCTTGGATATTTTACCCAAAAAAACGCCTATGTGCAAAGTCCCAAGCGCCGTTCTCTGTCTGGAGAGCAAGACCGCAATAAGCAGTCCGTGCTGGTGCTGATGCCCAATATCCGCTCTCAGACCCAGGATTCACTATATTGGGGCAAAATCGTAGATGGCATTGCGCTGGCGCTGGATCAGGAGGGGCTGGGCATGGTGATCATCTCAGAGCACCGGGCCGATAATTTCGTAAATGTCCTTAATCCGGACGGCCTGCTCGGTCTGATCGGAGTTGGGCAGATCTCCACCTCACTGCTGCTAGAAGTGCATCGGATCGGGCTTCCGCTGGTCATGATCGACCATGAGGATGCTTTAATTCCTTGTGATACTGTATTTGCGAATAACATCGATTCGATGACCCGGCTCGTCAATCATCTGATTGGCACCGGACATACGTTATTTCACTTTGTCGGCAATATCCGTTACTCCCGCAGCTTCCGTGACCGCTGGATCGGGTTCCGCAGCGCGCTGGAGGAGAGTCAGCTGAAGACCCCGGCTATCGATGATGAGCTGCTGCTGGAAGGGATGTATGACGAAGCGCTCCGTGAAGAATTCAGACGCTGGGTCGCCGCACGACAAGAGTCGGATACCTTGCCTACTGCGCTCGTATGCGCGAACGACTTCACCGCTCTTGCTGTTAGCGAAGTGTTGCGGGAAGCCGGGCTTGCTATTCCCGCTGATATTTCGGTCACAGGCTTTGACAATATCGAGGATTCCCTGCGGGGGGTTACTCCGCTTACAACCGTGCATGTTCCTAAGGAGGCTATGGGCCGGGCAGCTGTAGAGAAGCTGCTGAACCGTATCCAGAATCCCGCTGTACCGCTGGAGAAAATTCTGATCTCCGCAGATATCGTCCACCGGGACTCTGTGGGGAATCCCCGGGCTTGAAGCAGCAAAATAACCCCACAAAGTGGAGCTTTAGCTTAAATATAATTTATATGTTGCACACGATAACTTATCCTTCTATTTCTCGCTAAAACGGTACCGTCCTCTAAAAGGACGGTACCGTTTCCGCTTGTTTGCGTTATTTCAATTGCAGGTTCCGTTCGATCAAAGCGATACGCTGCTGTACGCAAGCATAGGAACGAAGCGGATCTTCAGGAGTATTCACGACATAATCCAGCAGTTGATCTATGGTAGTGGTGGCTACATGGATACGGGTATCGGAGGAAGCGTAATAGATGAAGACCTCGCCGTTATCACGGGTGATTATACCGTTGCAGAAGACAACGTTAGATACGTCACCGACGCGTTCTTCGCCGTCCGGAGCAACGAAATACCCGCCTGGGGCATGAGTTACGCGGTTAGGCTCCGCAAGATCAGACAAGAAGGCGTACAGCACATAGCGCAGTCCGGCAGCGGTGCCCCGGACACCATGGGCGATGTGCAGCCATCCGAGTGGAGTTCTGACCGGGGCCGGGCCTTGGCCGTTCTTCACTTCTTTGATGGTATGGTAGTAGCGCTGGTCTATAATCGTCTCGCGGGTGATAACAGCGTTCTCAATCTGCTCCGATAAGCCCCAGCCGATGCCGCCGCCGGAACCGGCGTCAATGAACCCGTCCTGCGGGCGCGTGTAGAAGGCATACTTGCCGTCAACGAACTCTGGATGCAGGACCACGTTGCGCTGCTGGGCGGAGCCGGTCTTAAGATCGGCGAGACGCTCCCAGGTCTTGAGATCCTTGGTGCGGGCAATCCCGCACTGGGCAACTGCGCTGGACAAATCACCAGGGGGGGCGTCCGGGTCCTTGCGTTCGCTGCAGAACAGGCCGTAGATCCAGCCGTCTTCATGCTGCACAAGGCGCATATCGTAGACGTTAATATCCGGGTCTGCGGTCTCGGGAAGCACTACCGGGTGATCCCAGAAGCGGAAGCCGTCCACCCCGCTGCTGCTCTCGGCAACAGCGAAGAAGGATTTGCGGTCATGACCTTCCACACGGGCAATGATGTAGAATTTGCCGTTCAGCTCAATGGCGCCGGGATTGAATACGCCGTTCACTCCGATTCTCTCTGCGAAATAAGGGTTACTCTCTTCATTGAAGTCGTAACGCCAGATCAGGGGGGCGTGCTCCGCAGTGAGCAGGGGATACTTGTAGCGGTCATAAATACCGTTGCCGTAAGGCAGCTTCTCATTGGTGCGGCCGATGAGAGCTTCATAGCGCTGCGTCAACGCCTGCTTCCGTTGTTCAAAGATTGTGCTCATTAAATAATCTCCTCTACATGTAATGGTTCGCCAAGCCGTCTAATCATCTCGAAGCAGGCCCGGCTGTTATGATAGGGACATTTCCAGGCGCTCACCTTGGGAGTATGAGCCAGCGGCTGCAGGGATTCATCTACACCCCAGTGCCATTCGCCCAGCTTATGATCAATAATATATTTCTCTGTGAAGCTCCATGAGTTCTCAGCGGCTTCCAGGAACCGCGAATCTCCGGTTAACTGATACGCATTGTAGAATCCGACCATGGCTTCAGCCTGCGGCCACCAGTCTCTGGACTCATGGGCTTTATCGATGAAGCCGCTACGATCGGCCTCATTCCAGATTCCGCCATCCACTTCAATCCCCTCTGCCAGCGCGGCTTCGGCCATCGACAGGGATGCCTTGCGCACACGCCCAAGCAGCTCCTCGTCCCCAAGGGTCTCCGCAGCTTCATTGAGCAGCCAGCTTCCTTCTATGTCGTGGCCGAAGGAGATAAGCCCTGACTTCACCCGCCACTCTTCATCCATGAACAGATGGAAGTGCTTGCCGTCCGAATCCAGGATATGCTCCAGCATGGTTTCGATCAGCTCAGCAAGCTTGTGCCCCAGCACTTCTGACTTCCACACCCGGTACAAGCCGGTGTACCCTTCCAGCACATGCAGATGTGTATTCATGGATTTCTTCTCATTCATATCCTTCGCGCTGAGACTTAGGGAGTCGGTCATCTCCCACTCCCGTGACAAGGCTTCGATATACCCTGTGTGAAGAGGGTCATAACCGTACTTCTCAATCAAATGGAACAATTGGGTTGCTTGGCGCAGGACGTCTTCCCGGCCGGTGGCATGATGGTACTCAGCCAAGGCATAGATGACAAAAGCGAGTCCGTAGATTTGCTTCTTAGGCTGGGAAGCAGCGCCGTGTTCATCCACCATCCAGAAGAATCCGCCAAATTCGGGATCTGTGAAATACTGAATGAGATAATCATAGGCGCGTTCCGCCATAGTCAAATATTCTGCCGTTCCATAGATTCTGTAAGCACTTGCAAATGTCCAGAGAATCCGTGCATTCAGTACAAGGCTTTTGTCTGCACCGGGTATCACCTGCAGCTGGTTGTTCATCTCACCGATAAAGCCGCCATGAGTTTCGTCGATGGTCTGCTTCATCCAGAAGCCGAGAATGTTGTCTAACAGCTCAGCTTCCAGCCGAGTGCGCCACACTTCGGTTGCATTGTTCATCCTGTTCTGTTCACTCCTTAATATTGCTTGCTGGTATGGGAGTTGTCTTTTTTATAATTGTTATTATTATGTTAGTGTATAATAATAACTATATATAACCATGTTATAACCCTTTTCGGGCTGGAATTCAAGCGGGAAATGGATGAAGTAAATTGAAGACTATAAAAGTGGATATGGACACATTTTCTATTGGATCTGTAAAGTTTATAATTATTGATAACGCTATCATAGCGGATCAAATGACGGGGGCGATAAGGTGGTAATCCGGATCATGATTGCGGATGATGAGGAAGTGATCCGACGCGGGCTTGAGAAGATTGCTTCCAGAATGGATGTGGAAGTTAGGGTAATCGGCTCATACGGCAACGGGCTTGAGGCCTGGAACCATCTGCAGGAGCTAAGCCTGGAAGAGATCGATCTTCTTATTACAGATATCAAGATGCCAAGAATGGATGGATTCAAGCTGATTGAAGAGGCGAGAGCGCATCTCAAGCAGTTGCCAATAGCTGTACTGAGCGGCTTCAGTGAATTCGACTACGCCCGTAAGGCGATGCGCTTCGGTGTGCTTGATTATCTGCTGAAGCCCATTGATAAGGCCCAATTATATGATCTGCTCAAAAGCGTAGAAGCGACTAAGCAGACGCCTGCGGCTGCTCTCCCGGATGAAGTGCTGCATCAGCCTTCTGAAGGCGGGGAGCATTATGTGGTAGAGCAGATGAAGAGTATTCTTCAACTGGAATACGGGCTAAATTTCGAGCTTGAGCGGCTGGCTGAGGCCGTAGGAATGAATGCGAGTTATATCAGCAGGCTGTTCAGGCATAAGACAGGGCAGACCATTACGGACTACCTGATCGGCATCCGCATTGTGGAGGCCAAGAAGATGCTGCTCCATCATCCGGACCTGAAGAATTATGAGATTGCTGACAAAGTCGGCTACAGTGATCCGGTCTATTTCAATAAGCTGTTCAAAAAGATGTGCGGCATGACGCCCAAGGAGTATAAAGGCCGGTACAGATCATGATATGCGTCTCTTAGAATGATACGAACACATTTGCACTGCCCTTCACCTCCCCAGAGGTGATTGAGCAGTGTTTTTCTTTATTGTATTTTTTATATAACAAAAATAACAAATTGAAGACTAGAAAAAGCAATTGAAACCATCGTTTTGAGGGGTTATACGGTCTATAATTGCGATGTAAGCGATAACAACAGCGAATCCAAGGTGAAGACAAGATGATTTAAGTTCTGTTTATTGGAATAACGGATCGTATTGTTATTGTTTTGTTATTAATCTATTTCGTTCTAAATGAAGAGAGGGGTCAGAAATATGATGAAAAAAACCAAAGCAGTTACCGGGTTGGCAGCGCTGACACTGATGGCCGGGCTGTTCTCCGGCTGTGCATCTGACAACAATAACGCCACTAATGCGGCAGCAACCAATGCAGGCAGCAACACAGGTACCACTGCGGAGGCAACAGCCGCTCCAGAGGGAGGTGCCGCCAAGGATCTCAAGGGTGATATTACGGTGATTACGCAGCGGACGGATATCGTGGATACCGTGTTCAAAGACTACGCCGCCAAGTTCAATGAGAAATATCCGAATATCAAAGTGAATTTCGAAGCCTTATCCAACTATGAGGATCAGATCAAAATCCGCATGAGCACCAGTGATTACGGGGATGTTCTGCTGCTGCCTACCAGCGTAGCGATCAAGGATCTGCCGGACTTCTTCGAGCCGCTGGGTAAAAAGTCTGACCTGGAACAGCAATATACAGGCCTGGAAGAGCGGACAGTAGACGGGATTTCCTACGGCATTCCGATTACGGTTAATTTCTCCGGCGTGATCTACAACAAGCAGGTCTTCAAGGATGCCGGAGTGACCGAGGTTCCAAGAACCTTTGACCAGTTCTCCGCCGCACTGAAGAGCATCAAGGAGAAGACGGATGCCGTCCCTCTCTACACGAACTATGCTGCGGGCTGGACGCTGACCCAGTGGGAAGCGGATCTGGCTACCGTTGCCGGAGACCGTGAATATGTCAACATCGGCCAGGTGGCCTCCGACGATAACTTCGTTCCAGGCCAGCCGCACTACGAGCTGTACAAGGTAATGTACGATGCGGCCAAAGACGGTCTGATTGAAGAGGACCCTACTACAACAGACTGGGAATCCTCCAAGGCAGATCTGGCGAACGGTAAAATCGGTACCATGATGCTTGGCTCCTGGGCGATCGGTCAGATCAAAGGGCTCGCTGCCAGCCCGGATGATATAGGCTTCATGCCATTCCCTACCAACGCCGACAAGATCCTGGTGCCTCTGTCTGACGACTATAATCTGGGGGTTAGCATTCACAGTAAAAACAAAGAGGCCGCCAGAGCCTGGGTAGACTGGTTCATCAATGAATCCGGTTATCCGACAGTGGAAGGCGGGGGCATGAGTCCGGTAAAAGGAGCCGAATTGCCTGAAATTCTCAAGCAATTTGCAGGCACTGACATTACCTTTGACACGCTTGCTCCAGCCAAAGCCGGTGAAGAGGGCTGGGTGGATGCCATTGATAAAGAAGCTGAAATCGGTCTCTGGCAGCCTGACTTCAAGAAAGTAATTATCGAGGCGGCGATTGGCAACCGCAAGCAATCCTATGATGACATTATGAAAGAACTGAATGATAAATGGAAAGCAGCCAGAGCCAAAATTGTGACTGCCAAGTAAATTAAAGAACAAAAGAAAGGGGAGATGCCGGTAACGGCATAATCCCCTTCACTTTTGCAGGGATGGAAGCGGACTTAAGAGCAGTAAGTTTTCTGGAGGTGTGGAGAGTGCCCAAATTGTCTAACATGAGCTATAAAAATCAACGGATTTTGATCATCTTTTTATTTTCACTAGTACCCGTAGTTCTGCTGCTGACGTTCTCCTATTTACCTGTGTTTAAAATGTTTCAGTACAGCTTCACCAGCTGGAACGGGCTAAGCAAAAATATGGAGTATATCGGCTTTGACAACTACATGACGATCTTTACCAAGCCGGAGTACTTCGCCGTATTCAAGGTCAGCTTGTATTACTTTTTTGCCACCTTTGTCCAGATGGGACTGGCGCTTTATTTTGCCACGATTCTGAGCTTCAATGTCCGGATGAAGAACTGGTTCAAGGGGATTCTGTTCTTTCCGACCTTGCTGAACGGTGTGGCGATCGGGTTCATCTTCCTGTTCTTCTTCAAGCCGGAAGGCACTCTTAATACCATTCTTGATCTGCTTGGACTCGGGGCGCTGCAACAGAAATGGCTGCTGAATCCGCAGCTCATTAACATCTCTCTCGCTTTTGCCTCGGTATGGAGGTATATGGGGATGAACTTTATTATCTTCCTTGGCGCAATCTCCTCGATCGGCAGCGATATCTATGAGGCCTCGGAGATAGACGGCGCTAACCGCTGGCATCAGTTCCGGCATATTATCATCCCAAGCATCAAGCGTATCCTCCAGCTCAATCTGATCCTCGCGGTCAGCGGGGCCATCGGGGTGTTTGAGATTCCGTATGTCATGACCGGCGGCTCTAACGGCAGCGGCACTTTTGTCATCCAGACCGTCGATGTGGCCTTCAAATACAGCAAGCTGGGGCTGGCTTCTGCAATGGCTGTGGTACTGCTGGGTATCGTTGTTCTGGTTACCATTCTGCAGCGCATTCTGATCAAGGAGGAGAAATAGAGCGATGCATACCTTGAAATACAACGTGGCGGCCTTCTTCAAATATCTCTCCCTGGTGCTGGGTGCGCTGATGGCGCTGATCCCGATTGTCGTTGTCTTCTTCGCCTCCTTGAAGACCAATGCTGAGTACGCTTCAACCGGTCCGCTGACCCTGCCCGAGAACTGGCTGAATTTCGCCAACTACACCAAAGCCTTCGTAGACGGGAACATGCTGCTCGGCTTCATGAACACGATCATTATCGTCCTTATTTCCATTGCGGGCGCTACGCTTACCGGCTCGATGATGGCTTATATTCTGGCCCGCTTCAAATTCAGAGGCAGCAAGGCGCTGATGGGGGCTTTTCTGCTGGCTACGCTGATTCCCGGAGTAACTACACAAGTAGCAACTTTTCAGATTATCAATGCTCTGGATTTGTTCAATACCCGCTGGGCGCCGATTCTGATGTATCTGGGGACCGATATTATCGCTGTCTATATCTTCATGCAGTTCCTGGACTCGATCTCTGAATCGCTGGATGAATCCGCAATGCTGGATGGTGCCTCCTACTGGACGATCTACTGGAGAATCATTCTTCCGCTGCTGAGTCCGGCCATTGTGACGGTGATCATCGTGAAGGGTGTTAATATCTACAATGACTTCTATACCCCGTTCCTGTATATGCCAAAAAGCAGCCTGCAGGTCGTATCTACCGCACTGTTCAAATTCAAAGGACCCTACGGCTCCCAGTGGGAGGTTATCTGCGCCGCGATTATGATCGCCATCATTCCGACGCTGATCGCGTTCGTAGCGCTGCAAAAATACATTTATAACGGCTTCGCCCAAGGGTCGGTCAAATAAAACGGATGCCGTACACTACATTTATCCGCAGCGACTGCTGCATTTAACATTTGGAGGGATTCTATTATGAGAGAAGTAAAGCTGACTGGCAGCCACAGCCTGCCGAATATACCATGGCAGGACAGACCTGCCGGGAATGATAATCCGGTCTGGAGGCATAGCGATAACCCGGTGATCAAGCGCAATCCGGCGAAGGGGGTCGCCCGTATCTTCAACAGCGCCGTGATCGCTTACGAGGGCAGCTTCCTGGGAGTCTTCCGTGTGGAGGATCACACGACCCGCCCCCATCTGCGGATGGGCCGCAGCGCGGACGGCCTGGATTGGGTCATTGATGAGCAGCCGATCCAATTCACAGACGAGGCAGGTAACCCTTACATGCCGCGTTACGCGTACGATCCCCGTCTGGTGAAGGTGGAGGATACGTATTACATCATCTGGTGCACAGACTTCTATGGAGCAGCCATCGGCGTAGCGAAGACACAGGATTTCAAGCATTTCATCAGTCTGGAGAATCCGTTCCTGCCGTTCAACCGCAACGGCGTGCTATTTCCAAAGAAAATAGGCGGCAATTTCGTCATGCTCTCCCGTCCAAGCGACAGCGGACATACGCCGTTCGGTGATGTCTTCCTGAGCGAGAGTCCTGACTTCGTATACTGGGGCAAACACCGTCATGTCATGACCAAGGGCGGACAAGGCTGGTGGCAGAGCACCAAGATCGGCGGCGGACCTGCGCCTATTGAGACCTCGGAAGGCTGGCTGATGTTCTATCACGGGGTTACAGGGACCTGTAACGGCCTTGTTTACAGCATGGGAGCGGTGATTCTGGATGCGGAGGAGCCTTCTAGAGTGAAATACCGCTCCCGGAACTTCGTGCTGACCCCGGAAGAATGGTATGAAGAAAGAGGCTTTGTCAACAATGTACTCTTCCCTTGTGCTGCGCTGAGCGATGCGGATACCGGCCGGATTGCCATCTATTACGGGGCTGCGGACACCTATGTCGGCGTTGCCTACACCACTGTCCAGGAAATCGTCAATTACGTTATCGAGACGCATGAAGAGATTGGCGATGATGCCGGCCCTGGTAAGATCTAGACCTGTCCGCCACCCGACGTAATTTGCTGCATACAACAAAATCACAGCCACCAAGGAGCTGATGGTATATCATGAATAGGGTCATGAATACCAAGAATACATAGAATCTGGCGGTGGTTTTTTGAGCAGGTCAACAGTTCGGAGTACCTCTATTCTTTCTCGGCTGCATCCCTCCAAGTCGCTGGGGATGCGGCTCTTTCTGGTTTTTTTCATCGCGACCATGGGAATTGTGCTGTCTCTGGGTTATATTTCTTACGCTGTGGCCAGACATACGATTGAGAACAATGCATTGTCTGCTAATCAGCAGACTGTGGAGCAGACGGCTGAGAAGCTGGATGTCGTCCTGCTGCGCTATGAAGATAATCTGGGTCAGCTGTTCTACAATGAGGATATTCAGCAGGCGGTCGCACTGGCAGGCCCTGCTGCAGCAGATCCTGCGAAGCGTACAGAGCTGTCCACGACGATTAACGGGGAGCTCGATCAATGGCTCTCGGCTGTACCCGGCGTGCAGGCAGTGTATCTGGTTCCGCTGGATGAAGCGTTGCCCGCAGCCGGAGCTGGTGAAGTGGATAATGATTTCCTGGCGGCTATCCGTGATGCAGCATGGTACAAGCAGCTGCAGGAGAAGCCGCAGAGCCGGTGGATTACCGAAGCGCTGAAGCAGGGAGAGGCTGAAGGAGTGGTGCGTTTCGCTAAGTCTGTGGCGGCGGAAGCGGGTCACACCGGTTATCTGGCGGTCTGCGATATTAAGAGTACAGAGCTTGACAGCCAGCTGAAAATGGTTGATCTGGGTCAGGGTTCCTATATCCAGTTGCTGACTGCCACAGATGAGCTGATTGCCTCTTCCCAGCAAGAGGAGACGGACACCTATCTGCGCCTGGGGGGAACCCTGTTCAAGGGATTAAGCGACACCTCCGGCTCCCTGCCGACCAAGGATGAGAAGGGCAAATCCATTCTTGCGGTCTACGGTACGCTGCATACCTCCGGCTGGAGACTGCTCGGTGTGGTGCCTTCCGGCAATCTGACCAAGGATGCGGGACGGATCCTTAACACGACCTACATCGCGGTAGCCGCCGCTGCTGCCGTTGCCGTACTGATAGGACTCTGGATGGTACGGATGGTCTCACGTCCGCTCTCACGTCTGCGGGATCTGATGGTCAAGGGGGCAGACGGGGATCTGCGCGTACGTACTGATGTCGTCACCCGTGATGAGATAGGCTAGCTGTCCGGCTCCTTCAACCTGATGATGGAGCAGATTACAGAGCTGGTCGCCCACACCAATGAGACCGCGCGTGAGGTTACGGAAGCAGCGGAAGCCCTTGGCAATGCCTCGCGGGACACAGCGGTGGCAGCGAAGGATATTGCCGCAGCCACGGAAGAGATTGCCGGCGGTGCCGGCAGCCTCTCACTGGAGGCGGACCGGGGGAATGAGATGACGGCTCAGATCTCGGAGAAGATGGAAGCTGTCATTGCAGTAGCCCATGAGATTGGCGGAACTGCGCATAGTGTGGAGCAAGCCAGTGCGGAAGGGGTAGTCAAGCTGCAGGAGCTGCTGGGCAGAACGCAAGAGACTGGCGACAGGACAGGCAAGCTGGTCCTTAAAGTGAATGAGCTTAAGGATACCGCCTCATCGGTCATTCAGGTGCTGGAGGTCATGCAGAGCATCACCCAGCAGACCAATATCCTGTCGCTGAACGCTACTATTGAAGCGGCTCGGGCAGGCGAAGCGGGCAAGGGCTTCACGGTTGTCGCTGATGAAATCCGCCAGCTGGCGGAGCAGTCCAAGCGTTCCATTGCCGTGGTGGGCGAGATTACGGACCGGATCATGCGGGATATGCATGAGACGGTAGACGCCTTGTCCGAGGTTGCGCCGCTGTTCGGGGAGCAGATGGACTATGTTCAGAACACCAGTGAGATCTTCATTAGTGTACAGGGGCAGATGCATCAGCTGATTACCAGGCTGGATTCGGTATCTTCTTCGATTGACGGCCTGAACCACTCGCAGCAGATCTTGTCAGAGACGATAGGCAATGTCAGCTCGTTCGCCGAAGAATCCTCGGCCGCCTCTGAAGAGGTAGCCTCCCTTACCGGAGAACAGGAGAATGTAAGCGAATATCTGGTTACCCTCTCCAGTAAGCTGGAGAATGCCTCCTCCAGACTGCGGGAGCGATTATCCAAGTTCAACGTGTGATCCGTTCATAAGCCCCGCCTTTCCCTAGAGGGAAGGCGGGGCTTATATGTTTTGGGGCCCCCGCAAAGTACTTGAGTTATCATCGAAGCTAATGCCCCACTTTGCGGGGTTATTTTGATTCATGAGGTGGGTATAATATTAGCCATGGTTCTGCAGCCCACTGGATGGAGGAATAGCATTTTGCACAAGCTGATTCATACACGCATATTTTGGGGATGCCTGATCCTGTGTATGCTGCTGGCGGGCCTGATAATCAGGCTGGCCTGGGTACAGCTGCTGCTGAAGGATAGTGTAGTAAGCGGCACCCGTTACACTGTAGCTCAGATGGCAGAGCTGCAAAGTGAGCGGGAGACGGTGCTGGACAGCGGAAGAGGACGGCTGTATGACAAACACGGAAGGGCGCTGGCTGGAGAGACGGTCTGGACCGCTGCGCTGTTCCCGCCGGAGGAAGAGCTTCACCGGCATCATGGTGCCGGTGAATATAACGATGACCAGCAGCTTCACCGTCTGGCGGAGATTCTTGGCGTCAGCTACAACCAGCTGCAGGCAAGACGGCTGGGGCTGAAGGAGCCGTTGCTCTGGCCTTCCGGCCAAGGCACGGGGCCGCTGGCCCTGACCCTGCCGCAGGCCAGAGAAGTGGAGGCGCTTGGGATTGAAGGTGTCCGGGCGCTGCCTTTTGCCCGCAGATATAACGGGTCTGCATCCGGCCGACAGTGGCTCGGTTATCTGTCTGAAGCTTCAGGCGAAGCTGTCACTCAATCCCCTACAGGACTGAGAATTCCAAGAACCGGCACAGACGGGCTGGAGAAGACGCTGGAGCCGCTGCTGCAGGGCGTGGGGCACACGGAGGCCGTTGCCCAGGTTGATGCGCGCGGCAAACGGGTTCCGGGAAGCCCGATCACAGTCAAGGCGCCGGGCAACCCCTATTATCCGCTGTCACTATATACCACAATTGATCTGAAGCTTCAGGAGAGCATTGAGCAGCTGGCGGCGGAAGCCGGGGTGAAGGAAGGGGCGATTGTGGTAATGGACAGCCGGAGCGGTGATATCGCAGCGATGGTCTCCTTGCCGTTCTACAATCCGCAGCAGGTCTCACCGCAAGGGGGAGAATGGAACAACCGTGCTCTTCAAGCGGCCGCTCCGGGCTCTATCTTCAAAATTGTTACGGCCGCTGCCGCACTTGAAGCCGGGCTGACCACGCCGGAGGAGCCTTTCTTCTGTGCAGGAGCATATGGGAAATACGGATTGTCATGTCCCCACGGCAAAGGACACGGCGCCCTTACGCTTAAGCAAGGGTTCGCCGTGTCCTGTAATACTGTATTTGCTACGCTGGCCGAGCGGCTGAGCGGTCTGAAGCTTCAAGCTACCGCCCTTGCCCTCGGACTGGGCCGGAGCATCGGGTGGCAGGCGGAGAATACGCTCGGTCTGCCGTTGCTCCGGCCGCTGGCCGGGGAGCAGCCGGGAACCATCTTCACCACGCTCCTGCCGGATGACGGCGGGGCGAGAGTCCAGACGGCGATCGGCCAGCGCGATGTGCGGATCACTCCGCTGCAGGCGGCGAATCTGGTCGTCACACTGCTGCATGGCGGTGAGGTGAGAGCGCCGCGGATTCTGCAGCGGGTTGCTTTTGCCAATGGACAGACGCTTAAGGAGCTTCCGGGACATCTGGCGCCAGCGCCGGAGGGCCGGATCGCTCCGGCCACTGCCCGTGTGCTGCTGGGCATGATGCGCAGCGTAGTCACAGAGGGCACAGGCCGGATGCTGAAGCCTTCCGCTTGGCCGCTCGCCGGCAAATCAGGCACGGCCCAGACGCTGGAGCATGGCACGCCGCGCAACAATCAATGGTTCATCGGCTATGGTCCGGTTGACCATCCGAAATATGCGGTGTCTGTGGCGATAGAGAATGTGGATCCAGACAGTCCGCAGGCCGCCACCCGCCTGTTCGGTCAGGTGTTCGAGCTGTTGTCGGGGCTGGAAGGCGGATCAACCGGGGCCTGAGGGCCTGGACCGGCAGGCTGCGCATTAGACTCGGCATTCCCGGCCGGACTGCCGCTTATGGGAGCGCCTGCCGTAGAGGTTCCCGAGGCCGCGAAGGGCGAGACGACGAACTCCTCCTGCGGCAGATAGATCCACTGCTGGAGATATCCCTGCTGGAGCAGCTCCTTGAGCAGAATCAGCAGAATCGGCGACAGAATGAGTCCTGCTATCCCGAACAGGGAGGAGGACAGAATCACGAAGGAGAGCATCAGGAAGGCAGAGGAGACACCGATCGAATTCCCTGTGATTTTGGGCTCCAGCAGCTGTCTAACCACCATTACTACAGCCAGCAGAACGATGAGCCCGATAGCAAGCGAAGTATTTCCGACAATGAACAGATAGATGATCCAAGGGATCAGCACCGCAGGTACTCCAAGCAGCGGCAGCAGATCGACCACGGCGCAGACCAGCGCGATGGTGAGTACATTGCCCGTCCGAAGAATCAGCAGGCCAGCCAGAATAATGACGAAGGTGATGCTGATCAGGATCATCTGTGCTTTGATATAAGAACCGATAGCCTTGAACACATTGCCCTGCAGGAAGGCATAGGCGGTCTTGAACGTCTTCGGCAGCTTCTCATGGGCAATTCGGCGCCAGTCCTTAATCTCCATGCTGAGGAAAAAGGCGAGAATGATCGCAATCCCGAAATTAGCCATAAAGGAAGAGAAAGAGCCAAGCACTCCGACCATATATTTGAAGAAGGCGACCATCCACTTCGAGAGAATATTGGTGGCATCTGTGAAATAACCGTTCAGCTTATCTGTCACATCGGATGGAAGCGAATCGATTTTGTGCTGAAGATAGGTCGTAGTCTCTGCGAAATGCTGCTGGACCACGTATGTATATTTGGGCAGATTATTCTGGAGGTGAATCGCCTGGGTCGTAATCAGCAGTCCGGCACCGAACAGGACGCCCAGCAGGATGACCAGGAAGAGCACCACGGAGATCGCGGAGGCGAAGGGCTTGGCCATTCCCTTGCGGTTCAGGAAGCGGGCCAGCGGCTCAATCAGCAGAAATACAAAAAAGGACAGGAACACCGGCGCAGCCAGCTGGTACAATTTACTGAAGCCGAGCATCACTAAATATACGGTTAGAACAAGCAGCCCAATGTCGAAAAAGGTGCGCCAATATTTTCTGTACAGCGGCAGCATAGATTTAAACGACCCCTTTGTGAAGATGAATTTGTAACCTGCACTTCAACTCATTGTACACGATTTTAATAAAAAACGTCTATTTCTTTGGCAGCTGTGTTAAACTAGGAGGTGATGTTTTTTAAAGCTGTCGCTTCTACTTACTCTACTTGGCCGTATCACATCTATCTCCTAACAGACGTAAGGCGAGCCAAAGTCAACTCTGGAAAAGCGGTGATTGTACATGCAGACTTTGCTGCTCTGGCTATTTTATATCTCTACCTTTTATGCTTTTATTCCCGGTATGATCAGCCGTTTATTTGGTTATCGTGTCTTCCGCAAAGGAATTGGGCGTACGGATTACGGCCTGACCTTTGATGACGGGCCAGACCCGCATTATACACCGCTGCTGCTCGATCTGCTTAAACGCTACGATGCGAAGGCGACCTTTTTTGTCGTTGGCTCGCACGCGGAGCAGCACCCCGAGATCATCAAGCGAATGCATGACGAAGGGCATTTGATCGGAATTCATAATTATGTGCACAAGACGAACTGGCTGATGCGTCCCGCCACGGTGAGGAAGCAGATTGACCGGACGGACGAGATCATCTTCTCCATTACCGGCGAGCGCAGCACTTATTACCGTCCTCCTTGGGGAATCGTGAACCTGTTCGACTTCTCCAAACGCCGTCAGGTGCAGATTGTGCTGTGGTCGGCGATGTTCGGCGACTGGAAAGAGAAGCTTGGAGCGGAGAAGCTGACCGAGAAGCTCATTGCAAAGCTCGGCCCGGGAGAGGTGCTGCTGCTGCATGACTGCGGGACGACGATCGGCGCTGATCCGAATGCACCGGAGCATATGCTGATTGCGCTGGAGCGGATGCTGGCCGAGGCCGAGCGGCGCGGACTGCACAGCGTCCGGATTGACGAGATGATCAAGGCGGTGCAGCGCTCCCCGATTACGCATTTGTCCTTCGGCAAGCGGCTGCTTGTCGGTTTATGGCTGGGCTGGGAGAAGCTCTTTCAGCTGCTGTTCCAGATCAAGACAATCTCGCAGGAAGACCCGTTCCTGCATTACCGGCTGCGCAAGTACCAGGGCAGAACGGTCCACATGGATAACGGCGAGACCTTAAGCAAGGGCGACAAGGTGATCGAGCTGCATTTCGATAACAGGCAGCTATTCGAGCTGGGAGTTCATTCCCGTTCCACTGCCCAGCTTGCGATCCGCCTGATCCGCCGGATGGAGAAGGATCTGCCGGTGCTGGCCGAGCGGATTTGCGGTGATGTGGAGCTAGCTGAAGCCAAAGCGCTCTACGGAGTCAGCATGATCAACCGCGGGCCGGAGAAGTTCGGCTTCATCGTACTGGATCTGCCCAGCGGACTGTTCGCCAGCAGCACCAAGTTCTACCTTAGTATTCTCATGAGTGTGATTCATCCGTCAGGCGGCGCAAGACTTAAGGAACGCAGTGACCAACTGGTGCCCAAGATGATACTGATGCCGGTATCGCAGCTTCTGGACCAGATGAACCGTCAGCTTCCGCACAAGCATGTGGAGCGGGTACACGAAGAGGAACGGACGCTTGAAGCTGAGCTTCCCGGAGCAACGGTAGTTCATTGAAGACGAAGCATACACAGTTTAATGCACTTATATTGATTACAATCTCCGCTGGCCTATCAGGGCTGGCGGTTTTTTAGTTCCTGCACATGATGTAAGCGTGTTGATTTCCCAAAAAAAGGGACAAGAAAGGCCGCCATTTCGGGTAATGGTAAGTACGACCAAACCAAACCGAAATGAGGCGACCTCATGAATAATAATACCCCATTCCTGGCCGTGTTCAAACAAGTATTAACCCCGGAAGAAGTCGAAATGGTGACTGGGCAAACCGAGAACTACGAGGATACAGGAACCAAAATGACTGTCGGTGTGTTGTTCGACTACTTTATCCAAGCCTGCTACCACCAATGGGATGGCTTTCGTCAAAGTGCTCGGGTGGGCTCGAACTACGATTTGCCCAAGGTTCATTACTCCACTCTTTCGGGCAAAGCCGGTGAAGTGCCTTACGATATCTTCAAGCGTTTGTTTCAAATGCTCGTCCAGAAATGTAACCGGCAAACCCGGCGGCACCTGAATCTGCCTAAAGATCTTCTGCTTATTGACTCTACGACGGTTACGGCGGCAAACTCCCGTATGTCTTGGGCTCCGTATAAAAAATTCAGAGGAGGTATCAAGCTGCATGTGGCCTTCTCGCATGGACAGCATTCACCCGTGAAGGTGGTCGAATCGATTGCCCGGCGCAATGACGCTCCATTTGGAGAAGTCTTGGCCGATAAGGACTACCTTCTAGTCCAGGATCGGGCATATGGAAAAATCGGTCGATTGGATCAATATGTGCAGCAAGGTCAGTCCTTTGTGATTCGTTTGAAAGACAATCTCCACTTGGTGTTGCCGCGAAAACGTCAGCGACCGGCAGAGGGAGACACCAAAATTGTACGCGATATTACCTGTTATATCGGTCAAGGGAAACACCAATCCGCCCAGCGCCACCGCGTCGTTGAATTTGAAAATGACCGGGGCGAAGTCGTACGGGTCGTCACTGATTTGAGAAAAGAGTCCGCTCACGTGATTGCTGAAATTTACAAAGCACGCTGGGAGATTGAAGTCTTTTTCCGCTGGGTGAAACAGCATTTGAATGTCCCTTGTCTGTTTGGAAACACCGAAAATGCAGTGTATAGCCAATTGTTTGTGGCCCTTACCGCATATGTGCTTCTAAAATACATTTTTGATGAAATTCATCCGAAGGTACCGGTCTTTGCTAAGCTGACTCTTTGGGAATTTATGCAGTACTGGCGTATATTTAATCTTCCGCTGGAGTGGCAGGTTCAGCTTAATCAGCTCAGGCGTAAAGAACATTTAGGTGTTTTTGTCATCCCATAATATGGGTAATCAACATGCCTGCACATGATGCAACATTCTTCTCCTCAAAGCTGCAATTCCTGCAGCAAAAAGAGCAGCTCCAACCGCATTTGCGGTTGGAGCTGCTCATATCATCATTACATTTGCTTAAGGCTGCGGCTCTAACGATTAGATCTTCAGCACGCCGCCCTTGCTTGCATTGGTAACCAGCTTGGAGTAACGGGCCAGATAACCGGTCTTCACCTTCGGCTCGAATTCTTTCCAGCCCTGGCGGCGGACCGCCAGCACTTCCTCGTCAACCAGCAGCTCGATCTTGCGGTTGTTGAGGTCCAGCTCAATGATATCGCCATCCTCTACAAAAGCGATCGGGCCGCCCTCAGCCGCTTCCGGAGAGATGTGACCGATGCTGATCCCGCGGGAGGCACCGGAGAACCGTCCGTCCGTGATCAGGCCGACCTTGGCGCCCAGGCCCATACCGACGATCTGCGAAGTCGGCGCCAGCATTTCCGGCATGCCCGGTCCGCCCTTTGGACCTTCATAACGGATAACGACTACATGGCCTTCTTTGACCTTGCCGTTCGCGATACCTTCCAGTGCTTCTTCCTGAGAGTCGAAGCAGATGGCAGGTCCTTTGTGATAGCCGCCAACAGAAGCATCCACGGCACCCACCTTGATGATGGAGCCTTCAGGAGCCAGGTTGCCGTAGAGTACAGCCAGTCCGCCAACTTGGGAATAGGGGTTGTCGATGGTATGAATAACAGATGTATCCTGGATCTCATGGCCGGTTACATTCTCGGCCAGTGTCTTGCCGGTAACCGTCATGCAATCGCCGAAGATTGCGCCCGGCTTCTTCAGTAATTCGTTCAGCACGGCGCTTACGCCGCCCGCCCGGTCCACATCTTCGATGAAGATATCGGAGGCCGGAGCCAGCTTGGCCAGGTAAGGAACCCGGTTGGCTACTTCGTTGATGCGTTCCAGCGGATAATCGATTTCGGCTTCCTGAGCCAGTGCCAGGGTATGCAATACGGTGTTGGTCGAGCCGCCCATTGCCATATCCAGCGCGAAGGCATTGTCCAGCGATTCCTGGGTTACGATATCACGCGGCTTCAGGTCCAGCTTGATCAGCTCCATGAGCTGGGTTGCTGACTTGCGGACGAAGTCTCTGCGTTCTTCGGCTACGGCCAGGATGGTGCCGTTGCCCGGAAGCGCAAGGCCCATAGCTTCAGCCAGACAGTTCATGGAGTTGGCAGTGAACATGCCGGAGCATGATCCGCAGGTAGGACAGCCGTATTGTTCGAGTTCGAGCAGCTCAGCATCGTTGATCTTGCCGACCTGATGCGCGCCAACGCCTTCAAATACAGAAGTGAGGGAGAGCTTCTTGCCTTTGCTGTCTACGCCGGCCTTCATCGGCCCGCCGCTGACGAAGATTGTCGGGATGTTGACGCGCAGTGCGCCCATCATCATGCCCGGGGTGATTTTATCACAGTTGGGAATGCACACCATACCGTCGAACCAGTGCGCGGATACTACCGTTTCCAGAGAGTCGGCAATGATCTCGCGGCTTGGCAGCGAATAACGCATACCGATATGACCCATGGCAATCCCGTCGTCAACGCCGATCGTGTTGAATTCGAATGGAACCCCGCCGGCTTCACGGATGGCTTCCTTCACGATTTTGCCGAATTCCTGCAGATGCACATGACCCGGAACAATATCGATATAGGAATTGCAGACCGCGATGAACGGTTTGCCGAAATCCTCTTCTTTAACGCCTGCTGCCCGCAAAAGGCTGCGGTGAGGAGCGCGGTCGAAGCCTTTTTTGATCATATCTGATCGCATTTTCTTGTTTGCCATGATGACTTTTCCCCCTAACAGTATTGGTAAAGCGAATATAGTGCCGCATTAACGCATTGCAATCCCGAAATATACGTATCTGCGGTGATTGGTTACGAACGTTAATAGAGAGTCTATCACAAAAATCCTGTTTTTTCTACCGGGCAGTGTGAAGTTTGTCGGGGGGGCACGCATGTAAAGTCTGGGCTAATATACAGAAAGAAGCCTATTCCGTATAGGATAGACTTCGGCAAATTGATATAGCAGGGCCGCTTCATTCTATAGAGAGCGCCGGATGGCGGCACGCTGCAGGGAGATCATCCACTGCACGGACGGCTCCACGAGCGGGTTCAGCAGACGTCTGACCGCAGGCTGGGCGAGCAGCACAGTACATCCTACTGCACCGGCGAGCAGCAGCGCTGCTCCGGCCGGGTTGCCGATATAGGTATACAATCCGGAAATCACCGCCGTGCGGACCACAAAGCCATGCAGCAGAAAAACATAGAGGGTTCGGCGTCCCAGGCCGGTCATGCGGCTTAACCCGTAAGGCACCAGGCCCAAAAATGCCAGTGAAGCGATAATTTGCAGGCCATAGACCGCCAGCCGGAACAGACCCGCGTACCATGCATGGGCGCCAAGCTGCATATAAGTCATACTGCCGTATAGCCAGCCTATGGGGAGATTACTGCCAAGCAGGCCGATAGCAAGGAGCAGCAGGAGCGAAGCGGCGGCGGCAATGCTTTTGACATACCGCTGATACAGCTTCACGAAAGCCCCGAAGGAGAAATGGTATCCGATCACAAAAAAGGGCAGGTAGACAAAGGTGCGGCTGATGCTGAACCAGATCCCGTCTAGTTGCAAATAACCTACGGCGACCCCTGCGGTAACAGCGAAGGCCAGCTGGGCACTGCGGGTCCAGCGGCTCATGCCCAGCATCAGCAGGCGCCAGCAGATGTGGCTGGCCAGGAACCAGAGCAGCAGATAAGGAGCGAAGAATGAATGCTGTATATTATTGACATGAAACAGGGAGGCGTCAAGTAGGGAGTAGAGGCTCTGAAAAATAACATACTGCAGGGCAATCTGCAGCAGGACTTTGCGTCCTGGCGCTCCATGCAAGCTTGAACGGGCAAAGTATCCGGTTACCAGCACAAACAGCGGCATATGAAAACTGAAGATCCATTGGTAAAGCGTGTGAAGTCCGCTCATTTCCTGAATCAGGGGTTCGATCGCATTGGCCACAAAGACAGTTACAATAAGCATGAAGCGCAGATTAAGAAAGAAGGTCTCTCCACGCGTGTTAAGCGGGCTTACCCGGGTCATGACGTAACCTCCAATGAAATTAGGGTTTGCGTAGGGTTTAATACTTTAATTTTAAAATACATGATTTCCGGACAATAAATTGTGAAATACATCACAATGGTAAGCGCTATCATTGGAAATGGATAGGGCCAGATGTGGCGAAGTCTTGAAGGTTGTTTGAATTCACTGATTCCCTTATAATTTTCAGTATGCAGGAATCGGGAGTGAACACTAATGAAAAAGAATATAATCAGACGCCGTGTGCTTATTGGAGTGGTGTTGGTTCTACTGGTAGCGGGGGTGTTTATATGGAGATATCTGACCCCCTATAAGCCGGAGGCACGGGCTGAAACGGCTCTGATCTCTGCCGGGGGAGTCACTGTAGAGCAGAATGACAACTGGATCTCGTTCGAGCCCTCAGTGGTGCTCGGCACCGCCGTAATCTTTTATCCGGGAGCACTGGTCAAGGCAGAAGCATATGCGCCGCTGGCCCGTAAAGTTGCCGCTGCCGGTCACCCGTTCTACATTGCCAGAATGCCGCTTAATCTGGCTGTAATCAAAGGGGATGCCGCCGAAGAGATTATCCGCGTGCATCCGAAGCAGTCCTTCGTCCTGGGCGGACATTCGCTCGGCGGCGTAATGGCTTCACGCTTCGCTGCGGATCATGCCGGCCAGCTGGAAGGCGTTTTTTTTCTGGCCTCGTATCCCGATGAGAAAGGCAGCCTGAAGGACACCACGCTATCCGTCTTGTCTGTGCTTGGCACGCAGGATGAGGTCGTAGACCAGAAGAGCTATAACAAAGGGCGTTCCTATTTGCCGGGCAATACCGTATATGTGTCGGTTGACGGCGGTAACCATGCCCAATTCGGCAGCTATGGCGCGCAAAAGGGTGACGGGACCGCTACGATTACCGAAGATGAACAGCAGACGCGGACCGTCCGGGCGATGCTGGACTGGCTGGGGAATCTGCGCCAGAGCAAATGAACAACGAATACCTGAAGTAATATAACTTATGCGGAAGGAGCGCTGGAATGCCTGTATTGCACATCAATGAACTCTCCGTTCCCGTAAGCGGCATCCTGTTCGATAAGGACGGCACGCTGCTTGATCTCCTGGCCACCTGGGGCAGCTGGGCCGAACTGGTGCTTGAGGGGCTGGGCAGCCAGCTGACTTTAATGGGCAGCAGACCTGTAAGAGGAGCAGATTTGGCCCCGGTGCTGGGGACGACGCATGATGCTTCCGGACGAATTACCGGTTATGATCCTGCCGGTCCGCTCTCCATGGCAACGGCTGAGGAATCCACCGGGATTCTGGCCTGGCAGCTCTATACAGCGGGTGTCCCCTGGAATGAAGCGGTGACGCGAGTGAATGCCATCTCCAAGGAGGCCATGAATGAGCTTCGCCGCCGCCGTACGGCTGTGCCCATGCCGGGATTATTGCCATTCCTGGAGCAGTGTGCTGCCGCCTCCCTGAAGCTTGGCGTTGTGACCTCCGACAATCTGTCCACCACCCGAGAGCATCTGGAATGGCTGGGCATCTCCGGGTACTTCGGAGCGGTGGTTACACGTGACCGGGTAAAGTACGGCAAGCCTGCACCGGAGATGGCCGAGAAGGCCTGCCGGGAGCTGGAGGTGCGTCCCGAAGACACAGTGATTATCGGTGACAGCAATGCGGATATGCAGCTGGGCCGTGGGGCGGGACTGCGCCTTGCGGTCGGAATCTCACCGGACGGAAGGACAGACCATCTGCTGGATGCGGATATTGTGGTATCCGGCTATGACGCGCTCCGCTTAACGATCTGAATGTATTACGAATGAGGTACAGAGAGGACAGGTGTAGATTATGGAACAATTACAGCTACTGGCTTCCTGGATTCAAAAAAGCAATAATATCGTCTTTTTCGGCGGTGCCGGAACATCGACGGAGAGCGGCATCCCGGACTTCCGTTCGGCAGCCGGTCTGTACCAGACACAGCACAACTCCCCCTATCCGCCTGAGGTGATGCTCAGCCGCAGCTTTTTTATGTCCTCGCCGGACATTTTTTTTGATTTCTACCGCAGCAAGATGATTCATCCCGGAGCGAAGCCGAACGGGGCCCACCGGCTGCTCGCGGATCTGGAGGAGAGCGGCAGGCTGAAGGCGGTCATTACGCAAAATATCGACGGCCTCCATCAGATTGCCGGCAGCCGCCGGGTTCTGGAGCTGCACGGCTCTATCCACCGCAATCACTGCATGGGGTGTCAGCGCTATTACGGCCTGGAGGAATGGCTGGAGCAGGAAGGCTCAGTGCCGCGCTGTGAGGACTGCGGGGGCATCATCAAGCCGGATGTGGTGCTCTATGAAGAAGCGCTCGATCATGAAGTGCTGATTGAGGCCGTGGATGCCATTGCAGCGGCGAATCTGCTGATCATCGGCGGTACCTCGCTTACCGTTCAGCCTGCTGCAAGCCTGGTCACTTACTTCAGGGGACAGCATACAGTACTGCTTAACGGCGAGCCTACCCCGTATGACGATCAGGCAGACCTGATTATTACAGAGCGTATCGGAGATGTGATGGGTAGAGTGCAGGGACTGCTGGGCTAACGCCCAGTCAGTCTTTTTTTATAGAACAAGATTACTTATGAGGCCGTGTGTTTAAAGAAGGGTATTCACAAAAGAGATACGAGAGGCAGGGATATAACATGGTATATGTGGCTAGTGATGAACGGTATGAAGGAATGCGTTATAACCGCACCGGCAGGTCAGGTCTCAAGCTTCCGGCCATCTCCCTGGGCCTGTGGCATAATTTCGGCGGCATTGATGCCTTTGAGAATGGCCGCAGGATGATTACCCGTGCCTTTGATCTTGGAATCACCCACTTCGACCTGGCGAATAACTACGGGCCTCCGGCCGGATCGGCGGAGGAGCTGTTCGGCAAGGTGCTGGCCCGGGATCTCGCGCCGTACCGTGACGAGCTGGTGATCTCGACCAAGGCGGGATATACGATGTGGCCCGGCCCTTACGGGGACTGGGGTTCACGTAAATATATCCTGTCTAGTCTGGACCAGAGCCTGAAGCGGCTGGGACTGGACTATGTGGATATCTTCTATTCCCACCGTCCGGACCCGGACACCCCCATGGAAGAAACGATGGGAGCGCTTGATCATGCTGTACGCTCAGGCAAAGCGTTGTACATCGGCTTGTCCAACTATACGGCGGAGCAGACGCAGCAGGCTATTGCGATCCTGAAGGAGCTGGGCACCCCGCTGCTGATTCATCAGCCGAGGTATTCCATGCTGGACCGCTGGATTGAAGGCGGGCTTCAGGATGTGCTGGAGGAGCATGGGGTGGGCAGTATTGCCTTCACTCCGCTGGCGCAAGGTCTGCTGACGAATAAATATCTGAACGGCATTCCCGGAGATTCCCGGGCAGCCGGACCTTCGGCAGCGCTGAATGAGAGCCGGATTACGCCGGAGGTGCTGCGCAGAATCCACGCGCTGAACCAGATGGCCGTAACGCGCGGCCAGAGTCTGGCCCAGTTCGCCCTGCTCTGGACGCTGCGCGGCGGCCGGATCACCTCGGCGCTGATCGGCGCCAGCCGGGTCAGCCAGATCGAAGAGAATATCGCCGCGCTGTCCCACAGTGACTTCACGCAGGAGGAGCTGGACCGGATCGAAACGATCCTTAAGACAGAGGAGTGAAGCTTAAGGCGCTCAGCCTAAGAGTTGCCATAAGGTCCGGCTTCCATAGATAACCATGCAAGCAGCCCGCTTCCTGTTCAGGAGACGGGCTGTTGCTCTAGGCGATATAGCTATTTCTCTCCAGGGTTCACTGTGGCCTGGCGGTAAGCGGTGGGGGACTGGCGGTAGAAACGCTTGAATTGCCGGGAGAAATACAGGGCATCAGTCAGTCCGACCGATGCCGCTACCTGCTCCACGGACAGCTCGGGACGTTCACGCAGCAGCTGGCGCGATTTCTCCACCCGCAGCTTCAGCAGGTAAGTGACCGGAGAGAGCCCCGTCTCCTGCTTGAAGATGCGGGAGAGGTAAGCGCGGTTATACCCCAGAGAGCCGCACATCTGTTCAATCGAGACCGGATGGGCATACTGAGAAGCCATGTAGTGAATCATCTGCTTCACCGTCCGCTTGATCTGTGATTCCGCACCCGGCAGCCGGGTGGAGGAGACCAGCAGCTCCGCCGCTTCGCCGGCGATAAGGTACAGATACCCCAGAGAGGTCAGGGCGGCACTCTCCTTATTGGCATAGAATGCGGACATCATCCCGGCAAGCGCTCCGGGTATTACACTGCCGCCTGCGGTAGACAGCACCGGGGCGAGCGGCGCGAAGCCCGCCTGCTCCGCAAGCTGTCCGGCATCGGCGCCGGTGAAGGCAGCCCAGCGGTAGCGCCAGGGCTCCTGCTGATCCGAGATGTAGCTGACCAGCTGGCCCGGGTGGATTAGGAAGCAGTCTCCGGCTCCCAGCTCGTACGTATGCTCCTCTGTCCGGAAGACCCCGGAGCCTGATTCAATATAATGGAGCAGATAGTAATCGTAGATCTTGGGACCTGCCTGATGCAGCGGGAGGGTCTGGCTCTCTCCTGCAAAGAGTACATGCAGCAGCTGCTTATCGTAATAGACAGGATTTGATCCTACTGAATAGGTATGTTGCACTGCAAGCCGCCTTTCCTGAGCAGAACGCTTCCATAGCTAAGTGTATAGGGAGCGCCCGTTCACTTTTCCTCATACCGAGTATAGTCTCTTCAGAGACGGAAGTCACATTTGTCCATATATTGCACACATGATTGCATTATCAGGGCAAGTCTGATTTTATTATAATGTAAGCATGAAGGACGTAAGTTGAATTCCAAAGCGCAAGCAGCGAAAGGGTGGAGTGGCAATGTTGAGCACACAGGAACTGAACAGCAAATTTATTGAGAAATATGGGGAAATCAAGGAAGAAGCAAGGGTATTCTACGCTCCGGGCCGCGTGAATCTGATCGGAGAGCATCTGGACTACAACGGAGGTTACGTCTTCCCGGCCGCGCTGGACTTCGGCACCACGCTGATCGTGCGCCCGCGTGCAGACGGCAAGGTTCAATTCGCATCGACGAATTTACCTTACGAAGCTTCTATTGACTATAGCGAGATCGGCAAAGCCAAGACCGGCGAATGGATTGACTATCCGGTGGGTGTGCTGGTAGAACTGGCCAAGAAGGATCTTCCGCTATCCGGCGGCTATGACCTCCTGTTCCATGGTGAAATTCCTAACGGCTCGGGTCTGTCCTCTTCCGCTTCGATCGAGGTAGTCACAGGCTTCGCCTTCCTGACGCTGCTTGGCGGAGAGATAGATACGGTGGAGCTGGCCCTGCTGTCCCAGCGTGTGGAGAACCAGTATGTCGGCGTGAACTCCGGTATTATGGACCAGTTCGCTGTAGCCAACGGCAAGCGCGACCATGCCATCCTGCTGATGTGCGATACGCTGGAATACAGCCTCGTACCTTTTGTGACAGGCAGCTATAAGCTGGTCATCGGCAACACGAACAAGAAGCGCGGTCTGGTGGACTCCAAGTACAATGAGCGCCGGAGCCAGTGTGACGAGGCTCTGGCTATTCTTAAGCAAGAGGTGCCGGGCCTGTCTTATCTGGCTGAGCTGAAACCTGAACAATTCGAGCTTCATCAGGATAAAATTACAGACGAAACCGTCAGACGCCGCGCCCGCCATGTGGTGGAGGAGAATCAGCGTGTGCTTGACTCGGTGGAGGTGCTGAAGAACAACGATCTGAAGCAATTCGGCCTGTACATGAATGACTCCCATGTCTCCCTCCGCGACCTGTATGAAGTCAGCTGCGAGGAGCTGGATGTGATGGTGGAAGAAGCGCAGCGCATTCCTGGCACACTGGGATCACGGATGACGGGGGCCGGATTCGGGGGATGTACGGTATCTCTGGTGCATGAGGATGATGTGCAGCGGTTCATCGCTGAAGTAGGTGAAGCTTACAAGAACAGAACCGGCCTGACCGGCGAATTCTATGTATGTGGCATCGGCAACGGCGTGGAAGAATTGAAAGGAGTGAAATAAGATGGCGATTCTGGTAACGGGCGGCGCAGGATACATCGGTTCACACACAGTAGCAGAGCTGCTGGACCGCGGTGAAGAGGTTGTGGTGATTGACAATCTGCTGACAGGGCACCGCGAGGCGCTGCTGGGCGGCAAGCTGTACGAGGGCGACCTGCGCGACAAGGCGCTGCTGGCGAAGCTGTTCTCCGAGAATGAGATCGAAGCGGTGATTCACTTCGCAGCCAGCTCCCTGGTGGGTGAGAGTATGAAGGACCCGGTTAAATACTACGACAACAATGTCTATGGAACGCAGTGTCTTCTCGAAGCCATGCAGCATGCCGGTGTGGATAAAATCGTCTTCTCCTCCACTGCCGCCACCTACGGCGAACCGGAAAAGGTACCTATCGAAGAGACTGACCGCACCGAGCCTGCGAATGTCTACGGCGAGACCAAGCTGACCATGGAACGTATGATGGCCTGGTTCGACAAAGTGCTCGGCATCAAATATGTGGCGCTGCGCTACTTCAATGCCGCAGGCGCACATGCCAGCGGCAAGATCGGCGAAGACCACCGTCCGGAGAGCCATCTAATTCCGCTGGTGCTCCAGGCTGCGCTGAAGCAGCGCGAGAATATTGCAGTTTTCGGGGAAGACTATCCGACAGAAGACGGAACCTGCGTACGCGACTACATCCATGTCAGCGACCTGGCGGATGCGCATGTCCGTGCAGTCACTTATCTGCGCAGCGGCAGTGCAAGCAATATCTTCAACCTTGGCAACGGCCTGGGCTTCTCTGTGAAGCAGGTCATTGAGACTGCGAAGAAGGTTACCGGCCTGGACATTCCGGTTGTGGTTCAGGACCGCCGCGCCGGAGATCCGGCAGTACTCGTCGCTTCCTCTGACAAAGCCCGCAAGGTTCTGGGCTGGGACCCGCAGCATGCCGATCTGGAAGGCATTATTCAGAGCGCCTGGAGCTGGCACTCTGCCAATCCGCAAGGGTACGGGGAGTAAGAAGCAATTCTGCTTGTTACCCGAAGGTGAAATAGACAGAATGCAAAGCGCCGCATAAGGCACCATAGAAGGAGAAATGAAATGCAGAACGATAATAGTACGGCTGCTGCCGCTGAGAAGGCGCTGTATGCGATTGAACAGCTGGTTCTGTTTGCCGGACATACGGGACTTATCCAGCCAGCAGATGTGGATTACAGCCGCAATGAACTCCTGGACCAGTTCGGCTTCAGCGAGCCGTATCCCGGCGAGTTCACTGAAGGTCCGCTGGACAGCCCGCAGGCCCCGCTGGACCAGCTGATTGATTACGGGTTCAGTCTCGGGCTGATCCCGGAGAATACGGATACGTACCGCGACCTGCTGGATGCGAAGATTATGGGCCTTCTGATGGCCCGCCCGTCTGAGGTGAATGCGGAGTTCGCCGCGATCGAGGCGGAGCAGGGCATTCAGGCGGCAACGGACCGTTTTTATAAGCTGAGCATTGATTCCAACTATATCCGTATGGACCGTGTAGCGAAGAATGTGTATTGGCTTCAGGAGTCGCCGTACGGGGATATTGAGATGACGATCAACCTCTCCAAGCCGGAGAAAAGTCCGAAGGAAATCGCCATGGCCCGGTTGCTTCCGCCTCCGGTCTATCCGAAGTGCCAGCTATGCCGCGAGAACGTCGGTTATGCCGGCCGGGTCAATCACCCGCCGCGTCAGAACCTGCGCGTGATCCCGCTCCCGATGAACAACGAGAAGTGGTTCTTCCAGTACTCGCCGTATGTCTACTATAACGAGCATTGCATTGTGTTCCACCACGATCATGTGCCGATGAAGCTGACGAAGGATACGCTGAAGCGTCTGCTTAGCTTCGTGGAAGCCTTCCCGCATTATTTCATCGGTTCGAATGCCGATCTGCCGATTGTCGGCGGCTCCATTCTGACGCATGACCACTTCCAGGGCGGACGGCATACGTTCCCGATCCAGAAGGCGCCCAAAGAGGACACCTTCACTCATGCCTCGTATCCCGGCGTCAGCTTAAGCACAGTGAAGTGGCCGATGTCCGTGCTGCGGATGCATGCCGAAGATCCGGCGGTGCTGCTGGAGGCAGGCAACCATATCTACGAATCCTGGAAGACTTACAGCGATCCGGCCGCCGAAGTGCTGGCGTTCAGTGAAGAGAGCGGCGAGCGAGTGCCGCACAACACTGTCACCCCTATCGTGCGCCGGGCAGAGGACGGCGGCTACGAGATGGATCTGGTGCTGCGCAACAACCGGACCAGCGAAGAATATCCCGAAGGGATCTTCCACCCGCACCGGGAGATGCACCATATCAAGAAGGAAAACATCGGCCTGATTGAGGTCATGGGCCTGGCGATTCTGCCGGGACGGCTCAAGGAAGAGCTTGACGCCATCGCTGGCATATTGGCGGGCGACACTGCGCTTCTCGGAGATGTCCAGAGCCAAGGCCAGGAGCATCCGCTGGCGCTGCACACTTCATGGATTACCGAACTGGTAAGCCGCTTCGGCACCTCCTTGAACCGAGAAGAAGCGGTGAAGACCATCCAGAATGAGGTGGGTACGAAGTTCACTCACATTCTGGAGCATGCCGGAGTCTACAAACGCACGCCGGAAGGGCAGGCGGCCTTCCGCCGTTTCCTGAACAGCAGCGGCTTTAACTAAGTCTGGATAGGTTTTGAGCCCGTTTCATAAGATATCGCCCTGCCGGAGTACCGGCGGGGCATTTCTGCGTGTCCTGCTGTGGAGAAATCAGCGATTTGAATGCGCCAAGCCGGAGGACTATAATAGACAGTGCTTCACATTCACATACTCATGGAGGTTTACCCATATGCGCAAGTTTGAATTTTATAACCCGACCAAGCTTATTTTCGGACAGGGAACATTGCAGGCACTCCGTACCGAGGTGCCGAAATACGGTAAGAATGTACTGCTGATGTATGGCGGCGGCAGCATTAAGCGCAGCGGCTTGTACGATAACGTCATTGCCGAACTGGCTGCGGTTGGTGCCGTAGTTACCGAGCTTGCCGGAGTGGAGCCGAATCCGCGTCTCTCAACGGTACATAAAGGTGTAGCGTTGTGCCGTGAGCATCAGATTGACCTGATTCTTGCCGTCGGCGGCGGCAGTGTGCTCGATTGTGCCAAGGCGGTGGCCGTCGGAGCGAAATATGAAGGGGATATGTGGGACTTCGTAGAACGCAAGGCTGCACCTCAAGGTGCGCTTCCGCTGGGAACCGTGCTGACAATGGCAGCCACCGGCTCCGAAATGAACAACGGCTCGGTCATCACCAACGAAGTGACCAAGGAGAAAATGGGCTGGGGCAGCATCCATGCCTATCCGGCCTTCTCGATCCTTGACCCGGAGAACACCTTCTCCCTGCCGCGCGACCAGACGGTGTACGGTATGGTGGACATCATGTCCCATACGCTGGAGCATTATTTCCATACAGACAGCAATACGCCTTTACAGGATGGCTTCTTGGAGACTCTGCTTCGTACCGTGATTGAGACGGCTCCTAAGCTGATTGAGGATCTGAACAACTACGAGCTTCGCGAGACTATTATGTACTGCGGGACGATGGCGCTGAACGGAATGGTCAGCATGGGCTTTGCCGGTGACTGGGCTACGCACAACATTGAGCATGCCGTATCCGCTGTGTATGATATTCCCCACGGCGGCGGCCTGGCGATTCTCTTCCCGCAGTGGATGAGATATAACCTCAGCACGAATCCTGCCCGCTTCCGCCAGCTGGCTGTGAACGTGTTCGGCATTGACCCTTCCGGCAAAACCGATGAACAGACCGGCCTCGAAGGCATTGAAGCGCTCCGCCGCTTCTGGGATTCCATTGGCGCTCCGAAGACGCTCGGCGATTACGACATCGACGACAGCGAAATCGGCAGCATGGCCGACAAGGCGGTCCGCTTCGGTCCGTTCGGCAACTTCCGCAAGCTGGAGCGTCAGGACGTAGTTGAAATTTATAAGCTGGCTTTGTAAGTCAGCCATCGGCAGTACAGCCGCTTCCCATCTACGGGGGGCGGCTTCTTTGGTCTGTTAATTTTAACGCTTCTGGCATACATTAATGAGAGCAATACCCAACTTTGTGAAACCAAGGGCATGACAGTTGCGTTTATACTAGTATGACAGTCCGGAAGTAATGACGGGAGGAGACTAACATGCAAACGCTGTATTTGGGCTGTTTGGCGCTGGGTATTCTTTTTGCTGTAGTCAGTGTAGTGGTAGGCGACCTGATTGGGAGCGCTCTGGACGGGATTTTTGACATCGTATCCTTTGATTTCCTGAATCCTACCCTATTGGCAGGAGGGGTCACTGTATTCGGTGGAGCAGGCATGCTGCTGGGCCGCTACAGCGGACTGGAAGATGGCGTGATTCTTGCCTTGTCCCTGCTGATAGCGGCATTCATGGGCGTATTGATGCATTTGGTGGTAGTGAAGCCAATGAGGAACAGCGAAATGTCGAACGGCTTCTCCATGAGTGAACTGCCGGGGAGAATCGGTGAGGTTACCGTCCCGGTCCCCGGCACAGGCTACGGTGAGATTATGGTGAAGTTCGGTGCAGGCAACAGCCTGCATACGGCGGCCAGCTTCGAGCAGCAGGCACTACCGGCCGGAATCAAGGTTGTAGTAGTTGAGGTACGTGAGGGTGTAGCACTTGTGTCTGAATTTGAAGAGAGAAAAGGAGTGGACTTATGATGCTAGAAAATATTCCAGAATCCCTATTTATACCTGCGATAGTAATCGCTGTACTGCTTGTCCTCGGACTCGCCTTCTGGGCGCGTTACAAGACGGTTGGCCCGGATGAAGGCATGATCGTCACCGGTTCCTTCCTGGGCAACAATCATATATCAGATGATGGCTCCGGCCGCAAAATCAAAATCGTCCGCGGCGGCGGTGCATTCATTCTGCCTGTCTTCCAGAAAGCGGAGTTCATGTCTCTGCTCTCCCATAAGCTCGATGTGACGACCCCGGAGGTCTATACGGAGCAAGGCGTGCCGGTCATTGCCGACGGGGTCGCCATCATCAAGGTAGGCAGCTCCACGGAAGATGTGGCAACGGCAGCCGAGCAGTTCATGGGCAAGCCGATTGAATCCCTGAAGAGTGAAGCGCAGGAAGTGCTGGAAGGACATCTGCGGGCGATTCTTGGTACGATGACCGTAGAAGAGGTCTACCGCAACCGCGACCGCTTCGCCCAGGAGGTTCAGGGGGTTGCCGCCCGTGACCTCAAGAAGATGGGACTCCAGATTGTCTCATTTACCATCAAGGACGTACGCGATAAGCACGGATACCTGGAAGCGCTGGGTAAACCGCGGATTGCCGCAGTGAAGCGGGATGCGGAGATTGCGGAAGCGGAAGCTGTCCGTGACGCGCGGATTCAGAAGGCCAATGCCGAGGAGCAGGGGCAGAAGGCGGAGCTGCTGCGGGATACCAACATCGCCGAAGCATCGAAGGAGAACCAGCTCAAGGTCGCAGCGTTCAAACGCGATCAGGATACTGCCAAGGCGGAAGCCGACCAGGCGTACCACATTCAGGAGGCGCGTGCCAAGCAGACCGTGGTGGAAGAGCAGATGAAGGTTGAGCTGGTCCGCAAGGAACGCGAAATCGATATTCAGGCGAAGGAAATCCAGGTACGCGAGAAGCAGTATGATGCTGAAGTGAAGAAGAAAGCGGAAGCAGACCGTTATGCGGTAGAGCAGGCGGCGGAAGCCGACAAGGCCAAGCGCATGCGTGAAGCCGACGCCCTGCAGTATAGTATCGAGAAGCAGGCTCAGGCTACGTCCGAGCAGAAGCGGCTGGAAGGTCAGGCGATCGCGGATGCAGAGCTGGCCAAAGGTAAAGCAGAGTCCGAAGTTATCCGTCTGCGCGGTCTGGCCGAAGCGGAAGCCAAGGAGAAGCTGGCAGAAGCCTTCCAGAAATTCGGCGAAGCGGCGGTTCTCGATATTATCGTCAAAATGCTGCCTGAGCTGGCCGGGAAGATTGCCGAGCCGCTGGCGTCTATCGACAAGCTGACTGTGGTGGATACCGGCAACGGTGAAGGAGCTGCGCGGGTCAGTAATTATGTGACCCAACTGATGTCCACAGCCCCTGAGATGCTCAAAAGCGTGTCCGGTATTGACGTCGAGGCGCTGATCAAAGGGCTGACCAAGGGCAAGACGGAGCCTAAGGACATGGTGAGACATACAACTGCGCCAATCACCTCTGTCGTCACCAGACCGGCCCCGGCTGCTCCGGTCACTCCGGCACAACCGGTGGAACCTTCAGAACACCCTGAAGGATAAGAGCAGAGCAAGCCACCAAGGTATGGCAGGCAGTAGTAACGCCAGCCATACCTTTTTTGTAAGTGATCCGCGAAACAGAGATTCCTTATCTTTCACGCTGAAACGGAGGCAGAGGCATGGAGCTTATACTGGATAATATACGCAAGAGCTTTGACGGCAGAGAGGTGCTGAAGGGAATTGACTTCACCTTCGAGCAAGGCAAGATATACGGTCTGCTGGGCCGCAACGGGGCCGGCAAAACCTCGCTATTCAACTGCCTGAGCGGGGAGATCCAAATGGATAGTGGCGGGGCTTTTCTGCGGAGAGATGAGGTGAGTCTTCCGCTGCTTGAGGAGGAGATCGGCTACGTCTTCTCCTTGCCGATTCTGCCTGACTTCCTGACCGGTTATGAGTTTGTGAAGTTCTACATGGACATCAATAAGGGGAAGATACAAGCGGACCGGACCATCGAGGAATATTTCGATATCATCCGTTTCGAGGAGGCGGACAGGCACCGTCTAATCAAGGGCTATTCCCACGGGATGAAGAACAAAATTCAGATGCTGTGCTTTATCATCTCCCGTCCGCCGCTGATCCTGCTGGATGAGCCGTTAACCTCGTTCGATGTGGTAGTGGCACTGGAGATCAAGAAGCTGTTGCGGGAGATGAAGCAGGATCATATCATTATTTTCTCCACTCATATTCTGCAGCTGGCCGCCGATCTCTGCGATGAGCTGGTGATTCTGAATAACGGTACACTGCGGGAGATTCCGGCGGAGACCCTGCACAGTCCGGAATTTGAAGAGCAGATTATTGCCCTGCTGAAGGATGAGGATCATGATTAGGACGCTGAAGGCGATTCTGGAAGTGCGGGGGATGTCCGGCGCTAACCGGCTGATGTTCTATGCCCGTAAGCTCCCTGTGCTGGGCAAGCTGATCCCGGCCTCGGTCTACTCGGAAACCACGCTGAAGCGGATCTTATCTGTTATCGTGCATATCCTCAAGGTACTTATGGCCTTTGTGACGAAGTTCGCTTATCTTGGGATCATGATCTATCTGCCGTTGAAGTTCATCGGTAATGATATCACCTTATCCCTTTCTGTTCAGTACCAGCTTTATTTGCAGATGCTGCTATGTATAAGCTTCCTTACGGCCGGGGTTTCCAGCGCGGTTATTCTGGAGCCGAAGCGGGATAAATACATATTCGTGAAGCTGATGAGGCTGCCGGCAGAGCGGTATATGCGGACCACACTGACTCTGCGAGGGATCAGCTTTCTGGTTACTTTTATTCCGGCGATGCTGGTCTTCGGGAATCTCCTCGGTGCTCCTCTGTGGCATGGGGCGGTTCTTACGTTGCTGCTGACGTTCTGGCGTACGGCTTGCGAGGCGCTGCATCTGTGGGTGTATGACCGCTACGGCATCGTTATTGTCAAAAAAACAAGCTGGATCTGGACCGCCATCGGCGCTGGCTATCTGCTGGCCTATCTTCCGTTGCTCCCCGGATTTGCGGTAGTAGAGAGCGGAATGCTGTTCAATCTGCCTGTGGTGCTTGGCGTGCTGGTGCTGGGAACCTTAAGTGCGGTCTATATCGCCCGTTATAAGGACTATACGAATGCCGTCGATGCCGTCACCAAAATCGATGATCCGCTGCTCGACATGGGACGGATGATGAAAGAAGCACGGGTGAAGGATGTGGCCACCCAAGATCAGCACTACTCGGCGGAACAACAGAATCAAGAGAAGTTCGAGGGGAAAAGCGGGTACGCTTACCTGAATGCAATCTTTTTCTCACGTCACCGGCGGCTGATCACCAGTCCGATTCAACGGCGGCTGGTTATTATTGGATCGCTCTTTGCCGCTGCTTTGCTGACGATGCTGTTGTCGCAATCCGCTTTTACCAAACTGACTCATTATCTGATTACCGCGTTGCCGACCTTCCTGATCATTATGAACTACACGTCCATTGGCGAACGCCTCTGCAAGGCGATGTTCTATAACTGTGATCTCAGCCTGCTGCGCTACGGATTCTACCGTGAACAATCGGCGATTCTAAGCAACTTCCGCATCCGGCTGCTGCGTATCAGCGTGCTTAATCTGATCCCGGCTGCCGCGATCTGCCTGGCGGTGAACCTGCTATTGGTGCTGTCAGCGGAGAGTTGGGGCGCGGGGGATGCCGTACTCTTTTGCGTGACGATTGTGGCGCTGTCCCTGTTCTTCTCGGTGCATCATCTGTTCATGTACTACATCTTCCAGCCTTACAGCACGGAGCTGAATGTGAAGAATCCGTTCTTTACGATTGTGAACAGTGTGGTGCTGGGGGTCGGATTCATCGCGATGCAGTTCAAGAGTGAGCCTGGAATGTTTGCCGTGATCGTAGTGCTTTCTGCTGTGGTGTATATGCTGGCTGCGCTTATCATGGTATACAGGTTCTCAGGCCGGACGTTTCGGGTGAAATGAATGGAGCCCGCGGGCGGTTTGCGGCACCCTTCTAATTTGGGATTCTTGATGTTATGATAGGAGCTTAAGGGAACGAATCACACGTTGAAACATGTATCGTGCTGCTGGAATAGATCAGGATTCAGAAGTAAAAGAGGTGTCGCAAGTGAGCAGCATTACCGTGGGCAAGGTGCTTAATAATAACGTTATCATTGCCGAGCATCCCCAATATGCCGAGGTTGTGGTGATTGGCAAGGGGATCGGCTTCAACCGTAAAACGAGGGACCGGATCAATCTGTCCTCCGTAGAGAAGATGTTCATCCTGCGTAGCCAGGAGGAACAGGAGCAATACAAGCAGCTGGTGCCGCAGGTAGACGAGAAGCTGATTGAGGTGGTCCAGGAGATTGTGCTGCATATTATGCAGAGCAGCCGCCAGACGCTGAATGAGCATATCCATATTGCCCTTACCGACCATATTTCCTTTGCGATCCGCAGAAGCGAGCAGCATATGGCAATTCATAATCCGTTTCTGTACGAGACCCGGGAGATTTACCCGGAGGAGTACAGTCTGGCAGAATATGCGGTGGAGCGGATCAATGAGGCGATGAAGGTGACGCTGCCGCCGGATGAGATCGGCTTCGTGGCTCTGCATATTGTCAGTGCGCTTAGCAACCGCCATATCTCCGAGGTGAAGCAGCATTCCGAGCTTATCGGGGATATGGTGGGGCTGGTGGAGGATAATCTGGAATACCGTATTCCGCGGGATTCGCTGGATTATTCAAGGCTGGTGACCCATTTGCGGTTCGTTCTGGAACGTCTGCGCCGGGGAGAGACTGTGCGCGAGACCTCATCCCTGGATGGACTAATGAAGCGGGAGTACCCCGAGATGTACATGCTTGCCTGGAAGCTGACGAAGGTGATTGAGCAGCGGGTGCGTATTCCGGTATATCCGGCCGAGGTCAGCTATCTGACGATTCATCTTCAGCGTATTGCCCAGAAGAAGGAAGATGAGCTGGAGCTGGAGGAGTAGACCGGCTTTAGGCGATTTTGGGGCTTGCAACTTCAAATCAATGGTGCTACAATGATCCCTGTTATGAAACAGAAGCAGAATACCAACGTGTAACTGATACGATCAGGCATGAGTGATTTACAGTATTATGGTTGTCCTGCCCCAAGTTGGGGTACGCTAACGTTAGCGTTAGTGTGGCAATCCATGTGCTGTATTGCTCATGCCTTTTTTGGCTTCTGTTGACAGAAATTAAGGATTAGGAAGTGACCTTGAATGTTTAAAAAATTATTTGGCGTTCTGCAGAGAGTCGGTAAAGCGCTAATGCTTCCTGTTGCCATTCTGCCTGCAGCGGGCCTGCTGCTTGGAATCGGGAACATGCTGGTGAATCCGGACTTCCTGCAATACGTGCCTGCCCTGGAGAATAATATCGTACAGGCCATTGCCACGGTACTAATGAACTCCGGGCAAATCGTATTCGATAACCTGTCTCTGCTCTTTGCAGTCGGCGTAGCTATCGGGCTGGCCGGAGGTGAAGGCGTGGCCGGGCTGGCAGCGATTATCGGCTTCCTGGTGATGAACGTAACCATGGGTACGGTAGTCGGTGTCAATGCTTACGTGCTGACCTGGAAGGATTTCTCGTATTCCAGTGTGCTGGGGATTCCCACCTTGCAAACCGGGGTCTTCGGTGGTATCCTGGTCGGGATATTGGCCGCATCCATGTACAAAAGGTTCTTCCGTATAGAATTGCCGTCATATCTGGGCTTCTTCGCGGGTAAACGTTTCGTACCGATTATGACGGCAGTGACCTCCCTGATGCTCGGTCTTGCGCTCACGATTGTGTGGCCACCGATCCAGCACGGTCTGAACTATGTGTCACAGAGTATGATTAATACCAACCTGACGCTCTCGGCCTTTATCTTCGGGGTCATCGAGCGCTCCCTGATTCCGTTCGGCCTGCACCATATCTTCTATTCACCGTTCTGGTATGAATTCGGAAGCTATATTGACAAGGCCGGCGATCTGGTCCGAGGTGACCAACGGATCTTCATGCAGCAGCTTCGTGACGGTGTGGAGTTCACAGCGGGTACATTTACAACCGGTAAATATCCGTTCATGATGTTCGGTCTTCCGGCAGCGGCACTTGCGATCTACCATGAGTCGAAGCCTGAGAACAGACGGATTGTCGGAAGCTTGATGATTTCGGCTGCGCTGACCTCGTTCCTGACAGGGATCACCGAGCCGCTGGAATTCTCCTTCCTGTTCGTGGCTCCGCTGCTGTTCGCCGTCCATGCTGTATTCGCAGGACTGTCCTTCATGACCATGCACCTCTTGGATGTCAAAATCGGCATGACCTTCTCCGGCGGCTTCATCGACTATGTGCTGTTCGGCGTCATTCCGAACCGTACCGCTTGGTGGCTGGTTATCCCGGTAGGTCTGGTGTTGGCCGTGATCTATTACTTCGGGTTCCGCTTCGTCATCCGCAAGTTCAACCTGAAGACTCCCGGCCGTGAGGATGCCTCCGAGGATGAGGATGAGGTAAGCTTGGAGAGTGTGTCCAAGACAGGCGACGATCTGCCGCGCAACATTCTGTCCGCCCTGGGCGGCAAAGAGAACATCACCCATCTGGATGCCTGCATTACGCGCCTGCGGGTCGAAGTGAAGGACAAAGCGGGCGTAGACAAGAACCGTCTGAAGAAGCTGGGTGCGTCTGGTGTTCTTGAAGTGGGTAACAACGTACAAGCGATCTTCGGCACACGTTCGGACACGATCAAGTCACAGATTCAGGATGTGATGAACGGCAGAACACCAGCTGCAGCCCCTGCTGCTCCGAAGCCGGAGCTTGAACAACAGGCCGGCGAGCAGGGCGACGCTATTATTCCTGAGGATATCGTATCTCCGGTAAACGGCCAGCTGATGGATATTACAGAGGTTCCTGATGCGGTCTTCTCGCAGAAAATGACCGGTGACGGCTTCGCCTTCCTGTCCGAAGACGGCAAGATTGCTTCGCCGGTATACGGCAAGGTATTCAACGTGTTCCCTAGTAAGCACGCCATTGGCATCATGTCAGACGGCGGCAAGGAAGTCCTTGTGCATATCGGGGTCAACACCGTTAAGCTTAAGGGCCAGGGCTTCACGGTTCTGGTGGAGGAAGGCGATCTGGTAGCTGCCGGACAGCCGATTATGGAAGTGGATATGGAGTATGTGAAGGCGAATGCACCTTCTGTCATCTCTCCGGTCATCTTCTCCAACCTGCCGGAAGGCTCCTCCGTTACCTTGAAGAAACCGGGCAGAGTAGCCATCGGTGACAAGGATATCATCACCATTCAGTAAAATGTGCAATGGCGAAGCGCTTCCATTATAATGAAGGGGAGCGCAAGCCTTCACTATAATTCACCATCCCAAATTAACAGAAAGCGAGTTGGATTATATTATGCAAACAACTTTCAGAATTATTGACGAAGACGGAATTCACGCACGCCCGGCAACAGCGCTGGTAAATACAGCTACAAAATTCAAAGGCACTGAAGCTTTTGCAGAAGCTAAAGGCAAAAAAGTTACCCTTAAATCCATCCTGGGCGTTCTCTCCCTGGGCCTTGAAGCAGGAGATACCCTGACTCTTATTACTGAAGGCAGTGAAGAAGCAGAAGCACTGAACGCGTTGCAGGAGGTTATGGTTAAAGAAGGGCTGGGAGAAGTTCATGAATAAAATTTCAGGAATCGCGGCTTCCGCAGGTATTGCAGTAGCCCGTGCCTTTATCCTGGAACACCCGGACTATACCATTACCAAAACAGCGGTCACGGATGTGGACGCTGAGCTTGCGAAGCTGAAGGACGCCCTGGACAAATCCAGAGGCGAACTTCAGACCATCAAAGAGCGTACCCTGGCTGAGCTTGGCGAGAAGAAGGCGGAGATTTTCGAATCACATCTGCTGATCCTTGATGATCCTGAGCTCATTACCCCTGTAATGGACAAAATCCGTGAGGAATCGGTAAATGCGGACTACGCACTGAATGAAGTAGCTAATCAATTCGTGGAAATGTTCCAGAACATGAAGAGCGCATACCTGCAGGAACGTGCAGCGGATATGCGTGACGTAACCAAACGTGTGCTGAACCATCTGCTTGGCATTCACTATGTGAGCCCGGCTGAGATCAGTGAAGAGGTTATTGTTATTGCCCTGGATCTGACCCCATCGGATACAGCACAGCTTAACCGCAACTTCGTCAAAGGCTTCACCACCAATATCGGCGGACGGACTTCCCATTCGGCCATTATGGCCCGTTCCCTGGAGATTCCGGCGGTTGTGGGCACGAAGAACGTGATGTCCCTGGTCAAAGCAGGCGATCTGGTTATCGTGGATGGTCTGAGCGGCGATGTGCTGATTAACCCTTCCGAAGCTGAGGTAGCCGAGTATACAGCGAAGCAGGAAGCTTACAATCTTCAGATTGCTGAATGGAAAAAGCTCCGCGACGAGCCAACGGTATCTGCCGACGGCAAGCATGTAGAGCTGGCAGCCAACATCGGGACTCCGAATGATGTGACTGGCGTTATTGAGAACGGCGGCGAAGGTGTAGGTCTGTACCGCACCGAGTTCCTCTATATGGGCCGCGACAAGCTGCCTTCCGAAGAGATCCAGTATAATGCCTACAAGACCGTGCTTGAGAATATGCAAGGCAAGCCGGTTGTAGTGCGTACGCTGGATATCGGCGGAGACAAGGAGCTGCCTTATCTGGAGCTGCCGAAGGAAATGAACCCGTTCCTCGGCTACCGTGCGATCCGTCTCTGTCTGGACCGTCAGGATATCTTCCGCACCCAGCTGCGTGCCTTGCTCAGAGCAAGCGCCCACGGCGACCTGCGCATTATGTTCCCGATGATCGCTACCCTTGGTGAATTCCGTGCAGCCCGTGATCTGCTGCTGGAAGAGAAGGCCAAGCTGCGTGAAGAAGGCAAAGAAGTGTCCGACAGCATCCAGCTGGGCATCATGGTAGAGATTCCTTCGACGGCTGTACTGGCGGATCAGTTCGCCAAGGAAGTGGATTTCTTCAGTATCGGAACCAACGATCTTATCCAATATACAATGGCTGCGGACCGTATGAATGAACAGGTAGCCTACCTGTATCAGCCATACAACCCGGCAATTCTGCGACTGGTCAAAATCGTCATTGATGCTGCACACGCCGAAGGCAAGTGGACCGGGATGTGCGGAGAAATGGCGGGGGATGCCACAGCTATTCCTCTGCTGCTCGGTCTTGGCCTCGATGAATTCAGCATGAGCGCTACCTCCATCCTGCCAGCACGCAGCCAGATCTCGAAGCTGTCTGCGGCCGACATGAAGGAAATGGCTGCCCAGGCTCTGCAGCTCGGCACGGCCGAGGAAGTAGCCGCACTGGTGCAGTCCCGCGTGAATTAATTCTTTACTCAAGCATTGGTTAATAACTCCAACTACTTTCCGGCCCCCTTTACAGGGGGCTTTTTTTTGCGGTTATTTGAATTTCAGCAAATCTGGAACCGCCCGCCCGGGCGTTATTTTATATAATGTGTCCATTACTTTCGGAGGGTGGAACCATTTTGCATAGATTCAGTGCTTCACAGATTTATTTGATCCATGTGTTTATGTTGTCGCTTGCCGCCAGTACGATATTCACAACCTACAGTATTTATTATGTAGTTGACCTTAAGCTGAATCCGCTTCAGCTTGTGCTGATTGGAACGGTGCTGGAGATAACGGTGCTTGTGTTCGAGGGAATCACCGGAGTGGTCGCTGATACCTATAGCCGCAGACTGTCCGTCATTATTGCCGTGTTCGTTCTGGGAAGTGCCTTTGTCCTCGAAGGGAGTATTGTCTGGATCATGCATCCGGCTTCCCTGTTGCCTGCCTTCGGCTGGCTGCTGATCTCCCAGATGCTGTACGGGATCGGCTGGACCTTCCTGAGCGGAGCGGATACCGCATGGATCATGGATGAGCTTGAGGAGGAGCAGGCTGGAAGAATCTTTATGCGCTCCAAAATCTTCTCTTTAAGCGCCTCTCTGCTAGGCATTGCGGTCAGCGTAGGATTATCCCTGGTTGCGTCTAATCTCCCTTTTCTGGCGGGTGGAGTCATCTATTTCGTCCTGGGGTTCATATTGATCCGGCACATGAAGGAGACGGGGTTCATACGCCGGGAGCGTGCGCCGCATTCCTCCGCTATCCGTGAGCTGGGCAAGACCTGGGTCAGCGGCATCTCTATCCTGAGGCATTATCCGCTGCTCCTGCTGCTGACGGTTGTAACTTTATTCAGCGGTGCTGCGTCTGAAGGATATGATCGCCTATGGCCAGTCTTTCTTATGAACGAAGTCGGGTTCCCGGAGATTGGAGTCTCGATGGCGGCCGGCTTCGGGCTGATCAGTGCGGCGACGACTCTGCTGGGTGTGCTGGCTGTCTATATGGCCGGGACAATCATTGATTTGCAAAAGGAACGTCAAGTAGCGGCCGCCTTGTTCCTCCTGACCTCCGTCCGTGCCGGCTGCATTATAATGGTGGCACTTGCGCCTAATTTCTACTGGGCGATCGGGGCGGTACTGCTCCTGGGGGTGGTCGCTTCGGTCAGCGACCCGATCTATACCACCTGGCTGAACACAAAGCTGCCATCCCGGAACCGGGCTACACTCTTGTCGATGATCAGCCAGTCCGATGCCCTGGGCCAGAGCGCAGGCGGTCCGGTTGTAGGTTATATCGGCAGCCGGATCTCTATCAGAGCTTCGCTGCTGTCGGCGGGCTTCCTGCTGCTACCTGTGATTGCGTTATATGGCAAGGTGCTGCGGAAGCGGTCATGATGTTTTGGAACTTCATTAGCTTAATTCCCCGGCGATCCATGCCGATATAGGATATATCCGGTGACACAATTCAACCCTTAACCCAGACCTGTGAACATAGTGTTACATATTATATAATGAACCCTATGTAGCAATTCCGGCGTCATCCGCTTGCAGAGCTGTGCAAGTACAAAGTATTAGTTAAGGAGAATGTGGACATAGCTTGATAGTAATAGAATGATAGTTCTCCGGGAGTATTACGGATGAGCGTAGGGATGGTGAATAGCAATGAGCAGCAATTATATACAAGCAGAACAAGAAATCGATACCTATCAAGGCAATGACCTCGGCTTGACCTACACAGCGGAATACTGTGTATTCAAAGTCTGGGCGCCAACAGCCTTCACAGTGTCGCTCGTATTATATGCAACAGGCGGAAACGGGCTGACCCCGCAGACCGCAGATTACAAGGACAGCGGCAAAATTCTTAGTATGGAGCGCGCTGAGGGCGGAGTATGGACGATCCAGGTTTCCGGTAACCTCAAGGGGAAATATTATATGTACCGCGCCGTATTTGCGGACGGGTCGATTAATGAAGCGGCCGATCCTTACGCTACGGCTGTATCGGCCAATGGAACACGCACAGCCATTGTGGATTTGTCCGAGACAGACCCGGACGGCTGGGAGAGCGATGCCTCTCCGGTGCTGCCGCATCCGGCAGATGCAGTAATCTATGAGCTGCATGTCCGCGATTTCTCGTCAGACCCTAGCTCCGGTCTGACGTATAAGGGGAAATTCAAGGCCTTCACCGAGACCGGCCTGCGGGATGAGGCGGGTCATCTGCTGGGCATTGATCATCTGGCTGAGCTGGGCATCACGCATGTTCATTTGCTGCCAGTGTTCGATTATCAGACGGTGGATGAGCTGGGCAAGCCAGGGGAAGAACCGGCATCCTCCATCTTCACAGACTATAACTGGGGCTACGACCCCCAGCACTATAATGTGCCGGAAGGCTCCTACAGCACAGACCCGGCTAACCCGCTAGCCCGTATCCGGGAATTCAAGGAGCTGGTCCAGGCGCTGCACAGCCGCGGCATCTCGGTGATTATGGATGTGGTCTACAATCATACCTACGGCTTCCAGAAGGGCCCCTTCCAGCCGCTGGTGCCGGACTATTACTACCGTCATGATCAGAGCGGCCGGCTCTCTAACGGCTCGGGCGTCGGCAATGAGCTGGCTACAGAACGGCCGATGGTCCGCAAGTATATTAAGGATTCCCTAATCTACTGGGCTAAGGAGTACCATATTGACGGGTTCCGCTTCGATCTGATGGGGCTGATGGACAGCGTGACCATGCGCGAGATTACCGAGGAGCTGCGGCTGGAGATTAATCCGGGGCTGCTGATCTATGGTGAACCGTGGACTGGCGGCGACTCGCCGCTTGCCTCCAAGACGCTGAAGGGCGTGCAGCGCGGCAAAGGCTACGCCGTCTTCAACGACAACTTCCGCGCAGCCATCAAGGGAGACAGCGACGGCTGGGGCAAAGGCTTCGTGACCGGGGAATACGGCAAGGAAGGTGCGATCGCGTCCGGAGTGAGCGGGGCGATTCATGAATTCACCGATGCGCCTACAGAGACTGTGAACTATGTAACCGCACATGATAATCTCAACCTGTGGGACAAAATTCTAGCTACCCGGGGACTTCGCGGGGAAGCTGGACTGCCGGAGCTTGAGGGCGGCAAGCTGCGGGGCGGCGGGGATCTCAAGGCCGCACTAGAGCAGGCGAATCCGTATGTGGGAGTAGATCCCGAGAATGTGCTGGATAATGAGACAGTACGCCGTTCGTTGCTGGCTAATGGAATCATTCTGACCTCGCAGGGAATTCCGTTCCTTCATGCCGGGGATGAGCTGCTGCGCAGCAAATACGGAGATCATAACAGCTACCGCAGCCCGGACTGTATCAATGCGATCCGCTGGGAGAACAAAAGCAAATTCATTGCAGTATTTCAATATTACAAAGGTCTGATTGAGCTGCGCCGGACACATCCGGCCTTCCGCCTGCACGGACGCCAGGAGATTGAACGCAGTCTGGAGTTCCTGCGCTGTGACAGCGGAATCGTTGCCTACAGACTGAAGGATCACGCCGGCGGAGATCCATGGAATAATATCGTGGTGATCTATAATGCCAATATGGAGCCGGTCACCCAGTGCCTCCCGGAGACCTCCGGCTGCTGGAACATCGTAGTCGATCATACCCATGCCGGACCGGAGGCCTTCCGGCAGACGGAGAACGGCAGTGTTGAGGTATTCGGACTGTCGATGATGGTACTCTATGATAAATACGGGGAGCCTGAGCCGAGATCGAAGATTGTGGAAGTTCATTATGACCGCCCGGACGGCGATTATCGGGGCTGGAATCTCTGGGTGTGGGGTACAGGCATTCAGGATGGGCAACGGGACTTCCAGCACATGGAGGAAGGTCATGCCGTAGCACGGATTGAAGTGCTGCCGGGGACCTCCACGATAGGCTACATCCTCCGGCTGAACGATTGGGAGGAGAAAGACGGCACCGCTGACCGCTTCATCGACTGCTCGGGCAGCGGGGAGCAGGTTATCAAGGTGACGGTTCGGGAGCGTAGTCCGGAGCATAGGACAGAGCTGGCTGATCCGCTGCCGCAGACCAGCTAGAACATAAGAAGAGCTGATTAGTTCCTCCCCCCTGGGGATGGAACCAATCAGCTCTTTTTGGCTGAGAGTTATTAAAGAAGCCTTAGTACAGGAGTGAGCTTCCGCTGGTGCTAGTTCCGCTGATGCTAGTTCCGCTGATCGCTGTACTTCTTATCCACATGCTCGCTGTACAGGTTAGCCTCATTGCCGCCATGGTTCTTGGAGCGGTACATCGCAAGATCGGCGGCACGAAGCAGCTCGTTGATGCTGCTGCCGTGCTGCGGGTACAGAGCCACGCCAATGCTGGCAGAGGTGTGAAAGCTGGAGCCCTGGTTGATAGACCAGGATTTGTTGAACAACTGGAGCAGACGGTTCAGCAGCTCGTCCAGCATTTGCGGGCTGGTGAACCGGTGCAGCACCACCGCGAATTCATCTCCGCCGATCCGGAAGGCCTGGCCGGAGCCCTTCACGGTCTGCTGCAGCTCCCGGGAGAGCAACTGCAGGAATTCATCTCCGGCCAGATGGCCGAGCGTATCGTTCAGCTGCTTGAATCGGTCGCAATCCAGCAGCGCCACGGCGATCTCCTGCCGGCGCTCCTCGGGCTGGTTGATCAGGTTCTCCATGTACATTTTGAAATGGGCACGGTTGGGAATCGCGGTCAGATGATCATAGAAGGCCAGCTTGTGCAGGCGCTCCTCATATTGCTTGCGCTGGGTAATCTCACGCGAGACCAGCATGAACTGTGCCGGGAAATTGCGGCTGCCCGCAATAGGGGTAACCTTGGTCTCCAGCCACACCCAGTGCCCTTCGGCCGAACGCATGCGCAGCTCGGATATTCTCGGTGAAGACTGCACCACACTCTTGAGCTTGGCCCAGGAGATTTCGGCTTCACGGATATAGTTGGAGAGCGGTGCCCCTTTGCTAGGCACATAGCCCAGTGCAGTTGCATGGGAAGGCGAGGCATACAGGATCAGACCGTTCGGATCTGTCAGCACAATGAAGTCGGACATCGTCTCACCGATCAGCTGGTAGAGCGATTGCTCGTCCTGCATTTCGTTCTGCAGGGAGATCAGTCTGCGGCTGAGATAGATGATGACCATAACAAGCAGGAACAGAAATACAGAGTAGACGGCGAACAGGGAGCTTTTGAGATTATTGAACTCTGTCATCACTTGGCTTGCATAGGTGTCAATCTTGTCCTCTGCCTGATTCAAGCTTTCCCGTACCTCATTCAGCTCCGTGTGTATGGTGAGGGCAGAATAAGAGGCGGGATTCCAGCTCTTCTGAACCCGCTGTGAGATCAGCTCCCGGCCGTTATCCCTCCACGCGGTAAGCGTGGTTCCGAAATGATCCAGCTCGTTCCTCAGCTCGTCCAGCAGCAGCTCGCTCTGCTTCATTCCATTGAACGGGCTCTTCACAGCATCCAGATTGTAGCGGGCGGTATTGACCCGCTGCAGCGCCTGGGCATTATTGTCCTCGAATTCCTGCGACAGCGTACTGCGCTGCGCGCTGGTCAGCGCCCCGCCGACTGTGGTCTGAAGCGCAAGGGCTGCCTGATAGAGATCGCGGTCGGCGTTCAGAATGAGCTCGGAATTCTGGTATACGTCACTGTACAGGGAATCGGATAATTTGTTCATCGTATGATTCAGAAACAGCAGGGAGGCCACACTGATCCCAACCAGAAGAACGGTGATGGATGTGAATAATATAATCAGTCTGCGTGTACTTTTGTTTTCCGAAAAAACTGCCACTGTCATCCTCTCCCCGCACAGAACTTTTGCAAATCTCATGGGTGTAGCTTTGGTGCATGCGAAACTTATCCTTATGCGGAATATGGCTTCTTGCAGGCATGTAAGAGAGTATACGTTAGCGAGTCCTAGAAAGCAGGGGAAGAAGGAGGCAATAGAAAGAATAACTTCCGGTTAGATCGCGGTTTCTTTTCACCAGTATATAGGACACCCCTTAAGCAGAGCAATTGCTGAAAAAATAATAAGCCCCGTCAGCTTCCGCTGCGGATGACAGGCCGTGAAGCACACCCTGGAGCCGGAGGGGAAACAGTGGAGACATATCCGTTACAGCCGATACAAAGAACTATTATGTATACCCTACTACTATGTACAAGGTATTCTGACCTTTGAGTCCTATTACCCACTTTTGCTGCAAACGATACCCCTTTGGTATCAATTGTGCATTAAAAATAAAACAGAAAAATCCGCCAGCCCAGGGATCTGAGACTGGCGGATTGAAAAGCTGATGATAACGCAGCGTCTAGGATGGCGCTACTCGTTGCGCAGCGCATAGATCGGGCGCATTCTTGCAGCCTTGCTTGCAGGAATCATTCCGAATACGACACCGATGATCAAGGAGAATGAAAAGGAGATCAGGACCATATTCCAGGAGGGCACCACATTCAAGGCGGTATAATGACCGACAGCCCAGCTGGCGCCAAGTCCCAGTGCGACTCCGATCAGACCCCCGGTGCCGCTTAAGACCACGGACTCGATCATGAACTGCATCATAATGTTCTTTTTCTTGGCCCCGATGGCCTTGCGGATGCCAATCTCTCTGGTTCGCTCATTGACCGAGACAATCATAATGTTCATAATCCCTATCCCGCCTACAAATAAGGAGATACCGGCGATACCGCCAAGGGCCAAGGACAGGGTGGCGCTGGTTTCATTTACCGTTTCCAGCATCTCCCGGGAATCAAAAACAGAGTAGGCATTCTCGGCTGCACTGAATTTGGCAGTAAGGCTGGCTTCCAGCTTGGTTTTGACATCATCCACATTGTCATTTGAAGTGGTTGTGAGGGTAATGGAGCGGACTCCCTTGCTCTGCAGGAACCGTTCGGCTGTAGAGATGGGGATCAGCAGCTTCTCGTCGCTTGAGCCGACGCTGGTGGAGCCTTTACTCTCCAGCAGTCCGACGATCTTGAAGCTGCTTCCGTTGATCTGTACCTTTTGACCTACAGGATTATCTGTACCGAACAGATCCTCCGCCGTATCTGATCCGATTAACGCAACCTTCTGCCGGTATTCTGTATCCATCTCAAGCAGGAATCTTCCGGATTGCACATGGAAATCCTGAACATCTTCGTAGGCAGGTGTAATGCCTTCTACGGATACGGAAACGTTCTCGGTACCGTGCTTGGCGGTAACGTTCCCGGAGATTACCGGGGATACATTGTCCACCCCTTCAATCTCACCCAGAGCCAGGGCCTCCTCGTAGGTTAGCGAAGTGGTGGCTCCGCGGCCCATAATGTTGACGGTCAGCTGGTTGGTGCCCAGGGAGCTTAGGGACTCTGTAATCTGTGAGGTGGTGCCCTGACCCACAGCGACAAGTGCAATGACGGAGGATACCCCGATAATGATGCCCAGCATGGTAAGAAAGGCTCTTATTTTACTGCTGAGGATACTTTTGAAGGCCATTTTCATACTCTGGTATAGCATCATGAATGCGCCACCTTCCGATCCTCTACAAGATCCCCATCCTGAATCCGGATCACCCGTTTGGCCTGCTCGGCAATCTCCAGGTCATGCGTGATCAGAATAATGGTATGCCCCTGTACGTTAAGCTCCTTAATCATCTCCAGAACCTCCTTGCCTGTCTTGGAGTCCAGCGCTCCGGTTGGCTCATCGGCAAGCAGAATCGGTGGGGTTCCGGCAAGGGCGCGGGCAATAGCCACACGCTGCTGCTGGCCCCCTGACAGCTCGGAGGGACGGTGATTCATTCTGCTCGCAAGGCCTACCCGGACCAGGGCATTACGGGCAATTTCTCTGCGCTCCCTGTGGGACATTCCACGATAGATCAACGGCAGCTCCACATTCTCTACCGCTGATAACTTCGGCAATAGATTAAAGTTTTGAAATATAAAGCCAATCTTTTCGTTGCGGATCTGGGCCAGCCTGTTGTCAGACAGCCTGCGGATCTCCTGGCCGTCCAGGAAATAATCGCCTTCATTGGCGACATCGAGGCAGCCCAGCATGTTCATCAGGGTGGACTTGCCTGACCCTGACGGGCCGATGATCGCAACGAATTCACCGTGATTAATGCTGAAGCTCAGGCTCTTCAGAACCGTCATCGATTCTCCGGCCATTGTGTAGCTGTGCTGCATCTTCTCAACCCGGATCAGCGGCTCTGGTGAGGTCATCGTCCGCCACCGCCACCGCCGAAGCCAGCGCCGCTACCACCGCCGCCGAAGCCGCCGCCCCCGCCGGGAAAGCCACCGCTCCCGCCGGTCATTCCTCCGCCGCTGAAGCCGCCCATACCACCCATACCGCCTTGCTGCGGGGAGGTGGCATTGCCTGAGGAGATCACGGTCGGGAGGATTACTTCATCCCCTTCACTTAAGCCGCTGACGATTTCGATGCTGCTCTCATTGTGGATACCAACCTCTACAGCTATCCGTTTCATGCCTGAGGCGAAACCGGCTGCACCTTTGCTTCCGGCTGCTCTGCCGGGGAACTCCGCGCCAGCAGGGAACTCTCCAGACGGAAGTTCACCGCCCTGGAATTCTCTGCCGCCGCGGGCGCCTGTGCCTCGGGTACCCGCTTCACTACCGGAGGGTTCACCGTCCGCTGCAGCGCCAGCAGGGGGCTTGGGGTCAGCAGGATCTCTGTCTGTTGTGTTAGCTTGCTCATCCCCGGTTCCCGGCACATTAACGAAGGATTTCCCGTTTATCTTCGTTACAGCTTCGATGGGAACGGTCAGAATATCCTTTTTCTCTTCGATCGTAACTGCCACCTCCGCAGACATGCCGATAAGCACACCCTCCGAGTTATTTAATCCTACAGTGACGTTGAACAGGGAGACGCCATTAGAGGAGGTCCCTTCTTTGGCGATATCTATAACTTTACCGGTAAAAGATTTGTCCTCAAGGGCATCCAGTGTAATGGTAGAGGCTTGATTCAGCTTGATTTTGGGGATGTCCAACTCGTCTACCTGCACGGTTACGCTTAGATTCACGTAGTCGGTCATGGTGAACAGCTCTGTACCATTCTGGGCCTGTTCACCGTCCGTAATATTCACGGCAGTGATCGTTCCATCGATCGGAGCGGTCAGCGGATCAGGCGGAGCCATATCTTCATGAATGGCAGCGATGGATTCCTGCCCGTCCACGATATCGCTATTGGCTTTATCAATGGCTTTTTTTGCCGATTCCAGCTCTTCCTCTGTCGCGTTATTCATAGCCAGCGTCTTGTAGCTCTCCTGTTTATTCTCCAGCTCCGTCTTGAGATTCTCCAGTGACTTGGTGGCTTCCTTCAGCTTATCGTCCAGATCGCCCGCAACAAATGTGATCAGCACAGCACCTTTTTTAACAACATCGCCTTTCTTAACCATGACCGTATCGACCTTCCCGGCTTCTTTGGTACGGATGCTCTCGCTGTTGATCGCCGATACTGCACCTGAACCCGAGACACCCACCAGGATATCCCCCTTACTGGCAACTGCCGTATTCAGCGGAGCGGCATTGATCTGCCGGTTCTGATCCGGCCAGAGCTTATAGCCCGCAATCCCTGCAATAGCAACGAGGACTATCGCTGAAGCGATAATGATGATCTTCTTCTTATTCATTGTGCAGCTCCTTCGGGGGAAGAGGTGGTTGCTTTGGCGGTAACCTCAAGGGAATAGGCCTGGCTGGCGAGCTCTGTCCGTACTCCCTGGAATTCATCGTAGAATTTAAGGGCGTAGGTGCCGGAGCTCAGATTTTTGAACAGGGCGCTGGTAAGGGTCGTAGAATAAGAGCTGTTTGTTCCCAGGGTCAAGTCGGTGCCAGGTGTCAGTGCTTTCTCGTGAGACTGTCCATAAGGATCGATAACCTGAAGGATGAGCTTATGCTGGTAAGCGCCTGCCTGATAGGTGGTATCCTGGTTGAGATTGTAATTGAACGTCACAGCAATGCTGCTTGCGCCCTTGGTGAGTTCTCCTGTCGAGCTGGTAACTGCCAGTGTATAAGGGAAAAGTGGAACGGAAGCCAGATTGGTCAGAGGCGTAACCTCTGACGGTGTCAGTGTCAGCGCTGCCGTATTGACGTATCCCGTCGCAGCCGTTCCTGCGGCAGTCAGCTTGCCATCCGCAATCGACTGGCTGATATACAGCTCAAGACCTGTGGTGTCCAGGGTGGCCGGGACTTTCGCCCAGAAGGTAACCAGTGTTTTGCCCCCAGGGCTGGTCGACAGCTCGGACTGGTTGGCAGTTGCTTCAAAATATTGCCCGTCAGCAGTCCTGAACTGTGCATATAGACGGGCCAGATCTGCCTGCCGGACTTCATCGCTGTTCATTTCCACTTCGCTGTACACCAGGTTCGAGCCGGTTCCTGTATACAGGAGGGTGGAGCGCTCCTTCACCGTGGCTTTTTTGCCGGTGGCGGTGATCTTGAAGGCTTCCCCTGCAGCCACCGGAGCTACACTCTTAACGGTGCTGTCGCTTGTGCTGAGAGTGAGGAACTGCGACACCTCTGTACCCTTGGTCTCCTGGAGGATGAGCTTGATTTGTCTGACATCCAGGGTGTATGGAATATGGCCTTGAACCGTTATTTGAGTGCTGGCACCCGGGGCAAGCACCGAAGAACTGTTGTCCGTATAAGTCTGCGAAGAGGAACTGAGATCCTTCTGATCCACCAGGAGTACGCCGGTAAGAGCAGGTAAGGTAACGGATTTGGACGTTGCATTGCGTATCGTTAGTACAGCCTGTACCAGATCCTCGCTGCCCCAAGGCAGACGCAGCAGCGAGTCCAGAGAGACAGCGAAGGTGCCATAGGTATTGGTTACGCTGGTCTCAGAGGCGAGATGAATCTGTCTCTCAGGCGTATAAGGGATGCGGAAATAGGCCACAGGCAGCGTTACTTTATCCGCGCTGGCTGCAGGAGCGATCATTCGCAGCTCCAGCGAATTCTGAGCCAGCTCCAGCGGAACACTGGCGCTCAGCTCAATCAGCTTTTCTTCCAGCGGCTTCAGGGTCAGGCTGCTCAAGGCAGTGGCCGTCACCGGGAAGCTATAGCCTTCCGCCGACTTGACGTTAAGCTCATAAGCAGGCAAAGTAACGGCTGTGCTGCCGGTATTCTTCACCCGAAGCTGATAGCTCCAGACACCATTCCCGTTATCCGCATGCACATTTGCCTTCAGCAGCTGCAAGTCCACCAGATTGCTGTCGATGGAGACCTTTTTGGTATAGCCCGCTGCTACAGTGAAATCTGCATTTACTGCAGCCGGAAGTGCGTAGGAAGAGACAGGCAGGTACAGCTTGAGTCCTTCATCCAGCTTGGCAATCTGCAGCGTCATCTTGCTGAGATTCATGTAGGAGGGGATCTCGGTCATATAATAGAGCGTCTTCTTCTCCTGAGGCTGAAGCTTGAATTCGGAGCTGCTGTCATCCAGCGTAAGCGTGAAGACAGAGCCGCCCGAGGATTTCAGGTACAAGGTATAACCCGGATCTGTAAGCACTTTGGTACCCAGATTGGTTAGGCTAAGCCCGACCTTGGCATAGACTTTGCTGTTATATTTGTAGATTTGCACGGATTCGGCTTTGGTGCCGGCAGTAATGCCGCCGAGTTCAACCTTTCGGGTCTCCCCTGTAAGCGAGGACAGAGAATAATTGGAAGGAATCGTGAACGTGCCTATACGCTGTTCATAATTAGCGGCGCTGAAATTCCAGCCGTAGATGTTGATTTTGAGTCCTTTGACTGAGGCGGCGGTTCCAATATTCGCATAGTATGTAAGACTGGTGCTTTGTTTAGCAGGGATTTTCTTGACCGCACTGTCTGCGCTGACCGGAATTCCCTTAATGATGCTGCCGCCCGCAGTTACAATTTTGGAGAAATAGTCCGCCAGATTGACGCTGCTGCCGGCAGTGTTGGTATAGGTAAGCGTGTAGGTGAGAATATTACCGCCGGTTTGGCTCTGAATCCCTACATGGCTCAGCTTCACCTGAAGCGCGGTGCCGAGCTTGAGCGCACTTAGACCGTTAAGTGTGGAGACTTCCGTGACCGCGCTTGCTGCTGTGGCAGCCGTTGAACCGGATGAAGCAGCATAGGCCGCGGTTCCCGGGCTTCCTGCGGTTTGACTTGCGGCAAATGTGCTGAGCAGCAGCAGAACAAATGCTTTTTTTCGTGTAAGCATGTAATTTCCTCCTTGTGTGATCTCTTAAGGGAAAATATCAACATTGACTGAATGTCCGCTGAAAAAAAAGCCGTCAAACCGCGCTGAAGCTTAAAGGGAGCTTAAAAAAAGATAAAAAATAAGCGGAATTTGTGCGGCTTGTCAAACTGGCTGTTTTTGCATATAATAGATGGGCATATCTTCCCAAGTGGAGGATCGAAGTGCAGAGGTTATAATCCGCATACATGCAATGATGGAGAAGAGTACGCAGTGCCTGGCTTACAGGGAGGAAGCGCCGCAGATTGAGAGCGTTTCTAAGAGAGCAGAGCTGCCGAAGTTCACTCCGGAGCAGTTCCCTGAATGTGCTTGAAGAGCGCTAGTAGGGGGGACCGGCCGCAGACCGTTATTTCTGTATAAAGTGAGACAGGTCTTTGCCGCACCGAAAGAGGGAATAGTGCTCTTAAGGGAAGCGTACGGCCGTCTAACAAGGGTGGTACCACGGTCTTTTCGTCCCTTTACCGGGAGGAAAGGCCTTTTTTTGTTGAACAATACGAGATTTGAGGGGGCAGTACAAGCCATGAAAGACAAATTGGAAGCACTGAAGGCTGAGGCGCTGACGAAGCTGCAGGCGGTAAACGATCCGCAGATTCTGAATGACCTGCGCGTCAAATACCTTGGCAAAAAAGGCGAGCTGACAGAGGTTCTGCGCGGTATGGGCGGATTAAGCGCGGAGGAGCGTCCGGTGATCGGCCAGGTGGCCAATCTGGTGCGCAGCGCCATTGAAGAGTTGATCAGCGCCAAGCAGGAGCTGTTCCAGCAGCAGGAGACAGAGAGCCGCCTGAATGCGGAGAAGGTCGATGTAACCCTGCCGGGCCGCGGCCTGCCGCAGGGCGGGATTCATCCGCTGAGCCGGGTGCTCCAGGAGATCGAGGATATCTTCATCGGCATGGGCTTCCGGATCGCTGAAGGACCGGAGGTGGAGACGGACTACTACAACTTTGAGGCGCTGAACCTGCCGAAGAACCATCCGGCCCGGGACATGCAGGATTCCTTCTATATCACGGATGATATTCTGATGCGTACCCAGACCTCGCCGGTACAGGTGCGTACCATGCAGGCGGCGAACGGGGAGTCTCCGGTCAAAATCATCTGTCCCGGCAAAGTCTTCCGCCGCGACGATGACGATGCGACCCACTCCTTCCAGTTCCATCAGATTGAAGGCCTGGTCATCGGCCGCAATATCCGCATGAGCGACCTGAAGGGTACCCTGCAGCAGTTCACCAAGGAGATGTTCGGCCCTAGCGCGGGTATCCGTCTGCGCCCCAGCTTCTTCCCGTTCACCGAGCCTAGCGTTGAGGTGGATGTAAGCTGCTTCAAATGCGGCGGCGATGGCTGCCGTCTCTGCAAGCAGAGCGGCTGGCTGGAGATTCTCGGTGCCGGTATGGTGCACCCGAATGTGCTGCGGATGGGCGGATACGATCCGGAAGTTTACAGCGGCTTCGCGTTCGGCATGGGCGCTGAGCGGATCGCGATGCTGAAATACGGCATCGATGACATCCGCTACTTCTACACGAATGATATGGGCTTTGTGAAGCAGTTCAAGGGTATTTAGGGATTTGGCGGGTGTGCGCGGGGGCGTGTTGGACGATTGCATGAAAAGGTAATGAGGTGCTGGTTTACTTTGAATCAAAGACTGTAATAGAAGGTCCGGAGGGGAATTTTGGAACTGTAGGAGCGCTAGCGTCCGCCTTTGTATTTGAATTTCTACCGCGTGAAGCGGTTCTGATCAGGAAATTCAAATACAACAGCGGCCGGAAGTCCAAATATTCTCTGGAGGTCCTGCTATTACAGGATACGCTAAAGTGAGCTTGGGAGCGCACTGCCTTTTCCTGCATGTTCTGCGTTCAGGCACAACCGGCATGGAGATCAATACATCTGAAACAAAAAGGAAGTGTGCGATTATGAAAGTATCAACCGCCTGGCTGGCCGATTATATATCGCTGGAAGGGGTGACCGCAGATGACTTGGCGGACAAAATCACCACCGCCGGCATCGAGATTGACGGAGTAGAACGCCGCAACAAAGGGATCTCCGGGATTGTGACCGGCTACGTGAAATCCAAAGAAAAGCACCCGGACGCCGATAAGCTGAATATCTGTATTGTCGATGCCGGGCAGGGCGAGGATCTGCAGATCGTCTGCGGAGCGAAGAATGTCGCAGCGGGCCAGAAGGTTCCGGTCGCGCTGGTAGGTGCCAAGCTGCCGGGCCTGGAGATCAAAAAAGCCAAGCTGCGCGGCGTGCTGTCACAGGGGATGATCTGCTCGGCCAAAGAGCTGGGCCTGAACGACAAGCTGCTGCCCAAAGAGCTGCAGGAGGGCATTCTCGTGCTGCCGGAGCAGACCGAGGTGGGCCAGGATATTCTCAAGGTGCTTGGACTGAATGACGAAATTCTTGATTTCGATCTAACGCCGAACCGTTCCGACTGCCTGAGCATGATCGGTGCCGCTTATGAGGTAAGTGCGGTACTGGGCCGTGAGCTGAAGCTGGCTGATCCGGCGGCAGAGCTTGTGGAAACGGGCGGGAAGGCAGCGGACTCCATCACGGTTACGCTTGAGGATGAGGCATTCTGCAGCCATTATGCCGTGCGTTATATTGCCGGAGTGAAGACCGCGCCGTCCCCGCTGTGGATTCAGAACCGCCTGATGGCGGCCGGGGTACGTCCGATTAACAATATCGTAGACATCACCAACTACGTGATGCTGGAATACGGGCAGCCGCTGCATGCATTTGACGGCGGGCAGCTCCAGGGAGGAACCATCGGTGTACGGTTTGCCCGTGAAGGGGAAGGACTGGTTACCCTTGACGGACAAGAGCGCAAGCTTGCGCCGCAGATGCTGATCATTGCCGACGGCTCAGGCGCAATTGGCCTGGCCGGAGTGATGGGCGGACTGTCTACAGAGGTTACCGCAGACACCGTTAATATCGTACTGGAATCAGCCAAATTCGATGGTGGAACGGTACGCAAGACCTCGCGTCAGCTCGGTCTGCGCTCGGAAGCGTCCCAGCGGTTCGAGAAGGAAGTCGACCCGAATGCGGTCATCCCTGCGCTTAACCGCGCGGCTGCACTGATTGCCCGGTATGCCGGAGGAACGGTGCATGAAGGGATTGTCCAGGCCGGCAGCGCCGCTGCTCAGGAGAAGGTGCTGCACTTATCGCTGGAGAAGCTGAACCGCTATCTCGGGACAGATCTGTCATTGCTGGAAGTGAAAACCCTGTTCGGACGCCTGCACTTCAAGTGCGGTGATGCGGCTCAGGGAATCGTCGAGGTCGAGGTGCCGACACGGCGCGGAGACATTACGCAGGATGTGGATCTGATTGAAGAGATCGCCCGCTTGTACGGCTACGACAACATCCCGACCACCCTGATCGAAGGCACAACAACACCGGGCGCGCTTACCAGACAGCAATCTCTGCGCCGCGAGCTGCGCCGCATGCTCTCGCTGGGCGGATATCAGGAGGTTATGGGCTATTCCTTCATCCAGCCGGAGCAGAGCACGCTCTTCCCTATGCTGGCGGAAGGCAAACAGTCAGTGAAGCTGGCGATGCCGATGAGCGAGGAGCGCAGCGTGCTGCGTACCAGCCTGCTGCCGCAGCTGCTGGAGATTGCCCTCTACAATACGAACCGCCGCCAAGGCGATCTGGCGTTATTCGAAATCGGCAACGTCTTCTTCACGGAGGAAGAAGTCCTTACCCGCCAGCCGAGTGAGCTGCCGGTACTGGGGCTGCTGCTGAGCGGAACGCGTGCAGCCAAGCAGTGGAACGTGACTGCTGAGCCGGTGGATTTCTTCGACCTTAAGGGTGCGCTGGAGACTATATTTGCACATCTGGGCCTTACGGATCGCGTAATCTATGAAGGGGACGCGCCTGAAGGCTATCATCCGGGACGCTCCGCTTCCATCTATCTGCTTCAGGCTGAAGGCCGTGTGAAGATCGGTTCGATGGGGCAGATTCATCCCGAGCTGCAACGCCGGATGGATCTGGAGGATACGTACGTATCCGAAGTCCTGCTGCAGCCGCTCTATGATGCGGCACGCGCCGGGCTGCAGTACAGCGAGCTTCACCGCTTCCCGGGCATGGAGCGGGACATTGCGGTGGTAGTCGATGACGCGGTTCCGGCAGGTGACCTGATCGCGGCGATCCGTGAGCACGGTGGCACTCTGCTGCAAAATGTGCAGGTATTCGATATCTACACAGGAGGCAAGATGGAGGCGGGCAAGAAGAGTGTTGCCCTGTCGCTCGTGTACCGTCATACCGAGCATACGCTGACAGACGAAGAGGTTGTGGAAGTGCATGACAAAGTGGTCTCTGCGCTTGAACAAACTTTTGGTGCAGAATTAAGAAAATAGCAGGAATTGTGCAAAGTCGCAGCGAATCCATTTAGAAACAGAGATTCCCTGCGGCTTTTCTGTACCCTTGTGAAGTGCGGAGGAACATGCAAATAAATGCAATGGACGCGTGCTTTTGCCAAAGGTCAGGAAATCACGCTACAATAGGAGCAAGAGCAAAGAAACCAACTTAGAATCCGCACACATACAAAGGAGGGCACAACTGTGGCTATGGACCGGACCCGTGTCGCCGTGGAGATATACGGAACTTCCTACAAGCTTGTAGGAAGCAGCACAGAATATATGAAACAGGTCGCCCGTCATGTCGATGAGCATATGCGTGCAATATCGAAATCACATTCCAGACTGGATACGCCGCGGATTGCGGTGCTTACAGCTGTACATATGGCAGAGCAGGCAATCCAGGTTCAGGATTTCAAGAATGAGCTGAATATGCTGACCGGTGAACGTACCGAGCTTCGAGTGGAGGTGTCACGCCTTCAGGAAGCGCAGCGTGAACAGCAGGAAGAATATGAGAAGCTGGAAGCGGCTGCGAAGGAAGAGGCAGCGCGGCTGATTGCCGCTGCCGAAGAAGAACGCTCAAGGCATCTGGAGCAGCAGGAGCAGGAGAGGCAGCTGCATGCCCAGCTGCTGGAGGAAGAGAAGCAGGCCGCGGCCGCCGGCCGCGAGCAGCTGGTGCAGGAGCTGAAGGCACGCGAGGATGAGCTGAAGGCGCTGCGCGAGGGCCATGAAGCAGAGCAGGCTGCAAGCCGTGAGACGGCGCGGCAGGAGCTGGAAGCCGCAGAAGCCATGCGGCTGCAGCAGCTGGAAGAGATGAAGGCTGCCCATCAGCAGGAATTGGAGCAGCTGCGCGAGACACTGATCCGCGAGAAGACAGAGACGTTGTCTGCCCTGGAGCAGGAGCTGAATGAGACCCGGGAGTCGATGGGCAGCGAGATCGTGGAGATCCGCTCCACGTTAAGCAAGGAGCTGGCTGATACCAAGGCTGCGCTCACAAGTGAGCTTACCGGGGAGCGGGAAGCGCTTGAGAAGGAGCTGGCCAAGAACAAGGAGCTGCGGCAGTCCCAGGGGACGCAGGAGCACCGGCACAAGCAGCAGCTTCAGGAGCTGGAGAAGCAGCTTGGCGAGCTGCGCGGCGGAACCGGGCAGCTCCAGTCCCGGCTGCGTGCGGCGGAAGCCGGGCTTAAGGGTGAACGCGATGCGCGGCTGACGCTGCTGGCGCAGTACGAAGCTGTGCTGAAGCGGGAGGAGCAGCTTGGCGAAGAGCTGAAGCTTGCCGCTGAGCAAGGAGAGCAGCAGAGTGCGGCGCTGGAGGAAGTGCGCAAGCAGGCTGCGGCTTCGCAGAGCGAGGCGGAAGCGCTCCGGAGCGGGCTGCGGGAAGCAGAGGACAAGCTAAGCGCTGCGCTGGAAGAGCTGAGCACGGCGAACGAGCTGGGCACCCTGCTGAACGAAGAGCTGGAAGGGCTGCGCCAGCAGGTTGCAGCTGCGCAAAGCGAGGCCGAAACGCTCCGCAGCGAACTGCGGGACGCAGAGGGCAAGCTAAGCGCTGCGTTGGAGGAACTGCACACGGCGAGCGAGCTCGGCACACTGTTGAATGAAGAACTGGATGAGCTGCGTAATCAGGTTGCGGCTACACAGAGCGAGGCGGTGGATATCCGCAGCGAACTTCGGGATGTAGAGGGCAAGCTAAGTGAAGCGCAGGAGGAGCTGCATACTACTAAGGAGCTTGGCAATCTGCTGAACGATGAACTGGAAGGGCTGCGCCAGCGTTATGAGCTGACGCAGGAAGAAGCGGCAGCACTGCGTACATCGCTGCAGGAGACCGCAGATCAGCTCAGCCGGACACAGGTCGAATTCGACCGTACGGCAGAGGAAGCGGCATCCTGGCAGGAACGTGCGAACAAGCATATGGAGGATATCAGCGAACTGGAGATGAACCTTCTGGAAGAAGGGGAGAAGTCGGCAGCCTTGCAGCGCGAAGTGGAGACTCTTCGCGGACAGGCAGACGGAATGGTTCAGCAGCTTGATCAGGAGGCGCGTCTGCGTGCCGAAGCGGAGCAGGAGCTTGCTGTTCAGCAGGAGGCGGCAGAAGCAGCCCGCAAGGAACTGGCTGCGCTGCGCGGCCGTTACGAGGAGCTGATTGCCCAGTACGACGAGATTCTGCAGGACGGGGAGCAGTTAAAGGAACGCTGCGAGCTGCTGGAAGCTGAAGGCGAGGAAGCTGCGCGGCGAATGGAAGAGCTATACGAGGCAGGCCGTGAAGCTGCCGCTGCGTCGGCGGAGCAGCAGGAAGCACTCCGTGAGACCCGGGAGTACGAAGCTACCTGGAAGCAGAAAGTTGAGGAGCTTCAACAGCGCGAGCAGCAGTGGAATGAGCAGGAAGCACAGCTGCGTGAGGAGATTGAGATCTGGCAGCAGGAGGCCGGGGAAGCCGAGGCTCAGGCGGAAGCAGTCAGCCGCTCACGTACTGAGGCGGCGCAGCAGCTGGATGAGATCGGCGAGAGCTATGAGATGGTCCAAGGCCAGCTGCGGCTGGTTCAGGCCCAGTTCGAGCTGCAGCAGGGAGAGCTGGAGAAGCTGTCCCAGGAGCATCGCAGCTTGCAGGCGGAATATTCCAAGCTACAGAGTGAATATAATGAATGGATTCAACTGATCGAACAGGACAGTTGAATGGCGGATGCATCACAGGAAGAGCTGTTGTAAGCAGGAATGCTTAGAACGGCTTTTTCTGCTGTGCAGGGACGGGGGACGGATTCCTCCTTAGGGGGGCTGCTGCTCTAAAGTTGGCTGAAGTGAAGTATTGCACCAATCCTGCACTAAATACAACATTCGTACCTTTGAGGCAGCAAATTACGGGAAATCATGCCTAGAATGCAACATATTTCAGCCAATGACCGCTCCACTGGTAACATTCCTGCAAAAAATGCAACATTTGGCGAGCCCAGGCTGCAATGAAGAGCACAAGTGCCCTTGAATCCACCAGAAGTTAGCCAAATGAGTAAATGAGGAGCATAAGTGCTCCTGAATCCACCAGAAGTTAGCCAAATGAGCAAATGAAGAGCACAAGTGCCCTTGAATCGAGCAGAAGTTAGCCAAATGAGTAAATGAGGAGCACAAGTGCTCCTGAATCCACCAGAAGTTAGCTAAATGAGTAAATGAAGAGCACAAGTGCCAATGTCATTAAGATAAGTTCAAAGATAAGTTTGGAATTAATAAAGAGAATCCAAAACGGTATGGGGAAACGTCCTATGCCGTTTGTTTTTGGTGTAAGGAAGGAAAAAAGCGCATAGCAAACAAAGCGGATGGAAGATCCACTTAAAAAAATGTTCATGCGAACCGAATTATGCTACTCTGTAGACGAAGCTAATGGCGGATTTGCTACGTATTCTGCGTGTATTCCTTTGCCCAGGACGGGTGAGACGAATCGGCAAAATATTTTTGCGAATCAAAGCTTCCACATCAGGCGAGGGTCCATCGCCCTTGGAGCGCAGGAAATGTCTACAGACGTGAACGGCTACCGTGAAGTTGACTTGGTAGAGGTGCCGTTTATCCTTTTGGGAAATGACTACGTGCGAGGTAATCATTTCAGCGAAGTTGTAGAGGATCATTCTTGCGAATATCTCTTGGGTAATGGACTCTTGCTTTTTTGCGTGAAAATGGGTCAAACCAATGGTGTATTTCAAAGCCCGGAAAGAGGTCTCAATGCCCCATCGCAGATGATACAGATCCCGGAGTTCATCCGGTGAGAATTCAGCAGTAGACAGATTGGTAATGACGGTTTCATAATCGCCACTGGGCAGGAGGAAACGAACCACCCGAAAGGAAATGGGGTAAAACAAGTTCTCTTGCATGTCCAGAAAATCAAAGCTAGAGGTAGCCGGAAGAACTTTATAGATTTCGGGGCGATTCCTGAACTCTTTTGTTTGTTTTTTAGTCAGCGTCAGGTGAATCTCCTGATCAAACGCTCCGTCCAAGGTCAAGTGCAAACCCGAAAGAATACCATTCGAATGCAAATCCTTGACGCGTATGACGTAATTCCATCCTTTCCGTTCCAGATGTGCGAACGTATTATAGCTTTCAAATCCTCGATCCCCCGTCACAAGGACGTTCCCCTGAATGGGGGAGCGATCCACCATTGTGGCCAGTGCCCTTCCTTCGTTGCGGAACTTTCGAGGTTGAACAATGGCATCCACATAAAGCCGGTTACAGAGGTCATAGGCTGCGTTCAAGTGCAGAAGGTTAAAGCCTTTCGAATGTGGCTGACTTTGAGAATAGGTCAACGGGTCCGCAGGATCTGTTGCAATATGCAGATCGGAACCGTCAATGGCCAATAATCGATAGCCTCGATAATCCTTGAATTCTGTATGGGACGCGGTAAAGGTGTGAAACAAAGATTCGACCGCAGACGGCAAAATTTTATTTCTTTGCTGAACAAAAGCAGAAGAAGTTGCGGTGTTAACGTCATAGCCCTGCGATTCCAACAGTTCCTTATAGAGGCTGTTGCCGCCCATAAAGATCAGGGTTTGCATAACCATTTCAAAGGGTAGTTTTTTCGTTCGGGTAAAATCCTTTCCCGGGTTTCTGACGTAAGGCGCGGGGGCAGCCGCCATCTCACGGATGAGAGATGTCAGTCTGTCTTTCAGCGAATTTGCATAAGCATTCATTGGCGTAACCTCCTCGTTTTTTCAAGGGGCTTCGCCACACGTTTTCTACGGATTGTCAAGATTTTTTTTGTGCAAAAAAAGAGCAGGCTATCTTTTCGATAACCTGCCTTTTTTTCTTGTTTTTGGCTCTATATCTTAACTTAATGACATTGGCACAAGTGCCCCTGAATCCACCAAATGTGAGCTAAATGAGTTCGAACACATCTACGAAGAAAGCATTAGTCTGACGCTCTCGGCTACATAATGTACCCTTAACACAATTACTATTGCAACCGGTTACAACCCGGGGTAGGATGTTGGTTGAGGTGAACGGGATGGATAAGAAATGGGTCAGCGGCGTTGGGGTTATTGTGCTTTTTATACTGTTGTCATATTTGTTTATAGGCTTCGCGCGCCATTCTGCCCGGATGGGCAATATTGTCAAGGAATTAAGCGGCCAGCCCAGTCAGGACAAGCCTGGATATCATATTGTGCTGATCGAGCAGGAGCGGTACCACCCGTACTGGGAAATGGTCGAGAAGGGGGCCGCGGAGGCCGCAGCGAAATACGGGATAGAGATCGAATTCACGGGACCGGTGCGCAATAACATGGAGGAGCAGATCAGCCTGCTGGAAAAAGCGATTGCCGCTAAAGCGGATGCGATCATCGTGCAGGGGCTCAACGACGAGAAGTTCACGCCGGTGATTGATAAGGCCGTGAACCGGGGGATTCCGGTAATCACGATTGACACGGATGCTCCGGCCAGCCGGAGACTGGCCTATGTGGGGACCGACAATGTAGCTGCCGGTGAGGCGCTGGGGCGCATGGTAGTGAAGACGACTGGCGGAAAAGGCAAAATAGGCGTAATCATCGGCAGCGAGCTGGCCAAGAACCAGCTTCAGCGTCTGGACGGGCTGAAGAACATCGTAAAAGACTACAGCGGCATGGAGATTGTCGATGTCCGCAGCTCCAACATCTCGCACATGGAGGCCATCCAGCAGGCGGCGGATATGCTGCGCTATCATCCGGAGATCGATGTCATGGTCGGCACCAGTTCAACGGATGCGTTGGGCGTCTTGCAGGCATCGAGGAGCCTGAAGCGCGGTCCGCTGACCATTATCGGCTTCGATAATCAGGCGGAGACGCTGGATGCCATCAGCCGGGGAGCGATTACTGCGACTGTCGCACAGCAGCCTTACCTTATGGGGAATATGGCGGTCCGGCTGCTCCATGATTATTTTAATGGTGCACAGTTACAGACCCGGTATTATACCGGAGTGAAGGTACTGGATAAGACCAATGTGCAGGAGGGAGAGAGCCTATGAGTATCCGCCTGAAGCTGCTGATCTGTATTCCGCTGCTGGTGCTGCTGATGAGCTCGGTCTCCTTCGTACTGTTCCAGAGCGGGAAGAATGTGCAGGAGAGCTACCACCTGATGATGAACCGGATCATGCTGTATAAGGAGGTATCCTATGAGGTCGGCGAGAATATGCGCTCCTTGAACCGCTTCATTATGCAGGTGGATACCGACAGCTTCCCGGAGGTGGAGAAGCATCTGGGCGCGGTACTGGAGCTGCGCAGCAGGCTGGACGGGATGAATACCATCGGGGGCAGCGGCCTTCCGCTGATGAACTACAGCCACCTTATTGATACTTTTGTCGAGCAGGCGGGCCAGATGATCACGGAGATTGACGGACAGGATGCGAATTCGCTGGCAGGTGCCTATATCGAGGCGGAGCAGACGCAGCGGTTCATCCGTGAGGAGGCCCAGGAGCTGGTCGATTTGGAGCTGGACCAATATAAGCCGATCTATGCCGAGATTATGTCCACGACAGCGAAGCTGAACCGGATGGGCAGTCTGCTGGTGATCACCGCGGCGCTGCTTAGCATCTGCATGGCGGTCTGGCTGTCCAGCAGTATTACCGGGCCGATCCGCAGGCTGGTGGCAACCGCCAAGCAAATCTCCAAGGGACGGATGGATACCAAGGCGCCGGAGAGCGTCAATAACGATGAGATTAGCATACTGTGCCGCGCTTTTAACGGAATGATCGATAATATCCAGGAGCTGATGAAGGAGAACATCAAGAGTGCGGAGAAGGACCGGCTGGTCAAGGAGCTGGAGCTGAAAATGCTGCAGAGCCAGATCAATCCGCATTTCCTGTTCAACACACTGAATTCCATCGCCAAGCTTGCGTATCTGGAAGGGGCGGCGAGAACCAGCGATCTGACCGTGTCGGTCTCGCGTCTGCTCCGTTATAATCTGCAAAAGCTGGACCAGGCCGTTCCGCTGCGCGAGGAGGTCGAGCATGTGAACGAGTATATCAATATCCAGCGGGCCCGCTTCCGGGACCGGATTGCTTTTGAGATGGAGATTGATGAGCAGGCGATGGACGGGATGGTGCCCTGTCTGACGCTGCAGCCGATCTTCGAGAATGCCTTCGTTCACGGTCTGGAGCAGATGGAGGAGGGGGCTATACTTACGCTGTCCATCCGTTACCGCAGCGGGCAGGTGGAGATTGTGATCAGCGATAACGGAGCGGGTATGAACCGCGAGACGGTAGCCCGGCTGATGGGATCGATTCAGCAGGAGGCGCCGCATTCCAGCGGCAAGGGCCAGTCCACCGGGCTTGGGACACATAATGTTTTTAAAAGACTGCATTTATTCTTCGACGGCCAGCAGCTCATCGAGATCAACAGCAGTGAAGGGCAGGGGACGGCGGTGCTGTTCCGGCTGCCCTTCCGGACCTCGGCCTAGAGGCAATCACCTGAAGTGAAGGAGGAAGCGATAACGATGTACAAGCTGCTGATCGCAGATGATGAAGCACTGGAGCGGGAGGGGCTGGAGCTGATGATCCGGCATCTGATCCCGGACAAATTCGAATTCCTGCATGCGGGGAACGGGCGGAAGGCGATTCAGCTGGCGGAGGAGCACCGGCCGGATATGATTTTCATGGATATTAAGATGCCCGGGATTCAGGGGCTGGAGGCGGTGAGGCAGATTCGGGAGAAGCTTCCGTCGGCGCAGATTGTGATGATTACGGCCCATGACTACTTCGCGTATGCCAAGGAGGGGCTGCTGCTGGGTGTCCGCGACTATCTGCTGAAGCCGGCCCGGCGGGAAGAGGTGGCGGAGGTGCTGAGGAAGCTGATGGCGGTCATCGGGGAGGAGCGGCGGCGCAGGAATGAACAGCTGGAGCTGCAGGAAAAGCTGGCCCATCTGCTGCCGCTGGCCGAGAATGAGCTGACCCTGATGCTCATGCTGGAGCATGTGCAGGATCTGGAGCCGGAGCAGCTGGCCGGGCTGCTGGAGCTGCATTTCAGCAAGGGCTACGCGATGGTCCTGTCATTCCCCCGGCACGGGGAGAGCGGCTGGGAGACGTTCCGGCAGTCCAAGCGGGAGATCTATGAGGCGGTCAAGCAGTTTGCCAAAACAGGGCTGGGCTGCCTCGCCGGACCGCTGGCCGGGCATCAGCTGGCGCTGTTCATTCCCTTGCCGCCGGGGAGGACCGGATATTCCCAGCGCGTCAGCTCGCTGGACTGGGGAGAGCGGCTCCGCACCTATACCCGGGAGCGCTTCGGCCTGCCCCTTGGCGTCGGGATCGGCTCGATCCGTGAAGGCTGGGACGGGCTTAGCCGTTCCTACCGCGAAGCCGTCCGGGTATGTGCGGACCACCAGCATTCATTCGGTGTGCACCATTACGATGATATGATCCAGAGCTCGGGGCAGACGGCGGTCTCTCTGGATGAAGAGAAGAAGCTGCTTACCGCCCTGCTCCAGCGCAGCAAGCAGGAGGCCGCCCAGCGCTTCAGCCTGCTGTATGACTCCTTCGAGCAAGGGGGGGACCAGCCGCTGTCCGCCGTGCGTGGGGAGGTAACCGGCCTGCTGCTGTTCCTGGCCAGAGGCGTTCACTCCACGGCCGGTGCGGAGCTGCTGGCTTCGCTGAACGCAGCGGAAGATCCGCATGCTCTGCGGCTAAGCGCGGAGTCCTGGCTGGAGCGGCTGATCGATGGCCTGGAGGAGGAGCAGGAGCATCACCGGTCCCATGTGCATCAGCGGGCGCTGCTCTATATCAGCCAGAAATACAAAGAGGATATCTCCATGGAGCAGACGGCTGAATATGTGAACCTGAGCCCGCATTATTTCAGCAAATTATTCCGGCAGCATGAAGGAGAGACCTTCATCGACTATGTCACACGGCTACGGATGAATGAAGCAAAACGCCTGATCGCTGAGGATCAGCTGAACCTGAAGGAAATCTGCTATGAAGTAGGCTATAGGGACCCGAATTATTTCAGCCGGGTCTTCAAGAAGGCTGCGGGGATGACGCCAAGCGAATTCCGCCAGCAGCAGGAGAAGCCGGGTCCTTGCTGAGCGCAGCAAGGACTTTTTTGTGCTGTTGCCCCGGTTTATCCTATGAAAGCCGGGGCGGAGAATTACATTACAGCAGGCAAGACCAAGAATGCGGGTGGAGGGCAAATAAGTGCAGGGAATCGCTGCTCCCGGGGCGGTTTTTCCATGCTACACTTTTTTTGTAAGCGCAATCAAATATAGGGCTGACGAAAAGGGGCGTAGCAATCGTGAGAAAATACGGAAGAATAGTTTCCCTCGGGCTGGCGGCGATGGTGCTGGCTGCATCGATGGCGGGCTGCGGTGTGGTCTCAAGCGGTGACAACGAGAAGAAGGAGTCTGCGGGAGCGGCCAAGGACGGGGACAAAATTGTCATCGGCATGTCTATGGATACCTTGAAGGAGGAGCGCTGGCAGAAGGACCGGGATATTTTCACAGCAAAAGTACAGGAGCTTGGCGGTGAAGTGAAGGTGCTGGCCGCGAACGGGGATGATGCTACCCAGCTAAGCCAGGCGGAGCAACTGATCTCCCAGGGTGTGGATGTGCTCGTGGTCATTGCCCATAATGCGGAGGCTACGGCTCCCATCGTGGATAAGGCGCATAAGGAAGGTATCAAGGTCATTGCCTATGACCGGCTGATCAACAATTCCGAGGTGGATTATTACATCTCCTTCGATAATGTGCGTGTCGGTGAATTCCAGGCTCAGGCGGTTATCGACAAGGCTCCTAAGGGCAATATCGTCTACATCGGCGGCGCAGATACCGATAACAATGCCCACATGTTCAAGGAAGGCGCGATGAATATTCTGAAGCCGCTGGAAGAGAAGGGCGATATCAAAATCGTCTACGACCAGTTCTCCAAGGACTGGAAGCCGGAAGAAGCGCTGAAAAATATGGAGAATGCGCTGACCGCGAACAATAACGATGTACAGGGCGTTGTAGCAGCGAATGACGGGACAGCAGGCGGCTCCATCCAGGCGCTTACGGCACAGGGCATGGCGGGCAAAATTCCGGTATCCGGTCAGGATGCTGACCTCGCTGCTGTACAGCGTATCGCGGAAGGCACACAGCTGATGACGGTCTACAAGCCGATCAACGCGATTGCCACCAAGGCGGCGGAAATGGCGGTGGCAGCTGCCAAGGGCGAGGCTATTTCGACAGATAAGACTGTTAACAACGGTAAAATTGATGTTCCATCCGTGCTGCTTGATCCGCTTGCCGTCAACAAGGATAACCTGGATGTGCTGATCAAGGACGGCTTCCACAAGCTGGAGGATGTGTATAAGAACGTTCCGAAGGACCAGTGGCCGAAACAATAAGGGCAGCCTGTACAGCAAGCAGATGCGGCGCCAGTGGCGAACCCGCATCTGCTTGCTGCTTGAGGGCGGGAAGGAGGAACGGCAGGCATGGATGTACTTGAAATGGTAGAGATCAGCAAGAGCTTCCCCGGCGTGAAGGCGCTGGACCATGTGAACTTCAAGGTGAAGCAAGGAGAGATTCACGCCTTGTGCGGGGAGAACGGCGCAGGCAAATCCACGTTGATGAAGGTGCTGAGCGGACTGTACCCTGCGGGGACCTATGAAGGCGAAATCCGCATCGGCGGGGAGAAGAAGGCATTCCATCAAATTACCGATGCCGAGCAGGCCGGCATTGCGATTATCCATCAGGAGCTGGCGCTCGTGAAGGAGATGACGGTCGGCGAGAATATTTTCCTGGGGGCAGAGCCGGTGAAGCGCGGGGCGATCCAGTGGAATGAGCTGTACCATCAGGCTTCGCTGTGGCTGAAGAAGGTAGGGCTGAACCTGTCGCCGGATACGAAGATCGGCAATCTGGGCATCGGCCAGCAGCAGCTCGTAGAGATCGCTAAGGCGCTCTCCAAGCATACCCGGATTCTCATTCTGGATGAACCGACAGCGGCGCTGACCGAGAGCGAGGTGTCTATCCTGATGGGCATTCTGAACCAGCTGCGGCGCGAAGGGGTTACCTGTGTCTATATCTCCCACAAAATGCCCGAGGTGTTCGCACTGGCCGATTCGATTACCGTGCTGCGCGACGGGCGGACGGTGGCAACCCTGGAGCGCCAGGCGACGAACGACGATCAGGTGGTATCGCTGATGGTCGGCCGTGAGTTGACCGAGCGCTATCCGCGCGTCCCGCATTCACCCGGGGATAAGGTGCTTGAGGTCGCAGATTATAATGTCTGGCACCCGGAGAAGCGTCAGCAGAAGGTGCTTCGGGATATTGGATTTACGCTCCGTCAAGGCGAAATTCTGGGCATTGCCGGGCTGATGGGGGCCGGACGGACAGAACTGGTCAGCAGCCTGTTCGGCGCGTATGGCGGAAGAAGCGAAGGTACGGTTCTGATCGAAGGCAAGGCCGTTAAGATCCGTTCGATTGCCGAAGCGATCAAGGCCGGGATTGCCCTGGTCACGGAAGACCGCAAGCGCCAGGGGCTGGTCATGGGGATGGATGTCAAGCGCAATACGACGCTGGCCACACTCGGCAAGGTCTCCAGGCTCGGAGTGATCAATGAGAATGAGGAGATCAAGTGGTCTGAGCAGTACGTGAAGGATCTGAAGACGAAGACAGCTTCGCTGGAGACGCTGGTAGGCACACTCTCCGGGGGGAACCAGCAGAAGGTGGTTATCGGCAAATGGCTGATGAGTGACCCCAAGATTCTGATTATGGACGAACCCACACGGGGCATCGATGTAGGGGCTAAGTACGAAATCTATAATCTGATGAACAAGCTGGTGGAGCAGGGCGTAGCTATTATAATGATCTCCTCCGAGCTTCCCGAGGTGCTGGGGATGAGCGACCGGATTCTGGTGATGTGCGAAGGACAACTGGTACGGGAATATGACTGGCGCGAAGCAACGCAGGAGAATATTATGCTGGCCGCCACAGGAGGCAGATAGAGATGCAGCTGCAAAAAGAGCTTAAGGAACCTGAAGCGGTTCCGGCCGCCGGAGGATCGCGCTTGCGTACCCTGTTCGGCAAAATGGATATGCGTGCCTATACGATGATTGGCGCATTGATTCTGATCTGGGTCCTGTTCGGCGTGCTGAATCCGACCTTTCTGACCTCGCGGAACCTGTCCAATCTGTTCACGCAGATGTCAGTGACCTCTATACTCGCCATTGGCATGGTGCTGGTTATCGTGGCGGGCCATATCGATCTGTCCGTCGGCTCTATTGTCGGATTGACCGGCGGGATGGCGGCGATTCTGAGCAACTGGCTGGAGCTGCCCGCTATCGTGGTCATTCTTGGTACCGTGGCCGCAGGTGCGGTGCTGGGTCTGGTGCAGGGCTGGCTGGTCGCCTATAAAATGATTCCCGCCTTCATCGTTACCCTCGGCGGGATGATGGTGTTCCGCGGGGTGCTGATGGGCGTGACTGAATCCATGACCATTCCGGTATCGGATCCGGTGCTGGCGCTGCTCGGCAATGCCTATTTTGCCTCAGGCTTCGGAATCATTCTGGGCGTGCTCGCGGTGGCTCTGCTGCTGTATAGCGCGTTCACGAAGCGGCGCTCCCGCAAGAAATACGGGTTCACCGTCGCCCCGCTCGGCATGGATATCGCGAAGGTAACAGGACTGTCCCTGCTCGTGGTAGTCTTCGTGGCCTTGATGAACAATTACAAAGGGATTCCGTTCCCGATCATCTTCGTCATAGTGCTGGCGGCCATCTTCTACTTCCTGTCCACCAAGACGACCTTCGGCCGCCATATCTACGCCATCGGCGGTAATATTGAGGCTGCGCGGCTCTCCGGGATCAACATCAAGCGCAAGACGATGCTGGTCTTCATCCTCAGCGGCCTGCTCGGCTCCATTGCCGCCATCGTGCTGACCTCCCGCCTGGCCTCGGCGACCATTACCGCAGGCAATATGGCCGAGATGGACGCCATTGCCGCCTGTGTCATCGGCGGCACCTCCCTGATGGGCGGAGCCGGAACGGTCATCGGCGCTCTGATCGGTGCGCTGGTTATGACCTCGCTCGATAACGGCATGTCGCTGATGGGACTGGAGTCGTTCTGGCAGTATGTGGTCAAAGGCTCGATCCTGGTCATCGCCGTCTGGCTGGACATTTCTGGCCGCAGCAAGGGTGTGAAGTAAGAGAAGTGGCTGTAGCAGCCGCTCTTGTATGAAGAGTAAATAAGCCGGCAGGGAGAATATCCCGGCCGGCTTATTTGTGTTGTATATGAAACTAAAAGATGCGGCTGCGAAAAACCGAACACAATGTACTGGCGCGGAGGTGCGGGGCCGAATGTATGCGAAAACCCGAACACAATGTACTGGCGCAGAGGTGAAAGGGCCGGGTGCAGACCAAACGAGCCAATGAGGTGCACTAGTACACCTGAATTCCTCAGATAAGGGTCAAACGAGCCAATGAGGTGCACTAGTGCACCTGAATTGCTCAGATGAGGGTCAAACGAGCCAATGAGGTGCACTAGTGCACCTGAATTGCTCAGATGAGGGCCAGACGAGCCAATGAGGTGCACTAGTGCTGCACAATTGCCCATGAGGCCCTGGAAAGTTGGCTAAACGAGCGAATGAAGGAAATGAAAGGGATAAATCCCTCTGAATCCCCCGAAAGTGAGCGGACGGATCAAATGAAAGGGATAAATCCCTCTGAATTCGCCGAAAGTGGTCGGACGGAGGAAATGAAAGGGATAAATCCCTCTGAATCCGCCGAAAGTGGGCGGACGGATCAAACGAAAGGGATAAATCCCTCTGATTCCGCCGAATGCGGGTGGACGGATCAAATGAAAGGGATAAATCCTTCAGAGCCCGCCGGAAGCTGGGTTATTCCACTCTGCTAATCCCCCCTTTATTCCACAATAATCTTGGCGGTCATTGCGCTGTGGCCGGAGCCGCACATGATGGCACAGGTCATCTCGAAGGTTCCGGCTTCCTCAGGCAGGACAACCTGCGAGGCGTTCTTGGCATCCAGCCGCAGCTTCATCTCCGGGATTAGTATGCCGTGATTGCCGCTCTCATTTTCGAAGATGATTTTGACAGGGACGCCCTTCTTCAAATGGTATTCCGGCTGGTCAAAGCTATAATTGGTGGCTGTAATTACGAGTTCTTCCTCCGCCGTCAGATTGCTCCCGGCAGCTGCGTTGTTTGCGCTATCAGAATTGCTCGTGTTCCCTCCGCAGGCCGTTAGCAGAAGCACAAATATAATAGAACAAAGAATAGCCGACTTTCTGATCATATGCATTCTCCTCATCTACTTGGGCAGTTGTCCTTAGCATAGCCTAAATCGGTCAAGTTGTCTTGATCAATCTATGAAAAACACTCTATCCACCGCTATTCACCGCAGCTGCAAACTTTGTCGAATTTTGCAAAAATATGATGCAAAAGAGTTTAAAATTAATTATAATTAAGCCTAATATAATTAAAGCTTCATATTATTCGGCTAGAAGCAGGGGAGTCAGATCATTATAGATTACGCGTTGCAAAGTGCAGAGAGATGGCACCGGAGAATATTGTATGGCTACTGGATCATCGTACTCTGTCTGCTGCTCGCCCAGTTCCTGTATATGCTGTACTCCCGTTCTGCTGAGATGCAGACGATTTTTAGTCCCGGCAAAGGCCATATGTTCATAGTCTGCAACCTGATGATTGTCCTGACTATGGCTTCTGCCGAGGTCTGGCTGCGGCGCTCGCTCCGTTATCATAAGCAGGCGGTTGTGGTCTGTAGCTTCATGGTTTCCTATCTGATGTATTGTGTGCTTGAGCCTTATGTAGACGGTGCCCAGATGACGCTGATGATGCCCCTTATGCTGGCCCTCATCTATTTCGACCAGCGGCTGCTGTACTCGCTTGGAGTATTTAGCATTGTATTCTACGCGGGGGTATACTTTGGGCTTGAACGGCCGCTGCTTGGCAAGCCGCTGCTGGAGTTTGTGCTGGTGGAGTGTGTGTATATTGTTTTTGCCCTGATGGCGCAGGCGGTGATCCTCCGTGGCCGCGAGACACGCGAATATCTGGAGCAGCTCGCCAAGTCGGAGCAGGAGCTAATGGTAGAGCGGGCGATATCAGACAAGCTGCTGAAGATGGATGCGTTAACCGGCCTGTATAATCACAAGACGTTCCATGAATATCTGGATTCGCTGCTGGAGCAGTGTGAGAGCAACGGACTGAGGCTGCAGCTTGCGCTGCTGGACATCGACAATTTCAAGCAGGTCAATGACAGATACGGACACTGGGTAGGCGATCTTGTGCTGAAAGAGGTGGCGGCCAAGATGGGCAGCCTGATCGGGTTGAATGACTTCGCGGCAAGGTATGGCGGGGAAGAATTCGCAGTGATTTTTACGGATAAAAGCTTCCAGGAAGCCTACGCTGCTGTCGAGCAAATGCGTATCAGCATTGCTGCCATGTGCCATCCGTATGCCGGAAACAAGCCCATTACGGTCAGCATCGGACTGTGTCACTACCAGCTTGGAGACGGCAAGGAACTGCTGTTCCGCAAGACGGACGATTCGCTGTATACGGCCAAGCGCGGCGGGAAAAATGCTGTGGTGACCTCTGCGGTCACTTCCGGTGAAGTGCATAAACTTACAGAAAACCCCCAAATTCCGATATAGACCGGGAGCTGGGGGTTTCATTGTCTGCATGTGCCTTGCGCCGTTATTTGCCTGCTTCAAACGGAGTGGATACCGGCAGGAACAGATCGATGATCCCGATGACCAGTGCGGCAAGCAGGGCACCAAGCACCGAGACACTGACACCGCTGACGACAAACTGGGCAATCCAGATGACCAGGGCGCTGACCAGGAAGCCGACGATACCGCGGCCGAAGGGCGTGGTTTTTTTGCCGAAAATGCCTTCAACGACCCAGCCGAGCAGAGCGATCACCAGAGCAAGCATGAATGCGCTCCAGAACCCCCCGACTGTGAACTGCGGAACAATCCATCCGACCACCATCAGCACGATTGCAGCGACTATGAACCGTACTACATGAGCTAAGAATCTCAATGAACTAACCTCCTTTGGCGTTCGCTTAAGGATATGTGCGTTGTTATTGTGGCCCGAAGCCGGTTTTCTATGCCCAGAAATCATACCCAAATAGCGAAAATGGGCTAAATTAGGTATAATGGTTCCATCTATGAAGGGAGCTGTGACAGTAATTGGACGACAAAATTTTGCATACGCTTGAATATCGCAAGATTTTAAATAAATTGATGCAGTATACGCAGACGCCGATGGGACGGCTGACCGCCGAGCTCCTGAAGCCTTCCGGTGATTTCGAAGGGGTGAAGAAGCTCCTGCAGGCAACGGATGAGGCGGTAAATGTTGACCGGTTGAAGGGAATTCCCTCCTTCGGCGGCGTGACCGATATCCGTCCTGCGCTGAAGCGTGCATCAATTGGCGGAATGCTGGGCACAGCAGAGCTGCTTGCGGTAGGCAACACGATTGGCGGGGCCCGCCGGGTCAAGCGGTTCCTGAATGCCATGCATGACGATGAGAGCATTCCTGCCCTCTTCGCGCAGAGTGATCTGCTGTCGGAGCAGAAGCATGTAGAGGATGCCATCCGCATGTGTATTGACGAGAACGCCGATGTAATGGATTCGGCGAGCACGGAGCTTGCCGCCATCCGCCGCGAGCTGCGCGGGGGAGAGACGCGCATCCGTGAGAAGCTGGATTCGATGATCCGCTCGTCTTCGGTCTCGAAGATGCTGCAGGATCAGCTCGTGACGATCCGTGGTGACCGGTTCGTTATTCCGGTCAAGGCGGAGTACCGCGCCCACTTCGGCGGTATTGTGCACGACCAGTCGGGCTCAGGAGCCACGCTGTTCATCGAGCCGGAATCCATTGTGGCGATGAACAACAAGCTGCGGGAGACGCGGCTGCGCGAAGAACGCGAGATCGAGATCATCCTGCACCGGCTGACTGCGCTGGTAGGCGATATTGCCGAGGAGATGGCTTATGATATCGACATTCTCGGCGAGCTGGACTTCATCTTCGCCAAGGCGCGGCTCGCACGCGACCTGAAGGCTACCCAGCCGCGGATGAATGACCGCGGATACCTGCGCCTGCGCAAGGGCCGCCATCCGCTCATTCCCGCCGAGCAGGTTGTGCCGCTGGATGTGGAACTGGGCAATGATTACCGCTCCATCATCGTGACTGGACCGAATACGGGCGGAAAGACTGTGACCCTGAAGACGATCGGCCTGCTCAGCCTGATGGCCATGTCCGGTCTCTTCATTCCGGCCGAGGAAGGCAGCCAGCTGTGCGTCTTCGATGCGATCTACGCTGACATCGGCGATGAGCAGAGCATTGAGCAGAGCCTCAGTACCTTCTCCAGCCATATGACGAATATTATATCCATTCTGAAGAGGATGACACCGAAGAGTCTGATTCTGCTCGATGAGGTCGGGGCAGGAACAGATCCGGCTGAAGGCTCTGCGCTCGCGATAGCGATTCTGGAGAATATTCACCGGACGGAATCCCGGATGGTTGCTACTACACATTACAGTGAATTGAAGGCATACGCTTATGAACGGGCAGGCGTTATTAACGCCAGTATGGAATTCGATGTGCAGAGCCTGAGTCCTACTTACCGGCTGCTGGTCGGTGTTCCTGGACGAAGCAATGCGTTCGCTATTGCTGAACGCCTCGGGATGCCAAGTGCGATCCTTGAGCATGCGCGCGGTGAAGTGAAGGAAGAAGATATGCGCGTAGAGCATATGATTGCGTCCCTTGAGGAGAACCGCCTCACTGCGGAGAACGAACGCTTACGGGCGGAAGAGATTCGTCGCGAAGCAGAGGAATTCCGCAAGCGGCAGCAGCAGGAGCTGGAGAAGCTCGAAGGCTCACGCGACAAACGTCTGGAGAAGGCAGAGAAGGATGCCAGCGATCTTCTGGCCAAGGCGCGCAAGGAAGCTGAGGAGATTATCAGTGACCTCCGCCGCCTGGCGCTGGAGGAAGGCGCGTCCGTCAAGGAGCATAAGCTGATCGAAGCGCGCCGCCGGCTGGATGAAGCAGAGCCTGCCCCGCGTAAGAAGGCTGTGCCGCGCAGCACGGTCAAGGCGCCGCGCAAGATTCAGCAAGGGGATGAAGTTAAGGTAGCGAATGTGAATCAGAAGGGCCTTGTGGTTGAGCTGAGCGGCACCAAGGAAGCTGTTGTACAGTTCGGCATCATGAAGATGAAGGTCAATCTGAGTGATCTGGAGTTCCTGGCTTCCGCACCGGATGCTCCTCCGCCGGCTCTGCGCAGGGCGACAACGGTCAAGCGTACACGCGATGAGAATATCCGTAATGAGCTTGATTTGCGCGGAGCGAACCTGGAGGAGGCGATAATGGAGACGGACCGCTTCATCGACGAAGCTTTTCTCGGCAATTTGGGGCAGATCTCTATTATCCACGGCAAGGGGACGGGAGTCCTGCGGACAGGAATACAGGAATACCTCCGCAAGCACAAGCATGTCAAAAGCTATCGGCTCGGGAACTACAATGAAGGCGGCGCGGGTGTGACGGTAGCTGAACTGGAGTAGCGCCCATAGTCCGGCAGGGAAGAGGGAAAAGTGTGCAGGATAATATTGATCTTTTGCTGGAACATCCGCTGGGGGCGCTGCTAGGCTACTTCACTGTCGCCATATTGGGGCTGGTCGTATTCCTGTCCTTCTTCGAAATGGTGACGAAATACAACTGCTGGGAAGAGATCCGCAAGGGGAATGTGGCCGTAGCCATGGCAACCGGAGGCAAAATCTTCGGAATCTGCAACATCTTACGCTTCAGCATTGAAGCGGGGGCATCCATCTATGAGACGATGAAATGGTCGGTTGTAGGCTTTTTGCTGCTGCTGCTGGCTTACTTCCTGTTCGAGTTTTTTACTCCGGTCTTTTCAATTGATGAAGAGATTGCTGCGGATAACCGGGCCGTAGGACTGACAGCTATGCTGCTCTCCATATCCTTGTCCTATGTTATCGGCGCGGCCATATTCTGAATAGGGGGCAGGAATGATGAAGATTCTGGTTCGGATTTTGTTTATTTCCGCCCTGGCTTTTCTAGCGGCCGGCATTATATATTTAATGGTGAATTGAATTGAATGAGAGTAACGAAGGAGATTATACAGATGGAGACAACAGTTTGCCCATGGTGCCATACCGAGATTGTATGGGATGAGGAGTTTGGCCCCGAGGATACCTGTCCTCATTGCAACAACGAGCTGAGCGGCTACCGCACAGTGACGATAGGTGCAGAGGATCTGGAGGATGAAGAGCCGGATACACAGGAAGCTTCCGGGGAGGAAGAGATCAGCGACGATAATTTGTGGGATGACGACGACAAGGATAGCGTGGTGCCTGTATGGGGTACGCTGGGCCAGTTCGGCGATGACTATGATCTGAAACGTTATGAGGACAAGGTCTCCGCTATTCTGGCTGCCCAGCTGGAAGCGCCGGAATGTCCGCAATGCCATGAGCTGATGCTTCACTCCGGTACGCAGCAGGTGGACGGGTTCACCCCGGCAACGCCGGAAGCGCTGGGCGGTGCAGCTGTGCTGAAGCCTCCTTTTGCGCTGAATCTGTACGTCTGTCCTTCCTGCTTCCATGTGCAGCACAGCCTGGCGCAGGAAGACCGCATCCAGCTTGTCCGCAATCTCAGCACCTCCGCCGAATAAAGATCGGATTCATGCTTTCCCTGCCATCTGGACATGATATTGAAAGATGAAGTGTCTAAGGACGAGCAGGGAGGGCTAAGCATGAGAGGTTCAGAACGGGGACAGGCGGCGCTGCTGCTGGCTGTAGGCGGGCTATACCTTCTGGCTACAGTGCTTGCAGGAACGTTCCTCAACGTATATCTGTGGAAAAGCCGGCAGAACTTCGCCATGATCGGCTGGTTCACCGTGGCCCAGCAGCTTGCCGTGGGTCTCAGCTTTTGGCTGGGCGGCAAGTGGGTGAAAGAGCGTAACAAAATGAATGCCCTACGGCTGGGAATTGCCGTATCGGGCTTTTTTTATTTGCTGGTGCTGTGGCTGCGGGGCGACGCGATTCATTACATTTGGCCGCTGGGCGGGGTCCTCGGGCTATCCATCGGGCTGTACTGGCTGGCGTTCAATATTGTTTTCTTCGAGATTACGGATGCCAAGAACCGCGATTACTATAACGGGTGGATGGGCCTGCTGGGTTCCCTGACGGGAATAGCCGGACCCTGGGTATCCGGCTGGATGATCTCCCGTTGGCATGGCGGGCAGGGATACCGCATGGTATTCATACTGTCACTCTGTATTTATGGGGTTGCTGCTGTACTCAGCTTCGGCCTGCGTAAGCGGCCGCGCGGCGAAGCCTATCTCTGGCTGGAGCCCTGGCGCGAGCTTACCCGCAGACGCAGCTCTTGGCGTCCAGTGGCGGCAGCGCTAGTGTTCCAGGGCATGCGGGAAGGCGTATTCTCCTTCCTCATCGGTCTGCTCGTCTACATTGCAGCACAGGAGGAGAGCAAGCTGGGACAGTTCGCCCTGCTGACCTCCGCCGTCTCCCTGATCAGCTATTATGCGGCCGGCAGATGGTTCAAGCCCCGTGCCCGGCTCGGCGGTATGCTGGCAGGCAGTCTGCTGCTCATCGCCTTCCTTCTTCCGCTGCTGTGGAAGGTGAACCTTACCACCCTCCTAATCATGGGAATCGGGACCTCGCTCTGCCTGCCGCTCTACATGCTGCCGATGCTGTCCACCAGCTTCGACCTGATGGGAGTGTCCGAGGAGAGCGCCGGCAAACGCGTGGAACTGGTAGTGCTCAGGGAACTTAGCCTGATGAGCGGCCGCCTCCTCGGCCTGCTGATCTTCATCGCCGTACTGTCGCTGGACCAGTCCCCGCAGACGATTACTCTGCTCATGCTGCTGCTGGGTGCCGCGCCGCTGGGGAGCTGGGTGGTGGTGCGGGGGTTGCTGAATTGGAATGTTCACAAAAATAACAATATTATATGATTCAAATATAGGGTATTATTGCCAAGGTAAGTACAGATTGTAATTGAATTGAATTACACATGATTTCTCTTGAATTAACCATTAGAACTAAAAAGGCAAACCTGTACGAAAGTCAGGGACGCAAAGCCACGGGCCTTATCACAGGGAGGGGGACACCCCTCTGTGAATGGCAGCCGGGCCGCTCTTTCCGGTGGTTTTTTTGCGCCCTTTTTTAAATGATTTTTTAATTGAGCGGAGGTCTTTTATGACAAATAGGAAAAGCTTGATATGTAAGGTACTGTGTTTTATTATTCTGGCTCAATTTCTCGCCCCTTTTATGGAATTCTCAGGGATGAAAATTTCCGCACAGGACAGTATGCTCAAAATCCGGTTTCAGCCCGCTGAAACTCCCGTACAGGAAGGGGAGCTTGCAGATTCTGGAGCCGTTTTTAGCGTCAAAAACCAATACTCCTACGGCTGGAACATAGATCATACTGATGCAACCGTCTCAAGAGATACATACGACGACTCCAGCATAAGCAGCCTGACACGAATCCATCCGGATGGGAAGTGGGAAATTGCGCTAGACAATGGTACTTATGAAGTCTCAGTAACCGTAGGTGACTCTGTATACAGCAGCAACAATTCACTTGCCGTAGAGAATGTCAAATTGATGGAGGGACTGTCTCTTGAAGCAGGGCAGTATAAAACGATCAAGAAGAAGGTTGCTGTTGAAGATGGAAGACTGACTTTAAGTCAAATCAATGCTACTGGAATTGAGACTGCTCTAAATAGCATAGATATTTCATTGGTGAATACATACACTCCCACTTTGATCCCGCCTCAAATCCGCCTGCCTTTTGAACCCAATAAGGTTGCCGGAGACAAAGTTCTTCTGTCTGGAAGTATGACCAATATACATAACGCTCCGCCGTTTATCAGGGTAAATGGTCTGCAGGGAGAGATCTCCCGGCATATCCGCGAACAAATAGAATCCATCGGACAACAAATACAGCAGGTTAGCAAAAATGCAGTGGCAATAAGAAATGCTGATATTGAAACGATTCAAAGCTCTATCCGCTCAAACAGCAACAAGCCTGCAATAATAGCAGTTGGGCAGATGAATCTAGAATCGAGTGTTACGTTCGGAAGTGAAGAACAGCCTGTCATCTTAATCGCAGATGGCATCAATACGAACCGGAGTCTGAATATAACAGTTTACGGATCGTTAATCCTTCATGGAGGATTAAATGCAAATACGGAGTTGAATGTTAATGTTATCAACCCTGCGCAGGATGTGAATCTTGGTGACCTATGGGTACAGGGAACCGTGCATCTAAATAATAACTCTAATGTTCATGTAGATAATGAGCTGTTTGCCGGTTCTTTGGTTTACAACAACGGCTCTCTGGATCTATCGGCGAAACGGGTATTAGTACAGGGCAACATGAACATCAATACTCTGGTAACTATGAATGTTGATGAGGAAATGTCTGTAGGAGAAGTGGTATCCAATAACTCAAGGGCAGAACTTAATGTAGCCCAGGGAGATCTATTCGTCCGGGACAATGTCAGTATAAATAATCATTTGAATATCAACACAGGCGGATTATTTGCAGTTGGCGGTAATGTCATCTCGAATCAAAGACCTGTAATTCACACGGGGAATGAGCAAGCAGGACGTACATTATTGAAGTATGTTCTGTCAGGCCTTAAGGCTGAGTATTACAGCAATAATGATTTCACGGGCAAGAAGGCCGTGAAAGTAGATGAATCTATTTCTTTGGCTGGCCAACCTGTTCTGGGTGTGCCGGGAATAGCGGACCAGCGCTTCTCCGTTAGATGGACTGGGCAGATTCAACCTAACTATACTGACCAATATACTTTCTCGGTTAAAACGTCAGGTGGAGTCAGACTTTGGGTGAATGATCAGCTCCTGGTCGATGCCTGGACAGCGAAGCAGCATGTGGAGCAAGGCACGATCCAGCTTGAAGCCGGTAAAAAATATGACCTGAAGATGGAATACGCTAATGATATAGGGAATCCTCAGGCCAGCTTATTCTGGGAGAGCGGGCAGCAGATTCGTGAAGTGGTGCCCTCTGTATCTTTAAGACCTTTTTCTATACCTGCAGTAAATGCAAGTGCAACAGACTCAGCCATTACACTGGGCTGGCCTTCTCTGTTCAATGCGGACGGATATGAGGTGGAATTTGATAAGGAGGTTACCGTCCTCGGCAGTGAACCTGATTTTACCAAGGAGGAGCTTAGTCCGGGAACCGAACATTTCTATCGTATTCGGGCAATCAGTGGCGACATCAAAGGGGAGTGGTCAATAACTTCTTCTTATTGGACCTTACCGGCTGCACCACTGAATATTCAAATGAATGCAACAAGCCATACGATTACTCTTGAATGGGAGCCGGTAACCGGGGCCACCAGTTATGAAATAGAGGTTAATAACAGCACAAAGAATATAGGACCGGTGCTAACTTACCAGGAGAATGATCTGAATCCGAACATGCCCAAAGTATTCCGTATCCGGGCGGTGAACAGCAGCGGAGCAGGAGCATGGAGCGAAGTGGTTACGAAGACTACTCTGGTTGGAGTCCCCTCCAAGCTGCAGGGAACAGCAGACGAGCGGTCTGTTCATCTGAACTGGGATGCTGTATCAGGGGCTGCCTCGTATGATTTGGAGATAGACGGAACCCTTAGTAATAGCATCATGGATCATTCGTATATACATGACAACCTGCAATCTAACAGCGAGCACAGTTATCGTGTACGTGCTAAGAATGATGATGGAATCAGTGAATGGAGCGATCCCATTACAGTGTACACTTCGCCTGGAGTTCCCCAGAACCTTATAGCGCAAGTCGAAGGAACCTCAGTTCATGTGACCTGGGATAAAGTGGCCGGGGCCACAGGATATGACATCGAGGTAGATGGGGACGTGCTGGATAATGAAATGAAGCTTGAATTCACTCATTCACAGCTCCCGTTGAATTCAGAGCATACCTACAGAGTGCGGGCCAAGAATGAGAACAGAGTCGGAAGCTGGACCCAAACAATTGTTTATTCTACTCATGCGGGAGTTCCTAATAATATTCAGACTACAGCGAATAGCAACGAAATCACCATAACGTGGGACATAGTTGCAGGTGCCCTGAGTTACGATATTGAACTGGATGGGACAACGATTCGCAACATTTCGGATAACCTCTACATCCACAAGAAGCTGGCACCCTTCTCCACGCACAAATATAGAGTAAGAGCTGTTAATGCGGCAGGAGCAGCCGAATGGAGCGGATACGTAACTGCAACCACGACCTTCGGCAAACCATCTAATCTGAAGGCATTAGCCAAGAATACAAGTATTGAACTTACGTGGGACAAGGTAGAGAGTGCGACTGGCTATGATCTCCTGGTAGATGGCGAGGTTCTGAATAATGAAGAATCGTTATCCTATAAGCATACTGAATTGGAACCCTATTCCTGGCATAATTATCGGGTCAGAGCGAAGCAGGGAAGCTTTCTTGGAGAATGGAGCGAACCTCTGACGATTTCAACAGTGCTCGGGATTCCGGGAAATGTAAAGACGGAGACCAAGAGCAATCAAATCCGATTATCCTGGGATTCAGTTAAGGGTGCTACCGGCTACGAAATTGAAGCGGACGGTACAATTATTGACAATGGCAGCAAGATGGCTTTCACGCATACCGGTTTGTTGCCTAACACTAAGCACAATTATCGGATACGGGCCAAGAACACTCAGGCCGTCAGCGATTGGAGTGAATGGACTACCATTGTTACTGGTGTTACAGCACCAGAGGTGCCTAAGAATCTTAGAGGTGAAGTGACGGTGAATTCCGTTCAGCTTGCCTGGGATTCCGTGAATGACGCGTCCAGCTATGATTTGGAGATAGATGGACAAGTCGTTTCAAATTCCAACCAGTTGGAATACAAACACAGCGGACTTGAGCCCAATACAATGCACGCTTATCGCGTTCGGGCTAAGAATGCAGGAGCGACGAGCGACTGGTCAGAGATTTTGAAGAAAACAACGACTCCTGCAGTAACAATCAAGCCGGAAAAGGATACTCAGCTCAATTTTGTAATGATCATCCCTTATAAAAGTGACAAGTCTGAGCGCAGAGTTACGGTCACGTATAATGCCAATGATCTTGAGGTCATGGATCTGCGGGCAGAGACCCCAGACATGGAGCTTGAGACTGGCAGTATAGCAGGAACACCAGTGAATATCATCCAGTTTGAACCGGGGAAAATTGTCTTCAGCGTACAAATGAGCAATAAGGCTGCGATGAACACTATTATTTTCAATGCGAAGACGAATCAATTTACTAAAGTAACCTATACCATAGAGTAGATTTTATAGAGGTGAGAGTGGAAAACTATGAAAAATATATTCTTAAAATCTATTACTATTTTCATGGCATTAATGTTAATTATCCTTATTTCGGGATTGTTTCCAGGGAATGAAGTTGTCAAGGCTTCAAATACTGATATTGTTTCCTATGCGGATGTGCGTATTCCTGCTTGGTATGAGAAATCTGAAATTATTACATATGATGCGCATGGGTGGTTATCCGGAGATTTTCAAGAGACAGTTATAACTGATATTCAATATAATAAATTGACAAAAAAAATGTCCCTTAGAGTAGTTCCGGCTCAATACAATTTAAAAATGTCTCTCAATACCGACACCATGTATTATAACACTTCTACATTTATTAATATGTTTGCACGGATGCAATTAAAACATCCTAACCAAGACGGTTATGGGTATTTATCGTATGAACTGGTTAAAGCCTCTTATGAAACTGTCCATAGTAGTAATTATCGTACTATTGACGCAATTATTGATGCTAGCACAGGTGTTATAAATCCAATTCAAATGGAGTTAGATGAACCTCCAACAAAACTATTATGGAGTGCGTTTTTTTCGAAAACTTTTAGTGATGGATACAATTGGCAGGGAGATAAAGAATTTTATGGAAGAAGAAATTTTGAAATTGATCTTGTTCCGAATAGTGAGCCTACCCTTGATATTTTGAATTCAAGCAATCAATTTATAAGTGGAAGCTCCAATTTCATACCCTTAGTTAGAGTTGCAGACCCTAATGGGGATCAACTTGAAATAAAATACTATTTAGATTCCGACACAGAGCCTCGAGAGGTTAAAGCAGTAACGAATACAACATCAGGCCAAACTGTTTCATTCAACGTATTAAACACTTCAAATCTATACGAAGGCAGCCATACCATCCGCTTTACCGCCAGCGACGGAAAAGTCACCACCCAGAATTCGGTTACCATCGTTGTAGATAAATCACCACCTGTGATTGGAAATATCAATATTATTTCTTCAGATTCACAGGTTCAAGTATCGGGAACAGCGGCAGATGCTGTATCTGGGCTGGATAACGTACCTTATCGTTACACAGTGGGAAGTCAGTCGAGCGGCTGGACCACAAATCCAAGCTTTACGGCAACAGGATTAACCTCCAATACCGCATTGTATACGAAGATTGAAGCGAGAGATAAAGTAGGGAATATCGCAGTCCATGAGCAAAATGTCTATACGAGAGCGCAAGTTCCATCCCTATCTCTTCAGCAAAATGGCGAGAATTCTCTATTCCTGCAGCTTCATGATCTGAACACCGCTTCAACCCAATATTTGATACAGATGGGTACTACGTATATTAATTCGTCCGGTACTCTTACTTCTTCACCTGTATGGTTTACCCCGTCTAACAAGACAGTAGTTATCCATGGCTTATCAGCAAATACTTCGTACTCCTTCCAGGTGAAGGCAAGGAATAATGAAGGGCTAGAGACAGCGTTCGGAGGTCCGGCAAGCGGAACTACATTAGCCGCTGCACCTGAAGGGATTACTGCGGAAGCTTCACAGCAATGGATTAAGCTAACATGGTCCCCATCAGCAGGTGCATTAGGTTATGAGGTAGAGGCAGGGGGAGCAATTATCAATAATGGAGCCTCCACTTCTTATACTCACAATGGATTATTACCGAATACTCAGCACACCTATCGAGTTAGAATTATCAATTCAGGAGGTACGAGTAGCTGGAGTCAGGCTTTTACTCAGATGACACTGCCCGAACCGCCGGCTTCTCCTGTCAATTTATTGACGGTTCCTTCGCAGAAGTTCATTTCATTGACCTGGGATTTAGTTCCTCATGCTACGCGGTATGAAGTGGAAGCCGATGGAGTTGTGACAGACAACGGCACCCTCAACTCCTTCACGCACAAAGATCTGGAAGCTTCAACGGATCATACCTATCGTGTAAGAGCAGGTAACTTAGGAGGAGTGAGTGAATGGAGCGTACCTGCCGTACAGCAGACATGGCCTAATCCGCCAGAGACTCCCACGAAGATATCAGCAGTGCAGGATATTCATACGGTAACTGTGAAGTGGGATGAGATGGAACGGGCCAGCGGCTACGAGATTGAAGTGGACGGGCTAATTATCGACAACAAACAATTGACCAGCTATACCCATGAAGGATTAGATGCACTTAGCGGTCATACCTATAGAATTCGCGCAGTTAATATAGGCGGGAAAAGTAAATGGAGCTCTCCTCTGGATGTAACCACTCATCCGGAAATACCGGATGTGCCCACGAACATAATGACGACCGCGGATGAGAGTCAGATTACTGCATCGTGGCGCACCGTTCCTCATACGGATAGTTACGATATTGAAGTGGATGGCGGAACTATAATCACTGTAAAGGATAACCTGTTCGTGCATGACCAGCTCGCTGCAGATTCCAAGCATACGTATAGAATCAGAGCCGCTAATATTAGCGGAACAAGTGAATGGTCGAAACCGATAACCATGGCTACCATGCCTGCAGGAATAAACACAGAATCCTTAACAAATGTAGTAGCGGTAGTGACAAACAAGTCGATTACCCTGTCGTGGGATACTGTTGCAGCGAATGCACGATATGAAATAGAAGTGGATGGCAAAGTATTGGATAACGGTGCGGATACCATTTACAATCATACCGGTCTGCAAGCAGAAGAGTACCATCTCTATAAAATCAGAGTGAAGCAAGGCACTGAGCGTGGAGACTGGGTGGCCGTATTGGCGCTCTCTACTCTCCCTAACCTGCCTGACTCCCCTTCCAAGATAGAGGGCTTTGCCCAAAATAATTCGATTGAATTGCGCTGGGAGAAGATGGAGGGGGCTAATGGCTATCAGCTTGAAGTAGACGGGAAGACGATCGATGTCGGCAACAATATCACCTATCTGCATAACGAGCTTGCTTCAGGAACCGCTCATACGTACCGGGTAAGAGCGAAGAATACTACAGGGGTGACTGCATGGAGCCCTTCCCTGCAGAAGAGTACCACCAGTCCGGATTACGTTCTTAAAGTGAAGAAGGATAAGGAAGCTAGTCTGACTTTGCTGGCTCAGAATGTACAGGATTTCAGTGAACTGGAGTTTGTAGTGACCTATAATCCCGATGAGCTTGAATTGATCGACTTATATGATTTCACTCCGGCCAGTGATCTCTCTAATGGCAGGATTGCCGGTTCTAACTTGACTGCAACTTATACTGCCGGGAAAATCACGTTTTCGATCGACCAGAATGTTGTCCCCGGAACCTCTTGGTCTGGAGAGATAACTACGCTCACGTTCAAGTCAAAAATAACTGGAGATAGTAACGTAAAAATTACTGTAGATTGATGATATTGAAGGAGAATGGTAATGATCCGTAAGCGAACATACAGATATATATCCATAGCAATCATAGTGGTGTTGCTGGCTGAAGCAGCCATTGTGACCTTTCCAAGGCTTAGCCGAGAGTCAGCAGTACAAGAGTCTTCGCAGCAACTAGATGAGCAGACGGCTGCAGAGCTCTCTAACCTTAGCGGAGTTGCAGCAAAACAAATTCTAGCCATGAAAAAATCAGGTTCTTCATGGAATGAAATTACGGAGACTTTAAAGCAGCAGCTTCCGGAGAACAATACTGAAGACAAGCAGGGGCGTTCAAATCTGCTGCATGAGGCGGGTCTAGGTGAGGAATTACTTAAGGAGCTTCGTCAGAAGGGCTTCCAGGATGACGAGATCATGGAAGCTAAAATGCTGACAGAGAGAACTATGCAACAGTTAAAAGAAGTTGTCAGCAGTGCAGAGTCTATGGTGGAGAAGCCGGAAGCATCCCCAGATCCATCCGGTTCGGCTGAGGAGGATTTACAGTCTGCGTATGTAACGATTAACGAGCAATTTAATGAGGGAGAGGCTGTTACTCTCCTTCTTACCTTGCAGCAGGAATTCGGTTCCATGGAAGCCGTAATGAATGAATATTTATTGTCGCTTCAGATTGGGCTGAATCTCAAGGACTATATCACTGATCCCAAAACGTATCAGGAAAATAAAGAGCAGCAAACGATCACACTCAAAGAGAGTGAGATTGTAACACTGGACGCTCTGGAGAAGCGGATGCTAGAGCAATTACAGCAGGGGAATGAAGCACCTGATCTTAAAGTTGCAGAGAAGGACTATGACCCCAGCAATATGGTAACTGAAGACAAGGAGTCACTGATTCCGGATATTAATCCGCCTACGGTGCAGGATGTAAGACCGGAGAATCCGGGTGAATCGGTCAGACAAGAGATTCAGGCGATGAACCCTAATTACAAATAGAGGAGTTAAGAGGAATGAACAAACGCAAGGTCATTCAAGCTTCAGCTTTAATCATCATTCTGGTTTTGGTGTTCCAGGCAGGAGTATTCGCCTATGCCAAGGTGGCCGTTACTCCTAAGGCGGAGACTGAAGAAAGTCCGGAAACGAATACTGGACCTGTACAGTCTGAAGTAGTTCGGAGTTCATATGATCAGTTCCTGAAAGAATTCAGTGTTCAAGAGACATACCGTAAGCAGATTGATCAACTGGTTGCTGGCGGTTATAGCCGTGCAGCTGTTTTGACCGCTTATGACTTCTTATACCACAATTTCGGTAATGTGAATGAGTGGACTGCTATGCTGGGGGCCAGAAATACAGGCAAGACCTGGGAGGCGCTTTTCACACAATACCGTGAGACACATAAAGAATTTATCCCCAGATCCTTCGAATCAGAAGAGCTTGAACTTCTAATGCAGGTGCCAGGAGCAACCTCTGACGATATTATGATTGCTGACAGACTATCTTTCGTAACCGGTAAGCTGTTTGGAGATTTACTGACTGCGAAGCTGAAAAGTGGTAAATGGAGCAGTGTTTTTGAACAGGAAAATGTATTGTACAGCGGAAATACGTTTCCAAGAGTTCAGATAACAGAGGAAGAAGTTCGTAAATATACTGGGAATAGCAAGCTTTCCGATCAGCAGGTTACACATGCTTTTGTATTGGCACAGAAGCTTGGAGAGTCTGCCAAAGTTGTAGTTACCAAAGTCGCGCAAGGAATTGCAGATGAAATAATCATGGCCCAAAGTTATACGGAAAAGTACGGAGAATAATTTAAAAGGCAGACGGGGGTAGCTTTGTGAAGAAAGCATGTATTCGAATATCATTGGCTTCTTTTATCTTGATGATGTTTTTCTTACCGGCAGCAAGTGCTGAGACCTTACAGGATCAACTTAACAATCTGGTAGGGCCGAAACAAAAGTATAACACTATGCTCTCACCGGCATATTTAAGAACCAATGAAACGGTTGACGAAATTAGCCCTCAGAGTGGTTCACTAACCATCACTCAGACGGACTATGTTCTGCCTGGCAAGAACGGATTGGATCTTGAATTCAAACGAATTTATAAGAATGAAACAGCGAATGTGCAAGAGATGGAAGTGAATTATGTAGACGGAGCCTGGGTAGACAGAGCCTTCTCTTATGCCAAAACCTCCTCCTTCTATGAGGATAGATATAACCTCGGCATGGGGATGCGCTTCTCCTTCCCGAATATTGAAGTGAAGGTGAATTCGGACGGCTCCAGCCATAAGTTTTTGCATACAGACAGCGGTGATGTATATCGCCTTAAGCCTGCTAATCAAGATGGAGCCTATGTATTTTTGCCGGAGGGTCAGACTGTGAAAGATGTGGTAGTCCGTGAAGCTGTCACTTATCAAAATGGACAAGCAGACGGAACCTCCAAGTACAAGATGACAGGCAAGGATGGAAAGAATACCTATTTCGCCGAAGACGGCCGGATCTTGGGCATCGTGGACCGGTACGGCAACACTATTAATTTTCAGTATGAGACATTGAATTATTACATGGATGGTCATTCCATTAATAAGAAGCTGATCTCCAAAATTACGGATTCCGTGGGCCGTGACACGACGATTGAATACAAAGAGGATGTCAAGTATACCGTAGGGCCTGCCAGCATCGACTCTCCTGTAAGTGCAAGCAATTATTACAACGCATCGCAAAGCCCCAATAATACGGATTCCGGAGATCTGAAAGAGAAGTTCCAAGTAATTCTCCATCTTCCGGGCGATAAAAGTATTGTCTATGACAAATCAGCGACGCTTGTGAATGACTCCAAGCATGTTATACGTACCCGACTGCAGCGCGTATATGATACAGATGCCAAACCGAAATTCATGTTCTGGTATGAACAGCCGGATCTGGGCTTCACCTATTTCAATAAAGATAAATATTCTGCCTATTCCCGTTACGAGAATCTTGTACTGGTGGATGAAGTGAAGAGCAATAAAGCGAAGCGCTTTGTATATAACACGTATACCAGACGGCTGAATGAAGGCAGTATGCAGTACAGAAAGATTTTTGAGAGTAACGATCTGATCAAGAAAGGGTTCGATCCTGCCAAACCAAACTTTCTGGATAAATTCATAACCGAAACCTATAACAAGAAGACCTACACCTATACTAATGAAGCTGACGGGTACGGTACCGCAGACTATAAGCAGGATGATAAGACTTATCTTAAAGATACATACCGTTATTACACAACCATCACAGATGTTAACGGCAGCACTATCAAATATACATACAACGGTAATCAGGAAATGATTCTCACCGAGAAGTTGGGCAAGAATCACAAGGAGACCGTTACCAGTGAGCATGATGAGCTGAAGCTGGTCAAGAAACAGGAGACCCTTATCTATCAAGTGGCTGGCGGGCAGGCTACAGGTGAGCCGGTTCATAGCATTGAGAACTACCGTTATGATGAGTACGGCAATATGACCAGTCATACCGGACCCATTGCTGAACGTGACAGCAAGGGTTATCCGGTGAACAATGAACACACCGAACTATTTACCTATGATATTAATAAATATCATATTCTGACCCAGAAAACCTGGAAGCTCAACCCCAATACAACGGCTCAGACCAATTATGAGCTGGATAGTAAAGGTAACGTAATCAAAGAGAGCAAAGCCACAAATGATCCGGCGAATCCCTGGTTAATCACAGATTACGCCTATGATTCCTATGGCAATCTAATCCGTAAAACGGCCCATGACCGTTCGCAGGATTTCACCACTCACTATGAGTATGGCATCGACGCCAATGGCACCAATACCAAAGGGGCTTACCTGACCAAACAATATCAGCAGGCGGATGGCAAGACTTATGCCAAAACCTACGCCTATGATATGCAGACCGGCAATATCGTCAGCGAGATCGATGCGAATGGCAACAAGACATCGTATCAATACGATGCAGTAGGCCGTGTACTCAAGAACATCAGGCCGGATAATAAGGCAATGCAGTACGAATATCAGGAAAGCCCGTATGCCAACTTCAAGATACAGTACACGGATGCGGGAAATTACAAGTATCTGAATGAGTATGATATTCAGGGGAATTTGCTGAGCTCCAAAGTTTGGAAAGATAACGAGTGGCATACAACCGCAGTCAAGCAGTACGACTCCTTTGGGAATTTAATGAAAGAGATTGATGCCAACGGGCATAGTGCCCGGTTCAGCTATGACTCTAATCAGAGGGTTGTAGAAAAGGCTTATTACGCTAATGACCAGACGCTTAGGGGCAAGCTTACCTTAAATTATCAAAATAATAATGATCTATTGATGCCTTTAATGCTGACAGTTACAGATGAAGAGGGGTACGATAAGCGATCTTATTATGACCCTCTGGGCCAGATGGTGAAACGTGAAATCACTCCAGATCGCCAAAAGTTCTATACATTAACTGCTTCATTTGATTATGTGGGTAACTTATTGAGTGAAACAGATCAGAAGCAAAATATCACCCGGTATACCTATGACTCACAAGGCAGGAAGATCAGCCAAACGGATGCTATGGGCAACACCACAGAATATGAATACAATATTCTTGGACAGATGTTTAGAGAAAAGGCCCCCGGAGGCAAAGTCACCGAGTGGACCTATGATAATCTGGGCAGAAATACAGCTAAGAAATTATTACAATCAGGATCTGCAGATTATTATTACACCAGAAATGAGTACGATGCTGTAAATAATGTTATCAAAACAACAGTGGGGACTTTCCTCAAGGGTGTAAATCAAGAATCATCTAATATTTCTTACGTCTATGATTCCCAAAACAGAATCTCTGATGAATACTCCAAGTTATCGGAGTCTGCTTCAACTCATATTCATTATGATTACGATGCGAACGGAAACAAAATAAAGATAGTTGAATATGGTGATTCTGCAGGCAATCGGCTGATGATCCGTAATTTACAGTATGATTTTGCCGGACGGCCTGTACTTGAATCTGGCGTCTCCAAAGAGAAGGCTGGGGACGGTAAGGAATTAGAACGGGGACAATTCGAAACGAAGAATACTTATGATCTTGCAGGCAACCTTTTAAACAAACAAATATTTAATGGTACAGGCTACGATACTGAAGAGAATACCTACACCTATAGAAATTTAATTGCTACCACTAAGTCTCCTTTTACTGCTAAGGGGGCAAGACAGAAACGTTATGAGTATGATAAGGTCGGTAATTTGGTTGCTGAAACTTCTATTATTTCTGAAACCGAACGTACCACTTCTTATACCTATGACGGTATGGCTCTAAAAACAAGTGTAACAGATCCGCTTGGCAATACTGTCCGCTATCAATATGATCCGGCAGGTAATGTTGTGAAGATGGTGGATGCCAGATTCTATAACCAATCTGTGGAAGAAGCTCCGGGAATGGAGAAGGAATATGATGCACTCAACCGTCTGGTGAAAACCACTGCATACGATGGGATAACAAGAGAGGTAGTTGATTACAAGGAGTACGATGGTAGAGGCAATCTCATTAAACAAGCTGATGGTGAAGGATACAATACTGAGAATCCTGGTAAGTCTATAGGAACAGAATATCGTTATAATGTGCTGGATAAGCCGGTTCTGGTAATATCCGCACAAACAGCTTACCTAAATCAGCAACAGGGTACAAGCAAATTCACCAAAAGTCTTAGCTACGACGGCTCAGGCAATGTGTTGGTTGAAACGACTGGTTCAGGAGACACAACTCTCTTCAATTACGACCTGGGCGGAAGATTACAACAATTAACCTATCCAGACGGGTCAACGGTTAAAATGGCGTATGACTTAACCGGCAAATGGGAAGTTAGCAGTACCGACCAGTTAGGGCATGTAACTAAAACGTATAATAATATTTTTGGCAAGCCGTATTTGATCGAATATCCTGATGCTACAACAGAAATGTTCAAGTATTCGGCTAAAGGAGAGCTCTTAGAACATGTAGATAAAGAAGGCAACTCCTCATATTACAGCTATGACCTGGCAGGAAACCAGATTGCTGAGAAAAGCTTCATCAATAAACATGAAACGAATACCAACTACCGGCTAACCCGAATGGATTATGATGAGGCTTCTAATCTTCTGGTCAAAGAAAGTTTCCTGAACAAGGTGAATACTTCGAGTGGTGCTGTGAACGATACCAGCGCTAATAATCGAACAGAGCAAATCTTCGATAAAGCAGGGCGGTTAATCGCAGTAAAGGGACCATTCGGCAGAGAGAGTAAAAATGATTATGACCGCTCCGGTAATGTAGTTGCTAGCTACCAGAAAGTAAGTGACGGTAACTACGATATTACAAGATTCAGTTATGATTCCAGAGGAAGACTAATCAAGTCAACATTGCTGATAAAGACTGCTGATGTAAGCTCTGAATATCTGGCTGGCGCAGAATTCGACAATGAGTATGTGGACCGTCTAGATGCGGTTACGAGTTATTCCTACTACAAAAATGATCAAATGAAGAGTAAGAACGATCCCAGAGGCAATAAGACTCTATACGAATATGACTATGATAAGCTCATGGTTAAGAAAACAGATGCTCTGGAGGGAATATCAAAATATCAATATGACAGTAATGGTAATTTGATTGCTGAGACAAACCCCAAAGGAGTCGCTACTCTGTACGAGTATGATGCACTGAAACGCTTGCTGCGAAAGATTGCACCATCAAGTGACGGAGATAAAGCAATTACAAGATATGTATATGATTTGGCTGGAAATCTGACTAAAGAAATATTACCTAATCAATACTCCTCCGAAAAGGATAAGAACGGCCAGTTGTCTCAAATGAAAGGTTACTCGTATACCTATGATACGATGAACCGCCGGATCTCAAAGATTTCTCCTGAAGGGGCCGGACTGGAATACATCCAGTACAATCTGAATGGCCAGGTTGCCAAGTTTGTTGACGGCTTAAGGTATAAGGGAGACATGAAGTCCTCCAAAGGGACAACATATGCTTATGATGGTTTAGGAAGAATGGTTAAAGAGATCAATGCCCTGAGCGTGTCCAAGCAATATGAATATAATGTGCTGGATCATTTGGTGAAACAAACTGATGCTAGAGGAAACTCCACGCTTTATAAAGTCAATCCAGACGGCACCGTTGCTCAAGTTACCAATCCAGATGGAGGAGTGGTGAAATATGAATATGACAAACTGGGCAGAAAGATCTCAGAAACCAATCCGCTAGGAGCAACAACAGCTTACAGTTACAACGCTTTTGGCAAAGAGAAAACCATAAAAGATCCTTACGGATATTCAATTGAAAAAAAGTACGACCTTAACGGAAATCTGGTTTCTGAAAAAGACAAACGGGGGAGTCTGTCATTATTCAGTTTTGATGCCCTTGACCGGCTTACTGTGAAGAAAATCCCCTTAGAGATGGATAGCAGCAAAAACATTGTGTATTTATCTGAACAATATAGCTATGATTCACTAGGGAATCTGCTTAGTAAGACAATTACTGGATCAAAGGATGGTTCTCCTAAACGTGAAACAACCTACAGCTACTATGACAACAATCTTGTTAGAAACACTGCGGACAACAGTGGAGCGTATACATCAAGAAAATATGACAAGAACGGGAATATGATCTGGCAGGAAAGCCTGAGATCAGAAGGTCATACGGATGTGCAAGATTTTGAATTTGATTCGGAAAATAGATTGACTCAAAAAACAAACTGGCTGGATGAAGAAAGTGTAGGTGATGCCTCCAGCCTGCCTAATGGAACTGCCCTAAGATCTACAGATATGCCTGGGAAAATTCGTCAGACCACTGGTTATGTCTATGATATATTAGGCAACAAAGTTCAGGAGATCAGTCCGCGTGCTTATGGTTATCTGGATACGGATACTGCTAACAGAAAACTATACACCTCATACTATACTTATGATATCTTGAACCGTCCTGAGGAGTTCATTCGGTATAAGGGTGACACTGCGGTATATAAGCAGTATGAATATGATGAAGCAGGAAATAAAATTACAAGCAGGGATGAACGGGGCGGAGTAACCCGTTATAAATATGATGCAAATAACCGTTTAACAGTCACTACAAATACAAAAGGTAAAGAATTTACATCGGGATACGATCTGGCAGGAAATAAAATACAGGAAGAGAATGCAAAAGGCCATACTATTTCCTACACTTATGACAAGCTGAATCGTCTAATTTTAACTAAAGACCCTGACGATACAGTGATGTCCAAAAATATCTACGATGCCAACAGTAATATTACCAAAAAAATTGATGCCAAAGGATATGCTGCAGGAAGTACAGATAGTGCTCAATACGGAAGTATCTATCAATATGATCTGGCTAACCGGCTTGTAGCATTCATCGATTCTGAGCTAGCAGTTCTTAATGGAACTTCCAAGTTCACTACGAAATATCAATACAATATCTATGGAGATATGGTCAGTCAAACAGAGGCATTAGGCAACTTCATTCAATATGAGTATGATAATGCCGGGCGTCTGATCAAAGTCACCGATGGTGAACAAGTTGAAGTTACTTATGGTTATGACAGTATAGGAAATAAGCTGTTCATGAAAGATGGGCGGGGGAAACTAACCCAATATCGTTATGGCGCCTTTGGAGTTCAGCAGGCTATTACAGATGCCTCCAATCAGACAATTAGTTATAAATATGATCTTGGACTTAACAAAGTACAGATGACTGACCAGATGCTGCATGATACTACGTATACTTACGATAACTTTAATCAGTTAATTGAAACCAAGGTCCTACAGACTGGTGATAAGGTTCTCTATGGATACGATGAATCAGGTAATCGTATTCGCATGACTGATGAGAGTGGGACATCTAGTTATACTTATGACTCTGAGAATCTGTTATTAGAATTGTCCAAGGATGGTAAGAAACAAATTGGTTATTCTTATGATGATATTGGTAATCTTGCTAAGATAACAGATGCTCTAGGGTATGTAACAGCCTATCATTATGACAAATCAAGCAGGATGGACCAGCTAACCTATGATGGTTATACCACGGTCTACACTTATGATTCAAATGGTAATCGGACGGCAGTGCAATACGAAGATGGCGTTAGTGAAGTATATAGCTATGACCGGAACAACCGCATCCTTAACTTAATCAATAAGCGTAAGGACGGTTCTGAAGTATCCCGTTACCGTTATACCTACGATGCTGCCGGGAGACAAGAGACGAAGTCTGATAGCTACGGTACAACCACATACAAATACGATCAAGCTGGGCGTATTAAGCAGATTGAAGCTCCAGGGAAGACGACCGTCTATGCTTATGATGGAGCGGGTAACCGTAAGTCTATGCTTGAGACCTATACTTCTATGCAGCCAAGCAGCTTTAAAAGTTCGAAAACTCAACAAGCTATCGAATATAAATTGAAGAAGGCAGAGTACTTATACTCTTCCAGTAATCAATTAATGAAGCTAGAAGAGCGGATGCATGGGGCAGACGGCAAAGAGGTTCTGCTCAAAACCGTGGATTATCTGTATGATGCAGGGGGCAATGAGATCAGCCAGCGGACCAGTTATATTCAACCGCACTCTGCTGATCTGCACCAGTCAACCGGGGGAGAAACATACGGTGCGGGTGAACTACAGGAAAATAACCGGTTCATCGAAAAGGTGACGCGAACTTACGATGGCTTCAACCGATTGAAGAAAGCAGTAACCGTAAAATCCGGTGATCGATCTGAAATTGAGTTCACGTATAATGGAGATGGTCTCCGAACTCAAAAAACGGTACGGAGTGCAAAAACACCGGATATCGCCAAAGAGACCAATTATGTGTATGATCGGCAGCATGTCATCCTGGAGCTGGATAGCAGCGGCAAGCTAAGTACCCGCTACATCCGGGGGATCAATTATATTGCAAGAATGAACCAGGCTGAGAAATATACTTACTATCTCTACAATGGCCATGGCGATGTTGTACAGACAGTAACAGCTAGTGGAGAAGTACAGAACCAATATGATTATGATGTCTTTGGTAACCGCACATTAACGATAGAAGTCTATGCAGAATCTATTCAATATGCGGGAGAATTCTATGATGCAGAATCAGGATTATACTATCTGCGTGCTCGCTATTATGATCCCTACACGGCAAGATTCATATCCGAAGACAGCTATCGGGGCGAAGATACGAATCCATTAAGCCTGAACCTGTATACTTACGCGCACAATAATCCAATCCTGTTCCTGGACCCAACGGGCCACTGGGCAGCGGGTGATGAGAAGTTAAATGTTGAGGCGCAAGCGAAGATTATTGCGTTAACCAATGCTTATTATAAGGCTGTGACGGACGCCGAGAAGAAGGCCATCTCCGCTCAAGCCACAACAGTTAGAACAACAGCAGGGGCAGCGGATAAGTCAGTAGTTACTCCTTTGCAATTCCAAGCAGCAAGAATTACTGAGATCGTGGTGCAAGGGACATCAAAGGGCTATGCAACCGAAAAGGAATGGAGGCAAACTTTACAAAGCGTTGGAATAGGTGCTACGAATTCTGAACGGAAACAAAAGACCGATGTATCCTCAGGTGGGGCAAGGAATATTACTTATTCGACTGTGAATAGTGTGACTATTGGAAGAACAAATCTTACGGTAACGGTAAACTCGTCCTCCAGGACGATTAATTCAACCAAAGTGACCACAGACAGTGCAGCTGCTTCACTTGCGATGTCGTATGAGGTTACAGCGAATGAACTGAAGTTTATAGCGGATACAGCTTCATATATGGGAAGTCTGGAAAAATCCTTATATGTTATTGATGCAGTGAAGTCAAACAAAGGAACTGTTACTTCTAAGATTCTTAAGGATGCCAAGCTTCAAGTAGCTAAGGGCCCCATGGGAACAGTTGATATGTTAAATTTCACTTACGATATGTCCGAAAAAGGGTTTACTGTAAGTGAAGCGCTGAAAATGTATAAGGAAGAGGTCACCGATCCAAGATTGGCGGAGGCCTATGCTACCGTTACTTTAAACCTGGCGGGCAGTGGTTTCAGTTTAAAGAAAATGGCACAAGGTGAGAGTAGGGTAAGTATCACTAAAAGCCCTAGTAAGTCTAAGGTGGATGAATATTTATCGAATTCGGGAACGGTTGGTGCTCAGAGAAATACAAGTTTAGCAACACCAGGCGGAAATGGAGCTTTTAAAAACGGTGTTGAGTTGCCTGGAGATGCTATTATACTTCGAGGTGGTTTAGCAAAACCGGGAGACTTAATAGCGAATCAAAAATTAGATCTGAAAAATAATACGTTATCAGCAAATGGAGGAATGGGTGTATCAAATGAAATCTTATCATCAGGATTAAAGAATAATCAAATTTCTGTAGTTTCTGTAGGGAAGCTTAATGATGCAGGTTATAAAGTCATTGCAACACCTACCAATACTAATCCATATCATGTTAGTATTTATACACCTGGGGGCATAAAACTTAATGACAATGAAGCTGCGCGCTTATCAAGTCAGTTTACACAAGTCCCAAATCCTTCAAAAAAGTAAGGAGGAATTATGATTAAAGTGAAAATTGCTATTGACACTAATTTTAATTATTTTGGACCAAGTAGACCTACTATTTCTCCATTTGTAATCTCCCATTTTGATATACATGAGGGAGACATAATAATTGGATTTCAAGATGACCAAGAGTGGGAAGGAAATATTGGATATGATCCAAATAGCCCAGAAGAAATGGAATGGTATTTGGATTTGAATGGAAGTAAGGAGTATTCTGTAACAGAAGAAAGGGAAAAGGGGAGGGACGAGGGAATAAGAGCAGCCTATCCGATCGGTGAACTCAGTGGTGAGGTTGCAGTAGTAAGTAAAATGCTTTCGGATGGAATGGATATTGTAAAAGTACTTAACTATACTAGGCTATCACGAACAAGATTAGAAAACATAAAAAAGGGATTATCTGAACTAAGCGAGAAGTAATGACCTGCTAAGACCTTGATTGGCTCCATGCCTTTCAAGGTCTTTTTTTGCCTACCTAAACTAAGATGGAAGAATAATGGTCTAATTAAGTTAAAAAACTTGAGGGGAGTATCCTGTGAAATAAAGGAAGACCATGATAAAAATATATATGGAATAGAGGCTATAATCGCATGGACTTACTGATCTAAATAAAGGGCATTTTAGGTTTAGCCCAGATGGTTCAATAGTATCATTTGGGAGCAGATAAAGTGATGGCTATGGAAAAGAATTCCATCCCCAATATCATCCAATCAAAATTAAAAAAACGCTGAAATCCCCCATAACGACTACCCCACATAAGCGAAGACCACACCCGCCCCGTCTCCTTTACTGAAATTCCATTTCTTCTACTTCTCGCAACAGCCTAAATTCATTTCTATAAAATTCAATCAAGCCGTCCCGCTTCATCCATGCCAGCTCTCTGGATAGGGCGCTGCGGTCTACGTCCAGATACTCGGCCATGGCTTCCCGATCAAAGGGAATCGTAAAAGTCTCGGTTCCAGCATCACGCATAACTCTTGTTAAGTAAGTTAGAACCTTATCCCGAATAGTCGGCATAATTAGACAATCATTCCGGTCATGCAATTCTAACGCACGTTCGGCAATACTATCAAAAAGATTGCCAAGTAATTGTTCGTGACCCATACATAGCTTCGTGCAACGGCTCAATATGCTTTGGATAGGAATAAAGAGAACCTCAAGCGGTTCTATGGCCTGTACTGACATCGGGCATCTTCTTCCACGGCTGGCAGCTGTGAGAACAGCGGTATATCCACCCGGGTAATGGAGGGATACAATAATTTGTTTTCCTTTGACGTTCAATTTCGTACTTTGAGCGAGGCCCTGCAATATGATGCCGACATCATCAACGTAATCGCCCTCACGGACAACCATCTCATTTTTTACATATTCTTTCCGTGTAGCTGACAGACATTTTAGCATTTGGGGAATATCATCAGGGGAAATCCCTGAAAATAAACGTGATTGACATATGGACTCTAAGTTATTCTGAGCGGCTTCGCGTTGCATGTGCAACATCCTTTTTATTTCCACTATACTATATTAATCATACACACACACGAAGTTTAGCCACCTTGTCTAACGTCAGAACGGAGGAAGAGCAATGCAAACGAAAGAAGATTCAATCAAAGCGAGAAACCGGCTGTTAGCCTCCAAGGTTATGAAAAATCTGCAAAGCAGAAAATTTGAGGCCTATTACTGTGACAACGCCATAGAAGCTGCGGAAAAGGCGCTATCCTTAATTCCGGAACAGTCTTCGGTATCTTGGGGCGGTTCAGTCACGCTTGAGGAAATCGGGCTTCTTGACCGGGTACGCCAAAGCAACTATGCAGTCATTGATCGTGATACAGCGCAGACAATGGAGGAACGTTATGACCTCATGCGCCAATCTCTTTTGTGCGACACCTATTTAACCAGCTTCAACGCGGTTAGTGAAGATGGGATACTGGTCAATATCGACAGTGTGGGCAATCGGGCGGCAGCGGTTACTTTTGGACCGAGAAGTGTGGTTGCTGTCGTCGGGATGAATAAGGTGTGCAAGACCGCTGAAGATGCAGTGATCAGAGCCAGAACCTATGCCGCTCCCATTAACGCAAACCGTCTTTCGAGTTCGTCCAGCCCATTTTTACATTCACCGCAAAAAACGCCCTGCCTAATCAATGGTGCTTGTGCAGATTGTAAATCAGAGGATTGTATCTGTTCTTACATCGTCGAAACAAGAATGTGTAAAACAGCGGGGAGAATAAAGGTTATCCTCGTTGGTGAATCTTTGGGATTTTGAGGTCTAACATTTCATGAAATAGCGGCTTAAGGGTAGAAGAATCTCATCTATCCCAAGCCGCTTTTTTATATTTGGGAGAAAGTGTTGTCTTGAAGTTAGACTGAATAGCAGACACAGAATATACTGATAGGAGCAGCATTAGAAAAAAATTCGGAGGCATCCATTCAAATGACAACTGCACGAAAGCAACTGGAACGGACGATAAATGTAGAAGACAGAATAATCATGGCCCATTACAATGATCAAACGGTCAGAGTCTATCAAGCGTATAATCACAAAATTGCAGATGAGGTATCGGAACTTGGGCAATTTGGGCCTTCTTTCAAGATAGATAGAATGACCTGGATCAAGCCTTCTTTCTTATGGATGATGTACCGGTCGGGCTGGGCGACCAAAACGGATCAGGAACGGATATTGGCGATTGATCTCACCAGAGAGGGCTTCAATCATATTTTGTCACGGGTAATCCTGTCTTCATACGACCCTGACTTGTATGCTTCCCAAGAGAAGTGGCAGACGAAGTTACAAGCTTCCCAAGTGAGATGTCAATGGGACCTGGATAGAGATATTCATGGGAATAAATTGCCGCGGAGAGCCATCCAGTTAGGTCTCAGGGGCGAGATGGTGCATAAATACATTCACGAATGGATAATAGAAATCAATGATATTACTGAGTTTGTAATCGATACCAGAGAGGCGATACAATCCGGGCAGTTCAGCACAGATCAATTGCCGAGGGAGACCCCGTATCCTGTGGAGAATTCTATTAAACGAACCTTAGGAATTATTCAGAAAGACAAGGAGAACCTATGAACATTAAAGTATTGATCGTAGAAGATGACCCGATGGTGGCGAAGTTTAACCGGCATTATCTGGAGCAGGTTGCGGGCTTTGAGTATGCGGGCTGGGCGGCGACAGGGGATGAAGCGAGAACTATGCTGGAGGAGCAGCAGGTAGATCTGGTGCTGCTGGATATTTATATGCCGCGTGTCAGCGGGCTGCAGCTGCTCTCTGCTCTGCGGGAGCAGGGGAGCAAGGTGGATATCATAGTGATCTCCGCCGCCAGTGACAATGCCAGCATCCGCAAGGCGCTGCAGAACGGGGCCGTGGATTATTTGATCAAGCCGTTCGAGTTTGCCCGGTTTCAGGCGGCACTGTCGGCGTATCGTGAAGATTATAAGCTGATGCACAAGGAGCATCTCAGCCAGGAGCAGCTGGATAAGCTGCTGCGGCATTCGCTCGGGACGGAAGAGGAGAAGTACGCTGCCCTGCCGCTACCCAAAGGGCTTGCCGAAGGCACACTGGACAGCATCTGGAGCACGATTAACCGGCTGGAGAGCCCGGTGTTCTCTACGGAGGATATCAGCAGCCATGCGCCCATCTCGCGGATCTCGGTCCGCAAATATCTGGCTTTTCTGACGGAGGCAGGTATTCTGGAAATGGAGCTTAGCTACGGGGCGGTAGGCAGGCCGGTGTATATGTATAAGGTGAGACCTGAAGGGTATGAGCTTATCCGTAAATATCTATAAGCAGCTAAGGGCGGAAGGAGCTGGAGCATGGAATTGCATGAAGCACTGAAGAAGGTTAGAAGCAGGGAGGACTTCACAGCATTCCTTGGCCTGCTGGCTAAGGATTACAGCGCGAATCCGGGCGAATGGGAGAATGGCAGTGTGGAGCTGTATCTGGAAGGAGTTCAGTCCTGGGTAGAGGATATGGATGGATATTATGAGAATCTGAAGCGGCCCGCGCCGCAGAATATCGACTGGAGCTTCATCGCAGGCATACTGTATGCCGGAAAAATATACGAATGAGCGGAAGGAGCTAGCCGCACAATTAAAACGGAGTCACGGTTGTCCCAAGGCTGCCCCAGGCGTTCCATGACTCCATATAGCCGTCACAGTAGCTGTGAAGGTTATTAAGCTATGCCATACATAAGCGTGCGCAGAATCAATCGAAGGCCTGCTGCAGAGCCAGCGGACTGAACTCGTTAATGATTTTGTAGGCTACCAGGTGCGGGTTGTTCATGTCATTGTCATAGATAATCATGTGATGCTTGCCCTTCAAAATAATGTCGAACCGCTGCTTCCGGTCTGCCTGGACAATGGTAATGTAATAGCTGTACTTGTTGTCTGTGCTCACATTGCGGGCGGATTTCATCAGGCGGACGCCGGAGAAATCATCGTAGATCTGCTTAATCGCTTCCGGCTCAGTAAGCACAACGTCCTTCTGTTCACCGGGAACAGAAGACAGGCGGGTAATTTCCAGAGCGGCGATATCTTCCAGACGGACGGTTCGGGTAACTACTCTTTTGAATGAAGTATAGCGGCTCGCGGTGTAGCTCATCAGGGAGACACCGGCTGCTGCCAGAACAGCACCGGCCAGCCAATATTTTTCGCTTTTTTCCATAGTTTCTGTTCCTCCTAGTGATACGGTTGTATAAGCTCCAATTATAAATCTATAAACACATTCAAGCAAATTCACTACCTTTATTTACTTTATCATTTCTTTAATTACTAAATATTCTTGTCAGGGCTCCTTCAGGTTATGATGATTGTGAAAATATGCACAATGACAATTGGAGGAGAACAGAATGAACAGAAAGAGATGGGGAAGTCTGCTGGGCAAGGGGCTGCTGCTGGCAAGTCTGGTGGTATTGCCTGCATGTAACAGCACCAAAGGGGAGTCTACGGACATCGTAATTATCGGCGGCGGCGGCGCGGGAATGACTGCTGCCATTGAAGCGCATAATCAGGGAGCCAAGGTGATACTAGTCGAAAAAATGCCTATGCTTGGAGGAAACACCGTCCGTGCGGAAGGCGGATTGAATGCGGCAGGAACACCTTATCAGGCAGCGGCTGGTATCAAAGACAGTCCGGAGCTGCATTTCGAAGATACCATGAAGGGCGGCAAGAATCTCAATAACCCGGATCTGGTCAGAACGCTTACGAACGGCGCGGCGGCTTCGGTGGAGTGGCTGAAGGAGAATGGAGCCGAGTTGTCTGAGGTGGGACGCGCAGGCGGGGCAAGCGTGAACCGGATTCACCGTCCGGCAGGCGGAGAAGCAGCAGGGAATTTCATCGTAGTCGCGCTGAAGAAGAAGCTGGAGGAGTACAAAATTGATGTGCGCCTGCGGACGACTGCCGATGAGATCGTCAAGAATAAGGACGGCGTGGTTACCGGAGTGAAGGTGACGGATAAGGATGGCAAGCAGTACACGATCAGTGCGAATTCCGTTATTCTGGCGGCCGGCGGTTTTGGAGCTAATATGGACATGATCAAGGGGTACCAGCCGAAGCTGGAAGGGTTCTCCACCACTAACCATCCGGGCGCAACCGGCGATGGTACAACGATGGCAGAGAAGATCGGTGCCAAGCTGGTAGACATGAAGGAGATTCAGATTCATCCGACCACCATTCCGAATCAAGGCGTGCTGATCACAGAAGGGGTACGCGGAGACGGTGCGATTCTGGTCAATAGCGAAGGCAAGCGATTCACGAATGAACTGCTGACCCGCGATGTCGTGTCCCAGAATATTCTAGCCCAATCCGGCAAAGTAGCTTATCTGATCTTCAATGATGAGCTGCGTGCGAACCTGAAGGCAACTGAGGTTTATTTTGGAATGGATCTAGTCAAAGAAGCGGCAACACCTGAAGAATTGGCGGCACAGATTGGTGTAGATGGCAAAGCACTTGCGGATACACTGAAAACGTATAATGGCTTCGTTGCTTCCGGTAAGGATACAGAGTTTGAACGGCCGGATCTTGAGCTGTCTTTTGAAAAGGGTAAATATTATGCAATTCAGGTAACACCGGGAATCCACCATACCATGGGCGGAGTAGCGATTAACACTCAGGCTCAGGTACTGGATACCAAGGATCAGGTCATTGCCGGGCTGTATGCTGCGGGCGAAGTAACCGGCGGAGTACACGGCGCGAACCGTCTGGGCGGTAATGCACTGGCAGACATCACTACCTTCGGGCGGATTGCAGCGGATGAAGCTGTGAAGGCACTTAAGAAATAGGAACTTTCAGAAGGAGGAATTACTCATGCACAAGTGGACAAAAACCTTGCTGTTCTCTGCCCTCGCGGCTGCAACAGTATTAACGGCGGGCTGCTCTTCATCTTCCGGCAAGTATGTGGACGGGACATATGATGGTACGGGCAAAGGGGTCAAGAGTGATATTAAAGTAGCGGTAGAGATCAAGGATGAGAAGATCGACGCTATTACCGTAGAGGAGCATAAGGAGACGCAGGCGATGATCGATGCGGCCGTGGAGAATACGATTCCTGAAATTATTGAAAAGCAAACCACAGAAGGCGTAGATGCCCTCTCCGGTGCTTCCGGCTCCAGCGGCGGGATTATTGAAGCGGTGACCCAGGCGCTGGAACAGGCCAAGAAGCAGTAAGTCATCATTCAATTGCTTATAAAAGAGTTGTGGTCATATCACCTGAGCAAGCCCAGCCCTCCTGTCTCCGGCAGCACGGCTGGGCTTGCTGCATAGTTCCATCCCCAGGAAGCCATCCCCGGGAGTAGCTTTACAAATTCAGGTTCAACTAATATAGTTCGAATGGTATAGGAATATGGGACATGAAGGGAGGTCTTCGCACCAGTGGCCAGGAAAAAAAGCTACAGTCTGCGCACAATGATTGCCGTCATGGTGTCTGCCGTTGTCCTGCTGGTATTGCTGATTTTATATTTTATTTTCCGCAATCAGATTATTCCGCAGACCCGGCAGGCACTGGAGGATAAGGCGATTACGATTGCCCGTACTATCGCCCTGATTCCGCTGGTCTCGGAGGGACTCAGTGAAGGCAACAGCAAGGAGATTCAGGACTACACCTCAAGAATCGCCCGCCGTAATGATATTATGTTCGTGGTCGTGACAGATATGAAGGGAATCCGCTATTCCCATCCGGATGCCTCGCTGGTCGGACTGCCCTTTGCGGGAGGCGGTCAGGAGATATCGCTGCGCGGAGGGGAGAGCATCTCCGAAGGGGCCGGGCCGCTCGGCAGATCTCTGCGCGGCTTCGTGCCGGTCTATAACAACCGGGGGCATCAGGTGGGAGTGGTCATTGCCGGTCTGTCCCTGGAGCGGGTCGAGCGGCTGGTCCTGATGAATGAGTGGACGATTATTGCGATTCTGGTCTCGGGAGCCTTGCTTGGAGCGGGAGGAGCATTCATCCTCGCAGCCCGGATCAAGCGGATGGTGTTCGGGATGGAGCCGGAGGACATCTCCAAGCTGCTCCAGGAACGCAGTGCGATGCTGGAATCCACGCGTGAGGGAATTATTGCCGTAGATCAGGAGGCGCGGATTACCATCCTTAATATGGAAGCACAGCGGCTTCTGCGGGCAGCGGGGATTGGCGGGAGCGCCATGAACCGGCAGATTGCCGAGTATTGGCCGGAGTTGGGTCTTGAGCAGGTATTGGCTGAGGGAGAGGGGATACAGGACCGGGAGCTAGAGCTGGGAGACAGCTCTCTTTTGGTGAACAGCCTGCCAGTCCGGGTGAACGGGAACATCGTTGGCGCGATTGCTACCTTCCGGGATGAAACCGAGCTGGCTGTGCTGGTGGAGAAGCTGTCGGGAGTCTCGGTCTATGCAGAAGCGCTGCGCTCCGGTGCCCATGAGTTCATGAACAAGCTGCATGTGATTATGGGTATGACACATATGGGCCTGTATGATGAGCTGCAGCAATATATTCTGGGAACGGTAACCAACTACCAGAAGGAGATCGGGTCGATCACGAGACAGATCAAGGACCCGGTGCTGGCCGGATTTCTGCTGGGGAAGCTGAGCCGGGCACGCGAAGCGGGAATCGAGCTGCTGCTGACCGGAGACAGCTATCTGCCGGAGCCTGCCGATCCGCAGGTGATTCATGAGCTGATTACGATTGCCGGCAATCTGCTGGATAATGCCCTGGAGGCGCTGGGGGAGCTCCGCGAGCAACCCGTGAAGCGCGTGGAGCTTGCTTTTCAATATGAAGAAGGGCGGCTGCTATGCGAGGTTAGCGATAACGGTCCGGGAATTCCGGCAGGCCTGAAGGAGAAGATCATCGTTCAGGGCTACTCCTCCAAGGGTGAACAGCGGGGAATCGGCCTATATCTGGTGAAGAAAAGTGTAGACAAACTCAAGGGCCATCTTGAGCTTGCCGCCGGCTGCGGGCCGGGAGCACATTTTATCGTGGATGTGCCTTATGAGGTGAAGGAGGAGGAGGGGGTGTGAACTGTGCCGTACCCTACCGAAGCACCCCCTCTACTAGAGGGGAAGACCCAGGAAACAGAACCGCATTATATCTACTGTACCATGTGCCAGCATGGCAGAGGTCAGATCGCGCTTGCGTTGCAGTATTGCAAAGGGCAGGCCGAACAGAAGGATATACATGAGAGTGCTGATGATGCCGGAGATGATTCCACCCTGAATGAAGCTGTCCGGCGTGTGGACCAGCACATGCGGAACGATCATCATGAACCAGACTGTGAATTTTTGGGCTCTGGTATCAGCTCTGCCGTGCGTCAGGGACAGGCACATGGCATAGAACAAGGTACGTAAGGCTAGTTCTTCATAAATGGCCGGACTGAGCGCCACTCTGAAATAGATTAGCTTCAGGCTGAATCCATCGAGGCTTTGTCCGCTCAGCATTAGATTGATGATTCCGAGCAGAATTCCAGCGGCGGCTCCCACGAATAGGCTCATGAAGATTGTTGAGGCGCTGGTTATGTTGAGGAAACGAAGCTTCCCTTCGCTATACTGGTTGAAGGTGCTTAATACAGCCAACGATGCCATTAACGTGAGCAGGCTTACCTCAATCATAGAGAAGAGAGACAGATTGATATAGGCTGCTGCTACAGCAGCGGCTAGCAGGACAGAGAGCAGAATCTGCCGCGTTGACGGCAGCTTGTGTTTTACAAGCAGCAGCACGCTGATGAAGAATACCCATACACCCAGCAGAAGCCACATTCTGGCTGTCGGGGCGGGATTGTTGCTGTGAATGCCGAAATTCAACAGAAACAGCAATACAAATACACTAAACATAATCCATACCGTTCTAAGGTTACTTTCGGTGTTCAATACTTCCTTCTCCTTCCGGATACTTCAGTTATGTATGCAGACCGGGAAAGCCTATCATAAATCTGACCGGAGCGAAGTTAATTCTCTCACTCTTACGCAGTCAGCCATCCGTTTAGCTATTTAGTTAATTTGGTTACTTTAGTTACAAAACTCTTTAATAATTTACGGAAGGTTCCACAAACCGCTTCTTTGACGCTATGATAATTGTGAAAATATGCACAAGGGGGCACAACTCACATGAATAAGAGATTAACAGCGGCGCTTATCCTCATTCTCTCCGTGATGCTGGTGATTGCAGGCTGCGGAAACAACAATGCGGGCAGCAGCAAGAATGAGAGCAAGGGAACAAACAGCGCGACCACAGAGCCGGCAGCAACCACTGCACCTGCAGAGAAGGCAGAAGCCGTGTCGGGAGCATCCGAAGCGAGCTATACTCCGTACGATCAATTAAAAGATAAATATGATATCGTTATCGTCGGCGCAGGCGGTGCGGGAATGTCTGCTGCGCTGGAAGCCAAAGCGGCCGGCATGAACCCGGTTATCTTAGAGAAAATGCCGGTAGCCGGCGGCAATACAACCAAATCCTCCTCAGGGATGAATGCTTCGCAGACCAAGTTCCAGAAGGAGCAGGGCATCGAAGACAGCAACGAACTGTTTTATGAAGAGACCCTTAAGGGCGGACATGATACGAACAATAAGGAGCTGCTGCACTTCTTCGTGGATCAATCCGCAGGTGCCATTGACTGGCTCGATTCCATCGGAATCCGCCTGAACAATATTACAATTACCGGCGGTATGAAGGAGAAGCGTACCCATCGTCCGGAGGACGGCTCGGCCGTGGGACAATATCTTGTAGCAGGACTTGTCCGCAATGTTCAGGAGCAGGGAATTCCGCTGTTCGTCAATGCGGATGTGAAGGAGCTTACGGTACAGGATGGTAAGGTGAACGGCGTGAAGGTGCTGTTCAACCAGGCTGATGACAAAACGATCAGCGCAGCAGCAGTTATCGTAACCACCGGGGGCTTCGGTGCCAACAAGGAACTGATTGCCAAGGTTCGCCCGGATCTGCAAGGACTGGTAACGACCAACCAGATTGGCAGCACCGGCGACGGCATTGCCATGATTGAGAAGGTCGGCGGAACTACCGTGGACCTGGATCAGATTCAGGTTCACCCGACTGTACAGCAGGAGAAATCCTACCTGATCGGTGAAGCGGTCCGGGGAGAAGGGGCTATTCTTGTATCTGCTGAGGGCAAGCGCTTCGGCAATGAGATGGATACCCGTGACAAGGTGACGGCTTCAATTAATACACTTCCTGAGAAATCCGCTTATCTCGTGTTCGACGCCGGAGTGAAATCCCGTGTCAAGGCGGTAGATCAATACATCAAGATGGGTGTAGTCAAGACCGCAGATACCATCGAGGCACTGGCGGATCAGATGAAGGTTCCAGCCGCTGCACTTAAGACCACCGTGGAAACATGGAACAGTGCGGTGAAGAGTAAGTCGGATGCCGAGTTCGGCAGAACAACCGGTATGGATAATGATCTGTCCGGTGCTCCGTATTATGCGATTCAGATCGGCCCTGGAATTCACTATACGATGGGTGGAGTGGTGATCAACACCAACACTGAGGTCTTGAACAAAGACGGCAAGGCGATTACGGGCCTGTTCGCGGCAGGAGAAGTGGTCGGCGGGCTGCACGGCGAGAACCGCATTGGCGGTAACTCGGTAGCCGAGATTATTATCTTCGGACGTCAGGCAGGGATTAAGTCGGCTGAATTTGTAAAAGCGCAATAAGCTATTATTCTATATTGTTCTCATATAAAAGGGATGCTCCGCAGCCATCATGCTATGCGGGCATCCCTTTCTGTGTTGCAGCTCTAAGGCTGTATCGCCGGGGAAGGCGCAGGCTTGGCCGACCGGGTCAGCGAGAACAGCTCCAGCTCCGGACGGCTCTTGCCGGCCAGCGTATCGGCAAGCAGCTCGGCGGCAATCATGCTGTAGACCGTACCGTTTCCGCCATAGCCTTCAATGAAGTAGCAATGCGGGAATTCCGGGTGCGGCCCCATATAAGGCAGTCCGTCACGGGTGGAGCCGAAGACCGCTCCCCAGGAATATTCGGCCTTGATTCCTTGAAGTTCCGGGAACAGGGCCGTAAGCTCCTCGACCAGACGCTCACACTGGGAGAGGACCCTTACCTCACGACGCTCCACGCTGGTAAGCTGCTCATCCTTGCCGCCGGCGATAATCCGGCCTTCAGGAGTAGTCCGGAAATACAGATAAGGCCGGGCCGTTTCCCAGAGCAGGCTCTGCTCATGCCATTTTGGAAGATGCGGCAGAGGCTCGGTCATAATAGCATAGGTGTTGATCAGCTCTGCCCCCCGGTCCTTCTTCATCTCCTGGGTCTCATACCCCATAGCAAACACCACCTTCTTGGCGAAGATACGGCCGTTTGCAGTATGACAGATGACCCCGTCGGCATTGTAATCATAATGAAGGGCTTCGGTATGCTCATAGACCCTTACCCCGCCGGAGTGCGCTTTATGAATCAGGCTGTGTACGGTGCGCAGCGGATTGGTCTCCGCATCTCCTTTGGAATACAGCGCACCTGATTTGGAGAAGGCGTAATGGGCGCGGATCTTCTCCTCCTCCCAGAATTCCGAATCGAAGCCGTGCTTCACCAGATTCTCATTCTCCAGCTTCAGCATAGCAACATCTTCCGGCGTACTGGCATACAGCAGACTGCTGCGCTCAATAATCTGCGGATCGATGTCCAGCTTGCCGGGCAGGTCAAGAATCGCACGCATGGCCTGCTGGCACAGCTTGTAGAACAACACGCCATTCTCTTCCCCGAAAGTATTCATGCAAGCTGTCAGCGACTTGTCATTGGCGATCTGCAGCAGTCCCGTATTGGCGTGGGAGCTTCCGGTACCGATCGTTCTTTTATCGATAAGAACGGTATCTGCTCCACTGAGGGACATGCGGTAAGACATCATTGCTCCGCCCATCCCGCCGCCTACAATGAGACAGTCGCAGGTTATATCTTCCTCAAGCACCGGATATACCGGAGGCTCAGGCAGTGTGTGTTCCCAGGGCAGTTGCCCGCTGACGAGTTTCATAGATCTGTTCGCTCCTTTATGTCATTCAGAGTAGTATTATTTGCACTATTGAAGAGTCTCATGCGTCAAGACCTTAAGGATTATTCATCATATGTGAGCTTGCTTAATGTACCTTCGGGCACATAAACAGCCTTCTCCGGAAGCATACTAAGGAACGCTTGAATAACCAGAAGGAGGGACTACCGAACATGCAATCTAACCAAATGCAGGCACTTAGCGGAAAAGAATTGGAGTATATCGCCGACTCCATTTCTAATGAGGATTTGCTGATTAAGCAGCTCGCGGCTACAGCCGGAACCACTCAGAACTCTGCCGTGCAGGGGATCTGCATCCAGCAGATTCAGAGTCATACCCATCATATGGATATGCTGGTCCAGCTGCTCCATCAGCATCAGCAGTACGCACCATCGCAGCCGCAATAACAGGGATAACCCACAAATTCTAAAGGAGGTTTTACTGTGTACGCACAGAATGGAACGCCGTTTATGGCGGATGAAGATTTACTCTACACGATTTTGGCCGATCTGAAGCGGACAGTCCGCGAGTACACCACTGCAGCTACAGAATCGAATTGTCCCGCCGTCAGACGGGTATTCAATGATTTGACCATGGATACCCTCAGAATTCAGGGGGAATTGTACATGAAGATGTCGCAAATGAACATGTACACCGTTCCGGGTAAAGCACTGCGCCAGGATGTGGACAAGCAGATTCAGAGTGCCCAGCAGACCCAGCAGAAGCTGCAGCAGTTCGTGCGTGAGAAAACAGGCGGGGCAGGAGCCTATAACCAGAACTCGAATGTTTCGCAGCACCAGCCGAACGTCCAGCAGCATCATAACGGTTCCTATTATATGTAACCCTGGCGATGTTCCTGTGAAGCATTAGAGCGCTTCCCCGGCCATGCAGGAGAAAATACAAAAGGAATGAAGTCATATAGCCCCGCCTCGGCGGGGTTATTTTGTTTGCAGAACGGTACTTTTCATGTCATATTAATACTAAACTCTTTTTTGCAGGAGGCCCTAAGAATGAATGAATTGAAGAGGAAAGTGCTGGAACTGCTCAAGGAGGACGCTCGAAGCTCAACGGCATTAATGGCGACCCTGCTTGGTGCGGAGGAAGAAGATGTCAAGACCGTGATCGCCGAAATGGAGCAGGATCATGTCATTGTGAAATACGCGACGGTTGTCAATTGGGACAAAGTCGATGATGAACGGGTGACGGCGCTGATCGAGGTGCAGATTACGCCGGAACGGGGCCGCGGCTTCGAAGGCATTGCCGAACGGATCTATCTGTATCCGCAGGTTAAATCCGTCTATCTGATGTCCGGCGCTTATGATCTGCTGGTGGAAGTGGAAGGCCGCAATCTGCGCGAGGTTGCTAATTTTGTGTCTGAGAAGCTGTCACCGATTGATGCTGTGCTCTCTACCAAGACCAACTTTACGCTCAAAAAATACAAACAGGACGGTATCATCTTTGAAGAGCATGAGGAAGACAACCGTCTGATGATATCTCCGTGAAGGATGTAATGTCATGATCATTAATAACGCACAGCACACAGGAGATAAAGGCAAGTCGATGAACTCTTATTTGGCCCCGCTGGTCCAGCAGATTCAGCCTTCGGGCATCCGCAAGTTTTTTGATCTGGCGGCAGGCAGCAAGGATATTATCTCGCTGGGTGTCGGCGAGCCTGACTTCAAGACACCCTGGCATGTCAGGGAAGCCTGCGTCTATTCGCTCGAACGAGGCTTCACCGGTTACACCTCCAATGCCGGAATGCCCGAGCTCCGCGAGGGTATTGCCGAGTATCTGGAGACCCGCTTCGCCGTGAAGTATGATCCGGCGAACCAGATTATCGCCACGGTCGGCGGCAGCGAAGCCATTGATTTGGCCCTGCGTGCCCTGATCTCTCCGGGAGACGAGATTCTGATTCCCGAGCCTTGTTATATTTCTTATTCTCCGATTACGGCCATCGGCGGCGGTATTCCGGTAGGCATTGAGACCTTCGGGAAGAATAACTTTAAGCTGACAGCCGAGGATCTGGAGGCCAAGATTACCCCGCGCTCGAAGATTCTGATTCTCTGTTATCCAAGCAATCCGACGGGCGCGATCATGAGCCGGGAGGATTGGGAGCCGATTGCCAAGGTAGTCGAGAAGCATGATCTTATCGTCATCTCGGATGAGATATATGCCGAGCTTACGTATGGAAGCAACCATGTCAGCTTCGCTTCGCTGCCGGGGATGCTTGACCGGACGATCCTGGTCAGCGGGTTCTCCAAGGCCTTCGCCATGACCGGCTGGCGGATGGGCTATGCCTGCGGTCACCCGGACCTGATCTCAGCCATGCTGAAGATCCACCAGTATACGGTCATGTGTGCGCCTTCGATGGGCCAGGTGGCTGCGCTGGAGGCCCTTACCAACGGAATGGAAGAGAAGGACCGCATGACAGACTCCTATAACCAGCGCCGCCGGCTGATTGTCAAAGGACTCCGGGAGGCGGGACTGGAGTGTCATGAGCCGCAGGGTGCCTTCTATGCATTCCCTAGTATCCAGGCCACCGGCCTGACCTCCGACCAGTTCGCCCAGCGTCTGCTGCTTGAATATAAGGTCGCCGCCGTTCCGGGAAGTGTCTTCGGTCTGGGCGGGGAAGGCTATCTGCGCTGCTCCTATGCCACCTCGGTGTCCCAGTTGAATGAAGCGGTTGAGCGAATTGGGGCATTGGTCTCACAGCTGGCCCGGGAAGGGGCCTGACAAGGCTCGACAAAGAAGTAAATAGAACTATAGCCGATCACCTTCTGATATGGTATTATTTTACTCTAAGGACAAGAAACACCTGTAATACACTTACATGGACCTCTTATTCCGGGAATAAAGGCGCTTCATATCTGGTTGCATAGAACCACACAGTTCTTATCTGGATGACGCGCAATACTACATCAGGAAGGGTGATTGTGCTGAGCGCAGATTATTACTTATCCTCCTTTGGCGGGAAATGTGGCTCCGGAAGCGGGCGACCTCCTGCCAGAGAAGATGCGAATGCACGCAGGCTCTCGCTGGAAGATGAAATTCAGATGCTCCGCAGCAGAATGGAACAGCTCTTTATGCAGGAGAAGTCCTTTACCTCGGATAATGTAATAGCAATCAGCAGCTTGCTGGATCTCAAGATTAATGAGTATATGAGAGGCCGCCACCGCAAGAGCAATTAATCCAGTACGATTATACGAAGCGGATGTCTTCCTTTGCGGAGGATATCCGTTTTTTTGCAATTCAAGCTATGAGGTTACATGCTATGGTTCTCCCTCGACATCCTCCTTTTATACTAATTTACATAAATATTCTCTCGCTGTATAATGAATGAACAGTCATTCATTTCGGAGGGAGGGTCATTGTGAGCGACAACAGCAAATGGCTGGAACGTAAATTTACGGAAGGCTTTGAACAATTAGCTCCGGATAAGACTATACGGCAAATCATTCTACATGCTGTAGAGGTATTCTCCATGAAGGGTTATGCCGGGACTAAGATCAAGGATATCGCTGCCAGTGCAGGCTTTAGCCAGGGGTACGTCTATATGTATTTCAAATCGAAGGATGAGATTTTTACCAAAATTGTTGAAATGGCCTCGGATGGCGCCGGAATGTCGGTGCAATATGCTGCGGAGCTGGAGGGAAGTCCGATGGAACGGATCACGTGGCTGACAGAGGCGTTCCTGTCCCCGGATAGTATCTCTATGCAGCATTTTCGGCTAATTCTGCTCCAGACGGCTACCTCGGAGGCGATTCCAGAGGAGGCCAAGCTTGTAGCGAAGGCGAAGATCATGCTGCCCTTTGAGCGGCTTGTTCCCTTAATTATTGCCGGGCAGCAGGCAGGGGAGATTGTACCGGGAGATCCGGTGGAGATTGCCATCGCGTATTTTTCATTCATACAGGGGCTTGGTATAGCAAGGCTGCAGGCTACCTCTGCTGCGCCTTTCCCCTCTACTGAACTGGTTTTGCGTTTCATGAAAAAAGATCGATAGCACCCATCCCAAATCGGAAAAGGTGGAATCTACTATGATCAAGGTATTTAAAAGCGAGTCCGGCAAAGAACAGGTTCTAAGGTCCTATAACGAGCTGCTTGACGCGTGGGGGACGGAATTTCAGGAGCTTGATGTGGAGACCCCTTATGGGACAACTCATTGTATAACAGCGGGAGAGCCGGAGTCACCGCCCTTGCTCCTATTACACGGGGTAGGCGATAATTCGGCCGTGATGTGGCTGCTGAATATGAAGGAGTTGTCCCGGCATTTCCGCTGCATTGCGATAGATACGCTGGGAGGACCGGGGAAGAGTGTTCCAGGTGAGCTGTTCCATAAACGGACCTTTGACCAGGTGGATTGGATTAACAAGGTCGCAGATGGACTGAAGCTTGACCAATTCTGTGTGGCAGGAGTGTCGAACGGAGCATATATGGCCTTCAATTACACGGTGAACGGGCCGGGAAGAGCGCTGAAGGCTGTCTGTATGGAGGGAGGAATAATCATTTCTCCAATTAAAAGCATGATACATACGCTGATGATGATGTTCCCGGAGATTCTTATCCCTACACGCAGCAATCTGCTCAGGGCAGCCCGCAAGCTCAGCTCGCCGGCCTCAGGCCTGTTCGACAAGCATCCTGAAGTCGGGGAGCATCTGGTGCTGTTAATGCAGAATCATAACCAGCAGGCGATGTTCGCCCATAAGCTTCAGCCCTACGAACAAGATAGAGCGGTTACGTTCCGGGATCAGCTATACTTCCTGCTGGGAGATTATAAGCTGAAGCAGAAGCGGGAGCTCACTAGTACACTGGACGCTGGCGGGTTCCGCTACACGGTTATCCCGGACGCCGGTCACGGCGTGAATCATGAGCAGCCGGAGCGGGTGAACCGGGAGCTGGTGGCTTTTTTGAAGGGGAGTGAAGGGAGTGAGGGGAGTGAATCTATATAAATAACCCCCTGTGCTGGTCCGGAGACCTATCAGGGGGTTTGCACTGTTGCTCTGTTAGTTTACCTTGAACGCGGCCACTGCCTGCTGCAGCCCATCGGCCATCTTCGCCAGCTCGGTAGAGGCTGCGGCTACCTCCTCCATGGAGGCGAGCTGCTCCTCGGAGGACGCGGCAGCGCTCTGGGAACGCTCTGCGGCCTGCCTGGCCACTTCAGCCATCTCCGCCACCGAAGAGGTCAGCTCCTCGGTTCCGGCCAGCAGCTGCTCGGAGGAAGCGGACATCTCATGAACCTGGGTGTTAATCTCGCCGATGCCGCTGAGAATATCCGTGAACAGACGCCCGGCCTCGCCTACCATCCGCGAGCCTTCCTGAACGGCACCGGCATTCGCCAGCACCGCATCGGATGCGGCACGGTTGCCCTGCTGGATCTCAAGAATCAGGGTGCTGATATGCCCGGCGGCTTCGGCTGTCTGCTCGGACAGCTTCTTCACCTCACCGGCAACCACGGAGAAGCCCCGCCCGTATTCGCCCGCTCTGGCAGCCTCAATCGCCGCGTTTAAGGCCAGCATGCCGGTCTGGTCGCTGATGCCTTTGATCAGACCAATAATGTTACCGATCTGCTGGGACTGTGCGCTAAGAGAGGTAATCATGCTTGAAGCATCTGCGGCGGTCCGCTCCATCTCTTCCATCCGGTCCACGGCCTCCGTAATGACGGAATACCCGTTCTGCGCCTGGCCCGCCGCCCGCCCAGCCGCTGCTGCAGTGTCCATTGAGGCTTCCGCGATCCGCTGCACACCGGCGGCCATCTCCTCCATCGCTCTTGCAGACTCGCGGGTGGACTGCATCTGCTGATCCGCTCCGGCTGAGAGATCCTGAATATTCTCTACAATGGCCTCTGTGGTGTGATTGGTCTGATTGGCACTCGACATTAATTCCTCCGAGGTTGAGGCGACTTGCAGCGAGTGATCGGCAATGGTCCCCAGGAGTCTGCTCAGATTGGTAATCATCTGGTTCAAATGCCCGGCCATATTGCCGAATTCATCCTCACTGTCTACCTCCAGCTTCCCGGTGAAGTCTCCGGCAGCCATCTGCCGGGACATCTCATTGACCCGAGTCAGCTTACGGGTAATATAGCGGCTGTATAGATATACGGCTGCTACCGTCAGGATAAGACCCGTAAAGCTAACCAGCAGAATAGACCTTAGCAGCCCTTTAAGCGGCGCATACAGTTCCTGTTCCGGCATGGCAAGACCCACGGTCCAGCCGGTATCCGGCAGCTTTTCATAATACATCTGGATGGTCCCGCCGGAATCGGCATAGGTTACCATCCCCTGATTCTGCTGAAGCATTTCTGCTCCCGCTGCGGACAGACTTGCGCTTTTTTCATCTGTTATTTTCAGCTGCATATTCTTCTCGGCATCCGGTCCGGCAATGTAATTCCCCTGCTTGTCCAGCAGGAACGCCCAGCCTGTATTCCCCACCTTGGTCTGTTCGATCCTGCTCTGCAGCGTCTTGAGATCGATATCGCCGGCCATGACACCCAGCAAGGTATTCGTGGTATCCCGGAAAGGAACAGTAAACGTAGCCATCGTTGTCCCTGTAATTGTGTCGTAGAATGGATCTGTAAACGCTGCATGGTCTCTGCCGATGGTGTACCAGTTCTGCCCGTGATAATTGTAATCGGGGTCATTGTACTGCTCAGTTGTCACAATTTTGTCGCCGTCTCGGTGGGCATAGGTGGAGAAGTACTTCAGCTTGCTGTCATACCGTCCGGGTTCAAAATAAATGCCCACACCATAGGTATCCGGATTAGCCTTCAGCGCACTGGACAGCATGGTACGGTATTGATCCAGTGTGAATTCCGCAGCGCGACTCTCCAGCGTCCTTGCCAGAACCTCGGGAACCTTGCTGTGCACATTTAAGTTCGCATTAATTTCGTTAGAAATATCTGATATCTGCACATTCATTTTTTGCTTAACCTCGCGCTGGATAATGCTTTTGGAATACATGTACGATAACAGAGCGACCAGCACCAGCGTGATCAGAAAGATGGGCAGGATGAATGCAAATGTTCTCATACGTATGCTTTTGAACCGGAGCCTGGAAATCCCCTTGTGAACAACATTAGCCATGTTAATCCCCCCATTAGATAGTGAAGCTATTTATACCTGTATTGAATATCATCGGCTGGAGAACTGATTTTGTTGTTACTTTTTGTCGAAAAAAATAAAAAAATGTCGTATATCTAAGTCTGTGGGGTACGACCAAAGGCGGAGACGGCGGCAGACCCGGGACTGATGTCCGCTTCCAATTGTAGGAATATAATGAATATTCACGAACATCACAAAGTATGGGCTTGAACCGTACTGTGTCAGGAGAGGAAGATATTCATGCTGCATGATCAGCTGTTGAGGGACCCGAATACATATGAAGAGCTTAAGCTGGTTAGTACGGGGGCGGTCAATCCGGCAAATGGACGGCAGTATCCGTGGAAGCACGGGTATTTGGCTTTTATGGAGGAAGCGGATGCCGCAGGAAGTAACCGGAAGTACCTGGAGCTGTACAACCGGATTGCCCGTTTCTACCGGCTGTCCAACAAGCTGTATTTCGCGCTGAAGTTCGGCGGAGAACGCAGCTATAGAGAGCAGTTCCTGTCTTCGCTTGAGCTGGGCGGCGGTCAGCGTGTGCTGGAGACCTCGGTGGGCAGCGGCGATAATTTCCCGTACCTTAACATGAAGGCCAAGAACGTGAAAACTGGTAACGTGAACGCCGAGCTGTACGGGCTGGATATTTCCAGCGGAATGCTGAAGCAGGCGGTACGCAATCTGCGGCGGTGGAAGCTGGAGGCACATCTGTTCCAGGGGACTGCTGAGAGGCTGCCTTTTCAGGACAACAGCTTTGACTGCGTGTACCATGTTGGCGGAATCAACTGTTTCAGTGATCCGCATGCTGCGGTACTGGAGATGATCCGGGTGGCGAAGCCGGGCACAAGGCTGATGATTGCCGATGAGACGCAGAAGCTGGTGAAGGGAACGTACGGGAAGGTGCCGGTGGTTAAGGGGTATTTTGCAGAGGGAAAGGACTTGCCGGAGATGCTTGGACTGATTCCGCCGGAGATGCTGGAGGTAGAGTACAAGGAGGTGTGCAAGGGCCTGATGTATTGCATTACTTTTCGTAAGCCATGAAGCGGGTGGAGCAAGTGACAATTAAGGCTTCCTCTTAAGGGAGTTATTTACATAGCGGAAAAGTTGATCTTTGTTTGCCACCCTACCTAAGAACGATTACACTATTACTATGTGATTTTGCAACTTAGGAGGGAAGTATCATGGCGATCTATACGCGTACGGGGGATAAGGGCGAGACCTCGGTGATTGGCGGCCGGGTAGGCAAGGACGATGTCCGCGTCGAGGCTTACGGCACCATTGACGAGCTGAACTGCTTCGTTGGCCAGGCACGGAGCCTGATGGAGGACGAGCGGTTTCTAGATGTCCGCGAGCAGCTGCTGGAGATTCAGCATGAGCTGTTTGACTGCGGATCGGATCTGGCATTCGTGAAGCTGAGTGAGAACCGCTATAAGGTAAAAAGCGAGATGGCCACCCGCCTGGAAGGCTGGATCGATGCGCTTCAGGCCGAGAATCCGGTGCTGGAGCGCTTCATTCTGCCCGGCGGAAGCCAGCTGTCCTCGGTGCTGCATATCTGCCGGACAGTCTGCCGCCGGGCCGAGCGCCGGGCAGTGACGCTGGGCCGCAGTGCGGAGATTAATCCTGAGGCGGTAATCTATCTGAACCGGCTGTCCGACTATTTCTTCGCTCTGGCCCGTGCCGCCAACACCCGGCTGGAGATTGTTGAAGTAGAATATCTGCGCAGCAAAAAGGTGTTCCGGAACAAATGACCAGCTATTATCCGCCCATCTCCTATACAGTGCCGCCGCTTGAAGACGGCTGGCTGCTCAAAACCATCCTGCAGAAGCGGATGGATGTCTCCCGCAAGCTGCTCTCCCGGCTCAAAATGACGGACCTCGGCATTACACTGAACGGAGAGCGTGTCTATATCAGCGTTAAGGTTAGCACCGGCGATCTAGTGCAGATCCGGATGGAGGAGGAGACCTCAGAGGATATTTTGCCGCAGCCGATTCCTTTCGAGATTCTGTATGAGGACGGGCATCTGCTTGTGGTAAGCAAGGCCGCAGGAATGATTGTCCATCCGACCCACGGCCATTATACCGAGACCCTGGCGAACGGTGTGGTCCATTACTGGGCAGAGAAGGGAGAACGGTTCCGCTTCCGCCCCGTACACAGGCTGGACCAGGAGACCTCCGGGGTGCTGGTGATTGCCAAGAACCCTTACAGCCACCAGCACATCTCCGAGCAGATGATCGCAGGAACGGTGGACAAGCGGTATACCGCGTTCGTGCACGGCGTGCCTGCTCTGCCAAGCGGCGATATCGACGGCCCGATCGACCGCGACCCGCTGGAGCCGCACCGGCGGATTGTGACGCCGGATGGCTATCCCTCCTTGACCCGGTATGAGGTCAAGGAGGTCTATGGCAGCGCCGCTTCACGCGTCGAGCTGAAGCTGGAGAGCGGGCGCACCCACCAGATCCGGGTGCATATGGGCTCGGTCGGCTGCCCGCTGATCGGTGACGGGATGTACCGTCACCCGCTGTATGGGCAGGCGGCTGGCAGCCGGGCGGAGGCGTTAGCGCCTGGCGAGGAGCGGCGTGCGGGCGAGCTGGCGGTGACCGCAGACGGCGCGGCGCTGCCGCCGGGCGACGCCGCCCGGCTCGCGCAGGTCGCGGAGCTGGACGCGGCCATTCCGCGCCAGGCGCTGCATGCGGTGCGGCTGGCCTTCCGGCATCCGGTGACGCATGCCGAGCTGGTCTTCGAGGCTCCGCTGCCGCCGGATATGGCGCTGCTGCAGGAGAAGCTCCGGCAGTCGGCGCGGTAAGTAAGCGCCGGACATGTTCTGGCCGCAGCTGTCAGCTGCAGCAGCGGGCAGCAATTTGTATGCACTTTATATTTTATATATAGAAGGAGAAGCCGATGAGTGACTTGAAGGTGTATCAATATCCGAAATGCAGCACCTGCCGCAGCGCAGTGAAATGGCTGAAGGAAGCAGGGCATGAGCTGGAGCTGCAGCATATCGCAGAGCAGCCGCCAACTGTGGAGGAGCTGCGCGTGCTGGTGAAGCACAGCGGCCTGCCGCTGAAGAAGTTTTTTAATACGAGTGGTGAGGTCTACCGGGAGCTTGGCCTGAAGGATAAGCTTGCAGACTTAAGCGAAGACGAGCAGCTTGCACTGCTGTCCGCACATGGGATGCTGATTAAGCGTCCGGTAGTCACTGACGGCAAGAAGGTTACCGTAGGCTACAAGGAAGACCAGTACGCCGAAGCTTGGAGCAACGCCTAAATTAAGGAATACAAGGAGAGGTTACACATGAGCACAGCAACAGAAATGAAGGGCCGGGTCATGATTGTCGATGGAATGGCTCTGCTGTTCCGCGCTTTTTATGCTACCTCTTATGGTGGATATATCCGCAAGACCCGCGCCGGACTGCCGACGAATGCGGTGTATGGATTTTTGCAGTATTTTTTCGATGCGGTAAGTACGTTTGAGCCTTCACATGTGGTCTGCTGCTGGGATATGGGCAAGGGCACGTTCCGTTCGGAGAAGTACGAAGGCTACAAATCGAACCGGATTGACGCGCCGCTGGAGCTGATCCCGCAGTTCGACCTCGTGAAGGAGGTTGTGGCAGAGCTGGGCGTGCCGAATATCGGGCTGGTCGGATACGAGGCAGATGACTGCATCGGTACACTGGCTTCGTGCTACAGCGGGGAGTCGGAGGTCTATATTCTGACGGGGGATCACGACATGCTCCAGTTGGTGAATGACAGCGTCAAGGTCGTGATTATGAAAAAAGGCCGCTCTAACTATAAAGTGTATGATCCGGCTGAGCTTTTGGCAGAACGGGGCCTCACTCCTGCGCAGGTGATCGACCTTAAGGGCTTCATGGGCGACACCAGCGATAATTATCCTGGAGTGAAGGGCATAGGCGAGAAGACGGCCACCAAGCTGCTGACCGAATACGGCACGGTAGAAGGGGTCATTGAGAACCTGCATCTGCTGCCCAAGGGCGTACGTGCCAAGATTGAAGCGGATCTCGACATGCTGCATCTCTCTCGCGAGCTGGCGGAGATCCGCTGTGATGTGCCTGTAGTCTGCGAGCTGGCCGAATGTCTCTGGGAGCTGCAGCGGGATACGGCGGCACGCAAGTTCCAGGAGCTGGAGTTCGGCAGCCTGATGCATCTGATCGGCGGAATCGCCGAGGTGCGGGATGACCGGGGGATCGTGCAGATTGAGCTGGGGGATCTGGGCTGAGGCCGGAATAGACAGCAAACCAAACAAGACAGTAGATACTCACCTATCGTGAGTGTGTACTGTCTTGTTTGCGTGTGAAGAGATAAACCGCATTATCCTCAGAGGGCGGCACAAGCAGGCGGGATAATTCCTCATTCAGCTCCATGCTGAAATGCTTAGCCTTATCATACGCGTCGAAGTCACCGGTGATCGCCATATCTCTTGTGCCGATTACAATATACAGCTCCACAGAATCCGTATTAAAAACATGCTTCTCGTACGGGTTGCCGGGCACCGGCCAGGAACAAAGCACAACCTTAGGAGCGTATTTGCTCAGGGCGGCTTTGGCATCGGCTTTTTCCACAAAATCCGGGTAGGTGATATAATGCGCCCAGCTATAATCATCGGTTGCCCGGCAGGGCGTGCCGTTATCGTTAAGGAATCTCGTCAAGGTACCGTCACCCGCGCCGATCTCCAGGCACTCCTTATCCCCGATTAGAGCCGACAGGCGCTTGATTAACGAACGGGAATAGAAGCAGTAGATCCCTTGTTTATTGACAAGCGGCATCAGCATTTTGGGGCGGATAATCAGCTTCCAGCATACCCGGAACAGGGGGAGTGATACGGGCTTGCGTACAAGCTTTTCCTTGAACAGGAGCTTCTGCAGAATATAACCGTCCCAGAGATTGAACCGGACAGGCCCGGAGGCTGATTCGGCGGACACCGCTAATTGCAGCTGTTCGATCAGATAAATGGCAAAGCGGGCTTTAATAATATTAGGAAGAAAAGCGTTGATAGTGGTTTGATTAAAGCCGCTTTTGACAATTTTGTTCTTCGCTATTTTGGCGCTGCTGGTATAGCTGGCGAGCAGATTATGGATCAGGTTGGCGCGCTTTTGGCTCGATAGGGCATTGATCTCAAGCAGCACTTCTTCCTTGTACTCCGGATATTCTGACAAAAGCGTACGGGTATCGGTCTCATTCCTCAGAATTTGCTCGGCGGCCGTCTTGCTGAAGGTTATCGCTCTCAGGTCCCGGCTCAAATGACAATACCCTCGCAGTGATCCACCTCATGCTGGATAACCTGCGCCGTAAATCCGGTAAAGCTATCCCGGTGCTTTTTAAAATTATAATCGAGGTACTCTACCTCAATATAGTCGTATCGTTTCGCAGGACGTACGCCTTCGAGCGACAGGCAGCCTTCCTCGGTGTCATAAGGACGGGCACGCTTGACGATCACCGGATTGATCATCGAAAGGGTTAATTGCTGCTCCACGCGGATGGCAATGATGCGTTTGTTGACGCCAATCATGTCCGCAGCCATGCCGACGCACCGGTCGGAGTTAGCGTTCAGGGTCTCCACAAGATCCATTAACACGGGCAGATCCTTTTCCGTGGCCGGCGCAGATTTCTGGCTAAGAAGCGATATATCTTTATTGATAGGTCTAATCATCATACTCTCCAATTATGCTGTATTTGTGTGTCCATAATATCATTTTTGGCGGGGAAGTGAAATGCGGGAATGCGAGAGGTGCTGCTTAAGATAAAGATTGACGAACTAGAGGAAGCTTGATTATAATGTTAATATAAGTATTAAATGATTAACAAATATATTAACTTAAAGAGGAGCGTTAACTTCCCATGGCAGAACGCATTGTACTGAACACCGACATCCGCAAAGGTAAGATTGACCGCAACATCTACGGACATTTCGCTGAGCATCTTGGACGCTGTATCTATGAAGGCATCTGGGTGGGCGAAGATTCCCCTATTCCGAACACCAAGGGTATCCGCAACGACGTAGTGGAAGCGCTTAAAGAAATGAAAATTCCGGTATTGCGCTGGCCGGGCGGCTGCTTCGCCGATGAATACCACTGGAAGGACGGTATCGGCCCGAGCGAAGAGCGCAAGCGGATGATCAACACACACTGGGGCGGCGCGGTAGAGAACAACCATTTCGGTACGCATGAATTCATGCTCCTCTGCGAGATGCTGGGCTGCGAGCCGTACATCAACGGTAACGTAGGTAGCGGAACAGTTCAGGAGATGTCCGAGTGGGTGGAATATCTGACCTTCAACGGAGTCTCGCCAATGGCTGAGCTGCGTCAGAAGAACGGCCAGGAAGATGCCTGGAGTGTCAAGTATTTCGGCGTGGGCAACGAGAACTGGGGCTGCGGCGGCAACATGCGTCCTGAGTTCTATGCTGATCTGTACCGCCAATATCAGACGTATGTACGTAACTATGGAGACAACAAGATCCACCGGATCGCCTGCGGGGCGAATGCGGATGATTATAACTGGACGGAAGTGCTGATGCGTGAAGCTACCCGCTTCATGGATTCAATTACCCTGCACTATTACACCCTGCCTAATTCGGACTGGAATCATAAGGGCGCGGCTACAGGCTTCGGAACAGACGAATACTTCACAACGTTGAAGAAGGCGCTATTCATGGATGAGCTGGTTACCCGCCATATTGCCATCATGGACAAATACGATCCTGAGAAAAGAGTCGGCCTGATCGTTGACGAGTGGGGCACCTGGTATGATGTTGAGCCGGGTACGAACCCGGGCTTCCTCTACCAGCAGAATACGATCCGCGATGCGCTGGTGGCCGGCTTGACGCTGAATATTTTCCACAAGCACAGTGACCGTGTACGGATGGCGAACATTGCCCAGACCGTGAACGTGCTGCAGGCTGTTATTCTGACCGAAGGCGAGAAAATGCTCCTGACTCCTACTTACCATGTATTCAACATGTACAAGGTGCATCAGGATGCAGAATTGCTGGAGTTGACTGTGGACAGCCCGGTATACAGCTATGAAGGCGTAGAGATTCCTGAAGTATCGGCTTCGGCTTCAGTCAATGCTGAGGGCATCATTCATGTCAGCCTGTGTAACCTGAATCACGCATCATCGGCAGTGTTGCCGCTTGCCCTGCGCGGATTGGCTGGTCAAGCATCCGTAAGCGGAACAACGCTGGCCGGAGCTTCCATCGATGCCCACAATAGCTTTGAGCAGCCGGAAGCTGTAACACCGCAGGCATTCAGCGCCTTCAAGCTTGAAGGGGATACGCTGACTGTAGAGCTGCCGCCAATGTCGGTAACGGTACTGGCCATCACTCCACAAGCCTAAGGAGAGAACTGCATGACAACCACTTCAGCCTGCAAAGGATGCCGGGAGGAGTACAAGGTCACGGAAGCACAGATTGCCCGCATTCTGGCGTCCTCCATGTTCAACCCCGGCAATACCGCTTCAGACGAGGTCTATGCCGAGCGGCTTGCGCTTTGCGGGGCTTGCCCCAAGCTGCAGGATGGCGTGACCTGTACCGCCTGCGGCTGTATCATTCCCGTCGTAGCCCGGTTGAAGGCCCGCAGCTGTCCGCTGCCGGGCGGCGGAAAGTGGCAGCCAGTGGCGGAATGACGGCCCACGCCTAACGGCTAGGGGTCAGGCGAAAAGATAGGCTAGAAGCCGCTCTTGCCATAAGAGACGGATCGATCACCGATAGCCCCTCCAACCTGCACAATGCGGCAGTTGGAGGGGCTTTTTTTTGTGTTGTGGAGGTGAGGGGGAGGAAGAGGAAATGAGATGTATAAATCCCTCTAATGCGGTGGAAAGTGGGCTGGAGGAGGAAATGAGAGGTATAAATCCCTCTAATGCGGCGTGAAAGTGGGCTGGAGGAGGAAAAGAGATGTATAAATCCCTCTAATACGGCGGGAAGTGGGCTGGGTGAGGAAAAGAGAGGGATAAATCCCTCTAATGCGGCGGGAAGTGGGCTGGAGGAGGAAATGAGAGGTATAAATCTCTCATATGCGGTGGAAAGTGGGCTGGAGGAGGAAATGAGAGGGATAAATCCCTCTAATGCGGCGGGAAGTGGGCTGGATGAGGAAATGAGATGTATAAATCCCACTGATGCGGCGGAAAGTGGGCTGGGTGAGGAAAAGAGAGGGATAAATCCTTCTAATGCGGCGGAAAGTGGGCTGGAGGAGGAAAAGAGAGGGATAAATCCCTCTAATGCGGCGGGAAGTGGGCTGGAGGAGGAAATGAGAGGTATAAATCCCTCTAATGCGGCGGAAAGTGGGCTGGATGAGGAAAAGAGAGGGATAAATCCCTCTAATGCGGCGGGAAGTGGGCTGGAGGAGGAAATGAGAGGTATAAATCCCTCTAATGCGGCGTGAAAGTGGGCTGGAGGAGGAAAAGAGAGGGATAAATCTCATTAGTGCGGTTAGAAGGTGGATGGATGTTGCGAGGGGCATTAGTGCCCCTGAATTTGCTGAAAGTGAGCATTGAGCGGAAATGAAGAGCACTAATGCCCCTGAATTTGCTGAAAGTGAGCGTTGAGCAGAAATGAAGAGCACTAGTGCACCTGAATCGGCCAAAAGTGAGCCTTGAGCGGAAATGAGGAGCACTAATGCACCTGATTCGGCCGAAAGTGGGCGTTAAGCAGAAATGAGGAGTATTAGCTCTAAAAGTAGCTGAAACGAAAACTAACCTAATTAGTCTAACTAATCTATCTCCACTACCTACCTACCTTCTACACACCCACTAAGCAGTCTTCTATAAAGAACCTGGCAAATCTGCCACACCATCTGTATAAAACAACTCAAACACCAGATCCTCGTTGTAATTGCCGAAGCCTTTACCGAACAGGGTGAGGCCGCCGATGTGCTCGGCATCCTCCTCGACAGAGAGCCGGAAGGTCCATTGTTTGTTGCGGATGCCTACCTGATCCAGGGTGACCTCCGACAGCTTTTGCCCATCCATGAAAGTGCCCGTCTGCGTAATCCGCAGCTGCTTGAGCAGGCCGTATTGATTGGTGAGTGCAGGCCACCAGGCCGGGGTGTATTTTCCCGGATTATCTCCGTAGTCACCGGGGCTGGTCCAGAAGCCGAGCGATTGTCCGTTCAGTGTGAAGGTAATATCCGACGGCCAGTTGTTGTTGACGGACGGGGCTTCGGAGGCGATCTCCATCGTGATGGCAAGCTCCTCCGGCTGCTGGCTCGACAGCAGAAAATTCGGGATTTTATACTCGACGAACCCCTTGCCGAACCAGAGAATCCCGGCGTTCACCCGCTCCTGGTCCCAGAAATAACGGGGATCGTCAAAGTGCCCGATGACCCTCTCCGTCGTAGACAGTCCGCAGGTAGGCTCGATCTGGAAGTCGGAATAATGGCCTACAGGGATGTCCTTGCGGTACCCTCTGCGCGGAGTCCGGGCCTGTCCCGGAAAAACAATCTCAGCCCCGTCGGCGGCCAGTGTACAGATCTTCTGCAGGCCGCTTTTGCCGGGAGCCATATGGCTGCGGATCAGCCCGGCGGCTTCGAGCTTGCGCACATGCATGGTCATAATCGCACTGCTGAGCTTGAGGGCTGCGGCCAGCTCCTTCACGTTCATGGGCTTATCGGACAGCAGCCGCAGCATATGCAGGCGCACGGTACTGGACAGGGCCTCGTACACGGGCAGGGATTGTTCGGTTAGATCAAGTTTCATCGGATGCCTCCACGTTCAGGTTATATAGTTAATAATTATATTACTCAAATAAAATTTCTACAAGCTATGATTGGCTGCAGGCCAGCTTTTCCAATTTATATCACAGACAGGCTAATCTCTGTCCGCTATGATGTGAGATGAATTAGCGATGAAACAAGGTGCTCTTGCCGGAAGCGGCAAGGGATAACAGGGAATCGGGTGCAACTCCCGAGCGGTCCCGCCACTGTATGGAAGAGCTGCACTTCATGAGGTCACTCGGGATGCCCCGGGGAAGACGAAGTCTGCGGCGCCTGTATTCCAAGCCAGGAGACCTACCTTGTCGACGCACACCACGACTCTACGCGGATAGGAGCGGTGTACGGATAGGTTAATGAGAAGAGGCGTTCTGCCCTGATGGACCGGAGGAATCTTGGAATCTTAGAGATGACACCCGGCTTACAGCTGCGGGATACAAGGGGACACGGCCCATAGTGATGGGACGATGAGAAGCACCTTGTTTCGCTTGGCAGCGGCTGCGCGCTCTATCGAACTTGCCTGCGTACATACACTCCCACCCTTTAGGGTGGGTTTTTTGGGCTTTATGATCTGTAATGGGAAATCAACAAACATGGAGGGTGACAAATGAAAAAGCACAGATGGTGGAGCTTTGCGGCACTGGTTGCCGGATTTACGGTGTACTTTATGCTGAACGAACCGGGGACGGCCCGGGCGATGCACATTATGGAAGGATTCCTGCCGGTTGGCTGGGCGGTGTTCTGGTGGGCGGCGTTTATCCCGTTCTTTGTCCTTGGAATCTTCAAGCTGAGAGCCATGACCCGGGAGAATCCGGAGCTGAAGCTGCTGCTGGGTCTGGCCGGGGCGTTTACCTTCGTACTGTCTGCGCTCAAAATGCCTTCCGTGACCGGAAGCAGCTCCCACCCCACCGGTACCGGACTAGGTGCGGTAATGCTGGGGCCGCTGCCCATGAGCGTAATCGGCTCGATTGTCCTGCTGTTTCAAGCGCTGCTGCTGGCGCACGGGGGGATTACTACGCTCGGGGCCAATGCGTTCTCGATGGCGGTGGCGGGTCCTTTTGCCGGCTATGCAGTGTATAAGCTGATGATGAAAATGCCGGACCGCGAGAAGCTGGCCTTGTTCTGTGCGGCTGCGGTGGCTGATCTGAGTACGTACGTAGTGACTTCCTTCCAACTGGCGGTGGCTTTTCCGGCGGCGGATGGCGGCGTGCTGGCATCTTTTCTCAAATTCGGGGGCATCTTTGCCGTGACGCAAATCCCGCTGGCCATCAGTGAAGGGCTGTTGACGGTACTGCTCTGGAACTGGCTGAAATCGTATAGCCCGAATGAATTGTCGCTTCTGAAACGCAAGGTGAACGGAGGAAGAGCCTAATGAGCAATAAATGGAAAAATGGGTTGATGCTGCTGGTTGTTATTCTGCTGGTCATTCTGCCGCTGCTGCTGGTTAATGGGGAATTCGGCGGGGCCGATGATGCGGCTGAAGGTGTGATTACCGAAATGAATCCTGACTATAAGCCGTGGTTCAAGCCGCTGACCGAGCTGCCGGGTGAGACGGAGAGTATGCTGTTTGCATTGCAGGCCGCGATTGGTGCCGGTGTAATCGGTTATACCCTGGGGCTGCTCAAGGGCAAGCAAGGCGGGACGAAGCAGCATAGCAGCAAGTGATCCGGCGGATTGACGTTCTCTCCTACAATAATGCTCTGCGCCAGTTGTCCCCGATGTGGAAAAGCTCGTTCGCAGCCCTGATGTTCCTGCTCTCTTACACCGTACATCCGGTACTACAGGCTGCAATTACCCTATGGATGATGTCCTGGTGTATATTGCAGGCCCGAATTCCCTTGCGTGCTTATGGCATGCTGTTCGGCACAGCGCTGCTGTTCTATGCGCTTAGCGTACCGGCGCTGCTCGTGGAATTCGGGCATCCGGCTGCGGGAGAGGCAGGGATATTCCCGCTTCCGGGACTGAACCTGCCGGTATATGTCACAGCAGCGGGACTTCAGCGGGCAGGGGAGCTGCTGGCCAGAATCTCTGCCTGCATGAGCTGTTTCTTCTTCCTGATGTTTACGACTCCGTTCAGTGAGCTTTTGCAGGTGCTGCGCAGGCTGCGGATGCCGCAGATTGTCCTGGAGCTGATGCTGATTATGTACCGCTTCTTATTCCTGCTGAGTGATGCAGCGCATGGTCTGCTACTGGCCCGCAGGCTGCGCGGAGGCCGCCGGGGCTACAAGGCCAGAATGCGGGAGACTGCGGCTATGGCAGGAGCGTTGTTCGGCAACACGATGCACCGGTATTACGGATTATCGCAGGGGCTGCTGGCCCGCGGATTCACAGATGAGATTATTCTCCCGCCTTATACGGCGCGTCCTGTGCCGCGGCGCTATACAATCCAGGCTTATGCCGGTATTGCGCTACTGCTGCTGGCTAAGGCGTACTTTATCACTAACACATGAAAGGAGTCACCCATGGATCAGGAATCTAGCTTGGCTTGTGACGGAGTGGTGTTCCATTACCCGGATACGAAGGAGCCTGCCCTGCATGAACTGACGTTCTCCATCCCCGCAGGCAGCAAGACGGCGGTGCTCGGTCATAACGGTTCGGGCAAATCGACGCTGTTCCTGCATGCCGTCGGCATTCTGCGCCCGCAGCAGGGGACGGTTGTGCAAGGAGGGAAGGCGTTATCCTACTCCAAAAAAGAGCTGGCCGCTCTGCGGCGGAAAGTGGGCCTGGTCTTCCAGGACCCCGAGCAGCAGCTGATCCTCAGCACTCCGCTGGAGGATGTGTCGTTCGGGCTGCGCGGCAGCGGCATGGCTGAACCGGCTATCGCTGCGCGCTGCCGGGAGGTCATGGAGCTGCTGAATCTATCCGGTCTGGGCGATAAACCGATTCACCAGCTTAGTCTGGGCCAGAAGAAACGCACGGCACTCGCCGGTGTACTGGCTATGGAGCCGGAGCTGATTCTATTGGATGAGCCAACCTCGTATCTGGACCCGTTATCGGAAACGCAGATGCTGAAGGGGCTTGAAGCCATACATGATAAAGGGACAACCGTAGTTATGGCTACGCATGATATGGACCTGGCCTACCGCTGGGCGGACTGGATTATTGTGCTGGAGCATGGAAGATGCCGGGCGGCGGGGACGCCGGAGGAGATTTTTGCGGGACGGGAAGAGCTATTGTCCATCGGGCTGGGACTGCCGCTGCTGGCTGACTTATGGTTCAGCCTGCCTGCCAGCTTGACCGCAGGGCAGAGCGCTCCCCGCACCGCCGGAGAATTCAAGGTGAAGCTGTATAAGCTGCTTGCGCTTAACCACAGCTATTCATGAACGGGGGAAGAAGAATGAAGAAACAAGGAAAGCTGCTGATTATCGGCTTCGGCCCCGGAGCGCTGGAGCATATTACCGGCCGCGCACTGGCTGCGCTGGATGAGAGTGAGGCGGTCATCGGCTATACCACTTATGTAGATCTGATCAGACCGCTGCTGCGGCATCAGGAGATTGTCGGCACGGGAATGACCGAGGAGGTCAGCCGGGCCCAGGAGGCCGTCCGCAGAGCAGAAGAAGGGCAGACAATTGCGGTAATCTCCAGCGGCGATGCCGGTGTCTACGGAATGGCCGGGCTGGTCTACGAGGTGCTGATCGAACGCGGCTGGAACCGCTCAGAGGGGGTACAGGTGGAGGTGATCCCGGGAATCTCGGCGATCCAGTCCTGTTCCTCGCTGCTTGGAGCGCCGATTATGCATGATTCCTGCACGATCAGCCTGAGCGATCATCTTACGCCCTGGGAGAGCATTGCTGCGCGCGTGGAAGCAGCGGGGGCGGCAGATTTCGTCATTGCGTTCTATAATCCGCGCAGCGGCAGACGGACGCGCCAGATTGAAGAAGCGCGGGGCATTCTGCTCCGTTACCGTGATCCGGCTACCCCGGTAGGCATTGTCAAAAGCGCCTATCGTGACCGCCAGCAGACGGTCATAACGACGCTGCAGGAGATGCTGGAGCATGAGATCGGCATGCTCTCAACCGTAGTGGTCGGCAACTCTGCTACCGTTGTCTATGAGGATCTTATGATTACGCCGCGCGGATATGAGCGCAAGTACAGTCTCGGGGCACAGACGCAGACGCTGAAGCCGCACGAGCGGCTGCGCACAGCCGCAGAGCCGTGGTCGCTGGCTGCGGCGGAGTCCGGGCAGGCAGAGGGGGCAGCTGGAGCTGGAGCGGCACAAGCTGTGGATGCGGGGAGAGAAGCCGCTGTTGCAGGAAGGGAAGCTGCTGTATCAGGAAGAGAAGCGGAATCAGTGAGAATGGAAGAGGCTGCTGCGCAGAGCCTGGCTGCTGCTCCGCAGGTGGAGCGGCTGCGGAGCTTGTCCGGTCGCCTGAAGGCATCAACCGATTCTTCCTTCGAGCTGGGGATTGCTCCCGTAACCGGCAGCCGCAGCTTCAGCGGCGATCAGATGAAGCTGCTGGCTGAGCTTGCAGGCAGCGATGGGCAATTGATCTATACGAAGGACGGATATTTCCTGCTGCGCGGCAGCCGGAATGAAGAGGCAGAGGCAGGAGCAAGGCTGCTGGAGGCCGGACTGAATGTAAGTACACCTGGAGATTACGTGAAGGTGAAGACCTGCGGATTCTGTGAGCTGCGCAGAAGCGGAGCGTTAAGTGCTGCTGTCCGGCTCCACACCCTGCTGCATGGAATGGCTGTGCCCAGAGAGCTGCACATCAGTGTAGCCGGCTGCGGGATGGCTTGCAGCTCCGCTGTGCTGGATGATATCGGACTGGTAATGTCGCGCGGCAGCTATGAGTTGTATCTCGGCGGCAAGAAGGCCGGGCGGGGTGCCCATGCAGGGATTTTGGTGCGTGAAGGGATGGACGAAGAGCAAGCGGTAGCCGCTGTAGCTGCCGCAGTTGAGGACTACAGGGCTCATGGCCGGGAGCAGGAGCGGTATCATGCGTTCCGGGAACGGATGGACAGCGCAACAGGGAGTGCAGCCCATACATCCGATAACGATAACAGCAAAGAAGGAGTGCAGACGATGAGAACGGTATTACTGGTGGGACACGGGAGCCGGGTTCAAGCGGGAAATGAGGAGCTGCTGGAATTCACCCGCCTGCTCGCAGCCCGTAAGCCGGAGCTGAAGGTTGAGACTTGCTTCATAGAGCTGGCCTCGCCTTCCATCGCTGGCGGAATTGCCAGATGCATTGAGGGCGGTGCGGCGGAGATATACGTAGTGCCGATTATTTTGTTCGCGGCGGGGCATTCCAAGCTCGATATTCCAATGGCCATTGATGAAGCCAAGCAGAGATATCCCGGGGTGAAGTTCATCTACGGGCGTCCGCTGGGGGTGCAGGACCGTGCCGTCGATATTCTGCTGGAGCGGATTCAGGAAGCAGAACGAGTTCCACTCCTGCAGGTGAAGGTGGCTGGCGGAATGGACCTGGACCTGCGCGGGAACGGTGCATCTACGATAGAGGATAAGGATACTATCGTGCTGCTGATGGGACGCGGGGGCAGTGACCCGGATGCCAACAGCGATCTGTATAAAATAAGCCGGCTGCTCTGGGAGAGAACAGGCTACCGCAGCGTGGAAAGCTGCTTCATTGCCATCGCCAAGCCGTCGCTGCCGGACGGGCTTGAGCGCTGTCTGGCGCTGGGTGCGCGCAGAATTATTGTTCTCCCGTACCTGTTGTTCACCGGAGTGCTAATGCAGCAGTTCGCAGAGAGAGTGGCGCAATTCGCAGCTGAGCATCCCGGGCTTGAAGTGGAGATCGGCGGCACACTGGGTGCACATCCGCTGCTGGCGGATATGCTGACAGAGCGGATCGAGGAGACGCTGGAAGGGCGTGCCTTCAGCAACTGTGATAACTGCAAATACCGCGATGCAGCCTCTTTGCACCATCACCATCATCACCATCATGGTGAGGAGGAGCACGGGGAGCATGGGCATGGACATCACGGGCATGGGCATCACTGTCATGGGAAGCATGGGCATCACGAGTGTGCGCATCACAGGCATGATGAACATGGGCACACGCATCACGCGCATGAGCATCACTGCCATGGGCAGCATGATGTAACGGAGGCGGCGGCTCCGGCAGACGATCAGGCGCTTCGTCAGCCGCGATGATCTTCATGTTATGCGGCACCAGCGATGCCCGCGAGCTGGCACAGAGCCTCCTGCGCCAAGGCCTGCCGCTGCAGGCCAGCGTGGTGACGCCCAGCGGGGCAGAACGCCTTATGGCCGCAGGCATCCGCACCCGCGTCGGCAGACTGGACCGCGCGGCGATGATCGCTTTGCTGCAAGCGGGCGGGTACCGTGCCGTGGTGGACGGCAGCCATCCTTTTGCGCTGGAGGCCCATGCTAATGCAATGGAAGCTGCTGCTGCGCTGGGGTTGCCTTACTTCCGCTACGAGCGGCAGAGCCTTATCTATAACAGCCATCCCCGGCTGTTGCTAGTGCATTCCTATGAAGAGGCTGCGCGCAAGGCTAAGGAGCTGAAGGGCTCTGTGATGCTGACTACCGGCGGCAAAACGCTGGAGATTTTTGCGGAGGAGCTGCTGGGAGATCCGGATATCCGGCTGACCGTAAGGCTGCTGCCTTGTCTGGAGAATCTGGAGAAGTGTCTGACCCTTGGGATTGAGCAGCGGAATATTATTGCGCTTCAGGGCCCTTTTAGCAGAGAGATGAATGAGGCCTTATACCGGCAGTACGGCACCCGGGTGATGATTACCAAGGAGAGCGGGGCCGAGGGCTCGGTGGATGAGAAGCTGCATGCCGCGCTGGATATGGGGTTATATGTGATTTTGATTATGCGGCCGGGGCTGTCCTTCGGGGATGGCGGAACGGTGTTTGATTCTTTTGACGAGATTACGGCTGCTGTGAAGAATGCGCTGCTAATGACGAGGGAAGAGGGATGAATGTGGATTTCGGGACAGAGTTCAAGCCGGTGACCGTACAGCCGCAGGAGATAGAGGGTCTAAGCTTTCAGATGATTACGGAGGAGCTGGGTGAACATTCGTTTAGTGCACTCGAGTACCCGATTGTACAGCGGATTATTCATGCTTCGGCTGATTTTGAGCTGGGGCGCAGCCTGGTGTTCCATCCCGGGGCGATTGAGGCGGGGATTCACGCCATTCTGCAGGGCAAGCCGATTATAGCGGATGTGCGGATGGTGGAGGCGGGCATTGCCAAGGAGCGGATTCAGCGGTACGGCGGCGAGGTCCGGGTACATATTTCAGATCCTGATGTGGTGGAGGAGGCGAAGGCGCTGGGAACCACAAGGGCGATTATCGCAACGCGCAAGGCCTGCGCACAGGCACCGGGGGGAATCTATGTCATCGGCAACGCGCCGACTGCCCTGCTGGAGCTAATCCGTCTGGTAAAAGCAGGTGCCGCCCAGCCAGGCCTCGTCATCGGCATGCCCGTTGGCTTCGTCTCAGCGGCGGAATCCAAGGATGAGCTGCGCAAGCTGGATATTCCCTACATCACCAATATCGGCCGCAAAGGGGGCAGTACAATCGTGGTCGCCGCAGTGAACGCACTAAGTCTGCTGGCCGTCCGCCGGGCGGCGGGTGAGCTGGGGTAGCTTGATCAGAGAATCAGATAGCTGAAGCGTAGGGCTGGTGAGTTGTCATATCCCGATTAAGGTACAAGTGGTATGCTTAATCGCACTCTGTACAACTAAATGCTCTGATGTACGAGTGAATAGCCATTTAGCTGTAAAACGTGCAATTAAACTTTTCTATAATCGGTGTTCTCCTTGATTTGGGCAGATATAGTTGTACAGATTACAGTTAGATGAGGAAATCCTCCCTTTTTGCGGGTTTTAAATGTACAGAATACAACTATCTCAAATTATTTACTTCTTTAGTTCTAATAGTATTCTGTACAACAGAATTCGTGATTTTATAGTTGAAATCCGGTTCTACTGTAGTTCATACACTTGATTTGTGGATAATAGCTCCAAAACACCTCCCCCGCCAAATTCTAATGTACAAAATGCAGCAGACTCACTTTTTTGGCGGATATGGGGTTCAACTAATGTACAAAGTGCAATGGATCCAGAATTTGTATAAAAATCTCCTGATTTGCTTAGAAGCAGCAGTATAATCAGGTTATATAGAGAGTAAGACAGGTTACCTGCCCAGGGCGAAAGCTCAGAGGATAAGCTTCAGCGATGTGCAGATTGTTCAGATTCTGAGGATTTATTCTTAGACCAACAGCAAAGAGGGATTGCCATGACCAAGGAAATACCCGGTCACGCCGTCAGGCAGAACCGGAGCCAAGAAAGCGGTGAGGCAGGGGCGGGGCAGGTGTGGCAAGTAGAGCAAGCGACTGGCCCCAAATTTGCAGAGGCGGCTGAACGTTTGGAGCACGCAGCCGGCTCCGAGATCGAGCAGATGGCTGGGCAGGTACAGCAGGCTATCGAACCCGGATTGCCCGGATTCGATCAGGCAACTGAGCAACCGGAGCAAGCCAGCTTCCCCGAGTTCGATCAGGCAGCCCAGCAGGTGGAGCAAGCAGACGGCCCCGAGATCGAGCAGGAGGGTGATCGTGTACAACAGTCTGCTGGGCCTGAGTTCGCACAATCGCCCGATCCCGGATCGCCCGATCACGATTCCGAAGAAGCGCCCCCTGCTCCCCAGCTGCGCAGGGGCTACACGACAGGGGCCTGTGCCGCCGCGGCAGCCGCAGGTGCGGCCACCCTGCTCATTACAGGGGAGAGCCTGCCTGCGGTAGAGATTGATCTGCCGGCCGGGTTCCGTCATACCTTTGAGCTGACTGGCTGGCAGCGTACAGGAACACACACGGCAAGCTGTGCCACTGTTAAGGATGCCGGAGACGACCCGGATGCGACGCATCTGGCGTGGATCGAGGCGGCGGTGAGCTGGCGGGATCAGGCCGGCGTGGAGATTGACGGGGGCCGCGGTGTTGGCCGGGTGACGAAGCCGGGCCTGCCGGTAGGCGTGGGAGAAGCGGCGATTAACCCGGTCCCCCGGAGGATGATTCAGGAGGCGGTAACCGCCGTGCTGGAGGAGCACGGTGCAGCGCGGGGCCTTAGGGTAGTCATCAGCGTGCCGGAAGGCGAGAGCATCGCTCTTAAGACGCTGAATCCCCGGCTGGGTATTCTGGGCGGCATTTCGATCCTGGGCACGCGGGGCGTGGTGACGCCGTTCTCCACCGAGGCCTATAAGGCCAGCGTGGTTCAGGCCATCTCGGTGGCGGCTGCGGCGGGGAACCGGCAGGTCGTGCTTACCACAGGCGGCAGCAGCGAGAAATATGCCATCGCAATGTTCACGGAGCTTCCGGAGGAAGCTTTTGTGCAGATGGGGGAATATGTAGGCTTCTCGCTGGAGCATGCGAAGGCTTACGGGATTGGGAAGGTTACCTTCGTCGGGATGGCCGGCAAATTCTCCAAGGTAGCTCAGGGGGCCATGCTGATTCACTCCAAGAACGCGCCCGTCGATTTCGGATTTCTGGCCTCCGTTGCGGCTGGTGCGGGAGCAACCCCGGAGCAGGTGCAGGAGATTGCTGCCGCCAACACAGCCTCACAGGTCGTGGATCTGATGACTGAGGCGGGGAATCACGTTTTTTTCGAGCAGCTGTGCAGGCATGCCTGTGAACAGAGTCTGGCGCATATGAACGGAGGCATGATTGTGGAAATGGTGCTCGTTACAATGAAGGGCCGGGTGCTGGGAAGGGCGGAGATTCATGGATAACCTGATTTATGTGATCGGGATCGGTGAGGATGGCACCGGCGGCCTGACACCGGATAGCTTAAGCATAGTGAACAACAGCGAGGTGCTGCTGGGCGGCGAGCGGCAATTGAATTTTTTCAGCAGGTACAGAGGGGAGAAAATCGTTCTGCAAGGCGGCCTGAAGCCTTTTACAGACAAGCTGGAGAAGGTGTGGCGTGAGCGGCGGACGGTGGTGCTGGCCTCGGGGGACCCGTTCTTTTTTGGGATTGCCGGGTATCTCGTCCGCAGGTTCGGGCCGGAGCATGTGGAGGTGATCCCCCATTATAGCAGTGTGCAGCTTGCGTTTGCACGGCTTGGGGACAGCTGGCAGGATGCGGAGCTGATCAGTCTGCACGGGCGTCCCATCCAGGGACTGGCCCAGCGTATCGACGGCAAGCATAAAATCGCCCTGCTGACAGACGAGAACAACACCCCTGCGGTCATTGCCGCTTATCTGCAGGAGTTCGGGATGATGGAATATGAGGCGTTTATCTGTGAACGGCTTGGCGGGGCGGAGGAAGTCTGCCGGTTCTGGACGCTGAAGGAGATGGTGACCAGGGAGTTCGCAGCGCTTAATGTCGTGATCCTGCGCCGTAAGCAGGAGGTCACTGCTCCTGTGCGGCGCGGCTTCGCCTATCCGGATGAGGAGTTCCGGCAGCGCAAGCCGGAGAAAGGCCTGATTACGAAGCGCGAGGTCCGCGCTCTGGTGCTGTCGGAGCTGAACCTGTCCGAGGATGCAGTCGTGTGGGACATCGGCTCCGGTTCGGGTGCGGTGGCTGCGGAATGCGCGCGGATCGCCAGACTCGGGAAGGTCTACGCGCTGGAGAAAAGTGCCGAGAACCTGCCGAATATGGCAGCGAACCGTCTGAAGTTCCGGGCGGATTTCCAGATCATTCAGGAGAAGGCACCGCAGGGCTTAGCGGCTCTGCCAGACCCGGATGCCGTCTTCATCGGCGGCAGCGGCGGGGAGCTGGCGAACATTATCGCGCACAGCGCCGCCAGACTGCGCCCGGAGGGCCGGATTGTGGTTGGGGCGATCACGGTGGAGACGCTGCATGGCAGCATGGAGGCGCTTAAGGCCGCAGGGCTGGCCTGCGAGGTGACGATGCTTCAGGCGTCGCGCGGCAAGCCGATTCTCGGCATGACCCGGTTCGACGGAATGAATCCCGTCTATGTGGTCAGCGGCCGGAGGCTTCATTAATCATCTGACAATAACGAAGGAGGAACCCGCAATGAAGACCGATGTAACTGAGCCGCGTGAGCAGGCTGCGGAGGGACAGGAAATAACGTCAGGAGAAGCGGCAGGTACGCTGTGGACAGAAGCAGCGATACAGGTTGCCAGTGCGTTATTTGACCCACTGGATGCAGAAGAGCTGGAGCTGGAGGAAAGACTGACTCCCCGGGCGCTCGGAACGTTATACGGCATAGGCGTTGGCCCCGGCGACCCGGAGCTGATTACGCTTAAGGCTTGCCGTCTGCTGCGGGAATGTCCGGTGATTGCCTACCCGGCAACCAAGAAGGGCGGCAAATCCTACGCCTATGAAATCATTGAGCTGCATGTAGACCCGCTGGACAAAATCATGCTCGGACTGGTCTTTCCGATGACGAAGGACCCGGAGCTGCTGGCCAGCGGCTGGACCCGTACGGTAGAGCTGTGCTGGGGAGAGCTGAGACAGGGGCGGGATGTGGCTTTTGTGACCGAAGGCGATCCTAATCTCTACAGTACCTTCATTCATCTGGCCCGGCTGATGCAGGAGCTGCACCCCGGTGTGCCGGTCGTCTCGGTTCCGGGAATATCCTCGGTGCTGGGCGCGGCGGCTGCGCTGGAGCAGCCCCTGGCAGACGGCAATCAGCGGGTGGGAATCATCCCGGCTACGGACGACAGGGAGGCGCTTCGAGAAGCGCTGCTGCATCATGATACGGTGGTGTTCCTTAAGGTGGCCAAGGTGCTGGATGTGGTGCTGGATGTGCTGGATGAGCTGGGCTTGTCCGGCCGCGCCTCGGTGGTGACCAAGGTCACCTCCCCCTATGAGACTGTCTGGCGCGATGCACGGGACCTGCGGGGCAAGGAAGTGGAGTACCTGAGTCTGATGGTGGTGAGCAAATGACGAATAAGCTGTTGGAGCAAAAAGTATATATTGTCGGTGCCGGACCCGGCGATCCCGAGCTAATTACGGTAAAAGGCAGCCGTATCCTGCGCTCGGCAGATCTGGTGCTGTATGCGGATTCGCTGGTCAGCGAGGAGCTGATCCGCAGCGCTAAGCCCGGTGCGCAGGTGCTTCAGAGCTCGGGCATGGATCTGGAGCAGCAGGTGGAGCTGATGACGCTTGCCGTGCAGTCCGGTAAAAGCGTAGCCCGCGTCCACACCGGAGACCCCGCCATGTACGGCGCGATTCTGGAGCAGATGTCACTGCTGAAGCTACGCGGCGTCGCTTACGAGATTGTACCGGGCGTCAGCTCGGTTTTTGCCTCTGCGGCGGCGGTGGGCGCAGAGCTGACCGTGCCGGAGCTGACGCAGACGGTCATTCTGACCCGTGCGGAAGGGCGCACACCCGTGCCGGAGCGCGAGCAGCTGCGCAAGCTGGCGGAGCATCACTGCACGGTGGCGCTGTTTCTGAGTGCATCACTGGCCGGTCATGTGAGCAGTGAATTCCTGGCCGCAGGCTGGAGCCCGGAGACCCCGGTGGCGGTCGTGAAGCGGGCCACTTGGCCGGATCAGCAGATTCTGCGGACCACGGTTGAGAAGCTGGAGGCGGACCTGCAAGGTGCTGGCATCACCATGCATGCCATGATCCTGGCCGGCTGGGCGCTGGACCCCGGGCTGACGGACCGCGATCAGCACCGCTCCAAGCTGTATGACAAGACCTTCACCCACGGCTGCCGGGAAGGAATCGGCTCCGGTGAGTAAGCGGTATGCGGTTGTTGCCATTACGCGGAGTGGCATAGAGCTGGCTGTGAAGCTCGGCGGGCGGCTTGGCGGGACTGAGGTCTTTGTCTATGCCAAGTATAGCGGAGAGCTGGAGGCGCGGAGTGGGGAAATTACTGTTTTTAACGGACCGGTCAGAGGGTTGCTGCCTAGGCTCTTCGGGAGCTATGAGGCGGTCATTCTGTTCTTCTCATTGGGGGCGGCAGTCCGGCTGACGGCTCCGCTGCTGCGGGATAAAAGAACCGATCCTGCCGTCATCGTCATCGATGAGCGCGGGGAGCATGTCATCAGCATGCTCTCCGGCCATCTCGGCGGAGCGAATAAGCTGACACTGGAGATTGCGGAGCTGCTGGGCAGCCATCCGGTGATCACCACGGCTTCGGATGTGCAGGGCACCTTCGCTGTTGATCTGCTGGGCCGGGAGTACGGCTGGCGTGCCGATAGCTTCACCTCCATGAAGGGGGTTAGTGCTGCGCTCGTTAACGGGGAGCCGGTAGCCTTTGTGCAGGAGAGCGGGGAACGTGACTGGCTGCCGCCGGGTGCTGAGGTGCCGGAGCATGTCTCTATGTTCGCAAGCAGAGCCGAGCTTCGGTATAGCAGACGCAGCTTCAGCGCAGCGATTGTGGTAAGCGACCGGGTGACGGAGGAACCAGAGGAGGACGCACCGGCAGATACTACTCTGGCCGAGTACACTGTAGTGTATCGCCCGCGCAGTCTGGTGCTTGGACTCGGCTGCAACCGCGGGACGTCTGCGGATGAGCTGGAAGCGGTGGTTCTTCACACTCTGCACGAGCTTAATTTGTCGCTCCATAGTGTGCGGAATGTGGCGACAGCCGGGATCAAGGGGGATGAAGCGGGACTCTTGGCCTTGTGCGCCAAATACAGCTGGGAGCTGGTTCTGTACACCCCGGAGCAGCTCAATACAGTAGAACTGGATCATCCGTCTGAGGTGGTATTCAGGGCAACCGGGGCTTACGGTGTCTGTGAACCTGCTGCGCTGCTGTCTTCAGGTGCACATTCGCTCCTGCAGCCTAAGCTCAAGAGCGGCAATGTGACCATCGCCGTAGCCCGGATTGTCTATCCCGGAGAGAAGGAGTGGAAGAGCGGTGAATGAGCTGAGGAATGCAGCCGGATATGAAAAAAAGCCTGGATCAGCCCCCCGTGAGCCGCAGGCGCATCCCCGCCTGGTCATCGCAGGCACAGGCAGCGGCTCGGGCAAAACAACGGTCACACTGGGGCTGATGCGCGCTTTTGCCCGGCGGGGCCTGAAGGTTCAGGGCTTCAAATGCGGCCCTGACTATATCGATCCCGCCTATCACACTGCGGTCACAGGCCGTCCCTCGCGTAACCTGGACTCCTGGATGACTTCAAGCGACTATCTGCAGGAGTATTTCCTGCAGGCTTCGGCGGATGCTGACCTGTCCGTCATTGAGGGCGTGATGGGGTTGTATGACGGCAAGGAAGACACAGCACTGACCGGATCCACGGCGGAGATCGCCATCCTGACCGCCAGCCCTGTGCTGCTGGTGGTCGATGTCCGCAGCATGGGGCGCAGTGCCGCGGCGATAGTGCTGGGCTTCCGGCAGCTGGAGCCGCAGGTGCAGATTGCCGCCGTTCTGGTGAACCGCTGCGGCAGCGAGGGTCACTACCGATTAGTTAAGGCTGCCATTGAAGCAGCCTGCGGGATTCCCGTGATTGGCTGGCTCCCCCGCGACAGCGGGCTGGACATCCCGGAGCGGCATCTGGGCCTGCTGCCCGCTGTGGAGCGGGGGGAGCTTGCGCCCTTGTTCGAGCGTGCCGCCGACATGCTGGAGCAAGGCACGGATCTGGAACGGCTGCTGGAGCTTGCGGCTGCCGCTCCTGCTGTGCAGGGGCAGCCTGTGGCGCCGGAGCAAGAAGCCTTGCTTGCCTGCATGCAGACACCGGTCCAGCAAGTTCGCTCTCTTACATATGCGGCTGAACTTTGTAACCCCGCTGCTCAGATACATAAGACACAGGCAGGCCCGGCGGGGCCTAGCCCGCTCATTGCCGTAGCCCGGGATGCGGCGTTCAATTTCTACTACGCCGATAATCTGGAGCTGCTTGCACGTGAAGGTGCTAAGCTGGTGTACTTCAGCCCGCTCAGCGGTGAAGGCATTCCGCCGGAAGCTGACGGCATCTATCTCGGCGGCGGCTTTCCGGAAGAATTCGCGGCGGTGATTGCCGCGAACCAGCTATTCCTCGGCGGCCTGAGATCTGCTGCAGACGCTGGAATGCCACTGTATGCGGAGTGCGGCGGCTATATGGTGCTGGCCCGCAGTCTGACCGACCGCACCGGCACGGTGCATGAGATGGCCGGAATCATTCCGGCACACACCGTGATGCAGGAATGCCGGGCGGCACTCGGGTATCGTGAAGTTACGGCACTTCACGACTGTCTGCTGCTGAAGCAGGGCGAGCGTCTGCGCGGCCATGAATTTCATTACTCCGTCATGAGCTATCCTGACGGGGAAGCCCGGACCTATGCCTATGAGAGTAAGGGCAGAGGGGGGAGCCAGCCTGAAGGCTACATCAGCGGCAGCATTATGGCTGCTTATGCGCATATCCATCTGGCCTCCCATCTCCCGGCAGCAGCCCGGCTTGTAGCAGCCTGCCGGGCCTATCATGACCGCAAACAGACTATGCAGCAACAAGATTCCGATTCCTGCAACCAACAAATGGAATAATGTATCTTAATTTATTGATTGTAACGGTGTACTCGGTAACAAGTGGAAAAACAACAGCTGTTCATGTTACTTTTGGCTACTTGGGCTAAAATGGGCGGAATTAAGTGTTGTTTTTCCAAATGTTGTCCCAGCATCGGCCATTCGTTCATTAGCAGGTGTACAAAATCCAACGATCTCCCGTTCCCATTCAATCCAGCCTAAGCCTCATCAGCAAATCACTTGTTTAACCTGTATGTCAACCGCTTGTCATACATATAAGAGCCACGTATAATAGGATAAGAGAACGCTTTATCATTGCGCTGTGCCGGTCAACCGGCATATTTGTATCACGGAAATCTGTCGCTGTGCTAGAGAAATCTATCGCCGCCGTACTTAGAGAAATCTATCGTATCCGTGAGAGCGATCATCGTGTTAGGCAAATCTATTGAAGTTATGAGAAGCAACAGCATATGGATGCATCAGGAGAAGGGGGAACGCTGCAGTGAAATTGTTGGGAGCGATTGAAGCAGGGGGAACGAAGTTTGTATGCGGTATCGGGAATGAGGACGGGACGATTATCGACCGGGTGAGCTTTCCGACGGCCACTCCTCAGGAGACTATGGGCCAGGTAATGGATTATTTCAGCGGAAAAGCTGTGGAGGCTATCGGGATCGGTTCCTTCGGACCGATTGACCCTGTTATCGGCAGCCCCACCTATGGATATATTACAACCACACCGAAGCCGCATTGGGGCGGGTATAATCTGGTTGGAGCCATGGAGGAGCAATTCCAGGTTCCGATCGGCTTTGATACCGATGTGAACGGTGCAGCGCTGGGCGAGTACACCTGGGGAGCAGCGCAAGGGCTGGACAGTTGTCTCTATATCACGGTGGGCACCGGGATTGGTGCCGGTGCTGTGGTAGGCGGGAAGCTCGTTCACGGGCTGTCCCACCCGGAGATGGGCCATATTCTGGTCCGTCGTCATCCCGAGGACCACTACGAAGGCTTCTGCCCTTATCACGGCGATTGTCTGGAGGGTCTCGCGGCAGGTCCGGCCATCGGCAAGCGCTGGGGTAAGCCGGCGGGCGAGCTGCCTGCAGATCATCCGGCCTGGGCGATGGAGGCCCACTATCTGGCCCATGCTCTTATGAACTATGTGCTGATCCTCTCGCCGCAGAAGATCGTAATGGGCGGGGGTGTGATGAAGCAGAGCCAGCTCTTCCCGCTGATCCATGCCAAGCTGCAGGAGCTGCTCGGCGGATATGTGCAGCATCCGGCGCTCAATGAAGAGATTGGCAGCTATATTGTGCCTCCGCAGCTTGGAGATAACGCCGGTCTGTCGGGCGCACTGGGTCTGGCCAAGCTGGCTTTGGACCGCAAGTAGGATATTCTGTCAAAAAGGCATTGACTGTTACGTAATATATGGTATTCTAGGTTTTAACAGTATAGCATTTAAGAGGAAGCACCTCTTTCACGAATGTCGTGGGAGAGGTGCTTTTTTGCGTTCAAATATGTCATGCGTACTGTAAGACGACGAAAGTAGGGATTCTTATGCAAATCGTATTCATGAACCGTTTGTGCAAAAGATCAAGAGTGGACGAAGGGGTTTTTGCCCAGCTATGGATTGGAGAAGAAGAGGGGCAGTGGCGTCTGGGCTGGCGCGATTTCTCCGGGGAACAGGAGACGGACGACAGCCTGTGGTATGAAGGCGGATCATGGAATGAGATGCTGTGTGTATACCGGCACGAGCTTGCCGTGAAGATGGGGGAAGGCTACCGCCCGCTGATTGACGGGGTATTTCATGACGAGGATAACCTCAGCAGCCGCAGCCAGGAGCAGCTTAAGCTGCAGTATTTCAGTGAGCAACACGGGAATGAAGCCATCTTCGAGGAGCTGTGCTCCTGGCGCAGGGGGAAGGCCTCCAGTGAACGGAAGGCGCCTTATATCCTGGCCAGCAACCGTCTGCTGCGCATGATCAGCGCGTTTCTTCCCCGGACAGAGGAGGAGCTGCTGCAGCTTCCGGGTGTGGGAGAAGGCAAAGTTTCACAGTATGGTGCAGACTGGCTTAGCATCACCGCGGCGGCTCCGCGCGAGCATGATTTTCCCCTAAGCTGGGTGAATCATGCCATAGACGAAGAGAGCTTCGTGTCCTGGCACTATAAGCAGAAGGAGCTTAAGTACAAGAAGCAGCTGGAGCGGCTGAGACTGCGGCGCGTTCTGTTACAGGGGATCGAAGAGGGGCAAGGGATGGAGCAGCTCAGGGCACTTAGCGGAGTTTCCCGCCGTGAAGTGCTTGAAGTATTGGAAGAGCTGGAGAAGGACGGCTACTCGGCCGAGAAGCTCATTGCCCTGGAGCTGAGTGAAGTAAGCCCCGAAGAACAGAACAATATTTGGACAGCCTATGAACTGATCGGCGACAACTTCCTGAAGCCTGTCCTCTACAAAGCCTACGGCGACAACTTCGTACCTGCTGACGGACTTGATCTGTATTATGAACGCCTGCGGCTGATCCGCATCCGCTTCCGGCGGGAGCATCCGGCGGCGCTTGGAATGGCTGCCCCTTTGTAAGAGGGTGACTGACGGCCAGCATCGGCCCCAATCTGCGGTCCTGATGAACAGAACTCCTGATGGGCGCAGACGCATTACATACTGGTGAAATACCAAAAAGACGAAGGCTCTCCGAGTCCCGGTAGCCGGGTATACGGTGCCTTCGTCCTTCGTATTCGTCCGTTCTGCTTCATAGCCACTCCTTTTTACGGAAGATAATGAGCATTCCGCAGCCTAGCGTCACCATGACGGCAATGACGCCATAGTAGCCGTACTCGGTGTGGATCTCCGGGATATTGTCAAAGTTCATGCCGTAGATCCCGGTAATCACGGTCAGCGGCATGAATATAGTGGTAATTGCCGTAAATACACGCATGATTTCATTGGCGCGGTTCGCAATACTGGACTGATAAGCTTCGCGCAAGTTGCCCATGAGATCGCGGTATGTTTCGAAGGTCTCAGAGATCTTGACCGCATTCTCATAGATATCGCTGAAATACTTCTGCAGCTGATCATCGATCAGGCGAAGATCCTTTTTGTTGAGCGTGTTGATAACTTCCTTCTGCGGGCCGAGCATCTTCTTCAGCCAGAGAATCTCACTGCGCAGACCGATGATCTCGCTCAGATGCGATTTCTTGGTATGCATGAGGATGTCTTCCTCGAGCTTCTCGATCCGCGCTTCAATCCGGTCACCGACCGAGAAGAAGTTGTCGACAACGAGGTCGATCAGCAGATACAGGAAGCGGTCAGGAGTACTGACCTCCTGCTCCCACAGTACGGGCTTCAGGACACGCAGCTCATGGATCTTCTGCTTCGTAACGGTAATAATATAATGTCTGCCAAGGAATACGTTGAGCGCACGGAGGAAGATTTCCTCATCATCGAACCGGATGCTGTTCACCACGATGAAATAATGACTCTCATAAATCTCCAGCTTCGGACGCTGATCCTCTTCACTTAGACAGTCTTCCACAGCCAGATCATGCAGGCCGTATATAGGCTGAAGCTCTACAAGGTCCTCCACATCCGCATCAATCCAGTAGAACCCCTCGGCAGGGGCGGTTAAAGTTTCTTCAATATTATCAATAGGCGTAAAAACCCCTGCATTCACCAGCCGGATTTTCATCTGATTCACTCCTTATGTCCCTGTTCTTCTCCAGGGGTATGCTAATTTCAGCACACGGAAAAAATCAGCTTGGCCGGTGGTACAATCATGGACGAAGGCCAAAAGACGGTCCGAGAGCATGAAGAAAAAGGGCTCCCGCCGCCGGCAAGCTGATGTTAATCCTGTGTGGTTGTTCATTCTGCACGCATATTCGCGAGCCCGGGTCGCCTTCCATTCTTCTCTCACCTCTTCTTTTCGCCGTTTTTGGGTTTGAAACACTTGTCTAGTATAACGCCGGGATATGGCTCTTACAAGAGAAATTGTTTTCTGTTATAAGGCCCCTTCAGCATTGTATGGACTTGACGAAAAGGAGGTTCATGATTTAAAGTGAAATTTAAGAAAAAGCATCGTTCAGATGCTTAAGGTTATTCAACTGAATACAGCTAAATCTTATCAAGAGCACATAAGAGTTCTTTTTCTATGTAAGTGTTAAAATATCCTTATGAATCAAGGGTTTTTCGAGATTATAGTCTTCAATTTTCACTCAAAAGTCACACTAAAAGTCACACGATTTTATTTTTGCTCAACTTTAATCTCAGCGGTCAATAATTGGCTCAATCCTTGTGTTGCTTCAGCTTGCATATTTTTTAATAAATGTGAATAAGTATCCAGTGTAATTGTGACACTCGCGTGACCAAGAATTTCTGAAACCACTTTGGGATGATATCCTAAAGCAAGGAGTAGAGAGGCTGCTGTGTGTCTTAAGTCATGGAATCGAATCTTAGGTAATCCAAGTGTTTTTATTTTTGCTCTCATTAGATGAGTAAGTGTATCTGGGAAGACAGGTTTCCCGATATTAGTACAACAAACTAAATCGTTATCAATATATAATTCCCCAGCAAGTTCCTTTTCATGTTCAATTCTTTTCCTCTGCTTCATTAATTCCTCAACTATCTCATCTGATATGGAAATTGAACGAATTCCCGCCGAACTCTTAGCTCCTTCTTTAATTCCTTTTCCATCATGTTCCAGTGTTTGTGTTATCATTATTCGCTTCTTTTTCATATCTACATTGCTCCAGGGTAATCCTAAAATTTCACCTTGTCTCATGCCAGTATGAAGTGCTAGAAAAAATACAATGTAATGACGACTATTCTTGAAGCCTTCTAGAAATGTCTTAACTTGTGTAATGTTCCAGATGTTCAGTTTTCTCTTTGGTACTTTTGGCCTGTCAACTTTTTTTGCTGGGTTAGTCTTAATCAATCCGTCTTGCTTGGCATAGTTTAAGGCGGAAATAATCATATTATATATTCTTTGAATTGTTGAATCAGACAGTGTTATGGTTTTTTTTTGCTTTTTGATTTCTCTTGTCTGCATACTTTTAACTACGTGTTTGATATCTTTTGCTTGCAACTCGCCAAGTGTGATTGTAGGCAATATAGGCTTGATATGATTTTTAATATATGATCTGTACGAATCTGCCGTCAAACGAGTCATGTGATTGTTTCTTTCTTTTTCAGCAATCCACACATTTAACATGTAATCTACAAAGACTGTTTTATCTGGTGAAATGTATTCTCCTTCGTTAACCTCATTTAGAAGTTTAGTCATGGCTGCTTGTGCTTCTGACCTTTTCTTAAAACCACCTCGTTTAACTTGTTTTCTTTTTTCTCCTTTCTTTGCTACATCGACAACAAATCGATACAATTTCGTTTTTGGATCTTGCTTAATTGAACCTTGAGCCATCTTATCATCCTCTCTTAAAACTAAAAATAACTATAAATACAATGTTAATATAGCAGATTTAACTAGTCTACGCAACAAAATAGATAAGATTTATCTGCTATATTAATAGACCGGGATATTGTATAATTTATACAAAATGTTTAGGGAGAGGTTTCATGAGACTAAGAAAATCAGACATTGTCATAATCGCTGTAATAGCCATATTTGGGCTTTATGTTTACAAGGGGTTTAGTAATGGGGGAGACTTCAGTGACTTCTCATACGCTGCTACAGCTTCTCTGAGGGGACTTACAGACATGCTCACAAATCTAATGCCCGATTTCAGTAGAATGAGTTGGTAAATGATTTGTGAAGCAGGATATTAGGAGTGATCATTAGTGCGCAGAAGAATAGTTTGTTATGAAGGTAAACTAGTTGTAATTTGGAATGTCAAAGAAGTTGAAGGAATTGGACCTATGCAGCCTTTTGAAACAACGGTCAACGTAATGAATCTTGGGGAAGAGGATGCAATTGTTTTTTTCTTTTCTATGGAAGTCGAAGGGGAAGTTCAGCCAAGAGAGTTTTCAGTGAATTTTAGTAAAATTAACAACAAAAGATCATTAGAAGCTATTGCGAACGGTTCAACTATTTACTTCAGTTCTCTTGATGTACCTAATAAAGAGTCAATGATTTTTGCGGAATTACAGCTTTACATGATCGAAGGTGGGGCAGGTTGTCTGCTTCCCAATGAAGTAGTGCAAGATGCGATAATGATGTTTACATAAAAAAGAAGCGACCTTATGAATTAGGGTCGCTTTTATAATTCTCCTCAACTATATTTTTCAATTTGCTTATTACATCTAACATTTGTTCCTTCTCATTTTGAGTATCGCTTTTAATAACGAAATCCTTCCCCTTTAAAATCCAATCACATGAGACATTAAACAAGTCCGATAGAGCAACTATGAATCTAAGCGGAGGCTCTACTTTATCATTTTCATAAGACTCAATTTGCTCAATAGTGAAGGACTCTCGTTCCAGTGTATCAGTATTGTAAAATGGTTTGATCAGGTTGGAAAGATCAGTTTTAGTATAATCTTTTGCTAGGCGTAATTGATATATGCGATCACCTAGAGTTTCTTTATTCTCTGATGCGCTCAAATTGAGGAGATTTATTAGCTGGTTACCATTTGGATCATATTTATTAATTTCCTCAGCGACTCTTTTCGGTATTAAATGGTCAATTTCCATATGATCATCTGTAGTTGTCAATCCGTTTTTATAATTTGCTGCTCCAGCTTTCATAGATAGGATGTGGTAGGGGTAATCATAAGCTGCACTAAACTTGAGCAATATTTCAGGTGTAATCATGATCGGTTTCCCAGTAGATGAATGAACACCTTTTTCAAGCATACTAATATAAGCTGCACTTACTCCAGTTTTTTCGGAGGCTTGCCGCATTGTCCAGCCTTTTGATTCGCGTAACTCTTTAAGTAGTTCTCCTACCTGGTTATCTATCTTTTCCATAGTTTATTTACTCCTGTAAACGAAATTAGAAAGTTGTTTACTATAGTTATTGACAATGAGAAAGGAATATATTACATTGTTATTGTAAACATGTTTACCATATTAAACAAGAGGGGGTAGCTTCAGCATTTTTAATCATGATTTATTTTTTTGCTTAACTTCATCAGGTAAACTATTACGAATTACTTTTGTTATATTATCAGATTCCTTTTTAATTTGATTTAACTTTTCTAGTATTGTGTCAATAGAGGTATTTGCATCGGTTATAGTCTTAAACCTTTTACTTTTAAACTGTTCACCTGTTAATATCCAGTGAGTACTAACATCATAAAGTTGAGAAGCTGCAATTAAGAAATCAGAATCAGGTTTCAATTCACCTGTTTCAATTTTATTAATTTCTTCAGTAGTAAAGTGGCGATTAACTATTGAAGCAATGCTTAATGCTAATTCTTTGTGAGACAATCCTTCCTGCAATCTTAATTGAATTAATCTGTCAGTTAACTTTTCTTCTGTTGGGTTAGTGCTATCGGCTTCAGGCACGCTATAAGAATTCTGGAGGGAGGTTAAGTATTCTTCGTTTACATAGTAACCTGCTGGTTCTTCCTTTAAAATTAATGGTTCACTTGAAACAGCCATCTCATCCATTACGGCAGCATACTCACCGTAACCAGCAGCAATCATTAAAAGGTTATAGGGATACTCGTACACCTCTGCAAACTTTTCAAGAGCTTCTGGAGTCACTTTAATTGGTTTACCTGTAGTAGAGTGAATGCCTCTTTCTAGCATTGATATATAGGCAGCTGAATAGCCACTTTTTTCGCCTGCTTGACGTAAAGTCCATTTTTTTTTCTCTCGTAATTCTTTCAAAGTTTCGCCCAATCTATTATTTAAACTGAAAGTTTGCAAGTTGTTCACCCCTTTAGTTAACAAGTTTAAATGTTAGTTGACATACAGGGAATAAATCCCTTATAGTTGTATTATAGCAGATGTTAACTACCATTTAAAAGAGTTATATATTGTTAACACAAATTGTTCCTTGATAATTAAACAAAAAGAGACTGAAACCAGCCTCTTATGATGTTCCGTATTTTCTGAGTAAATTGACAAACTCTTTTCCTTTTTCAGTTAGTTGAAATCTTGTATTGACAGGGCCTTCACTTCTACGCTCACTTAAATAGTATGGCTTTAACTGTTGTTCGCAAGAAAGCAGTACTTCCTCAATTTTCGTGTGAGTTTTGTCAAAAGCAATTATTATTCCACTAGTAAGTATCTCTCGGTACAAAATTAATACTTTGCAGACATTTGTTTCAATTATTCCTTGAATAGGAGTGAAGACTTTTGAATTGCTTAAGATTCTTCTTATCATTTCAAATTCTTCTTTGTTAATCAAGTCGCTGTAGGTTTCCGCATTATCTTCATAATCATCATTGTAATATTGGATAATATCTTGAACCTGAAAGTACTTTTTTATACCTTTTGATTTTGCTATGCCATTAAGTGCATCAAGTAAATTTTCTAATGTGTCAACTTCAATTCTTTTAGTGTTAGCCTTTATTAAATCTGAAATAGTATTAGGTCTAACATCTGATAGCGCGGATAGTTTAGCTTGGTTTATATCAACTAATTTCATTGCATCTTCTAAATTAAACATTAACATTGTAGATCCTCCTCATTGAATTAGAGCTTTCTAAATCAATCATATCATAAGTATTCCCTAAAAAGAATAAAAAAATAACTCCAAAAAGAACGAATTATATTGACTCGATCTTAATTAGGAGTTACATTATGGGTGTAGGAGTTAGATTAAAAAATAAAAAAAGTCATCATAGCAGTTATGATATTATTACAGGGGTTATATTTTGGGCTGAATATTTTTCTGTTACAATTAGTGACTCCTTAAAAACATCCCAAAAACATCCTTAAACTCAGACTTTGAGAGTGGAGAGAGGTGATATGATTAAATTCAATTCACTACTTAAACCGTTTAAGTTCCCGCAATTCACTTTCTTGTTCTAAGGAACGCATAGCAAGTGACTCAAGGATTCTGTCTTGGCGTACTTGGCCTTCTTTTACTGAAGTAATATCAGTACTGATTTGATCAACTTTACTATTAGTAGCGCCAACAATTTTAATCAGACTTGTTAACATGTCTTCAATTCTTTCGAGACGTTTATCCTGTTGGTCAAACGACTGCTTAATTAACTGTTCAAGACCTTTGAAGTCTGACATGTGATCGCTCCCAACTGTTGAATTCATTTTATCTTACGCTTGCGGATTTTTTTTATTAGGCTTTGTGTCTTGATCGTCTACCACTTTATCTAGGCTTGTTGAAGGTTGAGCACCTATTTTAGCATTTGATTTATTGTCCTCATCATTTTTTGGCACGAGTGTCCATTCACCATTTGATGTTGAGCTACGCTGATATTTATATGTACTCTCCTCAACAACCATATCATCAGGATAGTAGTCAATTATATCAGTTAAGTTGCAATCAAAATATTTGCATATTTTATCAAGCCATTCAATATCAATGCGTTTAATTTCTTCATTGTATAATAAACCTACTGTAGCTTGTCTCATTCCAATAGCCTCAGCAAGATCCTTGCGAGACATTTTATGCTTTCCAAGTAGCTCAGCTACCTTGATTTTAATCATTAAACATTCCTCATTTGTTTTTTTAATACGTATTATTTGGATACGTATTATTAATTATAACGTAAATCGTAAAAAAATACTAAATGCAAATCAAAAATTACACTAGGAGTAATTAAATTCATTTTAGGGTATTTACAAATTGCGTTTAGCGTAATATAATTACATTATTCGATTGAAAAAGATCAAAATAATACATTAAGAAAGAGGGGGTTACCCCTCCTTGACCACCTTATTATTTCGATTGATTACTACACTCAATAAACTGTGCCAATGTTGAATGTCTTCAATAGCCTGAGCTACTCTTTTTTGCTCTTTGGGTAAGGGTGATAACTCACTTAAGAAGGGCATGTAAATAACTGGTTGTGATAAACTATCTACAACTATCTTCAAATTTAGTTTCTTAATTCTAGTTGTTGATTCAGTTTTTCCACTTAATCCGCCAACAATAGCACCTACGCCACCAGCCAACAATCCACCTGCTACTGCTCCTCCAATCTGGCTTGAACGTGAGGTTTTACTAATAGATATATCATCTTGGATAATTTCCGATTCGAGAATATCCGAAAAATTAATATAAATTTGATTAGTCATTGAGGCCACGATAATTTTCTGATTTGGCTCGTCGATTCCGATTAATATATTTGTACCTACTCCAAAAGTATAACGTTCTCTGCTAAAGTTAAAATGCTCAACTTTGTCCTTAATTTTTTGAGCAGTGCCAGTCTCAATGTCCTTTGTTATATGTTTGATCCATGCAAAGAATACTATCAAGCAGATAATAAACAAAACTAACCATCCCATCACACACCACGACTCCCTACATATATTATTCCCTAAATTTTAACACAGACACACATAACAAAACTATAAAAATTCACTCAATTTCATTGAGTTTGATCATATAAATAATTCTTATAACAACTGTATTCATTCAGTATCCGCTGCACAACGCAAAAATCAACATAATTCGACATTGTTTATTCCATTATTCGACAATGTAGCAAATTAGTGATAGGAGACATATATACCCAAATTGGAAAAACCTAAATTGCACTTATAGTAAAATTTAACTATATTAATAATTGTATTGTTTCAAAAGCCCTAGATTTATTAAATACATTTACCTAGAGGAGTAGATCGTAATGATCAATTTATTTAAAAGTAACATAACTACAAAGACTACTAATGTTGAAAAGGTATTTGGTGGTATTATCCATATCAATAATAAAGGGGACAACAACATGAGCGAAGTTAACGAGTCTGAACAACAAATCAGTATTGAGGATGTAATGCAGGAGATTGGTTTCGAAAAGAAGGCCATAAAGAAGGCAATTGCAATCAAGTATGAGCTAAATCACTTTCTAAAGACCAATGAAGACCGTCTTAAACTCATCCAACTAGTCAAAGAAAAGCAATTGTATCCATGGATGAGAGTTTTTTTCCTTAAGGTGCTAGATCTCTCCAAGGAAATCGGCTCATACCACTATACATACGATAATTTCAGTCACCTAGAGCAAATGCCAATCAAGAACGCTTTGGAATGCCTGTTCCTGGAACCATTCAATTCTGCAAAGATGGAAGTGTTTGCTGAAACAAAATTAACGCTCAAACAATTGTTTGATCTTAAGGCACTTAATCCTAATCAATTATTCCTTAATCTCACTCTATGTATCTGATAACAACGTAATAAACACTGTTATTATATATAAACAATAAATATATATATTAAACATATTAATCCGCCTGATGATGACCTATCAACGGAGTAGGTCGAAATAGTACCGCTGGGAGGCGTGGCTATCGTGGTTATCCGTTAAGAGTCAGCTACTACTGACCATGACATAGATCAAATTTTTTGAGGGAGTGAATGAGATATGGAGAGCATTTTAATGTCAATGGAGAATTATCCTCCACTATTAAGTGTGAAGCAGGTACAAGAAATTTTACAATTAGGCGAAAATAATACCTATAAGCTATTTAAGCAAAGTGGAATAAACTTGATTAAGATTGGTAAGCATTTGCGGATTAGCAAGGTTGATTTGGCGAGATATTTGTCTAATGAGTTGGTATCATAAAATTTGTTAATAAGAATGTGGATTCTGAAAGATATATATTGACTTTTTAAATATTTTATTGTTATATTTAGTTTGTAAATGTTGTAAAAAATATCCTTAACCTTTTGGTCAATATGCAATACGAATGAAGTGTTGAGTCTATTGCAGAAATTTATTGTGACAAAACTTAAACGGAAAGGAGGTGATTGTTTTCCGATGTACATAATATATATATTGTGCTAATAACATAAAAATAATAATATGAAATGTAAAAGGAGATATCAACATTAAGACAATTACATTAGCAAACGGAAATAAAGCAAAGGTGTTTGAACGTAAAGACGTTATCAATAAACTTGGACGGTCTGAAGAAGAGTGGAAACTCATTAGTAAGTATCAAAAACAATTTCCAATGTTGTCTATAATTGAAAGTGAAGAGAAGCATCCGATTGATGGTGAGGATTTGTGTAAGGCTTTAGAAGTGAAAGATAGATACACTGATTGGCTATTGGCAGATAGAGGGAAAGTACAGGGGAAGTTAATAAAATACAGCTTCGTAAGAGATAAGGATTTTTGCTTCGAGATTCCCCGAAGCAAAACAGGGGCAGGTAGTGGTGGACATAATAAGAAGATAGTCAAGTTGACAACAAGTTGTGCTAAGAAAATTGCATTGAAGCAGAATAATCCAGCAGGTGACTTAGTTTCTGATTACTTCATTCTAATTGAACTGGTAATCAAGGATTATGATAAATGGACAATGGTGCGTCACCCAGAGAAAGAAAGCCACAAACAGCTTATGAAGGCATTAAGCAGAAAATACATACTTGAACATGGTCATAGATCCCCAGACACTAAAATGTATAGTGAAGAATCCGATATGATTAATCTATGCTTATTAGGTTCCAGGGCAATTGAGATTCGAAAAATACTTGACGCAGAAGATAATCAAACAAGAGAATATCTATCAATACAGGTTAATCAAGCGATACATGAGTTGCAGATTTTAGATATAGGATTAGTTTCATCAAATATCGAGTTTGAACAACGTCAGATAATGATTCAAAACATGTGCAAAACAAGATTTAAGCACATAACAATACAAGCCCCTAGAATACTTCCAGAGGCTGTCTAATAACGATACATATGGTATAATAGAGTATCAACAGTAAGGCTATATGGGCGGTCGGCTAGTCTCCCTGAAGGGAGGTGATGCCTGTGGAGGTATACCAAGCACTGACGCTGATGATTTCATTTGCGACACTGGTTGTGTTAATCCTATCATTCCACAAAAGGAAATAGACCGCCCTTCTGACAGAGGATGACGGTCATATTCCCAATCCAAAAGCACAGCCTGCCGCCCTTAAAAGCGGACTGTTGTAAGAGTGAGGATGCTGGAACATCCTTGCTCTTTTTTAGCATATACATTTCTGTAAGAAATAATACTACGTTATATGATATTATACCATATTAATTTAGGATTGTTAATGCGGAAGAAATATTGTGAGACAATAAAAGGACTCCTAAATAATTAGGAGTCTTTGTCCAGTGTTTCACTTATCTTGTCTACTTTATCCTTTACATCAGGATGATTATCTGCATATTCCTTAAACGCTTCTTCTAATAATATACGTTGATCGTTTCAGTGACAAATGACCACGTTCTAAGTTGAGTTACAAACTCTTCACTAAATCTAAATGATAAGGGCTGCTTAGGGGCTGGCTTAGTCATGCTAGTTCCTCCTGTTTTGGAGTGCCTTGCTGAGAGCAATTAAGGAGATTACAAGTGCAACCAGGGATATAATTAGGGTTAAGGTGTCCATTTAAATCCTTCCTTTTTTATTATATCGAATGATGTGGAGTACTAATCCAATGACACTTATTATTGCAGATAGTGAAATTAGCACAATATTTAATGTTGTAGGTTCCATTGTTATACCTACAATAATTGAATTGATGAGCAGAAGAGCAAATAGCAATATAGACAATGCAATCCCTCCAGTTAATTAGTTTAATGGCGTTGCATATAGTCAACAAGGTTGAATAAAAAAGAAAGACGCAAAGAGGAAAGAGATGAAAATTCAAGACGGTGACTGCAATCATCGCATTGATAAACTCAATCCTCACTCACATCTATTTGCTGAGTAGGTAAGCAATCCGAAACCTCGTAAGAGCTGGGGCGTAGGGTATATAAGGTACGTCAATTATAACATAACTAAAAGGAGCTAAATGAATGAACCGAAAACAGAAAGCCACAATGACTATGACTTACATTTCGTTGGCATTAAGTATCACCACATTAGTAGTTTTAATAATCAAATGGTGAAGTACAAAGATCTGAAAGAGGCTTTCCTAAATGGATCGTCTCTTTTTTGTTTTTAATCATCTTTATTGTTGTTGTTGCTTGGAAGTTCCTCAATGTCATTTTAATCCATATAACACTTCTTGCGGATTGAGACGTATAGAAGTTCTGTTTGTTACTCTATTTAAATCCAATCAAGCATAATTCATCGATCATTTCTTGAAGTGATTGCTTTTTCTCGACTTTAACTTTTTTCTTTTTATGCTTCACTTTCTTTGTCGCAATTGGTACTGGTTCTTGCTCACTCTCATGCAATCGTCTTGCTTGACGTAATTCATTTTTTGTGACAGAACCTAGAAGTGTTCCCCTTTGATCATGTCTATAATTATAACCAACAATGTCACGAGGGTTTATTGAGTGCTGTTTATCTGTTCTAATCACTGAAGGTAAACGAAGATTAATATTGGATTGGTCAAACTCCATATCATACTTTCCTCCACGTTCAGTGTTAGAGGTAATTCTATACGCTGAGTAATCCTGGTCAACATCGGTCGCATCTTTTCTTTTTGAGACAATAAGAAAGTATTTATATTCAGCAACAGGATTTCCTCCACGTAAATAGGCCATTTTAGCTTTTATAATATCTCCAGCTTTAAATCTCTCCATAATGAACCTCTTGTTTAGTTAGACATGTCTCGCTTCATTTTTTCCTCAACTGCTTTCTGAATATAAGCGTTTAAACTCATCTTAGCAGAGTCGGCAGCCTCTTTATAAATGGCCTTAGTACCGATTTTTACATCAAGTGGAATTCGTTCGTATGTTTTGTCATTATATTTTCTCTTTGCTTTACTAGCAGCACTTGGGGTATTTTCAGTCAAAATTATTCACCTACCTTAATATGTATTATACATTAAGGTTATATACACGTACAAGTATAAAAAAGTGTTGACAATATACTCGTACGAGTATAAAATTTAGACAAGAGTTAAGGAACACACACTAACCCAAAGGGAGACGATACACATGACAAATAAACAAATCATGGCTCAAGCACTTGAGGCAGTAAAGGCCCAATTCAATGTTCAGGCTCGTGCAAATCTGGAATCATTCGGTAGAGAAGTAAGCGTAAATATCAATGTTGCTAATGTTCCCCCATCAATCAAATAAAATATAACTAAATTTATTAAAAATGAATCGTTCACTCTTCCGATTGAAATCAATACATATATTACACCGTCCTACATGGATAGGGTACATGCTAAATGTGCTGAAAATGGTGCTAGAAGCGTCATGAAGCGCAATACAAGTAATGGAATGGAAGAACAATCTTACTTGAATCTAGACCTCCAGGATGCCCTAGAACAGCTCTGGTACGAAGATAACGCCCCTAAATCATCAATTGTAATTGTGCCAAATTATAAAGGTAGAACAGTACTACAATACGCTTAGGTTAATGTAAACCCTCCACTATATAAGTGGAGGAATAAACTAAAAGGAGGTAACAATAATGGAATTTCAAAGAGGCGTACCATATGAAATTAGATACAAAAACTTGAAAAAATCAAAGGTGGGAACATATCTCTGTTCAACTGATAGAGTCAATATTTTTTTCGATATCAACGGTGAATTTGGGGTAAGTGACGAATTTATTGCAAATAGACATGTTGATATTGAAGAAATAGCGGATATTTAGAAATTGATAACAACTATTAAAGGACTAATCTTAATTGATTAGACCTTTTTTTGTTTAACTGAAGTCACCAACATTGAATTTACTCTTGGTTAAAAAATTAATAATTTCTGCAAATGGTGATGGATCTTCAAGATCCACTTTTAACACTTTTTCTATTGTATATTCTTGCAGTTTTAAATCAAAGAAGTCATAAATATCAAGCACACATACATGTTTAATGACATTCCACAAATTGTGGTTAAGTTGATCCCGTAATTCATTTTTATCATTTGAAGGTATGTTTACTGATCTCATAGCCATTAGTAATTCGTAAAGGATATAATTCTTATCCATTATTGCAACCCCATTTCCACAAAACTGTATTTAAAAAAGTTAAAATAGATCCGATTATTAAAAGGGAAGTCAGAGTACAGGGAAAGCATAAATAAGTTGATACAAATAACGTGTAATAGTGGTATCACTTTCAATGTCAATAGAATTTAAATATGTTGCATCGGAAAAGAAATGAAGAAGAACAGGAATTACAACATCTAACATTAGCAACATGAATGTATCTGATTGTGTCATTGTACTTTGAACTTCTGTTTGCTCCTCTAACAAATTAAAATGTGTGGCATCAACATCTATCCAATCATTGTCTATAAACAGGTCTAGTAAGCTACAGAGAGGCCCAGATAAGGTTGTTAGGCTTATGCTAGTTGAACTATTAGTGTTCTTAGATAAGCGAATTAATAAATCACGCAACTGAATCAGTATAATGTGATTATCTATAACGGAAGTGTTCAGGTCGATATATAATTCTAAACACTTTAACTGCATTTCTTGATTAATGTAGAATGTGGATTCATCTTTGTTGTTTGCTAATTGCAGCATTAAATGGCGTATAGTATACAAGGACAAGTGCAACACTCCTAAATAATAATGATGTACCTTAGCATGAGAAGCGTTGTATGACCGCTGTGAGGTATAGTCGAATGATTCCACTTAAATACTACAATGTTATTTACACTGGCTATACACTTATTATAAGGGACTTAGGATAGCCTAGCACAATCCTATATACAAAGAAAGAAGCCCTGTACAGGCTTCATTTACTGTTACGTTCTCGTTGTTTAGGGTTATCCTGGCCCTTAAGAATAAGCCAAGTCTTACCACGTTTAGCCGCTATAATTTGTTCTGCTGCACAGAGATCCTTAACACGTACTTGTGATAATCCCCATAGTTCCCCTGCCTCTTCTGTAGTCATAAGCTGTGACATGATATCATCTAACTTCTGTCTGAGTTCTGTAATGTCCACGAATAAACCTCCTTAATGCCTAGATGAGCGCTTGAATGTAAGGATAAGACCCAGTAAACTAATAACAATGGATAGTGTTACAAATGTGATGTTTAATGCTGTCTGTTCCATGTTAATGGCAATCAGGATAGATGTAAAAATAAGCATAACATAAATAATCCGGTTCATCATTCGACTCAATTAGATTCCTCCTTTAGTATCAATTAATGTTGCATATAGTCAACGAGTATGGTATATAATGTGTAAGGGCTAGAGGAACTTTTCAGTTCCCCTAGAGTAAATACTAACGCTTGCGGTGTCTGTCCTTTCGCAGAGGATAGGCACCATTTTCAATTTGTGCTGATTCTTGTTGCAAGCGTTCATTCTTTTCCTTTCTCTTATCCCTTAGCTCTTTCATGATGGCAAGTGTTAAGTTTGATAAGGCTAAGGTAGTAGTGATTAGTAAGGAAAAGAATGGAAGGTGTGATTCGATAAATTTCACTGTATTCACCTCCTCCCTTACATCTACTATTATACTAAAAACGGTATCGCCTGTAAAGTGAATGTTGTCATATTTTGCGATTATTATTATATTTATTTTATTTAGTGATGTACTCATTACATATTGTCAATGTTAAATGTGGTATAATGTATAATAAGACTAAAGGGAACCCGATTGGATTCCCCTTAGCCTGCTTTCCTAACGGTGCTTTGTACTTCTTGGCGGGAGTTCAGCACCGTTTTGTTCTGTCTTGCGTTGTTCTTCTTTCTCCTTCCGTCTAGCCCGTTTCTCGTTGTTTATGAAGACCAGCAAGGAGAGTAGGAATGAAAGTGAAGGAAGGACAATTGATGATATGGATTTGATTGTCTCTAGCATGTTTATCACCTCTCTTTCTTATATACCTAGTATACTACAGGCGTTATCGCTTGTAAAGAAATATAGTTATATTTAGTTTGTTGTGAGTACAAATGTGAATGAAATGTGACTGAGAGTAGATGGATAAAGTGAGATGAACAATATAGAGGATGAGGAGGAATATAGTTATCAAATGATAATTAATAATATTAACAATTGTTTTCGCGGTTAATCGTTACTGTCCGATAATCTGCAATAGTCTAATTAAAATGGGCCTGTGATTATTTACTTAAAAAAAATTGAAAAATTACTCGATTTATTAAAATTTTAAACTATGTTCATCACTCATATTCGGCGTGATTTGTCAAGCATCATTATAATCCTATATGCAGTACAACTATGGTTTGATACCATTTAGAAGCCCTAAAAGGGGGCTATTTTACATCAAAATATGGGTTTTATTTACAGTTGACACGTTTAGCACATCTATTCCCACACTCAATTTATTTAATGGATATCCATATATATACTCTAAAAATTAATCGCCCTTAATCACCATTTTCATCTCTATGTTATCGTTTTTATTATCGCTATAACCTCGCAATATCCTTATTTTATCTATGCTTTTCCCACCGATTACTCTGCACTAATTAATCTCATCATCCACAATCTTATCCTCAATATTCCTTTATTCCCTTTTCCCATATAGCATTCTCCGATAATCTATAATTTTGTGTAAATATCGTTCATTTATCTCAGTTTCATTGGGTTTTTATTTCCCTGTCATCTATGATCCTAAATTGTATGTGTGGTAAAATATTACTATATATTAATACACTTTTTACTAGGGAGGCGTACATATGCAATTTAGTTCAGAGAATCAAATAGAGATCCATTCAAATGGTGTAGCAATCACTGTTGAGGGAGAGTCTGAAATATTCGGAGGTGTTGACCTACAGCTTAAAGCAGCTCAAGCCATTATAGAAAATATGGACTTTAAATTCGCTCATGAGCATAAAACTTATGAATACTCTCAAATGGCTTATATCCAAATTATTGATTCTCTAGGTCGCCTCATTCAAATGGATGGTGACTATCCTGATGATTGTTCTAATATTGAAGCTGTTAAATTGTTTCTTGATTGGGTTATTGAAGACAGAATTCATGAGACTCCTAAATATGCGGTGTTATTAAGTGAAAAACGATAAACTGGAGGAGTTTTAATGCAAATCAATAAAGATGAATTCATGTTAAAGTATCGTATTCCTGAGGAATTACAAGATGGTGTTTCCTGGGAAGCGTTAGAAAGCATTTATGATAACTATAAGTCTCAAATAGACTTTCTAAAACAGCAGGCTGAAGTTGTAGCAGGTATACTACGCTTAAATAAAAAGATCCACACTGTCAGATCACGAGTGAAAGATCCAGAACATCTTATTGCAAAGCTACTTAGAAAACTTCCTAGCAGAAAAGAAAAGTATGGAGAGGAATTTCAATTTACTCTTGATAACTACATGAATGAAATTACTGATCTAGTTGGAGTCAGAGCTATTCATATTTTCAAAGAGGATTGGAAAGAGGTCCACGATTACATTTTAGATAAATGGGAACCTTCTGAGCGCAGAGCAAATCTGAGAAGTGGAGATAATAAAAGTTTATATATAGATAATGGAATTGAAATAGATGAACGTACTTCTGGTTATAGATCTGTTCACTATCTGATAAGTATTTCTACGACTAAAATTTCAATTCCAATTGAGATTCAGGTAAGAACAATTTTTGAAGAGGGCTATGGTGAAATTGATCATCTAATCAGTTATCCTCATAATGATGTTCCACAAGTAATTATAAACAATCTTTTGGCATTAAACCGTATTGCAGGTAGTGCAGATGAGATTGCGTCTTTCGTTCTTTCTTTAAAAAATCACTTAGCTGATGTCGATAAACAGTACACTTTAATTAATGAACAACTATCAGAAAAGGAGAAAGAAATTGATAACTTAAGAGGGATTGTTGAAAAAATGGAAATGGATCAGACGAACAAAGATACTCTTATTAAAGAACTTAAGAAATTAAATTATACTAGGACGATAGAATTAACAAATACTACCTTGCTCTCTTGGCCTGATGTTCAAGCTTCTCAAGTTCTTAAGCAAAATAATTTTTCACATTTACTTGGTCAAGAAGATCAAAGTTACACTGGTAGTATTATTCCTGTAACATTAAGTTCTCTATCAAAACCCAAAATATAGTTAGAACAGCCGCAGGAGAATGTAACTGTGGCTTTTTAATATAAACTAAAAATAACTATATACAATAATATAACTTAGGTGTATAGTGTAATTATTCAAAGAGAAAGGAGATAGTCATTTTATAGCAGGTTAATCCTAAATACACTAAGGCTTTCAATCCCGGCTTTATCTTATATAAGTTTATATTTATAATTTCAAAAAAAGATATACATAATTAGGGGGATATATATGAGCAAATATGTTAAAGTAACTGGATTCTGTTTTGGTTGTGATTGTGGCTTCACACTTGGTAAAGAATACGAATTGCATACCTGTGATGGTGAAGAATTTGCTTATGATGATTTTGGCCGGGAGAATTATAGCATAACGAATTGTGTGAGAATAGAAATCTGTATTTAAAGTTATATAATAAATATAACAATAAAACAAAATTATTTTAGGCGGTGATTATTTAACTTAATTTGAGAAAATGCAGGTCAAGTAAATAAAAGGAGGCAGCATAAATATTGGCGATTTAAGTAAATGGTTAACTGACATGATCAAAGAGGAATATAAACTCTGGAACGAAGGAGATATTGTTCTTATTGGAACTGGAACAGGTTCAGGTAAATCATATTTCATTCGTAACCATTTGTCAGCTTATGCAAATGAAGAAGGGGAAGAAATTCTAATCATCTTCAATAGAAAGCAACTGCACGAGCAAAACAAGGAACATATCAGAAAGGACAATAATTTCAGAGTACATACAGCTACATATCAAGAAATTGAGCAGTCAATTATCAATAATGGTTCTTATGACTTCAGCAAATACAAATACATCGTTTGTGATGAGTGCCATTACTTCACAGATGACAGTGGTTTCAACCATAATAGTGATATCTCATTCAATGCTATTATGAATCAGACTAATAAAATAAAAATATTCATGTCTGCGACGGGCGGTTCATTATTCTCATTTATTAAAGAGAATCATTCTAAACCTAAGATATGGAACTATAGACAAAAGAAAAATTATGACCATATCGCATCGCTAAACTTTTATACCAGTAACGATGCTGTTGAGAACTTCATACAACACAAATTTAGAAATGATGAAAAGATAATTTGGTTTTGTAAGTCTGTTGAAAAAGCTGCAAAACTACATGCTAAGTATCCAGATTCGTATTTCTTATGTAGTATCAGCAACAAGAATAAAAAGCATTTGAAATTGCTTGAAGAGGACACTTTTAAAACTACAGATGGCAAAACAACATTTGATCGGAAGTATTTATTTACTACAAAGGTATTAGATAATGGATTCGATTTAAAGGATGAGAAGATAAAATTAATTATCGTTGACGAGTTTGAGATTAATACGATAATCCAATGTCTAGGCCGTAAGCGGATATTGTCTGACACCGATAAGGTACATGTTGTTCTATTCAATCACAGTAATCGTTCTATTAATGGTTATAAGTCTCTGTTAATTAATAAATTAAATGAGGTTGAGGCATTTATGGAAGGTGGAGTAGAAGGCAGAAACAACTTTGTGGGGCGATTTGCACACAGATCTAACTACATAATCTATGATGAACCTTCAACAGACAATAAATTCAGCAGTAATAAGCGAGTATCAAGGGTTAAACAACTTAAAGCCGAAAACGATCTGAGTATTATTGATGAGATGCTAAATAACAACAGGGAATTAAACAAACTAAGAAGCGAATATGGAGAAAAGAAACGGAGTGATGCGTTTGTGATGTACATTTTAGAGTTGTTGAATAAGGATAGATGTGCTGACTTGGATAGGATTTATGAGCAGCAGGAGTTAGCAGAATATTTAGATAGTACTGTTGGTAGAGTATTTCTTATGAAAAATCAGAAGGAAGAATTAATTGATAAAATTAATGTACGTGTTGATGGACATCAGTTAAAATCAGCAAACAGTCTAAATGCTGCTTTATGTGAACGTGGTTTTAATTTTGTTATTAAGGAATTTGAAACTAGTAGAATTCTTGACGGAAAGAAGAAAAAATTTAAGTGTGCATGGAAAGTAATGAGATTAACCGATAAATAGCATTTACCCCCTTATTTGAACGTTTACTCTATATATAGGGTTGACGAACGTATAGGGGGGTAAACAGTAAAATAAACGCCATATTGTGGAGTAATCCTATATATAGGCTTTATCCATGATTTGGCGTTGAGGTATCTATTTAAGAATAGCTAATACAAGCTTTACACCCAATTGAAGTCAACATTCAGATCATGTCCATAACGAGCCGTGAGGGTGAATTGCCGTAGGCAAGAGGGTGGTGCGGCAGGTCGATATTTTCCGGTTACGAAGCGAAGCGTAGTGGAATGTATCGAGATGGTATTAGCACCCTTATATATAAAATCAAAGGATAAGGGCAGGGTCAAAAGAACCGTCACAAATCCTTACGGAAGTGTTCCGTGTCAATCCAACTCCGTTGGCTTTCCGGATATTATTATGCTTACGCTATGATTAACTATTTCTCACACATCAATTTCAAGCTTCGATTTCCTTATTAATTTATGTATATTTCTAATCTAACTTAATTGTTGAGTATTCTTATGAGGGGAAGAAGTTAAGAGTGAAATTCATTGAATAAATAAACGTAAAATAACTATTAAATGATATTTTCATGATTTGGAGGTAATCTATTATTAGCCTAGATAAACAAGTGAAAATCTATAGTGTAGATACAAGTGCTTTTTATACTGACAATGAAAAACGCATTCAAGATTTAATGAACCGTGGTCACCTTAAGAAAAATCAATTGATAAAAGAAAGAACTAAACTAGACAAGAAAAACGAAGGGTATTTAGATGCATATGATGCCATAACAATGAAAATAAAACATCATAATAATCGAAATAAACAATTAAAGAACAGAATAAAACATGAGTTTACTTTAAATGATAAAACGAGAGTCCTTCGTAATGCATATATTACAGACAACAATGTGATTTCTGTTTTTGATTCGGTATTAACAAGGGCGCTAAAAATTGATACGAATACAATATCAACGGACATTCTTATTGTGCAAGCATACTTCTTTGACATACTTCAAGAGTTAATTAAAGAAGGATTCTTTTTAAACGATGAGAAATACATATGCTTTACTGCAAGTGCAGGACAAATTAGAACAAAGAAAACAGTATTTATTAGAGAGTCAGTATTTAATGAATATCACGACACTTTGATGTGTGGATTAAGCATTGGAAAAATAAATAAGCATGGTGGAATTAACGTTAATAAGTACCTTGCTTATCTTGCTCTATGCAATAGTGCTACAGAAGAGTGGGTCGATTTTGATATCGATAAGACAATTGTAGTTGATGATTTTTGTAGTCTTGTTGATTCGGAAGTTGACTTTATAGATGATGTTACATATACGGTTGAACGTAAGAAAATGAGTTTCCCAATTGAGCATACAGATGGTTGCGGAATGATTCTACCCAAGAAGAGTAGGAAACCATTACAAGTGCGTGGGCCTTGGATTAAAGGATTATTAGAGCCATTCCCGTTTGATAAATTTATACGTGAACATAATCGGGATGTGGGATATGCGAAATATGGAATTGTGCATGATATATATGGTACACCTCATGATATTTTAAAAGAAGGAATTGAAGTCATTCTTACGAAGAGTCAATTTAAAATGTGGAAGTTTTATTCATCCTGGAAAGAATACCAGACATATTTTAAAGAATATAACTGTAAGGCTGGTAAGTGTAACGAGGAAGAAGAGCGAATTAAAAATGCGAAAATAAACTATCAGATGTTGCAAACTCTCACAGATATAACTAAAGAGGAACTATTGGAACTGTGCATTCCTTCAATAAACATGATTCAAAGTGTTGGTACAGATAAGAAAACTATGTTAGAGATTCTTGGTGTTACTGATTACAATGTTAACAAGAACTACTTTCAACAAGCTTTGGAACTTTATCCTGAGTTGCTTAAGGATACATATAGCAGAGAAGTCTTGAAAGAAACAAGGAAGAAGTTAATTAACAATGCAAAAGCAGGTAAACTTAAGATTGAGGGGAAGTACACTTTCATTTCACCTGACTTATATGCATTCTGTGAGAAGTTGATACTGAAACTTGAAAGTCCAAAAGGACTGCTCCAAAACGGCGAGGTGTTCTGCTCTCTATATACCGATGGAGAAACGCTTGATTGTCTACGAAGTCCTCATCTATACCGTGAACATGCAATTAGACAGAATCGAGTAGATAAGGAAATGAAGCGATGGTTTGTAACCAAAAGTCTATATACTAGCTGTCATGATCCAATTAGCAAAATACTACAGTTTGATTGTGATGGAGATAAAGCATTAGTATGCAGAGATGAAACTTTAGTTAGGGTTGCTAAGAGAAATATGGAGGGCATCGTGCCTTTATATTATGAGATGAAAAAAGCTGATCCTGAGATTGTAACAATTGATTCAATTTATGAGGGGTTAAAGTCTGCATATACTGGTGGCAACATTGGAACAATAAGTAACAATATTTCAAAGGTGTGGAACAGCAAAGATATCAATTTAGATATTATCAAAAAACTTTGCATGGAAAATAACTTCACAATCGATTGATATTTAGTCGCATTGCATAGTGATATGCAAATGAAAAGTCAGTGAACCTATAAATGTAGGGTGTACGATTCACGTTTAAGGAATTATAGGAAATGATAATTAGGAATCGTGCTAACAGGGAAAGTCTAAGCGGTATTAAACAGAAAAGAAGCTCCATATCGTATGATAATCCTGTGCCAAGTTTGAGTCCAAACGTGCTCATAAAGGTGCAACGACCATTCCGTAAGGAAGTAGCTTTACGTTGGAACTACGTATTGCGAAGCGCTGACCAACTAACTTTTGTTAGCTGATGATATGGTCTACTCCCCTAATAAATATCGGGAAACCGAGGGTATAGAGGTATGCTAAGACACTTTATAAACCAAAACGTCCTAAACAGGTTTCTGAATCTATCAAACAATATACAAAACTTAAAGTCCCACACTTCTTTATTTATGCGAAGAATAAGGAAGATGATAAAGTTGAAGAAATAAATGATTCTGTGGTAAATAGTATATCTGATTTAATTCCGAAGACTCGAATGAATTTTAAAGCGGCAAACTTAGGGATATTTGATTATAAAAACCTTATGAGTGGAATACATAGAAAAGAAGATGAGGAGTTAAAACAGAAAATTATTGAAATGTATCATAAGAATGATCAAAGTAAAAGGTTCATGGAGTTTAAACCTATTGAAGATGATATGAATGGAGATAATTTATTTCCATACGCCAAAATAAGAGAAGAGCATCTTAGCGTAACTAATGATTTATTATACATAGTTGACGTTTTAGTTGAATATCTTTATTTTGAAAAAAATAGTAAATATAAAGTGACATTATGGTCAAGCTTTGGCGATGTTATTATAAATAATCTAAAGAGGAATATCTCAGAAAATACTAAGCAGTGCGAGTGCTGTGGGAAGCGTATAGAAATATCCGGTATGAATATGAAGTATTGTTCTTCTTGTTCAGTAATGAAAAATCGTGAGAAAACAAAGGAACGAGTTAGAAATTTTAGGAATAAAACTAAAAATAAATATGTGTAACGGATTAATGAAACTCTGTATCCCTTATATATCAAGGGGTTTAACCATATTAGATCATACTTTTCACAGAGAAAATGCTAAAAACCCTTGATGTATATGGTTATTTTCCAAAAAAGATAATTGTCTTTAAGGGAGAGAGTGTAGACTGATTTACAAATAGAAAGATAATCCTCTCTCTTCAAATAGATAAACTTTAGATAATAATTTTGAATAGGTGAAAAATTAAATATATGAAAAATTCACAACAAATAATTAATGATTACCTATCGTATAGCACACTAGATTACTGGGATGAGGCTATGGATGTTCTAGCAAATGAAGATGAAAAACACGGAAAAAGTGTGAAGAACAAAAAACGTAAACAGGCTAATGTAACAAATGATATAAGTAGCAATAGGTCATAGCACCAATAAAAGCATTGTCTTAGATAGCATACAGTTATAAGTGTTGGGAACGATGATTCGTTCTCTTTTTTGTTTCTTTTTTGTGGTGTAGGATGGTTTCCTCTCCTTCCCAGCCTACATCACAAAGAGGAAATAAACAAAAGGAGAGTTGAAGAATGGCAAGAACAGTTGGGAGCAAGAATAAGGAAACTGCTTTAAAGCCAAAGACAGTGTATCCTAAGAAACAATGTACTAGCTGCGGAAAAAGTAAAAATGTTAATGAGCCAAATTCGGGATTCTACATATCTAAAAACAAGCTTGATGCAGATGGAAGAACGAGTGCTTGTAAAGTCTGCATTAAACAACAAATAAATTACAGTGATCTACAAACTGTAAAAGATGTATTACGTTCTATGGATCGCCCCTTCTTAGATGATGTGTGGACATTAAATGTGGAGGAATGTAGTAGGAATGGGACAACAGATTATTTTGGGAAATACCTTAAAAACATTCAGTTAAACCACAAGAATTTGGGCTGGAACGATGGGGATAGTTCTATAGGACTCAATAGTTCCCTTCCAATGGCAACCTTTTCAGAAGAAATCATTTATTCTGATCAAGATGAACAGAATAAGGCAGATGTGTTTCGGATGGTGGGATATGATCCATTTGAGTCCGAATCTGAACTGGATAAAAAGGCTCTATATAATAAATTGGTTGACTTCCTGGATGAAAGTACACTCGAAGACAGTTATAAGCTTCCCGTAGTCATTTCCATCGTTAAGACTTTTGGACAGATTGATAAGATTGATATGGCAATTTCAAAATTGACATCTGACATTGACAGCCTAACACAAAATACAGGAAGTATAAAATCTCTTATGGATGCTAAAAAGGGGTTACTTACTGCTATCACAGCACTAGCTAAAGACAACGGCTTATCTGTAAACCATAATAACAATCGATCCAAAGGTGGTAATACCCTTAATGGTATCGTGAAGAAGCTAAATGAAATTGGGCTTGAAGAAGCTTCTGTAAACTTATTTAATCTAGAAACGGCTGATGCAATGAAACAAATAGCAGATATTAGCCATCGAAGTATTTTAGAGCAATTAATGCTAGATGAGAATGATTATGCTGAAATGATTAGCGAGCAAAAACAAATGATACAGAAGTTAGACAATAAAGTCATTGCTTTAGAAGAAGAGAATAGAAAATTAAAAGTTGCAATTAAGAATATAACGGATGGAGGTGATGCGTCCTCATGAATATAATTATGAAGCAATCTCAGAATCAAATTTCACAGCGAAAGCTTGAAGGATATCTTAAACTGGCTGAAATTATCCAATGGGGACGTTAGCAAAACTCCAGTAAAGTTTTGTGAGAGATTTTTCGGAATTGAATTTCTGGATGCACAAAAATATGCATTTATGAACACTTGGCTGAAACCCTATAATCTCTGGGTCATAACTCGAAACGGCGGGAAGAGTACGCTAAGCGCTCCTTTAATCATGGCAAAAGGTGTTTTGTTTCACGGACATAATACATACATACTAAGTAATGTATCCGCTCAAAGCCAAGACACATTTATGAAGATTGAGAAGATTGCTAAGAACGAAATTAATAGTTTCACAGGGTTGACTGACTTTTTTATGGGTGAACTGGTTAAATCGGCTGCGAATACAGATGGATTTACCCATGCTCAATCGGGCTTTAATTATAAGCTCTATAATGGCAGTGCTGTAACTAGTTTAAGTGGAGATATAAATAACAACCGTGGCAAAAGAAGTGCGCTTAACGTTTATGATGAGAGTGGTTGGACGGAGGAAGATTATGTAGTGGCTACTACACCGTTTCTATTGCAAAACTCATCCTTCCGCATGGGTGGAGATATCAATGTAGACACCTTACCTAAACAAGTACCGAACCAACGGCTCTTTATTTCTTCTGCTTCTAGTACAGAGAGTTATTTCTATTCACTGTATAGAGATTACTCTAAACAAATGCTTCTGGGGAATAAGGATTATTTCGTTTGTGATATAAACTGCGAAGTTATGATCCGTCCCATGTTTAACGGCAAGTTATACCCCGTTCCTCTTATTGAAAGAGATACCATTGATGCAGAGATGAGAAAGAACAAAGAGAAGGCACTGAGAGAATTCTATAACAAGTTCTCCGTAGATGGCGGGGATAATCAAGTCTTCAAGAGAGCAACCGTCATTTCCAATTCTGAGAGTCGATTACCTGTTATAAGTAATAGTACCTCTGAAAAAAGACAATTTGTTTTTGCGTATGACCCTGCACATCATTATGATAACTCTGTTTGTTTAGTGGCAGAGATTGTTCATGATGAAATTGTAGGCCCGAGAATGGAAATCGTAAACGGTGTAAGCTTTGTAGATATTGGAAAGAAAAAGAAAACACCTATGCGAACACCTGAGCAGATGGCTGCATTAAAAAAAATGCTGCTTGATTATAACGGTAAACAGCAAGCTGATTATGAGAATATTGAATGTCTCATGATTGATGCGGGTGCGGGTGGACATGGTACAACGTATGCGGATTACTTTATGGACGATTGGGAAGATGTTGACGGTGTAAAGCATAAAGGTTTGATTGATAAACAGGAGAATCATGAGTATGTTTCTAGATTTCCTAATGCTGTAGACAAATTAAAACTGATGAGTCCGCAAAAGTATAAGCGTGAAATGTACGATGCTTTGCTAGAAATGCTAAATCTCGACTTGATTTCTTTTACCGCTGAATATGATGGAAAAGATTATATTATGGTTCCTAAGCTCACAGGAAAAGAAGTTGTGATTGAAGATGAGGATGGAAACAAGAAAGCAGAATCAGAAATACAATACATTAAAGTTAAACTGGACTTTGATCAACAACTTGCGTTACGAAATATCGACTTGTCGAAGGAAGAACTCGTAAATATATATCGTCATAAAGGAACGAATGGCAACTACCGATATGATCTCTCCACTGAAAAAGAGGGGAAGATGCATGATGATAGGGCCTATTGTTTAGCCATGCTGGGATGGTATTTACAAAAAGTGCGCCGAGAAATGATAACCAACAAGCCGAAACCGAAAGTAGATATCACTCAATTTATGTTCATTAATTAATGATATAGGAGGTGAGTAAAATAACAGAAAATACTAAATTCCCTAATCCTGCTTACGAGCGTGACATGATCCATTATGAGAAGTTATCTGAAGGTGTATATGCTTTGTCTTATAAAAATCAAACTCATAGGGCGAAGTACACTAAAGATCAAATCAACACTTATATTGAGAATAACAATGTCGATAAATTAAGAGAAGTATCCAATTACTTCTTCTTAGCTTCCGGTCAATATCGAGGGTTAATTCAATACTTATCTAATATTCTCACTTTTGATTACTTGATTGTTCCCAAAGTTAAAAAGAGTGAGATGTTAACTTCGGATAGGTTTGAACGTGATTATCAATACATCATGGATTATACAGATAATAGTTACATCGAAGAAACGGAACGATTTATAACCTTTATCACACTACTCGATGGAGTATTCTATGGATACGAACGACAAATAGACAATATTGTATCTATCCAGCAGTTACCAGCACAATATTGTAGGTCGAAATATAAGGTTAATGGGACAAATGGAATTGAATTTGACCTCAGATTTTTTGATATGTATAGAGATACGGATCTCAAAGTACAATTGTTTGAAATGTTCCCTCCAGAATTCCTCGATTACTACCTTGACTATAAGAACGGAAAGACAAAAGAATGGATTCCATTAGATCCTAACTATGCACGATGCCATAAATTTACGGACAATCCAAAACCTTTGTTGTCTGATGTATTCCTCGATTTAGTGGATCTCAAAGAATACAAAGAACTCGATAAGTCCCAGAGTAAACTGAGTCTATACAAATTAATTGTTCAAAAACTTCCGATTGATAAAGACTCAGGTCTTCCTCTCCTTCAACTAGAAGAAGGTAAAGCACTCCATGCGAATGCCAAAAAGATGATTACACAAGAGGGGATTGATGTCCTCACTAGCCCATTAGATATCGAAGCAGTAAACCTCCAAGAAAGAGGATCAACGGTTAAAGATAATATTGATCGAGCAACGAATAATGTCTATGAGTCTGCGAATACTTCTAAAATTCTATTTAGTTCAGGAACGGATGGAGGAAGTATTGGATTATCATACTCCGTTAAAATTGATGAAAGTACAATCTTCCCATTGCTGAATCAATATAAAAGATGGCGAGACAATAAATTTAAGACGTTGTTTAAAAGTAGGTCATATCAGTTTGAAATTTTGTTTCCAAAAATAACGATATTCAATCGAAAAGAGATGTTTGATCTCTACAAGGAGGGTGCAACTCTAGGTTATTCCAAATTAATGCCTTTGGCTGCAATGGGAATCAAACAATCCACCTTCATGAATTTGATTAATTTTGAAAATAATTATCTAAAACTAGATGAGTTATTAAAGCCTCTACAATCCACACACACTCAGGGCAGTGATGCTACCAAAGGAAGGCCACAAGCAGCAGAGAAAGACTTATCTGATAAAGGGCGTAAAACAAGGGAAACGGATGCCAATGCAAACCGAGCCAAGTAACACTTGTGGCTTTGAGAGGGGGTGAAGAATATTTGGAATTAAAGATAAATACTAGTCTTCCGATCTACTTTGAGGAAGTCGAAACTATTGAGGATGCAAGATTTCTTAAGGGTAAAATCTGGATTTGTCATACAGGCAAAAACCTTAATAATACTAACTTTGATAAACAGGTCATACAAGATGCAATCCCCTCGTTAGCCAATATCCCTGTTCTGGGCTTTATACAAAAGAATACAATGAATGAGTCTGATTTTCGCGGCCATGAGCAGAGAATTGTCATCGATAAAGATGGAGTACAAATCGAGTATGTCGGAAGAGCTTATGGTATTGTACCTGAATCAAATAATGCTAAGTTTGAGATGAAGCTATGTGATGATGGTATTGAACGTGAGTTTCTAACTTCTGAAGTTTTATTCTGGAGAAAATTCCCTGAATCAACTGAGATTATTGAGAGAGATCTAATTAAGAATCACTCTATGGAATTATTTCCAGCATCCATAAATGGCTCCTTTACAAAAGAGGGAGTGTTTAATTTTACCCAATTCCAGTTTGATGGCCTTTGCTTGCTAGGAGATGATGTTACACCAGCGATGAAAGGTTCGATCTTGGAGAAGTATAGCGAGATTAAGAATACAGCCAACTATAGTGATATGCTGCAACAATTTAATACCTACTATAGTGAATATACCAAACAAAAAGGAGGCGAAAAAATGGACGAAAAACTAGAACTAATGAAACAATTCTCTAATCTCACAGAAGATAGAATCGCTGAAATTAAAGCAAATATTGAGTCTTATTCACTGGACGAATTGAATAAAAAGTTGACTGAACTTAATGAATCTAAGGATCAGAATGAAGAAACGCCCATTCCCCAAACTTTTAGTCTCACTGCTACACAGATGCAGCAAGAAATTCGAAAAGCACTGGGCACAGAAAAGTATACAGATCGTTGGGGGGATAGCTGCAAAGCTTATTGGTACATTGATCACGATGATACCAGAGTGTATGCAGAGGACGTGCAAAATGGCTATACTCCAGTTGGACTTAACTATTCTCTATCTGGTGACTTTGTGACGATTGATTTTGCAACCAAGAAGCGTGTCAAATTCGTTCCTCAAGACATGGAAAATGTGGAGGAAGCTGAGGGTACAACAACATTTGTTTCTATTGAAAGAAATGATTTTAATGTTGAACAAGCAAAAACACCAACCGAAGACCACAATGACGAACTTGAAGAGTTGCGTAATTACAAGGCTGTCAGAGAAAACGAAGATAAGTCTAAAGTAATCGACAGTTTTACTCAACTTACCAAAGAAGAATTGGATACATTTAAAGGTAAGCTTGATCAATACACCAAAGATGAACTTGAGTTGCAGTTGTTTGCTTTGGTAGGTAAGAAGGGACTTCACTTTTCAACGAATAGTCAGCAACCCAATCTGATTTACTCGTTGAATTCAGTGGATACACCTGCTACTACTAACCTGCCTGAATGGGCCAATTACGTAGAGCAATATAAATCAAAACAAAAATAAGAATATTGGAGGCTATTAATTAATGGCGATTGTAAAAGGAACCTCCGTTTACGGAGTTGTAGAACTGAATAAAGTAGCAGCTGTAAAGACAGGTCAAATTTATACGCAGTACGAATTGGATGAAACAGAATTTGCAGCGACTCCTGCTGAGAATGGTATGCTGCTTGTTGTTGATCATGTAGGCAAAAAGATTAAGAAACCAACGGCGGTTACAGCCTTGGTAGGTCTACATGCTTCTGTTGAAAAAGACTATGAGAACAAAGGTCGCAAACATTTTGCGGTTAAACCAGGAGAATTTTTGCCTCGTGTAGATAAACTCAATGTTGGTGATGTGTTTGAAACCAATACCTACCAGTACGATGATTCTGTCTATGCTAATTATGCAGCTCTTGTAGCAGCAATTAGTCCTACTGCTGTCTTTGGCGTGGCTGCCACCAATGGATTCATTGATGTTAAAGCTGCCACTACCCCTACTGCAGCGGTTGAACTGAAGGCTGTAGAAGGTGTAGTCCTACCTAACGGTGAGAATGGTATCAAATGGGTCGTTGTAAAAGCCTAATCAATATATTAAAGATAATCATGGAGGAATGTAAATAATGGATTTTTCACTTAAACAAATGGCGGTTGCTGTATATAAAAAGGAAGTACCTGTAACTAATTTTTCGTTGTCTGATATGGAAGGTGCTTTGCGCGATAAATTCCGTGAACTAGCCCCTGACTATAATACCTATCGTCGTAATCAACTGGATATTTTTGAGTTGGTACAAGAAGTGATTGATGAAGTGGCTCCGAAGAAGGTTGAAGCAGCGATTGGATACTTTGCACAGGTTAAGTCTTATACGCAGGGGGAACGTCCACGTTTCCGTCTGAAGAAGGGCCGTAACAATGTCAAACGGTTCATTACCCGTATTGGTCTTGGTGGAGTGCTACAACGTGTTCGCTTGGATCAAGACTTTGTTGAAGTTCCAACTCATGCGCTTGGTGGTGCAGGATATGTAGAATTCGAGCAGTTCCTGGATGGTCAAATGGATTGGACAGATCTGATTAACCTTATCATTGATGGCATTGAAGCTGAAATTTACAAAGAAATTCAAGCGGCTCTGATTGCAAGTTATTCTAAGCTTCCAGCTAGTAATAAGGCTGCATCTGCAACGTTTGACAGCGCTGAAATGTCTAAGCTGATTACTACGGTTACTGCCTATGGTGATAAAGCTGCCATCATTTGTACTCCTGAATTTGCAGCTAATATTATTCCTGATACTCGATTTATTGGTGATGCTGATCGGCTTGACATGCGTAATCAGGGTTACATTGGTCGATTCCTGGGTGCGGACGTCATTGTTCTTCCTCAGTCCTTTGCGGATAGTGCGAATTCGACTAAAATCTTTGATCCACAATATGCTGTTGTAGTTCCAGTTGGCTCTGCACCAGAAGATAAGATTGTGAAAGTAGTCCTTGAAGGTCAGACCATTGTTGATGAAGTGAAGAATGCGGATGGATCGAAAGAATTCAGCGCGTATAAAAAGGTAGGTACAACGGTGTTGTCTACGAATTACTTTGCGATGTACCGTCTAACAAGCTTGTCTTAATCGATATGCCCTAAGGTATATTCTTAGGATATTTTTATAAATAAGGAGAGAATTACATTGGCTAGAAAAAATACAGGTGAAATTAAAGTTGATGTTTGGAATAACAGTATGGGACGAGTTTCGTTCGTTCTTGATGATAAGAAATATCTCTGGGATAAGGTTGGCGCAAAGAAGTCAGTTGATCTAGAGGTTTTGAAGGAATTGGTGAATATCACAGGCGGGTATACCCTTTTGAATGAGGAATTGCTCATTAAGGAGTCCGCCATTCGTGAAGAACTTGGCCTACCCGTAAGTCCTGGACAAGTACTGGATGCAAAGGGTATCACTGAACTTCTTACTAAATCAAGCGTGGAGATTGAGGCAGTCCTATCTGATTCCAACAGCGCAATCCTTGAGAAAGTTGCTGCTGAGGCCATCAAACAGAAAATTAGCGATCTAGACAAGATGGATGTTATTGAAAAATACAGTGGCGTAGATGTACTTTCGGCAATCAAGGAATTGAAAGAGGATGCCAAATAAGAGGAAGGGAGAAGAGGTTATGAGTACTCCATATTCCAAAGTATTCAATTCGTTTTTGGGTAAAATTACTGACTATACATATGAATCTTATACCGATGAGGAATTAGGAGGAGACTTAACTTCTCTTCTTAATTCTGCTATTGTCGAATTCGATTATCCGAAGGTTGATATTAGAGATAAGAGTGATGATGAGCAATGCTTTAATACTGATCTTGGAATAGATGAAACAGAGATACTATCCTTCATCATGGTTGAACGATGGATTGAGCGACAGATTAATAATATTGAACTGATTAAGCATCGTTTCTCCAATAAAGATTTTCAATATACGTCACAAGCCAATCATTTGGATGCTCTTTATCAAAACCAGGAAAGAATTCAGAAAAAAGTGGCTACCTTAAAGACCAAATATTCGTATAGACGGACTGGCTCTAACTATTACATGCCTGACTATAGTGGTCTAAGCAAGGGTGATTAGATGAGTGATTTTGATCGATACAAAAAGAGAATTAGCACGCTTAAAGAATATAATGGTCTCCATCATGTAAGTCTAAATTCTACAGTGACTATTAACGGAATGGTACAGAAATCTGCACAAATTGTTGATGATAGTGACACTAAGGACCAGAAGGCTATATCCATCGTTGACCATGTATTAAAGAATGGTGACATTATTGACTGGCAATCCGAAAAGTGGATTAACATTGTGACGGATAATATGAGCGGATTATATTATAGGGGCGTTCTTCGTAGGTGTAATGGTTCACTCAAATGGAATGATGAACACGGTATACTCAACGAGCGTTACTTTACATTTAAAAGTGACCCTTCCACTAACTTTGGTGTAAGTGATGGACGAATTATTGCAGTGGGCAACGAGAGAAGAACATTGCTAGTTAGTTGTGATGATCGTACTCGTTTATTTAAACGAGATCAACGGTTCCTATTTGATTCTCGCGCCTGGAAGATAACAGCTATCGACAATATCTCAGTTAAGAATATTAGTATTGTAACTTTGGAAGAAGACCTAATTGATACAGCCAAGGATAATCTTGAATTAGAAATTGCAGATTACGTTGCACCTATAGTCCCACCAGTAAAGCCAGAAGATCCATCTTCTTTAATTATTGAGATTAATGGTGATGCTAGTATAACAAAGGCTAGAAGTAAAACGTACACATGCATCTTTTCAAAGGGTGGAAGTCAAGTCGAGGGGATTGCTACATTTGCAATCACAGATATTGATGGAAATTCGACATCATTGGCGACTATTGAATCTCAGGGAGATAATGTGTGCATCGTTAAAGGAGTAAACTTGGGTTATATCCTTCTACATGCAATTAATTCAGACCAAACTTTGACAAGCCAAAAGAAAATTCAAATTAAAGCTCTCTTTTAGGAGGTGTGTTTTGGCTAAATTCGAACAAATAAATGCTTACATTTACGATACAATGCTATTGCTTATTGATAATCAGAACTTGTGTAAACTTTTAGAATATCCTGTTGATGACCCCTTCCAAGAAGCAGATATTGAAGAGTCAGACACCCTTCTATATAACAAGATTTTTCCTTATCCGAAAGTACCCAAAGTTGAGACAAAGAAGAGTAGTTCACTATGTATCTTTTTTGATGATTTCCGAATTGGAAGCAGCAATAGAGGGACTAAAGAAGGAACAATCATCTTCAATATTGTTGTTCATAATGATCTTTGGCGAATGACTGGAACCGGAATGCTTCGTCCGTATTCCATCCTATCCGAAATTGACCAGATATTTAATAATGAACGTGTTATGGGGATAAAGAAGCTTCAATTTGATAAAGCTCGATTCTTATATGTGAATGAGAATTACAGTGGCTATCAGGTATCGTACTCTATTACGAGTGTAAACTGATATGTCTACAAGCTTAATTTTTGGCAGAGGGCAAAAAATAGATGGTGTGGGACTAGTTAAGCCTATAACACTTAATGATTATGATGATTTTTTGGAGAAATCTTCAGTCCTTTATTACTCTATGGCACATTTTGGTGATGAATTTAAAGCACAATTTCTTTTAGACTTAATAGTGTGGGGACTTAATCAAGAAGAATTAGTTACTAATTTGACTGAATTATTCAAACTAACTATTAGTGAAAAGGTCACCTTTTTTGCAAATAGCATTGATGATTATGGATTCATAATTGATGAAATGAACCTAATCGATAAGAATAATTATGATCAAGTCAGAAGTTTGATCATGCATCAAAATCTTATGAACGAGCAAAAAGTTTATAAAGATAAGCTAGTTCAGGAATGGGCAAACAAGGCTTTGGAAGCAAAAAATCGTAAAGGAATCCAAATGACTTTTGAGGATATGTTATCTACTGTCTCAGTCTATGCAGGTAAGCATTATTCTGAATTAGGAAAATATACTATCTATCAACTTCAAAGTGACTTTAACCGTATAGGTAAGTTGATTGAATACGATGCAACCATTTCATTTAAATGTGCTGGGGATACAAAGAGTCCGCTTAAACACTACGCTGAACATGTAGATTTATTTAGAGACCCGAATGATGATCTATTTGTCAGCCAGGATAAACTAAAAGGCTTAAACCAAGCAATGGGAAATTAGCTCATTGTTCTTTTATATTTGAGGAGGAATTATATAAATGTTTGTAGCAGATGTATTTGATGCAGTAATTATTGACAACGCAACAGGCGAAGTCGCTGGATCAACAACGTTGACAAGTTCTAGCATTAACGTTGAGGTTCAGGAGAATGATATCCGTGCAGGTAAAGGTAATACACTTCAAGGCGTACTTCACTCTGCTAGAGATATTAAAGTAGAAACGGATGATGTTGTATTCCGTTACGATTGGATGGCTCGGAAACTTGGTAAAGCAATTGTAACAGGAACTGGTGTAGGCTATGCAATGCCAACTTGGTATACTGCATCCGGTTCTTCTACAATCACAATTGCTGTAACACCAGCACCAAAAGCTACTGGTCATGGAATGAAAATTTATAAAAAGGATGGTTCGGAAGTAACAGGGTTTACTGTTAGTTCAGGTACTGTCACCTTCCCAACTGGTGTAGTTGCAGGAGATTCGTTGGAAGTTCGTACATATAAATTTGATACTCCTGCGACAACTCAGCGTATTGATATTGATACTACTTCCTTCGCTAGTGGCTGTACATTGATTCTGGACACTATTGAGATCGATGAAAATGAAAAACCAGTTTATCGGATTCAATATATGTTCCCAGTTGCTATTCCTAATGGAACATTCACAGTAAGCACAGCTTCGGAACGAAATGCTTCTTCCAATGCTTCTAGCTTCCGAATTGCAAAACCTGCAACATCGAATATCGTAGGGACTGTTCAAAAGTTCCCTATTTAGTAGTAAAACAATCTAGGGGATTCAGTACTTGTGCTGTCTCCCCTTTTTTTATCTAAGTTAAGACATCATATAGAGTTTTGTTAAAGAAGAAAACTGTACTAAGTGTCTTAATGACACAAATAAAAGGAGATAATATTATATGGCAAAGAAACTTACACTTACAGAATTGAATAAGTTGGGCGAAAAGTTTAATGAGAGAAAGAAGATTTACATCCTAGATGGGCAATATGAGGTGGATATTGATGTTACCTTTAAGTTATCAGATATTGATGATCTAGTGATGGTATATGCGTCTGCCATCCAAGAGCTAAAAGAAATGAACGATACAGATGAGATCCAAATTAAAGATACATTGAGTTTGTTACCTACATTGATCCTAAGAGCTTTTACCAATCTCCCAATACCAAAAGAAAGTACTGATATTTCAAGTCTAATCGTCATCAGTAAAAATCTTTACAATCTTGGAATTACTGAAGAAGTGTATTCTAAATTGCCTGAAGAACAAATCAAGAAAGTTACCGATAAGATTAATGCATTCGGGAAGAATATTGGAACTGTAATGGGAGAATGGGCTATTGCTGAAGAATTGAATAAGACTGAGCAAGGAGCTACAGAGAGTAAAAGTGAAATGGGTTAACAGTTTAAATGAGTTGTCTAATCATATAAATTCCCCCTCTGGACAAAAATTAGTTTTTAGTCAATCCAATATCAAAAAAACATTGAGAGAAGCTGCGTTACTACTTGAAAAGATACTGAAGGAAGAAGTTCAGGCTTATTATGATTCTTATGAGCCAGTTATATATGAACGAACTTATGGTATGCGTGATTCACTTAGGGTAAGCCCTATTTCTATGGTAGGTAACGAAATGCAGATTAGTATTTACTTTGATAGAACTCAATCTACTCATCCATCTATTTTTGGTGGTGAGCCAGGATATGCAGCAGAGCTTATTAATGATGGATGGGCTTGGGGGAATCAATCAGTTAATATTTATCGTTTATCAAGGTATGAAGGTTTTCACTTTATTGAAAAGGCAATAGATCGTTTTGAGAGTCAGAACAGATGGGGATTGAAAATTCGTAGAGTGGGTTGAGTTACAAGGATAATTAGCAAAACAGTTGACATCTATATGGTGTCAGCAATTTTGAGAGTTATATAAGTTTTAAGTTAAATTAGAATTATTGAAGTTGTAAAAAGAGCTTTTGATCTACTGTATGGATAAGGATTTTATTGTTCTTATGGATATTGAAATCTCGCAATTGATATTATAATTAAAAAAGAAGATAGTGAACAAAAAATCCGTCATTATTTCCTAGCTATTTCACTCTTAAGAGCAAGCATTATAATTGAAAAATCCACGTGTTTTTTCTGAATTCTGGTTAAATATTACACAATGGAATTCACATTTGTGCTATAATAAATTAAGATTAATTTCGATAGACTTCTCTTCAATATATTATATGCCGACAATCTATTATCTATTCCTGTCGGATGTAAAAAAAAATGGAGAAAACTATTTGATATTTGGGTACATGATTCTCGTTTATCTGCATAGATCATTTGCTAGAGTATTCTAGGAGGTGTTTCTATGAATATTAGAGATAATAAGGAGGAGATAAAGGTGCAAGCAACTCAAATAAAACCAATTCGTCCTACTGAAATCGAATTTCAGTCTCTAGATGACCTCAAAAAGTTTGTTCAATATGCTACGAGTACAGAGAAAACATATACTGATATTTTAGAACGAGTTCGTAAAGAACAGAAAGCTCACATTAGAACTCCTCGAAGAAAGTAGGCACGGATAGAATTGTTAAACTTCGACTTTCTCTCTGATAAATATTCTGATGACATAAAGGCTTTTCAGTTTAATGATACTCCAGATGAAATCTCAGTAGGTGATTTTCTAAAAGAGAAAGCACTCAATCTCCATCGTTGTCAAAGTGCTATAACTCGACTTTATTTTGATGAGGATCAAAATCTGGTCGGGTTTTTTACTTTGCATAATGATCAAATCAGAATTTCTCCTCGTCAGTTAGAAGAGTTTGAAAAAATATATGGATGGAAATTACCTATCGAAGATCATCATTCCTACCCAGGAATCAAATTGCATTATCTTGGAGTAGATAAAAGATATAGAGGCTTGGGGTATGGGAAGCATTTGTTACGAGATGTCAACGATATTGCTTCAGAAATTGGTGAACTCAGTGGATGCAACTTTGTTTCTGTAGAAGCTCTTACAACTTCAATTGATTTTTACCACAAAAGAGGATTTGTTTGGTTGGCACAGAATGAACAATTTGCCAATATGATTTTCAAGCTGGGTGAAATTGAGATCGATGAATCTATGCGGAAAATGATAATTGATCCTATGACTTTAGGGAAAATGATAGAATCTCTTGTTTCCAGAAGAAAAGAATTGGGATGGGATCACTCTTATCTAGCACAAGCAGCTGGTGTACAGGAGGAAATAATTGAAAGTTTGGAGTTCAGTTCTCAAGTACCAGATGTTGAAACTATAAAGTTATTAGCAGAAGCCTTAGAGATTCCCTATAATCGTTTATTTTAAATCCATTAAAGTCACTTTTTTATAGAGTGATTTTTTTGTTTGATTTTAAAACTAAAAATAATTATATACATTCATTATTTTATGTGATATATTTGAGATGCAGATAGGTTTTTTTTTCTATTTGACACCAAATATAAGGAGATTGGTATATTGTTAAATGGCGGGTTGCTGTTGTTTGAAGGGCATGAGGTAATGATACTTAGCAAGGAAGATGTTAAGTTTGAATTTAAGGGTGATTTTCTTGTACGAGCTAGAGATGTAAGTGAGATTTTGGAGTATTCACTAACAGTCAGATTTGTCGAAGTGATTAAGGATAGATACATCTACAAAGTAAAAAATGATGATATTTCTATTCTCCCAAAAAGAGAGAATAGAAAATTACACAACACAGGTGAGACCTTTATCTCTTCATTTGGTTTATATCAAGGTTTGGCTAATTCAAAAAAGCCCAAAGCAGAGCCATTTCAAGATTGGTTGTTTGAAGATGTTGTGCCTTCAATTCAAAGGCATGGGGCTTACATTGCACCTGAAATTATGCAAGAGATTAGCAAAAATCCGAACTACATAAATGATTTGATTTTAGCACTTCATCAAAGTGAAGCACTTTACTCTCAACTCTTCAAAGCAATGAACTCAGTACCGTTTAACTCAGCGGTTAAATCATTTGGCAAAGGTATTGGGCGTAATAAGGTAATGGCAGATTTACGTAAAAGAAAAGTATTGCTTAAAGGTAGCAATTTACCTGCACAAAGATTCTTGGATAATGGCTTCTTTGAGGTTAAGGATGTTATTAAAAGCAATAAGTTCAATACAAGGGTTATACCAACAACATTTGTAACACCAAAAGGTATAGATTACTTAGCAAAGATTTATGTGAATAAGGAAAAGATATCTATTTAAAATAAAAATAACAATATTAAATTTAAATGGTGATGGATAATGTGTAGGAATGAACTAATTATTACTAAAATTATTGAATGTGCTAATATTATTGGGAAAACTCCCACAATAAAAAAATACAATGAGATAATTAAAATTCCAAGTAGCAAGGTGATAATTAATAATTTTGGAACATGGAATAATGCACTAAGAGAGGCCGGACTATCCTTAAATCTCCAAAAACTAAGTATAGAGTCTGTTAGTGAATACTTTAATGAAAATGGGTGCGAACTACTAACCGAGCAGTATACCAACAATAGACAAGATCTTAAATATATATGTAAATGTGGAGAATTGGCCACGACAAAGATGGATTCATTTAGAAATAGGCCTCATTGCAACTCTTGCTCTATAAAAAAGAAAAACTCTAGAACATTAGATCATGATGTGGTGAAAAATTATTTTGAAAAACATGAATGCAAATTACTTACTACAAATTATTATTCCGTTAAGCAGAAATTAGATTATATTTGTTCGTGCGGCAACTCATCTCAAATTAGTTTTGATTCGTTTCGTAGAGGGCATAGATGTAAAAATTGTGGAACAGAAAAAAATGTGAAGCGAATGAAAAAAACAATTGAGGACGTTCGTGAAATATTTAAAGTCAATGGGTGCAAACTACTAGATGATAAATACATTAACAATAAACAAGTTTTGAATTTTATTTGTTTATGTGGCAATAAAAATGGATGCATTCGGTTGAGTGATTTTTTATATGGGAGACGATGTAAACAATGCTCAAATAATAAGAAATCGATAGTCAACAAAGGTCGTAGGTATCCAAATAACTCGGGTGTCAAGCATCCATTTTGGAATCCTGCAAAAACTCAAGAAGAACGTGAAAAGGGAAGGTTGTTTACTGAATATAAACAATGGAGAAAAGATGTTTATATAAGAGATAAATACACATGTCAATGTTGTGGCGACACAACCGGAGGAAATTTAAATGCTCATCATCTCAATGGATGGGATTGGTGTAAAAATGAAAGATTTGACTTAAGCAATGGAATAACACTGTGCGAAATGTGTCATACTGATTTTCATGGAATTTATGGACTTGGGGGTAACACAAAGGAACAATGGTTAGAATACATGGAGAATTTATTACTCAAAGATCCAGTGTTTAGTCTAATTTAATTTTCATTAAAGCCAGTAAACGTTCTCTAGCCAATTTCCAACGTAGGTAATTATTATAAGAAGAACACACTTAATGGCGTGGTCTTCTTACATTCTAAGTCACTCATCCTTCAGTGGCTTTTTTTATAAAATAAAGAAATAGAAAGTAAAAATTTTTGAACAAGAAGCGGCCAATTGGATTCGCTTCTTTTTTTGCGTCTAAAAAGGAGTGAAGATAATGGCAAATGAATTAGGACTATTAATAACAGCAGGGCTAAATCAAGGAAAGAGTATTGGTGAGATAAACAAGGCAATAAAGGAGTTAGCTAAATCTCCAAGTTTACAAAAGTTAAAGTTGAATATTGATATTGATCAGAGTTTTGTTAAGGGTATGAACAGTTTTGTTGAAGCTTCAAAAAAGCTCAGTAGTAATTTAGACGCTCAACGAAAAGTGGTCAAAGAAACAATTGAAGAACATAGAGCATTAGATGGAACACTAACAAAGAATACAAAACAAGTTTTGGCTAATGGCGAAATCATTGAGAAATCAAGAATTAAACACGATGCCCAAAAGAAAGCAATAGAGGCAGAACGGAAAAGTTTAGAAGACTTGAACATCAGCCTTGCAAATTATACTAAGGTAAACGAAAGAGTTTCTTATAATAAGGCTGGTCAAATAAGTAATGTAAAAAATACATATAAAAATGACACAACAGGAAGTACATTAACAGTAAATACGGATGCTGAAGGTTACGTTAAAAATTACGCCAAGTTAGAAGAGTATCTTAAGTTACAGCAATCTGCATTAGCACAAGAAAAAGCAATAAATAAGCAAAGAGAACAAGTCGCCAAAGAAGAATACAATACACGCAAGGCAATTGCTGATAAAGCGCTCAAGGAAGAAGAGCAAAGGAATAAAGCATTTGAAGCTACTCTTAAACAAAGGTATGAGTTTGAGAAAAATCAAGCAGCAAAATCTGAGGCATTAGACAAAGCACATTATCAGGCACTCCAGCAGAATAAGAAGAGAGACCAGGATTATGCTCAATCTATAGCTAATACTCAGCAAAAGATTTCAGATGCTAAGACAAAGTATAGTGGTAATGCTAATGCTGTAGCCAGTTTAAATGAGTTGGAGACTAAGCTCAGATCGATTAGTAATATAGGTGATTTTAAGTCACCGTTAAATAATTTGAATAATGAATTGAAACGAACAGTAAGCCAATTAAATGAAGGTACAGGCCATGCTAGGAGTTTTGGGGATTCGTTAAAGAGTGCGTTCCAGAATATTGTTATGTATGCTGGGATTGGTAGTATATTTAGTGGTGCAACTCAATTTTTACGTGAAGGCATCAGCTATGTAAATGAATTGAATAAGTCTCTTACTGAGCTATCCATTGTATATATGGAGGGCCAAGATGAAGTTGGAAAGTATGCTGAGAAGTTCCATGAGCTTGGTATGGAAATGGGGATAACATCTAGTGAGCTTATGAGAGGTGCAGTTGAATTTGCAAGACAGGGATTGTCACCCAAAGATACCTTTAGTCGCATGGAAACAACTATTAAATATGCTAAAATCTCAAGCTTAGAATTTGCAGAAGCAGCGAAAATAATGACAGCATCAATCAATAGTATGAATGTCAGTGCTGAACGAGCAAGTGATGTATTTAGTTACCTTGGTGATGCTACTGCGAGTGGTGCAGACGAGGTAGGCCAAGCTATGCAGCGTGTTGGTGGTACTGCTGGCGCTATCGGAGTGGAATTTGAGAAGGTAGCATCTTGGATTGCAACAATGTCAGCAAATAGCCGTGAAGGTGCATACACAATTGGTAACTCAATAAAGTCTATCCTAGCGCGTATGCAGTCTATGAAAGAAAATGGCTTTGATGAAGAAGATGGCACACAAGTTAATGATGTTGCAAAGGCTTTAGCCACAATTGGAGTAGAGCTTGTGGATGCACAGGGCAACTTTAGAGATTTTGGTGTGGTTATGGACGAAATCGGTGGTAAGTGGGACAGTCTGACTAATAGACAGCAAGCGTATATTAGTACTACCGTTGCGGGTAGCTGGCAATCTGCTAAATTCCTCGGTTTGATGAGTGATTATGGACAATCTGTTGATCTGTATAAGGGTGCATTAGATAGTGCTGGAGTAAGCACCGAGAAATTTGGATTATACCAACAAGGTACAGAGGCGCATATCGATACAATGAAGACTGCGCTTGAAGGATTATGGAGCAGCATGTTTAAGTCTGAAGGTATCCGTAGTGTAGTTGATATGATGACGAGTCTACTTACAGCGATCACTAAGGTAACTGATAAATTTGGCGGATTGCAGACTATTGTTGGGACAGCTACGATAGCGTTTTTACTATTTAATCGTTCGTTGCCAGCAAGTGCACTGAATCTGATTGGACTTGAAGCAACAAAAGTGGGAAGTAAAATTGCAGTTATGACTGGGGGCCTAGTCAGTGCAAGAGTGGCAGCAATAGGTCTTCAATTGGCTATGGGAGCGGGCTTAGTCGCAGCAATGGTACTTGTTACTTCAGTAATTAGCAAACTCGTCACAGCCCATCAAAAAGCAAAAGAAGAACAAAAAGCTCTAGCTGAGCAACAAAAGAAGATTGCTGACTCATGGAATAATCAAAGAACGCATATTGAGGATCTCATTGAGCAGTATAATAAGTTAAATGAAGCTACTAATGGTGGCAAACTATTTGCAGATATTGAACAAGAGACCAAATATAAAGAGTTAGTTGATCAAATTGCAGAGTTAATGCCAAATCTAGTTGCGAGTATTGATGAGAAGGGCGAGAAGCATCTTAAAAATGCAGCAGCCATCCAAGAGGAACTTAAATATGCACAGCAATTAGCAGATCTTGATAATAATCAAATTGTAATTGATGCTGAAGATACGTTTAAAAACAAAATTAAAGAGATAAAAGAGTTTAAAGATGAAATAGCAGATCTTAGAACAAAAATGGCTTTGGGTGGTCAATTTGTTGGTTCAACTTTTATTAAATTCGATAAATCTGAATTAAATCAGATGGAAATGAGTTTGATTAGCCTACAACAAAAAGCTGCCACTGCGACACAAGGTGTAAAGGAAAGTCTTAGCAATGTTGTAACTAGCCTCTTATCTATCAACAAGGTCAAAATTGATGATAATGTTAGTAAACAAATAAGTAATGTAATTGCTGGACTAAATTTAGAAGGTTTATCACCGGAAGAGATTAACAGCAAGTCAAATGCTATTGGAGACTTTGCGTTAAAACTAGCAAAACTACAAGAGACCTCTTACCAGCCACTTGTTAAACAATTAAGTAATGATATCAGAGTTTTAGGATTTAGTCTGGGTAAAACAAGCAATGAAGTTGATCTAATGATTGCTTCTGCTATTGATGCAAACAGCGTTTTAAGTAAGCAAGCAGATGCATTAACCGTAGTCGCTAACCATACGAGTGAAGCTGAAAAGGTAACTGCTAATTTATCTGATACTCTAAAGGATACTACAGATGCTGTGACTCCTTTAAATGCTGCAATAGAGACGTTAAGAGAAGGCAAACGATTAACCGCCGAAGAGATTCTTAACCTCATCGAGAAAGAAAAAGGCTTTGCAGATGCAGTTACCTATGAGAACGGTGTCCTAGATGTTAATTTAGATAAAGTAGTAGCTTTACGTGATGGAAAAATTCAAGGAATCAATGATGTAATTAAGGCAAAAGAAGCTGAACTTAAAGCACTTGAGACTGCTACAACTAATGAGCTTAGACTATATGGTATCCAGATTGATGGTATCAAAAGTGTTGCACAAGCTATGCAGGCATTAGCGCAAAAACGTGAAGAAGTGCAAAAAGATACATATACAATGATGCACATGCAAATGCCTGGCGAGGATGACGGGGCAAAGGATTATCTTAAAAAGTTGCAACAAGATAACTCTAACATCATCAACATGCAGAAATCTTTACAGGCAATTGATACAGCTAAGAAAGAGCTTGAGGCTCTTAAAGCTCTTGCTGCAAGTGACACTTTAAAAACCGTTGGAACATCTAGTGATAGTAAAGACTCGAATAAAAATAGTGACAAAGCTGCTAAAGACCTCGCAGAAATTAAAGATGCTACCGAAGCTCGAATTGCCGCCATAAATGCCCTTGCAGCCGCTCAAGCAAAATTAAATGAAGCTTATGCTACAGCATCTTCAACGGCAGAAGGCAATAATCAATATGCTGAAGCTATTAAGCAACAAACATCCTTAATTGACGGTCAAACTAAAGCAATTAATTTGCTAAGCAATGCTAATAAAACACTCTATAGTGATCGTGCTGCACTCCAAAACTCACATAAAAACTATAAAATGTCTAGTTGGATTGGTCCAGATGGGGAAGCATCTCAGGCATACACTAAGCTTTACAATTCCATGAAGTCTGGGACAGCCCAAAAGGAATTGCAAGGGATATTCGATAAATATAAGTTGCTCACTTCTGCAATTGGGGAAAATAATGCAACAATCAGAACAACAACAGCAAACCAAGTTACTGATACTACTCATCTTCGTGAACAATATTTCAAACAATCTGAGTATTATATTGAAACTGAATCCCAAAAGATGCGTCAATCTGGTAAAACAGAACTTCAGATTGCTCAATTTGTATATGATTCTAGAAAACGAATGGCTTCTGAAAAATGGGCAATGGATCGTAAAATCACTAAATTATCTGCCGATGAACAAATAGCTGCTGAGAAGGCCGTTTTTGAATCAGGCAATACTTTACGTGAAGAACATTTTAAACACTCAGAAAAGTACATCGAAGAAGAATCAGAAAAAATGCGTCAATCGGGTAAGAGTGAGGTTGAGATTGCTCAATTTGTTCTTGAAGCACGTAAACGCATGGCATCTGAGAAGTGGACGACAGAACGGAAAATAACGAAACTCTCTGCTGAAGAACAGATTGCTGCTGATAAAGCTGTTTATGAAGCAAATAAAGACTATAACCAGAAGCGAATTGAAGAGGTTAAGAAGAGAATTACTAAAATTGATGCTATGTTGACAGCATCTAATAGTAAACTTACTAAGCTTGAAGATAATTTAACAAACAAACTTAACAATTTGTATAGTCCAGGTTCTTTATCTTCATATAATAGTGAACTCTCTTCTAATATTAGTCTCCTTCAGCAAAAACAAGTACAGGAACAACTAGTGGAAGCAGAGCTACGTAGACAGATGAAGGCGGTAGGTCTGACAAAAGATGAGTATGAAGATCTCAATACCCAACTGATTGCCTCTGTACAGAATCAAATTGATCTAGCTACATCAATAGGGGATACGAGCAAAAAGATCATTGAGCAACAACGGCAAATGGCCGATGATATTGTATCCATTATTAAAGAGGGTTATGAGAAGCAAAAAGAATTAGCCCTTGGTAATATTGATAAGCAGAAAGATGCAATTGATAAAGTTTCGGAAGCTTTTGAAAAAGCACAAGATTCTAAAATAGACGCTTTAGATGAGGAAATAAATAAACTTGAAGAGGTTTATGCTGCTCGTATTAAGCTGATTGACGATGTTGAAGATGAAGAGTCCTATAGTAAGAAGTTAACAAAGGTACAGGAAGAGGCTCAGAAAACTCGGGATCAGATAGCAGTACTCTCACGTTCAGATGATTTGGCTGATAAAGCTAGACGTAAAGACCTCGAAGAGAAACTCGCTGAACAAATCAATGATATTGCTGAAATGCAACATGAACGCGAGCTGAAGTTACGTAAAGATTCGCTACAGAGTGAACTGGATGCCCAGAAGACTGAACTTGAAAAATCTAAAAGTGTTGAGCAAGGGAAAATTGATGCCAACAAGAAAACTGTTGATGCACAAAAACAACTTCTAGATGAACAGAAGAAAACACAGGAAATCTATTATGATAATCTCATTAATGATGAGCGGACATTCTATCAGTTAAAACAGGAAATTATGGCTGGTAATTACTCTAATGCTACCGCACAGTTGGAAGCACTGAAATTATTTTATCAAGCAAATACAGCCTCAATTGGTTCAAGCATATCTAATAATCTCATAGATAAAATTGGTTTAATGCAGGTTCGAATGAGTGAAGCGGCATCTACGATGAATGCTAATTTCCTGAGTATAAGTAATAATATTCAAAATACACTGTTAGCAACACTCAATACTCTTATTGCCAAACTCTCTGAGCTTAGTAAGATTAATCTTGATAACTTGAATAATACACCAACCGTTTCTGGAAGTACTAGTAGTTCTGGAAGCTCATCAAACCCCTATGTAGACCCCAATAGTCCCAACTATTATGTTTTATCACAAAAAGAGATTGATAAAATTAAGGCAGAACAAGATGCGGTTAAAACAACGCCAAGATTAGAAGAAATGCGAGAAGCGATTAAAGGTAAACATTGGAATGGTACGGCTTGGGTTTATCATACAGGTGGTACTGTTGGTAAGAAACCTCTTGCAAAAGGGGAAGTTCCTGCAATTCTAAAGCTCGGTGAGACTGTATTTACTGAGGAACAGATGGCAAAACTTCAATCAATGGTTATTAAGCCAATCAATATGATTGAATCTGTGAAAAATGGGATTCAACAAAGTGTGTCTAGAATCTCCTCGTTTACACCTTCTAGCTCTACTCAGGCTGTTGTACAAAAAGGGAACACAATAGAAGGGGGAGTAACATTTAGCTTCCCTGGATTCAGTGGAACCAAACGTGAAGGTAAAGAAGCAGTAAAGTACATGGTAAATGAATTGAATAAATTAGGATTTGATTTTTAGAGGTGGTACTCCCACCTCTTTTTAATTTGAGAAGAGGTGGATTATATTATGGCAATCGCAGAGAGTGTGTACTTCACTTTTAATGGAGTAAATTCTAAAAGATACGGAATCATAAATTGTTCTATGGAATCTGGACTTATCGAAGAACAATTCTACTCTGAAAGGTCTCTTGAACGAAAAAGAGTAAAGGGAAATGAAATTCCATACCTACAAGACGTTGTTGATGAACCGTTAAAGTTAAAAGTTACATTTGCATTTGAAAACCCATGGGACGATGAGAATATTCGAGCTGTTGCAAGATGGCTGAGACAACCTTACTTTAGTGAGATGTCATTTTCAGAAGAGCCAAATAAAATATATTTTGTTATGTATACTGGCAATGCTACATTGTTACACAATTCCTTGAAACAAGGTGTAGTCACATTAGAATTTGAAAATATTAGTCAGTACATTTATTCACCCGTATATATGTCCCAGCAATATGATATTTCAACTAATACTTCGGCTGGAACGGATATTATCTACATTAATGAAGGTGATGTTGATGATACTCCTGATATTGAAATTGTTAAGGTTGGTAACGGTGATGTTAGCATTGTTAATTATAGTGATGAAGGTCGAGAATTTAAAGTTGTAGGCATCTTGAACGGAGAAACAGTTTTGATTGACACGGAGAATGAAGAAATAGAAAGTAGCATTCCAAATACATATAGATATGAAAATGTTACTACGGAATACATTAAATTTCCTCGTGGCAGCAACAAAATAAAAATATATGGAACATGCAAAATTCAATTTAAATCAAGATTTAAGTATTTAAAATAAGTGAGGTGAATAATATTGTTTCGAAGTATTAACCTGTCTAAAAAACCATATGATTTAAAAATGTGGATTGCTAAGCCTAATAAGAATGTGATATCTCCAAACCTTAGAGAAGCGTATAGCAAAACCTTAAAGATTGTTTTATCAGGAGTTCATGAACTCAATTTCTCACTTCCACTGGTGATTGATAAGAAACTGGATGCTACAGATAACCCGAATGTAAGTAAGCTCAAAGAACGTTTTACCATGAAACTCAATTTAGGTAAATTTGAAGAATGGATGATCATTGATAAGGTCACCAGAAATATGGATGATAATTGCTTTGAGGTAAAGTGTTATTCTCTTGCTTATCAACTTAAATATAAACGACTACAAAATTATTCAGCTGATGCGGTATCAATTGCAACAGTTCTTACAGATACACTTGACCAAACAGGTTGGACAATTGGAGAAATCGATAAAGAACTGTTAAGTTTATATCGCTCCTTTGATATTAGTAGTAGTAACAAGTTAGATTTTTTAAATGAAGTTGCTGAAAAATACAGTGCTGTTCTAATTTATAATAACAGTGAGCGCACCGTGAATTACTACAAACCAGAGAATGTTGGAACAAATCGTGGGCTTAAATTCTCTTATGGTAAGTATCTTGAGAATGTACAATATGAGGAAGATTATGATGAAGTCTACACTCATCTCAGAGTCACAGGGGCAGATGACATAGGCATTCATGCGTATAACCCTACAGGATTAGGCTATTTAATTGATTATTCCCACTACCTTTATCCATTTGAGCGTGATGCAAATAGAAATATAATTCAACATTCAAATTATATGGAAGACGACTTAGCTCATGCAGTTATGGATTTCATGACAAAGATAGATTTAAGGAAAAATGATTTCAACAATTTTCTTGCTAAGCTAAATGGTTTTCAAACTCAACTTACCGTAAAAACGAATGAATTAAATGTACTTAATACTGAATTGAAAATCATATTAGATAATATTGCCGTTACACAAGAATCTGGCGGGAACACTACAGCCCTTCAAACTCAGAAATCGACTAAAGAATCTCAAATTGCAAGCAAAAAAACAGAGATCAATACTGTAAATAGTCAAATTACTTCTGTAAATAACAATATTGAAGCACTTAAATTAGACCTATCCTATCGCACCAATTTCACTGATGCTCAATACCAAGAGCTTATTTTGAATTATATTCAAGAAGGTGAAATCTCAGAGAGTAACATTAGTGATGAGTTAGAACTATATGAGTATGGTATTGAACAGTTGGAACTAAAGCGAAGTCCAAAAATCAATCTAACTGTAGATATTATTAACTTTCTACAATGTTTATCGGAGCAACGTAACTGGGATAAGTTGATTATCGGAGATCAAGTTACGATCTATAATGACAAGCTGAAGGTAAACACTAAAGCGAATCTTTCATCTATTGAATATGATTTCAATAATGGAGGCATTCAGGTTGAAATTAAAGATATCCAAAAAAGAGATACGGCTGAAACACGTTACTTTAAGAAGCTTCTCAAATTTGCTGAAACTGAAAAATCTCAAAAAGCGGCAAAGATTGCCTTAGAAAACTTAACTTACAACTTTAATACTCGTAATGACCGTATTTCCACAGTTCCTGCTGACCCGATTATTGCTAATGATGGTACGGCAATTGATCATGTACAAAATACAGATGGTTCGGTTGATATTAGCTTTGAATGGAAATACAATCTCACAAATTCCCAAGCAGATGAATACAATATTGATGGTTTTATAGTGTACATACGGACACTTACCACAAATGAAAAGTATACTTTTGGTTCTACAATTGCTAAAGAGGATCGGCGTGAGGTTACAGCGGATAAAAGGGCAGTTCTGATTAGTGGTGTCCCTGCAAATCGTTACTATACTTTTGGCATTCAGTCTTATCGGAGGGTAGACCAAGATATTGTTCCTACTGGTATTTTGACCTCAAATACAGTGAAATCACTATATGCCAACGAAAATCCGTATCAACCTTCATCTACAGTACCCTTTTATGGAAATGTACTTGGTACAATTGATGGACAAAATGTGGATTCTTCACGTATTGTCGAATGGGATAGCGCTTATGATGCTTTGCCGTTTATAGATTTGCAAATCCAAGAAGTGAACGATAGCTTGGCCCAATTGGATAATAATATTGATACTTTGTTTACGGATAAAGTTATTACCTCAATTGAAGCAAATTCGTTGGACAATGCTCTAACTCAGGTTAAAAAGGAGTCTGAAGACTTAATTACAGTGTCTACTAGTCTGGGTATTACAACAGAGAAGACAGCATATGCTGCTGCATTAGCTAACCTGGATAACGAACTATCCGCAAATTGGCTTCATCAGGCTATCTATCCTAAAAATATTACTACAGTCCAAAGAGATGCAATTAAAAGTAAATTTGCTTCTGTTCAAGATATGAAATCAAAATTGATTAACAAGATAGCGGCTATTAGACAAGCTAATACTACGTCCTATATAGATGCAGAAATTGTTGGGGTTAACAGTACTTTAAATACTTTAAATTCTCAAATTAATTCGTTTTCTAGTGATTTAAACATCACACTTGCTGAAGCAAATGCCTTAGAGCTTTCGTATAGTCAAGTAATTAAGGAATCTGAAAATATTGTCAGCATAGCATCAAGCTTATCCATTACGACAGAAAGAACAAACTATTCTTCTGCTTTGGCAGCATTGACTACAGAAATTAATAAGTGGATTAATAAGACATACCCACTTGCTATTAGTTCGACAGATCGAACCAATGTTCAGACTAAATTTGAAAATGTTCAGAACTTAAAATCGATCCTGATTAATAAGATATCAGCAGTTAGAGAGGCTAACTCGAAGACTTACGCTGATCAACAAATATCGGAGCTCGATACCTCGTTAAATACACTTTCTTCTCAAGTCAAAGAATTCTCAAATGATAATAAATTAACCTTAGCAGAAGCTAATGCTTTAGAAATTTCTTTAAATCAAGTCGTTAAAGAATCTGAGGATATCGTTTCTATTGCTGGAACTTTATCAATCACAACTGAGAAATCAACATATTCCTCAGCAATTTCTAACTTACAGATAGAAATGAACAATTGGATTAATAAATCAACATATCCGATTACTATTACTTCTGCCAATAGAACATCTATTCAAAGTAAGTTTGAAGCTGTACAAAGTGCAAAGTCCGTACTTATTAATAAGATTGCTTCTGTTCGTGAAGCTAATGCTAAAACATATACTGACACTACTGCTAACGCCAAACTTGCAGAGATTGCTGCTGATGATAAACTTACACCAATTGAAAAATCGTCAACAAAGTTGGAATGGGATGTTATTGTTTCTGAGAAAAGCACTATTGAAAGTCAGGCAACTACCTATGGGATTACGACTGCTAAAACAACATATACAACCGCCTATAACACTTTAAGCAGCTACATCACTCCTTTATTGGCAAACCTTTCTGTAACAAGTGACATTGTAGGTACAACTTTCAGAACAAATTTTAAGAATTATTATGATGCAAAAACTACTTTGCTTAAAGGAATTTCAGATGCTGCTAAATCTTTAGCTGACAATGCCTATGACTATGCTGTTGCCCCAAATGTAAATTTGCTTCAAAATGGTGGAGCTGAGATATATACAGGGAAATACGGAGCTAATATTCCTGATGGCTGGACGATATGGCAACCAAGTAATCTTTGTATTTTCACACGTAGATTAAATGATGCTACGTGGACGATTGCAGGAAATGCGAGTTTTGAAATTAATTCAGGGAGTTCTACAACAAATACAAATGGCGTTTACTATCAGGATTATTTGGGTGCTACACCAGGGAAGACATACACACTCTCGGGTAAACTTGGTACACATCGATGTACTGGATTTATTCAAATGGTTTTTATGGATGCAATCGGAAACTGGTTGCTATCAAAAGAAGTATCTAAAACAAATGATTCTAGCACTACTGCTGTTTTAAAAATGTCTGGTGTTGCTCCTACTGGTACAACGAAGATAAGAGTGCATCTGAACAAAGATGTAACTATGTCAGGTCAGGCTAATAGCTATATGTTTGCTGATAACATTAAACTGGAAGTAGGCGATAAAGCTACAGCGTATGTGGAAGCTGGAAATTCCGATGCAATTAATAATGGAGTTCAGCTTGGACAAAAGTATCAAAATGTCGAAACGAATTCAACAGATGGTATAAAAGTAACAAACAGTGACGGTAGCACTTCAAAATTAAATGGTAATGGACTAGAGATTCGTGGCGGTAACGTCAAGATGTATGATTCGGCTGGTCGGCTTGTATTAGATGGACGTGGAGTTAACCCTCTTGAAACTTCAGGGTGGGGAATCACATCAGGGTTAACTTTGGGTATCCAAAGTGAAACAAGAGGCGATTTTGTTGAAGTTCAATATCTTGGCCCAGATGTGAATGATTGGGGACAGGCGAATGTTTATCTACAATTAAATACAGTGGCTGGGTTGCCTTGGTCTGGAGCACTTTATATGCCAGGGAATAGTTGGCTTGGTACGGTAAATTATGACTCGCCAAATAGTTCGAATAACACGGTAAGAACATCAGCTTCTGCCTATTTAGGACTGAAAAATGGTTGTTACTTGTGGAATAAAAGCCCCAGCGGTTCTATAGCTCTAAAGATAACATCTGGGAGTGCTATCCTCAAAAACGGCGTTTATGTAAATATACCGAATGATGTTTATTTAAATGTGCCTGTATCATCAAGTGTTGATGATGAAGATGGTTGGCAATATCGCGTTATCTATATTAATAGTGCTGGGAGTATCACTTATATGAACGCTGGTACTTCTGGTGGAGTTCGAGATGAGTGGAATATTGATGTGTATCCAGCTAATCCTAGAAATACTGTTGATAGCAATGCGGTAATATTAGGTGTAATTCTTTGTGGAGGTAATGGTGTTGCTAAAAAACCTTTTGGTAGCCATGTAATTATGCATCCTGATTTTCGCGATGAGCGAGCTGTAAAGGTGATTGATAAGGTTTCCTCGGGCGGTAAGTACTCAGCAACAATACAAAAATCGGTTTTAGCAACATCCTCAGGAAGTTATGGAGCGTGGGCAGGTACAATTTCCTTATCAGAAGGTCAACTGCCTTTTCCAATAGCCCTACCAGTAGGTCAAGGTAAAAGAATTGCAAATGTATCTATTTCTTCTGTTTCAAGTCTTTCAGCTACGGATGATAGTCAGAATTATGGCGCAACATTATTTTTAGGTTTAAAAGATCCATGCAAAAATATTACTCAGCCAAAATGGTCTATTAGTTATAGCAATAATTACATTGATAACGGTTATAACGATGGAAACATTAATTATCTTGTACCTGCCAGCGCGCTTGGGTGGAGTTATATGTATATAAGCGATGCTTGGCTAGAAATAGGTGCTGATGGTGAAGTCTACCTTAGAATAAATGTGAATCAGCAATATAACAGCGAAACGAGAAATATAAGAATAAATTGGATGTGTTGGTAATGGTATTAATAGCCTATAGAAAAGATACAAATGAAGTTGTACATTATGTAGATTGTGATGGGGTGAATATTGACCCTTCATTATTTGGGTTATATCACGCCTGTCTAAAGTACATTTGTCCTGATTTAAAATATGAAGACTTTGGTGAGTATTATGTTGACGAGAGTGTAAGACAAGAAGACGGTATAAACCTCAGAGATAAAATAATCATGTACTCAAAAATAAAAGTAATCATAGAGGATGGAATGCCAAAGGGATTAGATTTTATTGAATTAAGCAATGCTGATCCATTAAATCCACCTATTGCTGAAGAACAACAAAAGAAAATTGAAGATCTGGAGAACATAATTCAATCTCAGCAACGAATGATTGATGAAATACTTAAAAAGTTAGGCTAAAAAAACTATAAAGAGAAGTCCTTAATTTGAGGGCTTCTTTTTTATGGAACGGAGGAACACACTTGTCAGTAATGGATAATGATTATGGATGGATTACTCAAAAAAGAAAAGGGACAATAGATGATCCATTTGTCAGTATAAGTGAACAGATTACTGTAATTAATGGAAAAGCTGTTTTGAGAGAGATTCCGGATGAGTATTCTTCCATGTCCATTTCAAACGGAACAAAAACATTTTTCATTAAGAAATTTAAGAAAAAAACTTCTATTCCAGATGTAGATAATGTTGTTGTCGATTTCAACTCTAATTGGGCTTATTTTGATGCACAGTATAACAACAAACAGTTTACTGCTAACTATCAAGGAACAGGTAAAGTATTTATTCATGACAAAATGATTGCAACAACTGTAGCTGAAGATGGAACAGTATTAGAGACTCTGGATAAGGTAGTAAGCAATACAACAACTAAAGTGGATGCTAAACTTGCAATTGCGGATACAAAAATAACAGCTATGAATACAGCAACCACAGCGGCAACCAATGCTACAGCAGCAGCAAATTCAGCCACTACGAATGCTAATAATGCAGCTACGGCGGCAAACACTGCAAAAACCAATGCTGATAGCGCAGCCGCTAGTGTAAACTCAGCAAAAGATGGAGCAAATACAGCGGCTCAAGTAGCTAATAATGCTGCGAGTGCAGCAAATACTGCTAAAACAAACGCTGATAATGCTACTTCAGCTGCTAACACGGCTGCAACAGCAGCAAATACAGCTAAAACAAATGCGGATATAGCAACTATAGCGGCCAACACTGCTAAAAGCAACGCAGACTCAGCCGCAGCGAATGCAAATAGTAAAGCTACGTATGCTCAGACTCAAGGAGATTATGCTAAAGCTTCAGGTGATGCCTTAGTTCATAAAGGAACTTATAATGCCTCTACAGCATACATTCCTAAAAACATTGTTTACTATAATGGTTCAACATTTATGTGTATGGCAAATACAACCGGTAATGTGCCTACCAATACTATATACTGGCAGAAAATTACTAATATGCTGTGGAAGGGGATCTATTCTTCATCGGTAACATATAATTTTGGTGATGTAGTATCAGATTCTATAAACCAAAATGTATACATGTGTATATTGGATAATACTCTTAATAAACCACTAACAACTACCACGAACTGGAGCCTTCTAGTAAGCGTTTCTTCTGCAATAGCAAGTGCTAATACTGCAACCTCTGATGCAAACAGTGCAACAAGCGCAGCAAATAGTGCAGCAATAAACGCTGACAATAAAGCTTCATTAGCGGTGACTGCTACAACTAATGCCAATATTGCAACAACTGCTGCTAATAATGCTAAAGATGCTACAAATACAGCGACTGCTTTAGCAAGTACTGCAACAACAAATGCTAATACAGCAACGGCTAACGCTAATACGGCTAGAGATGCAGCAACTACAGCAGCCACAAACGCTAATACACAAGCGACATTTGCACAGACACAAGGTAGCTATGCTAAAGATGTAGGAGATTCATTGGTTCATAGAGGAGACTATAGTGCAACTTTATCGTATTTGATTAGAAATATAGTTTACTATAATGGTTGTACATTTATGTGTATTTTAAATACGACTGCTGGTATTCTGCCAACCAACGCAACATATTGGAAAAAGATAACAGCTTTCAATTGGAAGGGTACATATAACACTTCTACAACTTATCAATATGGTGACTTTGTTATTGATTCGGCCAGTCAGAAAATGTATCTCTGTATCAAGGATGCAACACTTAATGTTGCTTTAACTGTTGGAGCGAACTGGACTCCTATTTTAGATATTTCATCCATTGTGACTGCGGCAAATATGGCAACAACTAATGCTAACACTGCTACAAACGCAGCGAATACAGCTAAGACCAACGCAGACACGGCTACAGGATTGGCAAATACGGCAACAACAAATGCGAACAATGCAGCTACTGCAGCTAATAAAGCAAAGGCTAATGCAGATACTGCCACAACTAATGCTAACACTCAAGCAGATTATGCTAAAACTCAAGGGGATTACGCTCAAGCACAAGCTGATGCTGCAAGTGTGGCTACTGGATTAGCAGATACTGCCACAACAAATGCTAATAATGCCGCGAGTGTAGCCAACACTGCTAAAACTAATGCAGATATAGCTTCAACTAACGCCACGAATGCGGCAAGCAGTGCCAATTCAGCAGCGAATGCAGCCAACACTGCTAAAACAAATGCTGATACAGCTACAGGATTGGCAAATATAGCAACCACTAACGCGAATAACGCAACAACAAATGCGAATGCCTTGGTGTCTAGAACAACTGCAAAAGGTACATACAACTCTTCAACAACCTACTATCCGAACAACATTGTGACATACAATGGTTCAAGTTACATATGTACAGTACAAGCATTAAATAAAATCCCAACAGATACCGGATATTGGCAAATGATTGCCTTAAAAGGTAACGATGGCGCTGGTTCGGTAGTAGGTATCACTTCAACAGGTTCGGATATCGTTGTTGCTGGGACAGTACAGAATCCTGATTTAGCAGTAAATTCAAGCCTTAAATCGCTTTGGAATGACAAGTATACTAAAGCAGAAGTGGACTCGAAAATTAATCAAGCCACAGCCAATATCCAATGGAAGCCTTCCGTAGCATCCTATGCTAACATTGCCATAGCGTATCCCTCGCCACAAGATGGATGGACAGTGAACGTCAACGACACTGACTATACATATCGATATACGGGTTCTCAATGGATTGCAATTTCTGCAAACTCTATTCCTAATGCTTCTGCATCGGCTGACGGTAAAATGAGTATCACCGATTACAATAAACTACAGGGGATCACAGTCCAAGCCACTAAAGTTGTTAACTCTGCCACAAACGGAAATATAACAATTAACGGTGTGGAAAATGTTGTTTATTCTCACCCAACAGGAGCAGGTAATAATCATATTCCTTCAGGTGGGGCTTCGGGTAATTATCTAAAATATAATGCTAATGGAGTTGCTTCATGGTCTACTCCTGATTTGGCTGGGTTATCAGACACAACAATTACTACACCATCAAATGGACAATATCTTGGTCATGATGGAACGAAATGGGTGAATTCCACCCTTCCAGTTGCGACATCTTCTGTAAGTGGTCTAATGAATGCTAGTGATAAAGCAAAGTTGGATTCGATCACCTCTGGAGCAAATAATTACTCTCATCCTAATGGAGATGGTAACTTGCATGTTCCAGCCAACGGAACTACAAGTAATGGTAAATTCCTTGAAGCTACTGCTTCAGCTGGTGTTTATCAATGGGCGAATATTACAGCTAGTGATGTGACACAAGATTCTTCAAACCGTTTTGTCACTGATGCTGAAAAACTTAGTTTTCGTCAAGGAAGATCAGGAAGAACAGTTACATTTACTGTGAATGGAGATGCTGATAAATATTATCCGGTTTTAATATCTGGAGCAGGAAGCTATGCTTTTAGCGAATACAGTATTACTCGTGGTTATGGCGATATCGCTCCTAGTACGTGGAATACTGCAACTCATAAAGGCGGTTTAACTCTCACCTTCCGCTGGTCAGGAGATATTGGATGGGGTGGAAATGATAAATCAATTAGAATAATACAGTTTAACGAAACTTATTCTACAATGGTAGCTGGAATGAATTTAACTACTAGCGGATTAATTGTATGGCTTCGTGGTGGGACAGCATCATACAAATTGCAAACTGAGAGCGGTATGTCCGCAACAGCTACAGTATACTTATCAGGGTATACAGCATCTGACAACACAGTATATCCGGTCCGAACTAATACTAGTTCTGTAGCTGATGAAATTAACTCAAGGTTTCCTATTCGTGGCACAGGATCGTTGTTCGTTGGAACAAATCTTGTATGGCATTATGGCAACATGGGACAAGGATCAGGAATGAACGCGGATATGGTAGATGGATTCCATTTGAATCAAGATGTTAGAGATTCTGCGACTCCAGAGTTCAATGGAATTAAAAGCTACAACAGATATGCTTTTATTTCAAAAATGAACGGCTATAAGACATGGACTCTTCACCACCCAGACGGAGATGCATTTGTAGTCGCTCCATCTACAACTTCAAATGGTTCTGATTGGGATTGGGGGAGCTCATTCACATTCCAGCCAGATGGAAGATTTGATACAAATACCTTGAAAATAAAAGCGGAAGATGGACAGGCACCTATTGAAGTTACTTCAAAGGATTTAGTAGCAAATTTAAATGCGGACATGGTAGATGGTTATCATTTAAATCAAGATTTAAGAACAACAGCAAGTCCTAAATTTGCAGGAATAGACACTGGAACTTCCTTTATTGGTGGAGCATCTGGGAATGCAACGCTTAGAATTACTGGTTCTGCTAACGGAGCATATCTTCAAGGTTCTAACTCAGCTAGAACGGCAAGTGCTCCATTATGGCTTACTGGTTTAAATGGCGCGGCAGGAGAAATAAGAACATTCAACAATGTTTTAGATGATGGTACTGGTAATACAACGATTTCCAAGCAAATTACATCACCAATATTTAAATCTGGAAACTATTCGATTCAATATAATGCATTAGAAGACAGCTTAGATTTCGTATATGGATAATTGAGAGGGGCATAAGATCCCTCCGATTAGATTTAAAATAGGAGGGGAAACAGTGGCAGTAGTAGGTAGATTGAAAAAAAGTGATTTGTTGGTAGTTGGTTCATTAAATGAAAGAACTCCAAGTATAAGAAGCGGACTTGTTAAGAGCTTTTTATTTGATAATAGCTATCTTGGTAGACAAAATAGAAATTTACTTGATACGAATCAGTGGAAATTAGGGACAAATGGTACTCAAGGGAACTTTTCGTTGAATGGTAACGCTTCTGTTGATATTAACACAATAATCATGTATGAAAACCCTTGGGGATTTAAAGAGCCTACTTGGGCATCTTTGAGTAACGACCCTGCAAGTGATGGCGATGGTGGATGGAATGTATATAATAAAACAATTGATCCAACAAAAAAGTATAGATTAAGTGTATGGGTTAAAAGAGAAAATGTTGGCAATGGGACAATTTACTTTGGTTGTCAAGGGAACGTTGTTAGCAATCTCGGTTCTACAACTGCAAACGCTAATCCTTACTTTACAAATTTCGGGCCAGGATTTACAGCGGCAAATGAAAACTATGTTTTAATGGTTGGATATATTTATCCTCATAATTACACTGGTTCTGCAGATTTAACTTCAGGTGTATATAATACCTCTGGAACAAGATTAGCAGGAATGAATGAATTTAAGTGGATGCCTAATGCAACAGTTGGAGGCCATAGAACATACTTATTCTATTCTACATCGACAACTGAGAGAGTATATTGGGTTAGACCAAGAATGGAAGTCTGTGATGGCACAGAATCAACTATTGAGGACTTATTGTTGGGGATTGATGACAATGCATATATTGGAAGTCAGTCCAATACAACACTTCTTTTAAATGGGAGTGGAGTAGCTATTGAAGAAGGAACAACAAATCTCGTAACTAACTCTGATTTAATTGACTCAAATTCTGATGGTTTAGCTGACGCGTTTTCTGTTTCTGCTGGAGGAAATGGCGATTCAGCAAGAATATTTAAGAATTCTGTGAAACCAGGTATAAATACAAACGGAAATATTCAACGTGTTGAAGTAGTTGCTACAGGAACTACAGATTCAAGTTATATAGTTCAAGTTATTGATGGAATCGTAGCTGGAAATACGTATACGTTTTCTTCTTATGTTAGAGTTGGTATAGCAAGTTCAGGTTGTTTGCAAATTCGTTGGAGAGATGCTTCTGGAAATACTATTGGTACAGATATTTCAAGTAAATATGTTACAAATGCAAATGAGTTCGAAAGACTTACATTGACAGCCGTCGCACCTGCAAATGCCACACGTGTAAACTTTTTTATACGAGGATTCGGAAACGCTATTGGAACTTGGTTGGAAATGGAAGGGGTTCAATTAGAGCAAAAAATATTTGCAAGTTCATATGTTAGTGGTAAAAGAAGTGCAGAAGCGTCTATGACAGTACCACTTGATTTAGGAAGCGAATTCACTATTGCAATAAAAATAAAACCTCAAGCTAGTTGGGGGAGATTGTTAACAACATCAATAGGAAAAAGAATATTTAATGTGAGAGACAAAAATAGCCAATTGTCATTCTCTTTTGAAGACTATAAAACAAATACGGCTTTAGGAACTTCATCTCAACCATGGATAGGATTTGATAGTTTTGTAACATCAGCTCAAGCTTCATGGTGGCATTGGCATGTAGCGGGAGTAGATTTTTTAGCAGGATATGATTGTTGGGTGGTTATTACAAAAAATGGTCCAACATGGAAAACATATCATTTTAGCAATAGTAAACCGTTGGTTAGCACAATTAATACGTCTATAAATGCTTCGCTGGTTAATTTTTCACCTGATTTGATAATATTCAATCCAGCTTTTAGCGCTGTGTACAGTAATCTAAGTGTATACAATAAGGCATTAACAGATAGGGAAATAGACTCTTTAGTTAATAATAAATTTAATATAAGAGCTGATGGTTCAATCTATGCTCTTAAACTTGATGAAAAACCATATTTTCCAAATGGTTCTATTTATTTTCCTTTAAAAGATGATGCGTTAAGTATTGATAAAAATATAAGTGCTTCAGAATTTAATCTCGAATCAATCGATGGGAATGGAGCATGGGTTGGAACACCTGCTGTTAATGTTGTGAATAATCCCACAACTGGATCAATTCCTGGATATTCTCCAGGTTGGGATGCTTCTTTACATCCAAGTGCAATATCCGTTTATGGTTGGTCACAAGGTTATAATGGCGGTGTACCTTCTCCTACAATTGGGTATCATGGTCAATGGGTTTATGAAGGGATTAATAACGATCCATGTATGAAGTTTATTGATCAAAATGAATCTTATGGGAATCCACATAGATGGTTAGGTATAAATAGATCAATTGGAACTCCTAATGCATTAGGTTGGTCAGTTGGAACCGTAGTAACGATTTCTTGGTATCAAAAAACAAATGTACTTGGTAAAGGCGCTCAAGTTGGGTTATATCATAAGCAAGTTAATAGTGGTGCCTATGGATTTGAAGCAGCTATTGGATATTATTCTGTAAACAAAATTGATACTTGGGAAAGAGTTTTTTTTACATACACAATCACAAGCAATTGGGATCTAACATCAGATGTCTCAATATACATATATGGTCATGCTGGTGCAGTAGGGATACTATGGGCTGACAGTGTTCAAGTAGAAGCAAAACCTTATATATCTCCTTTTGTAAATGGTACAAGATCAGCTACATCATTAGAGTTTAATCTTTACAGAGATTATGGGTTGAAATGGAATAATGATTGGTCTATTGTCTATTGGAAAAAGCCCATGGGAACTCATACAGATAGTTTGGCTGGATATAATATTGAAAGCATTGGCTGCAATAGTAATACTGTTGGGGGTAATTATTTATTTTGGGGTAAAGACATAAATGCAAATGCAATAAATTCCTCGACTCCTAGTACCATTGATCCCAATGTTTACTTTAATAACTTCCATATGATTTCTCTTGTAAAGAATGGTAGTGAGCTAACAATTAAACAAAGGGTGGGGGCAAATGTACATGTACGAACTGTAAACGTTGCATCTATAAAGACTGAGAATGCTTATTTAACTCAGTATGGATACGATTTAAAACTTGGAGGTTGGGATAACGGAAATTCTTGTGGAACATTTTATAAGGATCTAATTGTAGCCCAAAAGGCTTTTACAGAAGATGAACTCAATAATACCTATAAAAATGTAGTTAAACAAAATAAAAATAAATTAATTATACAGGGAAACTTCAAAGAGAATATTGCTTTTAAATTATAAATATTAAAAGGAGTGTAAATAATGGCTGAATTATCTGGAGGAAGTACCGTAAATGGATATCCAGTGGTAGGTAAAAAAGCTAATGATAACTATATCCCTAAATTAAATGGTAATACGGTTGTAAATTCGAATCTTTATGATGATGGGACAGTAGTAAAGGTTTCTAGTCCAATTAATTCAATAGTTGCCACGGGCACAGCACCTCTGCAGGTTACTTCTACTACAGTAGTATCAAATTTAAATGCTGATATGGTTGATGGGTATCACGCCTCTGCTGCGAGTTCACCTGGTACGCTTGTCGTGCAGGATTCAAACCAAGATATTACGGTTCGCCGGTATATCTCCACAGTGACAACCGGCACAGCGCCGTTAACGGTGGCAAGCACGACAGTGGTCACGAACCTGAATGCCGACATGGTAGACGGCTATCATTTGGACCAAGATGTGAGAAAAACAAGTAACGTTACTTTCAACACTGTAAACGCCGCTGCAATGGCTTCCGGCGGTCGGGACGTTTTGACCAGGGCGGCGCTATTGCCCGAGGGAACGAATTTGAACAATCTCATAGTGGAAGGTGAATACTATTGCCCGGCTAACTCAAGTGCGGGAACAATGGGGAATGTGCCAACAGCACAGGCGTTCCACATGAAGGTTTCGAGACATGCCGGGGTAAACCAAACGTTTACGGTGTTTTATGCAGCCGGTTCAGCGCCGGAAATTTGGACAAGAAACATGTATGAATACGCTTGGTCAAGCTGGCAGAGGATTTACCACAGCGGTAACATAATCAAGTCAACGGCCGGACCTTCTGGCGGGAACGATGGGGACATTTGGCTTCAATACTCATGATGAAGAAGGGGGAAAAAGATGCCTTTTAATATAAACGTGGGCGGCACATGGAAGACCGCCAAACCTTCCGTGAACGTGGGGGGAGCATGGAAGCCTGTGTCCAGTGCTTATGTGAATGTGGGCGGAACATGGAGGAAGTTCTACAATTCTGTTTTTCACGTGGTTCCGGGTGCCCGGTACGGAAGTGATTCATCTTACTACGCGCAATCTGACCACGTGGCATTGCTGGCGAATAACCCGAATGTTGGGGGGGGCGAAAGCGGTGCGGTTACAGCGGTCCCGGTTGATTTAACCGGAAAGTCACAGGTGACTTTTGATTATGGCTTGGAGGGTTCAAGCGACATACAAAGTGACGCCATATTCATTGTATCCACAGACCAGTGGGGCGGAGGCGGAACGTACAATTACCGTACATATACCGGAGCCAGAACGGCTCGGGCAACAAGGAGCGTCAACGTCACCGGTGCATCCGGCCTGTATTATATCCGGGCACATGCTTCTGTCAATGGCGGGGTTATGCTATGGAAGCGAGTCCGGTTGTACCGCATTTTGGTAGACGGCGTGGAATTGTGGAACGGCAGCATCCCGGGTTCCATCGGCTAATTTATTTTAAGGAGAGGGATGTGGGAGAATGAAGACCACAGGGAATTTAGGACTTAAGAAGCCGGATCGTACTGACTTTGTTAATATCAACGATTTAAACGGAAATATGGATAATTTGGATGCGTATGCTAAAAAAATACAGCTGAACGAGCTTACGCAATCACAGTAGACGTCGTATAATAGGTGTTTTTATTTTGCCTTAAACTTGTATTTAGGGAAGTTTTATTACCATTAAAGATAGAGAGGATTTATCTTCCTCTCTTATTATTTTGATTTGGAGAGTGTAATGTGAATGATTTTAATTTAAAACTATTAGCCAATAGGGACTACACCTTTCTTTATGCGGCTTCAGGAATTGGTGGCACAATAGTATCTTATGCATTTGGAGGTTGGAGTGGCTTGTTGGAAATCTTATTACTGGCGTTTGTTGTTGATTATCTGTCAGGTTGTGCTGCAAGTGTGAAAACAGGTAAAGGTCTCAAAAGTAGTGTTGGATTCTGGGGATTAATTAAAAAGGGACTTATGCTCTTAATGGTGTTTATGGGGCATAGAATTGATCTCGCACTTGGCATGAATATTGTTATGAACGGAAGTATTTTCTTTTGGTTAGCAAACGAGGGTGTTTCAATAATTGAAAACTATGGAAGACTTGATTTGAAGATTCCGCCTGTATTTTCAAAAGTGTTCACTATATTCCAGGAGAGAGCTACAGTTCAAGAAGATAAAAGAGAACAGCAAAAAGACTAGGTTTAAAGTATCACCCTGCTTGAGTATCCACCGTAATCTCGTCTCAGGTAAATTATAGCATAACAATGTGTTGGAGGAGAAGATGTAATGTCATTCAAAATGAAATATGAGATAACAAAGAAATATTTAACTTCTAAAACAAAACGTAGATCGGGAACTAAAATGCCAACGGTTAAATTTATTGTTGCCCATGATACAGGAAATAAAGGATCGACAGCTTTAAATAATGTTACCTACTATGAGAATTCAAACAATTCAGAATCAGCCTCTGCTCACCTCTTCGTTGATGACAAATTTATTTATGAATGTATTCCTGCACTTACTGGAACTCCAGAAAAGGCATGGCATGTTCTCTACAATAAAACTAAAGATAATGAACTGTATGGTTGTGATGCAAATGACGCTGCTATTGGTGTCGAATATTGCTATGGTTCAAAAATAAATTCTGCTGAAGCCTATAAGAGATACGTTTGGGTAATGGCATGCATATGTTATAAGTTTAATCTTGATCCTAAAAAATCAATCACAGCTCATTTCATTCTAGACCCTGAACGTAAATCTGACCCTAAATCTGGACTTGCTGATAGTGGTCGTACATATGAACAACTGCTAAAGGATATTGTTCTGGAGTATGAGGATTGTACCAAAGTTGAAACACCTGCTCCTGCTGTTGTTGATACTTTAACCAAAGTAATCTTTACAGTAGATAACAAGGCTTTTGATGGATTCATGAGAAATGGTTCTAACTATGTGCCTGCCTCTGCTCTCAAGGAAAAGTTGGGGGATGAATTGAGTTGGAACAATGTCACCAAAGAACTGAAAGTAAACGGTATTCTAGCCAATACAATATTTAAGGATAATATTAATTACGTTTCAGCTCAATTTGTTATCTCTTTGGGACATAAGGTAGCTCCTGATACAGCCAATAAGAAGTTGTATATAAGTTAAAGAATTAGGAGGAGTAGCGAACACATGATATGTGTACCTTTAATGGTACTTTGAAAGTTGATGGAAAATAGTTTTATAAAGATATGGATAGCATTAGTTCGCATTTGGGAGTTAAACAGAGAATTCAAGAGATGGATTTGTAAAAAGACTTAATTTAGAGAAAGAGTACACGCCTATGGATACATTCAATATTAAAATATATTGATTGCGTTCATGGGCATTTTTTTTCAATTATAAAATAAAAATAACTATATATTGATTTATTTAAGGTATGGTGTATAATAGTCATAAGAACAAAATTACATATAAAACCAAGGAGAGTGAGATTATGACACTGATTTTAAATAGAGATGGGGCGATTCATGACAAAATAGTCCGAAAAAATGAAGTTTGGTTGGCAGATCTTGGCCCCCAAAAAGGTTCTAAACAAGGTGGAGTACGCCCTGTACTTATTACGACTAATAACATTGGTTGTTCGAAATCGTCAATTATTCAAGTTGCTCCAATTACAGGTAGTACCACCAAGCGAAAAATGCCTACCCATGTGCTTATAACTGCGGAAGACAATGGCTTTTTGAAGGACAGCACTATTATGTTTGAACAGTTATTCCCATTGGATAAAGAAGCAGACTTAAAATACAAACTGTTTGATTTACCCGATAAGTATAACCACGAATTATTTAGTGCATATATTGCTGCCTACGGTAAATGAATAAAAATAACTATAATAATTAAATTTTTTATATCGGTTGAGCGGTTAGCAAATACTAAAACATGTTGTTTCTATACAATCCAGAATTAGTAGATAAGAGTGTTAACTGGTATATGAAAAGCTTTTAAAGTATTAATTTAAGTCGATAAAAGGTAAGTTTTATCAAGAAAAGAATAGGAGCGTACTAAATACGCCCCACATAAATCACACCGATATTGTTTTTAATTCGAGATTAGTAAAGCCTAAATTTTTGAATCCAATAGCTAGCAAATCTATTTTGTCTTGTTTAATGTAACTCGGAATGGCTAATACAATAATTGCCTTGTGGGGAATTTTGTTTAAGACACGAAATTGAGAGATTGAATGAGCTTGTAGGAGGCTGTAAATTGTTTCAACTTCAATGAACGTTTTACCGGAACTATCATGAATTTCTAAGTCTGGTACAACAAATCCGATTTTCTCTGGGTTACCTCTGTTCATCCAATTGATGTGTGCAGCTATAACGTATTTATCAGCATCATGATTAATGATTGCAATTTTTTCGATAGCCCTATCATGGTCACTTTGATTCGTAATATTACGTTTTTTAGGTAAAGAAGGTAGCAATATCGGAGCATAAAGTGGGTTCTGACTTACTGGTAGATTCGACTTCAACATTCTTGTACACCTACCCATAATTATTATTGTTGTTAGCAAACAAACTTACTGAGTGCTAATATTCTTATAATACCACTTTAATCCAATACGTACAAGTTAAATTGGAACATATAGTATCGAAAATTTTTTGTTGACACTATATATGGGATTGAGAGTGCGGATGGTATATATGTGCGGACTGACTCCCCAATCTTGGGGAATGAAATCTGACTATACAATTTTGCGTAGCCCAACGCCTAAGTTGGCGGCTGTAAAATGATGATAAAAGACTAATTTCATCAGAAAGGAAAATACATGAATATAGAATTTGAAACTGAGGAAGAAGAGTTGGCTTTTATAAAATATGCGACAAGCACAGAGAAGACCGATAGCACATCATTTGAAAATCTTAGAAAGAAACTGAATAATCACAAACGAGCGAAAATGGGAGGAGGTGATTTAGAAAATGAAAAAGCAACACTGGAACACGCAATGAACTTCTACGCTGAAGGGTATGAGGTTGTGCTTAAATTTATCTGGGAGTACGGGCAAGATGAGGCATTGCAGAAGTATCTGTTTGAGAGAACTGGAGCAAGTTCAGAACGAGTGATAGGCAAGGATACATATACTGTTATTGTTGATGATTTTAAAGTGCGAAGTAAGATTGTTGGATTATAAACTAAAAATAATAAAGGGGAATGATGTTATCAAAAAATTTAAACTCGAAAACGGAAATAAGGTCAAGATTTTTGAGAAAAAGGATCTCAAAAATAAGCTTGGCTTCAGTGCAGATGAAATAAAAATTGTGATGAGATACCAAAAAGATTTCCCTGAATTACTTCAAGAACATACTGATAATGATTATATCATTAACGCTAGGGTATTGTGGGAACGTTTAGAAAACCCGTACAATCAGTATACTCACTGGATGGAACGTAAGGTTTTTAAGAAGAGTTATGTAGAAAATATTGATTATATCAGTATAGGAAAAAAAACCTACATTGAGAACACGAACATTACTAGAAATCAAATTGATACATTTTTTACTGTTGATGCAGCCAAACATATAGCTATGTCAGAAAATTCTGAAAAAGGTAGAGAAGTTCGCTCTTACTTCATCCTTATGGAACGAGCAATGCGTGATATGGAAAAATGGATTATGGTGCGTAATCCTGAAAAGGAAGGATACAATCAACTCATGGATGCCGTAAAGAGTAATTACATGCTTACTCACAGCGGCAAGGAGCCTCATTTCGGAGTCTACAGCAATGAAGGTGACATGATCAATGTTTGTTTGCTTGGAGCCAGAGCAAAGGAAATTAGAGCATTATTAGAGGTCAAAGATAATCAGACTAGAGACAATCTCACGACTCAAATTAACAAAGCAATTTATGAATTGCAGATTATGGATATTGGGTTGTTAATGGGACAGTTGGATTTTAGCCAAAGAAAAGCAACATTGCTTAAGATGTGTAAGAATAAATATAGCCATATTTATCTACAGTCTAATAAGTTGTTGAGTGAGGCTGTATGATGAGTGAAGTGAAGATGGAGCATAGTACAGAAAGTACAGAAAGTGCAAATACATATGAACAAGAATTAGAGCTGATTCTAGAAAAATCAATGAAAGAATATCCTCCATTATTGTCAGTTAAAGATGTTCAATCCATTTTACAATTAGGCGAAAACAATACATATAAGTTGGTTAAGTCTGGAGAATTTAAACTTTTTCAAATTGGAAAGCACTTGAGAATAGCCAAAGCTGAACTAATTTTGTATCTTGTCAAAATGAATAAATGATGTATAATCTATAGCATGTTACTCAATGATAACACATTGAGAATGTGCTGTTTTTTATTAATTTAAAGTCACAAGAAAGTCACGAAACTTTAAAAAACAAGCTAAAATCAATTAAAACTGAATAAGCACAATTGTTCCCATGAAGTCGAAAAAACCTTGATACTATAGGGTTCTTTAACACTTATTAAGAACAATTGAAAAGTTTTTTCTTATCAAGAGCAGGTGGAGGGACTAGCCCGATGAAACCCGGCAACCGGCGTGTGAACGCACGGTGCTAATTCTTGCGGAAGCTTTGCAGGGCGTTATTCGTCCGGCGGAAGTTCTCTGGCAGATGAGAGAGGCGCATATGACTGCATGATATGACCTTTCTCGCCCGGGAAAGGTCTTTTTTCGCTACCCTGCCTCAGGTTGAACCACCAAGTGGAACCCCATTTCAGTTAAGGAGTGAACAGCAATGCCTATCAAAATTCCCGACAGCCTGCCGGCCAAAGAAGTGTTATCCGGTGAGAATATTTTTGTAATGGATGAAAGCCAGGCCTTCCATCAGGATATCCGTCCTCTGCGGATCGCCATCCTGAATCTGATGCCTACCAAAGAAACTACTGAGACCCAGCTGCTGCGCCTTATCGGGAATTCCCCGCTTCAGGTGGATGTTGTTCTGCTTCATCCCAGCTCCCATACGTCGAAGAATACTTCGGCTGAGCATTTGAAGAGCTTTTACAAAACCTTTGATGAGATCAGCCACCGCCGGTTCGACGGCTTGATTGTAACAGGCGCTCCCGTAGAACAGCTGGAGTTCGAGGATGTGAACTACTGGGAGGAGCTGAAAGTGATTTTTGAGTGGAGCAAGCAGAATGTAACCTCGACCATGCACATCTGTTGGGCGGCACAGGCAGGACTGTACCATCACTTCGGCGTGCGCAAGGTGAGTCTGCCGGACAAATGCTTCGGAGTGTTTCCGCATACAATGAGCCAAAATAATGTCAAGCTGCTGCGCGGCTTCGATGAAGTGTTCCATGTTCCGCATTCCCGCCATACCGACGTCTCCCGTGAAGATATTGAGCAGAACCCGGAGCTGCAGATTCTGGCAGAATCCGAGGAAGCCGGGGTGTACCTGGTGGCTACGCATGACGGGAAGCAGATTTTTGTCACCGGACATTCGGAATATGATCCCTTCTCGCTGAAATGGGAGTATGACCGGGATATCGCCAAGGGGATGGTGGTTGCCCTGCCGAAGCACTATTATCCCAAGGATGATCCGACGCGTACTCCGCCGGCAGTCTGGCGCGCCCATGCCAACTTATTATTCGCTAATTGGCTCAATTACTATGTATACCAGGAGACTCCTTACGATATCGGGGCATTTATCTGAGAGGTTGACTTATTCTTAATAGAAGTAATTAATCAGGAGGCAATGGAGATGGATGAGAAACTGAGAATTGAGAGCAGACTGGCACAGATTGGTTCGATGGAGGACCCCGCCACCGGGGCCATTAATTACCCGATTTATCATGCGACGGCTTTCCGTCACCCTAGACTTGGGCAGAGTACAGGCTTCGACTACATTCGCACCAAAAATCCTACCCGCTCTGTCCTCGAAGAAGCGGCAGCGGCCCTGGAATCCGGGGATGCCGGCTTCGCCTGCGCTTCCGGTATGGCTGCACTGACTACGGTGTTCACCTTGTTTGGACAAGGGGACCATCTCATTGTATCGCTGGACTTGTACGGCGGTACTTACCGGCTGCTGGAACGGATTCTCTCTAAATACGGCATCAGCGCCTCCTATGTAGATACGAATGATCTGGATGGACTTGAAGCGGCCCGCCAGCCGGGCACGAAGGCTGTATTCATTGAGACGCCGACCAACCCGCTGATGATGATAACGGATGTCGAAGCCGTATGTACCTGGGCCCGCCGTCACGGGCTGCTCACGATTGTAGACAATACGCTGCTGACTCCGTTCTTCCAGCGCCCGCTGGAGCTTGGAGCAGATATCGTGGTTCACAGTGCGACTAAGTACCTGGGCGGGCATAACGATGTGCTGGCGGGTCTGATCGTGACCAAGGGCGCAGAATTGTCGGCTGAAATGGCCGTCCTGCATAACTCTCTGGGAGCGGTTCTCGCGCCGAATGACAGCTACCAGCTGATGAAGGGTATGAAGACCCTCGCGCTGCGCATGGAGCGGCATGAGAGCAACGCTCTGGCTATTGCCCGTTATCTGCAGGAGCATCCGGCGATTGCCGAGGTCTTCCACCCGGGCCTGCCGGATCATCCGGGCTATGCCATCCAGAACCGCCAGTCCTCCGGCAACACCGGAATCTTCTCCTTCAAGGTAAAAGAGGCGGGCTATGTGGAGCCGCTGCTCCGCCATATCCGGCTGATCGCCTTCGCCGAGAGTCTGGGCGGTGTTGAATCGCTGATGACCTATCCGGCGATACAGACTCACGCCGATATTCCGGCTGAAATCCGCGATGCTGTAGGCGTGGATGACCGGCTGCTGCGCTTCTCTGTCGGCATAGAGCATGTAGATGATCTGATCGCTGATCTGGGACAGGCTCTGGAGGCCGCCCGGAGCGAGCTGGAATAAGGCGATGCGCCGCCGGACCTGCCTGGCATGCGAGATTCGCAGAACGTACAAGCAGCAGTGCCATCGGGCGCTGCTGTTTAATTTTGTATGGGACAAGGGAAATTATCCGTCCTGTGCAGCGAAACATTTTTCAAGAACAGCCGATTGTGATACGATGGGTGAACGGACTATTTTTATTTCAAATTGTATTTATCTCATAGACTTCATAGATGAAGAGGAGGCCGTCAACAGTGAGTGCAGTCGATCTTATACTGGATAAGGCACTGAAGGGTGAACGTCTTCAGTTGGAAGATACGGTCACATTGTTCGAGAGCAATGAAATTGAGAAAATGGGCGCTGCCGCAGATATTATTATGAAGCGCTGGCACCCGGAGCCGGTGACGACATTCGTCATCGGCCGCAACATTAACTACACCAATGTATGTGATGTCTATTGCCGATTCTGCGCCTTCTACCGCAGACCCGGTTCGGAGGAAGGCTATGTGCTTCCCGATGAGACGATCTACCAGAAGATTGCCGAGACCATGAGCGTAAACGGAACCGAGATTCTGATGCAGGGCGGTACGAATCCCAATCTGCCGTTCAGCTATTATACGGATATTCTGCGCGGCATCAAGCAGCGGTTCCCGGAGATTACCATGCATTCCTTCTCACCAGCTGAGATTATGAAAATGGTTGAGGTCTCCGGCCTGCCGCTGGAACAGGTCATGCGTGAGATTCATGCTGCGGGCCTCGATTCCCTGCCCGGCGGAGGCGCAGAGATTCTCGATGACCGTACCCGCCGCAAGATCAGCCGGCTCAAGGGCTCCTGGCGCGAGTGGATGGACGTCATGCAGACCGCACACCGGATCGGCATGAATACAACAGCCACGATGGTGATCGGTCTTGGCGAGAGTATGGAAGAACGGGCGCTGCATCTGCTGCGTGTCCGTGAAGCCCAGGACGAATGTATTGCGAACAAATATGATTCCGAAGGCTTCCTGGCGTTCATCTCCTGGACCTTCCAGCCGGATAATACGAACCTGAAGCTGGACCGCCAGACCCCGGAGGAATACCTGAAGACCGTAGCCATCAGCCGCCTGGTGCTGGACAATATCAAGAACTTTCAGTCCTCGTGGGTAACGATGGGTCCTGAAGTAGGCAAGCTCTCCCTGCAATACGGCTGCAATGACTTCGGCAGCACGATGATTGAGGAGAACGTAGTCTCCTCGGCGGGCGCCACCTACAAGGTCAACATCGAGTCGATTACCCAGCTCATCCGCGAAGCGGGCAAGATCCCGGCGCAGCGCAACACGCGTTATGACATCCTGCGGACGTTCGAGGATGCGAATGCCAAGATTGATAATGATTTTGTGATGCAGAACTAGAATATAGCTATACACCAACAGATCAATAACGGGGCTGTGCTACATATAAGTAGCGCAGCCCCGTTATGTTTTTTGGAAACTATTATTTCCTCTTTGAATGATTCGTACAGTGACTTGGTTGCTGAATGTGGCTGAAGGATCGCCGGGAGGCGCAGGAGTGTTTTGATTTTACGAGTTAAAAGGCTAAAACTACGCGAAAACCGAATAGCAATCGTTACAGCGTCATGTAGCCAATGTATATGAAAAACAGCATACATTGTGTTCACTCGCAGGCATATGGCCGAATGTATGTGGAAAACAACATATATTGTGCTCGCTCACAGGCATATTACCCGAATGCATACGAAAAACAGCATACATTGTGCTCGCACGCAGGCGCTTAACCCGAATGTATGTGAAAAACAGCATATACAGCATATATTGTGTGGGCGTTCCAGGTAATTCCAATGCATTGGATTTTAGTTTTTTTTGTCATAGAGTTGTAAAAATTAATCGTTATATTTTACAAAAAACGCTGAAATAATGTGAGATTTTACACAATAATTTATAAGAGTTAATGGAATTTGATAGATTCATAGGGAAGGCTATGATACAATTTTTCGGACAGTGGTAGAATAATATAGCAATCACAGGGAGGAAATTAGATTTATGGGAGAGAGAAGATGGAACAAGCCGATAGCTTCTTTATTGGCTACCACAGTTCTGGCAGCACAGATGCTGGGCGGAGTATTCAATGTTCCTGTGCTGGCGGCAGGAAAGGCTGAGGCTTCTCCGGTGATTAATCCGGGAACCATTAATTTACGCTTGATGAGCACCACTGATGTTCATACGAACGTATATGGATGGGACTATTTCAAGGGTGCCGCCTCCGCGACTGTAGGTCTGGACCGTACTTCAACCTTAGTAAAGACTGCACGCAGTGAAGCAGAGGGCGAGTACAACCTTTTGCTGGATAATGGCGATTTAATTCAAGGAACACCGCTGGGAACGTATATGGCCCAAGTGTCTGATTTCAGGGAAAGTGAAGACCAGATTCATCCGATCATTGCAGCTATGAATCTCATGGGTTATGATGCAGCAACCTTCGGCAATCATGAATTCAATTATGGTTTGGATTATCTGGACCGGACCGTTAAAGGCAATGTAAACAGCGCAACTTATAAGGAGTCTACGGGAGCGAAGTTCCCTTATGTGAATGCAAATATTTATAATGTGTCCGATAATAATAATACATTTGAACCTTATAAAATCATCGATAAAGAAGTAAAAGACAGCAACGGCAACACCGTTACTATCAAAGTCGGCCTCCTGGGTCTGGTTACTCCGCAGATCATGGAGTGGGACAAGGTGAACCTGGAGCAAAAGGTTATTGCCAAAGATATTGTGGAAACGGCGAAGAAGTTTGTTCCTGAAATGAAGACGGCTGGTGCGGACGTTATCGTCGCCATGACTCATTCCGGGTTCGACGCTGCTGCCGCAGAAGGAACTGGAGCAGAGAATGTTATTAACCTGCTGAGCAAGGTACCTGGCATCGATGCCATTACTTTCTCGCATACCCACAAGGTATTCCCGACGAACGGCGTTGACAGCGCGCTGGATGCTTCCTTCAAAGATCCGTCCACCAAGAAACCTTACAATAATGATGTAGCTAAGGTAGATAACGTTAATGGCCACATCAATGGGACTCCGGCAGTACAAGCGGGCTATGGCGGAGGTTACCTGGGCCTTATCGATCTGAAAATCGCCCAGAACAGCAGCGGCAAATGGGCAGTAGACAAAGCAGCTTCGAAGGCTTCTACGCGTTCTATTGCTGGCGCTGCCGTTGACACCGCTATCGATGATCTTGCCGGAGCGGCACATCAAGCTACGATTGATTACGTGAATCAGCCGCTTGGTGTAACTTCTGCGCCGATGAACAGCTATTTTGCTATGGTACAGGATGATCCGACAGTCCAGATCGTAACCTATGCCCAGCAGCAGTATGTATCTAACTTGATTCATACGAACGAGAATCTGGCCGGCTACAGAAACCTGCCGATCCTGAGCGTTGGTGCACCGTTCAAGGCTGGACGCAACGGCCCTGAGGAGTATACAGATATCAAGAAGGGCGACCTTACAATAGCCAGTGCAAGCGATTTGTATCTGTATGACAACACGCTGAAGGCGATTGTGGTTAAAGGTTCGACCGTCAAAGAATGGGTAGAGATGAGCGCAGGAGCGTTCAACCGCATCAAGCCATCCATCTCTACACCGCAATCTCTGTTAAATTCAGCATTTGCTGTGTACAATTTCGATGTGATTGACGGCATCCAATATACGCTTGATGTCACCCGCAATGCCAAGTACAAGCCCGATGGGAGCATCAACGATAAATCCTCCAGCCGGGTAACCTCCATCACCTATGGCGACAAGCCACTGGACCTGGATCAGGAATTCGTGGTCGTTACCAACAACTACCGTGCAAGCGGCGGGGGTAACTTCCCGGGTGTCAAAGAAGCGAAAATGATCATTGATTCCCAGATGGAGAACCGCCAGGTGCTGATGGATTATATCAGTGCTGCGGGAACCGTTGATCCTACCGCAGACAACAACTGGTCGATTGATCCTATCCATGGAAATGTCACTGTAACGTTCCCGTCTTCACCTAGAGCAGCAGCAGTCGCTCCTGCCAACATTACAGCTACGGGTACTACAGATGTCAGAGGCTTTGAGATCTACAACCTTGACTTGAAAAAATCCGCTCCAACCCCAACGGGAGATGTTGAAGTTCATCTGCTGGGCATTAATGACTTCCACGGCCAACTGGACACTACCTCGGTGGTGAACGGGGAAGCTGTAGGCACAGCGGCTACACTTGCTGCTTATTTGAAGGAAGCCCGTGCCAAATATGAGTATTCACTGTTATTCCACAACGGCGACTCTGTGGGCGCCTCCGCTCCGGTATCTTCGCTGGAACGCGACAAGCCTACGATGGAATGGATGAACCTCATGAAGTTCGACGTCGGCACCCTGGGGAACCATGAGTTTGACCAAGGTGTTGAGGCTATGAAGGCTCAAATCTATGGCGGTAAGGATCCTAAGAATGATAAAGTCGACCATAATGGCGCAGATTTCGATTATATCAATGCCAACGCAGTAGACAGCACTACTGGTAAACCTATTATTACCCCTTATGTTGTAAAAGAAGTTGGCGGCGTGAAAATCGGCTTCATCGGAGTTGTGACCAAAGCAACGCCAAGCAAAGTATCGCCAGCCGGTACAGCCGGTGTGAAATTCCTGAGTGCCGAGGAAGAGGTCGCGGCGATTGAGAAATATGCGGCCGAGCTGAATGCTCAAGGCGTCAAGACGATCGTGGTCCTTGCTCATGATCCGGCAACAACCAAGACTGATCCGGTGACCAAAAAGAATGTATCTACCGGCGAAGCTGTAGATCTGGCTAATGCGCTTCCTGCCAATTCCCCGGTTGATGTGATCGTAGCCGGAGACAATCATGGCTATGCTAATGATACGGTGAATGGTAAGCTGATCGTTCAGGCTTACTCTTACGGAACGGCTTTTGAAGACATCAAGCTGGTGATTGACGGAGCTACAGGTACAGTGAAGAGTAAAACAGCTACTGTAACGAACACGGTTCAGAGTAAAATCGCACCGGATGCCGAAACTAAGGCATTGGTGGACTACTATTTGAATCTTCACCCTGAGCTGACTCAGCCTGTAGGAACTACTGACGGTACAATTACCCGTACAGATGCCTACACTAAGGAATCAGCATTGGGTAACCTGATTGCAGATGCGATGCGTCATGCTATCTTCAAAGAGGGCGAGAAAGATCCTGCTGATTTCGCCTTCATGAACCCGGGCGGTATCCGTGCGGATCTTCCGAAAGGCAATGTAGCGTTCGGAGATCTGGCGAAGATCCAGCCGTTCGGCAACACGCTGGTGAAGCTGACCCTGACTGGTCAACAGATCAAGACCCTGCTGCAGCAGCAATGGGCGGTTAAGGCTGACGGCACCGCAGACACGAAGACCCTGCAAATCTCAGGTCTGAAATATACAGCGAACATGTATCTGCCGGTTGCAGAGCGTGTGGCTAACCTGACTAAGGCTGACGGAACACCTATTGAAATGTCGAAGAGCTACACGGCTGTAGTCAATAACTTCATGGCTGCGGGCGGCGACAACTATAAGGTATTAACTGAGGCAAGCTCCTCGCTGGCCGGACCGATTGACCTGGATGTATTCTATGAATACATTAGGGACACATTCAACGGCGGGGCGATCACTGCTGCCATTGAAGGCCGGATAACTAATGTGGAGAAAGACCCTGGAACAGCTACTCCAAGTCCTAGCTCTAATCCTGGTACTGGATATAACCCTGGACCGGTTGTAACAGCAACGCCTAAGCCGACAGCTGCGCCATCGGCTACGCCGGCAGCTTCTGCTACACCAGCTCCTGTGGCTACACCGGCACCTACAGCAACTCCTGCTGTAGCCTTCAAGGATCTGGGCAAGGTAGCCTGGGCCGCAGATGCCATTAATGCACTGGCAGCCAAAGGCATTATCAAAGGGATGGACAGCACGAACTTTGCGCCTACCAAAAGTGTGACCCGCGCAGAATTCGTAACCATGCTGGTTCGTTCACTTGATTTGAGCAATTCGGCTTCACCTGTGACATTCAGCGATGTGAAGCAGGGAGTCTGGTACTCCGATACGATTGCTGCAGCTGTCAATGCAGGTCTTGTAAAAGGCTCCGGCAACGGTAAATTCGAGCCGGGCCGTGAGATTACCCGTGAGGAAATGGCGATTATGATCGCGAATGCCCTCAAAGGTCAGCTGCAGCCGGTAGACGCTGCAACGTTGAACAAATTCACGGATAAGGCAAAGATTGCCCCTTACGCCCAGCAGGCAGTGGCACAGCTGACTCAGATTGGTATCGTCAACGGTGTGGATGCTAAGCAGTTCGCACCGAAGAGTATGGCTAACCGTGCCCAGGCTGCGGTGATCATCTTCCGTATGCTGGAGAACAAAGCTTCATAAGTTGAAGTTTCATCATGTGATCATGAAAAGATAATCAATTAGAGGAAGGCCCGTGCTGAAATAGCATGGGCCCTTTTCTGGCCTGAGGACGGGCAGCCGTTTTGCGCTTGACGGAAGATAAGCTGAGATTTATAATTGCCTTAATTCATGTTATCAGCGTTGACGAAGATATGAACCACTTGCTTTGGACCGTTTCAGAGAGAGGAAGCCTCAGGCTGCAACTTCCTCCGGTACCGGCTGTTGGTTTACCCCTTTGTAGCTGCGGTTATGAACTCCTGACGGCTTCCGTACTCCGGAACCTTAACGGATAGTAAGAACCGCCGGTTCATGGCCGTTATCCCCATGCTAACGAAGGATTATATTCTGCAGTGAAGCATAAGCAGCTGCTGCAAGGATAGATCGAATTTGGGTGGAATCACGGGTGCAATCACTCGTCCCTTTGCGGGACGGGTGTTTTTTGTGTGAAGAGTTCAGCGAAGTATAACCCAACAAACCTTAGGAGGAAGTAATCATGTCAGTAAATATTAAGCTTCCGGACGGATCGGTCCGGGAATACGCAGACGGCAGCAGCATTGATGATGTAGCCGCCTCTATCAGCAGCGGACTGCGCAAGAACGCTGCAGCAGGCAAGCTCAACGGGATTGTCGTAGACCTGTCAACACCGCTGCAGGAAGGCGATCTGGTAGAGATCGTAACCCTTGATTCGCCGGAAGGTCTCGAAGTGATGCGCCACAGTACAGCTCACCTGATGGCGCAGGCAGTTAGACGCCTGTTCGGCACCAAGGAAGTGAAGCTTGGAGTAGGTCCTGTGATCGAAGACGGCTTCTATTATGATATGGACCTGGAGCATCCGCTCAATCCCGAGGATCTGCTGAAGATCGAGAAGGAAATGGACCGCATCGTCTCGGAGAATCTGCCGATTGTCCGCCATGAGGTCAGCCGGGGGGAAGCACTGGAGCGCTTCGGCGAGCTGGGTGATCCTTACAAGCTGGAGCTGATTGAAGCTCTGCCGGAAGACAGTGTCATCACGATCTATGAGCAGGGCGAATTCTTCGACCTCTGCCGTGGCCCGCATTTGCCGTCTACGGCCAAGATCAAGGTATTCAAGCTGATGAATGTGGCCGGGGCTTACTGGCGCGGGGACAGCAAGAATAAGATGCTGCAGCGTGTCTACGGCACAGCCTGGATCAAGAAGGCACAGCTGGATGAGCATCTGCGCCTGCTGGAGGAAGCGAAGAAGCGCGACCACCGGAAGCTGGGCAAGGAGCTGGAGATTTTCACCTTCAACCAGTTAGTTGGACAAGGCCTGCCGATCTGGCTGCCTAAGGGCGCGAAGCTGCGCAGTATTCTGGAGCGTTATATTGTTGATCTGGAAGCAAGCCTTGGATACCAGCATGTCTACACTCCTGTACTGGGGAACGTAGAGCTGTACAAGACTTCCGGGCACTGGGAGCACTATCAGGAAGATATGTTCCCTAAGATGACTATCGATAATGAAGAGTTCGTGCTGCGCCCGATGAACTGCCCGCACCATATGATGATCTACAGGAGCTCGATGCACAGCTACCGCGATCTGCCGATCCGTATTGCCGAGCTTGGAATTCAGCACCGTTATGAAATGTCGGGAGCCTTGACAGGTCTGCACCGCGTGCGTTCCATGACGCTGAATGACTCACATATCTTCTGCCGTCTGGACCAGATCAAGGGCGAGTTCATCCGCGTGCTGGAATTGATTAAGCAGGTATACAGCGACTTCGGGATTGAAGATTACCGGTTCCGCCTGTCCTATCGTGATCCTAAGGATACTGAGAAATATTATGCCAACGACGAGATGTGGGAGACTGCACAGCGTATGCTGCGTGAGGTAGTCGAAGAAGCCGGACTGCCGTTCTACGAAGCCGAAGGCGAAGCAGCCTTCTATGGTCCGAAGCTCGATGTGCAGATTAAGACTGTACTCGGCAAAGAAGAGACACTCTCGACCGTACAGATTGACTTCCTGCTGCCGGAACGCTTTGAGCTGGAATATGTCGGCGACGACGGCCAGAAGCACCGTCCGGTTGTCCTGCACCGCGGGATTCTGGGAACGATGGAACGGTTCGTAGCCTTCCTGCTGGAGAACTTTGCCGGTTCACTGCCGCTCTGGCTGTCTCCGCAGCAGGTGAAGATTATTCCTGTATCGTCAGCCTTCGACGACTATGCGAAGGAAGTGGAAGCGAAGCTGCTGCGCAGCGGCATCCGTGCGGAAGTGGATTTACGCAATGAGAAGATGGGCTACAAGATCCGTGAAGCTCAGCTCGAGAAGCTGCCGTACATGTTCGTGGTCGGCGAGAACGAGATGAATGCGGGCAGCGTAGCAATCCGTAAACGCGGCGAAGGGGATATCGGTGCCCAACCTTTGCAGGAAGCGATTGATTCACTTGCACAGGAAATTGCCGGACGTGTAATCTAATACAGTCTGTTCATTGAACCTCTGTTATAAGCCTCATGAGACCGCTATGGCGCGGTGTCATGTATAAAGTTTTGTGAATCGGGAAACCCTCGTACTATGGGGAGGGTTTAACTAATGAACAAAATGGGCTTATACCAGAGGTTTTGGTGTCTATTCGTCACGATCGTCCTTATGCTGACCGCTGCCGGGATCTTCCCGGATTATGTGCGCAAGTCGGCTCAGGCGAGAGGGATGGAGGACACTGCAGGGCAGCATGGAAGCAGCATACAGAAGCAGTCACCCGTTGATCGTCAGCAGGCAGGCTCAGCATCCCGTCTTGGAGGCTCTTCAAGAGCCGTACAGCCGGATGCCGCAGACAAAGCTGCTAAGCCAGAGGTACAGGCAGCTAAGCCTAAGAATGCTGTCAAAGCCCCCGGCTCGGTACCGGTAGCCGCTCCGGCTCCAGAGCAGATTATCACTTCTCTGAAAGTAATGGCGACCGGCTATACAGCCGGATACGAATCCACCGGCAAGACCGCTAAGCATCCGGAGTACGGGATTACGTATTCAGGAGTGAAGGTACGGCGGGACAAGAATGCGGTATCCACGATTGCAGCGGACCCGAAGGTGCTGCCGCTGGGAAGTATTTTATATATACCGGGTTATGGATATGGAATTGTGGCCGATACCGGATCGGCAATCAAAGGGCGCAAGATCGATCTCTACTTCAGCACCACCAAGCAGGTCTACAAGGAATGGGGCAAGAAGTCGGTTGTGGTTCAAGTGATCAAACGCGGCGACGGCAAATGCACGGAAAGTATGCTGAAGAGCCTTGGCCACGCCATCCAGACTTATAATGCAGTTCCGCAATATTTGCTGGAAGAAGCTATTTAACGGATGCTTTCGCTGGACAAATCCGGGAGTTTGAATTTATTTTCACGTGAGCATGCATAATACAGCGGGCTGCTTCCCATAATATCGACTGGGGCAAATACTTGCTTCTTCCGATACAATAGGGAGGTGATTCTCGTGGCTAATTCCAAGAAACCAAAGGTACAAGAAAACTTCAAAACACCAAATGAAAAATACAATGCAGAGTTCGCTGTTGAAAATGACGGTGCAACTAAGCAAAGCAGCTCTTCTATGACCAAACCGGCTCAGAAACCGCAGCAGTAATGCTGGGTTCCCGGTAAGCTTCTGAAGCAACAAGCTGTCCTGCCATGTCCGGATTACGGGCTGGGGGGCAGCTTTTTTATGCGTTTATAATTTAACTTATTATTCCAGTTGTCTCGGTCTGGAGACTGAGATGCGGTTCCTTCTTACGCCGCTGTTCTCCGCCGCATTCTTCCTGTAGACTAAGGGTATAAGTGTTCAAGAGGAAGAGTTGTATTTACGACAAGGAGGATGACATTATGAAACGAAGGTTCACCAGCCAGGTACTCGGAGGCCTGCTCCTCATCGGTCTTGGAGGAATGTTCCTGCTCCGGCAGATGGGCTATACGGATTTCAGTCTGGGTTCACTGATCTCCACCTATTGGCCGGTTATTCTGATCGTGATGGGCGTACAACGGTTTTTGGCCTCGGATGAGGAGCGTTCAAGATTCTCTGCAACACTCGGCGGATTTATATATCTGGCGATCGGTGTGTTTTTCCTGGGACGGAATTTAGACTGGTTCTACTATTCGGCAAGCGACTTCTTCAAAATGTTGATTCCGGTCATGCTGATCGGCGGCGGATTATCCGTCATCTTCAGACCGCGGCCGGGTACTCCGCCAATACCTCCGGCACCGCCTTCACCGCCCGGCTACTACCCGCCTGGACCCGGTAAGAGTCCGCTGGATACAGCGCCGCCCGCTCCGCTCGAATCTACGCTCGATCAGCAGTTCGAGCAGAAATTCGGCAAGCCGGCTGGCAGCGCGGACCGGAACTGGAATGATTATCTGCATAAGAATGAGGAAGACGCAGACGGTAACCCGCTGCATGCCTCGGCAGATACCCGCTGGCAGGAGAAGCAGGAGCGTCAGGAGCGCAGACGCCAGGAGCGTCAGGAACGGCATGCCCGCCGTCATGGCGAATGGCATGAGGAGTTCCAGGATTCCGGGAATGATAAGGATGCGACGAACCGCTCGGCTTTTATCGGTGATGTGCATATGGGCAAGGAGCATTTTCAACTGAAGCGGACCAATATTTCCCAGTTTATCGGGGATACGGTGCTGGACCTGACCAATGCGCAGATTCCTTACGGCGAGACCAAGATTAATATCTCTGCTTTTGTCGGCGACATTAAGGTATACATTCCAGACGATATGGATCTCGGGGTGTCTGTGAATGGCAGCTCGTTCATCGGTGATATGCAGGTGCTTGAGCAGTCGCGCAGCGGGTTCATGAGCAATGTGCAGTGCAAGACGCCGTATTACAAGGAATCGGGCAAAAAGGTCCGTATCAACGTTAGCTGCTTCATCGGTGACGTTAAAGTTAAAACGGTGGGTTAAATGGGGATCTTCAGTAATACCAAGTGGATGCTGCTGGTGTATTTCCTGCTTAGCGGCGGGGTGACAGCGGGGCTGATGTATGCGGGGACATGCCTGGGCTATATTCAGGTGGTGGATACCCGGATGTGGATCTACCTGTGTCTGGGCATTGTACTGTTCACAGTTATCATCGGCTACATCGCCGGTCAGCGGATTCAGCGGCGGATCGATCATCTGGATCTGAATATGCTGCAGGTGGCTAAGGGCAATATGTCGGTGCGGATGCCGGAGAGCGAGGACCAGTCTTTCGCACGTGTCTACCATGAGTTCAACATCATGATGGATACGGTCGAGAAGAAGATGAAGCGGCTTCAGCAGCTCGGAGAACAGGAAGTTATTGAGAAGGAAAAGGCAGCGGAGAGTGCGGTACTGGAAGAGCGCAGGCGTATGGCCCGGGATCTGCATGATACGGTGAGCCAGCAGCTGTTCGCTATTCACATGTCCGCCTCCTCGCTGCCTAAAGTGCTTGAACGCAGCGCTGAGCACGGCAGGACGGTGATGGATCAGCTGATCAGCATGTCCCAGATGGCGCAGAAGCAGATGAGGGCGCTGATCGCACAGCTGCGTCCGGTGGAGCTGGAGGGGCGCAATCTGTTCGAGGCACTGGAGAAGTGGTTCCCGGATTACTGCCGCCAGAACGGGCTCAAAGGGGTGAAGGAGCTCGAGCTTCAGGGTGAGCTGTCCGAAGCCATTGAGCATCAGCTGTTCCTGATTATTCAGGAATCAATGGCGAATATCGTGAAGCATGCCGGTGCACGGGTGGTCAGTCTGTCCCTGCGGGAGGTGCCGCGCCAGGTGGTGCTGAGCATCAGCGATGACGGTCAGGGCTTCGAGCACGTGCAGCACAAGCAAGGCTCCTACGGGCTCACGACTATGCGTGAGCGTGCCGAGAAGCTCGGCGGTCAGGTCGAGATTATCAGCCGCAGGGGAGCGGGAACGACGATCCGCGTACATATTCCAAAGTTTGTCCAAGGCCGCGCGGAGACCGCTGCTGACGGGATTGAGGCCGATTCTGAAGAGGCTTGATGGGCTCGGCGGTGATGAAGGCGGGGCTGAATCATGCTTACACAATGTTAGGGGGAGTACAGAATGAGTCTCGTAAAAGTACTGCTTGTAGATGATCACGATATGGTGAGAATGGGCCTCAAAACCTATCTGATGCTGGACCCGATGTTTGAAGTGATCGGAGAAGCGGCCAACGGTCATGAAGCGCTGGCGATGCTGCGCGAGCTGGGACAGGAGTCGCTGCCGGATCTGGTGCTGATGGATCTGATGATGCCGGTGATGAACGGGGCTGAGACCACCCGCGCGGTCCTGGCTGAATTCCCCGGGCTCAAGATCGTCATCCTTACCAGCTTCCTGGAGGACGATCTGGTGGTCGATGCGATTGAAGCCGGGGCTGTCAGCTATGTGCTGAAGACCGTCTCGGCAGAAGAGCTGATCTACGCGCTCCAAGGCGCCTATCGCGGCATGCCGGTGATGACTGGCGATGTGTCGCAGGCGCTGACCCGCGGCATCCGCCAGCGCACGGTCCAGGGCGACACCTCCGGCTTGACCGAGCGGGAGAAGGAAGTGCTGCTGCTAATCGCCGAGGGCAAGACGAATAAGGATATCGGCGAGGAGCTGCATATCAGCATCAAGACCGTGAAGACCCATGTCAGCAATCTGCTGATGAAATGCGAGCTGGATGACCGCACCCAGCTGGCGATTTACGCCCACCGCAAGGGCTGGGCGCAGGGGTAGCAGCTGCGGGTTTTTTGACTAAAACTTCTCTGGAGTCACGGCTAATTCCAAAACATAAAAACATTAGTTCAATTTATATAGTGAACCGATAAGGAGGCTATCCGAATAGCAAACGCTAATCTGATGAAGGAAATTAACCTGAATAATGTGCGCCAGGTGATGAAACGTATGGAGACGGCTACAAAACCCCAGCTAGCTGCACTGACCAAGCTAAGCGTAGTAACTGTGAACTCATTAGTTAAGGAGCTGTCCGAGTTAGGGGAGTTGTTTGAAGACTTGGTGGTGCCTTCCAACGGGGGCAGACCCGCACAGACCTATCGCTTTAATTACGATTTCAGTCTCGCGTTGGTGATGTACGTGACAGAAAAAGCGGGAAAAGTATTGATCTCCGCCGCAGTGATCAATTTGAAGGACGATATTCTGATGAAGGATGAGCATATCATCCCGGTTTTCGAAAGAGATTTTTGCTATTCAATTATTGAACATGCCCTGAACCAGTATCCTTCCATCAAGGTCATTGGCATAGGTATTCCGGGACAGGCGGTAAACGGTGAAATTAAGGTTAGCAGTCTCCGGGAGCTGACGGGCACCCGGTTTATAGAAGAGATTGAGACCCGGTTTGGGCTGCCTATTCTGGTGGAGAATGATGTGAATGCCGCGATCAGCGGATATTGCATGAAGCATAGCGAAGGCGAAGAGCAATATTTACTGGGTCTCTACTTTCCGAACGGGTACCCGCCGGGTATGGGGATCTACCTGCACGGCAGCATCCTGAAAGGAAATCAGGGGATGTCAGGAGAGGTAAAGTTCCTTCCCGATATGCCTGAGTGGAGCCTGGAGATGACCCCGGACATATTCATAGCTGCAACCTGCAGGATCTTACAGACGGTGAATGCTGTGCTGGCCCCGGATAGAATTGTCATCTATCAGGACAGAGTGGAGGATTCCGTCTGGACATCGGCCTGGACAGCCTATCAGCTTCAGCACCCCATGCCTGTTTATCCGGAAGTCGTCTTACAGCATACCTTTCAGGAAGATTTCGAGCACGGTCTGCGCAGGCTGACCCTGAAGGAGTTAGAGCCGGAGCCCGTTTAGACCTAACGTACTAAGAACCCTTGTTAACTACAGGGGTTTTTTGTTGTTTTCTGGATAAGTAAAACAGCATCTTGACAAAAAATAAGAGAGAGAACATACTTAATATATATACTTTATAAAGTTTATTTATTAAGTGGCTTTAGGAGGAGAATCTTTGTCTACGTATTTTTTGATTATTATTTATCTGGCTTTTATTAGTCTGGGACTTCCCGATTCTTTACTTGGCTCTGCGTGGCCTGTGATCTGGCCAGAGATGGGTTCATCGCTGGGGTCGGCGGGAATCATCTCGATGATTATTGCCGGAGGGACCATCGTGTCCAGTCTGTTCAGCAACACAATCGTGAAGCGCCTGGGGACAGGACGAAGTACCTTTGTCAGTTGCCTCTTAACCGCCGCCTCATTGTTCGGATTCTCCGTGTCTCCATCTGTGTTGTGGTTCATTGTAATGGCCGTTCCGCTGGGTCTTGGGGCAGGTGCAGTGGACGCGGCACTGAATCATTATGTGGCTGAACATTACAAGGCTCATCATATGAGCTGGCTGCACTGCTTCTGGGGCGTAGGCGCGACCCTGGGACCCATGATTATGGCAGTCAATCTCGTACACGCCCAGTCCTGGAGAGGGGGATATGCGGTTGTGGCCATCATTCAGTTCGGATTCGCAATGCTTCTGTTAGTGACACTTCCGTTATGGAAAAAGGTTGCTGCCACGCGCGAGCCTCAGCTTCCCGCAGCGCTTAGCGGCAATCTTCCAGATGAAGCAGCTGTGAACCTTAAGCCGCAGGCGAACACCCTCCGCTTGCAGGGCGTTAAGCCTACTCTGTTGACGTTCTTGTTGTACTGCGGGATAGAAGCAATGGTTGGACTGTGGGGCGCCAGTTATCTGGTAGGCGCAAGGGGAGTTGCGCCAGATACAGCAGCGGCTTGGATCTCCGTATACTACGCGGGTATTACAGTTGGCAGGCTGATTACCGGCTTCATCACTTTAAAAGTCCATAACCGCCTGCTTATCCGTTACGGTCAATTGGTGACCATTATAGGCGGAGCTATTCTTGTAATCCCGCTCCAACCGGCCCTCTCGCTTGCAGGCCTGATATTGATTGGTCTTGGCCTCGCACCGGTTTATCCGGGTCTCCTGCATGAGACGCCGGCCCGGTTCGGCAAGGAGAATGCAGCCCGCTTAATCGGGTATCAGATGGCGGTAGCCTATACGGGGACAACGTTAATTCCGCCGTTATTCGGACTTTTATCCGTGCGCACCAGCATTGCCGTTTTCCCCTTTGCTGTACTTACGTTACTGATCTTCATGTTCGGCAGTACAGAACGGGTGAACCGGCTATTGGGCCAATCCACTTTAGGGAGGGAATAAACGGATGGCTTATATTCTTATATGCGCAATCATCTGGCTGGCTGCCTACTTTCATATGGCCGCATTCAAAGAACCTATGGAGGTGAAGCCTATCCGTAGTGTAGAAGATCTGTTTGATTAATCAACGATCCATCATCGTCTAGGTATCTTTTATCTCCGCTTAAATTGTTTTTAATGTGACCTTAAGGTTTACAGTACAAAATAAGGACATCAAAACAAATAACACTTTGCCTGACACGGCAAGGCGCGGGAGGAAAGTAAACATGGACGATAACAAAAACAACTTCAATCGTGAGAACAACTACAATCGTGATCATGAACCGGGACCGGATCGTGAATGGGACAATAATCATAATGATACTGATAACAGCACTAATTCATCCGCAGAAGGCGGCTCCTACTACTATTCTTACGGACCTTTCAAATCGTTGAACAATGATGAGATGAACGGCAATGACCCGCAGCATTATAACCGCCGCGATCCCGAGCGGGTAGAGGTTACACCGCCACAGCCGGTGAAGTCCTTACCGTATAACACATCGCTTCGCACTACCGGCAATGACGGGAACGGCGGACGCGGCGGCAATCCTCCTGAGGGGGGCAACGGCTGGCAGTACAACCGTAAGCCGAAGAAGCCGGTGAAGGCGGTACTGGTATCTTTTCTCGCCGGAATGGTAGTCTTATCAGGCTCCATGTTCATGGCAGACCGGGGGAACTGGTTCACCGGAGGCCAGGAGGCAGCCACGGTTGCAACGAATCCGGCAGGGAAGACGGCAAGCGGCAATGCTAATATTACACCTTCCACTTCCGCAGCGGCGCTGGTCACCGGCTCGGGAGATGTATCCGGCGTAGTTGAGGGGGTAGGGCCGGCAGTCGTCAAGATTGAGACGCTGGTGAAATCCAACAACTCGCGGAACAGAAGCAGCAGTCCGAATATGAGCGATCCGTTCTCACAGTTCTTCTTCGGTGATCAATTCGGCGGCGGAGGTTCCGGTTCGAATAATTCGGAATCCCAGCCGGGCTCGAATAATTCTTCTCCGCAGCTTACACCTTACGGTATTGGCACAGGCTTCATCTATAATTCGAACGGTTATATCCTGACCAATCAGCACGTGGTAGATGGCGCCGATGTCATCCAGGTTACCGTTGACGGCACCTCCAAGACTTATGAAGCGAAGCTGTTGGGCTCCAGCAAGGATCTCGATCTCGCTGTACTGAAGATTGAAGGCTCGGACTTCCCTTCTGTAGCGCTTGGCGATTCCGACAGCATCAAGGTAGGCTCTGAGGTCGTGGCGATTGGTAACCCGCAGGGCTTCGACCATACAGTGACAACCGGGGTGCTCAGTGCCAGAGGCCGCAGCATCGATATTGCCGAAGAAGACGGCAGTGGTACAAAAACCTATAAAAACCTGCTGCAGACTGACGCCTCCATTAACCCGGGGAACTCCGGCGGACCGCTGCTCAACATGAACGGCCAGGTCATTGGTATGAACGTTGCAGTAAGCAGAGACGCTCAGGGTATCGGTTTTGCCATTCCGGTAAATACCATTAAAGGCGTAGTAGATAAGCTTGAAGCCAATCAGGAAATTCCGAAGGAACCGGTACCATTCATTGGGGCTACCTTGATGACGATTACCGATGAAGTTGCCAAGCAAATGGGGACAACGATTAAAGAAGGCTCTGTAGTAGCTGAAATTGTCTTTAAATCTCCTGCTTATACAGCGGATCTGCGTCCTTACGATATCATTACAGGAATTGACGGAAAGAGCTACGCTACCAGCCAGGATCTGATCACTTACATCCAGACGCTTAAGGTAGGCGATAAGGCGACTCTGAATGTGGTCCGTGACGGCAAGAAGCTGGATCTGCCGGTAACGATCGGCAACAAGAATGATTTCGAGACCACGCAGACTCAGAAGCAATAAGCACATCATGCGGTGGGCGTTAGAGCGGAAGGGGCAACCCTTCCGCTCTGTGCTGTTCGTGTACGGATGCGGAGAGACTGGTGCATCTGATACAATAGAGATATATGAAAGAGACAATGGGGGCTGCCGGATGCGACCGAATATACTAATAATTGATGATGATGAGAAAATAACCTCTATGCTCCGCCGCGGGCTGGCCTTTGAGGGCTATGATGTCAAGACGGCATCCAATGGGGCTGACGGGCTGCGTGCCGTTCTGAACAGTGATCCCGATGTGGTCATTCTGGATGTTATGATGCCCCAGGTGGACGGGTTCGAGGTATGCCGCCGTCTGCGGGAGGGCGGGAGCAGCGTTCCTGTGCTGATGCTGACGGCAAAGGATGAAATCGAGCACCGGGTGAAGGGGCTGGACCTCGGCGCGGATGATTATCTGGTGAAGCCGTTTGCCCTGGAGGAGCTGCTGGCCCGGGTCCGGGCGCTGCTCCGGCGCAAAAGCGAGCAGGGCGGAAGCCCGGATCAATCGGTCTCCTATGAGGATATTACGCTTGATGTGGATTCGAGGGAGGTAACCCGTGCAGGCCGCCGTCTGGAGCTGACGGCGAAGGAATTCGAGCTGCTGCATCTGTTCATGCAGAATCCGAAGCGGGTGCTCTCCCGCGATCTCATTATGGATAAGATCTGGGGTTACGATTACAGCGGGGAATCGAATGTCCTGGAGGTATATATTGCAATGCTGCGTCAGAAGACAGAGGAGCATGGCGGCAAACGACTGATTCAGACGATCCGGGGAGCCGGTTACATCCTAAGAGGTGACTAATATGTCCATACGTTTGCGGCTTACTGCCTGGTATTCGGGAATTCTGGCTGTTATGCTGCTGGTTTTGTCCGGCGTGATCTATGCGTTCGTCTATATTAATACGTACGGCGATTTGAAGGACCGGCTCCAGAATCTGTCGCAACAGGTAGAATTGAAGGCTGGCCTGACTCAGGACGGAACCCTTCAGCCGATGCTTGGGGGACCGGCGGGTCAGAGCCTGTTTGCCCAAATGTACATTTATGATCTGGACCGGCTGATACCAAGCCCAAATATGACCGAAATTAAACTGAAATTCCAGGTTCCCGCCAAGGAGGACCTGCATAGCCAGGAGGGATTCCTGCAAGCCAGGTATGGCGGCAACCCCTTCCTGATCTATCAGCGGGCGGTTGATGTAACGCTCAACAACAGTCTGCCTGCGCCTGCTGTCCTTCAGGTTGCCGTATATACGGGTGAGCAGGTCACCCTGTTGAACCGTCTGAAGAATATTCTGCTGGCCGGCTCCTTCGCTACCCTGCTCGCAGCCTTCACCTTCGGCCTCTTCCTGGCCCGTAAGGCGATGAGTCCGATTGGCAAGGTCATTGAAGCTGCGAATGGAATACAGACGGGAACTGACCTTAGCTCGCGGATCGTATATGACGGTCCGCAGGATGAGATCGGGCGGCTGATTGAGACGGTGAACAGTATGCTCGGGCGTATGGAGGGCTTCTATACGGGGCTGGAGGAGGCCTATGCCACGCAGCGCCGCTTCGTCTCGGATGCTTCGCATGAGCTGCGGACACCGCTTACAACCATCCGCGGGAATATCGATCTGCTGCAAAAGGTCTGGGAGATGAAGCCGGATGACAGCCGGATGTCCGAGGCGGACATCCGCCAGCTCTCGATTGAATCGGTGAAGGATATTGCTGATGAAGCTGCGCGCATGAGCCGTCTGGTAGCGGATATGCTCTCCCTGGCCCGTGCGGATACAGGCCGGACCTTCGAGATTGAGCCGGTGGCGCTGGAGCCGATGATGACTGAGGTAGCCCGCCGGGCGTCCTTCCTGACGCGCGAAGCGGAGTGGTCTGTAGGTGAGATGGGCCATCTGAACGGTAAGTATATCCTGGGCAACAAGGATTATCTGCAGCAGATGATGTTTATTTTCATTGATAATGCTTTCAAATACACCCCGGCAGGTGAGGTTACGCTGGATGCATTGCTGTATCAGAATCAGGTGGGAATCCGCATTGCCGATACGGGAATCGGGATGGACAAAGATGAGGTGCCGCATATCTTCGACCGCTTCTACCGCGCAGATGAATCCAGAGGAATTACGGAAGGTATCGGGCTCGGACTGTCCATTGCCAAATGGATTATTGAGGAGCATGGAGGCTCTGTTGAGGTGGTCACCCGTCAGGGGGAAGGGACGACCTTTGTGATCTGGCTGCCGCTGCTCTTTGCCCCGCCGCTGGAATAGGGTATAATTGAGTGGCTCCTATTACAGCAGTCATTGACAGCAGAAAGCGGTGAATTCATGGAAGTCATCAAAATCTCTCCCCGGGGTTATTGCTATGGCGTAGTCGATGCTATGGTGATGGCACGGCAGGCTGCGCAGAATCTTGATTTGCCCCGGCCGATTTATATACTGGGCATGATTGTGCACAACAGCCATGTCACGAACTCCTTCGAGGATGACGGAATCATTACGCTGGACGGGCATAACCGTCTGGATATTCTAGATAAAGTAGATAAGGGAACAGTCATCTTCACAGCGCACGGGGTCTCTCCCGAGGTCCGTAAGATGGCACGCGCCAAAGGGCTGACCACGGTGGATGCCACTTGCCCTGATGTGACCAAGACGCATGATCTCATCAAGGAGAAGGTTGATGAGGGCTGCGAGATTATCTATATTGGCAAGAAAGGCCACCCGGAGCCGGAAGGTGCGGTGGGAATTGCGCCGGAGCATGTCCATCTGATCGAGAAGGAAGAGGACATTGCCGGCCTCTCTATCCCTTCCTCACGGATTGTCATTACGAACCAGACCACAATGAGCCAGTGGGATATCAAGCATATTATGCGCAAGCTGCTGGAGACCTTCCCTGGTGCCGAAGTTCATAATGAGATTTGTATGGCTACGCAAGTGCGGCAGGAGGCTGTCGCTGAGCAGGCGGGCCAGTGCGAGCTGGTTATTGTGGTCGGTGATCCGCGCAGCAATAACTCCAACCGCTTGGCGCAGGTATCAGAGGAAATCGCGGGAGTTACGGCTTACCGGATCGCTGACGTCTCCGAGTTGAATACGGGGTGGCTGAAGGGAATTACCAAGGTAGGTGTGACTTCCGGCGCTTCTACGCCGACGCCGATCACCAAGGAAGTCATTAATTATCTGGAGCAGTATGACGAAGCGAAGCCGGAGACCTGGGAGATCAAGCGTACGGTCAATATGGCGAAGCTTCTGCCGCCGGTGAAGAATAAGACGGCCAGCACCAGCTGACAGGTCTGCATAACAATAACGATGAACTCATAGCGGATAACCGGCAGTGCGGCCTGAGAGGGCTGTGCTGCTTTTTTCGTTTTTGCCACATAGAATTCACACGGAACGGGGGAATAGTGGTTGACTGAAAGGGGAATATGCGATAAAATCACTTTAGTGCTTAAAAGCGTACACGCGTCGTAGCGAAATAGTGAATCAGAGAATTAGCAGTGTGCCGGTCTATCCAACAACACTAATACGGGTCCAAAAGGGGAGCTATAATATGATCGTTATTACATCCAACCAAACACCTCAGGAACAGGTGAATGAGATTATTGCCGTGATTGAGAAGGAAGGCTTGCAGGTCCATCTCTCTGTAGGGGCTGACCATACCGTAATCGGACTGGTAGGGGGCGTCACTCCGAAGCTTGCCGAGCATCTTCGCCAGATGAAGGGCGTGGAGAATGTAGTTAAGATTACCAAATCCTATAAGCTGGCGAGCCGAGACTTCCATCCGGAGGATACGGTTATCGATATCCGCGGAGTGAAGATCGGCGGAGAGAATATGGTCGTTATGGGCGGTCCGTGTGCCGTGGAATCTCCGGAGCAGATCGATGAGATTGCCCGGCTGGTCAAGGCTTCCGGCGGCCAGGTACTGCGCGGAGGTGCCTTCAAGCCGCGTACCGGACCTTACAGCTTCCAAGGGGTTGGCGTGGAAGGGCTGACAATGATGGCGGAAGCCGGCAAACGTCACGGCCTGCTGACCATTACTGAGGTCATGACGCCGGAATACGTGGATATCTGTGCCGAGCATGCGGATATTCTGCAGGTAGGTACACGCAACATGCAGAACTTTGACCTGCTGCGCAAGCTGGGGACCTGCGGCCGTCCTGTGCTGTTGAAGCGCGGGTTCAGTGCGACCTATGATGAGCTGCTGAATGCGGCAGAATACATTCTCGCGGGGGGCAACCGGGATGTCATGCTGTGCGAGCGCGGCATCCGTACCTTCGAGACTTACACGCGTAACACGCTGGATCTGTCGGCCATTCCTGTGTTGCAGAACCTCAGCCATCTGCCTGTAATCTCTGACCCGAGCCACGGCACCGGACGCCGCGAACTGGTAGCCCCTATGGCCAAGGCCTCGGTTGCTGCAGGCGCCAACGGTCTGATTATCGAGATGCATACCGACCCCGATAACTCCATGACCGGAGACGGCGTTCAGTCTCTGTTCCCTGAGCAATTCGACAGCCTGCTGCGGGATCTGGAGAAGCTGGCACCGCTGGTGGGCCGCAAGTTCTCTCCGTCTCTGGAGGCTGCGCCTGTAGTATGATTGTCAACGAATAATGACTATTGAACAGCTCTCTTCTCCCGCTTCAGGCTGGAGGATGAGAGCTGTTTTTGCTGCATATTGGACAAAGGTGACATGGAATCCGGATGAAATTGGTATTTTCACCAAAGCGTCAGAATATCTCACATTGTCGCAAGAAATACCTGACATAAGCATTGACGATGTTAGGTATGCGATTTATAATGACGACAGCAAAAAAATAAAAACAAGAACATTTGATACGATGAGCGGCCTAATGTTCGGAATCTGGGGAGGAATTAAGCATGTCGGTTGAAAAAGTATTGCAGACGATCAAGGAAAACAATATCGAGTGGGTGGATTTCCGGTTTGTAGATTTGGGTGGACGTGCTCACCATATCTCTTTGCCAGCATCCGCAGTTGAAGAAGAAACCTTTGTAAATGGAGTAGCATTCGATGGTTCTTCCATTACAGGCTTCCGGGGGATTGAAGAGTCGGATATGGTAATGATGCCTGATCCAAGCACCACTTACATTGACCCGTTCACTGCTCACCCGACACTGAACATTATGTGCGACATTTTCACGCCTGATGGCGAACGTTATGAGCGCGACCCGCGCGGTATCGCAGTGAAGGCTGAAGAATTCCTGCAATCCAGCGGTGTAGGTACAGCAGCATTCTTCGCACCTGAATCCGAGTTCTTCATCTTCGACGATGTCCGTTACGAGAGCGGAATGAACACTTCCTCCTTCTATGTGGATTCCGAAGAAGCAGCATGGAACACTGGCCGCAAGGAAGAAGGCGGCAACATGGCATTCAAGGTTGGCGTGAAGGGCGGATACGTGCCTGTAGCTCCAGTGGATTCCCAGCAGGATATCCGCAGTGAAATGTGCCGTTTGCTTGGTGAAGCCGGCCTCGAAATCGAGCGTCATCATCACGAAGTAGCAACAGCAGGCCAGGCGGAAATCAACTTCCGTTTCGACACCTTGAAGAAAACAGCTGATAATCTCCTCACTTACAAATACATTGTGCAGAACACTGCACGTCAATACGGCAAGGTAGCCACCTTCATGCCAAAACCGCTGTTCGGCGATAACGGTAGCGGAATGCACGTTCACCAATCGATCTTCAACGGCAGCGAGCCTTTGTTCTATGAAAAAGGTGCTTATGCCAACCTGAGTGAAATGGCGCTGCACTACATCGGCGGTATCCTGTATCATGCTCCTGCATTGATCGCGCTGACGAACCCAAGCACCAACTCGTTCAAGCGTCTGGTTCCTGGCTATGAAGCACCGGTCAACCTGGTGTATTCCAAGGGGAACCGTTCCGCTGCTGTCCGTATCCCGGTAGCTGCTGTGACACCTAAGGGCTGTCGTATCGAATTCCGTACACCGGACTCTACGGCTAACCCATACCTGGCCTTCTCCGCTATGCTGATGGCTGGTCTTGACGGAATTAAGAAGAAGATCAACCCTGAAGAAATGGGCTACGGTCCGCTGGACAAGAACATCTACGAATTGTCTGATGCAGACAAAGAGAAGATTCGCAGCGTTCCGGGTACCCTGGACGAAGCTCTGGATGCACTGGAAGCTGACTTCGAATTCCTGACAGAGGGCGGCGTATTCACCAAAGACTTCATCGATAACTATATCGCCCTGAAGCGTTCCGAAGCTCAAGCCGTTGCCATCCGCGTTCATCCGCATGAATACTCCCTGTACTTCGACGTATAAGATAAGCTAATTTAATGTGAATATAGCTATAGCTGCATAGAGAGGCCCCTGGAATCATTGATTCCGGGGGCTTTTTGTGTTTTTTTCGTGTAAACAAACTTTCAGGGGCGGCAGTTCGTGCTGGAGGTTGAGGTGAAAGGTGAAAGGTGGAAGGTGAAAGGTGGAAGGTGAAAGGGATAAATCCCTCTGATTTAGCGGGGAGTTGGCAAATGAGTGAAATAAAAGGGATAAATCCCTCAGATTCAGCGAAAAGTTGGCTGGAAGCTAAAATGAAAGGGATAATTCCCTCTGTTGGTGCTGCTGATGATTAAAGCTGAGGGAGAGTAATGATGAAGAGCAGTAGTGCACCTGAATCCGGCAAAAGTGGGCAAATGAGCTAAATAAAGAGCAGTAGTGCACCTGAATTCGGCAAAAGTCGGCAAACGAGCTAAATAAAGAGCACTAGTGCACCTGAAATCGGCCAAAGTGGGCAAATGAGTTAAATGAGGAGCACAAGTGCACCTGAATCCGGCAAAAGTCGGCAAATGAGCTAAATGAGGAGCATTAGTGCACCTGAAATCGGCCAAAGTGGGCAAATGAGCTAAATAAGGAGCATTAGTGCACCTGAATTCGAGGAATGTGTGCTAGTTGAGCAAATGTGGAACCCTGTTCGTACTTGTTACAAATAGCTTAATATTGTGGTTTCGTAAATTTTCGTTACTAAAATAGTGTTAATGTAATAAAATTACAATTAAATGTGATTCTCTGAGTTTTAGAGTATTAATTTTGCACATTAATCTCTGCTCATAAGTCACAAATAACGCTTTACAAAGGGAAATAACGGTGTGATAATGAAATCGAAACCGATTTCGGAAAGCGGTACCGGGCTTTGCGATTATGTGGTCATACGCAATCAAGAATACGTCTGCTGTTAGGAACAGGGAGGATGAATGTATTGAAGGAGCAATCAAAGGTGTCAAGATCAGGCTGGAGCTTCACCGGGAATAACGGGGACTTTCGACTGGAGCAGCCGGACCGGAGCAGCTTTTTATATTTTCCGCTGGTGAATGAAGGGGGCATGATGTCCTCGGTCAGTCCTAAGCTGCATGGTCAGGCCACTTCGGGCCATAATACCTTTCTGACACCGCCAATCTCCGTGGAGGATCTGCATAACTCCCGCGCCTCGCGCAATTTCTGGGTGTACATTGAAGGCAAGGGCGCCTGGTCGGCTGCCGGCAATTCTGCACGGCAGAATGCGGCGTTCTATGGCGAAGCAGCAGATGAATCCTTGCTGGAGGCAGGACTTCTGTGGCATCGGGTGACGCGGGAGAGTAAGGAGCTGGGGCTGAGAGCGGAGATCACGAGCTTCGTACCCTGCGGCAACGACAAGGTTGAGCTGATGAAGGTGGTACTTACGAACAGCGGTACAGAGGCGCTTACGCTGACATCTACAGCGGCTATTCCGTTGTATGCGCGTTCTGCGGATGATCTGCGCGATCACCGACATGTCACCTCGCTGCTGAACCGGATCTATACTTCAGCGTATGGTGTAGAGGTACAGCCTGCGCTGTCCTTCGACGAACGCGGCCACCGGGTGAATCATACTTCGTACGGGGTATTCGGGGCTGGTGAGGGCGGAGCGCTGCCAACCGGATTATTCCCGGTGCAGGAGGAATTCATCGGCGAGGGCGGGAGCTTGGACTGGCCGGAAGCGGTCGTGAACAATCTGGCGCCGCCGATTAGGGAAGATGGCGGAGTGCCTTGGGAAGGATATGAGGCGCTGGGTGGTTTGCGGTTCGCCGCAATCACTTTGGAGCCGGGTCAGAGTCATTCTTATGTCGTAGTCATGGCGATTGACAATGATAGAATCGATGTGCAGGCGCTGATGGCCAAATATGGCTCTGCTGCGGATTTTGACGCGTTGCTTGATGAGAATAAACGCTTCTGGGCGGATAAAGTCAATACGGTAGAATTCCATACTGGAGATCATGCCGCCGACGAATGGATGAAATGGGTCACATTGCAGCCAGTGATGCGTAGACTATACGGCAACTCGTTCCTGCCTTACCACGATTATGGCAGAGGGGGACGCGGCTGGCGCGATCTTTGGCAGGATTGCCTGGCTCTATTGATTATGGAGCCTGCGGATGTGCGCAGCCTGCTGCTGAACAACTATGCCGGAGTGCGAATTGACGGCAGCAATGCGACGATCATCGGACAGCAGCCGGGCGAATTCATTGCCGACCGCAACAATATACCCCGGGTCTGGATGGACCATGGAGCGTGGCCGTTCCTGACCACCATGCTATACCTGGATCAGAGCGGGGATCTGGACTTCCTGCTGCAGGAACAGACCTACTTCCGCGATACCTTCATGAACCGCTGTAAGGACCGCGATGCCTCCTGGGAGCCGGGTGCAGGAAGCAGTCTGCGGACGAATGCGGGCGAAGTCTATACAGGTACTATTCTGGAGCATATCCTGCTGCAGAATCTGGTTCCTTTCTTCAATGTGGGTGAGCATAACAACATCCTGCTGGAAGGAGCGGACTGGAACGATGGCCTCGATATGGCAGCGCAGCGGGGCGAAAGTGTCACCTTCACAGCCTTCTATGCCAGCAACCTGCTGGATCTGTCCAAGCTGCTGATTACCCTGAAGGAACGCACTGGCGGAGATACACTGGAGCTGGCAGAAGAGATGGTGTTGCTGCTTGACTCGCTCGGCCAAGCTGTCGATTATGAATCGGTGACGGCCAAGCATGAGCTCCTCAGCCGCTTCTATGCTGCCGCACCGAATAAGGTAAGCGGGGTAAGAGCCGTTCTGAAGCTTGAAGAGGTTGCAGCAGATCTTGCCCGTAAGGCGGAATGGATATTCGATCACCTGCGCCGCAATGAATGGGTAGAGAGCGGACACGGTGACGGCTGGTTCAACGGCTATTATAATAATGACGGTGAACGTGTAGAAGGGGAATGGGCGGAGAGCACACGGATGACGCTTACCGGTCAGGTCTTCCCACTCCTCGGCCACGCTGCTGCTCCAGAGCAGATTCCTGCGATCATCTCTGCGGTAGAGCGCAATCTGTACGATGAGAAAATCGGCTACCGTCTGAACAGCAACTTCGGCGGCATTCAGCAGAATCTGGGCCGGGCATTCGGCTTCGCCTTCGGACACAAGGAGAACGGAGCCATGTTCAGCCACATGACCGTTATGTACGGCAATGCGCTGTATAAGCGCGGATACGTCAAAGAAGGCCGCAAGGTGCTGGATTCACTGTATAACCTGAGTGCGAACTTCGAGGTGAGCCGGATGTATCCCGGAATTCCGGAATATATCAATGAGCAGGGCAGAGGAATGTATACGTATCTGACAGGCTCGGCAAGCTGGCTGCTGCTGACGATGGTGACCGAGGTGTTTGGCGTCAAAGGCAAGCTCGGCGACCTGCTGCTGCAGCCGAAGCTGGTGAGTGAACAGTTTGACGGCGATAAGAGCGCCTCGATTAAGACTATCTTTGCCGGACGCGAGCTGAAAGTCGTCTATATGGCCTCTGGAAGCACGGAATACGGAGAGTATCAAATACACGCAGCCCGCTTGAACGGGGCTGAGGTAACGCTTCAGCGCGTCTCAGAGGGTGCTGTGATTCCACGCAGCCTGTTGACAGACCTGCCTGAAGGAGAAATTCATCTGCTGGAGGTAGAGCTGGCCTAAAGCCGGAGCTGCTGAATTCTATCGCCTGCTCTGCCGGTCCTCGCGGAGCAGGCATTTTAATATCCAAATATCCCGTATAGAATGGGCATGGAAATGCTATGATAGGATGTGCTGCGTCCAACCAGGACAGAAAGGAAAGAGATCAATGACACGTATACTATCCAATGGAGTACTGACCGTAGAGATTGCTGATGTGGGAGCCTATGGAGGCACCCGTTTTGACTGGACGGGATTTATTACAGGAGTGAAGCTGGAGCAGGGAGGACATACCTTTTGCGTTCCGGAAAGTCTGGTGCCTGGGCAGGGTACGGGAGGGATAGGCCTCTGCAATGAGTTTGGCATTTCCCGGGCAATTGGCTATGAAGATGCTGCTCCTGGGGAATGGTTCCCCAAGCCCGGCATCGGGCTGCTGCAGAAGCAAAGTGATGAGCCTTATTCATTCGTCGGGGAGTATCCGCTTAAGCGATTCCCGATCACAGAAGAGTGGAACGGAAACTCGGTTACATACACTGTGCAGCCGCTGGAATGCCGGGGCTACAGCATGCGGCTGGTCAAGACATTGAAGCTTGAAGATAACCGGCTGGATATTTCCTATAGGGTAGAGAATACAGGGACCGAAGCGCTGCGGATTGAAGAGTATATTCATAATTTTGTCGGCATTGATGGGGCGCTCGTAGGGACGGATTATGAGCTTAGGCTGCCGGGAACGCCCCAGATCGTGGCCCCGGAATCGGCGTATACGGAGAATTTGCTCAGCATAGACGGGAATAGCCTGACATGGGCCGGGGAACCGGACCGCCAATTCTATTGCAGACTCGAAGGCTGGGAGCAGGCGGAGGCGGACTATTACTGGGAGCTGATCCATAAGCCTACTGGGGCCTGCATCAGAGAGAGCGGAGATTTCGCTGCTGAGCGGATTGCGCTGTGGGGAGACAAGCATGTAATTTCACCCGAGGTTTTTGCAGACATCACTATTTTACCGCGTCACAGCAAGGGTTGGAGCCGCAGCTACCTGTTTTCAGCCTCCTGATTGCGGCCTAGCTTACCTCATATGTGAATAATTATACTTGCTGGTGTTTATCGTTATCTGCTATCATAGCGATATCCATATTCATAGGAGAGAAAGGGTGGGAGTTATTTTGAGCAAGAGAGCATACAATTTTAATGCCGGTCCGGCCGCATTGCCGCTGGCAGTATTGGAACGTGCACAGGCGGAGTTCGTTGAATTCCGGGAGAGCGGAATGTCCATTATGGAGATGTCGCACCGCGGGGCGATATACGAATCCGTGCATAATGAAGCTCAGGAACGCCTGCTTTCGCTCCTCGGCAATCCGCAGGGCTACAAGGTATTGTTCATCCAGGGCGGAGCAAGCACACAGTTCGCCATGGTTCCGATGAACCTTATCGCTGAAGGCCAGGTCGGCAGTTATGTCATGACAGGAAGCTGGGCGGACAAAGCCCTGAAGGAAGCCAAGCTGACAGGCGGCGGTCATGTAGCCGCATCCTCCGCAGACAAGAAATTCCTGGCTATTCCTGAGCTTAGCAGCATCAAGGCTGCGGACAATGCCGCTTACCTGCATATCACCTCGAATGAGACGATTGAAGGCACGCAGTATGCACAGTATCCTGATGCCGGTAACATTCCGCTGGTTGCCGATATGTCCAGTGATATTCTGAGCCGCGACTTCGATGTGAACCAATTCGGTCTGATCTATGCCGGTGCACAGAAGAATCTCGGACCGTCGGGCGTTACCGTAGTGATTGCCAAGGAAGAGCTGATCGCAAGTTCTCCGGCGAATATTCCGACGATTCTGCGGTATGATACTCATTACAAGAACAACTCTCTCTACAATACGCCGCCATCCTTCTCTGTATATATGGTTAACGAAGTGTTAAAATGGATTGAGGAACAGGGCGGGCTTGCCGGCACTGAAGCCAAGAACCGTGACAAAGCAGGTCTCCTGTATGATTATATCGACGGCAGCGACGGCTTCTACCGCGGAGTTGCGGAAGAAGGCAGCCGTTCCATCATGAATGTAACGTTCCGGATGCAATCGGAGGAGCTGGAGAAGCAGTTCATCAAAGCTTCCGAAGCGGAAGGCTTTGTCGGCCTCAAGGGACACCGCAGCGTAGGCGGCTTACGGGCTTCGATCTACAACGCAGTCCCACATGAGAGCGTTAAGGCGCTGGCTGATTTCATGAAGCATTTCCGGCAAACTCAAGGGTAATGAAAGAACGTTCCTGACCTTCCGCCTTGCAGCGGAAGGTTTCTTCTTGCCCGCAGCCAGGATCATAGAGCCCGGCCTGTGTCCGGCCTGTATCTGCAAGCAGCATCAAGAATACATCACAGGGCCATGGAGGACACGGCGGATACTTACTCCGCCGCACTCCTTAAGACCCTACAGAGAGGAAGCATTCGTATTATGGCATTACACATTGTGCTGGTGGAACCGGAAATACCGGCGAATACCGGCAATATCGCCCGTACTTGTGCGGCCACAGGAACCCATCTCCATCTCGTGCACCCGCTGGGCTTCCGCACAGACGATGCTACACTGAAGCGTGCCGGACTCGATTATTGGCATGCAGTGAATATTGAATATCATAATTCCTTCAGTGAAGTATTGGAGAAGTATCAGGAAGGGCGGTTCTTCTACGCGACCACCAAGGCCAAGAAGCGCTATAGCGATTTCGCCTTCCGGGATGGAGACTTCTTCGTGTTCGGGAAAGAAACCAAGGGGTTGCCGGCAGAGATCCTGGAGGCTGGTCAGGAAACGGCGATGCGGATGCCGATGAGCGAGGCGGTCAGATCGCTTAATTTGTCTAATTCGGCAGCGATTGTGGTCTATGAAGCGCTCCGGCAGCTCGATTTCCCACAACTTTTCTAAAAGTTGACATCATTTTTTATTTTTTTCAGCAGGATTCGACATTTTAGTAACGAAATAGTTGATTAGTGCCGAAGAAAGTAATAGGGTACGTGAACTTGGATGTCAGAAATGGCACTACTAATCATAAGTTGAACAGGAGAGTGTAAGTTAGATATGAAACCTGCTGGCGTTGTACGTAAAGTAGATCAGCTGGGTAGAATTGTTCTGCCTAAGTCTCTGCGTAAAAGGTATCAAATGAATGAAGGTGATCCTGTAGAAATTCTTGTTCAGGGCGACCACATTATTCTGGAGCGTTACCGTCCGAAGTGTGTCTTCTGCGGATCTATGGAAGGCGTAAGCGAATATAAAGACCGTTACATTTGTTCAAGCTGCCTTACCGAGATGACCCAACTGCCAAAACACGCGTAAGCGTAGAGCGCATCAATTATCTACATAGGGTAAAACGCGTAAGCGCGTCTTATAACATGGATGCTGGTCGGACTCGGCTTCAGTGAATAGTGAAGAACACAAAAAGAGCGCCGCACACATCAGTGCGGTGCTCCTTTTTGTGGTATACGTCCATCAGATTGTTCGCGGAGGGCGGGTCACAGCCCCTTAGTCTTGTCGTCGTTGTAGGAAGAAGTAAGAATACCAGCCAGAAACAGTACAAATACCAGGGTCACGATCCAAAAAGTCAGGGAGAACGACATGCAGGCACCTCCATTATTGACGATCTTCGTTACCCTGAGTATACCCTTTTAATCTGTAAAAATAAATGAAAATGTGATATTTAGCATTGACGGTTATACTCGGAATTACTTGAAGAACAAGAAGTTGGTTGGGACGCGGCGCAAATTGCCGTCGGAAGGCTTGTTAATGACCTTGCCGCGGAAAATCATGGACGATGAGCCGCCGCCGTCCAGGTTATAAGCATCGATGACGCCGAGATTGTACAGCTTATCCTGCAGCTCAGCCAGTGTGGCTCCCGAGTCACCGTTCTCGTTATATCCGTCAGCGACCAGAATCAGCAGCTGATTATCCTTGTAGTTACCGATGATGGTCCGTGGTGCCCGCTTCGGGGCCAGCTGCCATTTCAGCGGAATGGCTGTCTTGCTCTGATTCTTCAGCAGCACAGGGACGAAGGTTGCTCCGAATACCGGCTCCAGCTGATCGAGCTGGTCACGACTGGTGAATTTGCCGCCGATCAGCTGGCCGGATTTGTTCAGGCCGACGAAGCTGAGATCCTTGTAGCTGGGCTCGAAGCCGTACAGATATTCTCCGCCGACGATGGTGGTCGAGAGCGGATAACGCTTGCCGTTCTGATCAGCGAAGCCGCCGGCATTAATACCGGCCGAGGCACCGTAGCGGTTTACGGCCTGCAGTGTGGTCTCGGAAGCGCCCGTGCCGTCACCGGCCAGGCTCATCTTCATGGCTGAGGTATCCTTTAGCTTAATCTTCATTGCGTATGCTGTATAATTGCCGGGGTTCAGCCGGTATAATTCAATGGTAATCCGGTCGCTGCTGATCACATCGGCAGGAATGCCGAGACGGGAACTAATCCGGCGGTTGTAGATCCGCTCAGGACGGGAGGTCTGGGCCGTTGCTGTGCTGACCAGTGCGTTCATAGCGTTCGTGGTCTGCTTGTAGAGCTGTGCGCTGGTGCCGATAGAGTCTATGGTGTAAGCGGCATAGCTCTTGGCCACAGCCAGGTCCTGCTTCAATTGTGCGGTTTCATTCACGGGTCCGGGGTCAGCTGCGAAGGGGGCGGTATTCAGCTTAAGCTCAAGCGGAGGCTGGTACAGCCACAGACAGAGCAGCAATCCGAACAATGGAGCGGTCAGGAGCATGAAGAACCGGTTCACTCTTTTGACAGGAGTCATCATTTCAGCAGATCCATCTCTTTCTTGAGCGTATCAAGCTGTTTCTTGACCTCGCTTAATTGCGTGTACAGCTTGTTGCTGTTGTCCGTCTTGTTACTGGCATTATCCTTGGTGAAGGTCAGCAGTTCGTTGAACGTTTGCACGGTGCTCTGAAGCTCCTTCACTTGTTCTGACAGGACGGCAATCTTCGACTCGTAGTCGGTCTTCAAAACGGTAAGCTGCTGCTGGCTTTGAGATCCAAGCTCGCTCAGCACCTGATCCTTCAGATGATTGGTGTAGCTGTACACGGCATATACGCCGGCTGTGATCATCAGAATCCAGAACAGTAGAAACCATTTGACGGACGAGCCGCTTCTCTCTGCACTCCGGCGAGAGTGTACCCGGGTCGATTCCGCTAGCGGTTGCATTTCATCACCTCAAGCCATATTTTTCAAGATAAAGAATTTACATGTTTCGGGGTCCCCGCAAAGTATCTGAGTAAACATCGAAGCCAAAGCCTCACTTTGTGGGGTTATTTTTCAAGTCCTCATTCTATCAGACTTTCAGGTTTTTCGCAAAAGTGAAAGAGCCGCGCAGAAACGACAAAAAGTAATTGCATCCTGTTAAACTACTGCGATACAATTTCTATAGATTGGAATATCTGATGGACGTATTCAAGGTAAAAGTAGGAAGAATAGACTTATGACAGCATAGATCCTTGCTTGCGTGTTGACAGGAAACGCTTACAGCGCTTTCCATTCTGGAAAATTATATAGATAGCAGGAGGTCTGGGCATTAATGACGAAGGTCTGGCAGGTGGTCATCGTGGGATGTCATCCCACAAGTATGCTGGGAACAAAATTAATTCTGGAAGATGAGGAGGGGCTGACGGTAGACGGCATGTTCGCTACCTGGGAAGAATGTCTCGCGGGCATGGAGGAATTAAGGCCTGATCTGGTGCTGAGTGATTATCAGATGCATGACGGAACCGTAGAGCAGGTGCTGCCGGACATGAAAAAAAGCTCACCGTGCTCCCACATTATTATCATGACGGAGGAGAACGATAAGGAGATATTTCTGCCCCTGATTGAACTGGGAGCGAGCGGGGTATTGTCGAAGGGAGCCACTCCGGGTCAGCTTCTTCAGATGATCCGCGGCATCCGCGAAGGGTTCCTCTCCATTCCGCTGGAATGGATCGAAAAGGGCTTCCGTCCGGTAGCCTCCTCCAGAGGGCTGGAAGGTGTCTTGCAGCTGACACAGACGGAGATGTTCATCATGGAACGCATTGTGCAAGGAATTACATACGACAAAATCGCACTTGAAATTGAAGTCAGCCGCCGTTCGATCGATAACTACCTGCGAAAGATTTATGTGAAGCTGGAAGTATCGACAAGAGCGCAGGCAATTGAGAAGTTCGCGCTTTTCTCAAGACAGAACAAGCAAATCTACGCATAATCCCTGTATTACGACATAATGGCGTCAGGACTGGAATATTCTTAAACCAGATAAAGGGGGGAAGCGTATGAAGTATGAGTTTTCTTCGCGCGCACATACATTGTTATCTTCACCGCTGCTGAGTATCCGTAAGGAGACACGCCGGGGTACGCTGATCTCGCTGGCCGAGGAGCTCCCGGCAGAAGAATTATTTCCGCTGTCACTGCTGTCTGAGGCGGCATCTACCGTTATCTCCACAGATGCAAGTGCGCTGCAGTACGGGGAGCCTGAAGGGTATGGCCCGCTCCGCGAATGGCTGACCGGAGATTGGCTCCGCAGCAAAGGGGTGGCGGTAACCGAAGGCGGAGTGCTGCTGACAACGGGCAGCCAGCAGGCCATCGATCTGCTGTCCAGGGTGTACATCGATCCCGGGGATCATGTGCTGGTTGAGAATCCGACTTCTCCCGGTATTCTGCAGGCGCTGCGGATGCAGGGAGCCGTCATTATTCCGGTCCAGGGGGATGGGGACGGTCTGCTGCCGGATCATCTGCGGCGAACGATCCGCAGTTATAGGCCCAAGATGCTGTTCGCTGCGCCAAGCTTCACCAACCCCAGCGGAGTGCTCTGGAGCCTTGCCCGGCGGCAAGAGATTCTGGAGCTGTGTATCTCACATAATGTGCTGATCGTAGAGGATGATTCCTATGGCGATCTGCACTTCCAGCGGAGTGAGGGCCACCCCTCCAAGAAATATCCTACTCTATATGCGCTGGAGAATGTCAGCGAGGGCGGGCATGTGCTGTACATCGGCTCCTTCAGCAAGACGGTCGCGCCGGCGCTGCGGACGGGCTGGGCGGCGGGAAGCCGCGAGCTGATCGGCATGATGGCTGCCGCCAAGCAGATGGCGGACTGGCAGTCCAGCTCGCTGAACCAGCGCCTGCTGCATCATCTGCTCAGTGTGTCGGCCTTTGATCTGCGGGAGCATATCGCGCTGCTGAACCGCGAATACAATACCCGCCTGAAGCTGATGGCGGAGCTGCTGAAGCGTCCGGCCTGGAAGCACAGCGTGTATGACATGCCGGCCGGCGGCATGTTCCTCTGGGTATCGCTGCCTGAAGGCCTGGACGCGATGGCTCTGCTGCGGGCTTCGCTGTCCAAGGGGGTAGCCTTCCTGCCTGGTCCGCTCTGCAGTGTAAGCGGAGGCTCGGACCGCATCCGGCTCAACTTCAGCCATCCCGGCCGTGATGAGCTGCTGCTGGGAATGAACCTGATGAGTGAAGCGGTGACCGAGTTCACGGCGCGCAGCTAGGGGAGAAGGAACGGGCGCAAATATGAGCTTCACAGAAATTGAGCGGATTTTCATTTGAATTTTGCCGGATGCTATGTTAGGCTGGAGTCAATTAAATCTTCCATAAACACATCGTTTACTGGATTGTTACTGGCCGTGCCAGGCAAAACCTAAACTGATGGTGACTGATTTGAACCCGTTCGCCGGGCTCGATGATCTTGCCATAGGTTTAGGTTTTTCTGTTATATAGGCCATGCAGAAAGATCATAATGAAAAGGGGTAAGGACTATGGCTATAGTACTTAACGGATTTCCTGAGCATTTCTTATGGGGCGGGGCAACCGCTGCCAATCAGCTGGAGGGCGCTTTTGATCAGGGGGGCAAAGGGCTGTCAACCGCAGATATGATCGCCTTCGTGCCAAAGGATAAGCGCACAGGGGATCATTCCATGGAGATCTCTTCGGAGCGTATCGCCCGGATTCTTGCCGGAGAGACGGATGACTGGTTCCCGAAACGCGAAGGCGTTGACTTCTATCACCGCTACAAGGAGGACATTGCTCTATTCGCCGAAATGGGCTTCAAGGTGTTCCGGCTGTCGATTAACTGGGCACGGATCTTCCCGAACGGCGATGATGCCGAGCCTAACGAGCAGGGTCTGCAATTCTACGACGATGTATTCGATGAACTGTTGAAATACGGCATTGAGCCGCTGGTTACTCTCTCGCACTATGAGACTCCGCTCGGTCTTACACAGAAGTATAACGGCTGGGCCAGCCGTGAAGTGGTCGGCTTCTATGTGAAGTATGCTGAGACTGTATTTACACGTTACCGGAAAAAAGTGAAGTACTGGCTGACCTTCAACGAGATCAATGTCATGCTGTTCAGCCCGTATACCGGAGGCGGTATTCTTACAGACCGCGTGGAGAACAAGCTGCAAGCGGTCTTTCAGGGGCTGCACCATCAGTTCGTAGCAAGCGCCCTGGTTACCAGACTCGGACATGAGATTATTCCAGGCTCGCAGATCGGCTGTATGCTGGCCCGTATGGAGAGCTACGCGCATACCTGCAATCCGGCGGATGTACGTAAGAGACAGCAGGAGGACCAGCTGAATCTGTTCTTCACGGATGTGCATGCGCGCGGCAAGTACCCGCGTTATATGAACCGTTATTTTGCCGAGAACCAGATTGAGATTGTCCATGAACCGGGGGATGATGAGCTTCTTGCTGCGAATACAGTAGATTTCATCTCGTTCAGCTATTATATGACGCTTACGGTGTCCGCAGGTCCGGAGGGTGAGGCGACTGAAGGAAATCTGCTGGGCGGTATCAAGAACCCGTATCTGAAGGCCTCCGACTGGGGCTGGCAGATTGATCCTGTGGGTCTGCGCATTACCCTGAATAACCTGTACGACCGTTACCAGAAGCCGTTGTTCATCGTAGAGAACGGGCTAGGCGCCTATGACAAGGTGGAGGAAGACGGATCGATCCATGACCATTACCGGATTGATTATTTGCGGGAACACATCAAGGAGATGAAGGAAGCGGTTAAGGACGGCGTGGAGCTGATGGGTTATACGGCCTGGGGCCCGATTGACCTGGTGAGCATGTCGACCTCGGAAATGTCCAAGCGCTACGGCTTCATCTACGTAGACCTGGACGACACGGGAAGCGGCACGCTGAACCGCAGCAAGAAGGATTCGTTTGAGTGGTACAAGCAGGTGATTTCGTCGAACGGTGAAATATTGTAGGTGAAATGGGGCAAGCTTAAGAAGCACAGGCCTTAATAAACCGTTTTCATAAAAGTGTTGTCATATTTACAATGATATGCTAAGATGCTGCTACAGGTAGAATAACTGGATTGTTACTGTTCATTCAGGCAAAACCAGAAACGGGCACTCTTTTGATGCCGTTTTGGTTTTGCCTTTTTTAACACGATAATGTTGTATCCCCGCGCCTGCGGGGGGATTTTATTACTCTGACGGTGTAAGGTGATGGAATGAAAATTGCTAAGGTGCTCAACAACAATGTGGTCACCGTACTCGATGCCAGCGGGAAGGAACGGGTCGTAATGGGCCGCGGTATCGCCTTCAAGAAGCAGGCCGGGGATGATGTTGAGGATGCTCAGGTCGAGAAGGTATTCGCCCTGGAGAATAAAGAAGGTTCACAGAAGCTGATGTCGCTTCTCTCGGAGATCCCGCTGGAATATGTGGAATGCACCGATGAAGTGATCCGTTATGCTGAGACGGTGCTCGGGGAGAAGCTGCATGACAGCATCTATATCTCACTGACGGACCATATCCATTTCGCCATCGACCGCCACCGTCAGGGGCTTCAAATCAAGAATGCACTGCTGTGGGAAATCAAGCGGATGTACCGTAAGGAGTTCTCCATTGGACTCAAGGCGCTGCAAATTATCGAGGAACGGCTTGGGGTTTTGCTGCCGGAGGACGAGTGCGCATTCATCGCGATGCATCTGGTTAATGCGCAGATGAACGGTGAGATGCGGGAGACGGTAAGTATCACGAATATCGTGAAGGACATCTTGAATATTGTCCGGCGGAGCTTCCTGATTGAGCTGGATGAAGAATCACTCGGGTATTACCGCTTCCTGACCCATCTGAAGTTCTTTGCGCAGCGGGTGGTTCAGGGCACTCCGATGGAGGAGCGGGACCAGGATCATGCGCTGCATGATCTGGTCATGAAGCAGTACCCGGCTGCCCATGCGGTTGCGGTGAAGATAGCGGACTATTCCCGCAAGATATACAAACGGGTCTTGTCTAAGGAAGAAATATTGTATCTGACCATTCATATTGAACGGATTATCCGTAATGAGGATATAACAGAATAATGTGGTGCAGGATTGCTACTCGGAACAGAGGCAAAACCTAAACCCGGACAGTGCTGGAGGCAGAAGACTGCCTTTCCCCGCTGATCGGCGTTTAGGTTTTTTTAAATATAAAAATTTATATGTTTCACGCTATGAATTATCCTTCTATTTCTCGCTGAAACGGTACCGTCCTTTAAAAGGACGGCGAAGCCGTTTCTGCTTGTGCGGAAAACATACTACATCTAAGGAGCAACATCTTATGAATACAAAAGAGCTGTCCAAAGAAATATTGAAGCTTGTTGGCGGAGAAGACAATATCGATCAGGTAACCCACTGTATGACCCGTCTGCGCTTCAACCTGAATGACAACAACCGTGCGGACAAAGCGGCGCTGCAGAAGACGGACGGGGTTATGGGCGTGATGATTAACGGCGGGCAATTCCAGGTCATTATCGGCAATGATGTGCCGGTGGTCTACAATGAGCTGATTGGCAATATGTCCGTTTCTCCTGAGAAGAAGGCTTCCGGTGACAAGGTGGAGAAAACGAAGCAGAATCCGCTCAGCAAGCTGTTTGACTTCATCTCGGGAATCTTCACACCGATCCTGCCGGCCATTACCGGTGCGGGGATGATCAAAGGGATTGTCGCCCTGCTGGTGGCGGTGGGCTGGATGGGGACAGAGAACTCCACGTATATCATACTATCGGCGATCGGGGACGGTGCCTTTTACTTCCTGCCGATTGTTCTGGCCATCAGCGCTGCCCGTAAGCTGGGAAGCAATATGTACATCGCTGCTGCGATAGGTGCGGCCATTCTGCATCCGACCGTCACCACGCTGCTGGGGTCCGGGGAGCCTGTTACCTTCGCTTCACTGCCGGTGGTAGCTGCAACCTACGCTTCGTCCGTCATTCCGATTGTGATTGCAGTATGGCTGGCCTCCTATGTGGAAAAAGCCGTTGATAAAGTAACCCATGCTTCCCTTAAGCTGATTATCGTTCCGACGGTTACGCTGCTGGTCATTGTGCCGCTTACCCTGATTGCCGTAGGCCCGCTGGGAGTAATTATCGGGGATGGCCTGACTGGAGGGATCAGCTGGCTGTTCGAGAATACGGGATTGTTCGCAGGCCTGCTGCTGGGCGGAACCATGTCGCTGCTGATCATTACCGGGATGCACTATGCTCTGATTCCAATCATGATCGCATCCATTGCACAGCTTGGCTATGACTATATGATTCCGATTATGATGGTAGCGAACTTTGCCCAGGCGGGCAGTGCGCTAGGTGTCTCACTGAGAACGAAGAACAGCAAGCTGAAGTCCCTCTCCCTGTCCACAAGTATTACGGCTTTCATGGGGATTACAGAACCGGCTATGTACGGTGTGAATATGCGGCTTAAGAAACCGTTCATCGCTGCCCTGATCGGCGGAGCCGCCGGTGGTGCGTTCCTAAGCTTGTTCAAGGTAAAAGCGTATGTCATCGGCGGACTCGCCGGACTCTCCGGCATTCCGATGGTTCTCGGTGCGACCTTTGTCTATTCGGTCATCGGCTTCGCTATCGGTGCGGTAGTTGCTGCGATTGTCACTTACATTATCGGCTTTGAGGATGAGCCGGAAGCTGCTGCTGCGCCTGCGGTGACTCCTGCCGAGTCTGTAAACGCATCTGCCGCTATTACTACTGTAATCGGCGCTGCTGCTGAGTCTACGATGGTGAATCAAGAGGTATTCAGTCCGATTGCCGGAGCGGTGAAGCCGCTCAGCGAAGTGAGCGACCCGGCCTTCTCGGAGGAGATTATGGGGAAAGGGTATGCCATTCAGCCGTCCGAAGGCCGCGTAGTCTCGCCGGTCCAGGGAACGGTGTTCTCGCTCTCGAAGAGCGGACATGCCATTGGTCTGGTCAGCGACAGCGGAGCGGAAATGCTGATCCATATCGGCATCGACACGGTGAAGCTGAAAGGCCTGCATTTCTCGCCCAAGGTAACCGCCGGAACCCGGGTGGCTGTCGGCGATCTCCTGATGGAATTCGATCTGGCCGAGATCGAGAAGGCTGGCTATAGCACGATTACGCCGGTTATTATTACGAACATCCAGCAGTACCAGTCCATCCAGTCTGCTGGCGCCACCTCGGTTAAGGAGAAGGAGCTGCTGTATACGGTGCTTGCTTAGGGCGAGCTAGGAGCGAATAAGCGAAGGGCTGGGGCTTGGAGTGAATGAGCGAAGAGCTGGGGGCTTGGAGTGAATGAGCGAAGAGCATGGTATAAACCAGTAGGATATTCTAGAGTATAGATCAGGTAAGTGGATAGAGAAGGTACAAAGGAGTTGTCGCTCGCAGCAGGTCTGCGTACGGACAACTCCTTTTGTGCTTGTATAGTTGGCACGAGAGATGATTCGCAGGCCGAATGTGTGCGGAAAACCGAACACAATGTGATGGACGAGGGTAAGCGGGCCGAATGTGTATGGAAAACCGAACACAATGTGATGGACGAGGGTAAGCGGGCCGAATGTGTGCGGAAAACCGAATACAATGTGATGGACGAGGGTAAGCGGGCCGAATGTGTGTGAAAAACTGAGTATCAATGTGTTGGCGCCTGTCCAGTAACTTTATTCTGTGGAGATAGGTGGAAAAAGAGCATCTAATTTGACTGGATTCCTCGAATTTGGGACTTTAGTTGGAAAAAGTACATTTATTCAGCTGAAATGTGCTACTTGAGACAAAATGGTGGAAAATAAGTGTTGTTTATCCAACTAATCTTTTGCGCTGGGAAAAACTCAACTATTTAAGTGTTGATTTTCCAACTATTGGTTGGGCCGTCGAGCGGGAACGCCTCACAATTGTGTGAATGTCCATGTAAAGGGAGGCGCTCCCGCTCGGGTTCGGCAGGTGGAACTGCGGACGAATCGGCAGGAGCAGCCGGCCCAGGTCCGGCAGGTGGAGTAGTGAGCGGATGCGTAGGCGCGCGGCCCAGGTCCGGCAGATGGAGCAGTGATCGGACAGATGGGCAGACACGGCGGCCTGGGTCCGGCTGTTGGGGCTGCGAACGGATAGGCAGTCGCAGCAGCCCAGGTCCGGCAGATGAGCTGCGAACGAATCGGCAGGACCTGGGCTGAGGGCGGGACGAATCCGCTGAGATCCGCTCCGGCCGGGCGCGGGCCTACAGCTTGCCCGCGCTGACCTCCGCGATCCGGGCATACTCGATCAGCGCGGCTTGTCCGGCGGCCGTGAGCGTGTAGCGGCCGCGCTGCACCCGGAAGAACCACGCATAGTAGTTCTTCTGCAGGATCGCAGCGGCGCCGGGCACGCCGCTGCGCTTCCGCAGCGCGGCGGGCGTGACGCCGCGCGCGCCCTCCGCCCGGCTGTGCGCAGCCGCCGGGCCCGCACCCGCAGCGGCATCACCGGCCGCCGCTGCTGCCGCACCCGCGGCCGCCGGCTCCCCGGCGGCCCGGGCAGTGCCCGGCGCGCCGCTTAGCGCCGCGCGCCCTCCGCCGAGGCCGGCCGCTCCGGCGGCTTCGGCCTCCAGGGCCTGCAGCGCGAGGGCCACGCGCAGCGCCTTCTCGCGGTAGGCAGTCACGAGCTTGACGCGCGTGCTGCCGCCGGTGTTGTAGTCCCCGCTGCGCTCGCGGAACTCGTAGAGCAAGCGCTCGCGGCGGCGCACCGCGCTGCGGGCCTGCGGCGGCGCGTCGCCCGGCTCCGCGAGCACCTCGACGAGCGGGGCCTTCGTCTTGTAGAAGACGACGGTGATCAGCCCGAGGCCGAGCCGGCGGCACAGCCCGGTGAGCTCGCCCCAGCGCTGGTTGACCGCGCCCTTCTTCTCCCTGACGCGTTCTACCGCGAGGTAGACGTTAGGGCTGAGCCGCAGCCGTTCAATCCCCTGCAGCAGCAGGGCGAGATTGAACGATTTTTTCATCTCCACAATGAGTGGCTGCGCCTCGTCCTCCCGGATGCCCACCAGATCACAGGTCCGCACCTCACCCTTGATGTCATAGCCTTGCCGTTCAAAAAAACTCTTCAAAGGAGCATACAGCTCCGTCTCCTGCTTGATTGCCATTCGTATTCACTCCTGCCCTGAATTGCAGCGTAATTATAATAGAGAATTTATGATTCTCTATTATAGCACAGCAAAAAAGAGGTCAACTATTCCGGGCTCGCCGCATAGGTATGTAATACACTTTCTAAGCTTGGTGGAGCAAGTAGGAGCGCAAGAGGAGGCAGCGAGCCATGGATATTTTTGAGCGTATAGCAACGCATCGGGCTGAGAACGACCGTTTGGCGTGGAGCGGCACTTTCAAGGACTATATAGAACTGCTTAGAGTAGACCCCTCTCCCGCCAAAACGGCTCATTCCCGCGTATACGACATGATCAAGTCACACGGCGTCGAGGACATTAACGGACGTAAACGGTATAAGTTTTTTGAACAGGAGATCTTTGGACTGGATCGTGCGGTGGAAAAGCTGGTCGAGGAATACTTCCATTCCGCAGCCCGAAGGCTGGATGTGCGCAAACGGATTCTGCTGCTGATGGGACCGGTCAGTGGAGGAAAGTCCACCTTGGTAACGCTGCTGAAGCGCGGCCTGGAGCAATATTCGCGCACGGATGCGGGTGCGGTGTATGCCATTGAGGGCTGCCCGATGCATGAGGACCCGCTGCATCTGATTCCGCTGGAGCTGCGGCCTGAGATCGAACGCGAGCTGGATGTACGGATTGAAGGTAATCTCTGCCCATCCTGCCAGATGCGGCTGAAGAATGACTACCACGGGGATATTGAACGTGTGGCGGTTACCCGGGTGCTGTTGTCGGAAGAGGAGCGGGTAGGGATTGGTACATTCAGCCCTTCCGATCCGAAGTCGCAGGATATCGCGGATCTGACCGGCAGCATCGACTTCTCCACCATTACCGAATTCGGCTCGGAATCCGATCCGCGGGCCTACCGCTTCGACGGAGAGCTGAACAAGGCCAACCGCGGGATCATGGAATTCCAGGAAATGCTGAAATGTGACGAGAAGTTCCTGTGGAATCTGCTGTCGCTGACTCAGGAAGGCAATTTCAAGGCCGGGCGGTTTGCGTTAATTTCGGCGGATGAGATGATTATTGCCCATACGAATGAGACCGAATATAAATCCTTCATTTCCAATAAAAAGAACGAAGCGCTCCAGTCCCGCATGATCGTCATGCCGGTTCCCTATAATCTGCGCGTCTCTGAAGAGGAAAAGATCTACGCCAAGCTGATCGGCCAGAGCGATATGAAGCATGTGCATATTGCCCCTCACGCGCTGCGCGCGGCGGCGATCTTCTCAATCCTGACCCGGCTCAAGGAGAGCAAGAAGCAGGGGATGGATCTGATCAAGAAGCTGCGTATGTACGACGGCGAAGAGGTCGAGGGCTACAAGGAAGCAGATCTGAAGGAGATGCAGACCGAATACTTAGATGAAGGCATGTCCGGCATCGACCCGCGTTATGTCATTAACCGCATCTCCAGCGCCCTGATCAAAGGTGATCTGCAGTGCATGAACGCGCTGGATGTGCTGCGGGCGATCAAGGACGGACTGGATCAGCATCCTTCGATTACGAAGGAGGAGCGCGAGCGTTATCTGAACTTTATTTCCATTGCCCGCAAGGAATACGATATTCTTGCCAAAAGCGAAGTGCAGAAGGCGTTCGTTTACTCTTTTGAAGAATCCGCCAAAACGCTGTTCGAGAATTATCTCGACAATATCGAAGCCTTCTGCAACTGGTCCAAAATCCGCGACCCGCTTACCGATGAGGAGATGGAGCCGGATGAGCGGCTGATGCGCTCCATTGAAGAGCAGATCGGCATCTCGGAGAATGCGAAGAAGGCCTTCCGGGAGGAGATCCTGATCCGTATTTCGTCCTACTCCCGCAAGGGCAAGAAGTTCGAGTACAACAATCACGACCGGCTGCGGGAAGCCATCGAGAAGAAGCTGTTCACGGATCTCAAGGATATCGTCAAAATCACCACTTCCTCCAAGACACCGGATGAAAGCCAGCTCAAACGGATCAACGAGGTCAGCCGCCGCCTGATCGACGAGCACAACTACTGCCCGATCTGTGCCAATGAGCTGCTGAAATATGTCGGAAGCCTGCTGAACCGCTGACGGAGGCGGCTTCACGGATACTGGGGACCGGGGACTGCCATCAGGCAGTCCCCTTGTCTGTCCCGGAGCTAATTAAGACTTGTACGCTCAGCCAAAAGGGAATATCCCAGGCCATGGTGATGGCTTAGGGATATTCCCTTTAGTCTAGCGAAGCGCCTGATGGGCGAATCCGTGCGGACTGGAGAACCGGCAGTGTCAGGGGACTCCTTATCTTCCTGAAGACGGCTAATTCTCCTAATCCTCCTGAGAGTCCTTAGGCTCCTGCTCCTTACCGCCAATCTTGAAGCTTAATTGGCCGTTATATTTGCCGAGCTGTCCGCCCACGCCGATGCCTGCGCCTTCGCCGCCGCCGAACTGGGCTTTGGCCTCAGCCCCGATGCCCTTGTTGCCGCCGAGCTGAACATGAGAGTCAAAGCCTGCACCTTGACTAAGCCCCAGATGAGCACCCGCATCTGCATTCAGCCCGTGATCGCCCCCGGCCTGTGCGCCCAACTTGACATCTGCGCCTTGCCCGCCGCCGAGCTGGGCCTTGCCTTGTGCAGCCACCCCGTATTTGCCGAAGGCCTGGGCTTCGGCGTTCACTCCGAGGCCCTGCCCATTACCTAAATGGGAATCGCCTTGCGCTTCAATGCCATAGGAGCTGCTGCCGATATGGCCGTCTGCCTGCATACTTGCGCCGCTGTACGCCAGGTTTCCTCCGGCATTCATGCCGATGCCGTGTTTACCCCCTAACTCGCCTCCTACATCGACATGAATTCCCTTTCCGCCGGCCTGACTTGCCCCGGGATGGCCATCCACCGGCTTGTTCGCGGCAGCCGGATGTCCGCTTTCCAGGATCGTCTGCGGCTTGCTGGCATTCTGAATCTGCTGCCAGCCGTCCATGTTGTCCTCCGCATGGTCATTCTCGAGCTTATGTGGAGCGGCCGGAGGTTCGGAGGCCCTGACAGTCTGCGTATTCCCGGCAGTTGCGGAATTCTTAGCAATCCCCGGAGTGGTCTCTTCAGAGGTCTCCGAACGTACCAGGTAGTGGTAATGCGAATAAGGGTAGGGCTGCGGCAGATGCCGATAGCCTGACGGATGAGCTGAACTGTTCGAATCTTCGTTCCTGTAATTCATGCGGGAACCCTCCATTCTTGAAGTCATTACAATAGCCTATTCACCGAAATGGGAAGTGATTCGTATCAGATGAATATAAAAGTGCATTGTAATGCCTTCAAGGCTATGCTACATTATGAATGAATTATATATTATTCACTCAGGCGCGGAGGGCTTACGGATGGAAGATAAGAAGGCTGAGATTTTCAGATGCGGCAAAGAGCTGTTCAGCTCCAAGGGCTTCAAGGACACCAATATTTCCGACATCACCAAAATGTGCGGATATGCCGTAGGCACGTTCTATAATTATTACGCTTCGAAAGAGAAGCTGTTCATCGATATTTATCTGCAGGAGAACGAGAAGCTGAAACGGAGTATCCTGCAATCTTCGGTCAATCTGGACGACGAGCCTGCCAAAGTGCTCAAAGAAATCATGGCGCTTAATTACAGCGGGATCAATACGAATCCAATCCTGAAGGAATGGTACAACAAAGCTCTTTTCAGCAAGCTGGAGAAGGAATTCTATGAGCATGGCGGAATAGAGGGTATTCATGAAATGATGAACAGCGGCACACTGGAATTAATCCGGCACTGGAAGACCAAGGGGAAAATCAGAACAGATCTGGAGGACGGGATGATTCTCGCCTTGTTCAACTCCGTGCCGTATATCGACATTCACAAGGAAGAGATCGGGGTTAGCTATTTCCCGCAGATCCTGGACTATTTGGTCGAATTTATAATGAAAGGCTTGACGGATACACAGCATTGACAAAGGTCTCCGGCATCGCTTTGCTGGCGGCAGAATACAGTATTAAATGTTCAGTGGATATCCTGGGCATTTTATTTTGGCTTGAAATGAATGAATTTAATTAAGTTCATTCATATTTTAAATATAACGAATTGAGGCGCCATTATGAAGATTATCGTTATTTACCGATCCGGCCGCAGCATGAACACACAGAAGATTGCAGCCGCTATGGCTGAAGTGTTAGGGGCAGATTTGGCCAAAGTGGAGGACGTAAAGCCTGAGATGCTGTCCGTATATGACCTGATTGGCCTCGGTTCAGGCATTTACGCCTCCAAAATTCACCGCAGGATGTTCAAATTCATCAAGAGAATGCCGCTCCGGGACAAAAATGTCTTTATTTTCTGCACATCCGGCTCTGGAGAATTCAAGAATCAGGCGCTGGTTGAGGCCAAACTGGCGGCCAAGGGCAGTAACGTGATCGGTGAGTTCCATTGTCCCGGGGAGTTCAGCCCGCTGGGCTTCAATCTGGATAAAAAAGGGCATCCCGATGAGCTGGATGTTGAGAAAGCCCGCCTGTTCGCAGCCGCTATATTTGACAAGATTGTCTGAAAAGCTGATTATATAGCAAGACTGGATCAGTCCCGGAGGCCGCCATCTGCTATAATGTATGCACCTATGTATACTGAAAGGCCGGTGGAGTCACTGAATTACAGCAGAGAGATCGGGCGGAGTATTGATTATATTGAGGAGCATCTCATGGACCCGCTGACAGCGGAGCAGATTGCGGCGTATGCGGGTTATTCGCTGTTTCATTTTTGCCGGATGTTCAGCCAGTCTCAGGATATGCCGGTCATGGAATATGTGCGCACCCGGAGATTGTCGCGGGCTGCCGTTGAATTGTTCAACGGGCGGAGAATTACGGAGATTGCGCTGGAATATGGCTTCGAGACCCCCGGGGGCTTCGCCAAAGCCTTCCGCAAGACCTACGGCTACAGTCCCTCCCAGTATGCGGCGCGGATGAGCGGGTATCTCCGGGACAGGTTGGAGTATGAGATTAAGGCGTATATGGCAGAGCCAGTAAGGGTGGAGCGGCCTGCTTTTAACGTAGCGGGTTACGGGATTGAGACGAATGTGGAGGCGGGGAATGCTACGCAGGATGTCGCTTCTTTCTGGTATAACTATGAGGGCGATAATCTGGAGGATCAGATGTACGCAAAGCTGAATCCGCCGAAGCACGGGGAGGTCGGCTTATGTATACCGTCAGACGCTGGCGGTAATGCTGTGTATCTGCTGGGGGTTATAGTGGAGGACTTCAGTAAGGCCACTCCTGACATGCTTACGGCTGTTGTGCCTGCGGCGCAGTATGCGGTATTTACGACACCACCGGTAGACGCTACCGATGAGGCGGGAGCGGAGACTTTTGCCGAGGTGGTCAAGAGTACCTGGAGATATATCTTCGAGGACTGGTTCCCGGGAAGCGGCTATGTGCACGACGAGGACAAGCTGAACTTTGAGTTCTACGACGAGCGCTGTCACGCCCGGGTGGATTCGGTGATGGAGATTTATGTTCCGGTGCGTGAGCGCGGGTTTCATGAAACCGTTAAATAGGTTATAGTAATATGTGGAAAAATAGTATGAAGGAGCTAACCATGGTCAAACAACGCAAGATTCTACTAACAGTAACCGTATTGTACACGCTGCTTGTGCTTTATTTTATGTTCTTTGCTTTCGGCAGAGGAGAGGCTTCGGATCATACCGTTTACACCTTTATTTTCATGCCTGAAAACTTCATTTTGATGCCGACTCCGTCTGATCTTTTTCCTCCCACCCTGATGGATTTGGTGGGTTTCGGGAACACGCTTGCGTTTGTTCCTTTCGGTATATTGATTCCATGGTTGTACCGGGTCAGCTTCGTCCGGTTCATCACCTTGTTCTTCATCGCGATTCTTGTGCTTGAAACGCTCCAGGCCCTTACCTTCCTGGGCAGCTTCGATATCAATGATGCTCTTCAGAATTCGGTTGGTGCAGCCCTTGGTTTCGGGGCGTACAAGCTTGGCTTCCGTTACCGGAGCCTCGGGCGCAATCTGGCGGCAACGACTATAGCGGGGTTGGTCCTTTTTATAGCTTTATGGGGACTAGGCGCAACGGTAAACAAAATAATAACTAAAGTAGAGGGGCCGTTCACAGCGATCACGGAATGGACGGACACCTCGGGCAATTCATCCGCAGACAAACCGGACAGCATTCAAATCAACGGACAGAAGATACCGCTCCGCTCTAACCTGTATGGCGCTGAAGGCGGAGATTCCAGAACATTCACGTACAAGTCTGAGGGACAGACGACTTTCTGCTTCACTTTCGGAAACCCCGAACCAACGGATTATTCCGGTGAGATCAGTATTACCCGGGATGGCCAGGAATTCTTGAATTATACTGGAGATTTTCAGCGTACTAATCCTGAACAGTACCCTGTGGTATACGAGATGCCGGTTGAGCCAGGGCAAGAGCTGAAGATCACGATTAAGGGCGAATTGAAAGTATGGGATGTGGGGTATAAGAAGATGCAGTATTTCTGGCAATGAGTACTTAATCTTCTGTTCAGAGAGGATGGGTGACGGTACATGAGAATGGCATTTGTTCTGTTTGACGGCATGACCAGCATGGATTTTGTGGGGTTCTATGAAGCGGTGAGCTGGGTGGCGATCCTGAAGGCGAAGGAGAACGTATCCTGGACCTTCTGCGCTAACAAGGCGGAGGTGAGCGATGACCGGGGGTTGACTATCAAGGCTAATGAGATACTGCCTGATCTGGGGACATTCGATCTGGTGTTCCTCCCGGGCGGCCATGTGACCCGGACGCTCCGCTACGATGAGGACTTCATAAGCTGGATACGGACGGCAGAAGGCGCACGCTATAAGGTCTCGGTCTGCACAGGTGCATTGTTGTTAGGTGCGGCAGGATTCTTAGAGGGGAAAAAAGCGACCACGAACTCATCGGCCTACGATCTGCTTGCCCCTTACTGCGGGGAAGTCATTAAGGCCCGGGCCGTCCGGGACGGCGACACCTTCACCGGAGGCGGTGTGACGTCCTCAATCGACCTCGGCCTGTACCTGATTGAGTGCTTAGTGGATACAGACACTGCACGTCTGGTGCAAAAAAGACTGGAGTACCCTTACTACCAGGCAGGTAATCTGAGCGATGTCTATTATCCGTATGAAGAGGAATAGACAGAGGGTCGCCGGCAATTTAGAATGTAAGAAAAGGCAAGCCCCTGCTGCGGGGCTTGCCTTTTGTCCGTTTATTATTGCCCGGCTGCAGCGTCCAATTGAACCGCAACGTAGCTTCCCAGCTCAACCATGCCTGCACTATCCAGCTTGGCGGCATCGTATTGCTTGATGACCTCGGCGGTTTTCTGCATGAGCTCCGAGCTGTCGGTATTGCCCAGAACGCGCAGAACTACCAGCGTCTCGCCTTTCTTCAGCTGTTCGGCCAGCTTGGTCTTGTAGGCTTCCAGGGAATCTACTTCCAGTCCTTGCGTCACGTAATAATCGTAGGCATTGCTGGTGGCCTTGAACTGAGGCAGCTCATGGTCCAGCCAGTAGGCCTTGTCCATCACATACTCTACATCGGAGGCTGTAGCGTCATTGGAGTTATAGAGCAGATAAGGAAGTCCGGTATTGGTGGCGTTATTGGTCGGGTCAACGTTGACCCATTCGTCGCCGATCTTCACCTTGTTCCAGGCGTGATTCACGCCGCTCATGGTTCCTGTGACGACCATCGAAGGGACCTGGACGAGATCAGAGAGCAGCTGGAAGGTATGGGCATAGCTCATGCATACGCCGACTTTTTTAACCAGAATGCCATAGGTATTGAAAGAATCGTTATACTTCGCATCTACTGTCTTGAACTCCTGCTCCATGGCATTCTCCAGTGCAGCATCGTCATAGGCGGTGTTATCATTCAGATAATCGTAGATCGCCATCTGCTTCTCATCCGCGCTCATGCCTTCCTTGATCACACCAGCGATTACTTTATCTGCCTCGGCAAGGATCTCCTTCTGCTTGGAGCGGATGATCTCGGCAGAATCATCGTACTTCACATTCAGCGTCAGCTTCTCATAATCGTAGCCATAGCCGCGGAAGCCGAGAATGAGCGGGTTCTGGTAGACTACCTTCTCAATTACATCCACCAGGGTACGGGCATTCTGCGCCTCCGGGAAGGCTTGCAGCGAGATTTCGGTGTCGCCGTTCATCAGGGTCAACGCGAGATACTCCTCTAGCGCAGAGTCTGCATGAATCAGATCTGCCCGGATCGTGGTGCCCGGAACCGCCTGCTTGTTGCCTTCCTCTACCTTGCTCTTGGTATTTTCTTTTTGCTGGTCGATGACATTATCTCCAGGTTCACTGGCGTTCCCGTTATCGTTGTTGTCAATGATGGTCGGTACATCCGGTGCAGGCACATAATCCGTGTCATTCTGCGGTTCCACATACCCGGGATTCGCCTTGTTGCTCTGGGCGGCTGCAAGACTGGTAATATCCGCTTCCGTCAATTGCGTAACCTGAACATATCCCTTGAGCGCAGTACCTTGAAGCGTGTACGGGACATCGGTTGGGCCGGAAGCCTTAAGAGTCACAGCTCCGGTGTCGTACATCACTGTTACTGAGGCTTTGGAGCCGTCAATGAACTGGACCGGAACGGTCTTGGGCAGCTCTTTGGCATTCTTGTACAATTTCAGGTTGATGTTATCCTCAGGAGCCACAGTGCGCGGCAGACGTTTGGATAACGCTACGGTATCTGCCGAACGGCTGAACCGGGATTCTTTGTCCCCCTGAACGGCAGTGACGTAATATTCCCCCTGGACATTGTTATTCTGTACGCTCGTAATCATCTCATCTACTACACCGAGCGCACCGCGTCCGTCCTTCATGAAATCGTTATACGAAGTGCCCTTCACGGTTGCAATCAGCAGCGGACGCTGATCCGCATAGCCCTGCTCGGCGCCGCTGAGCGGCTCATTGATATTCTCCATTGTAATATGGGAGGCGCTGTAAATATTGTAGCTCTCCGCGCCCGGAACTTCATTCCACACCAGAGTCAGTCTTCCGTCAGGACTGATGTCGGCTTGCAGCGTCGGCGTGGGCAGATCCGATTTCACCGTGAACGGAATGATCACTGGCTGCTTCAGCAGAGTAGGCGACTTGGCATCCAGGTCATAGTTGAGCCGGATGTAGTAGACAGGCGCGTTTCCCCAGGAGCTGGCTCCGGTAGCGCGCAGGGAATCGGAGGGAAGGACGCCGAAGCCGAGCGGCTTGATGGAGTATACGCTTTTGCCGTCAACAAGCTGTGAATCCTCAAGGGTTGCGACCTTGCTCTCCGGCAGCGCCTCGATATCGGTATGTACGGATAACGTCTTGCCAATGGCTTCTGAGCCAAGATCGGTATTGAATCTGAAGATGAATTCCATATCCTGCTCCACATTATACATAGGCATGATGCCCGGACTTTGATCTGCTTCATCTGAATCATACTTCTGCTTCAGATCGTACACGGTCTGTGAAGCCTCCGGCGGAGGGTTCCCCGAAGTGTTCTTCGTCTCGGCAGTTGCCGTGGCGGCCGGGCTGGACGAAGGTGCTGGACTTCCTTCTTTGCTGCCCCCCATGCAGCCTGTCAGAATCACACACATGATGAGCAGCAGTATTGCCATTTGTTTCACTTTCACTTACGTCCTCTCCCGTCTGGTTTCTGTATGAGGGTAATTATAGACCATCCAGAATTACCCATTATAAATCACAGGAGATATTTAACCCATACAGATACTATTAAAACAAAATTGGGATAATTTATATTTAAGTATTTTTTGCAGCAGGGGATATGGGGGCGATGGGAAGCGGGGATTTATTATTTTCTGGGCAACACGCTTGTCATACTTTTCGACATTTCTTTAGTATTTGTTTAAGCCGTTTACGCTTTTCTGACAAGCTCTTGGAGCTGGTCATTAACGTTACCCTTACATAATCCTCCGTGATAACAAATAACCGATGTAATGTCGAAGTCTAAATATTTTTCTAGGGAACGGAAAGCTGTGTTCATATCCGGTGTGGAATGCGGGTGGGGTCCCCTCAAGATGCCTTCCACACTGAACATTGCATCACCAACAACAAGGGTTTTGCTTTGTTTCAAATAAAGACTAATATGTCCAGGCGTATGCCCAGGTGTATAGATAACTTGAATTCCCCCGCAATACGGAAGCTCTTGTCTGTCAGCTAAGGTTCTGTCAACTTTGGCCTTAGGAGAGTTCTCTAACAAGTAGGCTACTACTTTTAAACGTTCGTCTTCCGGAAGGGATTCTAATTGCCAAGCCATACTATCGAGATTCACTTTCATAAGGGGCAATTGGCCTTCAATATATGGTTTATCCAGCTCATGAGCGTATACTTTAATATCTCCATCAGATTCCTGCAGGATTTCAGGAAGACTGCCGATGTGGTCAATATCTTGATGAGTTAATATAATTGCTTTCAACTTATCCATAGAGACTCCACACTCGTTCATGGCTGCACGTATTTGCTCGAATTGACCGGGTGTGCCGGTATCAATTAAAACAGCAGCTTCATCGTCCCAAATCAGGGTAGGATTCAATTCTTGACGACTGCCGAATACTTCAACCTGCAATTCCAGCATTTCTACTCCATTCGAAATTTTCATCTTTTCTTCTCTCCTATTATATGAATTAGTACTCTTTATTATATAAACGAATTGGAGCCATCTAAAGATACGGGGGCACTGAGTATTCGCAGCCATTCATGTTTTAATTCAGTTACACTCCACTCTGTCTGTAGTCTGTTCGAAGAATCAGATTTCCAAGAACGGCTGCCACGGCGCACCTAATCTGATTATCGAAGTGTTATCTCCGTCAACGGCACTCAAGGACTTTAATGAGAAGTTCAATCTGTACCAGAAGTACGGCGTACAGGAATATTGGATCGTCGATCCCGGCAATCGTACGGTTCATGTATATACGCTTCTGTATGGCGTATATCAGGTACGGGACTTATATTCGGAGCAGGATAGCGTGCGGTCGAATGTGTTTAGAGATTTTCAGATACCGCTTGGCAAGCTGTTTGACTTGGAAGTCTAATACTACAAGTAGAAACGGATTCGCCGTCTTATATTTTCAAATAAGCCGCAGTTGAATTGCATTTCGCAATCCGCCTGCGGCCTATTAGACGAGCATATACATATTACCTACATAAACTTCCGCTGCACCTTCTTACCGTCATAGGTAAAAAGGGCTTTTTTGTCTTCGACAACAGTCTGGAGATGCACGGTGCGGCCCCAGAGGGCGTAGATATGCGGGAGCGTGCGCTCCAGATATTTCAGATCCAGCTCGATGCTCTCATAGCGGTGGGCAATCAGCAGTTCGCCGTTCCGCTCATAATCGGCATCCTGGATGACGAGGTACGGGGAGCCGCCGTTCACCCGGGCCAGCACCAACTGGTCGCGTACATTCTCCCACGCTTTATCGGTGATTTTCCATTCAGGTCCCTTTTTCTCGAATACATAGAGGTCCAGGTCGTTCACCAGCTCCTTCGACAGATAGCTGCGGATGAAGGAGAGGTCGGAATCCAGCTCGCGCACCTCGAACATTTTGTCCCGGTCCCAGCGCTTCTCAATGTCCTCGAAAATCTTCAGGCCTAGGTAATACGGGTTCAGGCTCTGGCGGGAGGGCTGCACCACCGATGAATTCAGCTTGGCGTATTCGACCGTCTCTTCGGCAGTCAGGTCCAGCTCGCGCATAATCCGCTGATGCCAGTAGGAGGCCCAGCCCTCATTCATGATCTTGGTCTCCATCTGCGGCCAGAAATAAAGCATTTCATCATGCAGCATAGTCATAATATCGCGCTGCCAGTCCTCCAGGGCGGTGGAATACTGCTGGATGAACCAGACGATGTCCTTTTCCGGCTCCGGGGGGAAGGTGCGTTTGCCAGCGGTTTCCGGCACTGGCGGGACGTCATCACTCTTTTCCAGATCCCACAGCTCACTGTAAGCATTAGCCGGTCCAGGCCCGCCGGGAGGGGAGTCCTTGCGCTCCTTCATCTTGGCTTCGAGCAGATGGGTCTTGCCCAGCTTGCGCGGCTGGATCAGGCTGGGATCGATATGCTCTTGGATCGCCAGTACCGAATCTATGAAGCCCTCCACCGTATCAGTGCCGTAGGTGACTGAATAATCATTGATCCGGTCGGCAGTGGCTGCCATGCTCTCGACCATATCCCGGTTGGACATGGAGAAGCGCATATTGTTCTTGAAGAAATCGCAGTGCGCCAGCACATGCGCGACGATAAGCTTATTCTGGACCAGGGAGTTGCCGTCGAGCAGGAAGGCGTAGCACGGGTTGGAGTTAATGACTAGCTCATAAATTTTGCTCAGGCCGAAATCGTATTGTGACTTCATCTTGTGAAACGTCTTGCCGAAGCTCCAGTGTCCGAACCGGGTGGGCATCCCGTAGGCACCAAAAGTATAAATGATATCCGCAGGACATATCTCATAACGCATCGGATAAAAATCGAGGCCGAAGCCGGTAGCAATCTCCGTAATCTCGGCAATCGCCCGTTCCAGCGCTTTTATCTCATCATCACCGGGCATGCATCCATCTCTCCTTCCAGCTTGTAAACCGTTCTTCCTATGTATATGGGGGGAGGGGAGGGAGTATGATGGGCATGAGCATTGCATGAGGGGATAGAAGAGTCATTGTACAAAAAAATAGCCTAACCACAGCGAATACGCTAAGGGATTAGGCTATTTAATCGTTTTGGGTCTTGTTCACTAATTGTGCAAACTCCTCTTCACTATCACTGTAAGTGGATATTCCATCTCTACGATCCTTTTGAGCTTGTTGAAGTTGGGAGAGAACACCTTCATCTTTGAATATGACCGAGGTCATTTGTTTCTTTTGTTTGTCTGTAAGTGTCCTAGTCATTCGAGCGGCTCTAGGTCTTCTAAAGGCACGAATTTCAACCTTCAACTCCTCGTTTCCAGTGTGCGACACAATCACGCCATCCTTAGATTGAAGCAATTCTTTCGTCGCCTCTTTCGGGTCCTGAATGGCACGGATCAGTGCGACTTCATCCACAAACTTAGTGTTGCCTTCGGTATGTGACGCAAGGATTTGCAGCTTGACGTATTGATCGGGATAAATCTTACGAACCTCTTCCCATTGCATGGCTGGCACCTCCAATTAGGCTTGTCCTTTTATTGTACCAGAATATGATCCATAAAAAAGCTCTCCAAAACGATCCTGCATCGTTCATGGAGAGCTTTTTGGCGTAAGCATCTTGGCGGTTCAAGCCCAGCTTAAATCTTCCTTATTCCGCTTCCGTGTAGAATATTTTAAGCAGCATATTCTGCGGATAATTTCCAAAGTGCTCTCCAAATATGGTAAGTCCCCCTTTGTTTGTAGAATTCTCATCAATCCCAATCCTCAGCTTAATGAAGGGGGAGTCTTCGATCTTTAGATGGGCGAGTGTGACTGATGATATTTTCTGACCGTCTATTCCAGTATCCTTCTTGGTGACTCTTAAATGCTTCAAAAGTCCATACTGGCTTAGTTCGTTATCCCACCAGTTTGGTGTTAATTTCCCGCGCACATCTGAAAAATTACCCGGAGCCGTCCAGGTGCCTAAAAAAACATCGTTGATATAAAAGGCGATATCACTTGGCCAATTATTGTTGGACCCAGGAAACTCTGAAGATAGCTCCAAGGATAACTCTAATAATTCTGCAGTAAAATTTCGGTTAAAATCATTCGGAATCATATATTCAACGAAGCCTTCCGCAAACCAAACTAAAGAAGCATCGATCCGGTCATTGGAGACGAAGGTCCGTTGATCATCTAACTTTCCGATTACTTTAGTCTGGCTGGCTAATCCACAGGTAGGGGTGACTGAAAAGTTAGAATAGTATCCCAGCTTGATTTCATTCGTAATGACTTTAAAAGGAAGATGGAGCTTTTGGGGTAAGTTGAGGGCAATATGATCAACGGCAAGCACAAAACTCTTCTTTCTGTTATCGGTACTCTCTAAGTTGTCCTGGAGCTTGATGATCTTGGCGTCCTCCAGTAACCGGATATGGCGTGAGACGATCGCTTTGCTTAAGTTAAGCTTTGTGGCGAGTTCACTGACCGTAAGCGGTGTATGTAACAATAGTCTGAGAATCGAAGCTCTGGTGTCAGATGCCAGTGCCTTCAGAACAGAAATACCATGATCATCGAGTTCTAAGAACATATGGACCTCCAATTGTTAACTTTTTGGTTTACAATAAACGATCTGGTTAAGCGCTGATTTTATTTAGTATACCACAAAGTTGAAAATCAGGAATAACGCTGATATAGCCTTGAAAGAACGCTTTCATCATGATAGTATTTGCTTGCTTGCGGGGGAGATTTATTGCGATAACCACAAAGAAGTTAACTTTTATTGTTGTGGACTACTAAGATAGGAGCTGAAGCTAGATGACACACAGGATGGAATATCCGCGTCCGCAGTTCGTCAGAGACGCATGGCTTAACTTAAATGGAACCTGGCAATTTGAATTTGATGACAGCAATGAGGGAGCAACGCAGCGATGGTTTGATCCAGGTGAGAGCTTCAGTCAGACCATTGAAGTTCCCTTTGCGTTTCAGACCCCTGCCAGCGGAATACACGATACCACTTTTCATGACTATGTTTGGTATAAGCGCAATTTCACCCTCAATTCGGACTGGTATCAGAAGCGGGTGATATTACATTTTGGAGCGGTAGATTATCGGGCTTGGGTGTATGTGAATGGTCAATATATCGGGATGCATGAGGGTGGACACACTTCATTTTCGTTTGATATTACACATGCCTTGACCGGACAGGAGGAACAGGTAACAGTTCATGTGGAGGACCCTTCAACAGACGAGACGATCCCCCGGGGCAAACAGTTCTGGTTAGAGAAGCCGGAAAGCATCTGGTACACCCGCACAACAGGGATTTGGCAGACCGTGTGGCTGGAGGCGGTCAACCCTGTGCATATTCAGCAGGTGAAATTTACGCCGGATTTGGATCAAGGGAGTGTTGGGATAGAGGTTAAATCGGAGGGACATGGATCAGAAGAATTAGATTTGGATATTCGTATTTCTTTTGGCGGAGAGCTTGTTATTCAGGACCGGGTACGATTATTACAGCCTATAACAAGCAGAATAGTAGATCTGTTTGGTCTGAAAATATTCCGCACAAACTTTCACCGCGCCGGCTGGACATGGAGCCCGGAAGCTCCTAATTTGTTCGATGTGGAAATGAAGCTGTACGATCACGGGGTTGAGGTGGACTCGATAGAGTCGTATTTCGGCATGCGGAAGGTTCATACAGAGAACGGTATGGTCTATCTGAATAACAAACCTTATTATCAAAAGCTTGTACTGGACCAAGGGTATTGGCAGGAAGGACTGCTTACAGCGCCAACGGATGAACACCTGAAGACAGATATTGAATTAGCCAAAGAACTAGGGTTCAACGGTTGCCGTAAGCATCAGAAGGTCGAGGACCCCCGGTTTTTATACTGGGCTGACCGGATAGGGTTCCTGGTATGGGGAGAATGTGCGGCGAACGCCTCTTACAATAATGATGCTGTAGCCCGGTTAACCAAAGAATGGATTGAGATTATTGACCGTGACTTCAATCATCCCTCGATTGTGGCCTGGGTCCCGCTTAACGAGAGCTGGGGCATTCCGCTGGTGAAATCGGATAAGCAGCAGCAGTATCACAGCGTAGCCATGTATAGTCTGATTCATTCCTTGGATAATACCCGGTTAGTCATATCGAATGACGGATGGGAAATGACGCTGACGGACATTTGTGCGGTACACAATTATCAGCATGGCAGTGCAGATGAGCCCGATAAGTATGAGGAATTTAAAAGGATTCTATCCACAAAGGATACGATGCTTGCATCCAATCCTTCAGCCCGCAGTGTGTATGCAGACGGTTATGAGCACCGGGGCGAGCCCATCTTGTTAACTGAATTCGGTGGTATTAGCTATAAAGCTGGCGCTGACGACGGCTGGGGATATACCAGTGCACAATCTGCAGAGGATCTTGTTCAGGAATACGGAAGAATCATGAAGGCGGTATACGCGTCCAAGATTATTTATGGATATTGTTATACACAGTTAACGGATGTGGAACAGGAGATTAACGGCCTGGTAGCCTATGACCGGACACCCAAATGCGATCTGGCGTTAATTAAAGAAATTAATGATCAGTGGCATCTGCGGACCATTTAAGCGGACCTAAGGAATAATAAGGAGCTGATAATCGATGACAAATGAAATATTGCTTGAGAAGATCGGGCTGGTCGTAGACAGGCTTATGAATCTGGGCGGCAGCGACTATGAAAAGGATAAAACTGTGGTTCAGGCCGATACCAGAGTAGGGATTGTGCAACGGGATTTCGGCATTGAAGAATGGGATTGGCCTCAGGGCGTAGGTCTGTACGGTCTTTACAAGCTGCAGAACTATTACGGCGATACACGCTATATGGAATTTTTCCGGAATTGGGTTTCCCGTAACCTGGAGGCGGGATTGCCTTCCAAAAACATTAATACAACCGCTCCTTATTTGCCTCTGGTGCTGCTCCTGGATCAGCTTGAGCCTTCCGGCGAACTGGAAAAGCTCTGCCGGGAGCATGCGGATTGGCTCATTCATGAGCTGCCCAAGACCAAAGAAGGAGGTTTCCAGCATACGGTCACTGCGATTGGCAACCGGGACGGCATTCACCTGCACAACGGACAGTTATGGATTGATACACTCTTTATGGCGGTGCTGTTCCTGAACCAGGCGGGGCGCAAGTTCAACCGCCCGGAGTGGGTGCATGAGGCTGAACACCAGATTCTGCTCCATATCAAGTATTTGTTCGACAAACATACCGGCTTGTTCTTCCACGGCTGGAGCTTCGAACGTAATGATAATTTCGGCAGTATCTTCTGGTGCCGCGGCAATTCCTGGTTCACGTATGGTATTGTCGATTACCTGGAAGCTTGCCAGGAGTCGATTAGCCCGGGGTTCCGGCAGTATCTGATGGATACGTATATTGCTCAGGTTAATGCTCTGGTATCCCTCCAGGCCGCTTCCGGTCTGTGGCATACCGTCCTGCAGGACCCATCCAGCTATGAAGAGGTATCGGGGTCAGCCGCAATTGCCGCAGGGATGATCAAAGGCATCAAGGCCGGTATTCTGGATGCCTCCTATCAGGCTGCGGCAGACAAGGCCATTCAGGCGGTATGTCAGAATATTAGCGCAGACGGCACGGTGCTGAATGTGTCGGCCGGAACCGGTATGGGGATGGATAAGGAGCATTACAAGAACATTGCCCTCCGGCCTATGGCCTACGGACAGTCCTTGGCTCTTATCGCTTTGTATGAAGCGTTAAATTAAACAGCAGAAAGCCTGATCCTTGAGCATTTACGCCAGAGGATTAGGCTTTTTTTCACAATAAATTATGTTAAGATTACGTTAATTAACACTTGGAAATCGACGAACGGGGAGAGAGAAGTAATGACTGACTTTACAGCGATTCGAGACCTGTTCCACATTACGGAACCGTGCGGATTCGATCATGAATCGTTAACCCCGTGGCTGGAACGCTACGGGCATATTCCTCAGGTGTTGCGGGCGTATTATACGGAGCTTGGGGCCCACTCTGCATTGAACGCAACTCAGGATTTTCTGGTTCCGCCTCACAAATTTCCGCGTTATATGGAAGAAGATTACTGCATTTTTTATACCGAAAATCAAGAAGCCTGCGTGTGGGGAATCCGTGCAGCGGATATGAAGCTTGATAATCCTCCCGTCTATGTGCGCAGCGGAGCCGAATGGGAGCGCCTGCGTTCGTCTGTTAAGGAATTTTTGCTGGCCATGGCCCATTTGCAGGCAGTGCTGGCGATGGAGTATAGCAGCGAAGAATATTGGGATATCGATGAGGTTGTTGCGGAGCGAATTGAGCAGAACTTTCCATCCCGCCAAGCAAATTCAGATTTGTACACGGGCGTACGTTTTTTTGGCCGGCCGGGTGAATTGATTATGATTATGAACAACAACGGTGGCCATCTGCTAATGTTCGCGGCCGAAGACGAGGAACGCCTTGATGAATTGTACAACCTCTTTGAGCAGTGGACGGAGCAATAGCTCCTTCAGCGTCAAAAGGGCCTGACCGCAGTCAGGCCCCGCTCAACATACATCAAACAGTTTCCATCCCATTTGAACTGGAACAAAATTAAATTTGCAACTGTGGTGGAATCTGACTTCACAAAAGTAACATATACCGTATGGGTTCCTACCGCTGTTCCGGCATTGATCGGGATATTCTTAACTGACCATGTTTGCTATCCATACTTATTTTAGCTGTACTACCGAAGTCTACATTTTAAATGCTGTAGCCTTCCGCTTCAAATTTCAATGTGTTAAATTTAGTCCGCTCCCTTAACCATATACCCGCACCTCAATAATCTCCGCATACTGGCTTCCGTTAGTCGACTCAATCACAACGCGCAGGCGGCCAGTTGTCACAGCTTCGTTCAGCGTGTGTACCCGCTTGCGCTTGTGGTTGTCACGTTCCCCGGCAACTGAGGTCCATTTGCCGTCCAGGTAAGCTTCAATACGATACTCCTTAACGAGTGTTGGCAGGATTTCGTAAGGCGTAATATGATGATGCAGGTTGATCAGATCCTCGTTGACATCGTCATTGAAGGTAACGTGAACCTCGCGCAGAGTTACCGGCTCGTTCCAGGCCAGCTCTAGCCACTCCGGCTGGCCGGAGTTCATCCGGTCAGAGGACCACAAGTGCGGGCCTCCATATGGACGGAGGTATCCGTCCACCGCTTTGTCTGCGGCGAATGCGCTCGTAGGGGCAGACAGGCGGAGGCACGGGGCTTTGTGATCGAATTTCTTTTTGTCCCACTGCACTACGGGCTGTGCAGGCGGATTCTCGCCGAAATCCTGCGAGGCTGCGGGGGTCTCATTATGCCCGTAGGCGAGCATACCCGAAGCTGGCTCATCCGCCATATGCAGCGACAGTGCAGGATTGGCCTTCAAGATCAGGAACGCGTTGCGCGGTGACTCCGGCTTCCACTGAACCGGGAGCTTCACCCACTGGGCGGCTCCGGCCTGAACGGGAGCTGACGCGGACTGAATCAGTGTATGGGGAATATAATTCTCGGGCCGTCCGGTCTCCCATAGCTCGACCGTCAGCTCTGCGGCTTCGGCCGCATCGATCAGCAACTCAATTCCGTCCAGCCCCGGATCGGCCGCAACGGTGATGCCGATGTTCGCTGTGAGCGGGACGCTGAACGCGGATTGCTCCACGCCGAACCGGGTCCGCTCGCTGGAAGCGCTGAGCCCAGCCTTCAGCGACAGATCGGCATCATCCTCGTTGCGTATCCCGAGGACGGAAGCATCCTGGCGCAGCATCGTCTGCTGCAGCTCGTTCAGGTGGTCCGCATGCAGTTCGCGCGGCGATATTCTCTTGGCGGCGCAGAGTGCCGCGCCGATACCGGCGGCTTCGCCGATGACCGCGCAGGTAGCCATGACGCGAGTCGTGCCGAACGCGACATGCGAGGCGCTGATGTCGCGGCCGGCCATCAGCAGATTGCTGACGTTCACCGAATACAGCGAACGGAACGGGATGTGATAGCTGCCGTCCGAATACATATGCTTCGAGCCTGACTCTGTAGCGTACACTCCCTGCGGCGGATGCAGGTCAATGGACCAGCCGCCGAACGCCACACGGTCCGGGAATTCGCGCTGGGCCAGGATATCGTTCTGATTCAGGACATAATCGCCAATGAACCGGCGGTACTCCCGCTTGCCCGGAGTCAAGCCGACCCATTCCAGCGTCATGTTGTCAGCGTCGAATTTGCCGGAGTTCTTAATATAGTCCCAGATCCCGTAGATCACAGACCACAGCTCGTCGCGGATGGCCTCATTGTCATGAACAGTGTCCTGCTCGCCGCCGAATTCGATCCACCAGTAGGCGCAGCCGTTGTCGCCGCTGCGGATGATGCGGCGCTCGGCAATAGAGGTTTGTGTAATATCCTTTGCCATGGCTGGAGCGATATATTTGACCGGATGACCTGCGTCCTTGGTATAGAAGAGCAGTGTGCTGCCGAGCGTAATATCATCTGCGATTAGCGGTGCCCATTCCTCATTATATTCTTCGCGTGCTTCACGGCCCAGCCGGTACTCTGCCCCTGCCAGGAAGCCTACCAGGCCGTCTCCCGTACAGTCCAGAAAGACCGCGCTTTCAAAAGTGATTCTCCGCTCCGACCCCATCATCCACCCGGTCACGGAGCGGATGCTCCGCTGGCCGTTGCCATCTTCGTACGCATCGACCTCATGAACATCGGTGTTCAGAAACAGCTGAATGTTCGGCTCGGCCTTAACCGCTTCAAGCACAACCATATCCCAGAGATACGGATTGCCGTCTTTGTTGCGGTACTGGTTCTCCACAAACAGCTCGCCCATAATCCCCGTTTCACGGGCATACCGGTGAATGCCGTGTGAGGTTGCACCGCATACCCATACCCGCACCTCACTGCTGGAGTTACCGCCGAGCACCGGACGGTTATTAATCAGCGCCACACGCTTGCCCAGACGGGCTGCCGCAATCGCCGCGCATACCCCTGCCAGTCCGCCGCCTACCACAGTTACATCCGTGTTGACCGTTTCACTACGCATTGTTGAACCTCTCCTTTGGTGTGTGTTAATATATCCGTAGTTTCATGATAGAATAATCAATAATCAAATGACATGCATATAATTTCTTGATTTGTACACTTTATTTCATTGAATAATGCATCTAAGGAGCGTCAGACATGCGTATGAATTGGTCGGTTCGTCCGGCAGTCTATCTGTATTGGGAGCAGAAAAAACAGTTCCTGCTGGAGCACGACACCTACCCCGTGTGGACCTTATTTGCGGTGGAGCAGGGACAATTCGCTTACCGCTTCGGAGACCACGAAGGGGAAGGCGGGTCCGGGGATATCATTGTATGTCCGCCGGGGACAACCTTTTACCGGAGAACGCTTAGTCCGTTGACCTTTCATTTCATACAATTCGAATGGGAGGAAGTGGGGGGACCGGAGGACGCCGCAACGCTTGGAGGCAGATGGACTGTCAGGGATGTGGAGCGCTTGATGTCTACCTACCGCTATATGCGGAGTATCGGAAGAGGGATTCAGGAGGAGCCGGGATATAGCCGGATGAAGCATATGCTGGAGGATCTGTGGAGGCTGCTTGAAATCGAGCGCAGCAGTGCATCTGAGGAGCTGCGCTCTGGAGAGACAAGCCCGGGCTCGCTGATGCAACAGGCTAAGCAATGGCTGCTGGAGCATGCCTGTACACCTATGACCCTGCAGGAGCTGGCCGCTACCCTTGATATTACACCGGTACAATTAACGCGGCGTTTCCGTACAGCCTATGGGATGGCCCCTTCTGACTTTGTGACCGGACTCCGGCTCAGACGGGCCTGCCAGCTCTTGGAGGATTCAAGGTTGCCCATTGAAGGGATCGCCCAGCAGTGCGGTTACGAGAACGGCTTCTACCTGAGCCGGGTGTTCACGGCGAAGCTGGGATTAACGCCATCCCGGTACCGTAAGCTACACCGTGTGTAATGAATAACAATTGTATGGATCAATGAATTATATTATCATGTAATTAGCTGTTTATCTAATTTGTTGTAAACCATACTGTTTTCTCTAGAAAGGAACGTTTTGAAATGATCGAGAACGAAGCTTCTGCCACCGCCGCAAGAATGATAATGGATGCTGATCAAGATAACACTTATCCCACATTTGCGTATTCGGTATTGGATCATTACATCGATGGAGATATCATTACCGATAAGTCTTCGGCTCTGATTGGCACCTCTTCAGGCATTTATGCAGTGATGGGCGATGAGACAAATGATGATTTTGCATCCAGGCTGCTGCACGAATTCAAGCATAGAGAGATGCTTAATCAGAGGTTTACGTTATTTTCATCCTCTGAACGATGGGATAGAAGAATTAAAGAGCTATTCGGGGCGAAGCTGCAGCGGATGCCGAGGTATTCTTTTACATTCAATGAGCACCGTTTCATGCAATCGCAAAGAGCGGGTATACCGGATGGCTTCCGGCTGAACAGGACAAATAAGGAATCGCTTGAGGTGAATAGAGAGTTCGATGCAGCGTACATCCGGAAATACTGGGGATCGGTGGAGCGTTTTGCGGACAAGGGCTTCGGTTTCTTTGTTACGGAACACGATGTATTTGCTGGGGAATGTGTCTCTATATTCTCGTCCGAACAGTACGCTGAAATTGATATAGTGACGAATCCTTTGTATAGGGGAAGGGGCGTGGCGGGGTGTGTTGCCGAAGCTTTTATCCTGGAGAGCTTAGAACGTCAGATCACGCCAAGATGGGACTGTGACCTTCACAATATTGCCTCTATCCGATTAGCGCAGAAATTAAATTTTGCCGCTCCAGAGACCTATTCGCTCTATGTGAGGAAGTAGGGGTCCCATTCCATGTGTTAATAAATGGGTATATAGATAGCTTAGGAAGGAGGCGATAACATGCTTAATCATTGGCATAGACTGTTTTTGCTGGTCTCAGTATTCTTATTGATTGCTGGCTGCGGCCCTTCGAAAGCAGATGTCATTGATCAGCTGGTGTCCAAGGAAGAGAACGTACTTCACATGCATATATTCTCCAATTCACGGGATTGGGATAATGAAGTAAATGAGGTACATAATTCCGAGCCTGCGCTCGTGGAGCATATCCCGCATGTGACTGTGCATACAGAGGAGAAGAAGCTGAAGTGGCTGGAGGTACTGGGCCTGGAAGCGAAAAGGCCCGTAATTGTGATTTTTGATCATGAACAAATGGTCTATCACACAAGTGAGCCTGAACAATTAAGAGAGTATGCTAAGACGCTTGATTAAAATAATCTGATTCACTCATTTCAGCGGGCTACTACGAGAGTGAATTCTACACTTCCAGAGTGCAGCGACAGTAAGGGATGTTATCCGTCCTCTGCTGTCGCTGTTTCTGTTTGCAGGACAAGAAAGTATAAAAAACAGGAAAAAGAACATAGAAAGCGCAAGAAAATTAAACTTATACGAACTATAATGGGTTATGCTTACATATCGTTGATTGAGTATTCGTACCTATTGCCCGTATGAAGGAGGACTTCCGAATTTGAGAACATTCCGTAATCCGGTGCTGCCGGGCTTCTACCCCGATCCTTCGGCCATCCGTGTAGGAGAGGACTATTATCTGGTTACTTCAAGCTTTGAATTCTACCCCGGGGTTCCGGTCTTTTACAGCAGGGACCTTGTCCACTGGCGCCAGCTGGGCCATGTGCTGGACCGTCCGTCCCAGCTCAATCTGGACGGAATTCTCCCGTCGAGGGGGATTTGGGCACCGACTCTCCGGTACCATCAAGGTCTCTTTTATATGATCACGACATTTGTTGATAATCACAAGCAGCCGCATAATTTCTATGTAACCACAGCTGATCCGGCGGGAGACTGGTCAGATCCGGTCTGGCTGGAGGATGCGCCCGGCATTGATCCCTCCCTGTTCTTCGATAAGGACGGCAAGGTCTACTACACCGGTAACCGGGTGCCTCCCGGGGGCCAGGATTATCCTAAGCATATGGACATCTGGCTGCAGGAGATTGATCTGGCGCAGGGCAAGCTTACCGGCCCGAAGCACAGTCTCTGGCAAGGTGCGCTGAAGACAGCGCATGCCCAGGAAGGGCCGCATCTGTATTCCATAGGAGGATGGTATTATCTGCTGATCGCCGAGGGCGGCACCGGACATACCCATGCGGTGACGGTTGCCAGAAGCCGGAACGTGACGGGGCCTTATGAGGGACACCGGGCCAACCCGATCCTGACCCACCGCCATCTCGGCAGAGAGTACCCCATCGTGAATACGGGTCACGGGGAGCTTGTGGAGACGCAGCACGGGGATTGGTGGATGCTCTGTCTGGCCTCCCGGACCTGCGGGGGATATTACCGCAACCTGGGCCGGGAGACCTTCCTGACTCCAGTCAAATGGGAGGACGAATGGCCGGTAGTCAATCCCGGCAAGGGCGTACTTGAGCTTGCGGGGCCAGCACCGGATTTGCCGGTGACGCAGTGGCCGCTGCTGCCGGTGCGTGATGATTTTGCTGACGGGGAGCTTAGCCCCGTCTGGAACTTCCTGCGCACGCCGCGCGGTGAATTCTGGAGCCTCAGCGAGCATCCGGGACATCTGCGGCTGCGGCTGAAGCCGGAGGTGCTTGCAGAGACCGGCAATCCGGCTTATATCGGAAGACGGCAGCAGCATCTCAGCTTCAGAGCCGCAGCGGAGATGCGCTTCCAGCCGGAGGCCGCAGGCGAGAGCGCCGGACTGGCCCTGATCCAGAATGCGGATAACCACTTCCGCTATGAACGGGCGCTGGAGGATGGCAGGCAGCTGCTGAAGCTGACCGTGCGCAGCAGAGGAGCTGAGCAATTGCTGGCCTCTGCGCCTTATCCGCTGGATACCGTACAGCTTAAGGTAGAAGCCAGGGGGCAGGATTACAGCTTTTATTATAGAGCTTCAGGATCAGACACCTGGACCGCACTGCATGAAAAGGCTGACGGCCGGGTGCTGAGCACGGATTGGGCCGGAGGTTTTACAGGGGCCTATATCGGAATGTATGCCAGTGCGGGCGGAGCACAGAGCAGCAAGGTTGCGGATTACGGCTGGTTCAGCTATGAAGAGCTTGAATAGATCTTGATTAGACAGAGATGGAGGAATACGATGAATAATAAATATGATTCCGAAGTTTATCCAATCCCGGAGCTTCCTCAGATTCCACAGCGGACCTTCCGTATTACAGACTATGGGGCAGAAGCTGAAGGGCTGCTCTGTACATCTGCTATACAGGATACCCTGGATGCCTGCGCAGCTGCGGGAGGAGGAACGGTGATCATCCCGCCTGGAATCTGGCGTACCGGGCCGCTGACGCTGCACAGCCGGATCAATCTGTGTGCCGAGCGGGGGGCACTGGTATGCTTTGAATCCGACTATTCGCGGTATCCCCTGCTGTTCTCCCATTACGAAGGGACAGCCGGCTGGCGGTGCCAGGCTCCGCTGGACGGAGAGGATCTGAGCGATGTAGCCATTACCGGTGAAGGCATCTTCGATGGCAGCGGTGAGGCCTGGCGTCCGGTAAAGCGCTTCAAGCGGACGGAACTGGAGTGGAATAGCCTGCTTGCCTCCGGGGGGGCCTTGGATGAACAGGGCGAGATCTGGTGGCCTTCCAAGGAAGCGCTTGCGGGAGAAGCCTGTTATCTGAGCCTGAAGAAAAAAGGCGAGACAGCAATGGAAGCCTACCTCCCTGCCCGTGCGTATCTGCGTCCAGCGCTGCTGAGCCTGCGGAATTGCCGTAGAGTGCTGCTGGAGGGGCCGACCTTTCAGAATTCTCCTGCCTGGTGTCTGCACCCCATGGGCTGTGAGCAGGTTACGATCAGACATATTCAAGTGCGCAATCCGTGGTACTCCCAGAACGGGGATGGCCTGGATCTGGAGTCCTGTACACATGCGCTGGTCGAGCACTGCGGGTTCGATGTAGGCGACGATGCCATCTGTCTGAAATCGGGCAAGGATGAGGAGGGCCGCCGGGCAGGAAGAGCTTGCCGATACATTACGATCCGCCATTGTACGGTCTATCACGGGCATGGCGGGGTAGTGATCGGCAGTGAAATGTCGGGCGGTGTACATGCGGTCCGGGTGAACGACTGCGTGTTCATGGGTACGGACATCGGGCTGCGCTTCAAGAGTACCCGGGGAAGAGGCGGCGTAGTAGAGGATATCCGGGTAGAAAATATACAGATGTCAGGCATCGTCCATGAAGCGGTCTCCTTCCACCTGTTCTATGCCGGGGTTGAGGGGTCTGAGGGCTATGATGAGCAGGAGGTCCCGGTCACGGAGGAGACTCCGCAGTTCCGTAACATTACGCTGCGGAATATGGCCTGCCACGGGGCGGCAACCGCGCTGCTGGTGAACGGGCTGCCGGAAATGCCGCTTGCTGCGCTTACGGTGGAGAATTTCAGCGCCATAAGCAAGCGGGGAATCATCCTGCGCCATGCCGCAGGTCTGAAGCTGGACCGGATCAGGCTGCAGACGCAGGAGGAGGCGCAGGTACAGATGCATAAGTGCAGTGATGTTGAGCTTGTCCGTTCAGGAGAGCTGGCCATCACAGAGCATTAAGCAGAGGTACGGGGCGGAACGGATACTACCCTCCAGACTCCGGTGTAGGCAGTGCCCCCGCTTCCTTGCGGTACTGGAGCGGGGTCAGGCCGGTTGATTTCTTGAAAGTTTTATTGAAATGGGACAGATGCTCGAAGCCGACTGCCCCGGCAATCTCCTGGATTCTGGCGGGGGTACCGGCCAGCAGGCGCTGGGCCTCGCGGACCCGGATATGGACGATATATTCCCGGAAATGAAAGCCGGTCAGGCGATGAAATACCCGGCTCAAATAGGACGGACTGATGAAAAAGTCCTTGGCGGTCTCTTCCAGCGTAAGCGCTTCCCGGTAATGGGCACGGATATAGGTGGCGACATCGGTTACCAGATGGTGCAGCGGATGGCGGGTCCCGCCGGACTGGGCCGTGCTCTCCGAACGCTGGAGCAGAATCATCAGCTCAGTCAATAGCGCGGTGACACAGGCTTCGTACAAGGGCCGCCGGAGGCGGGATTCCTCCAGCATGCGGTTCAGCAGGGACTCCGCTTCATTCTGCTCGCGCAGGGTCAGCCTGAACAAGCGGTAGCGGCGGCTCTGGAACCACTGCTGCTCGTCCCTCAGCACCGGGGGCAGCAACAGCGGGTCATAGTTGATCAGAATCCGCTCGAACTCAGCCTTCTCAGAGCTGGCCGTGGAATGGAGCTCGCGGCCGGGAATCAGAATCAGCTCGCCTTTGTGAACCGTAACCACCCGGTCGTCCACGAAATATACACGCTCCCCGTCCGTCAGATAATACAGCTCCGTCCATTCATGGCTGTGGGGGCGCGGCATGGCAGTGATGCCTTTGCGCTTCATATGCTGGATGCTGAAGCGTCCGTCTTCAAGATAATATTTGGGATTAGGGCCAGATACGCTGTTCATACATCTCCTCTTCTCCTGGAAGCTGTTACGGTTATTATAGAATACATTCAGGTTGCTGTGAAAGGAGCCGTTCAATGTTAATGATAGTCTCGAAGAATGCCGGAGAAGGATTCAGCAGTTTGCAGGAGGCGCTGGATTCCATTCCGCCGGGGGAGATGCAAGCCGTAACCATACGGATTAAGCCCGGGATCTATGAGGAAAAGGTTACGGTTGTCCGCGAAGCCCCGCCCATCCTGCTGCTGGGAGAGGATCAGCATTCCACGATTATCTCGTGGAATGATAATGCCCATACGCTCGGCGCGGACGGTGAACCGCTGCGTACCTTCCGCACCGGAACGCTTAATGTGTTCGCAGAAGGCTTCACTGCCGAGAATCTGACCATCCGCAACACCTCCGGCCCGGGAACAGGACAGGCAGTCGCGGCGTTCGTGGATGCCGGGCAGGCTGTGTTCCGGCGTGTACGTCTGTTAGGGGACCAGGATACTCTATATACCGGGCCGGGGCGGCAATATTATGATGATTGCTACATTGAGGGGGATGTGGATTATATTTTTGGCCCGGCCACCGCGTTGTTTGACCGCTGCCATCTCCATAACAAGCGCTCCAGAGGGTATATCACAGCGGCTTCAACGCCGGAGGGAGCCGCCTTCGGTTATGTGTTCCTGGATTGCCGGATTACCGGCGGCGAAGGGGTAAGTGAGGTCTATCTCGGACGCCCTTGGCGCCCTTACGCGCATGTCGCCTTCATCCGCACGGTGATGGACGGATCGGTGACCGGAGAAGGCTGGCATAACTGGGGGCAGCCGGACCGGGAGCAGTCCAGCCGCTATGAAGAGTACGGCAGCAGCGGCCCGGGCGCTTGCCCCGAAGGCCGGGTGGCGTGGTCTCGCCAGTTAACTGCGGAGGAAGCTGCACAGTACCGGATCCTGTCTGTGCTGGACGGCTGGCATCCCGAGGGCTATTAATCACTTGGACCGTGGTACACCCGGACCCAGGCATTCAGGATTGGAGGATTTCCCTGATGGAATCACTTGAACAATATATCAATCAACTGACGGCTTCTGCACCGCGCAGCTCTGCCTTCAGGGCAGAGCTTCCATTCGGACAATGGCGGGAATCCCTTGCCGCAGGATTCATAGAGCGGCTGGGCGGATTCCCTGCTCAGAGGGCGGCGCTTGAACCGGTACAGCTGGAGCGGACAGTCTGTCCCGGGTATATCCGCGAACGGGTCGAGATTACCACCTATGAAGGACTGCGAATGGCCATGTATCTTCTGCTCCCGGAGCAGCCGCTGTCCTCGCCCTGCCCGGCTGTGCTGGCTATTCACGGGCATGGCTACGGCAGCCGCGAGATCACCGGCTTGAACCCGGACGGGTCGGAGCGGACGGGGGACCCGGGTCTGCATAAGGATTTTGCCGTCTCCCTGGTGAAGCAAGGCTTCGTCGTTGCGGCTCCCGAGGTACTCGGTTTCGGAGACAGGCGTCTGGCTGAGGATCTTGCCAGCGGCGAGCCTGGACGTAATTCCTGCTTCCGCCTGTCCGCGGCGCTGCTGATGACAGGGCAGACGATGGCAGGCTGCCGCATCTATGAGACGATGCGGGCGCTGGATTATCTGCAGCAGCGGGAAGAGGTGGACGATGAGCGGATCGGCATTATGGGCATCTCCGGCGGCGGGCTGGTGGCGGGCTTCACGGCTGCACTGGATGAACGGATCAGCAGTGCGGTGGTCAGCGGCTACGCCAATACGTTCGAAGCCAGCATTCTCACCCGGCATCATTGTCTGGACAATTATATTCCGGGCATTCTGCTGGAAGCGGAGATGCCGGACCTGCTGGGTCTGATTGCACCGCGCGGGCTGTTCCTGGAGGCGGGGGACACAGACCATCTGTTTGGTCCTGCTGGCGCGAGACAAGCCTTGGACCGGCTGGAGCTGATTTATGCGGCAGAGGGCCATGACGGGCGGCTTGCGGCGGATTTTTTCACAGGGGGTCATGAGATTCATGGGGAACCGGCGTATGCGTGGCTGCTTAAGCAGCTTGCCGGTCCGCAGGAGTAGGGTAACAGGTAGCGCAAACGACAGGAGGAATAGAGATGTCTATATCAGAAGCAGTAAGCACAGGCTTATCCCGCAGAATTGCGGATACCTTCATCGGTCAATGCAATGAACAAGGGGAGCACGAGTATGTAATGGAGCGCTGGGCATATGTTCCCGGTATGCTGCTGATGTCAGTGGCCCGGGCCGGGATGCAGCATAGCGAGCCTGAGTACCTCTCGTTCATGCAGCGGCATATGGACAGCTTCATCGGGGAGGACGGGGCCATCCGCTCCTATTCGCTGGAGGAATATAACCTGGATCAGATCAATCAGGGTAAGAATCTGTTCTGGCTGTACCGTCAGACGGGCGAGCAGCGCTACGCGGAAGCCGCCCATCTGCTGGCAGCGCAGCTCATCGGACAGCCACGGACCTCCGAAGGCGGCTTCTGGCATAAGAAAATATATCCCTTCCAGATGTGGTTGGACGGATTATATATGGCTTCGCCGTTCCTGGCCGAATACGGGGCGGTCTTCGGGCGTCCGGAGCTGATCGATGAAGCCGCCCGTCAGCTGCTGCTGATTGAACGCAGAACCCGTGATCCGCGTACCGGCCTGTTCTATCACGGCTGGGATGAATCCGGGGAGCAGGAGTGGGCGGACTCGTCCACCGGATTGTCCGCTCATTTCTGGAGCCGGGCGATGGGCTGGTATGCGATGGCTGCCGTGGACTGCCTGGAGCACTTCCCGCTCACCCATCCGCAGCGGGGTACGGTGATGGGGATTTTTCAGCGGATGTGCGGTGCGCTGGTTGAGGTGCAGGATCAGGAGAGCGGCCTCTGGTATCAGGTGCTGGATCAGGCGGGACGCAAGGGCAACTACCTTGAAGCGACAGGCTCCTGCATGTTCGTCTATGCGATGGCCAAAGCCCTGCGGCTGCGTTATCTGGAGCCTTCCTTCAAGGCAGCGATGCTTCGAGGCTACGAGGGAATCCTTAAGCATCTGGTTACCGAAGACGAACAAGGTGTTCATCTGGATAAGATTTGCCACGGGGCAGGGCTCAGCAAGGACCGCAACGGCTCCTACGATTACTACATTTCCGAAGCCGTTGTATCAGATGTACCTATGGGGGTAGCGCCGCTGCTGCTGGCTTCTCTTGAAGTGGAGAGGTATGTTGCCGGGCAATAGGCTGTATGACCTCAAAGTATACCTGCATACGGATGGGGAGAGCGAGCTGAGGCGCAGGGGAATCCGGGATGTGGCTGAGCGGGGCACGGATATCGGATACTTAATGAAGTCCCATGAACAGCGCAGAATTCAGTATGAATTATTCATGCATCCGTATCATGAGAAGTTCGATATTGTGATCAGGAATCAGGAAGCTTAGTTTCTGTCCACAAGTAGGTTAAAAAGCTGCGGCCCCATCTATCCAGATTTCAGTGGACAGACGGGGCCGCAGTTTTATGATTTAGGGACCGCAACTGATGCTGCATACTTGTCTATCTGCTTCATGTGATGCTTGTCGTGGGAGATGAAATCTCTCAGATACCTGCGGATGTTGAATTTCTTGCCGTCCCCATCAGGATGATTCTGTTCCAGCGCCGCATCGCTGAAAGAGGCCGCTAGCCCGGTAATCTTGGTCCGGTACAGGACGAATTGCCGGATGGCTTCCTGCCGGGTCACAGTTCTGGCGTATAGAACCGCATTGGCATTGAATGCATTGAAGTCGAGATGTGCGGCTGTCAGCGGCAGGCCCTCTTGGATTTTGACCAGGGCCTCTTCATAAAAGTATTTGTCCCACAGCATGATGTGGCAGAGGACATCCTTCAGGGACCATTTCCCGGCCTGCAGCGGAGCCTCCCAGTCTGCATCTTCCAAGCGGTCCAGCGATTGAATATAGGTGATGAACGATTCAAATTCAAGAATGAGCTGCTTATTGGTTTTGGCTGCCATGATCATTCCGCCTTTTCTGTCAGATTGAATACGAGATTCTATAACTCATTATAATATGAGAAACTGGACGACAGCCTGTCAGGTTCATAGATTCCATAGACTGGATGATAAATCAGTCATTAGGAGGTTTTTTTCACTTTCCTGGTTAGAAAATAAAATCCGGAAATATACCAATCTTTTACTAGGATCATGATATAATTTTAACGGATTAATAGGGCTTAAGGATTAGATAGAGCAAGGGGATTTATAATTTGTATGCTTTTATAACTACATTGTCGGGGGAATCAGTTTGTTTATTAAAAGAAGTGTAAGAAAAAAAGTAATCGCTGGAGCACTCGCCATATGTCTTGCGATATTGCCGGCAGGCGCAGCTTTTGCGGGTAATGCGCCGGATCTGGCAGGAAACTGGGCGAAGGATCAAATCAGCAGGTGGATGGATCAAGGTCTGATCTCCGGCTACCCGGATGGTGAATTTAAGCCGAATAACCTGGTGACTCGGGCCGAATTAACGGTTTTGATTAATAGGGCTTTTGGATTCACTGAAACGAAAAAAGCTAATTTTAGCGATATCTCCAGCAGTAAATGGTATTATTCAAGTATTTTGCAGGCTAATGCAGCAGGTTACATTCAAGGCTACGAGGATGGGACCTTTAAGCCTGATCAGAAGATCAACCGTCAGGAACTGGCTGTTATCATTAGCAAGTTGCTCAAGCTGACAGCACCGGCTGCGGCTCCTGAGTTCGGTGATATGACTAAGAGTCCGGATTGGAGCAAAGGTGCTATCGGGGCTGTAAGCGAACAAGGTATTATGACGGGTTCCGGTGATGGGAACTTTCGGCCCCTCGCTTATGCAACCCGGGCAGAGACAGTAGCCATTTTGGACAGGGCGCTATCCTTGCTAAATGCAGATTCCGATGAATATGTAATCATCTATGAAACACCAGGTATATATGGTCCGTTGTCAGGAATGTCGGAAGTAGACAGTGATGTAGTGGTCAGCGTGCCGGGTATCACACTCCGTAATATGAATATCACTGGAAATCTGCTGCTAGGAGAAGGCATAGCTGAAGGCGATGTGCGGCTCCAGAATGTAACAGTAAAAGGCAATACCGCGATTGAAGGCGGCGGGGTGAACAGTATTCATCTTGCCGATTCCACACTGGGCTCTGTACGTGTTGACAAGGAAGATGGCAGTCTAAGAGTGGTCGCTGAAGGAAAGACCCAAATCCATAACCTTCAGATTCAGTCCGCTGCTGCCGTTGAATCCCTCACCGGAGCTGAGATCAGCACTCTCACGTTATCTCCTGAAATTCCAGCGGATGCCCGCATTCTGTTGACCGGCAGCTTCAAGGCTGTGAATATTCTTGCATCACGCCTTAACATCGAACTCAGCGGGGGCACTATCGAGACAGTCAATGTTGATAAAACAGCGGGCAGTAATAAATTGTCCAATAGCAGCAATATCAAGTCCATGACAATGAACGCCGGTATACAAATATCAGGTAAAGGCAACATCGGGAATGCGGTTGTCAACGCTTCGGGCATTACGATGGAGAATGCTCCAGGTAAACTTACGATCGGCACAGATGTTCCGGCAGATGTGAAAGTAAATATAGCCGGTTCTGATCTAACGGTTGCTGCGTCTTCGGCGGCCCCAACAGCGGCTGTACTAGTTGGCGGCGGAGGGGGAGGAGCTGGCGGAGGTGGCAGTACGGTAGAAACTCCGGCGCCAACGGCGGCACCGACACCAATAGCAACGCCAGAACCGACGGCAACGCCGACACCAATAGCAACGCCAGTACCAACGGCAACGCCGACACCGACACCAATACCAACGGCAACGCCAACACCAGTAGCAACGCCAATACCAACAGCTACAGTAGTACCCACAGCGGTGAATTCACCGTCGCCATCCCCATCCCCATCCTCGTGGCCGGTAGTAACACCCATAGTAACACCTGGGTCAACGGTTGCACCTACACCGCCCATTGTAAATCATGGGGTTGTAAAAGGTTTCATTGAGCGTGCAGACGGGAAGGCTGCTGATTCAGGTATCTTGTACTTAGAACGGGATAGCGATCATATGATTTACACCGCTGCACTGACGAACGGGGAATTCTCAATAGATTTGCCGGATGGGCCGTACAAGATTTACTCGCTGCGTTCCACAACTACACAAGAGATCATTTCACTCTACTATATGTTTTACGTTATGAATGGCAAGGCAGATAGAGAAGTGCATATTCTCATTCCTGAGCAGCAGTCAGGTACGATACAGTATTCGGACGGGACTGTAGTTGAGAATGGAGAAATAATTGTACAGCGCCTGGACAGCGGGCCGCTTGGCTGGTATAGTGCCGAAATCCAAGCAGGCAACTTTAATTTTTATTTACCTGACGGTCATTATAACGTAGAAATGTTAATCTATGGTGAAACCAACAATCAATTAAGAATTAATTATTTATTTGAGGTCATTGACGGCAAGAGCAATCTGGATATAAAATTGCCTCCAAAAATTGAAGGAAACATTAGCTTCGTGGATGGCTCCCCGATTGACGACGGATGGCTGGAAATTAGAGAAATGAATGCTCAGAATTACGGAATTTACAGGGTCCCTGTGGTTGCAGGTAAGTTTGATCTTTATTTACCGGATGGCGATTATAACATTGGGGCGTTAAACACTGACGAGGCAAGAACTATAGATTTGCGCACGCAGATCAAAATTGTTAACGGTGAACCTGCCGCCGGGCCGATTGATATTAAAGTACCTTTAGCAATATCAGGCAAGATATATAATGAGGACGGAACTCCATACGCTGGTGGAGTATTAATAATCGAAGAGGTGGGTACTGCTTCACCGCTTCTATATTCGGCCACTATTAAGAAGGGTATGTTTGATTTCTATCTGCCGGATGGCGCATACCGTGTACGTCTTTTAGCAGAAGAAATGTACTCCAGCTACAATGCCAAATTCCCGTATTACAGGTTTTCGGTGCTGGATGGACAGTCAGATCCGCGTGAGCTTGTAATTCATTTGCCGGCGAATAATGTCACCGGTACTTTGAAATATGAAGATGGGACCGCGCTGCCGGACGGCTATATTGAATTAGGCAGTGGTCTTGACGGTATGGATTATATCAAAACGGTTGAGTTGAAAAACGGGGTTTTCGGTGCTGATTTTCCGGATGGGGAATACGATGTATTCATCTATTGGGACGCCAAGCATCAGAAGAGGATCGAAATCAATTGTAAATTTAAAGTTAAAGAGGGCTTGCTTGTTGATCCCCTCGATATTATTTTGACTAAGGAATAATAAACGAATACAGCAGATGATCTGGAAAAACAAAGCAGCGCTTCTCCCGTTACAAGAGAGCCGCTGCTTTGTTGCATGCAATACTGGGTCACTGTTGTAACGCCAGTCCTCCGATAGCTCTCTTTTTAGTAGAATCGCGTCCGCAGCATTGGTATACTTTAACAAAGCTCCATCCAATCATGAATTCTAAGGTGAATCAGTCACTTGTAAAAGATATGTTGAACGGTATTGCCATCGAAATCAGCGATTTTGGCTCGTAGCAGATTTATATAATCGGGCTTGTAGAGGCCGGTGTTAGTTTTTTAGTGCTGCCTGCTGCTACAGGCGGCGTCAAATAGGAGTACGGGAGGTTCATTATGCAACAGAGGGTGCTGCTGATCGAGGATGATGAAGCGATCAGCGAAATGGTCCATTCTTATCTGACCAAAGAGGGCTATGAGGTGGAGATCGCATATGACGGGGACATGGCAGTGAGCAAGTTCCTGGGCGGCCTTACTTACGATCTGGTATTGCTGGATTTGATGCTGCCGAAGCGCAGCGGCACGGATGTGCTGCAGATGATCCGCAGCGGCAGCCTTGTGCCGGTGCTGATTATGTCGGCAAAGGACAGCGATGTGGACAAGGCGCTGGGGCTGGGCTTCGGCGCGGATGATTATATTACCAAGCCGTTCTCGATGATTGAACTGGCGGCCCGTGTGAAGGCGGCGATCCGCCGGGCGGGGTATGCTGCATCTGGAAGCCAGGCTGCTGCCGGGAGCGGAGCCCAGGATGGCGGAGAGACACAGCCGGAGAAGCCGAAGGGAATAGAGCTGCGCGGGCTGAGCGTGGACCTGGATAATTTCTCCGTGCGGAAGAACGGACAAGAGCTGAAGCTGACCGCCAAGGAGTTCCACATCCTGAAGCTGTTCGTGAGCAGTCCGGGCCGGGTATTCACCAAGGCGCAGATCTACAGCCAAGTCTGGGAAGAGGATTATTATGGCGATGAGAATGTAATTAATGTACATATGCGCAGATTGCGCGAGAAAATTGAGGATGATCCCTCCCATCCGGAGTATATCAAAACGCTGTGGGGGATCGGCTACAAGCTGGGGGATGTGCTGCTGTGATCATTCTGTTGCTGGTTCTGCTTGTACTGTTGCTTGTGGTCACTACGTTACAGTTCTTGAAATCACGGCAGCATGCCCGCCAGTTGGACTACATTCACTATAAGCTGGAGAGCATTATAGAAGGCGGATCGCATGAGCGGCTGCTGCTGATGAGCAGCAGTCCGCAGGTGCAGCAGCTGCTGACCGACCTGAACCGGCTGCTGGATGTTAACCATCAGGGAGCGGCTAAGCGGAGTAAGCTGGAGCAATCCATGCGCGGAATGCTGGCGAATGTGTCGCATGATCTGAAGACGCCCCTGACGGTGGTGCTGGGCTATATTGAGACGCTGCTGCATGATGAGGCGATATCCAAGGAAGAGCAGGAACGGATGCTGCGGACGATTCATACCAAGGCTGGTGAGGTCATTGTGCTGATGAACCGGTTCTTTGATCTGGCGAAGCTGGAGTCGGGGGACCGGGATATCCCGCTCTCGCGGGTAGAGCTGGGCGAGGTCTGCCGCCGGAATATTCTATCCTTCTATGATCTGCTTAGTGAGAGCGGCACGGATGTGCAGATCGAGATCCCGGAAGAGCCGCTTCATATCATGGGCAACGATGAGGCACTGGACCGGATTCTGACGAATCTGCTCTCCAACGCGATTACCTACGGTAATGCAGGGGGAGTGCTGGGACTCAAGCTGTACCCGGACGCCGGACGGGTCTGCATAGAAGTGTGGGACCGGGGCAAAGGCATCGCCGAAGGCCACGAGGATAAGGTGTTCGAGCGGCTGTACACCCTGGAGGATTCGCGTAACCGCGACTATCAGGGCAGCGGCCTGGGACTGACGATTACGAAGCGGCTGACCGAGCAGATGAACGGGACTATTTCCCTGAGCAGCCAGCCGAATGTGCGTACGGCATTTACGCTCTCTTTTCCCAGACAGTCCTTCTGAAGCTTCTTAAGAATTAAGTAAGATTTCAGTAAGAAAAAAGCAAATTCCGCCCTGTAGAATAAATACCAGGAAGAACAAGACGATGCTAAAGGGGATAACGGAAAATGACAACGATACTCCGGACATGGGATCTGACCAAGGTCTATGAGGATAAGGAAATTGTTAGCAGTGTGAATATGGAGATTAAGCAGGGTGAAATTTACGGGTTCCTGGGACCGAACGGCGCCGGCAAAACAACGGTGATGAAAATGATCACGAATCTGGTGAAGCCGACGGCGGGCGAGATTGAATTTGCCGGGGAGAAGATGACCCACCGCTCTTACGACATGCTTAAGCGCATGGGCAGCATTATTGAATACCCGGTGTTCTACGACAAGCTGAGTGCCCGCGAGAATCTGGCGCTGCATGGGGAGTATATGGGCTTTTATGATGCCAATGCGATAGAGGAAGCGCTCGAATTAGTGAAGCTGAGAGCCGTGGACAGCAAACCGGTGAAGAATTTCTCCCTGGGGATGAAGCAGCGGCTGGGCATTGCCAGAGCGGTCATGACCAAGCCGGAGCTGCTGATTCTTGATGAACCGATTAACGGGCTGGACCCGCTTGGAATCAAGGAGCTGCGCGAGGTGTTCCGTATGCTGAGCCGTGATTATGGCATGACCCTACTGATCTCCAGCCACATTCTGGGTGAAATCGAACAGATTGCCGACACGATCGGCGTAATCCGTGAAGGAGTGCTGGTGGAGCAGGTGGCAATGGATACGATCCGGAGCCAGCAAACCCAGTATATCGAGCTGGTGACCAGCGAGTGCACGAAGGCCGTCTTCGTCCTGGAGGGGAAGCTGGGTCTCCGCAATTACAAGGTGCTTGACCCGCGGACCATTCGTGTCTATGAAGACATCCCGCAGCTAGAGCTGAGCCGGGCCCTGTCCGCAGCAGAGGTGGAGCTGGAGAGTATGAGCAAGAAGCATCATTCGCTGGAGGATCATTTTGTGGAACTGATGGGGGGCGTCAACCATGTTTAAGTTAATCCGGCTGGAGCTGCGCAAGAGTAAATTCACTTTTCTTAAGGGTGTGCTGATTGCGGATCTGGCCATTCTTACTGCTATGATCTTGCTGATTTTTACAGGGATGGATGATGGGGAATTCGATACTTATGGCGAGATTTTTCAAGGAGTATTCATATTTGTAAAAGCGACTTATATCGTCTTCGCCTCTGTGTTGCTTAGCAAGCTGGTCATCGACGAATACAAAAACAATACGATTACTGTGTTGTTCACGTACCCGGTACCGCGCAAAATGCTCATGGCCGCCAAGTTGATCATTGTCTTTTTGTTTACCTTCTTCGGCATTTTGCTGTCGGATATTGCCATCAGCAGCCTTCTAGCAGGAAGCTTGTATGTGTTCCCGAATGTTATTCAGGAGACATTGACCCGGGAGCTGATTACTACTCACCTGCTCAGCGCGGGGACGGATGCGCTATACGCGGCAGGCATCGGGCTGATTCCGTTATACTTCGGAATGCGCCGCAAATCCGTAACGGCCACGATTGTTTCCGCTGTGTTGATCGTCTCGCTGATATCCTCCGGCAACAGCTTCGGCGGCTTCCGCATGGGGGATGTGTTCGGGATTTCGATCACGCTTGCCTTGGCCGGTATGGCGATTGCCTACCTCTCCATCCGCAAGATCGAGCATCAGGATATAAGCTGAGGCTGCCGGAATCGAAGCCGGTCCACTCTTAGAAATGCAGCAGACAGTGCGGTCCTCCTGAAGGATTTGCACTGTTTTTGTTTTTGTACAGCCTGGTTAGTGCTATGTTTTTCTGGCGACCGCTAACGTTTTTTTTGCTATAATAGGAACTAATTCAGAGAGTTCTACATAATCAGAGCGTTTCTGCAGTCTTCGGACGCTAACGATAGCAGGGTTGAAGGAGCAGCGGAGGAGGTGGGCTATGCTTAAGGACTGGGCTTCTATTCTGGACAACGCGCTGTCTGGTGAAAGTGCTTATAGGGCGTTGTTCGATCATCATCCGGACCTCATCATTGTGCTGGACAGGCAGGGAAGGTACAGGGACAGTAACCGGATGTTAAGTGCCGAAGAGGCAGGCGGACTGAACGATTGCCGGATGCATCCGCCCGGTGAGGCTCATTTTGCAGCTGCCCTGGCCGGGATCACATCGAGCTTCGAGCTGGCCGTGGAAGACTCGGAAGGACATGAAGAGACGGGGAGAGGGGCCGGCGGTGCTGAGTCTGGGGGGAATTATGGTGCTGGAAGTGCGGGAAGTACCAGTGCTGGAAATGTGGTAAGTGCTGGTGCTGGAAGTACTGAGAGTGCTGGGAGTTCTGGAAGTGCCAAGGGAACGGGAAGTGCTTGCGGTTCAGGGGTTACGGTACGCTATGTGCCGCTTCACACAGACGAAGGCATTGCCGGTGTATTCGCTATCCTCCATGATCCGGGGAACCAGCCCCTGTCCAGTCTGCTGCATAGCTGGGTGAGCATGAGCAGCAGCCTTGCGGCAGGTGCTGAGCGGAATGTGCAGGCAGGAGACGAGTGTTCTGCGTATGCGGATGAAGTGGCCGCCGCGAAGGATGACGAGGAGCTGCCGCAGGCCGAATTCGTGTTCGAGATGGCCGAGGACAAACGGCTTAGCCTCATTCTGAACTCCGTCTCTGCCGGAATCTTCGGCCTGGACAACCTCGGCCGGACCATCTTCATTAACCGTGAAGGGGCAGAGATGCTGGGCTACGAGCCGTCAGAGCTGACCGGGCTGCCGATGATGGAGATAATCCATTACATGCATGGAGGCGCGCCCCTCCATTCTCTGCTGGAGTGTCCCATCACGCTTACCCTGCAAGACGGAGTTACCCGCAGCAAGGCGGATGAAGTGTTCTGGCGCAAGGATGGGACCAGCTTCTTCGTGAATTACCGGATCGCTCCGCTGCTGGACAGAGGGATGATCTGCGGTGTGGTTATTTCCTTCAGCGATATTACGAACGAGCGGGAGATTCTCCGCGCCAAGGAATCGGCAGAGCGGGCCGCACAGGCCAAGTCGGATTTCCTGGCAATGATGAGCCATGAGATCCGTACGCCGATGAACGGAATGATCGGTATGGCCGACCTGCTGCTGGAGACCGAGCTTGGGGAGGAGCAGCGCAGCTATGCCGAGATTCTGCGCAGCAGCAGCTACAGCCTGCTGCAGATTCTCAATGACATCCTTGATTTCAGCAAGATGGAGGCGGGCAAGATGCCGCTGCAATCCGAACGCTTCGATCTGCGGGAGATGCTGGAGGGCATTATTGATCTGTTCACTCCAAAGGCGGAGGAGAAGAAGCTCTCTTTGCGCTGGTGGGCAGATACCAGTGTGCCGGACATCGTCACGACCGATCCGAGCCGGCTGCGCCAGATTATCGTCAATCTGGTCGGCAACGCGCTGAAATTCACCGATCGGGGCAGTGTCACCTTGTCAGTCAAGAACATCCCGCTGCCTGCCTCACCGGAATATCTGCTGGAGTTCTCGGTCCGTGATACCGGTGTAGGCATTGCCGACAGCAAGTTGAATCTGCTCTTCCAGTCCTTCTCCCAGCTGCATCCGTCCATTAACCGCAAATACGGCGGAACCGGACTGGGACTTGCCATCTGTAAGCAGCTCGTGGAGCTGATGGGCGGAACGATCTTCGTGGAGAGCGAGGAGGACCGGGGATCGATCTTCCGGTTCATGCTGCCTTTTATGAAGGAAGAGGCGGAGCTGGAGCCGGAGTTACTCTCCTGAGGGTTAACCGGAGCCGGGGGCTGACGCTCACTTGTGTTCTCGTATATCGAGGACAATCACCTGTATTCTCAACTCTCAAGCCAGACAACCCGTTCCCCAAGATACAGTGGGGCGGGTTATTTCTGTTCGTTATATCGACTTTAACGCATGGGTAGCGTAAACCATTAGATTTCAGCTTGTTGCATTATAACCGGATTGTAGTAAAATCAGAAAGTGCCATTTCCAAATTCTTCTTACAAGGGGGAGTAACATGCAAGAGCAGATGTCACGTACGAATAAGACGGCTTGGGAGACAAAAGCCTATCAGGCCTGGACGCAGTACCATGGTTCACCTGAGGAGCTTGCAGTGCAGCTGCAGCAGGATCCCGCACATACGCTGCGGTATTGGCTCAAGTACACGGGCGATCCGTCAGGCTTGAAGGTGCTGAATCTGCTTGGATCTCACGGCAGGAAGGCCATTTGCTTCGCTTTGCTGGGAGCAGAGGTCACCGTTGTGGATATTTCTGAAGAGAACCGTTTATATGCCTGCGAAGTAGCAGAGGCAGCGGGGGTGAAGCTGGATTACATCTGTGCAGACGTCATGAATATCCCCGAAGAAGATGCTTTGGGAACGTTCGATGTAGTGCTGATGGAGTTTGGTATTTTACATTATTTCACTGATTTGAATGCGGTGTTTGCCTTGGTCCGCAGACGGCTGAAGGCAGACGGACGACTCCTGCTAACCGACTTCCACCCGTTCGCCAGGGCATGGCTGACCACGAAGACGCTTCAGCATCCCACCGGCAATTATTTTGACGATACGCTTAGAGAAAGTGAAGTAGCGTTCGCCAAGCTGCTTCCTGAAGAGGAGCGCTCCGGCCTAGAACAAGTGCTGGTGCGGAGCTGGACGCTGGGGGATATCCTGACCTCTGTCGCTTCGCAAGGGTTATATATCCGTACCTTCGAAGAAATCAAGAGTGCCGAGCACCCGGGATTCCCTCAATTCTACACGCTGGTTGCCGATGCTGTTGAGGGTCCGCTGATCCCGTTATATCCCGGTACAACAACTTAATTCAATCGCATACACAAGAAAAACAGCAGGTCCCCTCGAAGGGCCTGCTGTTTCTTGTTGGCAGAATGTAATCGAAAAACCGACCACAATGGGTGGCACGCAGGCGCGTAGTCCAAATGTAATCGAAAAACCGACCACAATAGGGGGTACGGTGGTGCGTGGGCCAAATGTAATCGAAAAACCGATCACATTACGCAATCGTGAGGCGAGTGGATCAAATGTAATCGAAAAACCGATCACATTGCAAAATCGTTAGGCAAGTGGGCCAAATGTAATCGAAAACACTACCTGACCTGATGCCAGCTGCGGGGCCCACCCGCTCTAGCGCATATACATCAGACCTACCGTAGCAGGTCCGCAGTGACTCCCGATGACGCAGCCGGCATGAATGACGGCGATCTCCTCAACATCAGTCTGCGCGCGCAGCGCGGTCTCCAGAATTTTGGCATCCTCTTCTGCCAGTGTATGGGCAATAATGAGCAGCTCCTTGTCCATATCGGCGGCATTCGCCAGCGCATGGTGGAGCATCTGCTCCACGGCCTTCTCCTTCTTGCCGCGGATGCGGGCAACGGGGACAATGGCTCCGTCCACCAGCCGGAGAACCGGACGGATCTTCAGCAGGCTGCCGATAAAGTTCTGCATCCCAGAACAGCGGCCGCCCATGTATAAGTAGTCCAGCGTATCGACCACGAATTCCGATTCTACCCGGTTACGGGCTTCGGTGATCATTGCTGCGATGTTGGCAGCGCTCTCGCCTGCGGCTGCGGCACGTGCAGCCTTCATGACCAGCAACGCGATTCCGCCGCATAAGGTTTCAGAATCGACGACATGCACCCGGCCCTGCGGGAATTCACCCGCTGCCAGGAGTGCATTCTGATATGTAGAAGATAAAGAAGAGGACAGACTGATATAGACAATATCATGGCCGCTGCTGATTACCGGCTGGAACGCGGCGATGAAATCAGCAGGGGAAGGCGCAGCAGTCTTAGGCAGGGCACCGCCCGCAGCAACCCGGCGATAGACCTCTTCAGGGGTGATTTCGACCCCGTCCTTGAAGGTACCATCTCCAAAAACAACATATAACGGCACAATGCCGATATCATATGTGTCCTTCCAGCCTTGCGGCAAATCGGAAGTGCTGTCTGAAAAGATTTTTACAATAGACATGAATATCTCCTTCACCGATCTCGGATGAGAATACACTAGATTAAGAAAACTATAATCTGTTTATTATACCAAGCTTGGGAAGAATCTCAAAACAAAAAAAACAGCTCCACCGCCCATGCAGACAGCGAAGCTGTTCCAGGATACTACATCCAGCCTTGATTCTTATTTCTTCATCACCGGAATCCATACTTCACACACATAATCCTCAGCTGACGTATCGCCGGGCGGGTATAGCTCAATCTCAGGTCCGCCGGTATGCTCATAGCCGGTTCCCGGGAACCATTCCTGGTAGATCCGCTGCCAGACCGTCTGAATCGCGCCCGGCAGCGCCCCCTCAGAGCGGAAGACGGCCCAACTGGCGGCCGGAACGACAGTGGTCTCATACCCTTGTGCATCTGTCTCCGGCGTTCCTTCCACCCCGATCCAGTAGGTAAGCTGTTCCTTTTTCATATCCATATCCGTGCAGATGCCAAGCCATTCGCGGGAAGACGCAAGCTCGATCAGCTTATCGGAAGTGCCGTCCTCATTGCATTCGTCCCAGAACTGCGGGATTCTCCGGAGATTCTCCCCGTCCCGGGTAGTTACCTCTATTGATTTGCCGATGACGGTAAAAGCTGGTTTATCCACGATTTTGTAGTCCATGTCCTGATCTCCCTTCAATGATAGGTGGAACGAGATTCGGGGAAAGGCTTTGAGCTGGACGCCAGACTTACGCGCTGCTGAAGGGGTAATCCCATGGGCTTTGCGGAACGCCTTGGCGAAGGACTCCGGCGAGTCATATCCGTATTTCAGCGCCACATCCAGTACACGGATCTTGGATACGGCCAGCTCCTGGGCGGCCAGCGTCAGTCTGCGCTTGCGGATATAGTCGGCTACGGAGAAGCCGGTCAGCATGCTGAACATGCGCTGGAAGTGGAACGGTGAGACATAAGCTACCTCAGCCACTTCCTCGATACGCAAAGTTTCAGTCATGTTCAGCTCCATATAGTCCAGTGCATGCTTCATTCGGATCAGCCATTCCAAGCTCCCCATCTCCTTCTGATATCATCCTATCATAACACCGAACAGATGTTCCTGTTATTCTCTGCTCATTAATGACAGGGTTCCGCCTGCGTCCTATCCACCTATGATGTCATATTTGAAGGGGTTTGTCAGCATTCGTTAGACTACCCGATCCGGCAGGCTCTAGGATTAGCCACTTTTCACCTTCCAGGGTGCGGGTATAGGCATAGATATATTCATGCTCCGGCAACAGCAGCTCATAATCGGCATAGACCATAATGGGATGCTGCTTACGCAGACGAATCAATTCCTGATAATAATAAAATACCGAGTCCGGATCAGCCAGCCTGCTGCATATTAATCTCGGTGTAGCGCGGGCAGATCTGGTAGACTACGGCTTCTTTCCAAAAGGTTCTTTACATAAATGTAGCTCCATTACCATGGTATATTAGGTTTATAGGTTGCAAGGGAATGGAGGGATTGGATTGACAATTCAAGCGGTTCTTTTTGATTTGGATGGAACATTGCTAGACCGGGATACATCCCTGTTAAAGTTCGTACAAGATCAATACAGGCGTTACCCGGAGCTTCAGATTGTTGATCAAGAGCTGTTTGTTCAGCGCTTTATCGAACTTGATAATCATGGCTACCTATGGAAGGACAAAGTGTATCAACAGATCTTACAAGAGTTCTCTATCTCGAAGCTGGACTGGAGCTTGCTATTGGATGATTACTTATACAACTTCCAGCAACACTGTACAGGTTTCCCGAATTTATTAAGTATGCTTACTGAACTGAAGAATCATGATCTGAAGATTGCGTTAATCTCGAACGGTTATGGTCAATTTCAATACGATAATTTCAAGGCCTTGAACATCGGGCATTTATTCGATGAGGTGCTTATCTCTGAATGGGAGGGACTCCGTAAACCAGATCCGGCCATCTTTCATCGTGCATTAACAAGATTAGGTGTAGACGCGGGCAATGCTCTTTTTGTTGGCGATCATCCGGATAACGATATTCGGGCAAGCCGCGAAGCGGGAATGAAGGCCGTCTGGAAACGGAATCAACAGTTTGTCACAGTGGCCGAAGCGGATGCAGTCATTGATGATTTGGCAGAATTAGTGGAGCTCTTATTAAAAAAATTCCCGAAGAAGCCATGCATCTTCGGGGCTGATAAGCTTACACCGTGACAGAAGCGCCCCCGGCACTGACAGTGCCTAGTCCGTTCACCGTATACTCCTTGCCGTGAATGGTGAGGGAGGCTGGAACCTCGGTTTCGTTGCTGACGGTAACCTGTGCATCGGTCACGGTCACTTTTAGCCGGGAGCCGCGGAACATGATTTTGAACGAATAGGAGGTCCAGTGTCCCGGGTTAGACGGGTTCAGAACCAGCCGGTCGTTCAGCACGCGAAGTCCGCCGAAGCCATGAACAACGGACATCCATGTACCCGCCATGCTGGTTGTATGGCAGCCGTCCTCCGTATCGTTATTGTAATTGTCGAGATCCAGGCGTGAGGTCCGCAGGTACATCTCATACGCCTTCTCCTTGTAGCCCAGCTCACTGGCCAGAATGGAATGGATGCAAGGGGAGAGAGAGGATTCATGCACGGTGATCGGCTCGTAAAAGTCGAAGTTGCGCTTCTTGGTGTCCAGATCATAGCGGTCGCCGAGGAAGTAAAGTCCCTGAAGCACATCTGCCTGCTTGATGAAGCACGAGCGCAGAATCCGGTCCCATGACCATTTCTGGTTCAGCGGCAGGTTCTCCGGCAGCACATCCTTGACCTGAATGATCTCCTTGTCAAGGAAGCCGTCCTGCTGGAGGAAGATGCCGCGTTCCTCGTCAGCCGGATAGTACATTTTGGCGATAATCTCACTCCACTTGGCCGTTTCGCTCTCCAGTAGCTCCAGCTTGTCGGCCAGCTCAGCGTAACGCGAACCCTCATTCTCCTGCACATAGGCCAGAGCCTCAAGCGTGTATTCCATCGTCCAGGCGGCCATCCGGTTCGTGTACCAGTTGTTATTGACGTTATTCTCGTATTCATTCGGGCCGGTGACGCCCAGCATCACGTATTTGTCCTTATGCGCCACATAGTTCACACGCTCCTCCCAGAAGCGCGCAATCTCCACCAGCACCTCCAGGCCGTATTGGCCCAGATAAGCCTTGTCGCCGGTATAATTCACATAGTTATAGATGGCATAGGCAATCGCGCCGTTGCGGTGAATCTCCTCGAATGTAATCTCCCACTCGTTGTGGCACTCCTCACCGTTCATCGTGACCATCGGGTAGAGCGCGCCTTTGCGGTAGCCGAGCTTACGGGCGTTCTCCTTGGCCTTCTCCAGGTGCTTGTAGCGGTAGATCAGCAGATTGCGGGCAATCGCGGAGTCGGCGGTACTGAGATAGAACGGCACACAATAAGCTTCCGTATCCCAGTAGGTGCTGCCGCCGTATTTTTCCCCAGTGAAGCCCTTCGGTCCGATGTTGAGCCGGTCATCCTCGCCCGTATACGTCTGATTCAGCTGGAAAATATTGAACCGGATCGCCTGCTGCGCCGACACATCGCCCTCAATAATAATGTCGCTCTCTTTCCACTTGTCGCCCCAAGCCGCAGCCTGTTCGGTCAAAAGCGCCACAAACCCCGCCTCCCGCGCACTTTGCAGTGCCGCCCCGGCGGCATCCACGAGCTGTCCCAGCCCGTAATTGCGAGAGGTAACATTCGCAGCATACTTATAAATAACCAGCTGTTCGCCGGATTGTACCGGAACATTCACTGTACTGCCCACATATTTGTCCTGCTCCAGCACCTCTGCTTCGGCCGCAACCGGCTCCCCATTCAGCAGAATGTCGAAGACGAAGGCGGAGGTGACATGGAAATCAAGCTTTTTGGTCTTCAGGGTCAAATGTCCGCCTTCTGGTCCTGCCTTCTTCTCCACTTCGTTCCAGAACTTCTCGTCATAGTTGGAGTCCTTGTTCTTGATATCGCCGTCCAGGTAGGGGGTTACGGTAATATTCCCTGCAAAATTGAGCGGAGTGAGCGAATAGCGGATCGCCCCGATCTCCTGACGGACCATGCTGACGATCCGGATGCTCTCTACCTTAACGATTTTGCCATCCTGGGTGGTTGCGGTGAAGCTGCGTGAGAGCGTGCCTTCCTTCATATTGAGTACGCGGCGGAACTCTGTAACTGTGCAGGTAGCCAGATCCAGCGGGGTTCCGTCCAGCTCGATGTTAATTCCGATCCAGTTGGTGCTGTTCAGCACTTTGGCAAAATACTCCGGGTACCCGTTCTTCCACCAGCCGACCCGTGTCTTGTCAGGGTAATAGACCCCGGCCATGTAGCTGCCTTGCAGGCTGTGTCCGCTGTACTGCTCCTCGAAGTTGGCTCTGCCGCCCATGTATCCGTTCCCGATACTAAATACGCTTTCGGATATTTCCTGGGTCTGCGGATCAAAGGACTCTTCGATAATGGACCATTCGTTGATTGTTAAGTATTGTTTCATGATTTTGGCTCCTTTAAGGGGGGATGGGAAATGAACTGAACCTCGTAATAAAATTATTGGGACTACATCGCCGCTGCACGAAAGGTTTGGGCTTCCGGCCGCTGTTATAATCAGATTTCTTTATTGAAGTGGTTCTCAGCGGATGAAATCTGATTCAAGCATATGCTTCCGATGCGAGCTTTCCTACGGAAAGCTTTCAGGCGGTCGCTAACGCTCCTACAGCTCCAAACTTTCACTCCGCAGCTTCATCCCCATGAGTTTAATAACTACCTTCAGTTCTTTTACTGATGGTAGGGTAGAAGATGCAAGTGCAGCATTCGCTCTGACTGATGATCTGCTGATGATTTTGATTAATGAACTGAACTGATGAACTGAACTGATAAGTGTATAGAGCAGTGGATGTTTTCTGCACCATGAGCGAAGCTCAGAGGTTCAGACTTAGAGTTAGTTGTATTCTGTGCATTAAAAAGTTGCGATTAGAGGGACTTGAGTCGTATAACTGTAGTCTGTACATCTAAATCTGCCCTAAAAGGTCATATCAGCTTAAAACTGATAGCATAATTGTACAAAGTACAACTAAGCCGATAACCGGGGGATAAATTGGCAATATAGTTGTACAAAGTACAGTTAGGCTGTCCGGCGGACTAGAGATGCCGCTGGAGCGGAAGGGCTCACGGCTAGGCTCAGGCTCTGTTACTATTCGTCATACAGTGGCAAAAGATTCCTTCAGCGTGGCAACAGTGAGCTGCCGCAGGGAAGGGACAACTAGCGTCGCTTCGGCTAGCGTCTCGGGTGAGCCTATGCCCACGCTGCGCATACCGGCACGGGAAGCGGCCAGGATACCGGCAGCGGCATCCTCGAAGACGACGCAGTGTGCGGGAGCGGTGTCCAGCGCCTGCGCCCCGAGCAGGAAGACCTCCGGGTCAGGCTTGGCCGCGCTGGTATGCGTGCCGTCGATAATGGCATCGAAGTATGGGGTCAGGCCGGTATTGTTCAGGATGGTCATGGCGTTCTTGCTGGCGGAGCCGAGGGCTACCTTGATGCCGGCGGTCCGGCATTCCTGCAGAAAGTCCAGGGCGCCGGGCAGAATCTCCGAGCTGTCCATCTTGGCGATATACTCGACATAGCGGTTATTCTTCTGCTCGGCCAGCCGGGCTTTCTCGTCTTCACCAAGTGTGATGCCGCCGATCTCCAGCAGAATATTCAGCGAAGCGGCCCGGCTGACCCCCTTGAGCCGCTCGTTATCCTGCTCTGTGAAGACAAATCCAAGCTCTTCGGCCAGCTCCCTCCAGGCAATATAGTGATACCGGGCAGTGTCCACGAGAACACCGTCCAGATCGAACAGGCAGGCTTTGATATCTGACATGTTGAACCTCCTAATATGATTAGTTAACACCACTGCATACATTAGCGCAAACGTTTGTACAAAGTTCCAAAAAATAAATGAAGCGTAATTCTGCTTCATTCATTTTCTTGTACATGCCTTAATTTCCCGGAGCATGCATAGAGGACTCCCGTACGATTAGACGGTGGGGAATGACAAAACGATTCGTATATCCGTCCTGATTATCCGGCTTCTGAATGTTCTGGATCAACACCTGAGAGGCCGTATAGCCAAGATGATAAATCCCGATATCAATGCTGCTGATCGGAGGACTGGACAGCTCGGAGAGCGGGATATTGTTGAAGCTGACAATCGCCAGATCCTCAGGGACCTTGTACTTCAGCTCGTTCAATCCGCGAAGTACCCCGAATGAGACCATATCATCCACTGCGACAAGCGCTGTCGGACGGTTCGGAAGATTCATGAAGAAGGACATCGCCCTATAGCCGCTGTCCTGCAGGAATTCGCCTTCAACGATCCATTCATCCTTCATTTCCAGACCCTTGCCCTGCATGGCCTTGCGGTACCCCTCCAGACGGTCGCGCGAGACGATGAGGTTCGGCGGCCCGCTGACGAAGCCAATGCGTTCATGCCCCATGGAGATGAGATGATTCGTCGCATCATAGGCGGCCATGATATTATCATTGTCCACTGACAGAATATCCTCGTAGCGGTCGCTCCGTCCCACCAGGACAAAGGGATAACCGCCCGACTGCAGGAAATCGATCACCGCATCGTCTTTACGGGAATACAGCAGAATAACGCCGTCCACGCGGCGTCCCTTGAGCAGACGGGAGACAGCTTCAAGCTCCTCCTTCTCGTTCGCTCCGGAGCTGATCAGCACATCATAGCCGGAACGGCTGGACTGAGTGACGATCCCGCGGATTAATTCCATAAAAAACAAATTGGAGAACAGCTCTTCAGCCGGTTTCGGAAGAATGATGCAGATACTGTTAGTGGTCTTGGATACCAGACTTTTGGCCATCATATTCGGGGTGTAGCCCATTTCTTCCATAATCACTTTGACCTTACGGGAAGTTTCTAAGCTGATTCTGGGATGGCCTGACAACACCCGGGACACCGTGGAGGGTGAGACCCCCGCTTTCTTGGCAACGTCCTTAATGGTAACTGTCATAGAAACCTCCTAATGGAACCGTTTGCTTTACACAGTAATATTAATCGAAGCGGGGATGATTGTAAATAGTGAAACCTCGCATAGGGCGTAATCCCCGTAGCTTCTACGTTCTGAGCACTACACAGCGATACGGCTTAAGCTATTGTGAATCTGGAAGTGGAGCAGAGGGGTATGCAAATCTGTGCAATGGACAAGGGGATTTTGTGCAAAATTAGTGCAAATAGAGTAGAGTTTGTCTTATCAATCTCTAAAAAGTAAGCAGTTGAACATTACTTCTCCGGAAGATTAGCTGGTTCGAAAATTTCAGCAGACACCTATAAATACTCATTATATAGAGGACACAACAGAATGATTCTATTGTGTCCTGTACTAAGTAGTAGCTCTATTTCATTCTACAAACGTTTGCGCCAAAATGTTCTGAATCAGCCCATAAAGAAACCTATCAGAGTTTAGGACATATTGGCCTGAAGTACGGCGAAGCCGTATGCCGGCAGCCTCAATGACAGCTTGCCGCGTTCGGCATGGATCGCTTCGCCGGTCCACAGGTTCTCCCAATTGCGTTCCTGAACGTCCAGCCGGAAGGTCTGCACCGTCTCCTCCGTATTAATCAGTACGATAATCAGATCATCACCCAGACTGCGCTCGTAGGCCAGCTTGCTGCCCCCGGCTGAGGCTTCAAGGAAGGTGAAGCGTCCGGTGCGCAGCGCCGGATGGCTGCCGCGGATCTCAATCAGCTTACGGTAAAAGTTGAATAAATCGCGGTCCTGCCGCTCCGGGTCCCACTCCATACATTTACGGCAGTCCGGGTCGCCTCCGCCATCCATTCCGATCTCGTCCCCGTAGTAAATGCAGGGCGTGCCCATGAAGGTGAACTGGAACAGTGCACCCAGCTTCATGACGTTCTTATCGCCCTCGGCTACAGTCAGCAGACGCGCAGTATCATGGCTGTCGAGGAGATTGAAGGCGACCTCACTGGCCTGGAGCGGATACCGGGACAGCTGTCTGCCGATTGAATGGGCGAAGCCTTCCGCATCCAGCGTTCCGTAGACGAAGAAGTCAAGCACCGCGTCTGTGAACGGGTAGTTCATGACGGCATCGAATTTGTCGCCTTCCAGCCAAGGGGCTGATTCATGCCAGATCTCGCCCAGAATATAAGCCTCGGGATTGGCACGCTTCACCACTTTGCGGAAATCGCGCCAGAATTCGTGATCCACCTCGTTGGCTACATCCAGACGCCAGCCGTCGATGCCGACCTCCTTGATCCAATATTCGGCGACCTTCAGCAGATACTCCTTCACCTCAGGATGCTCCGTGTTCAGCTTCGGCATCAGCGGCTCGAAGGCGAAGGCATCGTAGGTTGGAATGTTGTTCACGACCTGCAGCGGATATTCCCGGATATGGAACCAGTTCTTATATTCCGAATCCTCGCCCTTCTCCAGCACATCCACGAACGGGGCGAAGGTACGGCCCGCATGGTTGAAGACCGCGTCCAGCAGTACACGGATGCCGCGCTCATGACAAGCATCGACCAATCTTTTCAGCGTGTCCACATCACCGAAATGCGGATCGACCTGCATATAGTCCTCCGTGTCATATTTGTGATTGGTGGTGGCAGTGAAGACCGGTGTGAAATAAATGCCCGTAATGCCCAGCTCCGTCAGATGGTCGAGATGATCTATGACACCCTGCAGATCTCCGCCGAAGAAATTATCCGGCCGGGGGGTTCCGCCCCAAGGCTCCACATTAGCAGGGCTTATGCCGGGATTACCGTTAGCGAACCGTTCCGGGAAAATCTGATAAAACACCGCATCCTTGACCCAAGCCGGAGGCGTGAAGACATCCCCGCGGCTTATGTAGGGGAATTCAAACAGCCGGTTGGGGTTCGCGGGACGCTCCTTCTGGAAATCACTCTCTGTCATCCAGATGCGCTCTTTGCCCTGCTGCAGCAGGAAGCCGTATTTCAGCCTGCGGTAGAGCGGAACCGATTCGCATTCCCAGTAATCGAACATCGCATCGGAAGTGAACAGGGTCATCGGGATCAATTCCTTGGTGGTGTCCCAGGCATATTTATCGCCCGCCCAGGCGAAAACCTCAGTCAGATCCCCCTTCTTGGCCCGCAGCCGCAGGTGGATAGTGTTGTGATCATAGGCATACGACCAGTTCAGACGGGGACGGTGATACACGGCTTCTAGTAACATAATAATTCCTCCTAAATTTGGATTGGATAAGAAGCACTAGAGACATTAACAAAAAGCAAAAAGAAGCGGAGGGGAAATTTGGAACTGAAGGAGCGGTAGCGTCCGCCTTTGTATTTGGATTTCTACCGCGGGAGCGGTTCTAATAAGGAAATCCAAATACAACAGCGGCCGGAGGGCCAAATGTTCACCGCAGCGACGTAGATGCTTCAAGTTCAATTCTTAGGTGCATCTTATCTAGCTAGATTCCACACCCGATTCTGCACACAACAAAAAGGCACACCCCCGGATAAATTACGCCGAGGTTGTACCCGAGAAGGGACAGTGCCTTTAGATTGGTGAAGAATGAGGTGTTTCATGATGGTTTGGATTATAGCACGGAACAAAATGAGGTTCAAGAGGTTTGTACAAACAGTTGCACAAAGTTTTAGGAAGGGGAAACCGATTTCCAAAGTCTGTAAATTGATAATATTTAGCAATTATACAACAATATTCGTCTGAATACGACAAAAAATGCAGAAAATAATTTTTAAACCGAAGTATATCCAAGTTATTTAAAGAAATCATGCGATAAAAAGAGTAAAGGTAACATTATCCATAATAAACGGCTGAATTCTATTGAATTTACTATGTGCAAACGTTTTTACAACTGCGAGTTAGCTGATGTATTATGGATTCAGGAATGAAGCGCTTTCTAAACCGGGTATAACGTATTCGGAAGAGGCAATTGGAGAAAGCAGAATTTTTTTTGAATCCTCTGAAATCGTTTGCGCAAAGTAGGGAGCATCATCGTTAAGTCAAAGAAGCATCATCGTCAAATCAAGTGATATACACACACAGGAGGGGTTAAAAGGAATGAATCTCAAAAAACTTATGGTTCTCACCGCAGCGTGCTCGATGGCAATGTCAATTACGGCGTGCGGCTCAAACAACAATGCCGGAGGAAATGCGGCAGCGACTAATGCTCCTGCGGATAATGCAGCAGCTACCGATAATGCGGGGGCAGGCAGCGACAACGCACCGGCAGCAGGTGAGATCGTCCCGGAAGAGGGCGCTTCACTTGTGATCTGGGAGAGTAAGGAAGAAAGACAGTTCGCTGAAGAAGTTGCGAAGCAGTTCACTGCCAAGTATAACGTTCCGGTCAAAATTGAAGAGGTAGCCCCGCCGGATCAGGTTGGCAAGCTCACCCAGGACGGCCCTTCCGGTCTGGCTGCAGACGTCATCATCATTCCTCATGATAATCTCGGCAAGGCGGCAAGCGCCAGTCTGCTGCTCCCTAATGATATTTTTGCAGAACAGACCAAGGCGGAGAACACTGAGGCTTCCATCGTGGGTTCTTCCTATGACGGCGAGCTGTACGGCTATCCGAGAGCGGCGGAGACCTATGCGCTGTTCTACAACAAGTCTCTGGTCAAAGAAGCTCCGAAATCCTTCGATGACGTTATTGCCTTCAGCAAAACGTTCACGGATAAAGCCAAGAACCGTTACGGCATTATGTGGGAAGTAGGCAACATGTACTTCAACTATCCGTTCATCGCCACTACCGGAGGTTACCTGTTCGGCAAAGACGGTACCGACAAGGACGATATCGGCCTGAACAATGAAGGTGCGATCAAAGGCCTGACTGAATTTTCCAAGCTGAAGGAAGTCCTGCCGATCAAGAGCGGTGACATCAACCCGGACATCAAGCGCAGCCTGTTCAACAGCGGGGATGTCGCCATGGATATTACAGGACCTTGGGAGCTTGCCGGATATAAAGAAGCGCTGGGCGACAACCTCGGAATTGCTCCGGTTCCTACTATTGACGGCAAAACCGCCATTACCTTCTCCGGGATCAAAATTTTCACCGTCAACGCCTACACTCAGTATCCGAATGCGGCTAAACTCTATGCACACTTTGCTTCTGGCAAAGATTCGCAGCTGACACTTAACAAGCTGGTCGGCTCCGTGCCGACGAACCTCGAAGCGCTGAAAGATCCGCAGATTACGGGTGACCAGTTCGTATCCGCGTTCGCAGAACAGGCGAAGAACTCCCAGCCGATGCCTTCGATTCCTGAGATGGGGAACGTCTGGAGCCCGGTGAATGCTGCACTTCCGGCCATCTGGGATAACAATACTGATCCGAAGGCAGCCATGGACAAAGCCGTAGAGCAGATTAAAGACCTGAACAACGGGGCTTCTGCCCAGTAACTACACAATCAACAGCTTACCGTGGAATTAGAGTTGCCCGCCGCATAGCCTGCGGCGGGCAGTTTCCTTGAATTCCGCACGGAGAGGAGAACGGAAGGGAAATGCAGCGACACAAAGCGAGAGCTGGAATACTGTCGGCCATTTTTATGGGACTCGGGCAAATATATAACCGCCAATTCATCAAAGGGCTTATGTTCATAGCTGTAGAAGCTGTGGCACTTATCTATTTCATTAGCAATCTGGGAAGAGCCTTCTGGGGGATTACTACGCTCGGGGAATCTCCAAGCCGTCTGGAAAAGGTAAAGGGGATTGCCAAAATGGTTCCCGGGGACCATTCCATCGTCATTCTGATTGAAAGCCTGATCACCCTGCTGTTCTTTGTGTTATTCCTGATCGTCTGGTATATGAATATTAGGGATGCCTATAAAATCGGAGCAGAACGCGAAAACGGCCGTCCGTCCAATACATTTCAACAATCTGTACGTTATATCCTCGATTATAAATTCGCCCAGAGCTTCCTGCTGCTCCCGGGTATGGGCATTCTGTTCTTCACCATTATGCCGATCATCTTTATGATCATGCTGGCCTTTACCAACTATGCTGCACCGAACCACATTCCTCCGGCCAAGCTTGTAGACTGGGTTGGATTCGAGACCTTCCGCAATCTGCTGGTGCTGAAATCCTGGAGCCATACCTTTTACGGTGTACTTACCTGGACGATTATCTGGGCGGTTCTTTCGACTGTAACTACTTATTTCGGCGGGATGCTGGTTGCCCTGCTGATCAGCCAAAAAGGCATACGCTTCAAAGGCATGTGGAGAATGCTCCTGATCATTCCTTACGCTATTCCGCAGATGATCTCGCTCCTGTTGATGCGCAACCTGTTCAACGGGCAGTTCGGCCCGATCAATCAGTATCTCGGCTATTTCGGACTAGGCGGCCTGCCTTGGCTGACTGATCCATTCTGGGCCAAGGTTACGGTTATTGTCGTCAACATGTGGGTAGGAATTCCGGTATCGATGCTGCTGATTATGGGGGTGCTGACTACGATTCCCCGTGATATGTATGAGGCGGCCGAGGTGGACGGTGCGACCAATTATCAGAAATTCCGGATCGTCACTCTGCCGATGATTCTGTTCTCTACCGCACCTACGCTGATTATGCAGTTCGCAGGGAACATCAACAACTTCAATGCGATCTTTCTGCTGACGGGAGGGAACCCGGTGAACGGAAACTACCAGTACGCCGGCTCGACGGATCTGCTTGTTACCTGGCTATATAAGCTGACGCTGGATCAGAACAAGAATAATATGGCTTCTGCGATCGGCATTATTCTGTTCATCATTGTTGCCGGGTTCTCCCTGTATAATTACCGCCGGACCAAATCGTTCCAAGAGGAGGACATGATTCAATGATCATCGGACGCAAGGCAGCGAATTTTATTCGTCTCTGCTTAAGCTATATCGTTCTTGTTGCACTGGCGGTTGCTGCAATCTATCCGGCACTCTGGATCCTGCTTGCCTCGTTCCGGCCGGGTAAATCCCTGTACAGCAAGACGCTGATTCCCGAGACATTCACCCTCGCCCACTATAAGGAGCTGTTCACCTCACCGGTCTATATGTTTGGAACCTGGTATGGGAATACGCTTAAGATTGCGGTGTTCTCGATGCTGATCGGGGTGGTGCTGACACTGTTGACCAGCTATGCCTTATCCCGGTTCCGGTTCAAAAGCCGTAAGACCACTATGTCCACACTGCTGATTCTCGGGATGTTCCCGGGCTTCATGAGCATGATTGCCATCTATCTGCTGCTGAAGGAGTTCAATCTGCTGGATACTCATCTGGCCCTTATTATCGTCTATGCAGCCGGAGCACCGCTCGGAGGGACGCTGATCGCCAAGGGGTTCCTGGACACGATTCCGCGTTCGCTGGATGAAGCCGCGCGGATTGACGGGGCGAGCAACTTTGGGATTTTCACCCGGATTATTCTGCCTTTATCCCGTCCGATGATCACTTATATAGCGCTGACCCTGTTTGTGGGCCCGTGGGTCGATTTCATCTTCGCCAAGCTGATTCTGCGGACCAAGGAGAACTGGACGGTTGCCGTGGGGATGTGGGATATGGTCAATACGATGCAGAATTCCAACTTCACGTTGTTCGCGGCGGGAGCCGTGCTGATTTCTGTACCCATAATGATTCTCTTCGCCTTCCTGCAGCGTCTGCTGGTTGACGGCCTGACGGCGGGGGCAAGCAAGGGATAGGAAATAGTAATTAGACAATGTATGTACGAATAACGGGTGCGGCCTTGAAGCAGTTCTGAGGGGCTGATGAGATAAAAGGATGAAGGGGGAGCGGGTGTGGAAGTGTATTGCGGGAACCTGCGCTTTTCTATAAGATGGATGAGGTTAGATGCAGGATATCCTGAATACTGAAGGTGATGTCATGGACAAACATTTATTTCTGAACGGCGGAGGTCCGCCGTTTACCCGTGGTCTGGCACGAAGGTTCGTAAGCGTGATGGCAGCAGGACCAGTCGCTGTATTATTTGAAGAAGGCGAAGACTGGCCGGACTATATGGCTGTTTGCATGCAGCCACTGGTTGACGCGGGGATATCCGAGATTCGTTATTTGCCGCTGAAATCCACAGCGGTGGAGACAGCTATGGAGAGTCTGCGCGCCTGCGGCGGGATCTTTATCGGAGGCGGGGATACGGATCTGTATGCTGACCTCATTGTGGATACCCCTATTGGAGATGTAATCCGGCAGCGGTATGAGTCCGGTGTGCCGGTTACCGGCTTCTCGGCAGGAGCCTTGATTAGCCCGGAGCGCTGTGTAATTTCCGCCAAGGATAATGAGAGCAGACAATTCAAACACCGCAAGGGCCTCAATCTGATTCCAGATATGCTGCTATCCGTCCATTTCACCCAGTGGGATGAGGAGGAGCATTTACGGACAGCGGTACGTACCCTCGGGGAGCTGCCGAATTACGGAATTGACGAAGAGACCGGCATCTACCTGCTGAATGGACAGCCCGAAGAGATAGAGGGCGGCGGGGTGTACAGTCTGGTGAATGGAATATTGACAAAGATTCATTGAAGATGATGAACGGGAGCAGAGGGCGCGGGCCTTCTGCTCTTTTTTTGCGCCGGGAAGCCTGGGCATGTAGGCTCCAGACTGGTATGAAGGCATGTAGGCGGAAAGTAATCGAAAAACCGATCACAATGTGTTGGGAGGAGGCATCCGGGCCGGAGGGGTTAACCCGCTGCTTGTCCTGCCTGCGCTCAAGCGATACACTTGTGCTATCGATACTGGCAGAGGGGAGGCGGGCGATGTGGCGGAGATGAACGGGAGTCTTTTTGAGCAGGGATTGCTGGAGCGGGATTATAGCCCGCACTTTCTGGCTTACTATTATAAGCAATGGAGCAATTATACGATGGCTTACCATCATCACAACTCCACGGAGATCATGTATCTTATCTCGGGCAGCTGTGTAGTGGAGGTGCGGGATGAAGCGGGCGGCGATACGCCCTTCCGGTTGAAGCGGGGAGAGATGATTCTGCTGGATGCGGAGGTGCCGCACCGGCTGATTGTGGAAGAGGGCTCCTCCTGCCGGATGCTAAATGTGGAATTTGCTTTTACCGAATATGGGGGCGTAGTTCCGTCCATTGGCAGCTTGGCCCGGGAGGAAGAGGTGCTGGCAGAGCTGCTTCGGCATCCGTTCGATAGTCTGGTGTTGTCCGATCAGGAGGAGGTCTTCCATGTGCTGAAGGCGCTGGTGCTGGAGCTGGATCAACGCGGGCGGAAGGGGAGCAGCATGGTGCATCTGCTCTTCGCAGAGCTGCTGCTGCGTCTGGCTCGGCTGCGCATGGAGTCGCTCCCGTCCAGCCAGCAGCCCTCACAGCTCTATGTGCGGCGGGCCATCGAGTTCCTGCATCAGAATTATGACCGGAGCATTCAGGTTAAGGAGGTTGCGCTCTCCGTGAATGTTCACCCGGGTTATCTGCACCGCATCTTCCGGACGCACACTGGGCAGACCCTGACGGACTACTTGAACCAGCTGCGTATGGAGAAGGCCCGGATGCTGCTGGGTCAGGGGGAGATTCCGGTAGCGGAGATTGCCGACTATGTGGGGATCAGCAGCAGGCAGTATTTTCATCTGCTATTCAAGAAGTATTCAGGCTGTACTCCTATCGAATACCGCAACTCTATCGAACGCCACTACTGGAGTGAAGGATAGTTTCGTGTTCAACCAGGGATGGGTATGGTATGCAGAGAGTTAGGATTGTTGACAGGTTACCCGCAAAATGGTCATGATATTGGTTACGCTTCCGGCAGTCCCCTTGTTACAATGGTCAGGAGTCAATAATTCATTGCCGGAGGATGATTATTATGTCTTTTAAAGTAACCTTTATCGGGGCAGGCAGTATCGGATTCACCCGCGGACTGCTGCGAGACCTGCTGAATGTGCCGGAATTCCGTAATATCGAAGTTTCGTTCATGGATATAAACAGCCATAATCTGGACATGGTCACTGAGCTGTGCCAGCGGGATATTAAGGAGAATGGTCTGGATATCACCATCTCTTCCACTACGGACCGCAGGGAAGCGCTCAAGGGGGCCAAGTACGTATTTTGTACTATTCGTATGGGGGGCCTTGAGGCCTTCGCTACCGATGTGGATATTCCGCTGAAGTATGGCGTGGATCAGTGTGTAGGAGATACGCTGTGCGCAGGCGGGATTATGTACGGGCAGCGCGGGATTGCGGAGATGCTGGAGATCTGCCGTGATATCCGTGAGACAGCTGCGCCGGATGTATTGCTGTTGAACTACTCGAATCCGATGGCTATGCTGACCTGGGCCTGTAATAAATACGGCGGGGTGCAGACCATCGGGCTGTGCCATGGCGTGCAGCATGGGCATTCGCAGATCGCTCAGGTGTACGGCCTGGAGAAGTCGCAGGTGGATATTATCTGCGCCGGAATCAATCACCAGACCTGGTACATCTCTGCGAAGCATGAAGGCAAGGATCTGACGGCAGGTCTGCTCGAGGCTTTCGAGAAGCACCCTGAGTACAGCCGTACCGAGAAGGTACGAATTGATATGCTCCGCCGCTTCGGCTATTACAGCACGGAATCGAACGGTCACCTGAGCGAATATGTACCCTGGTACCGCAAGCGCCCGAGTGAAATCATGGACTGGATCGATCTGGGCGTATGGATTAACGGAGAGACAGGTGGTTACCTGCGGGTATGCACGGAAGGCCGCAACTGGTTCGAGACGGACTTCCCGAACTGGATGAAAGACCCGGCGCTGGAGTACATCCCGGAGAAGCGCGGCGAGGAGCACGGCTCGTATATCATCGAAGGGCTGGAGACCGGGCGCGTGTACAGAGGCCACTTCAATATGGTGAATAACAGCGTCATCTCCAATCTGCCGGATGATGCTATTATTGAAGCGCCGGGCTACGTGGACCGCAACGGCATCTCGATGCCGCTGGTCGGTGACCTGCCGCTTGGACCGGCGGCGGTCTGCAACGTCAGCATCTCTGTGCAGCGCCTGGCGGTAGAAGCAGCTGTGCATGGCGACGACAAGCTGCTGCGCCAGGCATTCATGATGGACCCGCTGGTCGGCGCCGTCTGCAACCCGAAGGAAATCTGGCAGATGGTCGATGAGATGCTGGTGGCCGGAGAACAGTGGCTGCCGCAGTACAGCGCAGCTATTGCAGAAGCGAAGGAACGCCTCGCCTCCGGTGATCTGATCCCGACGAATGCCGGCAACGAAGGCGCCGCCCGGCTCAAGGTGAAGTCAGTAGACGAGATGATGCAGGACCGCGAAGCCGCGAACAAGAACGCCGGGGAATCCGACAAGGGCAAGGACCGCGAGAAGGTGCAGTAAGCGGGCGTTAGCCTGATGCGAAGCGAGTGAATCATTGTAACAAGCCTCTCCCAATTCCGGGAGAGGCTTGTTTTTGCGATAGAGTATGAGCTTAGTCTGGTGGGGGAAAGGGAGGTGACAGACAGCCGCTTCGGCTTTGTTGATGAGGGAATAGTTGGAATTTAGGCACTTGCTAATCAAACGTTGGGCAATTCTGCGGCAAGAGTTGGATAAACAACACTTAAATCTTCGAATATTCGCCAATAGTGTGGATTCCGGCATTAGCAGATGCTGTTTTTCCAATTGTTTCTCTATAACCGTTAGGAACTGAAGAATTAAGCCGCATTATTCCACTTGTTGCTACTGTGGTTGCGTTTATTCCCCATAGGATGATGTTGTTATGCGATAGATTGCAAATAAAGGGAATACAATGGAACGGAGCGAAATATAAACTTGGGAAATACAAACTATATCTATCGAAGGGGAATAAGGAAATTGAAGAAAAAAATACATATGGCTAATGTGTTGTTACTCCTGCTGATTACTCTGCTTGGGGTTGCAACGACTGCGAATACAGTATCCGCTGCAACAGCGGCGCAGACTGCAAAGGGAATGCGTGTATATGTGCAAAATAAGGAAATTCATCCGCGTGCGGCTACGGTGGTTCAAGGAGGAAGTGTGTATGTCGAATTCCGCAGTGTGGTGCAGGCTTTGGGCTTTAAGTTCAAGTATGATGCTGACAGCAAGCAAATTACAGCTACCTCAGAGGATGCTTCTTTTAAAGTTGATCTCAAAACGAAAAAAACATTCGTAAACGGTTCTCTGTACACCCATAATTCGAACATTCCGATGGTCATTGGTTCGGGTGCGGATGCCCTGGTTGCGCTCTCTTTGTTCGAGGAGACTAACTATATCAATGCTGACTATGATAAGACGAATAAATTAGTTAAAGTATACGAGGATCTGCAAGGCAAGCCTAAAAAGGCGGATCTGAAAAAAATACAGGCACTAATTAAAGCCCATTATCAGACTTTGGATGGCTTTAAGTCGATCGACAAATTTGAAATGAAATCGTGGGGAGAGTATACAGTAATGCTTGCTGATGTCTCCTTTCGTAAGACAGAAACTGAGCTCCTGGACCGGGTTGACCATGTAACCTTAGAAATGGAGCATAAGCCCGATGCCAGTTGGATGATACATAATATAGAAATCAATGATACAGACTATCTAAACTATACTTCATTGATTAATAAAGAGGTAAGTGTTTCGGCCGCAGATAAAATGGCCATTCGCGAGTTGCTCGCTGCGTATAGTAAAGCTATAAATGACAAAGATGTAGAGGCGGAACTGGCGCTGCAGGACCCTGCCAACAAGACTACTGACTACGAACAGGAGATCAGAGAGCTCCGGGAATGGTCGAATCGAAAATATGATATAGAATATACGCAAGAACAGGTGGTCATTGTCTCTTTTTCGGCAAAGAAAGCAGTTGTCTATTCAATCTATACACTTCAAGCTAACAACGATCCATCGAAGTTTAAGGAGCGGTTCTACTCACTTACCTCTGTAGTTAAAAGTAAGGATAAATGGTATATTGATTCAAATGAAGGAGTTGCGCTTGGCAGAGAGGTTGTCAAGTAGCGTCTGAATCATTAAGAGGAGACCTTGCAGGAGCTATTACATGACCTGCGGGTCTCCCTTTGTATATTTATTCCTCGCTCCCGCCTCACTCCCGAATCAGCTTCTCCTGCTGCAGCCGCGCGATCTTGCGGCGGATAGGCAGGCTGAGCCAGATGAAGAACAGGCCCAGAATGATAACGGACACTCCCACGACGAGGTTGATTTTGTAGATGTTAGAAGAAGTATTAAGCATAATCAGCATGAGATTTAAAGAGCCGATGATCAGCTCCATGAACGCGAGGGACAGATAGACTTTATAGATTCTCTGATAGTGCTTGATCTTGGAATCTGCATCGGTATAGATCTGGAAGGGGCCTTCCGAGGCCTTCCTTCGGAAGAACACCCAGCGTTGGTTCATGAAGGCACGATTGGCCTTGGTAGGGGTCCCGGATGGCACCCGCTCGGCTCCGGTCTCCTCCATGAATTGCAAGTAGCCTGCCGCCTCCTTTGGATCCTTCTCCAGCAGCTCAATCCGGTAAATATACTCCCCCTTAGCGCTCTCTTCGAACACATAACGGGCCCAAGAATGCTCCACCAGGGCCAATCCCTTGGCCGACATTTCATTCAGCCACGCTTCTTCCTTCTCGAAATCCATGAAAAATTTGCGCACCACCTGACTCATTACACTTCGCCTCCCATTAGTTTTCTTCCATTAGTGAGCAACTCGTCAAGCCTTGTCATTTCACTCTGGACGATCGATTTGCCTAGCTCCGTAATCTGATACTCCTTCTTGCGGGAATCTTCTCCGCCAGCCAGCAGCTTGATCCAGCCTCGTTCCACAAGTGTGCTTAACGCCCCGTATAACGTGCCTGCACCCAGCTCCACACGCTGATTGCTCAGCAGCTTCACGTTCTGCATAATCCTGTAGCCGTGCATCGGGGTGAGCAGTGACAAGAGGATATAATAGACGCCTTCGGTTAGCGCCCCGTATTCATTGTTGCCGGACAATGCAATCACCTTCCTTATCGCGTATCTTTGAGCTTCATTTCACAGACCGGGAATTTCCTTTGTATCATTCGGCGTTATAGCATCTGACGTTATACCATCTGTCGTTATATCGTCAACCGATACATTTATTATATCGGCTGCCGATATAATAGTCAACAGGGATATGCGGTGCAAGTTCGACAGCACAAAAAACCCCGCACACCGCAATAAGCGGCAGGGCGGGGCGGGAACTCACAACAAGAATGCGCATAGCCCGGGGTGGCTTGGGCTGACAAGTCTAATGTCAGGCTGCTTAAGCTTCAGTAACCTTTTTGCCGAAAAAAGCCTTCAGCGCCAGATACACTTCCTTCTTATCCTTAATCACATAATGCATGAACTGCTCCTGCTTCAGGTGGCGGTAGGCGGACATCAGGGTGCTGCTGCGGTTGTACTGGTTCACCTCGCCGTAGCCGAACATGTTGCTGCGCTTCAGCAGCTCGCCGATCAGCTTGACGCAGCGCTCATTGTCGGAGGTCAGATTGTCGCCATCCGAGAAATGGAAGGGATAGATGTTGTATTTGGCAGGCGGATAGCGGCTGTCGATAATCTCCAGTGCTTTCTGATACGCCGAGGAGCAGATCGTCCCCCCGCTCTCCCCCCGGGTGAAGAAGTCATGCTCGCTGACCTCTTTGGCTTCCGTATGATGGGCCAGGAACACAATATCCACCTTCTCATACTGGCGGCGCAGGAAGCGGGTCATCCAGAAGAAGAAGCTGCGGGCGCAGTATTTTTCAAAAGTGCCCATACTGCCTGAGGTGTCCATCATGGCGATAATCACTGCATTCGAGTGAGGGACCGTGATGTCATCCCAGGTTTTGTAACGCAGATCATCAGGGCTGATGCTGTGTATTCCGGGATTGCCGCTGCTGGCATTGCGCCGCAGATTCTCAAGCAGTGTACGCTTTTTATCGATGTTCGACATCATGCCTTTTTTGCGGATATCGTTGAAGACAATCGATTTGACCTCAATCTCTTCCTTATCCTTCGGCTTCAGATGGGGCAGCTCCATATCCTGGAACAGAATATCCTCCAGATCCTCCAGATCGACCTCAGCTTCAACGGTATCCGCCCCAGGCTGATCTCCCGCCTTATCCCCTTTGCCCGGCTGGGCCGACTGGGAATCGCGACCAAGTACATCCCCCACCTGGCTGTCCCCGTCTCCCTGTCCGACATGCTTCTGCTTGCGGAAATTATAGATAATCCGGTATTCATCCAGACTGCGGATCGGCACCTTCACAATCTGCTTGCCGCCTGACAAAATAATATTCTCCTCGGTAACCAGATCGGGCAGATTGCCCTTGATGGCTTCTCTGACCTTTTGCTGGTGACGCTCCTGATCCTGATGGCCTTTGCGGTGAAGGGACCAGTCTTCTTTGGATACGACAAATGCGTATGGACCGGACGGCTGGGACAAGGATGACCACCTCCCATGGACTGTGTTATTCGGTAATGTCACTACGGAGACTAAGACGAAGCAGCAGGTTGTAACTAAAGTATATTCAGGGAGATGGGGGATATGTGAGCTGTATTATTCACTGATTTCTTCAATGAGCAGGTTATAGCTGTTAGAACGGGCTTCGCCGGAGTACCGGCGTCCGTCGATGGTGAACAGATACAGGGCAGCCGTGGAGCCTTGAAGATCCTTGCCCATATAATCCGCATTTATTGTGACAAAGTAAGTGAGTGTGACGGTCTGCCCCGCTTCCAGCGTTCCCAGAGCAATTGTTCCGCTATATGGCGTACCGGGCACGGCGATAGCGCTTATGGTAACGATATCGGGATTAATGACGGTACCCTGCGGTACAATTCGGATCACCGAGACCTCTGCCGGATAATTCCCGCTATTGGACACGTAAATGTTGAATTCCGCGATACCTCCAGGCTCGACGATGGGCGGCTCGCCCTCAATCTGAATGGAAATGATGGGCGTGAACAGCAACGTGGTCACCGCATTGGAGCGGGAGAGCTGCCCGACATTGCGCCCGTCCGGCAGGGAGAACGTATACTGGACCACTCCCTGATTCTGAATGGCCGGCGTCTGGCGGATATCGGTGGCACCTGGAATAGATACGAGAAAATCTACCGCCATAACAGCGCCTGCCCGTAAGGTGCCCAGCGGAATTCCGTCCCCGGGGCGGACGCCCCTCTGGGGAACCCCGTCAATACGGACACTGTCCCAGATGAATAGTACGCTTGGCGGAATGGCGTCCGTCAGCAGTGCGTTCACCGCCATATTACCGCTATTCTGTACAGTGAACTCGTACCGCAAGTTGTCACCGGGCGCCGCGCTGTAGAGATCAACCTTCAGCTTTACCGATAATCCGGGCTGGATGACTGTAATCTGAACCGTGTTGCTTGTGGTGGAGGTTCTGTTGTCGTTGACCTCATAAGAGATCTGCGCGTTCGCCATAATCGCCGATCCTGGAGGGTTCGAGGCCACCCTTACACGGTAGGAGATCTCGGCGGCTGCGCCTGCAGGGAGCGAGCCCAGCCCGATGCCTGAAGCTGGGTCGGCCTCAGGCTGATAAATCCTGCCAGCGATAACACTTCCGGGAAGGATAGAGGTGCCTTCCGGAACGGGAAGCGTGGCCATGACTCCGGTCAGCGGCCGGGTGCCTTCGTTCCTGAGTTGAAGGGTATAGGTGACGACATCCCCAATGAAGGTAGTGGGAGTGCTTGCCGAGAGCAGAGAGGACAACTGGTAGGACAGCAGGGAGACACTGACCGGATTGGAGCGGATCTCCCCGTTCACCGTTCTTCCTTCAGGTGTAGTGAAGGAATACGTGCCAACCGCCCTGTTATGCAGCGCGAGTGAAGGCGGAAGCGAGATAACAATGACCTGGAAGGCGATACTGACTCCCGAATGGGCGGCGAGTAGGCCAAGGGGAATGCCGGAAGACGGAGTGACCCCCGGAAGGGGGACTCCGTCTCTAAGCACACTATTGGCAATGAACGAGACGCCTGGGGGAAGCACATCCGTGATGGTGACAACCGCCCCGGTATTGCCGCTATTCCTGGCGGTCACAGTATAGACGAGCGTCTCCCCCAGGGAGGCGCTCAGGCGGTCTGCTTGCTTTTGCAGTAATAATACCGGGCCCACCACAAGCGTATTGACGGTATTGGAATAGGTAACCGATTCAGTGCCCTCTGCCGAGCTGTACAGAACCATGGACTGATTACTTACGACAGGCTGGAGCTGTGAGCCGTCTGTCATATGACGATGACCTGAACCTGGAAGGTTACCGTTGTGGTCGCTCCCGGGGCGATCGTTCCGATCACGATACCGGTGCCCGGATTTGAACCGGGACGCGGAGTGCCATCCACAGTTACGCTGCCTGCAACGAACTGGCTGCCGGCCGGGATCGGGTCAACAAGGACCACATTGTTGACGGGAACAATGCCGTTGTTGGTTACGGCAATCGTATAGGTGATGATATCGCCGACTACAGCATCGACAGCCGGAGTGCTCTTGACTGCCGTTACGTCCGGTGAAGAGACTGGAATGACGAGTGTATTCGATAGTGTAGAGCCTGAGAGCAGACGTCCATCAGGCGGCGTGAAGGTGAAGGTTGCCGCCGCCTGGTTCACCAGCTGCTGCGGTGAAGGCAGGGAAGCCAGCGTAACCTGCAGGGTGACGAGCATAGTAACTGTGGCACCCGCTGGAACTGTACCCAGATTGATTCCGGTAGTCGGATCAGCGCCGGGAACGGGCTGGCCGTTAACCAGTACACTGTTCGGTATGAAAACAGCTCCTGCAGGGATAGAGTCGGTTAAGGTGACGACTGCCGCAAGATTACCTGTATTGGTGACGCTTAGTGCATAAGTGACGGTATCTCCAACCGTGGCATTAGTGGTATCAGCAGATTTCAGGACACCAATAATCGGCTGGAATACCGGGGTAATTAGATTGTTGGAATAAGAGGCGCCGGAGAATGCCCCGGAGGTGAAGCTGACCGAAGCCTGATTGTTCAGTGTGGCCGGATTAGGAAGACTGTTGACGAGAATATTGAAGGTGACCTGGACCACTGCACCAGGGGCGATAGTGCCGAGCGAGATCCCGTTCGCAGGGTTGCCTCCCGGCAGCGGAGTGCCGTCCACGACCACGCTGCCGGCTACAAAGGAAGAACCGGCCGGAATCGGATCGCTCAGCACTGCATTGTTAACCGGTGCAATTCCGTTATTGGTGACTGCGATGCTGTACGTAACGGTATCCCCCGGGACTGCATCGACTACAGTAGTGCTCTTTGCAACCAGGACATCCGGCGACGATACCGGAATCAGATTGATGTTCGAGCTGGCCGACTGATTGAAGACGCGTCCGTCAGGCAGCGTATAGTTGAAGGCGATAATGGCCTGATTGCTGAGCTGCTGGCTGGCTGGCAGCGTGTCGATCACTACAGAGAATACTACGGTCAGTGATGCACCGGCTGCAACACTGCCCAGAGGGATTCCGGTAGCGGGATCTGCACCCGGAGCAGGGAAGCCGTTAATCAGTACACTGTTCGGAACCAGAGTTGTACCTGCGGGAATAGTATCAGTCAGCGTGGCCGATGCCGCATAGTTCCCTGAATTGCTGACATTGACGGTATAGACAATGGTATCGCCTACCGTGGCATTCTGAGAGCTGGAGCTCTTGGCTGCAGCGATAACCGGCTGGAAGACCGGAGTGGTCACAATGTTCGAGAAGGCTACACTGGACAGGGCGCCGGAAGTGAAGCTGACGGATGACTGATTGTTCAGTACACCTGAAGCCGGCAGAGACGTAACCGTTACGTTAAAGGCCACCGTTACAGAAGCGCCCGGAGCGATGCTGCCTATGGTCACCCCGGTAGCCGGTGAAGAAGCAGGGCGGGACACGCCGTCTACGAGCACACTGCCCGGAACAAAGGCGGTACCGGCAGGCAGGGCATCTGTGAATACGACATTATTAACCGTAGCAATACCGTTATTGGTTAGGGTCACGGAATAAGTGATGGTGTCGCCCACATTGGTTGCGGTGGTTACAGTGGTTTTGACGACAGCCAGATTCGGGTTCGAGACAGGGATGGTCAGGGTGTTGGTGAGCACCGACCCTCCCAGGATTCTTCCGTCAGGCAAGGTGAAGCTGGAAGCAACCGTTCCCTGATTCACCAGCAGTTGCGGCGATGGCAGTGAAGTGATGATTACGGAGAATGAGACAGCAACGCTTGCACCCGGGGCGATGGTTCCGGCGGCAATTCCGGCGGCGGGACTCGCCTGCGGCAGAGGTAGCCCGTTAATCAGCACACTGTTCTCTTCAAAGGTAGTTCCGGCCGGAATGTTGTCCGTTACCGTAAGGCTTGCTCCGTAGTTGCCGGTATTGCTGACCGTTATCGTGTAGGTTACTGTATCACCGACTGTTGCATTGGCGGTATTGGCTGTTTTGACCGCAGCGATATTGGGCTGGAAGACAGGCACCGCCACAGGATTGGAAAAGGTTGATCCGCTAAATACACCGGAGGTGTAAGTGACCGTCGCCTGATTATCAATGGAGGTATCTGCGGGTACAGAGGTGACAGTGACACTGTACGAGACGACGGCACTAGCCCCGGAGGCAAGCGTACTGATAGTAATCCCTGAGGCCGGATTGGCATTCGGAAAAGGCACCCCGTTCACCGATACGCTGCCCGGCACAAAGGTGGCCCCGCCCGGTGTTGGATCACTGAGCACGACATTGTTGACAGGGTCCATCCCGTTATTGGTGATGTTCACGGAATAGGAAATGGTATCCCCAAGGGCAACGGAGGTGGAGGTTGTGCTCTTGACCACCGCCAGATTAGGGGCAGAGACTGCGATGGTCACGGTATTGGAGACGGCACTTCCACTTAGCAGCCGCCCGTCAGGCGGAGTGAAGGTATAGGTGGCGTTTGCCTGATTGACAAGCTGCTGCGGTGAAGGCAGAGACACGATGAAGACCGTGAAGCTGACAGATACACTGGCACCGGGAGCTACAGTTCCAACAGTAATTCCGGTATCCGGTGCAGCCCCCGGCTGAGGGAATCCGCCGACAATGACGCTGTTGGGGTCAAATGTAGTACCCGCCGGGATGTTGTCGGTTAACGTAACATTGGCTGCAAGGTTACCGTTATTGCTGACCACAATGGTATAGATGACCGTATCGCCTACTGTGGCGTTCAGGTCACTGGCGCTTTTGACAAGGGAGATCTGCGGTTGTGTGACCGGTGTGGTGGTGACGTTGGACGATGAAGAGCCGGAGAAGACCCCGGAGGTGAAACTGACGGTGGACTGGTTATTCACCTGTGAAGGAATCGGCATGGTTATTCTCACCTCGAATGTGACGGCAACGGAGGCTCCAGGCCCCAGGCTGCCGATTGGGATGCCGGCCGACGGAACTGACAACGGCTGGGAGACGCCGCCGACAATTACGGTTCCGGGAAGGAACGCTGCATTCTCTGGCAAGGGATCGCTGAGAATGATATTGCTGACAGAGGTAATGCTGTTATTCGTCAGCACGGAGGTGAATGTAAGGATGTCGCCGGTCACGGCATCAATTGCATTGACGCTTTTGACAACACTGACATTCGGTGCCGATACGGGAACCATAAGTGTGTTCGACACGGTGTTACCGCCAAGCTGACGCCCATCCGGCAGGGTGAAAGTATAGGATGCTGCTGCCGAGTTAGGCAGCTGCTGGTTTGGGGGAAGCGAAGTAACCGTAACAAGGAAGCTGACTACGACGCTGTCTCCGGGAGCAAGCGGCCCCACCGGAATGCCTGTTAATGGGCTATACCCAGGTAACGGGGTCCCGCCTATACTTACGCTGTTGGTCTCGAATACCGTCTGCGGCGGCAGGGAATCGGTCAGATTCAGCATTGCCGCGATATTGCCAGTGTTGCTGGCCAGGATGGAGAAGGAGAGCAGACTGCCGACAGAGGCCTGCGCAGGGCTTGAGCTTTTGACCAGTCCAATGACTGGAATGAAGACTGGGGTAGACACTGTATTGGACAGGGCTGCTCCGCTGAATGAGCCGGCCGTAAAGGATGCGCTGGCCCGGTTGCTCAGTTGAGGCGGGCTTGGAATAGAGTTGGCATTCACCTGGAAGACAACGATGCTTGTGGCACCCGCAGCAAGTGTTCCGAGAGCAATCCCGGCATTTGGATTGGCAGAGGGTACGGCCGTCCCGTTCACCGTGACAGTTCCTGCTACAAAGGCACTGCCTGCCGGAGCCGGATCAGACAGCACTACATTGTTAACAGCTACGCCGCTGGGGTTGGATACAGAGACGCTGTAGGTAAGATATTCGCCTACAGCCACTGAGGTGAGATTGGCATTTTTGAGAATCGTGATGTTGGGGGCAGAGACTGGAATAGTCACCGTATTGGATACACTTCCGCCGGACAGAGAGCGTCCGCTGGGCAACTGATAGGTATAGCTGCTGCTGCCCTGGTCCGTCAAGGTTGCCGGAGACGGCAGGGATTGGACAGTGGTCAGGAAGGTTACGGTCAAGGCAGCTCCCGGTGCTACGGACCCGAGCGGGACTCCGCTTACCGGAGAATCTGACGGACGGACCACACCGTTTACTGTGACGCTTCCGGCGACGAAGGCAGACCCGGCAGGGATCGTGTCAGTTAGGGTCACATTCGCTGCGAGATTACCGGTGTTCTGCACCTGCAGCGTGTATTGTACATTTCCTCCAACCGTGGCGCTGCTTGGACTGGAGCTTTTAACGATACCGATTATTGGCTGGTACACAGGAGTGAGGATTGTATTGGACTGTGTGATGGCGTTAAATGTCCCCGAGCTGTAAGAGGCCGATGACTGGTTGGCGAGCTGGCCGTTTCCCGGCACAGAGGTGACACTTACCTGGAAGGTTACCGTTACGCTGGCTCCCGGGGCAAGGGTGCCCACGGATATCCCCGAAGCCGGATCAGCGGCAGGCCGTGCGGTTCCCGCTACCACCACGCTTCCAGGCACCAGAGTGCTGCCGGCGGGTATCGGATCAGAGAGCACAACATTCGTGATGGCGACGATTCCGTTATTAGTAACCACAGACGTATACTGCAAGGTATCGCCTACGGCGACATCCGGGAAGCTGGCGCTTTTGACAAGGGCAACATTCGGCAGTCTGACCGGTATGGTGAGCGTATTGGAGGCAGCCGTACCGCTCACGGTCCGCCCGTCAGGAACCTGGAAGGTATAGGCGGCTGTAGCCTGGTCCACCAGCTGCGGAGGAGAAGGCAGACTGTTCACCAGTACACGGAACTGGACTGTAGAGCTTCCTCCCGCCGCGATGGTGCCGATGGCGATCCCGGCGGCGGGATTACCCGCCACAGGCGTGCCGTTTACCGTGAAGCTTCCCGGAATATAGGAGCTGCCGGCAGGAATGTTATCCGTGAGCGTAGTAGTGGCTCCGATATTGCCGGTGTTGGAGATTTGCAGGGTGTAGAGAATCTGGTCTCCGACGGTTGCGTTGGTAGTATTGGCGCTTTTGACAATGCCGAGAACGGGAGAATATACCGGCAGCGATTGTGTATTGGATGGAATGACTCCGCTGACAATCGGGCCTCCGGCTACACTCTGGAAGGTGAAGGCAGCGTTAGCCGTGTTGGGCACAAATTGCGGATTCGGCAGGGAAGTCACCCTGGCTTGATAAGTCACCGTTATGGAAGTGCCCAGAGTAAGTGAACCCAGCGGGATGCCGGAGGTTATATCATAAGTCGGCCTGGCAACACCGGCTACCACCACGCTTCCTGTGACAAAAGTAAGACCTGCCGGTAAGATGTCTGACAATACAACACTGGCTGCGCTTGCGGTACCGGTATTGTTAACCGTTACAGTGTAGGTGACCAGATCACCAACGATGGTGCCGGCGACATTTGCACTTTTGGTCAAGGAGATCTTAGGTGCATTGATATCGATTTGCAGCCCGTTGGCGTTAACGACATACGCATCGCCCGAAGTAGTTAAGGTCAGGAGTGCGGAGGACTGGTTATTGACCAGGCGCGCAGAGACATCCACATTCGTGATATCCCAGCCCTGCCGCCCGCCGACAATGTTAGAGCCTGGACTGCCGTTGGTCTGGTTGCGGGTGCCGAACGTACCGGTCGTATTCAGATTGCCGGTATCATTGTTAATCTGCGAAGCGAAGAAGTTATTGGCAAAATTGTTAGGCCCGGAGAGGGCGACCTGAGTGGTGGAGGTAGGGCCGAAAAGCGCCTGGTCTCCCGAGCGGTTGGCATCTCCTTCCTGGGCGCTGAACTGGATGCGTCCGCCCAGCGCGCCGGTAACAGGTGTGGCGAAGCCGGTAATGGTGGTGACCACCGGGGCCGAGGAGGCTTGGACAAGGACAGCGCCTGCGCGCAGGGACATGTTGCGGAAGGGCAGCGACGGATTCTGGTAGATGACAGCAAGTGTCCAGCCGGCATGGTTGGCAGTGGAATCTCCGGGAATTACAATAGTTCCGACTACACCGCCAGTGACATAGGTTCCGGCACCGGAGGCTTGAATGGTGCTGGTGACATTTGCGGAACGGACATATGCGAGTGCACCCCCGCCCAGATCCACCGAATTGGCTGTGGCTGAATCGGGGGTTACACTGACCGTGTTCCCTAGCGGTGTAGTGAAGGATACAGGGTTGTTGATTGCCGCAGTGAGATTGACGGTACCGTTAACATAGGAACCGCCCCAGATCAGCTCGGCATACAGAACTGTGCTTCCGGCAGGGAGAACCAGAATGGCTGCTGAACTGTTGCTCTGATATAGACTGGTAGTGCCAGCAGGATAGGTGCCGTATACAGAAGCTGTATTAATCGTAGAGAAGCCTCCGATACTGTCCTGTGTACCCGGTACACCGGCAGTTTCAGAGCGGCTTAGTCCCAGCGTGTTGCCAGTGAAAGTGATGGCGCCTGTTGCATTAACCGTAGACCGAACGACTAGAGGAATAATTTTCACCTCCTTTTGAATAGAAGCTCAGACAGTCAAAAAAAAGCAGACCGGCTCCTGTGTGAGCCGATATGCCATCCTGCTTGTGTTGTATTAACCTATGTTCCGTTTTGGGCAATCTTGTATGTCCATCCCGAATTTTATAACATATATTTCCTGTCCTGCAGCCGAAGCCGGCGCTCTAGCAGTGCCTGTGGTTCAGGCAGCACCTTCCGGCTCATCGCCTCCAGTTCCTCATCGGTAATCTCCCGCTTAATGACGGCGAAGTGGTACATAATTTCGTGAATGACATTGGACTGCAGCGTCTTCAGAACCTCAAGCTCTTCCGCATCATACAGATTGTCGTCATACGGATATTGATAGAACAGCTCCATCCGCAGCAGTCTGAAGTCAAACGGCGGCAGCGGCACGGGATAATCCGGGATCTCCGGGCACAGTGGGCTCTGATAGGGCTGGAAGAAGTGGCCGGTGAAATACCGTGGGGTATACTCATCGAACTTTTGCTTAAACATAGGGTTGGAGGCATGCGGGAAGCTATGGGCATAGGGTGAGAGAATACACACAACCGCTTGGTGTGTGCTTATTCTATAAATCTCTGACATCGCTGCAAACAGATCGTTCACATAAGGCATCACCCGGCTGGCCATAACGAATTCAGCCGTATTGTCGGGCAGGGGGATTTCTTCGCAAATATCGCAGACGATATCCACTCCGGGGTACTGTGTGCGGTCGATTCCCAGATACCCGGACTCTTTGCCGGGGCCGCAGCCGATATCGATTCTCAAGGGATACCACTCCTTCAAATGCTGAATAAGGCTCTTCATCTATTGTATTAGTCCGGCGCTTCTGTGCGTACGGCTGATGCCCAGCCCGTAACGGCAAGTTTACACTACCCGGCTTATGGGGTAATCCATAGGTAAGGTAAGCAGCACACAACCAACAGAGGAGGTACACATCATGAGATTAGAGCGTACGCTACCCGCTATGACAGCAATCGCTGTATTGATGCTCACCCTGACGGCTTGCGGCGGGAACAGCCCTGCGGAAGCCCCCGGAGAATCGTCCTCAGCAGGCTCATCGGGAATCCCTGTACAGACAGCGGCGTTACCTCTCGCCAGTCCGGTGCTGAAGCCTGGTCCTTCCGCAGCCGCAGAGTCAGAGAAGATCCAGGGCTCAGGCACTTATGTCGGGCAGATGGATACCCATTCCGTGGAGATTGTGACAGAAGAAGGGCCGACGGCCTTTGAACTCGGTGCAGGCACAGCGGATGCGCCGGAAGGGCTTGAGATGGATGATCCTGTAGTATTTACTTATGTGGAAAAAATAGTCGGAAAAGATCCTGTCGTGATTCAGCGGGTATTGTCCAGTCTGGCCAAAGCGGACTGATTCGGCAGAGTGCCCTGAACCCGAACCCGGGCTGCAATGGCGGAATATCCCATGGGTATCCGCCTGTTGCAGTTCTTTTTGCCGCCTTTGGAATCGGCTCCAAAGGTTATTTTTTTGTAACCGGTTCAGAGAGAAACTTTTTCCGCCCGGCTTGCGTCAAAGAGATAGAAATTGAGATTGGTTTCCTATCCGGGAGGGTGAGCTTGTGAAAAAGTTATGGATTTCGATTGTAGCAGGATTATTGGTGTTCCCGATGTTGTTTCAGGCTCCGGCCCAGGCAGCAGCAAAACCCATCAGAGTTATTATTGATGGAGTGACCTTGTCCACAGACCAGCCGCCGGTAATGGTGAACGGACGGACTATGGTTCCCCTGCGGGCGATCTTTGAAGCCTTCAATGCCGACATCAAGTGGAATCAGAAGACACAGACAGTAACAGCTTCCCAGAACGATACAACGATTGTACTGAAGATTGGCTCCAAGATCGCAACCATCAACAACAAGGCAGTCAGCCTGGATGTGCCGGGCCAGAATCTGAAGGGCCGCACAATGGTGCCTACCCGCTTCGTAAGTGAAGCGCTCGGCCGCGAGGTCGGCTGGAATCCGGCTGCGCAGATTGTCACGATCACCACTCCGGTTCCGGTAGGCGGGAATGCGGCTCCGGTATCGGGAGTAACCGCTCAGGATATCAGCGATTATGGAGACGGCCGGGATCTGCAGGTCAGCTTCAACCGTGCGGCCGACGAATCGCTGGTGGATCAATACCGAGTGCTTGTCGCCAAGACCGGTACTTCACTGAACCTGTCGTCTGCACTGGCAGTAGGTGCCAATAACTACTCCGTTGCTCTGGTAACAGGAGCCAATCCTGTTGTGAAGCTGAACGCTGCCGCCAGAACGATCGACGGTGACCTGATTAAGAATAATCAGGGATATAGCGTATATGTAGTGACAGTCGGCAAAGGCAATAATACCAGTGCCCTCTCCAGTGCAGCTGCCGTTATTACATTGCAGAACAAGGCAGTTCCGGCACTGGGCACCGTCCAGGTAACGGATACCAGTGATTACGGGGATGGCCGGGATCTCTCCGTCAGCTTCAACAAGCTGGCCGATGAGAGTAAGATAAGCTCTTACCGGATCTTCGTAGTCAAAGCGTCCAATTCCACAGTGTTTGACCTGGGCAGAGCCAATGCGGTCTCCAGCAGCAATTACACGCAGATCAACAAGACGGGGAACAACATCAGCATGAACCTCTCCTCCGGCTCCAGAGATACAGATGGAGCGCTGATCAAGACGGGTGTCAGTTACCGGGTATACGTACTGGCGGTTGACAGCAGCAATGCTGCGAATAATGTGCTGTCACCTGCTTCAACGGCCCTTACACTGGCCAATGCAGGGGTATCCAACCTGAACGTGACCGATGTGAATGATTATAATGACGGGCGGGATTTGAAGGTTACCTTCAACCATGCTACAGACGAGACCAATATTAGCCAATACCGCATTCTGGTGGTGCCTGTGAATTATTACAGCAGCTTCAGCTTAAATGATGCGAATAACGTATCCAGTGCGAATTATACGGCGGTAAACACATCAGGAACCTATACCGAACAGATCATGAATTCTTCCAGCAGAGATGTTCGCGGTTCCCTGATCAGGAACGGAACCAGCTACAAAGTGTATGTGCTCGCGGCAGGCAACTGGAACAATTCGGGCTCGAATGTGTTATCCGCTGCTTCTCCGGCGATCACGCTGGTGAATACCTCCGGCCTCAGTGCCATATCGAATCTGAGTGTGAGTGATGTGAACGATTATGGAGACGGGCGTGATCTGAGAGTATCGTTCAATCATGCCGGAGACGAATCCTACATCAGCCATTACCGGATTCTGGTGGTACCTATGAATTATTACAACAGCTTCAGCTTGTCGGATGCGAATAATGCGGGGAATTATACAACCGCAGGTACATCCGGGGACAGCACCAATCAGGTGCTCGATAGCTCAGCCAAAGACGTACGCGGCGCAGCCATCAAGCCGGGAATCAGCTACCGGGTATATGTATTGACTGTCAGAAACGGCAGCTACCAGGGAGCTAATGTATTATCGGAGGGATCGGCAGCCATTACTTTATCGGCTAAGCTTCCCGTCACCTCCGTGACAAATGTGACTTACGGCATGGATAACGGCAAACTTGTGGTTAACTTCACCAAGTCTGCCCGTGAGTCGAATATTTCCGAATACCGAGTATTCGTAGTCCCTTCCAAGCAGAGCTTCGGCACTGCAGAAGCTCTTAACGTGCAATCGTCTTACTACAGATCAGCAGTCCCTAACGGAAGCAATCTCTCTATAGCGGCTGCAGCCAGAGATATTAACGGTAACCCGATTGTCAAAGGCACCAAGTATAAGGTATACGTGCTTGCGGTAGCCAACAGCTCTGGAGTGCAGAACGGCGGACTGTCCGATTCAAGCGAAGAGTTCGAGATCTAAGCGTCCAGCTCTGTATATAAGGCTCCATAACAAAACACAGCATGTCCCGGTTCAAGGGGATATGCTGTGTTTGCGTACACGAGTTATCATGATGCTCCGGCATTCACCAGAACAACGGATAGCAGAAGCATGAACAGAAGGAGGAAGCCGGCGTTGATGATGGTGCCGATAATAGCAAAAACCTTGCGCCGTCTGCGCAGGGTCAGGCCGATAATACCGGTAACCGCCCCGATGATATTCACTGCGACCAGGATCAGCATCGTCAGGCCCAAATACATAATCGTTTCTGCCGAATCGGCAATCAGTTTATTATGCTCATTCATCAGAGAAGACGCTTGCGCTCCTACATACACGAAGGTAATGGCATAGCAGACCAGTGTAAGTAGAGCTATTACGAACGAGGCGATACCGGGGCCGGAGTGCTTATAGTCTCGTTTGTTCTCCTGGTATACATAATCCGCGTTCATGTCTTGTTCTGAAGAGCCCCATCTCGCAGGCTCGGTTGCGGCGGTGTCCGATTTGGGAGGTGTATGATAGTCCATTTGGCTGCACTCCTTGGGGTGTAATAGGTTATTACTACCACTTCATCATAACAGCGCTCTAAATGCAAGTCCTCAGGAATACAAGCTACAGAATGATGCGGCTGGTAAAAGGCGAAGCTGATTGTTAAGATAGGAGAAGTTCAACTCAGGGAAGGAGCTGTATATCCATGCAACGAAGATTGGTGGGCTGGGGAGCCTTGCTGGGTATGCTGTCTGTTGCCATCGGCGCGTTCGGATCGCATATCCTGAAGCCTGTAATCAGCGAGCACTATCTGCAGGTGTACGAGACGGGCGTCCAGTATCATATGTTCCATGCGCTGGCCCTGATACTTATCGGGCTTACCGCTGGGCAGTGGGGCGAAAGTGTCCGTCTGCGCTGGGCAGGACGGCTGATGGTTGCCGGGGTTGTCCTGTTCTCGGGCAGCTTGTACATCCTCAGTATTTCCGGTGTCAAGGTTCTCGGAGCAATCACTCCGCTGGGAGGCGTATGCTTCATTGCGGGCTGGATCTGCCTGGCCTTGGAGGCCTTCTCGCGCAAGAAGTGAAGTGCGGCAAGAGCTGCATATTCGCCAAAATAATCGTAAGAGAAAGAAGCACCCGCCCCGGAACCCGGAGCGGGTGCTTCTTTCTCTTACAGAAATTCATCGATTTCATTAAGCTTGAACGTGTAGACCTGCTTCTCGTCTACATGGTATACACTCAGCGAATTCTCCGTTTCGTCTAAGTTCAGAATACGGCAGGGCATGGATACCTGTTTGCCATGCCGGTTCGCACGCAGCCGGACGAGCTGGTTATTCTGAATGTACTGTCTGATTTTGCCGAATACATCTGCTGGAGTTTCTGCCGGAGCTGCTGCAGGCTTCTTGGCTGCGGGCTTCTCCGCAGGCTTGGCTGCCTGAGGGTCTGCCGGCTTCTCCGGCAATTTCACTGGCACCGGAGCAGGTGTGGAGCTGTCATTCTTCAGAGCCATTTTTGCAGACTTCAGCAGATGATCAATGGCTCTTCCAAGCTCCAGCCCGGAGTTGATGTTGAAATCAGTGACTTTGTCGCTTGAATTCAACATTTCAAGCAGGAACTGCAGCGCAAGCGGGTTGGTGCGGGCATTAATCAGGATGTCGACATTGAAAAGATAATTGCCGTCGGTGTGTTGTAGTTTCTTATCCATTAATCCCCCAGCTTAATCGTTAATCACGATTTCTTTAATTTAAATTAGTGTATAAACTATACCATTAAATAAGCGGAAATTATATACCCTCCTGTATAGAAATAAGGACTTCTGACCCTCCGATTTCTCCATGAACTAGGACAATCGTCCACACGTGGCCTGAACCGTACGCATAACCTACAACGTGAATGTGAAAGGAGGAGGTGCTGCAGATGGTAACAATAGAGCCCATGCATGTGGGCGATCATGTCCTGGTGGGGGTTGAGGTGAAGCTGCCCAAAACGACGTTGCTCAGCATCAGCACAGACAAGGGATATATTATGTGCGGGGCGCTGGACATAGGACTGCTGAACGAGGTGCTGAGCGACCGGCAGATTATTGCGGCAAGGGCTGTCGGGGTGCGCACGCTTCAACAGCTGCTGGCCGCGCCGCTGGAGTCTGTAACTATAGAAGCAGAGAAGCTGGGAATCGTTCCGGGCATGTCCGGTGCAGAGGCCCTGCTGCTAATGATGTAAGGCACATAGCAATGTGTAGTCAGCCAAGGAGCTTCCCGGCCCCTTGGCTGACTTTATTCTGTCTTGAATCGCATCAATTAGCATAACCGGCGCTTGCTTGGTTCATCCTACGGGTGAAGACACAAGCATGCAGCCAGCGGCGGGGAAGAGGGCTTGTCCGGGGTCAGGCTTGTTTCGCCCTCCAGGCAAAAGGGTAAATGGAGAATAGACAACTGCAAGGCCGGACAATGGACAAGCAGCCGGCTAAATTTAATGGATAAGGAAGGGATCATATCATGGCTAAAGCATCAAACAAAGTGAACACCGCTTCATTGGAACAGGTACTGAACCGTCAGGTTGCCAACCTGAACGTATTGTATGTGAAGGTGCATAACTATCACTGGTATGTGAAGGGGGAGCAGTTCTTCGCCCTGCATGTGAAGTTCGAAGAGCTGTACGATGATATTACACTCAAAATGGACGAGGTAGCTGAGCGCTTGCTGAGCATCAAAGGCAGCCCTGCAGCAACTATGAAAGAATATCTGGAACTGGCTACCATTCAGGAAGCCACAGGCAAAGAAGATGCCCGTGGTATGGTTCAGGCGCTGATCGAAGATTTCGCTACAGTAGCGGAAGAACTGACAGAGGGCATCGAGCTGGCGGAAGAAATCAGCGACCAGCCTACGGCAGACCTGTTCATCAAGATCCGCACGGATCTGGAGAAGAACCAGTGGATGCTGCGCGCTTTCCTGGGCTGATTGCGGGATAAGTAGCACAATGATTTGAATATAGGAATAAAGTCTCCCCTGAAGGGAGGCTTTATTTATTTTTCAAAATATAAGGATTCATGTGCTTCGCATGATCCCCTTTAAAAGGGCAGCGTAGCCCTTTCTACTCGAATTCACTAAGATTCAGGGGGAGCATTCTATTCTCATCAATCATCATTTGAATGAATTTCAGTGAAGCCTGCAGCTCCGGTTCCGAGAATTCACCCATTTTCTCAATGAATTTCTCCTCCAGGTTCTTGTGCATCCGGGCGTGGAGTTCAAAGAGCTGTCTGCCTTTAGGAGTAAGGCTGAAGTAGATTTCTTTCTTGTTGTCATTCATCCGGCTCCGCTTAATGCAGCCATCCTGGAGAAGCTTGGTGCTGATCTTAGTGATGCTCGCCTTGGACAATTTCAAGCTCTCCGCGATGGTAGTGCTGTTGACAGGCTCGTGATTGCCAATGCAGTCGATGACATGAATACTGGTCAAGCTGGTTGAAGTGAGAGTAATCCCGTACTTCCGTGTGAGATCCGTAAATACATCCATTTCGGTTACGAAAGTCTCTTCAACTAAATGGGAGAGGTGGAGAAAACGGTCATACAGCAGCCGCTTAAGTCCTTCAGAGGAATGCATAGGGCTTAGCATCTCCTTTCTGCAAAGTACCTTTATTCTAACGTAAAATTATTAACGTGTAAACTAACTATTCAGACGAGTTATTTATGATAAATTGCTGATATTAAATTTAATAATATAGATTGACATCGTATTTCTTTCAAAATATAGTTAACTGGTAAACAATATAAATTATTGAATGCCAAACGATATTTTGGGGGGGATGAAGATGAAGAATGTGTCCACAACGGTTAGGGAACGGCGGACCATTCGGAGATTCAGCGCTGCACCGGTTGAACAAGAACGGATTATTTCCTTGGTAAAAGAGGCGGCTGGCTTATATGAGTCCGAAGATACGCCGCACTGGCGCTGTCTTTACTTCGGCACTCCCGAGTCCCGTGAAGAGCTGGCTGAATCCATGATGGCGAAGGTGACGGGCGGCCGGCTCGGGAAGCTCCTTCCTGCCCGCATGACAGATCTTCTAAGAAGGCAAATCACGGGTACTCCCGCTCATGTAATCTTCATCGCCGAGTCCGCCGGCACGGAGCGGGAGCGGGATGAGAATTACGCGGCGGTCTGCAGCATCATGCAAACGGTTCAGCTTCTGGGCTGGGAACAGGGGCTGGGGATGCTGTGGTACACAGATCCCTTGATTCTGAGCGAATCGTTTTATAAGCTCATCGGCTGGCGTGAAGGAGAGCGGTTTGCGGGGATACTGGAAATCGGCTCCTTCGACAAAGCGCCGCGAGGACGAAAAAGAACACCGGCAGAACGGAAATGGACAATTATCGGGGAAGACAGCCGCCAGCTTGAGGATGCCGCCCCTTTCTCTGCATACAATGTCCTTAGGCTGCTGAACGAGGCGGTCTGGGCGCCGAATGACGGCATGCGGGAGCCTTGGCGGTTCATCTATGTGACGGGTGATAAGACAGAGGCACCAGGCAAACTGCAGTTCTCTGAAGAGGCACCTTCACCGCCGTTTCTGCTGGTCGTAGCCAGAGAAGAGACGGACCCGCACAAGCAGGACGAGGATTATGCCGCGGTGTGCAGCCTGATACAGAATTTTCAACTGCTGGCCCGGTCTGAAGGGTGGCAGTTGCGCCGCAGGATTCCGGAATGGGTCTATGACCGGAAGCAGTGTGAGTCCTTCGGGCTTCGTCCGCTGGAACGGATCGTCGCAGTACTTGAAGCGGGGGAACATAAGCGGTATTCAAATTCCGTTTTTCTTATTCCCGCAGTGAAGATAACCATTAATTAATTTGATAAAAAAGGGCCGATGTAATAAAATTAGTGAGAATCATTGATAATCATCCTGATTCACTTTATAATAATTATAATGTGATATAAAATCTAATTGCTTGTAATCAGGGTTAACCTGTGACAATACAACTTTCTGATTTCGCAAATCGATCAATGGAGGGAATAATAATTATGGCAGCAGAATTTGTCATTGAGGGACTGAAAGCGACGATTGAAGGAAAAGAAATTCTGAAGGGGATTAACCTTCAGATGAAGGGCGGAGAAATTCACGCCGTGATGGGACCGAATGGTACTGGTAAAAGTACGCTGGCCTCAGCTCTGATGGGTCATCCCAAGTATGTGGTTACAGAAGGTACGGCCTTGCTCGAAGGTGAAGATCTGCTGGAGATGGCAGTGGATGAGCGCGCCCGCGCCGGGTTGTTCCTCGGGATGCAATATCCAAGTGAAATCAGCGGAGTGACGAACTCCGACTTCCTGCGCAGTGCGATTAACTCGCGCCGTGAAGAGGGCAGTGAGATCTCACTGATCCGCTTCATCCGACAGATGGAAGCCAAGATGAAAGAACTGGATATGAACCCTGAATTCCTGCACCGTTATCTGAATGAAGGCTTCTCCGGCGGGGAGAAGAAGCGTAACGAGATTCTGCAAATGATGATGCTGGACCCTAAGATCGTCATTCTTGACGAAATTGACTCCGGCCTTGATATTGACGCACTCAAAATTGTTGCCGATGGTGTGAACACCATGCGCAGCCCGGAACGCGGATTCCTGATTATTACCCACTACCAGCGTTTGCTTAATTACATCAAGCCCGACTATGTGCATGTCATGATGCAGGGACGGATTGTGAAATCCGGCGGCCCTGAGCTGGCCCACAGACTGGAAGCTGATGGTTATGAATGGATTAAGGAAGAACTCGGCATCGAAGATGAAACTGTAGGACAAGAAGCTTAGAAACGCTGGAAGGAGGAAACCACTTATGACGACGCAAACCATTCTTCCCGTGGATGCACAGCAGCTCAGCGCACAGTCGCAGAGTAGCGGCGAACCGGGTTGGCTGAAGGACAGCCGTTTGAAGGCTTTGGAGCTTGCCGCAGGGCTTGACCTGCCGAAGCTGGAGAAGACACGGATTGACCGCTGGAATATCAACAACTACGGGGAATACAAGCCAAGCAAGGCGCTGGCGGCACTTCAAGATGCACCGGCTTCCATTGCCGGACTAATCGAGGGGCAAGAAGAAGGCAGCCTGATCATTCAACGGAATTCAGGGGCTGTATATGCCCGCCTGGCTCCGGAGCTGGCTGCGCAAGGTGTTATTTTCACCGATTTGCAGACTGCAGTCAGAGAGCATGGAGACCTTGTTCAGCGTTATCTGCATAAGGCAGTATTGCCGGAAGAGCACTCCATCGCCGCACTGCATGCAGCACTATGGAACGGCGGGGTATTCCTCTATGTTCCGAAGAATGTTGTCATCGAGACTCCGCTGCAGGCGGTTCTGCTCACGGATGACGCTGAAGCTGCCTTTGTACCGCATATTCTGATTGTTGCCGATACTAACAGTTCGTTGACCTACGTGGATAACTACGTATCCGATAAGACTGAAGCGGGTCTGCATAACGGAGCCGTTGAAGTATTCGTAGGTGCAGGTGCCACTGTGAGATACGCTACCGTACATCAGCTGGGGCAGGATACAACGGATGTGACGTACCGCCGCGCCGTTGTGGAGAATGACGGCACCATTGAATGGATCATCGGTGAGATGAACTATGGAGATACAGCCAGCGATACCAAATCGGTGCTTAAAGGCAACGGCTCAAGCTCAGATGCGAAGGTCATTGCTGTAGGCTCCGGTTCGCAGAAGCTGAGCTATACTACACAAGCCCAGCACTTCGGCAGAAATACACCAAGTGACATGATCACGCGTGCTGTTATGCGGGATTCAGCAACCTCGATTATTAACGGAATTACGAAGATTGAGAAGGGCGCTACCAGAGCTGACGGACAGCAGACAGAGAAGGTTCTGATGCTAAGCCCCAAAGCGCGCGGAGACGCCAACCCGATCCTCCTTATAGATGAAGATGATGTAACCGCAGGCCATGCCGCTTCCGTAGGACAGGTCAATTACGAGCAAGTCTATTACCTGATGTCCCGGGGATTATCGCGGCATGACGCAGAAACACTGATCATATACGGCTTCCTTGCACCTGTTGTATCGCAAATTCCACTGGAGGGACTGCGCAATCAGCTCCAATCTCTTGTGGAAAGGAAGTTAGGCCAATGATTAGCAGTCAGATCCGGGAGCAGTTTCCCATCCTGAACCAGAAGATCAACGGCCATCCGCTGGTCTACCTGGACAGTGCGGCCACTTCACAGAAGCCGCGCCAGGTCATTGAGGCGGTCAAGTCTTACTACGAGTGGGATAATGCCAACGTACACCGCGGGGTGCATACCTTGGGGAGCCGGGCAACCGATGCGTATGAAGGCGCCCGCGAGAAGCTGAAGAACTTCATTAATGCCCGCAGTGTGAAGGAAATTATCTTCACACGCGGGACAACGACCGCGCTCAATATTGTAGCTTCCTCTTACGGTCCTTCCGTCTTGAAGGAAGGGGATGAGATCGTGATTACCCAGATGGAGCATCACAGCAATTTCATTCCCTGGCAGCAACTGGCCAAGAACACCGGGGCTACCCTGAAATTCCTGCCGCTGCAAAAGGACGGTACGATCACGCTGGAGGATGCCGAGCAGACGATTACTGCCCGGACCAAGATTGTAGCCATTGCGTATGTATCCAATGTCATGGGCGTTACTCATCCTATCAAAGAGCTTGCAGCGATTGCCCACCGGAACGGTGCAGTAATCGTGGTGGACGGTGCACAGAGCACACCGCATCTGAAGGTGGATGTGCAGGATCTGGATTGCGATTTCTACGCCTTGTCCGGGCACAAGATGCTTGCGCCTACTGGTATCGGTGCTCTCTACGGCAAGAAGGCGCTGCTGGAAGCTATGGAGCCGGTTGAATTCGGCGGCGAGATGATCGATGATGTCGGGCTGTATGAGTCTACCTGGAAGGGGCTGCCGTGGAAGTTCGAAGGCGGAACACCGATTATTGCAGGTGCCGTCGGCTTAGGAGCAGCGATTGATTTCCTGCAGGAGGTCGGGATGGATGAGATTCACCGCCACGAAATGCAGCTTGCAGCATATGCGGAGCAGCGGCTGTCGGAGGTTAGTGATCTGACGATCTATGGTCCCCGCAACCGTCAGGTGGGGGTAGTCACCTTCAACCTGGGTGATGTTCATCCGCATGATGTGGCCACCGTGCTGGATGCGGGAGGCGTGGCTGTCCGCGCGGGGCATCATTGCTGCCAGCCGCTTATGCGCTGGCTGGAGGTCAGCTCCACCGCCCGGGCGAGCTTCTACCTGTACAACACTGAACAGGATGTAGATGCGCTGGTTCAAGCCTTACTTAAGGCAAAGGAGTATTTCAGCTATGAACTTGGATGACTTATATAGACGCGTAATTATGGATCATTACAAAAATCCCCGGAATCGCGGCTCATTTGAAGATGACGCACTTAAGATTGAGCTCAATAACCCTACCTGCGGCGACCGCATTACGCTTCAGCTTAAGGTGGAGGATGGCGTCGTCCAGGACGCCCGTTTCAGCGGCGAAGGCTGTTCAATCAGCATGTCGTCGGCTTCGATGATGACGGAAGCGGTCAAGGGCCAATCGATAGCGCATGCGCTTGAGATGGCCGACAGCTTCTCCTCTCTAATGAAGGGTGAGGAAGCAGATTTCGGTGACTACGAAGATATTGAAGCCCTGTCCGGTGTTAATAAATTTCCGGCGCGGATCAAATGTGCCACTCTGGCCTGGAACGCGCTTCGCAAAGGCATAGATACGCAAAGAAGCTTATAAAATAATATTACACACAAGGAGGCTGACACCATGGCTAAGAAAGCGCCTGATATGGAGGAATACCAGTACGGATTCCGTGACGAGCACAAGTCGATATTTCAGTCTGGTAAAGGACTCACGGAAGAAATCGTCCGGGAAATCTCCGCAATCAAAAACGAGCCGGAATGGATGCTGGAATTCCGGCTGAAATCCCTGGAGCAGTTCCGTAAGATGCCAATGCCGAAGTGGGGCGGCAATCTGGATGATCTGGATTTCGAGGATATCCAATATTATGTTAGACCTTCCGAGAAGCAGGGCAAGACTTGGGAGGAGGTGCCTTCCGAGATCAAAGAGACCTTCGACAAGCTGGGAATTCCGGAAGCGGAGCAGAAGTTCCTTGCCGGTGTCTCTGCACAGTATGAATCTGAGGTAGTCTATCACAGCATGCAGCAGAACCTGGAGGATCAGGGTGTGATCTTCACAGATACGGATTCCGCACTGCGTGATCATCCTGAGCTGTTCAAGAAGTTCTTCGGCACAATCATTCCGCCTGCAGACAACAAGTTCGCCGCACTTAACAGTGCCGTTTGGTCAGGAGGCAGCTTCATCTATGTTCCGAAGGGTGTGAAGTGTGAAGTTCCTTTGCAGGCCTACTTCCGCATCAACTCCGAGAATATGGGACAATTCGAGCGTACTCTGATTCTGGCAGACGAAGACAGCTTCGTGCATTACGTTGAAGGCTGTACTGCCCCAATCTACAGCACGAACTCTCTGCATAGTGCAGTGGTTGAAATTCTCTGCATGAAGAACGCCCGTGTCCGTTATACCACCATTCAGAACTGGGCACCGAACATCTACAACCTCGTTACCAAACGTGCGGTTGCCGAAGAGAACGCTACGATGGAATGGGTAGATGGCAACATCGGCTCCAAGCTGACTATGAAATATCCTGCGGTTGTGCTTAAAGGCCGTGGAGCCAAGGGGTCTGTATTGTCCATCGCGGTAGCGGGCAAGAATCAGCATCAGGATGCAGGCGCCAAAATGATCCACTTGGCACCGGATACCACCTCAACCATTGTATCCAAGTCGATCAGCAAGCACGGCGGCAAGGTCACTTACCGTGGACTCGCTTCCTTTGGCCGCAAGGCAGAAGGCGCGAAATCCAATATTAAATGCGATACGCTCATTCTGGATAACGAGTCCACCTCGGACACGATTCCTTACAATGAGATCATGAACGATAACATTGTGCTTGAGCACGAAGCGACGGTCTCCAAGGTATCTGAGGAGCAGCTATTCTACCTCATGAGCCGCGGTCTCTCCGAAGCTGATGCCACGCAGATGATTATTATGGGCTTCATCGAGCCGTTCACCAAAGAGCTGCCGATGGAATATGCGGTCGAGATGAACAGATTGATCAAATTCGAAATGGAAGGCAGTATCGGGTAACTAGCTGCCTCTTTCAATAACCAGGCGATATACAGTGAGTGTCCACAGAACTTTGATGCAGGTTGGTCAAAGCTCTGTGGGCACTTTTGTGTTTTATAGGAACATAAAATACCTTTTATTAGGCTTTCAAAAAGCTGCTTCGCATTGTTGAATCTTGCTATATCTTAATTGAGCAGTATTTGCGAGGAAATAGCAGCATTTAAAACGACGGGCGTCCTTTAGCCCCTGCTTAAGCCCGGTTTATTCCGGAAAAAGAGGGAAAACGGTGGTTTCTCCCCTTTGCCGCATTAAATTAGGGATGATAAACTGCTTAAAGTCACTAAATTGGAAGCGCTAAAAAAGCTAGCTTACGGTGCGATATTTAGAGACCAAGTTTATGCTTACGGAGCAGGTTACTTCGTAAAGCTAAGTTTATGCTTACGGAGCCAGCTTTACTTCGTAAAGCTTTAAGGAGGAGAGATATGGATGTTCTCAGGCAACTGCGGGGCTTTTATCGGGAGAAGCTGCACTATCTGATTCTGTCGATTGTATGTTTGGCGGCCGCAACTGCAGTGGGGCTTATTACCCCCAATTTGTTAAGGAGATTGATCGATGATGTTATTGTTCCCCTAAAGTTTACTGAGGTGCCCGTACTCGCTCTCAGTGTGCTTGCTGTCATTATTGTCAAGGCGTGCCTGCAGTTTGCTCATGGATTTTTCGGCGGACGGCTGGGGAATTTCCTGGCCTACCGGCTGCGCAATGCCTGCTATGAGAAGCTGCAATTTCTGTCCTTCCGTTATTATGATACGGCGAAGACAGGTGACCTGATGTCCCGGCTGACCGGGGATTTGGAAGCGATCCGGATGTTCATCGGCTTCGGATTTGCCCAACTGCTGAATGTATTTTTCATGGTTTTGTTCGGCTCCATTATGATGTTTACCATCAATTGGCAGCTGACGCTGGTTACTCTGATCACAATGCCGTTTCTGGCGGTAGTCGCACTCAGATTTGAATCCAAGATTCATCCGGCCTTTCAGGAGATGCGCCTGGCGTTAAGTTCCCTGACAACGGCTGTACAGGAGAATGTCACCGGGGTAAGAACGGTCAAATCGTTTGCCAGAGAGGCCTACGAAGTTGAGAAATTCTCACACCGTAATGAACGTTATAAAGATAATCAGATTTTTGCGGCCGAGCTGTGGAGTAAATTCTTCCCGTTCATGGAGCTGCTGGCTTCGGTCAGTGTAGCGATCCTGCTGGGTGTCGGCGGTACGCTGGTTATCAACGGGAAGATGTCGCTGGGTGAGCTGGTTGCGTTCTTCAGCCTGATCTGGTACATCATCGGTCCGGTATGGGGACTTGGGTTCCATATCAATAACTACACCCAGTCCAAAGCCTCCGGCGAACGTGTGCTGGAAGTGCTGAATCAGCAGATTGATGTCCGGGATAAAGAGAATGCCCGCGAGCTTGCAGCGGCAGAAGTGAAGGGTGAGGTGGAGTTCGATCATGTGACCTTCGCTTACGGCAACAAAATGCCGGCAGTCAAGGATATTCATTTTCATGCCGAGCCGGGTGCGATCATTGGCTTCCTCGGCGGAACGGGGTCCGGTAAATCCACGATTACCCAGCTGATGATGCGTGCTTATGATGTGAATCAGGGCAGTATCAAGCTCGATGGCGTGGATATCCGCGAGTTCCAGGTCCGTAGTCTGCGCTCGCAAATATCGACGGTATTCCAGGAGACCTTCCTGTTCTCCTCATCGATCCGCAATAATATCTCTTATGGATTGAAGAATGTCAGCATGGATGAGATCATCCGTGCCGCCGAGCTGGCGAAGGCGCATGACTTCATTATGGAGATGCCGGAAGGCTACGATACCGTAGTCGGTGAGCGGGGAATGGGTCTCTCGGGCGGCCAAAAGCAGCGGATTGCCATTGCTCGCGCACTGCTCAAGAATCCGCGGATTCTTATTCTGGATGATGCCACCAGTGCGGTCGATATGGAGACGGAGCATGAGATTCAGGCCGGCTTCCAGGAGGTTATGCGCGGACGGACGACCTTGATTATTGCCCACCGGATCTCCTCTCTGCGCCATGCCGATCAGATCATTGTCATGAATGAAGGGAGAATGGTCCAGCAGGGCACCCATCAGGAATTGATCGCGGTCCCGGGACCTTACCAGGATGTGTACCGGATTCAGTATGCCGATTATTTAGCCAGGGATATGAAGCGAGAGGCGGGTGATCCGGCATGAACCTTCAGACCTCCAAGAAGACTGTAGAGGGCGCAGTAGAGACTGACAACAGTAAAGTAGAGGAACAGACGCTTGAAGAACGGTTTATCTATAAAGATGATGATGTGATCGACAAGGCTTTTGACTGGAGGCAGTTCACCCGCTTGTTCGGTTATATGAAGCCATACGCGAAGCAGATGCTGCCGCTTGTCTCCATCATGATGATTCTGGGCACGATTACCAAGCTTACGGTTCCGTTCCTGACAAGTATGGCGATAGACAAAGCAATTGCTCCGAAAGACGGAAATACCAGCCTGACGCTGCTCTATACGTTAACGGCAAGTGTGATCATCCTGTACCTGATCCAATGGATCGCCGGCGTATACCGGATCAAATATACGAATGTGATCGGCCAGCGGGTGATCTATGATCTGCGCTCGGACCTGTTCCGGCATATCCAGAAGCTGTCCTTCAACTTCTTCGATAAACGGCCCGCGGGCTCGGTGCTGGTCCGGGTAACCAATGACATTAACTCGCTTCAGGATTTGTTCACGAACGGCGTGGTCAATCTGATGATTGACTGTGTGCAGCTGCTGGGCATCATGATTATTCTGCTGCTGATCAACTGGAAGCTGGGGCTGGCGGTGATGATCACCGTACCTATTATGTTCCTGATCTCCACCAAGCTGCGGCAGAGAATCCGGATCGCCTGGCAGGATGTGCGGATGAAGAATTCCCGGATCAACTCCCATCTTAACGAGTCGATTCAAGGGATTCGCGTAACGCAGGCCTACACCCAGGAAGAAGAGAATATGCATTATTTCGATGCCATGAATATGGACAGCCGGAAGTCCTGGAACAAAGCATCCGCTATGAACCAGGGGTTCGGTCCTATTATTGAAGTTACCGGCGGCTTCGGAACGATGATTCTTTTCTGGTTCGGGGCTTACCTGATTCAATCGGGAGAGCTTACCATTGGTTATCTGGTGGCCTTCAGCAGCTATGTCAGCAACTTCTGGGACCCGATCAACCGGCTGGGGCAGATGTACAATCAGCTGCTGGTGGCGATGGCTTCCTCCGAGCGGATCTTCGAGTATCTCGACGAACAGCCTGCGGTTCAGGATAAGCCGGGAGCAACTCCGCTGTCCAAGATTAAGGGAGATATTCACTTCGATAATGTTGTGTTTGAATATGAGAAGGGCCGTGCAGCACTCAAGGGCATTAACCTGGATGTCCAGGCAGGCCAATCCATTGCACTCGTAGGACATACCGGCTCCGGCAAAAGCACGATCATCAACCTGATCGGCCGGTTCTATGATATCAAGAGCGGCGGCATCACCATTGATGGACGGGATATCCGCGAGGTTACACTCCAGAGTCTGCGTGAACAGATCGGGATTGTCTTGCAGGATACCTTCATCTTCTCGGGAACGATCCGCGACAACATCCGCTTCGGGCGGCTGGATGCCACGGACGAAGAGATTGAAGCGGCCGCTAAGGCTGTAGACGCCCATGATTTCATCGTCAAGCTGCCTGCCGGTTATGATACCGAGGTAGAGGAGCGGGGAAGCGCACTGTCCATGGGACAGCGCCAGCTGCTGTCCTTCGCCCGGGCGCTGCTGGCCGATCCGCGGATTCTGATTCTGGATGAAGCGACCGCCAGCATTGATACGGAGACGGAGATCAAAATTCAGGAAGCGCTGAAGCTGCTGCTTCAGGGCCGGACCTCCTTCATCGTCGCCCACCGCCTCTCGACCATCCGCCATGCGGATAAGATCGTGGTGCTGGATCACGGCGAGATCAAGGAAGAAGGCAACCATGCCGAGCTGACCAAGCACGACGGTATTTATAACGGATTAATAGAAGCACAGTTCCGCTTCTTATAGAAGCACATGCAGCAGCCTGGCCCCGAAGTGGGGGAGGGGCTGCTGTTTTTTTTGCGTCTGGAATGATAAGGGGAAGCGTAGAGTTCCTTCCCGTTAAGGCCGTTTCCCCGGCTTCCCGCTTACCCGGACCTCCAGCAGCTGCGCGCTGATCTCCTGCTGCCACCCGGTATCTTGAGTACCCTCTGCCAACAGAGCTTCGATATGGAGGCGGGCCATTTCCCAGCAGTAGACGGTGTTGACATGCAGGCAGTGCTGAAGCTCGTCTTGCTCCGCAGGAGCCAGCGGACGCTTCTGACTAAGGGTATATAGCTCGGCAAGGCGCTGATGAACCGCAAGCATCATATCTCCTCCTTGTATTACTGTCTTCTATTAGCGTGACCCTGGAGATACGGTTTCAAACCGGAATGAAGCCTAATATGAATATTCAGATCTTTAGAATAAAAAAAGTTCTTGAAATCGCTTTTATTTATGCTACAATAACAGTAATACAGGATTGTGACCGGTAACGCGGGCAATGCCTAAGCTGATGCGAGTATCATTTTATGAATGATATTGGGATCAACTTAGGCTTTTTTTGTACAAACTATGCGTCAGGAGGTGAAATTGAGATGATTATCGAGAAGGTGCTGAACAATAATGTGCTCCTGACCAAGAACCAGAAGGGCAAGGAGGTTATTGTGATGGGCAGAGGAATTTCCTTCAATAAGGTGGCGGGTGATTATGTGGATCCTGCCAAGGTGGATAAGATTTTTCTGCTGAATGAGAATGAATTCACTGCCCGGCTGACTGAACTGCTGAATGATATTCCGGTAGCTCACCTGGAGCTGGCCAGCGGCATCGTCACCTACGCCAATGAAGTGCTGCACACAGAGCTGAACGATAATCTCTATCTGACGCTGACGGATCATATTCATTTCGCGCTGGAGCGTTTTGAGAAGGGGATTCAACTGAAGAATGCGATGCTGTTTGAGATCAAGCGCTTTTACCAGAAGGAATTCGGGATCGGGCTGGATGCCCTGAAGATGATTGAACAGACCACCGGCCTCTCGCTGGGCGAGGATGAAGCCGGCTTCATTGCCCTCCACCTGGTCAACGCCAGAATGGATGGCACCGAGGTAAGATCGACGATCAAGATGACGGAGATCGTTCAGAATATCCTGAACATCGTTACCTATCATTATAAGGTTGTGCTGGACGAGACCTCGCTTAACTACTCGCGGTTCCTGACCCATCTGCAGTATTTTTCCATGCGGGTGCTGAAGAAGGAGACCAATAACAGCGGGGAAGAGTTCCTGTACAATCAGGTGAGGCTAACTTATGTCAAGGCTTTTGAATGCGTAGGCAAGATTAATGAATATCTGGAGAAATCCCATGGCCAGAGCCTCAGCAAGGATGAATATGTCTATTTGACGATTCACATTCAGCGTGTAACTGAACGCAATAACCTGGAGTAACACGTAACATACGTAAGACTACAATATTTATTTCATATATTTTCATATCATCTGTCAGGGTGTAACTGGTCATGCAGGCAAAACCTGAGCTGATGGCAAAATAGCGTGTGTGTTCTACGCCTTTTTTGCCTTGAGTTCAGGTTTTTCTTGTTTGCAGAGGGGAAAGATAGAAGGGCTGGCACAACTCGCCTCTGCAGCGATGCTTATATTACAGATCTCAAAAGGAGCAAACCCAAATGAGCAATAAAGACTTATCCAAACAAATTATCACACTCGTTGGCGGAGAAGGGAATGTGAATTCCGTCTTCCATTGTGCCACACGCTTAAGATTCAAGCTGAAGGATAACAGCAAAGCCAATAAAGCAGCGCTGGAGAAGACTCCGGGAGTCATTACAGTAGTTGAGAACAGCGGGCAATTTCAGGTGGTCATCGGCAACAATGTCAGCCAGGTATTCGAGCAGATTATGAAGGAAACCTCGCTTCAGGATGCGGAGAAAAGCGGCAGTGACGAAAGCTCGGAAAGCACCGGAGTTCTGGGTAAAGCGGTGGACATCATTTCGAGTATTTTCTCGCCGATTCTGGGTGCACTGGCTGGGGCGGGGATTCTCAAGGGCTTGCTGGCCCTGATTCTGTCACTGGAGTGGATTAGTGCTGCCAGCGGTACTTACATGATCCTCAATGCGGCTGCCGACAGCGTGTTCTATTTCCTGCCTGTCTTCCTGGCGGTTACGGCAGCGCGCAAATTCAAGGCGAATCAATTCGTGTCCATTGCCATAGCCGGAGCCTTGATCTATCCCGCAGTCATTGCGGCTGTAGGCTCACCTGACCCGCTGCACTTCCTGGGGATCAAGATCGTACTGATTAACTATTCCTCCAGCGTGATCCCGATTATTCTGGCGGTATGGGTGCAGTCGTATGTGGAACGCTGGTTCCGTTCCTTCATTCATGAGTCCGTGCGGAATATTCTTGTTCCCATGTTCGCGCTGCTCATTGTTATTCCGCTTACGTTCCTGGCCTTCGGACCTGTCGGCTCCCTGATCAGTGACGGCTTGGCCTCTGGCTATACCTGGCTCTACAATCTAAGTCCGCTTGTGGCCGGAGCCATAGCCGGGGCGTTCTGGCAAGTGTTCGTAATCTTCGGTGTACACTGGGGCTTCGTACCGATCATGCTCAGCAATATTGCTACACTGGGACAGGATACCATGCTGCCTATTCTCAGTGCGGCCGTTCTGTCGCAGGCCGGGGCTGTATTCGGTGTATTCCTGAAATCGCGGAACCCGCAGCTTAAGGCACTCGCCGGTTCTTCTACACTATCTGCGGTCTTCGGGATTACTGAACCAACAATTTATGGAGTCACCCTGAAGCTCAAAAAACCGTTCATCTATGCATGTATCTCCGGCGCTATCGGCGGTGCAATTATTGCAACAGGCGGCGCAAGAGCATTATCCTTCTCGCTGCCGGGTCTGCTGGCTCTGCCGACCTATTTCGGCACCGGATTTGTCTGGGTAGTCATTGGTATACTGGTAGCATTTGTATTGGCCGCCGTACTGGTGCTGGTGTTTGGCTACGAGGAGCCTGAGACAGATGCTGCGGCATCGGTTAACTTAAGTGCAACCTCGGGTACGACTACACCGACGCTGATTGATAAAGAACTGGTTGTAAGCCCGCTGGCAGGAACGCTGCAGCCGCTTGACACCCTGCCTGACGAAGCTTTTGCCTCCGGCGCCATGGGCAAGGGCATTGTCATCGAGCCTTCTTCCGGCATCTTAACCAGCCCTGTGAATGGAACGGTAACTACTGTATTCCCGACAGGACATGCCATCGGCATCACTTCGGAGGGCGGTGCGGAGCTGCTGATTCATGTCGGTGTCAATACCGTGAAGCTTAAGGGTCAGCATTTTACCAAAAAAGTGCAGGAAGGCGACAAGGTGGTCAAGGGTCAGCTATTGCTTGAATTTGACCTCGAAGCCATCCGTGCAGCCGGATTTGTAACCGCGACACCGGTGATTGTCACCAACTCGGCACAATACCTTGATGTGCTTAAGAGCACAGGGACAGAAGTGCCTAGCGGCGAGATACTGTTTACACTCATTCGATAAAAGGATAGCCTCCCCCGGCCGGGGGAGGCTTCTGTTGGTATTCAGCTTCAAGCAGCACTTCTGCGGCAACGTAGGAGGGGCTGCTTGATTTATTTTGCGTAGAGGAAATCTCTCTACTCCATGTAAATCTCAACGACGGCAATTTTGCGTTCGCGGGACAGGTCAAGGAACTTGCCTTCGCTCTGTACAAGCGGACGGAAGACATCCAGCGGGTTGTTCATCACGATAACACCCATATCACCGGTGCTCAGCAGAACGCGCTTGCCGATGAAGTTAGGCATCAGGTGATTGATGAAGGCCTGGACCGGTTTGCCGTTCAGCTTCCCGAAGCTGAGGGAGTTGATCTCACGCAGAACGGAAATCAGCTCCTGCTTGGACTGATAGACCCGGTGAGTGGTCATGGCACTGTAAATATCCGCAACGGCTGCGATCTGGGCGTAAGGATGAATATCTGTCTTGGTCAGCTGCTTGGGATAACCGGAGCCGTCCTCGCGTTCATGATGCTGCAGGGCAACCAGAGCAGTGAAAGGATCGTTCATGGAGTTCTGTATGATTTCGTACCCGTAAATCGTATGTAATTTGATCTCTTCGTATTCTTCAGGGGTTAACTTGCCGGGCTTATTCAGAATTGCGGGGGAGATGCGGCATTTGCCGATATCAATCAGGTATCCCGCACGCCCGATCTCGTAGCACTCTGTCCTGGAATATCCGAGCCACGAGGCAAGATAATACGAGAGCATGCCTACCTGCAGGGAATGATTGTAGGTATAGTTATCTTCCCGGTCCAGCAGCAGCAGGAGTGTCACTACGTCCTTATGTTTGTCCAGCGTGGACAAGGTCGGCTGCAGAATATCATCCACTACGGACTGATTGAAGCTGCCTTTGCTGAGCGCTTCCATATATAGAGATTCAAAACCGTCAATCGTGGTATCAAAGCTGCTGGCTGCGGCCTGAATGATTGACGTCCGGCTGGAAGGGGCGGGCTCTTCCTGTACCGTTTCAATGTCTACATAATCCACGCCGTGCTGTATCAGCTTGGCGATTTCCTCCATTTGCAGCCGTGATCCCTTAGGGAGTACATGCAGCCCGCGGGAGCTGAAGGTATCCATCCGCAGATGATCACCCGGTTTAAGATCCATCACGTGTACTCTCAATGAATAGGCCACCTTACTATAGCAATTTTTTACAGCATAGCAACAAAGTCTGCAATATTCAATGGTGTAAGAGTACTGATTGTAGCTTGCAGATTGTGCAACCCGCTGGTCCTACCCTGTTGTGTATCTATGCAGATTCGCGGAAGGGGAACGGTCCGGTTAACCGCCGGACACGGGCGGAATGAAGGCCACCTCTGAGCCTTCGGTAATATCCGTATCATCAGGCGCATATTCCTGATCAACGGCTACCAGGGATACACCGATCTGCGGCGCGGCGTCAGGATAGGAGGCGGAGAGGAGTTCCTTCAGCCGGCCTGCTGTCACAGGGGACTCATGGGCGTGGAAGACCAGAGTGGAGGAGCCGATGATTTCGGCCAGACCGGCGAACAGCCGGATGGAGATATGCATGCTTTCTTCACCCTTTCTGGACTTAAGCTTAGGACAGCTTATAATGATTACAATATACCATATTGGGTCTGAAAATGTTATGCTAACTCTAGAACTGAACAAGCCTGCCGCTTACTTTATAAACGGCTGTACAAGTGGGAGGGAAGCCAGCTTATGAAGCCTGGGCCGCAAAGATTAACCATTATTCATACCAATGATATACATAGCCACTTTGAAATGATGAGTCCGCTCGCGGCAGTGATATCCGTGATGAAGGCAGAGGCGGGCGGGGAGCCGGTGCTGCTGCTTGATATCGGCGATCATATGGACCGCGCTGCTGTAGAGACGGAAGGCACGATGGGTCAGGCCAACATAGACATTATGAATCTGACCGGATACGATGCGGTTACCATCGGCAACAACGAGGGTCTCACCTTCTCCAAGGAGATGCTCTCAGCCATATTTACAGGTATCCAGTGTCCTGTGGTATGCTGCAATTTCCTGGAGTCCGCCACCGGTGAGCCGCCGCACTGGATGCAGCGCCGCGCGGTTCTGGAGAAGGATGGCATCAAGATTGGGCTGACCGGTGCGACGGCGGCATTCACCTCCTTCTATTCCTTGCTCGGCTGGGATGTGCTGGACCCGGAAGAGGCGCTGCGCGAGCAGGTTCAGCTGCTTGCCCCGCAGGTGGATATCGTGATCATTCTGTCTCATCTGGGGTTGCCCGCAGACCAGAGGCTGGCAGAGAAGCTGGAAGGCGTGCATGCCATTCTGGGCGGGCATACCCACCATATGCTGGAGCAGCCGCAGATGATTAACGGGACAGCCGTATGCGGAGCCGGCAAATTCGGCCGGTACGCCGGACGGGTGGTCTTCGAGCGGCAGCAGCCGGACGGAGCGTTTCACCTGGCCGAAGGAGGCTGCACGGAAGTTGATCCTGCCTTGACGGAGGAGCTGATTGCTCCGGCGGCAGCGATCCATCTGCTGCGCGGGCGTGAGGCCCTGGAGGAGACGGTTGCCATCAGCGACCGCATGCTGCCTCTGGATCTGCAGGGGGAGTCTCCTTTTGGCAACCTGCTGGCACAGGCGGTCCGTCAGTTCACAGGCAGTCCCATCTCGCTCGTTAATACAGGCCAGCTGCTCGGCCCGCTGCCGGAGGGCAACATTACCGCAGGCATGCTGCATGCCTTATGTCCTTCTCCGATTAATCCTTGTATTGTACAGCTGACAGGCAAGGATATCCGCACCGCACTGGAACAAAGTCTGATGGCAGAGTTCCGGAATAAAGTCATCTACGGATATGGCTTCCGGGGAGAGGTGCTGGGCACCCTGGCCGTGGACGGATTAAAAATCTTGTACGATCCAAGGGTCATGCCTTATGATAACGGTATTGCGATTTTTGCCGGCGGGGAGCAGCTGGAGGATACCAAGGTATATAGTGTCGGCACGCTGGATATGTTTACGTTCCGTACAGGCTATGAGAGTATAGCCAATGGCCGGGAGGCGGTATATTTGCTGCCTCATTTCCTGCGCGATCTGCTGCGGATGGAGCTGCAGCGGCCGGGGAGTCTGGATGAGTGTGAAGCGGTTCGCTGGGAGAGGCAATCCACCTGATGATCCACACCATGTTTTATTAAATTGATAGTTAACACAGTACCAGGTTTCATTGACTAGATCAGGAGGAGTAATATGGATACAATTACAGCCATTATTCTGGCAATTGTGGAAGGAATCACGGAGTTCATTCCGGTTTCTTCGACGGGACACATGATTCTAACGACTAAGCTTCTGGGATTTAACGAGCAGGATTCGATTATGAAGACGTATGAAATTGTGATTCAGCTGGGGGCTATACTGGCGATTGCGCTGGTCTACCGCCAGCGGATTGTGGATCTGCTCGGATTCGGCCGCAGAGACAGAGGGGGCGTAATGCCGGCAGCCCGCCTGAACCTGATTCATGTGCTGCTGGGCATTGTGCCTGCGCTCGCTGTAGCTTTTTTTGCCCGGGACTTCATTAAAAGCCTCTTCGGGGCATCCACCGTCCTCTGGGCGCTGGTCGCAGGCGGTATTCTGATGATCATTGCCGAATGGGTCAACAAACGCAAGATCCGCGTGACGGCGCATGATCTGGATGATCTGTCCTACGGGCAGGCACTCTCGATCGGACTGTTCCAGATTATTTCCGTCCTCTGGCCCGGGTTCTCCCGCTCCGGCTCGACGATTTCCGGGGGGATGCTGAGCGGGGTGAGCTACAAGGCCTCGGCCGACTTCTCCTTCCTCATCGCGATTCCCATTATGTGCGCGGCCTCGGGGTATGAGCTGCTGGATTCCTACAAGAATTTCACGAGTGAGACGATCGGGTATTTTGTCATCGGCTTCATTATTTCCTTCATCGTGGCTTATGTGGTGGTGGTTCTGTTCATGAGAATGATCCAGAAGATCAGACCAACGCATTTTGCCATCTACCGCTTTATCCTTGCAGCCGCCTTCTGGCTGTTTATTATGCGTTGATTCTCAGCTTGGCATCACAGCAAAGCAATTTTACCGTTAAAGGCAGGAGTGAGCCAAGGTGCGTCTAGTATCCGTTAACCGGCTTCAGGCGGGAATGAAGCTGGGTAAAAAAATATATAATGATGAAGGGCTGGTTCTGCTCGCGGACGGAGTGGAGCTTACCGATTCCCTGATCAAGCGGCTCGCCAGAATCGATATCGGCTATATCTATATTGAGGATTCGCTCACGGAGGATATTGTGATCCCCGGAATGCTGCAGGATGAGACGCGCAATCAGGCGCTCAAGGTCATCCGGAACCAGTTCCAGCAGATGTCCGGCGCCTCGGGGATCACCAAGGGCTTTTATCATCTGGATAAGAAGTTCTCCAAGGTGATGGACTCCATTCTCGACGACATGTCGCTGCAGGAGGACCCGATGATCATGCTGCTTGACATGCACACCGCTGACAATTACCTGTACGTCCATTCCCTGAACGTATGCCTGTATACGCTGGTGCTGGGCATTGCCCATGGCTACAGCAAAGAAGAGCTGCGGGTCATCGGGCTTGGTGCGCTGCTGCATGATATCGGCAAGACGCAAATTCCTGTCAAAATTGTACAAAAGCCCGGTATGCTCAGCGAGGAGGAGTTCCGCCATATGCAGGCGCATACGGAGATCGGATACCGCATTCTCAAGGAAGAGCCGAATATTCCTCTGCTGGCGGCCCACTGTGCCCTGCAGCATCATGAACGGATTGACGGCTCCGGCTATCCGCGCGGCCTGACGGGTCCGCAGATCCATGAATATGCGAAATGGCTGGGGGTCGCCGATTCCTATGATGCGATGACCTCCAACCGGATCTACAAAAAAGCCATGCTGCCCCATCAGGCGGTAGAAGCGCTGTATGTCGGCTCGGGAACTTTGTATGAGCAGAAACAACTGGAGTTATTCAGAGACCGCGTGGCCATCTATCCGCTGGGACTTACGGTGAAGCTCAGCTCCGGCGAGAGCGGTGTGGTGGTCAAGATAGATCCCAGCACACCACATCGGCCTGTTGTCCGGGTGCTGAATGGACCCGAAGGCGAAACGGTTACCCCCTATGAGCGTGATCTCAGCAAAGCCCTCTCTGTAGTCATTGTGGATGTGACAGACGGGGGAGAACCTGTAGTGAAAAGTACCGGATAGGTGTTCTGCGCAGCGAGGAGAGAATAGGGTATCTGCAGGAATTGCGGAGCTGTATTCTCCGCCTTGCTGTTTTTTTGAGTAGTCGTGGTATGATATAGCTTAAGTTATCGTTCTTTATCTTTTGTTTTGGGTTAATAATAAGGAATAAGCATTAAAGGAGCATTAATAAATGAGTATATTAGAGCCATCATCTATAATCCCTGTAAAAGAGCTGTCGCCGGAGTATGATCCGTGGGATCCGATTACTTCACTCCGTGAATACGGGCAGCATGTGCTGACCAGTGTAGAGATGACGGTCACGAATCTATGCAATATGCGCTGCGAGCATTGCGCCGTCGGCGACAGTCTTACGATGAAAGAGGGAGAGCTGCTGCCTTTAACCAAGATGCTGAAGCGTCTGGACGAGGTAGAGCACCTGCAGACTATCAGCATTACGGGCGGGGAGCCGATGTTCCGTGCCGGGACGGTGGAGAATACCATCGTACCCCTGCTGAAATATGCACGGGAGCGTGGCATCCGTTCACAGATCAACTCGAATCTGACCATGCCGTATTCCCGTTATGAGCAGCTGCTCCCTTACCTGGATGTCATGCATATCTCGTTCAATTATGTGAACGGCGATGACTTCCACGAGGTGGGCTTCGCGAACAGCGGGCACCCGGTCTCGAAGGAGGCCGCCTACCGGCTGTATGATACGATGCTGGAGAATTCCCGCCGGCTGAGCAGCGACGGAATGCTGATCTCTGCCGAGTCGATGATCAACTATCGTACACACACCAAGCTTCCCGAGATTCACCGGCTGATCGGGGACATGGGGGCAAGACGGCATGAGGTACATCCGATGTACGCATCCAGCTTCGCCTCGAAGCTGCCTGTGCTGTCGCTCCGGGAGATGAATACTGCTATTCATTCCCTCCTTGACCATCGTGACCCGGAGATGTGGATGCTGTTCGGCACGCTGCCGTTCTTCGCCTGCAGCTTCCTGGAGGAAGACCAGCAGCTGCTGAGCAGACTGCGCAGCGAGAAGAATGTAACGCTGCGCAATGATCCGGACGGAAGAAACCGGGTCAATGTCAACCTGTTCACGGGCGATGTCTTTGTAACAGACTTCGCCGACATATCCGCCTTTGGCAATATCAGCGACTCGAAGCTGGATGACATTTTCACCGAGTGGCAGACTAAGCATCCCTTGAATCAGCAAGTGAATTGTTACTGCGATGCAGCAGGCTGCTGCGGGCCTAATCTGCTCGTGGCGGATATGTATTATCCCGGGGTCGATTTCAAAACCAGAAAAGCGATCACCTTGTAGAAATGGGGCGTTATTATAGTGCATACGGAATTTGAAATAGGAAGATTAGTGCTTAATCTTTTGCTCGTTCTGGTGCTCGTATTATTAAATGGTGTATTTGTTGCGGCGGAATTCTCGCTGGTCAAGGTCAGACAGTCCCGTCTGACCCAGCTGGTCAGCGAAGGGAACAAAATGGCGGGATATGCGCTAAAGGTCAACAAGCGGCTGGATTCGTATCTGTCAGCCACCCAGTTCGGGATCACACTCGCTTCCCTTGGACTCGGCTGGGTCGGGGAACCGGCGATCTCGGAGCTCCTGGTGGAGCCCCTGATGTACCAGATCGGTGTTACTGACCAGACGCTAATCTCAACGGTATCTGTGATTATCGGCTTCTCGATTATTACCTTTTTACATATTGTGCTGGGGGAACTGGCACCGAAATCTCTGGCTATTCAAAAAACAGAAGGCTCAGCACTGCTGCTGTCCGCACCGCTGATGTTCTTCTATAATCTGTTTCTGCCCTTCATCTGGGTGCTGAATGCATCAGCGAACGCTCTGCTGAGATTGTTCGGCGTGGAGCCGGCCAGTGAAGCCGAGGCTGCCCATTCGGAGGAGGAAATCCGTATTCTGATGAATCAGAGCGCGAAGAGCGGGGTGATCGATCAGGATGAGATGAAGCTGATGGATAACATCTTCGAATTCTCGGACCTGCTGGCCCGTGAAGTTATGCTGCCGCGTACCGATATGGATGTACTGTACAGCAATCTTCCGCTCGAGGAGAATATGCGGATTATCACGGAAACGAAGCATTCGCGTTATCCGGTGGCCTTCGAGGATAAGGACCGGATTATCGGCTTCATCCATATTACGGATCTGCTGTTCGCCCCGCCGGAGCAGCAGAATGATCTGGCTTCCCTGGTCCGGCCGATTCTGAACGTGCCGGAATCGATGGAGATTAGCCATGCGCTGCGGCTGATGCAGAAGAACAAGGCCCAGCTGACTCTGGTCGTTGACGAGTACGGCGGAACGGCGGGGCTGCTGACCGCTGAAGAGATTCTGGAGGAGATCGTCGGCGATCTGCATGACGAGTTCGAGGATGAACGCCCCAGCGTAGAGCGTAACGGCGATTACATCTCCGTAGAGGGCCGGATGCTGATTGAAGACGTCAACGATCTCACAGGCGTCGTGATTGAGGATGACGAGGTGGATTCCATCGGCGGCTGGCTGTTCAAGGAGCTGGAGGGCAATCCGTCCAAGGGCAAAAAAGTTGTGGTAGGCGATGTCACCTTCGAGGTGGAGGAGTCCACCCGGCTGCGGATCACCCGGATCAACATCCACCGCGAGCCGCCGCCAGAGTCCGAAGAGGATGCGGAAGCCGTGGAAGAGGAGAAGGAGTAAGCAGAAGTGTAACTCGTATTTTTAAATAGAGCAGGGTACTTCAGAAGCCGGTTTGCAGGGCTTTTGGGGTCCCTGTTTTTTTGTTGCTTGGGGCGATTTTATTGGGCAGTTGTTCTTTTCCACCCTTGGACTGTCATAAGTTAGTTACGAAGGTAACGATCAGAGATCTGGACATCCATCAGGCAATGCCGTCAAAACCTTACGAGGAGGAATGATCATTGAACTCCCAGGATCGCGTATGGACACCGTACAGGGGACCGTTTGATCCTTGTCCGCCGGTGCCGTTCAAGACGTATGTTGTGCCGCCGAATCAATTCGTCACGTTTCAGCCCCCGAATCTGCCGCAGTTCTCCCTGCCGGAGGCGCTCAAGCATGGAACGTTATGGCCATCGCTATACAGCCCTTATGAATCCAAGTTCAAAGGAGGGAAGTAGGCTATGGAAGCTAATCCTTGCGAGCCCCGTTATTACGAGATGCTGGAGCAGCTGCAGGTACTTGATTTTGCACTCGTAGAGCTGAATCTGTACCTGGACACTCATCCGCAGGATGTGAAGGCGATTGAGCAGTTCAATCAGCTGACATATGAGCGCACCAAGCTGGCGAACCAGTTCCAGGAGCTATACGGACCGCTGCAGAATTTCGGCCGCGCCTATTCCAAGGCTCCATGGCAATGGAGCGAGAGTCCCTGGCCTTGGCAAGTCTGAGGCATGAAGCCGGGAATGAAATAGCCTTAAGGAGGGGGAAGTTCACGAATGTGGATCTATGAGAAAAAGCTGCAATACCCGGTGCGTGTCGGCAAATGTGATGTGCGGATGGCCCGGTATCTGATGGAGCAATACGGCGGTGCGGACGGCGAGCTGGCTGCGGCGCTGCGCTATATGAACCAGCGGTATGCAATACCCGACAAGGTAATTGGTGTTTTGACTGATATTTCCACTGAAGAATTTGCACACCTCGAAATGATTGCCACCATGATCTACAAGCTGACCAAGGACGCCTCGGTGCAGGAGCTGGAAGCCGCAGGCTTAGGCCCGAACTATGCGCAGCGGGATCATGCGTTGTTCTATAACAACTCTGCCGGTGTTCCGTTCACAGCTGCCTACATCGCTGCGAAGGGAGATCCAATCGCGGATCTGTATGAGGATATCGCCGCTGAGGAGAAGGCCCGGGCTACATACCAGTGGCTGATTGACATGACCGACGATGTGGATCTGCAGGACAGCCTCAAGTTCCTGCGCGAGCGGGAGATCATTCATGCGATCCGGTTCAAGGAATCGGTGCAGATTTTGATTGAGGAGAAGGATAAGAAGCGGGTGTTCTGACAATAATGAATACACAAACAAATAACGGAACAATATGCTAAGAGAGCTGCAAAAAACGCCTCCAGACCCAAGTAAGGGCCGGAGGCGTTTTAAATATGAACTCTTTTGGTATGTTTTCATGCGTTTTTCTGAAATAACCATTAATAACCAGAATATCAAAGGAAATGATAGCATGACCTCGTTGGGGGAGTGTACAAGGGCCTAGAGGTATTCGTATGTAAAATTATGTAATAATACCAATGTTGAGCAAAAGGAAATTTAGACTTACACTAAATATGTAAATAAATTACAAATATTCAAATGGAGGAAGGCGATCAAGGCGGCATAGCGGATCAAGCTAATCAAGCTGATTAAGCCGATCTAAGCCGTAACGCATACTCTCTCATACATCGTGGTCATACCCGCATGTAAGTCCCAATACCATCAGAAAGGAAAGTGAGATTTTGTGAACAGAGTTGCATTGGTAAGTCCTTTACGGACAGCAGTTGGTTCATTTAACAACGGACTTTCGACACTAAGTGCTACAGAATTAGGAGCAAAGGTGATGACGGCCTGTCTTCAGCAAAGCCATATAGAGCCTGCGCTAGTGGAGCAGATCTATCTGGGCAATGTCCTACAGGCGGGTGAGGGTCAGAATCCTGCCAGACAGGCGGCACTGCAAGCCGGTATCCCTATTGAAGTCCCTGCAACAACCATTAACACCGTTTGCGGTTCAGGGCTTCATGCCGTCGCTTTAGCTTACAACTCTATTCGGGCTGAACAAGGGAGTGTCCTTCTGGCCGGGGGGATGGAGAGCATGTCGAATGCCCCATATGTGCTGAGGAATGCAAGAAACGGCTACAAGCTTGGGAACAGCGAGCTGATTGATACCGTAGTAGCAGACGGTCTGACCTGTCCTATTAATAAATATCATATGGGCATTACTGCCGAAAACATCGCCGAGAAATATCATATTTCACGACTGGAGCAGGATGAATTTTCCTATGACAGCCAGATTAAGGCCGCCGAAGCTAAACGGAACCAGGTTTTTGCAGAGCAGATTGTGCCCGTGATGACCACCAGCAAAAAGGAAACTGTCTGGTTCACGGAGGACGAGCATGTAAGAGGAGAGGTCAGCAAAGAGAAGCTTGCTCATCTGAAGCCTGCTTTTAAAGAAAACGGATCGGTGACTGCCGGAAATGCCTCGGGCATCAATGATGGAGCGGCGGCTGTGCTGGTCATGTCGGAAGACAAATGCAAGGAGTATGAGGTAGAGCCTTTAGCCTATATTAAGGGGTATTCACTGGTTGGCGTAGATCCTGCCTACATGGGAATGGGTCCGGTAAGAGCTATTAAGTCGCTGCTTAAGAATCAGGATATCCCTCTAGAAGCTATCGATCTGTTCGAGATTAATGAAGCCTTCGCGGCACAGGCCATAGCGGTATTGCATGAGCTGGAGATTAACCCCGAGAAGGTGAATGTCAACGGCGGTGCGATTGCGATTGGACATCCTGTAGGGGCAAGCGGAGCCAGAGTGTTAGTTACACTGGTGCATGAAATGGTACGGAGATCGTCGCATTACGGTATAGCCAGCTTGTGCATCGGAACAGGGATGGGCATTGCCATGCTGGTCGAGAACGCACGCTATTAACACTACTCTGACAGAAAGGGAGTTTAAGATCATTATGAATGCAAAAGAGGTCCTTACGCTGCAATCCATGCCTGCGGCCAGTCCGGGTTACGGGCATCCGCCCTACCGCTTCATAAACCGTGAATTTATGGTTATTACTTACGAATCCGATCCTGCGGCGATCAGACAGGCGGTCCCGGAACCCTTGCAGCCGGATGGAAGCAATACCGTGTCTTATGAATGGATTAAGATGCCCGATTCGTCTGGCCTGGGAAGCTATGAGGAGAGCGGGATCGTGATTCCGTGTACCTTTCAGGGGGAGCCCTGCAATTTTGTAGCCCAGATGTATCTGGATAATGTGCCTGCCATTCTGGGAGGACGGGAGATCTGGGGGTTCCCCAAAAAGTGGGCCTCTCCCCGCCTGAGCGTTGCAGGCACAGAGACGCTGACCGGTACGCTGCACTATAACGATGTCCTGGTGGCTGTGGGAACGATGCCTTACAAGCATAACCTGCTGGATGAAAAGGACACGGCCAGAGCTATCGCCAAAACCCAAGTGAATCTGAAGCTGATCCCCGATGTGGATGGGACCCCTAAGATTGCGCAGCTGGTTGCCTACACTCTTGAAGATGTTCATGTAAAAGGCGCTTGGACCGGACCGGCCCGCTTAAGCCTGATTCCCCATGTGAATGCCCCTGTGGCCGATTTGCCGGTGAAGACGTATCGCGGGGGAAAGCATTTTATTGCCGATCTAACACTGCCCTATGGCCAAGTCATTCATGATTATCTCCAGTAACGAGCTTTTCTCCAAATAATGAACAAGGAGCCTGAAATCTATGATAAACAAATTAATCTCCGCCGAAGACGCCGTGAAGAGGGTGAAGGATGGAGATACCGTGATGGTCGGCGGTTTTCTGGCTGGTGGCCACCCCGAAGAGCTGGTGCGTGCGCTTGTCGAGACGCAGTCAGCCGGTCAGCTCTCGCTAATTTCCAATGATACGGGCACCCCGGAATTATCTATCTATAAGCTGGTAAAAAGCGGCCGGGTCAAGCGGATCTATGCCTCCTACATCGGTTCCAACCCGGAAACCGGAAGACTGCTGATGACCAAAGAAGCGGAGGTGAATCTCTATCCGCAGGGCACGTTAGCTGAGAAAATCCGGGCTGGTGGAGCGGGACTGGGCGGTGTGTTAACCCCTGTAGGAGTAGGGACGATTGTGGAGGAAGGCAAAAGGAAGCTCGATATTGAAGGAAGGGAATACCTGCTCGAGCTGCCTCTCCATGCAGATGTGGCCCTGATCCGGGCCCATAAGGCGGACGAGGCGGGGAATCTGGTGATCGACGGCTCTTCCCGGAACTTTAATTTCGTCATGGCGATGGCGGCGGATTATGTAATCGCTGAGGTAGATGACTATGTGAAGCTCGGGGAGATTGATCCCAATCATGTCAACGTACCGGGAATTTTGATCGATGCCATTGTAAAGGCGGGGAATACGCATGAATAACCGGGAATTCATTGTGAGAAGAATCGCGCAGGAGTTCAAGGACGGCGATGTGGTGAATCTGGGGATCGGTATGCCGACCCTGGCGGTAGACTATATTCCTGATCATGTCCAGATTATGCTACAGGCGGAGAACGGAATACTTGGAGTCGGCCCCAAAGCGGCGAAGTCAGAAGAAAACATCGATTGTATAGATTCTGGCGGGAGCTTCGTGACCACGATGGCCGGAGCCTGCTATTTTGACAGCGCGGTCTCCTTCTCGATCATCCGTGGCGGGCATGTGGACATCACTGTGCTGGGTGCGCTTGAAGTCGATGAGCAGGGCAATCTTGCAAGCTGGATGATTCCGGGGAAAAAAGTACCGGGCATGGGCGGAGCTATGGATCTGGTAGTCGGGGCCAAGCGGGTCATTATCGCCATGGATCATGTGAACAAGGATGGGCAGCCGAAAATAGTGAAAGACTGCAAGCTGCCCCTGACAGCGGTACATGTCGTAAACACGATTGTCACTGAAATGGGGGTCATCGAGGTGATCCCGGGCCAAGGTCTGATGCTGATGGAAATCGCACCGGGTCTGACGGTAGAAGAGATTCAGAAGGCGACAGGGGCCGAGCTATGGATCTCACCGGACCTGAAGGGAATTGCTGTCTAATACAATAAAATTTAATATGTTTACATTGTGATGACTCTACGAACATATTACGCCGTTATGCTGTCTACTAGAACAGACAACAAGGAGCGTGAAAGTTCGTGAGTAATCATCCATTTGTAAAGAAAGTATTAAGCGGGATCTTGGCTATGACGGTTCTGCTTCCCATCCTTACACCTGCTCTATCTCCGTTACCGACTGCCTTTGGGGATGCAGCGGAACCTAGTGGAGTCTTGAAGGTAGAGGACTTTGAACAGTTGAGCTTAGCGGATCTAACCTTTGACAGTGCCCGCATTCATAGCGGCAGTCTGGCGCTGGAGACGAATCCGAAATACGTACATAGCGGATCGAAGTCCCTGCGGATTGATTATGACTTCATTGGCATAACCGATAACCCGTCTCAGGTTGCCGTTGGCCCGGCGACTCAGCTGCCGCTCTCTAACAGAACCCCTAAAAGAATCGGAATGTGGGTATATGCCAATCAGGAAGGCCATGGCCTGACCTCCAAGTTCTACGTTTCTTCCACCGGCAAATCCAAAACGTATGAAATCAGGAGTGAAGAGACCGGGATCGACTGGAGCGGCTGGAAGTATGTTGAGGCGGATATAGGGTCAGATCTGACCATGCCGGGTACACTGGCCTTCTACTTCCAGATGAAAGAAAGACAAATGAGCAAAAAGAATAAAGGCTCGATCTGGATTGATGACGTCAGGCTGATCTATGATGAGCCGGTTAATGAAGATATGGATGTGCCTGTGTTAAGTCCAGCGGCACCGGCTCCTAATCAAACCTTGAGCGCCCCTGTCTCTGACATTATTCTGTCAGCGGAGGATGCCAAGTCGGGCATTGACCCGGATTCGATCCGGCTAACGGTGGATGGTCAGCTTGCGGCACCGTCAACTTATGGCTATGATCTGAATCATAAGCAGATTACCTATCACCCGGAGCTTCCGCTGGCCGGAGGTTATCATCAAGTGCTGGCAGAAGTGAAGGATAAGGCCGGCAATCCGGCAGCGGCAGAATATGCTTTTCAGATTGAGCATGGAGCCAGATTTACCTTGGAAGCCCCTGAGGAGGCTGTCAGCAATGAGACCTACCGGCTGAAGCTGAAGGCAACAGATGTAGGCGAGGCTGAGAGCTTCCATGCCAGAATCAAGTTCGATCCAGAGACATTGCAGGCCAATGTCATTACTGCACGCTCCGGCCTCAGCCATGTGCAGACAGTCCTTGATAATACAGGCGGCTATGTTGAAGTCAGTGCCGAGGGATTGCAAGGGGATCAGGCGGATGCGCTGGCAAGTATTGATTTTGAGGTGAACCGCTCTGCGAAAATGGAACGCGGCGAGACGGCTAAGCAGATGGCTATGGTGGAAGGCAGTTTCGGGTATGAAAGCGGGACGAGAGTTCCTTCCTTAGCCTCCCCGCTTAGGTATAAGATCGGGTTTCCTTACAAGCTTAGCATCAAGGGATCAGCGCTGCATACTCAGAGTATCCTCACGGTTACCTCTCGCGCAGGAGCGCCGGTGGAAGGAGCCGGGATTGATTTTAGCGATACCAGCGGTCCTCAGACTTATGTGCGTGTAACCGCCGATGGGTCCAAAGTATATGCCAAAGCCGATCCATCGTCCGCATTGTTGCTTGCTGTAGAGAAAGACGCGCGGATGTTCGCCACAGCAGGCAGTGCTTCCGGATTCATCAAGGTGTATTTGCCGGATGGCAGCAAGGCAGGGTACATCTCATCCGCAGATGTGGAGCAGAGTGATCTTACCTCAGGAATAGGCTTGACGGATGCCAAGGGAGAGATCTATACGTCCCTGACTAACCTTGCCATTGGCACTTGGAGCGTTCAGGCTGTCAAGGATGGCGGTACCAGTGAGAGTATCAGTATGAATGTTGTAGCTCCGTTTGGCGGGGCAGATCCGCAATATGTGCAGACCTTTGTAACCGAAGATATGAAGACGATGATGAGTGTAGGGTGGCAGAGCGCGCCAAGTGTTCAAGAAGCTTACATCCAGTACATGAAAGATAGTGATTGGGTGGACAGTGACTTGACGAATGCTCCGGCAAAAGCAGCCATGCAGCGTGCGCTCTCCGAGGTGGAGGTTATTCCTGAGGTTGCAGGGGGACCTATGGGCGAAATCAAGTTCCATAACGCATTAGTCACGGGTCTTGAGCCAGGTACGGGCTATCATTACAGAGTTGGCTACGAAGGCCATTGGAGCGATTGGTCCAATTATAAGACGGTGGAGGCTGCGCCGGACAAGCCTGTTTCCTTTGTATTTGTAACTGATTCGCATACCAAAGGGGACAATGGGCTGGAGACTTATCAGCAATTGATCCAGAATGCATTCACTAATTATCCGGATACCCAGTTCGTTATGCATGGAGGCGATATGGTCGATGACGGGGCGGTTTTGAAGGAGTGGGACCAGTTCTGGCAAGCCTCGTCGGTCTACGCCTCCTCGATTCCTTCAGCGTATGCCATGGGGAATCATGATGTAAAAGGGGGAGGGAAGTACATTTTCGCCAAAGGCTTGGGGCTTCCTGTAAATGGGCCTGAGGTTCAGAAGGAGTATGCCTATTCGTTCGATTCAGGCGAGGTGCATTTCGTGGTGCTGAACTCTGAAGCAGACGAAGTCACAATGGGCAAGCAAGCGGAGTGGCTGCGGGAGGATCTTTTAACTAGTAATAAAAAATGGAAGATTGTCATGTTCCACAAACCTGCCTACCATACCGAAGATGGACGCGGCAATCTGATTGAATACACCCAGACTTATTTTGCCCCTATTCTCGAAGAATTGAAGGTCGATCTGGTGCTGGAAGGCCATGACCATGTATATGCGCGCACCTATCCGATGAGCAAAGGCAAGCCACTGCTGAACGGAGAGCAAGGAACAGTCTATCTGGACGGCGGGGCGTCGGGCTGGAAGTTCTACGATGGAAGCAAATACGAGTATCTTGATTTCATGTTTGACGAGGATGTTCCCGTCTATTCTGCCATTCAGGTAAGCCATGATAAGATCATTATCCAAGCCCGCACTACGCAGAGTGCAGAATTAATTGACAACTATACGATTGTGAAAAAGGATGAGCGGACAGTAACTTCCGTGGCCGTAGCCCCTGCTGAATTGAAGCTGAATGTCGGTGACACGCACGCGACGGTGCTTACGGCTACCTATAGCGATAACTCCACTGCCGATGTCACGAATCAAGCGGTATGGACATCTTCTAATGAGCGGGCAGCTACGGTAGACGCCCAGGGTATCATTCATGCCGTTGAAGTGGGAGAAGCTACCATCCAGGCGAACTACGGTAACATGCCGCCGGTGAAGCTATCGGTAACGGTTCAGACAGAAGGTACGGTGCCTAAGCTGCTGAAGCTGACCGCCGAGCCTGGCACACACACCTTACAGGTGAACAAGCAAGCGGCTTCCGTGATTACAGCGGTATATGACAATGGAGCAAATATAGTGGTTACGGATCAGGTTCGTTGGACAACTTCAGATCCTGCGGTCGCCTCGGTATCGGACAAGGGGATCATTACGGGTATTGCAGCGGGGGACGGGGTAACGATTACTGCTTCCTTCGGCGGCTTAACCATTGCGATTCCCATCGTGGTTGAGGGCGGAACGGTACCGGTGGCAACGCCGACGCCGACACCAACGCCACAATCGGGAGGAACACCGGCAGCAACGCCAGCACCAAAGCCGGCGGTAACACCGACAGCAACACCGTCACCAACAGCAACGACGACACCGGCACCAACACCAGCTATAACTGCCGGTCCCGCAAAGCCAACGGTAACCAGGCCTGTCCTGAAAGACACCTTGGACTTAGATGCGCTTAAATCTATCGTTGCAAAAGGCCGGACGGCTGCAGTTGTCAAGTTCCAGGATGTACCTGCCGTTCTGTGGAGTGCACCATTCATAAATCGTGCAACTCGGATGGGGATGATAACGGGTTACGCGGATGGTTCATTCCATCCTGAAGCCAAAGTAACACGCGCTGAGTTTGCTGTAATGCTCACAAAAGCTTTTGGCCTCACGGGTGCGCAGGGGACCGGATTCTCGGATACGCATGGGCATTGGGCTTCTATGGCACTTGCGGCGCTTCAAGAGCATAGTGTGATTCAGGGTTACGCCGATGGTTCCTTCCAACCCAAGCAGGAGATCACCCGCGCGGAAGCTGTGACTATGCTGGCGCGTCTTACGAGCTATGTTCCCGGCACACCTGCGCTATTCTCCGACCTCTCGGCAAGTTGGGCGGCAGAGCCAATCAATGCCTTCGCTAATGCAGGGATTGTCTCAGGGAAAGGCAACAGAGCCTTCAAACCCAAGGAATCTGCTTCCCGTGCTGAAGCCGTAGTGATGATCGTCCGGCTCATGGATAAGCTTGTTGAAGCGGGTGAGGAGTAGGATAAGCAGACAAAGCTAAAGCTTCTGAGCAGACAAGGGCAGCCCCATTAATCGGGGCTGCTCTTTTTTAGCAAGGTAAAGCGGAGGGTAAGGCAGTTTTCTACGATCGAAATGCGAACACATGTGCTTTTTGTTATATTATATTCCATTGAAATGGAATATAATCACAAGAAACAAGCAGGATATAACAGGAGGCGACTAAAATACCTTTACCACATGATGAGGCTTTTAAGAAGCTGCTGGAGACGTTTTTTCAGGAATTTATTGAGTTGTTTTTTCCTGAGCTTGATTCTATGCTGGACTATAGTGAAACCCGGTTCCTCATGCAGGAATTGCTGGTGGATATTGTTGGTGAGGAAGCGCGGGAACTGGATCTCCTGCTGGAAATCCGCTACAAAGAACTGGACGGTTATATTTTGATTCACCTGGAGCCGCAGTCGTATCGGGATTCACAGTTTCACGAACGGATGTTTATTTATTTCAGCCGTCTGTTTGAGCGCTACCGCAAAGAGCATAAGCTGATTATTCCGATTGCCATCTTCACTTCAGATGAGATCAGGGAGGAGCAGGACACCTTGGAGATGGTTATTCCTGAGCATCAGATCCTGCGCTTTCAGTTTCTCAAGGTAGAATTGCGTAAGCAGAACTGGCGAAGATTTATTGATTCAGACAATGCAGTAGCTGCTGCGTTACTAGCCAAGATGGGGTATACTACAAGAGAAGCAAGAGATGTGCGCCGGGAGTTCCTGCGCATGTTCATGAAGCTGAAGACACGGCTCGATCAAGGACGGCTGGCACTTGTGATGTCAGTGGCGGATTTATATTTCAAGCCGGACCGGGCCCAGGATGAAGAGATCATAAAAGAATTAATGGTACAATACCCGGAGGAGGGTGAAGCGATTATGGAACTCATGCCAGCCTGGAAGCGTTGGGGATATGAAGAGGGCATAGCTGAAGGAATAGAACAGGGAATTGAGAAAGGCATAGAACAAGGAATAGAACGAGGAATTGAACAAGGAGTAGAAAAAGGCCAGGCGGAGATTATCCGCAAGTTACTGCTTCACGGATTCACTCCGGAAGAGGTCTCCAAAGCGGTGGAGTTACCGGTAGAGAAGATTAAGAAGCTGATGTAAGCGGAGTTCTATCATATTATGCGTACGCCCAAACAGACCGTCTACCCCAAGACGGTCTCTTCGGCGCGTTTTGATTCAAATCTTTTATTCAATGTAGCCTTTCGTCGCCTCATACATTTGCGCTGCATATTCGTCAATCTGGTCCCGTGACATACGCAGAGCGCTGCTGAATCCCGGCATTGTTCACCAGGACATTCACTCCCGGATAGCTTGATGTTACCCAGTCTAAGAGAGCAAGGCGTTCTGACTCTACCATTAAATCGCACGAGCGGGTAATCAGGCCGGGGACTTTGTCCTTAGCCGACTGTAGCACTTGCTCACGCCGTCCGGTAATGATGACTGTGTTCCCCATTTGGATGAACCGTTCCGCCACAGCCAGTCCGATGCCGGAGCCTCCACCTGTAATCAGAAGAGTGTTTCCTGAGAGCTTCATGATAAAACCTCTTTCCCGTTAGTCTCTAAATAATTCGTATAACGTTCTATTTTCTTCTCAATTCCCCGCAAGGATTCGGTCATGAGCGCGATTTGTGCCAATACAGCCTGCTTATGTTCTTGAAACATGGCAAGCCGCAATGCAATCGTGCTGTCCCCCTCCGCCATCCAGTCTACATATTGCCTGATCTGGCTTATGGGCATCTGTGTGTTTTTCAGATAGAGGATGATCTTAAGGAAAACGAGGTAATCCTCCGTGAAAATCCGCCTGCCCGCTTCATCCCGCTCCATCCGGGGCAGTAACCCCTGCTTCTCATAATAACGTATGGTAGATTCCGGAATCCCTAACCGCGTTGCCGCTTCGCCAATGGAATAATAGTTCATCTGGAGGCCTCCAATTGATTGTTTAGGTGTCGACAGTTATAGGATACGACTTAAACCAAGGTTTAAGTCAACCTAATTTATAAGAGTCTGTCAAAATATTACTATTGGTTAGTTTTCCATTTTGCTATAGGATGAGAATGCCTTGCAATTAAATAGAAATATCCATTAATAGGAGGACTACCAAATGACCAAGACTGATTTTGCAGCGTACCAATGGATGAATGAGGGGAACATCAGGTTTGAGGAGGACAGTATTATAATAGAGGCCACTGCTAACAGTGATTTTTTCTGCAATAACGGGGCGGTTGCGGAAGAAGGGCTGACGCCTGAGAGTCTGACCAACGCGCCTTTCTTCTATACTGAAGTATCCGGGGATTTCGTGCTGCGGGTGAAGGTGAGTCATGACTTCCGGGACACGTACGATTCTTCTTCCATTATGATTATGCAGGATCTGTCCGTCTGGGCGAAGGCTTGCTTCGAGCTGACAGATTTTGATACCCACGCAGTGGTCAGCGTAGTTACGAACCAGACCTCGGATGATGCGAACGGCTGCAATATTGAGGGCAATGAGGTATGGCTGCAGGCCGCCAGATCCGGAAATGCCTTTGCTTTTCATTATTCGACCGACGGCGTACGGTTTGACATGATGCGTTTCTTTAACCTTCCCGTGGGAGACACAGTCAAGGTTGGGTTATTGGCGCAGGCCCCTACTGGCGATGGCGGGGATAGAATCTACAAGCATTTCTCACTGGAACAGCGGACGGTGAAAAATATAAGAGCCGGCATATAAGCCGGCTTTTTTCCGATGAACCAGCTGCTCCTGCCGGGGCTCAGCTTGAACTCTTGGCCTGTCTGGGCCAGATGAAATAGGTAACAGTGATGATCAGGTCAATGCCGACCACGACAGACCATACAGTCAGGATACTTAACAGCGCCTCCGTACGGGCGGCATCGTCGATCCACAATATCAATCCATACAGAATACCGGCAGCGAGCACAAAAGAGAGCAAGTGCTTCACCCAGCCCTTGAAATAATGCTTGGCATGGTCCATGCCGTAACGCTTGGCCGGCTTCGTCCCTTGCTTGGTAACATAGTAGCGGAAGCGTTCGTCGGCCCAAGCGATCATGCTTTTACCGAATACAAGAGACACAGAAATATACACAGCCGCAAGCGCATGGGCTGTCGTAGCGGTAGCGCCCCGTGCCAAATCCACGCCGGAGATCAGTAACAGTAGGATATCGAGGACCGGAGTCATCGCCAGGAAAATTAGCCCCAGTGTAGGCCGCTTGAAGATATAACGTGCTGTAAAGCCTGCAAGAATGACCACCCAGAACAAGACCTCACAGGTCACAATCGCCCATGCCACCAGATTCATATAGCACCCCTTGTTATTGTTGATAGTAGTTATAGCCTAGTCGAAGTATAACAGCGGATTTTAAATAATACAATCGTATTATTTAAATTGTGCTTATCATTTCGGGTATGCTACAATATGGGCATGCCAAAAATTGTAGATCATTCCGAACGAAAATCGAATATTGCCGAAGCCACCTGGCGGGTCATTATCCGGCAGGGAATCAAAGGGGCTACGGTGCGTAATATTGCTGCCGAGGCGGGTGTTTCTTTGGGCGCGCTGCGCCATTATTTCTCCACTCAGCATGAATTGCTGGAGTTTGCTATGAATCTGGTGAAGGAGCGCGTAACAGCGAGGATTGTGGACATTATGCAGTCGGAGCTTCCTCCGCGGGAGCAGATTTTGAAGGTGCTGCTGGAGCTGCTCCCTACAGACGACAGCAGCATGGCTGAGATGGAGGTATGGTTCGCATTTACCTTCCATCTCAAGACTGGCGGGGAGAAGCCTGTTGAGCTTAATGATGCGATCTATCCGCTGATTGTGCAGATTATTGACTACCTGGATCAGCACGCACTCTTTAAGCAGGGGCTGGATAAGGGGGATGAAGCTGAACGGCTGTATGCTCTGATTGACGGCCTGGCCCTTCATGCCATGCTGGAGCCTGACAGGATGAATAAACAACGTGTGATCCGGGTGCTAAATATTCACCTGGAATCTATCTGTACTCCAAGTGCGACATAATAGTCTGTTTCTGTATAATGTTCTATCCCTGTCTCAGAATCACTAATTTCCCCCGAACCTTCCGGGTCTCATAATGATTATGCGCACCTACTATCCCCTGCATTGTAAACGGGAAAATCTCCTCCACATGCACCTTAAGCTTATGCTCGCGGACTTGCTGGATAATGGAAGCCAGATCCTTTGGGTTCGGCTCGATATAGGCAAACTGGGCTTCGATTCCGCGAACCTTGGGGTGGTTAGTGATCAGCGGGTCTACCAGGGAGATTAGCCTGCCGTTGTCCCGCAGAATCTGAAGGTTCTTCTGTTCGGTTGCTCCTATTCCAGTGTCCGCATCAATGGAAGTCTCTCTCACCATATCCAGTACAATATCTACTGTGCCGGTTGCTTCTGCGAAATCAGTGGTCGTGTAGTCAATAACCTCATCTGCTCCAAGCTGCCGCACAAATTCATGATTATACTCCCGTGCTGTGGCCAGGACATAGGCGCCGTGCTGCTTGGCCATTTGCACCGCAAGATGTCCTACCCCTCCAGCGCCAGCGTGAATAAGAATCCGTTGGCCCGGGTGCAGCTTGCCGTACTGGAATAAGGACTGCCAGGCTGACAAGGCTGCAGCGGGCAGGGCGGCAGCTTCCTGAAAGGAAAGCTCAAGCGGAATAACAACCGCTGAGTTCTCTTCCAGAGCTAAGAAGTCTGCGTAACCGCCGCCGGACCTGGAGAGCCCCATGACGCGGTCGCCCACCTTCAGCCGTGACACATTTTTCCCAATCGCCCTCACTATTCCGGCTACTTCTACTCCCAGCACATGGGGGAACTGCAGCTGCATCAACTCCTCGAATGCGCCTGAGCGCACCAGTTGGTCAGCGGAACTGACAGTTGTGGCGTACATTTCAATGAGCACCTGAGTCTCGGTGATAGCGGGAGTAGGGAGTACCTCTTCTGTGAATACTTCGGGATTACCATAATGCTGAATAGCAATTGCATGCATAGCTAAATCCTCCGATCCGTGTATTTTGAACCTCTGTTGATTTACGGGTAGACGTTCACTATAATGATCCTACCAGTGTGGTATAGCTGCATCAATTGCTAGAATTTCGGAATGTGTTCAGTATTGTACAGAATCTGTAGAAGTGTTCAAATCAATTCGAACGGGGCGAAGAAGGGGTTATTTATGGATAGAAGGATACGTAAATCGCAGGAGGCTATTATTGAAGCCTTTATCCAGCTGATTGCAGAGAAGAACTTCGAACAAATTACGATAAACGAAATAGCCGAGCGGGCCAATGTAAGCCGGGGCACCGTTTATTCGCATTATACCGACAAATACGATCTGCTGGACCAGTGCATCAGGACACATTTTGTCAAGCTGATTGACAGCTGTCTGCCGTGCGGCGAGCAGGCGCTGTTTCCCACTGAGGCGGCTCTGCACTATACATTCCGTTACCTCGATGAGCATGCTTCGTTCTATGCAGCGGCGCTGGCTAACCAAGGGGTCCCCGCGTTCCGAAATCGTCTGCAGGCGGTACTGATACGGGGATTCGACAAACAGATGGATATGAGCGGCATTAACAAGATGATGGACAAGGGAATCCTGGTGCAATTTCTGGCTGTGGCAATGACCGGCATGATCGAACAGCTGGTTACGCGTGCAACGCCTTATTCAGCAACAGAGCTATCCGGGCAATTGTGGGCACTCATGGAGCGTAACCAGATGGTCCCGCCGTCCGCTCCGCTTTCTATTTCTACCAAATTGTTCTAGAATGAGTAGGTGCATATAGCAACCGGTTGGCGGGAACTGCCGGATTCAGAGAGGAGCAGAGGATTAATGAAATACCGCAGATTAGGTGGGACCGGACTTAAGGTCAGTGAGATTAGCCTGGGAAGCTGGTTGACCTACGGAGGATATGTGGAGCAGGACAATGCCGTTAAGGCCATTGAAACCGCTTACTCCCTGGGCATTAATTTTTTTGATACCGCGAATGTCTATGAGAAGGGGGCGGCGGAACAGGTGCTTGGAGCTACCCTAAGCAGCTATCCGCGCGAATCCTACGTGCTGGCGACCAAGGTGTTCGGGGTCATGGGCGACGGTCCCAATGACCGCGGCCTGTCCCGGAAGCATATTACCGAGCAATGCCATGCCAGCCTGAAGCGGCTGGGCGCTGAATACGTGGATCTGCTCTATTGTCACCGGTATGATCCGGAGACCCCGATCGAGGAGACGCTGCGGGCGCTGGATGATCTGGTCCGCCAGGGCAAGGTGCTCTATGTGGGGGTCAGTGAATGGACAGCGGCACAGATGACCGAAGCCCTTGCGGTTGCCGACCGGTATCTGCTGGATCATATCGTGGTCAATCAGCCGGTCTATAATATGTTTGAACGTTATATCGAGAAGGAGATTATCCCGCTTGGCCAGCGCAAGGGAATCGGACAAGTCGTGTTCTCTCCGCTCGCACAAGGCCTGCTGACCGGCAAATACAGCTCGGTCTCCGAGATTCCGGCAGACAGCCGGGCAGCCCGGCTCGACTGGATGCGCAAAGGAATTACGGAAGAGAAGCTTGCGAAGGTTCAGGAACTGGGCAAGGTTGCTGCTGAACTGGATATCTCTGTAGGCAATCTGGCGCTGGCCTGGATTCTGCGCCAGCCTAATGTAGCAAGTGCCCTGGTCGGCGCGAGCCGCCCTGAGCAGGTGGAGGAGAATGTAAAGGCTTCCGGTATTGAGCTGAATGAGGATATACTGGCCCGAATTGAAGAGATTATCGGTTAAGAGAGAGGGAGGATACAGATGAAGGTTCTATTTATCGGAGGTACGGGACTTATCAGTCAGGCGGTTTCCCGGCTGGCAGTGGAACGGGGAATAGAACTGTATCTGTTCAACCGTGGAGAGCGCAGCGGCTTCGTGCCTCAGGGCGCTCAGGTGATTCAGGGCGATATCCGTGACAAAGAGAAGGCAGCCGAGGCGCTGAAGGGGCATGACTTCGATGTTGTTGTGGACTGGATTGCCTTTACGCCGGAGCATGTGCAGACAGATATTGATCTGTTCACAGGCAAGACGCAGCAGTATATCTATATCAGCTCGGCTTCCGCTTACCAGAAGCCCCAGCGTAATTATCTGATTACCGAAGAGACTCCGCTGGTGAACCCTTATTGGCAGTATTCCCGGGATAAGATTGCCTCCGAGCAGCTGCTTCTGGAAGCGTATCAGAGCAGCGGCTTCCCGGTGACCATTGTCCGTCCATCCCATACGTACGGAGATACAGCTATTCCGGCGGCGCTGACCAGCTGGAGCCATCCATGGTCTCTGGTGGAACGCATCCGCAAGGGCCAGCCGCTCGTCATCCATGGCGATGGTACCTCTCTATGGACATTGACGCATAATACGGATTTTGCCAAAGGCTTCGTTGGATTGCTGGGACTTCAGGAGGCGATTGGAGAAGCGGTTCATATTACCTCGGATGAGGTGCTGAACTGGAATCAGATCTATGCGGCCATCGGGGAGTCGGCCGGCCGTGAGCCGAAGGTTGTACACATGTCTACGGATTTCATCGCTGCGAATACCCCGCCGGGAACAGCGGACGGGCTGATCGGGGATCAGGCGGTCAGCAGTGTGTTCGACAACAGCAAGATCAAACGTCTCGTTCCTGACTTCGCCGCTACTGTGCCGTTCGCTGAAGGGGTGAAACGGTCGGTAGCCTGGTTCGAGGCCCATCCTGAATTGTGCACAGTTGACCAGGATTGGTCCAAAATGCTGGACGGATTGATTGCAAGGCATGGCGTTGATGCGAAGCTTTTGACCTATTACGTGTAAAGAGAACTAATAGTATCTATCAGAATATTTCTTCATACCGGAACAGGTGCTGTCCATAGAGGATGGTGCCTGTTTGTGTATAAGCAGTGTCAGGTTATAACCCAGGTATAGCATGAAACCCGGATTCGTGAATATACTCTGACTACCGAAATCCCCACGAGTAAAGGAGTCCTGGTCATGCCGACACATCCTTACGTCTCCCGTTTTTTTGTGAATACCGATGCACGCCGTGACAAGCTGATTTATGATTTGCCGGAAGCCTGGTGGAGCCGTCCTTATGAATATGAATGGTGTACCCATTTCATATCACCGCATGATGTGGTGCTGGATGCCGCCTGCGGGATCTCTCATCCGCTCAAATTCTATCTTGCCGAGCATAGCGCTGAGGTCTATGCCTGTGATAAGGATGCCCGGATTCTGTCGCATGAAGCGATTATGCAGAATATCACCGAGGATGTCGGAGCAGCTGCAGCCCGTCAGGTGGAGGCCGGACCTGTGAACAGGCTGCACTTAGCCCAGGCTGATCTGACCTCACTGCCTTATGAGGATGAGAGCTTTGATACGGTTTTTTGTATCTCGGTGCTGGAGCATCTGTCTGTGCAGGAAGCGGTCCTGGCCGTCCGTGAGTTTCATAGAACGCTTAATGGAGAAGGACTGCTGGTGCTGACCTTTGATCATCCGACCGTCAACCTGCCGCGGATGAATGAGATTCTGCTCCAGGCCGGATTTCAGTATTGGGGCGAGACGGATTTCAATCTTCCGGCAGATGCCGTGCGTACAGACCAGTGGGGCGGCCTGAGCTGCTTCCGGGCAGTGCTTAAAAAAGCGCAAATCTAGCAAAATTCACCCATCATTTGGTTGTTTCCTTCCATTGTAGTAGAATAGCTTCAAGGGCAGAAGAAAGAAGGAGACAATCTCATGGGGATGATCGGCAATTACCTGGCTGTACATGCTGAATTGCTTCAGCTCTGGAGGGAATAGAAGAAGCCTGGCTGAGGGAACACTACCCTTTCCGGCAGATGATGGAGGAAGGAATCTACCCCCTTATGGAGGATGATGAGGCGGAAGAATTCTTTGATTATATCTATACGTATTTCAAGGCCATCCGGGAGTTCTACCAGCAGGCAAGCGCGAGTGCATCCTGCGTTGTGTTCTATATTTCCTAGTCACAGTCATTATTATATTACATTAGAAAAAGGAGCTAGAGAACGTTGCGCAGATATGCTGTTATATTCATGATTCTGCTTCTGCTGGTCCCCGCTGCGGGGATAAGCGCCCAAGGGACTGCTCCGCAGGAGGAGATCCGCCTTACGTTTGCCGGGGATATTCTGCTGGACGGCTTTGTCGGCGACCAGATTGCCAAGTATGGCATGGATTTCCCGTTCGCCAAGGTAGCAACTGTGCTGCAGAAGGCCGATCTTGCTTTTGCCAATCTGGAGACTCCAGTCTCCGTGCGCGGGGCTGCGGCCAGCAAGACGTTCGCCTTCCGTTCCAAGCCGGCTGCACTTGCGGGATTAAGCAAAGCGGGGATCGACGGCGTGAGCGTAGCCAATAATCATATTCTGGATTACGGCCGGATCGCGATGCTGGACACGCTGATTCATCTGGATAAGAACAATATTGGACACACCGGTGCGGGTGCTAATATGGATGAAGCCTTCAAACCGTATGTCAAGACCGTCAAGGGCAAGCGGATCGCCGTTCTGGGTACAAGCCGTGTGCTGTCTGACCCTTCCTGGTATGCAGGCAAGAACAGCCCGGGAGCAGCCTCAGCCTATACGGCAGAGCCGCTGCTAAGTGCGATTAAGAAGTCTGCCAAGGATAATGACTATACGGTTGTCTATATTCACTGGAATCAGGAATTCAAGGATTACCCGGAAGCGTATGCGCGGAAGCTGGCCAAGCAGATGATCGACAGCGGGGCAGATATCATCCTTGGCGCGCACAGTCATTGTCTCATGGGTATTGAATATTACAAGCATAAGCCGATCTATTATTCACTGGGCAACTTTGTGTTCAACCGTTCTACACGGGGCGGAGACAAGACCTTGCATTCCATGCTGGTTAACTTCACCATTAACCCGTCAGGGGTAACCAGCAGCATTACACCGGTCAAAATCATTGGCGGCCAGCCGAATTTCATGGGGGATGCCTACAATAAAGAAACCATCAAGAAGCTGAACCAGCTCTCCTTCAATGCGAAGATTGCAGCGAACGGGGCAGTCGGTGAGAAGCTGTGAAATAAGCCGGCGTAACAGTTCTTATCCATGAATCTGTATGATCCATCTCTTATAGCCCGGGGAGCCGCTTCCTAATCCTCCCTGGGCTGTTTTGCGTTTTCCCGGTATTCTTCATTTTGTGCTATTCATTCTTAGCATTGTGCTAACAGCGCGGAGTGAATCTGCTCTACAATATGAATATTAGTTCTACCAAGGGGGATAACGCAGAAGTGGTGCTGCGGTCCGTTTCGGAATAGAATAGCTGTAACGAATTCCATGCAGAGGATGTCCAGTGAATGATGCCCAAGCTTAAGAAGTACATGCCTTTCACCTATAAAATGATGATTCCTTATCTGCTGCTGGTTCTCCTCACGGATGTGTTCATCGGCTATATCTCCTATTCCATGCTGACGGATTCCAGGACAGAGATGGCCGAGTCCAACATCCGCACAGGTATGGAGCAGTCGAGGAACAATATCCGCTATCAGATGGATGAAATACAGCGGATGTCGGACAACCTGTTCGGCAGCCAGCCGTTCCAGCGTGCGCTTGAGCTGAAGGGGACGCCGTTTGAGATCTATCTGACGATGCTTGACGAGATTATCCCCCAGATTACCGCGCCGCTGCAGCTGTTCGGGAACAAGATCCGCTTCATGCTCTACACCCCGAACCCAGATCTGAACATTGTGTCCGGGGATAATCTGGATGAGCCGATCATTACCAGCGATTACTATATTCTGCCTCTGGATGATATTACAGGCAGTCCATGGTATCGCTCGCTGAAGGATTCCAAGCGTGATAATTTGTGGCTGCAGATTGATACGGACCAGAAGCTGGGCAACCTCTCGCATGTACGCAGACTCGTCAACTTCAGTGATTACAAGTCGCTGATCGGTTATGTGCGGATTACGGTATCGCTGGAGGACCTGTTCGGCGGCTTCGACACCTTCCCGCTGGAGGAAGGAATTACGCTGCGGCTGGTGGAAGAGACCACCGGGGACGTTCTGTTCCAGCGGGGTCCCGCCAATAATAGCAGCGGGGAGGGAAGCTTCCTCAGGCTGCAGGAGCAGATTCCGGGCAGTAACTTCATGATTGAAGCGATGGTTCCGCATAAATATCTCACTCAGGATGCCGGACGCCTGCGCCGTGTGATTATCGCAGTCTGCAGTCTGAGCTTCCTGGTTATGACCCTGATCGGGTATGTGGTGGCACGGATATCGGGACGTAAAATGAGCCGGATCGTAGGCCTGGTGCGCTCCTTCCAGGACGGGAACTTCCAGAAGCGCATCCGCTTCTCCGGCAATGATGAATTCGTACAGATCGCAGATTCCTTCAATGATATGGCCTCCAACATCCAGGGGCTGATCAACAGCGTGTATGTGCAGGGAATTCAGAAGAAGCAGGCGGAGCTGGAAGCCCTGCAGGCACAGATCAATCCGCATTTTCTATATAATACACTCTCTACCATCAGCAGCTTGGCCAATCTGGGTGAGATCGGCAAGGTCACGGAGATGGTCCAGGGGCTGTCCCGGTTCTACCGGCTGACGCTCAATCAAGGCAATGTCTATATTGAACTGGAGAAGGAGCTGGACCAGGTGGCTACTTACTTGGAGATCCAGCGGGTCAAATATGCGGATGCCTTCACGCTGCACGTGGATGTGGACGAGGAGATTCTGCACATGCAGGTGATTAAGCTGCTGCTTCAGCCTTTTGTCGAGAATATATTCAAGCACGCCTGGTTCGGTGAGACCATCGCCATCCGGCTGACCGGCAAGCGGGTGGGGGACAATATTGAGCTCAAGGTAATCGATAACGGGATTGGCATGCGTCCTGAAGTGGTTAAGCGTATGATGCAGGGGCCGAGCCAGTCAGGCGGTTACGGTGTGAAAAATGTGGATGAGCGGATCAAGCTCAGATACGGCGATGCTTACGGGGTGAGCATTGCCAGCTTCTACGGAGGCGGGACAACCGTGCGGCTGCTGCTCCCTGCCGGGCTTCAGGGTGATGAGGAGCTGTAAGACTTAGGGTCAGTTACACATACAGGAGGACAAGATTGCGATGAGTATCAATGTATTGCTGGTTGACGATGAAGCGATTGATCTGGAATGGCTGCGGCGCAGAGTACTGGCCAGCCCGCTGGATCTTGCAGTGGTAGGAACGGCGAACAGCGGCTTCAATGCGCTTAAGATTATGGAGCAGGAGCGGGTGGATATCATCCTGTCCGATATACGGATGCCCATTATGACGGGGACAGAATTCGCGCGCCGGGCGAAGGTGATCCATCCAAAGGTCAAAATTGTCTTCATCAGCGGCCATGAGGATTTCAGCTATGCCAAGGAAGCGATTGAGATCAATGCCTCCGGTTATTTATTGAAGCCTGTGGAAGACAAGGATCTCTACGACATGCTCGAATCCCTGTCTGCCGCTCTGGAGCAGGAACGGGAGAAGAACCGTTCATTTACCGAGGCGCTGTCCCTGGTGAACAAGGAGCTGATTCTGCGCTGGTTCGAGGATGCATCGCCTGAGCCGGCGGAGCAGCATCTGCGCAGTGCCCTGAATCCGCTGCTCATGAAGGGGGCGGCTGCAGCAATTATTGAGATTGATGATCTGGAATGGAAAATGCGCGACCTGTCCGAGGAGGATGCGCGGGTCAAGACGCGGCAGATGGCCGGACTGATCAGAGCGTTCGTAGAGAGCACCCAGCTGGGAACGCTGATTCCTGTACATCATCACCGGTTCGTCATTCTGTGCAGCCTTCCGCAGGACAGCTTCCTCAGTCTGCTGGACGAGCTGATTAAGCAGATGGCCGGGAGCTCACCCTGCACCTTAACCATCGGGGTCGGGCGTTACGCTCAGGATGAGGCGGGGCTGCATGAATCCTATCAGCAGGCAACGGCTGCACTCAGTGCGAAGTGGCTGCTGGGCAAGAACCGGCTGATCCGCGATAATCTGGAGTCCTCCCCGCGCGGGACGCCGGGGGCAAGGATTGAACAGACTGTTGTGCAGCTGCTGGAGGCTATCATCCAGTACGATCTGGTGGCGATTGACGATCATCTGCTGGAGCTGTTCACGAATGCGGGCAAGAAGGATGTCTATGAGCTGATTATCCGGATCACCTCCAAGCTGCATGCGGACCTGCAGCAGCAGAATGAGAATCTGTATGAGCTGCTCCAGTGGGAGTCTCATCAGCCGGACATCCTGTTCCAGTTCGAGACGATTCACGATATCCTGTCGTGGATGAGACGGAGATTCTTCGAGCTGTCGGAGCTGCTGTATGTGAAGCGGCAGCGGCAGAAGCGCAAGCTGATCGACGAGATTATGAATTATGTGGAGGAGAATCTGGAGAAGAAGATCACGCTGAAGGAGGTAGCCGCCCACTTCGACTTCACCCCGAATTATCTGGGCTTCCTGTTCAAGGAAGAGTATGGGGTTCCCTTCAGCGAGTATGTTAACGAACGCAAGACAGGCAGAGTGTTCGAGCTGCTCAGTGATCCGACGCTTAAGATCTATGAGATAGCCGAACGGATGGGTTATAAGAATATTATCTATTTCAACCGGCAGTTCAAGCAGATCACCGGCATGACGCCGGGGGAATACCGCAAGAAGCAGAAAATCTAAGCTGATGATTACCAAACGTTGCCAGTCCTGATTTCCAAATCAGAGGCAACGTTTTTTGTTTTTTTGGAAAGTATATATTTAAACGGATCGTTGAAAAAGTATTACTTTTAGTTGATAGCCCTAATCCACACCGGAAGGACGCTTATTTATAATAAGGCTATAGAGAAATGGGAATGGGAAAGGGGATTCAAGATGAAACAGAAACAACACGGATTCTGGGATGACGTCAAGAAATACAGATCCTTGCTTCTTATGCTGACACCGGCAGTATTGTTCTTTCTGCTATTTGCTTATCTGCCCATGTCGGGCATAGTGCTGGCATTCAAGCAATTTGATTATACTGGCGGGGTATTCGGCAGTCCGTGGAACGGACTGGATAACTTCAAATTCTTCATTGATTCCGGTGACGCCTGGCGCGTAACCCGAAATACAGCGTTATATAACATCGCATTCATCGTTGTGAACAACGGGCTTCAGATCTTCGCAGCGATCCTGCTGTTCGAGGTAGCGGGCAAATGGTTCCGCAAGCTGACCCAAACGGTATTGTTCCTGCCTTATTTCATCTCCTGGGTTGTAGTTGGAGCCATTGCGTACAACCTGTTCAACTTCGATGTAGGTACCGTTAATGTATTGCTGAAGGGACTCGGTATGCAGCCGGTGGATATCTATAATACGGCAGCCTACTGGCCGTTTATCCTGGTCATTGTCTCCGCCTGGAAGACACTGGGCTACGGAACGATCATGTATCTGGCCGCCATCACCAGCATAGACACCGAGATGTACGAAGCCGCCGAAATTGACGGCGCGAATATTTTCCAGCGGATTATGAAAATTACGATTCCGAACCTGATGCCGACTGTCATCATTCTGGTGCTGCTGGCGATCGGTAATATCTTCCGCGGAGACTTCGGGATGTTCTACAATATGGTCGGCAACAACGGCCTGCTGTTCTCATCCACAGACGTAATCGACACCTTCGTCTTCCGCTCGCTGACCACATCCAATGAAATCGGGATGTCTGCGGCAGCCGGCTTCTACCAATCCCTGCTCGGCTTCGCAACCATCATGCTGGCCAACTATGCAGTACGCCGATACGATAAGGATCGCGCTCTATTCTAGGACAAGGAGGTAATGCCCAATGAGTTCAACCACTGCAAATATTCAATCACCGGAAGTACGCAGAAAGCCTGCTAACCGGGACAAGATGGTGCTATCCATCATCGGATACGTAACCCTAACGGTACTGGCCATATTCTGTATCTTCCCATTCATTCTGGTCATCTCTTCCTCTCTGAGTGAAGAGAGCGCGATTATCGAGAAAGGGTTCCAGATCTTCCCGACCGCCTTCTCGACAGAGGCGTACAGCCTGCTGTTCAAGTATCCGGCTGAGATGCTCAGAGCGTATGGCGTGACGATCTCCGTTACAGCTATCGGTACTATTGTCGGATTGTTCCTGACGTCAATGACAGCCTACGTGCTGTCCCGGAGAGATTTCAAATGGCGCAGCCGCTTCTCTTTCTTCTTCTTCTTCACTACATTGTTCAGCGGCGGTCTGGTTCCATGGTATCTGATGATCATCAACTATCTGCATCTGAAGGATACGCTTCTGGTACTGATTCTGCCGATGATGATGAACGTCTTCTATATTATTGTCATGAAGTCCTTCATGAGCAGCATCCCGGATGCGATTACTGAATCCGCCAAAATTGACGGAGCCGGCGATTTCCGGATCTTCATGCAGCTGATCGTGCCGTTGTCCAAGCCGGCGCTGGCGACCATTGGCCTCTTCATTGCCTTGGCCTACTGGAATGACTGGTATAACGCATTGCTCTTCATCTCCAAGTCGGAGCTGATGCCGCTGCAGTATTATCTCTACAAAATGTTAGGCAATATGGATGGAATGCGTAAGGCGATGATGGCTTCCGGTGCGGTGGTCAACACAGACCTGCCAACCGAAAGTCTGAAGATGGCCATGACGATTGTGGCTACAGGACCGATCCTGCTGGCGTATCCGTTCATCCAGAAGTATTTTGTAACAGGACTTACGATTGGCGCAGTCAAAGGATGATTACAGGGCAACCTGGTTATCAATATAAGACTTAAAGCAACTATTATTTAAGGGGGAAATACAGGTCATGATGAACAAGAAAAAGAAACTGACAGTTACGCTTGCAACGATGATGGCGCTTGGAACAGTCCTCAGTGCCTGCGGCGGCAATAATAATGGTAATACAGGAGCGGAGGCTACGAAGGCTCCGGCAGCATCCGAGGGAACGAATTCCGGCGCTGTGGACACCTCCAAAGAAGTGAAGCTCAAAATGATTCTGCTCGGGCCACAGCCCGGGGATTATGACAAGGTCTTCGGAGAGCTGAACACCAAGCTCAAGGAAAAAATCAATGCTACCGTAGAAACCGAATTCCTCGACTGGTCTGACTGGACCCAGAAATACCCGCTGAAATTCGCAGCGAATGAAGACTTCGATCTCGTATATACAGCGAACTGGGCCTTCTATAACGATCAGGCGCTGAAAGGCGGATTCCTGGAGCTAACGGATGATATGCTGACCAAATACATGCCACAGACCTGGGAAGCGATGCCGAAAGTGAACTGGCAGCAAGCCAAGGTGGACGGCAAGCTCTATATGGTTCCTAACAACAATGTTGAAGTAACCGACAAAGTGGTGCTGTACCGTGAGGATCTGCGCAAAAAGCATAACCTGCCGGAAATCAACAGTCCTGAATCGTACGCGACTTACCTGAAGGCGATTGCCAAGGACGAAAAGGGCATTACTGCTTATGGAGCTAAGCCGGCGGACGGCTGGAAATTCCATGAGCTGGATCAGACGCTGCTGGAGCAGAACAACAACTTCAACCTGGTAGATGCCAGCCTGCTGCCGCTAGCCTACAAGCTGGACGATGCTTCCGGTAAAGTCTTCAATATCTATGACACACCGGAATTCACTTCCCTGCTTCAATATTACAAAGACCTGGCCGATAATGGCGCGTGGTCCAAGAACGTAGTCAGCAACAAAAACGATGTATGGCAGGATGTGAAAGCAGGCAAAGTATCCTCTTATGCGCACAATCTGGGTACTGTAGCTGCTAACCTGGCTGAAATGCGCCGTGACAAACCGGATGTGGAGCTGGGTATTGCTGACCTTACCCCGGACAAAAAGAAAATTGCTGCGATCTCAACGCAGAACGGGATGTCCGTGCATGCAACCTCCAAGAATCCTGAGCGCGCACTGATGCTGCTGGATTTACTGCAGAATGACAAGGAAATTCACGATTTGACTATGTACGGTATCGCCGGAAGCAACTACAATCCGGAAGGCGACAAGAAGTTCACCGCCGGTCCTGCTGCCGCTAACTACACTGGCTTCTCGAACTGGGGCTGGAATTCTCCGCTGAACCGTCAGGATGCAGCGTATCCTAAGGAAGCGGACGATATGTTCAACACTTGGCAGTCCAGCATCTATCACTTCCCGCTGGAAACCTTCGTCTTCGACACTACGCCAGTGAAGAACGAAGTGGCTAACATCGGCAACGTGATGCTGCGTTATGCGATTCCGCTGGAGTATGGCTTGATCGAAGATCTGGCGAAAGGCCAGGCAGACCTGATCAAGCAGCTGAAATCAGCTGGTCTGGATAAGGTGCAGACTGAAATGCAGAAACAAATCGATGCATTCCTTGCAGCGCAGAAATAACAGAATAAGCTTACGGGCTGCTCCAAAGCAATAGCTTTGGGGCAGTTTTTGTGAAATTATAAGTATAGGTTATATACGGATCATACATTATGGCAAAGGAGCAATTTCAATGAAATATACGATTCAGGCCCTAAGGGCCGCCAAAGAGATCTACCCGTCCACACTGCGGCTGGGCGGGAGCAATCCCCAAGGGGATGAGATCCGCTTCACGAATTATTATATGGAGCGCAGCGGCAAGCCTTATTTCGCCATCTGCGGTGAATTCCATTATTCACGGTATCCCGAAGCGGACTGGGAGAGCGAAATTGCCAAGATGAAGCTGTCCGGCATCAATGTGGTGGCGACCTATATCTTCTGGAATCATCATGAAGAGGTGGAAGGAGCGTTCGAATGGGCAGGCAACCGCAATCTCCGGAGATTCGTGGAGCTGTGCCGGGATAATGGCCTATACGTCATCCTGCGTGTCGGTCCGTTCTGTCATGGCGAGGTCCGCAACGGCGGACTGCCGGACTGGCTGTTCGGCCGGGAATTCGATGTACGCTCCAATGACGAGGGCTACCTGAAGTATGTGAACCGCCTGTTCAAGGAGATCGGCAATCAGGCCGATGGGCTGATGTTCAAGGATGGCGGACCGGTGATCGGGATTCAGCTGGAGAATGAGCTGAATGCTGCGGCCGCTCTCTGGGAAGAGACCGCCAAGCAGGGTGACGAATATCTCAGCGGCGGAGCGAGCGGTGAAGCGGGATCTGAGCATATGCGTCTGCTTAAGCAGTATGCAGTGGATTCCGGTCTGATCGCTCCGATCTATACCAGCACCGGCTGGGGCGAGGCGCCGTTCCTGGAGGATGAGGTGCTTCCGCTCTACGGAGGGTATGCCTATACTCCGTGGAGCATCAGTGACCCGAATCAGGTTCAGAAGCCGACACCGGAATACGTATTCGTGAATTTCCATGATGACAAGGCGCCGGGCGGCGAATTCAATCCGCCGTATGCGCGGACGAAATACCCGTTCGCTTGCTGTGAGATGGGCGGCGGGATGCAGACCTGGTATCTGTCCCGGTTCCAGGTGGAGCCGGAAAGTGTCATCGCCATGACCTTAATGAAGCTTGCCGGAGGCTGCAACTTCATCGGGTATTATATGTTCCATGGCGGAACCAATCCGGTGGGAAGAACGGGATACCTGAATGAGAGCACTACGCCGAAGCTGACCTATGACTTCCAGGCGCCAATTGGTGAATTTGGCCAGATCCGTGAGTCGAATCACCTGCTTCGTCCGCTTCATTATTTCCTGCGCCGGTTCGCTGACCGGCTTGCACCGATGGCAACTGTGCTTCCTGAAGGGGCAGAAGCAGTTACGCCGGAGGATGCGCATACGCTGCGTTATGCAGTCCGCACGGACGGCAAGTCCGGCTTCCTGTTCGTCAATAATTATCAGGACCATGTGGAGATGGATACGCACGAGGAGGTTGTGTTTGCGGTAGAACTGGGAGAGGAGACGCTAAGCTTCCCGCAGCGGAGCAAGCTGACGGTTCAGCCCAAGGCTTCCTTCCTGCTGCCGTTCAACTTCGCGTTGGATGGTCTTAATCTTAAGGCTGCCACGGCCCAGCCTGTTACGGCTATTGAAACGGAGGAAGCAGCCACCTACTTCTTCTCTATGCCGGAGGGCATCGACGCTGAGTTCCAGATTGACGCGGATGCCGGTATTCTGGAGGTGAGCGCGGAGACCGGGGACGTAGCAGAGAATAGCGGCTACAATATACTGATTCCGCACGGCCAATCTTCCATGATTGTGATCCGGCGGGACGGAGCCAGAGAAGTCCGTATCTATGCCATGAGCGCTCGTGAAGCTGCGGCTCTGTGGGAGCTTGAGGAGGACGGCCGCAGCCGGATCATCTTCTCACCGGTTCCTCCGGTTCAGACCGCAGGCGGAATTGAATTCATCAGCCAGGGACATCATGCATTCACCTTCCGTGAATACACAGGCGGAGCAGAGACGGCAACGCAGTGGAATACGGCACAGGCTGATGCAACGGTCAGCGGACGTAAAGAGGACTGGTTCCAGGCTTATGAGGTACAGGTTCCGCAGAAGGAAGTTGCGGTTACGATGCGCCGGATTCAGGACCACAAGGTTGTCCTCCAGTTACCTGAGGATGTCCTCGAGAGCTCGGAAGAAGTGCTGCTGAGCATTGACTATACCGGGAATGTGGGCTATGCCTTCGCGGCAGGACAGCTGTTCCACGACCATTTCTATAACGGCTTGCCGTGGGAAATCGGCCTGTCCCGGTTCCGCGATGTGCTGCGCCGGGGCGAGATCGTTCTGGAAACGACACCTCGCCGGACAGGTGCTGTTAAGCTGGCCGACGATGCTGCCATGGCTGTAGAGAAGGTATTTGAGGGCGAAGCCGTTGCCGTGTTCCATAGTGTGACCGCTACGAAGGTGTACCGGATCAGACTAACAAGATAATGCAAGAAGGAAGCACTGTCCAGGAAGCTCCGCTGGATGGTGCTTTTTTCTATTTGAGTATTTTGTGAGATTTTTATAAGTGCATTAAGTTAGAATGAGAACATCGATGATTTGAACTGGAGGCTGTTTGTGAGAAAGGTAAATATCCGCAGACTTGCGGGAATCGGCATATTCTTCTGTATTATCTTTTCTTTGATCTTCATGATCTTCTCACTGACCCGGCCTCCTCAAAATGAGGTAAGCGTGGAGAAGGGAGTACTGGATCTGTCCTCATGGAATCTTGAGCAGCAGGGAGTCGTGAATTTGGATGGTGAGTGGGAGTTTTACCAGGATGAGCTGCTGGGCCCTGAGGATTTCCGGCAAGGCCGGTATGATTCTCCGCCAGCCTATTTGGAGGTTCCCGGCACCTGGCGCGGCAAGAATCCCGCTGGCGGGATGAGCAGCAGGGGTTCAGGCACCTACCGTCTGCAGGTATTATTGAAGGATACCGATGAAATACTCGGCTTGAAAATAAGAAGCATCCGCATGGCCCACCGTCTGTTTATTGGTGGACAGGAGGAGGGGGCCAGCGGGCTTCCTTCCACAGACAAAGGCGCGTTTCAACCCGGAAACACACCGTATTCAGTATTTTTTCATCCGGATGCCCGCAGGCTCGAGATTGTGATCCAAGTCTCTAACTATAATTTTGTCACCGGAGGAATTGTGAACTCCCTCACGCTTGGAGCACAAGAGGACATCACCCGGCGCAATATGATACAGATCGGTTCGGATATCGGAATCATTTTGATCCTGGCCATGTTCGGTGCCTATCATCTCAGCTTCTATTTTGTTGGCCGCCAAGAGAAGGAGTATTTGTTTAGCGGATTTTTCTTATTGTTTCTGGCCTTGCAGAACTCCTTGTATGGGGAAAAGATGTTTCAGCGTCTCCTGCCGTCTGTCCCCTTTGATTTTTCGTATAAGCTGCTGGATGTCAGCCACTTTCTTAGCGCGATACTGATTATTGTGTTCTTTTGTACCGTAGAGTCGCACCTGATGTCGCTGCGCAGGCTGAAGCTGATTCTTACCCCGTTTATGGCCTATCTTGTTATGGTTGTGCTTTTGCCGTACGCGGTGCATATTCGTGTGAAATATTTCTTTATACTCTATCTCTGGATCGTTATGCTCGGCATTGTAGCGAGAATGGTCTATTTGTATATCCGCAGGCAGAGTCAGGTGGCAGACCGTGCAGAGCTGATGCTGTTCATTGGCGGAGCCATTGCGCTGATGATCTATCTGATGAATGACGGCCTCTATTCCGAGAATATTGTGCAGAGTAATTTTACAGGAAGATGCGGAGTTATTGCATTTATTGTGCTCATTAATATCCTGCTGGCTGTAAGGTTCTCGAATGCGTATGCCAAAACAGAGGTTCTATCCCGTAAGCTATGGACAGCGAACCAGCTTAAGGATGAATTCCTGATGAACACCTCTCATGAGATTAAGACACCGCTCCACGGAATAATGAATATGACCTCTTTTTTACTGGAGAATCAGGAAGAGAATCTGCATGCAGGCCAGAAGCAGAATCTGTGGCTGATTAAGGATACGTCCACGAAGCTGTCGATGCTGATCCAGGATCTGATCGATGTCAGCCGGTTGAGGCACGGAGAGCTGCGATTGCACCAGACCGCTGTTGATCTAAGAGTGGCTGTCCAAATTGTATATGATATTCTCCGGTTCGAGCTGGCGGGCAAAGAGGTGCAGCTGCTCAATCAAGTGGAAGCCGATACATGGGTACTCGCGGATGAGAGCAGACTGCGGCAGGTGATGTATAACCTGGTTCATAACGCGATTAAGCATACCAGTCAAGGATCGATTCAGATTACAGCAAGAGTAGCCGGGAGTGAGGTCTTCATTGAAGTGGAGGACACCGGAACGGGGATATCGGAAGAGAACCATGCGGCGATCTTTGAATATTTCGAGCAGGTGGACAGGCTGCTGCCGCAGGACGGATATACCGGAATGGGAGTAGGGCTGTATATCAGCAGGAAGCTGGTGGAGCGTATGGGCGGGGTGATTCGGGTGGATTGGTCGGAGAAGGGCAAGGGGACCCGCATGGTATTTACGCTGCCCGTAGTGGACCCTATTCCAGAATATCAGCAGGCTGCCTTATCCGAACCTTACGCGCTGCATGCCGATGTTGATTATACGGTGCTTGATGTACTGGAGCGGGAAGGGCAGACCATTCTGATTGTAGACGATGAGGCCTCCAACATCCATACACTGCTGAATATTCTCCGTCGTCATGATTATAATGTGCTGGTAGCCTTCTCCGCCAAGGAGGCATTGACCAAACTGCAGGAATATCAGCAAGTGGATCTTGTCATTCTGGATATCATGATGCCGGGTACATCGGGGATAGAATTATGCCAATCACTGCGCAGCCGTTATTCTATACTTGATCTGCCGATTCTGTTCGCCACAGTCAAGGATGCGCCATCCGATATCGCGCTGGGCTTCCGGGCCGGGGCGAATGATTTTGTGACCAAGCCCTTTGAGAGCGAGACGCTGATGGCCCGGATTCATAACCTGCTGGCCATGAAATCGTCGATCCAGGAAGCGATCCGGCATGAGCATGCGTTCCATCAAGCCCAGATCAAACCGCATTTCTTGTATAATGCGATGAGCAGTATCATCTCATTCTGTTATACCGATGGCGTCAAGGCAGCTTATCTGTTAACCATGCTCAGCCAATATATGCGCTTTATTCTCGATATGGATCGCTCCACACTCGTCATTCCGTTGTACCGGGAGCTGGAGCTGATTCAAGCCTATGTGGAAATTGAACAAGCCCGCTTCGGGGAGAGGTTCGACTATAGCAGCCAGGTGGATGATTCCCTGAAGGCAGTGAATATCCCATCCCTCTGTATCCAGCCGTTTATTGAGAATGCCATCCGTCATGGACTGTTCGAGAAGGAGGGGCAAGGCAAGGTTGCCTTAAGGATTCAGGCTGGTGACGGATACATGAGGATTATAGTCGAAGATGACGGTGTAGGCATTCCTGCTGATCTGTTATATACGTTGAACAGTCAAGGAGAGCTGCAAGGAAGCATTGGTATTCAGAATATCCGCAAGCGTCTGGATATGATTCCGGGAGCCAGCTTAAGCATTCATTCTGAAGCAGACAGCGGTACGAAGGTAACGATCTATCTGCCGCTCAGCGGCGGCGGCTCCGGGCAAGGGGCTTCTGAGGAGTAGGAGTAAATATGATTCTGCGTGAAGGAGGGGTCTTCCATGTTTCGGGCGATGATTGTTGAGGATGAACGGCCAATCCTGGATTTAATGAAGGTGCTGGTTGGCCAAAATAGCAATTACAGCATTGTAGGAGCTTTTACGAATCCGGTAGAGGCCTTGGCGAATCTGCAGGAGCTGCAACCGGATATCGTGTTCATTGATGTGGAGATGCCGAGGATGAACGGGCTGCAGCTTGCAGTGCACATCCATGAACAGCTGGGTCAGGCAGAGATAGTGTTCACTACGGCTTATAAGGATTATGCGCTTGAAGCATTCGAAGTAAGTGCACTTGATTATATTCTCAAGCCTGTCACGCCGCAAGCGATTCAGCGGGTCACCGGGCGGCTGTTCAAGCACCGGACAACCCATATTCCCGCAGAGACCGTCAAGTCTAGCTTCTCCGTCCGCTGCTTCGGTGAATTTGAAGTCCTTAATCCGGAGGGACTCCCGGTCCACTTCCGAACCCGCCGGACCGAGGAATTGTTCGCTTATCTTCTCTGCCACCCTGGACGGTATATCAGCAAGTGGAAGCTCATTGATTTGTTGTGGCAGGATGCGAAGGGAGAGCGGGGATTATCCAATCTGCATAATACCCTGTACCTGTTAAAAAAGGTCCTGAAAGAGAACGGAATTCCGATGAGCATACAGAAGCTTAATGACGGTTACAGGCTGGATACGGCAAATAAACAATATGATCTCCTGCAGTATCATCAACTGCAGCAGGTTCACAGTGAGGGCAGACTGACCACAGAGCAAGCCGAAGAGCTCTGTTCGCTGTATCAGGGGCCGCTGCTGGAGGGCAAGAATTACTTATGGAAGATCCCGTTAGAGGAAGCCTTCTTCAAGCAATATACAGCAATGGTCCGGGAATTGGCGGTGGCTGAGCTTACGGCTGGAAATGGAGCAGCAGCGGAATTACGTCTTGAGCAATACTTGTCGCTGTATCCGTTGGAGGAGGAAATGAACCGCCTCCTGATTAGCATGTATAGAGGACGCGGCGCATTAGAGAATATCAATAGACGGTATGAGCAGTTTGAAGCGGCTTGTAAAAATGAGCTGGGGCTTGAGCTGCCGCCGGAAATCAAGAATGAATGGCTGCAGGCTCATTAGTATATCCCGCGACAAAAAGAAAAGGCGTCCCATGTAGCCGTTACACGGCTTATGGGGACGCCTCTTTGCATTGTGAGAACAGGATCAGCCCTTAACCGCCCCCGCGACAACGCCCTTCACAATGTATTTCTGCAGGAAGATGAAGACCACGATCGATGGAAGCACCGCCATTACCATAGCGGTCATGGCATACTGCCAGTCCGAGGTATACTGGCCCACGAAGGTGTAAGCCGCCAGCGTTAACGTCTTCGTCTCCGGTGAACCGTTGACCATCAGCAGCGGGAGCAGGAAGTCATTCCAGATCCACATGACATCAATGATGACGATGGTCGTGGTGACCGATTTCAGCAACGGGAAGATCACGCTGAAGAACAGGCGGAAGCCGGAAGCGCCGTCAATCGTCGCACTCTCGTCAATCTCTGTTGGGATACCCTTCACGAAGCCGTGATAGATGAACACCGCCAGCGGAGCGCCGAAGCCCCAATATAGGAGACCCAGTCCCCAGGTGCTCTCCGACAGGTTGAGGTTCTTGGCGGTCTGGAGGACCGTCAGCATGATCGACTGGAACGGGATCAGCATCGGCATAATGCACAGGAAGTACAGGACACCGCTCCATCTGGTCTTGGTCCGGGCCAGCTTATAAGCGGCGATGGAGGAGATGAATACGATACCGAGCAGGCCGACACCGGTAATAATGAAGTTGTTCAGGAACAGCCGCGGATAGTTGATGAACTCCCAGACATAGGAGTAGTTGCTGAAGGTCAGCTTCTGCGGGAGGGCGATGACATCGGTCATGACCTCGCCGAAGCTTTTGAGCGAATTGATAATCGTAAGAAACAGCGGATACAGGAATAGCAGAGACAAGAGGACCAGAATAACCTCCAGGATGATCTTGCCTGCCTTGTTGTGTTTGGTTGTCATTAGGCCTCTACCTCTCTCCGTTTGAAGACGGTCAGCTGGATGATCGTCACGACAAGCACAGCCAGGAACAGGATAAGCGCTTTCGCCGTGCCGTAGCCGTACAGATTGTTCTGGAACGTATCCCTGTAGATATCATAAGCGATACTATACGTAGTTCCGCCGGGGCCGCCGCCGGTCAGCGACAGGATGACGTCGAATACCTTGATTGAATTGGTGAGCGCCATGAACACAGAGATCGTGATCGATGGGGCAAGCAGCGGCAGCGTAATGCTGAAGAATCGTCTCAGCGGTCCGGCACCGTCTACTGTAGCGGCTTCCTTGAGATCCTCAGGCACAGACTGCAGACCGGCGATGTAGATGACCAGATAGAACCCGATCGACTGCCAGATGGATACGCCCAGGATGGAGATGAAGGCCAGTCCCGGTGTCCCGAGCCAGCTTAGATCGAAGATCGCCCAGCCGGTGCTCTCGCCCAGCGAGTTGAAGCCCTGCATGAAGATGAATTTCCAGATGAAGCCGACAATCACAAGGCTGAGGATATAAGGGATGAAGAAGGCCGCTCTCAGCCAGGAGGTGCTTCTCAGCTTCATGTCCAGCAGCACGGCCAGCAGAATCGCCAGCACGTTGACTATGATAATGTAGAGCACCGCGTATTTAATCGTGAACCAGGCAGCATCCGAGAAGTTGGTATCGCCAGAGAAGATCTGCTTGAAATTATCCAGCCCGACGAACTTGGGGTGCTTGGAGATCCCGTTCCACTTGGTCATCGAATAGCGGATGGTCATGGCGAACGGAATATAGAAGGCTACAGCGATACAGATCAGAACCGGGAGAGTGAAGATTCCGAATTCGAATTTCTCGCGCCATCTTTTGCCGAGTGTTTTTAACATGGATGCACCTCTTCTTGAGTTATAGGGTGGGAGTAGTAGGCCTGGCTTGCCACACTTAACCATTCCGGTTAGTCTATATTGTGTATTATAGAGTAGACCCGTATCGTCAAAAATGGATTTAAGAGTACAGTTAAGGGTAAAAAGGTGAACGGACTGCGGAGGCCGGAAAAGTCCCCAAAACCGGCAGCGGGGAGAGCGGAGAGCATCATGAGAAAAGTGTGGGTTAAGCTGATCGAGCCTTTACTGGCGCGGGTGTCCCGCCGCCTGGCTAACAAGCTGATTCTGTTGTTTACGATTATCATCATCCTGGTGGTCAGTTCACTCACCTACATATCCTATAGCATGCTGCAGCGGGAATCGGTCGATAACAGCATTGCCAGTACTAGCAACAACCTGCTCCTGGTCGGACGGAATCTGGAGAGTTATCTGAGCGGGATTGAGCAATTGTCTCTGCCGCAAATCTCCTACGATGAGTTCAATTATGCGCTTTTGCATGAATCGGAAGACTACAGCTCCCGGATGTACGTGGAGGATTATCTGCGGAATCTGTATTTTTCACGCAATGATCTGGAGGCTGCCTATCTCTATGTAATCAAGGAGCAGAAGTATTATTATGTCACCAAGGAGAACTATAACATCACCGTCCGGGTCTCCGAGCATCCGCCTATTGATGACCTGCCGTGGTATAAGCGGGCGCTGAAGAGTCCGTATAACCGTTCCTATCAGTCGTTCGTGGAGGAGCAGCCGGCCAGCGTGAACAGCGCCGATTACCCCGTCAACCATAGCAAGGTGTTCATGGGCTATCACCGGCTGATCCGCTCCATCGTGTCACGCGAGCCGCAGGCGGTATTATCGCTATATTTGAACTCTTCCGTGACCGATGAGATTATGCGGGATATCCCGTTCAGCACCGGAGAGCATCTGATGTATATCAGCCCGGACGGGGAGCCTTTCAAGGTGGATGACAAGGAATTCTACCGGGAGAGCAAGGAGGCGGGACTGGCGAAGCTGCTGACACCGGAGCAGAAGGGGCGCGTAACCTGGTCTGATAAGGGGCAGAAGTACCTGGTAATCTATGATATCAGCCAAAAGGAAGGCTGGAAGCTCGTTAAGCCGATTCCCTACACGCAAATCTATGAAGCAGCTACAACGACGCGTACGTTAAGTGTGGCGATTGGCCTGCTGTTCCTGATCGTCTCTGTGGTGCTGGTCAGCTTCACCTCGAACCGGATTACCCATCCGCTGAAGAATCTATCGCTCCAGATGCAGCGGTTCAGTACCGGGAGCTTCGATGCGCAGGCTGCGGTTGCAGGCAAGGATGAGATCGCCTACCTGTCGCGTCATTTCAACAAGATGGTCGAGAAGACGAATGAGCTGATCAATGAACGCTATAAAATGAAAATCGTTGAAAAGAACGCTGTCCTTAAAGCCCTGGAGGCTGAAATTAATCCCCATTTCCTGTACAATGCGCTCCAGGCGATCTCTACCAAGGCACTCAAGAACAACAACGACGATATTGTCGAGATGGTGGACAACCTGGCCCTGACCCTGCGATACTGCATTAGCGGCAAGGATGTCGTGCAGGCAAGGGAGGAGCTGCGGCATATTGAGCGGTATCTGGCGCTGCAGAAGGCGCGGTTCGGGAACCGGATGCAGGTGGTGTACGCCTGGGATGAGAGCCTGATGGAGCTGCGGATTCCCAAGCTGTCGCTCCAGACCCTGGTGGAGAACTGCATCAAGCATGCGCTGGAAAAGGTATCAAGTACGGTTACCATCACCATTGAGGCGCGTATCACCGGCACACACAGCGTCATCTCTGTGCTGGACGATGGGCCGGGCATCAGCGGAGAACGGCTGGAGCAGGTGCTCAGCTCCCTTCAGATGCAGTGGGAGGAGCGCGTAGCGGACACGGCCGAAGAGGACGGTATGGAGAGTATCGGGCTGAAGAATCTGAATACCCGGCTGAAGCTTTTGTATGGAGAGGAGTCGGGTCTGGTCATTCATAGCACGGAGCAGGGAACACGAATGGATATGCGGCTGCCGCGGGGAGGAGTAGGACAACATGTATAGAGTGCTGATTATTGATGATGAGGAGCCGCTGCGCGAAGCGATTCATATCCTGGGGGATTGGGAGGGTCTCGGTGTCAGCGAGGTGCGGGAGGCGACAGACGGTAAGGCGGGACTTGAGCTGCTGCGCCGTGAGCGGTTCGATCTGGTGCTGGTTGATATGAAAATGCCGGAGCTGAGCGGAGCCGAGCTGCTGCAGATTGCCGAGCAGGAATTCCCGGACCTGCTGCTGATTGTGATCAGCGGCTATAATGATTTCGAGTATACGCGCCAGGCCATCCGCTCGAAGGTGGTGGATTACCTGCTGAAGCCGGTGAACCGCACAGATCTTAACCATGCACTGCGCAAGGCGGTGGGGGTGCTGGAGGCCAAGCGGAAGCGGGAGAGCGAGTTCATAAGCCGCAATATTACACTCAATATGTCGCTGCCGAAGCTGAAGGAGAAGATGTATCTGTCCATCATTGACCGGAGCTTCAAAACCCAGTCCAATGAGGCTTTTCTCCCGCTGATCGGGGCGGACGGGGCGGCCAGCCACTTCGCTGTCGGCCTTCTGCGGATGCTGAATCTGGAGAAGGTGCGTAAGGAAAGATTCCATGGAGACCGGGATCTGCTGCATTTTGCCGTAACGAATGTGATGAACGAGAACACGGACGGGCAGTTCGAGTCGTTCAGCTTCGCCAGCCCCAAGGGGGAACGCGAATTCATTGCAATCTTCACCATGAAGGGCGGTTATGAAGCGGATGCGGCCTTCCTGTCGCTGCACCATATGAAAAAAGCAGCCTCTACCCTGAAGGAGCTGTTCGGGATCATCTGTGCAGGCGGAATCGGGGAGCCTTGCAGTGATTCGCTCAGCATTGCCGCTTCTTATGAGCAGGCCAAAGCATCACTAGATACGATTGACCTGCTCAGCCTGAGGGGCAGTCTGATTGTGCAGGGCATCGTGATGAATCCCGTAGCGAAGGATATTCCCTCCCTGACGGGGCGGATGCCGCAGATTCGCAGCGCGCTGGAGGGCGGGAATGTGAACCATGCCCGCAGCATCCTCAGCGAATTCATCCGCAAATGCCAGGAGACGGAAGGCTTCACGCTTGGTGAAGCGGACCGGACCCTTCAGGGCTTTCTCTTGCTGCTGGGCGAGATTGCTGCCCAGCTGGGTGCCATGCCGCCGCAGATCCGCAGCGGGAAGGACAGCAGCCTGGCAGCTCTGGGCATCCTCAGCGACTTCTCCTCCTTTGAGCAGTTTGCGGGCGTGCTTAACGATATCTTCGACCGTTATGCGGGCGAGATCAGCCGGACAGTGGCCGGAGACCGCAGCAGCGTGCTGGAGAATATCAAGGCATACATTGATAACCATTATTTCGAGGATATTAAGATATCGATATTCACGGAACAATATTTCCTGAGCAGAGAGTATCTGATGAAGCTGTTCAAGGGACAATACGGCTACGGCATTCACGAGTATGTGCAGAAGGTAAGGATGGACAAAGCCAAAGTACTACTGACCGATCCTGCCCTCAAAATTCAGGATATCTCTGAAATGCTGGGGTATAAGGACAAGAACTATTTCAGCAAGGCGTTCCGCAATTACTATGATTGCTCCCCTTCTGAATTTCGGCTGCAGCTGCCAGGGGTAGAAAAGTGAAACGGTTACATGGACACTTTTTTACCCTCATCAGTTCACTTATGTACCTTCTTATCCTTTTTCTTTTTATTTAGAATGATGAGCAAGACCACAAGATGCATAAGGAAAAAGGGGGCAACATCATGTTAAAACGATTCATGGCATTATCTGCGAGTCTGCTGCTGGTGGGCGGACTGCTGGCCGGCTGCGGCGGAAATAACACCAATAATGCCGCTAACAACACGGGTGGAGCAGCTGGTTCAGGCAATACACCAACGGATTCTGCTAAGCCCGTCACGATTAATATGTTCACCGCCTCTCCCGAATACACGGATGCCTTCAATGCTTATATTGCGGAATACAAGAAGGTTAAGCCGAATGTTACGATCAATCTGGAAATCATGCAGGCAGACTACAATACGGTGCTGAAATCCAAAATTGCCGCCGGCAGCACACCGGATGTGTTCCAGACCACGGCGGGCGGGGATATCGATACTTTTGCCGAATACAGTGCCGATCTTACCAATGAACCGCTGGCCGCAGCGATGACGGATGCCGTCCGCTCCAACATGAGCTCTACCGATGGCAAAGTCCTCGGACTGCCGGTGAAGGGCAACCTGTTCGTCCTGATGTACAACAAGAAGCTGCTGGCGGATGCCGGCATCACTGAAGTGCCTAAGACAACTGCTGAAATGGACGATGCGATTACCAAGCTTGAAGCCAAGGGCATCACACCCTTCGCCAACGCCTATAAAGAGTGGTGGGTATGGAAGCATATCTTCCAGCACTTCGTAGACGCCGCAGCGACCGATGCCGGAACCGATGCCAAGACGCTCGTAGCGGACTTCATCGCCGGGAAGACGACCTTCAAGGATCATCCGGTGCTGAGCGATAACTTCTTCAGCTTCATTGATACAACGGTTAAACACGGAACAGACAAGCCGCTTGAACGCGACAGCAATGCTGAGGTCAGTGATTTTGCTCTGGGCAAAACAGCCTTCATGACCGGTAAAGGCGCGTGGGATGAAGAAGCGATTAAGAAAATCACCCCTGACTTCGACCTCGGCATCGCCGGGTATCCTGTCAGCGACAAACCGGAGCAGTCCCAGATTATCACTGGTGCTGACCAGGCACTGCGGATCAATAAGGATTCTGCGGTAGCGGCAGAAACGATTGAGTTCTTCAACTGGCTGTATACGTCCGACTACGGGAAGAGCTGGTTCTCTAACGTAGCCAAGGTCATTCCTCCAATCAAGGATGCTCCGATGCCTGACCTGCAGATGCCTAAGGAAATGGAAGAAATCCTGAAGACGGAGAAATCCGGCGACCTGTCGGTGAATTACTCCCTGGATACGTTCCACCAGAAATTCGGTGAGCTGATGCAGGCTTATATCGGCGGCAGCAAGACGAAGGATCAGGCGATGGATGAAATTCAGAAGGCCTGGATTCAATTCGGGTCTGCGGAATAAAATTAGGATTAAGGATGGCCTCTGAGGATTGCTGAGAGGCCATCTTTCTATGTAATGCGGATTGTTAGGCGGGGGAGGGGGTGTAAGTGGTTGGACGTAACTACGTGAGCTTTGGATTTCCGGCCGCTGTTATGTTTGGATTTCCCGATTTAAACTGCTGGCCGCAGTAGAAATCCAAACCTAAAGGCGGGCGCTATCGCTCCTCCAATTCCAAACCTCCCTCCGTTACTTCGCCACTTATGCGGCTGCACAAAAATTCAGGGATTACGAATATAAGAGAAGACCTTATATTCAGGATGGGCCAGGAAGTGCAAAGAGACCAAAGATAAACAAAGAGACCAAGATAACAACCTTTGTAAGGAGGCAAATTAGGCATGGACAGCAGGCTCATAGACATAGCCGAGAACGGGCTGTATCTTACGATTGAAATTACTGGGGAGCAGGATGTGCGGCTGCTGCATTTCGGCGCAGCGCCGCTGGAAGCAGGGAGCATAGAAGAGAAGCATAAGGCAAGCTTCCGGCTGCTGGAGCTGCAGCTGTCGGGGGAAGACCGAGAGGAATATCACGGGCGGACGCACCGTGCTTCTTATCCGGGATTGCGCATGGTGTATGACGGGCATAGGGACACGGTGAATCCGCTGGGACGGAAGCTGGAGCTTACACTGGCTGACCCGTTGACGGGTGTAAAGGCAGTACAGCATTATCAGTTCTATACCGGTGTGCAGATTGTCCGTTCCTGGACAGTGGTTCGAAATGAAGGCAGTGCAGAAGCGGCTGTAGAGTATATCTCTTCATTCGCACTCACTGGAGTGGACAAAGAGGGTAGCGGAGACCGCAATGACAAAATCGAAGTGAGTATTGCTCACAGCGGGTGGCAGAGTGAACTGCAGTGGAAAAGCTACAGCCTGCCCGAGCTGGGCATGTCCCATCTCGCCGATCGTGGATCGAAGCGGGTTGCCGCCAGCAATACCGGCTCCTGGTCGGCGGCTGAGCTGTTGCCAATGGCCGTGCTGCGCAACAAGGAGAGCAGAAGCAGCCTGTTCTGGCAGATTGAACATAACGGCTCCTGGCACTGGGAGCTGACGGATCAGGCAGACCAGCTTACACTGCTGGTCAGCGGGCCTACCGAGCATGACAATCACTGGTGGCGGAGGCTCGCCCCCGGCGAAGCTTTCACCTCCGTGCCGGTGGCCGCAGGTGTAGTAGAGGGCGGGTTCGGAGAGGCGGCAGAGCAGCTTACCGCATACCGGCGGCTGATCCGCAGACCGAATGAGGATAATGAGCTGCTGCGGGTGATTTTCAATGACTACATGAACTGTCTGTGGGGAAGCCCGACAACGGAGAAGCTGCTGCCGCTGATTGATGCCGCTGCCGAGGTCGGCTGTGAATACTTCTGTATCGACGCTGGCTGGTATGCTCCCGGCGAGTGGTGGGACGGGGTCGGCGAGTGGGAGCCTTCAGCTGAGCGCTTCCCGGAAGGCATCAAGTATGTGCTGGATGTGATCCGCAGCAAGGGTATGATTCCCGGCCTCTGGCTGGAGCTGGAGGTGATGGGTATCAACAGTCCGAAGCTTGCGGAGACCGACGACAGCTGGTTCTTCATGCGCCACGGCAAGCGGGTCAAGGACCGCAGCCGCTATCAGCTCGATTACCGTAATCCGGCGGTCATCAAGCATGCTGACAGCGTGATTGCCCGGCTGGTCGGGGAATACGGCGTCGGGTATATCAAGATGGACTATAATATCAATGCAGGCATTGGCACGGAGACGGCGGCGGACAGCTTCGGGGATGGTCTATTGCAGCATAACCGCGCTTATCTGGCCTGGCTGGACAGCATCTTCGCCCGTTATCCGCAGCTCGTCATCGAGAACTGCTCGAGCGGCGGGATGCGGATGGATTACGCCATGCTCAGCCGCCACAGCATCCAGTCTACCAGTGACCAGGAGGATTATGTGAAGTATGCTGCCATTGCTGCAGGCTCTCCGGCTGCACTGACTCCTGAGCAATCGGCGGTCTGGTCGTATCCGCTGCGCGAGGGTGACGATGAAGAGGTCATTTTCAATATGGTTAACTCGCTGCTGCTTCGCGTTCATCAGAGCGGCCATCTGGCCGAGCTGACGCCAAGACGCCGGGCGCTGGTGAAGGAGGCGCTGGATTACTACAAGTCTATCCGCGCCCACATTCCGCAAGCCTACGCCTTCTGGCCGCTCGGTCTGCCTGACAGTGGAGGGGAATGGATCAGCTTCGGCTTGCGTCATGGAGACATCCGCTATATTGCTGTATGGCGGATTGCCGGAGAAGCGGCTGCGGTCACGCTGCCCATACCTGAGCTAAGGGGCCGCGGGGCGGAGGCCCGGTGTGCGTATCCTGGGGCGCACGGGGCGCAGTGGAGCTGGGACGCCCCGGAAGGCAGCTTGACCGTTACGCTGCCCGCCGGCAAGACTGCGAGGCTCTTCGAGCTTCGTTCGTAGGGCCAGCTTCGCACACCTAGAAGAGGCTGAACAGCTGATATGGGGTGGTTTGCATACAAAAAGGGGTATTTCTGCACCGGTGAATGGCTGCTGAAATACCCCTTTTTTGCTACTTGATGAAGCTTAGGCTTAACAGCAGCAAACGGCGGGTGTAGTAAAAGGACAAGAGCAGGAGGAACGCTAGAACTAGGCTGAAGGGCAAGCTGAGAAAGACCGGGACGGAATAGGATGGGGTCAGCCCCATCCCTATGGCACTGACTCCGAAGGTCCGCAGCAAGCCGGCTATCGGAGCGATGATGGCACAGATGAGGCTCCCGGCCACCCAGACGCCCAGTACGGGCAATGCAAAGAGGATGACGAATCCTTTTGCCAGATAGTTCAGCAGTATAGGCATTGCACCAGAAGAAGAAGATTTCATGTTGTGTACCTCCATCGTTATGTATTCATCTGAATAATCTTGCCTATCCGGGAATGTGGATGAATCGTCAGCGTCTCCCGGTAACGGATCTCCCGGATGGAGCAACCCGGCCCGAGCGTAACATTCTGTCCGCACACAAGGTCTGCCTGCGTCCGGTATAGGGTGAGGTCAGCCCCTTCAATGATCCCGCAGCGCAGCTTGCGGAAAGGACTCAGCGGAATAGGGAGCAGCCTGGAGGAGGGCGACACGATAATATCACCTGCCGAGGTCATGTGCCTGATCTTGCACAAGGCCCCCAGCTTGATGCGGATGGTTCCCATGCAGGACAAGCGGTCTATACGTACGCAGCCCTCGGCTATGAATTCTTCTGCGGCAACCTCACCGGTAACAGACAGGTATCCATTGGCCGTGATGCTCACGCCCCTGAGTTCAGGAACGCGCAGACTGCCGAAGCTGCTCAGCTCCTGCGTATTGCAAGATAACCCTATGGAGCATTCTCCTCTAAGCCTCAGGCGTGCTGTGGTCAAGCTCCCGCTGACATGCAGGTGGCCCAGCACCTCCACATGGGAGGCATCCATATCCCCCCGGCAGATCCGGGAGCCGTTGATTTTAAGAGGTTTATTGGCCGCAGGTGTCGGGTTCAGTGCAGGCATAGGTTCAATCACCACCGTTATATATTATTTAAGTAACTATAATATATATTAAATGAAATATTTAATCAATATATGTTCTTTATCAAAAAAACTGCACTCCCCGATGGGAAATGCAGTCTGTGCTTAAAGGATAGCCGTTGATGCTACTGTAACATTCCGCCCATCAGCTCATCGATCCTCTGCAGGGCAACCGATATTTTGTCAAGGTCAGTCAATGCAAAGGTGTCGAAGAGAGAAAGGATGTGCTGCTTGCCTGATCCGGTGAGAACAATATTGACGACTCTGCGGTCTTCCTTCGTGCGCATTCTCTCGATGTATCCCAGATCCTCCAGCTTATCGCACATGAACGAAGCGGCTCCCGGCGTAATGACTAGCCGCTCTGAGATATCCGTAATATTAAGAGAGCCGCTGAGCTGCAGCAGGAACATCAGCATGATCTGGTTCTGCGAGAGTGACCCTTTTTTCGTAATCCGGTCTATGAACGCCTGTGACTTTTGCTGCACGCTGGCCATATGCTCCATGACGGTATAGACGGCTTGCTCTTTCTCAGCTTCTTTGCTCATGGAAACACTCCAATATAGTATATTACGTAAAATATATAGATTGTATATCTTTCTTGTCAAGTAAAGGAAGAGTATAGTTCCTAAGGAGCAGCCGTAAGCTAAGGGGAGAACCGCTTCAGCCATACCCCTCCAGCATTACGGGCAAAAATTGAATGAAAAGAATAAAATGGATATAAAACGGTTTCGATTATAAATTTGTCGAAAAAACTCTAAACTTTGTCGAATTTTTTGTCGATAAATATCAAAAGATGTAGAAATAAAATTGACAGGAAAGAAATAGCACTTTACAATGCTATTATAGACTAATCATTTCTACTTATTAGAAGCTTTGATAGCTTTTAACACCGAATGATGATCCAAGTGTTATTTCAAGGGAGGATGCATAATGATGAAAGCAACTGGCATAGTAAGAAAAGTAGACGAACTGGGACGTATTGTGATTCCGATTGAGCTGCGCAGAACAATGGGAATTGACATAAAGGATCCGCTCGAAATTTTTGTGGACGGCGAAAAGATCATTCTCAGAAAATATGAACCTACTTGCATCTTCTCCGGAAGTTCCGAGAACCTGATCAACTTCAAGGGTAAAATGGTCAGCAAAGATGTTCTTGATGAACTGATCTCAAGCTTCGACAACGTATAAGTTAAGATTCTGAGGCAGCAGGCAGTATGAACAGAAGGGATCGCAGTGTAAGCACTCCATGTGTTTGCACTGCGGTCCCTTTCTGTAATTAGGGGTTCGTAGACAACATCTGCTGCTTCCTATATCATTAGGGCGTGTGACCGAAGAACAATTGGAAGGGATGATTCACCTCATGAGCAACGAAGAACAGACACAGGCGGGGAACAGACCGCTGCCGAACTTAAACCAGCCGGAAGCCATCGTATTTGATATGGATGGTACGCTGTTCCAGACAGAAAGCCTGTTATTGCCCGCCTATCATAAAATGTTTGATATCCTGCGGGAAGAAGGCCTGCATTCCGGCCCGACTCCGCCGGAGGAGCGCATCCTGGGCAGTCTAGGCATGCTGCTTGCGGATATCTGGAAGAACGTAATGCCGGAAGCGGATGAGGCGGTACACCGCCGGGCGGATGAACTGCTCCTGCAGCTGGAGATTGAGGGGCTGGAGGCCGGAGGGACAGTCCTGTACCCTAAGGTAGTCGAGACGCTGCGTGCGCTGCACGCGCGCGGAGTGAAGCTGTTCGTAGCCAGCAACGGGCTGGAGGATTATATCCATAGCATCGTAGTCGTACACGAGTTGAAGGACCTGTTCGAGGGGCTGTACAGCGCGGGCGGCTCGGGCACGGCAACGAAGACCGAGCTGCTCGGCCTTCTGCTGGACAATCACAAGATCGGCGGTGCCTGGATGGTCGGGGACCGTTCCTCCGATGTACAGGCGGGCAAGGGCAACGGACAGACCGTTATCGGCTGCGCCTATGCCGGCTTCGGGCGGCAGGATGAGCTGAAGGGCTCGGATGTCATTATCTCATCATTCGATGAATTGATTGCGCTGTATGATAACAGCACAGCGCAAAGCCTGTAATCAGCCAGGCCAGAAGCGGGCTGTGTATATACAAGCAAGCAGAACCGGATGTCATTTCCGCCGTACTACAGGCGTGAAGGGCATCCGGTTTCATATCTTGCGGAGCGGACGCGGATTCATCTCGAAATTTCATACCTTTTCTCGAATGAGGGCCGTTTCATTGCAGGTGCTCAAATTTTATACTGGTACTGTAAGCGTTTCACCAGGAATGAGCCTCAGAAGCTTGGCGAAGCGCGGCGTTGGCCAGATACTGTATTTGGAGGGATAGGGTTGCACAAGCTGTTTCTGGTTGAGGATGAAGCCCTGATCCGTACGGGCCTCAAGCATTTGATTGAGGAGGTCATCGGCGGCTTTCAGGTGGTGGGTGAGGCAGAGAACGGAAGACTTGCACTGGAGGCACTCAAGAGTGTGAAGCCTGATGTCCTGATCTCGGATATACGGATGAATGAAATGAACGGGCTGGAGATGATCCGGCGGGTCCGTGACCAGTACCCTGAATTGTATATCCTGATTCTGAGCGGGTATGCCGATTTCGAATATGCAAAGCAGGCCATCAAATACGGCATCAGCGATTATCTCCTGAAGCCGGTTGACCGCACGGAGCTGGCCCAGGCCTTAGGGGAGTTCAAGCGCAAGCATGGAGCCCGGAATGCTCTGCCGGGCCAGCCGGAAGAGGGGGAGACCGACCAGAAGGGCAGGCAACTGATCCGCAAAGTGAAAGAACTGGTTGCCCAGCGGCTGGATCAGGAAATTTCGCTGCAATATATGGCGGAGCAGGTGCATCTGAATCATCAGTACCTGTCGGTGCTGTTCAAGACGGAGACCGGACAGAACTTTACGGATTATGTCTCCCGGTGCCGGATGAACCGGGCCAAGCAGCTGCTGAAGGAGACGAATCTCAAAATCTATGAGGTTGCCAAATTATCCGGCTACCTAAGTTCGAAGCATTTCATGGCGGTATTCAAGGACTATACCGGCTGCACCCCAACGCAATACAGGGAGCAGCAGTAATGTAACCGTTCACTTTAGAAGAAGAAGGAGGAGCAAGGATGCGGAAATATGAAGTGGTTGTGGCGGGAGGCGGGGTGTCCGGCTCCATCGCGGCTATCGCAGCAGCAAGAGCAGGCGCCCGGACGCTGATTATCGAGGCGGGGGGGTTCCTGGGCGGAACCCTGACTGCTGCGGGCGTAGGACCGATGATGACTTTTCACGCGGGGGATAAGCAGGCTATCCAGGGAATCACCGATGAGCTGATTCAGCGGCTCCGGGCGCTCGGCAAATCGCCGGGGCATATCCCGGATGCGACGAATTACACCTATTCGGTGACACCATTCGATGCCGAAGCGATGAAATACGAGCTGGATCTGATGCTGCAGGAGAGCGGAGGCGAGGTGCTGTATCATACGATGCTGGCCGGTGCTGAAGTCTCCGGCAGACGCATTACATCGCTTACCTTGTGCAATAAAGCCGGGCTTAGCAGGGTCTCGGCGGATGTATTCATTGATGCTACGGGGGATGGTGATCTGGCGGCCTGGTCCGGCGTCCCGTTCACCAAAGGGCGCGATTCCGACGAGCAGTCGCAGCCGATGACCCTAAAGATGAAGATGAGGGGAGTAGACACGGAGAAGATCAAGGCGTATATCCGGGAGCACCGTGAGGACTTTCCGCGCATGAATCTGGATATTACGGTGATGGACTCGGCGGCCAGACTCTCTGTCGTCGGCTTCGACAAGCAATTCCGTGAAGCGAAGGCGCGCGGTGAGATCAGTATTCCGAGAGAGGATGTGCTATTCTTCGAGACGAGCAATCCCGGTGAGATTATCATGAATACAACGCGCATTCTCGGCAAGGACAGCACAGACCCGTGGAGCCTCAGCGAGGCCGAGATTGAGGGCCGCAAGCAGTGCCGGGAGCTGGAGCTTTTTCTGAAAAAGTATATTCCCGGGTTCGAAGATTCAGTGGTTGTCTCCACAGGCCCGTCTATCGGCGTACGCGGCTCCCGCCAGATCAAAGGTGTGTACACACTGACCGCACAGGATATCCTGTCGGTGAAGCCCTTCGAGGATGTGATAGCCCACTCCGGGTATCCGATTGATATTCACAGCCCGGATGGCGAGGGAACGGCAACAGATCATCTGGAGTGGGGCGCGATGTACGGCATCCCTTACCGCTGCCTGATCACCAGCGAGATCGACAATCTGATTGTTGTGGGGAGATGCCTCTCGGCTACCTTTGAAGCCCAGGCGGCTGTGCGGACTACACCGACAGTAGGCGCAATCGGGCAGGCGGGCGGTACGGCGGCAGCACTGGCTGTCAAAGAGGGAGTTCCTGTGCAGCAGGTGGATTATAAGAGCTTGCAGGAGATGCTTGTGGCGCATGGCGCTTATCTGGAAGTGTGACGCGCGGCGTCATAACTGTAATATGTGCAACTAAAGCGGCTGGTCAGCCCCCCACCAACGTTCAATAGATTTGTAAATACTTCTTATAACAACGTATATTCAACAAAAATTTAGGAGGAATAGGTTTGGAAACCGTGCAAATTATCGGGATTTTACTTGTTTTCATTGTGTTTGTGGGTCTGATGATGACCCGCAAGCTGACCACACTGCTTGCATTGCCAATGATGGCAATTCTGCTGGCGGCGATTGCCGGCATCCCGCTCCTGTCTGATAACCCGGACACCTTCACCATCACGAAGGGTGTGCTTGCAGGCGGAGCCATGAAGCTGTCCACCGCGATCGCGGGACTGATCTTCGGCGCCTGGTTCGGCCAGATTCTCAGTAAGGTGGGTATCACGAAGACCATTATCCGCAAGGCAGCGGAGCTGGCGGGAGATAAGCCGCTGGCGATAGCCATTATCTTTTTCCTCGCCGCCTCTGTGATCTTCTCGGCCGCGAACGGACTGGGTATGGTTATTCTGGTCGGGACCATCGCTATCCCTATTATGCTGACAGCCGGACTTAAGCCCTTTGTAAGCGGTCTGGTAGTACTACTGGCCAATGCGGTCGGTGTGGTGTTCAACGTCTCTACCTGGGCGATCTATACCGATGTGCTTAAGGTACCAACGAACACGATTGCTTCTTATTCGCTCGTCTGTGCCGTCCCGCTGATTGTGATTGCCCTGATTATGATCGTCTATTACACCCGCAAAGACGGCAAGGTCCGCCGCGCCTGGGCAATGCCGCTCAAGCCGGAATTTCAGGCTCAGGACAACAAGAATGTAAGAGCGATTGCGCTCATCAGTCCGCTTGTTCCGGTGCTGCTCGTGTTTTTCCTGAAGGTGGATATTGTCTCGGCGGTCTTCATGGGGGCTCTGGTCACCCTGCTGCTGGCCACCCCTAAGCGTCCATTCCATGTGTTGTCTAGTGCGCTGGTTGAAGGCATTCAGGATGTGGCCGGTGCGCTGGGTCTGATGATCGGAATCGGGATGCTGCTTAGTGCGGTAACTGCGCCACAGGTGGCCTCGTTAATCCAGCCGCTGATCGAAGTCATTATTCCGACGAGTCCGCTAATGTATATTCTCGTCTTCACCCTGCTCTCTCCGCTGGCAATCTACCGGGGGCCGCTCAATGTATGGGGGCTCGGCAGCGGAATTGCGGCACTGATCGTGGCTGGTGGCATGGCCCCTGTGGCAGCGATGCTCGCCCTGCGTATTGTGAGCAATCTGCAGGCCGTCAGTGATCCGACCAACTCGCATAATGTCTGGATCGCCGATTACACGAAGACGGATATTATTGAAACGCTGCGCAAGACGCTGCCCTGGATGTTCGTTGCGGTGATGATCTCGATGATTATCGCGGGAATGATTGCCTTTTAGAGACTCTTAGAGACCTAAGCTTCATGGAGAGGAGAACCTGCTATGAGCAATAAACAGATCAGAATCGGCATCGATGTCGGAGGAACCTTCACGGATGCCGTGGCGATAGATAATGAGACCTTTGAGGTGCTGTCTAAGGTCAAAATGCCCACCACGCACCACGATAAACGCGGAGTCGCCAGCGGGATTGTCCAGATTATCCAGCGGATCATGAGCGAGAACGGCATCCTTCCCGGCGATATCAAGTTCATCGCCCACGGGACGACGCAGGCCACCAATGCGCTGCTCGAAGGCGATGTTGCCCGTGTCGGCATCGTAGGGATGGGGACGGGGCTGGATGCCCGCAGTGCCCGCTCGGAGACCAATGTGGCGGATATCGAATTGGCTGCGGGCAAGTATCTTACTACGTATCACAAGTTCATTGACTCCCGGGAACTTACAGCGGAAGCCATTGACGATGCGATTGACCAGCTGCTGGCCCAGGGGGCAGAGGTTATTGTAGCCTCGGAGGCTTACAGCGTCGATGATCCGGCCAATGAGCTGAGAGTGATGGAAGCGGCGCGCAGCCGGGGAGTGTACGCCACCGGCGGACATGAAATCTCCCAGCTCTACGGGCTGAAGACCCGGACCCGCACAGCGGTCGTCAATGCGAGCCTGATCCCCAAGATGATGGAGACGGCCAATATGACCGAGCAGGCGGTCCAAGAAGCGGGAATTACCTCCCAGCTGATGATCATGCGCTGTGACGGCGGGGTCATGAGCATCGACGAGGTGCGCAAGCGTCCGATCCTGACCATGCTGTCGGGGCTGGCGGCCGGCGTGGCCGGTGCCCTGATGTATGAGAAGATATCAGACGGCATTTTCTTCGAGGTCGGCGGCACCAGCGTAGATATTTCCGTAATCAAGAACGGTAAGGTCATGATTGAGAACGCCCAGGTTGGCGGACACAAGACCTATCTGCGCTCGCTGGATGTGCGGACGCTGGCGGTTGCCGGAGGCAGTATGATCCAAATCGGCGGGGGCAAGATCACGGATGTCGGCCCGCGCAGTGCGCATATTGCGGGACTGGAATACGAGTGCTTCACCGGCAAGGAGAACCTGGAGCAGCCTGCGATCGGTCTCGTCAGACCGCGCGAAGGAGACCCGGATTATGTCACGGTTCGTAGTAGGGGAGGACAGGAATATGCGCTGACACTGGCGGGAGCAGCGAATCTGCTGAACCATGTGCCGGAGACGGATTATGCGCGCGGGAATATGGAGAGCACGCGGATCGCCTGGCAGGCGCTGGGTTCTCATCTCGGGATGTCTGCGGAGGAGGCGGCCAGGGCAGCGATGGATATTGCCATCCGTAAGGTGATGGCGGTGGTGAATCAGATGATCAGCGATTATGAGCTGGACGCCGGATTCATTACGCTGGTGGGCGGCGGAGGCAGCGGTGCAGTTCTGGTCCCGGCCATGGCTGCGAAGGAAGGCTTCAAGCACCAGATTGCGAACAATGCGCCGTATATCTCCACGATTGGCGTCGGGATGGCGATGGTCCGCGAGCAGATCGAGAAGACGGTCGTGGGTGCCACCGAGCATGATATCAAGCTGATCCGGGCAGAGATTATGGAGAGGATTGTCCAGTCCGGGGCGAACGAATCCACGGTCGATGTCACAATTGAGATCGACTCCCAGCGCAATATTCTGCGGGCGATCGCCACCGGCTCCACGGAGCTGCGCTCGAAGGATCTGGCCAGCCGCGCGGTGCCGGTGAATGAGCTGAAGCTGACGGCGGCGGATGCGCTGGGCCAGCCTGCGGAGCAGACGGAGCTGAAGGCAGCCTCCGGCAGATGGTATCTGTTCGAGGCCAGCGAGATCAAGAAGTCGATGTTCGGCCTGGTGAAGAAGAAGCTCAGCCATGTGAGCGTGCTCGACCGTGAGGGGGTGGTGCGCTTCAAGAAGACCAATGCGTATCACCTGGCTTTTCTGAAGAAGAATATGGCTGACCGGTTCGCCTCGTTCCTGGAGGAGAATACGATCTATTCGGATGCAAATGCCACGATCCCCAAGACCTTTGTTTTCTATAAGGAAAAAATGCTCGATTTGACCGGGATGCAGACCAAGGAGCAGCTGTTCTCCATTCTTGAGGTGGAGACAGGGTTGCTTGAGGACAACAGCGAAATGCTCGCCGTCGTCTATCAGTAGGAGGTGGACAGGAGGATGAAGACGGCTGAACGTATGCTGCCGGGCGATGATGTGCTGGGTTATGCCGAGCTTAAAAGTGATCTGCTGTTCCACAGAATACCGCAGAGCAAACGGCGTTATTATGTAGAGCGTCCACTGGCCATCGGGAAGGAGCAGGCGCTGGCCTTCAAGGCACGTTATGGCACGGATGTCGGAGCCATCTGCAGGGACAGGGGCATCCAGGTGAACCTCAATGAACGGAAAGGCACCATCGGGCAGCTCCGCTTCCGCGCCCAGATTGAGCTGTCGGCCAAGGAACGCGTCATTACGCTGTACCGGTCCTCCATGGAGGAGCTTCGGCAATATGCCGGTGTACTGCTTCCCGGCCGTTCCTTCAGCCTCAGGGAGGTTACCGACATTCATCTCGCCCATGAGCTGTTCCATGATCTGGAGTTCACGGAGCTGGGATACACCAACAAGCGGCTGGATGACATCAGCAGCCTCTCCCTGGGGCCGCTGCGTATCCGGGCGGGCGTAACGAAGACCTCGGAGATCGCTGCGCATGCGTTCAGCCGTTATCTGCTGGACCTGCCCTGCTTGCCGAATCTGCTGGATTACGCGTATATGATTCACAGCGGGACACTGACAGCCGCTGAATTCTGGAGGCAGACGGAGGTCTGGTCAAGCGAGCTTGAGAATAGCTGAGCCGGAATCTCTGAGCCTGGGCAGGGCATGGCGGATAGCTCTGACTTCCATCCCGGATTATGCTATGTTGATGTAGAACCAGAGTTCGGGGAGGCTGTCCGCATGTTACGCATGTTATCCGGTAAAAGATTCAACCGATCCGCTTATGTACCGCTGCGCACGAAGTTTATCATTTTATTCTGCTTGCTGATCACCATTCCGTTCCTGGTCATAGGCACCATCAGCTATAAGAAATATATTGCCGGAGTAGAACGCAACACGGTAGAACTGTCCAATCAGGTCGTCAGCCAGATTAATATTAATCTGGAGCATTATATTAAGGAGCTGGACCGTCTGACGCTTGCGCCGCTGTATGATGAGGATATGATGCAGATTCTCCGCAAGCACAGGGGGCCGGGTTCGGGCGGCACCTATCAGAGCACGGATGAGACGCTGAAGATGAACCTGTTTATCTCTTCGCTGGCTTTTGACCGGGGGGAAATCGAGAGCATCCTTGTGTTCACCAATGACGGCGGAATCTTCAGTAATCTGGACCAGAGTGTGAGGAAGCGGTGGGACCGCAGCATGGCACAGTGGATGGAGACCGTAGAGCAGGCGGACGGTGGCCTTGCCATTCTTCCGCCGCACAGCGCAGCTTACTACACAGAGGCGAAGCAGGGGATCATCTCCGTGGCCAGAGTCATCCGTGAACCGTACACCCATGCCATGCTGGGGATTGTCAAGGTAGATCTGATGCCCCGGGGCTTCGGATCAATTGTCTCGACGGTACGCTCAAGCGGGAGCGGCCTGCTGCAGATTACAGGCAAGGATCAGGTGGTTCTGTACTCCGAGGCCGGCAAGCTTCCCGATTCACGCGAATCTTATATTACTGCCTCTGCGGAATCACCGTACACAGGACTTAAGGTCACCTCGCTGATGCCTCGGGCGCAGCTTCGGGAGGATGCCCGTGAGCTGACAAACTCTACACTGATTGTCTCCATAGTGGCCCTTATGGCGGCTTACGTAGCAGCCATCCTGCTGTCGAGCCGCCTGATTAAGCCCATTGCCCATCTTCAGTCGAAGATGAGGCAGGTGAAGCGGGGGCTGTTCCTCGAACGTGCTACGGTCACCACCAGCGATGAAATCGGGCAGCTGACCGAAGGATTCAACACAATGATCGGCGAGATTGACCGTCTGGTTAAGGAGGTCTATGAGACCCGGCTGAAGGAGCGGGAGGCAGAGCTGCTGGCGCTGCAGAGCCAGATTCATCCGCATTTTCTGTACAACACGCTGGAGATGGTGAACATGCTGGCACTTCAGGGCAATACCCGGGAGCTCTCAGGTGTAGTAACCAGTCTCGGCAAGCTGCTGCGTTATACCGTAGGCCACCGGGAACAGATGGTGTATGTGCTGGATGAGGTGAAATTCGTGGAAGCCTATCTGCGCATTCAAGGCATGCGTCTGGGAGACAAGCTGGAGGCCGTGATCCATATTGATTCTTCCTTTGATTCCTGTGTGGTGCCGAAGCTGATTCTGCAGCCGCTGATCGAGAATGTCATTGAGCATGCGATGGGACCGGATACGCTGCATCTTACCTTGGCCGCTTCTGTGGACGAAGAGGATCTGGTCCTGTCGGTCAAGGATGACGGCCTTGGCATCGACGGCGCACGGATGCTGGAGCTTGAAGAACAGCTATATGGCCGTCAGCCCCGGGCCGCAGCCGATGCGGAGCAGGGAGGATTTGGCCGGATACTCAAGGGGTTCGCGCTGCGCAATGTCCATCAGCGGCTGCGGCTTCTCTACGGGGAGCCTTACGGCCTGACACTGGATAACACGGCAGAGCAGGGCGTAACGGTCTCGCTGTGCCTGCCGATGAACTGGGAAGCGATGAATGATGCCGGACCCGCAGGGGACAGGCAAGGAGGAGAGGAATAATGCGGATTAGGCTGTTAGCGCTTATCGCTGCGGTATTGCTGGCTGGGGGCTGTTCTTCGGGTGCCGGAAACGGGGCGCCCGGCGGGTTAGCCGGGGAGGGAGAAGTGGAGAGCGGGACGGCTGCTGTGCTGGCACCCGTGAAGCTGAAGTTCAGTATCTGGGGCAATGATGCGCAGAAGGCGATGGTGGAGGAGCTTATAGCTGAATTTGAACAGCTTCATTCCGGGATCGAGGTCGAGATTATGATGATTCCCTTTGCGGATTATCAGCAGAAGCTGTCAATCATGCTGGCCTCCCGCACCGCGCCGGATGCCGGCTGGCTGGCGGAGCGGATGATCCCGCAACTGCTTGAATCAGGCCAACTGGCTGATATTTCCGCAGCGGTTCAGGATGACTCTGACTACCGGTATGCGGATATTTATCCGTCTACCCTTGATATTTTTAAGCGGGGAGACCAGTTATATGGCATCCCGTTCTCCACGCCCCCGGTGCTGATCTATTACAATAAGGATCTGTTCCAGGCCCGTGGACTGAAGACGCCAACGGAGCTGTATGAGGAAGGACAGTGGAACTACGATGAATTCCTCAAGGCGGCGCGAAGCCTTACCGACCCGCAGCGAGGCATCTACGGCGTGAAGCTGGTCCGCGATTGGAACAACTGGTCGGACGCACTGCTGCCGCTGTTCTGGTCGCATGGAGCGGAGCTGTTCGACAGCGGCGGAGCATCATTTGCACTCAATTCTCCCGCAGGGAAGGAAGCGCTCCAGCTCTACAGTGACATGATGTTCAAGAGCAAGGTGCACCCGCTGCCCGGGGATGAGATTGCCTTCGACAGCGGCCGGCTTGGAATGTATACGGACCGTTACAGCTATACTTCCAAGGCCCGCGCGGTTACCGATTTTGCCTGGGACATCGCTCCGATGCCGTCAGGCATTAAGGGGACAGGGACCTCCCTCGGTTATGCGGGAGTGTCTGTTTTCGAGACCAGTCATCCGGCAGAGGCTGCAGAATTCCTCAAGTTCATCACCAGTGCAGAGTCTATGAGCATCACCGCGCAATATTTTGTCCCGTCACGCAAGTCTGTTCTGGAATCCGATGTCTTCCTGCGGGCAGCATCCAAGCCTTCACCGGAGAGCATCCAGCGGGCGGTGCTCGATCAGATCGCCACGGCGCGGATCGCGCCAGGACATAAGAACTGGCAACAGATTGATACGAAGATCCAGCTGTTGATGGACGGTCTCTACACGCAAACGTCCACCGTTGACGAGTTGCTCGAACAAATGGAACAGGAAGTTACCCCGCTTATGAAATAAGCGGGGTGTTCCTCTGTAATTGTGTTCACCTGCTGAGTCATTTTGCTGACCTGTACATTGAGCCGTCCCCTGAGCCGTCCCCTGAGCCGTCCCCTGCTGATTTGGAAGTGGAAGCGGCAGCGCAATTACAATTCCTGCACATAATGATACAAAAGGCAGCATTCTGCCCCATCCAAACCATTAAGCAGGTGGATTCCTGTATTTTCTGCAACAATTCTCCTTCGCACCCAAGTATCGATGCATCCAAGTTGCATTTACTACAACACTATTAGTACACCTGCCGTGTCCGCGCCTTGCCTCATCCTACCTCAGCCACCAAACCAAACCTCATCCCACCCCACCTCACCTAATCTAATCTGCTTAAAAGAACTACTTTGCTCCTCAGCGGGCCAGCTACCCCTACCTTTAACCCCTAACCATTACAGAAACCAATTGGATAATCCTTCAACGGGTTCGTAGTAACATACATAAGTGTTTTGGATCACAGGGCGCAGCAGACCTCTGCGGACCAGCTCCTGTAGCTGTTTACGGGCTGTCCGAAAGTTCATGTTTCATTGAAGCATCACATCTTTGGGGTGTAAGCCCTTCTTTTGACTCCAGGATAGTCTTAGGATCTCTTGTTCCAGCGGTGAGAGAGACTGCCCGGACGGGGGTTACGGAGCAAGGCGGGGGTAATGACCATTTGCAGCAGCATCCGGCAGATTTCCGGGCGGTTCTGTACATCATCGAAGGAAAAGTGAATGATTCTCCAGCCCATTCCGCTCAAGAATGTATCACGGTTAAGCGAGTAACTGAATTTCTCCCGGTCCATATCCTTCACATGGCTCTGATAACCGTCACATTCCAGACCGAATTTCCCGCAGGACGGGAGAAAGGCAACATCCAGAAACTGTGATTTACGGTTCCAGTCATAGATTTCATATTCAGGATGCAGGTCATCCAAATTGCCGAATAGCGGCACCACACGTTACGCAGCATCAGCTTCTCAGCATACTGGTGCCCCCGTGACAACCGGCCTCTGCGCTCCCCTGATCGGATGGACAAATGCCGGTCCAATAGCAACTGATGCGCTTTTTCAAACTCCATTACCTCCTTCATTTTAACAAAAAAAAGAACGCCCCTCTGCCAGTGATGGCTTGGGACGTTCTTCGTCTGACCTAATTATACGTCGGCATACGGACGGGGCAATAAATGGTTTTTCGATGTCTGTCCATTACACGTTTATTCATTAACTATAGCAGCCGCCAAGAGGATATTTCCTCCCAGATCGTTTATACTGAGTTTACAGAAGTTAGTCGAGAAAGCCGACTCCTTTAGGGGTGAGATGGATCATCTTTGTTTAAGGAAAATCCTTATGTAGTCAAAATTATATTAAATGAGCGCATATTTTTGTAGCGGGTGAATTTTTTAACTGCTACAATTTAGGTGTGAGACAATCCTATAGAAATACCAAAACAACCGTATCATTCATTAACTATCATTTTGTTTTTTGCTCTAGATACAGACGTAAAGTGCTAGTCCATCAAGTGGAGATTCAGTTTAAGCAAATCGTTATGGAAATATGTGCCGAACAGGATTGGCAGCTAATCGCAATGGAAGTCATGCCTGATCATGTGCATATTGTTCTAAACGCACGGCCAACCGATTCTCCCGCAGAACTTATGGCGAAACTGAAAGGAATCACTTCTCTGCGCCTTCGTGAACAATGTAAGCACTTGAACCATTTGCCTACCCTCTGGACTCGTTCCTACTTTGTCAGTACGGCAGGGGACGTTTCAAGCGAAGCGATCAAACGAAGCGATCAAACGATATGTTGAGGAACAAAAAACAAGGGGGTGAGACCCTGCAAACCGTAACGATTCAAATCCGCATTTGTCCAACCGATCCGTCTGTATTGGTGGATATGGGCAATGAATACATCCGAACCGTCAACGAATTAACGGAGCAAGCCGAAAGGTCTGGAACGTTTCCTAAACTAACTTCAAAAACCGTTCATGCCAATCTACCCTCTGCCGTAAAGAATCAAGTGATTCGAGACGCCAAAAGCCTGTTTCAGCGGTTTAAAAAAACGAAGAAACGGCCTCTTCTCCAAAAGAGTGTGTACTACGTGAACAATCAAAATTATACGATTTGGGGCAACCATATTTCTTTCCCGGTGATCCTGGATGGAAAAGTACAACGTCTTGTGGTTCCTGCGCTTCTTTCGGATCGGGAGCGGGACATGCTTTCGAATGGGAAGCTTGGACTTCTGCGCGTGGTTCAAAAATCAGCGAAATGGTTTGTTCAAATTTCAATTGAACGACCGACTGAGCCAGCCAATGGTCATGAAGTGATGGGGATTGATTTAGGCTTGAAAGTGCCCGCTGTTGCCGTAACCTCAAGTGGCAAGACAAAATTTTGCGGAAATGGACGTAAAAACAAATTTGTTCGCCGTAAGTACAGCAGCTATCGCCGCAAATTAGGAAAGCTTAAAAAGTTATCCGCGATCCGTAAACAGAGCGACAAGGAAAGTCGTTTTATGAAAGATCAGAATCACAAAATCAGCCGCCAGATCGTGAATATGGCGATTCAAGAAAAGGTGTCTGTCATCAAGCTAGAGAAACTGACGAATATTCGTAAGACGACAAGAACAAGTCGTAAAAACGCTAAAAATCTGCATCAATGGTCGTTCTATCAGTTGCAAATGTTCATCGGATATAAGGCGACACTTGCTGGTATCCAAGTGGTTGAAGTGAATCCGGCATACACATCGCAAGCCTGTCCCTCTTGTGGAGAGCGGAACAAAGCAAAGGATCGAACGTATCATTGCAACTGCGGTTATACAGCACATCGGGATCGGGTCGGTGCCATCAACATCATGCGTCAACCTGTGGCAGATGGTAACAGTCTGCCAGCCTAGGTAGCTATAAGCTCTGATCTAGGATGGGCGAATGAACTCGCCCTTAACTTAGCAGTAGGGCAAAGCGGAAACGGATGCGCCCGCTAACTAGCTAAGAATCCCACCCTTTTAAGGGTGTGGAGGTTCAAATACATAACGTAATTTAGTATCTGCACAAGCAAGTGTAGAGATGGAGGTTTGTCCGATTGGAATTATTTGAGTATATTTTGTTGATGCTGGCAGCCGTGTCACTGTCTAATCTGGTGAACCGGTTTATCCCCTCGTTGTCGGTGCCGATCATTCAGATCGCGCTGGGTATGGCCTTGACCTGGTTGCCTCTGCATTTCGAACTGGAGCTGAACCCGGAGCTGTTCCTGCTATTATTCATTGCTCCCTTGCTGTTCAATGACGGCAGGCTTGCCGATAAAGTGGCCTTATGGAAGCTGAAAAAGCCGATATTGCTGCTGGCGCTGGGACTGGTCTTTCTGACGGTAGGGGTTCTGGGATATTTCCTGCACTGGCTTTTGCCGGTATTGCCCCTGGCGGCTGCGTTTGCGCTGGCTGCGGCACTGGCCCCTACGGATGCGATTGCTGTAGGCGCTTTGGAACAAAAAGTAAAAATCCCCCATCAGACAATGCAAATTCTCGAAGGAGAATCTTTGATTAACGACGCGTCGGGTCTGGTGTCCTTTCAATTTGCAGTCGCAGCTATGGTTACAGGCGCCTTCTCTTTCAAAACGGCCAGTCTGAGCTTTATTGGCATCTCGCTAGGCGGTGTGGTGCTGGGCCTTGTGCTCACGCTCATTAAATACGGGATCGTCCGGTGGCTGCGCAGGCTCGGGATGGAGAATGTCACGCTACATATGCTGATTGAGATTCTGACACCCTTTGCAATTTTCATGGCCGCTGAGGAGCTGGGAGTCAATGGCATTCTGGCAGTGGTCAGTGCAGGGATCGCCCATTCCTTCGGGTACAAGCAGATGAATCCTGAAGTAGCCAAGCTGAGTATCGTGTCCAAAAGCACCTGGTCCGTCATTATCTTCGTCCTGAACGGCCTGGTCTTCCTGCTGCTGGGTACCCAGCTGCCGGAGATTATTCAGACCGTCTGGAACAACCCGGATATAGGGAATGTCCAGGTTATCCTGTATACCCTGCTATTAACCGCTGCTGTCCTCGGTCTGAGGCTGATCTGGATGCTGGTCATGGATATTCCCGAAGGGGAGGAGCCGCGCGGACCCTGGAAGCTGGAATTCAAAAAGGCGCTCATTCTCACACTGTCGGGGGTTCGAGGTACGATTACCCTGGCGAGTACGATGTCACTGCCGTTTTTCCTGGATGACGGCTCCTACTTTCCGGCAAGAGACCTGATTATTTTCCTGGCGGCGGGTGTCATTCTGTGGACCCTGCTGGCGTCTAACTTTCTGCTGCCGCTGCTGCTTGGCTCAGATCATGAAGCAGAGCACAATGCCGAGGAGGCCGAGGCCAAAATCGAAATTCTGCGCAGTGTGGTTGCGGGCTTAAATGAGCAGGCTACAGATCAGTCCCGCCTCGCCTTGAATCATCTAACCGGGATCTATAACGCAAGAATCCGTCTGCTGAAGAAAAATGAAGACGCTGAGGAAATGGAACGTAAGCTTGGGGTGACAGCACTCAAGTGGCAGCGGGAATACACTATGCTTGCGCTCAAGCAGCACGAAGTGAACCCGTATACGGCATACCGCTATCTGAACCGCCTGAACCGGCAGCTGTTCATATACACCCGTGATCCGCAGTACAAGAATGATCTGATTCCGTTCAAAAGCTGGGAAGAAATCACAGGTGTCATTCAGCAGGTCCGCTTAAGCGCGCAGGAGCGGCGTGAGGAATCAAACCGGCTGCAGGCCGGGATTTTCGCTTATGTTCTTGAGCGGCTGAGAGAGCTGCAGACTACGGGAGAGATGGAGCCTGAAGTAATTAGCGCCCTGATTCTGCGCTATGAGCGGGGAAGAATGCGGTTAACCCGTCCAGAGTCCATCTCCTCCACGAAACGGGAGTTCGAAGAATCGCTGCAGGAATTGTCGAGAGCAGGCATTCAGCTCGAACGTGACCACATTCAGCTGATGTTCGAGGCCGGACGGATCTCCAGAGCTAGCATGAAGGAAATGAAACGTGATATTCTGTTCATGGAGCATGATCTGCGGGAAGAAATGGGCTGAATGCCATCTACAAGGAGCTGAATCTTAACATGAACAATAAAGTAGTAGCGGGTACGTGCGCGGTTATTGCAGCGCTGGGAATCTACCTGTACGCGGGAAGCGGGGAAAAGAAGACAACGGAGGTTGCCACAACTCCGGGCAGCAGTCAGGCTGCCAGTCAGGATATCAAGCAAATGGTGGCTGACTTCAGCTCACGCACCTTGACGGCAGATTCCGCTTCGATTACCTCCACACAGCTAATCGTGGACAGCGGAGGTCCAAACGAAGCAGCTTATGAGCTTCCGGAGAATGAATTTTTCCTGTCCGTGGCCCCCTATGTGGAGAAGACGCATCCCTGCGCAACGCACAGCCTGACGGGCTGCCAGGGAGAGATGGTCGGCCAATCCTTCGGGGTAACAATCGAAGATGCGGACGGTAAGGAGATCATGAACGAGACCGTCAAGTCACAGCCGAACGGCTTCATCGACCTATGGCTGCCGCGTGATCAGAACTATAAGATGACCATTACTCATGAAGGTAAGCAGGCCCAGTCTGAGATTTCCACTTTTGAAAGTGACGATACCTGCCTGACTACTATGCAATTAAGTTAAAAGTATAGCAATCCTGATTCTGTCTGTACCATCTCGTTTGTAAGAAGAATAATAAAAATATTGAATGAGTTGGGGCCGTATCTGTATACGGCTCCTTTTTTGATGTTCTTTGATATACATAAATCAAGGGCCAAATCCGATATTCGGTGTAAAAGGAAAATATATATAATCGCGGGGGAGATAAGGTGAGTGAGAAGACGATTATTAGGATTAAAGGATTAGCGCAGGTAGTAGTGGTGGGTATAATTCATTTGCTGATTATTAGCTTTTTGAATTTAAAAAAGGGTGCGTGGGAGGAAGTAGGGGGTCTGCAAATTGCATTGACATATTGCGCTCCGGTTTTTTTGTTGTATACAACTTGTATGAGGTCGTTGAAAACGAAGAAGATCAGGTATAATCTGGTTTGGCTATTGACCAGTCTGCTTCCCAGTATTGTTATTCTCTTTAAATTAAAGGAGGCTGCAGGTGCGGAGCCGAGCGAACCCGTATTTATTGAATTGCATTTTGAACAGGGGTATTTGGAATTGATGTTTTTCTTCCCCATTATCTATTCAGTTATCCAGTTACTCCTTTGGGCCTCAATGTGGTTTATGATATTATCCATAGAATAATCATTTTGCCTCATACAATGTTAGCAAGGAGAAAAGAGAATGGGGAAATTCATAAAGCCAATATACCAAGCCGTTCTTTATATGTTAGCAGCAATTGCAGTACATCTGATTTTAATCTATTTTCTTGAGATAAGAATTGAGGGATGGGGAACAGGAATAATAATATTACTTTGCAAAACCTACTTCCTGCCCTTCTGCATGTGTTTTATTAATTCTTCATTGTTTATTAGGGCTAATAGGAGAGGCGACCAAATCACCTGGTTTTTATTTACGGTCATTCCAAGCAGTTTACTTCTGTTTCTTTTCGTGGAGTTACAAGGTGTTGAACCTAGAGGATATGCTGTAGTATCTTTTGAGCTTTTCCAAAAATATCAGGCTGAAATGCTCTATGTACTTCCGCTGGGTATTTTAGTAATTCAATCCCTTATGACTTTATATTATTTAATCAGTGTAAGGGTATGGAAAAGAAATTAATCGTTACATAACGATTAGAGTTTTTTTATGAGGAGAATATTACTGTATTCATTCTATCAATGAATATTCTCGTGTAATAAACCTGCTCTTGGAGCATTTATGGCCTGTTAACGTTCCATTCACACTACTCTGATAATCTCTAGAAGTGTTAGGGAGATTGGCCCTAACCTTAAATATAGAAGATGATGCGGAGGGTAATAATGTTGATATTTATGAAAAAAAGGCTGATCGCTGCTCTGGCTATATTGGCTGTGATGGGATTAAGTGCGAGCCTTATATTTCCCGGGAAACATGCCAGTGCGGAGACAGGGCAAGCCGCTTCACCGGGTTCCCGGATTGAAGCGCCTGCCAATCTTGAGGATACGGCAAGTCTGACAGCCTTCGTGGATGGAATGATGGAAGAGTATATGAACCGGCTGCAAATTCCCGGCGCGGTGGTCTCTATCGTCAAGGACGGCAAGATTATTCTGGGCAAGGGGTATGGAAGCTCGAATCTGGAGCAAGCGGCTCCGGTTGACCCTGCAACCAGCATGTTCCGAATCGCTTCAACGACCAAGCTGTTTACCTGGACGGCTGTGATGCAACTGGTGGAGCAGGGCAAGATTGATCTGGACACGGACATTAACACCTACCTGAAATCTGTGAAGATTCCTGCCACTTATCCTGAACCCATCACCATGCGCCATTTGATGACCCATACCGCAGGATTTGAAGAGGGCGGAGTTGGTTATCAGATCGTTACTGATCCTGCCGGATTGCCCGGTTCCATCTCGGAGACACTCAATAAACATATGCTCGCCCGGATCAGACCGCCCGGTGAGATGAGTGCCTATTCTAACTATGGAGCAACGCTTGCCGGGATGATCGTGGAGGATGTCAGCGGTATTCCTTATAATGATTATATTCAGAAGTATATCTTCGATCCGCTGGACATGAAGCATTCAACGGTAGTTGAGCCTTTGCCGGAGTCATTCATCCCTTACCAGGTGGTAGGGTATAATAGCGGGAACAGCAGCTTTATTCCTGGCACACCTACATTCGAGGGCGGATTTCGTCCTGCCGGCTCGGGTACTGTATCTGCAATAGACATGGCACATTTCATGATCGCGCATCTGCAGAACGGGAAATATGGCACCGGGCAGATTCTGAAGTCTGAGACGGCTGCATTGATGCATTCAACGGCATTCCAGCTCGATAAGCGCCTGCCGGGAGTAGCTCTCGGATTCGCAGAGAAGCGGGTGAACGGGGTGAGATTAATCTCTCATGGCGGCTCCGATCCCATGTTTAATACGGAATTGTATCTCGCACCTGCCAAGCAACTGGGGATTTTCTTATCCTACAATGGCGGTCAAGGCAGCGAAGCTGCGACCCATCTGGTCCAGGCCTTGTTCAACAAGTACTATCCCGCTCCTGAAGTGAAGCAGCCGGAGTTCTCCGCTTCCGCGGAATCCGTACAGAAATATGCCGGCTCCTATCAATTTACACGCCGCAACATAAGTGATATTGACAAGTTCTTTAACTTTTTTGCCCAGCTGAATGTTACGATTGTGGATAACAAGATATCCTTGGGAAGCGGTAGTGAACAACAGCTGTACAGAGCAGTCGCTCCTAACCTGTTCCAGCTGGAGGAAGGGACCGACCAGATCGGCTTCCTGACGGATGAGTCCGGCGCAGTGACACATATGCTCCTGGACATGGCTCCGGAGATGCCGCTGGAGCGTACGCCGCTTTTGGATCAGAGTAAGTTTTGGCTTATCCTGCTTGGTGTCTTGGGATTCATTTTCCTCACGGCATTGCCCGGACCTATCTTCTTCAGACGCAGGTTCAAGGCGATGACGCTCCCGGAAAAGCGGGCCATCCGATTATCTGCGGGAACTGCCGTTTGGGCGCTGTTGTCTTTTATTACTCTGTTTATGATTATTATGTCCATGGACATTATGCAGAAGCTCAGCAGTATCAGCCCTTTACTGTCTGTCAGCTTGGTTATGCCAATCATTATGGCGGGCTTGACCTTAGCAATGCTGATCTCAGCTATACTGGTATGGAAAAATAAATATTGGACCGCCCTCAGGCGGGTGCATTACACATTAGTGATGCTGTCGGCTGCCCAGCTGACGTTCTTCTTCTACTATTGGAATCTGCTCGGCTGGCAGTTTGGATAACGCTTAAGAGAGAAGGATGATCGTGGCTACTATACTGATCGCGGATGATGATGACAATATCCGGAAGCTGATGTCTCTATATCTGCGCAAAGAAGGGTTCGGCCTCGAAGAAGCCGGGGATGGTACCAAGGCGATGTCCATCATTGAGAACTCGCATGTCGATCTTGTGATTCTGGATATTATGATGCCGGGACTGAACGGCTGGGAGCTGTGCCGGGAAATCCGGCGTACGGATGCCAACCTGCCCCTTCTTATGGTGACGGCCAAAGCGGAATCGGCCCACAAAGTGAAAGGATTTCAGCTCGGAACGGACGATTATCTGACCAAGCCCTTTGATCCGGTTGAGCTGGTCATGCGGGTAAAAGCACTGCTCAAACGCTCACTGGTTGTCACTTCCCAGTCCGTACAGCTTGGCAATGTGGTGCTTAACCGCCGGACTTTTCAGGTTACACGCGGTGGAATGCCGGTCACGTTACCTTTGAAGGAATTTGATCTTCTGTTTTTGCTGGTCAGCCACCCCAGGCAGATCTTCACCAGAGAACAGCTGATTCAGCAAATCTGGGGTTTGAATTATGAAGGGGACGGCAGGACTGTGGATGTGCATGTCAGCCGGCTGAGAGAGAAGTTCAGCGGCAATGGCGAGGGTTTTCATATCGAAACTGCCCGCGGTCTGGGCTACCGCCTGATTCCTGAGTCATGATCAAGACACTGTATGTTCGGGTCATACTCACATTTCTCGGCATCATTGTCTTTAGTCTGATCTGTTCCTTTTTCATCGGCTTGTATGTATTTCAGAAGCAAATAAGCTATGAGGGACAGAACGAGATGATTACAGTGGGCAGGGAGATCATTCACCGCTATGATGAGGCCAGGCCTGAAGATACGGACGAGTTCCTGAATAGTATGGTTAAGGTATCAGCGCATCCTATCCATCTGTACGACCAGTCGGGGGAACATACTTTTTACGGGCTCGCGGATAGTCCGGCTGTTACCATCACTCCCGGGGCTGTCCGGCAAGTGTTGCAGGGGAAGGTCTATCGTTCTTCCACGGAAGATAATGATACGTTCATTGGAATGCCCTTTATGCTCAAGGGGGAGTGGCGTGCGATGTTCCTGCAGTACTCAGCCGAGAACGAACATATCGTCAACCGTCTGGTACTCTTTGTACTGTTACTCGTGCTGTTGCTGGGAAGTGTAAGCATTCTTATTGCTGCCAGATACCTGGTGGAGCCGATTAAGGCTTTGACGAATGCTACCAAAAGACTGGCCAAGGGTGACTTTGAGGTAGATCTTAAGATGAACCGTGTAGACGAGATCGGAGAGCTGACACAGAGCTATGTGGAGATGGCGGGGGAATTGAAGCAGCTGGAGCAGATGAGGCAGGATTTCGTCTCTAATGTCTCCCATGAAATCCAGACACCGCTTACCTCCATTTCGGGTTTTGCCAAGGCGCTGCAGAACAATGATTTGATTGCGGAAGAGGAGCGTAAGGACTATCTGGATATCATCATTGCGGAGAGTGGACGTCTGTCACGGCTGAGTGATAATCTGCTGAAGCTGGCTTCCCTGGATTCCGAGCATCACCCCTTCTCGGCAGTCTCCTTCCGGCTTGATGAGCAGATTAGAACCATCGTGGTGACCTGTGAGCCGCAATGGGCAGCCCGAAGCATCGTTATCGATCTGGAGCTGCCGGAAGCGGTCTATATCATTGGCGATGAAGATCAGCTGAAGCAGGTGTGGATGAATCTGCTGGGCAACAGCATCAAGTTCACGCCTGAAGGCGGGAAGATCAGCATCCGTATAGACCACAGTGCAGCAGAAGTTGCGGTCACGATCAGCGATAATGGCATCGGGATCTCCCCGGAAGAGTGGGGTACCGTATTCCAAAGATTCTATACCATAGACAAGTCGCGGAATGGAAGGAATAACGGGAACGGCCTGGGACTGGCCATTGTCTCAAAAATCGTCTCCCTGCATCAGGGCAGTATTGAGCTGGACGGTGCGGCAAAAGAGGGAACAACGATTATCGTCAGGTTGCCCGCACGCCAGCCATAATGAAATCCTTGAATTGCCGGTCCGCTGCCCGGTCTTCTTCCGTAACGGAACCGCCCCGTTGATGAGACAGAATAACGGCTTTTTGTAAATACATGAAATACAGGTGGGTGGACTTCTGCAGAAGATCCAGCCACTTTTTTTGATACTCTGGAGCCACCGCTGCTGTCTCAAGGTTGATGTACCGGGAATACCAGACCTCCATAGCTCTCTTGAAATCAGGCAGCTCCGCCGGATTCTTGGACAGGGTGCTGTAGTAGACTCCAAAAATGGCATCATAATAGATCAGTGCCTCGTGATGATCTTTTAATGCCAGATATTGATCCAGAATCTTCTCCAGGGAGGGAACAGGCTGGGCAAAATCGAAATCAAACAGCAGCCTGCCAAACATCCGCTCCAGATTATCCACATAGAGCTTAGCGGCTAAATCTTCCTTGTCCTTATAATGAAGGTACAACGTGCGGCGGGAGACACCGGCTTGTCCGGCGATCTGTGCCATATCCGTGCGTTCGATCCCCTGAGTACAGAATAGGCCCAGCGCGGCCTCCTTAATGAGCTCTTTGGTCATTTGCATTTGCTTTTCACGTAAATTCAATGATCTTCTCTCCTATCTTCCTGCGAAAATACCGCTGCTGCAGGAGCTACTCCTGAGCAGGTGCTGTTGTCCCCAAGAACTCGCTGCCTACCGAATAGCGCTTCTGCTGATTGACCGCATCCCCCAGCCACTTCACAAGCTTCACACCATCCTGCTCCGCCTGATAGAAGGTCTCCCGGGTGGAAAAAGTGTGCGGGGTTGTCCCGTTCTCAGCGTTCAGCCCGTAATCCGTCAGATAGTAATAATAATTAGGAACCGTTGCAGCTAGAGCAGCTACTGATTGCCGCATTTCCTCTGACCACTCTTTAATAAGTTTCTGGTCCCGTGGTCCGTTGTAATCGTTAATCTTGTTCTGAAAGTGGATCAGAATCTCATCATATACCGAGTAGGCTTGTAAAAGCACCGTACCTGCAGGCAGCAGCCGGCCATTCGCGCGAAAAGCAGCCCCGATGATATCTGCCTCCGGCGCATACCCGAAGGTTGCAGTGAAATCCGAGTCCCATTCCTGCTTCATCACCTGCGGCCACTTGTCTGACTTCAGGAAGGAGCTGTCCGCATATTGGAAAATCTCAGAATCCCGGTAATGTGAAGCAATCTCGGGCGCCCAGAAGGCTGACCCGAATCCGCCAGCACTTTCGCCTGCAATCAGCAGCTTATCTGGCTTAGCCACGTTCGCATAGATCCAGTCAAGGCTGCTGCGCACATTAGTACGCCCGTTATACCGCATGGTGAAGGTGCTGCCGTCCTCCCGCGGATACGTAGCGGTGCGGTTCCCAATGTGGAAGTCACCTGTGGAATAAGGGAGGTAGACCACATTCCAGCCGTGAAAAGGATTATCCGGGTTGTCCGTATCCATCATCCCGCCCAGCAAAGTCAGCATATAGAACGGAATGTCAGCGAAATAGTTGCCTGTATCCCCGCCTTTAATAAAGTTCATAATTTTAATAGGATGTGCAGCGCTCCGGGCATCCCAGCTGACCCCGCCGCCGGAAAAGAAGATGATCCAGTTGTTGCTCTCACCAGTCTTAGTCCATATGAAATACTCTGATCCATCACTGGAAAGGGTATTCCCGCCCAGCTTGACCTTATTCCACTCGTAGGGCTTCGCTTCTGCGATTACGGGGGTAGTGGTCACCGGCCGCTGGATTACGAAGGCGTAGACCGCAACAATGGCTATGACAACAACGCTCAACAATCCAATACCCGTAAATATCGTGATTTTCTTCATTCTGCTCATCTCATCGCCCCTTTACTAGAAGTATACGTCTAGTTAACTTATTACACAAGGAGTATACTTAAATCTGATGAGACAAGCTGAAAATAAGCTTTTGGCGGACTGTTAAATCTATGATTATCAATATAAAAGCTTTAATTTAGATATTCCAAATATAGTATTTTATGATAGTATTATCTACAGTTCTGTCGGCCGATAGATCAATACTCCAAGAGGGATTTGAAAAAGTGAAAAAAATGAAATTGAAATCGCTGTCAATTCTGTTTAGTTCGATAATCTCCGCTTCTCTATTTGCAGGCAGCGTATACGCCGCTTCTGGAGCCCGTATTCATGATGTAACCTCCCAAGTACAACAGGGCAGCTATCTGTGCTGGGCGGCTGTATCCAGCATGGCTGGACAATATCTGGGGAAATCCAGCGCCACCCAGCAAAATATAGTGAAGGCTGCAAAGGGCATATACATGGACACGGCCGGGACGGTCTACGATGCCCAGGCAGGACTTGCCGCCTATGGCGTAAGCTCATCTGCATCACTAAGTGTGCCGTCGTACAATAGTTTAGTCAGCAATATAGATAATTACTCCAATGTTCTTGCGTTCACGAGCAAGGCTGGCTCGAGTATTGGCCATGCCTTTGTAGTTAAAGGGTATTACTACAACACCACTAACAATATTCAGAACTTATATTATATTGATCCGGCAGATGGTTCGAGCAACGTTCAAGGCTATTCTACGTTCAAGAGCAATTCCACTTATAAGTGGGTTAATACAGTAAACAATATTAATTGAAATTAATGATCTAATACAAACAACAATTGGAGGGCTTTTTTTGAAAATTCGTGCGTTGCTATTAACCGCTGTCCTGGCTCTATCACTGGTTGGAAATGCGGCATATGCCGATGCTGGTCTTGAGAAGGCTGGGGCAGAGATCAAAGGGGCCATTGAGCAGGAATATAAAGAGTATTATGCGGATAGCCTTGAAGCCCAGAAGGATAACTTTCATGGTACGGGCAAAACAAGCTTTCATGAGGCCACTCTGGGGGAAGGAATCCCCTATTACCAGTTGAATGTCCATGACAACTCCATTTCACATGAAATGGCAGGTTATAAATTTCCTCTTTATCTGGAAGAGGCCCAGGTTGGAGTGATCGAAGCTACACTGGAGTCAGGGGCATGGACCATCTATAACATCAGTAATCATAATGATTTTGACAACACCGTGAAGCGGCTGGAAGCAGAGTATGCCGGAAAGGGCACTGTAGAGCTTATTGACGACAAACGCTACGAGCTGGATTATCTCTATATAAACAATGAGGTTAACGAGACCTATATTGATTTAACGAATGAGCAGAATATCAGTCCTTCAGAGGTTAGGGATGCGGTTAGCGAATCGGCAGATGCCTTGAATTCTATGAACCGCAATTCCAATGAAGGGGCAATCCTGGTGGGTGGTGGCCATCATGCCGCTTCTTCTGACGGAGGGCATAACTCTTTAATTACAGCTATCGTCCTGTTCGGACTATCTCTTGTCTTTGCTGTCCCGGTTGTAATCTCCGCTGTCCAGAGAAGAAGAGCCTCAGACGTATTGCAATGAGATTGGGACGAAACGAATGAACCGGCTCATAGGATTATTCCTAATGCTTAGCCTGGCACTGCTGGCCATAATGGGATGCAGCAACAAGGGGGGCGCCGCCGAAGGTGAGAATGACGAGCAAATCGCCGCCAGATATGTTGAGACTCTTGGTTACAGGATCGTTGACCCTGCAGGAGAAGTTGCCCAATACACATTGGATCAGACCATGCTTGAGAATCTGGATTACATGCAGCTCTGGTCGGTGCAGAAGCAAGAACCTGATGCCTATTTCGGCAAAAAAATCATAACTTACCGATTCCTCGTAGAGAATCATCCCCTGGAACAGCAATATCCCCCGGACGAATACAGGATTGCCGTAAATGTCATGCTTGCAGATCATGAGGTCATAGGCGGAACCTCGGGTCCGCTAAGCATAATCAAGAATCTCATCGTGGCCGGCGGAGAGTACTCCATCGAAGGGAAGACGCTGAAGGAGATCAAAGGGCTGGATTATTCGCAGTGGCTGGAGCATTGGAAGGAGAGCTATGGGACTGAAGTGAAGTGAAGATAGTAAAAAGGATGTTAAGAGTGTGCATACACTCTTAACATCCTTTTTAAGTTAATGTATTAACGAGTTCCACCTCAGCAATCTCTTGAACTGTATAGAAATCATTTGATTGAAAAGCTTTACTCAAGGCCGGAGTGAATTTAATATGGCGGTTTTTATGACTTCCTTGTTTAAATTACGATATAATTATCCCTAAGATTACCAGTGGAATGATAAGAACCTGGAGGGATTGTATGACACTATCCAAATGCCTCAAGCTTCCAATGATATTGTTATTTGTCTTGATCTTATGTACAGCCTGCCAAAGTCATAAGGAGCCAGGAACGAGCGGCTATATTTCGTTAAATGAATTAGAGAGCTTAGTGGACAAGGGAGCCGCACTGAATTGGAGCGATTTTGACAAGTATCCGTATGAGGATATCGGTTCAGGAGTGTATATCAGAAAGTACGAGATCGAAGGGGAAGGACAGTTGTTAGTTAGGGGGAAAAGTCTGGAAAATCCGCCTGAGCAAATTTCTACTGTGGATCAAAAGGGTGAGGAGCAGGATGTGCTGCTATGTGTTAATCCGATATGACTCATGTGGAGGTACATTTCACGGAAACTACGGATTATCTATCGTGCTGATGACATTCATCATAAGACTTGCGATCATGCCGCTCATTCTCTATTACTGTAATCGCCTCTGACGTTAGGATCTCCGCTTTCAGTTTCAAGTTCGATCCTTATTTAATTAACCATTCTCAGTTTAATAAATTCCCTCAATCGCTTGAACAGCCAGCCTCAAAGCCTTAATTCTCCGCTCCAAAAGCGTTCTCTGTGGACTGCCCGCCTTTGACTTGGCATAACTGTTCTCCACGGAAGGGGTTAAACCAGTGAGAACCTTGCCGGCTTCTGCTAAATCTTCATGTGTATATGAATGAGGCTTTTGATTCCAGACATTTTCCAGAACTGCTAAGCCGATGGATACAGCATGGAGCCGTTTGGTTACCAGGGTAGTATTGGCGCCACTTTGAGTCATTTGGGACAAAGCGCTCTCAAGTTTTTTGACTGTGGATTGCATAGAGGTTATGGATTCCAATTGATCTGCATTAGATACATTTTCCATGTACACTATCCTTTCGTTGCTTCTGAATTTATAATTCATGCGAGTTTTTATTTCATAAGCTCATCGGGATAACTCAGACTATTAACCGACTCGCCGTCGCCTACAGGGTGACCGTGGATCATTTGATCGACATCTATTTTTTGTTGTGTGTTTTTCCCATTAACCTGCTTGAACGAACATTCCCGAAAGATGGACTTGCGAAGGACGTAACGTCACAGTCTACTATAGACATCTAAGAGGTCTTATTAGAGAAAAGCAAAGGAGGGTATTCGTTGGAGCTTACAATAGGGAAATTTGCCAGCGCTGTCAATACAACGATTAGGACACTTAGACATTATGAGCAACTTGAGCTGCTTGTTCCGGGTAAGCGAAATGAATTCAATCAGAAAATATATACCAGGGATGAATTGAAGAGATTCTACAATATCCAGCTGCTCAAAAGCTTGAACCTGCCTTTAGACGAAATTAAACAAAGGCTTGAAGAGCCGGAGTATTCTTTTAGCGACATGTTAGAGGTTCAAGAAGCAATGCTTCTCGATAAGAGAGATAGAATAAACGAGTCTCTCGATATGATAACCAGAATCAAGAATCTAATCCATGAGGCCGGTGACTTAACTACTGAAGATCTTATGTTACTTATGAATGCTATCCAGTTAGAAGAAGATCAAAGAGTGATATTAAATCAATATTTCTCTGCAAACACGGTAGATACTATAATGCCAAAAGGTAAAGCTCAACAATCCGAATTAGATAGGTTGAATAGGAGACTGTTATCTTTCTTCCGAGCAGCAATCCAAAATGAACTAACCCCCGAAAGTCACGAAGTACAGAGAGAATTAAAAGAACTGTTAGAAAGGGTACCTGTAGCTATAGATGAGCTGTCTGATTCAAAACAGTACCTGGAACAAAAGCTGGACATCTATAAAAGCTTATTGCCTGTTGATGTGGTGGAGTTTGCAGGACAAGCGATCCAAGTGTTTTATAAAAAGGGTAATGAATAAAGGGGTGACTTTAGGTATGAGTTCGTTAAGTTCAAGACAGCATTATAAGCTATTGCTGCAAATCTTGCTGGGATTAACACCGTTTTTAATATTGGGTCTGATCCTTATTGGGATTTTTAGGTGGGGAGAGATCATGCCCTTTATGGTTTCGCTGTTTGTCCCGGATGAGATCTCTTATCTTTCAGTCACCTTACTGGGCTTGATCGTCGGTACGACTATAGTATTAATTAGCATAGGTATCATCATAAAAACAAACACAGAGCTTCCTCCATCGCAAGGTGCGGAAATGATCAATAAATTATTGAAGACTCCAAGCGGTATTGCCGTTAGTTCACTGGGGGGAAGCTTTTTTGAAGAGTTTTTCTTCAGGGGTGTATTAATAGGGTTGTTTATTGGTTATAGCCCGATCATCGACGGAGTCGTCATTCTTATAAGCTCCTTTCTATTCTGGATCATACACGTACCGCAATATAAAGGCATTTATGTAGCCTACGCTATCGTATTTATTAATGGGCTGGTCTGTGCTTTATTGTTTTATTATACAGGTTCCTTGATTCCTGCCATCCTTGTACATGCGATTTACAATCTTGGAATAGGGATTTATTTTATAAAAAGAAGCTATTAGGTTTACCATTCATTCTCCTCTTCAAATTCCCTTTGATTACAATAAAAGGATGTTTAGTAGGGTTAGAGATTAAATAATCCATTACATAAAAGAAGGTATTTAAAACGGCTATTGTAACGCTGCTCTGCAACCACCCCCACGGTAGCATTCTGAATTAACTTTTCACACCAGCGGATAATCTGTTCCGATTATAGGATTACGGCAAACATAAGGGTAACTATATTACCTAATTGTGAGGTGTGAATAAATTGAAAAAGTTCTTAATAACAAGTGTAAAAGCGATTTTACAAGTGATCTTTATTGTGTTTTAACATTTATTTGTTATTCGTTTTTTGAATCTGAAATCAGAAGCATGGGAGGAAGAGGCGGTACGACAAGCATACATTGTTTCTTTCGTTCTAATTATCCTCTTGTATGCAACTTGCATGATTTCATTAATAACAAAAAAGCTTAGATATAACCTAATATGGTTTTGCATAAGCACAATCCCTAGTGTTAGTCTTCTAATGCTTTTTTATAGCAGTAGAGAAAATGAACCTACTGAAAATAATTTTATAGATTTGAATTTTGATAGTGGATTTTTTGAATTAGTAATTATCGTTCCTGTTATATACTTTGTAGTACAAATAATTTTTATTTTTGTGCTATGGGTAATGAAATTTTCTAAAGAAAAATAGTTTGTTTTGTTGTTGTTGACCATGTTTTAGACCATAACGGGTGCAACAACGCTACCTTGTACCTAATACAGCATCAGATTTAAAAGGATGGATAAGCTTGTGAAACCCTATCAACTCAAAATATAGCGGACCAGAGATCTTATCCCCGCGAAAACGCCACTTTTTGCAGCTTAACGGACTCAGGCGACCTTAGTGTCTCTCTATGAGACGTTTCGGAGCCGAAGTGCTAAGGATAAGGCCTTTGAAGTCCGTTACTCGCCCAAATGACGAATTCCTTCCCGAATAAGAGCGCCTCAGTCCGTTACGCCAAGCCAAGCACCTCTCCGCATATCCGGAGGGGCGCTTGTCGTTTATAGATTAATAATAACCTTTACTCCTCAACCACCTTAGAAGAACTAGGCGTGTTCTTATTCTTATACACCCACATCGCGTACTCCAGCGGGCGTACCAGCGCTTTGCGGTAGGTGCTGTTGTCGCCGGAGCGGGCGAAGACCTCGCGGGCGGGCTTGGGGTTGACTTCCAGCACGTAGATCCGGCCCTCGCGGTCAATGGCCAGATCCAGGGCCAGCTCGCAGAGGGCGCCGAAGCTGTCTTCGAGATAGGCGGCAGCCTCGATCCCCAGCTTCTCAGCAGCGTGCATGGCCTTGTCGGCACGCTCTTCGCTGCCGAGCCACTGCTTCAGCAGCGTCTCGGCCTTCATCGCATGCCCGCCGCCATGGAGGTTCGAGGTGACGCTGCGGGCGGCGCCCACGCGGCCGGCCATGCCGGTGAACTCCCAGTCGCCCTGGCCGTTCTTCTGCACCAGCATCCGGTAGTCGTGGAACCGGCCGCTGGGCAGCCGCAGCGGGATGCCCTGCTGCACGAGGAATTTACCGCTGATGCACCACTGGCGGACGATGGTCTCCAGCCGATTCAGCGATACCTTGCGCGGGGCGATGATCTGGCGGCTCTGGCGGCGTCCCTGGATATCGAAGAGGGACTTGCCTTCACGCTGGCGTTCGATCCGCAGGATGCCGCGCCCCCCGGTGCCGTTAATCGGCTTGACGTAGACGACGGGGCTTACTTTCAGCATCCGGTGCAGATCGGCAGAGGACTGGTAGAGCAGCGTCTCCGGCATATGGGGCCGGAAGCGGCTCCGCTGGGAGAAGGTCTGATGCACCGTCCATTTATTGCGCAGCGGGCGGTTCAGGAAGGTCAGATGGTCGTACCGCGCACGGAAGCGCAGCAGCTGCTGGAAGCGCTGGCTGCGCTGAATCCGGCAGCGGTCATAGATCATATTCGGGAAGGAGCGCCATTTGCGCGACCATACTCCGCTTTTGACATCATAGACCATCGCATTGATCAGATCCTTGCTGACATGTACATCTGCCGGGGTGAACACAAAGACATCCAATCCAATCCGGCTGCCTTCAATAATCATCCTCCGGTATACACTCTTCTCTTCGAGCTGCTTGGCGTCGTTCAGATACAGGGTGAGGATGCCTAGGACGGGCTCTGGCACAGGAGTTCACCTCCTTGCGGGAGAATGGCGGGATCAACTTCGCTCCCCGGGGAACGCAAGAGCAGGGTGGGCTTGCCTGTAGGGCCGGTGACCAGATCAACAGCGGAAAGGCCGATGTTAAAGCACATCTTGAGGCTGGCTGCATTGTCGCAGGCGACATGGCATTCCAGCTGCCCGAGGCGCTCCAGCTGTGCAGCAAGCAGGGCTGTGCCCGTATGCCTGTTCCGGTACAGGGGATGGACGGCGACTACACAGGCCTCCTTGCCGAAGCCGGACACGAAGCTGACGCCTGCGAGCTGGCGGCCGTTCTGACCCCGCACCGTGGCAACGAGCAGGGAGACCCCCGGCAGGGCGAGCTGATCCGGTGTCAGCCGGGCCAGCCTCCTGCATCCGCGAAGTGTAATCCGCTGCTCCCCATACTCCCTCAGGAACTCAAGCAATCCGTTTCGCCTGGATTCCCACTGTACGGGATTGCTGTCGTAGAGTGAGGATATCTGCATGGTGTCACTTCCTTTGACGGGTAATGGATTATTTGGATTGGCGGGATAGATGATTGCCGTATTGGAAAATGCGTTCGAGTGACAGCTTGCGGATTGCCGGCTCGTCGAACTTCATCGGGCGGGAATTGGCTTCAAAAAACCATACTCCGCCTTCTTCATCGACCCCGAGGTCCATCGACATCTCGCCCAGCATGCTGGATGAAGCCCGCTCAATCTGCCGGGCCACCAGCAGCGCCGTGGTAGAGACATTCTTCAGGATAACCTCTGCCTGCTCGGGCCCGAAGGTTCCCTCCAGCATGCTGGAGGGGTCTTCAATGCTGCCGCCGCGCGGAACATGGGTGGTGATGCTGCGGGCCCCGGCCAACCGGGCGCCGATACCGGTTACCGCCCAGGCACCCCGGCCGTTCTTCTGCAGCAGCACCCGCAGATCGAAGGGGCGGCCGCGGTGTCCGGCAAGCACGATGGCTTGCTGGACAATATAGCGGGCGGACCCTTTTTCACGGCCGATTCGGGCCCATAGCCTTTCGACAGACGCTGCTTTGTAGGTGGTGTTTTTTTTGCCGCTCTGAATCTGCAGCCGGTAGGGAAGGAGAGTGTCCGGCCGGTATCCCAGCCGCATGATGCCTTTGCCCGCCTTGCCCTTCTCCGGCTTGAGATAGAGGCTCTCGTGATTCTTAAGCATCGCGGTAAGGGTCGCCGCGCTGCGCAGGCGGCGGGTTTTGGGCACATGCCTCGAGGTGGCCTTGGATTCCTTGAGCCACTCGAAGAGATTCCATTTATTGAAGAAGCTCGGATTGTACAGCGAGATCTCGGGATGCTCCAGGCACTCGGCAATTTTGCGCGCGACCGGTGCCTTCTCCTCTTCCTCGCGGTTGGGAATCCGGTTATAGATGACCTGCGGCAGCGGAACAGGAATGGCATACCAGAGCTTTCCGCTGGCGGAGGGCACGTAGCCGGTCACGGTCTGTTCATTCAGCTTCAGGTCACGGACCGTGATGACATAGACCATATAGCCCATTTCTCTGCCGGTACGGATAATGTCGCGAAAGTTATTGCGGTTACCGCGGAACTGCTTAAGCCGGTCACTGGTGGTCAGAATGGCGATTACGGGCTTGCTGGGATCGGGTATCCGGCTGTTCACAAGTCATCCCTCCTGCGGAATTTGCTGAGATACAGACAATGCTCCAGGATGTGCTCAATGGAAGCTTTGCCCTCAGCGCGCAGGGAGGGGTGGCGGAAGATAGAGCGTCCCGGTTTGGCATTGGCCTCGAACATCCAGATATCCTCATCCTGGTCAATGCCGAGGTCGAACCCGATCTCGCCGAGCAGATGGCGGTGCTGGATCTCCAGAGATTCTGCTAGCTTGACGGCAGTGGTCTTGGCGCGCTGGAGGACTTCATCTGATCTGGCCCCGAATACACGGCCGAGGGCCTGCTGCGGGGTCAATAGCGCTCCGCCGTTCTTCAGATGGGTGGTAACACTGCCCCGTCCGGCTTTTTTGGCCCCGATTCCGACGACGACCCATTGATTGCTGCCGTTCTTGTGCATGTGGAAGCGGAAATCAATCGGGCAGTTGTCAATCTCAATAAGGCGGATACCCTGCTGGACCACATAGTTCTGCATGCTCTGCCCATGGCGTCCCCGCAGCATACGCATCAGGCTGTCGAAGCTGGTGAAGCGCAGCAGCACATTCTTGCCGCTCCGGCGGTACCGGGCGAAATACCCTTTCTTCGGCAGGTAGGTCAGGCGGTAGATGCCGTGTCCCAGGCTGCCGGCCGAGGGTTTATAATAGACGAAGTGGTGACGGTCGAGCATATCCCGCATTTGTTCGGAGCTGGGGTTACTGTGCGTTTCAGGCACGAAGCGGTTCGCTGCCCCGTCATTCTCCAGCAGCCGGTAGACATCCGATTTGTTGAAAAAGCTCCAGTTAAAGTACGGAATCTTCTTGCGTCCGAAGCGCTCGCGCAGCTGGTTGATGTAAGGGGAGGTCTCAGCTCTGCGGCTGGGCAGGCGGTTATAGACGACATCCGGCAGGGGCACCAGCTTGCGCTCGAAGCGGCCGCTTGCCGTCAGAAAATATCCGTTGACCTGTTCCTGCTGCCAGTCGATATCCCGCGGCATGAAGGCGAAGATGTAGCATTTGTTGCTGCCTTCGCGCAGCAGCTGCTTGATGAAGCCGGTGCGGGAGCCGAAGGGCTGCGCAGCAGAAGCGGGTCCGTCTGAGAGCACACCGACCAGCGGCCCGAGCTGCACCTCGTCATTCTGCAGATTGCGCAGGTAGATGCCGCCGGACTTCGGGACCTTGATGGCGCTTTTGACGCCCGAGGCCAGGAAGAGGTGCTTGCCGGCACGCTTGATCGGCTTGATCGTGGCCGGGATGGCATCTTTTCCGAGGCGCAGGCGGATATTTTTCTTGCCGGATAATTTCAGGCTTCTCATCAGTTCACCCGAGACATATACTACTCGATCAGGCTGCTTGGTGAAATGTACATTGCAAAAAGTGAGACCCATTTATGAATCCTCCTTTGGAACCATAGATATCATTCTCCCGTGTGAACGGAGCTGCCCGGGAGGCAGCTTGTGATGGCTGCTTGAGCTAAGCAGCAGATGGCGCGCATAGCGCAGCGGGTTCTCGGCGGCGAGTCTAGCAGCCCGGCGGTCGCCCGTCAGCCGGAACACCGTGCGCCCTGGCTTGGAATTGGCTTCCAGCAGATAGATTCTTCCTCCGGCATCGATACCAAAATCCAGGCCCAGCTCTCCGAGTCTGCCGCAGGATTCTTCCAGCAGCGGAGGCAGGAGCGCAGACGCCAGGGTCAGCTCCTCCAGCAGGTCTCTTCCTGCCGCGCCGTATTCGTCCAGCAGGAAGGGGAGAGCAGGAACGGCCGTGCCTCCGCCGTGCAGATTGGAGGTCAGTGATCCCCGGGTGCCGAGCCGGACGGCCATGCCGGTCAGGGTCCAGGCACCAGTGCCGTTCTTCTGCATCAGCACACGTACATCGAACGGCTGTCCTCCGCTGCCGGTGAGATGCAGGTAAGGTTGTATGATATAGCGGTGCTGGCCGATGAAGCGGCCGATCCAGTCCAGACCTTCGTCCAGCGTACCGAAAACATATTGAAAAGGTTTGTTATCCCGGTCTCTGCCCCGCACCTTCACTCCGCCGCCTTCGCTTCTGCCGAGCAGTACAGCGTGCAGGGTGCGCTTGCCGTGGGAGCCGGTCCGGGGCTTCAGAAAGACGCCGTATTCCCTTCCGGCGAGCATATTGCCAAGCGCTTCGCGGCTGTTGTATAGCTCAGTTTCCGGCAGCAGGGGGGCGGCAGCGGGGCTGCGCCGCAGAATCTCGTAGACTCCCCATTTATCAGGAAGCCCGCGTGACCAGGGCAGACAGCGGGTCAATACAGACAGGGCAGCGGAAGCTGCCCTTTTCTCCTCCGGTGTCCGGTAGAAGCAGCGGTTATAAAGAATGTCGGGCGGCGGAGCCTGCGCAGGCTCCCATTGTCCGTTCTGCCATTGATATCCGCGGACATAGGAGCCGTCCGCAGCCACATCCTCCGGATGAAAAACAAGGACCTTCAGCTCATACAGCGGGGCCGCACGGCAGAGATGACTGCAGAACTCCGGCTCTGCGATGGGAGGAATCCCGTGGCGACGGCCTGTCATAATGCCAAGGAACCCCATTGCTGTTGTGGTCATGATGTCCTCCTTATAATCCGGCCAGATAACGGCAGTATAGAATCATTTGTTTGACTGAGGGTCTGATTTTCTGATCATTCAGGGGTGTGTTGTCGTTCTTGGACGGCTTGGAGTTGACCTCCAGCAGCCAGATCCGGCCGGATTGGTCAAGTGCAAGGTCGATGCCGAGCTCCCCGAAATGGGCGGGAATGTAGGTCTCAACCCCTCTTGCAATGGCCAGCGCCGCTCGGGGCAGCTGAATCTGGGTGCTCTCTTTGACACCGGCCGGAAGACTGCTTTTGCCGACGGCTTCCTTGACCGTACTGAGCGTGCCGCCGCGGGCAAGATTGGAGACGAAATGATTGCTTCCGGCGGTCCGGGCTACGATGGAGGTGACGCCCCATTTGCCGGTGCCGTTCTTCTGTACCAGTGCCCGGAAATCGACCGGCCGCCGTCCAAGCTCCATCAGGGAGAGACCCTGCTGGATCTGGAAGCGGGTGGTTTTCATCTTGGGGGCAATGGACTGAAATAGCTTCGCCAGGCTGGAATAGCTCTGCTTGCGAGTGCCCATCGGAGTGGTGGACAGCAGCCGGTAGCCGCCGCCTTCCTCCTTGGAAATGCGCAGAATGCCCTTGCCCAGGCTGCCGCGTACCGGCTTCAGGAACACGCTGGAGTAGCTGCTGCACATTTTTTTGAGTATGGCGAAGCCGTTCAGGGCATGCGATTCGGGCAAGTACCGCTGCAGGGCGGGGTCCAGAGCCAGCGCCTCGAATACCTCTGTCTTGTCTAGGAACTTTTCGTTGAAGAAGTGGGTTCCGTAGCGGGATTTTACATCTGCCAAAAAATGCTGTACGCTAGGTTTATTCTCTACCTTTCGCGTGGTCAGCCGATTGTTGATCACATCGGCAACAGGAAGACTCAGCTTCCGCCAGCCCTCATCGTAGACCCAGCCCTGGATGGTAGTGGTGCGTGATTCCAGCGCTTCCGGGGTGAAGAAATAGACATAGGCGCCTTGTGCATGGCAGGCATGAGTCAGCTCCCGGCAGAACATGGTGATCTGGCCGAAGACCCGCTCCGGCTGTTCGGGATGGTCCCGGCTCACCAGGACGCCAATCATCGGCCCCAGACGCAGAATGCGGCTGCCGGTGCTGTAGGAAGCGTTAAGCGTCAAGCGCTGTCTTAAGCCAAGCCGCCGGCCGAGTGCCTCACTTACACGCAGGCTGTCGGATTTGGGGACAGGAATTACAGTAACCTCCTGCCGGAAAGAGCCGAAGTTCAGCTGAATGGTTCCGTGCGCCGGTATTTTGAGCCTCTTCATGGATTTGTCGCCTAGCATTACAGCATTTTCCTGCAGGATGCCCGAGTGGACCGTTTGAACCGGGATCTTTAGCTTAGACATCGTGAATCTCCTTCCGGTAGGCAAGCATGGTGCCGGCAATATGAATCTTGAGGGTTACATATCATTCATCATATGGAGACATCTGACCCTTGGTGATTGACCTATTCCCGAAAAAGCCGTGCCGGGCGGATTAATATCGCCGGCAGCCAGGGGGCTGGCAGGCGCACCCTGGACCGGAGGGCGGGAGCACAGAAGGAAGTAGGCGTTCCCGGGAGGAACTTGCGCGGCTGTCAAATTTGGGCGCGTACAGCCCCCGGGCTGGCTGCTGGACAGGCATAGATCCGCTGCCTGCTGAATGAGCGGGGGCTTTTGAAGCGAAGCAGAGACGAACATTATTTGGAGGAGGAAATAGAATGAACGTGATTGACAAGGCGCATGAATTGGCGCGTGCCATTAAAGACAGCAGTGAGGTATCTGATATTACCAGTGCAATGAAGGTGATCGAAGCAGATCCGGAGAGCAAGCAGATGCTCGACAACTTCCGCCAGAGCCAGATTGAGCTGCAGCAGCGGATGATGAGCGGGGACATGCCTCCACAGGAGGACATGGAGAAGATGGAGAAGCTCTTTGAGGTGCTTAACCTGAACCTCGGCATCCGCCGTCTGTTCGACGCAGAACGCCGCCTTAGTGTAGTCATCGAAGATGTGAACAAAATCATCACAGACAGCCTGTCCCAAATGTACGGCGCACAATAAGCACCGGCAGCGCATCGGAGATTCTCTCTGATACAAAAAAAGGGTGATTTCAGGGCCATTTGGCTCTGGAATCACCCTTTTAGTCTAGTGCAGCATCCGCTTTAAAACTGTAAGAATGAACCTCAGGGTGTTAAAGGCTGAACATGAACATCGAGCAACTATTAGACTGATCCTGCACCCGTTACCGACTTCTGCTCTTACATTCAAGTAGTTGATTGTATTTCCTGCAATAGAAAATGCATTACTGATCGTAAAATGAGATTCTATTGTATTTCATACAGTGGAATGTTGTGTTTTGGGTGAAAATATGGCCTTTTTTCAACATTCAATTGTACGGAATGCAATAGATTCTATTTCGAAGCCTTTTTTACAGCATTCCATTGTACAAAATGCAGTTGCTATCGTGCCAACGCCTACTGCATCCTAATGACTGCTGCGGGATTGAGCGCTGCCTCATTCCGGAAGCCATGCAGGATAGAATCTGCTGACAAGGTATGATCATCCTGCTGAAAAATTACGCAGCTTGTCTCATATTTCAGGACTCAGGTTCATAGAATAGAGATATAGATTCATTCTAACAATCCTGTAGAGCGAAGGAGCGGTCCTGCAATGAGAAAAAGAAGTAAATTCAAACATTCTGTGTATCTGCTGGTTGCCCTGGCTATGCTGTTATACGCGCTGCCGAAGCTGTCTTTTCAGAATGGTTCCGGCTGGGTGCTGGGCTTCGGTCTTGTCTGGTGTGTCTTCGCGTTCCTGGTTATTGCCTCACATCTGCATTTTATTATCGGAGTGGATGAAGAGAAGCAGAAGCGTCTGGATGCCGTCCGCAAGGCCAAGCTTGCACAGTGGCAGGGCCAGTGGAACGAAGAAGGCCGGGTGTCGCAGAGATCATAGTTCCGGGATTAAGCTAACGGTGCAAAAGTACCCCCGGTTTGCCTGTGCGGCGGACCGGGGGTTACCTGTGCGTGCCGCTCCTGCCGGAAGTAAGGTACGCGGTGTTATATATATATTCCCGGCTGTACTCATTGATGTCATTCCTGGGAAGGCCCGTTCTTTCCGCATACCTCCCATACATTTATAGTTGCTTGTCATAGAGCTGTCATAACTTTTGAAAGATACAGTGTAACCTGTTGTACTCCGGTGCGGACAGCATGTATAATGGGTACAGAATAGTACAGATCGGGGTATGGGGGTGTAACAGTTGGAAGGTCAAGGAGATAATATTACAAAGCATGAACAACTGCTGCAGCACATTGAGAGTCTGAAGGTGGGAACCAAGATCTCCGTCCGCAAGCTGGCGAAGGAGATGGGGGTCAGCGAAGGTACGGCTTACCGTGCAGTGAAGGAAGCGGAGAACCTGGGGATCGTCATTACCAAGGAACGGATTGGCACAGTCCGGGTAGAGAAGAAGCCGCGCAATATTTCCGAACAGCTGACCTTCGGGGATGTCGTAGATATTGTTGAAGGGCATGTGCTTGGCGGAGCAGAGGGTCTGAACAAGCATCTTCATAAATATGTGATCGGTGCGATGAAGGTCGATGCCATGATCCGGTACATCGATGCGGACAGTCTGCTGATCGTAGGGAACCGCGATGATGTGCATTCGCTTGCACTGGAGCAGGGGGCAGGCGTCCTTGTAACGGGGGGCTTCGGCACCAGCCGCGAGGTCAAAGCGCTGGCCGATGCGCTGGACCTGCCGGTCATCTCGTCCAGACATGATACGTTTACGGTGGCTTCGATGATTAACCGCGCGATCTTTGACCGGCTGATCAAGAAGAAGATCATGCTGGTCGAGGATATCGTGGAGGGCAAGCTGCGCCTGAATACACTCAAAATCTCCAGCACTGTAGGAGAGCTGCGTGAACTGTCGCAGGCCAGCGGCGAGCAGCGGTTCCCGGTCACGGATGAGTGGAACCGGGTTATCGGAATTGTAGGCCGGCGTGATGTGGAGGATCTCAGCGAAGGGCAAATTATTGAAAAGGCGATGGTGCGCAGTCCGGTCACCGCTGCACTCCAGACCTCGCTGGCTTCGGCGGCGCAGATTATGATGTGGGAGGGGATCGATTTTCTGCCCATTGTGGACCGCAACCGCAAGCTGGTAGGGTCGGTCACCCGGCGTGAAGTGCTGCAGAGCCTGCGCGACGCCAGTAATCAGCCGCAGCTTGGAGAGACGTTCGATCATCTGATCTGGAACGGGTTTGCCGACGAGCGGGATGAGGAGGGAAGACTATTCTTCCATGGCTTCATTACCCCGCAAATGGCAACTGATCTGGGGACGATCTCGGAAGGGGTTCTGTCCACCCTGATGACCCTGTCCGCCTTCAAAGCAGCCAAGGACATCACCGGGAACGACTATGTACTGGACAATATGTCCACCTATTTCATCCGTCCGGTACAGATTGAGCATTCCATCACCGTCATGCCGAAGCTGCTGGAGATCAGCCGCCGCACCTGCAAGCTAGAGATCGAGATCAGCTATATGGATACCATTGTTGCCAAGGCCGTTCTGATGCTGCAGTCAATTGACCATGGGTAGCTGGATAAGCGGGTAATGATGGGTGAATAACGATTTTCGCGAAAATATCTAAAATAGACCAGGCTGTCCTGCAGGCGATCAGGAGGGGCAACTGGTCTATTTGTATGGGCGGCGGCTGAACCCTCAGCTTCCGCTGCGCATCCGGCTGTAGTAGCTGAAGCTGCGCAGTCCCGAGAAGATATTGAACAGGCCCAGCAGCAGAAAAGCAGCCTCAATGACCACGTTAAGCGTCGAGCCGCGGAAGATGAACATCGACATGAGTGAAAGCGTGACCAGCATTCCGCCCAGCAGCATATTCATGATCGAGCGCCTGGTGCCTTGTATGAGCGGGTCGGCGGTTCTGCGGGAAGAGATGCTGTACGCGGCGGCGCATACCATGAAGATAACGAGCAGGGCAAACAGCAGATACTTAATGAACATAATCATGAACGGACAGCTCCTTTGTGGAAGACCGGGCAGTCAGCGTAGCCTCAGCCGGGCACTCTGTATCCTGTGATTGTGATTTGTCCACTATTGTATCATGATTCGCGCCTCAGCTGCGCTTATAAGGGCTGATTTCCACCCAGATTTGCAGCACGCCCTCCATCACCAGCATGGTGCGGATTTTGACGGTGTATTCCTTCTCGCGGGCCAGATAGATTTTGCTGTCCAGCAGCAGGCGCGCCAGCTTGCCGTCGGAATCGATATCGAACATGCTGCGTCCGCGAAGCGGCTCCAGATCACCCGCCAGCTTACTGAGGACCTCCTTGGTTGTTACCGGGTCCAACGTCGCGGCACTATCCTTGATCTTGCTGTCCTCGCTGCGCACCTTAATCTCCCGGATCACGGTGGAGGTATTATTGTACTTTTTGAGCGTGAGAATGTCATTCCGGTACTGTTCAATTTCCAGCCGCAGATCCTGATTGTTGAGCCAGAGTATGTTATAGCCCATGTTATAAATTGCGTTATACAGGGCGGCTCCCACAATCATCCCGAGGACAAATACAGCAGCAATCTGCGAGAAACGGCGGTAGCGGTCAAACGGCGGAAGTCGCATGTATCTTTTCACCCCTTGAAGGATAGGCATTTGGTTGGAGGCGTGATGGTTCTACTTGCCGCAGACCCACTTGACCAGCTCGCTGCCCATATGAGCGCCCAGGAAGGCGAACACCAGATAGAGAATCTGCTTGATCGCCGGGGAGAGATTGCCTCCCAGCATATTGCTCTCAATGACCCGCATCGGGTCGATCGTTCCGCCTACTGCGGCAGCTAGTGCCCATATCTTAATCCGGTCTGCGATTTCCAGCATGGTATCGGTTGGCGGCTGAAGAGAGACGACGGCTCCGATTCCGCCCAGCATCGCTCCGCCCAGCACTATGCCGAACGCGATGAAGAAGTCGAGGACGGCCTTGCTTAAGAAAATATCCATAAAAAGCTCCCTCCTTAGATCAGGCGGCTGCCTGGCTTTTGCCTGTCCATATGCTCTTAATCCATTCTATGGGCGGCTCCCCCTCTAATATGATAAAATAGTTTCATCTTATGTTTTGATTTGGAGCTGAAGGGAAGTGGGGAATATGAGCCCATTCGTGCATTTGCATGTGCACAGCGAATACAGTTTACTGGACGGGGCGGCGCGCATTACAGATCTCGTACGCCGGGCCGGCGAATACGGCATGACATCGCTGGCGCTGACGGATCATGGTGTGATGTACGGGGCCATCCCTTTCTATAAAGCCTGCCGGGCGCAGGGAATCAAGCCGATTATCGGCTGTGAGGCTTATTTGACCGCAGGCTCGCGCCGTGAGCGGGGGAGCCGTAAGGATCAGCCGATCTATCATCTGATTCTGCTGGCGAAGAATATGACCGGCTACCAGAATCTGATGAAGCTGATCTCCATCGGCCATCTGGAGGGCCAGCATTACAAGCCGCGCATTGATATGGAGGCGCTGGCCGCACATTCCGAAGGCATTATCTGCCTCAGTGCCTGCCTGGGCGGTGAAGTACCGCAGCATCTGCTGCACAGCCGGGAGGATGAGGCGCGTAAGGCGGCGCTGCGGTATAAGGAGATTTTTGGAAGCGACTTCTATCTGGAGCTGCAGGATCACGGGATACCGGAGCAGAAGCGGGTGAATCCGCAGCTGATAGCACTTGCTGAAGAGCTCGACATTCCGCTTGTAGTGACCAATGATGTCCACTATATGGACAAGGAGGATGCTGAGGTCCAGGATGTGCTGATCTGCATCGGCACGGGCAAATCCGTAGACGATGAGGACCGGCTGAAGATCGGAACGGACCAGCTGTTCTTCAAAAGCGGAGAGCAGATGGCTGCGCTGTTTCCGCATGTGCCGCAGGCGATAGAGAACACGCAGCGGATCGCTGAAGCGTGCAATCTGGAATTGACGTTCGGCCATCATATTCTCCCGGAATTCTCGCCTCTGCCGGAAGGGCTGGATGCCGCTGCTTATCTGCGCGAGCTGTGCCGCAGCGGGCTTGCGCAGCGCTACGCGGATACTCCGCTCTGGGAGTCGCCGGAGCAGAAGGAGACGGCCGAGAAGCGGCTCGACTATGAGCTGGGAGTCATTGAGAGCATGGGGTTCAGCGATTACTTCCTGATCGTGTGGGATTTTATCGCTTTTTGTCACCGCAGCGGTATTGTTACAGGTCCGGGCCGTGGTTCCTCCGCAGGGAGTCTTACCGCGTACACGCTGAAGATTACCGATGTGGACCCTCTGAAATATAATCTGCTGTTCGAGCGTTTCTTGAACCCTGAGCGGATCACGATGCCCGATATTGATATCGACTTCAGCGACGAACGCCGCGATGAGGTTATTGCCTATGTGGTGGACAAGTACGGTAAGGAGCATGTGGCGCAGATCATCACCTTCGGTACGATGGCGGCCAGGGCTGCTGTCCGTGATGTGGGCCGGGCGCTGAATCTGCCGTATAACGAGGTGGACAAGGCGGCGAAGCTGATTCCGGGCCAGCTCGGCATCAGCATCACCCGGGCGCTGGAGAGTACACCTGAGCTGAAGGCGCTGTATGAGAGTAATCCGAAGACCAGGACGCTGCTGGATACGGCGATGAAGGTGGAGGGCATGCCGCGCCATGCTTCGACGCATGCGGCTGGCGTGGTCATCTCCAAGGGGCCGCTCACCGATGCTGTTCCGCTCCAGGCGGGCAATGAGAGCACGGCGCTCACCCAGTACTCCATGGAGCATCTGGAGAGCGTTGGGCTGCTCAAGATGGACTTCCTCGGGCTGCGGACCTTGTCGATTATTGAACGTTGCATGAAATGGGTGAAGGAGATGACCGGGAGCGTGCCGGATTTCCGCTTCATCCCGGATCATGATCCGCTAACCTATGAGATGCTTGGGGCAGGCGAGACCACCGGCGTATTCCAGCTGGAATCGGCAGGCGTACGGCGGGTGCTGAAGGACCTGAAGCCGAGCGGGTTCGAGGATATTGTCTCAGTGGTAGCGCTATACCGTCCGGGTCCGATGGAATTCATCCCGAAATTCATCGGGGGCAAGCACGGGGAGTTCGAGGTCGTCTATCCGCATGCGGATCTGCAGCCGATTCTGGCCGATACGTACGGCATTATCGTCTACCAGGAGCAGATCATGCAGATTGCCTCCCTGATGGCCGGCTTCTCGCTTGGCGAAGCAGATCTGCTGCGCCGTGCAGTATCCAAGAAGAAGCGGGAGACACTCGATCAGGAGCGCAGCCACTTCGTGGAGGGCAGTCTGAAGCAGGGCTACAGCGAAGCGGATGCCCATGCGGTCTATGATATGATCGTGCGGTTCGCCAACTACGGCTTCCCGCGCGCCCATGCGGCTGCTTACGGGGTGCTGGCCTTCCAGACCGCTTATCTTAAGGCGCATTATCCGGTGCAGTTCATGGCCGCGATGCTGACTGCTGTGATGGGGAGCCACCGCAAGGTGGCGGAATATGTCCTGGAATGCCGCCGGTCCGGGATTGGCGTACTGCCGCCGGATGTCAACGAGAGCGGAGTGCTGTTCACTCCGGTGCCCGGCGAAGGCCGCGGGCATATCCGCTTCGGGCTGGCTGCGGTGAAGAATGTCGGCACACAGGCTGTGGAGAACATTATGGCAGTCCGCAAGGAGCGGCCGTTCGACAGCCTGCTCGATTTCTGCCGCCGGGTCGATCTGCGGGTCTGCAACAAGCGCGTGATCGAATCGCTGCTGCAGACCGGGGCATTCGATGCGCTGCCCGGACACCGGGCGCAGCTGCTAGCGATGCTGGATGAGACAGTGGACGCGGCAGCCAAATGGCGCAAGGAGCGCGATGAGCTGCAGATCCAGCTGTTCGATGACCTGATCGAGACGCCGAACTGGGAGATCCGCTACCCGGATATTCCGAGGTTCAGCGGAACCCAGCAGCTGGAGCTGGAGCGTGAGCTGCTCGGGCTCTATCTCTCCGGCCACCCGCTGGATGACCATGCGGGGCTGCTGGAGGAGCCGGGAATGCAGAAGCTGATGGATCTTGGCGAAGCAGCGGATGAGAGTATGACCGTGACGGCCGGTATGGTCGTGTCGCTGAAGGAGATCACGACCAAAGCCGGTAAGGCGATGGCTTTTGTGGAGTGGGAAGACCAGATCGAGCGCTGCGAGGTCGTACTCTTCCCGGAGGTGTGGAAACGCAGCCGCGCCCTGATTGAGAAGGGCGCCCTGCTGGCCCTGCGCGCCAAGGTGCAGCAGGAGGATGAGGGCTTCAAGCTGCTGGCCGAGGAGGTAGCTCCGCTCACCTCGGACAGCGTGCGCGGCCTGCTGCAGCGCCGCAGCGCCGGGTCCCGGCCCGCCTACGGCGCGGGCCGCAGTGCCACCGCAGGAGCGCCTGCGACCGCTCCTGCAGCCCGCACGGGCGCCGGTGGCCCCGGCGCCCGGCCCGGCAGTGCAGCTGGCGCCGCCGCTGCACCGGGCACGCGCACACCGGCGGCACAGCCGCCCGGTGCGCGCGCTTCTGCGGCCGCTGCGCAGGCCGCGCCTAAGGTCCCGGCCGCGGCAGACGCGCGGCCGGGCAGCCCTGCCCCGCTGCGCACGGGGCAGGACCAAGCGCCTGGCGCCCAGCGTGTCTTCATCAAGATCACGCCGGGCGCTGAGCTGAAGGGTCTGCTGCCGCGCCTCCAGGCGCTGCTGCAGACCCATCCGGGACCCGCAGCGACGCTGCTGTTCTATGAGCGCAACCAGAAGGTGCTTGCGCTGAGCGACAGCTACCGGATCGAGCCCTCGGAGGAGCTGTTCGCAGCCATTGAGGAGATGCTGGGTGCCGGAACCGTCCGCCTCAGATAGGAATAGCCAAGCCATCCTAGTGCAGCGTCAGAACTAAATTTATGGATTGAATCAATACAACGATACCACCCACAATTGTGTTCGGTTTTCCGATTACATTTGGCCTACGCTACTCACCGGTCCAATTGCGTTTGGTTTTATGTTAAAATTTGTTAATTATATAAACAGACGATGTTCTGTTTTTTAGCCACGCTGCTCATTTTCATGCTGGAGTTGTGCCTTGAAAGACATGTTTGTTTTCGCATACATTTGTCCCAATCCCTTCACTTTTTTAGTCGTTCAGGCCTCATCATGCCGACCCGCTTTTTTAATCTGATGCGCTACTAGGAGCATGTTCAAAGCGAACATTCACATAGGTGTATTATGTGCAATTAAAAACCGTGAAAGGGACGGCTTTCCTCTCCTAACTGTAGTCTGTACAACTAAATCTGCCCGAATAGGTGAGAACCCGCATATAGAGGCAGTTTAGTTGTATCGATTACAGCTAAATGGATAGTCGGCAGTAAATCAGACGATTTAGTTGTACAGAATGCACTTAAGCATACCCAATGCACCATAATCGGGGCATGGCAACACTGATCTTTTTAGCACATTTGCCCCCTCTTCCGCATACATTAGGGAACCAATAGAGTGAACTTATGAATCTGTCAGGCTTCACTCTCAAGTTCAGCTAAATCATAGCGGGGCATTGTCCCGTGCGGAAGGGGAATGACATCATGTCCTATCAAATGGCGGAGGATCTGCTGGAGCGCCGGGGAGTATCACTGGATTCGATCGCAGAGATCGTCTATATCCTGCAATCGGTCTATTATCCCAGCTTAACGCAGGAGGAGTGCCTGAGCAGTGTCAAGTCGGTCTTGAACAAAAGAGAGGTCCAGTATACGCTCATGACGGGGATTGCGCTGGATGAGCTGGCCGAGAAGAAGCTGCTGCCCCAGCCGTTTCAGGCGGTAATGGAAGCGGATGAGTCGCTCTATGGGGCGGACGAGACTCTGGCGCTGGGCATCACGAGCGTGTATGGAATGATCGGTCTGACCAGCTTCGGCTACCTCGATAAAATAAAGCTTGGAATTATCGGCAAATTGAATGATGATAAGGGGAGCATTCATGTATTTCTGGATGATCTTGTGGCCGGAATTGCGGCTGCAGCTTCAGCCCGGATCGCCCACGGGCATGAGGGTGCGAAGGTCTATCCCCATGTGACCGGGACCGAATAACGGCTGCTCCTGATGCGCTGCGACCGGCCTCCCGGGCCTGAGTCCTTCCTGCCGGGCTTGCTTGCGGGAAAAAAGAAAACTGTGTTATCATAATTTCATTATATTCAGGATACGGCTGGATTCGAGATTAGGGAGGCCTTGCAGGGCATGTGGACGGTAATCTATATAGCGCCGACCGCCAAAGTGGCGGAGATGATTGAGAGGAAGCTTACGGAAGAAGGATTTCTGATTAAATGCCGTCCCATCAATATGTCCAAGCAGCAGTTTGAGATTCTGGTTCCTTCGGGAGAGCTTGAAGAAGTGCAGGAGGTCCTCAATCTGATCCTGCATCCCTGAAGAGTATGGCGTAGAGATTCAAGAACATTCATGACAGCGGCAAGCTGCTATTTACGCAAATAAACGGCTGAAGAGGTGCGACCCTTGTTCAAAGATTTATTTCAGAAAAAACGGAAGTACGCGACTATTCCTTCAGAGCGTCTGGAGCGAAGCGGCGGACCGGCAGAAGGCGAGCGCCCCAAGCGGGAGATTCCCGAAGGCCTAATGAGCAAGTGTGCCAAATGCGGAACAATCCAGTACAGCAAGGAACTGGAGAAGAATTTGAAAGTATGCCCGTCCTGCGGCTATCATATGCGTCTGAATGCAACCGAACGGATTGCGATGATACTTGATCCGGAAGGGTTCATTGAGTTCGACAGCGAGATGGCGTCCATTGATCCGCTGAAGTTCCCCGGCTATGCTTCCAAGCTTGAGCAGCAGCAGTCCAAAACCGGACAGGTTGAGGCTGTAATCACCGGCCAGGGCAGCATCGGCGGACATCCGGTGATTGTAGCCGTGATGAACTTTGAGTTCTTCACAGGCAGCATGGGATCTGTGGTTGGAGAGAAAATTACTAGAGCGGTAGAAGAAGCGACAGAGCGGGGACTGCCGATGCTTATTTTCTCCACCTCCGGCGGGGCCAGAATGCAGGAGAGCATTCTCAGTCTTATGCAGATGGCGAAGACAAGTGCCGCGCTGGCCCGGTTCAGTGAAGCGGGCGGCCTGTATATCTCCGTCATTACTGATCCGACCACCGGTGGGGTATCGGCGAGCTTTGCCAGCCTGGGCGATATTATTATTGCCGAGCCCGGAGCGGTCTTCGGCTTTGCCGGACGGATTGTCATCGAACAGACGATCCGCCAGAAGCTGCCGGAGGATTTCCAGACGGCCGAGTTCAATCTGCAGCACGGACAGCTCGATCTGGTCGTGCACCGTAAGGAAATGCGCTCCACACTCACGAAGCTGCTGGAGCTGCATGATGTGAAAGGGGGATTTTAGGTTGGCAGGAGAGATGCCTTTTGAAATGCCTCTGGTAGAAATGCGCAAAAAAATCGCCGAGCTCAAGCAGTTCGGCGAAGAGAAGGGCATTGATTTCAGCGATGAGGTAGCCCGGCTTGAGGAGCGCTACAGCGAGCTGGAGAATGAGATCTATTCCAATATATCCCCGGCCCAGAAGATGCATCTGGCCCGGCATCACGTACGCCCGACCTCGCTGGATCTGATCGGGCTTATCTTCACGGACTTTATCGAGCTGCATGGTGACCGCCTGTACGGTGACGATCTTGCTGTAGTCGGCGGAATCGCCAAGCTGAACGGCCGGCCTGTAACTGTCATCGGTCAACAGCGCGGCAAGGATACGAAGGAGAATATTCTGCGCTTCTTCGGCAGCGCCCATCCGGAAGGCTTCCGCAAGTCACTGCGCCTGATGAAGCAGGCGGAGAAGTTCGGCCGTCCGATCATCACCTTTGTGGACACCAAGGGGGCTTACCCGGGCAATACCGCAGAGGAACGCGGACAATCGGAAGCGATTGCCCGCAATTTGTTCGAGATGTCCCAGCTGGCCGTTCCGGTCATCTGCGTGATTATCGGCGAGGGCGGCAGCGGCGGAGCCTTAGCGATGGCTGTCGGCAACCGTGTGCTGATGCTGGAGAATGCGATCTATTCGGCGATCTCCCCTAACGGTGCAGCGTCGATTTTGTGGAAGGATGCCACCAAGGCGGAGCAGGCCGCAGAGGCCATGAAGATTACGGCCACCGATCTGCTGGAGATGGAAGTGATCGAGGAGATTATTCCGGAGCCCAGAGGCGGTGCACACCGGGATTACGAAGCTGCGGCGGAGGCGGTTAAGGACACAGTCTGGCGTCACCTGCAGGAGCTGTCCGGTATGGATGCGGCGGCGCTGAAGGAAGACCGTTACCTGAAATTCCGCAAAATCGGCGAGTTTTCCGAGGCGGTGCTGGAGCAGGATGCCGATCAGGATGAAGCGCAAATTGTAGAGTAAGCAGGAGATGCTCTCCGGGGAATTAGCGGCAATGCCGGTACCGCCGGTTTGCACTTTTTAACACATTCCAGCTTATTCCAGGCCGCGAATAGGACAAGACCGGTTATACATTTATTCCCATTATAATCATCCTGCGCTTCTTGCGGGATGGTTTTTCTTTTATCGGCCATCCTATATTATTCGACTTTAATTTACAGCAAAAACAGGCACTAACATTGATTTTGTGTTCAACATGCAGTAATATTCATAAGGGCGCAATAAAACGTGCATGTCTTTACATGTGATAAAGTTCCTATACAAAGAGCAAGCCTTATAGTAGATTTTGTAGTTGGAAAAGATGAGACAGAGAGAACGAAAAAACGGAGGAAAACCTAATGCGGAAAAGTAAAATTGTATGTACGATCGGACCTGCAAGTGAATCGTTGGAGAATATCAAAAAATTGATTTTGGCTGGTATGAATGTGGCCCGTCTGAACTTCTCCCACGGCGATTTTGATGAGCATGGAGCCCGGATCAACACGATCCGTCAAGCATCCAAGGAACTTGGCAAGACTGTTGCCATCCTGCTCGACACCAAAGGACCGGAGATTCGTACAGGCAAGCTGGAAGTGGAACCGATTGAACTGGTTCAGGATGAGTATCTGACATTGACTACGGAAGAGATCCTTGGCGACCACAACCGTATCTCCATCACTTACAACAACCTGCCTAACGATGTTCAAGTAGGATCGACGATCCTGATCGACGACGGCCTGATCGGCCTTACAGTTGTCGACATTCAAGGCACCGAAATCAAGACCCGTATTGTTAACGGCGGTACGATCAAGAGCAAGAAGGGTGTTAACGTACCAGGAGTATCCATCTCCCTGCCGGGTATTACGGAAAAAGATACCAATGATATCATTTTTGGGATCGGACAGGACATTGATTTTATTGCCGCTTCTTTCGTACGCAAAGCCAGCGACGTTCTGGAAATCCGTGAACTGCTTGCGAAGCATGATGCTTCCCACATCCAGATCATCTCTAAGATCGAGAACCAGGAAGGTGTCGATAACCTGGATGAAATCCTGGCAGTATCCGACGGCCTGATGGTTGCCCGTGGCGACCTTGGTGTAGAAATTCCTGCTGAAGATGTACCTTTGGCACAGAAGCTGATGATTCAGAAATGTAACATCGCCGGCAAACCGGTAATCACAGCTACCCAAATGCTGGATTCCATGCAGCGCAACCCGCGTCCAACCCGCGCTGAAGCAAGTGACGTAGCGAACGCAATCTTCGACGGAACCGATGCAATCATGCTGTCCGGTGAGACTGCTGCCGGGAAATATCCGGTTGAATCCGTACTGACTATGTCCCGTATTGCTGAGAAAGCAGAGTCTGCTCTGAACCACCGTGAGATCTTCATGAAGCAGCAGATTGCTCAAGAAACTACTGTAACTGAAGCGATCAGCCAATCCGTAGCGATCTCCGCTCTGGATCTGAATGCTAAAGCGATCATTTCTTCAACGGTAACTGGCCACACTGCACGCGTGGTTTCCAAATATCGTCCTAAATCACAGATCATTGCTGTTACCACCCAGGAAAGAACCATGCGTCAGCTGGCGCTGGTATGGGGCGTAACTCCTGTATTCGGCCCTGAAGCTCATTCTACTGACGAATTGCTGGAAACAGCTCTTAACGGCGGTAAAGCTTCCGGTCTGGTTAAAGCTGGCGATCTTGTAGTCATCACTGCAGGTATCCCGCTTGGACGTTCCGGTTCCACTAACCTGGTGAAGGTAGATACGATTCCAGCCGACTAGGATTTGGAAGAGCTTCTGCAGCACGAATAAGATATAATGATAAGAGCAGTGGCGCTTGATTGCCGCTGCTCTTTTTTGATATCGATGATGCAAATGGATATATTGGACCTGAGTGTCTGGAACAGGACGGCAGGTCAGGGAGTCGTATAAATAGGGTTCCTGGAATACACAACAGGAGGACTTTTATGATAGATTCGTCTGACCGAAAAGGCGCTTCCGCAAGAGCGCGGAGGAGAAGGCACGGCCAGCAGCTTCTTATTCTGGATCATAATGCCGCCGTCGGAGACCTTTAGTCTGGGGCTGCGTCCATTGACCTGGCAACAGGTGAAGCAGACTGTGGATAACTTGGACAGCGGAGCGATATCGAACCCCACCTGCGGCGCTTCGACAATCCATTCGGCCGAGCTTTGCGGTCCGTTATAGCGCTGTACGGTACGGAAGACCCAGCATTTGCTGAGATTGCGCAGGGTGATGCACCATTTGCCGGGACTCAGCTTGACGATGGAAGCACGCATATGGTTGCCGGGAGAGACGGGGAAAGGAATGACGGTCTCGGAGGCGGGGAGAATCTCCCACCAGGCATAATACCGGACTTTGCCGTTCACTGACTCATGGCCGGTGCCGGTCTGGATCAGGCTACTGTTCTTGAAGCCGTCGATGCCGATCCAGGCCGAGGAGAACGTAGGTTTTACCGTAGGCTTTACATAAGGGACGATCCAGTCGGCGGATATCTGCCGGTAGCTGCCTTTTTTGCCGGAAATGGCATAACCGCTCCAGTTGCTTGATGTCCAGCCGAAGCCTGAACTGGCGGCTCTGCCCGTATTAAGTTTATCCTTCAGACAGGGTTTGCTTCGTGTTAATCTATTGACTTGGCCCACTTGTCCACCGCCTCATAATAGGTTGTGCTCTATTTAATGCAGCAGGCGGCTATGAAGGTTGGGTATTCTGTTAAAAAGAATGAGAGAGGACTTGTAATCCCCATGGAAAAAATAACAAAGCTGCGCGGGTTCTATCTATTTTTGGGACTGGCCGGAGGCTCCTTCGGCTCCTACCTCTCGCTGCTGCTGAAATCGAACGGACTTGAAGTCAGCCAGATCGGCGTGCTGATGGCTATAGGTACGTTGATCGCCATCTGTGTCCAGCCCTTATGGGGAATGGTCTCCGACCGGTATAACCAGGCGCGGCTGGTGCTGATTCTGAGCGTGGCGGTTCCGGCGGTGCTTGCGGTCCTGTACCGTTCGGAATATTTCATCGTGCTGATGCTGGTGTACACCGTGTCCACGATCTTCTCCTCTACACAGGCGCCTATAGCCGACTCGTACGCCATAGCGGCTGCGAACAGGGCCGGAGCCACTTACGGCAGCATCCGCATGATGATGAGCATAGGCGCCGCCGTAGGGGCCATTGCGGGGGGGCAGTATGTATCCAAGTTCTCTGTATCGACCATCTGGCTGCCGTTTCTGCTGTTGAATTGCGTCGCTGTAGTGATTGCTTTCACCCTTCCCAAGCAGGCGGAGGAGAATCATATGATGAGCCAGTCCTTCTCCCAGGGGATCAAAAAACTGCTCGGCAACCGCATCTTCCTGGCCTTCTTAGGCGGAAGCTTTCTGGTCAACCAGACCATGACGGCCTTCGGGACTTATTTTGTCATTGCCTTCCAGTCGGTCGGCGGATCGACCGGCACTGCCGGAATCGCCCTGTTCCTGGCGTCGATTACCAATGTGCCTTCTATGTTCTTCGCCTCCAAGGTGATACGCAGAATGGGGATGGAGCGGACGCTGCTACTAGGTGCGCTGATCTATGTGCTGCGTTGGGGGATTCAGGTGGCTTTCCCGTACCCTTCCGTCATGATCGGCGTACAGGTGCTTCACGGCCTCTCCTTCGGGTTCTTTTATATCGCGGCGGTTGAATATGTATCGAAGATTACCTCAGCGGAGATGCAGGCGACCGGGCAAAGTGTGTTTAACATCGTATTCTCCGGGTTAGCCGGCATTCTGGGCAATCTGCTGAACGGGATGCTGCTGAATCAGGGCGGGGTCGGGCTGATGAATCTCTCCTGTATGCTTAGTGCGGCTGCTGGCGCGGCCCTTCTGTTCTATGTCGCCCGAAGCTCCCGCCGCAAGCTGCCGCTGAAGTCTGCATCCGGCGGTGTCGGCGCTTAGCGGACTGTTGGATACCGGGTAGACTGTATTTTAGAAAGGAGCATAAATATGAATCCTCATCAACCGGGATGGGCCAGCCGCTGGCATAGTACCTCTATCCGTGTACGTTATCAGGAGACCGACCAGATGGGCGTCGTCTATCATGCCAACTATTTGATCTGGTTTGAGTGCGGCCGTACGGAGATGTTCCGTGAGCTGGGCTTCGACTACAAGAGGCTGGAGGGCCTCGGTCTGCTGCTGCCGGTAACCTCTGCAGATTTGCAATTTAAAAGCCCCGCGCGATATGATGATCTTATTACCGTGTATGCGCGGTTAACGACCTTCTCGGCTCTGAGGGTTGTGTATGAATATGAAATCCGCCGGATGACGGCGGGTCAGGAAGAGCAGGAGCGGACCGCAGGCGAGCTTCTAGTCAGCGGCTCGACGAGCCATGTCTGGCTGAACGGGGAATGGAGGCCGGTGCGGATCGACAGGGCACAGCCTGAGCTGTTCCATACCATCCTGGCTGCGCTGAAGGAAGAAGAATAGCGTTAACGTAAAGAAGAAGGAGGAGCAGTATGATCAGGAACAAATGGCTGTGGGCTGCCCTATTTGCAGTCCCGGCCGTGGAATTATTCGGTTTCATCTATGTCTCAAGTTTTCTTGGAGCGCCCAAGACGCTGCTGATCATGCTGGCTACTTCAGTCATCGGTTTGCTAATGATGCGGTTCGAAGGCAAGAAAGTGCTGCAGGACAGCAGAACACATATGCAGGAGGGACGGGTGCCCGGACGGACCATGCTGGACGGCTTATGTATTTTCTTCGGCGGCCTGCTGCTGATTCTGCCGGGGTTTGTCACGGATCTGATCGGCTTTACTCTGGTATTTCCGCTGACCCGGCCGCTCTACCGGGTTTTTCTGCTGAAATGGATCGAGAAGAAGATGAAGAACGGCACGTTCACCTTTTACCGCAGGTAAGCGGGTAGAGAGGTAGAGAGGTAGAGCAGTTAGGCGGTTGCTGGCGGGAATAAGGAGTTGCAAGGATCGCTTAGGAGTATTATGGAGTAATCAGGCTTGCCAAAAGGTGTTCAGTTGCAGGTGCTGCGGCTGGAGGCCTTTTTGGTGTTAGGGAGTGGTGTGGAGCAAAGTTGTTTCGAACGCGGCCCCCTAATGCAGCCTGCCGCTGAGGATATAAGTGCGCAGGGCGCGGAATACGCCGGCGCGGGCGAATGCGTCGAGAATAACGAGCAGCACCGGGCCGAGAATCAGGCCGAGCATGCCCATCAGCTGAAGGCCGGCGAACATGCCGATCAGCATGGCGAGCGGATCGACGCCGATGCTGCTGGCGAGTACCTTGGGCTCCAGTACCTGACGGGTGATCAGGATGATGCCGTAGAGCACCAGCAGCCCGATGGCCAGCGCCATGTTCCCGGTCATGTATGAATACAAGGCCCAGGGCAGAATGACGATACCGACACCCAGATAAGGAATCAGATCGACAATGCCGATGGTCAGACCGATGGCGAAGGCTGATTTGACCCCCAGCAGCAGCAGGCCGATGATCACAATCACTGCCGTTACGGAGATCAGCACTAGCTGGGCGCGGATGTAGCCGAACAGCGCCTTGCGCAGATCCTTCCAGATCTCCGACACGGGTCTTAGCAGCGGTGCTGGAAGCCATGCAGTCAGCTTGGCATTATGCCGTTCCCAGCCGGTGCTGAGGAAGAAGGCGGCCAATACGATGACAATCAGAATGGTGCCAAGGCTCGGCAGCGAAGAGATCAGCTTCAGAATGATATTGAAGAATCCGGTGATCATCTGCGTCACGGCTTGGCCGACCGTTTCAGTGGTCCGGTTGATATTGCTGTCAATGGTGGCATGATAACCCGGGTTGTCGTGGTAAAACTGGTTGATTTGGTTAATAATATTCTGAATGCTGGCATTACGGCTCAGGGACAGCAGCAGTTCCCGCCACTGATCGGTATGAAGATCGAAGGTCTGGAGCAGCCCGATCAGCTCTTTGACCAGCCTTGTGATGAGTGCGGTCAGGACAAGAGCAATGCCTCCGATGTAGAACAGCAGCGAGAGGGATACGGCGAGCCAGCCGGGGAGCTTCATCCCCTTAAGGATCAGAACCAGCGGATGCATTAGATAAGCCAGCAGCCAGGCGATCAGCAAGGGGTACAGGAGCGGCAGCAGTACATATACAGCCAGCAGAATCAGGGCGGCAGCAAGCACGACCCAGAGGCCGCGCAGCAATCTTTTAAGCACAAGTGTATCGATCTTAGGTCCCTCCTACTCTGGCGGATTCCAGAAACAACGGCTCGTCTTATATATATTCATAGGGGGTGTGAAAAGACTAGCAACGCTAGAAAAGGGCAGACAGCGGGCATATCCATAACCTGGAAGCGCGTTCATGAAACAGGTTTTGCGTTCGTTTTTTTCTATCCCTCCGATAAAATCATTTGATGTCCTGTAAAGCTTCCACGTTGTTCACATAACCGTCAAAATCCGGTATGATAATTAAAGGTTAAAGAGCAGAAATTTAGTTGCAATCTTCTGAGCCGGTCCTGAAGCTTTTTTTCTGAGAGAGTTAAAATACTTGGAAATGTAAATGTTTACATGAGATTTGAAGCGGCACTATACACTCTTGTTGGCAAAGGAGAGAGATACTATGACAGCTACTAAAGGACTTGAAGGCATTGTTGCAACGACCTCCTCAATCAGCTCTATCGTAGATGGAGTGCTCACTTACCGCGGCTATGATATTGACGATCTTGCGGACCATGCCACATTTGAGGAGACCGCTTATTTGCTGTGGTTCGGCAGTCTGCCGACGGTGCCGGAGCTTGAAGCTCTGCGGCGCGACCTCAGCGCTCACGCTCCGATTCCGGAGCAGGTGCTCACTCAAATGAAGCTGTATCCCAAGGAAGCCAACACCATGGCCGCTTTGCGCTCTGCCGTATCGAGTCTGGCGCTGTACGATGAAGCCGCCGATGATATGAGCAAGGAAGCGAACCAGACCAAGGCGCTGAAGCTGCAGGCGCAGATTCCGACCGTAGTTGCCGCACTGGCACGTATCCGCAAAGGCCTGGAGCCGGTAGCTCCCAAGGAAGGCTTGACCATCGCCGAGAACTTCCTCTACATGCTGTGGGGAAAAGAGCCGGATGCGGTATCCGTCAAGGCGCTGGATACGGCGCTGGTGTTGCATGCCGACCATGAGTTGAATGCTTCGACTTTTGCCGGACGGGTAACGGTTGCGACCTTGTCTGACATCTATTCCGGTGTGACCTCAGCGATCGGGGCGCTTAAGGGGCCGCTGCATGGCGGGGCGAATGAAGCTGTAATGAAGATGCTTGAGGAGATCGGCAGCCTGGACGCGGTGGAGCCGTATATCCAGGGCAAGCTGGAGCGCCGCGAGAAGATTATGGGCTTCGGACACCGTGTCTACAAGAACGGCGACCCGCGCGCCAAGCACCTGATGAAGATGTCCAGCGAGCTGGGCACGATGAAGAATGACACCAGTCTCTATGACATGTCGGTCAAGGTGGAAGAGCTGATCACCAGCCAAAAGGGGCTGAAACCAAACGTCGACTTCTATTCGGCATCGGTCTACACACAGCTGGGGATTGAACGGGAGCTGTTCACCCCGATCTTCGCGATCAGCCGCACTTCGGGCTGGACGGCGCACATTCTGGAGCAGTACGAAGACAACCGTATCATCCGTCCGCGTGCGGAATATACAGGTATGTCCGACATGAAGTACGTCCCTGTAGACGAGCGATAACAGGACGGCAGGGAGGGCGGCCCTTGCGGGCTGCTCTACCCCTTTAGTACAATGAATGATATGAATGCTTATACATCATACTTTTAGGAGGAATATCTACAAATGTTGAAACTGGAACAATACGATCTGCCCACAGAAGGCGAACAAATTACAATCGAAGACGGCAAGCTGCTGGTTCCGGATCAGCCGATCATTCCATTCATCGAGGGTGACGGGACAGGCCGTGACATTTGGAAAGCCTCCAAGCGGGTGCTGGATGCAGCTGTAGAGAAAGCGTACGGCGGCAAGAAGAAAATTGCGTGGTACGAAGTGTTTGCCGGCGAGAAGGCCTTCAATACATATGGTGAATGGCTGCCGAACGACACGCTGGAAGCGATCCGTGAGTACATTGTGGCCATCAAGGGCCCGCTGACCACTCCGATTGGAGGAGGTATCCGCTCCCTGAACGTTGCGCTGCGCCAGGAGCTTGACCTGTACGTATGTCTGCGTCCGGTGCGCTACTTCGACGGCGTTCCTTCTCCGGTGAAGCATCCTGAGCTGGTGGATATGGTTATTTTCCGTGAGAATACAGAGGATATCTATGCTGGTATTGAATATCAGGAAGGCTCTGCCGAAGTGAAGAAGGTGATCGAATTCCTGCAGAAGGAAATGGGCGTGAACAAAATCCGCTTCCCGGAAACATCCGGTATCGGTATTAAGCCTGTATCCGAGGAAGGCTCGAAACGCCTTGTTCGTTCAGCAGTAGAGTATGCGATCAAGCACGGACGCAAGAGCGTGACCCTGGTACACAAAGGCAACATCATGAAGTTCACTGAAGGAGCCTTTAAGAACTGGGGCTATGAAGTGGCTGAACAGGAGTTCGGCGATAAGGTCTTCACCTGGAACCAGTACGATGTCATCAAGGAACGCGACGGTGAAGCGGCTGCGAATGCTGCCCAGAAGGAAGCCGAAGCAGCAGGCAAGATCATCGTGAAGGATGCCATTGCCGACATTGCGCTCCAGCAGGTATTGACACGCCCGACAGACTTCGATGTCATTGCGACACTGAACCTGAACGGTGACTATCTCTCCGACGCACTGGCTGCCCAGATTGGCGGCATCGGTATCGCTCCGGGTGCGAATATTAACTATATTACGGGACATGCTATTTTCGAAGCTACACATGGTACGGCACCTAAGTATGCTGACAAGGATGTAGTGAATCCGGGCTCTGTTATTCTCTCCGGCGTTATGCTGCTTGAGCATCTGGGCTGGCAGGAAGCGGCTGACCTGATCTATCAGGGAATGAGTACGGCGATTAACAACAAGACGGTTACTTACGATTTTGCCCGCCAGATGGAAGGCGCGACTGAGCTGAAATGCTCTGCTTTTGCTGACGAGATCATCAACCATCTGTAAGAGGCCGGGCCGGTAAATACTACAGATATAAGCTGCACATCCGTGTAGCTTATATCTATGTAGGCCGCCTTCAGACTATCATCAGGTTAGGAGGGCTACCGTGGCGATCAAACGTTCAAAAATCACTGTCGTAGGTGCCGGATTCACCGGCGCGACCACGGCGCTTATGCTTGCCCAGAAGGAGCTTGGCAATGTAGTGCTGCTTGACATTCCTCAGCTTGAGAATCCGACCAAGGGCAAGGTGCTGGATATGCTCCAAGCGGGACCCGTGCAGAACTTCGATGCTCAAATTAGCGGAACTTCGAGCTATGAGGACGCAGCGGATTCTGACATCGTTATTATTACCGCAGGGATTGCCCGGGGGCCCGGCATGAGCCGTGAGGATCTGGTCAATACCAATGCGAATATCGTCAGATCGGTCTGCGAGAATGTGAAGCGCGTGGCCCCAGAGTCCATTGTGATCATACTGACCAATCCGGTGGATGCGATGACATACGTGGCCTATCATGCGCTCGGCTTCCCCAAGAACCGTGTCATCGGGCAATCCGGGGTGCTGGATACAGCCCGCTACTGCACCTTCATCGCTCAGGAGCTTAATGTATCGGTAGAGGATGTACGCGGCTTCGTGCTGGGCGGCCATGGCGACGATATGGTGCCGTTAGTGCGTTATTCCAGCGTAGGCGGTATTCCAATCGAGACGCTTATCCCGGCAGAGCGCATTGCAGAGATTGTGCAGCGTACCCGTGTGGGCGGCGGTGAAATTGTCAGCCTGCTTGGGAACGGTAGCGCGTACTATGCTCCGGCAGCATCCCTGGTTCAGATGGCGGAGGCTATTCTCAAGGACAAGAAACGGATCATACCGGTAATCGCTCTGCTTGAGGGTGAATACGGCTATGAGAACCTGTTCATGGGAGTTCCTGCGCTTTTGGGAGCGGAGGGCATCGAGCGGATTTTTGAACTGGAGCTTACGGCGGAGGAACAGGCGGCGCTTGACCAGTCCGCTGATTCGGTCCGGGCGGTGACTTCTTCGGTAACTATGTAACCCCGGCAATCTGCCGGAGCCCCGCAAATTGAAATTGGAGGAGATTATGATGGGTCATGTTTTCTTTTTTCTGCATATGATCGGGACACTGGCACTTGGCTTCTATCTGGTGCTGCCGTTTATCTTAAGCGGGACGGCTAAGCTGTCCTCCCCGGCGAAGGAAGGCACGCTCAGTGCAATCGGCGGATTCAACCGTTTTGCCCAATACGGGCTGGTAATTCAGCTGCTGACCGGCGGCTACATGATGACTAAGGGTGAGTATTCTGTACCCTGGATGATCATTGTTACGGTGCTTCTGCTGGCTATGTTCGCGTTCGGCGGGATTATGACCAAGCCTCTGCGCCTTGCTGCGGCAGGCATGAGAGAGAACCGCGATGTCTCTGCCGAGACTGCCAAGATTCGTACCATGAGTCTGCTGCTGATGGTCTCGCTGGTCGTCATGATCTTTTTCATGGTCTACAACACAATTATCTAAATAACCTGCTGCCGGATGGGCAGTGTGATAACAGCTCTGGAAGCCTCGGCCTCCAGGGCTGTTTCGCATGTCTGGATGCACATGGTTGGATATTGTTCCCAACGGCTATGTATTCCGCTACACTGTGATTAGGTGCTTGGTTCATTTGGCATCACATACATACTTAGGAGTGAGCGCAGTAATGATAGGAAGAAAATTAGTAACGGTCGGGCTGAGTCTGGGCTTGCTGCTGGGTTCAGCCGGGCATATGTCTGCGGCAGCCGATTATGAAGGACACTGGGCGCAGAAGCAGATGAGCCGCTGGCTGGAAAAGGGATGGCTGAAGGGATTCGCGGACGGGTCAGTCCGGCCGGATCAGGCGATCACTAGAGCGGAATTTATCGCGTTAATCAACCAATTGGCCGGGCTGACGGCTGAGAGCAAGGTGAAGGCTGATTTCAGCGATCTGCCTAAGACGAGCTGGGCATACGAAGAAATCTCGAAAGCGCTGGAAGTGGGCATCATCAAGGGTTACGGAGGTACGATTCGTCCGGGCGATCCCGTTATGCGCCAGGAGGCGGCGATTATGGTGAGCAGAATGATGTATTTTGAGACGGGAAGCACGGAGGTATTATCCATGTTCAGCGATAAGGATCAGATTGCAGGCTGGAGTGAAGCCGATGTCGCTGCACTGATCAATGACGGAGGAATGAAGGGTTACCCGGACGGGCGGTTTGCTCCAGAACAGGCGATGACCCGGGCCGAAGCGATTGCACTGCTGGATTACTACAATGTCACAAGCGGCGGCTTGCAGAGTGTAACTATCAGCCATTCTGAGGGGCTTGGAAGCTTTGAACCAGGAGCCATCAAATACTATAACAATGTCACTGTATCCGGCTATGATGTGCTGCTGCAGAATCTGAAGATTTTTGGAGACCTGGTCCTGGAGGAAGGAATCGGCAACGGAGAGGTGAACTTGGACAGTGTTGAAGTACTAGGCAAGGTCATCATACAGGGAAGCGGAGATCCCTCAGTGCAGCTCAAGAATACAACCATGAACCAAGTGATTGTGCAGAAGAATAGTGGAACTGCCCGCCTGGTCACCGAAGGTACAACCTGGGTGAAGGCATTGTCGGTACAGTCCAGTGTAAATCTGGAAGAGGGGGAGGGTAGCGGAGACGGGTTCACAGATATTGATCTGCCATCCGGCCTTGCAGCCGGAATCGTAGTGACGCTTAACGGCAATTTCGGAGATGTGAACATTGAAGCCAAAGGACCCGTCCTCCACCTGCAACAAGGCTCCATACGCACGCTTAAGACCGCTGCCACTGCAATAGGGGTTAAGATAGAGCTGGATCAAGGGACAACGGTGACGCAGGCGATTCTGAATATGTCAACGAAGGTTACGGGTGCGGGTAAGGTTCAGGATGCAATTGTGAAGGAAGATGAATAGAGTTCTGGAAATAAGGCCGCTATCCCAAGGAGTGAGGTCTTGTCATGAGGGGCGATGTACTGCTATGAAGAGATATCGACCCGATGTATGCGAAAACAAACCTGTCTTTCAAGGCACAGTTCCAGCATGAAAATGAGCAATGTGCCGAAAAACAGAATGTCCACAATTGGACCGGACGCGCCACGTAGGCCGAATGTAATCGAAAAACCGAACACAATTAGACTGGACGCGCCGCGTAGGCCGAATGTAATCGAAAAACCGAACACAATTGAGCCGGGCGCACCGCGTAGGCCGTACGTTTATCGTATCCCGGTAATCGCCCGGTACTCCCGATCCAGTATCGCATAAAAGTATTGGTTCACCCACTGGTTGTTCCAGTGTATTTCTTCCCGGAATACGCCTTCGCGGACCATGCCTAGCCTGTCTAGTACCTTGATAGATGAGGTATTGTATTCATTGCACATAGCCACGACTCTGTGGGCCTTCCATTCTTCAAAAGCAAGCTTCAAGGCCAGCTGCGCCGCTTCGGTGCAGTAGCCTTGCCCCCGGTATTCTGGGAAAAGGCTGTAGCCCAGCTCCCAGCTTTCGCGCTCTTTTACATACCAATGTATACTCAGTTCCCCTACAGGGGTTGCTTCGGGAGTGGCTAGCCTGATCAGGAATTGTCTATGCCAGTCGCTCTGGATTCGTTCCGCCACAGTCTTCCGGACTGCCTCCTTGTCGGTTGGAAGCATATCCTCGAAGGGCCAGAGTGAAGCGCTCATTTCCAGATCTGTGATGAAATCGATATCGTCCGGGGTGACCGGAGATAAGGTTATTCTTGCATTCATTGTGCGATACCCTCCTGCTAGTATAATTTCAATACGATCTTGCCGTCTTTCATTACCCAGCTGACCTGCCGCAGGTTGTTAATATCCGCCAGCGGATCTCCCCCGACGACCAACAGATCGGCCCTCTTGCCTGTCTCAATGGTACCGAGCTCATGTTCCAGCTTACAGATCTTGGCACCGGTTGAAGTGGCAGCCACAATAATCTGCATCGGGGAGAGGCCGGCCTGGCCTAACAGCTGGATCTCCTTCCACGGCATACCGGCTCTGTACCACGGAGGAGCTTCTTCAATAAAATCATCCCCAAGCCCAATCTCCCCGCCTGCATGAATAAATCTCCGGACATTATCCAGCCCTTGCTCCAGCAGCGGCGCACCGAATTTGTCCTGGAACATCTGGAGTACGGTGAGGGTGGGGACGATACGGATGCTCCCGCTCACCATTTGCCGGATCAGCTGATCGTCCAGCTGGTCATAGACCATATGCGCAGCATCGCTGATCCCTGCATCCACCAGGATCTGAAGATTGCGTGCACTTGTAACATGAGCAGACACGTAAGCACCCATGCTCCGGGCTTCCTGGCAGATCGCTTCGAGAAGCTCCTGATTCAGCTGCGGCAGTCCGATGGTTGTGGGATCGTAGCCATCCTCCAGCGCTGTTTTGATGAAATGTACTCCTTGTCCCAAAACCTCACGGACCTTAAGCCGCGCCTCCTCCGCACTCTCTACTCCGATAGGCTCCTGACCACCGTACCCGCCTGGAGCGGTGAATACCTTGCCGGATGTAAGAATTCTGGGAAAATTAGCGTCCTCCAGCTGTTGCGTATATGTGACCACATCGTCAATCGATGCAGCCGTAGTGATCCCCTCATCCCGGATCGTAGTAATTCCTTCCGCAAGGCACGCGGCCAAATATTCCGTATGATATCCGTGAAGCGGCTCATTCTGTATGTACTTGAAGCTGGTATGGGCATGGGTGTGAATAAACCCGGGCAAAATGAACAGACCCTCAAGGTCGATCACTGTTGTGGCAGAGTCATGCCCTGTTCTCTCGTTATTCTCACTATGCTGTGTTATGGTGCCGAAACGGCCATTAACAATCTCAATGCTTGCATGATGCAGCGGCTGCTGTCCGGTTCCATCGATTACAGTTCCGTTCATCAGCAAGATGCGCTCATTTCCCATGATAGAAGCGTCCCCTCAGTTAAGGTAGTTGTCTTTCCCCACAAAGTATAGGACATTCCCCCTAGCGGATATAGATAATATTCTTTTTGGGAACGTTCCTTACTTACTGACTATCGTTCCGCTATAGGTATCGTTGAATGAAGATTACTTGTTTGGGCGGCTGCCAAGTGTGGTAAGTAACATAACGTAGAGCCAAGCAGGCACACTGCCTGATGCATAAACACCAGACCTTAAGCCATGCTAACATGATTGATCAACAATACTGTGGACAGCGAAAGGAGAATGGATTATGCCAGACACTAGCAAGCAACCTGTCAAAACTTTACCACCGCAGGTGCAGGATCAGCGCCCCGGAATTGAGAGTGAGATGAACCCGCTTCCGGAGTTTGAGACACCGGCGTACAAGGCAGCAGGCAAGCTGCTGGGAAAGGCTGCGCTCATTACCGGAGGCGACAGCGGGATTGGGCGTGCGGTTGCCGTTCATTTTGCCAAGGAGGGCGCGGATGTGGTGATCTCCTACTTGAACGAGCATGAGGATGCGGAAGAGACCAAGCGCCAGGTGGAGCAGGAGGGCAGAACGTGTATTCTGATCGCCGGGGATATCGGGGACGAATGCTTCTGTCAGAGCTTGATTCGTCAAACCGTTGAAGGACTCGGCAAGCTTGACATTCTAATCAACAATGCGGCGGAGCAGCATCCGCAGGATCATATTGAGGACATTACGGAGGAGCAGCTGGAGCGTACGTTCCGGACGAATATTTTCTCCATGTTCTATCTGACCAAGGCCGCCATGCCTCATCTGAAAAAAGGTGCTACGATCATTAACACCACCTCCATCACGGCGTATCGCGGCAGCCCGCAGCTGCTGGACTATTCGTCCACCAAGGGAGCCATTCTCAGCTTCACCCGGTCGCTGTCGATGAACCTGGCGGATAAGGGTATCCGCGTGAATGCGGTAGCTCCCGGACCGATCTGGACCCCGCTGATCCCGTCAACCTTTGACGCTAAGAAGGTCAGTGAGTTCGGCGGCACCCAGCCGATGAAGCGCCCGGGACAGCCTGAAGAGCTGGCACCGGCGTATGTGTACCTGGCTTCGGACGATTCCTCCTATGTGAGCGGACAGGTGATGCATGTGAATGGCGGCGAGGTTGTGAACGGATGATGGGTGCAGAATAAGATCTGGATGCAGATTCGTGTGCAACATATAAATTCTATTTTAAAAAAGCCTAACCGCTTGCCGGCAGGCTTTTTTTCAGCGCTTGTAACTATTACAATATATTTCCGTCTATTTAGATAATTTGATATGAAAGGGGATTGGGATGCTTAGAAAAAAAGGATTCATTCTATCTGCAGCGGGGATTTTAGTTTTTCTGGTAGTGTTCATTTATTTGACTCCTTTTGCAGGGAGACTTGTGGCAAATACAAGATTGGAAGGAAATGCAAAAAGCATTGAGATTAGAATTACACAGGAATCGCCACCGCTACCCCTTGTTACTTCCGGAAAAACCCAAATTCCGGTTACCCAAGGCAGCTATTGCTGGGGAAAATTAGGATGTGCGGATTATACAGGAGGACAATCCATGGTACAGGGGGTTACTCCCACTGTTATAGCCCCTGAGGGGGGGATTGATGTTGCTTTTACTTATAAACCGGCACCCGGCGGGTTAACCGTTCAGCAATTTGTCGATGATAAAGAAGTGCAAATTCCATTGAAGAACGGCTCTTTTAATGCTCCAAAAGAACATGGCGTTTATTACTACGGCATATCAGCATTCTGGACAACCGAGGATGGTAAATTTTCAGAAGGGAGTTCATCCGTGGTTTTTGTAATTGAAGTAAAATCTACGAAAGAATAGCCCTGACAGAAATAATATGCTAATATACAACAAGCAAGACGAAACAACCGCATAGAACGATCACTAGGGGAGCCGCAAGGCTGAGACGGGCGTAAGTTGTCCGGACCCTTTGAACCTGATCTGGTTTATACCAGCGTAGGGAAGTGGAGAACGAATAATGCAGCGGGGGTATACGGCTAGTACCGGTATTCCTGCTTTTATTCCAGACTGCTTCCTTTACGGGGAGCGGTCTTTTTTGTGTTTGGAGGTAGGGATCAGCGTAGCGCTGAGGAGAGGAAGGTGGACGTGTTGCACGAAATTCATGTCATCTCAGACGGGCGGCTGCCGCCTGAAGCGCTGGCCGACTGGGCCGTGGCGGTACATTCTATAGTGGATTATATCCATCTCCGCGAAAAAGCCATGTCCGCCCGCGAACTGCTGGCGGCGGCGCAGCAGATGCTTCAGGCCGGGGTTCCGCCTTCGAAGCTGGTCATTAATGACCGGATCGATGTTGCCCTGGCCGCCGGGGCAGGCGGTGTACAGTTAGCCTGGCACAGTCTTCCTCCAGCCGCAGTGCGCGGCCTTGCACCGGACCTGCGGATCGGCAGATCGGTACACTCGCGGGAAGAGGCGGCGGAGGCTGGAAGGCAGGGAGCAGACTTCTGCCTCTACGGGCATGTATTTCCGACGGCCTGTAAGCCCGGACAGCAGGCACGCGGACTTGCGCAGCTGGCAGAGGCCGTCCGCTGGAGCCGCATCCCGCTGATTGCGCTTGGAGGGATTACCCCGGACAATGCCGGAGTGGTGCTGGCCCAAGGGGCGGCTGGCATTGCTGTCATGTCGGGGATCTGTGGAGCCCCGGACCCGGTTGCAGCGGCCCGGGCTTACAGGGAAGCGGTCCACAGGGCAGCGGTCCACAGGGCAGCAGAGCTGGCTGAAGCGCTGGATATGGCTCAAACACAGGGCACAGCAGGAGGTGAACAGGAATGAATGTGACCGTTAACGGGAAGAGGCAAAGAATCGAAGAGAGCTGCCGGACACTGGAGGATCTGCTGGCCCGGCCAGAGTGGGCCGGTAAGCTGGTGATTGTCGAGCTGAATGGTGAGCTTGCTGGCAGAGAGGTTTATGGAGAGACACTGCTCAGTGAGGGGGACCGGGTGGAGCTGGTTCATTTTGTAGGCGGAGGCTGAACACGAAGACTTATCCCAGGAGGCGTTAACATGCAAGACCCATTGATGATTGGCGGAGTGACTCTAACCAGCAGACTGTTCATTGGTACCGGAAAATACAGCCGCAACACCCTCATTCCCGAGGTGATTACGCGATCAGGCTCACAGGTCATTACCGTTGCTCTGCGCCGGGTGGACCCGGAGAGCAGTGACAATATTGTCAGCCATATTCCTTCCCATATGACCTTACTGCCTAATACCTCCGGTGCGCGCACCGCAGAGGAAGCAGTACGGATTGCCCGGCTGGCGAGATCGGCGGGGCTGGGGAACTGGGTGAAGATTGAGGTCATCAACGACCAGAAATATCTGCTGCCGGATAATACCGAGACCATCCGGGCGACCGAGATCCTGGCAGCAGAGGGCTTCGTGGTGCTTCCGTACATGAGTCCTGACCTGTCCGCCGCCCTGCGGCTGAAGGCAGCGGGGGCTGCGGCCGTGATGCCGCTGGGAGCGCCGATCGGGTCCAATCGCGGGCTGCAGACCAAGGAGCTGATCCGCATTCTGATCTCCGAGACGGAGCTGCCGGTGATCGTGGATGCCGGAATCGGCAGACCGTCCGAGGCGGCCGAGGCAATGGAGATGGGGGCCGCAGCGGTCCTGCTCAATACAGCGATTGCCACCGCCTCAGATCCGCTGCTGATGGCAGAAGCCTTCCGTGACGCGGTAGCTGCAGGGCGCAAGGCTTATCTCGCTGGACTGGGGCCCGTAGAGGAGACGGCGGCAGCCTCTTCACCGTTGACCGGGTTCTTGGCCTAACAGATGGAATAGGGAGGAGAGAACGGTTATGAGCTTTTATGAGACGATGACCCGGCTGGAGCAGCTTCCTTATGCGGCGCTATGGAGCCGGTATACGGCAGAGGATGTGAAGCGTGCGCTTCGTGCAGAGCAGGTCGATGAAGAGGGGCTGATGGCCCTGCTGTCACCGGCAGCGGAGCCTTATCTGGAGGAGATGGCGCAGAAGGCGCACCGCTTAACGCGTACGCATTTCGGCCATGTGATGCAACTGTTTACACCGATGTACCTGGCTGATTATTGCGTGAATCACTGCACGTATTGCAGCTTCAGTTCTATTTATGATTTTCCGCGCAAAAAACTGACGCTGGAGCAGGTCGCCCGGGAAGCGGAGACCATCGCAGCCACAGGCCTGCGCCACATTCTGATTCTGACCGGAGAATCCCGGAAGGACAGTCCGGCCGGCTATGTGAGGGACTGCGTGAATGTGCTGCGCCGCTATTTTTCCTCCGTCAGCATTGAAGTGAATCCGCTCTCGACAGCAGAATATGCTGAGCTCAGAGAAGCTGGCGTGGACGGTCTGACGCTCTATCAGGAGGTCTACCATCAGGAGACTTATCGTGCGCTGCATGTAAAAGGACCCAAACGCGTCTACCGCAACCGTCTGGACGCTCCCGAACGGGGCTGTCAAGCCGGGTTCCGTTCGGTGAATATCGGAGCCCTGCTTGGCATGTACGAATGGCGCCAGGAGGCGCTGGCCACTGCGCTGCATGCGAGATATTTGCAGGACAAGTACCCGGAATGCGAAATCGGGCTGTCGACTCCCCGGTTCCGGCCTTACTTAGGCGAATTCAATCCCGCAAGCGATGTAACCGACCGTGCGCTGGTGCAGATTATTCTGGCCTACCGCCTATTTCTGCCGCGCTCCGGCATCTCGCTGTCCACACGCGAGCCTGCCGCTCTGCGCGATCATCTGGTCCAGCTCGGCATCACGAAGATGTCCGCAGGGGTATCCACCGAAGTGGGCGGACATTCTCTGGAAGGGGGAACGCCGCAGTTTGAAATCTCGGACAACCGCAGCGTGAACCAGATGGCCGAGATGCTGCGCTCGCAAGGACTCCAGCCGGTATTCAAGGACTGGGATATCCTGTCCGAGCCGCTTGGGTTGAGGTAGGCAAGCTGATTTGGCTTAGCTGGATGTGTCCAAACTGAATGTAACTTAACCAGACTAGGCAAACCGAGCTTAACTTAACCTGATCAGACTAACCGAGGAGTCTAACTTAAGCTGACCATATGCAAATAACCCGCCATGGCGGGTTATTTGCATTGTATAAGGGTTATAGGCTACGCGTGCTGACTTCTCCTTCTATAGTGAAGGCACGTGGGCCGGAACGTACTCTATCTACTCTGTAGATTCAGGCTGTCCGGCAGACTGTCCCTGACTCGCACTGGAAGTCAGCTCGTCCAGCGACATCTCGAAGCCCGGAGCCATGTGTTTAAGGAAATAATCCATCTCAGGCATTTCCAGTACATGCAGCTTCGCGGCAGTCTGCTCCCTGGCAGCGGCGAATTCGCGGTTGCCTGCGGCGACCTCCCAGACGCATTTCAGGTAAGCGTCCAGCACATCCGCGGCCTTGACGTAGCGGAGCAGTCCGGCATCCTCGGAGCCGGGCGGGCTGGTGTGCGGTTGCAGGAGCGGCGCATAGACTGCGCTCAGCTCCGGCGGGATCATGGCCGCCAGCCGGTCGGCGGCCACCTGCTCCATCTCGCGGAAGCTGGACAGCAGACGCGAGTTGTTATGCTTCACCGGCGTGGCGATGTCACCGGTGAAGACCTCGGTGGCGTCGTGGAACAGCGCCATCGTGGATGCGCGGTCGGCGTTCAGCGACCGGCCGAAATGGGCATTGCCGATGGTGCACAGCATGTGCGCCAGCAGGGCGACCTGGAACGAATGCTGCGCCACGTTCTCCGGGGCGGTGCTGCGCATGAGGCTCCAGCGCTGGATATATTGCAGCCGGTAGAGATAGGCGGAGAAATGGTAGTTCAATTTTGAAGTAACCCCTTTCATGAGCAGCTTATTGTGCTATTATAGTAACTAATTGTACCAGAGTTAGGGCCGCTTGAACCAGATGGAGAGGAGACTGAAGGAAGATGCAGCATTTTGAAGAGAGCATTTATAATTTGATTGTAGAGACCTCCACGAACCTGCCGGGCGATGTGCGCCGGGCAGTGGCCAGAGGGCGGGCGCTGGAAGACCGGGCGACACGCTCCGGACTGGCACTAACCACGATAGCGCAGAATATCGGAATGGCGGAGCAGCAAATATCGCCGATCTGCCAGGATACGGGGATGCCGACTTTTATCATTCATACGCCGGTGGGCGTGAATCAGATAGAGATGAAGAAGGATATTCACAGCGCAATTATCCGCGCTACGAAGAACGGGAAGCTGCGGCCCAATTCCGTGGATTCGCTAACCGGCGAGAACAGCGGGGATAATCTGGGGGCAGGGACTCCGGTGATTCACTTCGAGCAGTGGGAGGAAGAGAGCATTGATGTCCGGCTGATTCTGAAGGGCGGCGGCTGCGAGAATAAGAACATCCAGTACAGCCTTCCGGCAGAGCTGGAGGGACTCGGCAAAGCCGGACGCGACCTCGACGGTATCCGCAAGTGCATCCTGCATTCCGTGTACCAGGCGCAGGGCCAAGGCTGTAGCGCAGGATTCATTGGTGTAGGCATTGGCGGCGACCGTACCACGGGCTATGAGCTGGCGAAGAAGCAGCTGTTCCGCAAGGTTGAGGATGTGAATCCTAATGAAGATTTGGGCAAGCTGGAGCATTACATTATGGAGAATGCCAACAAGCTCGGAATCGGCACCATGGGCTTCGGCGGTGAAGTGACGCTGCTGGGCTGCAAAATCGGGGTCATGAACCGGCTGCCTGCCAGCTTCTTTGTCTCTGTAGCCTATAACTGCTGGGCCTTCCGCCGCCAGGGCATTCTGGTTCATCCGGCTACTGGTGACATTCAGGATTGGCTGTATGAGAGCGGCACCGGGATATCTGTCGAGGGGGAAGCTGCACCGCAGCCAGTTGCTGAACCTGTGGGTATAGCTGCGGCAGAACGGATAGCTTCCGGCGTGGTGCCAGAGGATGCTACGATTCCTGCGGCACCGGCTATTGTATCCGGGACGGGTGAAGCAGCTTCGGCTGCGGCCGTCTCAGGGAATGGGGCAGCATCTGAACCGGCTGCGGCAGCTTCCGCCGGCTCAGGTGGCTCGCGCGAGATCCGCCTGACCACACCGATCAGCGAGGAGGATATCCGCAGCCTGCGCGTCGGCGATGTGGTGATCCTCTCCGGCGAGATGCACACCGGCCGAGATGCCCTGCACAAATACCTCATGGATCACGACACCCCTGTCGATCTGAACGGTGCCGTCATCTATCACTGTGGCCCGGTCATGCTGAAGGATGATGAAGGCTGGCATGTGAAGGCGGCTGGCCCGACGACCAGTATCCGCGAGGAGCCGTATCAGGGCGATATTATTAAGAAGTTCGGTATCCGCGCCGTAATCGGCAAAGGCGGTATGGGACCCAAGACCCTAAAAGCCTTAGGGGAGCACGGCGCGGTCTACCTTAACGCAATCGGCGGTGCAGCGCAGTATTACGCAGAATGTATCAAGAAGGTCAACGCGGTAGACTTCATGGAATTCGGTATTCCTGAAGCGATGTGGCATTTACAGGTGGACGGCTTCGCAGCAATTGTGACCATGGATGCCCACGGCAACAGCCTGCATGCCGATGTCGAGAAGGATTCCGCCGCCAAGCTGGCCCAGTTCCGGGAACCGGTGTTTAAGTAACAGGACCTCAAACAAAGAAACAGCGTCAGTCATGGACGAGAGTAATGTCCATAGACTGACGCTGTTTTTAAATTTAAAATATATGAATTTATAGGTTGTACACAATAACTTATCCTTAATTTCCCGCTGATACGAACGCTGTCCTGTAAATGAGCAGTGCAGCCGTTTCTGCTTATTGAATTAGCGTATACCGGAATTTTTCAATATACGACTCTTTCTTGTGCTCTACACGCTGCAAATGGTCATAGAAGCTATGGGTGAATTTAAACACGTGACCATAATCCCAATCCTGCCCGCTATAGTCCTTTTGCCAAAACTTAATGTCGGTCGGCAATACGTCCGCACGCTCAGCCGGCTTCAGGGGCAAATGATCGACAGGTGAAACCAGCTTGACGGGTTCTCCAGGTACAAGGTTACGGCTTTGGCGCAGAACTTTAATCAATTTCATTAAAGGCGGTAACCCTCTTTGAAAAAAAGAGACATGGCCAAGGTCATACAGGATGTTTAACGCGTGGGAGAAAGTCAGCATATGACCGATCAGATCATGATGTGCTTCTGCCCGGTAAATGACAGGGAAATGAGCTAATTCTTCCAGCACAAGCGAAGAAAGCTCGCCGGGCGTCGAGATGACCGGAAAGCCGTCCTCGTCTGTAACCTCCATCCTCTTCACCTCGGAAGCAGAGAAGCCAATCCATGACCGCCCCGGAATTGTCCGCTCAAACGAGCGGATAAGATCGGTTATTCCTGCAAGATCCTCCGTACTTCCCCAGCCCTTAAGTTCCTGGATGGAGAGCAGACACGATGCGCTGTAAATCACATTATGACCAACCCAGTGTAACTCATCAATCGTTGTATCGAGGGCCTCAAGTATGGCAGTTACAGCTAGCTGCTCGTCACAGCCGGTACGATGTTGTATGCCGTTCTCCCCAATTATCCTTTGGATCATCGCTTCGGTCTGCAAAGCTACAAGTCGGGCAAGCTCTGGTGCCGGATTATTCGTTTTAATAAAAAAATAACTGCCAATAGCGGCAGCACCAAAGTGAGCCTGCCAGATATCCCCTGTGTCTTTTTTACATGAAGAGATGATTCTTAATCCGTCCCGCAGAATGGATGGGCTCATTATAATATCGCTCCCCTTATAATTGCAGCATTTTTATTTATCAGTCTAACACTATATTTTTTGGAGGCAACCGCTTCCTGAAAAGCACCTACAGCTATTCAGCTGTGCCGAATAATATTTTTTTCATGTTTTGCAGAGTCGGCAGCTCCTATAGGATGCGGCTTGTGGAAGTTATAAATTATATGTCTTGACAGCGCATACATGGACATGTTAATTTTTAGTGGGGAAACCGGTTTCCCTATGTTAAAAAGATTGGAGTTATTGACGGCAGCTTATTCGTTACTGAAAGTGTATTGCATTCGGTTTACATGAGAGGGAGATGAGGAATGAAAAGTAAACGTACACGCCTACTTGTTCCCGTTCTAATCACATCTATGATACTGTCAATCGCGATGAGCATGTTCGTTCTGCCCCCGTCCAGGGCTGAAGCAGCGAGTATTGGTACAGTAACCGAGAATGACACGATTTATCAGATTATGGTTGACCGCTTCCATGACGGGGATTCTTCCAATAATGCAACAGGCGCGGCTATCCGCTACGGGGAGAACTCGGAGGAGGACTTCCGGTATATGAAGGGCGGGGACTGGCAGGGGGTCATTGACAAGCTCCCGTATATTCACAATATGGGCTATACCGCGATCTGGATCTCACCGGTAGCCGAGCCCCAGATGACTAACCGTGAGAACAACGGTACAGGCAAGAACACTGCCTACCACGGCTACAATGTCAAAGATCCGAACAAGGCCAACCCTTACTTCGGCACCAAAGAAAAGCTGAAAGAGCTTGTAGACTCCGCACATGCGCTCGGGATCAAGGTCATTATCGACGTCGTGCCTAATCACATCGGCGATTATATGCTGGGCACCCAGGCGTATTATGATATCCCGTCATTGCAGCCTGCGGCCCCGTTCAATAATCCGGCCTGGTATCACCATAATGGTGACATTAACTGGTCTCTTGCCGATGGACGGTACGATCAGTGGGCCCAGGATTATCTCGAGAATCATGATCTGGGCGGTCTGGATGATATCGACTTCGATGTTCCTGCCGCCAAGCAGGCCATTTTCAGCTCGATCAAGGGCTGGTTTGACTATACGGGAGCAGACGGCGCCCGGGTCGATGCGGCCAAGCTGATGAAGCCGACCGATATCGGCGAGCTGCAAAATTTGCTGGGCGTGAACACTTTTGGGGAGAATTTCGACGGCAATGCCGAATTCGTCTCCCGCTGGGTCGGTACCAATAAGGAGTGGGGGATGCTCGACTTCCCGTTGTTCTTCTCCGTGCTGAACAGCTTCGCGTACGGGCAGTCTTTTGACGCAAATATTAAAGGCACCCTGGCTCAAGACTCCTACTACGGCGGCAACGCCAACCATATGGTTACCTTCATCGACAATCATGACCGCAACCGCTTCCTGACCGAGGCCGGGGGCAGTGTTGAGAAGCTGCAGAATGCTTTGTCCTTTATCTTCACCGTGCGCGGAACGCCTGTGGTCTTCCAGGGAACGGAGCAGAACAAGGGCAATGGCAACGGGCAGATCATGACGGGCGGCATCGCTGATACGTGGAACCGCTGGTCGATGGTGAAGCGGGATGCAAGCGGCAATGTGCTGGAGAATTATTTCAATGAGAATGCCAGTACCTTCAAGCATGTAGCCAAGCTCAATGAGATCCGCAAAAACAACCCGGCCCTGCGCACCGGCACCCAGCGCGAAATGTGGTCCGCACAGAATCTGTACGCCTTCTCCCGGCGGATTGACAGCGGAACGAATGTCGGCCAGGAGGTCATCTCCGCATTCAGTAATGCATCCGGCGGATCACAGACGGTAACGCTGCCGCTGCGCGCCGAAAGCACACTAACCGCAGGTACGGTTCTGGTGAACCAGTTGAACCCCTCCGATACTGTGACCGTGCAGGCGGGCGGTGTCACTGGTAAGCAAATTACAATTACCCTGGGCGCCAATTCGGCCAAAATCTACTCCAAAACACAGCCGGTAACCGATACGCAGGCACCAAGTGTTCCGGGAAATGTAACGGCAACTGTACAGAATGCCTCCAGCGCGCTGGTGTCCTGGTCAGCGTCCACCGATAATGTCGGGGTGAGCGGGTACGAAATCTACCGCAATGGAGTGAAGATCGGGACTTCGGCTACGACCTCTTTTACAGATAACGGACTTGTAGGCAGCACTAATTATTCTTATACGGTAAAAGCGTATGATGCCGCCATGAATCTGTCGGCCTTCAGCGCAGCCGCTCTGATCGTTACCCCTGCCGGTAACAGTGTGACAATCTACTACAAGCAGGGCTACATCAATCCGTACATTCATTACCGCCCAGTGGGCGGGACTTGGACGACATCTCCGGGTGTGGCTATTCCAGCCGCTGAGGTAGCGGGCTATAACAAAATCACCATTAACATCGGCGCAGCCACCCAGCTCGAAGCCTGCTTCAATAACGGCAGCGGCACCTGGGACAGCAATGGCGGCAGTAATTATCTGTTCGGCACCGGTACCTGGACCTATACGCCTACAGGCAATATCCAGGCAGGCGGTCCGGTGACGCCAACGGCAACGCCGACGGCTACACCAACCGTAGCACCAACAGCGACACCGACCGTGACGCCTACGGTGGCACCAACCGTAGCACCGACTGCTACAGCAACTGTAGCGCCGACCGCAACTCCAACAGCATCACCGACCGTAGCGCCAACGGCGACACCTGTGCCAACCGCCACTCCGGCGGGCAACACCGCGACGATCTATTACAAGAATACGGCCTTCAGCAATTCGTATATCCATTACAAGCTGGACGGGGCAACCACCTGGACGACTTCACCGGGTGTGCAGATGCAGGCCTCTACTTACAGCGGCTACAAAGCCATTATCATTCCGCTCGGCAGCGCCACAGGCCTGACCGCAGCCTTCAATAACGGCAGCGGCACCTGGGATAACAATGGCGGGAATAACTATCATTTTGGCACCGGTAGCTCCAGTCTGGTTGGGGGAAGCTTGACCTCCGGGGAACCGCAGGCGGATAGCGTAACCTTCCGGGTGAGCGTTCCGGGCTCGACTCCAGCGAATGCTCCGGTCTATCTGACGGGTTCGTTCAACAGCTGGAATGCGGCAGATGCAGCCTACCTGCTGACCCGTGGCAGTGACGGCGTCTATTCCATCACCTTGAGCCTTCCGGCAGGCAGCGCCGTGACGTATAAGCTGACGCGCGGAAGCTGGGGCACGGTAGAGACCGCATCCAGCGGAGCAGATATTGCGAACCGTTCGCTTACGCCGACAGGCGGAGCACAGACAGTGACGCTAAGTGTGCAGCGTTGGAAGGATCAGTAGCACTTGTAGCTTGTAAGTAACTAGCAGTAACGCCTTTTCTAAATGGTGCGGTCGCCATTTAGGAGGGCGTTTTCTGGTTGGTGAGGTAAGCGGATCAAATGTAATCGAAAAACCGATCACAATGCGCAGCGGCAGGGTGAGCGGACCAAATGTAATCGAAAAACCGATTACAATGCGCTGGAGCGAGGGTGCACGAGCTAAATGTATGCGGGGGTTTGAGGTATACAAGGTTTACTGTAATTCCCACTCTCAAACAGCGCAGCGGGCGGACTGATTGTGGAGAAGCGGTAGCGTTCGCCTTTGTGTCCGGATTTTCACCGATCAGGTAAAAATAATAAAAATCTGGACACAACAGCGATCGGAACAACGGTCCGTTTGCGGAGCGTCCATTAGAACTCCCACACCGCTCCTCCCTCGACTTAATATCCCAATCCTCCCTGGCGCTTCCTCCCAGCCCTCGCATCCCGCTGAGCCCACATTTTACACCCCGTTGATAATCGCCGCTAGAACTGGTATTTTGCCGAAAATGCAGGTAGAGTGTTCTCATGGACATAAACACGAGGGAAGAGGACCGCCGCAGATGAAACCATTCCGCATTCGACTTACCATCATACTTATGGCACTGATAGGAATATCAATGACCGGGGCCGGGATCACCATGGCTCAGCTGTTCAAGGACTCGCATATTTCCGTGCTGGAAGAGAACATGTCCCGGGAAATAAAGCTGCTCTCCGGCACCTTCTCATTCATGGATACCAGCAGCCCGGATGCCCTGAACTACTATACAGAACAGGCAGAGAGGATATCCGTCTTGACCGGATCACGTGTCACCTTCATTACGAAGCAAGGCCGGGTCATTGGGGACTCGGAGAAGAATCCGCGTGAGATGGACAACCACTCTACCCGCGAAGAGGAGCTGCTGGCTGCGAAGGAAGGGATTGGCCGGGCGATCCGTTACAGCGATACATTAGACCGTGAAATGATGTATGTGGCGGGTTCCGTGTCCTCCGATCAGGGCTTTGACGGGTATATCCGGCTGTCGATGGGGCTCGATACCGTATCCGAAGGACTGAACCGGGCGTGGATGATCATGGCAGGGGGGCTGGTGCTGCTGTTCATTGCCGCAACCTTGGTGAGCTACAAGGTGGCTTCCAGTATGACCTCACCGCTGGAGCAGATCACCAGAGTGGCGCGGCGGATTACTGATCTCGATTACGATGCCCGGGTGCCCATGAAGCGCAAGGATGAGATCGGCCAGCTGGCAACAGCCATCAACGCGATGGCCGACAGTCTCCAGGCCCAGCTGAAGACCATCCGCGACAATGAGGACCTGCTGCAGAGCGTACTCGACAATATGACCGGCGGGATCGTGATGATTAACGCTGAAGGGGAGATTGCCCTGCTTAACCGGGCCGCCGAACGGCTGCTCGATGTGAAGCACAGCGAGATGACCGGACATTCCTACAAGGAGATTAAGCATCATTATGAGCTTACCCGGCTAATTGATGATGGGGTGTCCGCAGGTGAACCTATTCACGAGGAGCGCAGCATCTATAATCCGGTGGAGCGGATTGTGCGTCTGGATGGGGTGCCGATGATTCAGGACGGCTGTTCTCGGGGCATGCTGTTCCTGCTTCAGGAGGTTACAGAGATCCGCAGGCTCGAGAAAATGCGCAGCGAATTCGTCGCCAATGTCTCCCACGAGCTGAAGACCCCTGTCGCTGCGGTAAAAGGCTTCGCCGAGACCCTTCTCGGCGGTGGCGTTACAGATGAGAAGACGGCGCGTTCGTTCCTGCAGATTATTTACGATGAGAATGAACGGCTGAACCGCCTGATCGGCGACATCCTGGAGCTGTCCAAAATCGAATCCAAACGCGTTCAGCTGGAATGCTCCCCGGTTCATCTGATCGAATTCTTCGACTCCGTACTGGAAACGCTCAGTAAGGTTGCGGAGAAGAAGAAGATTACACTTAGCTCGGATGTGCCTGCGGAGCTATTCATTGAGGGAGATGAAGACAAGCTGCGCCAGATCTTCATGAATCTGCTCTCCAATGCGATCAACTACACCCAGGACGGGGGGAATGTCAGAGTCACCGCAGTGAGCATCCAGAAGAAGGATGGCACCGAGAGCGTACGCTTTACAGTCAGTGATACGGGGATGGGGATTCCGCGCAAGGATCTGCCCCGGATCTTTGAACGCTTTTACCGGGTGGACAAAGCCCGCTCCAGAAGCTCCGGCGGAACCGGCCTCGGTCTATCCATCGTGAAGCATCTGGTTGAGCTGCACCGCGGGTCAATTAACGTTGAGAGCGATCTGGGCATCGGCAGCTCGTTCATCCTTGAACTGCCGCTGCTGCAGGAAGAGAATCTATAACCCTGCGGATCATAACGGATCAATAGAGAATAAATTTATGATTTTACACCAAGTTAACATTGTGGTGCTATGATGTGCATGTGTGCAGTTTTGTAAAATTAATAACCTATGAAAAGACGGGGGAACCTATGGCACAACGATTGCTTGTCATTGAAGACGAACCGACACTGGCCCGGCTGCTGTCGTACAACCTGACACAGGAAGGCTACGAGGTGACGGTGGAGGATCATGGAACGGCAGGATATGACCGTGCGACTAGAGAACCTTTTGAATTGATCGTACTGGATCTGATGCTGCCCGGCATGAACGGCATTGACATTCTGGATAAATTACGTGGACAAGGCATCCGCACACCGGTTATTGTGCTGACGGCCAAGAATGCTGAAGAGGATGTCGTCCGCGGGCTGAAGTCCGGGGCGGATGACTATATTACGAAGCCCTTCGGCGTATCCGAGCTGCTGGCGCGGGTCAGCGCTGTACTGCGGCGGATCTCCGGTATTGCCGAAGAAGCTCCGCCCGAGACGGCGGTGTCTGCATCGACGATTATTCTCGGACAGCTGGAGATCTACCCCGAGCGTTATGAAGTCTCGCTGGGCGGACAGAGCATCAATCTGCGGCCGAAGGAATTTGAAGTACTGCTGTATCTGGCCCGCAAGCCAGGCGTTGTCCTGACACGGGATGATCTGATGAATGCGGTCTGGGGCTTCGACTATATCGGAGGCCAGCGTACCGTCGATGTGCATGTCAGCTCCCTGCGCAAGAAGCTGGAGCTTGACCCTGAATCCGTGCATATCGATTCCATTCGCGGCGTGGGCTACAAGCTGGTTGTCAACAAGAAGAGAACACCGGTCATTTAACATGACGGTGTTCTTTTCTCACAAGATAAGCTTCTTCTCCTCCGGCATTGTCTAACTGTACAAGGATTTTTACACTGCGTTAACAATTCTCTGGAGCTCTATTTACACTGAAAGCTTATCATGGGGAACGAAGATGATGAGAAGGAGACAACAGAAACTAATGAAATCCATCATTGACATAGAGAAGCTAGATCTCTACTATGAGTCATTCCATGCCCTGAAGAAGGTGGATTTGCAGATTCCGGAGAAGCAGGTGACTGCGTTTATCGGACCTTCCGGCTGCGGGAAATCCACACTGCTGCGTACCCTTAACCGTATGAACGACATGATTCCCGGAACACGTATTGAAGGTAAAGTGAATATCGGCGGCAAAAACATCTACAGCGACGAGATTGAAGTGGAGAGTCTGCGCAAGCAGGTGGGGATGGTGTTCCAGCAGCCCAATCCTTTTCCCAAGTCGATCTATGATAACGTGGCTTATGGCCCGCGTCTGCACGGTGTGAAGAGCAAAGCCGAGCTGGATGTCCTGGTAGAGCAAAGTCTGCGCCAGTCTGCACTCTGGGAGGAAGTGAAGGATTTCCTCAAAAAGTCGGCCTTAAGTCTGTCCGGAGGCCAGCAGCAGCGTCTCTGTATTGCCAGAGCCCTTGCCGTACAGCCGGATATTCTGCTGATGGATGAGGCGACTTCAGCGCTAGACCCGGTGTCCACACTCAAGATTGAGGAGCTGGTCCAGGAGCTGCGGGATAAGTATACGATTGTAATGGTCACGCATAATATGCATCAGGCCGCCCGGGTATCGGGACGCACTGTATTTTTCCTGAACGGTGTTATTGTGGAGGCTGCGGACACGGAGCTGCTGTTCTCGAACCCTAAGGATTCCCGCACAGAAGACTATATTTCCGGCCGCTTTGGCTAAGAATGACTGATTCGTAAGCCTTAGGTTCACTCTTGTTCACCCGATATGACCAAATGTTTGTGAGGAGGATCACTTTCGATATGATTCGCAGAAAAGAATTCGATAAAGATCTGGAAGAACTGCGCTCCCTGCTGCAGCAGATGGGCGAGCATGTAACGGATGCACTCGACGGTGCGATACTGGCCCTGCAGACCCTTGATACGGTACGGGCGCAGGAGATTGTCAAAGCGGACCTGCGGCTGAACGCTATGGAAGACCGGATTATGGAGATCGGCTCACGGCTGATCATCACCCAGCAGCCGGTGGCGAAGGACCTGCGCCGCATTATTGTAGCCTTCAAAATCTCCAGCGATCTGGAGCGTATGGGCGATCTGGCACTGGATGTAGCCAAGGTAACGATGCGCATCCAGGGACAGCAGCTGATTAAGCCGCTTGTGGATATTCCGCGCATGGCTGAGCTTGTCACGATCATGACCACGGAGGCTATTCAGTCTTATCTGGACGAGAATACGGATCTGGCCTACAAAATGGCGCAGGATGACGATCAGGTCGATGGCCTGTACAGCGCGATGATTAACGAACTGTACACTTATATGGTTCAGAAGCCTGAAACAGTGAATCAGGCGATGCTGCTCACACTGGTTGGCCGTTACATTGAGCGGATTGCCGATCATGCCACGAATATTGGCGAGAGTGTAGTGTATCTGGTTACAGGTAAACGTCCGGATTTGAACCAATAACAATATAGACTGCCAGAGGCAAGCCTTCATTCCGGGGCTTGTTTTTTATTTTGGCATAAAGCGGCGATTCGTGGCAGAGCCATTTCGTCTTGGTGCGGAGCATATGTTACTATGTAAGGAGAAAGCAAGAAAAAGGCGAGGTGCTAGTGTGGACAAGCTGATACTCATTGATGGAAATAATATCATTTACCGGGCGTTCTTCGCCATGCCGCCGCTGACGAATACAGCGGGACAGCAGACGAATGCAGTATACGGTTTCACGACGATGCTGCTGCGTCTGCTGGAGGAGCATAAACCGACACATATGATTGTAGCCTTCGACGCGGGGAAGATTACCTTCCGGCATGAAGGCTATGAGGATTATAAGGGCGGGCGCCAGAAGACCCCGCCGGAGCTGTCCGAGCAGTTCCCGCTGCTCAAGCAGCTGCTGAAGGGCCTGGGGGTTCCGCAGTTCGAGATTGCAGGCTACGAGGCCGACGATATTATCGGCACCATCTCCAGGGAAGCGGATGCCGCCGGCCGTCAGGTGATGATTGTGTCCGGGGATAAGGATATGCTGCAGCTGGCTTCCGAACATACCACCATAGCGCTGGTGCGCAAGGGAGTTACGGAAGTGGAACTCTACGGACCTAAGCAGATCCGTGACAAATATGATCTCACCCCAGAGCAGATCATTGATCTGAAGGGGCTGATGGGCGATGCCAGCGATAATATTCCCGGGGTGCCGGGAGTCGGGGAGAAGACAGCGCTTAAGCTGCTCCAGCAGTTCGGATCGGTGGAGGGCGTGCTGGCCGGAACCGGTGAGCTGAAGGGCAAGATGAAAGAGAAGCTGGAAGAGCACGCGGACAGCGCCGTCATGAGCAAAAAGTTGGCGACGATCTACCGCGAGGTTCCGCTTGAGCATACGTGGGAGGATATGGTCTTCAGCGGGATTAACACGGACACGGCTGGGCCTGCGCTCGCCAAGCTGGAATTCCGCTCGCTGCTGGAACGCCTGTCGCTGAGCGCCTATTCACATGCGGCGGACGGCAGCCTGACGGGTTCCCCCGTGGTGGAAGCCGCAGAGCTTAATATTACAATTGTTGACGAATCCGGAATAGGCGAGCTGGTTCAGGCACTGCCGGGCATCTCCGCCCTGCATGTGGAATCTAACGGGGAGAACCCGCACCGTGCCGAAGTGATCGGTCTCGGGCTGTCTTCGCCGGAGCAGCATTACTTTGTGCCCTTTGCCCTGCTGAAGAGTAAGGCTGCGGCACCTCTGCTGGACTGGCTTGGTGACGAACAGGCATCGAAGAGCGGGTATGATCTGCACCGTGCCGATCTGGCGCTGCATTGGCAGGGGATTGCTTTTGCCGGAGCCGCTAACGATGTTCAGCTTGCCGCCTACCTGCTGGACCCGACCGAAGCCAGCCAGAATCTGAATGACCTGACCACGAAATACGGCCTGCCCCGCTTGTCGCCGGATGAGGATGTCTTCGGCAAAGGGGCCAAATATAGAATTCCTGAGCTTAAGATTCTCGGTGAGCATGTCGCCCGTAAGAGTGCGACCGTGCTTGGCATTGTACAGAAGCAGCAGGAGGAGCTGGACAAGACGGACATGACCGGCCTTTTCCAGGACCTGGAGATGCCGCTGTCGAGGATTCTCGCCGATATGGAGAAGCAGGGCATTGCTGTTAACAAGGATGATCTCGTCCAGCTCGGCAAGGAATTTGAAGCCCAGATCTCCCGGCTGGTCACTGAGATCTATGCCGCTTGCGGAACCGAATTCAATCTTAATTCTCCGAAGCAGCTGGGCGAGGTTCTGTTCGTGAAGCTCGGTCTGCCGGTCGTGAAGAAGACGAAGACCGGGTATTCGACGGATGCCGAGGTACTGGAAAAGCTTGCGCCTTATCATGACGCTGTGCGCCTGATTCTGCAATACCGTACCATTGCCAAGCTGCAATCCACGTATGTTGAAGGTCTGATGAAGGAAATCTCGCCGGAGACCGGCAAGGTACACACCTTTTACCGGCAGACGATTGCGGCCACGGGCCGGCTAAGCAGCCAGTTCCCGAACCTGCAGAATATTCCGATCCGGCTCGAAGAGGGCCGCAAGATCCGTAAGGTATTCGTGCCTTCCGAGCCGGGCTGGTCGATTCTGGCGGCGGATTACTCGCAGATCGAGCTGCGTGTGCTGGCGCATATCTCGGGCGATGAGCGGATGAAGGAAGCTTTTGTCGAGGATATGGATATTCATACTAAGACCGCCATGGATGTATTCGGCGTCTCTGCGGAGAGTGTGGACAGCAATATGCGCCGCTCCGCCAAGGCGGTTAACTTCGGCATTGTGTATGGCATCAGCGATTACGGCCTGTCGCAGAACCTGAATATTCCCCGTAAGGAAGCAGCCCGGTTCATTGAGCAGTATTTCGAGGTATTCCAGGGTGTGCGCCGTTACATGGATGATATCGTGGTCGAGGCCCGGAAGCAGGGATATGTCACTACGCTGCTGGAGCGCCGCCGTTATCTGCCTGAGATCAATGCGAAGAACTTCAATCTGCGTTCCTTCGCAGAACGTACGGCGATGAATACGCCGATTCAGGGAACCGCTGCGGATATTATCAAGCTGGCCATGGTTCATATGGACAAGGCGTTGCATGAGCGCGGCCTGAAGAGCCGGATGCTGCTCCAGGTACACGATGAGTTAGTGTTTGAGGTGCCGGAGGAGGAGCTGGAGCAAATGAAGCAGCTTCTGCCCGAGGTGATGGCCGGAGCGTTGCAGCTGTCTGTTCCGCTGAAGGCAGAGGTAAGTTATGGCAGCAACTGGTACGAAGCGAAATAGGCTCCCCGCACATGGCAGATATCCGGTATAATGGAGTGGAGGTGAGCCATGATGCCGGAATTACCGGAAGTCGAAACAGTCAGAAGAACACTTAATGAGTTAATTACAGGCAAGCAGATAGAGCATGTCACCGTCCGGCTGCCGCGGATTATTCAGCGCCCGGATGATATTCAGGCCTTTGCCCATATGCTGGCCGGCCATAGTGTGGTTACAGTTGAACGCAGAGGCAAGTTTCTGCGTTTCGTCTTTGACGGGCTGGTGATGGTCTCCCATCTGCGGATGGAGGGCCGTTACGGAGTGTACCGTGAGGGCGAGCTGCTGGACAAGCATACGCATGTTATTTTCCATTTCACAGATGGGACGGAGCTGCGTTATACGGATGTGCGCCAATTCGGGACGATGCATCTGTTCCAGCCGGGAGAGGATCTGCAGCTGAAGCCGCTGAACAAGCTGGGGCAGGAGCCGCTGGATGCCGATTTCACGCTGGAGCGGTTCAAGGAGATTGTCGCCAAGCGGAGCACCAAGATCAAGCCGCTGCTGCTCAATCAGGAATATATAGTAGGTATCGGCAATATTTATGTAGATGAGTCCCTACACCGTGCAGGGATCCACCCGGAGGAGACCGCGAAGTCCCTCACGGAGGAACAGTTGGCCAGACTGCATCATGCTATCGTCGCAACACTGACGGAAGCGGTGAATGCCGGAGGCTCCTCGGTGAAGTCGTATGTCAACGGCCAGGGGGAGAGCGGGAGTTACCAGGATCAGCACAAGATCTACGGACGCAAGGATCAGCCGTGTGCCACCTGCGGCACGCTGATTGAGAAGAGCGTAGTCGGCGGACGGGGGACGCATTATTGTCCCAATTGCCAGCCGGTACCTGTATTGATTCTGTGATTTTTATTTAGAGTCAGCGCTGCATTTACAGCCCGTTTCCGGGCTAGTTACACCTGAGTTACAACCGTTATGTATAAAGGCAGGCACTTCCTGCCCGTCCCGCCCATATAATGTGTGAAGATTGCTGATTATGGCGAAACGGAGCTCCGGCTCCGGTTCTTCACGGGAGGGATTGCGGGTGCTTAGCCCATTGTTGTCACTGCTGTTGCTTGCGTTTGCGCTTAGTCTGGATGGATTTGGTGTAGGCATTACATATGGACTGCGTAAAATGAAAATTCCCCTGCTCTCCATTATCATTATCTCGCTCTGTTCAGGGGTCGTCATTTATGGTTCTATGCAGGTCGGCGTGCTGCTGGCAAAGGTAGTCTCCCCGAATGCCGCTTCCAGTGTCGGAGCGGTTATTCTCGTCTTAATGGGCTGCTGGTCCCTGTTCCAGATGCTGACACAGAAGGAGAAGGAGCAGGAAGAGCCTGCGTCGGCAGCCGATAAGGGCAATTCCGGGCAGGAGACCAGGCAGGAGACGGCTGCTGCCGCACAACTTGCTGAGACAGAGCTGAAGCCGGCCGTATTCTCGCTGGAGCTTCGCCATCTGGGCGTGGTTATACAGATTCTCCGCACACCATCTTCTGCGGATATGGATGCCTCGGGGAGCATCTCCTCCATGGAAGCCATGATTCTGGGGATCGCGTTGTCGCTGGATGCCTTCGGTGCCGGCCTCGGTGCGGCACTACTCGGATTCAGCCCGTGGTCCACCTCGCTGATGATCGCTGTATTCAGCGGGACCTTTCTGCTGATGGGGATGAAGACAGGACTGAGATTATCAGGCAGCTACTGGATGAAGCATGCCGCTGCGCTGCCCGCGATATTATTAATTGTAATGGGTATAATGAAGTTATTATGAGGTGAGTACATGATTATAGGCTTAACCGGAGGCATCGCTTCGGGAAAAAGCACCGTGTCTGCACTGTTTGTCCGCAAGGGAGCTGCGCTGGTGGATGCCGATGTCATCGCCAGAGAGGTGATGCTCCCCGGGCACCCGGTGCTGGCGGCGGCGGTGGAGGCTTTTGGAGACCGCATTCTGCTGCCTGACGGTTCGCTGGACCGGGCAGGTCTTGGCGAGATTGTCTTCCGGGACCCGGAGGCGCTCCAGACTTTGAATAACCTGACCCATCCGGCAATACGCAGGGAGATCAAGGACAGAATGTATGCGCTTGAACAGGAGAATCCGCAACGGCTGGTCATTGTGGACATTCCGCTGCTCTACGAATCAGAGCTGGATTCCTTGTTTGATCAGATTATTGTGGTCTATGTTCCGAGGAGGGTGCAGTTAGCCCGCCTCATGGAGCGCAGCGGAATGAAGCTGGAACAGGCTGAGGACCGGTTGAGGTCCCAGATGGATATTGAACTCAAGCGCAGGAAAGCGAATTATGTGATTGACAACAGTGGTGATCCTGAGTCTGCCGAGCTTCAGGTTGCCCGTCTGTGGGACAGGCTGGGCCTGATATGATGAAGTGGCTGCGCAAAAAAAGAGTCCTGCTGCTGCTGTTCATCGGCTTCACCGCGATTCTGTTTCTCGGCTCCAACTGGATGTCATGGTTTTATCCCATTTATTATAAAGCAGAGATCCGCCAGCACAGCCAGACGTATGAGATGGACCCGTTCCTGGTGGCGTCCATCATCCGTGTGGAGACCAATTATAAGACCGGCCGCGAATCCAAAAAAGGCGCACTGGGGCTCATGCAGCTCATGCCGGATACCGCCAAGTGGGCGCTCGAAAAGGCCAAGCTCCCCGACGTGTCGCTGGAGCGGCTGAAGCAAGAGCCCTCCTCCAATATTGAACTGGGCACCTGGTATTTGTCTACGCTGTCCAAGCAGTTCGACGGCAACCGTATAGCGGTCATAGCCGCCTATAATGCCGGGCCTGGTAAGGTGCAGAGCTGGTTGGATGAAGGGCAATGGGACGGAACAGAAGCCTCTGTGAAGGACATTCCGTTCGGTGAGACGCGTCACTACGTGCAGCGTGTAATTTATTATTATGATCAATACACCGAGCTCTACAGTGAGTTCTAGGGTGCTTGTTACTTCTGCTGCTGTTATGTAAAAAGAAGCATCAAACGGCCGGAGGCCGTTCGATACTTCTTAGGCAAGCTTATGTTGCGCTTAGCAGGTTATTATTTGTACTGACCTGCCAATTGCTGTTCAGCCAGGGTTACAAGACGTTTAGTGATGTAACCACCGATCGAACCGTTTTCGTAAGAAGTTTTATTGCCTTGGTATCCGTCTGGGGAGAGGGTGATACCTAGTTCCTGGGCAACTTCATATTTCAGTTGTTCCAAGGCACCGCGTGAGTTTGGAGCTACCAGGTTATTGGAGTTGTTATTTTGGCTCATTGCTGTTCACCTCCTATCGGTTGGTAACTGTATTATGTGCCGGACATGTCAGATTCATAACAACAAATAAACGGTGTTTTCTGGAAATTAAATGATGCCCGCATAGCCCTTGTGTATCAAGGGGCGGGGCCTGACCATTCTAATGATGAGGAAGTGAAGAAGCTTATGAAATGTCCTTACTGCGACCACACCAACACCAAAGTCTTGGACTCGCGCCCGGCCAATGAGAATAAGTCCATCCGCCGCAGGCGGGAATGCGAGCTGTGCAGCCGCCGTTTCACCACCTTCGAGATGATTGAAGAGACCCCCCTGATTGTGATCAAAAAAGGCGGCAGCCGTGAAGAGTTCAGCCGTGACAAAATCCTCCGTGGCCTGATCCGTGCCTGCGAGAAGCGTCCGGTCCCTGTAGAGCGTCTGGAGGTCATCGTATCTGAGGTGGAGAAAAGCCTGCGCGGCATCGCCCTCGCCGAGATCGAGAGCCGCCAGATCGGCGAGCTGGTCATGGAGCAGCTCTACCCTGTCGACGAGGTAGCCTACGTCCGCTTCGCGTCCGTGTACCGCCAGTTCAAGGACATTAACATGTTCATGAAGGAACTGAAGGGACTGCTGTCCAAGAACACGGAGGAGCTGGACGGGCTGTAGGTGGAGGGAGTAATAGTTCTTATAGGGGAGCGAGGCTAGCTCTGCGGTCTACGGGACAGCTACACAAATATACAAGGTGCTTATTGGTGAATGAGCCGATGGGCGCCTTTTTGAGTAGCTTTATTGAATGAATAGGACGGATGGGGGCTATAATTTGAACAAAAAAAAGACCCTCATCAGGGTCTTTCATAATGTGATGGACTCTCAGGGGCTCGAACCCTGGACAAATAGATTAAGAGTCTACTGCTCTACCAACTGAGCTAAGAGTCCATGGAATGGTGGAGAATAGGGGATTCGAACCCCTGACCTCTTCGCTGCCAGCGAAGCGTTCTCCCACTGAACTAATTCCCCATTCGTTTTTCTCACAAGAAATAATATATCATAAATATAATTCTCAGTCAACATTATTTACAAAAAGAATAATTAGGTTTAATATATGGTAGTATATACGACTGATTGGAGGTCTTTCGATATGGGGATTAAAAAGCGGGTCGCAGCATTTTATAGAGTATCAACTAAGGGTCAACTTGAAGGTAATGATATTCCTTTGCAACGTAGGGCTTGTCAGGAATTCATTAATAGTAAGGGTTGGGTGTTGGTAAAGGAGTATACAGAGAAAGGCGTTTCTGGATATAAGACAGCGATTGAGGACAGAGATGAAATTCAACGTGCTAAATATGATGCAGAAAATAGCCACTTTGATGTATTGCTTTGTTTTATGTTCGACAGATTAGGAAGAAGGACATATGAAACTCCGCTATTATTAGAATGGTTCAACTCAAAAGGAATTGAAGTTTGGTCAGTAAAAGAAGGTCAACAAGAATTCACAGAGGAAGGACACGACGTTACAAACTTCCTAAGATTTTGGCAATCAAATAACGAATCCCAAAAAACTTCGATACGCGTTGATGAAAAACATACACAAATGGCTGAAGATGGTGCTTTTAGAGGTGGCACTGCTCCATTCGGGTACAGATTAACACCTTCAGGAATTAAAAATAAGAAAGGAAAAGAGCTGATGAAGCTGCAGATCAATGAAGAACAGGCAGCTGTTGTCAGACAGATGTTCAATATGGTGATAAAAGAGGGTTTTGGAAGTAATCGAATCGCTAAGTTTCTTAATGAAAATACAATCCCCACTGCTACCGGAGGTAAATGGAACACTGCTGCTGTGAACTTTATTCTAAGAAATCCTGTGTACAAAGGCTATCCGGCCTATGGAAAACGTAAATCGGTTGAAGGAATTTTTGAGACTAAAGGCAGAGCGGAATGGACGATGCCCGAAAAACAACAACTTCAATTGGTAATTATCGATGAAGATGACTTTGATAATATCCAATTATTAAGAAGTTCTAGGTCGAAAGAGCAAGTTAAAGACCATAGTCGGGAACGAATTAACACCTCGGTAGGCCCCCTTCTCCTAGTCGGATTTATAAAATGTGGTTATTGTGGCTCCCCTTTGACTACAACATATAATGCCAAAAAATACACCCTTGCTGATGGTACGATTCAAATGTGGAAACGAGCGGTTTATCGATGTTCTGGTAAAGCGTTAAGGAAGGTTGATTGCAAGGGGCAGACTATTTATGCACAAAATAAAATTGAAGATAGTGTAGCTGTTGTTATCAATAATTATCTCGCATCTGTGAAAAAGATAGACTACATAGAATTTGCCAGAGATTACGACCTAGTGGAGTATGAGGATATTAAAGAAACCCTTGATAAAAAAAACCAAGAGTTGGCAAGCGAATATGATGAATTGAACACACTAAAAAAAGAAGTGACAAAAAGTATTTTGGGAAAGAGTGCCTTCAAGCCTGAACTATTAAATGAAATGATTGAGGAAAAAGAAAAGGAACTGCAAAAACTTGATCAGGAAGTCAGATTGCTTGAGGAGCAGCTCCAGACGAAAAAGCTAGAATTAAGTGAAATTAAAGAATTGTCTGAAAATATTAGGGAGTGGATTCCAAAATATAAAGAAGCTAGCCATGACAGAAAGAAAGTTATGTTGAGATGGCTCATTGAAAGGATAACTGTATTCAAAGATCAGATTGAAATTGAATTTAAGCTGGATATTACAAAATTCTTATCGAGTGCCGGGAATGGCAATATAACTGAACTGCAGAAAAGAACGCATCGCTGGCATTCAAGAGGCTAACGTCCTAATCCTGATTCTTAAGTGGCCTCCCTTAATTGAATGATAACTTAGCTGCTCCTCTTATTCGATTATGGCGATGAGTGGAGAATGATTGTTCAATATCTGGGAGAGACAGAAGTGAAGCCGGGACAGAAGCTGCCTATGATTAAGGAGATCGAGGGAGAGGCACCGGATCAATATAGCGGTTTTGATGATGAAGACGAAGAGGATGAAGAGGTGTAACTGGATATAAGATCCAGATCGGACAGGTATTAAAATTACGGGGGCGGGAGCCGGAGAAATGATGGAGGAATTACTCCACGTTATCCGGAACATTCCGAGCCTTTTTTTATTTACACACTAATTTACAAACCGATGGTCGGTATGTATAATCAATAGTAATCATATTCTAATTTAATCTAATCTAAACTATGCAAGGCAGAAGAGGAGAATAGCGATGAAGAACGCAGACCGGCGGGAGCAGACGATCCGGCAGCTGCTGGAGGGGACCAAGGAGCTGCTGCGGGACAAGAGCTGTCATGCCATTACCTTGAAGGATATTATGGAGCAGTCGCAATTATCTAAGGGGGCGATATTTCATTATGTGAAGAGCAAGGATGAGATTTTTGCCTGGGTCCTGGAGGAGCGGCTTGACGCTGTGAATGATCGTTTTGAGGAGGAAGTAAGAGGCAGCATTGATAAAAGCTTCGACGGGCCGATGCATGCCATCGCCAGAAGTCTTGCCGGATTGGAAGACAGCCATGAAGCGACCAACAAGGTGCTCCTATATCTGCTGGGCAAGGAGAATGAACCGGCGGTAGCAGAGGTGCTTGAGCATTTTCATGAGCGGTCGGTGTCAGTCTCCAGACAGTGGATTATCACGGGGCAAAAGTACGGGGTGATCAAAGACAGCGTTAATCCTGATGAGACGGCGGAACTGTTCGTCCTGCTGTCGCTGGGTCTGCGGGTACGCACCTCCATGCGCGCCTCTTCCGAGTCCCTGTCAGCGAAAGAGGTAGCCGGCTTTATGGCGGGTATCCTGAAAAATTAAAGTTGAGGGAGGAAGATGCAATGGTTCCTTTTATAGCGCTTATCGTATCCTTTTTACTGTTCCGGATGGTTGGTCTGCTGGGTTTGACTTATTGGGATGACTGGCAGACATCTCTTCAATGGGCCGTATCCATTATGCTGCTATTGGGTGCTTCTGCCCACTGGGGACGACGGCGCTCCGATTTGGTAAGAATGGTGCCGCCTGCTTTTCCGCAGAAAGAATGGATCGTGACGGTTACCGGGATTCTGGAAATGGCCGGAGCTATAGGTATCCTGCTGCCCGCTTTCTCAGCAACTGTTTCTGTATGCCTGATCTTGCTTCTTATTGCCATGCTCCCCGCCAATATCTATGCAGCACGCAGTAATATGACAATCGGGGGCAAGCCTGTGCCGAAATTACCGGTCCGCATAGGGATTCAGCTCGTTTTTATCACTGCAGTGCTGCTCGCATCCCCGTTACTCTACCTGCCTTAATCGTGGACAGGACTCCAGCTCCTCTTTTACAAATTGCATTAAAAGCTTCTTGGATGAGGAATGATACTCAACATTGCGTGATTGCAGCAGGCCAACGGGAATGGAGGCGTTCTTCAGCTCAATATGAAGTCTTACGACATTCGGAGGTAATGGCGTAGATTCGAGGACGGCTCCGATAGAAGGGATTTGCCGGACGAAGCCCGCAATGGCGGAGATTTGACTTACGGTATGCAGAAAGGGAGTTTCGGTGTACCGGGAGAAATGCTTCGCTAATTGGGAATGATATAGACAGGTAGCTCCCCCGGCAATGATTGGATAACCAAGCAATTCCTCGAAAGTGATCTCATCTTTTGCGGCCAAAGGGTGGTTGTTCCCTGCGATAAAAGATATCCGCTCCTGATACAAGGGTTCGAAGTGATACGAAGATAGGTCAACAGGCTCTCCACAGATGGCAAAATCCAATTGATTCTGAAGCAGTGCATGCGAGAGCGAAGCGGTGTTACCGATCACAAAATGGCAGGATACATTAGGCTTATGCTCCATGAAGCGAAGAAGCGACTTTGGCAGTACATGCTCCGTCAACGATTCCAGCCCACCGATACTAATCGTACCGATCTCTTCTTTTTGCAGAGCTTTTGCCTGGTCCGCAACATAGTTCCAATGTCGGATCAGACTGTCGATCTCAGCGGCAAATATTCGCCCCGAAGCTGTAAGCTCAGAATCCCAGCCCCGTTTGAACAGCTTGATGCCCAGTTCCTTCTCCAGACGTTGAACCTGATTGGTGATTGTGGATTGTGCGTAGTTTAGTTTGGCGGCTGCTTTAGAGAAGTTTCCTTCTTGCAGGATGGTTTGAAATGTAGTTAGTTCTTTTAGGTCCATTAGCAGATATCTCCATCTTATAATTTGAATTTACGTATTATTTAATTCAATTATACAGAATAAGAGGCGGGGAGTACAATGAAGTTACACCAGTAAAGGAGTGAAATGACATGCCTTTTGTCAGAGTCAGTTACTTGGAGAACAAATACGATGACCAACAGCTGCCTATCATTAGCCGCGAAATTATGAGTGCTCTAAGGGAATATTTTAACGTGCCGCAAGATGATTTCTTTCAAGTCTACCATGCCCATAAAGCAAGCGAATTTTATTACAGTCCGAATTATTTAAACATAGAGCGAACGGATGGGCTGCTCTATATTCAGATTACGCTCAAATCCGGGAGAAGCAAGGAGCAGAAAAGGGGCTTTTACAGCAAGCTGGCCGAGACGTTGTCGAGTACACTGGACATCAGGAAAGAAGACGTCTTCGTCGTACTGGTCGATACAGAATTCGAGGACTGGACGTTTGGCAATGGCATCGCACAGATGATTGAATGAATGTTCATATAAGGAAGAGAGGTATTGGAATGAAGCATCGGAGAATTGCATCGAATGTTCTTGAAGCATTTGGAGATATTGCTCCTTCGTTCGCCCGCTATTCGGAGGAGGTGCTCTTCGGGGAGGTATGGAGAAGGGAACAATTATCGCTTCGGGAACGCAGTCTCCTGACGATATCGGCCCTGGTTGCCGGAGGGCTTACCGAGCAGTTACCCTTTCATATCCGTCTGGCCCTGGAGAACGGTCTATCCGAAGAAGAATTGATCGAGGCAATGACTCACCTCGCCTTTTATGGAGGTTGGCCGCGTGCCGCATCGGCGATACAGGTTGCCAAGGGGATTTTCGAGGAAATATAACCACAATTGCGCATGTGAGCGAAAGCTCCGTGCGCTTTTTTTGGTTTAGACAATTTTTTTGATAAGAGGTTAGAAAATCGCTGTTTTTTCATTTTTTTTAGAGCTATACCCCAATTAGGTCCTGATGAATCGGTTTTTGTCGAGAATTGTTAAGAGTTTGTTTAGAGCTGTCTGATAGAATGGGCGCAGAAATGAAATTTTCTAAGGGGGCAGATGCTAGACTCCAGCAGAACTTGCAATATAGCGCACAGGATGAATGAACAAGGGGGAACGATACATTTGTTTAAGGGTAAGGGATTGAAAAAATATTTCTCGTTGTTACTCGTGATCAGCTTGGTTTGGACCGGAGCCTTTCCGGTATATGCGGGTTCAACGGACAATGGTGCGGCAAGCTGGGACAATGTTGGTCCGCTGCCAGACGACATCAACGTAAACGGAGTTGCTATAGGCTCAGATACTTTAGTTGCAGTGGGGAAAGCAGGGAAAATTGTTACCGCAAGCAGCCCTTCGACATGGGCTGTTCGTGATTCTGGTGTAAACGAGGATTTGAATAGCATTATTCATAAGGGCACAGGCGGCGAATTCGTTGCAGTCGGTGACAATGGGATCCTCCTAACGTCAACAGATGGCGTATCCTGGACACCCTCCGATGGATCCTTCGGTATGAACTGGAATGGAGTCAGTTACGGAGATGAAAAATTAGTTCTAGTTGGAGATTCAGGATTTATCATGGAGAAAAGTGACACTGGCACTGACTGGGAGATAGTATATTCAGCAACTAATGAGAATCTGAACGCTGTGGCTTACAACAACGGTACGTTTGTAGCGGTGGGTGATAACGGTACAGTGGTAATGTCCAAAGATGGATCTGATTGGACCAAGATGACAAGTAAAACAACCAACAAATTGAACGGAATCACCTTTGGCGGCGGAATGTTCGTAGCGGTTGGTGCGTCTGGAACTATTATTACCTCTCCGGAAAGTTCGAAAGGCGCAGCAAAGGTCCTTGAATCGAAAGTGAACCTGAATGGAATAACTTTCGGCAACAGCGTATTTATGGCCGCAGGAGATGGCGGGAAAGTGTTCTCCACTACCGATCTGGGGCAAACGTGGAAGCCTGAGACTACAAACGCAATGGCTAATCTTAATGGTATCGTATTTTTCCAAGGTCTTAATCAATTTATCGCAGCGGGTGATTCCGGAGAGATCATTATGTCTTATGTCGTTCCCAACATCCCGCGGGTGCTCAGTTTGACTCCAGGGAATGATGAGACGGATGTAGATGTAGATAGAAATCTGGAGATCATGTTTAATCAACCAGTAGAGGCGGGAACTGAAAATATTTATATTTTCAAGGCTGCGGATACATCTACCCCGGTTGAAACCATCCCGGCGGATGACGCCAGCAGAGTAACAGTAAATCCAGCTACCAATACGGTAACGATTAATCCGGGCAAAAATTTTGATCCAGGGACGAAATATGCCGTTACAGTTGACGAGAATGCTTTCACTAACGGTGCAAGCGGCAATGCAGCAATCACAGCGGAAGAGTGGAGTTTCACGACAGTTGCTGGGCCGGGTGATACGGAAGCTCCGACTGTAAGTGATTATTCTCCTGTGCCAGGGGCGGTAGGAGTAACCATTGACACAAATCTGACGCTCACATTCAGTGAGGATGTAACGACAGACAGCGGCAACATTCTGATTTATGACAGTACGGACGAAGGTAACCTAATGGTAATTCCGGTTAACTCAGCGGATGTCACGGTTAAGGATAACGTGGTAACCATTGTTCCGTATGATGATTTTAAGTACAGTACTACGTACTTTGTAAACATCGATGAAGGAGCTTTCAAAGATCTAGCAGAAAACGCTAACTCTTATGCAGGTATTTCGGACAAGGAAACCTGGCAGTTCACAACAGAAGAAGCGCCTGATACTACACCGCCTGTGGTTAGCAGTTATATTCCTGCCGATAATGCAACTGGGGTAGAGATTGGCACTAATCTGACCCTTACCTTTAATGAGGATGTACAGAAGGGTGAAGGCCAAATTAAGTTAATCAACAGCACGAACAGCGAAGTTCCTCCTGTGACGCTCCCTGTTGATTCTGATGAAGTAATCATTGACGGCAAAGTTGTAACGATTAACCCCGAGGCTGATCTGGATTATGGTGCAAGCTATTATGTCCAGATTGATAATGGTACATTTACGGATATGTCGGGCAACAGCTATGCCGGTATCACTAACAATACAACCTGGCGCTTTAGTACCACCAGCGAACCGGATACGACCGCGCCAATCGTAAGCACATACTCGCCTATGAATGGGGCAACAGAGGTAGCGGTTGGTGCTAATCTGGAGCTTGCTTTTAGCGAGAATGTACAAGCAGGGGAAGGCAGTATTGTGATTTACAACAACTCGTCTGACCAAATAGCGGCTATCATTGCTGCGAAGGACGTAAGCATTCTGAACAACGTAGTCACGATTAATCAGGCTGACAATTTGGAATATGGTACAAGCTACCATGTGCGGATTAGCGCAGATGCTTTTGCCGATGCATCCGGCAATTACTATGCCGGTATCGCAGACGACACCACGTGGCAGTTCACCACAACGGCTGCGCCGGATACGACAGCTCCTGCATTAGAGCATTTTACGCCTGTAAATGGGGCAGCGGATGTAGCAACAGATGCTAATCTGACCCTTACCTTCAGCGAGAATGTAAAGGCTGGAGCAGGCAATATCGTCATTTACAATAGTGCGAATCATACACCGGCAGCGACGATTCCTGCGACTTCAGGGAATGTAACTATCCATAGCAATGTAGTGACGATTAATCCTACGGATGATCTGAAGTATGGTGCGAGCTACTATGTACAGATTGGAGCCGGGGCATTTACTGATCTCTCAGGCAACAGCTATGCCGGCAATGCAGAGAGCACAGTCTGGCAGTTCACAACTACAGATGCACCCGATCGGATCTCGCCAACGGTGATTACCTATTCGCCGGAGCCATGGGCCACAGAAATAGCAGTTAACGCGAATCTGACCCTTACTTTCAGCGAAAATGTACGGGCGGCTGCTGGTACCATTGAGATTTTCCGCAGCACTGATGATATTCATCCGGTCTTGACGATTCCAGCACTTTCGGACATGGTAACGATCCTGAACAATGTCGTAACCATCAATCCGGTGGCTAACCTGGAGCATGGGACGAGTTACTTTGTACGGGTTACAGAGGGAGCATTTAGAGATAACGCGGGCAACAGCTATGCCGGCATTACAGGTATCAACGCCTGGCGGTTTGTGACTACCAGTGCGCCGGATACAGCAGCCCCGGTAGTGACAGCTTACAGTCCGGCAGGTAATGCAACGCATGTGCCTGTATCGGCTGCACTCACATTGACTTTTAACGAGAATATACTTGCGGGAAAAGGCAATATTGAGATTGTAAATGCAGAGAATGGTGAAGTCGTTAAGTCGATTAAAGCGGACGACAAGACGCTAGTTTCGATTGCGAACTCAACCGTCAGCATCAACACGAACGGCCTGCTGAAGCAGGGCGGCAGCTATTACGTGCTTATACAACCGGGTGCTTTTACAGATGAAGCAGGTAACAGTTATGCAGGACTTGCGGATAGTAAGCTCTGGAGTTTCACAACAGTTCCTGTTCCAGTCACGCCATCTGAATCTCCTACACCGGCACCGGGCGGCAGTGGTTCAGGATCAGGTGGGGGAGCCCCGGCTCCTGTTCCAACACCAAGTCCTCAGACAGAAAGTATTAACGCAAACGTTGAAAACGGGGCTGCTCAAGGCTCCATGGTATCCTCCGTTGTCATTACCCGCACCAAGGATGCGAACGGCGTGAAGAGTGATACTCTTACGTTCACATTGGAGCAGGCGATCCGGGCAGTCAATGAGCTTAAGGCGGCCGGGTCCAATATTGCCAGAATCATCGTGCCTGATAAGAATGATGAGGTTGCCGGAACCAGACTGACCATTCCGGCAGCTTCCAGTAAGCAATTTGCTGATAATCAGATCATGCTGGATCTATTCACAGTGAATGCTGAGGTGAAGGTGCCGGGCAGCTCAATGGCTGGATTCGGTACAGATATTTATTTCAACCTCGTTCCATTGAAGACATCACAGCAGAGCGCAGAGGTTGAAGCCCTTGCCAAAGCACAGGTGCAGAGTGTATCCCGCGGTGCGACAGTTACATTAGTAAGCCGTCCTGTAACGATTGAGACCAATCTGCAGAGCCGTCCGGTTACACTGGTATTGCCGCTTGGCAACTCTTCGTTAACGGCAGAACAGTTGAAGACACTTGCGGTCTTCATCCAGCACAGCGACGGCACCAAAGAATTGGTCAAGGGAGAGATCGTACCTTTCGGCCAGACCGGAAAGTCAGGCATTCAATTTAGCATCAGCAAATTTAGTACCTTTACCGTTGTACTTGCACAAGATCCTGCGGTGCAGGTGAAGGCGTATATGACGGGTTATGCCGATGGCACCTTCAAGCCAGGGAGCAGCATCACCCGGGCTGAAGCGGCCAGCATCATTGCCCGCACCTTCAGCCAGTCCGCTGTTACTGCTGGAGTAGCGTATTCCGATGTTCCTGCCGGACACTGGGCGGCAGACGCCATCGGTCAAGTGACGCGAAGCGGCATTATGAAAGGCTACGGCGGAGGTAGCTTCCAGCCTAACCAGACGATTACCAGAGCTGAAATGGCGACAATCTTGTCCCGCTTGATCACTAGCGCCCAAGACCATGCGGCTGGCTTCAGTGATATTGCCGGGCACTGGGCGCAGGCCGCCGTGGAGCGGATGTCCCAGGCTGGCATCATCACCGGCTACGAAGACGGCACATTCCGTCCAGACCAGACGTTAACGCGTGCTGAAGCCGTAACTATCGTTAACCGTGCCCTTGGCATCGCTCCGCTGACCAGCGCGGCTCAGAAGTGGACGGATGTCCCGGCGAGCTATTGGGCATTCGGCAGCATCCAGGCAGCTTCTGTAGATCATTCTGCAGAATAAAATAATTACAGCAAAACAGCCCTTCCATCCGTCTTTGACGGGGAAGGGCTGTTTTGTGTGCGGCTGAAGCTATAGGCTGCCACGAGAGCATGTGGGTCCAATGTAATCGAAAAACCGACCACATTAGGCCGGCTTGAAGCGAGTGGGCCCAATGTAATCGAAAAACCGACCACATTGGTCTGGCGTGGAGCGAGTGGGCGGAATGTAATCGAAAAACCGACCACATTGGTCTGGCGTGGAGCGAGTGGGCCCCAATGTAATCGAAAAACCGACCACATTGGTCCGGCGTGGAGCGAGTGGGCCCAATGTAATCGAAAAACCGACCACATTGGTCTAGCAGAAGGTGGCTCAGCGCTATAGGCGGTATCACCCGCCCGCCAGGGGACGTTGTTCCTGATCATGCTGGCGGCTACTTACTCCCTACTTGCTGCCGGCCTCCCACCGCAGATTCCAGTGGTAACGCTGGTCCAGCTCCTCGTGCCCGCTGAAATACTCTACAAGCCGTTCCACGCTGAAGCTGCCGTCCTGCTGGCTGCGAAGCATGGCGATGGCGCACATCCCCTTATCGTTGTTATGCTCGTCCAGCTGCACCTTAATCTCCGGCCCGCCCTGCTGGCTGATGGTTATAACGGCGCCGGCTTGCGACCAGTTCGTAACACCTTCATAGATAAAAGCAAAGATGACGATCCGGCTGATCTCGGACAGGTGATGGCCGTTAATCCGCAGATTCTCGCCTGTAGCGATAGAGCCGGTGCGGTCATCCCCGTCCAGCGAGATGTAGGGCGGGCGGTTCAGGCTGCCGAACGATTCGCCGAGTGCCTGGACCGTACCCTTAAGGCCGTTCTTCAGCTCGAACAGACAGCCGAGGTCCAGGTCAATGCCTCTGCTTCCGAACCACCCGGAGGATGGAGTCTGAAGCCAGTTAAGATTGATAAGAATCTCTCCTGCGGCTCCTGCTCCCTGCTGGAGACGGAGGGTCTCCCCGTGCCGCTTGAGAACGATGGTGTCCGGGTTCAAGGGCGAAGCGGAAGGAGCGGGTGGTGCTGCGGGAGGCAAGGAATCGACCGGCTTAGGCCGTGAGCGCAGCTCCGGAAGAACAAAGGGGGAGTTGCGGGCAGGTTCGGCTGTTCTGGAAGCTTGAACAACGGGCAGGATGTCCTTGACCTGTATTCCGTAGCTGTGGCAGAGCGCGGCTAAGCCTCCCGCATAACCGGAGCCGACCGCGCTGAATTTCCATTCGTTCTGATATCTGTAGATCTCCCCTGCCACAATGGCAGTCTCCACGGAATAACCGCCGCCCAGGCGGTACTGGAGGAGCTCCGTTCCATCCGCAGCGTTCATAATGCGCAGATAGGGATCGGAGAGCAGCGAGAAGCTCTGCTGTCTTGATTCCGCCTCATAGATCGTCAGGGCGAAGGCAATCCGCTCAACCTCCGCAGGAATTAGACTAAGCTCTACAGCAATTTGTGTATCGTCAGCGGGTCCGCTATGGACTCGTTGCGCGGGCGGCAATATCACTACAGACTGGTCCGGGGCCGCAGGATTGCCATAGAAAATAAGATCCTTCTCTGTTGCAACCTTCTGCGACGCGGTAAGTAAAAAAACGGAGAAATCAATCTCGACCCCAGCCCTTGCTTCATTCCAGCCCATGCCTACGATGATGCGGCTCATGAGAGGATTGTCTTTGGTTAAGCTGCATTTTTGCCCCTTGATAAGCTCAAGTGTCATGAGAACCAGCCTTTCCTATGAGTAGTTCAAGCATGTATAAGTGCGGGTGGCAGACTCAGAATCTGCCCCGGCTTCCGGCATCCAGATTGGGACCATTCAGATCCGTCAGGCGCTCCAGGGATTGCTCGTAGATCCGTACAATATCCTGTATCTTCTGGAACTCGGGGTCCGAGGGGCCCAGGTTGTCCATGAACATGCGCTGTAGAATTTCTTGGTAAAAGGAGATACGGCTCCCCATCAGCTTGCATTCGTAGTCAATGACCTCTTCAATCGAGTGCTGCTGAACGAATTCCATCAGGTCGTCTGCAGGATTAGCACGTGACTCGCGTTCATTGCGTGCGGCAACCGGCGCGCTGACATTATCCAGATTGACCGTGGAGCGTATGTCGGTGAACAGAATCCCTTCCTTGGCCAGCATGACCTGAAAAGGTTTGTGCTTGAACAGCTCCTGCGCAACCAGCGTACACATTGCCTGATTCCTCAGCAGCATCCCGTCAAACGGATGTAGCACCCACCCGCTGTCATCCCGGAACAGGTTGAATGTAAAATATTCACCCCCATACTCATATCTCAAGTTGATAGCTGTCTCAGATGTAAGCTCGTATTGAAATGCATCCATTCTATTGCGCGCCTCCTGCTTCTACTTTGGATTTCTATTAGCATAGCAGAAAATGGGGAATCTTGGAGAGAGGATTTTAGCCTAAATGGAAGAACCTCTTGCGCCGCAAGAGGTTCTTCCATTCGCTGTCAATCCGTCTTCACGCCAAAGGGGGAAACTGCAGGGTGGCCCGCAGTCCGTGGCCGGCGCTGCTCTCCAGAACAAGCTTGCCCTTATGGGCTTCGGCAATGCGGGCGACCATCGGAAGGCCAAGCCCGTGGCCCTGCCGGACGGGGCGGGTCCGCTTCCCGGAGTAAGGCAGCAGGATCAGCTCCGGCAAGTGCTCCGCCGGAACACCCTGACCATTGTCCGATACGGACAAGGCGAAACAGGAGTCTTCCCCGCTGCGGAGGATGCTAACCACAATCCCGCACCCATCCGGGTTATGCCGGATGCTGTTCTGGACCAGATTGCTTACTGCACGGTAGAGTAGCTTCTCATCGCCCATCACTTGCAGGCGCTCGTCCAAAATGCACAGGTCCAGTGAATAACGCTCCTCCAGGCCGTTATTCATGAAGTCGGATACCACGGTCCGGGCCAGAGCGGATAAGCGTACCGGCTTAAGCTGCAACGGTTGCATGTCATACTCCAGCATAGAGACGAGGTTCAAGTCGCTCACCAGCGACCTTAGCTGCTCGCCTTGACGGCGGATGATGGCAGCCTGCTGGCGTTGCTCTCCGGTCAGGTTGTCTTGTTCCTCCAGATTACTCGCGTAGCCCAGGATCATCGAGAGCGGGGTGCGGATGTCATGGGAGATCCCGGCGATCCAGTTGGAGCGGGCTTCATCCCGTGATTTCAGCTGCGAGCTCCGGGTCTGCAGGGTAGCGGAAGCCGAATTAATGCTCTCGGACAAATCACTGAAGAGTCCGGAAGTCTCCAGGTTAACCGGCTTGTCTTTGGCTAGGGCATGAATGCTGTTGATCAGGGGCCGGATATTGCGGATCAGCCGGGTGCCGATGAACAAGGAGAGGGCCACGGCCAGTACCACATTGCAGATCAGGAGCAGCAGCACTCTTAAGGGAAGGGAGCGCAGCCAGTCCGTCAGGTATCCGAGCTGATATTTTTCATATGAATATTTAGGATAGCCTACGACAATAAGTCCTTCTGGATGCTCCCAGATATACACAGGATATTCCAGCAAGTAGTAGCGTGAGAACTTCGCCACCTCTACGATGTTGTAAGCGTGCGGAATCTCCGGAGGCAGCTGCTCACTCCATGTCACCTTGCCTTCCGCGTTCAGCAGCATAGCCCAGGCCCGGTTCTGCTGAAGCAGGGCACCCCCCTTGGGATTAAGGGAATACTTGCCGTCAGACCCTTGCAGAGCTGATGATATCTCCCGCACAACCTTTTCCGGTGAAGCCTCCTGATGCGTTTCCTTGAAGATCAGGGAACCCAGCAGAATCAGATTAAACAGGAGCAGAAGCGTAGAGACCAGCAGGGTAGAACCTACGAATTTGCGTAAAATACGGACCGCGCTGTCCATTAGAGCGCCTCCTGCACCAAGAGCTTATACCCAAGCCCTCTGACCGTCAGCAATTGTACCGGCTTCGAGGGATCGGCTTCGATCTTCTCGCGGATACGCCGCATATGCACCATTAAGGTATTCTCATACCCGTAGCTGTCATCTCCCCATACCGCCAGGCAGAGAGCATCGCTGGTCACAATCCGGCCGCGGTTCTCATAGAGCTTGATCAGAATGGCGTGCTCTTTAGCCGTCAGAGGCAGCTCCTGGCCGTCTCTTCGTACCACAGCGCTGTTCAGATCCACCACTTGCTCACCTGACCTGAAGACAGGCAGCCGTTCTGGAATCGGCGAGGCGTATACCCGCTTCAGCACAGCGCTCAGACGCAGCATTAACTCCCTCGGCAGAAAAGGCTTGACGATATAATCGTCGGCTCCCAGGCCCAGCCCGAGCAAGCGGTCCTCATCTTCGCCCCGTGCCGACAGGAAGAGTACCGGCATATCGGAGAAGGTCCGTATGGCGGAGAGAAGCGAGAACCCGTCCCCGTCCGGCAGCATCACATCCAGAATGGCGATATCCGGCTTTTCCTGGCGGCACATGGCGAGGGCACTGCTATAATCTCCAGCCGCATAGATGCGGTAATACCCTTCTTTTCGTAAAAAGAGCTCGATCATCTCACGTATTTTTGGCTCGTCCTCAACGATCATTATTTTGCGGTTCTTCATGTTATTCAATCGTCATCACCCATGAATTAGTATACACGATCAGGCGGTGAAGAATGGGAGGTACCGGTGTATTTAAGGTAGGCGTAAGGTTATCTTCAGCCTGGAGCAAGAGAAGGCCTCTATGCTAGGAAGCAAGAGCCAACTTGACAGAAATGGAGCTGAACTGAAAACCTATGAACACTCATCCAATTATCGAGACAAGACAATTAACCAAAACCTATGGGGGAACGCCCCGGGTGGATCAAGTAAATCTGAAGGTGCAGCAGGGAGAGATCTTCGGCTTCCTCGGTCCGAATGGAGCAGGGAAGACGACTACGCTCAAGATGCTGCTGGGACTGGTGCAACCCACCCAAGGAACCGTTAAACTGTTCGGCCAAGAGCTGCGGAACCACCGGCTGGAGATTCTGAACCGGACGGGTTCGCTGATTGAGTCGCCTTCCTATTACGGACATCTGACGGGCCTTGAGAATCTGAGAGTCATGCAGCGGCTGCGCAGCCTGCCTGCCAAAAATATTGATAAGGTATTGCAGATTGTCCGGCTGGACAATCACCGGCACAAGCCTGCCGGGCAGTATTCACTCGGAATGAAGCAGCGCCTGGGTCTGGCTATGGCCTTGCTGGCTTTCCCGAGTCTGCTGATTCTGGACGAGCCTACGAATGGGCTAGATCCTGCGGGGATCGGAGAGATCCGGGAGCTGATTAAATCCTTGCCTGCCCAGTATGACATGACGATTGTGGTATCCAGCCACCTGTTGTCGGAGATTGAGCAGACTGCTACCTCGGTTGGCATCATCAGTGACGGCAAGCTGCTGTTCCAGGGGGCGATGGCTGCGCTTCAGGCGCAGAACCGGGCGGCGGTTCACTTTCGGATCAATGATCCCGCCCGGGCAGTCCGGATACTGTCGGAGCACGGGTACAGGCCCATAATGCAGGAGCAGCAGCTGGTGTTCAGCGCCATGCCGGACTCTGAGGTGGCCCGGGTCAATGAGATTCTGGTGTCCGGCCAGATTGCTGTGAGCCGGATCGTGGAGTCGAGGAAGAGTCTGGAGGATATCTTCCTGGATCTCACCGGAAAGGAGCGGAGCCTGTGATGAAAGCCTTGTTCCTGGAATACTACAAAATCCGGAGGAGAAAGGTATGGGCGATGCTGACCCTCTTTCTGGCCGCCGAGCTGGGCTGGGCGGCCATGTCCATGAGCATCTCGATCTCGCGGAGTGCGGACAATGCTACCTGGGAAGCGCTGATTTTCAGCCTCTCGTCCATGAACGGGCTGTTCCTGCCGATTCTGTCGGCGATTGTGGTGTCAAGGATTTGCGACATGGAGCATAAAGGGGATACCTGGAAAATGCTGATGACCACTTCTGTCGGACGCCAGGCGGTGTATGCCGCCAAATTCGTCTGTGCCGGAAGTCTGATCCTCTACGGCATTCTGGCCCAGGTTGTTTTTATTACCGGCTTCGGCATGTTCCATAGACTCGCAGAACCGCTTCCGGCAGGCCTGCTGCTGCAGTTCACTGCGGGTACTCTGATTGCCAGTCTGCTGATTATTGCGATGCAGCAATGGATATCGCTGGCGGTGAAGAATCAGGCATTTGCCCTGTGTCTTGGCATGCTGGGCGGGTTCCTGGGGACGACCGCAAGCTTGTTCCCTGCCGCTGTCCGGCAGTTGGTCGTCTGGTCCTATTATCTGGATCTCAGTCCGGTGACTTATGTGTATAAGGCTTCATCAGGAACTTATGTTACCGGAAGCATGCCTCTGATTCAGTTAAGTGCAGCTCTGATACTGACACTGGTTCTGTATGTTGCCGGGAATACCCATGTCTCCAAACAATCGGTCTAAGGAGGAGAATTTATGCTTAGAAGTGTTGCTGCCGAATGGCCCAAGCTGCGCCGCTCGCGGATGGGACTGGTGCTGGTCAGTCTGCCTGTGGTCAGCCTGATGATCGGCTGTGCTAATTTTGTAATGAACCGGGAGGCCTTGCAGGGAGAGTGGTATAGCTTATGGACTCAGGTAAGCTTATTTTATGGAGAGTTCTTCCTGCCGATTCTGATTGCCATCTGCTGCGCCTTTGTCTGCAGGCTGGAGCATGTGAACCGGAACTGGAACATGATCCTGGCTGCTCCAGTATCCATAACCAGTCTCTTTATAGCCAAGCTTGTTATTGTTGGCGTGCTGATTGCGGGAGCGCAGGCGATATTCCTTCTAATGTACTGGGCAGCAGGACAGATGCTGTCTATGACGGGGGATTTTCCAATGGACATCATCCTGTGGACCCTGCGCGGCTGGGTGGCTTCGCTGAGTATTGCTGCCCTGCAGCTCGGCTTGTCCATCCGTATCCGCAGCTTTGCCACACCGATCGGAATCAGTCTATGTGCGGTTTTTGTCGGGCTGGGCCTGTATGTGCTGAAGCTGGGGCTGCTGTTCCCATATTCGCTGCTGACCATTGGCATGGGCGTGCTTACCCAGCGCGGACTGACGGCTATGGAGAATCTGCTATTCTTCCTGATGAATGGAGTGTACCTCGTAGTTCTATCGGTCTGGTCGATCCGCAGATTGAGATATAAGGATATAGGCTGATGCGTGGCGGGCAGGTGTAAAAGCATTAAGCAGCAGTAAGCGGAGGCCGGGGGCCTCCGCTTATCTTTTTTTGAAATATAATGTATATGTTTCACGCTATATATTATCCTTCTATTTCTCGCCGAAACGATACCGTCCTTTAAAAGGACGGCAAAGCCTTTTCCACTTGTCCTATTTGCTCATATCGTAATCCGGCATTCCAATGGTAGAGAACCACTGACGGATCTGCTCCTGGTCCTTGGAGAAGGTAAGGCCCAGCTGAAGCAGGATTCTTGCCTTTTGCGGGAGTAAATCGCCTGCACCGATGATACCTTTGGCTCCGGTGTCGTATACTGCCCCTGAGCCTGCTCGCGTAGCGCTTACGAATAGAACACCCTTCTCGATAGCCGCCGTACGGGCTGCTTGCTGCGCGGTAGAGATCCCGCCGGCACCATGGCCCGCCGTTACAATCCCTCTTACTCCTTCATTAGCCAAGGATGTAATGGGCGCAGCGGAGGCTTCTGTATAGCTGTATACAACATCAACCTTAGCCAAATCCTCTGGCTGGATCGTACTGAGATCAAAAGGAGTTTTCCACTTCTCTGTTCCGGCATCCCTGACGCGGGCTGGCGCACGAACCGCACGAATCCGGTTCTCGTCTACCGTTCCCAGAGCGCCGTACCGGCCCCCGTCAAAGGTATCCAGGCGCAGCGCATCCGTCTTGGTAACTTCCCTGGCTGCAAAGAATTCATCATTCATCATCAAAACTGTACCATAGTAAGTGGTTTTCTGACTTGCAGCCAGCCGGATGGCATTCAGCAGATTAGCTTCTCCGTCGAAGGAGATCGTATTGGATTGTCGCATGGACCCGGTGAAGATAACGGGCTTCGGGCTGCGGACGGTGAGATCGGTCCAGTAAGCCAACTCCTCCATGATGTTGGTACCGGTAGTAACAACTACAGCATGAACAGCCGGGTTGGCCAGTTCCTTGTCGATAGCGATGGTAAGGTTGTATAAGTCCTTGGAGGTGGTTTGCGCAGAGCTGATATTGCTTAGCTCTGTACTGGTGACATTGGCTATTTTGGATAGCTCGGGCTGTAGTCTTTGGATAATATCATTAATGGATACCTTTGGCGTGCCATACGTCTGGAACAGCTCTCTGGAAGGGGAAGTGGAGGTAATGGTTCCTCCGACACCGACCACTACGACATTGGGAATGATTCTCCCGGGTGTGGTGACTTCGGCGGCCTTCGTGATAGAAGGGAAGGATAACATGGTGAAGAGAACCAACAGAGCGGTAAAGAGACTTAGACTTCTTTTGTGCATAAGATTCATAAGTGACCTCCTTTTAATTTGATTTCTGTGTAAGTATATATGACATTTATCATAAATGTCAAAATGATAATTTTACTTTTATGTAAAATAAATTCATAAATATGCATAAAAATTTAATAAAAATTAATTTTATGTGAATATACAAAACATATAAATGACACATACATTACATATAAGTCCGTAACGATGAGCGATCGCCCATCAGGTGTATAGAGGGGATTTCATCTGGAGCTGCAATTGCCGCACAAAAAGGCCGCCTTCATGCCTGGCCCCTCCTTAAAAAGTGGATGGGGTAAAGCATGAAAAGCGGCCGCTGCTTCACAACCTGCCTGTGGGAATGCGGTTAATCCTCCGGATGCCCATTGCTCATCCAGCTGTCCACACGCAGATCCCCAGTATAATCCTCGCGCGCAGAGATTTCAGCAAGCTTCTGCTCAGCTTCTTCACGAGTGGTGAAGCCGCCGATGACAGCAGCGAAATCACCAGAGGCTGTCTTCAAGAAGGTAACATCGTCATCCAGATAGATCTCTTCCAGGATAGCCAGTGATTCTCCCGGAGGCATTCCTTCACTGCGTACATAGTAGACTTCCTTAGATGCAGGGGCCTTGCCCTCTGCTGTCAGCTTCAGCTCAAGCGTACCCGGATTGCTGTACTCGGTAAGGGTATGGCGGGTACCTTCCTTCAGTTCAACCACGAACCGCATGGCGGAATCATCCAGGATGATATTTCTATACACATCACTGACCAGCGGAGAGGCCAGGATATCCTGCTCCAGCGCATCATAATCGAAGCTGCGGACACCGTTAAAGGTGAAGATCAGACGGTCCGGAGCCTCCCTCTGGTCGACTGTATAGGAAGGTACACTTGCGGCTGTATCGCCTTCCTGATCGAATACAATGCGGACGGTATCCTCTGCAGTAACGGTGCTCACGGCGGCTCCGTCGGTCCGCTCGCCTCCAGTCCCGAATTGCAGCACCTTCACGATGCTTCCGACTACGGGAACCTTAGACAGGGCGTTTGCTACATCGGGAATATTAACGACAAGCAGGCAGGCAATGATGGCTGCGGCCAGCGAGCTGTATCGTTTCAGCCGGACTGTTCTTCTCCGGGCCACTGCCTTTCTCTGCGCTGCCTCCAGAATGTTTCCAAGCTGTGCGGGAATTTCAATCTGTGCATAGCGGTCTTTTCCTGTCATATTCCCTCGACCTCCCCATCCTTTAAGTGAGCCTTCAGTTTGCCGATTATCTTGTAGAACCTGGTCTTGACGGTGTTCTCCGGCAGCTCCAGAATGTCCGCCATATCCTTAAAGCGCAAATCCTCAAAAAATTTCAGGATAATATACGCCTTCTCTTCCGGCAGTAGTCTGTCAAGAGCCTGGTACAGATCCAGCTTCTCTTCCAGTGGAACTGCATGCTCATCCCCGGTATAGCTCTGCGGGTGATCCTCCATGTAAGTCACCCGTTTGTTTCGGTTAAGATGGTCAATAGCGGTGTTGATGACAATCCGGGTCATCCAGGTCTCGAAATACTGCGGTGTCTTCATCCGTCCGAACGCAAGATACCCCTTATAGGTAGCCTCCGAGACAATTTCTAGCGCTTCATGCTCGTTTTTAACATAACAGTAGGCCTTGCGGAACAGGTTGTTCCGGCAGTCTTGAAGCTGTTCAGCGAATGGTTGGTATACTTGCGGCTGGGCTTTCAGTTCTTTCACTCCTTTATTGGCTTCTTGAAGCATTTGATTGACCATTAGACCGTCAAGGGGTGAAAATAGTTTCAACATCCTGCAAAAAGAATAAACCTGCGGGCACAGAGCCGCAGGCTGTAAAAGATTCTCGCTGAAACGGTACCGTTCTTTAAAAGGACGGCAAAGCCGTTTCCATTTGTCCCGAAGGATTACTTTGTCTCCAGATAGGCGATGCCCAGCGCTCCAGTGACCGGATTGCGGTAGGTCTCACACTCCACATCGAAGACCTCGCGGATTAATTCCTTCGTTAGAATATCCTCAGGGATTCCGCTGGCCGCGACCCGGCCTTCCTTCATGACATACAGATAGTCGCAGTATTCGGCGGCCAGGGTCAGATCATGGAGGGCGGCGAGAATGCCGATATCCAGCTTTCGGACGATATTCAGAATCTGCAGCTGGTATTTGATATCCAGATGGTTGGTCGGTTCGTCCAGAATCATGAATTCCGGCTGCTGGGCCAGCACACGCGCCAGAATGACACGCTGCTTCTCGCCGCCGGATAAGGAGTTATAGCTGCGGCCTATGTGCCCCTCAAGATTGACCTTGCGGAGTGCGGCCGAGACAATGTCAGCGTCCTGCTGGCTGTCGGTTTCCAGCATGCCCTTGTGGGGCGTCCGGCCCATCGCGACCATCTCCCGTACAGTAAAGTCGAAGCTCAGCTCGTTGAACTGGCCGACTACGCCCAGCTTCCGGGCGACAAGCTTCGGGCTGGACTTGATCACATTAAGCTCCGAGAGGAAGACCTCTCCCTGACGGGGCTTGATGACCTTGTAGATGCTTTTGAGCAGCGTCGACTTGCCGCAGCCGTTCGGGCCGATCAGACCGACGAATTGCTTGTTTTGAACCCTTAGCGAGACCTCCTGCACAATCTTCGCCTCACCGAAAGAGACACTTAGCCGTTCAACATTCAGATTCATCAGCTTTTCCCTCCGAAGGCGTAGCCTTTTCTAATCAGCATGTACATGAACATCGGCGCTCCAATCAGGGCGGTAATGATCCCGATCGGCAGCTCCACATTCGGGACGATCGTCCGGGCAATGACGTCCGTCCAGATCAGGAAGATCGCCCCGAACAGAATCGACGCCGGCAGCAGCCTGCGGTGGTCCGAACCCACCAGTCCCCGCACCAGATGGGGGATAATCAGTCCCACGAAGCCGATCATCCCGCAGCTGGCTACCATAACGCCGGTAATCAGCGCTGTGAGAATCATGTAGACTCTGCGGTAGGCACCCAGATGAATGCCCAGCGTAACCGCCGCCTCATCTCCGAGCAGCATGGCATTCAGCACACGGAACTGCGAGAGGAACAGGATAACGGCGAGCAGGACGGTGACCGAGATCAGCGGCAGCTTGTCCCAGCTGGAGGCGGCCAGGCTGCCCATTGTCCAGAAGGTAACCGTCTTGATGCCTTCGGCATTGTTCGCGAAATAGACGATAAAGTTGGCAAAAGCGGTACATAGAGCGTTAATGACCATTCCGGCCAGCACCAGCTTGACGGAGGTCATTTTGCCGCCCGCACTGGCAAGTGTGAGGACTAGCAGAGAAGCGCCAACCGCCCCTGCAAAAGCCCAAAAGGCGACTCCCGATTGGCCGAGCAGCCCCAGCGAGCCGAAGCCGATCAGGATGGCGAAGGTTGCGCCCAGCGAAGCGCCGGAGGAAATACCGAGTATGTATGGATCAGCCAGGGGATTCTGTACCGCCGCCTGCATGATCGTCCCGCACAGCGTAAGTCCGGCGCCGATGAACATCGCCATCAGGACACGCGGAAAGCGGATTTTCCAGATAATATCAACGAAAGAACCGTTCGTCAGCTCCTGCATATCACCAATCTGGATGCCTGTGATGTGATGAAGCAGAATCCGGTAGGATTGGGAGACAGGAATGTCCACCTGGCCGAAGGAGACCGCAGCCCCGGCAGACAGCAGGGTGATAATGAACAGGACGCCTATAACAGCCATGAAGCCGTAACGGGAATGAATGAGAGATTGCTTAGGCTGTGAAGGTACAGCTATATCGGTATGCATGTCAGTAATAAAGCTCCTTCATTGAAAGAATAGTAAGAAACACATAGCACAATAGGCCAGATACAAGGCCAGCGCTAGTACGCAGCGGTATGGTCTTTTTTAATATAAGGCACATTGAGAATGATTGTCAATGATAATAATTCTCATTGACATGCTGTCCAACTTTCTATATTCTACGGAGGTATCCCCTGCAAGGCTATGGGCTTAATGCCATACCCGCAGGATCAATAACATACATACAGAAAAGGGGACTTAAGAGAATGAAGAAAATATTCAAACGATATGTACCGCTGCTGGCGGTTCTGGTGATGGCAGTTATGCTGGCGGCTTGTTCATCAAGCACAAGCAATACGAAGGAAGCGGCGGCAACGGCTGCACCTGCATCGGCCAGTCCCGCACCGGCGGAGACTGCACCTGCGGCGGCCAAGACGGTATATCCGCTTACTCTTGAGAACCATACGAATAACGGGGAAGGCACCGAATGGACCGCGAAATCACAGACCTTCGATAAGGCTCCTGAGAAGGTAGTAGCGAATACCCAAGGTGCGGCGGAGCTGCTGATTAAGCTGGGGCTTACCGACAAAATGGTCGGAGTAGCGGCTCTCTACGGTGCAGGTGATCCGGCGGTTCAGGAAGAGTTTAAGAAGATTCCTGTGATTTCCCAGGACTATGCCAGCAAAGAGCTGGTTGTGGGCAGAGGCCCGGATCTGGTGATGGGGCGTGGCGGCCTGTTCGCGGATGCGGATTGGGGAGTAGGGACGGTAGGCGGACTCAATGAGCTGGGCATCAAGACCTTCGTGCAGAGCACCAGTCTGCAAGGGGCAACGCTTGACAGCCTGTACAAGGATATTGAACAGCTCGGCCAGATCTTTGATGTGCAGGAGAAGGCCACTGCCTACATCGCAGAGCTGAAGGAGCGTGCGGCGAAGCTGAAGGAGGGGGCGGCAGCCACAGGCGCCAAGACCTTCGCTTATGTATCTGATGGAGGCAACGGCGCGATCGCTGTCTATAGCGGGAATGTGGATACTTTTGCGGGAGATGTGCTGGGACTGCTTGGACTGACCAACAGCTACGCGGATGTGACCGGTGAGATCAGCAAGGAGCAATTGATTGCTACCAACCCGGATGTCCTGCTGATCTCGGTGTACACAGGCGGTATTGATGCTGACCAGTCGATAAAAGCGTTCTATGCCGATCCGTCACTGCAGAGTCTGAAGGCAATCCAGAACAAAGCGATCTATAAGATTGACTTCAACCAGTTCTGGGGATATAGCTATTCCATCTTTGACGGGGCGGAGAAGCTTGCGTCTGAGCTGGCTGCCGGGAAGTAAGACGAAGCTGCCTAATGGTTAATGATAAGCGTTACTTTGTCCATAAGAGCTAATAAACACCTGAAAAACAAGCAGCCTGAGCGGTCACGGTAAAGTGACGGTTCAGGCTGTTTGTTGGTTTATGCTTGTGCACTCTCATAAATATTCATGACCACCTGCTGAATCGGCAGCTCCTTGACCGAAATATCCGAGAAGCCGTGCTTGCGGGAGATATTCTCCAGAAAATCGCTGATCGAGATGCGGGCGGTGTCCACCTCCAGCGTAACCTGGAAGTCTGAGGGCCGCTCAACCACCTTGGTGTAATCGTTGTCGAAGGGGGTGTTCTGCACAGACTCTACGAAGGTAAAGCTGACCTGCTTCTTCTCTCCCAGAAAGACTTTAAGCCGCTGCAGCGAATCATCGAACACCTTCTCGCCATGGTTAATGACGATGACCCGGTGCGCCAGCTCCTCCACATCCTCCAAATCATGGGTAGTAAGGATACAGGTCATATTCAGCTTCTTGTTCATCTGGCGGATGAATTCGCGGATCTTGACCTTGGCGATCACATCCAGCCCGATCGTCGGCTCATCCAGGAACAGGATGTCCGGCTGGTGCAGCATGGCCATGACGAATTCGCATTTCATGCGTTCGCCCAGCGACAGCACCCGGGTAGGCTTCTCAATGACCTGGGAGATTTCCAGCAGCGCCGCGAGCTCCTCCAGCCGATGATTGAAATCCGGGGTGGAGATTCCGTAGATGGCCTTGTTCATATTGAAGCTGTCGATGGGCGGAATATCCCAGATAAGCTGGGATTTCTGGCCGAAGACAGCTCCGATTTTACCGACATACCGCTTCCGGTCACGGGCCGGGGAATAGCCGAGGACCGAAATCTCCCCGCTTGTCGGGTAGAGTGCGCCGCAGAGCATTTTGATGGTCGTCGATTTGCCGGCCCCGTTAGGCCCCAGCATGCCGCAGATTTCGCCCTGCTCAATGGCAAAGCTGATATCGTTCACAGCCTGGACCGAGACTTCTTCACGCTTGAAGAAGCTCCTGAAGGTCTGCCCCATGCCTGCGCCCCGCTTATAAGTGGTGTATGTCTTCGTTAAATGCTTCACATCTATAACCGGCATCAGCCGCCAACCCCCTCATATAATCTGATCATGTGCCGGTAGACCCAAATGCCTGCCCAGAGAAAGACAAAGCAGGGCAGTATCGCTACAAAATCACTGGCTCCTACCCGGCCAAGCAGCGCCGAGGCCGGGAGGAAGCCGACCATGCCCACAGGAATAATCATCGTCGCTGCCGCCTGCACCGCCTTCGGGAAGATCGGCAGCGGATACTTGCCGACACTCAGTACACTGTCTGCCAGCTCGGAAATCCGCGAATTACCGACCCATTTGAAAGACATCGCCGCCATCATCAGTGATAATCCGGCCAGGACTGCCGTTCCGGCGAAGAACATGCCTGCGAATTGCAGCCAGGCTAAGGCCGGAATCGCGCCTACATGCCAGGCGGAGAATACGAATAACGCCGCTCCGCCCAGGAACAGCCCGGCACTTTCGGTGGAGAAGGTCGTAGCCACAAGGTAGAACAGCGGATTCAGCGGCTTAAGCAGCACTACCTCGAAGCTGCCCTCCCGGACATGCGACATGGTGGTCCACATGACCCCTCCGAAGACAAGGCTGGAGAGGCCGCTGGACATCGTGAATACGGACTGGATCAACAAGACCTCGTATAAGCTCCAGCCGGGGAAGCTGGTGCCTGCCCGGTAGATCAGCAGGGTCACCAGCGGAAACAGTATATTACCGATGAGGGTAATCAGACTGCTGACGATGAAGTTCATCCTATAAGCCGAAGCCGTCTGCACGGCGGAGTACATGCACTGCTTGTATACATCTACATACCTTTTCATGTCAAGAATGTTCCTTTCTTCGGGGCATTCATTCACGCGCCGACCGCGGTAAACTGCTTCATGGCCCGGCGGCGGACCAGCTCATTGCACCCGAACATTACCAGCACAGCCGCTCCCTGCATGCCGACAGCCTCCGGAATGGATAACTCCAGGCCGCCGAGTGAATAATGGCCGGTGAACACCATGGCAGGCATATAAGCAATGTATTGAAATGGCAGGAACAACTGGGTCACCTGCAGCCAGTGCGGGAAGAAATCCAGCGGAATGAGCGCACCTGAGAAAATCCCCGACACCAGCATGAACGCGCTACGTATGCCCCCTGACTGCACCAGCCAGAAGGAGGTGAGGCCAATCGTATAGTTGACATAGAAATTCATCAGAAAAGCGAGCAGCACGGACACTATGGTCCACGGCAGGCTTGCCGGCCGCATATCGATGCCGAAGATAAAGATAAAAATCAGCAGGCACGGCAGAAATTCAAACACGAAGCCGAGGAAGCGGTGTCCGAGCTTCTGGAACAGCGCGAAGGAACGGTGATCGACCGGACGCAGATGGAAGGTCAGAAACTTGCCGGTGCGGACAAGCATCGACAGATTCCAGTCGGCGAAATCCATGATCAGGTAGCCAATCAGCGCCGTTGCCCCGAAGTAGCGGATCATTTGCTGGAGATCAAGCCCGCCCAGTGTAGCCTGCCCTCCATAGACTGCGGTCCAGATGAAATATTGCACCATAAAATAGACAGGACCGACAATTACGGACACCAGGGAGTGGGTGCGGTAGGCACTCCACTCCTTATAGGTTACCGCCGCCACGGAGCGGCAGATCCTCCAGTTATGCTTGAGACGGTTCATCAGATCACGCCTGACCAGATAATATTGGTGACATTGAACAGCGCCTCCGCGTACCAGTTATCGTCCTTGAACGGCACGAACCATACCGCAGCAAGCTGCTCGGCAGGGTCCATCACCATACAGCAGGCTCCGGCTCCTTCATGGAAATAACTGCCCTCGGAGTAAAAGAAGGCGGGACCCTTCCGCATATCCAGTCCAATGCCGTAGCTCCGGTCTTTGACATCATTGCCCCAACAGTAGTCGGGAACCCCGTAGAGTGTACGGGTGGTGAGCTTCTCGACGGCTTTGCGGCCGAGAATGCGGGTCTCGCCCAGTCGGCCCATGCCCAGCAGCATGTTGGCGAAGCGGATCAGGTCAGCCGGTGTGGAGGACAGCCCTCCGCCGGTGCTGGATACCGTCTCCCACAGCTTTTCTGCCGCAGAGACCTCGGGCTGGATGCCTTGGGCCAGCTCATTCAACTGCTTCTCCCGCATTTCGTTGCGGATAATGAAGCGCCCCGCCAGCTCCGGCGTCGGCTCCCACATCGTATCCCTCATGCCGAGCGGCTTCAGGATGTTCTCCTCTATGTACTGCTCGGCGGTAACGCCAGTCACCTTCTTGATAATCTCGCCAAGAATACAGAAGCCGAAGGAGCAGTATTGCCATTCCTCGCCTACCTTCTTATTCACGCCGCAGCTCAGCGCGGCGGTGATCCAGTCCGGCTCCCCGTCCTCCGGCCTGTAGCTGTCGAAGTATTCGCCGATGAGCTGCCAATAGCTTTTGTGATAGGGAATCATGCTGCCCGCGCAGTCGGGAAACAGGCCGGAAGTATGGGTAAGCAGGCTGTAGATATCGATTTTGGCAAAAGGCTCCACGTTAAACGGTTTCAGAAAAGTGCCGACGGGAAGGTCCAGCCGGAGCACGCCATCCTCCACAAGCTTGGCTATGGCCACGGAGGTAATGGCTTTGGTGATTGAAGCAATTCTATGAACGGTAGTCGGCAACAACGGCTCCGTCCGCTCTTCGCGGTAGGAGAGGGGGCCGATGGCGCCGTGCATGAACGTCTTGCCGTATCTGGATATACAATATGAGGCGGCTTGAATCTTTTTGTCATCGATCAGTTGCTGGAAGTGGGTATGCAATACCCCGATTCTTGTAGCGTCATAATTCACCTCTGCCGGTGAGCAGTCGGTAATGCCTGGAGTGTACAGCATAAAGGTATATGCCTCCTCGAAGGTTGTGGCGCTGAGCGAACCAGCTATGCCCAGGGAAATACGCCCAGGCTTCAGTATATCTTCCATATAGTGTTAGTTACAATGGGGAGTTTGGTTTATAACCAATTTCTCCGGCTCAAAAAGAGGGGTGAACAGGACAAATAGAGAAATAAAAGCATGATAAATATTTCACAGAACGGAAGGACAATGAATCACATCATGACAACAAAGCTGTTAACCAAAAGTATTACGTTCATGCAAGCCCTGGCCCTGGTGGTCGGGATGATTATCGGATCGGGGATTTTTTTGAAGCCCGGAATTGTATTGAATAATGCGGGTAGCCCGTGGATGAGTATTCTGGCCTGGGGTGTTGGAGGGATCATTACCCTGGCTTCGGCGCTTAGTGTGGCGGAGATCGCTGCGGCCATTCCGAAGTCGGGAGGCCTATATACTTATTTAAGTGAATTGTACGGAGGGATATTCGGCTATCTGCTCGGCTGGGTGCAGGCGGTGATCTCTTATCCGGCTTCTGTGGCGGCGCTGGCCATTGCCTTCGCGACCTATTCCGGTTACTTCCTGCCGCTGAATGCATGGCAGCAGAAGCTGCTTGCCGTGGGCATTCTGGGCTTCATTCTGTTGATGAATGTTATAGCGACGAAGTTCGGCGGGATCATTCAGACGGTGGCTACGGTTGGGAAGCTGATTCCGGTGGCGGGCATTGTGGGCGTCGGACTGTTCTCGGATCTGGCTCCCGGCTTCGGCGGCATCGGCACAGCGGCTTCGGGTGCAGGCTTCGGGGCTGCGGTGCTCGGCACACTCTGGGCTTATGACGGCTGGATCAGCGTAACCAATATGGCGGGAGAGATCAAAGACCCGGCCAGGACGCTGCCGAAGGTCATTTCGATCGGTGTTATTTTTGTCATCGCCGTGTATGTATTGTTCAATATTGCGGTGTTCCAGGCGCTGCCCTATGACCAGATTGTGTCGTCCCTGACTCCGGGTGCCGATGCAGCAGAGGCGCTGTTCGGTAGCGGCGGCGGAGCCTTTATTACGGCAGGCATTATTGTCTCTGTGCTGGGTGCACTGAACGGTTATCTCATGACCGCAGCACGGGTGCCGCAGGCGATGGGGGAGCGGGGACAGCTTCCGTTCTCCCGGGTGCTGAGCAGCATTCATCCGAAGTTCCAGACACCGGCGAATGCGCTTGTTTTTCAGAGTATACTGGCCGTGATCTATACCTTCTCCGGGACCTTCAATACGCTGACCGATCTGCTAGTGTTCGTGCTCTGGATCTTCTTCACGATGGGCGTGTTCGGCGTATTCCTTCTGCGCAGGAAGCTGCCGCCCGTACAAGGCCGCTACCGCGTGCCGCTCTATCCGTTCACCCCGATTCTCGGCGTAGCAGGAGGACTCTATATCCTGGGCAGCACGATCATCAGTGATCCGCTGCGCTCACTTATAGGGATTGGCATCACGCTTGCCGGACTCCCCGTGTATGTGGTGATGATGCGGAAGAATCGCGTGTAGACAGCTGTTCATAGCCGGGTGTGAGAAACTTTTAATAAAACAGTTGACAGCGCCCGTTCAAAAAAAGTATACTATGAAAGTACTTTTGAGCGGACGCAGTCAGCTTAGAGATAATCGTCTAGAAGAATCATACATAGACACCATACGGACTCTTAGCTCAGTTGGTAGAGCAGTAGACTCTTAATCTATTTGTCCAGGGTTCGAGCCCCTGAGAGTCCATCCCTTAAGAAACGGCAGAAATGCCGTTTTTTTGCTGTACAGGAAATTATAATTCCTCCTGTTGTGGACAAGGTGAGTCTACATTTGTAGAAAAGAGCTCTTTGAATGATTCGTAGAGTGACTTGGTTGCTGAATGGGGCTGAAGGGTCGCCGAGAGAGCAGGAGTGTATCTAATTTCATCGGTAAAAGGCTGAATGTATGCTAAAAACCGAGTACAAACGGCTGGTACAGCGGTATATAGGCCAAATGTATGTGGAAAACAGCATACATTCTGTTCACATGCAGGCGCATGGCTCAAATGTATGCGGAAAACAGCATACATTGTGCTGGCATGCAGGCGCATGGCCCGAATGTATGTGGAAAACAGCATACATTGTGCTGGCATGCAGGCGCGTGGGCCAAATGAGGAGCACTAATGCATCTCATTCGGCCCAATCGCAGGTTAAATCAGCAAATCAGGTACACTAGTGCTAGTCCGTGGATAGCAAGCCCATCCGAACGCCGTTACATATGCTCCGCAAGCTGCACCTCGAAGCCGTCCGGGTCCAGGATATAGAAGAAGCGCAGGCTGGGATTCGGCGCGATGGGGCCGCGGGCTACCGGGATTCCTTCCTTGCTAAGCTCCGCCATAGCCTCGTCCAGCGACCCGACCTCGAACCCTACAGACACTCCGCACTCCGGCTTCACCGGCGGATCACTTCCCTCTATGAGCTCAAGCTTGGGCTGCCCCTCTATCCCCAGCATGACGATCTGCTTCCCTCTGCTCTCGAATCTGCGCTCCACAGGAAGCCCTAGAATTCTGTGATAGAAATCAAGGGAAGCCTCCAGATTGCGTACCCTGAGTGTAATCCAATTCATCGTGAGCTCCATCATGATCCATCCTTTGCTGTATATTTCAGTTGCTGCTAAGATAAGCTATCCGCATATTTTAACATATTCGATCAGGAGGTTATAACAATGAACATAACAACTATAGAAGCTGGCGGCACGATCATCGCTGTAGTGAGCGGCAACGAAGCCGTGGTGGCTGATGTCCAGAGTGCACTGGATCTTATGGCAACGGTACGCTATGAGACCGACTGTGACCGGATCGTGATCCATAAGGCGCTGCTGAGCGAGGAGTTCTTCGACCTCAAGACTCGGCTGGCCGGTGAGATTCTGCAGAAGTTCATTAACTATCAGGTGAAGGTAGCGGTAGCGGGTGATTTCAGCAGCTATACCAGCGGCAGTCTGCGTGATTTCATCTATGAATGCAACCAGGGGAAGGATATATTTTTCGTAGCGGATGAGCAGCATGCGGTTGAGCGGTTGAGTCGGGTCTAGAATTTCGTAGCGTCAGAGCAGGAGACTGCAATTCGTTAGTCCGGCCTCTATACAACCGGTAGTGGAACCGGAAACCCCGGATATGATAAGCTCATGGAATCAGGGCAGCCCTGAACCAAGGAGGGAAAAGTTATGAGCAGCTTAATATCAGGTGAGGTCTATTCCGGGTTTGAAGTCATACGCAAGGAGTACATACGGGAAATCGAATCCTCCGTATACACGCTGGAGCATCAGCAGAGCGGCGCACGGCTGCTCTATGTACAGAATCAGGATGACAATAAGGTGTTCAGTGTCACGTTCCGGACTCCGCCTGCGGACAGCACGGGAGTGTTTCACATTCTGGAGCATTCGGTCCTCTGCGGCTCCGACAAATTCCCGGTAAAGGAACCGTTCGTGGAGCTGCTGAAGGGCTCGATGAAGACGTTCCTGAACGCTTTTACCTTTGGCGACAAAACGATGTATCCGGTAGCCAGCCAGAATGACCAGGATTTCGCCAATCTGATGGAGGTCTATCTGGACAGCGTCTTTCAGCCGAATATTTACAGTCAGCCGGAGATCTTCGAGCAGGAGGGCTGGCACTATGAGCTGCCGCATTCCGGGGATGAGCTGATCTACAAGGGCGTTGTCTACAATGAGATGAAGGGCTCGTATTCCTCGCCGGTGACGGTGCTGATTGACCGGATCAAAAAATCGCTCTACCCGGGTACGATCTACCGTCACTCCTCCGGCGGTGATCCGCAGCATATCCCTGCCTTGACCTATGAACAGTTTCTGGAGGCGCACCGGAATTATTATCACCCCTCGAACAGTTATTTCTATCTCTATGGCGACCTGAATATCGAAGCACGGCTGCAGTTTATCCATGAGGAATACCTCAGCCGCTATACCCGCAAGGCTATGGATACTTCGATTGCACTACAGGCACCGACCGGCATGACCCAGCTTACGGCGGAGTATCCCATTCTGGAGACGGAAACGGCTGCCGACAAGACATACTTGAGCTTGAATTATGTAATGGGCACCTCTTTGGACCGGGAGCTCAATCTGGCCTTTGCCATTCTGAAAAGCATGCTGATGGACAGCAACGCCGCCCCGCTGAAGCAAGCGCTGCTGGAGAGCGGCCTTGGCAAGGATGTGGTTGCTTTTTATTCGGATAGCATGGCTCAGCCTATGCTGGGTATTGCACTGACGCATTCCAACCCCGGTGCCAAGGAAGAATTCGTGAATCTCGTCAGAGCTACCTTAAGCCGCCTTGCAGCGGACGGACTGGACGAGAAGCTGGTGCTGGCTGCGGTGAACAGCAAGGAATTTGAACTGCGGGAAGCCGATTTCAGCCAATATCCGAAGGGTCTCACCTACAACATGGAAGTGATGAAGGCCTGGCTGTATGACGGCTTGCCGTCCACGTATCTGGAGTATGAAGCAGCGATTACGGCGATCCGTGAGCAAAGTGGCGAGCGGTATTTCGAGCGCCTGATTGAGACCTACCTGCTGAACAGTAACCACTGTAGTGTCGTTGTCCTCCAGCCCTCTCAGACTCTGGCGGGGGAAAAGGATGCGGCGGTCCGCAGCCGTCTGGCGTCATACAAAGCGTCTTTGGCCCCGGTACAGCTGGATGAGCTGGTGCTTAGCACGCAGAAGCTGCTGGCCCGGCAGAACACTCCAGACCCCGCAGAGGAGCTGGAGAAGCTGCCGAAGCTGACCCTCCAGGACGTTAACCCTATTGCCCCGGCCGGGGTACCCACAGTGGAGGTTGCGCTGGGCGGGATTAAGGTGCTGCATCATGAAGTGGCTGCCGGTGCCATCGCCTATATCAAGCTGTACTGGGACACCAGCGTGCTTGCCGCGCAGCAGATCCCTTATCTGGAGCTGCTGGCGAGAGTGCTCGGACAGCTGGAGACGGAAGCCTACAGTATTGAGGAGCTGACCAGTGAGATCGGGATTACTACGGGCGGCATCCGTTTTCAGAATGAGGTGTTCGGAGCCGGGAAGTCTGCGGAAGGAAGCTATCAGGCCAAATTCAGCGCGCGGATCAAGGTCATGCAGGGCAACATCGGCGGTTCCCTGAAGCTGCTGCATGAGCTGCTCTACGGCAGCAATCTGGATAACCTGTCCAAGCTGCAGGAGATTGTCCGCCGGGAAGCCTCCGGGATGGAAGCGATGCTGACCCAGAAAGGCAATGAGATTGCAGCCAGCCGGGTGCTGTCCTACTTCTCGGATCGGGGGATGTACGAAGAGCAGCTTAGCGGCGTGGCGTATTACCGCTTCATCAAGGAGCTGGCCCGCACCATTGACCAGCAGGCTGAGGGGCTTGCGGATACCTTGAAGGAAATCTGCGGGCTGTTGTTCAATACGCAGAATCTGACGCTCTCCATCACCGGTACGGCGGATTCGTATGCGGAATTCGCCGCACATGTGCAGGAGCTGAACCTGAGCAGACGGGTAGTAGAGTCCCAGCCGCTCTTATCAGCACAGGGGCAGGCGGTCAACGAAGGCTTCATGTCCGCGAGCCAGGTACAGTATGTAGTCAAAGGTTATGACTATAAGAAGCTGGGCTTCGCCTATTCTGGCAAGCTGCAGGTGCTCAAGAAGATCCTCAGCCTGACCTACCTGTGGAATACGGTCCGGGTCAAGGGCGGTGCGTATGGCGGCAATCTGCTTTTGCGCCGCGACGGGGTACTCCTGTTCACTTCCTACCGCGATCCGAACCTGCTGGAGACGCTGGAGGTCTATGACCGGGCTTCCTTGTTTGCCGGAGATTATGCAGCAGATGAAGCGGAGATGGAGAGGGCGATTATCGGGACCCTGGCCATGCTGGACCAGCCGCTGAGTCCCGGTGCTTCAGGCCGTCAGGCGGACCGGCATTATTTCGAGCAGATTACGGCGGAAGACCTTCAGCAGGAGCGTAATGAAATCCTGTCGGCCACAGCCGGGGATATCAGGAGCTATGCCAGTCTGCTTGAGGCGGTAATGCAGCAGAATTACTTCTGTGTCGTCGGAGGCGAATCCAAGCTGAAATCAGCCTCCAGCGCCTTTGGCAGCCTGGAGGAGCTGGTGAAATAAGCGGAAGCGGCTACGATTAGCCAGCTAACATACAATAGGGTGCCTCAAGAGCTGTTGACACAGCCGGGGCGCCCTGTTTGCTGCGGGTTAAAGTTTTCTTTGAATATTTGACTATTTAGTTTTAGAATATAAAGATTACTGACTTCTAGGAGGAACAATGCGTGGAACTTGGAATAAGCACCTTTGTCGAGACAACGCCTGATGTGAATACCGGAGTGACTCTAAGCCATGCGGAGCGGCTGCGCGAAGTGGTGGAGGAGATCGTGCTTGCGGATCAGGTGGGACTGGATGTATACGGCGTGGGTGAGCATCACCGGCCTGATTTTGCAGCTTCATCGCCTGCTGTGCTAATGGCGGCGGCTGTACCGCTGACGACCCGAATCCGCCTGACCAGTGCAGTCATGATTCTGTCCTCAGCCGATCCGGTGCGGGTATTTCAGGATTTCGCAACACTGGACGGCATATCGGGCGGCCGTGCCGAAATTATGGTGGGCCGGGGCTCGTTCACCGAGTCGTTTCCTCTATTCGGCTATGATCTGAAGGACTACGAAGAGCTATTTGACGAGAAGCTGGACCTGCTGCTCAAGCTGCGGGAGCCCGGCAAGGTGAACTGGAGCGGCAAGCACCGTCCGGCCATAACGAATCTGGAGATCTATCCGCGTCCGGAGCAGAATCCGCTGCCGGTATGGATTGCGAGTGCGGGAACTCCGGAGTCTGCGGTCCGTGCGGGTACCCTGGGTCTGCCCTTTGCACTGGCGATTATCGGCAATGTTAACCCTTCCGATTATGCCATGCATGTACGGCTCTACAAGGAGGCAGCGGCCAAGGCCGGTCATGATGTGTCCAAGCTTCCGATTGCCTCACACTCTCATGGTTATGTTGCGGAGACGGACGAGCTTGCGGTAGAGGGCTTCTTCCCGTCTACACATGCGCGGACGAATATCCGGGCGGTGGAGAAAGGGCTGCCTTCGTATCAACGTGCGGATTACGATGCTGCCCGCAGCTTTGACGGTGCTCTATATGTGGGCGACCCGGACACAGTTGCCCGCAAAATCATCCACCTCTACGAGCATGTAGGGATCACCCGCTTCCTGCTGCATGTCCCGCACGGCTCCATGCCGCATGCTCAGGTAATGCAGGCCATCCGTCTCTTTGGGACAGAGGTAGCGCCTAGAGTGCGGGAGGGAATTAAGCGGTTGAAGCAAGTCGAATGACGTTACGAGCTTAGGCAACAGTTAACAGCCCCCGTGCCTTATGGCTCGGGGGCTTAAGTCTGCCAATCTATGAAACCAGAGAACAGGCAGCGAGCCAGAGGGCTTAAGTAATCGAAGCCTCATAGATGGCCTGGATCGACGCAGCGAGGGTGCGGCCAAATTCGTCCTCCGTCTGCTGATCGCTGAGCCCCTGGGACAAAGCGCGGGAGAAGCTGGCAATCACTCCATGCTGCCGGGCGAGCTTCTCGTTGGCTTCAGCCTGGGTATACCCTCCTGAGAGTGCTACGATCCGAACCACATGGGGATCTGCGGCGAGCTCGCTGTATAAATTATCCTCTGTCGGGATCGACAGCTTGAGCATGACCTTCACGCCATCTGGCAGCTCAGACAAGCGTGCGGCCAGTTCATGCTTCAGCAATTGCTCTGACTCCTGCTTGTCCTTGCTGAGGATGTCTACTTCCGGTTCAATAATCGGAACGAGTCCGAAGGCGGCGATCTGCCGGGCCAGCTCGAACTGCTGCTCCACGACCTGCCGGATACCCTCCGGGTTCGCCTCATGGATTACGGAGCGCATTTTGGTGCCGAAGATATGCTTGCTGACTGCCCGCTTCAGCAGATCATCGAGGGCGGGGATAGGCTTCATGAGCTGGACTCCGTGCTGAGGAGCGGCCAGTCCCTGGTCTATTTTGAGAAAAGGCACGACGCCCTTCTGCTCCCACAGGTAATCGGCGGTATATTGCCCGTCTATGAGGCGGTCCATCGTGTTCTCGAACAGAATTGCACCTAGAATATGCTCCCGGTTAAAGGCGGGACTCTGAATAATGCGTGTTCTCATACTGTGAACCATGGTGTACATCTCTTCGTCCCCTGAATAACGGTCTTCCTTAATACCGTATTGCAGCAGCGCTTTGGGGGTGCTTCCTCCGCTCTGATCCAGAGCAGCTATAAAGCCTTGGCCCGTGTGAATCCGGTCCAATTGTTCAGTATTCATGGTTAGGTTCATTCCCTTCTGCAAAATGAGATGGTTACTGCACCCTGTCTAGTATAGCACTTGCGCATAAGGACATACATGCGGGTCCGGCAGAGCTTTCCATTTGAGTTGAGAGATATGGTATGTTACCTTGTTCAATAGGATGGTATGATAGAAAGTGGGGTGAATTTAATTATGACAAACGAAACAACCAATGAGACCACGAATGAGCCGGTGAACGGTGAAGCGGAAGCTGCCGAGCAGGCCATGACCGAAGAGAATTGGAATGAGCTGCTCAAGGCTGTTTTTCATAACGGCATTGTAGCGCTCAAAATGAGCTTCAGCGATGTGGAAGGACAGGTGCTGAACCTGGACAACTACGGCCCGGTATTTGTATTCCGTGTGAAGGATAAAGATAACGCTGATTATTACTGCGGCTTCTTCCTTCGTGAGCTGGCTGCCCGGTTCCAGTCCGGCAACAGTCCGGAGATCTGGATGGCCTCTTTCTTCCACGAGCTGATGAAGACCAAGGGAGGCAACTCCATGCCTAAGCCGCTCGCCAGTGAAGAGGAAGCCAAGGCCGCTGTCGATAATGTGCTGGTTCCGATGTGTATCGCCGCTGTAACGGAGGAGTTCGCACCGGAGCAGGTTCATGCCGGACTGGCCTGGAACGAGGAGCATGGACCGGTCTTTGAAGCAGGCTTCCCTGCAATTACGGACGGAAATAACGTATGCGCTATCCCGCTCCATCTGTTACTGACGCATCTGCAGCTTAACCGTGATCCTTCGGAGCTGCTCGTGCAAGGGATGTACAAGATCCGCGAAGAGCACGGACTCGAGTAGTACGACAATCAAGGTATCATCTTTGCAAAAGCATGAACCGCCTCCGTTGGAGAGCGGTTTTTTGCTGTGGTTGGTCTTGATGAGGCAGTGTCTTACGAAAGGACGCCCCCTCCCTTTCCTCCAGGTTCGCTGAATTGTCAAATTTCTGGTTCTTCCGGGAAGCAAAAACGATATATATGGGATGTAGCAGAAGAAGGCGCTGCCAATGTCCATGTCCGAAACCGGTTGGGTAAGGTTTCAACTGCACGAACGTACGCGTGCATTGAAATAAGGCTGGCCATTTTGAAATCAATAGAGGAGGGCAATAATGCTTAAAAGAGGTAAATTCTTAAGTCTGTTCATGCTGTTCACGTTATTCATCGCACTGGTCCCTGCGGGGAGCGCAAGCGCAGCAACCTGGAATCTGGCCTGGAGCGATGAGTTCGACGGCTCCTCCCTGAACACGGCTAACTGGACGGCTGAGATTGGCACAGGTACCAGCGGCTGGGGCAACAATGAATTGCAATACTATACGAACCGTTCACAGAACCTGAAGGTTACCGGCGGCAACCTGGTCATCACGGCGCAGAAAGAATCCTATGAAGGCATGAATTATACCTCGGCGCGGATTAAGACACAGGGACTCAAGAATTTCACCTATGGCAAAATCGAAGCCAGAATCAAGCTGCCTTCCGGCCAAGGATTATGGCCTGCGTTCTGGATGCTCGGCTCCAATATCAACACCCCGCCCGGCTGGCCTGCCTGCGGTGAGATCGATATTATGGAGCGGGTAAATAATAACGCTGCCGTCAACGGTACGGTGCACTGGGATGCAGGCGGCCATGCCGAATTCGGAAGGGTATCCGGTAATCTGGACTTCTCCCAATACCATGTATACAGTGTGGAATGGGATTCGAAGTACATCAGATGGTTCGTCGACGGCAACCAGTTCAATGAATTCTATATTGAGAACGGAACCGGCAATACGGAGGAATTCCAGAAACCGTTCTTCCTGCTGCTGAACCTCGCGGTAGGCGGTAACTGGCCGGGCGCTCCGAACAGCTCCACCCCCTTCCCGGCGCAGATGCTTGTGGATTATGTGAGGGTATATCAGGCGGGTGCGCCTTCGACCGGCATTGTCAGCGGCGGGGTCTACACCTTAATGAACAAGGCAAGCGGCAAAGTACTGGATGTGGCGGATGTCTCTACGGCAGACGGGGCCAAAATGCATCAGTGGACCAATTATACCGCGGCCAATCAGCAATTCAGAGTGGAGAGCACGGGAGACGGCTTCTACAAGCTTACAGCGATGCATAGCGGAAAGCTGCTGGATGTGCCGAATGCCTCCACGGCAAGCGGAGTCCAGCTCCAGCAGGCGAATGACAACGGCAGCAACGCCCAGCGGTGGAGCATCATCGATGTGGGCGGCGGATATTACAAGCTGATCTCCAAAGCCAGCGGGCTGGCCATGGATGTCTCTAACTCCTCTACCGCAGACGGAGCGGTCGTGCAGCAATGGACAGATAACGGAACCGATGCCCAGAAATGGCAGCTTATTAAAATTAATTAGGAGCGGACGAAGCAGCGGAATGCTTGTACTGCTGTAAAAGGGCTTAAGAAAGGGAGAAGCCCCGCAAGCCTGTCGGCTGGGCGGGGCTTCTTGCTGTTTGCGGCAAGCTTCTATTTCTTCGCAAACAGCTCGATACTTTGTGTCTCCACAATTGGATTCCAGATACGCTCTACCGATAGAGTAAGCGGCTGCGGATAATCTGCAGCTTGACTGTCAAAAGATAAACTGATCTCACTGGTTCCCGTACCATCTCTAGAGATCATGGTGCCGCCGAAGTCGATTAGTGGCGTTTCCCGATTCGTTCTATTATGCACCTGGCCGTTCGCATCGGTGAATTTGTCAGCCAGTTGTGCGCCGATGTTCTCCGCCTGTACCGCCCCTTGCGAATCGGTGAAATAAGACAGATGGGTCACCTTACGCCGGAGCAGAATCTCTGCCGCTGTTGCATGATGTTCTTCCCTGGATGTGACCATTTCCCAATCGTTTGCCGGTGCTTCAATCACCTGCTGCTTGTTCAGATCGACCACAAATTTCATACGGTCCGGCTCCAGCGCCGAGATACCGGCAATCTTCAGCGTGGTGGAGTCCGGCTGGTTAAGCTCGGTATACCTGAACACCAGCGTGGCCTGCGAGGTGTCTTTGTACACCTCGGAATTATCGGCCGTGATTCTGCCCGGATAAACTAATTTCTCGGTTTGACTCCCGGTTGTTGCGGTCAGAACAGGATTCAGCAGGCTGAAAATCTGTTTGGTGTTTGCCTTGTCATACTCCAGATCGACATAAGTATTGAACGGAGTATACTGTACTTGGCGCACTTTGATCTTTTGACCATCCACGGTAAGCGTGCGATTCACAGGCAATGTGTGCTCCTGGTCTTTGAATCTGTACGGATCAAGCCCGAACGATACCTCAAGGCTGGTCCGATACTTGTTGCTGCTGGAAGCGAGTGCTTGGTTGGACGTTCCGGTGAGAATTAAAGTGAACTTCACCTCCTTGGAATCAGTGATGGAAGCCGGATAATTAGTGGAATAAATAAAATCTTTGCTCCCGCCTGGCTGAATCCGGGAGTCGCTATCGTACGCCATTTCCAGGACTGCGCCCCGATGTGGATCTGGAACCTCGAAATCACCGAATTGAAATTTCGTATGCCCAGGATTAACTTCTTGATCCGTATCGTTGTGCACGCTGAACAGGATATACACTTTACGGCCATCCGTGACGGCGCCATCCACATCCATACGGTACCCATTGTTTGTTGCGCTTTGACGGACCGGTATGACCAGATTTCGTTCCAGGATGTCGCCAACCAGCGCGTTATTTAAGCGATGCTTGCGATAGTCCGCAAAATTATTCCAGCTTTTGGTGCTGGCCGCCTGCACTGAACCGCTGAGGCCGGAATCGTCTATACCTCCAGTTGGCAAGCCGATAGATGAGACAAGCACAAAAATGGCTGCGGCCGCGGCTAATACGGCGCCGGCCCCATAGGAATAGAAACGCCGTTTGCTGCGTTTTTTCCCTTGCGTCATTCCACTGCGCATAGCATTATAAATTTTCAATTCCTGAATCTCCTCTGCATGAAGATGGACCTCATGGGCATCCTGTTTCAGGACACGCTCTTCTTTTTCCAACATTTCTGTCACCTCCGATTTGCTCACAGATATTTCCGCAACAGCCTAAGTCCTTCACGCAGCCAGGTTTTGATCGTGCCTTCGGGCTTATTCAGTACCTTGGCAATTTCAGTGGTCGTCATATCCTGGTAATACTTGAGCATCACGGCATGCCGGTATTTCGGCTTGATCCGGCTCATCGCCCGCTCCAGATCGAGACGGTCGCTGCTCCTCATCTCCTGGGTCTCCTTCTCATCCAGCTTCTCCGCCAGCACGACGCGTTTTTTACGCCTTAACTCATCCATGCAGCAGTTGATGGTAATCCGGAGTAGCCACGGTGTGAAGGCCTGCTCGTTCTTAAGCTGTTTACGCTTCATCCAGGCCCGGCACGAGGCTTCCTGCACCGCTTCCAGGGCATCTGCTTCTGAGCGCAGATAGCTGTACGCGAGCGCATACAGTTTACGGTGCTCACTTGCAAGCCGCTCGAAGAACACCTCTTCATCCATCAGCGCCAGATCTGCTGTATTGGCTTTTTTCATTGTCTTCCCCCCATTCACCATCCCCTCTTCCTTATTGTGTTGGTCTATGGAAGAAGTCGTCCTTTAAATATGTTTTCATAAGTAAGACGGAGCTAACCGGAAAAACGATTGATTTTTATTAAAACACATATCAGTTAGGCCAACCAGTGACAAACAGGCCGCAGCCAAGCGGTATAATTGTACTACTATAAATACCCAGATTTGTGGTACTGTTAATTGTAAGCGCTACGATTGTGGCGGAGAACGGGAGGCGGTCGATATGAAAGGTTCTCGAAGCTCCAGGCTGTATCTGCTTCTGATCATACTGTGTATAGCGCTGGGAGGTTGTTCGCGGAACTCAGGCGAAGACCCTCAAGGGGCAGCAGGCAAGGTTGAGACGGCACCGCTGCAAAGCCCGGGCTTACAGAATCTGGTTTTTAACAGTGAAGCCCTGGACCGGGATATGCGGCTCAGTGTCTATCTTCCTACAGGGTACAATGCCTCTCAGCGTTATCCGGTCCTCTATTTCATCCATGGCTATGGCAGCCGGGAGACGGATATTTTCGACGGACTGAACCTTCAGCAGAATGCAGAACGACTGATTGAGACCGGTCAAATCGAGCCGCTCATTATCGTCACTCCCCAGATGGACAACAGCTATGGGCTGAATGCTGTAGTTAATCCAGGTGATCCCGCAGCGCTGGGCGGTGAACGGTATGAGGATTATCTGGTCAAGGACGTTGTGGAGTATACAGATTCACATTTCAGTACTCTGGCTGAGCGCGGTTCCCGCTATATTGGCGGCATATCGATGGGCGGTTTTATCAGCCTGCATTCGGCGTTTTTGCATAGCGATGTCTATAGCAGGGTTGGCGGGCATAGCCCGGCGCTGTTCCTGGATGACTGGTCTCTTGCCGGAGGCGAGAACGGCCTGGTCCAGTTTCTCTATCCGACGGAAGCGCTGAGGCAGGAGCGTGACCCGCTTCTTTTGGCGCAGAACAGGGACTTATCGAAGTTGAGTATCTACCTGGACTGCGGGGCGGAGGATAGCTACCGGTTCTATGAAGGCACGGAGCAACTGTATACTCTGCTTAAGGAGAAGGGCGTGCCGGTAGAATATCACCTCAGAGCAGGCCAGCATGACGGGGACTATTGGAAGAGTCACATGGACGAATATTTGAAGTTCTATGCCGGGAGGACGAAGGGATCATGACGCTTACGAATTACACATTGAATTTTGAAAAGCTGTGTGCTACATATAAGTTGGGCTTACTGAGTGGTGTGCCGGAGCAAATCTCCGGCGGTTTCCTCCACCGGATGTATCGTGTGACCACGAATCAGGCAGAGTATGCAGTGAAGGCGCTTAACCCGCAGCTGATGCGGAAGGAAGCTGTGATGAATAATATGATAGCAGCCGAAAAGGTAGCCATGCTGGCCCGCAGCCAGGGAGTGAACGCACTTCCTGCACTGCTGAATGAGGGAAGCTGTATACATGAAGCGGATGGGCAATATTATTTGCTGTTCCCTTGGATAGAAGGCCGTTCCATCTCTGCGGCTGAAGCGGGGCTGGAGCAATGCATTCTGATCGGACAAGCTCTGGCTGACATCCATGCAGCGGACTTCGCTCCTCTTCACAACGAGCTTCAAAGGGACAGCACAGCGGAGGAATTACGGACAGATTGGCAAGGGTATGCCTTGCAGGGCGAAGCTATGGGCCTACCATGGGCTGCACCCCTTAAGGCTAATCTGGATAAGCTAAGCTGCTATGAAAAGCAGGTCAATGCCGCTATGGCGGTCCTTAGCGGGAACATAGTCATCAGCCACCGGGATCTGGACCCGAAGAATGTAATGTGGAGCTCTGAAGGCCAGCCCGTGATCATTGACTGGGAGGCCGCAGGCTGGGTTAACCCGGCGCAGGAGCTGATGGAAGTGGCGCTCTATTGGTCAGACTTTGAGAGTGGTCACATCCGCAAGGCAGATTTCTGTGCAGTAATCCATGCTTACCGTAATCAAGGGGGAGAAATTACTGATCCCTGGCCCGAGGTGCTAAGCAGCGGCTTCCACGGCAAAATAGGCTGGCTGGAGTATAGCCTCCGGCGGTCTCTGGGCCTGGAAGGACCGGATGCGACCGAGCGGGAGCTTGGAACGAGTCAGGTGCTGCCTACCCTGCAAGCATTGAATGATTATGCCGGATTCATTCCGGTATGCCTGCAATGGTTTGAAGATCTTTGAACCAACCCAAGGGAGATGAAGCCGAAGTGGAAAAGAACAAAGTTACCTATGAAACGGTTGACCAATATATTGCGGACTTTGCACCGGAGGTCCAGGAGCTTCTGCAGAGCTTGCGTAAGGTCATTTCGGAAGCTGCGCCGGAGGCCGTGGAGAAGATCAGCTATCAGATGCCGACCTGGTTCCTGCATAAGAATCTGGTGCATTTTGCCGCCTACAAGACGCATATTGGGTTCTACCCGGCACCCAGTGGAATCGAAGTTTTCAAGGAGGAACTGGCGCGGTACAAAGGAGCCAAGGGTTCGGTGCAGTTTCCCATCAAGGAGCCGCTCCCTTATGAGCTCATTACCAGAATCGTCAAATACAGAGTGGAAGAGAATCAGCAGCAGGCCGCAGAGAAGCGGAAGAAGAAGTAAGAGGACGGGCTCATGTCGATCCAATTTAAAATAAGGGGCTGTCCCGAAGCCGTGAACTGGCTACTTGGGACAGCCCCTTTATAGTTGACGCTGTGCTTGCTGGTGCATGGAAAATTAATTGTATCTGGTGTATGAATCCCAGTCCCTACAGTGCCTTATCGTCTATGCTGTTCAGCCAGCCCTCAATCTCTCCGATGACGGAGCCGATGCAGCCATCCTCGAACGGGGAGGTTAATCCGGCAAGCTTCACCAGCTCCGTGAAGGAGCGGCTGCCTCCGGCCTGGCAGAGCTTCAGATAATCTGACCAAGCCGAGGTGAAGTCCTCGTTCGAGCGTTTCCAGAACTGGAAGGCGCAGAGCTGGGCCAGGGTATAGTCAATATAGTAGAACGGAAGGCGGAAGATATGGGTCTGCTTGTGCCAGAACCCTCCCTGCTCCAGGTATGCGTTGCCGTCGTAATCACGGTGGGGCAGATATTTCCGCTCAATCTCCCGCCAAGCCTGTTTGCGTTCCTGCGGCGTAGCTTCCGGATGCTCGTAGACAAAATGCTGGAATTCATCGACAGATACGCCATAAGGAATGAACTCCAGACTGTCCGCCAGGTGGTTGAAGCGGTACTTGTCCGCCTCCTCCTTGAAGAACAGGTCCATCCATGGCCAGGCGAAGAACTCCATACTCATCGAATGAATCTCAGCGGCTTCGGAGGTCGGGAATGCATATTCAGGGACCTCCATATTCCGGCTGGAGTATACCTGGAAGGCGTGTCCGACCTCATGGGTTAGCACATCGATATCCCCGGAGGTTCCATTGAAGTTGGAGAAAATGAACGGCGCGCGGTAGTCGCTGAAGTAGGTGCAGTAGCCGCCGAATTCCTTGCCTTTTTTACTGACCAGATCCATCAGCCCGTTCTCCTGCATGAAGGTGAAGAATTCACCGGTCTCCGGGGACATCTCCTGGTACATCTTCGCACCATTCGCCACGATCCAGTCCGGGTCTCCCTTAGGGGTAGCGTTGCCGGAATTGAACTTAATACCCTCATCGTAAAATTTCAGCCCGTCCAGCTGAAGGCGTTCGCGCTGGCGCTGCTTCAGCTTCCCCGCAACCGGCACGATATGCTCATGCACCTGCTTGCGGAAGTTCGCAACCATGTCCGCATTGTAATCGGTACGTCCCATCCGGTCATACCCGAGCTCCACGAAGCTCTTGTATCCCAGCTTGGCAGCGATTCCCGCCCGGACCTTCACCAGTTCGTCATAGATCCGGTCGAATTCGGGTTCATGCTCTGCCATGAAGGCATTACGGGCTTCGAATACGCCTTTGCGGACTTCACGGTCTGTGGAAGAATCGAATGGAATCAGCTGTGCCAGCGTGCGTTCTTCGCCCTGGAACATGATTTTGGCGGACGCAATCAATTGGGAGTATTCGGAGGACAGCTTATTCTCCAGTTGCAAATCCTCAATCACTTTAGGGCTGAAGGTACGCAGTGAAATCTCGGCCAGGCTTAGGAGCTGTGTTCCCCATTCCTGCTCGAACTCGGCTCTGTGCTTGGAGTTGACGAGGGCTCTGTTGTAATCCGTGATGTACTCCTGGATCACCGGTCCGGTCTCGTCCATATAATCCTGCTCTGCCTTGTAGAATGCATCCTCCGTATTGATGGAGTGGCGGACACTCACGAGGGTCTCCATCGTATCGAAGCGGCTGCGCAGCTTATTGATTGCTGCCACGGCAGCCTTTTGCTCCTCCAGATTGCCTGTCTCCAGGTCTTTCAGCAGAGTGGTGAACTCCTGCTTGAATTGCTCCACATCCGGGCGTTCGTATACATATTCTGTGAATTTCATTTGCTGCATCGCATCCTTTCTTTACCAGATAGATTCTATTATATAATTGGCGCCCGCAAAAAACTAATGTTCAGGCCGTAAAGTTTGATTATAGCTAATTGTGGGTGCAGCAGCGTCTAGTGGTTGAACCAATATGGAAATTATTCTAGAATAGAGTTAATCTGCACCAATTATTAAATTCCGGGAGGTGATGGCCCATGTTTCGAATGAGTCAGTACGTGCACGGCACGCTCCATGCAAAGCCTGTGAAATAACTAAGGCGAAAGCTTGGCATGGAGCGGATTTATTCGCCTGAAGTATGTTTTAAGAAATACAGTTATTTATACACAGGCTTTGCCCTTAAAAGATTAATATATTTTAAGGAGCGAGCCAGAGATGCAATGTATAAATGCAGCAAAGCTATTGCCAGAACACCTGCTGAAGGAGATTCAGCAATATATTCAAGGGGAAGCCCTGTATATCCCAACCTGCAAGAGCAAACGCCGAAAATGGGGTGAAAGCTCAGGAGCAGCCAATTACTATAAAGTCCGCAATGCTGAGATCCGTAGCCGCTTCCAAGAAGGTGCAGAGTTGTACCAATTGTGCGAGCAATACGGGTTATCTATCGACAGCATCCGTAAAATTGTATATTCCAAGAACCCGCAGAGCTGATCTGCGGGTTTTTTGCGGTTGGGGAGGGCGTGGCTGTCCGGGAAAAGTGCCAAGCGGATGCCGTGTATGGTCAAGTGTGCATCGGCTAAACTGCTATGGCCAAGTGTTCTAAGCGGCTGCGGACTGAGATTCCGCTATTGTGGATTTACAGGGCTATATGGACCTTTGGCGGACTGACTGCAATTAGAATAAAAAGTGGACGCCACGTTAAGAGACACTGGATAATAGGCTTAACGAAGGAAGGTGTCCAATGTGGGGGAACGACGGCAACGATACAATGAAGAATTCAAGAAGCAGACGGTGAAATATGTGCAGGAGCAGACCAAGAGTATTGGGGATATCTGTGAGGAGCTGAATATCCCCAAGAGTACGATTCACCAATGGATCTCTCAGTACCGCCAATTCGACCAGGAGGCCATTCACCACCCGGAGAAAATGCGTCAGATCGAACAGACGCTTAAGGATGCCGAAGCGGAGAATCACCGCAAAGAACGTGAAATCGAGGACCTGAAAGAAGAGCTGGCCATTCTAAAAAAGGCGCTGCACATCTTCAGCAAAGAAAAGAACTAAGGTTCCAGTTTATCGAAGATCACCGCTCGGATTTTCGATTGGAGAAGATGTGCAAGGTCCTCAAGGTATCCCGAAGCGGGTACTACAAATGGCGTACGGCAGAGCAGCCGGTACGACTCGAGCGAAAAGAGAAGCTGATTCAGCGTATTCGGTGGTATCACCAGGATTCAGGGGGCACCTACGGCAGCCCAAGGATTCATCGGGAACTCCAAAGGGAGGGCTGGAAGGTCTCCGAGCGTACCGTCGGCCTCTTCATGCGCGAGCAAGGGATACGTTCGTGTATGGCCCGTAAATACCGGGTCACGACCACGGACTCGAATCACGATCTGCCGATTGCGCCCAATGAACTCCAGCAAGACTTTTCGGCCACAAGGCCAAATGAAAAATGGGTGGCCGATATTACGTACATTCCGTGTCGTCAAGGCAAACTCTATTTGGCGAGTATTCTGGACCTGTATACGAAACAGATTGTCGGGTGGAAGCTCAGTGACCGGATGACCACGGATCTGGTTCTAGGCGCCCTCCAGCAGGCCTACAAGGCGAAAAAGCCTGGGAAGGACCTGATACACCACTCCGACCGAGGATCTCAGTATGCCTCCAAGGACTACCGGAAACAGCTCCAAACCTATCGCATGAAAGCGAGTATGAGCCGCAGGGGCAACTGCTACGATAATGCTTGTATAGAAGCGTTCCACAGCATTCTGAAGCGCGAGTTGATCTACAGTCATCCGAAGTTTAAAACCAAGGAAGAGGCCTACCAAAAGCTATACTGGTATTTGGAGTTGTTTTACAACCGCAAGCGTTCCAACAGTACTCTGGGATACATGTCGCCAGTGCGTTTTGAGCAACTTTACTACCAGACAGTCGTTTAATTGGCGTCCACTTTATTGACAGAAGAGCAGACAATCCGTTATTGCTGCACAAACAGGCCGTTTGGGCGATTTCGAAGGCGGATAGTGGAATCTCAGTCCGCGAACAAGCGAATAAGTAGCAATTTCGGCTAAATAGCGGATTCTCAGTCCGCGGCATAAGGCTCGTGCACCTCCGTAGTATCAGCCTCACGCCTCTCCGCTCCATCCGGCTCACACATATCCGTGCCATCCGGCTTAGGCGCCTCCGCGACACCAAGCCCACGCACCTCAGCTACCAAGCTCGTCCCCACAGGCTTATGCACCCCGCCCGCAAGGCTCAGCGTACACTAGACCCGGAGCTTATACGTGCGAACCCGCGCTGAACCACTGGCAACCTCCAGGATCTGGAGATCAACGAGATGGTGAAGAATGCGTCTGGCTTGACGGTCACACACCCTCAGGTGCGCGGCGAGCTCCAGCGGAGTCAGCGGACGCAGAACACGCCGGGCCAGACGGACGGTTTCTGCCTCCAGCCAAGATAATGATGCAGCTACATCAGTAGCAGTGAATCTGCCAATGAACGCAAGCACAAGCTGCTGGCAGAGCTGAGGTTCTTCAGTAATAGATGGATAGGCAATGGGCAAAAAGATCCAGCCGTCCAACGCCAAGAGACAATGCCGTCTGCATAAGTCTTTGAACCGCCTGACATCAAGGTCCCGTGCATGCGGACCAAAGCCTTGAATCTCAATGCCGCCCTTGGCACCGCCTGGCATATACGCCAGATCTAAATAACGGTAACCGTTGTTGAAGTCACGGACCTCCCACTCCGCATATAGAGACTTGAAATTGCCGACTGCGGGAAACCAGACGGAGCGCAGAAATTCAATGGTCCCGTGCCCCAACCCCTTATTAAGAAACTCCAACCGTAAAGAACCTGTCTTCGCATGAATCTGTTCCTGTAGCCATTCCTCAACATGCTGCTCGAATCTTGACAATAGAGCTTCCCCTTTACAGTAGATTGGCCATGAATTCGCAGTGAACCTGAACATAAGAAAAGCCGCCCCGATACAACGTGTCCGGAGTCAGCTCCAAACGAATGTTGTATCGGGGCGGCGTGTTCTTCACGACCTATACCGGTTATTATACTATATTTCATTGACCTGCCAAACCTGCAGCTTGAACCCGCTAAAGTGCAGCTTGCGCAAAGGCCATTGTATAAGTCATTTTACAAAAATATACTGTAGCTGTAGGGAGAGAATGCAGGAGGCGGTGGCGGTGAAAATCACAATTGAACAGGTTCCAGAGGGCGGTGAGCCTGAAATTATTCTCAGGTGCAATGACCCAGATGAAGCCTTGCTGGGGCTGATCTACTCGGTGAGCGCAGGCGCAAGGAAGCTGATTGGTATGAACGGGCTGCAGATGCACATCATCCATCCGCATGAGGTCTATTATTTCGAGGCGGTGGATCATAAGGTGTTTATCTACTGCCAGGAGAAGGTGTACGAGTCAAGGCTGAAGCTGTATGAGCTGGAGACGGAGTATGAGTCTGGTGATTTTTTCAGGGCATCCAAATCCACTATTCTGAATGTGGCCAAGATCGAGTCGCTCCGCCCGGTGCTCTACGGAAGATACGAGGCGCTGCTGCACAACGGTGAGAAGGTCTACATCTCCAGACAATACGTCCCGGTGCTCAAACGGAAGTTAGGGTTATAGCTGTGCTGTCCAAACTTGACTAGGAGGAAAACTCATGATTACAACCAGAAAGTATGTGTCTTTATTCGTGAAGGATCTGCTGGTGGCTTGCGGGGGTCTGATGGTGCTCGCGGCGGTTGTGCTGGCTCTGAACTCAACGGAGATGATCCGGGGCTCGCTGCTGGTGCAGCTGTTCCTGGGGGCTTCGGCATTTACCTGCTTCCGCTATGCGCTGGTGAATATGTATGAGGTTGATCCCAAAGTGCAGACGATCAGCTTCTACCTCTGCTTCATCCTTGGTGATGTATTGGTGATTCTCTGGCTATGGCTGTTCGCTGACGGTCCGCTGATGGATAAGGGAGTGCTGGTACCGTTCGTCATTGTCATTCTGGTGGTCAAAAGTATGGTGTACGCGATGATGCACATCGACGGGAAGCGGGAAGCCAAGCAGCTTAATCAGAAGCTGTATGAGTATAAGCAGGACGGGGAGCAAAAAGAAGAAGAGCTTTAGGAATCTCTGGTGATAGGGGTTATGAAAGCCATCTTGGAGGGGAAGCGGCCCGGGTGGCTTTTTTGGTGCTAAGTAAGGTTGGGAATTTCTGTTACCTTTTGCAGACTGAACCGTAATAAGCCAAATGCAATACATAATCTTCCATGGAGATGATCTTATGCTGCTTCACAAGGTATCCCTGACAGAAATGATGAGCCGGATTCACGAACCCGGATATTCATCCGAAACTGTGCTTGACCCGTACTTGGAGCGTTACAGACAGCTTGAGCCGCATATCCATGCATTTGTCCCTGAGGATGAAGCAGAAGGGCGTCTGGATTCGGAAAAAGCTCTGCTGCAACGAACCTACAGCGGAGATGAGCGTAAACCGGCCCTATTCGGCATTCCTGTGGGCATTAAGGATCTGCTGCATGTAGACGGTCTGCCGACCCGGGCGGGATCGCAGCTATCCGCTGAGCTGTTAGCCGGTGCTCAGGGGTCTCTGGTCACTAAGCTGCGTGCCCTCGGGGCTGTGATTGCAGGCAAGACGGTGACCGAGGAATTCGCCTATAACGGGCCGATTGCTACGCTTAATCCGCATAATACCGCGCATACTCCCGGAGGGTCCAGTGCAGGCTCCGCCGCAGCGGTGGCTGCGGGGCTCTGTCCGCTGGCTGTGGGCACACAGACGCTGCGTTCGGTGATCGCCCCGGCGTCCTTTTGCGGAGTGGTCGGCTTCAAGCCCAGCTACGGGAGGGTTCCGCTGGACGGGGTGCTACTGTTCTCGCCGTCTTTTGACACGGTAGGGTTCTTCACGCAAGACTTGCCAGATATGGAGGCAGCGGCAGCCTTGCTTGTCCCGGACTGGGAGGCTCCTGCTGCCCCAATCCACCGTAAGCCGGTTCTGGGTATCCCCAAGGGAGTCTATATGGAGCTGATGAGCGCGGAAGTCAAAGGGGTGTTCGAGGCTCAGATCACAGGACTTAAGCAGCTTGGATATGAAGTCTGTTACGTCCAAATGCCGTGGGAGGATGAACTCATCTACGGAAATGCCATGCTGCGCTTCATTGAGGGGGAGCTGGCACGGGAGCATGAGCACAGATTCGCGGAGCATAGAATGGAATACGGCCTCCCCGTGCAGGAAGCGATCCTTAGAGGACAACAGATTCCGGAGGAGGAGCTGGAGCAGTACCGTACCCGGCAACGGGAGCTACGGCAGGGTCTGATGGAGCTTATGGAGCAAGAGGGAATCGACCTGTGGGTCTCTCCAGCCCAAGGGGGGACTGCGCCGAAGATCGAGGAGCGGAATACGGGCTGGGCAGGGATGCCTGCGGTCTGGGGCTTCGCGGGAGTGCCCACGGTCAGTCTGCCTGCGGCAACGCTTGAAGGCATGCCGCTCGGCTTCCAGTGTATAGGAAGATATGGAGAAGACGAGGAGTTGTTAGCTTGGGCACGGCAGCTATGGCCGTGTCTGGCTGAGGAGTAACCGCTCCCCGTGAAATAAGGAGCGGTTACCGGTTGGTTACGGTGCCGGTTATTTTGTTTGGGGGTCCCCGCAAAGTACCTGAATATCCTTCGAAGCTAAAGTCTCACTTTGTGGGGTTTCTTGGGGGAGCAGCGGCGCTTCAGGAACCGTACGTCGATCTCCCCGCTGCCGCCGGTATTTGGCTTCAGACGGAGAGGGAAGGCGTTACGCTTCAGCAAGAGCTTCACCTGGCGCGGCGTGAGGCATGGGCGGAGCTGGAGCAGCTGCGCGGCGGCACCGGACACGATGGGCGTGGAGATGCTGGTGCCGGACAGCTTGAAATACCGCTTGCCGACCTTATTACGCGGCAATTCACGGACCAGCTGGGAGCCGGGGGCACGCAGCGAGATCACTGAATCGCCGGGGGCGACCAGATCCGGCTTCACCTTGCCGCCGGGAGCGGGCCCGCGGCTGGAATAGACGGCGATCCGGTCATCCTTCTGCGTCAGCGTCCGGCGGTCATTGACGGCTCCGACGGTGATCGCGGAGGGGCTGATCCCGGGGGACTCAATAGTCCGGCGCCTGGGGCCGGCATTACCGGCGGCGATGACTACGGTGAGGCCGGCTTTGACGGCTTTTTCCACCGCTTGGACGAGAAGGTCATCCTTGACATGCGGAGCCACCGGTCCGCCGAAGGACATGGAGAGGATGCGCAGCTTCAGCTTTTTGCGGCGGGTGATGCAGTATTCAATCGCCTTGATGATGGTGGAGTCATAGCCGTCCCCATACTTATCCAGCACCTTGATTCCGACAATCCCCGCTTCCGGCGCGGGTCCCCGGTACTTGCCCCGGCTGGACCAGCCGTTACCGGCGGCATCCCCGGTGATATGCGTGCCGTGTCCGTTGTCATCATACGGGCATTTCCGGTGATTGATATAATCCTTGAACGCCAGAATGCGGTTCACCGGCCGGGTCAGATCGGGATGCGGATAGACTCCGGTATCAAGTACAGCGATGTTGATGCCTTTGCCGGTAAGCCCTCTTGAGCGTCTAACCGCTGTAGCGCCTATGGATGGAGTTGCAATGTTGAGCGTAGCCTTCTTAATGCCGTCCAGATAGACTTTATGGACTCCGTTCCAGCGGCATACATGCTCCAGACATTTCAGGGATACCTGTGAAGCCACGGCCTGGTGCAGCCGCAGATGATGCTTGACCGGGAGGACATGCCGTCCCAGATGCGTCCTTAGCTCGCGGAGTCCCGCCGGAGTAATCGGTTGTCTGAACTGTATGATCACCGGTATAGCAGCATTTGCAGCACTAGTGGAATAAGCTCTGCGGATCTTATGCTTCAGGGGCCGGTTGAGCTTGGCGGCGTGACGCCTGACCCATGATGGTACACTCTTCATAATGTAATCACCTCTATGAAGCAGTGTATGCGGCAAGCTGCCTCGTGGGTACGAAACCATGAATGAGTACAGCGATACATTTATGTAAATAACAGGCAATAGTGCGTTTCGGTTGATTCTTCTCTTGCATTTACTACTGTATTCCAATAGAAAGTGGTGAAGCAAATGAAAGAATCAGAGAAGAAGGCATTGCTGGCAAAACGTCAACTGATGGCTAAAAAAGCAAGAGCAGCGGCGGTAGTAAGACCCAAGAGACGGCGAATCAGACAGGTGCTTAATAATTTCATCGTGCTTGCAGTGAACAATAACAATGTCCCTTACGATACACAGGGCTGGACGGCTACACTGACCCGGAGCTCCGGCACTGTGATCACGGCTCAGTTCGATGAATTCGGCGTCGCCCAGTTTAATACGATCAGTACGCTGACAACAGTCAGCTACACGCTCCGAATTATCGATGCGGATAATGTGCAGCGCACACAGAAGTTCGTCCCGTCGAACCGCGAGTTTTTTGTAGCACGCTTCTAAGGCGGCGGACCTATTTATATTCTATGAACAGAGCAAGATAGAGAGCTAGATTGCATAGTGTAGCTGTGAATGACTGAACGAAAGAGCTGTTTCCGGGGCCGGAGGGCTGATGGGGCAGCTCTTTTTTGAAAGATTTTATATGTTTTGGGTCCCCGCAAAGTATCTGAGTCATCATCGAAGCTAAAGCCTCAATTTGTGGGGTTATTTTGCGAATAGTGTGAGATTATATTCCGTTTGTCAAGCATTAAGGGGAGTTGGCGTTAAAATATTGGCTCAATGTACAATCCCGTCCGCAGAATTCAGCTCTTATGACAATAAACCTTCCATCAATATTCAAAAGCGGGGGCATACCCTATATAATATCGCCATAGATGTATATCAGGGATTGTGGAGCAGGATGCCAAGCGGGCAGCAGCTATGAGCTGAAGATGCCCTGGAAAGGTCTGAGGAATGATGAGCCTGGAAGCCTTGAATGAACGTGTGAATACGGATCTCTCTTACCTCGCCTATGGCGGCGCGGACTGGGTCCGCCCTGTGGAGCATGATGAAGGCCATGTCTATGATGTCGTCATTGTGGGCGGGGGCCAGAGCGGGCTCGGTGCGGCTTTTGGCCTGCTGCGCGAACGGATCTCGAATCTGCTGATAATCGACGAGAATCGTGACGGGCTGGAGGGGCCGTGGGAGACCTATGCCCGGATGGTGACGCTGCGCACACCCAAGCATCTGACCTCGATTGATCTCGGAATTCCGTCGCTGACCTTCCGCTCCTGGTGGGAGGCTCAGCATGGGGCGGGGGCCTGGAGTGAGGTGGATAAAATTCCGCGCGGGCAGTGGATGGAGTATCTGCGCTGGTACCGGCAGGTTCTGAAGCTGCCGGTACGTAACGAGGTGCAGCTAATGCTGGTTGAACCTGGTGACGACGGAATCTACCGTCTGCAGGTTACAGGAGCGGGTGCGCAGGCCGGAACACTGCTGGCCCGTAAGGTGGTGCTGGCTACCGGCATTCAAGGCGGAGGGCAGTGGCATGTTCCGCCAATGATTGCAGATCATCTGCCGGAGCGCCTGTACGCCCACACCTCCCGGCAGATTGACTTCGCTGCCCTTCGCGGCAAGCGGGTGGGGATTCTCGGCGGCGGGGCGTCCGCCTTCGACAATGCCAATTACGCGCTTCAGGAGGGCGCGGCTGAGGCCCAGGTCTTCGTCCGCCGGGCGCAGCTTCCGGGGGTGAACCCGATCCGCCAGATGGAGGGCTCGGGAATGATTGAGCGGTTCCATACCCTGACGGATGCGGACAAATATGCGGTGATCTCGCATTTCTTCCAGTATAATCAGCCGCCGACAAGCGATACCTTCCGCCGTGCAGCGGCATGGCCTGGCTTCCGGCTGCATCTCGGCTCGCCGTGGCTGAAGGTGGAGGCCTCGGGAGAGCAGGCGGTAGTGACTACGCCCGCGGGAGAGTTCAGCTTCGACTATCTGATTGTCAGCACGGGCCTGATTAGCGATCCTGCCCTGCGGCCGGAGCTGCGGCAGGTGGAGCCTCATATTGCCCGCTGGAGCGACCGGTACACCGCGCCTGCGGGATCAGCGAATCCGCTGCTGGATGCGCACCCTTACCTTAGCCCAGGCTTTGCACTTCAAAGCCGGGACGAAGCAGGCCGCAAGCTGCTGCATGGCTTATTCGTATTCAACTATTCCGCACTGGCCAGCTGCGGGTTATCGGCATCGGCCATCTCGGGCCTGCGGAATGCGATTCCTAGACTGGTCAGCGGCGTGGCTGACCAGCTGTTCCTGGATGACCGGCAGCAGATCCTACAGGCTTATTATGAGTACGATGAGATTGAATTTACAGGCCAGTAAGACGGCCGGAAGAGGCTGTACCTGAGGCGGGCAATGACCTCTGGTGCAGTCTCTTGGCGTGCAGAGCGAATAGATGGGGCCAGTGCCTGAGAGCTGACGGGCAGCCGGGTCAGGCAGTAATTCTGGCGTACAGCGCGAAGAACAGAGCCAGCTCGCCCATGATCAGGACATTCGGTACATGGACTATAAGATCCAGCACATAGAAGCAGGCCAGAATGACGGTCAGCCCTGCCAGCGGCTTCATTCCCAGCCGATGCTGCTTATGCCTGTAGACCTGGAAGACCAGTGTCGTGGAAGCGAAGTAGAGCAGCACCGAGCCGAACAACAGGTTCAGCATCTGCCCATAATGAAGCTGATCCAGGAACAATAGCTGGATTGACGCAGCAAGCATACATAGCGACAGATAAATGAACAGATGCCCGTAGATAATGGTCTGTCCGGCAGTCTGGATATGCATATCGACCTTCTTCTCCAGGTTGTCATAGTACTGCCACCATATGGCGATGATCAGCACAAAGGTGAGCGCAGCGAAGCCGACAGATTGTCCGGTCCAGCGGCTGGATTGCAACACGGCGAGGATGCTAACCACAGATTCGCCGAGCAGGATCAAGGCGAACAGGGAGAAGCGCTCCAGCAGGTGATGGGTATTGGGGGGCGTCTTCACCAGAATCCTCCGTCCCGTCAGCGGGAGAATGATGTCCAGCATAATTCCTGCGTACAGTACCGCATACCGCACCCAAGACTCGAAGAACAGGGAGCAGGCCGAAATCGCAAGTCCAATCCAGAAGCGTGATCCCAGATAGAGGGCGGTGCTCCGCAGATGCCCGCTTTCTCTGGAATGGCTGTAATGATACTGGACAGCGGTCATGACCCGGAGTCCGAGGTAGCCAATCAGAAACGGCAGATAGTTGGCATCGAAATCTACGGACAGGCTGGCTGTCATAATCAATACGAAGAACAACTGGATAATCAGAAAAATCCGGTGCATCACCGTATCCTGACCATAGCGGTTAACGAAGAGCGTCTGGCCGACCCAGGCCCACCAGATCGGAATGAAGATCAGTACGAATTTGCCCAGTGTCTCAAGGGACAGGGTCTCGTGTTCTACATGCAGCAGCACATGGCTGGCTTTGGAGACCGCAGCGACAAACAGCAGATCGTAGAAGAGCTCCAGCCAGGTTACCTTTTTGATGATCATTGCGTTAGTCCCCTTTGCTTGCCGAATGTTTGCCCGGAGCCGTCCGGTTTACAAGTATAATAATGGCTCTCCACAGAAGAAGGCAAGAATATCTGTGACAACTGGAAAGGTTGCCCTGGCGGCAATTGACCTGACGGACACACTCATTGATAATAAAGAGGTTCATATTCTTGAGAGAATGGGAGTAGAAGCATGTCATATCGCAATATGGAAGAATGTATTATTGACCTGGAGAAGCATGGGCATTTAATTCGCATACATGAAGAGGTGGACCCGCATCTGGAGATGGCGGCGATACATATGAAGGTCTATGAAGCAGGCGGTCCCGCTCTGCTGTTCGAGAAGGTCCGGGGCTCGAAGTACCGGGCGGTCTCGAATCTGTTCGGAACAATCGAGCGCAGTAAGTTCATCTTCCGCGACACGTGGGATTCATCGCAGGCGGTCATCGCCCTGCGCAGCAATCCCATGAAGGCGCTCAAGCAGCCCTTTAGATATATCGGGACAGGCCTTGCCGCCCGCAAAGCGCTGCCAATTAAGAAGGGCAGCGGCGTGCCGGCCGGGTTCGAGGAGATTCAAATCTCCGATCTTCCGCAGATTAAGCACTGGCAGGGCGACGGCGGGGCGTTCGTCACGCTTCCGCAGGTGTACTCCGAAGATCCCGATAAGCCGGGCATCATGAACTCCAATCTGGGGATGTACCGTATTCAGCTTAGCGGCAACGAATATGAGCTGAATAAGGAAGTGGGCGTCCATTACCAGATTCACCGCGGCATCGGCATTCATCAGGCCCACGCGAACAGACGCGGCGAGCCGCTGAAGGTTAGCTGCTTCATCGGCGGCCCGCCTGCGCATACGCTCTCGGCGGTGATGCCGCTGCCGGAGGGCTTAAGTGAAATGACCTTTGCCGGGCTGCTCTCGGGGCGTCATTTCCGCTATAGCTATGTAGACGGCTTCTGCGTCAGCAGCGATGCTGACTTCGTGATTACCGGAGAGATTCATCCCGGGGAGACGAAGCCGGAGGGGCCGTTCGGCGATCATCTGGGCTACTATAGCCTGACTCACCCGTTTCCGGTGATGAGAGTACACAAGGTTTACGCCAAAAAAGGGGCTATCTTCCCCTTCACGGTGGTCGGTCGTCCGCCGCAGGAGGACACTGCCTTCGGAGAGCTCATCCATGAGCTGACCGGTGGGGCGATCCGCTCGGAGATTCCCGGCGTGAAGGAGGTACATGCGATAGATGCTGCGGGAGTGCACCCGCTGCTGTTCGCGATCGGCAGTGAGCGGTATACCCCGTATCAGCAGCTTAAGCAGCCTGCAGAGCTGCTGACGATCAGCAACCGGATTCTCGGAACCGGACAGCTCAGTCTGGCGAAATATCTGTTCATCACGGCAGAAGAGGACAAGCCGGTCAGCACGCATGATATCGCCGGATTCCTGACCTACATTCTGGAGCGGATCAATCTGCGCCGCGATATTCACTTCCAGACGAACACGACGATCGATACGCTGGATTATTCCGGTACGGGGATCAACAGCGGAAGCAAGGTAGTCTTCGCAGCCGTAGGGGAGCAGAAGCGGAGCTTGTGCACGAAGGTGCCTGAGGTTCTTCAGCGGGTGGAGCAGGGCTGGGGTCCGGCGGCCATGATTATGCCGGGGATTGTCGCCATGCAGGGGAAGCCGTTCCGGGATTACGCCTCGGCGGCAGAGGAAATCTCCGGCCTGAGCGCTGCCATTGCAGCGCTGGGGGCGCTTGAATCCTGTCCGATGATTATTCTATGCGATGACAGCAGCTTCATGTCGGAGTCGCTGAACAACTTCCTGTGGGCGACCTTCACCCGCAGCAATCCGTCCCATGACATCCATGGGGTGAACAGCACAGTAGAGCATAAGCACTGGGCTTGTGATAATGTGATCATCGATGCCCGGGTGAAGCCGCATCAAGCGCCGCCGTTAATTCCTGACCCCGAGGTGCAGCTGAGGATTGAGCGGGTTTTTAGTGAAGGAGCAAGCTTGGGTGGACTGCGGAGCCGTAAGGGGTGAAGCAGCACTTCTATAACCGCTGAAAAGAGGGGTTGTATGGCTGAGCTATTCGGGGTGCTTTTCGAAGTTGTGCTGGAGCTCGTATTGGGCCGTAAGGACCGCAAGCGGAGGAGAGAACGAAGAAGACAGAGAAGAATAGAGCGGAGAATGAGAAGGCAGGGGCGTTTGTAGACGCCCTGTCTTTCATTTGGTGGGTGTTGGATGTTGGGCGCATAAACGTCATTTATTGTAATGATGACGTTTATGCGCTTTTTTTGTCGTGGCGGAAAATGTATGCGAAAACAAACATGTCTTTCAAGGCACAACTCCAGCATAAAAATGCGCATCACGGAGGTGTGCAGACCAAATGTAATCGAAAAACCGAACACAATTGGACTGGAGGCGCCGCGTAGGTCGTGCGTTTATCGCAAGAGACGTATTTTCACAGAAAAACCGAGCTCAATCGAATGTGAAAGTGTAGCTGCTCAGTTCTGGCTGCCGGGCCATGTGTAGGTCTTGATGATATCCTGGCTGCCGTCCATTCTGTGAAGCTTGAAGGTGAAGACATTGTCAGTACGTCCGGTGAAGTAGATATAGTCTCCCGGGAACATAAAATCGGGCTGCTCTACTTCGCGCTGGCGCTCTGCACTGAGCAGCTGCTTATATAACACAGTCTGCTTACCGGTAGCACGGTCAACAAGGGTCAGGAAGGCGGTGTCTGTAGGACGGACCAGCAGAACATCCGGGTAGACGGCTTCGACATTGTAGTAGACATCCTGGGCAACGGTTGCACCCAGCAGTTTAGGTATATCTACGGTCTCGCTGACAGCTCCAGTTCCATCCTCAATGAGCCTTAGTGTGCGGCCATCATTGAATACCAGCTTGCCGTCAGCCCAGACCGGGGCTGTGCCGAAGGAGGTATGGATATTCGTATGCCCTTGGCGGATCACACTGTTGTTCTTCACTAGATAGGTATAATACTCCGCATGCACATGGGGCTCGCCATACGAATTGACGACTTGAAGCAGTGTCAGACCGGCGGGTGTGCGCTCGAAAGTGAAATCCACTACATCCAGTCCTCTGCCGAGAACAGCAAGCTTATGCTTAGTGTTCTGCTTCGTAGTCAGATACAGCTCCCCGCTGTCCAGCGACAAGGAGTACACTCCGCCGTCGAACACTTCTGAATAACCGCGGTACATATGCAGACCGTTGGCCCGTATTGTATTGGTGGCGGCATCCCATCTTACGGGCCCGCCTTCAAGAGCCGCCACCACAAACTTGACGGGTACATACAACTGCTTATCCGCCATATAAGGTGTACCTCCAAGGGAGACCTTCTTCCCGTCCAGTACGCCGGTGGATTGACCAAGCTTCATGCTGAAGCTTTTGTTCCACCCGTTGAAGGTAGCGGTTTTGTCTGCATTACTCCACTTGCCCTCAAGACCCATGATTGTGACCAGGTTAGCGGGCATATAAGAGACTCCGTTCTTGATCTGTGCGGTGCCTCCGGCCATGCCTGATATCCCGCTTCCGTTGCTGTAGGTTAATTGAAGTTGTACCTTCGGGGCGGGCTTGGCCGAAGCCGGAACGGCTTCAGCTCCTCCGGTCAGAGCCAGTGCAAGTGCGGGGAGGAGTAATAACCTCCGGGTGATCTTCATGTTCATCATCCTTTCTGGGGGCGCGGCAGCTGCTAAATCAGCCGTCCCCCGTACCGTGACCCATAGGCTGAACCACGGATTGTACAGTAGCCTTTGTTACAGATTCATAACCCTCCAGGGGGTGAATAGCTATAACGGCCAAGCTACATGACACTAGAAGCATAATCAATTTTCTTATCATTGGATTCTTGCACCTCTCCAATCAGAAGTCTGTATTGTTCTGTCTGTTCCTCAGTGGCTTGATGCCGGAATTGTTCAAACAGATTCACACATTTAATGATTATGCTATCACTCTTTATTTTAGCAGAGGATTCAAGACTTTGGAGCAGGAAGCCCATTCCTTCCAGGCGGTGATTGCGTAAATAATAGTTGGCTAATTCCGCCAGAAAGGTAGAGTACTGGTCGGCCAGGATCTGCTGGTTGTGAAGCCCGCCGAAGTCCTTCAGATTGGTCCGGTAAGGGATATAGGAAGGGAACTGTTCAAGCACCTCATCCACATTCCAGGAGAAGCGGTTGGCTGAGATCACAATATGGTACAGGGCTACAAAGATCTCACTGGCATGCGGAGCAATATAGGCCACATATTCAGGCAGCACTCCATAGTCGCCGGACATCATCCGGTAGAGGAGGGTATTGGCCGTGCCCCACTCCTGGAATTGGTTCAGGATGCGCCGGGTGTCTTCCCCTTTTTCGCGTATCCAGCTCCTATCCATATATAGAGCTACATATTTCAGCGCCGATTCATAGTCCCGGAATTCTTCGCACACACTTGCCCGCATCAGATGCGAATACAGCGCATAGAAGAATACCGGCTTCTCCGGGCTTTTATCCTGGCTGTCTCTGCGCTGCGACCGGTGCAGATGGTGGTAGCTGAGCATGGCAAGACGGTGCATCTCCTGGGCCAGCGCGTCCACCTTGTCCCATTTGTGCAGCGAGTAATAGACATGCATCAGAGCTTTCAGTCCATCGAGCTGATCAGACACCTCAAGCCGTTCAATATAACATTCGAACAAAAGAGCAGCCTGGAGGTTGAGTGTCTGGCTGTCTCCTAGGGCAATGCGGAACAAACGGTACTGGCAGAGGGCCAGCCGCTCGGAATGCTGATACTTCTCGCTCGCGCTGATATTCTTGTACAGCACGGCTGCCGCCTGCCAGTGATGCTGCTGGAACAAGTCCTCGGCCACTTCAAAAAGCATCGGAGCATAGGTTAGGTTGTCCAGCAGATTTTTGACTACTAGCTCTATACAGTCCAGCCGCCCCAGCTGCGCCGAATTCAGAATGAAGGGGCGCAGCCGCCGCCAGGTGGGTGCCGAATATAAAAAGCACTCATCGACATACATGCTATAGAAATGATCCTCCGGCAATGACATGCCCCGGGTGATCAATTTCAGGTGATTCATGGCAATCGGCTGCTGGCCGCTAAGGATACGGCTTAAGGTGCCGGAATTAACACCGGACAGAATGGAGAACTGGTTGATGGACAACTGCTGGGAATAGAGATAAGCCTCAAGATGACTGCGAATCGTTGTGAGAGGCTTCAAGGGATCACCGCCTGACTGAATTCCATATTTTGGATTATTGTATATGTGTATAATATAAGTCATTATTCCAATGGTCAATAGAGTGATGGGGAGAAACCGTGAACAATGGAAAAAAGCATTCCCACAGTCCCAGGAACGCTTAGTCTTCATAGGGGGGCAGACAGCGGATCAGGCGGTGTAAATCCCTGCTTCATTCTTGATCCTGCGGTGCTCGATGACTTCTTCATAATCCTTAATCAGTCTGTCAAAAATCTGCTCCCAGGAGCGCTGGAGAGCTTGACGCCGCCCTTCGCGGCCCATTGCGCTCCGCAGCAGGGGCCTGGCGGCGGCGGTGCAGATCTGCTCTGCCATGGCTGCCGGGCTGCGCGGCTCGAACAGCATGCCGGTGACACCGGGTGCGATCAGCTCCCGCGTTCCGCCTGCATCTGCGGCGATCACGGGAAGCCCCGACGCCATGGCTTCAAGCACGACGTTGCCGAAGGTCTCCGTGCAGGAGGGGAAGACGAACAGATCGGCGGAGGCGTACAGCTCTGCCAGCTCTTCGCCGTGTCTGGCACCGGTGAAGGTGACATTCTCCTGTGCCTGCGATTTAAGCTCAGGCAGCAGCGGGCCATCGCCGACAATCACCAGCTGAACCTTTGAACGCACGGACTCCGGCAGGAGCTGCATAGCCTGAAGGAGGGTGGTGAGATCTTTTTCCGGGGCAATCCGTCCGACATAGAGCATCATCAGCGCTGCTCCCTTGCCGTAACGCTCCCTGGTCTCTTCGCTTCGTCTCTCCGGCGAGTAGAGGGTACAGTCCACGCCTCTGGACCATAAGCGCAGCCGGGTGAAGCCCTCTATGCGCAAGCTGGTTAGGGTCTCGCGGGAAGGGGCCAGGACGGCATCGCAGGACTGGTGATACCACTTCATGTATTTCCAGTAGAGCGGGAGGATTCTTCTCATTTTGTAATATTCGAGGTAACGGTCGAAGTGGGTGTGATAGGAGGCGACATGGGGGAGCTGCTGCTTGCGGGCATACCGGAGACCGGTTAAGCCGATATTGAACGGGGTGGCGAGATGGAGCAGGTCAGGGGCGAACGCAGCCAGTTCACTCTGCATGGAGGACATGCCGGGCAGGGCCAGCCTGCACTCGGGATAGAGGAAAAAGGGGATGCTGGCCACGGGTCTGACAGGATCGGGGTAGCTGCTCTCCGGAGCGGATTTTGGAGTGAACAGCAGATGTTCAATTCCCCGGCGGTGCAGGTGGCTGGTCAGCCGGCCGAGTGTACGGGCAACGCCATTGGTCTGCGGAAGAAAAGTGTCCGTGAATAGAGCCAGACGCATCGGTATCCCTCCCAGTAATCTTGTTGCCTTGATCTTAACAACCAACTATTACTTGGAGATCAACCGCAGGTTAAACAACTTGCATGAAGAGGGGATTTTGCAGGGAGGGTCAGGAGAACCCGGGAGGACAAGGGAGGACAAGGGAAGACCAGGAGGACTAGGGAGGACTAGGGTAATAAGGTTAAAGGATGAGCGGAACGGGTATACATGAGGTATCAGGAATGAAGGAGGTATAAGGAGATGAGCAAAGATCTGCCGCCAGAGGTTCCGCCGAAGGTTGTCCCCGATGTGAAGCCGGATATCCTCCCGGAGCCGGTTGTGATCCCGCCGGAGGTTGTGCCGGAGAAGCATCCCGAAATCGTACCGCCGGAGCAGCCGGATATGGTGCCGCCGGCCCCGCCCGAGATTCTTCCGAATGATCCGCTGTAAGCTGGAATGCTGTCTGACAGAAGGATAATGTATAAATTGTGCTGAGCGCCCGGGGAACCGGGCGTTTTTATGATTATATAGGAAACTATAGTTTCCGGCTGCTGTGGAAAAGGTGAGTGTGAATTTGTGGATATGAGTTCTTGGAAAGAAGGAGAATGTATGTGAAAAACAGCATACATTGTGTTCGCTACCGGAGGGGCGTTCGGACAAGCAAGAAGTCACTGTAAAGGGAAATAGGTGGATTTTGTACACTTGCTGATGACCAAAAGCCCTCTGCTGCAACAATAGTTGGAATAACAACACTTAATTCGCACATATCCTCCAAAGTAGCGAAAAGTAACTGGAATAAATGTACAAAATGCACTTCTTACCCGATATTCTTGAGAAACCGGCGAAATTAAGATACGTTTTTCTAATTGTTTGCGGCAGGCAGCCGTCTCCTCAGCTGGAAAAGGGTGCGGCGGTAATAGAGACGTTGGCTGACGTTTGGTAGGCTCAACCTCAACTCCCAGGGAGACTTGTCCAGATCGGCTCGGCGTATTGATTCTGCAGATTCATGCTGCAATCCTTGCCGGTATCGTAGGAGCGGTTGCCCAGTGCCAGTGTGAACTGCCCAAGCTTGCGGCTTGCCGAAGCGGAGTCCTCCGTACATCCCAGCCAATCGGCAAGCGCTCCGAGCACCGTCCGTCCTTCCGCAAGGGCCGCCTCCCACAGCTCCCACACAGATTCGGTCTGCACCTCGGAATATAGTGCGGGATGCCGCCACCGGGAGTGCCGCTCATTCAGATAATCCAGCCGTTCCTCGCGGGCAGTGAGCTTCCGTGAGAACAACCGGCGGGTCCGGCCCCAGGTTATAGCCTTCTTCCAGCCCTTCGGATCATAGAGGCATTTCTGAGCCAGCACCATATCGCGGTACGCGCTCTGCCAGATCTCTGCGGGCAGTCGATCCATAGTCTCCGGGTAATGCTTAAGGGCGGTGGCATGAAGAATGCGATAAACCGGCTCAGGCAGCCGGGCACCTGTGTCAATTGTAGCCCAGGCAGCGTGCTGCCAGGTGTTCATCCCGTGCAGCCGCTTCATGAACAAAGTGTCCAGGTCAATCTCAAACCGCTGATGGGCACGGTACTTATAGCCCGCCTTCCAGTTAATATAGGGATGGAGGTTGCGGTCCAGCAGATGATGGGTCAGGAAACCGAGGAAATAGAGCTGGGCCTGAGCCGCTTCCGTTCCTTCAAGTCTCCGGGCAGCTTCCCACAAATCAACAAGTACCGGCCCGCAGCTCTGCGTATGCATCTGGTCTCCGAGATGAAGCGCCCCGGTATCTCGTCTCCAAGGAAGAAAGCTGTGATACAGCAGGAAATCCGGACCCTGACAGCCGAGATTATAGAGCCGTTGCTGTTGTTCCAGCAGATGGAGACACGGGAAACGGCTGCTGAATTCTCCGGCCAGCTGCTGGCCGAATTCAATATGCATCCAGATATTGGGCATGATTGATCCTCCTACTAGTTATGATGGATACCGTGCAGTGATAATCTGAATCCATTGTAATGCCTATATGTTAAAACAAAATAAGAAATATGTGTGAAATTAGGCAGAGCTGTACATTCCCGTACATTAAGGTAGACATGGGTAGACATGATCACGGGCACAAGAGTATTCTTATATGGCCTTAAGACAACCATAACACTGTAATATGCAACTGGCAAAAGGAGGCCCATACCTATGAAGTCCCGTTCCTCTCAACGCGTTAAAATGCCTCCGGGATTCTGGACAGGAATAAGCCGCCTGGGGATTGCTGCCCGCGACGTAGCCCGCCAGGCACAGCTCCCTGTAACGATAACAACAGAAGCCACGGTTACCACTGCCCAATATTTCGCAATCTGGCAGGCGTATTCCGAGCTTGCCGGGGATCTTGCGTCAGGCATTACCAGGCTTGCGGCCGCCTTTGACACCGCGCAGTATCCTCCCGCCGTATTAGCGACGTATCACGCCCGTGACTACCGCGATGCCTTGCACCGCATGGTCAGGTACAAACAGATGTGTCCGCCCGAAAGCCTACGGATGACTGAGGAGAACGGGCAGTGCACCATAGAACTGGAGTGGGGGCCTACAGGGCTGCCCGGTCCGCCGGTGCTGGCGGGGATCACGCTGGCTTTTCTCTTGGAGCTTGGAAGAAAGGGGACGGGTCAGCCCTTGAAGGCGCAGGCCGCCGAATTTGTCCACTCCATGGGCGATGAACAAGTGCTTGAAGCTTATTTCGGCTGCGCGATTCAAACAGGCGGGAAGTATAACCGCTTGACCCTGCTTCAAAGCCATCTGGACCTTCCCTTTGTTTCTTATAACAAAGAACTGCTGGAGATTCTTGCTCCCGCACTGGACCGCTCACTCGACGAACAGCTTGGCAGCTTCTCTGTATCCGGGAGGGTCAAGGTGATCATTGCACACTGTCTCGCAGGTGGATGTCCCGACCTCCAGACAGTTGCGAAGGAGCTTACGATGAGCGTGCGGACCTTGCAGCGCCGGCTGACTGACGAGAAGACGACCTTCAAGCAGCTATTGACACAAGTCAGACATGAGCAGGCACGGGAGTACTTGGCAAATCCTTCGCTTGATCTTAAAGAGGTGGCGTTTCTGACCGGGTATGAGGATCAGAACTCTTTCTTCCGTGCCTTCCGTCATTGGGAAGGGGTTACGCCTTCACAGTGGCGTGCGGAGCGCCTGAATGGACACCTAAATATATGAACACCTGAATGCACGAATGTGCTGAGCTGTAACTTTTGGCGTGTCCGGCAAGAAGCTTGGCGCAAGGTGCTAGTTACTGAATGATCCCAACGAGATAATATAATCACTATCCGCAACACAAGAAGATATGAATAAGGAGAAGTGCATTATGGAGATGGGATTACACAATACAACAGCACTAGTTACAGGATCAACGAAGGGTATAGGAAAAGCCATCGCCATAGAGCTTGCCAAAGAAGGCGTCAACGTGCTGGTCAATGGGCGGAATAGGGAAGAGGTGGAGCAGACTGTCCGTGAATTGAAGCTGAATTACCCGGCCACCGCTCCTCAGAATGCCGCAGCCGATATTACCGATCCTGAACAAAGACAAGCCTTATTCGCCCAATTCCCCAGCGTTGATATTCTGATCAACAGTATGGGCATTTATGAATTGATGCAGTATGAGGAAGTGGCCGATGACATCTGGGAGAAGTATTTCCGCACGAATGTGCTGGCTGCAAACGGATTAACGAAATTATATTTACCTGGAATGTTGGGCAGGAATTATGGCCGCGTGATCTTCATTGCCAGCGAAGAGGCTGTCATGCCCTCAGGACAAATGCCTCAATATGCGATGACCAAATCCATGCTGCTGTCCTTGGCCAAAAGTATATCTAAAGTGACAGCAGGGACAGAGGTTACTGTGAATACCATCATGCCTGGACCTACACTCTCAGAAAAGGTGCACCACATCATTGACGGTATGTATCCTAACGAAAATTTAACTTTTGCAGAAAAAGAGCAGAAATTCATGGCGGCCAATCTGCCGCAATCCGAATTACAGCGTTTCATCAAGCCGGTGGAAATCGGCAGGCTGGCTGCCTTTGTATGCAGTCCTTATGCAGCGGCCTTTAAAGGTTCTCCCATCCGCATGGATGGAGGGATGGTGCCGACTATATATTGATGGAGGTGTACATGCTCAACAAAAACAGCGGCACCCCGGGACGTTTAAGCCCCGGGGTGCCGCTGTTTTGTTGTATCGAGGCCGGATTCAGCCTAGTTTGATCATGTCACGGAATACGCCGGGAAAAGAATCAGGGATCGCTATCGCCCCGACGCACTTCTCATAGAACGGCAATGCGTCCTCGACCCAGCCGATGATGGCGTAGCCGTAGCCGTTCTGGCGCATCGCGGACAGGCATTCCAGCAGCAGGGCCTTCCCGATGCCCAGGCCCCGGTAATCGTCCAGCACGCCGGTCGGGCCGAAGAAGTTCTTCATCACGACATCGTGGCAGGCGAAGCCGATGACTGTGCCCTCCTTCACGGCGATATAGCAGTGGACGGGCAGCGGCGAGAAGGCGGTCTCGCATTCATTCCGCCAGCTGTCCGTGAAATGATGGCCGACAAAATCAACAATGGCCTGCTTATCTCCGGTCATCGCCCGTTTGACAGTAATGCCTTCACCCCGCAGACGCTCCAGCAGCGCCCCGTTGTCCGGCAGATCGTATAGCTTCACAAGCATATCAGGCATAAGGTTCCCCCGCTTTCTGTTCAATAATCTCAAGATCGGTAATCATCCCGCGCAGATCCGCTTCGAATAATTCCGGCCGGTAGAACCGGGAGCGGATGAACAGCTCCGCCATTTGCGGCGGAAGCAGCTCGGCAAGCACGGTCTGCATTCTTAGCTTGGCCCTCCGCAGATCCCCGTATCCGCTCCGGTATTTGTCCCGGAGGAAGGTCACCACTTCCTCGCTGTCCGGCGACATCGCTCCGCGGAAGAGGAAGGTGTGCAGCGGGGAGCGGCGCTGCGCCGGGATCTCATACTGAATCATGGCGTCGATCAGCTCAGCTGTCAAGCGGTTCTTGTTCACATCCGCAAGCAGCTGCGGAATTAGGGAATAATAATCGGTTACCGCATAATCCGCCCATTCTTCACCGGTCAGCCGCTCTGCGGGCAGCCCGTGGAACTGGTGCAGGAACCGGACCAGGAAGGAAGAGATATCCGCTCCGGCCTTCCAGCTCTGCTCTGCGGCCAGGAAGGCCGGATAACGCGAGGTCTCGAACAGTCCGTATGGACTGCCCAGCGAGAACGGGCAACCCCAATTCGTATGGATAATACCATCCAGCTGCTCCGAGCGGGCCAGCTCAATCCAGTCCTGCACATTCCTGACCCGGTTATGAATCACCGGATAATTCTGGTCGCCGTTATCATCCCAGCAGCGTACAGAGGAGGCGCCGAGGGTCTCGATGCCCGCGTCCCTGAGCTTGTGGAGAATCAGCCGGGCATCCGCCTTCATCCGGTGTCCGCCGTAGATCCAGACGACAACTACAACCCGTTTGTCCAGCACGGCTATCTCTTCCGCAGTAGCGTGCATGATCATATCATGCCAGATCATCGGTATCTTGCCGAGGCTGACCGTCTTCTCGGCCAGCTGATTGACGAAGCGGATGAAGGAGGCCTCCGGAGTAAGCCCGGACCTCCTGCAGTCTTCACAGGTGCCGAGCGTCCAGACTTCATCACAGCCCAGATGAAGATATTCGCTGTGCGGATGAAGGGCAGCCACTTCCTCCAGAATGCCGGCCATCATCTCGAAGGAGCCTGCACGGTGCGGGCACAGCTCCGAGACCGTCTCCGGGACCTCGCGCAGACCGATATAAGCCGGATGCTTCAGGATATATTCCAGATGGCCGAAGGACTGCTGCTTCGGAATCACGGTGACGAAGTGGTCATATGCGGTCTTGAGCAGCCGCTGGTGTTCTTCTTCAGTGAAGGCAAGCTCAGGATGCCGCAGGAAATCCAGCTTACCGAAGGGCAGCTTGTCTTCATATTCGATGACCAGCGTATTGATCTTATAATCGGCCATCTCTGCGATATACTCCAGGATATGCTCATAGGTCGGGTAGACCGTGCGCAGATCGAGATAATCGCTGCGCAGCTTCAGCTCCGCCCAGTCGGCAACCGTAAGTGCAGGCACAGTGCCTTTGCCGGAGGTTATCAGCTGCTCCAGCGTCTTAATGCCGTAGAACAGGCCGGACGCACTGAGCGCATACAGCTCAATCCGGTCCGTGTCTGTAATCAGCACGTAGCCGTCATGCTTGCCCTCAACCCGCCGGGCCATCAGCGGGTTGAGCGGGGTACCGTCCGTGACCAGGGAGAATACACCGCTGCCGTCATGCGTAGTACGCACCGTCACCTCTGTGAATATCCTTTGCGCTGCCGTGAGCAGCCGGACATCCTTCACGGGGAGCTGAAGCTGCACCTTCCAGCCGCGAATACCGCTGACCGGCTCCGGTCCCCGGCTCTGCACCACCTGAGGCTCTGGAATCAGCTGAAGGTTCATAGCCAGCGGACCCGGCCTTTGAAGCGTTCAATGAAGCGGTTATTCCACTCATCCCCGCCGGGAGCGTTGCCGCTGCGCCAGACCGGCACCTCGATCCCTTTCGCTCCGAGACAGGCCGCTGTAGTCATCATCAGGGAATTGAGCAGAAAAGCGTTGGCGAAGGTGGAGGTCGAACCCATCTTCGGTTCAATCCCGTCAATATGCAGCGCAGCGTCACCGGGCTTCACCTTGCTGTCCAGGACATAGTCGCACAGCTCATACAGATTCTGCCCTGAAGGGTGGCGGGCAATATGATCCTTAGGCGTAGCTTCAGCATGGCCGACCGAAGTAACGGCAATCGTTGTGACTCCCCGGCGCCGGGCTTCTACAGCCGCATCGACACAGGCGGTGTTAATGCCGTAAGCATTGGCAAGAATCAGAATATCGCCCTCGCCCAGCCGGTTGTCTTCAATAACAAGTGTTCCGTAGCCGGGAGTGCGTTCAACGGCCATCGAGCGCAGGGCGCCGTTCGAGATCATTGTGCCTTCATCTAATATGGCGCTGATATGCATCAGGCCGCCGGCGCGGAAGAAGACCTCAGTCGCATTCATATTGGAATGGCCGCCCGGGCCGTAGAGGTAGACCAGCTTGTCCTGTGCGATATGATCCGCAAGCAGCTCTGCCACCTGCTGCAGCTTGTCCTGCGGTTCGTTCCGGATCTCATTCAGCAGCTCAACAATAGTATCCATATAAGCGGACATAATATCTGGCTTGGCGTTCATCTGGATTCCTCCTAAAAGTTTATAAGTACAAGCCCGTGTGTGCTTGCCTAGAAGATAACAAAGCGGGCAAACCAAGTAAATCAACTATTTTGCGCAAATCCGCACCGTTTTTGACCGATTTGCACCAGCAGTGTACCAGATGACCGGGGAACGCTGATCATCCGCAGCAGCAGGTAAAAATTTTTCTGAACGGGTCAGGATCGTGACTTATGTAAAATTCTTTGCTTTTCTATAATGAGAGATAAGATCACGCAAGAGGGGGGACAGAGCCTTTGAAGACGTCAGTTACCTTACCGCAGTCCCATCAGACACCAACCGCCGGCAGCAGAAAAAGAAAACGGATAGAAGCGGGGATGGGCTACTTTTTCGTCGGTCCCATGCTGCTGGGGGTGCTGGTATTTACGCTTATTCCGATGATATTCTCCTTCATGCTCAGCTTCACCAAATGGTCGTTCGTTACCGGGTTTGACAAGATCCGCTGGAGCGGCCTCGATAATTTCCGCCAGCTGTTCCAGGATGAGGTGTTCCTGAAGTCGCTGGGCAATAACTTCATTATGCTGCTGGCCGTACCCGTCGGGATGGCGATCGCGCTGATCCTCGGGGTAATTATCACGAGTCATGTATATGCGCCGGGTGCCTTCAAGGTCATCTACTTCATGCCCCAGATATCCAGTGTAGTTGCTGTGGCGGTAGTGTGGCAGGTACTCTTCCATCCTTCGTACGGTCCGGTCAACGGTTTCCTGTCGGCGATCGGGGTGGACAATCCGCCCAAATGGCTGGCCGATCCCACGTATGCGCTTCCATCGGTCATGCTGCTGATGATCTGGATTGACCTTGGGGTCTCGCTGATTATCTACATTGCCGGGATCAAGAATATCCCTGCCGACTTGTATGAAGCGGCGACGATTGACGGCGCCTCCAAGCTCGCCCAGTTCCGCTCCATTACCTTTCCGCTGCTGACGCCGACGACCTTTTTCCTGCTGGTGACCGGGATTATCGGCAATTTCAAATCCTTCGCCCTGGTCAAGGTGCTGACGGACGGCGGACCGGCTAACTCCACTTCTGTCGTAGTGTACGACATGTACCAGACCGCATTTGTCGATCTTCAGACCGGTTATGCTTCATCCATGGTCATGATTCTGTTCGTCATCGTGCTTGCCATTACCGGCCTGCAGTGGCTGGGACAGCGTTATTGGGTCAATTACTAGATAAGGGAGGCACATACCTGTGAGAATAGGCAATCTGGACTGGGGAAAAGCCATCATCACCCTGATCATGGCACTGCTGGGCATTGTGTTTCTGCTCCCTTTTATATGGATGCTGTCCGCTTCGCTCAAGCCTGAGGCCGATGTGTTCAAATATCCGATCGAATGGATTCCGCAGACATGGAGGGCGGCGTTCAACTATCATTCCGTCTGGTTCGGCAAAGCCAACTTCACCCTGTATTACTGGAACTCGATTAAAGTCACAGCGCTCACGACACTTCTCTCTGTAGCGGTGTCCAGCATGGCGGCCTATGGTTTCACCAAGATCCGTTTTCCCGGCAGAAATGCACTTTTCGTACTAGTGCTGGCCACTTATATGATTCCTGCGGAAGCTACGCTGGTGCCGCTGTTCATTATCTTCCGCTCCACCGGCCTGTACGATACACATCTGGGCCTGATCCTGCTTGGCGGGTTCAGCGTGCTGGGCACCTTTCTGCTCCGCCAGTTTTTTGCCTCACTCTCGAATGAGTATATCGAATCGGCGCAGATCGACGGCGCGGGACATATCCGTATCTTCCTCTCGATTCTGTTCCCGCTGGTCCGTCCCGCCATTGCCACTTATGCCATTCTGCGGTTCATCTGGACCTGGAATGATTTTCAGACGCCGCTGGTCTTCCTGAACAGCAAGACACTTTATACGCTTCAATTGGGCATGAATGCTTTCGCTGACCGCAACGGCGCCTTCTATTCGCTCATCATGGCGGCTTCGGTCTCGGCGATTGTCCCGCTGCTGGTCGTGTTCATCCTCGGGCAGAAGCAGGTGATCGAAGGTATTTCCTTGGGGGGGGTGAAGGGGTGAGGGCTGGCAAGTTCCCGGAAGCTGCATAACCGGAAGACAGGCGGGCGGATAGGATGGTCAGGGAGTGCATGGAACTGTAGACTACATTAGAAGGGGTGTTAGTAATGAAAAAGAATGTGTTCGCTCTGGTATGGATCATCGTGCTTCTGGTAGCCCTGGCAGGCTGTGGCAATTCAAACAACACCAATGGTGCAACTCCCACTTCCGGCAGCACGGCTGCACCGGAGGCGGGGGAGAGTGCTGCACCTTCCGCAGAACCGGTAACGATCAAAGTCGCCAACTGGTCGCCTGCGGCGGATATGGAACCGATTCTGCAGGCGTACGAGGATTCCCATCCGGGAATTACACTGGAATACGTGGAGCTGGCTGACAACGGCGATTCGGTTGCCGGGATGAAGAAGCTGGATCTGCTCGTCGCATCCGGCGAGAACCTGGATGTGGTATTCATGCCGGGGGCAACCGACTATTCACAGCGTGCCGGACTCGGACTGCTGGCTCCGCTGAATGACCTGATCAGCAAGGAAGGCATTACGCTGACAGACGAGTATACGGTTGATCCATCCGTTGACGGCAAGGTATATGCACTTCCGGATACGCTGGAGAATTATTTCGTCCTGCTGAACAAGGACAAGCTGGATGCGGCAGGCTTAGCCGTTCCCACTGAATGGAGCTGGGACGATTACCTTGATTACGCAGCCAAGCTGACCAGCGGCACCGGGCCGTCCAAGACCTTCGGTACGTATTTCCATACCTGGGCCATGTACTGGGAGCTGGCCGTCATCAACCAGGAGAAGGACAATAATCTGGTCAACAATGGTGTCCTTAATATTGATAGTGCGGGTATCCGCCAGTCCCTGGAGCTGCGCAGCAAGGCAGAGGCATCGGGAGTAGCGGTGCCGTATGCCGACACCATCTCCCAGAAGCTCGCGTACCGCTCGGAATTCTTCACCGGACATGCCGCGATGATCGTGACCGGCAACTGGATGATCGGCGAAGCAGGCGGGTCGGAAGAATTCCCTGCAACCTTCACTACCGCGTTCGCTCCGATGCCGTCCAATAGTGCCGGACAACCTGCGGGAGTCAGCATTGCCAACGGCAACTATGTAGGAATTCTGGAGAAGTCGGCACATCAGCAGGAAGCCTATGATTTCATCCGCTGGTACTCCACAGAGGGCGAGCAGATGCAGAATGTATATTCCGCGTGGAAGAAGCAGGATGTGGACAAGTTCATTGCCGGCGTCAAATCGGGTGCCATGAGCCCCGACAAGATTGACGAAGCCTCACTGGCCTATGTAATTAAGAATGCCAAGCCCGCACCGCTCAGCGTGCCGCCGACCTATCAAGGCGAGCTGGAAACAGCCTTTACCAAAGAAACCGAGCTGTACATCCTGAAACAGCAGGATCTGGAGACTACCATCAAGAAGGCGCAGGCTGAGCTGCAGAAGATTGTAGACGCCAACAAGTAAAAATTGGAAGCGCTGAATAGCCCTTTTTTACCCGGAATAATAGATTGAAATGAGCTGCTGGAGGCGGAAAGCTGATATGATAGAGGCATAGAAAACGATAGTCTGATTGTGAAGGAGGATTGCCATTGCTGCCTAGAGGATGGAGACTCGGTTTTCGCAATAAGCTGCTCGTCGCTTCTCTGCTCTGTCTGCTGCTTCCCGCCTCTATTACCTTATATATCTCCAATTCCTACACCGAGCATATCCTCCGCTCCCAGGTGATTCAGAATGAACGCCGTTCGCTGGAGCAGGAGAGCCTATATATCTCTAACCTTCTCAGCAATATGGTGCTGGTGGCGAATTATATCCAGTTCGACCCCGGCATCACTCTTATTCTCAAAGAAAACTGGCAGCGCAATAAGCTGCACGAGCCTGATACCGCCAAGCATATTCTCGATTTCAAAGAGGTTACGGACAAGCTGAACAGCGTCACTTCCATGATGGAAAAAACGTTCGTCACCGTCCTCACCTCAGATGGACAATATTATTCAAACTATGCTTACGCCAAGCTGGATATCGGCGCACTGCTGAAGCAGCCCTGGATGGAGCAAGCCCGCCAGCAGCCTGCCTTCGAGCTGTATTGGGCGGGTGTGCTTGCCAACTATATTCCGACCGCTGCCCCAAGCAGCCCGCAGGTGCTGACCATTGCCAGGAATCTCAAGCTGTCCTCCAATTCAACCTACGCTACCTTGATCATCAGCATCGCCGAGAGCCGGATCAGCCAGATTTTCAATGACAACCGGCAGGGCCAGGAGACGCTGCTGATTGCGCCTGACGGAACCGTTCTTGCCGCCAGGGACAAGACCCGGCTGGGCCGGCCGTTCGCGCTTATGGATGCTGTGAAGCATTCAAAAGGTTCCGGGTTTATGGATTACCGGGGCGAGCAATATCTGCTGAGCAGCCTGGAGATTCCTTACGGGAATTACCGGATTGTCAGCCTGTCGCCATACCGTGAGGCCGTGAGCCAGATCAGTGCCACCCACCGCTGGAGCAGTGCCGTGCAGATCGTATCGGGCGCTTTTTTCCTGCTGATTCTGGTTCTGCTGGTCCGGCAGTTCACGAAGCCGGTGATCCGGCTGGATCAGGTGGCGGCGAGGGTGGACAGAGGAGAGCTGGGCATCCGCTCAGGCGTTCGCGGCTATGATGAGATCGGACGGCTGGGCAAGTCCTTCGACCATATGCTGGACCGGGTGGAGCGGATGATTATCCAGATCAAGGTGGAGCAGGCGCAGAAGCGCAAGGCCGAGCTGGCGATGCTGCAATCGCAGATCAACCCCCATTTCCTGTTCAATATTCTGAATTCGATCCGCCTGCGCATCATGATGCGGGGCGATGAGGAGAATGCGGAGCTGCTGTTCTCGCTCTCCCGGCTGCTGCGGATGACCATTCAACAGCGAGATGAGTACACTACCCTGCATGATGAGCTGCATATTGTCAGGAGTTATGTGGAGCTGCTGAATTTCCGCCAGTCCGAGGAGGTGTCGCTGGATACCGATTGTACTTCGGAGAGCCTTGGCGTGAAGATCCCCCGCTTCCTGCTGCAGCCGGTCATCGAGAATGCCTACATTCATGGTCTGCATCAGGAGAGCGGACGTATTCTGATCCGGACCCGGACGCAGGATCACCGGCTGCTCATCGAGATCGAAGACAACGGGCAGGGGATGGATGAGGTAACCTTAAACCGCCTGCGTGCCGAGTTAAGCTCTGAATGGCAAGAGAAGGAAGCGATGCCGTCCAGCAGACTGGCCCATATCGGCATGTCCAATGTCTATGAGCGGCTGTATCTGACTTACGGTGTTGCCTTCCAGATCACGATTAACAGCCTGCCCGGACAAGGGACGACCTTCCGGTTCGTGTTGCCTGAAGAGATTCCGGATCAAGGCTATGAAAGGGAGCGTGGAAGCGATGTATAGCGTAATGCTGGTGGATGATGATCAGCCGGTACTGGACTTTCTCTCGGCAATGATTCCCTGGGACGAGCTTGGATTAACGCTGCATTCGGCCTGCAAGAATGGTCTGGTTGCCCTGGAGAAGGCACAGGCTGATATGCCCGATATTGTCATTACGGATATTGGCATGCCCTATATGGATGGTCTGGAGCTGATCCGCGAGCTGAAGCTGCGCAGCGAAGAGCTGCGTGTGGTGGTGCTGTCCTGCATGGATGACTTCACGTACGCCCAGCAGGCGGTGAAGCTGATGGTGAGCGACTATATCCTGAAGGAGATGATCAGCCGCGAGCTGATTACCGGTCTGCTGCGGGAGCTGTGTGAGGACCTGCGCCGCAGGGATGCGGACAAAGCCCAGACGCTGAAGTGGAAAAGCATGGCCGAGCATCAGAAGGTGCTGCTGAAGCAAAGTGTGCTGAGGCGCATCGCTGCCCGCGAGCTGCCGGACAGCGAATGGCGGGCAGACGCCGCCGAGCTGGGAATTATGCCGGATCTCACGGCCCATGTAGCCGTGCTCTGCCGGATTAGCGGCAACGCCGGGGAGAGCGAACCGGAGGAGCTTGCGCTAATGTCATGGGTGGAATCCGCCGCCGAAGCCGTGCGGCAGGAGGATACCGCTGCCGTGTGCCTGCCCTACAGCGGCCGCGATTGTGTGCTGGTCTTCAGCGGCGGTATGGGCAATGGAGCGGACTCAGGCCATATCTCCATGCTGGGCAGCCTGCGTTCCGCCATTCAAGCGCTGCCGGGGGTTACGGCTTCCTTTCAATATTTATGTATACCGGCGGGCAGCGGGCATTTCCGGGAGGGGATCATTGATCTGCTTAGTCAAGGCCGCGAATATGCCTTCTATCTGAAGCCGGGAGAGCTGAACGGCCTGAAGATGCTCCCGCCGTTCACGGAGGAGGATCTGTTTCTCCATTATGCCGAAGCCGCGCAGGAGATCCGTGAGGCCTTCCTGGAGGAAGCTGCCGACAGGCTTGCGGCCTTGCTGTCGAAATGGATGGATACCATCCGTGCCAGACGGTATGCGCCGCGCCAGGTGAAGGAGTGGATGCTCAAGCTGCTCTACGATAACCAGATGCGTCTGATGGCCCGCCAGCAATACCAGTCCACCTTTTCCCTGGAGCTGCTGCATGATACCCTGACGGCCATTGATCATATTGATCATCTGGAGGAATGGTCTCAGCAGTTCTTCAGCGAACGCCTGCCAGTGATCCGGGAGATGTACCAGGAGACCCGCCGGGATGAGATCAAGAAGGTGAAGCAGTATGTAGACCGCCATCTGAACCGCAAAATCACCCTGGAGGAGGTGGCGGAATACACGCATTTGAATTCGAGCTATTTCAGCCGCCTGTTCAAAAAAGAAACCGGAATGAGCTTCATCCACTATGTCACCCATACCAAAATGGAGCAAGCTAAAGAATGGCTGGATCAGTCTCCGCAAAGTGTGGAGCAGGTAGCGGAGCAGCTTGGATATGAGAATAAAAGCTATTTTACGAAGCTCTTCAAGCTGCATACAGGCACTACGCCCGGAGAGTTCCGGGGGGAGGAAGGCAGCCGGTCTGCACAGACATTAGGCACAAGGAGGCACTACCCATGCTGAGCATCAAACCGATTCATACGGAACTGTCGGGCGCTATGCTTGTCCGCGTATACAAGAACCGCTCGCAGCTCGGAGCTGCTGCCGGGCGTGAGGCAGCGGCGGCCATCCGGGCGCTGCTGGCCTCCAAGGCACAGGTGCGGATCGTGTTCGCCGCTGCACCCTCCCAGAATGAATTTCTTGCAGAGCTTGCCGCTGCGCCGGATCTGGACTGGAGCCGGATTACCGCGTTCCATATGGATGAATATATCGGCCTGCCGGCAGGCTCTCCGCAGAGCTTCGGCAGCTTCCTCCGGGAGGCGCTGTTCGGCAAGGTACGGCCGGGAACGGTCCATTATCTGAACCCTGCCGCCAGCCCGGAAGCCGAATGCAAGCGTTACGGACGGCTGCTGGCGGAAGCGCCGATCGATATCGTCTGCCTTGGCATCGGGGAGAATGGTCACCTGGCCTTCAATGATCCGCCCGTGGCAGATTTCAATGACCCGCTTCCTGTGAAGCTGGTGGTACTGGATGAGGTCTGCCGGAACCAGCAGGTGAATGACGGGTGCTTCCCCAGCCTGGCGGAAGTACCGCAGCAGGCCTTAACGTTGACGATTCCGGTCCTGCTGTCTGCGCAATGGCTGTTCTGCATGGTGCCGGGCGCTTCCAAGCGCGGTGCAGTTACCCGCACGCTGCATGAATCTGTCTCTACGGCATGTCCGTCCACGATCTTGCGCGAACACGGGGATTGCCGGATGTTCGTGGACACCGACTCCTTTGGGGCGGTCCTCTCATGAACATTGACGCACTGCATTACCGGACAGGCGAACCCGTTCGGGTTCACGTGGAGGATGGGGCGATTGCTGCCATTGAAGCCTTGGGCATACGGGAGCTGCCGCTGGAGGAACGGGAGGGGCTTCCAATGGTTGCGCCGGGCCTGGTGGATCTGCAGATCAACGGCTATGGCGGATATGATTTCAATCATCCGGCACTGGGTGCAGAGGATGTCAAGAAGGCGGTCCGCGCTATATGGCGGGAGGGGGTGACCGGCTTCTACCCGACTGTAATTACCGGCGCTCCGTATACGATTCTCGGAGCGATGCGGGCGATTGCCCGGGCCTGTGAGGAGGATGAGGCCAGCGCTGCTACGATTAAGGGCATCCATCTGGAAGGCCCGTTCCTCTCGCCGGAGGACGGGCCGCGCGGGGCACACGCGCTGGAGCATATCCGTCCGCCGGATACGGCCTTGTTCGACCAGTGGCAGGAGGCTTCGGGCGGACGAATCTCTATTGTGACGCTGGCCCCCGAGTGGGAGGGGAGCGCGGAATTCATCCGCCACTGCGTACGGCAGGGAGTGACGGTCTCTATCGGGCATACGTCAGCGGATGCTGCGCAGATTGCCGGGGCGGTTGCCGCCGGAGCGCGGCTGTCCACGCATCTGGGCAATGGCGCCCATGCTATGCTGCCGCGCCATCCGAACTATCTGTGGGCCCAGCTCGCCGCAGATGAGCTGTGGTGCACATTGATCGCCGACGGCTTCCACCTCCCTGATGAGGTGCTGAAGGTGGTGATGAAGGTCAAGGGCCAGCGGGCGCTGCTGGTCAGCGATGCCGTTGCCCTCGCCGGGCTGCCGCCCGGCAGCTACGACACGCCGGTCGGCGGCCGTGTCGTGCTGACCCCGGCGGGCCGGCTGCATCTCGCCGGCGAGCCCGGGCTGCTGGCGGGTTCGGCGCAGATGCTGCTGTGCCACATCGCGCGCCTTAGCGCCGCGGGCCTGGCCAGCCTGCCGGACGCCTGGGACATGGCGTCCGTGCATCCGGCAGGCTTCATGGCCCTGCCTGCGGCCGCGGGCCTGGCGGCCGGAGCGCCGGCGGATCTGGCGCTGATCCGCCGCACCGGGCCGGGCGGCGGCGGGCTTGCGCTGACGGCGCTGTGCCAGGCCGGCGGCTGGGTGTACCGGCGGGAGTGAGTGAGCGGCGGTACGGTGAGCACAGGCCCCCGGTTACGGGGGCCTGTTATGATTTGGAAGTGAATCGCTCAAGTTGAGCGATTACAGGCGGAGGGTGCGGCATGGGCTGGGCATGGGCATGGGTATGGCTATTGCGCCAACGTCTGCTCCACGCCAGTAACATTAATAGTAAATGTATTCGGTTTTCCGTATACATGCACCCCGATCGCCTTCACGCAGCGAAATGTATTCGGTTTTCAACATACATCCGCCCTGATTACCTTTGCGCAGCACATTGTATTCGGTTTTCCGCCTACACTCGCACTATGTCCGCACTAGAGTCAACGTCTGCGCCAGCGCCTGGACCAGCAGCTGCATCAGCATCTACAAATGTATCTGCATTAGCCTCAGCACCAGCCTCACCGTCTGCATCTGCCCCATTCTCAGGAGATAGTTGGATTTTAGGCACTTGTTCAGGGGCGGAAGGGGCCACAGCGAGTCGTAGTTGGAAAAATAGCACTTAATATGCTGGCATCAGAGCCATAGATGGAGTTTGCACGAAAATAAATGTCATAAATCCAATTAATTTCCGCGAGCACTCCAAAGGACCTAGAATAAGATACGTTTTTCCAACTATATAGATTTAACTTTTGCTTTTCTGTTAAGGGATGACCATGACTCCAGTGAATGTTTGGCCCTCCGGCAACCCCAGTTACTTTCAATGTACCTAGCTCATATCCCCACACTTGCCGTTTGCGCAAACCATTCGGGAACTACATGCCCCCACCTGTCAGGACAATTTGCCCGAAATCAAACTCACCAACAGAACTAATAATCCACCAGAACTACACTCCAAGCGAACTAATCCTCCAGCAGACGCCCGTTGTCATGCCACTGGCCGTACATTTTGTTAACTCTGGTGTTCTCTATGAATTTGTTCAATCTACGTTGGAACAGCTCCGGCTGGCGGATATAGCTCTGAATGGTGTCGATCCGCACCCGCTGATATAGCGCCGGAAACGCCAGGAAATTCTCATACACCTGCGCATCCTCCTGGAGCTTTTGTAGGATACCCGGATCTATCTTAAAAGAACGGATATCCATATCCGGCAGGACTCTGCATCCCTCCCCGCGCATTAATCCCAGCTTCTCAAGGCGGCGGACCCGCTCTTTATTAAGCTCGGTCCATGAGCTCCGCCGTCTCCGGGGAGACAGCCGCTGTAACAGCTTCCCTCCAGGGTTCACCTTCTTCACCCCATCAATCCACCCGAAGCACAAGGCTTCTTCAACTGCATCCAGATACAGCAGAGTATCCGGGAGAGGCTTCAAGCTAACCTCTACTTGGCAAAAGGGTTCTACCGTGCTGTTCGCCAGCAGCCACTGCCTCAGTTCTTCTCTTGTTTTGGCTGCCACCCAATTTTCGTTACCCATTGGTAAGCCCCCCCTTTAATGATCTGTCCTTTACGTATTCCTTGTTTAACCTATCGTTTCACTTACCATTTCACTCACCGTCTAACCTATCCTCTAACTTATCCCCTAAGCTCACCCGCTCTCTAATTCAATCCCTCCGTACACTTAACCTATTTTCTCTCCGATAACTGTATCTCCTTACACATTATATACAATAAAAAGTGACAACAGCCTGTCATATATTCTTCAGCTATTTCCACTGGTGCGGGACTATTTTCACGGTTGTTAACACTTTCGCAACACATTCTTTACGCTGCGCATACACAACTTGAGAGAGTAATTAATATCCGGCTTTTACAATGAGGTTATTAGCATAATATACCTATTGCCAAGAGAAGCTTGATATGAAGGGATGATACTTTTGAAGGGGAACCGGCTGCACTTTTCGATGAAATGGAAGCTGATCTTGAGTTTCTCGGCGATTACACTTATTTTTCTGGGCGTGGCTGTGTACCAGGGACATAAAATCAAGCAGGTCGAGCGATCCATGGAACGGCAGAAGAGCGAAATGGAGAATAGAATTACGGTCTCAACCATCACCCAGCAGCTGCAGGAGCTGAACCGTGCGGAGACTTCCTTGGCGGATTCCAGTGACCTGGAGCAGGCAGAGCCCTTGAAGGAGAAGCAGCAGCAGCTGTCCACGGAGCTGGCCAAGGTAAGTTTTGAGCTGGGTACGCCTGCTTCTGCGAGCTATAAGCTGCTGTCTGCCCAGGCCGCAGAATACAGCGCTCTGACGAAGGAACTGGTAACAACAATGTCGGACGAGACCCTTGACCCGCTAAGTGTTTTGGAGAAAATCGATGGTATACATACGAAGGCGCTTGCGCTGAATCAGGACATGCTGAAGACTAACGGTGAGCTGTACACCGCTGCTGCTGCCAATGCTGATCAGGCCCAGGGAGTCTCCTTCGCCCTGCTGGATGATACGGTATCCATCGTGACGTACGCTGCAATCGCAGTGTCCCTGTTCCTGCTGGTGCTCGCCTGGCTGCTGATCCGCTCGTTCCTGTCACCGGTGCGCAAGCTGCAGGCGGCGCTCAGACAGATCGCGGAGGGCGATCTGCGGCAGCAGATTAACTCCCCGTACAATGATGAGCTGGGACAGCTGAGCCATCATTTCGACCATATGGTGGGCAGGGTACAGGGGATGCTGCGGCAGACGTTGTCTGCTGCGGGTTCGCTTGCCGATTACGCGCAATCTTTTCAGGGGTCTTCGGCGGTTACAGCGCATACTAACCAGAATATTGTCAGAACCATACAGGAGATTTCACTTGGAGCAGACCAGCAGGCCAGCCAGTCGGAGCAGAGCACCCAGCTCCTTGAGGAGCTGGTCTCCGGGGTTCAGGAGATTACTGACTATACCGATGTCATGCTGACTACGAGTGAAGCCGCTAACCGGAACAGGCAGCAGGGCTCGGATACCGTTACGGCGCTGCGCCAGAGCTCCCAGCATTCCCGGGAGTCCATCAGCAAGGTCTACGGGGCGCTGGACAAGCTGGTGAACCAGTCCAAGGATATCTCACGCATTATTCATTCGATCACCGAAATCTCGAAGCAGACGAATATTCTCTCACTGAACGCAGCGATTGAAGCTGCCAGGGCGGGGGCAGCAGGCAAAGGCTTCGCCGTGATTGCCGATGAAGTGCGGCAGTTGTCCGTACAGACGAATGACTCCTCGGTGCATATCAGCAGGATTATTCAGGAGCTTGGGGCCGGTATGGCGGATTTCCAAGGACATATGATGGAGACCCGGGACCGTCTGGAGCAGCAGGACCATCAGGTGGAACAGACCCTGGCTTCCTTCGCCGCTATCGACGAATCGATTACAGGCATCAGCACACAGATCGGGCAAATTCACCACAAGGTGGAACAGACCCGTGTCCTCAATTCGCGGCTTGCCGAATCTGTACATTCTGTTGCGGCTGTAGCTGAGCAGACGGCGGCCGGAGTTCAGGAGGTGAACGCTTCCAGCACCCAGCAGGATCAGGCCATCAGCGACATTGCAAGGCAGGCCGGGGAGATTAATGAAATCTCGCAGCGGCTGTTCCGGGAAATCAATGTGTTCAAAATATCGGAGGCTGCTGAGGCCGGATCCGAGCTGGGAGCAGCGTCTGAGCTAGAGCCAGACCCAGATTCCGATTCAGATTCAAATGCAAGTTCAGCACATGCAGATACAACGGTTCGCGGGATGGTGCAGGAATCGGAAGAGCAGCAGGAAGCGGAGACTGCCGGGGGAATCCAGCCCAAGCTACAGCGGGAGATGCATACGAAGCAGACGGAACAGACAGCAAAAAGGGCAGAAGCCGGAATTCACCAGCCCCTGCCTGCGGGAATACCGGTGCAAGATAAGCCTGCGCCCGGCCTGAGTACGCTTGTTAACGAACCTGATAAAGAGATCTCCAAAGAGCTGGAGGAGGAGCTACTGGTCTTGGCGAAGTGAATGGGTCAGCGAAGAGACCAGCTCCGGGAACCACTCTGATAAGGACAGGAATCTGAAGCCCGCGCTGCGGGCTTTTGCCGTATCCATGAACCAGGATGCACCGATGCCAAAAGGCGATTGGTCCGCTTCCGCCGCCTCACTCTGGACGATAGCCGTCCTTCTGGTGATCTGCTCGATGATGGAGATCACTCCGCCGATGGTTAATGTACCATCCGAGCAGGCGTTCACCGGTCCCGTGACGGCTGAGCCTTCCCGGCCCAGCCAATGCAGGAAATCAGCCGCTTCATCCGAACGGATGAACGAGATCTCCGCCTGCGGACTAGGGATGCCAACCGGCCTTCCCGCCAGAACATGCTCGATGTGAAAATGCAACCGGCGCGTATAATCATCCGTGCCCAGCACAATCGGAAAACGTACCGCAGCCACCGGGAAATCGGCTGTCTGGAGCAGAACGGCTTCGGCTTGTCTTTTGCCTTCCTGGTAACTGATATCCGTCTTCCCGCCAGACTTCAGCGGATAATGCCAAGGATCGAAGTCCGTTTCAGCCAGCGCCTCCGGCTGCGGATCGTACACGGATAAGCTGGAAGTCAGGATATACCGCTTGGCCCGCCCCGCCCAGATCCGCACAGCTGCTGCTGCCTCATCCAGCGTGTAGCAAATGTTATCGTAGACGATATCCCATACAGTGTCCCCGACAGCCTGCTCAAGCGCCGCTTCATCCGTCCGGTCCGCGGCCAGCCGGGTGACACGCTCACCGAAGGAATCCTCTGTTAGGCCCCGGGTCAGAATGGTGACCTCGCTGTTCGGGTCCTGGAGCAGCAGCTCCACCAGCCTTTTGCCGAAAAATCTCGTCCCTCCAAGCACAAGCACCTTCTTCATGGGATCACCTCTCCTAAGTTATAGTCAGAGCTACTGCTCCATTCATCCGTATTATGCAGCCATCCGAAGCTCACCGTATGCAGGCGCTCCATAGGTATAGGCGTATCTCGCGTTGTCTGTATACATGGTATACACGGACTGAACCGTAAACGTGCTTACAGCAGCGGTCACCACCCCGGCGTTCTCCTGGCGGAGCAGCTCCAGCAATACTGGAATCCGCCCTTGCTCATAAGCCTCAGCTAGAGCCCGCAAATACCCCCGGTAATCGGCATCCTGCGGAAGCGCGGGGCCTTCATGTTGGATCAGCTCCTCCCGGACCTTGCTCAAGGCCTGGCGTGCACGGTGAAGCGCCGCTTTTACCGCGCCTTCCGTGGTTGCCAAGAGTCCGGCGGACTCGGCGGCTGAATACCCCAGCACATCGCGGAGGACCCAGGCGGTCCGCTGCGGCGGCGAGAGATGGGCGAGCAGCGCCTGAAAGGTCAGATCCGTCTCGGTCAGCTCCTCTAGGGCTGCCGCCGCAGAAGCTGGATCGGATGACACTCCAGACCTTTCCATGGCACGGATGAGCGACCCCTGGCGGCGGGAGGCGTCAATCCAGGTATTCTTGGCAATCCGCAGCAGCAGGGCTTCGGGATTGGGGCTGATGGTGAACTTGCGGTAGCCGAGCGCTTTGGCCCAGGTCTCCTGCGCCAGATCGTCGGCGTCGAAGCGGGAGCGGGTGAGCGACAGGCAGTAGCGCTGCAGCGTTTTTCCCAGCTCCTCCAGATGTCTTGTCTCCATAGCTATCGTATCCGGTGTCCGGTGATGTTCAAGCGTCGTCATAGTAGCCCTCTCCTTCGATGGATTGTGTTGCTTCTATTATATAAACGAACGGCACAATGTAAAAGATACGCACTCCCGCTATTTCCGCACATGCTGCGTCTTCCGTATCTTTTCGGGCAGGCTGACCGTTTACAGGGTATCCACACTAAGACAGATCAGAGGAGGCACACCAGAATGAGTGTAATACCCTATGTGATTGAACAGACGGCTAGAGGAGAGCGGTCCTACGACATCTATTCCCGGCTGCTGAAGGACCGGATTGTATTCGTAGGTGCGGCAATCGATGACGGGCTGGCCAATAGCATTATCGCGCAGTTGCTGTTCCTCGCGGCGGATGAGCCGGAGAAGGATATTCAGATGTTCATTAACAGCCCCGGAGGTTCGACTACCGCAGGCTTCGGTATTTATGATACGATGCAGGTAATTAAACCTCAAGTCAACACAATCTGCACCGGTTTTGCTGCTTCGTTCGCTTCTCTACTGCTGTTGTCAGGCGCTACCGGCAAACGGTCGGCCCTGCCGAACAGCGAGATTATGATCCATCAGCCGCATGGCGGAGCGCAGGGGCAGGCGAGCGATATTGCCATCAGCGCCAGACGTATTCTTCAGATCCGTAAGAAAATTGTCGGCATCACCGCGCAGCGGACCGGCCAGCCGCCGGAGAAGGTGGAGAAGGATATGGACCGGGATTATTTCATGTCGGCTGAGGAGGCACTGGAATACGGAATTATTGACACCATCATCACCCATTTGTGAGACGAAGGAGAGGAAGAGCATGCTGGAAGCGCTGAAGGGACAGGAAGTTCATATTCATTTTTTGGATGGTACAAGTGTTAGGGGAGGCGTACTGGAGGAACTGGATGATCGGTTCGTGAAATACAGTACGGAGTATCAGACCCTCTACATTCCCATTACCTCGATCCGGGCGGTAGAAGTGCAGACCAAGGAACGCGAGCGTCCGCGCGTCGGCTTCGGGCAATAGTAAAAAGCGCGAATGAGGAGCAAAAGTGCCCCTGAAATCGCCGAAAGTGACTGGGGGGCGCGAATGAGGAGCAAAAGTGCCCCTGAAATCGCCGAAAGTGATTGGGGAGCGGGAATGATGCGCTTATAGATCTAAAAAACGGTACTGTCCTTTAAAGCGACGGTACCGTTTCTGTTTGTAAAATAGGTTTATTTAGCAGCATTACTCCACGGATAACGAGAAGGCAGGCTCCAGGCGGTGCACTCCCTTCGGGGAGTAGACCAGGGCTGAGCTTAACCCGCACAAGTCCGCCAGCAGATAGATAATGCTTAGCCACATCTCCGTGCCCTGCAGGCCGGTCTCCTGCTGCCGGGACAGCTGGAAGGCGAAGCCGCACCCGGGAACCCAGAAGGGCAGCACTTCGCCGAGCAGCTTCTCCGCCCAAGCGCGGATCTCCGCCTGCCGGTAATCACTCTGCTTCTGGCAGAGCCAGAGCGGGTGGACGACATCCAGCACGTTGCAGGCATTGAGCGCGTCCAGGCGGAAGAAGCGGCGGTCCCGGCTGTGAGCCAGCACGGTATCAATGCTGCGCTCCGGGTACGGCAGGGGCAGACCGAACTGGGCGTAGGTAGCGCGGGTAAGCCGGTAAAAGCCGTTCACCGGCTGCAGCCACCCCTCCTTCGCAGTAGGCAGACCCCACAGCCCGGAGTCCCGGCGGCAATGCGTCGCCAGCCAGCCGAACAGATCATCCGGGCGCTTGCCGGAGCCGAAGGACTTCAGATTGTGATACAGGCTGGTAGCATAGCAATCGATCCAGTCGCCAGCGCCCCAGGAATTGTCCGCCCATGGCAGACTATTAAGCTGCTGGTACAGTGTCACGGTATCCAGATTCTCGGCCACGGCAACGGGGTAGGGCAGAGCAGAACCTAACACCTCCAGTGCGTAGCCTACAGCAAGAAGATGATAACGCGAGAGATGATCAGCTAATCGCTCCGGCTGATCCTCCGGTCCCGGCGGCGACCACGGGTCGGGCAATAATCCGGTCCGGCTATCCTGGAACTGCTGTAATGTGGCGATCAGCTCCTCCTTCGTCCAGCCAGGCGGCAGGCTGCCGAACATCGCCGCAATCTCCACCGCATCGCAGTAAGCCCGGACTGTCCGCTTATATCCCGGCCGGTCCCGGAATAGCTTCTCTCCCTCTAACGTTTCGGAGTAGAACTCCAGCAGGGGAGTTAGCTGCTCCTGCACCTGCTTGCTGAAGTCTGCCAACAGTCCATAAAGTGTCCTAAAAGAGGGGGCAACTCCATCACCCGGCCCTGCGTTATCTCCCGCTGGCTCAACGCCCTCGCCGAACAGTTCAACGCCTGTCTCCAACCGCTCACCGTTTTTCCCCAGCCCCTTACTTCTTTCCTCCCTCTGCCCAGATTCTCCCCCCAAATTAGCCTCCTCAATTCCCATTCCATCCTTCATCTTCATCACTGATTCCTCCTTGTCCTTGGTGGCCTCAGCCGTTGCAGCTGCCTCCCCGGCCAGCCGGCTGCGGATCAGCTTGGCCGGATTGCCGCCTACAATGCTGTACGCAGGTACATCGCGGGTTACTACCGCCCCCGCCGCAACAATGCTGTGCGACCCGATCCGCACTCCGTCAAGAATCACAGCATTAGCCCCGATCCACACATCATCTCCAATGACAATGCCCTTGACTGTCAAAGGCTGACGGAAGACAGGAACATCCGTCAGAGCATAGCCGTGATTGAAGCCATATAGACTTGCATGGGAAGCGATCCGCACGCCATTTCCCATGGTAATATCGCCTGACAATATGCTATAGCTGTTAATGGAGCAGTCGCTGCCTATGACCAGGCGTGTACTGCGGACAATCGCACCTCCGGCAATGTAGCTCCGGTCGCCGAGCGCCAGCTGATCCGGCAGCACGATGGCTTGCGGCGAGACGAAGCAGGCTTCTCCGAAGGTGCAGGGATAATCCGCAGCAAGCTGCTGCTGGTGGCGGTCCTGCTGAAGCCGTTCTTGCTCGGACAGGCCAATCCAAGGCATGTAATCCAGGGCTTGTGCTTGAGTGGACAAGGTTTCAGTCATCTGGTATCTCTCCTTCATCATTCCAGCCGTTAATGTCCTAAGTGTAGCAATGAATGCAAGGGAGTGGCATGGTATAATGAACAGAATCGGAATGTCAAAAACGCTTCAGTATTAATCTCTGGTTGATCCCATTCCTGATTGATCCCATCTCAGGTAAATGGCAAGCCGAGAAACGGAGGAGCTATACATGGAGGAGATTCCACAGAATTTGGTGATGGATATCCACTGGATTCATGACAAGACCACCTTCCCGCACTGGAAGGATATCCGTCAGAATATACAGGTACACAGCCTGTACTGGATTCAGGAGGGAGAGGGAGTGTTCCGGACAGACACAGAAGATCATCCGGTGTCGCAGGACATGCTGTTCTATCTGCGGCCGGGCCTGTCCATGGAGATGAGCAGCGGAGGCGGGAAGCCCCTGAGGATCACCATGATCCTGCTGTCGCTTTATACGTTGTCTCCTTCAGCGGATAATCAGGGGAGGGTGGAGCCGCTTCATGCACTGCCCTTGCCGTTCCACCTGAAGCCGGGGAGGGAGCCAGGCAGACAGCTGAGTCAGCTGTTCCGCCAGATTGCCGGCGATTTTGTTCCAGGTAATCCCGGAAGCCAGCTTAAGACTCAGGCGCTGCTCTATGAGCTTTTGTACGAATTATTTCAGGCTAAGGATAGCGGTAATCCTGACCGGGGGCAGGGCTATGAACTGTTCTTACGGATTAAGGAGGAGCTGGAGCGGCGCTACAGTGAACCCTTGCAGATCCATGAGCTGGCGGTGCGCTACGGCATATCCTCCTCGTATGTGCGCAGTCTTTTTCAGCAATATCTGCACAAGAGTCCCAAAGGGTATTTAAGTGAAATCCGCTATGAACATGCGAAGAAGCAACTGCTGTATACCAGGCTAACCCTGAAGGAGATTGCTGCCGCCTGCGGATACAGCGATGAGTTTCATTTCAGCAAAGCCTTCAAGCAGCTCAGCGGACAGCCACCGTCTGCGATGAGGTCCCGCTAATCCCGCAATGGCTAGGCACGACAGAGGTATGAGATAGTGAGGGTTACGCATAATAAACGGATGGACCGGACCGGATCAGATTAGTTAACATTGGGCGACCTTTACAGTTATCAGTTAACGGCAGCGAAAAACGGGTAAGTTATTATAATGTGACTCATCTGCACTTTTGTCCGGCTGGCCTTGCTTAAATTTGAAATAAAAAAGTTGAACAACACCGCCGTTGTGATATAATTATCCGGTTGGCCTGATGGACTGACATGTGGACGGGACCCTAAGCTGATTTTCAATTTATTAAGCTTAAAAGCGAAGGAAAATGAAGGATTTCAGTGCAATGAAGTGAATTACAGAGTATTAATGTAGAAAACTGCAGATTTTACACGGAAGATCACAGTTTTTGTCGGATTTTATTGATTTATTGAGAAAGTTTCTGTATAATCAGCGTTGTTGATTTTTCATAGGATGTAGCCTGTTCCAGAGTGCAAGGCTAATAACTAATAACTTAAGCATAATTAGGGGGTTATTAATTTGGGAAAAGCGTTAATTATTGGCGCTGGCGGTGTAGCGAGCGTTGTTGTTCATAAATGCTGCCAGAACCCGGATGTATTCGAAGAGATCTGCATTGCCAGCCGTACGGTGTCGAAGTGCGATGCGCTCAAAGAGAAGCTGGACGGGGGCCTGACTAAGATTTCTACGGCCAAGCTGGATGCTGACAACACGGAAGAGGTTATTGAACTGATCAAGAGCTTCCAGCCGGATGTCGTGATTAATGTGGCTCTTCCTTACCAGGATCTGACGATCATGGATGCCTGCCTGGCTACCGGAGTGCACTATGTGGATACAGCGAACTATGAACCGCAGGATACGGCGAAGTTCGAATATTCCTGGCAATGGGCTTACAAGGAAAGATTCGAGAAGGCCGGAATTACAGCGCTGCTCGGCAGCGGCTTTGACCCTGGCGTAACCGGTGTGTTCACGGCTTATGCGCAGAAGCATTATTTTGACGAGATTCATACGATTGATATTGTAGATGCGAACGCGGGCGACCATGGTTATCCGTTCGCCACCAACTTCAATCCTGAGATTAATATCCGCGAGATTACTGCGAACGGACGTTACTTCGAGAATGGCGAGTGGATTGAGACAGCTCCGCTGTCTGAGAAGAAAGTATACGATCTCCCGGAGATCGGCCCGAAGGATATTTACCTTTTGTACCATGAAGAGTTAGAATCCTTGGCAGTTAACATTCCTGGTGTGAAGAAGATCCGCTTCTGGATGACCTTCTCGCAGAACTATCTGACCCACCTGAAGGTGCTTGAGAATGTCGGCATGACTTCTATTGAGCCCATTAATTATGAAGGTAAAGAGATTATTCCTTTGCAGTTCCTGAAGGCCATTCTGCCTGACCCGGCTTCCCTGGGACCAAGAACCAAAGGTAAAACCAATATCGGCTGTATCATTCAGGGCACCAAAGACGGCCAGCCCAAAACCTATTATGTCTACAATGTCTGCGATCATGAAGAGTGCTATAGAGAGGTTGGCTCCCAGGCCATTTCCTACACTACTGGCGTTCCTGCCATGATTGGGGCGATGATGATTATCAAAGGCATCTGGAACAAGCCGGGTGTACACAATATCGAAGAGTTCGACCCGGATCCATTCATGGATGCTCTGAACAAACACGGCCTGCCTTGGCAAGAAGATTTCTCGCCGACGCTGCTGGATTAAGGCGCATGACTATGAAGAACAAGGACATCGATATTGATATCAGCAATCTTCCGTCCCCTGCGTATCTGGTGGATGAACGGCTGCTGACGAAGAACCTGGAGACCCTGAATTATGTGCAGGAGAAGAGCGGAGCCAAGATTCTGCTTGCGCAAAAAGGCTTCTCCATGCACGCCATGTACCCGCTGGTAGGCAAATATCTGCATGGCGTAACCTCCAGCTCCCTGTTCGAAGCCAGGCTGGGCTTCGAGGAGATGGGTAAAGAGGTCCATGTCTATGCTCCGGCTTATGTGGACCGCGAGTTCGATGAGCTGCTTCGCTACAGCGATCATATGGTGTTCAACTCGTTCGACCAGTGGAACCGGTTCAAGCAGCGCGTGCAGAACGCACCGAAGCAGATTAGCTGCGGCATCCGCGTCAATCCAGAGTATTCCGAGATTGAAGTGCCGCTGTATGATCCTTGCTACAATTACTCCCGCATGGGCGTAACCCTGCCGAACTTCCGGCCGGACGAGCTGGACGGTATTGACGGCCTGCATTTCCATACCATGTGCGAACAGAACTCGGATACGCTGGAGCGTACGCTTAAGGTCGTAGAGGAGAAGTTCGGCCAGTACCTGCACGGTATGAAATGGCTGAACTTCGGCGGCGGGCATCATATTACCCGTCCTGACTATGATCTCCACACCTTGATCAAGTGCATTCTGCACATGAAGCAGACGTACAATGTGGAGATCTACCTGGAGCCGGGAGAAGCGGTTGCGCTCAATACCGGTTATCTGGTAGCCACGGTACTGGATACGATGCATAACGGCATGGATATCGCGATTCTCGATACTTCGGCGGAATGCCATATGCCGGATGTGCTGGCGATGCCTTACCGTCCGGGCATTATCGGTGCCGGAGAACCGGGCGAATTCGCCCACACCTACCGGCTCGGCGGCATGACCTGCCTGGCGGGGGATGTTATCGGCGATTATTCCTTCCCGGAGCCGCTGAAATACGGCGACAAGCTGATCTTCACCGACATGGCGCATTACTCCATGGTGAAGAACCACATGTTCAACGGCGTCAACCTCCCGGCCATCGCTTCTTATAATGAAGCAGAAGGACTCAAGGTGATCCGCGAGTTCGAATACAGTGACTTCAGCGGCCGGTTGTCTTAACGAATAGCTGCGAATGAATATATAGATGCAAAATAAAAGCGCCCCTTCAGCATTGGCCGAGGGGGCGTTTTTGTGCACAATTTAAACCGGACTAACAATCAGCGCGGAACCGTGTTTATCGGAATCTTTTTACCAAAGAATACGAAAGACTCGATTTCTTTATCATTTATAACATTATCAAACGTTTTTAGTGTAATCAGCTGGTTGCTCACATAATGACTTGCAGACATTCCGGTAAAAATGCGGGTTGTCTCTGAAGTGCCGTCCTTAAAGTTAATTGTGATAGGTAAGTCATCCAAATATATATTTGGACCAATTTCTTCTAATTTGAAGGCGAATTTATTAATCTCTTTTAATGAATCGCTCTCAATTTTCAAGGTGATGGAAATTGGCGAGACAGAGATCGTCTTTAAGATTGCCTTATAACCATACAGTGAAATGGCCTGATTAATCTGATGAAGGGTAGAATACTCTTTGAAATCAAGCTTAAGTGAGGTTTCCCAGGAACCAGATACTACGGTATCAAAAATACCGGGAAACGGATCAGCAGCTTCTAAATCTCTAAAAGTAATATCAACAGTTTGACCAGCTAAGGAATTATCGGTCATTATATTCATAACCAAGCTAATTTTGTTGTCATAAGGATTCCCATCATCGAGTACCTCGTATCCTGTACTGTACGAGCTTTGATTAGAGTTGATAAGGGCATGAAAACGATAGCGGGCTGCATTCAAAATAGTGCCTTTAGGAGCGGTAAAGTCCATTAAAATGTAAGTTAGATTGCTGTCACCGATCACCTGCTTAATGGCAACAGACCCCTGCTTATTTTTAATTGTTTTATTTATTGTATAAACGCCATTGGACATATGTACAACCTGATTCTTATTGGATGGTTTAAGAAATTGAATCAGTGCTTCATCAAGTCCTGTATATACTGCTGCAAAAGCTGTAGTGGTTAAACCAACCATCAGTACAGCAGCAATTATAGTATATCTTCTAAGTTTTATAGGAGAAGTTTTTCTTTGACTTCTATATTCGATCTGGCTACTTGTTAAAAGATTTTGAAAGATTTTTTCTTTTTGATCATTTGTTGGAGTCAAAGCTTCAAAAACCTTACGGATATTTTTAATCTTCAATATAATTCCCTCCCAAATCCATCTTAAGTCGTTTGCGGCCTCTAAATAATTGTGTTTGGACCGTGCTTTCTTTGCGACCTAACATTTCAGCGATTTCCTTTACTGTGTATTCCTCTAAATAATATAGATACAAAACGGTTTTGTATTTTTCGGGGAGTGAAAGAAGTTTTGAAACAACTTTACCCGAAGGCTCAATACCATTCCAAATGACAATCTCCGGCAAAGGTTCCAATGCCACACGGCGGGTTCTCCACCAATGTTTAAGGATATCTTTGCAGTAATTCCTAGTGGTTACTGTCAACCACGCTTTTTCATGCTCGTGGTCGTTAAAGACCATTGGAGTGTTAATTAGTTTGAGAAATACAGATTGAACAGCGTCTTCAACATCAACAGGATTTTTTAAATATATATAGCAAAGCCGGTAGACCATATCTGCATGTCGTTGATAGAGTTCAGCGAATTCTTTATCTGTGTCTAACAAAGAGCTGGATTTCATTATTTCGCCTCCTATAAACAACACGATTGAAGGTTTCAAAATATCTCAAAAGGCGAATTTTAGATTAAAAAAAGACCATTCTCCATTTGAGAATAGTCCGCTAATATTCTTGTGACAGGAGAGAATCCCCTTACTTCATACTAATCGCAATTCTGCTCTCCTGCGGCAGCCAGTCAACCTTCGCCCCAAGCTGTTCGCTGATGAAGCGCAGCGGCAGGTAGACGGTGCCATTAACTACAAACGGCGGCGTGGCCAGAGTGACACTTTTGCCATTGACGGTGGTGGCTCCGTTCACGGTATTGATGATGATGGATAGCGGAGTTTTATCGGCAGCGGTACCGGTGATCGTTACTACTTTGTCCATGGAATAACCGACAGTAGCGCCCATCTTGCTGAACAGCGAACGTAGCGGAATGAAATTCTGTCCGTTACGGGTAATTACTCCGTTCGTGAAGGCGATGGATTCGCTATTCAGGGTAACGGAGATCGGCTTCTGCATCGGGACAGGCTGCTTATAGCTGAATTCATAAGTACCGTACCCTAGTTGAGCATTCTTGTTCACGCCCCAGCCCCAGAGCGTGCCATCGTTTTTCTGCATAATGACATGTCTTCCGCCGCCTTTTATCGACTGAATATCGGAAGCAAGTAAGGTGAACTTTGCATTCGGCGACATAAGCTCTGCAGCAATCGAAGCTGCATAGACTTTGCCGTCTGAGGTCAGGGCGACAATAGATTGTTCAACAATGTAGGCATCGGTCACCTTGCTGATTCCTGAGAAGACTACCGGAACGGGTTCATCCTGATATGTGGTTCCATCCGAATATCCGGTGACCGTGGAGCCCCAGAACCATAGACGGGATTGCTTGTCAATCGCGAGCCGGCTGCGGCCATTGTTGTACAGCGCCTGAATATCTTTTAAGCCGGAAAAAGGGGTTGCAGTTATCTGCGCCGGGTCACTATAGGTTTCAGGTAAATAACTATCCTGGTCCGGCCAGGTCCAGACGCTGCCATCCTTGCTGAGCGCATAATTCTGTTCGAGCTGCACAATATCCTTCAGATTGGGTACGGGTGTAAAAGTGGCAAGTTCGTCAATGCTGGTCCAGACCGTCCCGTCTGTCTTCAGGAACAGATAACGATCCCAGCTGCTAACCTTATCGTTAAGCTTGTTGCTCTCATAATATTGAGAGATAGCTGCAACGTGATCCAGGCCCGGAACAGGCGCAAACGGTGGGGTCGTATTATCGTCAGTTGACGTAACTGAAGTATATACCGTACCCTCTCCGGTGACTGCTAAATGACGCGGGTATACTCTTTGGAAACTGGTTATATTCTTCAATTCCGGCACTGGCGTAACTTCGATGGCCATCGTCCGGGCGTTGCTCTCCCACTTCCAGACCGAGCCATCCTTGGTGGTTACCATTGCGCTGTAATATAGCGGGAAAGAAGACTGTACATCACTTAGTCCGTGTACCTGCGTAGGTACGGACTTTGTCTCACCCCAGACCCACAGGGAACCGTCATCCTTGATCAGATAATCGGGTCCGTAGGAAGCGATGCCGGAGCCACCACCACTAGCTGCTGCTGTTGCAGCCTCGGGAGTCCCAACAGTCAGACACGCCGTCAAACCCATCACCATGCTCACAAGCAAATTTCTTTTTTTCATCAAGATATCCTCTACTCTCTTTAGGAAATTACTGAATTAGGTAAATAAATGAATATATTACCTTGAATATAGACGCTGCATAGGTGCGAAAAGTTTCTTTGAAAATTAACCGTTGCTGGCGGCGCTCCTGTGGTACAATAATTTAGTCTGTTTTTGGAATTGTCCGTACTTGAGGAGGAAATTAGCGTTAATGAAACATGCACCTTTTATAGCCGTGGAAGGCCCGATTGGAGCCGGTAAAACCACCCTCGCCACGATGCTCTCCACCGAATTGCAGCTTCCGGTCATTAAAGAAATTGTCGACGAGAATCCGTTTCTGGACAAGTTCTATCAGAATATGGACGACTGGAGCTTCCAGCTTGAGATGTTCTTTCTCTGCAACCGGTTCAAGCAGCTGGAAGACACGACTGTGCAGTACATAGATCAAGGGAAGCCGGTCATTTCGGATTATCATATCTATAAGAATCTGATCTTCGGGGAACGGACGCTGAAGGGATCGAAACGGGACAAATACCGTGAGATCTATCATATTCTGACCGATGATTTCCCCAAGCCGAACATTATTCTGTATATCCGAGCGGATCTGGATACGCTGCTGGCCCGGATTGCCAAGCGTGCGCGTACCTTCGAAGAGATCATTGCCCCTGCCTACCTCCAGCAGTTAATTGAGGATTACGACGATGCGATGGCATCACTGGCCCTCCGCGAACCGTCCACCGTAATCGTCACGATCGACGGAAATCAGGTGGATTTCGTGGAGAACCCGGAAGATTTCACCGCCATCGCGGAACAAGTAAAGGAGCTTATGAAATGAACACATATAACATCCCGGATCACGCCATTATTACGGTAGCCGGTACGGTCGGCGTCGGCAAATCGACACTGACCGCAGCACTGGCGGGGCGCCTGGGCTTCCAGACCTCACTGGAGCAGGTAGATCATAACCCGTACCTGGAGAAGTTCTATCACGACTTCGAGCGGTGGAGCTTCCACCTGCAGATCTATTTCCTGGCGGAGCGCTTCAAGGAGCAGAAGAAGATGTTCGAGCTGGGCGGCGGTTTCGTGCAGGACCGTTCGATTTATGAAGACACCGGGATTTTCGCCAAAATGCACGCCGACCAAGGCACCATGTCCCCGACCGATTATGCCACTTACACCAGCCTCTATGAGGCCATGGTGATGACGCCATACTTCCCGCATCCCGATGTGCTAATCTATATTGAAGGCAGCCTGCCTTCGATCCTGACCCGCATCAATGAGCGCGGACGCGAGATGGAGATTCAGACCGACGTCTCCTACTGGGAGCATATGCACGGCCGCTATTCCCAGTGGATCAACGAATTCAGCGCCTGCCCGGTGCTGCGGCTGAATATTGATGAGTATGATGTGAAGGACCCGGCTTCCATGTCGGAGATTTTGACCCGGGTCAGCGCGGTAATTAACCGGACTGCAGTGGGGAAATAAATAGTTAGAGTGAAAAAGCAGCACCAGGGGTTTATCCTGGAGCTGCTTTTTTGATCCACCTTCCTGCAATGAGGCCAAATCCATCACAGAATGTTAAAATACAATGGTTTCGGGGGTTACACCCTGGGGATATTCTTCCTCCCATACGGTTTTGTCCATATAGGCTTGATACCACATGTCGCCAATCACATCCGGATCATTGATTGCGCCAGTACCCGACTCCTTAATCAACAAGCCTAAAGAACGGTGACCAACAAAAATGCCTTGAGCAGCCAATGAAGTATGGAGATTAGCTACATAATTGCGCAGTCCTGAAAGAGCAATACCGATATTCCCCATCATTGGGACGGGGTACATGGCAGATAATCCTGTGGTAAAAAGTATGGAACCCTCTTTCTTAGCGAGCATATCGGGGAGAACAGCATTGACAACTTGGACGGCACTGACCACATAGGCCTCAAATGCGTCCCTTACATTCTCTACGGTTAACTCCAATACAGAGGTGGGAGGATAGTTGCCTGCTGTAGGACTGAATTCCAGCACATCAATATGGCCATATTGTGCTTTAATGTTACTGATCGCCTGTTCAATTTGTTCTTTACTGAAAATATCCGCTATGAAATAAGAGGCCTTAATACCCTCCGCTTTCAAGTCATTCACCATTTCTTGCAGCTTTGCGGCGTTTCTTGCGACTAATGCCACTTGGAAGTCATTTTTTCCAAAGCTCTTCGCAATAGACATTCCTAATCCCTTACCTGCACCAATGATCGCTAGTGTTTTCATATCTGATTCTCCTTTTATGAATACGTGAGTGTAATTGACAACTATAATAGTAAAATATACAATTATAATGCTCAATGGTCGATATAATGCGACATGACATTTAAACATCATTTTATATAAATTTGACTATTATTTATGAAGGAGTGGCTTATTATTGAGTAAGGATAAGGTGGATCTGCGTATTCTTAAAACGCGAAAAGCGATTAAGGAAGCCTTCTTGAGACTAGTGCAAACCAAAGGCTACGAACGAATTACTGTACAAGACATTGCCGACGAAGCGATGATAAATCGAAACACATTTTATTTACACTATGTAGATAAACCTGAATTCATGGACAAGTTATTTCAGGAGAGCGTACAGAATTTGAATGCTTGCTTGAGCCTGGAGGTGAGCTCGATCCATGAGATGAACAAGGATATGTTCGGTACGATGTTAAAAACGATTTTCGACAATATCGATGCAAACATGATATTCTTTAAAACCATGCTCACTCAAAACATTCACCCAAACTTCCCCATCTACTTAAAAGACGCTTTTAAAACGTTTATCTTCGCCGGAATCGGTGATTATCACCACAATGAAAAGCTGAAAATTGGTCTCGAGTACATGATATCGGGATTGGTAGGTGTGATTTGTCTATGGATTGTTGAACGAGAGAATTATAAGATGGATGACTTTATCGACCATCTGAGTGAAATTCATTATCGCAACATGGTTGACTTGCTGAAGAATAATAGATAGCAAAATAACTAATCCACACCAATAAACCGCAACTGAGCCGTTCTCAGTGCGTTTTTTTTGTGTTTTCAGATATTTTCTCTTAAAAATTCAGGACTTTTTTCGTTTTCCGAGTATATTAACCCTGTTTTGGGGCGTTTGACGCAGCTTTTGTCGAGATTTGTTAAGAGTTTGTTTAGAGCTGCCTGATAGAATAAACGCAGATATGAAAAAATAGGTAGTTTATAACTAGTATTTTTTGTCCACGGGAGGGCAGGGCGAAAGGAGAATGCGGAAGCATAGGGAGTGAATCTTAGACTACAGCGAAGCTTGCTGCATGCCGGACAGGAAATGATGAACGAATAAGGGGGAGCACCAATTGTTAATGAGCAGGAGATTGAAGAGATATACCTCGCTAAGCTTAATTCTTAGTATGTTGCTATCGTTAATACCCAGTTCCTTTAGCGGACTGGCACAGGCTGCGGGTGATGATTATGAGGTCACGTTTCCAAACGGACAACATGTTGGGAACCTAAGCTACCCTGCGGACAATACATTCCTCAACTTTTATACCGAGGTGGAAGGCTTCAAGCAGACAGAGAAAGATAAAGATGCCAAGTATGACTGGGCTAAGGGAGATATCTTTGCCGGTGTCGATGATAATGAAGCAACGGTTGAATTTCAGGTGAAAGTAGCCGACAATACCATTCTAAAGAATATGGCGGAGAGCGGACATGCGGAGATGCTTACAGGATTCGCCGTGCTGCGGCGTCACTCCGGGTTCTTATGGACCCGTCATTCGTCCATTACAGTAAACATTGACGGAAAAAATATTATTAATGAACGAACCGGCAGCAGCCAGCGGTATAACAAGTCGGCCAAGGCCCTCATCAAACCGAATTCTGTTATTACCATTAAGGTCTGGGGTGAAGGCGATGACGACGGTGAAGCAGCCGGTGTACGCGGATTTTACCTCAAGTTCCAGGATCTCAAACGTCCGGTCATAGATAACTATACCTTCACCGGCAATGGTGCAGAACGGCTCAACGAGAATATTAACCAGAAAGAGCTGTATGTCAAAAGAGATGAGAACATCACCCTCAGCTACAACTTCAGCGAGCCGGTCAGACCGAGCACGGTGGTGAAGGCAAATTCTGATTATTTCCTGCGGCACAAGCTGTTCATTAATGATCCGGACACCGGACTTCCGGCGGCCGGACAGCAGCAGTATCTGCAGAATATATCCTTTAATGAGAACAATCTGAATTCATACCAGAAAAAAATAGCCTACAGATATACGGGAGTTCCTTTCCATAACAGCAGCAACCTTCCGCTGAGACCCTTAATCACCGGGGGAACCACTGGCGGTGCGCAGATGGATCTGTCGCTGGAGAATAAATTGAAAGAAGCCGTGCTCAGTGATGCAGCGGGCAATAAAGCGGTTTTCAATCTCAACGCTGTGCCGAGCAGCGGCAGCAATTCCTGGGTGGAGCGCAAAGCCGGGAACCCGTTTGACTTCGACCGGGGCGGATACCGCATCATTGTCGATGCTGTGCGTCCGAAGTATTCCAAGACCGCGAACGGCATTCAGCCGGAGATTCTGACCGGAGTTACGCTGAATAAGGGAGATGTCATCGACTTCACCCTGCAGATGACGGAAGAAGCGATTGCCAAAACCGGCTGGGAGGAGAAGAAGACCTTCATCCTCTTCAATAACGGAATGAAAGCCTATTATGTTATAGGCAGAAATACACCGAATTGGACGTTCCGCATGACCGTGCCTGACGGGCTGACTGTGGAAACTCCGCTGCTCAAGGCCGTAGCCATATCCAATGATGCGAAGGGCGGCAGTGAGCCGATCCAGATGGATACCGATGTTATCCAGGATTACGCAGGTAACTTGCTGATTCAGCCTGCGAACTTCGATGGAATCCATGAAGAGAAGTTTCCTAATATTGAAGGCGGCGACTTCTCACTCGCCAACTCCAAGATTGACTGGGCGAACCTGTTCATCGACAACACGGAGCCGGTGATCGGTTACCGGTTCGAGACAGGCGGTGCGACGGATACAACCTATGCCAAAAAAGGTAAGGTGACCATCGACGCCAACGATCCTTCCATTAAAGTACCGCATCTTGATCCTACTGTAGCTGACCGTGGAACAGAGCGGCCGAGCCGCGGGATCTACCGCCCTTCCAATCTGAGTGCGGAAGCCTCACCTTCGGTAGGTCTGGTGTACTACTGGTGGAGCCAGGATAAGGCTGATCCATTCGCTGGTGTAGCCGGAGATCATTATGCAGCGCTTAAGCGTTACGCACTCTCCGCCAAGCAGCCGTCGGAAGAGCTGTATCCGGGAGAATTCGAGAATGTAGAGCTGTCGGTAGTGAATAACAAGACGAACCTGCTCGCTCCTCCGGCGGAAGCCTTCGAGGAAGGGAACAGCGGCGAGTGGTATCTGCATACATGGACTGCCGATATGTCTTGGGATTCTGCCAGAGAATTGATGCAGCATGAGAAGAAAGACGTCTACAAGAAAACCCATGAGGAACAGTATAAAGCTTGGAAAGCAGAGGCACCGGGATCAGAGACAGATAAAATCTTCTATGCCGACAATCAGGCTCTGGCGGCTGTTGGACAATACGGCGATAAGAGTGTCTGGCCGCTTGAGGATTTCAAGAATGACGACTCTAACTGGAAGCACGAAGTTGGCGTGCTGAAGCTGGACAACCAGGGGCCTGCCATTACCTTGGCGGCAGAGGATATCGCCACTGTACAAGCTCTTGTGAAGGACCCGCACAGCGGTGTCAAAAGTGTAGAGTACCAATGGGTGAAGGACGGGGATTCTCCGGCGAGCGACAAGTGGGCGGATACGACCTACACCGGTTCAACCGTAACCCGGTCTACCTATGAGGATATTGATGAGGACGGATCATACTGGCTCTATCTGAAGGCGCTGGATCATGCGGGCAATGAGACGATCAAGACTCCGCAGGAAAGAGCGGTGGTTGTGAGTTCAGAGGCGGCTATTCCGACACAGTTCACACCGGAAGCGAATCCTAACTATGTGAAGAGTCATGATGTTACATTCCAGATCAGCGGTGTGCATCCCGATTATGTGGGCTATGCCATCAGCGACAGCTCTCTTCGTCCAAAGGATAGTGATTTCACCGGACTGGAGGTTTCCGAGTCATCTGGCATATCTCCACTGTCTGAGAAAAGCCTGATTGAAGACGGCTCGGAACCGGCAGCGACTGGTGCTCCTACAGAGCCTAGTGCCCCGGCTGAGCCAGAGGTTACAGCAAGCATCGGGCCGGTAGTCATTATGAAATTCTTGTCCTCCGGGCCGGCAGCGCCTTCGTTGACGCCGCTTGAATCGGAAGAGACTCCGGCACCGGATAACAGCGCCGAGCCGGTATCTACTCCTGCTGCTTCGGCAGAAGCAACTGAACCGGCCGCAACACCTGCGGTTTCGCCAGAAGCATCTGAACCGTCGGCGACACCGGAAGCCAGCGCCGATGCCAAGCTGGCAACCAAGGGTCTTGGCGGTTCTGTAACTGAGGCCACTTACAGCTATGTCATTCCTGCTGAAAAATTAAAATTGAACGGCACGCAATACATTCATCTTATGGTGAAGCATAGCGACAAAACGTACTACTACTCGAAGGCTTATTATTTTGATAATGAAGCACCGGTAGTATATTTCAGCCCTGATAGTGTTGCTTACCCGCTCCCGTTGCAGAAGACGAAGATTAGCGTGTCGGAATTTTACAGCAAAACAGGACTGGTCAGCAAGTATCAATGGGTCAGACAAGATGCAGGTGCAAAAGTACCTACAGAGTCTTCCACAGAATGGAAAGATGTTCCGGCAGGCGGCTCAGTATCCATCGACGACAACTCGCTAAAATCGGGAGAAATCTCTGAGTTCCGCTTATATGTACTAGCGGTTGACGGAGCAGGCAACAGCGCAATTACAGCAAGCGCAGGAACCTTCAAGGTCTCGGCAACGACCAAGCCGGATGCGCCGGTGTCGGATGCCAAGTCTTCTCTGATCTATCTGTCCGGTGATACAGCGGACGGCTACACAGCCATTATGAAGCTGAGTCTCGAAACGGAAGACAAGACCGGTTACGAATATTCAGTCTCACCGGATAACGGAGTGAGCTGGCTGAACTGGAAGCCTTATACGAACTTCGTAGCCGTGAAGGTTCCGACGAGTAAGGCTGAGGAGCTTCAGGTGTGGGTCAAGTACAGAACGCCTGGCGGTCTGATCAGCAAGCCGGCCCAGCTTGAAATCAAGCTTCCTCTTACTACCGTACAGCCGGTCTATGCGCTTGCTTCGCTCAGCGTGAACAGCCCGGTTAATGCCAAGGTGGGTGCAGATATTGAGATTACGCTTCCGCCGGGTATCCGCGTCATGCCATCGAAGATTAATCCTTCGGTGCCTGTGCGGACCGGCAATTCATTCAAGATCTACGAGAACGGCTACTACAGCTTCGATCTGACCGATCTTAGTGATCCGGACCGGACAGATACTCTGTATCTGGTCGTGAAGAATATTGACGGCACTAAGCCTGAAGGAACCATTGAATATTCATACATGGAGAGTACGAACGGTAATGTGGTTGCCCTTCTCCAGAGCACCTCTGAGCCGGTTACGGTGGTGAACAATGGCGGCAAGACAGCCTACACCTTCACGGAGAACGGCAAGTTCGAATTCGAAATTAAGGATGCGGCCGGAAATGTCAATACGGTTGAAGCAACGGTTGCGAACATTAACAAGGAAGTCCCTAGGGTGAAAGTAGTCCGTTCCTACCAATATGGCGAGAATGGAAGCCAGACCTTCGGCACCCTGAAGGATAACAGCGGCAATGTGCTGTTCTCCACAGGTGTAACACTTAACGTAGAGAAGGCAGATGCATCGGCTAAGGCATTCAATGTCATCAGTGCCGATAAGAGCATTACACTCATGGAGAATGGAACGGCTTCATTCACTGTGACGGATGTGTACGGCAATACAACAGTTATCAAAGAGAAAGTAACCAATATTCTCTCTGCGCCGCCGGTACTGGACAAAGTGGCCTATACCTTTGTAGATGCCGAAGGCAAAGCGGTTCCGGCCGATCAGATTGTGACCATCGGCGGACAGAAATATGCCAAAGGCAAAGTGAAGGTTACGCTTAGCGGCACCGTTGCTGCCCCTAACCACATGTTCTCAGGCGTAAGACCTATTTCAGATGGAGCCGCCTATACGAACCAGATCAGTAAAGCGGATGGAACGTACAGCTACTCGCGTGCTTTTGAGAGCAGCGGTTCAGCGGTTATTGCCATCTCGGATCTGCTGGGCAATGTGAACAAGGTTCCGGTGACCATTGCCGGACTTGATAACACAGCACCTGAGCTGACACTGAATAAGGAAACCGTAGGGATTGTTCAGAACAAGAAAGACTTTAGCTTCCGTACGGATCTGGGCGGGTTCACCGTATCTGATAATGTATCGGCTGAGGCTAACGTGAAAGTATCGGTAAGCGGGCTGGATCTGAGCAAGCTTGGACGCCAGCGCGTAGCGTATACAGCAGTTGACCAGGTAGGTAATAAGACGGTGGTCTATCAGGATGTGGTAGTCGTGAAGGACGGCGGATTGCTGGTCTTCGGTAACGATACCTTGATCTCGGCTTCATCCGGCGAATCCGCATTGTTCAATACCAACACCATTACCTTCAAGGTATCCGGCTTCAACCTGATGAAGGTAGGCGGAGTAGACAAGGTCAATCAGGCAGGAACGTTCGATATTCTGTATTACCCTGGTCTGTACCGTGAAGGACAGCTGAAGCTGGTGAAGCAGAAGCTGACCTATGCTGAACTGGTGAGCAGTAATTTCAAGGTCACCTTCCCGAAAACAGGCTGGTACACCATTGTGGTGAGAACCCAGGAGCGGGACCGTGAATTTGCTACCTTCTTTGTCGGCAATCTGAAATAGTTGAAACAAGAACAGGGGGAATACTTGGTGAAGTTGTTGAAACGCACAGTAGCGGTAATGCTCACCTTAATCATGGTATTTCTGTCCACCTCCGAGAGCTTCCATGCTCTCGTCGAGGCGGCCAGCAGTACCAAGACAACCATGATTCAGAATGACTTTATTAAGGTCACCGTGGATAACGAAACGGGCCGCTACGGCATTCGCACTGTAGAGGGTCAACCGATCCGCAAGAACGACAATAATGTTAACCTGCTGTTCCAGGGAGATGACCCGGAGACGTCGTTCACGACGTTCCGGATCGATGGAACGGATTATATCTACGGTAATAAATACAAGTTCGACGCCAGCCACTATTCAGAGACTAGTGCACCTAAAGTGGTGGAGAATTCAAATGGCACCAAGCAGCTGGAGATGATCTGGAAGATTAAAGGCGTAGAGATCAAGCAGATTCTGATGCTCTACACCGACAGCAAGGATGCTGTGAATTCCGGTAACGTCAACATCCGCTATGAAGTGAATAACAAGAGCGGGGCGCAGGTGCAGATCGGCAGCCGGATTCTGCTGGATACGATGGTCGGCGGCAACGACGGGCCGCAGTTCCAGATTGGCACAGCCTACAAGTCACCGCTGCAGGTAGAGCGGAAGCTGGTGCATAATCCGGAGGACGATAAGGGGATTCCCTTTGAAGATAGAGCTTACTTCAAGATTCCTGCTTATTGGGTGATGCGCGACAAGCTGGATCTGACGAATCCTCAGGCAACCAATGTGGTGGCCTACGGCTTCAATAACTTTGCCGAACAGAATATTAATATTGTGGATGAAATGATCGTCGGGCACTGGAACGGCCTGGCGAATACGAAATGGGATTATAAAGTACATCCTAACCTCGACTTCACCAGAGACACCAATGATTTCGGCACGGCGGATTCCGCCGTTGCCTTCTACTGGAACCCGGAGAAGCTGGCACCGGGAGGCTTCCAGAGCTTCGAGACCGTATACGGCCTGGGTGAACTGACAGCCCCGGATAAAGTGTTCTCGATCCGTTATGTAGATCAGGTTCAGCAGCTGGCGACAGCTTCGCTGGGAACGGGGGAGACCGTTCCGTCGAAGTATGTGGATAATGGTGTCTTCACGATTACAGCCGAAGTAGAAAACTTGCAGGCCTACAATATGGAGCACTCCAAGATTGAAGTGGAGATGACGCTGGAGAGTGGTCTCAGCTTCGTCAGGCAGGATGAGTTGGGCCAGGATGTTAAGGATGCCAATGGCAATCCGGTCCTGGAGAATTCCCGCAGCAAAATGCTGGAGTTCAAAAAGTCAGCCACACCCGACGAAGCAGCCATGGGCATTGAGCCGAAGTACAAGCCGGGTGACGCAATTACCGCGACCTTCCGCGTTCAGGCCAAAGGCAGACCTTGGCCGGTTACCCGGGAGTATATGATTTCCGCGAGAAGCCCGGAAACACAAGGCAAAATCGAAGGCGTCAAGGATGAAGGCATCAAAGCCCAGTATGAATCGACCCGTACCAACTTCATTCTCCTGCCCCCGGTAGGAGAAGCGACAGCTACGTATTCCTATGCACTTGCTCCGGCAGAGCTGTATAGCACAGATGTGAAATATCTGACGGTCAATCTGTCGAATATTGAAGCATACAATACAGGCAATGCAACGACTGCTCCGAACTTTGACCTGTACCTCAAGAATAAAGCAGACGGTAACCGGTATAAAGTCAATGTCCAGGATGCAGTGGTGATGCAGCCGACGGATGACGGATTCTCCGGCGCCATGCGGATTACGTACCGCGGCGGTGACCAGGTGGATTCAGGCGGCAATGTGCTGGAAGCCGGGCTTGGACCGGAATTGCCGCTTGGTGAATATCAGGTGGAGATTGATTACAAAGGCGACGCCGGAGGGGACGAGGAAGTAGCGGCTCTATATGATATGACGACTCCGCAATCCTTCCTGGTCACCGATAATAACGACACACGAATCCGTGAGGCTGGAGTGATGGCGGTCTATAAGGAAGCTGTAGATATCAGCGGCCTTGCGAACGGTGCTTCTGTAAAGGATGAGCTGGTGGATCAGCTGAACTCTCTGTTCCCGGGCAAGCCTTTCAAGGACGGTTCGTTCCTGTACAAGGCTGTTACCGAATATAAGAAAACCAAAGCCTTATTCGGCGCAGCGAGCAAAGCGGTTGATCCGAAGTTCGATATCAGCGAATTCATGGATGAGGAAGCGCTGAAAGAGACTCCAATGTATGCTTACAAGCTGTTTGCAACGGAAGAGGACTTTGAGGAATTCAAGGAAGAAGCGGAAGCCAAGGACCCGGAATTCGACCGTGAGATTCTGGTAACCGTCCGCGGCATGATCAAGCAGGTTGGCACAGGTGACGAAGAGCAGGTCATCGTGGATACCAAGACAGAACCGGCAATTATTAATGATGCTGTAGCTTATAAAGGTAAGGACCTGTCTTTTGTACGCGGTAAGCTGGATATCTTCGGAAACACCCTTCCCGGCGATCTGCCTTTCCTGGATACCCTGTTCGTCAAGGGTGAAGGAACGCTGAGTGTAGCGAGCAGCGGGTTCGTCTTCCATAAGGGCGAATGGACACTCGACTTCTTCAACGGCTTCAACAAGTCGCTTGGAGAAGAAGACTTCGATCCCACGAAGGAAAAAGAAGAAGATAAAGACGATGATGACGATAAGAAAGATGAGAAAGGTAATGACGGCAATCCGGAAGACGACAGTCAGAACGGCAGCCTGAAATGGGCCATCGGCGGTGTAGGTGACAGATTGAATCCGCTGCGCCAGATTATGATTGAGGATGTGTACTTCAACAAGCAATCGTTGTTCGGGGCACCAAGCTTCTCCATTGACGGCTTTGGCTTCTCCTTCAATGACTTCATTCTTAGAGAGAATGGGATTTCCTTCGGCGGCTCATTGTCCCTGAAGATCATTAACTCCGAAATTAAGAATGTCATCTTCAACAGTGCAGGCTTCTATGGCGTCGATGCCTCCCTGGGCTTCGATCTCAATCAGGAGATGGGCTTGTTCGGACCGGATAAGAAGAAGGATGCGGATAAGAAAAAAGGTCCGGATGCTCCAAGCGGCAAAGTTACAATCAAGCACGCTGTGCAAGGCGGGGGCGTAGGCAATGAATACGGCCTGGGTTTCGCCGCACAGCTGAAGAATATGATGGGCGTGGAGATTGAATTCTCGCTCAAAAAGGTAAAAGACGGCCGGATTCTTCCGGATGTGATTGCCTTCGGGGCAGAGCTTCCGCAGCCGGGTATCCTGGTGACGGGTGCAACGTACCTGACAGCTATACGGGGAGCAGTACGTGAACTGGCGGACACTATTGCCGGCGGCACGGCAGAGGACCCGTTCCCGTTAACCATTCAAGCAGGCGTAGGCATGCGGTTCGGGATTGCTCCGGCGTATTTCTTCGGCGATGTGGACCTGACAGTGAAGCGTACCGGCCTTAAGGTGGAAGGCAGGCTGGATTTCGCTGCCAAAGCCGATGCGGAGAAAGATGACCGGCTTCCGATGCTGACCAAAGCGCTGCTCGAGGCGCAGTGGGTAACCCCATGGTTCGTGCGCGTGGAAGCAGAGATGGATATCGGCGGATGGGATATCATCATCGGGAAGGCGGGTATCTTCGTCGGACAGAATCTGGAGAAGAACCGTACGGATTTTGAAGGCTATATCAGCTCCAAGGTGCAGATTCCGAACGATGTACCGGTTGTCGGCGGCATGCCGCTGTCCAGTATGTTCCTTGGGGTCAACAATGACAAGGTCTGGGGTAGCATTGGCATTCTGCTGATCTCCTTAGGCATTACCTACTACTGGAGTGGCGGCATTGAATTCGGTACTTCGACCGATCAGCTGCCGGAGGGAATGATCCATCTGGTGGTGGATGATCCTGAGCTTGGACCGCGTCTGATGGTGATTGGGGCAGGCGTGCAGACGCTGGCCACCTCCAAGGTAGCTTCCGAGGAAGAGAATCAGGAGATTATCTACCGTGAGGTAGAAGAAGGCGTTAAATATGTCGAGAACGGCTCGATCAATGTCGGCGTAGGCGGCATTACGGTCAAGAACGGCGGCAGAATCCATGAGATTCCGATGGACGGCGTAGCCGGCAATGCCATCATTGAAATGGAGTACAGCAGCAAGGAAATGCCGGAATTCAAGCTGCAGGATGCATCAGGCAAATTGTATCCGGTGAAATTCGATAACACGAACACTGATCCTACGGCAAATGCTTTTACACAATATATTCCTGCAAGCTATAAAACGGATAACGGGTCCAAACTCAGCAGTGAAGTGGACATTCGCAGAGCATATATCATTATTCCTGAGAATGAAGCCACAAAGGGCGGCACTTGGAAGCTGACAGCGGTCTCGGCGGTTGACACCAAGCTGTTGAACGTTCCTACCCTACCTACTCTGGGTGAAGTTAACCTGGCGAAGGACAGCTTGAGTGCGAATAAGTTCACAGCCTCCTGGAAAGTGGCCAACGCAGCCGAAGGCGATACCGTGAACCTGTATCTGGCTGAGGATGCGGTGACAAACCGCAAGGAAATGCTCAATGGCCAGGAGATTCTGCAGACGGGTGACCCGGGTATGCTGATCGCCAAAGATGTACCGGTCGGCGCAGGCGGCTCGGTCAGCGGCGGAATCACGAGCGGCAGCAAAGTGATCGATGTAACCAATGTAACCTTGATGGGGAACCCGGAAGATATCCGCGGGCTGCTCAGGCAGGGCAACTATTACCTGCGGGCCGAGCTGAAATCCAGCTCGAACTTCGGGACGAAGACATCGCCGCAGCGCTTTGAGATCATTGATCCGCTTGCACCACAGAGTGTCAGTGATGTCATTGTTGAGCCTGCCGGCAACGGATTGTTCTCACTCTCCTTCAAGCCGGGAGCGAAGAAACCGGGACACAGCGCCTACGAGCACAGCTATGTGGTCGATGCGAAGCTGGATGATGGAAGCAAACTGGGTGAATATGCTCCGTTTGGAGAGCTTTTGTATACCGAACAGGAGCTTAAGCCTTATTGGAATGCCTCCACAGGCAAATACGAAGGTCTGTTGATTGGCGGCTGGAAGGCTGTATCTACAACAGATGAAGTCTATAAGGGCAGCCTTGAAGGCTCAGTGATTGATCTGAGCAAGGTGAAATATGTCGGCCTGGAAGTGAAGAAGAATTACGTCATCGGCGTCAGTGCCGCAACGGTTCCAACCGAGGATGCCGACAAGCATCAGAACTATCATTATGCCGAGCGGCGTGAGAGCAGCAGCACCTTGCTGCCGGTTCCGAATCTGCCGGATCTGACGGTATTGAGTTCATCGGGGACGGTAGATGCCACCTCGGGTAACTACGTGAACCTGTTGACGAACGAAACGAAGCAGAAGCTGACGCTCTCTTCAGGCCAGTCCAATGTGACAGTGGAAGCATTCTATGCTGACAAATCCATTGCGACAGTAGCTCTGAAGAACAAGGCAGATGGCACAAGCGAAGGCATACTGAATCTCGACCAGTTCCAGACGGACGGGCCGTATGCAATTGAACTCAGGGCCAGAAATACGGTGACCAAGGATATCTCAGTGACCATGCTGTATCTGACTGTAGATACGATCGCACCGGTGCTGTATCTGACGGAGCCGGTAACGGGCGAACGTACCGCACAGGGCGCCATTCGTGTAGCTGGAACGACAACTACAGGAACGAAGCTGAGTGCAGTTTACACCGTGAGTCAGTTGCAGTCTGACGGGAAATACAAAGACAAGGTCATCTCCAAGGAGCTTACGGTAGATCCGAAGACGGGAGATTTCAATGGAATGGTGGAAGTGAATTCTGAGGAGCCTTCAGTGGCGCTAAGCATTGTCGCAACTGACGGTGCTACTAATCAGAACACAGCCATTGTGGATATTACGAATGCCGGATTCAAAGTACCGGTTGCCCTGGTTCTCAAGGGGGCGGAGACGCTGACGCCGGGTGCGGCAGGCCAAATCCAGGCTTATCTCAAGGTTTCGGATGGCAAGGATGACAATGGCAAGCCGAAATTCAAGGAAGAGCCGGTTACCGGTAAAAATCTGGCTAATCTGACTTATGAAGTGGCCGTAGGCGATTCGGTATCCCTGTCGGCACAAGGCAATGTTACTGCACTGGCTACAGGCTCCAGTCTGATTGAAGCCGAGTATAAAGTGTCTGAGGGTGTTACGCTCAAAGGCATGGCTGTGACGACTGTAGCTGTCCCTGAATCGAATGATTTGGGTACTGTGCAAGCTGTATCCTCTCCGATTAACGGAGACAGCAACCATACGAAGATTACGGTGACTTCCGCCGGAGATATGACTGGACAGCAGATCGCTTACAAGGTCTTCTCGTCCAATCCGGTGGAACTGAAAAGGGATGACAATGTAAGCTCATGGAGTCTGCTTCCGCTCGATGGTATCGTTACAGCCCATCCAGGTGCTATCGTTGTGCTGGCTAAGCGTACCTCCCTGGACAAGCTCGTAAGGGCATCCGGCAGTGTTCCTGCATCGGTCTGGACCAGCAGCGGTTCAGGCGGAGGCGGCGGTGCTGGCGGAGGCGGTGGCGGTGGCGGTGGTGCCGTACCGGGAGTTGTTGAAGAACAAGCACCGGAGCAGGCAGCCCGGATTACCGTCAACGGCCAGGCCGTGACAGCAGAGTGGGATGGACTTACAGCTATCGTCCGGATTACGGATAAAGAAGCTGTAGCAGGCAGTGACCTCACAGTAAGCTCCGCCGATCCGAATGCCAAAGCATTCAGTATCCGTGTAGACCAGAGTGTGGTTCAGCAGCAGCTGAGCGCGAAGAAGAAGATTGTGATTGAAGTTCCTATGGGACAACTGGTGATTGCTCCTGAGAATCTTGCAGGTGTAACTGCCGGACTTACTATCGGTATTGGTGCCAACAGTGCTGCCGATCAGCAGGCTATGAAGGCTATTGCCGATCAGCAAGGCTTCACACTGATGGCGGCAGGCCAAGGTGTAACGGTTAACGTTAATCTGCCGAAGAGCAGCTGGATGCCGGCGCTTGCAGCCAAGATTGCCATTCCTGCGCCGCTTGCGGCCAAGGAAATTACAGCTATGGTGCTTAAGGACAAAGACGGCAACTGGACAACGGTACCGTGGAAGCTGGACAGCAGCGGTACGGCAGTGAATGTACAACTGACCGGTGAAGGCAGCCTCTTCTTCATCCGCAACCAGAAGGCCTTCAAGGATATGCCTTCAGGCTGGGGCAAGGAAGGCATTGCGGCTGCATCCGCTAAGCTGTTCGTGCTAGGGAAATCTGCGGAACTGTTCGATCCGGCAGGCAAAGTGACCCGGGCAGAATATCCAACCATTCTGCTGCGCGTTGCAGGTCTCATGAACAAGCAGGCAGCTTCGGCAGGCTTCAGTGATGTCAGCGGCAGCAGCTGGTATAACCGCAGTGTCTCCATTGCCGCTGAAATGGGTATTGTTACCGGACTCGAAGGCGGAAAGTATGCGCCTAAGGATACGCTGACAAGAGTTGAAGCGATGACGATGCTCGGAAGATTGCTGAATCAGGTGAATCCGGGCAGTGAACTTAGCGAGGCTGAAGTCACTTCGATCCTCAGCGGTTTCACTGACAAGGGTAAGGTTCCGGCATGGGCAAGACAAGCAGTGGCAATGAGCATCAAGAACGGCATTATTCTCGGGGAAGGCAACAAGGTGAACCCGTCCACTCCGCTTACGCGTGAGCAGGCGGCAGCCATTGCCATCCGTCTGGATCAGTTCATTACAGCCAAGCAATAACAAGAATGTGCCCGTTCCGCTCGCAAGCGGGCGGGCACGCTCTGCTGGGAAATCCTCAAATCACAATACTATTCAGGTGGTGTCAATATGGCTTTGAAGCGAAGATCATGGATAGGTTATCTATTAGCACTGGCGGTAGTAGTCGTTGCCGCAGTTGCCGGAGGCATCATGGCCAAGGCTGATCCGCAGACCTGGGACAGCGCGGCCGATACCAGGTGGTATGTGCCAACGAATGATACCTTCAAAATTAAGAATGCTGAAGAGCTGGCAGGTGTTGCCAAGCTCGTCAATGAAGGCACCGTAAACGGTCTAAGCGGTAAAATTCTGGAGATTACGGACAACCTGAATCTCTCTGCTTACCAGTGGGTGCCCATCGGTACCGCTGAGCATCCATTCCGGGGAACCTTGATTACCGAGAACGGGTTAATGAAGAAGATTAACGGGTTGAATGTAGTAGCAAACCGTTCTTATCAGGGTCTGGTAGGGAACATGGCAGGCGGTACAGTAGGCGGCCTGATTTTTGAAACAGGCACCATCTCTGTTACCGGAGTAACCTATGATGTGTATGCTGGCTCCGCTGTAGGTAAAATGAGCGGCAGCAGCATTGTATTTGACATTACTAACCAGATCAATATCACTTCGGACGCTTCTCCTTACCACTCTTACACGGGCGGCATTGTAGGGATTGGCGAAGGGATGATCTCGAACTCTATCAATAACGGGACGGTTACAGCGTATGGTTCAGCCGATGTTGGCGGAATTATGGGCTATGGCGATTCCAGAGGCATTATCATCAAAAAAGTAGTCAACAATGGAGCCATTCTTGCCCAAGGGACGGATAGTTCCGTGCTTACCGCAGGCGGAATCGCAGGTCATACTACAGGACCGCTTCGTCTAAATGATGAAGATACTCCAATCATCAATACGGCGGCGGTTACCATCGCCGGAGGGAATCAGGTTGCAGCAGGCGGGATTGCCGGTAAAGTAGACAACACCGTCGTCTTCTCCAACATGACTACCAATAATGGTGCAATTACCGTGAATGCAGCAGCGGCAGTGAATTCGGCAGCCGGGGCGCTGGTAGGTGCAACAGGTACGGTAGCAAGCGAAGCGGCTTCCATTACCTTTGTAAATACAGCGCCGGTTACCAATAACGGCGGCAAGAACGTATATACAGGCGGGATTGCCGGATATACCGGCAGCAAATTCACCTGGACGCATCCTTATGCGAATACTCAGCAGATTACAGCAACAGGCGCAGAGAATGTAGCTACCGGCGGATTCGTCGGATATGCCGCAGGCGGCTTGGTTACCAGCAACGCTACGGCAGGAGTATTCGAGAATAGAAAGCTGATCTCAGTTAACGGCGGTAAAGGAGTCTACACAGGCGGAATTGCCGGTTACGATGTAGGCGGGAATATCACCCAGACTTCTTCCTCAGGCGAACTGAAGGTTAAAGGTACGGCGGATGTATATACCGGCGGTATCGTGGGTTACGAAATCGGCGGAACCATTGCATCGTCGGTAACCGGTAAGACGGAGGGAGAGCATCTGGCTATCACTTCCGATGGTACCATCGGCGGAATCGTTGGCTATCTGGAAGGAACCTTGAGTAATTCTTCTATTAAATATGCAACGCTTCAGGTGACTTCCGCTGGCGGAGTTGCCGGTGGGATCGCTGGTAACGCACAAGGAACGGTTAATGGAGTTACTGCCGGAGATGCTGAATCGGCAGACTACAGCACTTTGGTGCTTCAAGCTGTGGTAGCGGATGCGGCAGACGGGCAGGACAATATCACGTTCGGCGGACTCGTGGGCGTGAACACCAAGCCGCTGACGCTGACCGGCAGTAAGGCCTCGCGGATCAGCTTCCTGAATGAAGCGGGAAGAAGCGGGTATATCATCGGCGGCGCAGCAGGTAAGCTGAACGCTGATGCGGTAGTCGGGTCTGCTGCTGTGCCTGTGGATGTTCAGGATATTGTTACAGAGCTGAAGGCCGACAAGGTAAGCTTCGGCGGCGGCGCAGGGCATAACTCGGCTGCCCAGTTCAACGGGCACACGAATCGGATTGAGATTAAGGCTACAGGCGCTTCGGTAAAAGCCGGCGGTATGTTCGGCGAGAACCATTCGGCCGCAGCCGCTCCGTTCAATCATGCGGAGAATGTAGTTATCACTGCAAGCGGTGCGGATAACCAGCTCGGCGGGAATACCGGCTTCAATGCCGGACAGCTGGTTAACGCTACAGTGACTCAGTTGTCTATTCAAGCAAAAGGTGTACGCGCTGTAGCTGGCGGGATCACCGGATATTCGGCGGGGACAGAGACTCCTGAAGCACGTGCAGGAATTACATCCGCGGTGCTGAATGTTCCCGGTGCTGAACCGATGATTACGCTGACAGCGGCGGATGCCAAAGCGGGGGCGATCGTTGGAGCAGCTACAACAACAGATATTACAACGCCGGAAGTGAACGCTGAAGATGGCGCCTTGATGCTCATCCAGGCGCAGGCTGCGAAGCCTTCAGTCGGCGGCCTGGCAGGTACCCTTACGAACAGTACCATCAGCAGTGACAGCAAAGTCGTCAATGTAGAGAATATGCTCATTCTGGCAGGACCAGCGGCTACGGATGCCTATGTTGGCGGGATTGTAGGCTACAATGAGTCCTCCAGGCTGGACCGTCTGGTAGGATCAGCGATTAGTCTGACGCTTAACGCGCCACGCGCTACTGCAGGCGGGGTGGCCGGATATAATCACGGCAGCGCTTCGGGCATTATTACGGGCACTTACATCAGCGGTCTGAATCTGAAGGCTAACGACGGTGCAGTGTCCTCATATGTCGGGGGCATTGTGGGCCTCAATGCGGCCCAGAGTATTGATCCGGTGCTGAGTCCTGCAACCTCGGTCAGCACGATTCAGAATACCCGTACACTGGGTACGGTCTCAGCTACCTCCTCAAATGCCATTGTGGGCGGTATGGTCGGTGAGAACCGCTCGTTGATTGCCAACAACAGTATTACCGATAAAATCTCGGTGATCTCAAGAGGCAATTCCTCCATCATCGGCGGTCTGGCCGGTGTGAATACGGCATCAGGAACACTCTACTACACGTATTCCAATGCGAACCTGACCATTGAAGGGACAGGCACACATGCCGGAGGATTAGTAGGAAGCAATGCCGGTGCAGTCATTGGCTCTTATGTAGATATTGATGTGACGGGCAATGCCCAAGGAACATCAAGCGGTTCGGTCTACCTGGGCGGACTGATCGGCAGAAATACAGCCGGTACGGTGGAGCAATCCTACTCCGCTTCCAAGGTTACAGCGAACAAAGTCTATACTATTGTCGGCGGTCTGATCGGAGAGCTGTCCGGCGGAACGGTCAAGAATTCCTATGTAGCGAAAAGTGTTAACGCTGCGAACGACAATTCTTACGCCGGCGGCTTCGTTGGCAGAATTACAAACGGTAAAATAAGCAACGTCTACTCAGCAGCAGAGGTTAATGTAGCGGAGAAAAAGACCGCTTATGCCGGCGGCTTCGCCGGACGTTACGATAATGCAAGTAAAGAACTGCTCTATAAATCCTACTATATTAAAGATGAAGGACTGAATATCAACCGCGATCTGCCTGATTTCGCAGAGGGCAATCACCGCTGGCTGAATGTGCATGTCCGGCTGACCACCATTCTGTCGGAGACACTGAAGGACAGAACGGTATTCCCGGGCTTGTCGGGCTGGGATTTCGAGGGAGCCTGGAAATACGGCTCGCTCAGCGCGGCATACCGCTATCCTGAAGTCAACCGCACTGCCAATAGCGGCGGCGGAGACGACGGCAACAACGTGAATGCCAATATCAACTGGTACACGAAGGATAAGGATGCAATCGGCTTCGAGATCACCTCGGAGGCTGAGCTTGCCGGTCTTGCGGGAATTGTCAATGGCACGATTGCCGGTGTGGAGCAATTCGGCTTTAAGGACAGAACCGTGACCGTGATGAATCCGATCCATATCCAATCCAAGCAGTGGGTGCCTATCGGCGACAAGGAGGCTAGTCCGTTTGAAGGAATGTTCGACGGGAAAAGCCTGCTAATCGACGGCCTGACCCTGCAGCCGGTATACACGCATTCCGGGCTGTTCGGAATCATTGGAGCGAATGCTACAGTGCAGAACATGAACCTTGAGCCGATCGCGGTTGGCGGCAACGGCTACACCGGCGTACTGGCCGGGACGAATCTGGGTACAGTCAAGAATGTCGACCTTAAGCTGCTTGGCGGCGTGAAGGTCAGCGGCAGTATTGTTGGCGGCATCATCGGCCAGAACTCAGGCAGTGTTGCCGGTCTGCAGCTTACGCTGGACGGCGGAAGCCGGATTGAGACGGTAGCTGAAGGCGGTATCGCCGGCGGTCTGATCGGCGACAACACAGCGGATATTACAGCTGACACTTATGTTATTCACGATAAGGACGGCAGCATCGGCAGCGCTGCTGACCATGCCGTTATCGGCGGAGTTATCGGGGTTCAGAATGGTAATGTGACAGGCCTGGCCCTTGAAGTGAACCCAAGATACCGGATCTCTTCAACAGGAATGGAAGCCACGGTTGGCGGACTGGTTGGACATTACCAGACGGGTCAAGCTGAAGGGCTGACCGTGAGCTTTGCAGACGGAACCCTGGAAGCGCGGGGGCTTGGCTCCATCCTTGGCGGTATGATCGGTCAATCCGATCAAGGGAACAGCATCCGCAATGTAATCGTAACCGGCTCCGGAAGCGGCATACAGCTGACAGCTAATGGTACGGCTGGCGGTGTTGTGGGCGTGAAGGAAGGCAGACTCGGCGGAATGCTGGCCCGTTCGTTGGATAACGGCAGCAGCTTCGATATTGAACATGCAGCAGTATCAGGCGTGAAGCTGGCTACAACAGGCGACAGCTTGAAGGCTGTGCTCGGCGGGATTGCCGGATCGGCTTCCCGGACGGCGATCAATGACGCCAAGTTCAAGGCTTCGTTGCAGGCAGCCGGTGAAGTGATCACTGCCGGAGGTATTGTGGGAGAGAGTGATAACTCCATCATCTATAATGCAGATTCGTCACCTGAGCTTCAGGCGGCGGCGAAGAGCGGTGAGGTCGCGGTCGGCGGAATCGCCGGAACGATCTCAGCGGACGATATCGATCAAGGCTTTGACTTTGGCAAGGCATATCCGCTGTATAAGGGGATTTACATTGCGAAGGTTCATGATGGCCAGATCACAGTCACCGGAACAGATCATCGTGCAGATCTCTATGCGGGCGGTCTGACCGGCAAGAATACGGATGCCTCCATCTATAGCTCCGAAGTTGCCTCCGGTCTCAAGGTAACCGGCGGTAATACCGTGAGTGCAGGCGGAGTAGCCGGATACAGCAACGGTATCATTGTAGATACCATTGTCAGAAGCGGTGTGAACACGGATAACAGCAGAGTAATCAATGCCGGCGGACTTGTCGGCTGGGGAGACGGCGGAGAGATTCATTACAGTAAAGTCATCTCCGGCTCAGGACAGTCCATCAACGTCGGATCAGCAGTTACTCTGGGTGAATCAGTACCGAATACACGCGTTGGCGGAGTGATCGGTATGGCTGATCATGTCCTGATTACGAATACCCATACGGATATTCCGGTAGTGATTACAGATACCAATCAGGATAATACGATGTATGCAGGCGGTTTTGCCGGACTCTTGGGTGAGAACGGTACTACTGCGGGAGCAATCAAGAATTCCTATGCCACAGGCAAGCTGAATGTCAGCGGCAGATTAGGCTCCTATGTCGGCGGATTCGCCGGCTCTGTAGATCATTATTCGATCACGGATTCCTATGCCTCCGGAGACATCAGCAATACCGGCTTCGACACACGCAGCGGCGGCTTCGCCGCATCCGTGGAGAGAAGCGGCAGCATCAGCAAGTCTTACGCTTTACAGAGCAAGATTTCTACTGTCGGGGTGAAGTCCTCGACCCGTTCCTATAATGGCGGCTTCGCCGGATATAATGATGGAACGCTTACTAGTGTGTACGCGAATGTGCCGCAGATTAGCGTTACAGTTGCAGGGGACAATGTCTCCAAAGGCGCACTGGTCGGCTACAACTTCCGGGACGGCAAAATTCTTAGCTCATCCTATACAGGCACACTGGATGCTGTAGGCCGTAATTCGGGTGCAGCCGCAGCTGCCGTAAGTACAGCAGCAGTTGATCCGCTGACTTCAGGACTCTGGAGTATCGACTATGATACTACCTTCCTGAACGACCTGATGGATGGGGCCATTACAGTGCAGACTCCGCTGCAGCTCGCAGGGGCAGTCATGTTCTATAACGAGACAGGACTGAATTATTACAAGCTGTTCAATAGAACGGCTGAGAACAAGCCGGAGCTGGCAACGATCCTGCTTGGAGCGGATATCGATCTTGCCGGACGCTACTGGACGGCATTCGACAGCTTCACCGGCGTGTTCGACGGTCAAGGCCATACGTTAAGCGGACTTTCACTGAAAGCCTCCGGCCAGCAGACAGCCGGATTCATCAAGGATAACCGTGGACAGCTCCTGAATGTGAACTTTACCGGAGCAGAACTCTCCGGTGCAGTGAATGCAGGTATTGCTGCCGGGATCAACCATAAGGGTGCAGTCATCCAGAATGTGAAGGTCAGCGGTTCCGTGGCTGCCAGTGCTGCCGCAGGCGGGGCAGCTGGTGTGAATCAGGGCACTCTGGAGAAGGTCACGAATGAAGGAGTGAAGCTTGCCGGAGCAGGCCGGATTGGCGGCATTGCCGGAAGCAACGCTGGTGTGATTCACCAGGCTGTATCGAAGGGCAACATTGATGTATCATCTGTACTGGCCGCAGGCGGAATTGCCGGTGAGAACAGTGCGGAAGGCACGATCACTGAGTCAATGGCCTATGGCGATATCCGTGTAGCTTCAGCTCAGGCGATCGCCGGCGGGATCAGCGGTCTGAATGCGGGAGAGATCAAGAACAGCTACTCTGCCGCCACGGTCCTCGCCGAAGGCATGTCTACTGCATGGGCTGGCGGTATTGCCGGTCTGGCAGAGAGCGGATCGATTATTACTTCCCTGAACACCGGAGAAGTGAAGGCTGGAGTGAAGGGCAAGATTCAACCGCTGCAAGCCTTCTTCGGCGGGATTGCCGGACAGAAATCGGACAAGGCCACGATCAGCGGCTCCTTGTTCAACAGACAAATGCTGAAGAATAATATTGCGTACTACAATCTGAATGGCCAGGCAGTGTCCGGCAATACCAGCAGTGCCATGGGGCTGCCGGGTGCAGAGCTTACTGGCGCGAATCTGCCGGCAGGCCTGGATGCCGGAATCTGGACAGCCCAGAACACATTCTATCCGCTGCCTCAGGCCTTTAACGGAACAAATGAAGGGACTCTGGCTTCAGCCGCTGTTATCCTGAACCCGCAGGATCTGATTAACCGCGTGGGTTCGGCATTCCACATGAGCAGCGGCGGAGCACTCTCCTGGAGCGCTGATCCGTCCAAGGCTGTAGTGAACGGTACAACCGGCAGCCTGATATCAGGTGGCAGTGCAGTGCTGAAGGCAACCGCTGGAGGACAGAGCAGAAGTATTGCTATTAATACAGCTGCATTCCAGTACCCGAGCGCAGCAGTTGCACCAACTGCAACTCCTGCAGATAAGAATTTCACTACTGAAGTGAAGGTGGAGCTGGCAACAGGCGAGCAGGGAGGAAGCATCTACTATACACTGGACGGTACAACACCTACAGAGACCTCCCAGGTGTACAGCGGACCTATCGATTTTAAGAGCACAACAACGGTTAGAGCCATTACGATTGTACCCGGCAAAGAGTACAGCCCGGTTGCAGCCTGGACCTGGACGCTTGTAGTCCCTAATCCGAGCCCTAATCCAAACCCTGGTACGGGCAATGGCGGCGGAGGCGGTGGTGGTGGCGGTCCAATAGCTCCGCTTCCAAGCCCGACACCAGCACCGGCAGCTCCGTCGATCACAGCGGTGGCTGGCACAACAACGGTAAATGGCGACAGTGAAGCTCCGGTCAAGATCGCTAAGAACAGCAAGCTGGAGCTGAAGGCTCCAGAAGGGCAGACGATCTATTACACAACGGACGGCAGTATTCCGACTGCCAAGAGCACGAAGTACACCGGTGAGCTGCTGATTACCAAGAGCATGACGGTCAAAGCGATTACGGACAAAGACGATAAAGTCATTACCATCGAGTATGCGGTGGAGAATGCGAAGTACAACCTGAAGAGTAACAGCGGTGAGATCAAGTATATGGCAGCCTATCCGAACGGTCTGTTCATGCCGAACGCAGCCATCACCCGGTATGAGCTGATCCAGTCTCTTGCACCGCTGCTTGACATGGAAGAAGTGAATGTAGGCAATCTGTTCAATGATGTCAATGCCGAGAATGAAAGACTGACTGGATTCTTCGCATCGGCCGGCATTATTGAGGGCTTCCCAGATGGCGGATTCGGCGGAACGAAGAGCTTAACCAGAGCCGAGTTCTCCAAAATCATGACAACTGTGCTGAAGCTTGATGTAACTGAGACAGGCGTAACGAAGCAGAAGGATCTGAAGGGACACTGGGCAGAAAAATATGTCAATGCCCTATCGCAGGCAGGTTATGTGCAAGGCTTCCCTGACGGAACCTTCAAGCCGGGAACACCGATTACCCGTGCGCAGGCCGTAGTGCTGATTAACCGGATTGCCGGCACGAAGAAGCTGACGGTAACGGCTGTACAATTCAAGGATCTTCCGGCTACCCACTGGGCTTATAAAGACATCATGTCGGTTGTGAAATAACAGAAATTCATAAGTGAAGGAGATCGGCGGATGAAAACAAAGCTGCTTGCCGTAAGCCTGATCCTCTCATTGATCTCGGCGATACTCTTCTATTCGGGCACCACCAGTGCGGATACACCTGAGGCTTACAACGCTGAACAAAGCTATGGAATAGCGAGTAAGGCGATCTTTTATCTGCGGGTGCTGAAAAGCGACGGTACTGCAAGCTCCACCGGAACAGGAGTGATCCTGTCTCCGGCCGGTACTGCAGCAACGGCGTATCATGTGGTCAAAAACGCACAGCGCATCGAAGGGATCATGGCGGACGGAACGGTGATCAGTCCGATTAAAGTAACGAAGTCCGACGAGCTGAAGGATGTGGCCATTCTTGAACTGCCAAGTCCCGCTGCGATGAAGCAAAAGGATAATGCCTATGCTTTTCTGCCGTTGCGGGGGGACAAGCTGAGACATGGTGAAGCGGTGTATGCTCTGGGCTATCCGCTCAAGAATACAGCGATCATCACGGAGGGGATTGTCAACACTCCGGCAGCCGACATTAACGGCAGAAGCCGGATTCTAACCTCGGCCCAGGTGGCAAGCGGAATGTCCGGGGGTCCTCTGCTCGATACGCACGGCGAGCTGGCCGGTATCATCTCCGGTTCCCTGCGGACGATGACTAACATTCATTTGATTGTGAATACGGAGGATCTGCGCAGCCTGTTGCCGGCTTCCTTTAACTAGAAGCATTACCAGAAGCAGCTTATACTTATGGCTGCAATATAATACCGACTATGGCTGTCCTCAGGCGTTTCGTTGAAAACGCGGGGACAGCAATTTTTTTAAAAATATAAGAAATTATATGTTTCACACAATAATTTATCCTTCTATTTCTCGCTGAAACGGTACCGTCCTTTACAAGGACGGCAAAGCCGTTTCCACTTGAATATAGAATGTATGGGCTGCTCTATAACCGCAATTCACCGTATGGAAGGAGGAGGAACCCGGGTGATTAAGGCCTATTTGCTGGATGTGAATCAGAAGGATCTCTATAAGCTGTCATCGATGCTTCAGCATACAGGCAAGGTGAATGTGATCGGCATGTCTGCTTATCACGAGAATGTTGTGGACCGGATTGTTCTGCTGCAGCCCGATGTACTGTTTCTGGATCTTCAGCTGCCCCGCCACCAAGGAGTCGTCGTAGCTGAGCTGGTGAAGAAAAAGCTGCCGGATATTCAGATTGTGGTGGTCACAGAAACGAAGCAGCATGCCCTGTGGGCCTTCGACCAGGATATTGTGGATTATGTGCTGAAGCCGCTTGAGGAGGTCCGGCTGAGCCAGTCTCTGGAGCGGCTGCGCCAGGGAAGCTGAAGCAGGCTGGCGGATGGAATCAGGATGCCGGATCTCCTCTGCCCATGGTACAATGTACGGACAAGCAGAAAGGATGGGTGATTTTAGTTGAAGTATGATTTTAACCGTATCATTGACCGCCGCAATACCCGTTCCTACAAATGGGACCAGTCCGAGAAGCTGTTCGGAGACAAGGAGATTCTTCCGCTGTGGGTAGCAGATATGGACTTTGCAAGCCCTCCTGCGGTACAGGAAGCGATTCTGCGCCGCGTGCAGGCTGGAATATACGGCTATAGCGTGACGGGCGACTCTTACAAAAAGGCGATTGCCGGCTGGTACCGCAGACGCCATGACTGGGAGATTCAGGAGGAGTGGATCTCGGATTCTCCGGGAATTGTAACCTCACTCAGCCTCTCTGTGGAGCTGTTCAGCCAGCCGGGAGATCAGGTGATTCTGCAATCGCCGGTCTACTATCCTTTCTATGATGTGATCCGGATGAATGACCGCAAGGTGGCGGTAAATCCGCTGAAGCTGGAAGCAGGCCGTTATGTCATGGATTACGCCCAGCTGGAAGAGCTGATGGCCGGCGGCGCCAAGCTGCTGCTGCTGTGCAACCCGCATAATCCGGGCGGCAGAGTGTGGGAACGGGAGGAATTGCTGCGTCTGGGCGACCTATGCCTGCGGTACGGGGTAACGGTGATCTCGGACGATATCCACTGCGACATGATCATGCCCGGGCACAAGTATATCCCGTTCGCTTCCCTGTCCCCAGAGCTGTCAGACATCACGCTGACCACACTGGCGGCTACCAAAACCTTCAATCTGCCGGGGCTGCAGACCTCCTACATCGTCACCTCCAACCCGGAGCTGAAACGGAAGTTCGACTATAAGATTAAGACGCTCAGCCTGCATATGTCGGCGTTCTTCTCGCCGGAGGCTGTGGAAGCGGCGTATAACGAGGGCGGAGAATGGCTGGATGAGGTGATCCTGCATATTAGCGGCAATGCTGACTACGCCATCTCTTACCTTGCCGAGCATCTTCCGCAGGTGAAGCCTATGAACCCGGAAGCCACCTATCTGCTGTGGATCGACTGCCAGGCGCTCGGACTCGATGCGGACGGGCTCAAGCAGCTGATGTACCGCGAGGCTAAGGTAGCGTTCAACGAAGGGTCTGTGTTCGGTGCGGAAGGCCAGGGTCATCTGCGGATCAATCTCGCCTGCCCGCGCTCCCTGCTGGCTGAAGCGCTGGAGCGGTTCGTCAAGGCTGCGGCGGCTTACGTGAAGAATTAAGGCTTAATAAAGAATCCGTTGGCTTATGAAGCTGGCGGATTCTTTGTTGTGTGGAAACCATATTGAGCAGCAGCTAACCCCATGTTAAGATGGGCAGTGCGACTAAGCCGAGAGAGCAAAGTAAATATAGAGAGTGGGAGAGATAGAGATGAGCACCAGCACAACTAGAATCATCATCGATTGTGACACAGGAATAGACGACGCACTGGCCATATTGTATGCGCTCCGGGCACCGGATGTTGTGGTTGAGGGTATTACGACGGTGTTCGGCAACATTGATGTGCAGCAGGCGGCGGATAACACGCTGCGGCTGCTTGAGCTTGCGGCTCCGGGCTATGAAATCCCGGTAGCGCTGGGCGCTTCCCGGGCGCTGGTACGCGAGCTAACCGGCTTCTCCACCCATGTTCACGGGGAGAACGGCATTGGCGGCGTCCAGCTGCCTCCCTCCCGGCAGTTGCCGGTTCAAGAGACGGCAGCAGAGTTCATCGTGCGGATGGCGGATACGAATCCGGGAGAGCTGGTATTGGTGACGCTCGGACTGCTGACGAACCTGTCGCTGGCACTGGATCTGGACCCGCAGCTGACCTCCAAGCTGAAGAAGGTAGTGGTTATGGGCGGTACGGTATATAAGCCGGGTAATGTCACACCGGTGGCTGAGGCCAATCTGTGGGGCGACCCGGAAGCGGCTGACCGTGTATTCACCTCAGGGCTGCCTGTAATGATGATCGGGCTGGATGTGACGCTGCAGACGCGGATCACTTCTGAGCATGTGGAGCTGCTGAAGCGGCATGGACGGGAAGAGAATAAGGCGGTCATCGAGTTTATGGAAGAGTCGCTTGCGTATTATTTTAAATTTTACCGCGAGGCGAACTATCTGATTAACAGCGCTCCGCTGCATGATCCGCTGGCCCTGATGGCTGCCTTGCAGCCGGATCTGGTAACCTGCCGCCGGATGAAGGTCCGTGTAGAGCATCAGGGGGCGTTCACCTCCGGTATGGTCGTAGCAGACTTGCGGGCACAGCCCAAAGAAGGCGAATTCATCGAAGTGGCTGTAGAGGTGGATGCTGAACGGGCGGTTGGTGTCTTTTTGAGCGTGTTCATATAGGTGTTAAGGGAACCCCGGACGGGTGAATCTGCAATGGTTACAATCTCTTCATTTGCTATATTTATCTAGTTTGCTAGAATAGTAGGGGATGTAAGGTTGAGAGATTCACAATCTATTTAAGAGAATGGGGAACTTACTTATATGAAGCATTTAGCCAAAATAGTATTATGCGCAGCGATCTCACTCGGCAGCCTCTCGGCACTTCCGGCAAGCGAGGTCCATGCTGCACCTGCGGGTGTCAGTATCATGCTGGACGGATATCCGCTGCCGTTCCCGGTGGAGCCGGTGATGATGAACGGAACGACCATGGTGCCCTTCCGCGCCATCTCTGAAGCCCTGGGAATTCAGGTGGAATGGAATCAGAAGGCCCGCAAAATCACGGCCACCCGGAAGGACGCAGCTGGCACCGCTCCAACCGTAGTGGTCCTGACCCTCGGCAGCAAAAATGCCGTCGTGAACGGGACGGTAGTGAAGCTTGCGGCAGCGCCGCAGGATATCCGCGGAACGACAATGCTGCCGCTCAAATTCTTCAGCCAGCAGTTCGGAGCGGCAGCCTCCTGGGATCAGGCATCCAAGACCGTATCCATTACCTCCCCGAAACGGGACATGTACACCTTGGGCTTCTACGCACAGAAGGCCTACAGTGAGGTCTCGCTTATTCCAAGCTTCGATGCGGTTGCTTTTGGCTGGGCGCGGATTGACAAAGACGGCCAGTTCACCACCACCGGCAAGGATTTCTGGTGGCCGGAGGCGGCAGGCGAGGTTACGCCGGAATCGATTGTGCAGAATGCGGCGGCGGGAGGGACCGCTCCCTACCTGATGATCTATTCCAGTGACTCGTCACTGGAGCTGAGCAAGAATCTGGAGGACCCGCAGCTTCAGCAGCAGACGATCGCCAGTATTGTTGAATTGGCCTCGCAGAAGGGCTTCAAGGGCATCGGACTGGATCTTGAAGGCCTGGGACTGACGGGGGATAAGGCGCTGGTGCAGAGCCAATATAACGCTTTTGTCCAAAAGCTCTCCACAGCCGCCCGCGCCGCCAGCCTCAAGCTGACCGTCATTCTGCATCCGCTGAACAGCTCCTACAAGGGGTATGATTACAAGACGCTGGGGACACTTGCGGATGATCTGGTCATTATGGCTTACGCCTATGAAGGAGAGACCGGGCCGGAGCCCATGAATAAGGTCGATGAGAGCATCCGGCTGGCGCTTGATCAGGTCAGCAAGGAGAAGCTGATTCTCGGGATTTCGGTCTACAGTGAGAACGAAGCCTCCGTCAATGCCAAAATCGGCCTGGCTAAGCGGTACGGCCTGAAGGGGATTGCGATCTGGCGTCTGGGGATCATCGGCCAGCCGGTGCTGAACCGGATGGGAGAAGCTATCGAGCTGTAGCAGGTACATCTATCTTAATGAAGACTGCTGTATGGTGAGCCTATAACCGTGCAGCAGTCTTTTTGCAAAGATCAAATATCAAATGTCACATTAACCTCGCGGGCTTACCTGTATAATTCTATAGTTAACTTATTGCGAATGTTTGCACATCCAAGGAGGACTATAGAAGATGAGTACGAAATATAAAGCACTGGAACTGGATAAGCCGATGACGTATGAGCTGGAAGGGCTGGAAGTCGGCGTGACCTCGAACTGTAATTTCCGCTGTGATTACTGCTGCGCTTATAATAGAAATGATGGCCAGACCCTTGACGGTAAGGAGGTCATCCGCATTTTGGAGGAGCTGCCTAATCTTAAGCGGGTGCGCCTGTCGGGCGGAGAGGTTACACTGAAGTTTCAGGATTGCGTGGAGATTGTGGCATACTGCTCTTCGCGCGGCATTCAGACCCAGTTGAACTCGAACGGCAGTCTGCTGAATGAGCAGCGGATCGGGCAGCTGGTGGACGCAGGTCTGACGACGATTCATATTTCTTTTAATTTCACCACCGCTGAAGGCTTCTCTCGGTATTATAATATTCATCCGAGTGTCTATCACAAAATCAGAGAGAACATCACCACGTTCGCCAAAACCAATGTCAATGTGGTGCTGGAGACACTGCTGTTCAATGAGACGCAGGACCATATGCAGGAAATCAGCGAGCATGTCTATTCGATGGGTGTAAGAACGCATGAAATCCAGAACAGTATTATCATGGGACATACCGGCTGGAAGGCGATTGCCGCCCGCGAGCAGTTGAAGAATGCCGTCAATGAGCTGATTGCACGGAAGCCGGAGGATACCACTCTCTACTTCACTTGTATGGACCGGTTCATGGACGCGATGGGCTTCGAGGAGCAGCCGGGTGTCTACTTCCCGCACTGCATTGAAGGCATGAAGCAGCTTCATCTGCACGGCAACGGCGACATTCTGATCTCCGAGCTGTGCCACCCGGTCATTATCGGCAATATCTATAACGGAACGTCACTGAAGGACTTGTACAGCAATATGCCGGCACCGCTGTCGGACTATCTGGAGAAACGGCCTTGCCCGGCGCTGGACGCCTTGTTCCCGCAAGGAGTATAGCTCCCTTACCGGACCTTGCAGCAGAGATATTCAGTGCAGCAGAGTATAATGGCATTCACATAGGGGGATGAAATACATGCTTGGTGCAGTAAGACGCGGATTAGTATCTTCCAATACGGTGCTGGAGCGGATCATGCCGCTGCTAACACCCGCAGCCATCGTAGTTGGCGTGGTCAATGAGGCGTCCCTGCTTCCGTTAACGTGGCTGGTGCCCTGGATTTTTGCGGGTATGACGCTGATCGGCAGTCTGAAATCCAATTTCCGGGATCTGCTTGCCGTGCTGGTCAAGCCGCAGAAGCTGATTCTTCTGCTGTTGATCCTGCATGTAGTAATGCCGCTGATCGGCTGGCTGGCAGCGATGCTGTTTTTTCCAGGCGATCCTTATACGGTTACCGGTTATGTGCTGCTCTTCGCCATTCCGACCGGAGTGGTCAGTGTAGTCTGGGTATCGATGCATGGCGGGAATATCGCCCTGACTCTGGCGCTGATCCTGATCGATACGCTGCTGTCGCCATTGATTGTACCAGCTACGCTGTATCTCCTGATGGGGGCAAGCGTGCAGATGGACGCCGGCGAGATGATGCGGGGCCTGCTCTGGATGGTCGTCCTGCCTTCCGTAACGGGGATGCTGCTGAATCAATTCACTAAAGGCAAGATCAGCACTGTCTGCGGGCCTCCGCTGGCCCCGTTTGTCAAGGTGGGCTTGTTCACCGTGGTCTCCATTAATGGGGCCAGCATTGCCCGGTATCTGAAGCATCCGGACGGCCAGCTTGCTCTGATCATTGCCGTAACCTTCGTTACTGTTGCCCTCGGCTATGTTATTGGAGCCGTAGTCTCGCGCCGCCTGCACTATGATCATGCGAATGCTGTAGCCGTTCAGTTCAACTCCGGTATGCGCAATCTCAGTGCGGGAGCGGTGCTGGCGGTGCGGTATTTTCCGCCGGCAGTGGCCCTGCCTGTAATCTCCGGGATGCTATTCCAGCAGATTCTGGCTGCCTGCTCCGGCATGTTCCTCCGCAGCAGGGCCAGACGCCTGCAGCAGGCCCGTTCGGCAGCAGTGCTGCCGGGTGCCTCAGCTTCGCCGGACAGCCCGGGCATGTAGTAGAATACCAACTTCATAGGCGGAATGCGAACCCGCTTTTCCTTACTCATCCGCTGAGTGCGGTTGTTAAGGAGGGCGTTTTTTTTACTATGTAAGAAAATAGATATATTATGTTATCTTTCGACAAAAATCGATATTTTTTCTGAAAATCCAACATTCCATTATTCATTACGTTTGAGGAAAATCCGATAATTATTGTAATAAAGCAATCTTTTTGGTTGTTTAAAGGCTAAGGAAAGACAACGGGGCGGAAGGAAGTAGAAGAAGATGAAGATTCGTATGAAGCTATCGGTTATGATGATTGTCGTTACACTTATTTCTACAGCATTAATGGGGATTTTTACGTACACCAAATCCACGGGCACCATCATGAATCTGACCGAATCTTCCATGGCGCAGGTGGGCAGCAACAAAGCGCAGACCATTGCTGCCATGATCGATAAAGAGAAGCGGAGTATGCAGCTGGTTGCCGGGGACAACGAGATTGTGCAGCTTTTGGCGCAGGCTGGTAAAAACGGATGGAGCGGCGGGAATCCCCTGCAGAATCAAGTGAATGTGAAGCTTCAGAGGCTGGTGAAGGATGCAGGCAACCTGGAGCATATGTTCGTGGTTGATCTGAAGGGAACGGCGGTGGCGGATAGCGATACCAAGCTGGTCGGCGCCAACTTCAGCGATAGAAATTATACGAAGAATGTCTTGAAGACCGGGGTGCCTGTAATCAGCGAGACGCTGAAATCCAAGTCAACAGGGGCTTATATTCTGGCTTTTGTCCATCCGGTGATTAGCGGAGAGAAGATGATTGGGTTCGTCGCTTCGGCGGTTAGGGCGGACAGTCTGGTGACCTATCTGGCCGATGCCAAGGTGGCGGGTGCCCCTTCCTCGTATGCCTATCTGGTGGATGAAACGGGGAATACGCTGTACCATCCCGACGAGAAGAAGATAGGTTCACTAGTGGAGAACGAATCCATCAAAGCCGTGGTCGAGCAGGTGAAGGCGGGGCAGACGGTACCGGACGGGAATGTAGAATACACTTTCAACGGAGCCAAGAAAAAAGCGGCTTTCACCGTGCTCCCGGAGACGAAGTGGACCTTGGTGCTGGCCGGAGATGTGGACGAGGTACTGCAGCCAGTGAGCGAAATGACGAACTTCATTCTGCTGCTGGGCCTGGGAAGCCTGCTGCTTACTCTGCTGATCGGGACTACGGTGGCAACCCGGATCTCCTCGCCGATCATCAAGCTCACGGAGCTGGTGAACCGCACGGCAGAGCTTGATCTCAAGTATGATCATCAATATGAATATTTGACTAAGAATACAGACGAGACAGGAACCATTGCCAAGGCCATGTTCAGTACCCGCGCGGCGCTGCGTGAGATGGCGGGCAGTCTGATTGCGATCTCCTCCAAGGTGCTGGATAATGCCGAGACGCTGGAGAAGCTGTCGAACGAGGTCAGAGAGAATGCGCATGATAATTCAGCCACGACAGAGGAGCTGTCCGCTGGGATGGAGGAGACGGCGGCTTCTACCGAGGAGATGACGGCGGCTATACACGAGACCCTGAGCAATGTCAGAATGATCAGTGCTAAGGTAAAAGAAGGCGCGGATGTATCGGGCCAGATTACGCAACGGGCCCTGGAGCTTCAGCATGATGCAGTGACATCCACCGGGAATGCGAAGCAGATCTACAGCTCGGTCCGCAGTGAGATGCAGAAGGCTATTGAAGAGTCAGGAGCGATCCACGAGATCAATATATTGGCCGATACGATCCTCTCCATTACAAGCCAGACCAACCTTCTGGCGCTGAATGCGGCGATTGAAGCTGCGCGGGCCGGCGAGGCGGGCCGGGGCTTCGCCGTAGTGGCCGGGGAGATCCGCAAGCTCGCGGAGAAGTCCTCCGAGACGGCGTCAGGCATTCAAGAGGTGGTCAAAAATGTCTATGCCTCCGTGGAGCAGATGACCCGGCATTCCGAGGCCGTGCTGACCTTCATTGACCGCAATGTGCTGGGCGATTATGAGCGCCTGACCGAGGTCAGCCAGCAGTACAACGATGATGCTGTTACGATTAATGAGCTGATGAATCAGTTCGAGACGGCAGCCGATCACCTGAACGAGACCGTCTCCAGCATCGCCATCGCTGTCAATGAAGTAGCGGCTACCGTGAACGAGGGAGCGGTCGGGGTGCAGGATATCGCCGAGAAGACGGCGGAGATTGTGGAGAAGACTCTTCATGAAGCCGCCATGGCCGATGAGAATACGCAGAGCGCCAAAGAGATGCAGCAGCTGGTAGAGAAATTCAAAATCTAGGCCGGTTTCAGCAGATCTTTACCTGCCCTTCATCTTATTTTAAGCTTAGGGGGGTATAGTACTCACATACCCCCCTTTAATATAACTTTTGGCCCCGCCGGACGCTGGCGGGGTCCCTTTTTTATTCCAGCTGTTTAAGAGCGGCTTGCCGTCTCCAGCATAGCGGTCATTTCTGTATAGCCCTGCGACTGGGCATGCGCCAGCGGTGTGACACCCTCGCGGTCGGCGATGGCTGGATCGGCTCCGTGCGTCAGCAGCAGCTTGACGATTGTCTGATGCCGCTCCCCGCCGTCGCCGAGGATGACGGCCTCCAGCAACGCGGTCCACCCCAGATTGTTGATATGGTCGATGTCGACATCCGAATGCTCCAGCAGATACTTGACGACCTCGACATGCCCTCGATCTGCGGCGGGGATCAGCGCAGTCCCGCCATAGCGGTTGGTCAGCGTCGTATCCGCTCCCGCCTCAACCGCCATTTTCACAATGTTCAGATATCCGGATGCTCCGGCATATAGCAGCACATTATTAAGCATACTGTCGCGAATGTTGATATCGGCACCTTGGGCAATAAGCGCCTCGACCGTCCCGGCATGGTTGCCATAGGCCGCGGCGACCACCGCCGTTCGGCCGCTTTCGTCCTGCGCCTGAATATCCGCTCCGGCCTCCAGCAGCCGCAACACCTCAGCGGTATCCCCGCGCTCCGCCGCTGCGATTAATTGTTTATCCATGATTATGACCTCATCTCCCCTGTCGCCTCATCTAGAATACTAACAATGGCAATTGGTTCTGCCTTATTTATTGGTATTATGGACAAATCTATGATGAAATGTCAAAAGTCACGAGTAAACAGCATTTGCGCAAAGGCCGTGGCGTCCGGTATGCTATATGTAAGTATTATACTGGAGGGAGGAAACTTCATGAGCAGATTAATGCTCAGCTCTGCGCAGAGTCTATGGACCCACACACAGCGGTTAATGTGCAGAGCGGATAGCAATACTCCGCTGTAACGATTCACCAGTTCCTCTGTGAACACCTGTCCGATAGACTCTGCTGCCTTGATAAGTTGAAATAACTTAAGAGGAGCGGAGCAAGTAATGAAATATGTAAATGCAGATGTGGTATTGCCGCAGCAGCTGCTGCAGGAGATTCAGAAATACATGCAGGGCGGGATGCTGTATATCCCGAAGCCTGAGGGACAGCACAAGCGGTGGGGTGAGAATTCAGGCGGCAGATCCTACTTAAGCGCCCGGAACCAGTCCATTCGTGAGCATTATGCCAGCGGATTGAGCGTAACTGAGCTGGCGGAGCAATTCTGCCTGTCAGCCGACAGCATCAAGAAGATTGTGTATGGAAGCAAGCAGAGAAAGTAGAGGTCTAAGGCCGCGTGACGCAGCTATTTCTGCTTGTGAGATTCAGCCACGAGCTGGCTTCGATTGCACTATATACACTAGATTCCTTCAAAACCTCCCGAAAAATAGCATCTGCTGCACTCTGTACAGTAGAATTTTGCGTTGGCGGCCTTTTGGAGCATATATGCAGAAATCTAGTGTATGAAATACAGCAGAATGAGTTTTTGGACCAATGAAATCATAATCTATTGCAGAAAATACAATCGCAGCGTCCACACACACGTGCTAACACACAAGCGCCAACTCAAGAGCATCCACACACAAGCGCCCATACACAACCGCTCACGCCTAGCACTCAACCTGATTCACCCTGAACAGTAGGGCTGTTCCAAGAAGTCGCATTATGACTCTTGGAGCAGCCTCTTTGTTTTGTGCAAAAGTCAGGTTATACCTGTCTATTATCTATGTCCGCTGCCTCCGCCAACCCTATAATGAATGCAGACATCCATATGAGGGGGCAGGAAGATGAAGATAGAACCGGCAACAAGGGATAGAGTACTGCGGGCGCTCAAGGCGTACGAATTAGATTGGACGAAGATCGAATATATTGGAAAATCCGATAGCGTCACCTTCAAGCTAGAGACGGAAACTGCGGGCAAGCTGCTGCTGCGGATTCATGGCGAACGGTGCAGCCGGGAGGAGATTCTGTCGGAGCTGGAGTGGCTCAGCCATCTCAGTCAGACAGCGGAGCTGGTTGTCCCCGTGGGGCTGCCCAATTCAAGCGGCAGATATATCCTTGAGGCTGGAAATGAAGCTGGCAATGAACCTTACGGTGGAGCACAGCAGCTTAACTATGTTACCCTGATGCGCTGGGTCGAAGGCGAGCATTCAGCGGGCAATCTGACAGATGAGCAGCTCCACGCTGTAGGCGTGATGCTGGCCAGGATGCATGAAGCGGGCGAACAGTTTGTACCATCGGCGGAGTTCATCCGTCCGGCTTGGGGAGCGGACAGCTTCCGCAAGGGATGGGATAAGCTGGAGGAGCATCATGAGGCTCTGGTGCCGGAACCGGGGTGGAAGCTCTATCAGGCTGCCGCCGCCAGAATCCCGGGTGAACTCGAGGCCATGACGCCAGACCCCGGCAGTTATGGCCTGATCCATGGTGACCTGCACTTTGGGAATGTGGTGTTCGCTGACGGCCAGCCCCGGGCGATTGATTTCGGCCTCTGCGGCTACGGCTTCTACCTGTATGATCTGGCCGCCGCTCTGCTGGAGCTGTCCACGGAGCAACGCAGGAGCCTAATTCGAGGCTACAGCAGTGTCCGTGCGCTGGAGCCGGATTATGAACGGAAGCTGGAATGCTTCTTTGTCAAGATCATGATCGGGAACTATAGCCACCACATCTCTAATCCCGATGAACTGCCCAGCTTGCGTGAAGAACAGCCGTATGCGCTGGCCTATCTAAAGGAATATCTGGCGGACTCCCGCTTTTTGTTCAAGAGAATCGAACCTGTGCAAGTAGAATGAAGCTGTGCAATCTGTAAATATGTCCACTGAACCTAGCCTGAGGACATTTATTGCCCTCCCCTGCGGCGGTAACATAAAGACATCAAAGAGCAGTCAGCTTTGAATCACCGGTCAAAGGGGAGTATACAGATGAAGCGATCTATGCAAAAGGGAGCATCACTATTACTGATGGTTATGATGCTGGCACTGGTTGTAACCGCTTGCGGCGGTAACAATGCGAAGAATAAAGGCGCGAACGGCGGAGAGGCCACGCAGGGGGCGGACAGCGGCAGCGGCAAAAAGACAGAGCTTCTGTTCTGGTCACCCTTCTCCGGCTCGGATGGCCCGTTCATGAAGAAAATTATTGATAAATACAACAGCTCCCAGGATCAATACAAAGTGAATTTCGTGATCCAGCCGAATGGCGAATATTACAAACAGCTTGATGTAGCGCTCAGTACCGGCAAGGAACAGCCGGACCTGATGATTATGCATGTCGATCAGGTGCCGACGTACCAGAGCAAGGAGCAACTGCAGCCTGTGGATGAGCTGGCGGCTGCGGCCGGGATCAACCCGGCTGATTTTGCCGAAGCTCCGGTGAAATATGCCACGATCGACAACAAGCTGTATACGATCCCGCTGGACATTCATCCGGTCGTTATGTATTACAACAAGGATCTGTTCGAGAAGGCGGGCATCACTGCGCCTCCAGCGAACCGCGCCGAATTCGATGCCGCTGTGCTGAAGCTGACGGACAAATCCAAGGGGGTCTACGGATACGTAGTGCCGACCCTCTGGCCGCAGCAGTTCATCTTCCCGTCCCTCGTCTGGCAGAATGGCGGGGAGCTCTGGAACGGGACGGATGTAGCCTACAATTCTCCTGAAGCGGTGGAGATGGTGCAGTGGCTGCGCGATATGGTAGACAAGGGAGTCTCCCCGGCCAATGTGCAGCAGGATGGTGAGAATACCCTGTTCTTGCAGGGCAAGAACGCCATTCAGTTCAACGGACCGTGGATGAAATCCCAGTTCGATGAAGCCGGACTTAATTATGGCGTCGCCGTCATGCCGCAGATCGGCAAGGCGAAGCAGGCGATTTATGCAGGCTCGCATGGCTTCGTCGTTCCCAAGTCCGTGACAGATAGCACCAAGCTGGCCGGGATCGGCGATTTCCTGAAATATGTCTCCGGCAACTCGCTGGACTGGGCGGAATCCGGGCAGGCGGTAGCTTCCAAGACCATAATGGACAGCGCCGAATTCAAGGCGATGGAGTTCCAGAGTACGGTATCGCAGAGCTTCTCCTCCGTACAGTTCGCACCGAATGTGCTGAATTGGGGGACCATTATCGAGCCGGTATGGGGAGAGCTGAGCAGTGCCCTTCTTGGCAAAAAATCACCGCAGCAGGCGATGGATGATGCTGTAGCCAAATCCCGTCAGGCGATGAAATAGCTCCGTGGAGCGGATCTTTCGGTTGGTATGGCGGGGAGCGGGAGCTTCCCGCTTTTCCTTATCCTTATGCTAAGGAGGAATCACTTTTGAAAACCCTATGGACTTCACGCTTGACCTCATTTCTGTTCGTGCTGCCCTATCTGGCTGCCTTCGCGCTGTTTCTGCTTTTCCCGATTCTGTATGGCTTTGTCATCAGCCTGCAGGACTTCGAGCTGCTGTCTGCCGCCCACCCCTTTGTGGGGCTGCGTAATTACATGACCATTTTCACCCCGGGGACCTATGAGAACAGTATTTTCTTCCGCGGTCTGTGGACCACCCTCCAGTTTGTCCTGTACTCGGTTCCGCTGCTGATCGTTACGGGGCTGGGGATAGCGATGCTGGTCAATGCGCTGCCGGCGAAGCTCCGGGGTCTGTTCCGGACCTTCTATTTCCTGCCCTACGCGCTGTCAGCTTCCGTGATGGCTGTTATCTGGCTGATGATGTTCGATACCAATGCCGGGTTCATTAACAGTCTGCTGCAAAAGCTGGGCTTAACCGGTATCCCCTGGCTGACCGCTACGCCTTGGGCCTGGATTGCGCTGGTGCTTACGACACTCTGGTGGACAATCGGCTTCAATATGATTATTTTTGTCAATGCGCTCAATGAGGTGCCTGAGGACTACTATGAGGCGGCTTCCATGGACGGGGCGAATGCCTGGAAGCGGTTCGTGTCGATTACTTTGCCTTCGATCCGGCCGGTTATGCTGTTCGTGATGATCACCTCAACCATTGCCTCCTTCAATATTTACGCCCAGCCGTTCCTGCTGACGCGCGGGGGGCCGGGAGATACCACCCGGGTGCTGCTGATCAATGTGCTGGACCAGGCGTTCGTGCGCAAGGATATCGGTTCGGCTTCGGCGATGGCAATTCTGATGGCGCTGCTGATCATGCTGGTGTCTATCGTACAGTTCCGTCTTACGAACCGGAAGGAGAAGGTATAGATGGGAAAAGCCAAAAGAACAGGCCTGCTGCTGCTGGCCATCCTGATTGCGCTGCTCGTGCTGCTGCCGCTGGTCTGGATGCTGTCGACGGCGTTCAAAAATGATTTTGAAGCCCTCTCCGGGCGGATGAACTTCCTGCCGAAGAAGCCGACGCTTGATAATTTCGTCCAGGGGCTGAGCGGGGAGCTGATGAATACCCCGATTCTGCGCTGGATTGTCAATTCCCTGTCGGTGGGGATTGCGGGCACAGCGATCGTACTGCTGATCGATTCCATGGCGGCGTTTGCCCTGGCCCGTCTGCCGGATCTGCCGCTGCGCCGCACGCTGCTGGCGATGTTCATTGCTTCGCTGATGATTCCAGGCGTACTGACTTTTCTGCCGATGTACATCGAATTCAATACACTCGGTCTGATCAATACCTATCAGGCGCTGATCCTCCCGGCTACCGCCGGGGCATTCGGGGTATTCCTGCTGTACCAGTTCTTTGTCTCCTTCCCGAAGGAGATCGAGGAAGCGGCCCGGATCGACGGGGTGAACAAATGGAATCTGTATCGGAGAATTCTGCTGCCTTCAGCGGTTTCGATCATGACGACACTGGGGATTTTCACCTTTATGGGGATTTATAATGATTTTGTCTGGCCGTTGTACGCGACCACCTCTCCGGAGATGCGGACGATCACCGCAGGGATTGCCATGATGGCCACCGGCAGTTATACCCAGAGCTATGGTAAATTAATGGCCATGACCACCATTGCGGCGCTGCCGGTGCTGATCCTGTTCATTGCCGGCCAGAAGTCGTTCGTCAGAGCGATTACCAGCTCGGGAGTGAAATAGCGGGAGACGGGGAGGGAAGCAGATGAGCACGAAATCAGAAATATCGCAGAAGGCATGGGCAGGCAAACATTCACGTAGAATAATCTACTCCCTTGCGGCGCTTCTGTTCCTTATACTCGCTGGAGGTGCATACTTGTTGCTGAAGCCCAATAACGGCGTTAAGGATGAAGTCTATAAGGGGCATGGGGGAACATTCAAGAACACGCTGGCTGAGATCGATACGCCTGATCCGAGTGTGATCTACAAGGATGGATATTATTATATGACCTTCACCCATAACGGAACGGATATTATGGTGATGAAGTCGCTCACCCTGGATTTCCGCCAGGCGGAGCGGAAGGTCCTATGGTACCCGCCGGCGGAGACGGCCTACTCGGCGAATCTCTGGGCCCCCGAGCTGCAGTATATTCGTGGAAGCTGGTATATCTATTTTGCCGCAGATGACGGACAGAACGAGAACCACCGGATGTATGTGCTGCAAGCGGACAGCGGTGATCCGCTGGGCAGTTATACCTTCAAGGGCCAGGTAACTGACAGCAGTAATAAATGGGCGATCGACGGGCTGGCGATGGAGGTGGACGGGGAGCTGTATTTCGTCTGGTCCGGCTGGGAAGGGGAGGAAAACGCTGCTCAGAATACCTATATTGCTCCGATGAGTGACCCGCTGACGATCAGCGGACCGCGGGTGCTGCTGAGCGAGCCGCTGCTTCCCTGGGAGCAGGCCGGAGGCCCGCCTTATATTAATGAGGGCCAGTCCGTCCTTCATCATAACGGCCGTGTCTTCATTGTCTATTCCGGTGCGGGAAGCTGGACTCCGTACTACAGCCTGGGACTGCTTGCGCTGAAGACCGGGGGCAACCCGCTGGAGGCGGCAGACTGGACCAAGGCGGAACAGCCGCTGCTGGCCATGGATGAAGCCGCCGGAGTCTACGGTCCGGGGCATAATTCATTCACGGTCTCGCCGGACGGAAGTGAGCAGTGGATCGTCTATCATGCCACGACAGGGGCGGATGACGGCTGGAATAACCGCAAGGCACGGGCCCAGCCGGTTAGCTGGGACGCTGACGGCCTGCCGGTCTTCGGGAAGCTGCTGCCGCTGAGTGAGGCCATCCCGGTTCCCGCAGGCATGGGCGTGCTCCAGGCGGAAGCCGCCCAGCGCAGCGGGAACAAGCTGGAATTCCCGTCGCTGCCGTCCACGGTGGACAGCATGCTCCCGCTGCTGGTGCATTATGTGAATCCGGGTGGAGAACCGGCCGGGGCGGCAGTCTCGGTGAATGGCGGGCCGGCGGCAGCGCTTCCACTGCCGCCATCCGGTGAGGGCCAGACCGGTTATGCTTATGTGAGCCTGCCGTTCACAGCAGGGAAGAATACAGTAGCCATAGAGCTGCCCGAGGGTGCTGTGACGGAGGTGAAAGCGATTGAAATTCCGCGATATGAAGGCGAGGCCCAGGCTATGGAGGGGAACGCTGCGGCAGAGGATAATCTCTATGCCTCAGGCGGGGCTGCGGCTGTCTTAAGCGGCCGCGGAGCTTCGCTGAAGTTCAGCAATCTTCAGGTCCCGCACAGCGGAACCTACACGGTTCTGGCGGCGGTGATGAATGCTTCGCCGGACGCGGAGCTGGAGCTGTCGGTGAACGGAGGTGCGAAGACGGTCTATTCCCCCCTCCCGCAGGAACGCAATCAGCCTTCCCTGTGGCAACTAGAGCTGAAATTACAGAGGGGAGAGAACGAGATCATTCTTTTTGACAGACAAGGCAGCTTCAGTATAGATTATATGGATATATGGCAGAAGAGTGAATGAGCAGGCAGATTCATAGACGGGAAGCAAGACGGGGGCTTACTCATATGAGAGATACGAGCTGCAAGACCGGATACAGACGGAATAAACTGATTACGCTTTCAATTCTGCTGATTGTACTGCTGCTGCCGGGCGGGTGTGGTGCAGAGAGGGAGGAGACGCCGCCGGCACCTGCTGTCCAGCCGGTAATTCTCGAATACTGGACCCCATTCAGCGGGGGAGACAATATCTTCATGACCGGGCTGGTGGAGCAGTTCAACAAGGAACATCAGGATATCCGGGTCGATCAGATCAACTCCCGGCTGGATGATTACTATTCCCGGCTACGGACAGCCATTCTGTCCGGCAATGCGCCGGATCTGGCGGTGATCCATGCCACCAATCTCCCGCAGTTCGTGCAGAACGGTTATATTGAGCCCCTTGACGGAGTGGCTGCGGAGACGGGCCTGGACTGGGGCCAGTTCAGCACCAAAATTGCCGAATCCACCGTCTACGGAGGCGCTCATTATGCGGTGCCTCTGGATACGCATACTCTGGTGCTCTACTATAACAAGAAATATTTAAGAGCGGCCGGGCTGCTGGACACAGCGGATAAACCGGTGATCGGCCGGGGAGAGCAAGGCTTTACCGCTTTTCTGCAAAAGCTGAAGCAATCCGTTCCGCCCGGTGTCGCGCCGTTGGCTCTGCCCAGCACGCGGATTGATTCCGTGTGGTTATGGTGGAGCCTGTATAATCAGATCGAGGGCGGTGGTGTCTTTTACAATCCGGACGGCACACAGGCGGTCTTCAATAATAAGGCATCGTTACAGGCGCTGGAGTTCGTCAACAGTCTGTACCAGCGGGAGCTGATTCCGCCAGGGATCAATGATGCCTTCAAGCTGTTCTATGACGGGGAGGCGGCGGTGCTGATTACCGGGGTATGGGGCACGGGCGCTTTTGAGAAGGCTGAGAAGCTGGAGCTGGGGGTTGTGCCGGTTCCGGTCATATATGATCATCCGGCAGTCTGGGGAGACTCGCATACGCTGGCGATTCCGGCTCAAAGTGAGATGAGTGCGGAGAAACGGAGGGCGGCGATGGTTTTTGCCCGCTGGGCCGTGGAGCACGGGGTGATGTGGGCGGAGGCGGGCCATGTCCCGAGCTCCCGGAAGGTCGTGGAGAGCGGGGCGTATTCCGCGCTGAAATTCCGCAGTGACTATGCGAATACCGCCAACTCCGTAGTCTACTGGCCGCGAAATATGAGGCAGTGGAGTATTAATGAAGAGATTATCCGGCAGTTTGAGCGGATGATCTACAAGGAGCAAAGTCCGGCGCAGGCGCTGCAGCAGGCGGTGGACAGCATCAACCTTCAACTGAAGAAATGACTGTAAGGGAGCAAGGGGGGGAATGCGGTTGAAATCCTTTCGCGGCTGGTTCAGGAACCTGGCGCTTGCGCGCAAGCTTATTCTTATCAATGTCGTATTCATTGTGCTTCCGCTGGGACTGATGGGCTATTTCGCCTTTGCCCGTTTCACCGAAACGACGGAGCGCAAGGTAGGCGATTACCAGCTTCAGACGCTGAAGCAGCTTACCCTGAATATCGATACCTATATGAATGAGCTGAACCGGCTGACCGTGATGCCCTATCAATATCCCAAGGTGACCGATTATCTGGCCACGAAGCGTGCTCCCGGCGAACCCCTGACGCTGGATGAGATCAGCGGACTCAACAGCTTCGTCACCCAGGTGTTTCTGAACGGCCGGGTCGATATTCTGGGCGTATCCCTGTACGGTACGGGCGGAGCTTCCTATGTGGTCATGCCGGAGAGCCAGTATGTCACGACTTACAAGCTGGATGAGAATGTAAGCTGGCTGAATAAGTTCAAGGGGCATTATGGACAGCCAGTCTATGTGGCCACGCATGATTTAAGGTCCAGCGGCGGAAATGTATATCAGGCTTTCTCCATCGTAAGGGAGCTGCGCAGCTTCGATGACGGCGTCACGCTCGGGTACATTGTCATTGATGTGGACCCCAAGTTCATCCGTGAGATTCTGTCGAAGGTAACGCTGGACCCCCAGGAGCTGCTGTACATTACGGATGATTCCGGCAACCTGGTTACCGGCAAGGATCACGGAATTCCGCAGGGAGTAGCTGATGGTTCCTTCGGCAGAACGGGCGAAGGGGTCAGCCATGTGAAGTCGGAGGGGGAAGGGCTGCTGGTGGCTCATGTAACCTCTGAAATTACTGGCTGGACAACGGTGGGCGTGGTGCCGGTAGCCAGTCTAATGAAGGAGACCGAGGTTCTGCGCACGTATATTATTCTTACGGGCATTATCTGCGTAGGACTGGCCCTGCTGCTCTATGTGTTCATTGCCTACCGGATCACGCAGCCGCTGCGCAAGCTGAGCCGGCTCATGCGCAGTGTGGAGCGCGGCGATCTGAGTCAGGCCTTTCCGGTGAGCGGGACGGATGAGGTGGGGCTGCTGGGCCATTCGTTTAACGGCATGATTGCCAAGCTCAGCGAGCTGGGTTATCTGCTCTATGAGACGGAAATCCGCGAGAAGGATGCGCAGATTGCCGCGCTGCAGAGCAAGATCAATCCGCATTTTCTATACAATACACTGGGCTCGATCAGCATGTACGCCGAGCTTGAGGGCAGCCCGGAGATTATAACCATGTCCAATAATCTGAGCAAGCTGCTGCGTTACAGTCTCAGCGGGCGCAAGGAGCATGTGACGCTTCAGGATGAGCTGGATCATGTAGGCGGCTATATGGCCATCCAGCAGATGCGCTATGAGGAACGGATTCAATTCACGATGAATATTGAACCATCCCTGCTGGACTGCGAGGTCATTCCGCTGATGATCCAGCCGCTGGTCGAGAATGCGATCAATCATGCGCTGGACCAGGGGGCGGGCCGGGGCGTGATTACATTGACCACAGGCAGCAGCAATCAGGTGCTTACAATTACGGTCGAGGATGACGGCATCGGTATGAATGCGGAGGCGCTGGAGGCGCTCCGGCAGCATCTGCGGAATACGGAGGAGCTCGGCGGGCGCTCCGGCAACGGGCTGCTGAATGTCCACCGCCGGATCGTGCTGCATTACGGGGAGGAATACGGCCTCTCACTGGAGAGTATGCCGTATCAGGGCTTCAAGGCCGTGCTCAAGCTGCCGGTCATTCATCATCAGGGCATTGCAAGGGAGGATGACGGGGTTGCCTAAAATATTGATTGTGGACGATGAATCGGTCTTCCGCAAAGGACTGCGCAAAATGATCACCAGCCTGGACAGCAACTGGGAGGTGGTCGGTGAAGCCAGCGACGGTTATGATGCACTCGACAAGCTGGCCGAGCTGTCTCCGGAGGTGCTGCTCACCGATATCCGCATGCCGCGGATGGACGGTATCCAGCTGCAGCAATTGGCTGCGGGTCGCTTCAAGGATCTGATGACCATCGTGGTCAGCGGTTATGATGAATTCGCTTATGTGCAGCAGTCCATGCGCCAGGGGGCGAAGGATTACCTGATGAAGCCGGTGGAACGCCAGGAGCTGGGCCGCGTGCTGGAGCGGCTGCGGCAGGAGCTGGCCGAGCGTCACAAGCAGTCTGCGCGAAGCGATCAGCCGTGGCAGGTGCAGCCTGTGCTGAAACGGCATGTGGCCGGTCATCTGGCGGACAGTCTGCTGAAAGGCAAGACGGCGGACAGCGACTTGCGGCTGCTGCGTGAGCTGGGCTTCGCCTTCGGTCATCCCTATTTCATCTGCATGGTCATCAAGCTGGATAAGCATTCCGTGGAGAAGGAGCGTTATCAGCGGGGAGATGCGTCGTTGTTCCTCCTGTATATCCAGCAGGTCGTCCAGGAGATGATCGATCGTCAGGCCGTAGGGATAAGCTTCGTGCAGTCGGATACTGAGGTGGTTGCCCTGCTGAATACAGCAGATCCGCAGCATTCCCTGTCAGCGCCTGGGGCACTGGGGGACCTGATCCGCAGGCAGATCCGTTCCTTGTCCAATCTGACGGTGACGATCGGGGTCAGCAATCCGGCAGAAGGGCTGCCGGGAATCCCCAGAGCCTACAACGAGGCCGGAATTGCCCTCCTGTACAGGTTGATTGAAGGTGGTGACAAGCTGATGGATTATGCCAAAATGAAGCAGCGCCCCAACGAAGGCAGCGGCCCCCTGAAGTGGTCCTGGGAGATCCTGGAGAAGTCGATTACCGGCGGAAGAGGAGCCGGCATCGGCCCGATTGTGGAGCATATGATCGAAGAGCTGTGCAGCACAGCGGAATCACCTGAGAGCATTCACCAGCAAATCTGCAAGCTGCTGCTGTACTACTACGAGTTGTCCGAGGAGCTTGAGGTGACCGAAGCGTGGCTGGGGTCGAAGGATATCCGCAAGGTGCTGTTCGATGTCTGCAGCCTCTCCTCGCGGCAGGAGCTGGCTGAGAAATGCCGGGGGCTGCTGCTCACACTGACTGGCTGCATTGCGGAGTCCAGAGAGATGAAGGATATCGATCCGGTCACTGTGGCCCAGCGCTACATTTCACAGCATTATCATCATCCGCTGAGCCTCAAGGAGGTAGCGGATAAGGTATATTTGAACCCGGTGTATTTCAGCAATCTGTTCAAGCAGAGGACCGGCGTCACCTTTAGCGAATTTGTCACGCACATCCGCATGGAGGAGGCCCGCCGGAAGCTGGCCTTCACCGGGGAGAAGATCAGCAGAATCGCCGAGGAGACGGGCTTCGGCAACGTGCGCCACTTCAACCGTGTGTTCAAGAATTGCAGCGGTCTATCGCCCAAAGCGTACAGGGACAGCTCGCGCAGGGTACAGACAGTTTCTATGGATCATAAGGACGGATCATAGAGACTGCTTGCAGCTTCTTTACTTTTTAACTGTGGAGCGATACGAAATCCTGCTAAAAGTGCAACAATATGTTGTCGCCACGCGTAATCTGAAACTGATCCTATACTGATAGCCAAACAGGCGAGGGGAGATACTCCAATTTACTTAACAACCATCATTGCGAAGTCAAGCGAACCGCCGCCTCCAATGTAACCAGCTGCTCGCTCCCCAGCTCCATATCCTTCAGCCGCAGCTTACCCTCCGCCGCCTCGCTCTCACCGACCATAATGACATACCGGATGCCTTTGGCGCTGGCTGCGGCCAGTGTTTTTTTGAGCTTGCGCGTGCCCGTGTCCACCGTGGTCCGGATACCAGCGGCCCGCAGAGCTGCGGCAGCAACCAGAGCCTGAGGCAAATAACCGCCAATGGGAATGATCAGCACGCCGGAACGCTCCGCCGCTGCCTGCTCCCGGCGTTCGCCGAGCAGGGCCATGATCGACTCCATCCCGAAGGAGATGCCGACTGTAGGATACTCTATATCGTCGCGCCCCACGAGCTTGCCGATGATCGCGTCATATCTGCCCCCGCCGCCCAGGCTTGAGGGATAGCTGCCTGAAGCATCGAAGATTTCATAGACTGTCCCCGTGTAGAATGACAGCCCGCGTGACAGAAATGGATCGAAGACGCACATGTCCGCAAGTCCAACCGCATCAATCAGCTGCTGCAAGGCCTGCACTTCGAGTGTCCCCGGCAGACCTTCAAGCTTATACCGCTCCACCAGTTCCTTGAATCCCGGGTTCTTCAGCTCCATGAGCTCCGAGATCAGTGTAACCGTCTGAGCGGTTAGCTGCTTGTCTGTCAGCTCTGCCAGCACCCCGCCGCTGCCGATCTTAGCCAGCTTGTCGAGGGTCAGCATGACCGAGAGCTGCTCCTGCTCCGTCACACCAACCGCCCCCAGGATCTCGCCCAGGAAGCGGCGGTTGTTCCACTTCAGCACAACCGGAATCGCAAGGCGGCGAAACGCCTCTGCGGCGAGCTGCATCAGCTCCGCTTCCGCCTGGGGGCCGGCAATACCGACGACATCGGCGTCACATTGCAGGAATTCGCGCAGGCGGCCTTTTTTGACCGGACCATCCCGGAACACCTTCCCGATCTCATACCGCCGGTAGGGGAATTCAATTCCCGGATTTAAAGCAATCACCTTGGCAAAAGGGATCGTCAGATCGTAACGCAGCCCCAGCCTGCGCCCGCCCTGATCGGCCAGCTGGTACATTTCGCGCAGAATCTCATCGCCCCCGGCGTATTTGGAGGTCAGCAGCTCCAGCTCATTCAGCAGGGTTGTATCCATCGGCTCGAAGCCGTACAGCTCGAACAGCTCCTGAAGCGTAGTCCGCACCTTCTGGCGAATGGCCTGCTCCCGACCGAAATAATCATAAGTTCCTTTAATATTCTGCATGATTAGCTCTCCTTTGTAAGTGAATTCCGTGTAAATAAAAAACGCGCCGGACCCCGTGGTCCCGCGCGCTTATCTATGCCGCAGGGAGGTCAAACGCGAAATGCGTTAGCCCTCCCTGAATGAATTCAGGTGTGCTAACGCTGCTTGTGATGATGAAGTTGATTCGTTATGATGGACAAGCGGTTCATGCGAATCAATTCCCTTCCGGCTGGATTACAGCACATTATAGCGGATCAGGAGCAACCGCGCAAGACCTGCATTATTTTCCATAAAGGAGCAATCATAATGAACCATACAGAGCTGATTACAGCAGCAGAGAACTTCGCGAAGGAGCAACTCGGCCAGGATACCACCGGCCATGACTGGTTCCATACGAACCGGGTGCGGAATACGGCTGCGCTGATTGCCGGGATTGAAGGGGCCAATGTGGTGATCTGCACGATAGCCGCCCTGCTGCATGATGTAGCAGACGAGAAGCTGAACCCCTCCAAGGAGGCGGGGCTGCTCAAAGTACAAACATGGCTCACCGCACATCTGCCGGATGAAGCTGCGTGCAGGCATATTATGGAGATCATCGGGACAATGTCGTTCAGCGGCGGCGGGGGGGAGCCCATGTCAACGCTGGAAGGGCAGGTGGTCCAGGATGCGGACCGTCTGGATGCGCTCGGGGCGATCGGCATCACGCGGACGATGGTTTTCTCCGGTGCGAAGGGCCGTCCGGTCTATGATCCGGAGATTCCCCCGCGTGACGAATCGCTGAAGAAGGAATACCGCGATTATTCCAAGGGTACGGCGGTCAATCATTTTTATGAGAAGCTGCTGAAGCTGAAGGACCTCATGAACACCCCGTACGGCAAGCAATTGGCGGAGGAGCGGCACCGGTTCATGCTGATTTTTCTGGAGCAATTCGATAAGGAATGGAATCAGGGGGCGGAGTAGGTGTTATAATGGAATAATGCGCAAGATGGATGGAACGCGGGCTGGCCCCGCCTGAACCGGAACAATCAGCATAGAAGAGGTAGAATATAATATGAGTGAAGAACAAGTACAGTTTAGTGATTATGGTCTGAATGAGGAGATTATCCGCGCGCTTGAGGTTCTGAAGTATGTGGACCCCACCGAGGTGCAGCGGAAGGTGATTCCGGTAGCGCTGAAGAGGCAGGATTTGATCGTCAAGTCTCAGACCGGCAGCGGCAAAACCGCAGCCTTCGCCATCCCGCTCTGCGAGCTGGCCGACTGGGCGGAGAACAAACCCCAGGCGCTGGTGCTGACCCCTACCCGGGAGCTGGCCCAGCAGGTGAGAGAGGATATTACGAACATCGGGCGCTTCAAGCGGATCAAGGCGGTAGCCTTGTTCGGCAAGCAGCCTTTTGCCCCGCAGAAGCTGGAGCTGACCCAGAAGACGCATGTCGTTGTAGGCACGCCGGGCCGTGTATTCGACCATATTGAGCGCGGTACGCTGAACCTGAGCCGGATACAATATCTGGTGATTGACGAAGCGGACGAAATGCTCAGCATGGGCTTCATCGAGCAGATCGAGAAGATCATTAAGCAGCTGCCCAAGGAACGTGTAACGATGCTGTTCTCGGCGACACTGCCGGAAGTGATCAAGAATCTGTGCCGGAAGTATATGACGGACCCGGTGGATATTGAGATTGAAGCCAGCGGAATTACGACAGCATCGATTGAACATGCCTTGATTGAGGTTGTACAAGCTGCCAAGTTCGGACTGCTTAGCGACCTGCTGACGGTGGAGAACCCGGATAGCTGTATTATTTTTTGCCGGACCCAGGAGCAGGTGAATGCCCTCTTCCGCGGGATGGCCGACCTCGAATATCCGGTGGACAAGATTCACGGCGGCATGGAGCAGGACGAGCGGTTTGAGGTGATGAATGCTTTTAAGCGGGGCCAGTTCCGTTATCTGATCGCCACCGACGTTGCAGCCAGAGGGATTGATATCGAGAACATTACCCATGTCATCAATTACGATATCCCGCTCGAAAAAGAGAGCTACGTCCACCGCACCGGCCGGACTGCCCGCGCAGGCAAAAGCGGCAAAGCCATCACCTTCGTGACGCCGAATGAACACAAATGGGTCAGGGAAATCGAAGGCTATATCGGCTTCAGCCTGCCGGAGATGAAGGCTCCTTCGGATGATGCTGTGGCCTATGCCAAACCAGCCTTCGACCAGAAGCTGGGCAAGCAGCAAGTCCGCAAAGCCGGCAAAACCGAGGTTATGAACCAGGACATCATGAAGCTGTACTTTAACGGCGGGAAGAAAAAGAAGCTTCGCGCGGTCGATTTCGTTGGCACCATTGCGAAGCTTGAGGGCATTTCGGCTGAGGACATCGGGATCATCACGATTCAGGATAACGTCACCTACGTCGATATTCTGAACGGCAAGGGCTCGCTTGTATTGCAGGCGATGAAAGAGACTACCGTGAAGGGCAAGCTGCTGAAGTGCCATATTGCTAAAAAATAAGACGGAGCTGCCCCACTGGTGATTATGCCATTGCGGCAGCTTTTTTGACAGTATGACGGATTGTCTACGGCTGAATGAGTGTCCGGAGGTCCTTATCTACTATTCGGGTGTCCCAGGGGAAGAAATATACTTCGACCCCATCATCGGCAAGAGAAAAAGCGTAGGCAAACGGCTGATCGGTGTAGAAGACTACTTTATAGTATTCCGGATCTTTTTCTTTATTTTGCGGGGTATAGTCGGGTGTGTCTTTCCCGCTTTCCAGCAGGTGAACGAACCGTTTGGCTTCACTGCCGGATAAAGTCCTGTAAGGCTTAACATCCTCCAGATGGAATAATTCAATTCGTTCTATTTTGTCTTTATTTATGTCTTTATAAGATTGCCGTACGTTTTTAGTGAAATCATCCTCTACATAGATGCGGTAGCCCCCAATGCTTGCTTCATCCATAGCAGCAATGACTTCATTGATCTTAAAGCCTTCAACACGGTATAACGGGGTTCCCTTCTCCAAAAAGGCAGCATCCCCATCCTTTATCCGGTAATCCGGATTAGTGACAACATCCGCGACTTTAAAATCCACCTTACCAACAATCTCAGTAGTGACCTGACTTGGATTCTTAATGACGCGGTCCCAAGATCCGGAGTATGAAACTCCATTTATTTTAACAAAATCTACCCAATCAATTTCAGAGCTTCCCTTTATCCGATCCCCTTTCGAGCAGCCGGACAAGAGTACAACAACCGTTAACACGATGAGCATTTTAATTCTCATAGCATGGCCCCGCTTTCTTCAGAATCATAATAGATGAAGGAAATCCAGTAATTGTATTCTTAGACGAAAATATTCATCGGAGGTTGCAGCAAACCAAGCACAATAATGCAAAATACCCTTGCGAAATACAGCCAATGGCTGTATCCCGCAAGGGTATTCATGTGCAACGTCTTAATTAATACTGTTCCGGCATCAACAGAATTTCCTAAGCATTATACTGCGCCTGGTACAGGCGGCTGTAAGTGCCTCCGGCGTTCACCAGCTCCTCGTGGCGGCCTTCCTCGGAGATGCCGTCCTCGCTGACAACAACGATCCGGTCAGCGTTCTTGATCGTCGTCAGGCGGTGGGCAATGACCAGCGTGGTGCGGCCCACCGACAGGTCGGCCAGTGACTGCTGGATCGCTGCTTCTGTCTCGGTATCGAGCGCAGAGGTCGCTTCATCCAGGATCAGAATCGGCGGATTCTTCAGGAACATCCGGGCAATGGCCAGGCGCTGCTTCTGTCCGCCGGACAGCTTGACACCGCGTTCGCCGATCACAGTGTCCATGCCATTCGGCAGGCTGTTAATCAGCTCCTCCAGGCGGGCCTGACGGGCAGCCTGCCAGATTTCCTGCAGCCCTGCATCAAGCTTGCCGTAGGCAATATTCTCACGGATCGTGCCGGAGAAGAGGAACACGTCCTGCTGTACGATTCCGATCTGCTTGCGCAGCGAACTGAGCTTCATATCCCGGATGTCGATCCCGTCGATGGAGATCGCGCCGCCGGTCACATCGTAGAACCGGGGGAGCAGGCTGCAGATGGTTGTTTTCCCCGCACCGGAGGGTCCGACGAAGGCAATCGTCTCACCGGCGTTAACGCTCAGGCTAATATCCTCCAGCACCTTGCGGTCGTCTTCATAGCCGAAGCTGACATTGCTGAAGCTGATATCCCCGCGAAGCGGGCCAACCACTACTGCATCCGGTTTGTCAGCGATATCCGGCTCGGTATCAATGACTTCCAGATAACGTTTGAAGCCGGCAATCCCCTTCGGATAACTCTCGATTACAGCATTAATCTTCTCAATCGGCCGGAAGAAGACGTTGGACAGCAGAATGAAAGCGACGAATTCCCCGATTTCCAGCTCTCCCTGAATGAAGAACCACGCCCCGCAGACCATCACTACAATGGTGATCAGACGGGTCATCATATAGCTGACCGACGAGCTTTTGGCCATGAGCTTGTACGCCATCAGCTTGGTCTCACGGAACTTCTGGTTGTCCACAGCGAACAGCTCTTTCTCGAATTCTTCATTGGCAAAAGACTGGACCACGCGGATTCCGCCGACATTATCTTCAATCCGGGCATTGAAGTTCCCTACGTTGCCGAATAGACGGTGATAAGTCTCGGTCATACTGCGTCCGAAGTGGATAATGACCCAGGCCATAATCGGCACGATGATGAACGTGATCACGGCCAGCTGAAGATTGATATCGGCCATCAGCACAAATGCGCCGACCAGCGTCATAACGGCAATGAACACATCCTCCGGCCCGTGATGCGCGACTTCCCCGATATCGTTCAGGTCATTGGTTATTCTGCCGAGCAGGTGACCTGTTTTATTGTTGTCGAAGAACCGGAAGCTGAGCTTCTGGATATGATCGAACATTTTTTTGCGCATATTGGTTTCAATATTAATGCCCAGCATATGCCCCCAATAGGTAACGACATAATTCATCGCCGTATTGAGCGCATAGATCCCGAGCAGGGCAACGCAGGCAATCAGAATCAGCGGCCAATCCTGACCCGGCAGCAGATCATCAATGAATTTATTGACAGCCACCGGAAAAGCAAGCTCCAGCAGACCGGCACCCACCGCACAGGTGAAATCAAGGATAAACAGCTTCTTGTAAGGACGGTAATAGGAGAAAAAACGACGCAGCATCTCTTGTTCACTCTTTTCTGTAATATGTTATGTATCTGGTTATTGAGATTGATTCTCAACTGAACCTATGTTTAGGATACTAAAGCGGGTTACACGTTTTGTCAACGGTGAGAACATTTAAATTAGAAATATACTGCGGAATTCATTGCCGTTTAACCCATACCGAAAGGCGATTTTATACATATTTTAACAGTATACAGGCATAAAGGAGGAGTTAACATGAGCGAAAATATTGGGGGATACGGCGGAGTTTTCACTTCGACTGGAGCGATTCTGGTTCTGTTCATCCTGCTCGTCATCATCACTAAATCCTTCTGTCTCTAATTCTGTTTCACCTGTTGCCCTGCCGCCGGCCCTGAGACCGGCGGTTTTCTTCTGCCTAGGAGGCTGCTCCATCAAGCGATATGGTATAATGAAATAATGCGCCTTGGTTGAAGGGTGTAATACATATAGCGGCTGTATTCCCTGACAAGCCCCGGGCTTGACGGGTGCTTTGCTGCGACCTGGAGGTACAACATGAAGCTCGGCCGTGAAAATAACAAGAGGACAAGCCCGGCCTTGTCCTCATCTGCTGCGGATATCCGCAGCAGATGGATGCTCGTCACCGGAATCATCTGTGTGGCCGCTGCCCTGCGCGCCCCATTCACTTCCGTCGGACCTCTGCTGGAGATGATCCGGGATGACCTGGGGTTGTCTAATACTCTGGCGGGAGCGATTACAACTTTGCCTTTACTGGCTTTTGCCCTGCTGTCACCGTTTGCGCCCCGGCTTGCCCGCAAGCTGGGACTGCCCAATATCCTGGTGCTGGCCATGCTCACGCTGTCCATGGGAATTCTGGTTCGTTCGGCTTCCGGTACAGTAACCTTCTTCGCAGGTACGGCGATGATCGGTCTGTCGATTGCCGTCTGTAATGTGCTGCTGCCGGGATTGATCAAGGGGAAATTTCCGCACCGCATCGGTCTGATGACCGGAATCTATACCGTGTCCATGAACATATGTGCGGCGGCTTCGGGGCTGAGTGTTCCCTTGGCAACCTCGGCCGGGCTTGGGTGGAGGGGAACCCTGGCCCTTTGGTTTGTGATCGCTGCTCTGGCAACCCTCTTCTGGATTCCGCAGATGAAGAGTCTCGGCCAGAGTAGTGCAGGCGCCGTCCGCTCTTCGGCCGTGCGGATCTGGCGCTCCCCGCTCGCCTGGCAGGTGACGCTGTTCATGGGGCTGCAATCCCTGCTCTATTATGTGCTGATCGCCTGGTTCTCGGTGATCCTAGGTGAGCGAGGGATGTCTGCCGGCCATGCCGGCTGGATTCTCTCGCTGATGCAGCTGGCCCAGCTGCCGTTCACCTTCTTCGTGCCGCTCTGGGTGGGAAGGATGAAGAGCCAGCGGCTGCCGGTGGTGATCACTTCGGTTCTGTTTATCACTGGCATCCTTGGCGTCTGGCTGGGCAGTACCGCACTGATGGCATTATGGGCTATCTGCATAGGGATTGCCGGGGGCTTCGCCTTCGGTCTGGCGATGATGTTCTTCAGCCTGCGCACCCGGACAGCGCAGGAGGCCAGCGAGCTGTCAGGGATGGCTCAGTCTGCCGGATATTTGCTGGCGGCGGCGGGACCTGCACTGTTTGGCCTGCTGCATGATGCTGCGGGGAGCTGGAATGTACCGCTTGCGCTGCTTGTCTTAGCAAGCGTACTGCTGTTCGCAGCCGGTATGGGGGCCGGACGCGACAGATATGTGGGAGACCGGTTATAAACGATGGGCCCGTCAGCTTGGCGGGGTCAAACTATAAGTTTGTATAAGATTTTCGCTGAGAAAGTGCATTGTAAGCTGATCACGGCATGCTACTATTGTGTTTAAGATCATCTGAGAATGATTATCAATGAAATTAGACACAGGAGTGAAGAGAGACATGAACAATTGGGGCCGGAAAATCATTTGGACCGCTGTACTTATGCTGGCAATGTCCGCTATCGCGGCGTGCGGAAATAATAAGGCTGCGGACAGCAAGGATGTCCAGACAGGGAATGCGGCAGCTGCCAGCGCAGCTCCTGCGGAGACTGGGAACAAGCCATCCTCAGAAGGAGCAACCCGCACGATTGCCGGGGAATTCGGAGAGGTCGAAATTCCCGTGAACCCCCAGCGGGTGGCAGCGATCTATCTGGAAGACTATTTGAAGGCACTGGGCGTCACCCCGGTGGTGCAGTGGTACCATCCAAGCTGGGGCAAGCAGGATTATCTGAATCTGGATGTGCCTGAATTTGATATCAGCGGCAGCATAGAAGCGCTGCTCGATAAGAATCCGGATCTGATTATTACCGATGGTGGTGTAGATGCCGCTAAGGTTGAGCAGTATGCCCTGGTAGCTCCAACCTTCCGCCTGCCGGAGAGCGTATTGCAGGATTCAAGGCTAATCCTTACAACGGTCGCAGACGCGCTCGGTATTCCTGAGAAGGGGAAGGCTGTACTGGCAGAATATGACCAGAAGGTGGCAGCTGGCAAAGCCGCGTTGCAGCAGGCACTGGGACAGGAGAAGGTGGCTGTGATCCGGCTTAATGTGGCAGACAAAACCGTTGCTCTTTTTGGAGTCAAAAATCGTTTTACCGGTGTGCTCTATAATCAATTCGGTCTGACACCTGTTCCTATGGCCGCTGAGATGACGGAATTCCAGTCGATCATCTCCGAGGAAGTGATCCCGGAGCTTGGGGCGGACCATATCATTATCTTCCCTGACAACGGCGGATGGGACAGTGAAGCCAATCAAGAAGCCATCAAGATGCTGGATGGACCCCTCTGGAAGAACCTGCCTGCGGTCAAGAACGGCAATATCTACCGGATGGAGCGTTCCCACTGGCAATCCGGGGGGATTACCGCCAACCAGATGAAGCTGGATGATCTGCTTAAGGCAATGGTGAAGTAATTCAGCGTTAAGAGGCCGTGAGTCTATGAGTGAGAAGAAGGTCTATCCGCAAGGTTGATAGATCTTCTTTTTTGTTTTACACTGGAGTCTATGATAATGATTCTCAGTCAGGAGGGGCGGCAGAATGACCGAACAGTTGCAGGAACACACCAGGAGAAGGCTGCTCCACAGCCTGATAAATATAGAAGCGGTTACACGCTCCCCGTCTGGGAAGGATCAGACCGAAGTCTATCAGGAGCATACTCTAATCATTGTGTCCGAAGGGCAGGGGTGGCTGAAGGCAGAGGACAGAAGATACTTTTTGGACAAAGGGGCCGGGTTCCTGATCGAAGCCGGATCACTGAACCGGATTCAGGCCGGCGAGCAGGGGATCAGCTGGTACCGAATGGAGTTCGCGCTGATTCCCGCAGGGCACGTCAAGCTTGGCACCGGAGATAAGGGGCAGGAGGAACATGCAGAATATTTGCTCAGCCCGGGATATCTGGACTGCCGGCCGTTCTCACAGTGTGCTCTGCTGCTGGATTCCATCTATTATAGCTCTCGGCGTCCGGAGAATATCGAATGGTTCGCTGCTCAGACCCGGTTCCAGGAGCTGCTGCTGTTGATTATGCGGGCGAATACTCCGGTACTGAAGGCTAAGGATGACCGTGAGGCCGTGGAAGCCTCGATCCGCTATATGGAAGAGCATTGCAGTGAACCGTTATCTGTTGATCAGCTGGCTGAGATTGCAGGGATCGGGCGTGCGCGTTATACGCAGATGTTCAAAGAAATTACGGGCCGGATGCCCTTGGAGCACCTGAACGGGCTGCGTATTGAACGGGCACAGCAGCAGCTTCTGCTGACCCGGGACCGGCTGCATGAGGTGGCCCTGGCTGCAGGCTACAGCAATGAGTATTATTTCAACCGGCGCTTCAAAAGAACAGTAGGGGTGACTCCCGGACAATACAGAAGCCTCCATCAGGAGGGCGTTCGGGTATTTGCCCCTTTTCTGGAGGATTATCTGCTGGCACTCGGCATTACTCCGGTCGTGCAGTATTGCCATGCCAAGTGGGGCAAGCAGGAATACCTCGGGCTGGATCAGGTTCCGGCGTTCGATATCTCCAGCGGAGACTGGCAAGGACTCATCCGTTACAGTCCTGAGCTGATTATGCTGGATGACGGCTTCCAGCGCTGGCAGCTGGGGGAATGCAGCCATGTCGCCCCGCTGTTCCGGCTCCCGTTCCATCAGGAAGACTGGAGGGCCACGCTCCGCAGCGCAGGTGCAGTCTTCGGGAGAACGGGTCGGGTGCAGGAGGTCATCAGCGAATATGAACAGCAAGCCCGTCAGGCCAGGCGGCTGCTCAGCCGCAGCGTCCGGGGGCAGACAGTGGCGCTGCTGCGTATTTTTGCCCATGGCATTGCCCTGTATGGCAGTGAGAATCTGGGGTACTCAGCCCATGTTCTGCATGAAGATCTGGGACTGCAGCGGCATCCTGCCGTTCAGCGTCTTACCCGGGGACAGAAGCGTGTCAATCTGACCAATGAAGAGCTGTCAGGCTTGACCGCAGATCATTTGTTCATCACGTTTGACCTTCAGGAAGGGGAGAGCCGGGAGCTGCTGGAGACACAGCTCTGGAGAAGCCTGCCTGCTGTACGCAACCACTGCGTGTACGAGGTGGATTTCATGGCCTGGATGAATTACGGTGTCCTGTCGCATCAGCGGAAGATCGCGGATGTGATGAAGGTATTGGCTTAAGGCACACCTTCCTACAGAAATACACACAAAAAAAGCTTGCAATTCCCGGCCAAAGAGAGTATATTCTTAATTACGGTGATTGAATCACTGCAATACATAATATGCGGTCATGGCGGAATTGGCAGACGCGCTGGCTTCAGGTGCCAGTGATAGCAATATCGTGGAGGTTCGAGTCCTCTTGACCGCATCATAGCTTACAATACAGGTTCTTGCTTGGCATTTATGCCGGCAGGGACCTGTTTTTGTTTGTCTATTTTTTAAGATCCTTTTTAGGTTGAACTTGAAAATAGAAAGACAGGGAAAAGTGGCGGAGGGGAATTTTGGAACTGTAGGAGCGATAGCGTCCGCCTTTGTCTGCGGATTTCCACCGCGAACAGCGGTATACAATCAAGAAATCTGCAGACAACAGCGGCCGGAGGGCCAAACATTCTCTGGAGTCACGGCAATCCCATACTAGTAAAACTACAAGTTTAATCTATATAGTTCTTTTCCCACTGTAATCATTCCAATAAAAATCCTATACATATCATAAAAATGTGAGTTAGATGCCGGAACCCTGAGGCTGTATCATAACTAGTAAGCAATTCGTTTATTTAAAATTCATGATGCGAGGAGAACGGTGATATGCAGGATACCATTGTGCGGATCTTGAGTGAAATTAAGAACAATCCAGAGCTGTTGCTCACGGCCACTGAAGCCACCGATATTGTGAATGAGGTAGGTCTGGATTCCCTGCAGATGATTAATTTCATTCTCCGGATTGAAGACGAATTTGAAATTGAGTTTGATTTTGATCATTTTGCCTATGAGGATTTCCAGTCGATCGGGGATTTCATGGGGTTCATCACAGCCACGCAAACTGCTTCTTAAGGGGGCTTCATTATGAAGCCAACCGTGGTTCTAGGCACCTTTGATTCCGAGGCGTGGTGGCGGAGTCCGAATAGATCTATGCTTCCTTCTATGAGCAGCAGCCAAGCTGTGACGATGGGCATGGATGAATTGTTGTTTCCGTTATGCAAGGAGCAGGACATTCTGTTCACCCGGCAGCCCATGGACGAGCAGCTTAGAAGCTATTTATCGCAGCTCGGCTATACCTTCACCCATGTTCATTGCAGAAATCCCGTTCATGCAGATGACTACAGAATGCATGTGTTCGATCTTCTAATGGCTGATGCAAGCTACTACCAGCAGCTACTCCCGCAAGAGGCTCTGATCTCTCCCTATTCTATACTGTCCGATACCAGTGAGTTAGTGCGCAGGTTCAATTTCGGTAATCAGTTTCCCTCCTTAGATACAGTTCGGGCAGTGAATTCAAAGATTTATTCTCATGAACTAAGACAACGATTGGGCATTCGCAATAGTTCCTTTATAGCTGATAGTTCTGAGGAACTGCTCACCTATGGGCTTCAGCTGCTACAGACCGGACAAGTGCTGGTGAAGGACCCGCTGGGTGTCTCAGGCAAAGGCAATATGTTAATTTCGGGCGAGCGAATGCTGAAGAGAATTGCGGCCTATCTGCAAGAGCAAGAGAATCGAGGCAAACAAACACAGTTCATTATCGAACCCCTGTTTGATAAAACGGAGGATTTCTCCTGTCAGCTGTTCATTACAGTGCAGGGGGATGTGCAGTACATCTCTGTTCAAAAGATGGTAAACGACGCCTTCTCTTATTCAGGCTCCTATCCTGCCGATGCCGGGTTTATCGAGGCGCTCTGGAACAACCATTATTTCAGCATCATGGAAGAAGCCTGCAAGGATTTATTTAAGACAGGCTATCACGGAGATGTGTGTATAGATTCCATGCTGCTGGCAAGCGGTGAGCTGGTGCCCATCGTTGAGATTAACGCCAGAAAGTCCATGGGGCTGATTAATCATCATGTCAATCTATATGTCCGGCAGTATTCCATGTTCAGCTTTTTGACCTTTATCTCGGCAGGCTGCTCTACGGAAGTTACCATGCTGCATATTCTCGAGGCTCTAGGTGCCAACAAATTGTTGTTTACGCAAGAGAACAGGCAAGGAATCATTCCGCTGGGGGCAAACACGCTGTTCGGCTCAGGTAATACAGCATTCGCTGAGGGGGAGTCTGAATGGCGGAAGGGGAAGCTTTATGTAGCTGCTCCCTATACCTTTGATGTGAGTGAAGCATTCACGCTAATCCACCAGGTGAAGGACGTCTTGAAGTCTCTGGCGATTAAGATTTATAACTGACCCGTCTTTATTGTGAAAAGAGGGAGCTGACCAATGATTACCCTTTTATGCTCATCTGTCGCTTTGGGGGTATATACGCCTGCGGTCCTGTTACGTGAGGAGCTAAGCGGGTACTATGAGGCCGATCTGGAAGTGCTGGAAAGCCTGTATCCGCCCGGGACCAGACTGAAATTAACCGAGAACAAGAAGGTTTTCTCTACGAGGTTTGATGTAGCCAAGCTGGGTCACAGAATGATCAGGGATATCACACCGAATCTGGACCCGCAGCTGGTAACCCGGCTTCTAGGCAAGTGGGCTGAAGAGAACCGGAGGGTATTTATGGTTTTCTCGGGGTTTTGGATGCCCATTCTGGAAGAGTACGCGAAGAGTTACCGCAAGGATGTCCATGTGGAGCTGATTCATATGGATGCGGTCATATCCCCTTCGTGGAAGCTGTATTCCAACAATATCCGGAATGATCTGTTTACGGTGAACGATGTCTGGCTTTTTGACGGGGCGGCTGGGCGGGTGAATTACACTATTTCCATGGGTCATGCTGCCCCTAAGGACTATAAGGAACGTGACAACCGGCTCGTCATCCATGGCGGTGGCTGGGGAATGGGGACCTACAAGGAGACGGCAGCAGAGCTGAATCACTCCTTGGATTTGAACATCGTCATTCATGAGCTGGCGGATGATCAGGCCTATGGAGCCGGCCACCGTTACTATATGGTGAAGCCGGGCTGGTCGCCCTGGATGAAGAACGAAGAGAATGAATATACCCTGCCGCCGTTCGGTGAAGTGATCCATCAGCGCTTTAACGAGGATACCGGGGTGAAGCATAGCTTCTATCAGCTGATCTGTAACTCGAAGGCTATTATCAGCAAGCCGGGCGGAGGAACCCTGCTGGATTCGCTGGAATCCTTCACTCCGGTTATTTTCCTGGAGCCGCTGGGTGAGCATGAAGCCTGCAACGCCGAGCTATGGGAGCGGCTGGGTTTTGGCATAAGGTATGAGCACTGGATGAGTATGGGCTGTCCGCTTGAGATTTTGGAGGCATGTAGTGAGAACATAAAAAGCTATAAAACTCAGGTGTTAAATTATGGGAGGTGCTTTCATGAGACAGCCGCAAACATCGGTAGTGCTCGACCGGGATTCCTTTGAACGGTTAAAGAAAACCATTAAGCATATGTCGGTCACGCACAAGCAGGTTCACCTTAACCCTACGTATTCTACGAATCTTCCGGTCGAGGTCGGGCTTAAATTAACCAATGGCTGCAATCTGCGCTGCAAGCATTGCTTTGAATGGAACGCTGAGGGGTATCACCGGGATCTAGGCAGAGCCGAGCAGAGAGAAGAACTGGATTTCGCTGTGATTGAGAAAGTATTCCGGCAAACCAAAGAAACGAACGCTAATATGTTCCTTTGGGGAGGCGAGCCTCTGTACTACAGCCGGTTCAATGAACTGGCCGACCTGCTTGAGCAGGACCCCAGATGGACGGTGTTATGCACCAACGGCATTCAAATTATAGAGAAGCTGGATTCCATCCTCAAAATGTCCAAAAGTCTGGTCTGTCTGATCAGTCTGGAAGGCTTCGAAGCGGAGAATGATGCGATCCGGGGAAAGGGCACCTTCAAGAAGGTGATGGCGGGCATTGATAAGCTGCTGGAGCTGGAGAAGGAGGGCATCTACCAGGGGAAGATCTCCATCCATCTGACGATCAGCGATGTCATGATTGATAAGCTGTATGATTTTGTGGAGTTTTTTGAGAATAAGGGGATTGACTCGGTGTATATTACCTTCCCGTGGTATTTGCCGGATGAAGTATCGAATAATATGGACCGTTATTTCAACGAGCATTTCAAGTGGCTGGCGGATGATTTGGAGGAAGGGCACCGCAACAGCTGGCATTCGTTTAAATATAAAATTTCGCCCGACAGAATTGATTCGCTGCTTGCACAGATGGAGAGGATTAACCAGCGAACCTGGAATTTAAGAACACGGTATCAGCCCGCGCTCGAACTGGATGAAGTACGGGACTTTGTACTCGGTTCAGAGAAGCCTGCCCAGAATAAGACGCAATGCTTGTCGATCCGCACCAGACTGGATGTGCTGGCTGACGGTGAAGTCAGTGCCTGCAAATTATTTCCGGAGTTCTCCCTGGGGAATCTGGCCGATCAGGATCTCAAAGAGATATGGGATGGCGACAATTTTGAAAGGGTCCGGGAAACCCTGCAATGCGGCCTGATGCCGGTATGCTCCAAATGCATTCTGCTGTATCTTCACGGAAAATAAGCATGGAGGCTATAACGAATTCCACTGTGAGCCGCAAACTGACGGATTGGACAGTTCCCTTTGGCCCTTATGATTGTTTGTTGAATGCGATTACATTATGGCTGTCTGTTCATCATGCCGATCCGAATCCGCTGTACAGGTATAATTTCTCCATTAATTATTATGCAGGCTATGACTGGTTCGACAGTACGGTGCCGGTGAATGAGCTGTTTAGCTTCATCCGGCGCGCTTATGGGGTTGAAGGGAAGCCTTGCCATTTAGACTCGGTGGATTGCGGAGAGATGTATCTGCTGCCGGTGGACGCCTATTATGTGCCTTACATGAAGGAATTTTACGGGAAAGGCCATATGCTGCATTATGTGCTGGCTGAGGCGGCAGACGATCAGAGCCTAAGAATTACAGATCCTTATTTCGCAACAAGCCTATTGGCAGACAGAACTTGCGTGGAGCAGGCCTGGCGCACCTTCAGTGAACCGGTTATGGAAATTAGCCCGCCCCTCAGCCTAAATCCTGACCTGAACGCTATCCGGCCTTACTTAACTGCACAGCCCTATGAAGAGCTGCTCCCCCGCGCCTTTGCCCGAATTTCGGAACGGATCATGGATATTGGAGCTTATAGGGGGACGGAGAATTTAATGGATAACCCAGTGTTCAAACAACGGTTTGGCTGCATCCGTACGATTGCTCTATCGCGGTTCAGGCATTTCGGCACCTGCAGCACCATGGATGTTGCTCACCTCGGCTCAGCCTGGAGGAAGCTTGAAGTGAGCTTTATGAAGATGACGATAAGCGTGGACAGAGGGGTAACGGCTACCGTGAAGCAGCTGAAGCAGCTTGCGGAGGATGAGCTGGCTTATTTACATTCCTATGCAACAGGAGGCCGATGATGCCGGAAGAAACCAGGTACGAGCAGATCCAGCGGATGTTCTGGAAGAAGAGGGTCGAGGCTGTCCAATTGCTTAGACGGGCGCTGAAAGAGCAGGTGGAGCAGATTGAGATTCATAAGGATGAGACCCGGATCAGGCTTACAGACGGAAGAGGGTTTCATTGGGATCTCGGGCACTTGAACAATCTAGGTTTTCTCATGCGGGATGGATTTGTGGAGCGCGAGGAGAGCCGGTTGTTGTCCATACTGATCCGTGAAGGATTTGAAGTGTTTGATATCGGGGCGAATTATGGATGGTATTCGACGTTATTCGCACAAGCGGTGGGGCATAAGGGCAGAGTTCATAGCTTTGAGCCGGTAAGCCCCACCTTCTCTGAACTGGCAAGAAACATCCACTTAAACAAGCTGCAGAACGTAGTTCTAAATCAGCTTGCGTTGTCTGACTATAACGGGGAAGCGGAGATCTATCTGCCTGTAAAAAGCGGATCAGAGGATGCTGCGTTAATTATTGACCCGGCCTTGCAGCATGAAACCTACCGTTGCCGGGTGCAGACTCTGGATACGTACATTCAGCAGCAGCATATCAGCCATATTGACCTGATCAAAATGGATATTGAAGGCGGCGAATTAAAAGCATTACAGGGAATGGAACAGTATTTACAGCATCATGAGAAGCCCATGCTCATGCTAGAAGCGACGGAAGTTTTGGCTTTACGGTTCGGGAATTCGATAAGTGATGTATTCCGGTTTTTGAAGCAGTATCAGTATCAGCTCTTTCAACTGTCCGCAGAGGAGCTTGTGGAGCTGGATAACGCTGCGGAGCTTACGGCGCAGAATATCTTTTGTCTGCAGCCGGAGCATATCAAGAGGTACAGCCCGTTCCTAAGATTGATAACCATTGCAAAGTAGGGATGCCGGTATGGTCATTCATGTGGATCAGTTAAGCAAGTCCTTTGACTACTACAAAAAAGAAACGGGAATCAGAAACTCCGTCAAAAATCTGTTCCACAGGGAGAAATTAACCAAGGATGCCGTGAACAAGGTCTCGTTTGATATTAACGAAGGCGAGATGGTTGCGTTTCTGGGTCCGAACGGAGCAGGCAAAACCACCACTTTGAAAATGCTCTCCGGTATTCTTTATCCGACTGATGGCAGTGCGGAGGTGCTGGGCTACACGCCTTGGGAACGGAAAAATGACTTCAAGAAGCAATTTTCCATTGTCATGGGCCAAAAAAACCAGCTGTGGCTGGATCTGCCGGCAAGTGATTCCCTGTATCTAAACAAATGTATTTATGAAATCAGCGATCAGAAGTATAAGGATACCCTTGACGAGTTAGTGACGCTGATGGATGTCAGACACCTGCTGCATGTGCAGGTAAGAAGACTGTCCCTGGGTGAACGGATGAAGATGGAGCTGATCGCTGCTTTGCTGCACCGGCCCCGGATTATTTTTCTGGATGAGCCGACGATTGGCCTGGATCTGGTGTCACAGAAGAACATCCGCGAGTTCCTCAAGGCTTACAATCATGAATTCCGCACGACGCTGCTGCTCACAAGCCACTACATGAAGGATATTGAAGACCTGTGTAAGCGGACCATCGTGATCAATCAGGGCAAGCTGGTGTATGACGGGGAGATCCGCAAAATCAATGAGGTTATGAATGAGAAGAAACGGATGAAGCTGACCTTCTCGGCCATCGTTGAGCGGAAGGATCTGGCCGTTATGGGTTCTATTAAAGAATATAGCGGCTATGAGGTCATTCTCGAAGTGGAGCGTGCGAAGTTTAAGGAGTATTCCAGAATGGCCATGGATCACTTTCCCGTCATTGATCTGAATCTGGAGGACATTCCGCTGGAAGAAGCCATTGCACGTTTATATGAACAGCCGGAGCCGCGCGGATGAACAATAAATTTGCCGTCAGCTTTTCGCTGGGAATCCAGAACTCCATGGAATACCGCTTTAACTTTTTTATGGGTTTTGCCAGTCTCTTCTTCCCTATCTTCATCCAGCTCTTCCTGTGGAAGGCGGTATACAGCCATGCCTCCAATATGAACTTATATGGCTATACCTACCAGCAGATGATCGTCTATACCATCGTAGCTGCCCTGATCTCGCGGCTGGTGGCTACGGGTCTGGAATATGACATTAACCATGATATCAAGAGCGGGGGGCTCAATAAATATCTGGTGCGGCCGATCGGTTATTTTCCTTATAAAATATGTGTCTACCTTGGCGGGAAGGTCCTCTCGTTTGCCATTACGTTAATCATGCTGCTGGGCGTGGTGCAGTTCATGGTGTATTACTTCAAAGCGCCAATCAGCGTATCACGTATACTGGTTTTTGGTATCGTGCTTATACTGGCGGTTGTGCTTAATTTCATGATCTCATTCTCGGTCAGTGCGATTGCGTTCTGGTTAAACGATGTCTCTTATTTTTTTCATGTTACAGCGTTATTGATTCAGATCTTTAGCGGCGGGATTTTCCCGCTCGATATTTTTGGGGCGACATGGCTGGCTGTCTTCGATTACCTGCCGTTCAAGTATACGATCTACATGCCGGTGAATGTAATCAACGGCAAGCTGACCCTGCTTCAGACGCTGCATGTGATAGAGCTTCAACTGTTATGGATTGGACTCCTTCTGTTGCTTACGCGCTATATCTGGAAAGTGGCGATCAAGAAATATATTGCCGTAGGGGGTTAAGGGAACCCGATGCTCAGATCACTCCGGAAGTACGGTTTCATATACAGCTTGTTCATCAAAAATTCCCTGATGTCCCAAATGGAATATAGAGTTAATTTTCTGATGGGCCTGCTGGTGGAGACCTCCTATCTGTTCGCCAAATTCCTGTATGTGATTATTGTCTATGAGGCGGGATTAACGCTGGATGGCGTACCCATTGACGCGATATTGCTGTTTATTGGCACCTATACCTTGATGACGGGGTTATATTGGGGACTGTTTGCCATCAACTTCGTGCAGATCCCGGAGCATGTAAGAACCGGGTCACTTGATATTTTGCTAACCAAGCCGATTTCCCTGCAATTTATGATGACTTTACGGAATGTGGACTTTGGTCTGGCGATTCCGAATGTGCTGGGCGGAGTGACCATGATTGTGGTGGGCTGGAGAAGACTGGGGCTTCCGGCCGATGCCGCTTCAATAGGCGGGTTCATCTGCTTCCTTGTGCTGGGGCTGTTCGTGACCTACACCTTGTTCCTGATCCCGCAATTATTATCGTTTTGGTTTATTCAGATTGCTGCTGTCAATGACATCTCCAACGGCCTGTTTGAGCTGAATAACATGCCAATGATGATTTACTCCAAATGGATACAGCGAATAGGGATATTTGTTATCCCAGTTCTATTGATTACTAACTTCTCACCCTTATTCGTGCTGGACCGGTTACATCCGGGCCTCTTCCTCTGGGCCATTCTGTCTCCCATCCTGCTGCTGGGAATCACGAGATGGATCTGGTCCAAAGCGATTCGTAATTACAACAGCTCAGGCGGCTAGATATCCGGAATCACAGGAGGTAAGGATATGAATACTCAGAAGCCATATCGGATTGGAATTTTGGGCTGCTCCACAATCGCTCCATTCTCGATCATTAATCCGGTCAGGGAGCTTGATCAATTTGTAACGTATGGTGTAGCTTCGCGTGATTTGGACCGGTCTACAGCCTATGCGCTGAAGCATCAGATTCCGCATGTGTACGAAAGCTACGATAAGCTGCTGGCGTCGGCGGACATTGATGTGGTCTATATTCCGTTATCCAATTTCCTGCATAAGGAATGGACGCTGAGGGCGATTGAGGCTGGCAAGCATGTCTTGATTGAAAAACCGATAGCCTTGCATGCCGATGAGGTTCTGTTCATCAATGAACGGGCCAGGGAACAGGGTGTGCATGTCCTTGAAGCGCTAATGGTCCAGCATCATTCGTGGCAGCAGGATATAACAGACATGATCACTGCTGAAACCTACGGCAAACTGAAAAAAATCAAAACCCGGATCTCCTTTGAAATTCTGCAAAGCAACTACAGCGCGGATAATTACCGGTTCAAGCCGGAGTACGGTGGCGGCTGCTTCATCGACGAATGCTCGTACTGGCTGCAGTTTATCCAAAAGGTCATCGGCTTGAAGCCGCAGACACTGGACGGATTCTCGACCTTCTCCGGTATCAATCAATGTGATTGGACCTTTCATGCGGCGCTGCAATATGAGGGGGGCGTCGAGGTGGAATTCCTGGGTTCCTTCGAAATGCCGAACAATGCCACCCACTGGCTGGAGTTTGAGCGGGCCAAGGTAAGGATCAGCGGCTTTTTTAAGCCTTGCTATGGGGATTATAAGATCATTATTCAGGTTGAACATACGGAAGCGGGAACAACAGACAAGCTTGTATACTCTCCGCAGAATTACTATATGAACCAGCTTAAGTTTTTGGCTGAGGTGCTTGGGGGCACAAGAGAGAACATTCCCTTATCTGAATCCTATGAACGGGTGGCAACCATGAACGCCATCTATGAGCTTGCCAGGAAGAAGCATGCCGGGCAGCCTCCCCTGGAAGATAGACCGGACGGGGAGGCTGTGAATGTTGGATGACCGAGAACAGGAGCTGCGTAAGCTGCTCGCTCAATTGCCCGGCGGTTCTCCCCGCCTGAAGAATGCAGGTATGGACGCGGATTTGCGAGGTTATGGCATGGATTCTTTGCTGTTTATTCATTTTGCGGTGGTCCTGGAAGAGTATTTCTCAATAGAGGTGAGCCCGGAATTTCTTGATATAGATAAACTATACAGTCTTCAGAAGTGGAGAGAATATATTGATTCACAGGATCTCGTATGTTAGTAGCCCTGGAGATGGACTATTACAGCGAGGGCTACCGGACCATGCACTCCAATTGTGTGGATTTGCCTATGGCGGGTGCCGCGGGCTTTCATCAGTATGAGAATTACTTCTACTATACCTTTTTGTATGCAGTGATGATGAATTGGGGAGAGGCAGCGGGCGGAGACTGGGTGGCCTCCAGGCGCACTATTCTTAACAAGCTGGGACTAACCCTTAAGGTAACTGAGGTCTCGGATGCTGCTGAGCTTCTGCCGGCGATTCGCATGAACATTGATCAGCAGTGCCCGGTCGTGATGATTGCCAACTACAACGATCTGTTTTTTTTGAGCCAATACAGGACGGTCGTTGATGATCATGCCTTTCTAATCACGGAATATGATTCTGCCAGAAGGCTGTTCGTGATCCGGGAGAATCAGCTGAACAAGGAGGTCACCTTGAATGTGATGAAGGGGGAGCCTTTCTTCAAGCTGCAGCTGACCGAGGAATTGATAGCGGATATCTGGAATAAATCCAATGCTTCTTTTAAGGAAATCAGGAATTATTGTTATAACAAGCTGTTCAGCGTAGCGAAAATAGGCAAACCGGAGGTTCACAGCTATCTGGAGCTGGTTGAGGATTTCGTGGAGTCCAATAAAAATCGTTCCAGTCATTTGATCGAAGCCGTGGAACGGTTCAATGACAATGTCTCTCTTATGGAGGGGCTTAATGACGCAAATGCCATTGCGGTTGAATTTGAAACCATGCGCAGGAGTTATCACGGCTCGGCGATCATCATGTTCGATATCTTCGAGAAGGCGCTGCCCTGGTTATCCTCTCATGAAGAATGGGGGCAGATATTCGGCGGGTTCCGGGATCAATATATCAAATTCAGATACCATCTGATCTCCAGCTGGCACGCGGATACGCTGAGACGGAAGCTGATGCCGCCGGATAGAATTCTTCAGCTTACAGAGGAGATTAGACAACTGGATACGGAGCTGTTCTCTCTGCTGGGCAAGCTGCTCGCATATCACCATAAGGAGCAAGAGGCTCACAATGCCGCACACGCTTGGACGAATTATGCGGCTTGTGCTGCGGTGTCGGCGGATAGTGAGTATAGCCTTGACCCGGCGACCGTCTGTCAAGCCAGCCAGGCGGTGAATGGCAGATGGGAGAATTGGGTCACGGATTCCTGGCATTCGGACACCGCCCAGCCCGTCCATTGGCTGCTGCTGGATCTGCTGAAGCAGAGAGAGATTAGGAAAGTTGTGATCAGGCATTCGCCTGCCCCCGGTTATATCACGATGGATTATGAGCTTCAGGGAAGCAACGACACAGAGCAGTGGGAGCAGATAGCGGCTGTACGGAATAATGAGTCTGTCTTAACCATGCATGAGGTTGACGGCTGTTCGTTCAGATATATCAGACTATATATTACTTATCCGGCCCAGAATGATTTTCAGGCGCGGATCTTTGAGCTTGAAGTGTGGGGGCTGCCTGTATAACCCAACCCTCAAGAATCTGATATGTTTCAAAAAAAAGTAGGATATCCTTCCATTTGGCCTGCTGGATATAATGAAAATGTAAAAAATAAAATGCCATATTGATTGGAGAATCAAGCATGAACAACAAGAAGAAATGGACGATTTATGTGATTCATCATTCCCATACGGATATTGGCTACACCGAGCGGCAAGAGAAGATCGAGCAATATCACGTGGACTTCATCAGGCAGGCCATTGCGATCTGTGAGGCGGCTCAGACGGAGGACCGTAAGGAATGGTCGGGCTTTAAATGGACCTGCGAGACCTTCTGGGCCGTGGAGAAATTCTTGGAGGAAGCCACGGAAGAGGAGAAGGAACAATTTGCAGCCGCGCTCAGACGCGGGGATATTGAGCTATCGGGCACCTACTTGAATATGACGGAACTGATCAATTTCGAGCTGCTGGGCAATATGCTTGCACGGGCAGGGCAATTCGCCCGGCCGCTGGGGCTTCAAGTGAAGTCGGCCATGACTGCAGATATTAATGGATATAGCTGGGGTTACGCGCAGGCCTTGGCTGATGCGGGAGTCGAGAATCTGCTGTCTTCTATCCACACGCATCATGGAATGTTTGCCATCGGACGCAAGCAATTCCCCTTTTATTGGGAGACGCCCAAAGGCAACCGCCTGCTGGTGTGGAGCGGCGAGCATTACATGATGGGGAATGATCTGGGGATCAATCCGGATGGGGCATTATCTTATACCATCAAAGACGAAGACCCGGTATGGGGCATCTCCAAGGATCACTGGAAGCTGGCCGAGACCCGGATTGCCCGCTATCTGGATCAGCTGGAGAAGGAGCAGTATCCCTACGATTTTGTATTGGTGAATGTCATGGGGCTGCTGCGGGATAACTCGGCGCCGAACCCCGGAATCATAACCTTCATCAAGGAATGGAATGAGAAGCACGGGGACCGTGTTGAGATTGAAATGACAACGCTTAACCGGTACTTCGACCTGTTGCGGCAGCAGGAGGCCGAGATTCCTGTCTATAGCGGGGACTGGCCGGACTGGTGGTCCGATGGCGTGGCATCAACCGCGATGCACACCCAGATCTTCAGGAATGCCCAGCGAACCCTGGACGTCGTCAAGCGGCTGGACCCGGAGCGCAAGCTGGCGGCGTCAAGCGATATTGCCCAGGCAGAGCAGCAATTAATGATGTATGCCGAGCATACCTGGGGATATCACTCCTCCATCTCGGAGCCCTGGCACATCATGGTGCAGGAGCTTGCCGTCCGCAAAGAGGCGTATGCCGCCAATGCCAGCAGACTCGTTCATGCCTCGCTGGATACGGTACTGAAGGCGCGGGGCGATGTGCTGCTGCGGGCAGACCGAGCATTCACCTATAAAGTGATCAATTCCTTCGATTACCCCGTAGAGGATCTGGCTCATTTCTATCTGGAGGAGCAGTGGGAAGCGGATTATTTCCGGCAGGGGCTTGAGGTGGTCGATGAGCAGAGCGGAGAAGTGGTCCACCATCAGCAGGAGAAGGTCAGCAGAGGATACCAGATTGCGGTCATGGTCAAGCTGGGGGCGAAGGAAGAGAAGCGGTTCAGTATCCGGGAGGCCTCGAAGACCGTCCCGGTGACGACGAGCAGCACCCGCTTGCGGGGAGCCGACCGGATTCATGATATTCGGGATATCTTCCCTCCTGTGCAGGAGGAGACCCCCCGGCTGTTCATCACGGAAAACCACATAGAATCGCCTTACGTACGAATTGCGTGGAGAGCCGGAGAAGGCATCGTCTCCTGGATGGATACACAAACAGGCCAGGAATTCATTGATCCCCGTCAGGCTCACGGAGCCTTCACTCCGGTGTATGAAGTGACCCCCGGCGGCGGTGACGATCAGATGACCGTGCGGAGAATCATGGGCAGGAACCGCAAAGGCATGAATGTTCAGCGTTCGGTGGGTGTCCTCTCAGGCGTGAAGGAAATAACGAATGGCCCGGTGTATGGCATCATTGAATTGAAGTATCAGGTTCAAGGGATGAGCCACTATTCGTTATTCCTGAAGGTGTTCAAGGACCGGAAGAGAGTCGATGTCTCCGTCCGCATCCACAAGGATAGTGTGTGGGACCCGGAGAATGTGTACATCGCCCTCCCCTTTAGTGCAGGCGGCAGCAGTGAGCTGTGGTTCGAGAAGGCCGGGGCTGTCCTAAGGCCGGGAATGGATCAGATCCCGGGCACCTGTACAGATTTCTATTGTATTCAGGAAGGGCTTGCGGTTATATCTCCTCAAGGCGGGCTGTCCATTGCGACCCCGGATACGCCGCTGATGCAGACCGGGTCTTTGGAATACGGCCCAAGACTGGTGCAGGGCCAACAGGAAGAGAACGGCCATACCTCGTTATATGCCTGGGTGCTGACCAATTACTGGGAGACGAACTTCAAGGCCACCCTGGGGGGATTCTACGAATTCCGGTATATGCTGCAATGGGGAAGCGAAGCGGATACGGCAGAGCAAGCTATTCAGTTGTGCCACAGTGCCAATGCAGGCACGGTTGCGTTTAGAACCATATAAATCCGGCACGCAGAAGAAGGGCTGAATCTATCATAGAGAAGCCCTTTTTTTGTCTAATTTATAGGCTTCAAGCTATATAGATTGAACTTGGAAAAAATACAGACAGGGAAAAGTGACGGAGGAGAATTTTGGAACTGTAGGAGCGATAGCGTCCGCCTTTGTCTGCGGATTTCCACCGCGAACAGCGGGTTAAATTCAAGAAATCTGCAGACAACAGCGGCCGGAGGGCCAAATATTCTCTGGAGTCACGGCAATCCCAGAGCAGAAGAAATACAAGTCCATCAATATTGAAATGAGCCTTGTGTAAAAAAGGGAGGCGTGCGCTGTGTACCGTATTCTGATTGTGGATGACGAACGCATTGAGAGAGAGGGCATTCAGCAATTAATACAGGATCACCATCTGGAGCTGGAGACACTCCTTGCGGCGAATGGCGAGATTGCGCTGGAGATCCTCGGGAAGCACAAAATTGATATTCTGATTACAGATATCAAGATGCCTTTTATGGATGGACTGGAGTTGTCGGAGAAGGTTAGCAGCCTGGGTCTGGATATTGAAATGATCATCTTCAGCGCTTACCATGAGTTTGAATACGCGAGAAGAGCCTTGCGGACCAACATATCGAATTATTTGCTCAAGCCGGTTCATATCCCGGAGTTTCTCAGTGTGATTAACGAGGCGATCAGGGCCTGTGAAGACAAAGCGGCAGAGAAATTGCGGAACGAACAACTGGTGGAGGGATATAACCGGGGGCTGCTGTATGAGAAGGAGAAAATGCTGCTGGACTCCCTAAACGGTGTGAAAATCAATACAGAGGCATGGATGTCCCCGGAGCTGCTGGAATATGTCCATCACAAGCATTGGCTGCATATGATTCTGGTGGATTGCCGCCGGAAGTTTTTTGATATTCACAATGATGAATTCATTCGGCTGTTACACGATAACCTCAGCTATGCCTTCGATTATGTGAACTTGAGCGAGCATCAAAGCATGCTGTTCATCAAGCACCCCCGTCCCATCCCCAAAGAGACGCTGAGGCTGCTTGGAGATCAGATTATCCGCGCCGCCGCCGGGAGCCTGGAGCTGAATGTGGGTCTGGTGATCGGCAGAGCGGTGAATCAGCCGGAGCAGTTATATGATGCCTATACCGAGATGGAGCAGATGCTGGAATTCAAATTTTTCATGGATGAGTACACTCTTCTATTTGCCGATGAACCCTTTGAGCAAGCGGGGTTTGACGAGATCGAATTGAATCCGATTCTGGATAAGGTCTACCAGTGTCTGGAGTATAACGATTTTACCGGTGCGAAATACAGTATAGAGCTGCTGTTCACCTACCTGAGAACCAAAGGGCAATTCTCATCCCTGTACACCAAGTTCATCTGCTCGGAAATTATGAAAAAGGTGGTATCGAGAGAGAAAAACCATGAGCCGCTGGAAATGAATCATTACCTGGACCAAATTCATAAGACCGTTTCCCTTCAGGACTTGAAGGATCACATGTTTGCGATTCTGTCCCTCATGGATAACGGCAGCGGAGTGAGCCCGAAGAAGGCCGCCAATCTCAAGCTGATCCGGACCATTACAGATGTAATCGACAAGGAATACGATCAGGATCTCTCTTTGGAGGGCATTGCGGAGAGGGTCTATTTGACCCCCAGTTACCTCAGTTATTTATTCAAAAAGGAGACAGGCCAAAGTCTCATCCGGTACATCACGCAGGTGAGAATGGACAAAGCCGTCGAGCTGCTGAGTACAACGAATATGAAGATCGTAGATATCTATAAGAAGCTGGGCTACAGAAGCTCGACCTATTTTATCCAGACCTTTCGTAATTACCATGGAGTCACTCCGGCCAGGTTCAGGGAAGGCTCTCCTTAGGGTAGCGCCCTCACCATGATCCAACTATTTCTCGCTGGCACGATACCGGAAATAGTTGGATTTTGTACACTTGTTGATGGGCGATGGGACCCTGCGGCGGCAACAGTTGTATAAACAGCACTTAAATTCTCCGATTTCACCCCAAGCAGCGAAAACGCACAATAGCAGATGTAGTTTATCCACTTGCTTCCGTACATCCCTCCGAAATGGGCCAATTAAGATACGTTTTTCCACCTGTGATCCTGAGCTGGACGGGTGCAACGACGAATCGCATGGCGAAGCGCCCGGCGAAAGCGCACGGCGAAAGCACATGGCGAAACGCACAGTGAAGCTCGCCACGAAGCATATGACGATGCCCCCGCCTATCCCTCGCTGAACATCCGGGCAATGCCCAGGAAGGTATAGGCGAGAACATGCTCCGCCGTGCGGACGGTCAAGGCGGGGGAGGAAGGCCTCCGCAAGCGGTTCAGCAAGGCAGGCCCGAACAGGTCATGGCTTCGGGAGATTTGCCCGCCCAGCATGATGAAATCCGGCCGGTAACCATCCACGTGAGACTGGAGCAGCTCCCCGAGCCGGGCTCCGAATTCGGCGAATACCCCGCGCGCGGCAGCATTCCCCTCTCTGGCTTCATGGGCAAGCTCCTTCACATCCAACTCTGCTCCCGGAAGCCCAGCCTCCCCAATCCCCGCTTCACGGGCCAGCTTCAGGATGCCTCTCCTGGAGAACCAATCATCGGCCCTGCCGTCAAGATAAGGCTGGTCATACAGCCAGCCGTCCGGCGGGATGCCCGGCCCGGATTCCATGATCCTGGAGCTGTCGATGAAGGCGGAACCGAGTCCAGTTCCTAGCGTCAAGGCGATGAACCGCTCACGCGGGAATTCGGCGCTGACTCCCAGCGCAAACAGGCGTGCGTCATTCTCGAAGCGGATATCCATGTCCGGCAGCGTGCCGGCCTCACCGGAGGTGCCAGCGTGCCAGCGTGCGCGTAAGGCTTGGCCCAGATTCAGCCCGTAGATCGCCTCGAATTTGGCAAGCCCCCGGATCAGGCAGACGCCCTGCCTGTAATCGAACGGGCCGGGAAAAGCCATCCCGATATGATAGCGGCAGTCCGTTACAGCGTCCCGGCGCCGGTGCTGATACAGGTCGTACTGGGCTTGAAAAATAGATAGGAAATGGTCGAGGATCGTCTCCTGGTCCCGGTCAGCCAGGGCGGGGAATTCCATGTCACTGCCTTGCAGCGGAAGGCCGTCCTCCAGCACGCAGGTCTTAATAAAGGTTCCGCCCACATCCAACGCGAGTACGATATCACGGCTCAAGGAGACTCACATCCCATGCTGCGGAGACACCGGCCTTGATCAGCTTGCAGGGGCCGGAACCGGTATTGACGATGGTGTATTCTCCTAGTACAGCCGGGAGAATATACGATTCCGCATAATGAAGCTCCACAAATACCGCCTCGTCAGCAGCAGACACAATCCGCACGCCCTCTCCTTCAACGAGGTTATACATGGTCATTTCGCCGCGTGTATCGTCTTTCCAGGTATCCTTCAAATGCACACGGTGGACATAGAACAGCAGATCACTGCGCTGTCCCAGCACATACTCTTCATTCTCCCCTTGCTGCTGCAGAAGCACCGGCGAAGGCATGAGCTGCTCTTCAACCCGGGCGGTCTTCTGAGTGAAGTCAATATTGTCGAAGGCGAAGTCGATGTTGATCGGCCGGGGTTTGCCGTCCAGGTCCTTGCGCAGAAAATCATAGATTTTGAAGGTGAACCACCAGGTGGTAGAGGAGATCTCCAGCACCAGATTGTCTTTGCCTGCGGAATGAACGGTTCCGGGCGGGATCAGGAACAGCTCGCCCTTCCGGGACGCATAACGGTTGACATAATCGGTCAGCGGCAGCGGGATGCCTGTCTCCTGAGCCTTCTGCACCTCATGGCGGAACTGCTCAGGTAGGCAGTCTTCAGTCAGTCCCAGATAGACCCCGGAATCCCCCTGCTGCTCCATGATGTAATAGGATTCCTGCTGGGCCATGAATTCATTGAACCGGCTGCGGATATAGTCCTGGGTAGGGTGGACCTGGCAGGACAGATTGTCTCCGTCCATCGTGTCCAGATAGTTGAAGCGGACCGGGAAATAATCTCCGAATAAGCCGGTCAGACGTTCCCCCAGAATCGCTGGATGCTCCTGCTGCATGACCAGCAGAAACGGAATTTCCATCTCTTTGCCTTCATACCCTACAAGAATGGAATTCTCGGGGGCAATCGGCTCGAAGCTCCAGGCGCAGTTCACCCAATCCTCCGGCAGATCGGCCAGCTGTTTGAGGAATTGCCCGCCCCACACCCCCGGTGCATAAAAAGGCTTCACCCGCAGCGGTGACCCGGCAATATCCGAGATCATCCGGCGCAGAGACGGCACGGCAGTCATGACCGGCTGCTTGGGCTGATTCAGGTCGATGTAGTAGTCCATTTGATCCAGGATGTGTTTGCGGTAGGTTTCGAGAATAGGCCATTCCACGAACAGGGCGATTTTATATTTCTCCACCGCATCCCGGTTCCAGTTAAGGCCGAAACTCAGCAGCTCCTGCCGGTGGCCGGCCTGCTGGTATTCACGCGAGACATCCAGATAGCAGGAAAGATCGAACCGTCCCTCTCCAAGCCAGTAAGCTCCCGGGCCAAAAACTATACAGAATGCAGCCGAATCCGCGCCCTGCTCTGCCTCATCCAGCCTGCGGGCAGCGTCTGCCCTGGCCCCGGACCGGAAATAATCCTCTATGCTACCATCAGTGAAATAGCCGAAGGCGCGGTTATCCGTAATATTGGCGGCAAAAAATTCCCGAAGCTCTTCGCCTGACTTGAGATAGCTGCCCGAGCCGATGAGGGACACTGAATGACCCGCTTGCTCAAGCGCATCCACTGCTCGCTGCAGAACGGTTTGAAACGGGGCGCCGTGGGTTCCGTCAAAAGCAACATACAGCTTGCCGCTTCCCTTCTCACTGGCGAGCTGAAGCAGGGAAGCGGCAATCGCTGAATAGCCTTCCCGGAGCACTGCGGGAGGAGCAGCCAAGGGTATGCCGTCCTGAGGAACAGGAATGGGGCTGCGTACAAGGTTGACCGGTCGTTTAACAAACATGGGGAAACTCACTCCTTCTAAGGGTCTACCACCATTGTAAGGAGTCCGTGCGGGATTATCTTTGAATACGGCGTCTGATTTTTTGTACAATCCGGACATTTGGTGATGATTAGCTCAGGTTCTGTCTTCCGTCTGCAAACTGCGACCTGCGGAATCGGGCGGGGGAGACACCAAGCTGCTTGGTGAATACGCGGGTGAAATAGTGCACAGACTCGAAGCCGCAGCGCTCGGCGATGTCTTTGATGGGCAAGTCGGTGTGCAGCAGCCAATCCTTGGCTTGTTGGATTCTTCGTTCCTGAATATAATGGACGAAAGTCTGGCCCAGGCAGGCCTGGAAAATCCTCGACAGATGACGCGGAGAGATATCCAGTTCCAGGGCCACTTGGGCCATGTGCAGCGGGGAGGACAAATTGTCGCGGATATAGCGCCTCGCCCGCTCCAAATGGCGGTGCTCCCCGCTGTCCTCCTTGATCGCCCCGGCCTGCAGATGGGGTTCGGGAGAGAACGCCTGCGGGAAGGAATGCAGCAGGGCAAGCGCCAGATGGTTCATCGGCAGCCGGGACACCGCCGCTTCGCTCTCTGCAAGGCTGAAGAGAGTCCGCCAGATTCGGGCAGAGAGTGCGGCGGCCTCATGCGGGGCTATGGCCTGCCCTCCGGCGGCGAGATCCTGAAACGGCTTGCGGCCGGCCGCAGAGCTTAGAGCTTCGTCGATTTCAAAGGCAATGAAGAACAGGATCAGCCCCTGCTCACTGCGGATCTGGTGCCAGATGCCCGGACGCGAGCAGAACAGGGTTCCCGGCTCCAGGGGGAAGAGCGCATCGTCATCCTGGTAAGAGCCGGTGCCTTGCTGGACATAACAGACTTCAAAAAAAGAATGGCGGTGCAGGGAATTATTATAATGATTCGGCATGAAGCCCCAGTAATGAATATGAAATGAGGTTTGTCCGTCACTGATATTTGAGATATGCTGATTCAAAAGTGCATTGGCTTTGCGGTACGCCAGGCGCATGGCGGGACCTCCTCATAGTGTAGGCTTCAATGAAATGATAACGTTTACTTATGATTCTATCAGACATCAGGAGGGAACTCTATGTTTACCATATTGATCGTGGATGATGAGAAAATTGAACGGGACGGCATCCGGGGGCTGATCGCTGACATGAACTACGAGCTGCGGGTTATCGAAGCGGAGAACGGGGAGAAGGCGCTGGAGTATCTTCGTCTGAACCCGGTGGACATCCTGCTCACAGATATCAAAATGCCCTTCATGGGCGGACTGGAGCTGGCGGAGAAGGCGAGCCTGGCGCAGCCCTCCCTGGAAATTATTATCTACAGTGCCTACGGGGAATTTGACTATGCCCGCCGGGCGCTCTATACCAATGCTTCCAGTTATCTGCTGAAGCCGATTGATATCGAGGAGTTCGCCGGGGTGATGTCCGGCGTGATACAGAAATGCGCGGATAAGGCTACCCAGCAGCGCCGCACTGCCGAGATGATGCAGGGGTATCAAAAGGGCCTGGAGTATGAGCGGGAGAAGTGGCTGACCGATGTGCTGAACGGGGTTCAGGTGATCGCGGATGCTGACGCTCTGCCGTTCGGAGGGCAGCCGGCCGCTCTGCTGCTGATTGATTTCAAAGAGCGTTTCTTTGACCGTAGCTACGAAGCATTTGAGCAAGCGGCAGAGCAGCTCACAGCCGGTGAATATGAGCTGCTGAACCTGAATGAATATCAAAGTGTGCTTATGGTCCCTTGTCCAGGCAGCGGCGGACAGAAGAGGATCAGGGAGATGAGTGAAGCGCTGGCGGAGCGGATCGCGGAACGCTTTTACCGGCATTGCTGCATCGTATACAGCCCCGTGATCTCCGATTGGCAGGAGATTTCAGCGTGTTATGAGCAGATGGAGCAGACGCTGGACTACAAATTCTTTTTTGAGGATACGGTGGTGCTGTTTGCCGGAGATGATCTGGCAGGCCGTGTCCCGGAGCTTGTCAGCACCGAGACGCTGATGGCCGATATCAACCAATTCATTCACCATGGGGAATATGCAGGCGCTGCCAAAAGCATTGAGCTTCTGTTCAGCCACTTGAGCCGGAACGGCGGATCTTCTGCAATCTATGTCAAGTATCTGTGTTCGGACCTGGTGCGGAATGCGTTTGAACAATCAGCCCGCAGGCAGAAGGCGGATTTCCAGCAAACGGTAGAGCGTATCTTCAAAAGCGATTCGATTCTCGGGGTGAAGCAAGTGCTGCTGCAGGCGCTCTCGGAAATAGAACCGGACAACGGCGCTCCCGATGAGAGCAAACGCCATATTGTCCAGCAGGTCATCCGGATTGTGGAGAAGGATTTCAGGGAGGATATCAGTCTGGAGGTCATCGCCGGGCGCGTATCGCTCAATCCCAGCTACCTGAGCCATTTATTCAAGAAAGAAACGGGGCAGAGCCTGATCAAATTCATTACTCAGCAGCGTCTGGAACGGGCAAGGCATTTACTGGACAGCACCAATATGAAAATCGTCGATATCGCTGAACATGCCGGCTACTGGAGCTCCTCCTACTTCTGCCAGACCTTTAAAAAATATTACGGCATCAGTCCGCAAAAATATCGTGAAATACTGGACGAGTAATAGTACGAATTATTGGAGAGCACCTGCGGGTGCTTTTTACTTCCAAATTAATTGACGCGTATCCAAAGAATTTGGGATTTCGCTCCCTTCCAGGCTAATTTACAATTTAACTGTAAGCATGAAAGCGTTTTATAACAAAGTTTGGGAGGGGCATCTATGAGATTGAAGAAAATTCGTGTTATGGCCTTGCTGCTGTCCATGGTAATGGTGCTGGGAGTGCTGGCGGCCTGCGGCAGCAGTTCTGAGGAGGAAAAGGTTGCTGCCCCCGCCGGCAGTGAGTCCACGAATGCCGGAGGCAATGAACCATCCGCCACCGCCAAAGAGGACGATGGACCCTTCAGCAAATATGAAGAACCCGTTACCGTGTCTCTGGGGAGACAGGGCGTATCGGGGAATAACCTGCCGGCAGGAGATACGCTGGAGAATAACAAGTATCTGAAATATGTCGAGGACCGCCTGAATGTAAAGGTGAAATACGATTTCTCGGTGGAGGACCAGGATGCGTATAACCAGAAGGTTACCCTGGCGATCTCAAGCAATTCCCTGCCGGACATTCTGGTGGTGGATGAACAGCAGTTTAAGAGAATGGCCAAAGCGGGTATGCTGGCCGATCTGACCGAGTTATACGATCAATATGCCTCGCCGCTGATTAAGGATTATTACAACTCCTACACGGGAGACCGGGTGCTGAACACCGGAAGAATCGACGGCAAGCTGATGGCGCTGCCCAATACCAACATCGACGGCAATTATCAGCTCCTGTGGATACGCCAGGATTGGCTGAACAAGCTGAAGCTTGAGACGCCCCGTACCATGGATGAAGTGAAGACTGTGATTAAGGCGTTCAAGGAGCAGGACCCTGACGGTAACGGGAAAGCGGATACCGTTGGTCTGCTTGGCGATAAAAGTGTGGTCGCAGACGGCGGCTTCTTCACCTTCGATCCGATCTTCAATGCCAATCATGCCTATCCGAAGAATTGGTTCAAGGATGAGGGAGGAAACATCATCTACGGCTCCACGACTCCAGAGACCAAGCAGGCGCTCTCTGAGCTGAGAGAGATGTACGCGGACGGGTTGATTGACAAAGAGTTCTTGACCCGGAAATACGAGGATAATGCCGGGCTGGTGTCAAGCGGCCGGGCCGGTATCCTGTTTGCCCCCTGGTTCGGAGGCTGGGCGTTGTCTGATGCGGTGAAGCCCAACCCGGAAGCGGATTGGGTGCCGCTGGCTGTGCCGCTGGACGGAGACGGCAAACGGAATATCGTGCCATCCACGCCGTCGGGAACCTTCATGGTGGTGAACAAGAAGGCGGAGCATCCCGAAGCCGCCTTGAAAATGCTCAGCGTGGAGTATGAAGGCATCCGCCTGATTGATCCGGCAGCGCAGGAGCTGTATAAGGATCTGGGTGTAGGCTGGCTCAATTATCCGATTAATGTGCAGTTGGATTATCAGGATTCCCTGGCACGCGATGTGCCGATCTATGAGAAGGCGATTAAGGATAAGAAGCTGGACGATCTGCCGGCCCGCATCCTGCCGAGAGTCAAGGCGGTCTTGAAGAATAATGAAAATCCGAAAAAGGATATTCCCGCTTATGCCGATTCACTGGCCTTCTATACTGCCGCTTCTATCACCGGAGCAAAAGAAATTGTGAAGGTGGAGCCTGTGTTCTACGGCAAGACAGAAGCGATGCTTAAAAAGGGAGCCAATCTGGAAAAACTCGAAAACGAGACCTTTTTGAAAATCATTACCGGCACTTCTCCCCTTGAAGAATTCGACAAGTTCGTGGAGACCTGGAAGAGCATCGGAGGGGAAGAAATCACCAAAGAGGTTGCTGAGGCAGTTGAGTCACCATGAGAAGCAGAGCTTCTATCTGGAATTACCACCTGATGCTGCTCCCCGGCATATTGCTGCTCATAGCATTCAGTGTAGTTCCGATGTTCGGAATCGTGATTGCCTTTCAGGACTTTCAGCCTACACTGGGCATCTTCCACTCGGAATGGGTGGGCTGGGAGAATTTTGAGTATATGTTCAGCCTGCCGGACAGCAGGCTGATTCTCGGAAACACCCTGAGCATTGCACTGATGAAAATCATTGCCGGATTGACCGTTCCCTTTGTATTTGCACTGCTGTTCCATGAAGTGGCGAATATTAAATTCAAGCGTACCATCCAAACGATTGTGTACCTGCCCCATTTTATGTCCTGGGTCATACTCTCAGGGGTGCTGATTAACCTGCTCAGTCTGGACGGCATTATCAATCAGATGATCCAGTGGTTCGGCGGCGATCCGATTATGTTCCTTCAGAGCAATCACTGGTTCCGCTTTGTGATCGTATCGAGCGATGTATGGAAGGAATTCGGCTTCAATACGATCATCTATATCGCTGCCCTGACTTCAATCAACACCAATCTGTATGAAGCAGCCGCCATTGACGGAGCAAACCGGTTCCAGCGGTTAAACAATATTACGATTCCGGGTCTGATGACCACGGTGATTCTGCTGGCGACCTTAAGCCTCGGCAATGTGCTGAATGCGGGCTTCGAGCAGATTCTCAACCTGTATAATCCGATTGTCTATGAGTCGGGGGATATCATTGATACTTATGTATACCGTTCAGGATTGCTTGAAATCCAGTATGGACTGGCAACAGCTGTAGGCCTGCTCAAATCGGTCGTAAGCTTTGTGCTGATTGCCGCTTCCTATGGTCTGGCTGCCCGGTTTGCCAACTACCGTATTTTCTGACAGAGGTGATTTGCTGTGATCCGTGGAACCAGCCGGACTGTTGATATTGTGATTTATTGTATTCTAACCGTGATTGCTTTTCTCTCCTTGGCCCCTGTACTGAATACCTTGGCTATTTCGTTCAGCGGCAAGGTGGCGGCCATGTCGGGTCAGGTCTTCTTCTGGCCGGTTGATTTCAATCTGGAGGCCTATAAGTCGGTCATCAGTGACCGGAGCTTCTTCACTTCCTTTGGCGTATCTGTGAAAAGGGTACTGCTCGGAGGAGCCATCAATCTGCTGGTTACGGTGCTGATGGCCTATCCTTTATCCAAATCGAACAAACATTTTCCGGGCAGAAATATCTATATGTGGTTCGTTATCTTCTGTATGCTGTTCAACGGCGGGTTGATCCCGTGGTATATGACGATCAATACGTACGGGCTGCTCGATTCCATCTGGGCGCTTGTGCTGCCTACCGCCGTTCCGGTATTTAATGTGATTCTGCTGATGAACTTCTTCAAGGGCGTTCCGAAGGAGCTGGAGGAGGCTGCCGGGATGGACGGGGCGGGGGCGTGGAGAACGCTGGTGACGATTTTTATCCCCATCTCCCTGCCCTCACTGGCAACAGTCACCCTGTTCTCGGTCGTCGGTCACTGGAATGCGTTTTTTGACGGGATGATCCTGATGAACCACAAGGAGAACTGGCCGCTGCAAACGTATATCCAGCAATTGATTATCAGCGTGAATTCGATCATGAACACCACCGATCCGGAAGAGATCAAGCGTCTGTCGAATATGTCGAGCCAGCTGCTCAATGCGGCCAAGGTGATGGTCTCGATGATCCCGATCATGCTGATCTATCCGTTTCTGCAGCGGTATTTCGTCAGCGGAATCGTGCTCGGCGCCGTCAAAGAGTAAGCGTAAACTGCATGTAAGCGGGTGTCCTGTAAGCCGGAAACGGCTGGGGACACCCCTTTGTTGTTTCGGGGCAGGACTCATGCGGCGGGCCGCCGCTTTTACAGATTGTTATTTGCCGGGGGCAATGCTACGTTATAAGGAAAAGAGGCTTAAGACAGGAGGGGTAGATCTGGAGCGCTGGGGCCGGTTCATCAGGAATTTAAGAATTAAACATAAGCTGTTTGTCTCTTATTTACTAGTTATCATTATTCCGCTAAGTGTGCTTGGCTGGTATTCGTATGATCAATCCAGGAGTCTGCTTGTTCAGCAGGCCCGGCTGACCTTAACCGACAATGTGTCGGAGATCGCCGCCAATCTGGATTATAAGTTCGGCAAGCTCAATGCCGCGCTGGACTCGTTCACCTTCAACTCCAGTGTAGTGTCCGTCTTCAACAATGATTACTCGGACAATTATTACTATATGTACAATGATCTGAACACCATCGTGGAGCCGCTGTTCAATACGCTTCTGTTCCTGAACGAAGAGATCCGCCAGCTGACGGTGTATACAGGGAACAACATCACGGAACGGAAGAATACAATTCTGCCGATTAGCACCGTATCCGGGAAGCCCTGGTATGAAGCGGCGATGGCCAGCGGCCAGACGCATTGGATCAAGGAGGGTACGGCCTTGTCCGCAGTGCGTAGGATGGTGGGCGGCTCGGGAACGCAGTATGACAACCTGATCTACTTAGGCTTTGACAGCAAGGATATGTTTGCGGGTCTGACCAATGTGGTCTCCGGTGAGTACGGCGTCCTGGTCGAGAATGGAGCGGGGGAGCCTGTGTATGACTATCACAACGGGCTGCCGTCCTTTGAATCGGCTAAGGCAGCGGAAGAGCGCGCGAGCGATTTCATCGTGATCTCCCAGGCGCTTGGCGTGACGGGGTGGAAGCTTGTCTTTTATATGCCCAAGAACTCGATCGGTGTCGATGCCAAGACGATTCTCCGCGCCACCATGCTCACGGTCGGGATTTGCCTGCTGATTCTGGTGCCTGCGGTCTGGCTGTTGTCGAATGCATTCGTGAGAAGGATCTACCGTCTGAACCGCACGATGAAAAGGGTGACCCGAGGGGACCTGCATGTGGATATTGTGGTCGATTCCAATGATGAGATCGGCGAGCTGACCTCGCGGTTCAAGGATATGCTGCAAAGTCTGAATGAGCTGTTCAATGAAGTCTACCGCAGCAAGGTTGTGCAGAAGGACGCGGAGCTGAAAGCGCTTCAGGCTCAGATCAATCCGCATTTTCTCTATAACTCCCTGTCGCTGATCAACTGGAAGGCTATAAGCATTAAAGCGTATGACATCAGTAAAATTACCACAACCCTCTCCAAATTTTACCGGACGACCCTGAACAGAGGGCAGGATGTCATCAGCGTTCAGGATGAACTGGAGAATACGAAATCTTATATTGATCTGCAGCTGATTATGCATGACCACAGCTTCGATGTAGTGTACGAGGTGGACCCGGAGGTGCTGGGCTACCATATGATCAAGCTGATTATGCAGCCGATTGTAGAGAATGCGATTGAGCACGGCGTGGACAACAAGCGGGAGGGGCGCGGCAGGATCAGCCTGCGGGCTTGCTTCGAGGAAGATACGATTGTATTCAGCATTGAAGACAACGGTCCGGGAATGACTCAGGAGACGATGGATACGGTATTAAGCAGGCAATCCAAATCGTATGGACTGTTCAACGCCCAGGAGAGAATCCGGATTTATTTTGGCGAGGCGTACGGGATCACGATCCACAGCGAAATCGGCCAGGGCACAACAGTGGCGGTGAGAATTCCCAGAAGGGCCAAGTAACGAATTCAGGAGACTGGATTAACCCATAATCAACGCCTTGATGTCATGAAAGTGACCAGGGCGTTTTTTTTGTATGTGGATATGCTCGTTTCCAGCGGCATGCTTACCCTGTGTATCTTCATTAGCGGGACTTTAGGTCTGGAGCATAATTTCCGAAAAAAAGGTATAATGTTACTAAATTATGTCCCCCATTTTCTCAGAGGAGGCTCTAGCTTTGTCCGACACTCTATTTAAGCACTTGTACTTGCGGTCCTCAATAGGATATGCGGCAGTAGCCATTACGGATGGTACTATGCTCATGGCCAACCCTGCGCTCTGCGGGATGTTGGGATACACTGAGACCGAACTCAAGGAGCTGCGTTACCAGGATATCGTCTTTCCGGATGAAGGGGCTACCCTGGATCACGGGCAGATTATGAATGCTTTAATAAACAGTCCTGATATGGCTGTAGATACCGACAAGCGGTTCGTACATAAGAATGGTGAGATGCTCTGGGTTGCCCTGCATCTTTTTCTGATCATTGATGAACAGACTGGAAGTCCCTCCCATTTGGTTGCGGAGATGACGGATATTACCGCGCGCAAGCTGGCGGAGAAGAAGATAGAGGAGGATCGCCAGCTCTTCGAGCTGATTACGGAGCACACCCCGGACATGATCTCATTCGCCGATCCCGATGGAACGCTGCGCTACGTCTCCCCGTCAGTCGAAACGTTGCTCGGCTACCCGGCAAGTGAGATGATCGGCCGCAACAAAACGGATTATTACCATGAAGCGGATGCGCTGGAAATGACCGAGCCGGGCAAGCTCTACTCTGACAGTGACACCTTTACACGCAGGGTCAGGCATAAGGACGGCCATTATCTTTGGACACAGAGCTCCTTCCAGGTGGTGCGGAATCGTGAAGGCGAAGTGCGGCAGATCCTGACGATTGCCCATGACATCACCGAGCGGAAGAAGGTTGAAGATATGCTGGCTGCTGCGCAGGAGTTAGGACAAATGGGCTCCTGGGAGTGGAATTCCGTATATGATCAGCTGATCGTCTCCAGCCAGCTGATGGCTATCTTTGAATTAGGCGGGAATTGCGGAAATCATACCGTGGTCCATTATACTCAATTGCTTGACTGTGTAGTGCCGGAGGACCTGGACAGATTGCGCGAAGAGCTGCATTATACGCTGAAGTCCGGGGCTAAGGGTGAGGCGATTTTCAGAGTGAAGGGCAGCGAGGAACGTAAGTCTATCTACGCACACTGGGAGGTAATCCTGGATGCCTCCGGCAAGGTTCAGTTGATCCGCGGGATGGTGCAGGATGTGACCGAGCGCGAGCGGATGGAGGAGCAGCTCCGTGAGAGCGAGAACCGGTATAAGTCGCTTTTCGAATATAACCCGTCTGCCATCAGTGCCATGGATCTTCAGGGATACATACAGTCAATGAATGCCAGTCTGGAGCAGCTGACAGGATACAGCAGGGAGACCATGATGCATTCCAGTTACTGTGAGATTATTGAAGAGGATGAGCTGGAGCATGTGAATATGCGGTTTCTGGCGGCAGCCGGAGGCATGGCCCAGACCTTCGATACCCGGGTGATCCGTCACGACGGCGAGAGGGTGGAGGTAGGGATGATTTATGTCCCTATGCTCATTGATTCTGAAGTGGTCGGCGTATTCGCCATTACCAGTGATATTACAGAGCCTAAGCGCTATCTGGAGCAGATTGAGAAGCTTAGCTATGAGCATGCGCTGATCCTGAACTCCGTGTCTGAGGGGATTTTTGGCATGAATCTGGAGGGGGAGACTGTATTTATCAACCCCGCTGCGTCGGTCATGCTCGGATATAACCCGGGTGAGCTGGCCGGCAATATCAAGCTGCATACGATAGCGCAGACCTGGATGGACGGCGAGCTGTATCCCGGAGGACACCGGACGCTGGCGGAGCTGCTGAAGACCAACCTCTCTTATGAGCAGGAGCAGGAAGGGATCTTCTGGCGTCAGGATGGCTCCAGCTTCCTGGTCAAATACCGGATGACAGCATTGTATGATAACGGAGAGCACAAGGGGGCGGTGGTTGTTTTCCGGGATATCACTGAGGAGAAGGCTGTGGAGCGTGCCAAGGAATCTGCGGAGAAGGCTGACCGGGCCAAGTCGGAGTTCCTGGCAATTATGAGCCACGAGCTGCGTACGCCGATGAATGGAATTATCGGGATGGCCGATCTCCTGTCGGGAACAGAGCTTACGGAGGAACAGCAGTATTACACCCAGATTATCAATAAAAGCGGTGCCGCGCTGGTACATATTCTCAACGAGGTGCTGGATTTCAGCAAAATTGAATCCGGCATGATGACGCTGGATCTGCAGCCGGTCGATATCCGGCAGGTCGTTCAGAACGTCTGTGAACTATTCTATCCCCGTATCCAGGAGAAAGGGCTGGTTCTGCGCAGCCATATTGAGCCCGATATTCCGGTTGTTGTCATCACCGACGAGACCAGGCTGAGGCAGGTGCTGGTGAATCTCGTCGGCAATGCGGTCAAGTTCACGGAAGAAGGCGAGGTCAGCGTCTGCGTGAAGCTGGAGGCTGCCGGGGAGCCAGGCTCGCTGATTCTGAGGTTCTCGGTAACCGATACCGGTATAGGCATTCCGCAGGGCAGCCAGAACCTGTTATTCCAGTCCTTTTCCCAGCTGGACCCTTCGATCAACCGCAAGTACGGCGGGACGGGACTGGGTCTGGCGATCAGCAAGAAGCTGGTGGAGCTGCTGGACGGCGCCATCGGTGTGAACAGCGTCGAAGGAGAAGGCTCGGAGTTCTACTTCACCATCGGCGTGATGTATTCGGTGGAGGAGCAGGGCCAAGCGCTGCTGGCAGGAGTTGCTGCCACTCAGGAGTATAAGGGCGGAATCTTCAATCTGGATTATCCCGAGGGTCAATACGGGCCGTTGTCCATTCTTATCGCGGAGGATCATCCGGTGAATCAGCAGATCCTGCAGACTTTTCTCAAAAAGCGCGGCTACACCTCTGACCTTGCAGTGAACGGCGAGCAGGCGGTAGAAGCTGTACGGTCCCGGCACTATGATCTGGTGTTCATGGATATTCAGATGCCGGGCATGGACGGGATTGAAGCCACCCGGCAGATCCGCGAGGCGATGGGGCTGTCCCCGGTGATTATTGCCGCTACTGCCTTTGCCCGCAAGGAAGATGAAGAGATGTGCCTCCGGGCAGGGATGCAGGACTTTATTCCCAAGCCGATCCGTGGAGATGAGCTGGACAGAGTGCTGAGGGAATGGTCCGGCAGCATCCGCAGATAGTCTAGTAATATAAAAGGCCGGATAGTTGGCAGGCAAAGCTAGCGCTATTCACGTTGACAGCTTTCCCTTGTCTGCATTACTATTATATAAATCGTAAACATTACGAATATATAACGGTAAGCGAAAGGGTCAATAGAGTGAAAACGATGAAGCGCGGAGATTTCCTGCTGATTCTCATTGTATTGCTGGCCGCCGGTTCCATCTACGGCTACAAGTGGTTCTCTAACCACAATCATCCGTATAAGCAAGGGGAGCTGGAGGCCGTAATCACCGTGAACGGCAAAGCTTACAAGACTGTCCAGCTGACCAAGGAAGAGCAGATTATTGATATCCGCACCCGATATGGTCATAACACGCTGAAGGTATACGATTATGGTATTCAGATGACCTATTCGGATGCTCCGCTGACCATTGCGCTGGACATGGGATTCATCTCCCGGCCGAAACAGCAGATTATCTGTATTCCGGCCCGTCTCCTGGTGGAAATCTCGAACCCTGAGTCTTCGCTGGAGGATGACGACGCGCTGGATGCGGTCATCTAGTCAAGGCTGCAGCTCTGTCCATGCCGCTGCGGCATCGGCGTTCGTGTACACATAAGGTGTGGACGGTGCTGACACTGCGGTTATGCTCTGCGGAGCGATCTGCAGAGTCTCTACGCCCTCATGGGACGTCACATGAAGCTTGCCCCGAACCTCAATCCAGGTATCGGCGGGCAGGCTTATTTGTGTACCCGGTGCAAGAAGAATGCCGAATGGGGTGGCATCTGCCGTACAACATTGGACCAGGAAGCGGCTGACTGCGTAGCCGGATTGGCCGGACCCTTGCGGCTCACGGTACAGGAAGCCTGATACAGAGATCTCCTTACCCTCGAATTGCGATTTGTACAGGTTAAGGGTGCCCAGCGTTTCCGAGAAAATCTCAGGGAACACAGGGATGACGGGCTGCCTGTAGAGCTGGGCGGCCAGCTCTGCAAATTCAGCCTCATAAGGGTTGGCCGGAGTGAACCTTCCCCCGTTGCCGGACTCAACGGCAGTGTAAGACAGGGCAAGGCCCTTCTTGGCCGCTGCGGCACTGCCGAGTGCCCGGTCGGGCAGCAGGAACCCGAGCAACAACGGGAGCAGGAACAGGCTGTACAGCGCAGAGCTGCCCAGGAATGAACGGGGCAGGCGGTGCTCGCAGTCGCACAGGGCAGAGCTTCTGCCAAGCACAGCTTGGAGCCCGAGGCTGAGCGCCATCAGGGAGAGCGGAACCGGGCATAACCGGATCCAGCGGGCCAGCTTAGGAGCAACATAATAATGGAGGGCATCCTGCTGGACCAGATGTCCGATATAGAGGGCGAAGGCGAGCAGAATAACCGCCCTGAGTACATAGTGAAACCGGATGCTTCCGGAGCTATTCATGCAGATCCTCCTCCAGATATTCGGAATTTCAGGGCAGCTACAGCCAGAATGAAGCGAGCACGGAGCCGGTGAAGACGGCCGCGGCAATGAGGAAGAACAGGTACAGGGCAAATCGGGTTTTGAACAGCGCGAGCAGCATCAGGGCGTTCTTGAAATCGAGCATCGGTCCCAGCACCATGAAGGCGAGCAGCGCCCCGGCCGGGAAGGTATGCAGGAAGGTGGACGCAACGAAGGCGTCGGAGGTAGAGCAGAGCGAGAGTGCGAAGGCCAGTCCCATCATGAACACGTAGGAGCCGAGCGGACGGTCACCAATGGCGGACAGGCTGCTCTGATTCATGAAGGTCTGGATTCCCGCAGTCAGCAGACAGCCGATGATCAGGAATTTGCCCATCTCAAAAAATTCATCCGACGTATGCACCAGGATCGCCGCCGCCCGGCCCCCGCGTAGTGTGTCATGCAGCTCTTCGCTTCCCTCCCGGCGGATGGACAGGCGCAGCGGCGATCTGCGGACGGTGCCGTAGATGATCAGACCAATGCATGCCGCTACGGCAAAAGCCAGTCCCATCCGGGTGTAGGCCAGCTCCGGATGGGAGCGGAAGGCTGTCAGGGTGGCCCCGTAAACGACCGGATTGAGGATCGGACCGGACAGAATGAACACGATGGCAACGTAGAGCGGCATACCCTTATGCATGAGGCGGCGGACCAGCGGAATCATCCCGCATTCACAGACGGGGAAGAGGATTCCGAGCAGGCAGCCGAAGAGAATAGCCGGAAGCGCGCGGCGCGGAATCCAACGTGAGATCAGCTCGTCCGGCACGAAGACGCGGAGCAGGGAGGAGAGCAGCGCGCCCAGCAGGACAAACGGCAAGGCCTCCAGCAGGATGCCGAGGAATGCGGTTTTGAACGTGTCGACATAGCCGCTATCCAGCAGGCTTAGGTGACCGGGCAGCCATAGGCTGCCCGCTGTCAGCAGAAAAGCGGCGGAAAAGAGCAGCGGCAATATTTTGAACGGAGTAATGGTTGTCAAAGGTTCATCGGCTCCTTCCCGCAGAGGGTTCTTAACTGAATAAGGCCGCCCAGCTGCGGCTGATTGCCTTCTCGTCCAGATTCAGACCGATGCAGACGATATAAGGCTGGCCCGGGTAGCTTGATGCCTCCCAGGAAATACGGTTACCCGCGAGCTGCACCAATTGCACGGACTCCCGGCCTGCCAGTCGTACATGGCCCTTGGCCCGGAGCAGACTGTAGCCCCATTGCCGCAAAAATTGCTCCAGCTCCTCCTGACGGAGGCTCCCGGTCCATGCCGGGGGAACGGTTAACGTCACTGCTGCCACTTGGGAAAAAGAGCCGTCCGTTTCGGATTCAGGCTCATGTACTGCCGCCATGCTGCCGCCGCTCCTACTGCCCGTGTTCATCCGCTGGAGGGTGGCGCCGCTGATATTGCCGGGACCGCGCCGGGGAGCAGAGCCCTTAAATTCGCGTACGGCGATGCCTGTCAGCAGCGGGGCGAGATTAATCTGGCTGTAGTGGGTGAATACAATCTCGGATTCCGAATTTTGCTTGTAGACCATCTTCTCAATCTTCCACAGAGTCTCCGGTTCTACCAGATCGCTTTTGTTGACGATGATGAGATCAGCGGTGGTGATCTGCTTGCGCAGGGTGCGGACGAGCTGCTTGTCGGACGAGAAGCGGCTGCTGTACTCCAGTGCATTCTCGGCATCCAGCAGCGTAATGGCGTGGTGCAACTGCAGCCGGTCTGCCAGCGCTGGTGCCAGCAGCGACTTCGCGATCTCGTCCGGGTCAGCTACCCCTGTAAGCTCGATGTAGATGATATCCGGGCGGCGCATTAGCAGGGCGGTCAGGCTGCGCGGCAGCTCCTCCTTGCGGCTGCAGCAGATGCAGCCGTCCAGCAGCTTTTCCACACTTGTGCCGGTACTCTCCTGCAGGATATAGCCGTCCACATCTTTTGCGCCCAGCTCATTCATGATTACGCCCGGGTTCAGCCCTCTGCGCTGGCTCTCCTTCAGCAGACTCAGCAGCAGGGTTGTCTTTCCGCTCCCCAGAAATCCGCTCAGTATAATCACAGGTATCTTCATGGCTCACTCTCCCGCTCCAATAGTACCGTCCCCATAAGAAGGCGGCCAAGCCGCTTCCGCTTGTAATTCCATCTATACGTCAAGCTTATTCAGGAAAGAACACTAATCTAAGAGAGAATCTAAGAGAGCCCAAAAGTTCCTGGACAGCTGTTGACAGCGGAGGGCGGGAGCGTGTAGAATGTGTAAATCGTAATTATTACGATTAAATAGAAGGGAGCTTGATTGAAATGAGAGTAATCGTTACTTTGGCCTGTACGGAGACGGGCGACCGCAACTATACCACCACGAAGAATAAGAGAACGACACCGGAACGCTTGGAGATGAGAAAATATTGCCCGCGCCTGAAGCGTGTCACACTGCACCGGGAGACCCGCTAAGCTGCGGAGTGTTTCTAGCATGAAAATATAAAGTACAAGGAGAATACAATGGATAAAATTCCTGTAACAGTGCTAAGCGGATATCTTGGCTCCGGTAAGACTACACTGCTTAATCATATTCTGCATAACCGTGAGGGCCTGAAGGTGGCCGTGATCGTCAATGATATGAGTGAAGTGAATGTGGATGCGAATCTGGTGAAATCCGGCAGCAGCCTCTCCCGCACCGAGGAGAAGCTGGTCGAGATGTCCAATGGCTGCATCTGCTGCACCCTGCGCGATGACCTGCTGCGCGAAGTGAATCATCTCGCCTCGGAGGGGCGCTTCGATTACATTCTGATCGAATCCTCCGGCATCAGCGAGCCGGTCCCGGTGGCTCAGACCTTCACTTACCCGAACCCGGAGCTGGATATCGACCTGACGGAGCTGGCCCGGCTGGACACGATGGTTACGGTGGTCGATGCCAACCGCTTCTGGCATGATTTCGCCTCGGACGACAGTCTGCTGGACCGCAATATGACGGCGGGCGAAGACGACTTCCGGGATATCGTCGATCTGCTGATTGATCAGATCGAGACCTGTGATGTGCTGCTGCTCAACAAGTGTGATCTCGTGGAGGAGGTAGAGCTGAACAAGCTGGAGGCCGTTCTGCGCAGTCTTCAGCCGCGCGCGAAGATCATCCGTACGGTGAACGCACAAGTGGAGCTATCCGAGATTCTGAATACGGGATTATTCGATTTCGAACAGACCAGCCAGTCGTCCGGCTGGATCGCAGAGCTTGCCAAGGAGGAACACACACCGGAGACTGAGGAATATGGTATCACCTCCTTCGTCTACCGCCGGAGAGCACCATTCCACCCGCAACGGCTGAGCTTCTTCTTCAGTAACTGGCCCTCTGAGGTTGTCCGGGCAAAAGGGCTGGTCTGGCTGGCAGCCAGCGGTGATCTGGCAGCGACCATCAGCCAGGCAGGGCCGTCGATCCAGTTCGGTCCCGCCGGTTATTGGCTGGCTACCCTGCCGGAGGAGCAGCAGCAGGAAGTGCTGGCTGCGGAACCGGATGTGCTGGCGAAGTGGGACGGGCAGTGGGGAGACCGGCTGAATGAGATCGTCTTCATCGGAGTTCAGATGAACCGTGAGGATATCGAAGCCCGCCTGGACCGCTGCCTGCTGACCGCAGAGGAGATGAAGCAGGACTGGACGGCATTCAACAATCCGCTTCCTTGGCCTGTCGAGGAGCTGCTTGCGGCGGGGCAGGAATAGCTGCTTCTGTAAATGATAGTCTGCAAAGCCGGAATCTATTGTGTGGATTCCGGCTTTGTGCTGTATAGGGATTAGGCGCTACGAAGGCACGTGGGGCAAATGCGAATGTATGCGGAAAACCGAACACAATTTGTAGTGCGAAGGCTAGTGGGGCATTCATGCTGGCGCGGGTGGACATAGACCGAGTCGGTGCGCCCCCAATGGCTTGAATTTTGATGTTTTGCCGCACGCAGGTTCGGATCGAACAAGGTTAATCAGTGCGATTACGATTAATTTGTTGATTTGGGTTTACAAATCGTAATGATTACGATAATATCAATGAAGTTGAAACATAATCGTAAATATTACGAATAATAATCAATACTTAGTTTGTTTAATCCGTGGAATAGGGTTGGGCCGAATTACAAGTGTCTAACAATAGACGCGGCAGTAACTACGGCAGCAGCCGTAGGACCAAGCACGGGATCGAGCACGGAATCAGGTACGGGAGCGTGATGGCAGCTCCACATCGTGCCGGAAAGAGAGGGGGAGGAACGATGATTTTGTCATCCATCAGGGATGTGGTGTTCGGTTACGGGGATGAGCCGGTCATTGACCGCTTGTCGCTGGATCTGGAGGCCGGACAGTTCATTGGGATTACCGGACCGAACGGGGCAGCGAAGACCACGCTGCTGAAGCTGATGTTGGGCCTGCTGAAGCCCTGGAGCGGAACGGTTACGCTGAACCGGGAAATTACCGGAGGGGGCAGGCTTACAATCGGGTATGTGCCGCAGCAGGTAGCCTCCTTCAATGCCGGATTTCCGAGCAAGGTGATTGAGCTGGTCCGTTCCGGCTGTTATTCAGGGCTGGGATTGTTCCGCCGCTTCACTAAGGAACAGGAGGCGCTCGTCGAGAGCAGCCTGCGGCAGGTGGAGATGTGGAAGTACCGTAACCGGAGAATCGGTGAGCTGTCTGGCGGGCAGAAGCAGCGGATCTGCATCGCCCGCGCGCTGGCCCAGCAGCCGCAGGTGCTGGTACTGGATGAGCCGGTAACCGGGATGGATGCTGCCAGCCGCACCGGATTCTATGAGCTGATGCGGCATTATGTCAGCCGCCACGGCCGGACCGTCATTATGGTTACACACGGCCTGGAAGAGACAAGTTCCTATCTGGATACCGTGATTACGCTGGAACGCAAGGAGCAGGAGGGCTGGACATGCTTGGTTACGAATTCATGCAACGCGCATTTTGGGCAGGAGGCCTGATCGGGCTGATTGGACCCTTGCTGGGAGTCTACCTGATGCTGCGCAGGCAGGTACTGATGGCCGATACGCTGTCTCATGTCTCCCTTGCCGGAGTAGCACTAGGTTCCGTACTGGGATGGAATCCTGCTCTGAGCGGCTTCGCTGTAGCTATAGCAGGAGGGCTGATTATTGAACAGCTGCGCCGCTCTTACCGTACATACAGCGAGCTTCCGGTTGCTATTATTATGACCTCCGGCCTGGCGCTGGCCGTTGTGCTGATGAGCCTGAAGCAGAATCTGACCAAGAGCTTCAGCTCCTATCTGTTCGGCTCCATCGTTGCCGTAAGTGATACTCAGCTTAAACTGATCGCCGTGGTGGCTGCAGCCGGTCTTCTCTATTTCATCATTCTGCGGCGCCCATTGTACAGCCTAACCTTCGACGAAGAGACGGCCGTTATCAGCGGTGTCCGTACCGGGTGGTTGTCCTTCTCATTCGCCGTCCTAACCGGCATGACCGTTGCCGCAGCGATGCCAGTGGTGGGTGTGCTGCTCGTATCCGCTCTGATTGTGCTGCCCGCTTCTATAGCGCTGCGGATTGCATCGGGCTTCACGGCAGCCATAATGATCTCCGTCAGTGTGGGGCTGACCGGTGTGTTCAGCGGGCTTACAGCCTCCTACTATATCAACACGCCTCCAGGAGGCACGATTGCACTCATTCTGCTGGTATTTCTGCTAGCTGCCATTACCGTACAGAGGCTGATCCGGTTGCAAAGCCGCCGGAGCCTGTATTCCTCCAAAGCCAATGAAGAAAAGGGGTCTCAGAACATATGTTGAAATTCAAATCCATAGCAATATCCAATTCGAGTGCAAAGTCCACATTCACATTCAGAATCCGTCAGCTTGCCGCCTTGTCCCTGACCGCCATGCTGGTGATCTCCGGCTGCGGCAACAACACTGCGACGAAAGCCGCTTCAACCAGCAGTCCGGCGGCTTCACCATCGGCTGCGGCCGAAGCTTCATCTGTACCCGCAGCGGATAAATTGAACATTAAGGTTAGCTTTTACCCGATGTACGAATTCACGAAAAGCATTACCGGCGACCTTGCCAATGTGGAGGTGCTGGTCCCGCCCGGAGTCGAGCCGCATGACTGGGAACCGACTGCAAAGGATATGGCTGATATTTCGGATGCAGATGTGCTTGTCTATAATGGCGCAGGCATGGAGGGCTGGGTGCAGCAGATTGTGGACGGTGCTGCCGGAAGTGATCTGATTACGATAGAGGCGAGTAAAGGACTCCAGGTTATTGAAGGAACAGAGCACGAACACGAACATGAACACGAACACAGCCATGAAGAGGAAGCTACGGCTGAAGCAGACCACGATCACGACCATGACCATCAACATGATGAGTCCGCAACTGAAGGAAGCGGTCACGACCATTCCCATAATGATTCCTCTGCCGGTGAAGCAGACCATGACCACGACCATGGCGGTCTCGATCCGCATGTCTGGCTGGACCCGGTGATGGCTATCAAGGAGGTCCGCACCATTGAAGCAGCACTCTCCGCAGCTTTTCCAGGGAATGCAGCCGCCTTCCGCGCTAACAGCGATGCTTATATTGCCAAGCTGGAGAAGCTGGATCAGGATTTCAGAGCCGGGCTTCAGAACACGAAGCGTAAGGACTTTATTACCCAGCATGCCGCCTTTGGTTATCTGGCACAGCAATATGGCTTGACTCAGGTGCCGATTGCCGGGTTGTCACCGGAGCAGGAGCCGTCTGCTGCACAGATGGCCAAGATTGTGGAGTTCGCCAAGGCGAATAAGGTGACTACGATCTTTTTCGAGACCTTGGTCTCCTCCAGTGTCGCCGATACTATTGCCCAGGAAATAGGAGCCAAGACTGCTGTGCTGAATCCAATCGAAGGATTAACAGAGGAAGACGCTGCGCATAATCTCGATTACCTGAGTCTGATGCGGCAGAATCTTGAAGCGCTGATCCAGGCGTTGAACGAATAAGAACGAAGGAGCTGATCTATAGTGGCCAAGAAGTCAAAGGTTGTGAAGGAACAGAAGCGGCAGGAGCTGGTGGCGAAGTACGCTGACAAGCGCAGAGAGCTGAAGGCGGCGGGCGATGTGATGGCACTGCAGAAGCTGCCTAGGGATTCCTCAGCCACCCGTCAAAAAAACAGATGCAGCGTGTCCGGCAGACCGCGTGGCTATCTGAGTACATTCAAGATATCCCGGATCGTCTTCCGGGAGCTGGCGCATAAGGGGCAAATTCCCGGCGTTACCAAGTCCAGCTGGTAGGCTGTTAACTTCATAGATGCTATAACGTTAAGACGGCTGATCTCTCTGGTCTACAGGAGCCAGCCGTTTTGCTGTGTTCATAGACTTTGCCGGATCTGGCAGAGTGGACTATGATAGAGAAGAGGGGACAGCTATATAGATACATAATCTGAATAGGAAAGAAGGAGCTGCATGACCGGGTATTGGAGTAAGAGATTTGCGCAGGAGGGAATGATCTGGGGGAGTGAGCCTAGCCTGTCGGCAGAATGGGCGAAGCGGAAATTTCAGGAGGCAGGAGTATCGTCCGTGCTTGTTCCGGGTGCCGGGTATGGGCGGAATACCAAGGTGTTCTCTGCTGATTTTACAGTATACGGTATAGAATTAAGTGAACCGGCGCTTGAGCTGGGCGCAGCATGGGACCCGAGAACTAGCTTTATTGCAGGCTCGGCGCTGGAGCGTCAGCTGGGGCAGCCTGTGGATGCCGTATACTGCTATGATGTTCTGCATTTATTCCTCGCCGGGGACCGCCGCAGGCTGATTGAAGCGAGTCTCAGTCAGGTCAAGACTGGAGGGCTGCTCTATTTCACCAGCTTCTCCGATGAAGACCCCCATAACGGCTGCGGACGAGAGCTGGAGACGGGCACCTTTGAATATAAAGAGGATAAATATGCCCACTTCTTCAGCGATGCCGATTTGCGGGAGCATTTTGCCGGGACGGAGATTCTGGAGACAGGTTCATTTACCGAGTCGTTGCAGAACCCGCAGGGCGGGACTCATGAATACATACTAAGAACGATCCTTGCGATCAAACGGTAACTGCCTTCTGCGAAAGAAACGTCAACATGGCCCCTCCCTGCGGCGAGAAGGACCTTACTGTGAACCTGATGCTGTGCGTGTTCCCACTTCTTCCTGCAGCTTCCTATTAATGAAGGTTAATGCAGCTCGCAGTCGGCGAACAGGATATGCCGCGGAATGCGGAAGAAATTCTCGGCCTTCTCCTGCAGGGCCAGGGTAGGCAGATGGCAGTGGTGCAGCCACTTGCGGAAGGTGCCGGGATGGACGCCGATCCAGATGCTGACATCGGTTACCGAGAAATCATACACCATGCAGAGTCCGGTCAGAATCGCGTTGTGCTGCGGTGAATGGGCGAGCGTTCTTTTCATGAAACGGGATGGGGTCGGCTGGCACACAATCGGACTTTGCCGCAGAAGAGCTTCATTGAACAGGATATGGGGCGGATAGCCTAAATGGCGGCAGACCTTGTCCAGATTGGTTCTGGAGGGAATGCGTCCTTCATATACCCATGCGCTTACGCTGCGTGAGGAGACGGAGAGCTCTTCTGCGAGACGGGAGAGCTTCATGTCCTTGGCCATCAGGATGGCCAGCAGAACGCGGTTGCGGATCTGGCTGCGTTTGGGGCGGCGAAATCTTTTAACCCGTACGCCTTGTCCAAGATATTTGCGGTTGATCAGAGACCAGGCCTGAATTTTATGTGTTTCTTGCTGATTTTTAGCCATAATACCTCCGGGTGTACTGATTTAATGAAGTGACGGATCATCTAGTTTAGCTGTTATGACTTTACCATTTCATCACGGCATTCGTCCAGAGTGCAAAGCTCCTGTTTTGGCCATGAACCAAGATTGTTTCAGTAATGCTGCAGTTTATGATATATTTTGAGTAATCAATTTCACATTAATCAGGCTGGGAGCGGGATAGATGATCAAGCATATTGTTTTCTTCAAATTAAAGGACCGGTCCCCGGACAAGGTCGCAGAGACTGTTGCAGTCCTCCGTAATATGGAAGGAAGAATTCCGCAGCTGCTGTCCATTGAAGTCGGGGCCGATCTGATTCACTCGGAGCGTTCGTTCGATATCGCCCTGGTCACGGTTGTGGCCTCGATGGAGGATCTGCAGGCGTATCAGGTGCATCCGGCTCACAAGGAAGTCATTGCCCATATCAACGAGGTCAAGGAGCTGTCGGTAGCGGTCGATTACGAGATCTGAGACTGTACGTACTTGCAAGGCTGGAACCCATTAAGCACAGAAAGCGGTGAGCGGAATGCGTGAGCTTGAGTATCCGATGGAAGCATTGACGTATCTGATTGTTTTTATGGCGGCGTGTGTCGTGATGGTGTTCTGGCTGAAGCGCCGGGGCAGGCGGGGGAAATAACGGCAGTTCATGTTAAGGAAGATCACTAAATACCGCAGGGTGGAGGGTCAGCTGTGTATTATGTCAACCGGAAGCAAATAGAAGTTATTCTTGAACAGATCCCTGATCTTAATGAAGGTCTAGCACATGCAGCTTCTTCCTGGGACGGCAGTACGCTCTTGGGTCTGGTGCAGGAACGGTGCTTACATCTGGCCGTTGAAGTCGTGACGGATGTGGGCAGCTGTCTGATTGACGGGTTCATTATGCGTGATGCCGGAAGCTACGAGGATATTATATCTATTATCCATGAGGAAAAGGTGCTGGGAGACAGCGGGATCTACGAGGATCTGACCTCGCTGGTCGCCTTGCGCAAGCCGCTGGTTCAGGATTATTTCGTGTGGGAACGCAAAGAGCTGCACCCCATGACCCGGACGCTGCCGGATATTCTGGAGAAGTTCGCCTGCGAGGTGCGCAGGTATCTGGATCAGGAGCTGGGCAGCGGGGTCACGGGCTAGCTGAGCCGGGGCTGTGTGCATACAGACAGAAAGGAGGTCGTCCTTTATGGCGAAGAAGAGTCAGGAGAGCGGTTCAACCCGGCGGATGATTATGACGCTGCTGAAGATGAGAGGTCCGCTGACGATCAGCGCTCTTGCCGAGGAATTGGGAATTACCGAGATGGGTGTCCGCCGCCATGTACTTCAGCTGGAGCAGGAGTCGCTTGCCAAGACCAAGGTTGTGCGCCAGGCCATGGGACGTCCGATGCATGTATATTCGCTTACCGAGCGGGCGGAGGATCATTTTCCCAAAAGCTATCACAATCTGGCGCTGGAGCTGCTGCGGGAGCTGGACCACGGGAGCGGGGCGGATGCGGTCAATATGCTGTTTGAAGGCCGCAAGCGGCGGATGCTTGCCCAGTACAGTTCGATGATGAAGAGCGGTGATCTGGAGGAGCGGGTTGCGGAGCTGTCAACCATTCAGAATGCCGGGGGCTATATGGCGGAGTGGAGCAAGGAAGAGGACGGCTCATACACACTGAGGGAGTATAATTGTCCCATTCGTCAGGTGGCTACCCAGTACCGCAAGGCCTGCCAGTGTGAGCAGCATTTGTTCGAGGAGCTGCTGGAAGCGAAGGTGACACGCAGTGAGTGTATGGCGGAAGGCGGCCAATGCTGCCGGTATGCTATCACGCCGAACCCCGAGCAGAAAACTTCCGAAATCAAGGGCTGAACAGTCACAGGACATCCTCTCTATGCTTATGATATAGCAGAAATAGGCGATCGCCCGGGTGGCCGGGCAGAGGCACTTAGAATCCAAAGGAGAGATTGATGATGAAAAAAGATAACAAAAGCTTGCTCTGGGGCGTACTCGCCGGCAGTATTGTGGGATCGGTGACAGCGCTGCTGTTCGCTCCTAAGCCGGGTAAGGAGCTGCGCAAGGATATTGCCGAAGGCACAACGGAAGCTGTGGATAAGGTTCAGGTTATTGCCGGCCAGGCCGGCGAGAAAACCACAGAGATCTACGGTAGGGCCAAAGAAGCTGTAGTCTCGGTGGTAAGCGAAGTCAAGGAATGGAGCAAATCCGTCAAGGATGCGGTGGAAGAAGCAGATGTAGCTACTGTAAGCGGCATTGCGGAGCAGGCTGTGGAAGTTACCGATGCAGTGGAAGCCGTGCGTGACGAGGTGGCTGCATATGAGGCTGCTGAAGAAGCGGCAGTGGTGGAGGCTGAGATCGAAGCTGTGACCGGTACAGATGCTGCTGTAGCGGAAGCTATCGAGGATGGCAAAACCGCAGGGAAGCTGTCCTAAGCTTGATATAAAAGGTTTGGAGCCGTTTTCCGCTGCACAGGCGGGAGGCGGCTTTTGCGTGTGGCGGCATGCTTCGGGTGAGTCTGCATTATGCCTCCGCTTTTCTTCCCTACTTGAACTGTACCGGCAAATGGGGTAATATCTGCAATTGGGGCTGAAATCCTGGTACACATTATTCCAGCCTTACATAAGCTACACAAAACGAGTTAAAGGATGCGGTGTGTTCGTGCAGCAGGCAATAGCAATATTAGATTCAGGCGTAGGAGGATTGACCGTAGTCAAGGAAGTGATGCGACAGCTCCCCCGGGAGAAAATCATCTATTTCGGCGACACGGCAAGAGCCCCGTACGGACCCCGTTCCACTGAGGAAGTGAAATTGTTCACTGAACAAATCGTGGACTATTTAATTCAATTTAATCCTAAAATGATCGTCATTGCTTGCAATACAGCAACGGCAGCAGCGCTTGATTATATCTCCGCCAAGGTAGCCATTCCTGTGATCGGAGTCATTCACCCCGGTGCCCGCGCCGCCATCAGCGCATCCAAGAGCGGACAGGTCGGCGTGATCGGCACCATCGGCACGATTACAAGCGGTGCCTATACGGCGGCGCTGAAGCAGTTGTCTCCCTTTGTTCAGGTGGTCAGCCAAGCCTGCCCGGCGCTTGTGCCCTTCGTAGAGCAAGGGTTATTCCGCTCGGAGGAGAGCCATCTGGCGGTGGCCGAATCACTGAACGGCATCAAGTACGAGCCGATCGATACACTGATTCTCGGCTGCACTCATTATCCGTTCCTGGTGGAGCCAATCGGCAGGGTGATGGGACCCGGCGTCAAGCTGATCAGCTCGGCGGATGAGACGGCCCGGGAGATCAGCACCATCCTCTACGATAAAGGCCAGCTGGCGCGCGGGGATGAGAGTCCGATTCACCAGTTCTTCTGCAGCGGAGATGCGGAAATCTTCCAGCGGATTGCCCGGGACTGGCTGGGCGAGCAGATCAGCCGGACGCCGGTAGTATGGCAAGTATCTACTCTGTAGGATAAGAGCATTGCAGCGGCGAACTGAATAGGGACAAACCCCCGAGTTGCTACATTTCCACATGACCCGCTGCTGCTGCTCATATACTAGGCATGAGGGCCGGGTCCCGTATGTCATCACGGAGGATGTTAGGGACGCCGGAACAAGAGGGCCGGGAGGATGAGACCTATGCAGCAATACATTGCCCGCAGGGGAGATACCGTAAGCCGTATCGCCGCAAGACACGGATTGACACCGGAGCATGTCATACAGGGGAATCCATGGGCTGGCAGCCAGCCGTACTTATATCCGGGGCAGGTGCTGTTCCTGCCGTCTGCCCCGCGCAAGCGGTATGCGGTGCAGGCGGGGGACGATGCGCAGAGCATCGCGTCCTTGTTCGGGGTTGGCATAGATGAGCTGGAGATGCTGAATCCCGGGGTAAGCTCGGGACGTATCTGCCTGCCGGGCAAGGTGCTGGTGATTCCGGCGGCCACCCGGGGGACAGAGGTTTATCTGCACGGGGAATACGGACCGGCTGAGATAGAGGCGGATGCTGCAAGACTTGCGGACCGCTATTCTTTTGTCAGCAGCGAGGTTATAGGCCACAGTGTGCTCGGCAAGCCGCTCCGCCTGCTGCGGATCGGCAGCGGCCCGCGTCACCTGCATGTGAATGCCGCGCTGCATGCCAACGAATGGTTGACGTCCCCGTGTCTGATGAGCTTTCTTGAAGAATATGCGGCTGCTTATGAATCAGGTGCGGACTGGCACGGGCGTCAGCCTGTGGACTGGCACCGGGACTGGACACTCTGGGCCGTGCCGATGGCGAATCCCGACGGTGTCGAGCTGGTGCAGGAAGGGGCGATGCCGGACCATCCTCATTATGCAGAGCTGATGAGGTGGAACTGCGGCAGGCGCAGCTTCCGGCACTGGAAGGCGAACATCCGCGGTGTCGATCTTGGAGACCAGTTCCCCGCACACTGGGAGGAGGAACGCGACCGGCGGCAGGTGCCCGGCCCGGCGCCGCGCGATTACAGCGGCCCGGCGCCGCTCAGTGAGCCGGAGGCGGCGGCACTGGCGGCGCTGGCCGAGCGGGTTCCGGGCGATGCCGCCGTATCCCTGCACAGCCAGGGGGCAGAGATCTACTGGAACTACCGGGGCTATGAGCCGCCGGAGAGTAAGCAGTGGGCAGCGGCGCTTGCGGCGGTGAGCGGCTACAGAGCGGTGGAGCTGACCGGCAGCGATGCCGGCTACAAGGACTGGTTCATCGAGCGCTTCCGCAAGCCGGGCTTCACCGTAGAGCTGGGAGTAGGCAAGAATCCGTTGCCTGTGGCTGATTTTGAGGATATGGCCCTGGACACAGGCCTGATTCTCAGTGCGATTCTGTCGAATTTGAAATAAAAATGAAACAATGTCTGCAAATTTGCGTAAGATAACAGCAAAGGGCACGGCCGCAATCCTGACCAAATGATGCTTTGCGGCTGTATCCTTTTTTTGCGTGGGGATGAAGAGCAAAAGTGCTCCTGATTTCCGCGAAAGTCGGCTGGATGAGCCAATGAAGTGTATAAGTGCCCCTGATTTCCGCAAAAGTCGGCTGGATGAGCCAATGAGGTGTATAAGTGCCCCTGATTTCCGCAAAAGTCGGCTGGATGAGCCAATGAGGTGCAAAAGTGCCCCTGATTCGCGGGATGCTGCCACTGCCACCAGCCACCACATACCTGACCTAAGAAACTGTTCTTTCATAGAGTTGGAGGGAGACCTCCTACTTCTGTAAGAACGGTTTTTTTGGTATGTTAACGCCTATCTGCGCTTGTTAGCGCAGGCGCTTAGGGCTGGAAATGAGAGTCAAAATAATACACATTAACGCGTATGAAAGCTATACCGTATCCGCCAAAGTCTCTTGCTAAAATTAGCGTATAGAAGAGCGGCGGAGGGCTTCACGGAAAGAGGACTACCCGCCGGGAAAGTGAGAGCCAAATGGAGAACGATACGTATACGCTGAAAAGTAAACCAATCCCACTGAACGCCTCCTACGATGTAATTGTAGTCGGAGGCGGGCCGGCGGGCTGCACCGCCGCAGCGGCGGCGGCCAGGGAAGGGGCGCGGACACTGCTGGTCGAAGCGACCGGGAGCCTTGGCGGAATGGGAACCTCCGGCCTTGTACCGGCCTGGTGCCCATTCTCGGACAAAGAGAAGATGGTCTACCGTGGTCTCGCGGCCAAGGTGTTCAATACCTTAAAGGCTCAAATGCCGCATGTGCCGGAGGATGCGATGGACTGGGTGCCGATCGAACCGGAGAAGCTCAAGCGGGTCTATGACGATCTCGTAACGGAGTCGGGTGCCCACATCCTGTTCCTGACCGCGCTTGCGGATGTGGACAGAGACGAACACGGCAACATCACCACACTCCTCCTTCTCAATAAAAGCGGCCTGCAGGCCTTCCGGGCAGCCGTATATATCGATTGCACAGGAGATGGCGATGTTGCTGCATGGGCAGGTGCCGAGTACCAAATGGGAGACGAAGAGACCGGCGATCTTCAACCCGCCACCCATTGCTTCATCCTTGGCAACGTGGATGATTATGCTTATGTGAACGGGCCGAAGCTCCATGCCGAGAACCCGCACAGCCCGATCCATGAGGTGGTCCGCTCAGGAGAATATCCGGGCATTCCGGATACGCATCTGTGCAACAATATGGTAGCTCCGCGTGCCGTAGGCTTCAATGCCGGACATCTCTGGGGAATTGACAACACGAATGCCTTCTCCGTATCCGGGGCGCTGGTAGAGGGACGCAAGATGGCGGCCGCCTACCGGGACATGCTTGCCGCTGTTCACCCCGCAGCCTTCGGCAATGCGGTAGTGATGAGCACAGGCACACTGATCGGCACGAGGGAATCCCGGCGGATCACCGGCGATTATGTCCTGACTGCGGAGGATTACATCTCCCGCAGAAGCTTCGATGATGAGATCTGCCGCAACAGCTACTTCATTGATGTGCATGGCACACAGAAGGAGCAGCAGAGCGGCGCCGGATCCAGCCAGTCCATCACGCTCTACGGGCCTGGTGAATCGCACGGCATTCCGTACCGCTGCCTTACGCCGCGCGGACTACGCAACGTTCTGGTCGCCGGACGGTCTATCTCCTGTGACCGCAGGGTGCTCGGCAGCGTGCGTGTGATGCCGGTCTGCCTGGCGATGGGCGAAGCTGCCGGACTTGCTGCGGCACTGGCTGCCGCTCAGACCGGAGGCGATGTCCATGCCGTAGATGTCCCCCTCCTTCGCGCCCGTCTCCGGGAAGAAGGCGGCTATCTGCCGGACAACCAAGCTGAAACTGCAAGGGAGAGATTGCAATGAGTGAATCTGCGGTTACCCGGAAAACGGCCAAGCCCGCAGCCGGTACGTATTGGACGCGCAAGAGACGGGAGCAGCTCGCCGGATGGCTGTTCATTGCGCCGGAGGTGATCGGGATGCTGGTCATCGCAGTGTTCCCGCTGCTGTTCAGCCTGTTCCTCAGTCTGACGGAGTGGAACCTGGTCGGCGGCTTGTCGGCGATTAACTTTGTCGGTCTAGATAACTTTATTGAACTGTTCAGGGACAACCGCTTCCTGCTGGCCCTGAAGAATAATGTGTTGTTTACGGTCGGCACGGTGCCGGTCACGATGCTGCTGGGGGTGGTGCTCTCGGCGCTGATTCATAAGAAGCTGTACGCCAAGACGTTCTTCAAGGTTGCCTTCTTTGTACCTTATATCTGTTCCACGGTAGCCATCGCCGCAGTCTGGCAAGCGCTCTACCATCCGTCCAAGGGGCCGGTCAATCAGATCCTGATGCAGCTTGGAGTATCCGAACCGCCGCGCTGGCTGGTCGATACCAGCTTCTCGCTGATTGCCATTATGATTATCTATGTCTGGCAGCTGCTGGGCTATCAGATGATTATTTTCCTGGCGGGGATGACGAATATTCCCGAGGAGCTGTATGAGGCGGCGACGATTGACGGGGCCAGCGGGATCGGACAATTCCGGCGGATTACGCTGCCGCTGCTGGGGCCGACCACCTTTTTCCTGGCGATAACGAGCACGATCTCTTCCTTCAAAATCTTCGATATGATCAAGTTCCTGACCGGCGGCGGGCCTAACTATTCCAGTACCGTTATCGTCTATCAGATCTATGAGGAAGGATTCGAGCGCTTCAAAATGGGCTATGCCTCGGCGATGTCCTGGGTGCTGTTCCTGATCATTATGCTGGTGACTTCCATTACCTGGGTAACCCAGAACCGCAAGGTCCATTACTAGTCCAAGGCGAAAGGAACGAAAGGCAATGACAATGAAAAAACTTAAGCCCGGCAATCTGATCTTCACGGTCCTGTTCGCCCTGTGCTCGGTATTCTTCCTGATGCCGCTGGTCTGGATGCTGTCGGCGGCCTCGAAGACGGAGAAGGAGGTCTGGACCTTCCCGATTCAGTGGATTCCCACCGACTGGAATCTGATCGCTAACTTCAAGGCGGTATGGATGGGTGATGTGGCATTCGGATTATTCTATATGAACTCGCTCAAAATCGCCCTGATCTCCACCCTGGCGACAATCGTAATCTCGGCCATGGCCGGGTATGCGCTCGCCAAGCTGGATTTCAAAGGCCGGGCGCTGATCTTCACCCTGATGCTGGCGTTCATGATGATCCCGGAGCAGGCAACACTCGTTCCGCGCTATATTATGATTAAAGAGCTGGGCCTTTACGACTCTCACGCCGCGCTCATCCTGATGGGGATGTTCTCCAGCTACTTCACCTTCCTGCTGCGCCAGTTCATGATCGGGATTCATAATGATATGCTGGAAGCGGCGGAGCTGGACGGCGCAGGGTTCTTACGGATTTTCTGGAGCGTGGTGCTGCCGCTGAGCCGCCCGATTCTGGCAACAGTGGGGATTATCAAGTTCATCTGGACCTGGAATGATTACCAGGGGCCGCTGATTATGCTGAATTCGACCAAGCTGTATACGATTCCGCTCGGGATGCAATTTTTCAAGGAGGAATTCGGTACACAGATCTCCGTCATGATGATGGCCTCCGTCGCCGCGATTCTGCCGCTGCTGGTGCTGTTCCTGATCCTCCAGAAGCAGGTCATTAACGGGATTGCCATCGGTGGCGTCAAAGGGTAAAGGTCAAAAAAGTGTACGCGCACACCGCATAGCTGTACACGGTGTGCGCAAAGCTTAGATTGTATAATGAGCCTGCAGACAACAAATCAAGGGGGAATTGCTTTGAAAAAACTACCATTCATGCTTGCCAGTATGCTCCTCATGCTCTCCGTCACCGCTTGCGGCGGGAATGGGGGCAACACCTCAGCAGCAACCGATGCACCAGCCTCGGCTGATCCGTCTGCCGGAACCGCCGGCACAGCCCAGCCCGCAGGCAAAGCCAAGATCAAATTCTACACCTTCAAGGCCGATAAGCCGGAAGAGCCCATCTATCAGGCCGTTCAGGCGTATAACGAAGCTCAGGATAAAGTGGAAGTGGAGTATGAATCCCTGGTCCAGAACAGCGACAGCACGGATTTCATGAAGAAGCTGGATATTCTGGTTGCGGGCGGCGAAGTGGTCGATGTGTTCATGACCGGGAACGAGGATGAGCTGCTGGAGCGTGCTTCGCGGGGTGTTGTGGAACCGCTTAACTCCTTTTTTGAACAGGAGAGTATTAAACCCGAGGATGAATATTCCAAGCTGCTGAAGCTGGAAGACAAGGTCTACGGCATTCTGCCCAGCTCCACGCAGTGGCTGACGGTCTTCAACAAGGATCATCTGGAAGCTGCAGGGCTGTCCCTGCCGGAGATGGGCTGGACCTGGGATGATTTCCGTGAGTATGCCAAGAAGCTGACGACACCCGAGCACTTCGGAACCTACTTCCACACCTGGGGCGAATATCCGAACATTATCGCATACACCGAGAAGCCGCATCCGCAGCTTAGCGCAGACTTGAAGCCGATTTTTGACGATCCGTCCTTCGAATACTTCTTCAACCTCCGCCGCACGATGGAGAAGGAAGATAAGAGCGCTGAGCCGTATGCGGATGTGCTGGCCTCGAACTATCATGTGCTGCAGCAGTTTTTTGCCGGAAATGCCAGTATGCTGGCTGTGCCAAGCTATGCTGTCCGGGCAGCGCTGAACCTGGAGAAATTCCCGCATGAATTCCAAAGCATGTACGCCCCGCTGCCGCGTTCGGTGGACAGTAAGGAACTGGGCATGACGAATATCTCCGGCGGCGGCCTGGCCATGGGCGCGAAATCAGCGAATAAGGAAGCCTCGTATGACTTCATCCGCTGGATGTCCAAGGAAGCCTACAAGTTCACCAAGGAGATTCCTTCGTTCAAGGGTGTGGACGGAGCGGAGCTGATCAATAGCTTTTTCGGGGAAAATAAAGATCTGATCGATACCGCCTCCCTCTCCAAGACGCTGTTCGATCCGAATATTAAAATGCCGGACACCTTCAGCGTGCCCTACGGCAGCGAACTGAAAGCGATTGTGGAGAACGGCTTCGCCAGCTTCATCCTGGATAACCGCAGCTTCGATGAGGTCAAGAGTGAGATGACAGCGGAAGTCGATAAGGTAGTTTCTGCCAATCAGAAATAACGGATGAAGTGCAAAGGCAGCAGGGATTATGGATTATAATAGGGACGTTGAAGCTTTCATTACAGTGCGGGGTGGAATTCTTATGAAATGGTTAAGCCGTTTTTCCTTCCATCGCAGACTGCAATACACGTTCCTGATCCTGATCCTGCTGCCTTTTGTTGTCGTTACCTTCTGGTCGTATACCTCTGTGCGGGAGAATGTGAGTGAGAAGATCGCCCGTTCGAATGAGGAGACCCTGAAGGTCATCGGCAGTCAAATGGAAAAAACGGTGGACAGCATCTCGTTTGTCTCGGTGTATTTCTCTGAGGCTTATGATCCGGCCGTGCTGGAGAGTCTGCGTTATCTCAAAAATACGGGAAGCTTCGGAAATTACGGAGTGTATACCCATTACAACAAGCTCAAGACTACGGCCAATATCCTGTCGGTACAGTCGCTCGATGCTGATCTTCAGATCATGCTGGTCAACCGGGAGAACCGGATACTGATCGGCAACCAGAATATTACGGTGTTCTCTGTGCTGCCTGAGAAGCTTCTTAAGGAGAGCAGCAGGCTGGATGAGCGGGAAAAAGTGTCGCTGCAATGGTTCCCCTACGGCGGCACCCCCGCTGCACCGGATTATTATTATGCGGTACGCTTCATTACCGACCCGCTGAACCAGGACAAGCTGGCCACGCTGTACGTAGGCATTCCGAGCCACTACTTCCGCAGCCTGCTCGATACGGGCAATGCGGTAAGCAGGCTCACGCTGGTTGACCAGAAGGGGAGAAGCATTGCTGTCACCGGAGAAGCCGCTCCTGCGGATGAAGGCCCGCTGCTGGCCAGTGAGGTCCGTATTCCTAAGGTCGGCTGGCTGCTTACCAGCAAGACGCCCCGCAGTTCCATCGACAGTCATATCAACCGGGAGTTTCTGGTCTCCATCTCGCTGATCGGACTGTTCTTCCTGGCGTTTCTGGTCCTATCCATGCTGTGGGCCGGATATATGAACAAGCCGATTAGCCTGCTGCGGGCCAGTGTCAAGCAGTATGTCGGCGGCAACCGCGCGGTGCGGATACCCGTCAAGGGCAAGGATGAGGTGGCGGTGCTGTCGGCAGCTTTCAATCAGATGCTGGAGGATATGAACGGGCTGCTGCAGCAGGTCGAGAGCGAGCAGGAGGAGAAAAGGCGGCTGGAGCTTCAGGCGCTGGCGGCGCAGATCCGGCCTCATTTTCTGCTGAATACGCTCAATTCCATCAAGGTGGATCTGCTGCTCAGCGGTGACCCGGCGCATGGCGCCATGATCGATGCGCTCATGAAGCTGCTGCGTGTGTATGTGCATGTGGATAAGCCGCTGGAGCTGGCGGAGGAGTGCAGGGTGCTGGGCAGCTATGTGCAGGTGATGCAGATCCGCAACCGTCTGGATATCGTCTGGGAATGCGAGGTGGGCGAGGAAGAAGGTGCGGTGATGCTGCCCCGGCTGCTGCTTCAGCCCATTGTCGAGAATGCCATCAGTCACGGCTTCTCCGCCCGTCCGGACCAACCGGCGATCCGGCTCGAAGCGGCGTTCGAGTCCGATCTGCTGCGGATCAGCATCAGCGATAACGGCCGCGGGATGCCGGAGGATAAGCTCCAGCGCCTGAACCGGCGTCTGCAAGGAAGTGAAGACACTGCGCTCTGGCCGGAAAAAGGGGTCGGGCTGGTCAACACAGCACGCCGTCTGCAGGTATTGTACGGATATCGCGCACGGCTGAGCGCGCAGGCAAGAGAAGACGAGGCAGGCATGACGTTCACTCTATATATCCCCGTGACCCGGGAGAAGGAGGCGGTTCCCCTTGATGACCCTGATGCTAATTGACGATGATGTCCCGATGCTGGAATACGTGGAATATCTGCTCGGGTCCTTGGGGCTGGAGCTGCAGCTGGTGGCTTCGGCGTATAGCAGCGAGGATGCGCTGGAGCAGTTCCATACCGCACTGCCGGATATTGTGATTGTGGACATCGGCCTGCCGGGGATGGACGGGCTGGAGCTGGCGGATGCCTTCCGGATCACGAAGCCGGAAGTCCGCTTGATTTTCCTGACCTGCTATGAGGATTTCCATTACTCGAAGCGGGCGATCCAACTGGAGGCGGATGATTATCTGATTAAGGATGAGCTGTCGCCCGAGCAGCTTAAGAGCAGTCTCGCCAAAGCGATGAGCCGCTTCAAGAGCCGCGAGGAACTGCTGGAGCGCTACTCCTTCCGCCAGGCGATTGAGCGCAATAAGGAAGTACTGAAGCAGAGCTTCCTGAAGCAGCTGTTGTCGGGTGCGGCGGGCCAGGAGAACACCCTGGAGTTCGGAGAACGGCTGGGCATCTCCTGGAAGCACCCCTTTCTGCGTCATGGATTCCTTCATATGGATGCCGCATCGGTTACCGAGCGTTACCGGTACAAGGATATTCCGCTGATCCATTCAGCCGTGAACAATATTGCGCTGGAGCTGTCTGCGGCAGAGGCTTCCATTACACCGATTATGAGCAGAGACGCGGATATTTATGTGGTTTGGAATGTGGAGGACCCCGGCGTCACAGAGAACAAGCTGGCTGAATTCATGCAGGCGGTACAGGATAAGGTGGAGCAGTATCTGAAGATTAGCCTGCGGGGGTTCTATTCGGAGTCCTGTGTACCGGTCCGCAGCTTCGGTGTGTTATACAAGACTCTCACCGATTGCCGGGAAAATAACTTCTATCATTCAGTGAAGCCTGTGTCTCTGCTTGAGGAGCACGCGGATTTCGGGCAGACGTTAGAACGGCGCGGGGAAAAGGAACGCGGGATGCTGTCGTTGGCGCTTGCAGACCAGCATGCCGCCTGGATTGATCTGGCCGTGAATCAGTGGACGCAGCTGGCATCGGCGGAGCGGCTGCTGCCCCGGCTGGTGAAGGAGACCTGCGGGAATCTCGTGCGCCAGCTGGCCTTCGAAGCCGGCGGGCTGGCTGAGGAGGACTTCTTCACGCAACTCGAGCAGACGGTTCATATCGAGGAAGCGGCCAGCCTGACTAAGCGGGAGCTGAGGCATCTGTGGCGGCAGTTTGCGCTAGCCCCCGCAGCCGCTGAGGAGAAGGATGTCCGGCTTCAGGCGGTGGATGAGTTTCTGGAGGAGCATGTGGACCGAATGGTCACCTCTACCGACATGGCCGAGCATCTGCATCTGAATGCCAGCTACTTCTCCCGCTATTTCAAGAAGCTGTCCGGCGTGAACTTCACCGATTACGTCAACCAGTACAAGATGAATATGGCCATCACGATGCTGGCCCGCCCGCACGAGACCGTCGAGAATGTCGCCTACACGCTCGGCTTCTCCGACCGGGCGTACTTCTCCAAGGTGTTCAAGAAATACAGCGGCCGGAATCCCAGCGAATTCAAGGCAGGTCCGGTGGAAGAGCAGGGCAGAGAGCCATCCACGGATGACGCCAAGCCATAAAGGTCAAAACTGTCCACTGCAACAGGCAATCAGTCTGCACGCTGTTGCAGCCTCCGGCTTCTTATAATGGTAAGGAGTCTAAGTATAGCTTCAAGGAGGAACAACGATGAATAGAACTGTATTTACCTTGCCTGCGGAGGAGATAACGGTATCCCGCGAGGTGGATGTATTAGTTGCAGGCGGCGGGCCTGCTGGTGTGGCAGCGGCGATAGCTGCGGCCCGCAGCGGGGCTCGGACGCTGCTGATCGAGCAGCGCGGCTTCCTGGGCGGCATGGGCACCGTTGCCCTGGTGCCAGCCTTCTGTCCTTACAGTGACGGGGAGAAGGCTGTCGTGCGGGGAATCGGCCTGGAACTGCTGGAGCGGATGAAGGCCGGATGTGAGCCGGAGTTCCGCGAGCGCTTCGAGGCAGAGCTGGACTGGGTGCCCATCGACCCGGAGGTGCTGAAGCGTGTATACGACGAGGCTGCCACCGAGAGCGGAGCGGAGGTGCTGCTCCATACCGTGGCGAGCCAGACAGTGCTGGATGAGACCGGCCGAAGCATTGAGGGCGTGGTAATCGTCAACAAGTCAGGCCGGAGTCTGGTCCGCGCCCGGACTGTCATTGATACGACCGGGGACGCCGATCTGGCCGCCCTGGCGGGAGCGCCGTTCCATAAGGGCGGAGAATCCGGCGAGCTTCAAGCCGCGACGATGTGCTACCTGCTGGCGAATGTGGACCGGCAGCGTTTTGAAGAATACCGGAATGAAAGCGGTGACACGGATCAGATCCATCAGGCCGTCCAGCAGGCGCAGGTTGACGGAAAGCTGCCGCAGGGCCGGGACTCCGTCTCGGGACTAGCTTGGATTGCCGATTATCTGGTCGGTGTGAATTTTGGCCATGTGTTCGGCATTGATGGCTCCCGTGCAGAGGATCTGACCCGGGGGGCCATAGAGGGACGCCAGCTGGTTCACCGTCAGCTGGAATTCTTCAGAGCTTATGTACCCGGATTTGAACAGGCCCATCTGGTGTCCACCGGCGAGCAGATCGGTATCCGCGAGACGCGGCGGATTGTGGGCGATTACGTGCTGACCCAGGAGGATTTCATGAATATGGCTTCCTTCCCGGATGATATTGCCCGCAACAGCTACTTCATCGATATTCATATGGCCCGCAGCAGCGGGGCGATGCATATTCACCATCTTCCGCCCGGGAAGTCGCATGGTGTCCCTTACCGCTGCATGCTGCCGGTGGGACTGGACAATGTATGGGTGGCGGGGCGCGCCGCCTCCTCGGACCGTGTCGTGCAAGGCTCACTGCGGGTGATGCCGAACTGCTTCGCCATGGGGCAGGCGGCGGGTATGGCGGCGGCGATGGCGGCCGAAGCGGAGGGACAGAGCCGGAAGGTGGATCTCGCCAAGCTTCAGAACGGACTGGTGCAGCAGGGAGCCTGGCTGGGTGAGGCCTTGGCCGCTTTATAACTTAATAAATTGAGCTTGAAAAAAAGACAGACAGGGAAAAGTGGCGGAGGGGAATTTTGGAACTGTAGGAGCGATAGCGTCCGCCTGAAAGCTTTCCGCAGGAAAGCTCGCTACGGAAGCATCAGCAGTTTGCGGATTTCAACCGTTAAAAACGGGATAAATCAAGAAATCTGCAAACAACAGCGGCCGGAAGTCCAAAACTTCTCTGGAGTCACGGCGATCCCACATGAAAACTTACAAGTACAATTTATTCTGCGGGAGCGTGATCCGAATGACAAGGTATCGTATGAAGCATAGATCAAGACAAGGCAGGCCGGGCAGGCTGACCTTGCTTGGTATCATCGGCTTTCTGCTGTTCAGTCTTATCTCAGGAATATCAGGTCCGGTTGCTGAGGCGGCAGGCACCACGTATTACGTCGATGCTGCACAAGGCAGCGACAGTAATTCCGGTACCAGTGAAGCGGCAGCCTGGAAGACGCTGGGCAAAGTCAACAGCGTGACCTTCAGCCCGGGGGACCGGATTTTGCTCAAGGCAGGAAGTATATGGAAGGACCAGTATCTGGATCTCAAGGGCTCAGGCGCAGAGGGGAATCCGATTACGGTAGACCGCTACGGGAGCGGAGCCAAGCCGCTGATTGATTTCGGCAACACCGCCGTGGGCGGTGAAGGCTTCGGGGTCAGATTGCGCAATGTCTCTTACTGGGAGATCAACAATCTGGAGATTACAAGCGGACAGCAGCCTACAGATATGCGCAGAAACGGTGTGCTGGTCGTAGGCGAAGGAGCAGGGGCTGGGAACTTCCGGCATATTTATATCCGGAATCTCGACATCCACGATATCTTCGGCACAGACCGCCGCACAGGCGGCATCAACTTTCATGCCCGGGGAGCCAATACAGCACTTGAGAGCACCTGGGAAGATATTTTGATCGAGGACAATACGATCATTAACGTGGCGGACACGGGGATACAGACGATGACGGATGCTTTTTTCAACAGTGCCTGGACGCATAAGTTCGACGCTTTCCGGGGTGTGGTCATCCGGGGCAATGTGGTGGAGAAGATCCACCGGGACGGCATCCTGGTCAGAGCCAGCGCCGCGCCGCTGATCGAATACAACAAGACGAAGTCCATCGGAGAAGCCTGCGATGTGAATACATCCATCGTCAATTACCTTGAGGATATCACTGTCGTTGCGGCGCAGTGGGCCTATTACACCAAAGGTGCTATTTTCCAATACAATGAAGCTTCAGATACCCGGATGCTGGGTGGAGACGGCCAGCCCTGGGATTTCGACATCGAGGTGCACGACAGCATCTACCAGTACAATTTCAGCTATGACAATGAGGGCGGCACCCTGCTGGTGATGAACAACACGAACAATAATATTTTCCGCTATAATATCAGCCAGAACGATAAGGACGCTAACGGGGTGTTCCATCTGGTGAACGGCGGGGGCAATCTCTATGTCTACAACAACATCATCTACCGTTCGGGAACGCAGAATAAGGCGCTGACCCATGCGAGCAATACAGGAATGGCCTATTACACGAACAACATCTTTTATAATGCAGCCAGCGGACAATATACGAACAGCCCCAGAATGACGTATGATCACAACAGCTTCTACGGGCTGAACTCAAGTGTTCCGAACGATCCCCATAAAATCACCGGCAATCCCGGATTCGTAAGTCCCGGCACGGCCACAGGACGCGATTCGGCAGACGGCTATAAGCTGGCGCTCTCCTCTCCGCTGCTGGATGCCGGGGCGGTGGTTGCAGGCAACGGAGGACAGGACTTCTTCGGGAATCCGCTGTATAACGGTGTGCCGGATATCGGTGTATTTGAGTTCCAGGGTACGATTACACCGCCGGTTACGCTGTTCCAGGATGATTTCGAGGATGGCAATTCCAGCGGCTGGACGACTTCTGGCGGAGCCTGGGGTGTGGAGGATGACGGCACGAAGGCTCTATCACAGAACTCCGGGACAGGAGAAGCGCTTGCCTATACAGGCGACGCCTCCTGGAGGGATTACACGTATTCGGCAAGAATCAAGCTGCTGAATGCTTTTGGCAACGCGGGTCTGTTGTTCCGGTATGCGGATGCTTCCAATTATTACATGTTCCGGCTAAATGATTCCGGCGACAAGGCGGAGCTGTTCAAAAAAACCGCCGGCACGCTCACGATGGTGAGCAGCACGAATACTGCCGTTACGCCCGGCCAGTGGATGGAGCTGAAGGTGACGGTAAGCGGCAGTACGATTACGGCATCTGTGGGCGGTACCCAGCTGATCCAATGGACCGATACGGCGGCGCAGCCGGCCGGAGGGAAGATCGGTCTGCGGATGCATTCCAGCACCGCACGTATCGACGATGTTAAGGTGACGGAGTGAACGTTGGTCCGGTTCGGGAGAATTCGATAAAATTCTACTTAAAAGCGAAACGAATCCTGCGCATTCGCGTAAGATAACAGCAAAGGGCACAGCCGCAATCCTTTTACAGGTGCTTAGCGGCGGTGTCCTTTGCTGCTTACACAGACTACACAGGGAGGCATAACTCATGAAATTCAGAAAACTGTTGTCACTCAAACAATGGTCTCATATATTCCGCAGCTCCTGGCATTATATCGTTTCGCCTAATGTGGCTATGGCCGACAAGCTGCTGTTCACGATTCCGGCGCTGCTGTACTGGGTGCTGCCCGATTTCATGCCGTTTATACCGATTGACGATATTGGCGTAACGATGCTGCTGATGGGCTGGTTCACAGCGCGGATGGACCGTAAATACGCGGCGCTGCACAGCGGAAGATGACATTTTAGCGACGATTGTACCTTTAAGTGTGGATGTCCATCTCCTAATGGTTGCTTTATCCTCCCATACTCCTTAAAATGAATTATTGAGTATTTAAAATATAGAGGCCTGGGAGATGGAATCGAATGAACGTCAAAATTACCCGCAACGCGGCTAAAGTGATAAAGAAAACCATGGAACTTGAAGGCAACAGTGAGCTTAAGCTTCGTGTAGCAATTACACATGCCCATGGCGACCATGCCCACTACGGACTGGATCTGGACACGCCTAAGGAGAACGATGTTGTAGTCTCCACCGACAAGGATATCGATGTCATTCTTGATCCGAACCAGCCCCTGCTGGACGGAGTGAAGATTGATTATCTCTACTTGCCCGAAGAAGGTTTCGTTATTACTAATCCGTCTAAAGGAAATCATGGCGATCACTAGTTGATCCGCCCGTATTTTACGGACATAAAGAAGGGTTGCTTCATGGCTAACGATATAAGATTATGTGACGAGTGCAATCATATCAAAATGAAAAGCATCGTGCCCAAGTTGCTGAAGATGGCACCGGATGCCGAGATCAAGACAGGCTGCATCTCCTACTGCGGACCATGCGGCAAACGCCCGTTTGTCTACATCAACGGCCGCTACATCAGCGGACCGACGGAAGACGAGGTGCTGGCCAAGGCGGAAGCCTTCGTCAAACGGCCGGTGGAGAAGAAGTAATTCAGATCTGCTGCGCCTACAGCATCGTACAGCCCCCGCGTTATTTGCGGGGGCTGTTTTGGTGTGCGGAGGGGAGCGGGGCAAATGTAATCGAAAAACCGACCACTTTGAGCAGCGCGGAGGTGTGCGGACCAAATGTAATCGAAAAACCGACCACATTGAGCAGCGCGGAGGTGAGCGGACCAAATGTAGTCGTAAAACCGACCACAATGGGCAGCGTGGAGGTGAGCGGACCAAATGTAGTCGAAAAACCGATTACAATACGCAGCGTGGAGGCGAGCGGAGCAAATGTAAACGAAAAACCGACTACATTGAGCAGCGCGGAGGTGTGCGGACCAAATATAGTCGAAAAACCGATCACAATACGCAGCGTGGAGGTGTGCGGACCAAATGTAAACGAAAAACCGACCACATTGAGCAGCGTGGAGGCGAGCGGACCAAATGTAAACGAAAAACCGACCACAATACGCAGCGTAGAGGCGAGCGGACCAAATGTAGTCGAAAAACCGATTACAATTGGCCCCGCAAACGCAAAAAAGCCATAAGTCCGCAAGCACAGAGTGCTTCATGGGACTTAAGGCTTCTTAGACTTAATATTGCCTATTTCCGTGGAGGCAGCGGCCCCAGGTATTGATAGTATTGGCATTCGATCCGGCCGTTGTAGAGCTTGCGGCGCTTGTCCGCCTTGCGTCCGTAGTATTGCTCGAACTCCTTGTACGGGCTGATGGCGAAGAAGGACCAGGTGGGCAGATAGAGCATCATCTCGCCGAACTGGCGGGTCAGCTTCTCCACTTCCTTGTCATTACTGATCCGCTCGCCGTAAGGCGGGTTGGTGATGATGCAGCCGTATTCGCCTTCCGGCCGGGCCTTCGCAGCGGCCATATGCTTGAACGTGATCTCACCGGAGAGTCCGGCGCTCTTCGCCGCCGCCTCGGCGATCTCAATTGCTGCCGGATCGATATCCGTTCCGGTCAGCTGCAGCGGGTAATCGTCACGCACCGCATCGAAGGCTTCTTCGCGGGCTTCCTCCCACAGGCGCTGCGGAATCTCCGGCCAGTGCTCGGATGGGAAGGAGCGGCGCAGGCCTGGCGCGATATTCCAGGCGATCATCGCAGCCTCGATCAGAATAGTGCCTGATCCGCAGCAAGGATCATAGAGCGGACGATGGCCGTTCCAGCGGCTGAGCTGGATCAGAGCCGCAGCCATCGTCTCCTTCAGCGGCGCTTCCGTAGCCTGACGGCGGTAGCCGCGCTTGTGCAGTGCCGGGCCGGTGGTATCCAGGGTGATCAGCGCGATATCATTCAGCAGGATCACTTCTACCACATACCGGGGGCCGTTCTCCGGGAACCATTCGGTGTGGTACGACAGCTTCAGCTTCTCGACAATGGCCTTCTTCACAATCCCTTGGCAGGCAGGTACGCTGGTCAGCTGAGATTTATGCGAACGGCCCTCTACCGGGAATTCGCCGTTCTCGGGAATCCAGTCCTCCCAATTTATCGCCTTCACTCCTTCGAACAGCTCATCGAAGGTCCGGGCCGGGAACTGGCCCATCTTGACCAGTACACGGTCCGAGGTACGCAGCCACAGATTACAGCGGCAGATGTCGATGTAATCCCCGCTGAACAGGACCCGTCCGTTCTCGACCGTGGTCTCATAACCCAGCTCGTTTAATTCGCGTGCTACTACAGCCTCCAGCCCCATGGGGGCGGTGGCGATCAATTGTAATTTGCCCAAGTGCGCTCAACTCCGTTTAACTTGTAGATAAATACGTAAAGCCAGTACAATAAGAATAACTGGTTTGTCATCTGAACCTGTAGAACGTTCAGCTTACAGTATAGGGTAAGGAAGAGTTCTGCACAATGCCTGTCCGCAGGCACACACACCCATTCAAGAGGAGAATACATATGCAGAATCAGGAAGAGTACAGCGAACAGCTATATACAGAAGATGAATTATTGCTCCAAGTCAAAGCAGCCATCGCGGCCAAAGGCATGCCGGAGGTGTCCATTGCCCCGGGCTACGGCAGACTGCTGACGATGCTTGTGACCCTCTCCCGCTCAGCAAACCTGCTGGAGATCGGGGCGCTTGGCGGCTACAGCGGAATCTGTCTGTGCCGGGGACTCACACAGGAAGGCCGTCTCACCTCTTTGGAGCTTAAGGCTGAATATGCAGAGCTGGCACAGAGCCATCTTCAGCAGGCGGGCTTCGGCGACCGGGTGGAATACCGGACCGGCCCTGCACTGGACAGCCTGAAGCTGCTCGAAGCACAGGGGAACAGGTATGATTTCTTCTTCATCGATGCCGATAAGGAGAACTATCCGAATTATCTGGAATATGCGATCCGGCTTGCTTCACCGGGGGCGATTATTGCCGGGGATAATATTTTTCTTCGCGGCCGCACGCTTAATACGGAGAAGAACGGACCGGCCGTCCAGGCCATGCGCCGCTTCAATGAGATGATAGCGGGCGATCCCCGCCTGACCAGCACACTGCTGCCTGCCTATGACGGACTGGCGCTGGCAATGGTGAAATAACTTGTGCTACACCAGCCAGCCACACCAGTTATACCGCCCATAAGAGAAGCAGCCCCTTAACGGAATAGCCGGGGTTCAGTCTTCTTGTACAGCTTGATCCGCACCCAGACCGTATTGATCAGCAGGAATGCACCGGAGACAATGAACAGGCCTTCAATCCCTATATAACCGGACAGGAATCCGCCGATCACCGCACCGAGCATATTGCCGAGCGCGAGCGTACTGCTGTTGAAGCCAAACGCCCGGCTCTCCTTGCCGTCAGGCGTATAGGAGCGGATCAGGGCGTTGACGCTAGGCAGCAGGCCGCCCATGAAGACGCCCATCAGGAAGCGGACGAGAATCAGCTGCCAGACACTGGTCACGAACGCCTGCGGGATCAGGAACAGAGCGGCGCCGATCAGCGCAAAGGTCAGTATCCGGTGCGCTCCCACCTTGTCGCTGAGCTTGCCGAGCAGCGGCGAAGCGAGCATATTCGAGATACCGGTCACTGCACTGACCATACCTGCCCAGAAGGCAAGGTCCACGGTGGTGCCGTGCAGCTTCTCAACATAGAGCGGCAGCAGCGACATGGGACTGACCATGGCGAACTGCAACAGGAAGGTAACGCCGAACAAGGCGGGAAGCTGCGGTACCTTCGCCAGTTCCTTTAAGCCTTCCAGCACGGATACCTGAGGCACCTGTGCTGCTTCTGCCCGGTCGAATTTCTCTTTGACCAGGAATAACGCCAGCAATGAAGCAACGAACAGCAGTGCGCCGACCACATAGAAAATCGGCCGGAACCCGATCCAGTCCGCCAGTAAGCCGCCCATAAGCGGCCCCAGAATCGTTCCGGCTACCGCGCCGGATTGCATCAAGCCCATCGCGAAGCCCATCTTCGGTTTCGGTGTGGTGCCTGAGACCAGCGCGACAGAGGCGGGGTTGAAGCCGGAGATGGTTCCGTTCAGCAGCCGGAGCAGCAGCAGCTGCATCGGGGACTGGGCGAAGCCCATCAGCACAATCACAATCGCCATGCCGAAGCTGGAGCGCAGGAGCATAATTTTGCGTCCGTATTTGTCGGCAAGCTTGCCCCAGAGCGGCTGGAAGATGAACGAGGTCAAGAAGTTGGCGGCAAAAATAAGCCCGGCCCACATCCCGATTGCGCGGTCGCCGGTCACCCCCAGATCTTTGGCGAGATAAAGCGACAGAAACGGGGTAATCATAGTCATACCTGCATTCACTAGAAACTGGCCGAACCAAAGCACCATGAGGTTGACTTTCCAGGTCTCCCAATTCTTCAAAGTGCTTTCACTTCCTTTCAGGGGATTCATTGATACAGAGTTCACGAAAAATTGACATTATATCAGTATATCATAGATTTTCAGCCGGACAATGCAACACATGTCATAGTAATGTCATGGGATTGTCATTCCCTTTCGGGTGAGGCGGTTGTTAGCCGCTTACAAAAGGGGCATAATAATGATATGTGTTTTTTCACAGTATTCTATCAAATCTAATGGAGATCTTATCATGACCTACAACGACACTTTTATCCGTGCCTGCAGACAGCAGAACACGGAGTACACCCCCGTATGGTACATGCGGCAGGCTGGCCGGTATGATCCCGACTACCGTACGATCAAGGAGAAATATTCGCTGCTTGAGATCTGCAGGCAGCCTGAGCTTGCGGCTGAGGTGACCCTGATGCCTGTGCGCAAGCTGGGCGTGGACGCAGCCATTCTGTATTCTGACATCATGAATCCGGTGGCCTCCCTCGGTGTGGATTTTGACATTGTGAAGAACATCGGGCCGGTTATCGAGAATCCGATCCGCTCCGCAACTGATGTGGAACGGCTGAAGCCGATCGATGTGGAAGGCGATCTGGGCCATATACTGGAGACCATCGCCATACTGGACAAGGAGCTGGACGTTCCGCTGATCACCTTCGCCGGGGCTCCGTTCACCATCGCCAGTTATCTCATCGAAGGCAGACCGTCCAAGACCTATCACCGTACCAAGGAGCTGATGTTCAGCCAGCCGCAGGTGTGGGAGAAGCTGATGGAGAAGCTGGGCGATATGGTTATCGTCTATCTGCGCGCCCATGTCGCCAGCGGCGGGAAGGCGTTCCAGCTGTTCGACAGCTGGGTCGGGGCGTTGGCTCCGCGTGATTTTGAGCAGTATGTGCTGCCGACGATCACCCGGATTTTTGCGGAGTTGTCTGATCTGGAGGTTCCGAAGATCTACTTCCCGGGTGTCAGCTCAGGGGAGCTGCTCCCAAGCTTGACCAAGCTGCAGGCCGATGTGATTGGACTGGACTGGCGGGTAAGCATCACCGAAGGACGGCGCAGACTGGGCGGAGGCTATGCGGTTCAAGGCAATCTGGATCCATACCTGCTGACCGCGCCGATGGATATGCTCAAAGCCCGGGCCAAGGAACTTATCGATGAAGGCATCATGCAGCCGGGGTATATTTTCAACCTGGGACATGGATTATTCCCTGAAGCTTCACTCGATACGCTCAAGGAATTAACGGATTATGTGCATGAGTATTCAGCAGCGGCAATGAAACAGTCGGTACCGCCGCTGGCATAGTTGAAGAAATAGCATCAAGATGGCAGCAGCCTTTGCTGCTCTCTTTGCTGTATAGGACGTTAATTATTCATAAAAGGGGATGGAAACCGTGGCCAACAAAATTGGAGTACTCGTGATGTCGTACGGCACGCCTGAGAGTCTTGAGGATGTAGAGGCTTATTATACGCATATCCGCCGGGGGAACGCTCCCTCTGCTGAGCAGCTTAAAGAGCTGACTGACCGCTACAAGGCGATTGTCGGCGGGGTTTTTCCGCTTAGAGAGAATACGGACCGTCAGGTGGAAGCCTTGCAGGCCAAGCTGAACAGCGGGCAGATCCAGTATGTTTGCTACCAGGGTCTCAAGCATGCCAGACCATTCATCGAGGATGGTGTCGAGGCTATGGTCCGGGACGGTATTACCCAGGCGATTGGCATCGTGCTGGCTCCGCATTACTCTGTGATGAGTGTAGGAACCTATATCAAGCGCGCCAAGGAAAAAGCTGAAGCCTGCGGTATTCATATGGAGTTCGTAGAGAGCTACCATATGCATCCCGAGCTGATCGATGTGCTTAGCCGGAGAGTGACTGCCAAGCTGGACGAGTTCGAAGAGACCGGCGCGGCGCGCGAGGAAGTGCGCGTGCTGTTCAGTGCACATAGTCTTCCTGAACGTATTTTGGCGATGGGCGATCCGTACCGTGACCAGCTGCTGGAGACCTCTCAGGCGATTGCCGCTCAGGCGGGGGTGGAATCCTGGCAGTTCACCTGGCAGAGTGCGGGCCGGACGGCGGAGCCTTGGCTGGGCCCGGATATTCTCGATACGCTGCGTGAGCTGGCCGAGAGCCAGGTGAAGTACGTGCTGTCAGCCCCGATCGGCTTCGTGTCCGACCATTTGGAGGTGCTGTACGATCTGGATATTGAAGCACAGCAGCTTGCCTCCGAGCTGGATATGCGTCTCTTGCGGATTGACTCGCTGAACAGTGATCCGGCCTATATGTCGGTGCTCAGCGATGTGGTGCGTACGAAGGCGAACCAGTTGAAGGTGAATCTGCCATGACGGCATCACCCCGCAAGGTAGTTATTATCGGCGGAGGTCTTAGCGGGCTCAGCGCCGCGTTCTATATCCGCAAGTTCTACCGTGAGGCGGCAGTACAGCCAGAGATTACCTTAATCGAGAAGGACAAGGTCCTTGGCGGCAAAATCGAGACACTGCACCGTGACGGCTTCGTGATTGAGAAGGGCCCGGATTCCTTCCTGGCCCGTAAGACGGCGATGGTCGATCTGGCCAGGGAGCTGGAGCTGGACCACGAGCTGGTAAGCACGAATCCTAATGCCAAGAAGACCTACATTCTGCAGCGGGGCAAGCTTCATCCGATGCCTGCCGGTCTTGTGCTGGGCATTCCGACAGAGCTGAAGCCCTTCCTGAAGAGCGGTCTGGTCTCCTTCGGCGGCAAAATGCGGGCGATGATGGATTTCGTACTCCCGCCCCGCCGCAGTGCGGAGGATGAGTCGCTAGGCGATCTGATTGAGCGCCGTCTGGGTACAGAGGTGCTGGAGAATATGACGGAGCCGCTGCTGGCAGGGATCTATGCAGGGGATATGCGCAAGATCAGCCTTCAGGCGACCTTTCCGCAGTTCGGTGAGGTCGAGCGTCAGTACGGCAGCCTGATCCGGGGAATGACGACTGGCAGGAAGCCGGTGGAGACTCATACCGGGACGAAGAAAAGTGCTTTCCTCACCTTCCGGCAAGGATTGCAGAGTCTTGTCCATGCGCTCATCCATGATCTCCAGGATGTCCGGCAAATCACGGGGACAGGAGCGAAGTCCATCCGGGTGCTGGGAGGCGCCGGTTCTTCCGGCGCTGCCCGTTATGAGGTGGAGCTTGAGACAGGTGAGTTGCTGGAAGCAGACGACATCTATGTTACGGTGCAGAATTTCGCAGCCGCAGAGCTGCTGCGTCCCCATGTGGATGTGTCGGCGCTGGATGCAGTGAACTATGTATCAGTAGCTAATGTGGTTCTGGCGTTCACCCGGCAAGATATCGTTACCGAATACGACGGATCAGGCTTCCTTGTTCCGCGTAAGGAAGGGCGGAACATCACAGCCTGCACCTGGACCTCTACGAAATGGCTGCATACCAGTCCTGACGATAAGGTGCTGCTGCGCTGCTACGTGGGACGCTCGGGGGATGAACAGAATGTGGAGCTGCCGGATGATGCGCTGGCAGAGCTGGTCCGCAAGGACCTGAAGGAGATTATGGGGATCACTGCAGCGCCGCTGTTCACAGAGATTACCCGGCTGAGGTCATCCATGCCGCAGTATCCGGTCGGCCATCCCGGCCGGATTTCCGGCCTGCGCAGCGAGCTGGCGCAGAAGCTGCCCGGCGTCTATGCTTTTGGCGCAGGCTATGACGGCATCGGGATGCCGGACTGCATCAAGCAGGCAAAGCTTACGGCTGAGACTGCCGCAGCCAGCCTCACGAAGCTGCCGGAGCCGGCGGGAGCTACAATCTAAAAGCAACGGTGGAGCGGAGCAGTGGCGCTCCATCTTTTTTTATGAGAGGCTCCGTTCCCGGCTTGGAGCGGCAGCTGATAGATATGCTATAATAGAAACACTTTAAGGGTAAAGGAGATTACTTGGACTCATGTATCCGCCGAGATCAGGCAATAGACAAGGCAAGAGACAACATAGCAGGCGACGGCGCAGAAGGGTCTGGGCGTGGGTCAATGTGGCGTTGCTGCTGATGATTACCGCAGCGCTCGCTTATTCATTCATGGATGACAAGGACCCGCAGGGCTCTGCTGCTCCGCCAGCGGCGCTTGTCACCTCCCCTTCACCAGAAGCTGCTGCAACGGCGGCAGCCCCTTCGGAAGCCGTCCCGACAGAAGAAGCTCCCGGGGCAGAGGCTACAGCCACTGCGGAGCCTGCTCCGGAGGAGACACCGGAGGCTTCTCCAGTGCCTGCGGCGACCACGGAAGCTTCGGCTACGCCAGCACCGTCACCAACGGATCAGGCAACCCCTACGGATGCACCGCAGGCCACAACGGGAAGCAGCAGCGGGCTGGTCGCAGGCTTGCCGGAGAATACCTCCGGAGCGACGGTGAAGCTGAGCTTTGCCGGAGATATCATCTTCAGCGGGAAGGCAGGCGCGCTGCTGGAGCAGAAGGGCTACGATTATTCTTACAGCGCGCTGGATGGAATGTTCAAGAAGGATGACCTCACGGTAGTCAATCTGGAAACGCCGATTACTACACGCGGGGTTGGGGCCAAGAACAAGCAGTTTGTGTTCAAGGGACCGCCGAAAGCACTGGACGCGCTCAAAGCCGCCGGTGTGGATGCCGTCAATCTGGCTAACAACCACACGCTGGATCAGGGGGAGGAAGGTCTGCTGGATACCCTGAAGCATCTGGGTGAGCGCGGAATCCCTCATGTGGGGGCAGGGCGGAATAGCCAGGAGGCCTATTCGGCGCAGTATTTTGAACGTAATGGAATTAAGATTGCCCTGCTGGGCTTCACCCGGGTGATGCCGGTGATTGAATGGAAGGCGGAAGCGGGCAAGCCTGGCCTTGCCTCCGTGTATGACAGTGCGGAAGGTCTCAAGGCGATTGCCGCAGCCAAGCAAAAGGCCGATGTTGTCGTTGTCGTCGTCCATTGGGGACGGGAGCGGATGGAGCAGTATGACAAGACCCAGCAGGCGCTTGGGCATAGCTTCATTGATGCCGGAGCCGATCTGGTGATGGGCGGCCATCCTCATGTGCTGCAGGGAATTGAGCCGTACAAAGGCAAATGGATTGCCTACAGCACAGGCAACTTTATTTTCACACGCGGCTCCATCCCGGCGACTTGGGAGACGGCGGTATTCCAGGCGGAATGCAGCAAGCAGGGGCAATGCGCTCTTAAGCTGAAGCCGATGGATGCCGAGCTGGCGCAGCCTGTGCCGATGAATGAAGCCGACGGGCAGCTGCTGCTGCACAGAATACAATCTATTTCTTCCGGCCTGATCAAGGTCCGCAATGACGGTACCGTAACCCAAGCGGTGAAATAGCCGGAGGTGCGTATCAATGATGAACAATATGTGTGTAGCCCACCGTGGTTTTTCCGGTAAGGCCCCCGAGAATACACTGGCCGCCGTGCGGATGGCGATTGCGCTGCCCTTTGTACGCTGGATAGAGATTGATGTGCAGCTGACGAAGGACGGGGTTCCCGTGGTCATCCATGACTATTCCCTGGACCGTACGACCAACGGACACGGCAAGGTGAAGAATATGGAGTACGAGCCGATGCGGCGGCTGGATGCGGGGAGCTGGAAAGGGCGTGCTTTTCGCGGAGAGCGGGTGCCTTCTCTGGAAGAGGTGCTTGCTCTGGCATCAGGCCGGCTGCGGCTGAATATTGAACTGAAGACGGTGGGGGATATGTATCCCGGTCTTGCGCAGGCAGTCATTGATCTGGTGAATGCCAGGGGAATGCGCGAGGAAGTGGTGCTGACCTCGTTCGATGCCGGTGTATTGCGGCGGATCAAGGAGCTGGACGCGCGGTTCCATACAGGGCTGATCTATGACTCCAGATCCGGTAATCCTGCGGGTAAGCTTGATGAGCTGGGCTGCTCCTTCTTATCCATCAGCTATGACCGGCTTAGCCCGGTTCTGGCCAGATCCCTGATTGAACGCGGGGTGCAGGTGATGGCCTGGACCTTGAACAAGGGCAAGGAGATGCGCCGCCTGTCGGAGATTCATTCCGATATTATGATCTGTACGAACCGTCCGGATATTTGGGGCGAACTCTTTTTGAAGGCCTAATAAGGATTGCAGCATTGCAGTATGAATTCCAATTCATAGAGGAAGAGAGCTGACGGAACAATGAGCAGTGCGATCAATAATGTATACTGTGTAGGACGCAACTATCAATTACATGCGGAGGAGCTGGGCAACAAGGTGCCTGCCGAGCCGCTGATCTTCCTGAAGCCGTCTCATGCTGCCGTGGCCCTGGATAAAGCGATCATCCATCTGCCCAAGGACGCCGGATTGATTCATTACGAGGGGGAGCTGGTGCTGCGCATTGCACGTGATTACGTGCCGGGGATGAGTGTACAGGAGCTGGTGGATGTGATGGCGCTGGGCCTCGACTTCACGCTCCGTGATGTGCATAATGATCTGCAGCGCAAGGGGCTGCCGTGGACGGCCGCCAAGGGCTTCAAGAACGCAGCTCCGCTGACCCCGTACATGGCATTGCCTGAGGAAGAGGAACTGGAGGCCACCGACTTTACCGTCCGCAAGAACGGGATTGAGGTTCAGCGCGGGAACGTGAAGAATATGATTTTCTCCTTGCAAAAAATCGTTGAATTCATTGCCGCCCGCTACGGGCTGGGCAAAGACGATATTATCTTCACCGGAACTCCCGCCGGTGTAGGTCCTGTAGTGGCGGGCGATTCGTTCGAGCTGTTCTGGGGCGATACCCTCATGGGCACCTGCCTGATCGGTTAAGGCGATGCTCTCAGGACTTGAAGTGCTGCAATGGCTGATTGGGGCCTGCGGCGCGCTGCTGGTTGCCGGGGCTGCCTACTGGAAGCATTCGCTTAGCTTCTCAGGGATGGTGGCGGCAGTCGTCATGGGGACGATCTATTTCGGTGCGGGAAATCTGTTCTGGTTCGGTATCCTGCTCGTGTTCTTCATCTCCTCAACCCTGCTGTCGAAGCTGCATCATGAGAATAAGGCAGAGCTGGAGGCCACGTATGACAAAACCGGACGCCGCGACGCGGGTCAGGTCTTCGCCAACGGCGGACTCGGGATGCTGGCCGTTCTGCTGAACGCGGTCTATCCGCTGGAGCTCTGGGGCTTCCTGTTCATCGGGGTGATGGCTACCGTGACCTCGGATACATGGGCGACAGAGATCGGCACGCTGGCCCGGAAGCCTCCCCGGTCGGTGCTGACCGGGAAGGTGCTGGAGGCAGGCACCTCCGGCGGCGTATCCCTGCCCGGGACGCTGGCTGCTGCGGCGGGAGGAGCGCTCATCGGTGCAGCCTCCTGGCTGCTGCGGGCGGCCTCCGGCATGACGCCCCATGCCATCTGGCTGCTGGTGATGGCCGGACTGCTGGGCGGGCTTGCGGGAGCTTTTGCCGACTCGGTTCTGGGTGCTACCGTGCAACGGATGAACCGCTGCACGGTCTGCGGCCGCGAGGTCGAGGCCTCCAAGCACTGCGGGAAGCCTACGGTATACGCCAGGGGCTGGCGCTGGATGGACAATGATACTGTAAATGCTGTAAGTTCTATAATAGGCGGTGCTGTAGCGCTGCTGGTCAGTTATATCAGTTACATAGGATAAGGACGGACCTGAGGATTAAGCCGGCCGTTGCATTATCCGGTAACATACAGGATTCTATGGGTTGGGAGGTGAACCGTTGAGCAGTGCATCCGTAGACAAACATGCAGCTATTCTGGATGCCGCTTATGAGCTTTTCGGTTCAGGCGGCTTTTATGAGACCAAGATGTCGGAAGTGGCCGAACGTGCAGGCATTGCCAAGGGTACGGTCTATTTATATTTTAAAAGCAAAGAGGAGCTCTTCATGGCGGTTACCCGCCGCGATTGTGAAGGCTTCCTTGAGCAGCTTGAGGGTAAGCTGAGGACCTGCTCCGCATTGACAGACAAGCTCTCCGTGATTGCAGAGCATCATCTGTTCTATTACTATGAGCGCAAGCAGCATACGAAGCTGTTCTTCCGTGCGCCTAACAATAACCCTGAGCTGGTGGCGTATATGGCACAGTTCATGGAAGCCTATATGCAGGCTGTGGTGAAGGTGCTGCTGGAAGGCGGGGCTACCGAGCCGGAGCTGATGGCGCAGTCGTACATCGGGATTCTGGACCGTCTGAAAATGGATATCCTGTTCGACCCTGAGTTTGCCGAGGCAGATGCGGATAAGCGGGCGAAGTTTGCGGCCAGGCTCTTTATCACTGGGGCGCTGGGCAGCCTGGATTCGGCGCCGGGCGACTTCCCTGCTGAAGCTGAATCTTAAGAGAGTACAGCCAATTCCGGTTTCAAAATATAAGGCAAGCGAGGACAACTGATGAATATTATGACGGTGGAACATCTCTCCAAGAGCTACGGGGAGAAAACCCTGTTCCGTGATGCCTCCTTTGGCATGGACGACAGGGATAAGATAGGCGTAATTGGTGTCAATGGCACGGGAAAATCAACCTTTCTGAAGATTATCGCCGGGCTCGATACAGCAGATGAAGGGCAGATTAGCATCGGCAATGATGTGCGGGTGCAGTTCCTGGCCCAAAATCCGCCTTATGAGCCTGGAAATACGGTCCTGCAGCAGGTATTTGCCGGAGAGGACCCGGAGCTTGCGACGATGCGGGAATACATGGAGGTTATGTCTCTTCTGGAGCAGAATCCGGGAGACTCAGGGCTGGAGAGCAGGCTTGTCCGGATTGGACAGGCCATCGACGCCGCCGGCACCTGGCAGCTGGAGAGTGAAGCCAAGACGGTCCTCACGAAGCTGGGGATTACCCGCTTCGATGCCCGGATGGAGAGCCTGTCGGGCGGACAGCGCAAGCGCGTGGCGCTGGCGGCGGCACTGATTACGCCGTCGGAGCTGCTGATTCTGGATGAGCCTACCAACCATATTGATACGGATTCCGTAGCCTGGCTGGAGCAGTATCTGCAGAAGCGGCGCGGGGCGCTGCTGATGGTCACGCATGACCGTTATTTCCTGGAACGGGTAGCCAGTGTAATGCTTGAGCTGGACGCCGGGAATCTGTACCGGTATGAAGCGAACTATTCGCGGTTCCTGGAGCTGAAGGCAGACCGTGAAGAACGGGAGGCTTCGGCCGAGCAGAAGCGCAAGAATCTGCTGCGCACCGAGCTGGCCTGGATTCGCCGCGGGGCTAAGGCACGCTCCACGAAGCAGAAGGCGCGGATCGACCGCTTCGAGAAGCTCAAGGAGAGCACGGGAGGCGCATCGGCGTCATCTATGGATATCTCTGTAGCCTCCACCAGACTGGGCCGCAAAATCATTGAGATTCAGGATCTCACCAAATCGCTGGATGGCCGGACCTTAATCAAGGATCTGAATTATATTGCTGTGCCGCAGGACCGTGTGGGGATTGTCGGCAAGAACGGCAGCGGCAAGTCCACGCTGCTTAACCTGATTGCCGGTAAGCTTACCCCGGACAGCGGTGAGGTGCAGCTCGGGACAACCGTGAAGCTGGGCTATTTCACCCAGGAGCATCAGGACATGGATCTCAGCCTGCGGGCGATCGAGTATGTGAAGGAAGAAGCCGAGATCATCAAGACAGCAGACGGCAGTGTCATCACCGCCGGGCAAATGCTGGAGCGCTTCCTGTTCCCGCCCGCGATGCAGTGGACGCCAATCTCCAAGCTGTCCGGCGGCGAGAAAAGACGTCTCTACCTGCTGCGTGTCCTCATGGGAGCGCCGAACGTGCTGCTGCTCGATGAGCCGACGAATGATCTGGACATCGGTACACTCGCTGTGCTGGAGGATTACCTCGATGAATTCCCTGGCGTAGTCTTCACGGTATCGCATGACCGTTACTTCCTGGACCGCACCGTGGATAAGCTGATTGCCTTCGAGGATGGGGGCATCCGCCTGCATGTCGGCGACTATAGCGAATATGAAGAGTGGCTGGCGAAGAACGTCCCTTCGGGCAGCGGGAACTCCGGCAAGGCAGAAGGCGGCTCCGGCCGCAGCGCCAGCGGGACGGGTGCTGCCGCTGCTGAGCAGGGCGGGAATGCACAGGCCGGGTCAGCGCCGCGCGAGAAGCTGAAATTCACCTTCAAGGAGCAGCGTGAGTATGAAGGAATCGACGAGGCCATTGAACAGGCGGAGCAGCATCTGACGGACATCTCGGCACAGATGGAAGCGGCCTTCGCTGACTCCGGCAGACTCCAGGAGCTGGTGGAGAAGCAGCGGCAGGCCGAGGCAGAGCTGGAGCGCCTGATGGAGCGCTGGACGTATCTGAGTGAGCTGGCGGAGAAGATCGCGGGTAAGTAGGTAAGCAGCAACGCTTAGAAAGGGGCCGGTGACCCAGTGACTGTGACTCATACGATAGAAGAAGCCGTGCAGCTGCGCTCCTCTGGCCAAGCTGAAGAAGCGAGGAACATGCTGCTACAGCTACTCTCAGAGGGCGACAGTACTGCTGAGCTGCATTATCAGCTGGCATGGACGCATGATGTGCTGGGCTTGGAGCGTGAGGCGGTAGCTTATTACGAGCAGAGTCTTGCCTTAGGTCTTCCAGATGCGGAGCAGAAGGCAGGCGCGATGCTGGGTCTGGGCAGTACGTACCGGACGCTCGGGCAGTATGCGGAGTCCCGTGCGCTCCTGGAGCAGGGTGCGCTTGAATTCCCGCAACGGGCGGAATTCAAGGCTTTTCTGGCCATGACGCTGCATAATCTCGGTGCACACACCGAAGCCATGGAGCTGCTGCTTACCTTACTTGCGGATACATCTGCCGATCCCGGTATCCGGGATTACCGTAAGGCCATCAAGTACTATGCGGACAAGCTGGAGCAGGTATGGCCTTAACCGGGGGATACAACATCTCACGTGTCATCGCAGCCTAATCCTCAAGTTCAGAAGGTTTATGCGAAAATCCTGCCCAAAATGCAACATCTCACTCGTTATCTCAGCTCTAATCCGCAAATGTTGCACAAAATGCAGGATAAATCCTCCCTGGAGCCGGTGGGCGGGGAGATTGTTGCAATTTATGCAGGAATCCCCTGCAAACGTCCAGTTATGGGCAGGCCAGGTTGCAATAGTTGCAACATTTCGGCCTGGTCAAGATTAATATGGTCAACTAAAAAGGCAGCCCCAGCTATTTACATGAGCTGGGGCTGCCTTTTTGTACTTGTTTACTAATATCCAGGTCGTGTTGCTATAGAAAGTGACCCGCCGTGGCGAGCAGCCCGATCAGTTCGCCCCAACATAAGCCGCCAGCAGCTTAGCCGTATTAAGCACAGCCTGCTTGTGGGTACGCTCCATGGAGTGCGAGGCGTGTACGCCCGGTCCGATCAGTGCGGCCCGGATGTTATTTCCGCCGCGCAGCGCAGCAGAGGCGTCGGAGCCGTATTGCGGATAGATATCGACCGCGAATGGAATGGCCAGACCGTTCGCCAGCTCGATCATGCGGCTGGTCATGGCATAGTCATACGGGCCGGAGGAGTCCTTAGCACAGATGGAGACATCCGTCTCTTTGCAGCTGAGGTCATCGCCCATCGCGCCCATGTCCACAGCGATCATCTCATTGATCTCCCCTGGAATCCAGGCAGCACCGTGACCTACCTCTTCATAGTTGGAGATGAGAAGGGACAGGTTATGCAGCGGCTTCCAGCCTTCGCGCCGGATGCTCTCCAGCAGCCCGAATAAAGCGGCTACACTGGCTTTGTCGTCCAGATGGCGGGATTTGATATATCCGCTGGGGGTAAGCACCGCCCTTGCATCGAACGAAATGAAGTCACCTACCGAAATCCCCAGCTTCAGCACATCATCCTTGGTGGAGACCAGCTCATCAATCCGGATCTCCATATTCTCTTCCGCACGCTTGAAATCACGGGCATCGGCATACACATGCACAGATGGATGACTGGTCAGGATCGTACCGGTATAAGTTAGGCCGCTGCGGGTATGGATGATGCAATATTCATTCTCAATGCTGTTCATGCTGAATCCGCCTACAGAGGTTAAACGGAGGGTACCGTTAGACTTAATAGAGCGGACCATGGCACCGAGCGTATCCACATGGGCGCTGATGCCGATCGTGCGCGAAGGATCAAGTCCGGGTACGGTGAGCATCGCGCCGCCTTTTTCATTCCAGGTGAGCGGAATACCCAGCGCTGCCGCTTCTTCAGCCACGAGTGCCATCACCTGGGCGGTGAAGCCGCTGGGGCTTGGGGTGTCGAGCAGTTTTTTGAGCAGATTCAGAATATATTCTTCATTGGGCTGGATGTTAAGCAAGGACAGTTCCTCCTATTCGTCTATGGGTTACAGCTGGGATGATCCTTCTGGAGTAAAGGGAGCACTCTCAGCAGGGATAGCTTCCATGTTGATACTGTTAGAGTCACGCAGCTTGGCAAGCTCGGCATTCAGGCTCTTGATCTGCTTCTGCAGCTTATACTGGCGGAAAATCCCGTACGAACCGACCACAACACCGCCGATCAGCGCACAGCCAAGAATAACGAGGATAAGCGGAATGCTGACAAAGTCAAACCCGAAATTAACGGGCACCGTATCCACATTCATTACTGCGAATACTGCCGTCAGCAGAGCGAAAAATAAACCTAATATAAGTGACCATTGTAATTTCATATAGCTTCCTCCTCAGGATGATGTGACAATACAAATCCCCTGCCCGCAAAGGGCAAGGGATTACTGTAATACTAAGCCTTCTGTCTTACTTGGTCAACTGCTCCATCTGCTCAATGACGCTCTCAAATACGCTCATCGCTTCGCGGATCGGTTCAGGAGAGGACATGTCAACCCCTGCCTTGGATAAAATGTTGATTGAATAATCACTGCCGCCGCTCTTCAGGAAGCCTAGGTAACGGTCTACCGCCGGTTTGCCTTCCTCCAGAATCTGTTTGGCGAAGCTCGTCGCCGCCGAGAAGCCGGTAGCATATTTATAGACGTAGAAGCTGTTATAGAAATGCGGAATCCGTGCCCATTCCATCTCAATATCCTGATCAATCACCATATCCTTGCCGTAATACTTGACATTCAGGTCATAGTAGATAGCCGAGAGATCCTGCGGTGTGAGCGACTCGCCTTCTTCAGCACGCTGGTGAATGATTTTTTCGAATTCAGCGAACATCGTCTGCCGGAATACCGTCGTGCGGAACTGGTCGGCATAATAGGTGAGCAGGTACATTTTTTCCTTCGGATCTGTGGATTTGTTCAGCAGGTAATCCATCAGCAGCGCCTCATTGGTAGTAGAAGCAACCTCCGCCAGGAAAATAGTGTACTGCGCGTCCCGGTATTTCAGCGCTGTGTCCGAATAGTAGGAGTGCAGGGCGTGACCCATCTCATGTGCCAGTGTGAACATGCTGTTCAGATTGTCATTATGGTTCAGCAGCACAAAAGGATGGGTGCCGTAAGCTCCCCAGCTGTATGCGCCGGAGCGTTTGTTCTCGTTCTCGTAGACATCGATCCAGCCTTTGTCATAGCCTTCCTGCAGAACACTCAGGTAGTCCTCGCCAAGCGGCTTCAGGCCTTCCTTGGTAATCTTCTTGGCCTCGTCAAACGTAATATCCAGCTTATATTCGTCCACCAGCGGAGCGAACAAGTCATACATATGTAGCTCATCTACCCCAAGCAGCTTTTGGCGCAGCTTCATATAACGGTGCATCAGCGGCAGACTCTCGTGAATCGTATCGATCAGATTCGTGTAGACTTCCTTCGGAATATTGTCGCCGTACAAGGACATTTCCAGTACGGAAGGATATTTGCGCACACGGGAGTAGAAGACATTCTTATTCACATTCGCGCTCAGCGTGGCAGCAATCGTGTTCTTTTGCTTGCCGTAAGTTTCATAGACCGCTTTGAAGGCGTTCTTGCGTACCTCACGGTCCGGGCTTTCGAGGAATTGAATATAGCTTCCGTGGGTCAGCTCAACTTCCTTGCCTTCTTCGTTCTTAATCTTAGGGAACTTCAGATCCGCATTATTCAGCATGCTGAATACAGTTTGCGGGGCCTGGGCGATCGTGCTGACCTGAGCCAGCAGCGCTTCTTCCGCCTTGGACAGGACATGGGCCTTCTCACGCTTCATTTCAGTCAAGGTGAAGGTGTAGTCGGAGAGCGAAGGGTCAGCGATGAACTGGTCCAGTGTCGCGTCAGGCAGGGCCAGAATCTCAGGTGTGACAAAAGAAAGAGCTTCACCCGCTTCAACGCCAAGCTTCTTGGCCTTGGAGGAGAGAGCCTGGTACTTCGGAGCCGCTGTATCCTCGTCCTGGCGCATATGCGCATAGACATAGAGGCGTTCAGTCAGCAGGGACAGCTTATCGTCCAGCTCGAAGCACTTCTTCAGGGCATCCGGAGAATCCAGCTTCCCCTGGAAGGAGGCAGCGCTTGTAATCAGCGCCTTCACTTCCTTATATTCGGCATCCCATTGCTCCTCTGAAGCAAACATATCTTCAAGCTTCCAGCGGTTCTCGGCGGGCACTTCACTTCTCTTAGGTAATTGTTCCATAGAAATCCTCCTCGGTAGATGGGATGCGGCTGGGCTGCTCTCCGCCTGCGGGAGCGCTGAGGACAGATTTCCCTGCAGCAGGCTGAGCGCAAGCAGGAGCGGGAGTGATTTGGCGGTAACGGACATGACGGCAGCCTCCTGATTCTCAAAGTCTGCTTAGTATGCCCTGCCAATTCATGTTTATTAAATCTTGCTTACAGATGAAGTTATGTGAGCAGGCTATAAATAATGAAGACAAAAGCCAGCGCAATCATAATGACTGCGGTCAATGCCATCCCGCGCTTCAAGCGCGGGGGCATTTTGTCCTTGCTCATAATCAGTACGGCACCCAGGCACAGGACGACAATGACATAAATGACAAGACTCTCATTATCCATGCCGGACTATACCTGTTTGAAGGCTGCGATGATATTCTTGTACTCTTCTTCATTATCCTTGTAGGATTCTTTATTGAAGCGGTTGTTCACCCACTGCATCATAGCCGGACGGCTCATGAAGGTATGCGTTTCTTCTCCCCATTGGTCGGAGATTTCACGAAGGATAATATAACGTCCCTGAACCTCCACCGTCATCATGTTCCACTTGTCTGTTTTGTATATTTCATGTTTTTTGATCATTATCATTACCACCCTGGCGATTTTTGGCTTTTGGGTCAATGATAACGCACCGGAGAAGGGAAAAGCAAATTAAATCATGAAATCAGGGAAAAGATGGATTGCTTTACAAGTATAGAAAGAGTATAATGTAAGCATACGCCATATATGGCGGTATTTTTAGGAGGTTGTTCATTTGAAAGGTACAGTAAAATGGTTTAACGCAGAAAAAGGTTATGGTTTCCTTCAAGTTGAAGGCGGCGAAGATGTATTCGTTCACTTCTCAGCGATTCAAGGCGACGGATTCAAGACTTTGGACGAAGGCCAAGCGGTAGAATTCGATGTTACTGACGGTAACCGTGGTCCACAGGCAGCGAACGTAGTTAAATTATAAAATACGGCCAAGGCAGAGCTTCTGTCAGCCGCAATATATATATTTGATCTAGCACGCACTGGCATAAGTAGCATCAGGCAGCTTGAGCAGCACAGTTCCTTCGGGGGCTGTGTTTTTTTATTGGTTAGGAAATTATGATTTACGTCCGGTGTGGATAAGTTACGCATCAAGTTAATAGGAATGACTTCGCTGATTTCAGCGAACAGCCGGATATGGTCGGAAAACCGACCACATTCGGTGCGGAAGAGGCGAGTGGGCGGGATATGGTCGAAAAACCGACCACAATGAGGATGCCGCAGGCATTTTGTTATGCTGCGGCGTGCCCGGTGGTGCTATATCCTTCCCCGCCCATAATCAGTCAGAGCGGGGTCTTGCTCTTACGCCGCAGCGGACGGTCCGCACCGCCACCGAGGTCCATCAGATGCTTGGACAGGAAGCCGATGAAGGCCAGAACCGAGAAGCCGGTAGCAACCAGATAGAATACAATTCGGCCGGCATCCTGGTAGATCAGCCCGCCGAAGGTGCCGCTGAGCAGCCCTGCGCCGCTGGACCATACAACGGTGAAGAGTGCCATTCCGGTTGCCCGCAGGTGATCAGGGATGATCCGTGTGATGTAGCGGACCGCAGTTACATAATAAATGCCGAACGAAATGCTGTGCATGGCCTGAATGGCAACTACGGTACCCGGCTCCTGGGCCAGCGACATGAACAGAAAGCGCAGCGTGAACATCAGGCTGGCAAAAGCAAGCAGCGGCAGCTCCTTGAACTTGTCGCCATATCTGCTGAGCAGGAAGAAGATGGGGATCTCACTGAGCGCTGAAGCCAGCAGCGCCCAGCCGACAACTTCATCTCCTGCATTCATGCCCTTGAGGCTGATCGTCAGGAAGGCCTCGTTCATCCGGTAGCCGATGGCGAGCAAGAAGACAGAGCTGAAGAACCACAGCACTTCCTTTTGCAGCAGAATCTCCCGGAGTCCGGCGCCCTTCAGCGGTTTGTCCGTAGACTCCTTGTCTATAGAGAGCGGAGCCGCTTCGGTTCGCTTCACATCCTTCAGCCCAATCGTAATCAGCAGCGCGGTTACGACAATCACAATACAAATCGCTACGCTGTACTGAGGTCCCAGTGTTCTGAGTACATAGCCGATTGTAAGGGCGAAGAAGGAGTAACCGAGCGAGCCGAATACACGGATGGCAATGAAATTCCGCCCGTGGCGCTGGGCAATTTTGATTGCCATCGTATCTGCCAGTGGAAAGACAGGGTAATAGAAGAAATAGAAAAAGGATAAAATAAGCATGACACTCGAGAAATCGGTGGCTCTGGCCAGAATAATGGCGGTGATTAGCTGGCCTCCAAGCAGGAGAGCCATAATCTTACGGACGGTACCCAGCCGGTCGCTCATCATACTCCAGAACAGATTAGAGAGAATCGAGATCAACGGGCCTACCGAGTAGAGCAGACCCATTTGCGGACTGCTGAAGCCTAAGTGGGCATAAAATAACGGGAAATAAGAAACAACCAGCACACTGGTGCCGTACAGCGTAAACATAAAGGATCGCAGCCAGTTTTGATCACTGTATTGGCCGCCGCTCCGCCTCGCATTCATGATTGTGCACTCCTTCGGGATATAGAAAAGTATAGTATAGCATAAAGCGGAGAGGCCGGGGGATTCGTATAATATCGATTTTCTGAATCTTTCAAGAGTTTGCGAAAGTGATTTTGTTGTTTGTACAAATCCGCTCTGCATATTATAATAATCATGATTTGGATAAGGAGACAACAATGTGGAGGCACTGTCATTGAATGAATTTGAGCAAGGCCGTAACCGTAGTCCGCGCGGTCCTATTGGACTCATGAAGAGGGTCTATAAGTACGTGCTGCCGGAAGTGCGATCATGTCTCGATTCCTGGCGCAAGGATGCAGAAGGAATTCCCGATCCCGAGCTCCGTAAGCAAGCGCTTGCCAGCATTGAAACGAAGCAGTTTCATTGCGAAGGCGGCGGAATCTATGCCGCCGGCAATTTGTCGATGAGACATATACTGATTCCGCTAATTGTTGCTTATCAGACGATCAGTGATTATTTGGACAACCTGTGTGACCGCAGTACTTCGCTTGACCCGGCCGATTTCCGGTTGCTGCATAAGTCCATGCTGGATGCTGTTACCCCCGGCGCGGAGCCTGTGAACTATTACGCGCTGCGTACGGAACAGAATGACGGCGGATACCTGCACAGACTGGTCCGCAAATGCCAGGAGATGACCTCCCGGCTACCCGGCTACGGTGCTGCTACTGAAGAGGTCTATAATCTGGCTGTATTGTACACTGATCTTCAGGTCTATAAGCACATTCACCCGGAGCTTAGAGAAGCTGCCCTCAAGGAATGGTGGGAGAAGGAGGGGTACCGCGCGCCTCATCTCCAGTGGAATGAATTTGCGGCCGCAACCGGTTCAACCCTGGGCGTATTCATGCTTTTTCTGGCATCCTGTGATCCTAAGCTAAGCACAGTGGCATCATCATCCATTCGTGCTGCTTATTTTCCGCATGTGTGCGGCCTGCATATCATGCTGGATTATCTGATTGACCAGGATGAAGACCGGGCCGGCGGTGATCTCAATTTCTGCAATTATTATGAGAATACGGATATGATGCTGAACCGGATCGCTTCCATTGTGGAATGGGCCCGCAAGGATGTCCGGAGTCTTCCTGAGAACTCCATGCACCGTATGATCATCGAAGGACTGCTGGCCCTGTATTTATCCGATCCCAAGGTTAGTGAGCAACGCGAGGTCCGCTCGGTATCCCGGAGGCTGATGAAGAATAGTCCGCTGACCAGACTCTTCTTCTTCGTCAACAGCCGCTGGATACGCAAACACATGTATTAGATGCTGCCGGATCTTCTCCGGGTAAGGGGAGAAACTGGCACAAATTTAAGGAGGAACTAACAGAATGTCAAACGTAAAAAAAATCGCAGTATTAACCAGTGGAGGAGACTCCCAGGGGATGAACGCCGCAGTGCGTGCGGTTGTCCGCAGCGCGATCTACTTCGGAATTGAAGTATTCGGCATTCAGCGCGGGTATCAGGGCCTGTTGAACCGCGACATTTTCCCGATGGATCTGCGCAGTGTCGGAGATATCATCCAGCGCGGAGGTACGGTTCTGCAGTCTGCACGCTGTCTGGAGTTCATGAAGCCGGAAGGCCAGCAGAAAGGTGCTGACATTCTGAATGAGCTCGGCATCGACGGTCTGGTTGTTATCGGCGGAGACGGCTCTTACCATGGCGCCAACAAGCTCAGCAAGCTTGGAATCAAGACGATGGCTCTGCCGGGTACCATTGATAATGATATATCGTTCACAGATTACACTATCGGATTCGATACTGCCGTTGGCGTGGTAGTGGATGCGATCAATAAATTGCGCGACACCATGTCATCCCATGAGCGTTCCTCCATCGTAGAGGTTATGGGGCGTCACTGCGGAGATATAGCTCTGCATGCAGGCCTTGCTTCCGGGGCGGAGACGATTCTGGTGCCGGAAATGCCTTATGACCTGAATGAGGTAGCTGACCGGATGAAGGATAATTTCGCACGCGGCAAACGTCACAGTATCGTCATTGTAGCTGAAGGCGTTGGCAAGGGTGAGGATGTTGCTCAGGCACTCAAAGACCGCCATGCTTCCCTGGATGCCCGTGTTACGGTACTGGGACATATTCAGCGCGGAGGTACTCCAACACCAGGAGACCGTAACCTCGCCAGCCGTCTGGCTGATTTCGCGGTTCGTAAGCTGATTGAAGGCGAATCGGACAAGGCATGCGGAATTATTAAAGGGGAATTGACCCTGACCGATATCGATAAGGTAGTGAATACGAAGAAGGATTTCAATATCGAGCTGTATGAGCTGGCTTCCCGTTTGTCCCAGTAAGAGCAGCAGAATTTATAGGATCTTCAACTCTCAGCGGAGCAGCAAGCCTTCCATCACCGGAAGGGGCTGCTCTTTTTTGACTTGACAGTATACCCCCACCCGTATAATATCATACCCATAGGGGTATATAACTAGGAGGGAATAAGAATGAGCAGAACTATAGTCATTATCGGCGGAGTTGCCGGAGGGGCATCCGCTGCGGCACGCCTAAGAAGACTGAACGAAGAAGACAACATTATCATGCTTGAGCGGGGAGAGCATGTTTCTTTTGCCAATTGCGGGCTGCCTTATTATATTGGGGAGAGTATTGATTCCCGGGACAAGCTGTTTCTGCAGACACCGGCTGGAATCCGGGCACGCTTCAATATTGATGTGAGAATCTTTACCGAGGCGACAGAGATTGACCGTGAACGTAAGCAGGTACACTGCCGCAATGTTACAACAGGCGAGACACTTCAGATTCCATATGATATCGTAGTACTCTCACCGGGAGCGAAGCCGATCGTTCCCCCGATTCCGGGCATTTCAGAGGCTGAGAACCTGTTCACCTTAAGGAATATTCCTGATACAGACCGTATCAAGGCCTATGTGGACAGCCGTCACCCCCGGCATGCCACTGTAATTGGTGCAGGTTTTATTGGTCTTGAGATGGCGGAGAACCTGCGGGAGCGGGGGCTTGATGTCACTGTGATTGACCGGGGTCAGCAGATTCTGAACCCGCTTGATCTGGAGATGGTTCGTCCGCTGGAAGAGCATATGCGTCTGCACGGGGTGGAACTGCGGATGAATGAGGGTGTAGAGGCTATTGAACAGCAAGGCAGCCTGCTCCGTCTCTCCTCCGGCGGGGAGCTTAGAACGGATATGGTTATCTTGGCAATTGGGGTCAGTCCTGAGAATGACCTGGCACGGAGCTGCGGGCTGGAGCTGGGCATCCGGGGATCGGTTAAGGTCAATGCCTCGCTACAGACCAGTGATCCGGCCATCTATGCCGTAGGGGATGTCATTGAAGTGAAGGACCGCGTTCAAGGGTTCGATACCATGGTCTCCCTGGCCTGGGGAGCGAACCGGCAGGGGCGTCTGGCCGCCGATCATATCAACGGCCGGGAAGCCTCTTACACTGGGGCATTAGGTACTGCGATTATCAAAATCTTCGATATGACTGCTGCGCTGACCGGGAATAATGAGAAGACGCTTAAGTCGCTTGGGGTACCTTATGAAGCTGTGCATATCCATCCGAATTCTCACGCCGGTTACTACCCCGGTGCTGCACCGATAGCGCTTAAGCTGCTGTTCAACCCGCAGACAGGAGAGATTTATGGAGCACAAGCGGCCGGAAGTGCCGGAGTGGACAAAAGAATAGATGTCATTGCCACCGCGATCCGCAGCAAGCTTAAGGCAGATGAGCTGGCCGATCTGGAGCTGGCGTATGCGCCGCCGTATTCCTCGGCCAAAGATCCGGTCAATATGGCGGGCTATGTTGCCTCCAATCTGATGGAGGGACTCGTCCGTAATCTGCAATGGCATGAAGTGGATGAATTCACATGTAGTGGCGGCCTCATCATTGATGTCAGAGACGAAGCGGAGCGTTTAGCCGGTTTCATTCCGGGTTCCATCAACATTCCGCTGGCTGAGCTGAGAGGCCGGCTCACAGAGATTCCCGGGGATCGGGAGATCGCCGTGTCCTGCCAGGTAGGGCTGCGCGGCTACATTGCTGCCCGCATGTTAATCCAATACGGATATGCAGTACAAAACGTTGACGGAGGGTACAAAACATACGCAGCGATGGCAAGGGGGAATAACACTGAGATTTCCGGGAAGAGAGAGACACCGGCTTTAAAAGTGAATGCCCCGTCTCCCGCCAGTATAGTCCATAGCCACGAACAGCTCACTCGTAAGCCGCAGCTCCTGCTGGATGCTTGCGGATTACAGTGCCCCGGCCCTATACTCAAAGTATATGAGACTATAAGCTCAATGGAGGAAGGCCAGCGGGTTGAGATTACTGCAACGGATTTCGGTTTTGCCGCTGATATCAGGCAGTGGTGCAGCAAGACGGGAAACACGCTGGAATCTGTGGATGTATCCGGCGGCAAAGTCCAGGCGCTGGTACGGAAGGGAGTAGACCCGTCAGACAGAACCGTAGTTCCGGGGGAACAGTCAGCGGTCTCTGAAGGTACAACGATGATTGTTTTCAGCGGTGATCTGGACAAAACCATTGCTTCCTTCATTATTGCAACAGGCGCCGCAGCGATGGGCAAGCAGGTAACGATGTTCTTTACCTTCTGGGGGCTTAATGTTCTGCGCCGGGGGCAGTCTCCGCAGGTGAAGAAGAATGCTCTAGACCGGATGTTTGGCATGATGATGCCGAAGGGGACGCGGAAGCTTCCCTTATCCCGCATGAACATGGGCGGGCTTGGGTCGAAGCTGATCCGCTATACTATGGGCCGCAAGAATGTGGAATCCCTGGAGAATCTGATGCAAGGCGCACTGAATGCCGGGGTTAAGCTGATGGCCTGCACGATGAGCATGGACATCATGGGCATCAAGCAGGAGGAATTAATAGAAGGTGTAGACTTCGGCGGTGTTGCCAGCTATCTGGGAGCTGCCGAGGATTCCGGCGTGAACTTATTCATCTAGAGGGGGCCAAGGGACAGTGGAGTATGATAAAGCTATTAGCAACCGGTTGAAGCGTATCGAAGGTCAGGTGAGGGGAGTACTCGGGATGCTGGAGGAAGGCAAAGATTGCCGCGAGATCGTGACTCAGCTGACAGCGATACGAACAGCCGTAGACCGCTCTATTGGTGCCGTGATCGGAGACAATCTGGAGCACTGCATTCAGGAAGAGCTTGCGAAGGGGAACTCCCCTGAGCAAGTGATTAAGGAAGCAGTAGATCTGCTTGTAAAAAGCCGGTAATGAAGAACAGCCACAGACGAAGGAGAGTACTCTCCCTTGTCTGTGGCTGTTGTCAATTATGCCTTCTCCGGGGCGAATCTGCGCTGCACCCTGACGAGCCGGCCCAGGAGCAGAATTGCGCCGATTCCAAGGCCGGTAATGAGTCCGATCCAGTAGCCGTAAGCCCCAAGCTCAGTATAAGTAGCAAGCAGGTATCCGACGGGCAGGCCGATCACCCAATAAGCAATGAAGCAGATGACGAACGCAGGATTAACATCCTTATATCCCCGCAGTACACCTTGAGTCGGGGTTGCGATGGCATCGGAGATCTGGAAGAAGATCGCGTAGATCAGGAAATGCTGGATCAGCGAGATCACCTCATGGTCATCCGAATACAGTCCGGCGACATGATTCCCGGCGAAGAGCAGCACCAGCGCTGTGAGCAGGGAGAGGACAGCCGCCGTACCAATGCCCATAATGCCATACTGGCGCGCATCCTTCAGCCGGCCGGAGCCGCTCTCGAAGCCGACGAGAATTGTCAGACTCATGCAGATGCTCAGCGGAATCATATAGAGGGTGGAGGCGAAGTTAATGGCGGCCTGATGGGCAGCGATTGTAATGGTATCGAAGCGGCTCATCAGCAGGGTTACAGCCGAGAACACCGCCGTCTCGAAGAAGATCGAAAAGCCGATAGGCACACCAATCTTCAGCAGCTCCTTGAGACTTACCAGGGACACCGAGTGAAATTTACGGAAAATCTGCAGATTGCGGAAAGGCTCAGCCCGGTAGACGAAGATAAGGGCAATCAGAAAAATGACCCAATACGTGATCGCAGAGGCTACGCCTGCGCCTACTCCGCCAAGGCGGGGGAAGCCGAATTTACCGAAGATCAGCAGATAGTTAAGTCCCACATTGACCGGCAGGGCAATCAGGGTGATGAACATGGAGACACGGGTCTGACCCAGGGCATCAATACAGCTGCGGACAACGGTATAGCCGAACAGCGGAATAATGCCGAAGGAGATAGCACCGAGGAAGCGGAAGGCAATATCTCGTACCGCAGGCTCCAGATTCATGAAATTCAGGATCGGTGTGAGAGCGAGGCTGCCAAGAATCAGCACGAGCACGGATACAATCAGGGAGAGCCAAATGCCCTGCATTACCTGGTTGGCCACATCCTTGCCCCGCTTGCTGCCGAGGAGATGAGACACGATGGGTGTGATCCCCATAAGAATACCGCTAAGGCCTGTCTGGATCGGAATCCACAGGCTTGTTCCGATGGCTACGCCGGCCAGATCATTCGTGCCGAATTTGCCGGACATATTGGTGTCGAAGAAGGTAATGGCCGACAATGCAATCTGAGTAATCAGAATGGGAAGCAATATATGCAGGAATTGCCCGGCCTTTTGTTTAATGGAAGTTGTCTGTTTCATAATCATCAATGCCCCGTTATCTTTATTTTAAATACTTATATTCCCAGTGAAAATATTCCCAGTAAAAAGCCCGGCAGCTGCCGGGCTCTGGATATCATGCGGCTATGGATACATCCGGATAATTGCAGAAAGCTTATTGGTCGTACTTCACATCGGCCGTATAGCGGTTGTTGGCATTCCATAGCAGGAATTCGTCAATATTCTGATCCTTCAAGGCGCGGATCTGATCTTCAACCTGCTTCTTGCCGTATTTGACATAATGCCCGCTGCCCAGCCAGCTGGCGGTGAAATCCTGAATCCATGGGCGGATCACCGGTTTGAAGCTGCCTAGCGGATTAAGCTTCTTGTGTGTATCGACCATTGAGCCCTTAATGGTAGCATAAGGGTCTTTGTCCGGGTCCTTCACATCGAACCAGCCGGTGGAATAATGGCTCGGATAGACCATCGGGCTGATGACATCGACATTCTTGGAGATCTTCACGAAATCCTGGCCGATACCTTCTGCGGCAGGTACCGAGGCGGCATAGCCGAAGATATCCACAGAGATCCGAACCCCCAGCGGTGCCAGCTCAGCTTTGGCATACTTAACAAAGTCGGCGATAATTTCCACGCGCGGTCTGTCGCTCTTCGTGTATTTCAGAGTGTCCGCACGCTTCTCGAAGCCTTCAGGGAAGCGTACATAGTCAAACTGGATTTCCTTGAACCCGAGCTTAACGGCCTCCTTGGCAATATCTACGTTATACTTCCATACATTTTCATTATAAGGATTGACGAAGCTGTCTCCGCCTTTGTTGGCCCAGACTGAGCCGTCTTTGTTTACGAAGGATAATTCCTTGTTCTTTTTGGCGAGCACAGAATCCTTGAATACTACGATCCGCGCAATCGGGTAGACATCATGCTCCTTCAGGCGGGTCATCAGCTTGTTGATATCACCTATGAACGGCTGTGGATGTCCCATTTGCTGAAGCTCAGCATTGTCCGTCTTGTAGGTGATATATCCGGCATCATCCTTAATATCGATAACCATGGAGTTGAGCTCAGTCTTGTCCAGCAGGGCAAGCAGGGTCTCCATCCGTGCACCCCCGGCGCTGTAGGCAGTCACGTATATCCCTTTAACCTTGGGAGCATCCGGCTGCGGATCGGCAAGAAGTGCTGTCTCCGGCGATGCGCCTGGTGAAGGTGCAGGAGAGGCAATACCGCCTCCGTTCGGTGATGCTGCTGCGTCCGGATTGGTGGTGTGTTCAGCGACGATGGGGGGATTCATGGCGCTCTGCAGTACTGCTGCCACATCGGCTTCATGTCCTTGATTCGGGACACCTACGCCTCCCAGGGCCATCATCAGTAAAGCCCAGGTGATATTCATTTCTTATTCGCTCCCTTTATGTACATTCCTTATAAAGTATAAGGTAACGGATGCACCCAAAAAGAACAGACTTGTAACAATACCCGTAATTTTTTGAGGTCATATTTCCGCTCTTGTTGTTTATAAACGGGATGTACAGATTTTGAACCGCTGATTATAAAAGTAAATGCCGCCCCGGACTGGCACGAAGGCCAATGACCAGGACGGCAACTATTACAACTTGCTCTTTAGGGCAGCTTGCTTAATGAAGATACGCAGAATTCTGATGCTCGCAAATGCTGTAATGGATGATATCCATGGCATCTGCCGGTTCCAGAATACTCAGACCGTCACGCAGTACGATTACAGAATTGAGTTCGTCCTGCTTCAGGAACGGTATCATATCCGGATACCACCTCATGACGATTGCTGACAGTTTTACCGTTTCCATTTCCACAAAAATCACCCTTTCCTTTTTCGAATCGAACTGAATCAGAATTCAGGGTCCACCCGGAAAAACGAAGTGCCTGGAAAAAAGAGGGTAAATCACAATCTTCATGAAATTGTTAAGGTCCTGCGTAGCTATAATATAACATAATTTGAACGGATAAGCATTTTCTTATGAATTACCGTTTGCGGAAAGAGCCCATTACACCGACAGTCTCAACAATATTTACAAAAGCCTGCGGGTCGCTTGTTTTAATAATACGTTTCAGTTCTGCAAGCTCATACCGTGTGGTCACTGTCATTAGCATGTCCCGTTCTACATGAGAATAAGCACCTTCTGTCTTAAATTTTGTAACGCCGCGCTGAAGGCCCAGCAATTGCTGCAGCAGCTCGTCAGTCCGGTTGGTGATGATGTACACGGTAACTTTGATGTGGCTGATATGAATCAGGTCGACCACCTTGCCGGTGACGTAAATGGAGACCATCGAAGCAAGCGCCAGATTCCAGTTGTCGTCAAAATAAGCCGCAGCAAGAATGACGAGACCATTGAGACCGACTAGCACACTGCCTACCGGGAAATCCCGGTACCGTGTTATAATGGAGCCCAGAATATCGAAGCCACCTGAGGAGCCTCCTACACGGAAGGAGATGCCTGCACCGGCACCCACAAGCACCCCGCCGAAGACCGAGGCAAGCAGCATATCCGAGGATACTTGAAAGACCGGTACCACGGTCATCAGCCAGGTGGTAGCCCCTACAGAGACCATGCTGAGAATAATAAATCGGCGGCCCAGCTGGAACCATCCGGTAGCAAGCAGCGGGATATTGAAGAGTAAATAGAGTAAGCTGATGTTAAAAGGAGTGAAATAACCGGCCAGCATGGCGAGGCCGGATACGCCTCCGCTGAGCAGTCTGTGGGGGATCAGGAACAGATTAAAGCCGCTTGCGATCATCGCTGAACCGAAGAGGACGGCAAGAAAGCTCCCGAATAATCTTAGTTTAACCAAGCAAATTCACCTCTGAGTGTAGTGTGAGTGTCATGTAAGTAATGAAAGTAAGGAATACACTGGTATTCCTGATTGGGTTTGTGATATAATGTATAGGATATTCTTGAGTAGGACGTTACAATGGTATTTTTGCATTGCTTAGAATGCGAAGCTACAATTGTCAGGTGTATGTAGTGGCCTGATCATAGGACAGTTGTTTGTCCCAATACGCGCTAAACCATGCAGAAAATCCGGCATGATTGGACAGCCTATAAATGTGTTTACCGCTACTTAAGAATACAGACAAGCATGTGGAATGTCCACTGTATAGAAGGAGCATGAATAATTTGAAAACATTCGCAGAATTCGGCTTGGAGCCAAAAGTACTTCAAGCAATCACAGAGCTAGGATTTGAGGAAGCAACACCAATCCAGGAACAGGCTATCCCGCTTGCTATGGCCGGATCGGATCTTATCGGACAGGCACAGACGGGTACAGGTAAGACCGCAGCCTTCGGGATTCCCCTCATCTCCAAGATCGCAAGAGAAGAAGAGAAGATTCTGGCACTGGTAATGACGCCAACACGTGAGCTGGCCATCCAGGTCGCTGAAGAAATCGGTAAGTTGACCCGCTTCAAAGGACTTCGTTCACTGGCTATCTACGGCGGGCAGGATATCGGCCGCCAGATCCGCGGACTGAAGAGAAAACCACAGATTATTATTGGTACACCAGGACGCCTCCTGGACCATATCAACCGCAAGACCATCCGCCTGGATGATGTTCAGACGATCGTACTGGATGAAGCCGATGAAATGCTAGATATGGGCTTCATGGAGGATATCCAGACCATCCTCAAGCTCGTTCCTGAAGAACGTCAGACCATGCTCTTCTCGGCTACTATGCCTCCTAACATTCAACGCCTTGCCCAGCAGTTCTTGAAGAACCCGCAGCATGTATCCGTAATTCCTAAACAAATTAGCGCACCGCTTATCGACCAGGCTTATGTTGAAGTGCCTGAACGCCAGAAATTCGAAGCGCTTAGCCGCTTGATTGACATGGAATCGCCAGATCTGGCCATTGTATTCGGCCGCACGAAGCGCCGGGTAGACGAGCTTGCAGAAGGCTTGCAGAAGCGCGGATATTCCGCTGACGGCCTGCATGGCGACTTGTCGCAGAACCAGCGGGATGCTGTAATGCGCAAATTCCGCGACGGCAGCATTGATGTACTGGTTGCTACAGACGTAGCTGCACGCGGCCTGGACGTATCCGGCGTAACGCATGTAATTAACTTCGACCTTCCGCAGGACCCGGAGAGCTATGTACACCGTATTGGCCGTACAGGCCGCGCCGGCAAAGAAGGAACAGCCTGGTCCTTCGTAACTCCGCGCGAAATGGATCACCTGCACCTGATCGAACGCGTGACCCGTCACCGGATTACCCGCAAACCGCTTCCTACGATGGCCGAGGCTATTGAAGGCAAACAACGCATTACAGCAGAACGTCTGCTTGCAATGGTTGAGGTTGGCGAACTGAACGAATATAAAGGCATTGCCATTCAATTGCTGGAGCAATATGATTCTGTACAGCTGCTGTCCGCAGCTATGAAGCTTCTTACCGGCGATAACAAGGATGCGCAAATTGAGTTGACTCCTGAAGATCCGATCCGTGCCAAGCGCCGCGGCGGCAAGAACGACATCCGTAGCGGGCGTAAGCCTAACGGCGGCTATGGCGGCAACCGTTCCGGTTCCGGTTCTAGCTCCGGTGGCGGCTATCGCGGCAACCGAGACAATGCAAGTGGCGGCGGCTATCGCGGAAATCGTGACAATGCCAGCAGCGGCGGAAGCACCCGTGGCGGCTACAGCAGCGGCTATGGCGGCAACAGCGGAAGCGGCAGCAGCTACGGCGGCGGTTACAAAGGCAACCGTGATGGAGCGAGCCGTAACACAGACGGAAGACCGTCCTCGCGTCCGAGCAGCACAAGCACCCGCCCGGCCAAGCAGGATTTTGACGCTTAAGCTATAACAGAACACCTTGAAGAAGACGAGCAACCGTTACCGGTTCCCGTCTTCTTTTTTTTGCTGTGGATTCACTTAGATGAAGGTACGGCTGATGATGACCAGCAGGATGAAGAGCACGAGAATTGTTCCGGTGGAAGTCCAGGGATTGCAGCAGCCAGGTGCGGACATGAGGTCAACCTCCTTTGAGCATGGGGGATTTGTTGTGGTTACAATGTAATATATGGACGTATTGCAGAGCTTGCTTAGACACTTACCTAGAACTTGTAAACTTGGGCGCTGGAAAAGTCCTGTACAAACAGGTATAGTTAAGATATGCAGTATGCACAAGATAGACAGGAGGAAGGGAATTGGAGTTTAAAGGAGCAATGGGCGGTATATACCGCATCACGGAATGGATCTCACGCATCGCCTTCAGCAATATTTTATGGGCATTGTGTTCGATACCGTTTCTGTTCGCAGGAATTATGAAGATCCTCATGCTGGGTTCAGAAGCAGGCGGACCGAATGAGCAGATTATGCTGAACTGGGTACTTGGGGTATTCGCGCCATTCACTGTATTTCCGGCTACGTCGGCGTTATTTACAGTGGTGCGCAAATGGGTAATGGGCAATACCGATGTAAGTACATTCCGCACTTTTTTTCAGGGATACAAAGAGAATTATCTGAAAAGCATGCTGGGAGGGCTTATCTACACCCTGCTGTTTGTCGTGATGTACGTTGATGTGACCGTATACATGACGCAAATGCCGAATTTCAAGATCGTCGGTATCCTGATGCTGGTGCTGATGATTATTTTGTTCGTATCGATGTTTAACTTCTTCTCCATCGTGGTTCACTACCAGATGACGTTCAAGGAAGTGGTAACCAATTCGATTCTGCTCACGATCGCCCGGCCGATCCGTGTGTTCTCGACGTTGATTGGTTCAGGCGTTCTTCTTTATATAGGTCTGCGGTATCCGGTGCTCTATGTGCTGTGTATTCCTACGCTGATTGCTATGCTCGCCTTCTTTAATTTCTTCGCTACATACAATAAGCTGCAACTACAGGTGGAGAAGAAGAAGCTGGCTGAAGAACAGGCCGCGCTGGAAGCAGCTGAGAATGAAGGTCTGCCGGCCGATGATGATGACGAAGACGAGGATGAAGACGACAGAGATAAGGACACCGGTAAGGATTTCAAGCGGACTTAACATTCCCTTGATCATGAGGGCAGCAATGTCAACGGAAAATGATCCCGGTGTTAAATAAAGCGTATACAGGTTTACTTTTTCGTCAAAACGCAATATAATGATTATAAATCCTGCGATGTACGTTATGGTTGCTCGTTGTTTTGAACCAATGATAATGTCTTGGGAGATCTACATGAAGCGCGGCTGAACAGCCCTGTCTATATGACCTGGGGAATTCAAAAACGACTTCTGCGGTCACCCACCTGCTCTAGCAGGTTCAGAAGACACTGCAGCCGGACGGCATAGGCGGGTTTTCTAATGGAATTGACAAGGCATCCTGTTACCTGCTCACTAGCGGGTAGAGGGTGCCTTTTTCAAGGTTAAAGTGAGCAATGCCCTTTTGTTCCGCGGACAAGAGTGTTACACTTAGGATAGTGAACTTGGGATTTGAAGAGGGGGAAGAATTTTGTCGTTGAAAAGAACCTTGGTCGGTTTATTTCGCAGTCATGACGGAACAAGCGACCGTGCCAAAGATCCGGCATTGAAAACGCGTTATTACAATCTTTCAAGAGACAAGGCGTGGGATGAAGTATCCGCAACGCTGAAGAAAATTCCTGGTTATAAGGTCTTGCATGAAGTGCAGTCTGTAGGGGAGATTACCCTGGAGAAAAGAACGGCGTTAGGCCGCTCGCTGGATATTACCGTATCTGTGTTAAGCACCACGCCCGTACGCTGTGCCGTAGATATATATTCAGCATCCAGAGGGTCGCTTGGCGATCTGGGTGCCAATTACCGTGTCATTCAGCGTTTGTACCAGTCTCTGGATAAGAAGCTGGGCAAATATAAGGTGGATTAAGGACAGCATCCGGGCTTGTATTGCCGGGATTGTATGCGGTTTCCGGGAGTGGGACAGCCCGTTCCGGGCACGGATATCCTTATTGATCATCATACGCAAAAAGCGGAGAAGGATGACCTTCTGCCGCTTTTTTTCAAAAATGTACATTTATAGGCTTGGATGCTGTATAACATATCAGTGCTGTCCGTTTAAGCCTAGAGCAGGGCTTTAACTGCGGAAATCGCCGCTTCGTAGTCCGGGTGCTCAGCCATTTCACCGAGATACTCGACATAAGCCAAAGTGTCGTTCTTGTCTACAACGAAGATGGAGCGCATGTCGAGGCGGAATTCCTTAATCAGGACGCCGTAGGCTTGTCCGAAGGAAGTCTCTTTGTGGTCGGACAGGGTGATTACACTGTCGATGCCTGCGGCGCCGCACCAGCGGGCCTGGGCGAAAGGAAGATCTGTGCTGATGGTGAGGATGACAACATCATCGCCAAGACCGGCAGCTTCACTGTTGAAGCGGCGGGTCTGCGCATCGCACACACCGGTATCCAGGGAAGGTACAACGCTGATCAGCTTGATTTTGCCAGCGTATTCTGTAAGTGTAACATCTTCCAGGAGATTCTTGCTTACCGTGAATTGCGGCGCGGAATCTCCGGCTTTCAGCTGTGGGCCTACCAGAGTAATGGGGTTGCCCTTAAAAGTGGCTACGCCTGTTCTTTCTTGCGTCATGTCCTTGTTTCCTCCTTGAATTGCATTATTGGCATGTACCTGCCAGAATAAATTATAATCTTTTTAGAAGCTGGATGTCGAGCTGGACAACATACATAAAAGGATGGGTGTTATGATTTTTATAAGGTATGAGAAGTGGAGAAGCTATCTCCGGTATTATCCTGTAACCTGTGCGCTGATTCTGGCCAATGTGGTTATGTTCATCGTGCTGTCCCTGAATGGCGGCTCCACCAACCTGTATACACTGGTGGAGTACGGGGCTACGGTCAATGTGGGTGCTGAAACGGATGAGTTGTGGCGCTGCGTGACGGCGATGTTCCTTCACAACGGCTTCGCCCATTTGTTCTTCAACAGCTTCTCGCTGCTTGTGTTCGCCCCGCCGCTGGAGCGGTTGATGGGTTGGTGGCGTTATGCACTGCTGTATCTGGGCGGCGGCTTCATTGCAAATCTGCTGTGGGTTCTTATAAGCAGCCGCGGGAATGTGGAGATTGGAATTGTCTCTGTAGGGGCCTCGGGGGCGATCTACGCCGTCTATGGCGCATTCCTCTATATTGCGGTGTTCCAAAGGGCCATGATGGATGAGGGCTCGCGCAAGACGCTCTACGGACTTCTGATGATGGGGATTATCGTATCCTTTGCCGCTCAAAATATCAACTATATAGCTCATATCGGCGGCCTGATCGCCGGATTCTTCATCTATGGGCTAATCATCCGTGTATTCAAACGAAAACGTCGATAAGGAAGGGTGTAATCGTGGAGCTTAGACAGCTGCAGTATTTTCTGAAGGTTGCCCAGAAGGAACATGTCACCAGAGCGGCGGAGGAGCTGCATGTCGCACAATCTGCGGTAAGCCGCCAGATTCATCAGCTGGAGCAGGAGCTGGGAGTGGATCTGTTCATGCAGAAGGGGAGGAATCTGCAGCTTACGCCTGTCGGGCAGCTCTTTTGCAAAAGAGTGGAGTCGGTGCTGAATGAACTCGACCGGTCGGTGGCGGAGGTGCATGAATTCCTTGACCCGGAGCGCGGCGAGATCCGCATCGGCTTCCCGCACAGCCTCGGGACCCATCTGATTCCCTCCATTGTGGCGGAGTTCCGCCGTCATTATCCCCATGTGAAATTCCGCTTCAAGCAGGGAGCCTATCCATCCTTAATCAAGGATGTTATCTCAGGAGAGGTGGATCTGGCATTCATCTCGCCGTTCCCGGAGAATGTAGGGCATGTGGCCGGAGATATCGTAATGACCGAGGAGCTGTTCGCCATTCTGCCGCAGAATCATCCGCTTGCAAGCAGAGAAGTGATCAGGCTGGAGCAGCTGCGGGACGAGAAGTTCGTATTGTTCAGCCAAGGCTACTCCCTGCGGCCGATTGTCTGGCAGGCCTGCCTTGCGGCAGGGTTCAAGCCGCAGATTGCTTTTGAAGGCGGAGAGACCGATACAATCCGCGGTTTGGTAGCTGCCGGGATGGGGGTAAGCTTGCTGCCGGAGATGGCGCTCTACCAGACCAACCCGATGCAGCCTGCACAGGTCCGGGTGGTGGAGCCTACGATTACCAGAACCGTCGGGCTGATTCACCGGACAGAAGGCAAGCTGCCGCTGGTCGCCCAGTCCTTCCGTAACTTCCTGCTTACCTATTTCAAAGACAGGCACACAGACAATACCCCGGTCGGCTCATAGCCTACCGGGGTATTGTCTGTGTAGTGATATAGATCTTAATCGCGGTTACCGAGGAACATCAGGATCAGGCGGATCAGCTCGATCAGAGATACCAGCGCTGCTGCCACATAGGTGAGCGCTGCGGCATTCAGGACCTTGGCTACGCCGCGCTCTTCATCATTACGGATGAAGCCCTGCTGTACCATGATCTGACGCGCGCGGCTGCTGGCGTTGAATTCAACGGGCAGCGTGACGAGCTGGAAGGCTACTGCGGCAGAGAAGAAGATAATGCCGAGCCCAATAAGGTTGAACGAGCTGAAGATAAAGCCTGCCAGCAGCATGAAGGGAGCGACCCCGGAGGCGAAGTTCACGACCGGGAACATGCGGTGGCGGAGCGCCAGCATCGGATAATGCTCCTTGTGCTGAATTGCATGGCCGATCTCGTGACAAGCGACGGAGACTGCTGCGATGGAGCTTTCATAATATACAGGCTCCGACAGCCGCACAATGCGGTTAATCGGGTCGTAGTGGTCTGTAAGGGTTCCCTGAACCGGTTCGATGGGAACATCGTAGAGTCCGTTGGCATCCAGCATGCGCCGGGCAGCTTCATAACCCGTCAAGCCGTTCATGTTCGGCACCTTGGCCCATTTCTTGAAATTGCCCTTGACCCTGAACTGGGCCCATAGAGAAAAGATAAAAGCGACAGCTAACAATACATACATTAGTGGCATCATATGTGCTCATTCCTCCATTATAAATTACAAGCTGTTACATTGGCGGCCCCTGCGTCAGCAGAAGCCGGATCGCTTCCATACAGGCGACGCCCTGAGGAATCAGTGCTGCCAGTGCCCGGTTAGCCTGGCCCGGCTTCAAACCGCTGATCACGGGCTCCAGGGCCTTCACTTCCCGTTCCAGCTGCTGCATCTGAAGCTCAAGCTGGACCAGCTTGCCGGAGACCTCAGCCTCAGGTGTGGCTGCATTCCACTTGCCCATCAGGGATTTGATTTCTTCCAATGTATATTTCTCTTGCTTAAGCTGATTAATACGTTGCAGAACGACTAAGGTTTCATGACTGTAGAGCCGGTAATTCTTCATGCTTCTGGATTCCGGTGTTATCAGTCCAAGCTTCGTATAATAATCAATGGTACGTTCACTGATGCCGGCCGCCTTGGCCAGCTCTCCGATCCGGTAAAGGGTCATATCTCCAAGTTATCTCACCTCGCTATTTCCTGCGTAAAATAATCATATCAAATTGGAAACCGTACAGTCAAACGTGATGCTTACTTTAAAGTATATGCTGACTTTTCATAAAGATGCTGGGGAGGCAATCGAAGCGAGAATACCCCTTAGAGGATAAAAAGTCATGTTAAACATGACATAACGTGTTACATACTTGAGCGCCCAGGTCATCTGTAAATCATCAGGATCGCGGTGGGCGGAGAGTGCGAAGTGGTGTGATCAAAGGATAATAAAAGGCATGTTTACTAATAGACATTAATAAAAATACAGTATGCAACCTAGGGGAAAGCTCTGTTGACTGTATGCGTTTGCATAATTGGTACGTAAGGAAGCACGCTAGTCCTGGCGGGTTACCGGTAATCATGCTCGGGAGTGGTCCTTGAGTGAAGAATGATACAGCTTCCAGAATTAAATTAGAGCATTCAAAAAAATAGTCTTGTCAATTTACCTGACTTCTGATTATAATGACATTAAGAGTTTCACGCTTTGTTAGAAAATATAACATTGGGGAGTGGGGTACACTATGAAAAAAAAGATGTTGATGATGTTCCTGGGTATGATTACACTAATGATCTATCCGGTCAGCGCCTTCGCGGCTGAGGGTCCGGCAGCACCGGATCTGCAGATTGGACTCGACACTGCATTTACGTTCCTGGCATTTATCCTTGTGTTCTTCATGCAATCAGGATTCGCATTACTTGAGGCGGGTTCGGTCCGGATGAAGAATGCCGGCCACGTGGCCGGTAAGACGGTATTGACACTGGCGATTGCCAGCTTGTGCTTCTGGGCACTGGGCTTTGGCCTTGGCTTCGGTAACGGCAACAGCTTCTTCGGAACTACAGGCTTCTTCTACGGCGGTGATTCTACGGCCTCTGCATTTGAATCCTTGGCCTTCTCCGATGTAACACTAAATACGAAATTCCTGTTCCAAATGGCATTTGCCGCAGTCTCCCTGGCGATTGTATCCGGCGGTATGGCTGAACGTGCTAAGCTTAGCGTATATATTATCTTCGGAATTCTCTTCTCGGTTGTAATTTATCCGGTTGTCGCTCACTGGGTATGGGGCGGCGGCTGGCTGGCAGAGCTGAGCATGCAGGATTATGCAGGTTCTACAGTAGTCCATCTTACAGGTGCAACGGCGGCTGTAGTGGCGACCATTCTCCTCAAGCCCCGTCTTGGCAAATTCAACAAAGAAGGCAAGCCGGTTATTATTCCGGGTCATAACCAGGTCTTCACTGTACTTGGGGTTATCATTCTCTGGTTTGGCTGGTTCGGCTTCAACCCAGGCAGCGCGTTGTCCCCTATGGGCGGATTCTTCGGACACGTAGCGCTGACTACTAACATTGCAGCGGCAGCAGGCGGTCTGGCAGCACTGGCAGCTTCCTGGCTGTACTTCGGTAAATCCGATATTCCGGCCATGCTTAACGGCGTACTGGCAGCTCTGGTTGCCATCACCGGTGCCTGTGCCTTCGTAGAGCCTTGGGCAGCCATCGTTATCGGTCTCATTGCCGGTGCCTTCACCTTCATGACCTCGCAGTGGCTGGAGCGTGCAGGATTGGATGATCCGATCTATGCTTTCTCTGTACATGGTATCGCCGGTATGTGGGGGGCGTTGTCTACAGGCCTCTTCGCAGCACCTGATCTGATTGAACAAGGCGCACTTGTAGGTAAAGCAGGTCTGTTCTACGGCGGCGGCTTCCATCAGCTCGGCGTGCAGGCACTGGGTGTAGTCGGAACCTTCGTGTTCGTGGCTGTGATGTCCTTCGTCATCCTGTATGTAATGAAGATGGTTATGGGTATCCGTGTAACGGAAGAAGAAGAATTGATGGGTCTGGATATCAGTGAGCATGGTACGTACGGTTATCCTGAGCAAATGAAGCTGATTAGTGAATCAGAATCCAAAACCCTCAAACACTAATATTTATACTCAGGCAGGGAGGCGGACCGAGTGGCTTCGATGGAGGCAGCGGATTGGAACGAAGAAGAAAGTTACTTGTCCATCGTAACAGCCGGTTCGCCGGAGGAGCTTAAGGCGAGGCGTACCGCATGTCAACAAGTGCTGCTGGAGCAGCTGAGTGTGATTCCCGTTCAGGAATGGATGCACCGGGTCAATGCGATGCATGACCAGCTTGCCGGGACGGCGGTACGCATATGTGAGGCGCAGATGAAGGAGGCGGGCTACGGCCTGCCTCCCTGCGCCTATTCCTTTATTGTATTCGGCAGTGCGGGCCGGCAGGAGGCTACGCTGTGGAGCGATCAGGATAACGGCTTAATTGTAGAGGAAGCGATGGAGGGTGAGCGGAAAAGGTATTTCGAAGCTTTTGGCAGCATGCTGTCGGATATGCTTGAGGCGATTGGCTATGAGAAATGCGAGGGCAGGGTCATGTGCTCTGAGCCGCTCTGGCGGAAGTCACTGGCAGACTGGAAGCGCCAGCTGGCTGACTGGATGGAGCAACTCGAATGGGAGCCTGTCCGGTACCTGATTATAGCTTCGGATATGCGTCATGTAGCGGGAAGTGAGGCACTGTCTGCGCAGTGGCGGGAAACCCTGCATGCCGGATTCACAGATAACAGCAAATTGACGATGGCGGTACTGCGCAATACGGTGCGCCATAAAGCGACGCTGAATCTGCTGGGGCAGGTGCTCACGGAACGGTTCGGTGATAATGCCGGCGGCTTCGATGTCAAATATGGCCTCTACATTCCGCTTGTCAATATTGTCAGGCATTTGTCGCTGCTGCACGGAATCGAAGCATCTTCGACATTGAAGCGGCTTGATGAGCTGGCTAAGCTGGAGCAGTATCAGCATCTGGAAGAGATCAGGCGCGCTTGTCTGACGGCGCTCAGGATGCGGGTGAACACGCCGTTTACGGTGACGGATGGCCTGCTCGTGAGCAGCGATTATTATGCCGAGCATGATCTGAAGAATAAGCAGCTCCGGGCGGAGCTGCGGGAAAGCCTGCTGCTGATCAGACGCCTGCATAAGGCGCTGCAGCGGCAGCTCCGGTCAGCGGAAAGGAGACAGCTATGAAGGAGCCGAGCAAGGGCGGAGGATTCTGGAATAATCTGCGGCAAGGCGGAATGCCCTCCGCCATCGCTTCCATGAGAGGCGGGGAATCGGCGCAGCAGACAGCCCAGCAAATGGCCTTTATCCGTTCTCTGATGCGCGAGAAACGGCGTCCCGAGGTGCTGCATACTCCGCTGTCTGAACTGGAGACGGTGATATTCGATCTGGAGACTACGGGCTTCTCCCACCAGGGCGGGGATGAGATTATGTCCATCGGGGCGATCCGGGTGGTCGGGGAAGAGATCAAGGCAGAGGAATGCTTCTATACACTGGTGAACTGCGGGGCAACGATTCCGGACAATATTACGAGACTGACCGGAATCTCAGCTGAGATGACCTCCTCTGCTCCGCCGCTGATGGACGGCTTGCATAACTTCATGTCCTTCGTCGGGCAGCGGGTGCTGGTGGCGCACGGAAGTGCCCATGATAAGGCGTTCCTGAATGCCGCCCTATGGAAGACCTCCAAGGTCCAGTTAACCCACCGGGTGCTGGATACGATGATGCTGGCCCGCTGGCTGGAGCCGCACCGCAGCAATTACACGCTGGATGAGCTGCTGGCGGTTCATGAGATTCCCATTGAGGGCCGCCATCATGCGCTGGAGGATGCCAAGATGACGGCGAAGCTGTGGGTAGCTTACATCCGCCAGATCTTACAAAAGAATCAGGTAGATACGTTAGGCGACTTGTATGCCTATCTAAGCAGGACATGAGGGTTATTGTGTAAGACTAGCCGGATTGCAGTGCAAAGCGGGGACTAATTAAGGTATATCAGGAAGGCGGCGGGTCAGGCGCTACGTTGCGTATCGGCCTTAGGCCAATACACATGCCGCCCGCTGCGGCAGCGCCAGCAGCTGTCCGCAGGTCTCCTGCGGCAGCCGGGCAGCAGAAGCTTCCCCAGCCTCTGCTGTACGGATGAGTCCGGTCTGAACAGCCGGGGGCTTCCCTGGGCCGCTGTCAGCTTTACCCCTCTCTCTTCATGGGATTTCGTCTTTGACGGAATCCTCTTTTTTATGTAAATTACGTTTGAAACTGGAGCAAGTGGGGGTACAATAGAGGAAAATCCTCCATGTAAAGGATCTGAACTCTATGAAAGCAGTCCATAAACGGAATATAACGATTCTGGCCTTGATTGTTTTTCTGGCCGTTCTTGCCATAGAACATAAAGTAAAATCGGAGCCTAAGGCGGTTGCGGTCCTGCAGCAGACGGCGGAACCGGAGACTGGTGCATCTGCCGGACTCAAGGCGCCTCCTTTTACAGTGCAGGAAGGGGATAAGCAATATGGCGTCGACGGGGCAAGGGAGAAGCCGGTGATTCTTAACTTCTGGGCCTCCTGGTGCGATCCTTGCCGGCAGGAGGCTCCTGAGCTGAATAAGCTGGCTATGAAATACAGCAAGGTGCTGGATGTATACGGCATTAACGTGACCAGCCAGGATTACAAGCCTAATGCGGAACGCTTCGTCAAGAAGTACATGCTGACCTTTCCGGTGATGTATGATCTGAAGGGCCAGATCTTCGACAAGTATAACGGGGCGGTGTTCCCGACCAATGTATTGATTGATAAGAACGGAGTCATCAGCGAGATTATTCTGGGGGTCCTGAGCGCAGAGGAATTGGAGAAAAAGATTATTGCGCTGACTGGCTCTTAGCACCCGCGATCAGCCGCATAGTGAAAAGCCCTCCTGCGCGGAGAAAGTTCCGCAGCGGTGGGCTTTTTGGAGTGCATAGAGCGAAGCCAAGGAGGTCAGTGATTGACCAGACCTCTCGGTTCATTGCTGGTCTGGATGTCCTGCTCCAGTGAGATCTGTCCCAGAAGGGCATATCTCATAGAATCGACCAGGGCCTCCCAGCTCGCTTCGATCACATTGCTGGACACGCCTACCGTGTTCCAGGTGTCGCTATAGTCTTTGGATTCAATCAGCACGCGCACCTTCGCGGCAGTCTGGTCCTGTTCATCCAGCACACGTACCTTATAGTCGGAGAGGTGCATATCCTTAAGCTGAGGGAAGTAGGTCTGCAGCGCCTTGCGCAGTGCGTTATCCAGCGCGTTGACCGGTCCGTTGCCTTCGGCGGCGGTGTACAGGCTCTCGCCGCCGACCTTCAGCTTGACGAAGGCCTCGGAGACGACCGGGCGGCCGGCGGTCTTCTCAACCAGCATCTTGAACGACTCGAAGGTGAACAGCTCATTCATCTCGCCGGTCGCTTCCCGGAGCAGCAATTCAAGCGAAGCATCCGCGCCTTCGAACTGATACCCCTGGTGTTCAAGATTCTTGATCTTGTCAATCACCTTGCGCGCCTGCTCGCTGCTTGGATCAAGGCTGAGTCCCATCTCCTGCGCCTTGGACAGCACGTTGCTCTGTCCGGCAAGCTCGGAGACCAGAACACGCTGCTTATTGCCGACCAGCTCAGGGGCGATATGCTCGTACGTCCGTGAATCGCGCAAAATAGCAGATACGTGGATGCCGCCCTTGTGGGCGAATGCGGCTGTGCCGACATAAGGCTGATTCACCGGCATATTCACATTGGCAACCTCGCTGATGAACCGGGCCGTGTTGGTTAACTGCGGCAGGGAATCGCCAGGAATGCAGTGATAGCCCATCTTAAGCTGAAGTGTGGGAATGATGGAACACAGATTAGCATTGCCGCAGCGCTCGCCGTAGCCGTTAATGGTCCCCTGAACCTGCCGGGCACCGGCGCCGATTGCGCTCAGGGTGTTGGCAACCGCAAGCTCACAATCGTTATGTGTATGAATACCGAGCGATGCTTCCGGGAGCAGCACACCGATGCTTGTCACAATATCATGAATCTCCTGCGGCAGGGTGCCGCCGTTCGTATCGCACATCACCAGCCAGTCTGCTCCGGCCTCGCGGGCACGGGTGAGAACAGCAGCGGCGTATTCAGGGTTGTTCTTGAAGCCGTCGAAGAAATGCTCTGCATCGAAGATGACCTCAAGCCCCTTACGCTTCAAATAAGAGATGGAGTCGAAGGTCATGGCCAGGTTCTCTTCCAGGGTGGTCTGCAGGGCAGTATGAACATGGAAGTCCCACGATTTTCCTACCAGGGTAGCCGCCGGAACGCCAGCGTTAATTATCCGCTGCAGCCCCTCGTCCTGCTCAGTTACAGTGTTTTTGCGCCGGGTGCTGCCGAATGCGGTAATCTTGGCATTCAGATGAAGCTCCTGGACTCTTTTGAAAAATTCGATGTCCTTGTTGTTGCTTCCCGGATTGCCGCCTTCGATATAATGGACACCCAGATCGTCGAGTTTCCTGGCAATCTTCAGCTTGTCATCCGCCGACAGACTGATCCCCTCGCCTTGTGTTCCGTCGCGCAGGGTAGTATCGAAGATGGAGATAGACTTAGACATGAGTGTCCTCCTAAAAGTGTTATTAGCCTTCGCATAGGAAATTAATTTTTATATTATAGCATTTTTACGCGGGAAAGTAACAAAGAACTTTTCACCCCGCTGTCACGAGGCGCCTCTCCGGCAAGTTGACCTCCCGCCGGGGTAGAGGTATGCTGACAATAACAATGGAACCCCGAAGATAAGAAGGTGGATGCCATGCAGAGTGTGGATCAATTTTATCCGGCAAGCGGCAGGGTTATTCTGCATGTGGACATGAATGCCTTTTACTGTTCTGTGCATGAGGCGGAAGATCCGGAGCAATATAAAGGCAAGGCGACAGCAGTGGCGGGCAGCGTGGAGGCTAGAAGGGGAATTATCGTCACCTGCTCCTACGCCGCGCGCAGGCTGGGCATCTCCACGGGCATGCAGGTGCAGAAGGCGCTGCGGATTTGTCCTTCCTTAATGCTTATTAAGCCGGATTTCCATCTATACCGCAAGTACTCCAATGCATTCATGCAGATTGCCTACAGCTATACTCCGCTGCTCGAAGCCGTCTCCATAGACGAATGCTATCTCGATATCACCGGCTCCCGCCAATTCGGAACGCCGCCGGAGATTGCCGAGGCGCTACAGCGCCGGATTATGGAGGAGCTGGGTCTGCCTTGCTCCATCGGGATTGCCCCCAACAAGCTACTGGCAAAGATCGCTTCCGATCTGAAGAAGCCCAGCGGCATCTCCGTGCTGCGGCTGCGCGATGTGCCGTCCGTGCTGTGGGACAAGCCGTGCAATGAGATGTTCGGCATTGGCGGCAAGACGGCCGAGAAGCTGCGCAAGCTGGGCATCTACAGCATCGGACAGCTGGCGGCGGCGGATGAGGCGATGCTGGTCGGCCATTTCGGCGTCATGGGCGCCTGGCTGAAGCGGGCGGGGAACGGGATTGATCACGGGATCGTCAATCCTGAGCGGGAGCAGAGCAAATCCATCGGCCATACAACCACGCTGCCGCATGATGTGGTAGGCCTGGCTGAGGCACGCCCGATTCTGCTGAACCTGAGCGATCAGGTTGCGCGGAGGCTGAGGAAGCAGGGGCTGGTTGCAGCGGGGGTACAGCTGACGATCCGCACGCCGGATATGAAGACGATCACCCGCTCCCGCCAGCTTGAGGCTCCCACCGAGAGCGCCGAGGACATTTATAAGGTGGCATGCGACCAGTTCGCGCGCCACTGGAAGGGCGACAAGCCGGTGCGGCTGCTGGGGGTAACGCTCCAGGGGCTGATGCCCAAAGAGGAATCGGCTATTCAGCTGGATCTGTTCGACTACGAACGGCAGCCGAAGAAGGAGTCGCTTAATAAGGCGATGGATATGCTGCGCAACAAGTTCGGCGAGAATGCGGTGCTGACCGCAGGCATGCTGAGCGACAGCCACTCGGCGCGGCTGCGTAACCATAAGGAGCGGGGAACCTCGCTGCAGAAGGATAATCTGGGAGGCGCAGACAAGGATATAGACTTAAGTTAAGGCCCGGCATCAGCGGCTTGGAGCCCCGCAGAGAATGAGGCAATAATGTCAACACATTGAAATTTCATTGAAATTGTATCCTATTTATATTAATATGAGAAAAATAACAGGCTGCGACTGCAGGCTGTATAGTTAAGCGGGAGGCAGAGAAAAAATGGCTAAGTACACTTGGGTCGAGAAGGACACATGCATCGCTTGTGGTGCTTGTGGCGCGACGGCCCCTGATATTTTTGATTATGATGACGAAGGTTTGGCAGAAGTGATCTATGAGAACGACGGCAACCACGGTAATGTAGTGATTCCAGACGACTTGTTCGATGACCTGCAGGATTCAGCTGACGGATGCCCTACAGATTCCATTAAGATTGCAGATTCGCCTTTCAACAAAGAGGGCTAAGCTTCTGCCGTCTTCATAAAGACATCTCCGGACCGTGATAAATGCGGCTTGAGGTGTCTTTTTTTGCGTCCACTGCCGATATACAATAGAAGGTACATACGAATACATAACCATATACCACCAATAGTGGAGGCCAACATGAAGAATGCTCAGCATCTAAAAGTCTATGTACAGATGCATCCGGATAATAAGATGGCATGGTACTTGCTTGGTAAGGAATACTATAAGAACGGGCAGTATGGAAAAGCGAATTACTGCTATAATCAGGCCGGGGAAGTGTATGAGGCATTTGAACGCAGCAAGGTGCCCGCGGATATGCTGCAGCAGTATGAGGAAGGGCTGCTGGAATCGGCCCGAGAACGGCAGACTGCGAGGCTCAGGAAGCGCCGGGTGCTGCTGGCTCTAATGCTGCTGCTGCTCATGCTTATTCCGGCTGCCGTCGCACCGGGAATTCTGCCGGACAGTAAGGGGGCATCTGCGCCGGTCGCGAATATCTCAGCCGTGCTGCCGGAGACAGCAGAAGAGACGCGGGTAAGTCCGCAAGAACCGGCAAGTCTGGATTTCACGGCGGTAGCGGCGGACGCTGCTGCGGGGGGCGGGGGCCTGGCAGCCATCCTGAAGTCGGCGAAGACGCCTTCCGCCACCGCACTGCTCGGTATGAAGCGCTCGGGCAAATGGCTGCTGTGGAAGAAAGGGCTGCCGCTGGGGGCTACTCTTGCCAAGAGCGGAGAAGGGCGTATAGTCTATCAGTCCTATAATCCGGCAGCGTGCGCATGCCAGCCGCCGGATTCGGCGGAGCTTAAGCAGCAGGGGCTGGGCTGGCAGAAGCAGCAGGAGGAGCTGGCTGTGCTCTGGAGTGCGCTGCGTGCGTACAAGAGCAGCAAGGGAGCATATCCCGAAGCGGTACAGGAATTAGTGAAGCCGTTCCCGGCGAACGTGCTGGGCGGCATCACCCCGCTGATGAAGGAAGCCTTCGCACCTCTGCGCAGAGCCGCACGGGGAGAGGCGCCGCTGTTCTCAGCATCTCCGCAGCCGTCCGGCGGCCAAGATGCAGGTATTCCGGGGCAAGAGCAGACGGGCGGCGGAACTCCAACGGCGGGGCCGGGGGAGAAGCTTTTTTTCAAAGAACCGCTTGCTATTATTGTAGATAAGCAAAACCACCGTCTGGCGGTCACCAGCGGCAATGTGATTTTACGGAATTATGCCGTAGGACTCGGCGGAGATAAGACCCCTGAAGGGGAGTTCTTCATTAAGGATAAAGTTGTGAACCCAAACGGGCGCGATAACGGGGAGTTCGGCAGCCGCGGCATGCAGCTCTCGGACAGTAATTATGCGATTCACGGGACGAATGAGCCGGATAGCATCGGCAAGGATGAGTCGCTGGGGTGTATCCGGATGAGCCGGAAGGATGTGGAGGAGCTGTTCGCCATGGTGCCGATGGGCACGAAGGTTCAAATCAGTCAAGGGGTTCTGCCTGAGGAGCTGGTCGTACCGGAGGAACGTTTCCCTTCGGATTCGCCTCGTAATCAGACCAACCCCCATAAAGTATACCATTGGCTGAACTAATTCCCGACAAAGACAAATAAAACGGCGATCAGCGCAATCAGCAGTACCAGACTGGCGCTGATCCACAGAATGGCTTTGCGGTTGACTTCTTCTTTTTTCTGCTGGAGTGTGGGAGGTTTGCGTTTCGTTGACATTTGGTCACCCTTCTTTCTCTCTTATTCTGTGATAACCCTTACATGTGAGGATTGGCGGTGGTGCATGGAACTTGTACCCGCTCCTCTATTCTAGTCTGGATGAAAAGACAAGTCTAGCTGCAATCTCTTACGGTAGGGACTGGCTGGCCGAAGTCTTGGTCTATACAGAGGAATACCGGCTGGAGTATCATAAGGAAGGTTTTATGCAAGTGCGGCAGGGGCGGGGACAATCGCTGCGGCAAAAAACTTTTCTTTTCCCCCGGAAACGGATAAAATTAAGAAGAAACCTATAGATACGGGAGTCGTTATGTCAATTGTGGTTCCCTTAAAGGAGCGAGAACGGTGCTGTATCGACATTTTGGTAAACCGATTTTCTTTAAAATGGACCCGGAGACGGCGCATCATCTCGTCATCGGCGGACTGAATAAAGCAGATCTGGTTCCCGGCGGGAGCGCGGCTATGCGCCTCATGTACGGGGTTCCTGAGACAGCTGACCTTGCGGTGGATCTGTTCGGGGTACATTTCCCGACCCCAGTGGGCTTAGCGGCAGGACTGGATAAGAATGCAGAAGCGGTAGGAGGGTTCTCTTCGATCGGCTTCGGATTTATGGAGGTAGGCACGGTAACTCCGGTAGGCCAGCCCGGCAATGACAGTCCCCGGCTGTTCCGGCTGCTGCCCGACAAGGCGCTCATTAACCGGATGGGCTTCAATAATGAAGGCGCGGAGGCCATGGCTGAACGCCTCAAGAAGCTGAAGAAGCGCAGAATTCCGGTGGCGGTCAATATCGGACGCAACAAGGCCACCCCGAATGAATTGGCACATGAGGATTACCGCAAGTGTATCCGTACGCTGTATCCGTACGGTGATTTTTTTGTGGTCAATATCAGCTCGCCGAATACCCCGGATCTCCGGAGTCTTCAGCATGGCAGCGAGCTCTCGAACCTGCTTAGCGAGGTTAAGGAAGAGATGGAGCTGCAGCGGGCGAAGACGGGCGCCGCGAAGGGGCTGCTGGTCAAGATTGCTCCCGATGTCAGTGACGCTGAGCTGGAATATATGGTACATACCATCACGGAAGCCGGAATGGACGGTATCATTGCCACCAATACGACCCTCTCCCGTGAAGGGCTGCAGAGCGACAAAGCCGGTGAGACGGGCGGGCTGAGCGGCCAGCCGCTGCGCGAACGTTCTACAGAGATTATCCGCAGAATCTATAGCCAGACGGGCGGCAAGCTGCCGATTATCGGGTCGGGAGGGATTTTTACAGCCCAGGATGCTTACGATAAGATACGGGCAGGCGCCAGTCTGGTCGAAATTTATACAGCACTCATCTATGAAGGGCCGGAGGTTAATCGCAGAGTGCATGCCGGACTACGGCAGCTGCTGCGGCGGGACGGCTTCGAGAGGCTCCTTGATGCGGTAGGCGCTGATCATCACTGAAGGATGAATGGACAGGAGGACAAGGCGATGGACGTCAGGGACTGGGGAACTTTTCTGCTTCCTTATGAACAAACGGTGGAGGAATTGAAGGTTAAATTCAAGACGATGCGCTCTGAACTCAAGAAAAGGGAAGAATATACGCCGATTGAATTCGTTACCGGCCGTGTGAAGCGGCTGTCTAGCATACTTGAGAAGGCCAAACGGTTAAATGTAAAAATGGAGGATCTGGAAACGGGCATCGAGGATATCGCCGGCATTCGCATTATGTGCCAGTTCGTCGAGGATATCCGCAGAGTGGCGGAATACATCCGTGCCCGCAAGGATCTTGAAGTGTTATATGAGAAGGACTACATTACCAACTATAAGGAAAGCGGCTACCGCAGTTTCCATATGATCATCCGGTATCCGGTACAGACTGCGCTTGGCCAAAAGATTGTACTGGCTGAAATCCAAATCCGTACACTGGCGATGAACTTCTGGGCAACCATTGAGCATTCGCTGAATTATAAATACCGGGAGAGCCTGCCCGATGAAATGCGGGTGCGCCTGAAGACGGCAGCAGAAGCGGCTTCCATTCTGGACAGCGAGATGTCGAGTATCCGGGAAGAGATTCTGGAGGCCCAGAAGACCTTCGAGGAGAACTCGAACATGACGACCCAACTGCTGAAGGCTATTCATCAGCTGTATTTCTATCATCTTGTGAATGAAGCGATTGAGAGCCAGGAACGATTCAATGCGATCTGGCAGGCTCAGGATATGGATGCGATGAAGGAACTGCTGGACCATGTGCGCGAGTTGCTCTCGAATGCCAAGAAGGGCAGCGAGCCGGATGGCTTATGAGCCGCTGTATCTGGCCTACCTCATCTACTTCAACCGGGACAGGGATTATTTCGAATGTCATGAGGTGCTTGAGGAATTATGGCTGGAAAAGCAGCGTGATCCGTTATACAAAGCTCTGCTGCAGGTGGCAGTCGGGCTGTACCATTTCCGTAATGCCAATGTGCGCGGGGGCTTGATTCTGCTGAAGCAGTCTCATGAAGTACTGGGCAGATATCCGGCGGTGATGCTTGGTATTGATCTGGAGAAGCTGGTCCGGGAAGCGGGAGCGTATGTTGCCCGTCTGGAAGCTTACGAAGATCAGCCCTTTGATTATTATGATCTCACCATCCGCATCGTAGACCCCGTGCTGAAGGAAGAGGTCAGGCTGGCGGCAGAGTCCATTCAGCCTGTGGTGCCCCAGCGGCGCGGACCGCAGCAGCCGGACAGACCGAGGAACAGGCCGGATGGCGCTTGACCATAGTAAGGCTACAACAGGAGCACCCGCAGGGGTGTTCCTGATTATTTGAGCGGGAGGAAGGCATCATGACAGCACAACTGCCCGGAGCTTTCGCGCGGCGTATGAAAGAGCTGCTGGGACCGGAATATGAGCAATTTACAGATACCTATCAGCAGTCACCTTACGGGGGAATCCGTGTCAATACACTGAAAATAACGGTGGACGGGCTGCGGGGGCGCTCCCCCTTCACCCTGGAGCCGATTCCCTGGTGCCCTTCGGGCTTCTATACCGGAGAGGGAGCCAGACCCGGCAAACATCCCTATTATCATGCCGGGCTGTACTATATTCAGGAGCCGAGTGCCATGGCCCCGGTTGAACTGCTGAACGTTCAGCCGGGGGACCGTGTGCTCGATCTGTGCGCAGCCCCGGGCGGTAAATCTACCCAGATTGCCGCCAAGCTGCAAGGCGAAGGCCTGCTGGTCTCGAATGACCTGCATCCTGAACGGACGAAGGCACTCGCCAAGAATCTGGAGCTGTACGGGGTACGGAACGGCATTGTCCTGAATGAGCGCCCGGAGCGGATTGCGGCGGCCTTCCCCCGCTTCTTCGACCGGATTCTGATTGACGCGCCGTGTTCGGGTGAAGGTATGTTCCGCAAGGACGAGGATATGGTCAGACAGTGGGAGCCGGGAACCCCGGACAAATATGCGGAGATGCAGCGTGAGATTCTGCAGACGGCAGCCACGGCGCTGAAGCCGGGCGGAACTATGGTCTACTCGACGTGCACCTTCGCGCCGGAAGAGGACGAGGAACTGGTGGCCGGATTCCTGGCTGGCCATCCGCAGTTCTCGCTGGTTCCCGTAGGCGGAACCGGCCCGTTCGCTGCGGGACTCGGCCCATTGCCGGGTGCGGCGCGGCTGTGGCCGCATAAGGTCAAGGGGGAAGGGCATTTCATGGCTGTATTGCGCCATGACGGAAGTGGCGGACCTGCGAGCGAGGCATTTGAGGCCGGGGCAGCAGAGAATGGAGCTACGGTGACAGACACTTTAGAGAAGGTAAAAGCACGAAATGATAAGAGAGAGAGAAGTCTGTCTGCCGCGCCCCGGAGCACGGCTGCGAAAACAGACTTTCACAGTAAGGCAGTTCCCGGCAGGGCAGATCACGGCCGGGGCGGCAAGGGAGGACGCGGATCTGGACACGGCTCCGGCTCTGGTAGAGCCGGAACGGGTCCAGGTCCGCAGTCACAGCGAACTGGCGGGGAAGCGCTAGCGTTCGCGGTCTATGCGGACTTTATTCAAGAGCTGCTGGGGACACAGCCGCCCGGACATGCCATATGGTTCGGCGATCATCTATATATCTCCCCGTTGCCGCGTGAAGCGCTGGACGGTCTGAAGACGGTTCGGCCGGGCTGGTATGTGGGGCAGATCAAGAGCGGCAGATTTGTTCCCGGTCATCCGCTCGCTACAGCACTGCGTCCTGAGGAATGCAGCCGCTCGGTATCGCTATCCAGCGCCAGCGGGGAAGCGGTGTCCTACCTGAAGGGGGAGACCCTGTCGATCCCCGCAGAGCGCCTGTCCGTTAAGGAAGGACATGCTTACAAAGGCTATACCCTCGTCTGCATCGACGGCTTCAGCGCAGGCTGGGGCAAATGGCAGGACGGGCTGCTGAAGAACGAATATCCCGCAGGCTGGAGGTGGACTTAGAGTATGGCTACAGGAGGAAATGCAAATAAGAAGCAACGGATTGACAAGGTGCTGTCCCACATGGGGATCGGCTCGCGCAGCGATATCCGCAAGCAGGCCAAGCAGGGCCTGATCACAGTAAATGGAGCTGTCGTCAAAGACAGCGGGTTCCATGTAGACCCGCAGCAGGACCGCATAGAGGTTGGCGGGGAGCCGGTCCTCTACCGGGAATTCATCTATCTGATGATGAATAAACCCCCGGGCGTGTTATCCGCCACCGAGGATAAACGGGACCGCACGGTTCTGGACCTGCTGAAGCAGGAGCATGCGCTGTTTGAGCCTTTCCCGGTCGGGCGGCTGGATAAGGATACCGTGGGTCTGCTGCTGCTTACCAATGACGGCAAGCTGGCACATGAGCTGCTGTCCCCGCGCAAGCATGTCCCCAAGACCTACGAGGCCACCGTGGAGGGTGAGGTCGATGCGGCGGATGTGGCTGCTTTTGCCGAGGGTGTTACGCTTGAGGATGGTTATGTGACCCTGCCCGCGCAGCTTAGCATTCTGAGCAGAGAACGGGGCAGCCGTGTGCTGTCGTATATCTCACTCACCATTACGGAAGGCAAATTCCATCAGGTGAAGCGGATGTTCGTAGCTGTCGGGAAGAAGGTAGTGTTCCTGAAGCGGGTGTCGATGGGCGAATTGAAGCTGGACGAGACGCTGCCCGAGGGAGCTTGCCGGGAGCTCACGGCCCGTGAGCTGGAGCTGCTGCGCGGCGGCAGGGCTGCGGAATAGAGGTATACTATACAGAGATAGGATGATGGGGTATGAAATACAAACTGATTGCACTGGATGTAGACGGAACACTGCTGAATGATGATCATCAGCTCAGCGAAGAGAACAAAGCGGCGGTTGCTGAGGTCACGCGTCAGGGCGGGCAGATTGTACTCTGCACAGGGCGCAGTCCGCAGAATTCGATTCCTTTTATGGAGGAGATGGGCTTGTCGGGGTATGTGCTGGGCCATAACGGAGCGGCTACGGTGAGTGTCAAGGACCGTAAGGTACTGCACCAGTACGGGCTGGACGCCAGAGGGCTGGACCCGTATATCGCCTATTGCCGCGAGCGTGATATCCATTTTGATGTGAATACGGCATTTGAGATGTATGTGGATAATGTGGAGAACCTGACGAAGGAAGCCCACTTTATGTATGAGCATTTCCGGATTATGCCTGAATCCCTTCCAGCCTGGGAGGAGTTCCGCGAACCGATTGTGAAATTCACTGTGTTCACACAGTCCGATATTCTGGATGAAGCGCAGCGGGAGTGGGCTACTTGGGGAGAGCAATACAATATTCTGCGCAGCGGAGAGTTCTTCGTTGATCTCATGCACCCGGAATCCTCCAAAGGCAATGCCCTGAAGCATCTGGCAGCTGAGCTTGGCATTCCGCAAGAGCAGGTGCTGTCGATCGGCAACTATTATAATGATATCTCCATGCTGACGTATGCCGGTCTGGGCGTGGCGATGGATAACTCTCCGGTGGAGGTTAAAGCAGCCGCAGATGTGATCACCGGCACCAATAATGAGAACGGTGTGCGCGATGCGCTGGTAAAATATTGTTTGTCTTGATGATGCGAATAACGGAAAAAGCAGCCTGCCCCCTTAAAGGGGGCGGGCTGCTTGAGGTCCGTGTGCTGTGCTGCTTATAGCGGAATTAGACGAACAACGAACGGGAAATGATTACGAGCAATATGAAGAGTACCAAGATCGCACCGGTCGAAGTGAAGCCTACACCTGCACCCATGTCTGATTCCTCCCTTGATTCATGTCTGTTCCCACTTGCCGCCTTAAGTCCGGCGGACCTCCATGGGATAATGACATCATATGCTTGTGAAGGATTCGTGAACTGGTCAGCAGCCTAAACTTCGTCAATATGGGCTGCCCTGATCCGCAGACCCTTGGGCAAATGATTCTTGAGCTGGCCGGAGCTGGCTTTGCCCCAGCCTACGGGCAAGCCGTCTACGGTTACCAGCGTCCAGCCATGCAGGCTTGGCGGAACCGGCAGACTCTCGCCGCGCAGCCAGGCCTGGATCTCCGTGCCGTCCGCAGGCATATCATAGCTGCGCGCCGCCTGATCCGGCCGGAGTGTCATGGCCAGGGCGTGGGCGGGCTCGATCCGGTTTTTCTTAAGATGGGCAATATGCAGTCCGGCACGCGGCACCTTGAGCCCGTCCAGTATCCCGGTGTGCAGCCGCTCATTGAATGCCTCAGGCAGCAGATACAGGGATTCGCCGAAAAGAAGCGGGACGCCGCGATCGGCGAATCCGGGCAGCTCTGCCGCCGCCCAGCTCATGAACTGTTGATAGGCCTCCCTAAGCGTAGCACTTGTCTTCGGACCGTCACTGCCGCGTTCACCGCGCTTGCCCCGGCTCTTGCGCGGAGCAGAATCCGCCGGGTCTGCTGAAGCCGCCTTGTGCAGCAGGGCCACGAAATGCCCTTCGCCCCGCTCCAGATGCGGCCACAGCCGCTTCGTAACGATCAGCTCCATATCGGGATAGGTCTGTACGAAGCGCTCCATCGTCTCCTCATTCTCCTGGCGGTTGAAGGTACAGGTCGAATAGACCATATGGCCGCCAGTCTTCAGCATCAGATAAGCATCCTGCAGAATATCCCACTGTCTGGCTACACAGATCTCCACATGCTTCGGGGACCATTCGTCTATCGCCGCAGGGTCTTTGCGGAACATGCCTTCACCGGAGCAAGGCGCGTCCAGCATAATGCGGTCGAACACCTCAGGGAATCTTTTGGAGAGATCACCAGGAGCTGCGGAAGTAACCAGTGTGTTGCTTATGCCGAGCCGCTCGACGTTTTCTGCCAGGATTTTGGCCCGCTCCGGGTGAATTTCATTGGAGATAAGCAGCCCTTCCCCTTGCATCAGTGCGGCGATATGGGTGGTTTTGCCGCCGGGAGCGGCCGCGAGGTCGAGAACGATCTCTCCGGGAAGCGGCTTCAGCAGCTCGGCTGCGGACATTGCGGAGGGCTCCTGAATATAATATAGTCCGGCGTTATGATACGGATGTCTCCCCGGGCGAGCGGGGTCTTCGTAATAGAAGCCTGACGGACACCATGTTACCTGTGACAGGCCGAATTGTGGGATTGCCTGCTCCGCTGCGGTGCGGCCGGAAGGTGTACTGCTTTTTAAAGTATTGAACCGCAGACCCTGGGTCCGCGCAGCAAGATAGCTCTTCAGAAAAGCGTCCGCCGAATCCCCCAGCATCTCTCTAATATTGGCGGTGTAAGCGGCAGGCAGTCGTTCTTCATTCATAAATCACTCTCCTCTAGTCCAAGTTCAAGATAAGTAAAGCTGTCATCTTAGTTGCTGTTTCTCGTGGATACCGATAAAATTAAGATATGGAACCTTAGCGTACCTATACCTCAGCAGTACCCGAAATTGTAATTGTACATATACACAACTATATCATAATTGCCGGGCTTCACCGTAAATAGGGCAATTGTAAAGGGAGATGTACCTATATGAACTTGCTGCAAGCGCTATTCTTCCCGCCGGAGCAGCCCGGTGGTGTATCTTCTATGATCCCTTATCTCCAGGAACGCTTCCGGTCCAGCCGCTGGGAGATGGATTTGTTCTGGCTGCCCAAGCGCATCCGGGGCAAGGGACGCGAAGACATCGTCTTCGAGACCTTCGACTGGACAGTGTACGGCGAAAGTCCGGTTGTGCAAAAATACATTCAGACCTACCGGGATTACATTTGGTGGACCAAGCTGCGCATGAGCAAAAAATATGATCTGATCCATGCCCATCATCCGATTGCAGGGCTGGCGATGAAGAGAATTTATCCTGATGTTCCCTTGATTCAGACGCTGCACTCCAGCTATGAGCGTGAATTGATTCTGAACGGGTTGATCCGCGAGGGGGGGCTTGAGCATCAGTTCCTGGTCGCGATTTACCGGGAGCTGGAGCAGGTGAGTGACCGGCTGATGACGGTTTCGCGTGCTTTTGCCGATTATGTGACTCCTTATATTGACCAGCCTGACAGCATTGGAGTCATTCCCAACGGATTCGATGAGAAGCGGTTCAAGCCTGTCCCGCATGAGAATGACATTCCGCAGCTGGTCACAGTTACCCGTCTCGTACCGGCCAAAGGCATCGATATTCTGTTCAAGGCCTGTGCCGAGCTGAAGAAGCGGGGGCATGAATATGTGCTGCATATCATCGGGGACGGACCGAGCCGGGCGGAGCTGGAGCAGCTTGCGCAGAAGCTGGGCATCTATAATGAGACTATTTTTTACGGCTATACGCTGCATCCTGAGGAATTCATGCCGTTCTTCGATATCTTCGTATTGCCTTCGCGGGCGGAGGCGTTTGGTTCGGTGTTTGCCGAGGCTGCGCTGAGCTGTCTGGCGCTGGTCGGGACGAATGTGGGCGGTATTCCCGAGCAGATTGAGGACGGGGTGAACGGGCTGCTGGTGAATCCGGATGATGAGCTGGGACTGGCAGATGCCCTGGAAAAAGTGATCACGGACCCCGGCTACCGCTATGAGCTGTCGCGTTCGGCCTGGGATAAAGCAAAGAGCCTCTACTCCCTGACCCGTGTAGCCAATGAGCTGAAGAAAACCTATCTGCAGTTCCAGCCGGGAATGAAGGGGTGAGGCTATGATTCCTTTTCGTTTCCTGCATGCTGCGGATCTGCATCTAGACAGCCGGTTCGCCGGTCTGTCCCATCTCCCGCAGGATATCCGCTCCTATCTCCGGGAGTCCACCTTCGCCGCCCTCGGGCGGCTTGTTGGCGTAGCCATCCTGCAAAAGGTAGATTTCGTAGTCATTAGCGGCGACGTCTACGATGTCTCAGATGCTTCGCTTCAGGGGCAGCTCCGGTTCCGGGAGGCCCTGGAGGAACTTGGACGCCACGGGATTCAGGTGTTCCTGATCCACGGTAACCATGATCCGCTGGACGGCCCGCGCCTTAATTCGGCACCGCCTGCCCATGTTACGGTATTCGGCGGCAGTGAGCCGAAGCACGTGACCGCCCGCCGCAGGGAAGACGGACGGGAGGTAGCTGTGGTTAGCGGCATCTCCTACCCGACCTCCAAAGTGACAGAGAATACAGCTCTGCGCTTCAGCCGCCAGCCGGGCAGCAGCCTGTTCCATATCGCCCTGCTGCATGGCAATGTGGACGGGGATCTCCAGCATGAGACGTACTCCCCGTGCACCCGGAAGGATCTGATCGGCAGGGGCTATGACTATTGGGCGCTCGGGCATATTCATAAGCGGAGTATTCTGCATGAGCATCCGCCTATCGTCTATCCGGGCAATATTCAAGGGAGAAGCATTAAGGAGACCGGGCCAAAGGGCTGCTATACGGTTGATGTCAATGCAGAGGGGGGAGTCCGGCTGGATTTCCATGAACTGGACAGTGTGCGCTGGCAGGTCCGCGAGCTCTCTATTGATGGGCTCATTGACGAGGCCGAGTGGACCCTCGCTGTAGAGAATGCAGTGGAGGATATCCGCAGCGAGACCCCGCAGATGATGTCTGTGGTCAGGTTCCGCCTGACGGGGCGGGGCGATATACATAAGGTGCTGGCGGAGAAGGGGGCGGCGGATGACCTGCTCACCGAGCTGCAGCGGCGGGAAGCTGTGCGTGCGGTGCGCAAGGAATATGCAGGCTTGGTCTGGACGGAAGGCTTCTCCATCGAAACGGGACTTGCGGTTGACCGTGAGCACTTGCTTCTGGAGGACAGCTTCCTCGGTGAAATGCTGCGGCTTGCCGAACACAGTGGCGGGAATGCCGCAGAGTTGGACGAGCTGGTCGCTACTGCGCTGAGACCGATGATGGAGAATCAGGAGCTGCGCAGGCTGCTATTATCCATAGGAGCCGAAGAGAAGCAGGAATGGCTTAGAGGTGCAGTGGAGCTGGGAATCACATTGCTGAGCGGACTGGAAGAGTCCGGCGGGACGCCGCAGAATGCTGCGGAAGAAGGCAAGGACTGGTCTGCTAAGGGCAGTGAATCGTTCATGGAAGGGTCTGAACTGGTGGCGGGAAGGACGCCGAAGGATACTGACGGATGGGTGATGAGTAAGGCCGCTGCTGAGGATGCAGGAGATGGCGATGGACAGCAAGGCCGGGAGGTAGAGGAATGAAGATCGATTCATTGCGGATAGACGGCTACGGAAGGCTGGCTCAGCGGGAGATCGGACTGAATGAAGGGGTCACGGTTCTGTTCGGACGCAACGAGGCGGGTAAAAGCACGACCCTGCAGTTCATCCGTGCCATGCTGTACGGCATCCCCGGCCGGGGGAATCCGGCTGAACGGTACGAGCCGCTGCAAGGGGGAACGCACGGCGGGGTGCTGGAAGCAAGGGATGAGTCCGGCGCATTATGGACTATCCGCCGGTATGCATCCGGCGGCGCGGGGCCGGGTAGAGCAGAGAAGCTGCATATTGTACTCAGCCATCCGGATGGCCGCACGGAGGAGCTGAATCAGGCGGAGCTGGAGCGGCGTCTGCTTGGCGGCATCTCCCGGAGTATGTTCCGCCAGCTGTTCGCTGTCTCACTTGACGAGCTGCAGGAGCTGGGTGCCTTGCAGTCCGGGGAAATGAGCAGCTACCTGTTCCATGCCGGGATGGGCGGCGGCGGGGAGATTATGAGGGCAGAGAAGCGTCTGGTTCAAGAGTCCGAGAAGCTCTACAAGCCGCGTGGTAAGGTCCAGGAGGCGGCCAGGATTCTGCAGTCTATCGGGAAGCTGGAGCAGGAGGTAGCGGAGAGCCGCTCTTATCTGCCAAGATATAACGGGAATACTCTGGCTCTGGAAGCTGCGGAGCAGCAGCTGGAGCAGATGAAGCTGGACCGCGAGCTCGCCGGAGCAAGGCTGATGAAGCTGCGCAAGGCGCAGGACATCCGGGAGCTGTGGCTGAAATGGAGCGAAGGCCGGCTGGAGCTTGAAGAGCTTCCCGTGATTGCATCGTTCCCGGATAACGGGGCGGAACGCTGGAGGTCACTTACAGCCGATCTGCGCAGCTTGCAGGGCGCAGCGTTCCGGCTGGAACGGCTGATGGCGGAGCTTACCGCAGAGCTTGCGGCGAATCCGCCCGACCCTCTGCTTGCGGAGCAGGGGCCTGCGCTCGAAGCGCTGGACCGCAGCCGCAGCAGCTATGAGGACAAGCGGGCGGAGCAGCAGCGGCTTGCCGCGGAGCTGACGGCTCTGCGGGAGCAGCTGGAACGCCTGCTGCGCAGCATTGGCGCAGGCTGGGATCCCGCAGAGCTTGCGGGCTTCACCCCCGCTGCCGCGGACCGGGAGGCCGCGCGGCGTTATGCCGCCTCATTTGCCGGGTATGACCGGCAAATGGAGACCCGGGGCGCGGAGCTGCTGAGCCTCCGCGCCCGTAAGGCCGCCGCCGCTGCTGCGCTGCAGGCGGCCGAGCGCCTGCTGGCGCAGGAGCACGCCAGCGGCGCAGCGGACTTCGCGGGCCTGGCTGCGCGCAGCCCGCGTGAACTGGTGCAGCTCTGGGACGAGCTGCAGCAGGCCGCCGAGCGCTGGCGCGAAGCGCAGCTCGGCCCGGAAGGCGGCGCGTCAGCCCCGCGCCGCAGTGACGCCGCCGGGGGCAGCCGCCCCGGCGCGAACGGGCGCCGGGCGGCACGCTACCGGCGCTTCCTGCAGGCGGGCGCAGCGCTTACGCTGCTGCTGCCGCCTGCGCTGTGGCTGACCGGCGCACCGCCGGTCAGCGTATGGTCCGCGCTCGGCCTGCTGGCCGCAGCGGACCTGTGGCTCTGGGCCGCCCTGCGCGCAGCGGGGGCGGCGGTTTCCCCGCCGGAGCCGGGCGGCGGGGAGGCGGGCAAGGCCGCAGCGGAGATGCTGCGGCTGCGCGGGCAGCTGCTCTCCGGTGCGGAGCGGGAGAGCAGCAAGGCGTCCAGCCCTGACGCAGGCGGGCTGGAGGCCGGGATGCGCGAGCTGCGCCGGCTGATGGAGGCCTGGGGCAGCTGGCGCCAGCGCGTAGACCGGCAGGCGGCTGAGGCCGAGGCCTGCCGGACGGAGCTTGAGCGGCTGAGCGGACAGGAGCAGGTGCTGACCGGCGAGCTGGAGGAAGCGGAGGCCCGCTTCACAGAGCTGGCGGCGCGCTACGAAGATTGGCTGCGTCTGCGGAGACTCCCCGAAGGGCTGTCCCCGGACAGCCTGCCGGATATTTTCGCCCTGGCAGAGCAGGGCCATGAGCTGCTGCGCCAGGAGGCCAAATGGTCTGCGCGGCTAAGCGGACTGGCGGCGGAATGTGCACTCTATGAACAGGAAGGGATGAAGCTGCTTGCAGCTGCGGAGACCGGACGGCCAGACACTATTCCCTATATAGCTGAGCAGCAATCACAGCGCGCCAGGGTGTCTACTGTCCAGCAATCACTACCCGCTACTCCGCTTACTGATCAGCACCATCTACCCGTTACCGAGCCTACTGAGCAGCAATTACTACCCGCTACCGATTCTACTGACCAGCACCCGCTCCCCGCCACCAATCCTACCGCCCAGCATCCACCCGCAACTCCAGCTGCTCCCCGCCACCCCACACCAGCCGCCCTATTAACCTGGCTGGAGCTGCGGAAGCGGGAGTGGGATCAGCTGAAGGCTGAGCTGCTGCGCAGAGAGAGTGTGGAGACGCGGCTGGCTGAAGTCCGGGAGGAGCTGGCAGCGAATCACAGGGAGCAGGCGGAATTGAACCTGCGCTGCTCGAAGCTGCTGGAGGAAGGCGGTGCTGAGGACGGCGAGCAGTTCCTGCGCCGTTCCTCGGCGTGGCTGAGGCGGATAGAGGTTACGCGGTCCGTGCGTCAAGCGGAGCTGGCGATGTTCAGCGGATGGGATGACGAAGGCCGGGCAGAGCTGCTGAGTCTGCTCACGCATCTGGACGCTGGGCGGCTTGCGCAGGAGCGTCAGGCCGCGGAAGAAGCGGCGGCCGAGCTTGAAGAGGAACGCAGCGCACTGCTTGAGCAGCGCGGCAAGCTGCTGCAGGAACGGGAAGCATTGACGAAGCGCGGCAAGGAAGATACTGCACTCCAGCAACTGGAGGAACAGCGGGCGGCACTGCGTAATCTGGCCGGGCAATATGCGGTAACGGCGCTGGCGGCCGAGCTGATGGGCCGGACACGCCGGATCTATGAGCAGGAGAAGCAGCCTCAGGTGCTGCAGCTGGCCTCCGTGTATTTCGCGAAGCTCACGCACGGGGAATACCGCCGGATTGTCATGACGCTGGGGCATAAGGAGCTGAAGGCTGAACATAAGGATGCCGGACTGCTGGACAGCGGGCTGCTCAGCCGGGGAACTGCGGAGCAGTTGTATCTGGCAATCCGGCTGGCCCTGGCAGAAACGATGAGCAGCAAGGTGAATCTGCCGCTGTTCTTCGATGATCTGTTCGTTAACTTCGATGAATACCGGCTTCATGCGGCTCTGGCTCTGCTTGGTGAGCTGTCTTCTTCCCGGCAGATCGTCATGATGACCTGCCATCGTCATGTCGCCGAAGCTGTGGCGGGCAGCATTCCTGCCGCAGCAGTTATTTCCGTGTAGTGCGGATCGCAGGCTTGATGCTGACAATCGTGATTCCCTGCTTCTTGCCGCCCGCTCCTCCTGTGGGCGGCTTGCCCTGCCCCGGCGGCGGAGACATAGGGGAGCGCACCAGCATGACCACCCATATCAGACACAGCGCGCCGAAGATCGGGTAGAAGATGCCCAGCAGCGAGCTGAAGCCGAATTGGCTGAACACATAGCAGATCAGCATCAGCAGCGGGGCGACAAGCGCAGGGGCGACTGGGAGCCGCTGCTGGAGCTGTACGCTTACTCCGTAGATACCGGCGACGAAGGTGCTGAAGATTTCCATGAAGATTAGCAGCAAGAAGACCATCTGCACCACCGGACCCAACCGGATGGCGATGCTTCCCATCGGAATCTCGAACTGCAGGATACCCGGCATCTGCGAGCTCATGGCAAAATGGGCCGCCAGCAGCATGAACCCGATGCCCGCTCCGCCCAGAATCCCGCCGCGCACCAGCGCACGTTCGTCATCCGTATGACGGGCCAGCGGAACCAGCACTGCCTGGGCCATGCCAAGGTTGAACGAAGTATAGAGCAGCGGAGAGATCCAGGCATTGATGCCGCTGTGATCCGTGGGCAGGAAGAGGAAGCGGTCGGCTCCCGGGACGCCCAGCGTATTACAGACAAGGATCAGCGACAAAGTAAGCATCAGGGGCACCACCAGGCTGTTGATCTGCAGAATTCCCGAAATGCCGCGCTTCAGCAGCAAGTAAGATCCGAGGATCGTCAGAAGCAGCCCCGCCTGATAAGGGAGGCTGAGATGCTCCTTGAAGATCGCCCCGGCGCCTGCCAGCATGATGCTGTTCACCCCGATCAGAATAATCATGGTAAACAGGCTGATGATGGTCCCGGTCTTGGCTCCGAACAGGTGGCGGTTGAAATCCTCATACGAGTCCGCAGAGATTTTCCGGGCGATGATCATCATTTTGGTGCCCAGCCAGATAAAGAGAGCGGCAGAGAATAGAATCGTCAGCAGCGCCCAGTGGCCGTATCTGGTGAAAAAACGGAGGATTTCCTGGCCGGTAGCGAATCCGGCGCCGACAATGGTGCCAATATAAGTGAAAGCGATCTGTAATGTGCGGATATGTGACTTCATGCTTAGCCTCCTTATGAATGCTGCGAAGTTTACAATTGCGGGGCCTGCAAGGATATAGCCTTGTGTAGTCCGCATAGTACAGGTTATGATGAGGAACAGAGGGACATGACTTCCGCCTGGACGAACAGGTGCGATTTCGGTGGAACGTCTATAAAGGGTAATGGAGGTTTACAATGATGGAATTATTGAAACAGCGGATATTGGAGGAAGGCGTAGTCGTCTCGGATCAGGTGCTCAAGCTGGATGGACTGCTTAACCACCAGGTCGATCCGATGCTGACGATGGAAATGGGACGGGAATTTGCCCGCAGATTTGCTGAGGCTGGAGTTACTCGCGTAGTGACTGTGGAATCCTCGGGGATTGCCGTGGCATTTGCCACCGCTTATGAGATGAAGGTGCCGCTGGTGTTTGCCCGGCGCAAAAAAACGCTGCTGGCTGATCCCGACGCTCTGTGTGAACGGGTTCCATCTTTTACCAAAGGGATTGTTACGGACATTATGCTGTCCCGCCAGTTCATCTCGGAGGATGACAAAATCCTCTTCATCGATGATATTATCGCCAATGGCGACGCGGCGCGCGGCCTGATTAAGATTATCCAGCGTTCAGGTGCCGAGCTGGTGGGCCTTGGCGTAGTGGTCGAAAAAAGCTTCCAGGCCGGTGCACGCACGATCCGGGAACAGGGAATCCGTCTGGAGTCTCTTGTTGATATCACCTCTCTTAATGACGGGACGATTGTTTTTGGATAAGGCTGAAGTGACAATAACAGGAACACAGCCTATTTTTGAAACATCTGCTTTTCACCCTATAAGTTTTCCTTTATAATAAAAATTAGACATGAGAGAGGAGGCGTCACAATGGGGAAAGAACCGGTGACAGAGCAATTTTTTATTGATAAACTAACCGAGGCTAAGGATCATTTCGAACGTGCGCTGGATTGCAAACACACGGAGTTCGACGATTTGTATCCCTATATGATCGAACATCCTCAATTTTTCTGGTACAAACGTTATGTTGCTTGGTCGGAGCTTTTGACAATCACAAGTTTGTGTGAAGAGCTGTCGTATGGCTGGAGACAGACATTCACAGAGCATCAGGTCGAATATCTGGAACAACGTGTGATGTCCGCTAAAGTTCTTGACTTCTGGTTTGAGAAGAATGAAGCGCTGATATAGGAACTTCATAAGACATACAGATTGCTTTTGAAAGATAACTAGACCCGGATGATTCTCATTTGGGTCTTTTTCATGACCGGATTCAGAGTTAAATTGGACAAGCTAAGCACAGAGAGGGGAGTAAGAATACTATGATAAGTGATGAACAACTGGATGCCTACCGGATTTCCGGTGAGCGGATAAGAGTTGTACGCGACGGGCTGGCGAGCAATGATATCCGGGGAATCGTGCTGGCCTGGGACGAGACCCAGGTGATGATCCGGCGTCCGAACAAGCATGTGGTGAAGCTGGACCGGAGATACCTGTATCAGCCGGTGAGCGAGCCGAGACCGGAAGCCTATACCCCGGAATGAGCGGAGAATGGAGGTCAAGATGAGTCATCATCATAAAATAGCGATCGTTACCGGAGGTGCAGGCGGAATCGGACGCTGCCTCACCGAGGAATTACTGAAGGCCGGAGCAGTGGTTGCCTGCATCGATACGGATCTTGCTGCCGGACGCTGGCTGGAGGCCAAGTATGGAAGAGAGCGTCTGTTCTTTTATCAGGGAGACATTGCGGAACAGCCGGTGCTGGATGATTTCATCTCACAGGTAATCAGCCGCTACGGACAGGTGGATTACCTGATTAACAATGCCTGTATCAGCCGTAAAGGGCTGCAATCAGAATGCAGCTATGAGGATTTCGAGTATGTGCAGCGGATTGGAGTGACGGCGCCTTATTACCTGACGCTGCGGCTTAAGCCTCATTTTGCCCAAGGAGCCTCTATTGTGAATATCTCCTCCAGCCGGGAGCGGATGTCTCAGCCGGATACCGAGAGTTATACAGCGGCCAAAGGCGGGATCGGCGCATTGACCCACGCCCTTAGTGTAAGTCTTAGCGGCAAAGTGCGGGTTAATGCAATCAGCCCGGGTTGGATTGATACCACCGCTTATCACGGTACAGAGGAATCGGCAGAGCCGGTTCATACAGAGCCGGATCGCCTGCAGCATCCTGCGGGAAGGGTAGGAACTCCGGCGGATATCGCAGGCATGGTGCTGTTCTTGTGCAGTGAGGCTGCGGGATTCATAACGGGCGAGAATATTACAATCGATGGCGGGATGGGCAAGCAGATGATTTATCACGGAGATGAGGGCTGGACCTACCACCCTGGAGGGCAATCATGAAGCTGCCCGTTATTAAGAATGCCGGGGAACTGGCCGCGCTGGTGCGGGAGATCGGTTACCTGCCCATGTTCCGCTGCGAGATCGCAGGCTTCTCTCTGGAGGAATGCACTCCTGCGGGCTACTGGTTCGTGAAGGGGGTAGAAGGGCCGTGGGAGTGGCGCGAGGAGATTGCGGCCGGGGGCGAGATCGCTTATGCGAAGCTTTTTAACAAGAAGGCCGGGTTCATCAGCAGAGAATGGTACCCGGACTTCGCCAATTACCGCCGGGACGGTTATGATTTCGATGCCAGATATGATGACGGACTGGCCTCCATGGCCAGCAAACGAATCATGGATGTGCTGCTGGGGCATGAGGCGGGGCTGCTCTCCAGTGATCTTAAAGGGCTGTCCGGCTTCGCGGCCAAAGGTGCGAAAGGCTTCGACACAGCCATGACGCTGCTCCAGATGCAGACCTACATTACAGCCAGCAAATTCGAGTATAAGCAGGACAAGCATGGCCGTCCCTACGGCTGGGGAATCGGGCGTTATGCCGTGAGCGAGTATGTATTTGGAGCAGATTATGTGACTTCGCGTTACAATGATCAGCCAGTGTCATCCAGGGAGCGGATTATGGAGCATACGGCCAAGCTGTTCCCGGAGGCAGGATCGAAGCAGCTGGAGAAGGTTCTAAAGTAAGGTTAGGCGTCACAAAAACCGAACACAATAGCTCACATGAAGGCACCTGAGCCAAATGTATGCGAAAAACCAATTACAATTGCTCGCGTGGAGCTACCTGGTCCAAATATAGTCGAAAAACCGATTATAATTACTCGCGTGGAGCTACCTGCTCCAAATGTAATCGAAAAACCGATTACAATTGCTCGCGTGGAGGTACCTGGTCCAAATGTAATCAAAAAACCGATTACAATTGCTCGCGCGAAGGTACCTGCTCCAAATGTAATCGAAAAACCAATTACAATTGCTCGCGTGGAGCTACCTGTGCCTGTACTCCAGACGACAAAGTCTAATCAAACCACTCCCCGTCAACGTATCATATATTGATCTGTACCCGCACCAAGAGCCTCGTCCAGAATAGGACGAGGCTCTTATGTCAGTAATACAATCCATTACAAGATGCGGCTTAGATGGACATCGCCAACTGTTCGGCTTGTTCTTCCCGGGGAAGGACGGAGGCAAGCTCGGCACCCAGTCCGAGGTAGGCACGCATGCGCTGCATCATTTCATTACGGAAGCCGGGCCATAGAATATGGATCTCGCCGACATAGCCCCGGCAGTTATACTCGGCGGTAACTCCGCGCTGGTCCTGGCGGACGGTATTGATCTTCAGCTGATGGGAGGTAAGCTCGCGGGTAACCTCCTGCAGCATCAGGGATGTCTTCTTGGTAGCGCTGGATACCAGCTCCATGTAGAGCTGGGGAGTCTTGAACAGACCGCTCTTGCCGATGGCACGGCAGTCCCGTTCAAATACTTTATGAATAAACGTTAGCAGCAGATAGCTTCTGACCAGGGACAATTCATCTTTGGTTATATTCTCAGGGATGGTTGGTGTAGTTAGGGGGTGTCTCTTGGTAATCGCCATTATAAATCACCTCATTTATAGTATGCGAACCTTTGTTCTCATTATACACCGATTCCGCAAATAAAAGCAATATTTTACTTGCAATTTATGGATAGCAATTTACAATAAAATAAACTTGACTCCATAATTCCGGCATGGTAAGATCTATCTTGTGACTGCGAAAGCAAGTCAACTGAATATGCGGTCATGGCGGAATTGGCAGACGCGCTGGCTTCAGGTGCCAGTGGTAGCAATATCGTGGAGGTTCGAGTCCTCTTGACCGCATCGCAGATTATAAAGGCCCGTTCATTTACCCTTGTGGGAGTGGACGGGCCTTTGTTGTGTTTATTTTCCTTCCCTTCTTCGCTGGTGCGGCATCCTCATTCTTTAGTATAAGTCGTAATTCCTCTTGAATATAAATTCTCCGCTAACTTGGTGAATTCTTCTGGGGGTAGATCCTTATCTCTTTGGAGCCAAAGACGAAATAAAGAAAGGGCCGTCGTCAGGTTGTTTTTTCATGTGTCCCTCCTGCTGGTGTATAAGATATCATCCTACAGATATTAAAAAATTGATGATTGATCAAGGAATCCTAAAGTTTTATGATCACATCATACAACATGTTGTTGGATGACCATACGGAAATATGAATCGGCGGGGTGGTAAGATGTCAGCAAAGCAAGAAAGAATTTTAATTTTCGGTGCAGGTGTGATCGGAAGCATCTATGCAATGAAGCTTATGGAAGCCGGGTTTGACGTTAGCCTGTTTGCACGTTCGGACAGATTCAGATCTTTACAAGAAAAAGGTCTGCAATATCATGACAAAGGGTCAGTCAGAACGATTCCGGTGAAGGTCATGGATACGCTCGAAAATGACGATATATACGATTTTATTTTCGTTACCGTCCGTTATGACCGCGCCGAGTCAGCGTTGTTGGCGCTTAAGGATAATCAAAGCCCGAATATTGTTACGATGACCAATAGCTCCATTGGATTTTCTTCGTGGCGGAGGATTGTCGGGGATCGGCTCCTGCCGGCTTTTCCCGGCTTCGGCGGACAGATTAAAGATGGGGTCCTGTACGCCCGGTTCATGCCCAAGTTTCTAGTGGCCACCTCATTTGGCGAAGTGAACGGCGCAGTGACGCAGCGCGTCTTAAAGCTCGCACAAGTATTTCAAGCCGCCAAGCTTCCTTACGTTATCAAAAAGGATATGCAGGCGTTTCTAATCACCCATTCCGTATCCGACATTGCTCTGCTGGGCAGTTTGTACGGCGGAAACGCAGATCCGGCCCGAACCCGAAAGACGGCACGTCAAATAACAGTTACTCTCAAAGCGTACCTCAGGAAAATAAAACAAGCGGGTGTTGCCGTTGATCCGCCACTTTTTACAATAGTCCCAAAGCTCCCAAGCTTCATACTGGATGTTCTCTTCATTGCTTGGCTACGCACGAAAATGGTTAAAGATATGCTGCTGCCGGATTATGCGAATGCTGCGAACCAGGAGGTTGTGCAGCTGGAGCAGGATCTGACGAAATTTTTATCTATGCAGAACAGCTGATACCGGATCATTGTAATCTGAGCAATTAAAACCTGCAAAAAAGGGTTAAATGTATTACATCGCTGCAGTCTGTACTACTAATTCTGCCTCAATCTTAACCAAGGAGTGAGCAATGATGAGCTGGGATGTATTTATCATGAAAGAGAAGTACGATTTTGAAGCGCCGGAGGAGGAGCAGCCCCCAGTGCCTCCCCTGGGACAACGTGATGAAATCATTGAGAAGCTGACCCGCCGTATACCGAACCTGGATTACCGGGATAAGGCTTGGGGCTTCCTTGAGGGCGAGGGGTATTCGATCGAGTTCAACACAGGTGATGAGGAGCTTGTGAATTCCATCATGCTGCATGTCCGGGGCGGGGGAACGGTGATGGAGACGATCCGGCTGGTCTGTGAGACACTGGAGGCTTATGCGCTGGATACATCGGATTCCGGCTATATCGATTTTGAGCAGCCTGAGCAAGCGGAGCAATCCTGGGAGCAATTTCAGCGGTATCGTGACCAGGTGTTGAAGAATGATAACTAAAGAGGTATATGGGAATCAACAGAGGCACAGGATGGTAATCACCTGCAGCCTCTGTTTTTTTTGCTGTGTACAGCCCTCTCAAAATCCCCTGAAATAACGTGCAGAAGGGTATTGACGCCTGAAGATTGATCATGTTAATATTTTCACGTGGCAAACTAACATGTCAGTATACATGAATAGCATGTTAGCATGTTAACTCATTTATCCTACTTCAGGAGGTTATTTTGTGGATGTGGCTAATGTTGTAATCGGTTTCATTATGGTCTTATCGTTTTTTGGATTGGTGTGGTATTGCGTCAAGGGGTATAACCTCATGGTTGGCTTCTTCGTCATGTCGGTGCTGTGGACCTCGATTGCCCTGATCGGAAATAGCATTCATCCTACCTCCGTGATGGAGGGCAAGACTTTCATTGATGTCCTTACCAACGTATTCCAGACAGGGCCGGAGAATTACGGGAAGGCGATCCTGGTTAATATTTTCTTCGGCGCCTTCTTCGGAAGAGTCCTGATCGACACCGGGATTGCCGCTACTCTGATTCGTAAGGTTGTAGAGCTTGGGGGAGACAAACCCAGAATCACCATGTCTCTGCTGTGTATCGTTACCGCTGTAATCTTCACATCCATGACCGGTATCGGCCCGGTAATCTCCATTGCGGTCATCGTGCTGCCGATCATGCTGTCGCTCGGGATTCCTTCACCGATTGCCCTGTTCTCCTTCATGGGCTCAATCATGGCGGGGATCTTCGGGAACATTGTGAACTTTAAGCAATATCAGGCGATTTTTGCAACAGCCAATGAGAGTTATGCCAGCTACGACTACAATACATATTTCAAATTCGGCATGATTGCAATGGCTGTATCCTTGATCGTGGTTCTGGTGGTATCTAATGTGATGATGAACCGGAAGCTCTCCCGGGCCTGGGCGGCAACACCGGATAGCGGAGCTACTGTAGATGCACCTGCTATCTCCTGGATCTCGATCATTCTGCCAGTAGTAGGTGTGGTGGTGCTCAAGGTTCCGATCATTTTTGGATTTATCTTCGCCGCCTTGTTCGCCCTGTTGACCTGCGGTAAGCTGAAGGGCGGTTTTGCAAGCGTTTGCAGAATGCTGTCGAAGCAGTTCGCGGACGGAGCCATAGATGTAGCGCCGATGATCGGGTTCCTGCTTACGCTGTCGATGTTCAATAATGCTGCTACCTATGCATCCCCTTATTTCAAAACCCTGCTGGACGGCGCAATGCCCCAGACCGCGCTGCTCTTGTGTATTGTCTTCGCCATTCTGACACCGCTCGGCTTCTTCCGCGGCCCGATGAATCTTGTCGGTTCGGGTTCTGCCATCCTGGCTGTCGTGGTGGCAACCGCTGCCTGGCCGGTACAATTCCTCTATCCGCTGTTCGCCATTACTACAGTAGCACCGCAGCATTTGGACGTTACACAGTCCTGGGTGGCCTGGGGCTTCGGCTATACGAAGGTTCCGGCCAAGGAATATATGAAGATGTCGATTCCTACCGGCTGGATCATCGGGATTATTCTGTGTGCGGTTGTGTTCTTCATGTACGGCAATCTGGTGTAGCACAATATTAATGAAGAGAAACGGAGAAATCATATGAGTACAATGGTTAGAATGGGGATCGATGTAGGGGGAACCCATACCAAAGCAGTTGCGATTGACAACGCGACACATGAGATTATCGGCAAATCGTCCGTGAAGACGACGCATGATCATGCCACAGGCGTAGCCGCAGGTGTGGTGAAATGCTTCATGAATTGCCTGGAGGAGAACAATATCCGTCCGGAGGATGTAGTGTTCGTGGCCCACAGTACCACGCAGGCAACGAATGCGCTGATCGAGGGCGATATTGCCCAGGTGGGCATCATCGGCCTGGCGAAGGGCGGTCTGGAAGGCTGGCTCGCCAAGCGTCAGACGCGGCTTCAGAATATCGACCTGGGCAACGGCAAGGAGATCAAGATCTACAATAGCTTTCTTAATATTAAAAAAATGTCCGAAGCCTCCGTGCTGACGGTGATTGACGAATTAAAGCAGCAGGGGGCACAGGTGATTGTGCCTTCGATGGCTTTTGGCGTAGATAACGGGCGGCCCGAGGAACTGGTCTATATAGAAGCAGAGAAAAAAGGCATGCCGACCACCATGGCCTCCGACATCACCAAATTATACGGGCTGACCCGCAGAACCCGGACGGCGGCGATTAATGCAAGTATTCTGCCGAAGATGCTGGATACCGCCAATTCCACAGAGAAGTCTGTGCGGGAGGCCGGGGTCCATGTTCCGCTGATGATTATGAGAGGCGACGGCGGCGTCATGGAGATCAGTGAGATGAAGAAACGGCCTGTGTTGACGATGCTGTCGGGACCGGCGGCTTCAGTCATGGGCTCACTGATGTATCTGAGAGCGTCGAACGGGGTGTACTTCGAGGTCGGCGGCACGACTACCAATATCGGTGTGATCAAAAACGGCCGCCCGGCCATCGACTATTCCATCGTCGGCGGTCATCCGACCTATGTCAATTCCCTGGATGTACGGGTGCTCGGCGTGGCCGGCGGGTCCATGATCCGGGCGAACAAGAGCGGAGTGGTCGATGTCGGACCCAGATCGGCGCATATCGGCGGTCTGGATTATTCGGTATTCACCGATCCGGATCAGATCAAGGGAGCGCAGGTCGAATTCTTTTCTCCGAAGCCGGGTGATCCTGCTGATTATGTGGCCATCCGGCTGGAGAACGGGGAGCGGGTGACGATCACGAACTCCTGCGCGGCGAATGTGCTGGGACTGGTGAAGCCGGAGCACTTTTCCTACGGGAATGTGGAAGCGGCCAGAAGGGCGATACAGGCACTGGCGGAATACTGCGGAACGACGGTAGAGGATATCGCCAAGCAGATTATGGAGAAGGCCTATGCCAAGATCGAGCCGATCATTCTGGCACTGGCTGAGAAATACAAGCTGGAGAAGGATCAGATCTCCCTCGTCGGCGTGGGCGGCGGAGCGGCTTCGCTGATTGTCTATTTTTCGGAGAAAATGGGCCTGAAATACAGCATTCCCGAGAATGCCGAGGTTATCTCTTCGATAGGTGTCGCCTTGTCGATGGTCCGGGACGTGGTCGAGCGGATTATTCCGTCGCCGTCCAAGGAAGTGATTGCCGCCCTGAAGATGGAAGCCTTGAACAAGGCCATTCAGAGCGGAGCGACACCGGAGAGCATCGAGATTCATATCGATATTGATCCGCAGACCTCCAAGGTGACAGCGATTGCTACCGGTTCCACCGAGGTGAAGACGACTGAGCTGCTGAAGGAATGTGATGAGGCGGAGCTGCGGGAGCTGGCTGCCCAGGATATGCGCATCCCTGTAGAGCGGACGGAGCTGCTGCAGAAGACTAGATATGTCAGTATTTTCGGCGAAAAGATGGATAAAGCCGGTGAAGCCGGGGCAGTCCGCATCCTGGATACCAAAGGCTTCATCAAAGTGCAGAGAGGCCGGGCTATGGCGTTGAAGACAACAGCCGGGGACTATCTGAGTGCAGTGAAGCAGTTGTGGGAGGCAATGGCTGTGTATCAGACGGAGCTGATTGCAAGACCTGACTTTTACCTGTGTATCGGCGCGCGGGTGATGGACTTTACAGCCTCTGACTTCGAACAGCTAGAGTTGCTGATGGACATCGAGGTATCCACGTTCGAGCCGGACACGGAGGTTATTGTCGTGGCGGCCAATATCAAGCAGAGCTAATTGCCGCGCGGAAGAGCGTATAGACAGGAGGACGTATGCAAGTACAGACGAAGCTGGGAGAGCTGCTGTATCCATTACTCGAGGTTGACGATGAGGCTTGGGGAATGTATGCCTTCAGGAGAGACATCCTGAACCGGCGTATTCCGCCGGAGACGAAGCGGGAGATGCTGAAGCAGGCCAGAGCCTGCGGCATAGAATATGCACAGCGGATGATACTGGAATATGGAACCCGTGATATCCGGGTACTTGCCGGGCGGATGAACCTGAAGCTGGAATTCAAGGATGCGCTCATGACCGGCAAGCGTGTGCTGTTCGCCTCCTATACCCCTCCGGACCGGATCGAAATCATGGAAGAACCCTTGCGCAGAGCGGCGGAGCAGGTGCGGGAGGCGGGTCCTGGTCTAGTTGAACTTTTTCCGCAAGCTGGTATAATGAATACTATCCTTGGCCACGAAATTTATCATTTTGTAGAAGACCGGTTTGCACAGGAAATATACACCCGGACCGAGCGCATTCTGCTATGGAAGCTGCTGGGCCTGAAGAATTATTCTACAATACGCACCTTAAGTGAAGTTGGAGCCATGGCTTTTACACAGGAGCTGAACAGACTGCGGTACTCGCCGTTTATTCTGGATGTTCTGTTGTATTATGCCTACGACCCGGCCAGTGCGGAGACAATAACCCGTGATGTACTAGGAGTGAGTTCAGGGAAGGTGTAGGGAAGCCGTTGAAGATTATGAATAACAGTAATTCACTGAATGATGTAACTTATAATAGAATAAAAGAAGACATCATGAATATGACGCTCGAGCCAGGAATGGATGTCAGTGTGCAGAAGCTGTCCGAACGCTATGGCGTCAGCCGGACGCCGGTGCGGGAAGCTGTCGTCCGCCTTCAACAGTCAGGACTGGTAGAAATATATCCTCAGCGCAAAACGGTAGTCTCGAAGATCGATCTGCAACGGGTCCGTGAGGAGTGGTTCATCCGGACCTCGCTTGAATCTGCGGTGATCGATGAATTCATCCGCAAGTGCAGCGAGCTGGTAGCAGATACGATGCAAGAACTGATTAATAAGCAGAAGAAATATATGGACAAGAAATATTTCAGAGAGTTCTATATTAAGGATAACCGGTTCCATCAGCTGATCTTCCAGACGGCCGGAGAAGAATTGTCCTGGTTCACCATCGAAGAGGTAGCGTCCCATTATAACCGTATCCGTCTGCTCTACGGGAAGATGGAGGGGGTCCAGGCATCCGATATCGATAAGCATGTGAAGATGGTGGCGGCTACCCGCAAGCGGGATGTGGAAGGGATGCGCAAGGTCGTGATGGAGCATTCCAATACGCTGCTGGACCGGGTCCAGAGCATGTCGAAGCAATACCCGCAATTCTTCTAAATGTACACAAGATTAAAGAGGCGTATCCGAAAGTTCCGCTCTATGGAGAGGACTTCCGGGATACGCCTTTTTGTTAAAATATAAGAAATCCTATTGCTGCTTGAGCCGCCGGTAATATAGCCAGGTTCTGCCCGCGAACGAGCCGAAGAGCAGAATGGAAAGGAACATAATTGAAGTGTTCCACGCCTGGGAAGTGGTAAATTCATCCCGCAGGATGCTATCTATGAAGGCCGACACATTCAGGCTGTAGAGCAGGATCATGGGCAGGAACAGCAGGGTATAGCTGATGGCGATTTTACGTGCGTGCTTCAGGCGGTGTAACGGATCGCTGTAGAGCTCCGGGTATTCGGCATGCTCCGGGTTCTCCCGGCTCCACAGGGTCCATTTCTGCAGAGAGAAGGGAGAACTGTAGAGTCTGGTCCAGCCTGCCTCCTGATGCAGCTCGAAATACCCTTCACCCGCAACGACCTGATAGTCAGCGTGATATTTCATACGGCGCGGACGGCCCTTGCTGAAATGGAACAATGTTCCTCCGAAGCCTACTTTATAGAGTTTCCAGCCATCCAGCTCCTGCTCCTCCAGCCATTGCTCCAGCCGGTCAGGGGCATACATCCAGCCTAACTTCATCCGCGCCATCGTAGTGCCGGCGGGCTTAGGCGTTGCGGGAGGCTTCTTCATGTTCGTGTGCCCTTGAAGAAGTTCCCTGTTGGCTGCCCGGAGCTTGATAAGCGAATAAATGGCAAGTACCAGCAGGGCCAGGGCTCCCGCTGCTGCGGTCCAGGTAACAGCCCACATCGGACTTGGCTGAATGCGGACTGGAGTGTCCTGATTGAAGGTGAGCCCTAGTACAAGCAGTGGAATAAGTGCTATGAGCAGCAAATACACTAGAATTCCCGTGAAAACATAGGAGATGATGCGGTTCTGCCGCAGGATATCCTTGCGGGAAGGATAGACCTTAATCTGTCCCGACGGCTGAGTGTTCTCGAAGAGGCACCACTTTCCTTGCTGGAGCCGCTTGCCCCATCCCTCAGCGGCGAGGGAGGAAGCGATCGGGGAGCGGGAGGACGGCCCGTAAGCAATCTGATACGTCAAGCGGATAGGCTCACCCTTCCTGAAGGTAAAGCGCCTCAGCAGCAAGTTCCACTCCTCGATTAGCCATCCCTTGCCGGCCATATCGGCCAACCAGGCTTCTGTCCCCGGCAGATCGTAGCTCCAAAAGGGCCGAAATACAGTTCTCATTGAAATTCCTCCTCACTGGTGACGGCGTTGCGGTGAAGTTCCTTTAATCTGCCGATTTCTGCGCGCATGACTTCCTTCCCCAGCTCAGACACCTCGTACACCGTCTTTCTCTCTTCATCGGCAAATACGGTAATTAGCCCATCCTTATTCATCTTGGTCAAGGTTCCATACACCGTACCGGAGCCCAGCCGCAGCCGTCCTTCCGACAGATCATCCACATGCTTGATGATTCCGTATCCGTGGCGCGGCTTGGTTAAGGATAACAGAATATAGAAGGCCGTTTCGGTCATGGGGACGTACTTTTTTAGAACCTTTTGTGCTGCGGACATCGCGTTCACCTGCTTCGTCAATTCGTTGTGCCAAGTCATGGCTAAGAAAATATGTCATGCTGTGACTATGTCATAGTGTGACTATATCACGATGCGACATATAATTCAACCTTAGGTGAGCGAGATGAGGTAGCAGATCTACATTGGCGAAAGAAGCAGAGGCTGACACTTGGGCTGCCAAATCTCAGGCACAAGCAGGGGCTGTGAACAGTAGACCGTCTGCAGATATTGGCTGAGCGGGGCCAGCTTGTCCTGGGCCAGCACCTCCTTAATCTCGGACGGCTTGACGGGGATAGCTTGTCCGGTGGAGGACATGAATTCGGTGAGAGGGAGCAGCATGGCGCAGCTCTTGCGGTATGACATGCGGTGCGGGAACCTTGGGGAGCTGCCGGAATCGTATTTGGACAGTCTGATGCGGGCGTAGTGATCAGCCAGAACTCTGCGGGCATCAAGCTTCAGCACAGCGAAGACCTCGCCCGGCTCTCTGCGCGAATACATTGCAGCCATTGCGAGGCAATCGCGCCAGGTCGGCCACAGGAACACATGGCGGTCCAGGCAGCGGCGGAATTCCTCCGCCGTTGTGCCTGGGTCCATGGCTTCGGGGGTAATGCGCAGATGGGCATTCAGAATCGCGGCTTGCCCGGCGTAGCTTACCCGGTGCGCGACAGCCCGCCGCTCTCCGGCTGCATGGGCGGGACTCAGCACGGCAGAGGAATAGATGGTGTCAAAGGCAGCCATGGCGGGCAGATTCACTGCCCGGGTGAAATGATAGAAGGAGGTGCGGAGCGGGCTTTTGGTAATGGCGTCAATCAGTGAGGGGTTCATGGGAGCTTTTGTCCTTTGAAGGAGCTGAAGGGCATACTTTTCACCTTGCGGTTCAGCAGGACCGCATTGATCTCTCCTCCGGCCAGGATGATAAAAGAGCTGATATATAGCCAGATTAGCAGCACGGTTACACCCCCGAGACTGCCGTAGGTTTTGGAAAAATCACTGAATTGATTGACGTATACCGAGAATAGAATCGAGGTCGTAATCCAGCCGATGGTGGTGAACAACGCCCCAGGCATCACCTCTCGCAGCGCCAATCTCCGGCTGGGAGCGATCCAGTACAGCAGGGTGAAAACGATGAACATCACGAGCAGCGGAATCGCGTATTGGAGCAGATCCCAGAGCTTTTGGAATCCATAGGGAAGATCAACCAGCAGGAAGACTTGCGTCTTGAGCCAGCTGCCAAGGACCAATAGCAGAATGCTGAGCAGTACGACGAACCCGATCGTCAAGGTAGCGAGCAGGGCGATCCCCCGGATTTTCCAGAACACTCTGCTCTCGTCAATCTCGTAGGCACGGTTGAGCCCCTTGATGATGGCATTGATCCCTTTGGAGGCGGCCCACAGGGTAGCCAGCATCCCGAAGGATAACAGCGTCTGGCTGCGTCCGGCGGATACATCCTGCAGAATCTCTTCTATGATAGAGATGGCTTCGGCGGGCATGATCTGCTCCAGCTGCCCTATATTTTTCTCCAGGGAGATATTGGCATACCCGATCAAGGTCATAATGAAGATCAGAAAAGGAAACAAAGACAGGATTAAATAATAGGTCAGCTGCGCAGCGATGCCCTGGACATCATCGTCGTTGATTTTCACCCATAGCTGCTTGATGAACTTGAAAGTGCCTCTTGTACTGCCGGAAGTGCTGTTCATAAGACCCTCCTTCATGAATTCCCGGATAGACTGACGTGGTAGCCAAATCGTTCCATATATATGTATACCCGTTATAATATCCTTTAGTCCGCCGGGGTATTTTTTATTGTAACATACCGGGATTAGTTGGATCTGAGGCAGGGAAAATTCAAGCAGGAATTTCCCTTGTATTATACTGGAAAACTCTTAGAATAGTAGGAAAGATAACAATATAAGAATATAAGGAGAGTGTATATGAAGCTGCTGCTGGAGGAGTATGAGGGAATCAGGCGCTGGATGTACCGCAATGCCCGTCCGCTGGACCTGGCGCGATGGAGATTTCACTTTGAGGGCGGCGGGTCTGCGCCGGTACTGGAAGCGCTGTCCGCCTATCAGAATGAGGATGGGGGCTTCGGCCATGCCCTGGAAGCGGACGCGTGGAATCCGAATTCCACGCCCATCCAGACCGCTACGGCGGTAGAGAGGCTGCTGGAGCTGGAATTTGCAGATAACGGGCATCCGCTGGTGCAGGGAATTCTGAAATACCTGGACAGCGGTGTGGATATGGATGGCCGCACATGGAAGAATGTCGTAGCTTCCAATAACGATTATCCTCATGCCCCCTGGTGGCATACAAGCTCGGACAGTACTTCCCACAGTATGTATAACCCGACAGCTATTCTGGCCGGATTCATTCTGAAGGCTACTCCCAAGGATAGCGGGCTGTATGCCACCGGACTGGGGATTGCCCGTGAGCTGACGGAGCTTTTCCTGCATGACCCTGTGATTGAGATGCATCCGTTGAAATGCGTGGCCACCCTGCTGGAATGTATCGCTTGGGCAGAATTGCAGGAGGAGTTCCCTTACGCTGCACTAAGAGAAGCGCTCAAGGTGCAGAGTGTGCAGTTAATCAGCCGGGATGCGGGTGGATGGAACGGGTATAGCTGCAGGCCGTCTGTGTTCATCCATTCGCCGCATAGCCCTGAATATGCAGAGCTTGGCGGGCTGCTGCATCAGGAGCTGGATTATCTGCTGGAGACCCGGAACTCCGAAGGAATCTGGGACCTGACCTGGGGCTGGGCGGGGTATGAACGGGAATTTGCCGTCAGTGAGAACTGGTGGAAGGCGCATATTGTCATTGAGAACCTGCGGTTGCTGCGGGCTTTCGGGCGGATGGCGGAGCTGCCACAGGAACAATAGTTTACAGTTACAAAATAATGCAGCGCATGTAAGCCACAGCTCTCCGGATGGAGGGGCTGTGGCTTGATTTCGTGCCGGATACCCGCAATGGCTGCAGGCAGAGGCCGTTACTGTGCGCTGTCCGTCTGAACGAATTCCCGCTCATATATGGAGTGCACGTTCTTCAGAATGGTGCTGCCGTGCTCAGAGAATTTGAGCGGGGTGACCCGGTTCTTGTGCAGGAACACCCCGGACCTGTCGCTGTGTTCGCAGAGGGCCGCCTGATACAGCAAGCCTGCGCCGTGGGCTGGCGCCGGGAAAAACATGCGCGTAATCGGCCGCAGCCAGAAGGGGATGCCTGATTTTTTGCCGCTGCGAAGGGTGTTATTGCCTCCGGGATCCGCGCTGCGGATAAGGATGCCTTCTGCTGCAAGCTCAGAGGCCACCGCCTCCGTCCACAAGGACATGGCCCGCTTGGTGTCGGCATACGGGCCAGTCAGCATCTGAAATTTCGCCGGGCGCTCCAGCGAAGCCGGGTCGAAGCTGCGCTTCATCATAAAAGCGTTGGAGGACGTATTCACGACTGTGTGAAGTGTACCTTTCAGCAGGAGCAGCTTCAGCTCCATCGTAATGATATACGGGACCACCGTCTGCAGCTCATAATGCAGCTCGCGTCCTTGCTTGGACAAGAATAATTCGGGAAAGCTGCCCCCGGCATTGTTGAACAGGACGTCAATATACGCTTCGTGGCGGTTAATGTCCTGCAATGCACTCCGCAATTGGCCAAAATCGCTTAAATCCGCCTTATAAATTCGCAGCTGTCTGCTGCTGAGCGCCTGCCCGATAAGCGGATCATCTTCAGCAAAAGCAGAGCGGATCAGCGAAATAACCTCCCAGCCTTCGTTCAGAAGTCTATGGGTCAGGGCCAGCCCGATGCCGTGATTGGCTCCGGTAATCAGCGCGGTGCGCGGGGGATGTGATCGTCTCATATTGGTTACTCCTTTACATGGAAAGTGGTGAATGGTGCTCATTGTATAACTTGGAGCCAAGTCCAAGTCAAGCGATAAAATGTGTCATTGACTTGGAGTCAGCTCCAAGTAATATAATAGAACGAAGGCACCATTAGACCAGTGAAACGGAGTGATTCTATGAGTCTGGCGGAAGCAGATCTCCAGCAGGGATATTCGATTAAGGAAACGGCGGAGCGGACGGGTATGTCTGAGGATACGATAAGGTATTACGAGAAGATCGGGCTGCTGCCCCGGGCGAAGCGAAAAGGGAACAGCCACCGCATCTATAGCGATTTGGACCTGAACCGGATGTTGCTGGTGACATGCCTCAAAAAAACAGGAATGTCGCTGGACGACATGCGGCCCTATCTGGATTTGTCTCTGGATGCAGACCTGTCTCAGTATCCTGAGCTCCACGTGATGATTCTGAATCACCGGCAGAAGATTATCGAGCAGATCGCATCGCTGCAGCAGATTGTTGATTTCATTGATGTCAAAATAGAGCAGGGAAATCTGGGCCCGCAGACCTGCGAGCTGACCGGAGACCGCAAGCAGATGCCAAGAGGACGTAAAGCCAAAGCTAAAGAGTGAGGGTTAATGCGAAGCGGAGGGATTAAATGCTGACAGGCCGCCCGTGCCGTATCCGCATCCCATTGTTAATAATTGCGTAAGCGCTCCGTACATATTTACCCTTCGTGAGCCAAACAATGAGTACAATTGTTCAATCACGAAGGAGGTGTTCCAGTATGAATACAAGCAACCACAGAGCAAAGCGTGTCCTTCTATATCCCTTGGCCGCAGCTGTGATTATGTCAGCGGCGCTAATCCCGTCAGCCCCGCTTGCCGTGTCTGCTGCACAGGCAGACACGGCACTTTCAGCACCCGCACCTGCGGATAGCAGAGGGAGCAGCGTATCGGGCAACCGGACAGCTGGGAATCAGCAGCAACCATCGCTCAGCCGTGTGGCGGTCATTATCGATGATTTCGGCAACAGCATGCGCGGGACAGAGGAAATGTTCAAGCTGCCCGTCAAAATCACCGTCGCAGTCATGCCGTTCCTGCGCTCCAGCGAGCAGGATGCCCGGCGCGCCCATGAGCTGGGCTTCGATGTGCTGGTCCATCTGCCGATGGAGCCGCGCCAGGGCAAGCCGGAATGGCTGGGACCGGGGGCTGTGCTGACCAGCATGAATGACGTCGAGGTCCGCCAGCGGGTGGAGGCAGCGCTGGATAATGTCCCTTATGCGATTGGAATCAACAATCACATGGGCTCCAAGGTGACCGGAGATGAACGGGTCATGGGTATTGTGCTGGAGGTCTGCAAGGAGCGCGGTCTTTTCTTCGTAGACAGCCATACCAATTACCGTTCAGTCGCGGGACGGATGGCCCGGGAGCTGGGAATGCCGCCGGTGGAGAATCATATTTTCCTTGATGATGTACATTCGGCAAGCCATGTGGCGAAGCAGATGAAGCTTGTGCAGGAGCGGGCCTTGAGTCAGAAGTTCTGCGTCACCATCGGTCATGTCGGCATCCAGGGCAAAGAGACCGCCGCGGGCATCCGCAGCGGCATTGCCGGATTGAAGGACAAGGTGCAATTCGTCGGCATCTCCGATCTGGTCCGTGAGGAATGGAAGTGGAATTCCCGGCTTACACTTCCATAAGGTAGGCAGCGATCCCGTTCGCAATGGCTTCGGCGATCTCTTCCTGGCCCTTCGGTGTACAGAGCTTCTCCCGGTCAGCCGGACTGCTGACAAATCCCGCCTCAACGATCACCGTTGTGGCGGTTATTTTGTTGAGCAGGTAAAAGGGCTTGCCCCGGACAGGATCATTCTTCATCCCGTAGAGCTGGTTGAGCTGATCCTGAATGGTCCGGGCCAGCAGAAAGCTGCGCCCTTCCTGGCGGTACAGAACGAGCGGACCATGCTTGGACGGGGATTTTGCCCAGTTAATGTGGATGCTGACTACGACATTGGCCGGAAGCGTCTCTGCCAGCTCCTTGCGCTGGGCCAGATCGCGTAAATGCCGGGATCTGTTCCTCAGCCACAGATTCTCATCGCTGGGCGCATAATCGCCAGTCCGGTTCAGAATCGTATCGAAGCCATCTGCACGCAGCAGGAGAAAGAGGCGGCGTGAGATGGCGAGGGTGATGTCCTTCTCCAGAATGCTGCCGTAGGAGGTTCCGCCGTCAATCCCCCCATGGCCGGCATCAATCAGAATGATCCGCTGGTCATGGCCGAGCATATGCTGGCGCTGTCCGGGCTGCTCTGCCTGCGGATTAGTGCGGGGGGCAGCCGCGTGAATCACTGCGGTGTCTCCTGCCGTTAACATGAGCAGAACGCTTGCTGCGGCTATGATCCGCTTAAGCCGCCGCCCGGATCTCAGCTCAGGCTGCTCTTTTGAATGATGGGAATGTGTAGCCGTATGGGGCTCTAATGCTTCTGACTGTCTCAAGTGAATAACCTCCCTGCCGGAATAATCAACAGCTACTTGTACTTAATGACGGTTTATACAGGTGTAGTCTTGTTAGATTGTGCCTTAACGGCCTAACCTATACGAAGCTTCGGATTCCGGTTTAGAGATCGGAGGATTGGAGCACACTATAGGCATAAGGTCAAGGGGCGGGAGCCCGCCCCGGTACTCACCTGGGAGGTGTATGAGATGGCATCCGGCGGAGATGATCTGGTGAAGTATATTACGGAAAAGGTAGTCGTCTACATTGAGAACCCTCGCGCTGTCCATGCCCGGCGGAAGGCAGAGAAGCAGCCGTGGGCGGAAAAATGGTTCGGCACGCTGCCGCTCGCCTGGTCCGTGTGGCGCAGCAAATGGAGCCGGGGAGGGGAGCGTAAGGAGTAGCGCTTCAGCAGTGAGCGGGCGTTGAGAGGAAATCAGGTGTATAAATGCACCTGAATTCGGAGAAAGCGGACGCTGAGTAGAATTTAGGTGTATAAGCAAACAGCCTTCCCAAGTGGCGTCGTGCAGGCGGCACCCGGGAAGGCTGTTTCAGTATGGAGCAGGAATTCTGGCCAGTGCCAGTCTACCGGCTTGAGCCGGGCAGAACAGCCGAGCCCAGCGTGGCTCCCCCGGGCAGCTGCACCGGCAGCTTGTGGAAGATGCCTGCCTTCTGAAGGGCGCTAAGCGGGAGATAGCGGATGCCACCGGGACCGGCGGCGGCATAGACTACGGCGGCTTCAGTGCTGCCTTGGTCCCGGGAAGCGCCTGGCTTCAGCCAGCTCTGACTGCCTGTAATCATGAATGGCGCGCCCAGGGTATCGTTGTGCCCCGGGGACTGGAAGGCGAGACTGCCCCGCTCCTGAAGCAGAGCGCTCAGGCTTGCTCCGTTCAACGTCTTCAGCCCGGGTGCGGTCAGCCACAGCAGATCGGCATACGGGTCATCCTCTCCGCCGCTCCGCAAGGCGGGCTGGGGAGTGCGCGCCTGGCCCGGGCCGGAGGACAGCATGGCTGAGGCTTCCGGTGCAGCATTAAGAATATGCTCAGCCTGGCTCTGACTCCAGGGCAGCGTCTCCAGAACGGTAGCATTCAGATACAACGTTCTGTTCTCCGTAGTGATTTTCCAGACAGGCAGCATTGGAGCATAGAGCGCCGTAACCCCGATGGCACCTGAAGAATTAGAGGGTATCAGTCCTTGCTGCACCAGATACTGGCGCAGTTCAGTCATACTGTAAGGGAGACCATCGGTTCCGGCTCCGTATTCGCTAAGCAGATAGCCGCCCTGATCCGCAGCGGAGATAATGAGATAGCCGATCCGTTGACCGCTGTGCATCACATTGACCAGCCAGCTGCGCGTTCCCGGACCAAGAGGGTAGACCTCCGTGCCGGCATCCTTCCATTCCTTAAACGGAGCATCCGCCGAGAGCTGGCTAATCGTCTGGCGGGTGAAGGCCTGCAGCGTTTCCGGCGCTGGAATCGGCTTCATCTCAAGTCCCGGAAGCACCTCCTGCGTGACGGCCTGCGTCACGCTCAGTCGGCTGGATTGTGACGCTAGCGCCTGGGGAGAGGAGGCGCTGGCAGCCAACAGAGTCAGTCCAAGAATCAGACAGAGGAGCAGGCGGCCATGCCGCCGGAAGCTCTTCTGCCTCGCAGTGATATTCATAGGTTCAGTCACCTTTCCTGTTTAGAGGGAATGTACGCTTCTTACTGTTCATTGTAGGGGACAAGCCTTGAAAAGGCTGTTGCTTGCTGTCGCGGCCGGCGGCGGGAGTTTCGCTGTTTTTTTGCCTGCTTTTAGCGGACCAGGTCGCATTCTATGTGCTGCGCAGATGAAACAATCCGTATGTTACGGCAGAAACTGCAATCTGCGGCTCATATTGCCACGAGGTCTCCTGGCGGCGGCGGTTGTACTGCTCCAGGATGGCGAGGCGCTTCTCTTCTTCCGGTTCCTTCAGCAGCTCCGCGTAGTAGATGTCCACGATGCTAAGCTCCAGCTCCAATCGTTCGCGCGCTTCTTCCGCCCAGGTGTAATCCAGCAGCGCCAGCTTCGAGGTCAGATATCCCTCCAGCCGGTCGGCCCCGTCCGTAATCCCCAGCTCGAACGGCTGGACATGAATGTTCTCCGGCAGCCGGGGCGTCAGCTCCTTGCCGGCCAGCCGGGCCTCGAAGTCCGGGACGATCAGCCCGGAGGTTAACGACACCGCGATGAAATGTAGCTCCTCCCGCTTCAGGTCACAGGTCATCTCGACCTTGTAGCAGACCGCCAGCCATGGCTCGTAGGCGGCCGAGAACAGCGTGGTCCGCTGCCTGAGGCCAGGGTCCTCGAACAGCTGGAGGCACCGGCCTTCGTCCCGTGCCGCCGACCAGATCTGCCGCAGGCGCTTGCTGCCGTAGGTCACATCCTCGCGGCGGATCATGCCCGGTCCGAGGCGCGGCAGCGCCGGAACGATGCCGAAGTACCGCGCGAGGATGCTGTCCTCCGGCGCAGCAGATACCCCGGGCGGCAGCGCAGCTCCCGGCGCCTGCGCTGCGCCGAGCGGCTCCGCAGCAGCTTCGGCATCCGCCGCCCCGGCCAGCCCCGGCGGCGCCCCCGCCCCTGCCGGGCGGCTGGCCCCGCCACGCGGGCGGGCCGCAGGCGCAGCGGCCTGCGCGGCCAGTTCATCGTACTTCTGCGGGTCGAAGACGAAGCTGAAGGAGAGGGTCTCGGGATCTACGCCGGTGCGCTCCACGAAGCCCCAATAATAAGGGCGGTCCGTCAGCATCCGGTCCGCGCGCGGGGAGAGCTTCACCGTCACATGCAGCGGTGAGGATTCCAATATGGTGCATTCAGTCGCTTCCAGATAATCCATGACCTGCTTGCGCACTTCTGTAGGCGTCAGCATCACTTAGGCACCCCGCTATCATCCAGCTTGGCGTGGGTCAATTCACTGAGCGAATCGCCGATAGTATCCAGCCCGCTGCGCAGCTCCTCGTCGCTGCCCGCTTCAAGAACGATTTTGTACAGGCTTTTCTCAAGCGAGCCCCTCTGCTCAAAGCGCTCCAGAATGACATCCAGCCCGCCGATGACCATCTCGAACATGTTGATTTTCTCATGCAGCAGGTGGAGGATATGCTCTTCAATCGTCCCTTCGGTGGAGAGGTTATAGATGACCACATCATTCTCCTGACCGAGCCGGTGGACCCGGCCGATCCGCTGCTCGACCCGCATTGGATTCCAGGGCAGATCGAAATTGATCATATGGTGGCAGAACTGCAGGTTAATCCCTTCGCCGCCGGCTTCGGTGGCAATCATCACCTGGGCGCGTCCGCGGAAGAGGTCCATCATCCAGTCCTTTTTGCCGCGGTTCATCCCGCCGGAGTACGTCACACATTGCAGTCCATGCTCACGGAAATACTGAAGCAGATACTCCTGCGTGGCCCGGTATTCGGTGAAGACGATCACCTTCTCGTTCATTTGCTGAATTAACTCCATCGTCTTCTCCGCCTTGGTATTCGTCTTGACCGTACGGATCGTCTGGAGCAGCCCCATCATCCGCTCACGCTTCGGCGAATCGGCCGGCAGCTTCTTAATCAGATTCACCAGTGTAACGAACACCGCATCCCGGCTGCTGCACACCTCACGCTGAAGGGTGACCAGGGAGAGCATACTGCTGAGATTACCGCCCGCTTCCTGATACTGTTCTTTGACAAAAGCGGTCACGCCGTCATACAGCGCCTTCTCCTCAGCGGAGAGGGTGAGGGGGATATTGCGCACCTTGCGCTTGGTGAAATTCACCGGGCCTTCGCCCCTGCGGTTGCGGATCATGACCTTGGACAGCTCGCCCCGAAGCTGGACTTCGTTCTTGGGCTGGCGCTTATCCACCACGAAATTGGTAGCAAAATCGCCCTGATTCCCCAGCTGGCCCGGCTTCAGCAGCGTGATCAGATTGAACAGCTCGCCGAGATCATTCTGCACGGGGGTGGCGGTGAGCAGCAGACAGTACTTTTTGCGGAGCTGCTGGACGAACAGATAATTCGTCGATTTCTTATTCTTCAGCTTATGGGCTTCGTCGATAATCAGCATGTCGTACTCCTGGCTCAGCAGCATTTCCTTATGCGGGTCACGCTTGGCCGTATCCATCGAGGCGACGACAATGTCATTGCCCCAGGAATAGGCTTTCTTTTGCGCTACGGCAGAGATTCCGAACTTCGTATTCAGCTCCCGCACCCATTGCAGGACAAGCGAGGCCGGCACCAGAATCAGAACCTTGCCCACCAGCCCGCGCACCAGATACTCCTTCAGCACCAGCCCGGCTTCGATGGTCTTGCCAAGTCCGACTTCATCGGCCAGAATCGCCCGTCCCGACATCTCGAACAGCACCTTGTGTGCCGTATCCAGCTGATGGGGAAGCGGAGACAGCCCGGACAGATGCTTCATACACTGCAGCTCATCGAAGCTGGTAACGAGGCCCGACTGCTCTCCCTGCACGGCAAGGCGGGATAACCGCCAGTCGCCCCACGGTCCACCTTTATCCAGTCTCGATTCCAGATCATGCAGCCAGTTACGCTCAAAAGATAAAGGAACAGGCAGCAGCGGCGCAGAAGTTACCTTCTCTTGGGGCGGGGAATTGCGGAATAATTGCGTCATGTTGCAGCCTCCTCCGTCGCAGTTTCATATCGAAATGCGTAGCAGTAGTATGCTCGTTTGAGAGAGATTTCATAACCAGAGGGGTATGGAATTCACAGAGGAACGCTGTAATCCGCCTTGAAAGCTTTCAGTTCCAGTGTCTGCAAAAAAACGAGAAAGAGGGAGGAAATGAGCCTTTCTTTTCCTGTTTTTCCGTTATTCCTGCCTGGGGCTGCTTTTTCAAAAAAGACCTCTATCCACAACATGTGGTATAGTTTAAAAGTTAACGCACACCATATATTGTTACAAAAGCATGAAATTTAGCTGGTATGCGGATTTTTTCGGCTGTTTGTTATTGACAAGAGGAGCTTCCGCCGGACAAGCAGGCTGCGGCTGCCCGGCCGCCGGAAGCATGACCTATTATATCCTGGGAGGTTTTGCTATTGAGTACAGTGGAACACAACAAGCGTCTAGAGGGTCTGAGCGAGAAAATATTCCTGGACCGTTATGCCTGGAAGGACGCGGACAGCAATAATGCCAAGGTCGGCGATGTAGTACTTGTCCTGACGAAGGATGATCCGAAGTTCCCAACCAAGGAGGTTGGCGAGATTGTAGAGCGTACAGGCCGGATGGTAACGGTAAAAACCCGCAGCGGCGAGCTGGTGCAGTCGGATGTGGAGAAGCTGACGCTGAACATCGAGAAGACGCCGGAGGAGATGTGGGACCGTCTCGCGGGAGCGATGGCCTCTGTAGAGAAGACTCCTGAGCTTCAGGAGGAGTGGACAGGCAAATTCCGCTCGATTCTGGATGACTGGAAGCTGGTGCCGGGCGGCCGGATTGCGGCGGGTGCCGGAGCGAGCGAGGAGCTTACACTGTTCAACTGCTATGTGATTCCATCTCCCAAAGACAGCCGGGGCGGCATCATGGAGACACTCTCCGAGATGACCGAGATTATGGCCCGCGGCGGCGGGGTAGGCATCAATCTGTCCTCGCTGCGCCCGCGCCGTGCTATTGTCAGAGGGGTGAATGGTTCATCCAGCGGCTCCGTATCCTGGGGCGGCCTGTTCAGCTATACCACCGGACTGATTGAACAAGGCGGCAGCCGCCGCGGCGCGCTGATGCTGATGATCAACGACTGGCACCCGGATGTGCTGGACTTCATTACCGTGAAGCAGACGATGGGCCAGGTCACGAACGCCAACCTGTCGGTATGCGTAAGTAATAGCTTCATGAAGGCCGTCAAAGAGGACCTGGACTGGGAGCTGGTCTTCCCGGATACCACCGACCCGGATTACGACACCCTCTGGGACGGCGATCTGGATAAATGGAAGGCAGATAACCGCCGCGTCATTCCTTACCGTACGGTCAGAGCACGGGATATCTGGCATACGATTATCGAATCGGCTTGGAAGTCCGCAGAGCCGGGCGTTGTTTTCATGGAGTATTATAATCAGATGTCAAATAGCCACTATTTCAATCGGATTATATGTACTAATCCGTGCGGTGAACAAGGCCTGCCCGGCTGGGGCGTGTGCAACCTGTCCGCCGTCAATCTTTCCAAGTTCTACGATGCGGAGAACCACGATGTGGACTGGGCAGATCTGGCGACAACGACCCGTTATTCCGTGCGTTTTCTGGATAATGTTATCGACAAGACACCGTATCATTTCCCTGAAAATGAAGCCAACCAGAAGCTCGAACGCCGCGTAGGTCTCGGCACCATGGGTCTGGCTGAGCTGATGATCAAGCTGAATATCCGCTATGGCAGCCCGGAATCGCTGGAGTTCCTGGACAAGCTCTATGGCTTCATGGCCCGCGAGGCTTATCTGGCTTCCGCAGAGATTGCGGGCGAGAAGGGATCATTCCAGGCGTTCGACACCGATAAATACCTGCAGAGCGGCTTCATGCGCAATATCACCGAGGTCTATCCTGAAGTGGGCGAGTCGATCCGCAAGCATGGTATGCGTAACGTAACTGTGATCACCCAGGCGCCTACCGGCAGCACGGGAACCATGGTCGGCACCTCCACCGGGATCGAACCGTATTTCGCCTTCAAATATTTCCGTCAGAGCCGTCTTGGCTACGATGAGCAGTTCGTGCCTATCGCCCAGGAATGGCTGGAGGCCCATCCGGGAGAAGAGCTGCCGGAATACTTCGTCACTTCGATGGACCTGTCCGCCAAGGATCATATCCGTGCACAGGCAGCCATTCAGCGCTGGGTGGACAGCTCCATCTCCAAGACCGCGAACTGCCCGTCTGACTTCACCGTGGAAGAGACCGCCGAGCTGTATGAAATGGCCTTCGATCTGGGCTGCAAAGGCGTGACCATCTATCGTGACGGCAGCCGTGATGTACAGGTGCTGGAGACCAAGAAGAAGGAAGACAAGAAGGACGAACCGGCAACGGCTGCCAAGCCTGAGGTGATTAAGGAAACGGAAGCCGCTCCGTCAGCTCCGGCAACTGTAGCAGCAGCGCCCGCTCCGCAGGCAGCGTCCAGCGGAGTAGACAAGCAATACAAGAAACGCCCGCAGGTTCTGCGCGGAGCGACCTATAAGATCAACACGCCGTTCGGCATGGCTTATATCACAATTAACGATCTTGACGGTATCCCGGCCGAAATTTTCCTGAATGTCGGCAAGGCTGGCTCTGACGTCTTCGCCATGGCGGAAGCCCTGGGCCGCGTCTGCTCGCTGTTCCTGCGCTACGGCGATCACGGCGAGAAGGTCGGCCTGTTGATCAAGCACCTCAAGGGCATCGGCGGCTCCGGCGCCATCGGCTTCGGCGCTAACCGCGTCGAGTCCATCGCCGACGCCGTAGCCAAAGCCCTGGAGACCCATGTGCTGAACAACGCCCATGACGATCATATTCCTGCGCCAATCGCAGCCACGCTGGAGCTTGATTTCAACGAGGCGCTGAACGCCGAGCTGAAATCCACGGTTCCTGCGGCGGCTACCAACGATAGCCACGGCGGTCATGACGCACATAGCCACGCTACTGCTTCGCGGGATCTTTGCCCTTCCTGCGGCAGCGCCTCGCTGATTAATATTGAGGGCTGTAAGACTTGTGGGAATTGTGGGTATAGCCGATGCGGGTGAGAGCGGACTTGAATTCCATGATTAATTTAAAATGTATATTTATACAACTTATTTAAGTTCTGAGTAATTAATGTTCAGTCCCGATGAGACTTTTATTTTCATCGGGACTGTTTTTATTTTTATGAGTTTTCGTTATCAGCTCGGAACATCGTTTAAACAAATGCGCTTAAGGTAATATGAATGCAATCAAAATATAAAAGTAAATATTTATAATCATAAGTCCCCCTCGATCAAATTCTTGTACCGAAAAGATCCCCTTTTCATAGTTATTTCCTTATGTGCTACACCCATTCGTGCTAGGAGGGTGCATATTGCGAATTTATACCGGGGATAATCAAAGGGAAGAAATAAAAATGAAGCAGTAGCTAATGGGGAAATCCTCCTTTTTACACAGGCTCCCCTGAGGCTTCCATGAGTATTCACCGCAAATTGCCTTTACTTTCGCCTTCGATGACTATATAATTGCAATAATTGTATACGGAGTTAACCGGAGGAGCCTGCCAACAGCGGGCTCTTTTTGTGTTTTTTACCTGGAATAAATTTACTGCTGTGGAGGGTTTGAAATGGAAATGGAAATGAACAATGAGAGCATCATGGTGTGTGTGCATTATGGGCCGCACGGGCAGCGGTTGATACAGCGGGGAGGACAATTGGCCAGGTTGCTCAATGCCCCGTTGATGGTACTCACTGTAGATGCATCCGGGGAGAATGAATACAACAGGGAGAAGCAGCAGTACTTGTCTGGCTGGGAGCATCAGACCAAGGAGGCTGGCGGACAATTTGTGATCCGCAAATGTAACGGCAAAAAAACGGTTGATGTGATTGTGGAGACTGCAAAAGATAACAAAATTACACAAATTGTACTCGGACAGTCAAGCCAAACGCTGTGGCAGGAGATTACACGGGGAAGCTTCATTAATGAGCTGTTGGAGCGGATGGGTCCGATTGATCTTCATATCGTTGCGGTCCAGCGGTATCCGGAGCTGCTCGAGCAGTCCCATGAGCAAGGGTTCTCTGCTTATCTGGTCAAAGAGGGCGACCGCCATATCCTTATGGATGAACCGGATAGGGATGAAGCCATGAAGGGGGTTTTCTTTCGTGAGCTCGATACAGATTTCAATACCGGCCTGTTCAAAATCGTCAGCAACGGTGAAGCGCAATATTTGAGAATTGTACAGAACGAATGGGTGAAGCCCCGTTAAGAGGATTATACAAAACTAGAAGGGGGGCTTAAGCCTTGCTGCATATGATTATCCTGCTTCCGTTTTTGCTGGCTGCGCTAATGCTGCTGCTGAAGCAAAATAAACGGTTTCACTTGGGCTGGATCGCTCTGCCCCTTCCCGTAGCTCTCTTTATTTATTTCCTGACGAGAATTCCAGCCATCCGGGCGGGAGAGCCTATTGTGAACAGTATCACCTGGATGCCATCCTTTGGGGTGAATATCTCGCTGGTACTGGATGGGCTCAGCTTGCTCTTTGTCCTGCTGATTACCGGAATGGGTGCCCTGGTTGTGCTTTATTCGATTTATTATCTCGATAAGCTCATGGAGGGGATCCGCCAGTTTTATATATACCTGCTCATGTTCATGGGAGCCATGTTAGGAGTGGTGCTGTCAGATAATCTGATGGTGCTGTATGGGTTCTGGGAACTGACGAGCATATCTTCGTTCCTGCTCATTGCCTTCTGGCACCGCCGGGAAAGATCCTCCTATGGAGCAATGAAGTCCATGCTGATCACGGTGTTCGGCGGTCTGGCGATGCTTGCCGGATTCAATCTGCTATATGTAATGACCGGCACCTATAGTATCCGCGAGATTATTGCACAGGCAGGGACCTTAACAGAAAGTGGAATGTTTATCCCGTCCATGCTGCTTATTCTCCTGGGAGCCTTTACGAAATCCGCCCAATTTCCGTTCCATATCTGGCTGCCTGATGCCATGGAAGCGCCGACTCCGGTCAGTGCGTATCTTCACTCGGCGACCATGGTTAAGGCGGGGATCTATCTGGTAGCGCGGCTCACCCCGCTGTATGCCGGACAATCCGAGTGGTTCTGGCTGGTTTCTGTCACAGGACTGGTAACTCTGATCTATGGGTCGTTCAAAGCCATCCGGCAAACCGATCTCAAGGCCTTACTTGCATACTCCACGATCAGTCAACTCGGCTTGATCATGTCTTTGCTTGGACTCGGGTCGGCGGCAGCCTTCTTTACCGGTACGGGGGATGCGGTTTTCTATACGATGGCTACTACAGCTGCGCTCTTTCATCTCATTAACCATGCTGTATTTAAAGGCAGTCTGTTTATGGTTGTGGGCATCATTGACCATGAGACGGGTACCCGTGATCTGCGCAAGCTTGGAGGGCTTATGTCTCTCATGCCGGTCACCTTCTCTATCGCATTGATCGGGACATTCTCTATGGCCGGATTGCCGCCATTCAGCGGATTCCTTAGTAAAGAAATGTTCTTCACTTCTGTACTCAATATCCGGGAGTTTGACATCCTGAGCTCAGGATACTGGACCCAGCTCTTTCCGGTGATTGCCTGGATTGCCAGTGTATTTACCTTTGTATACAGCATGATCTTTGTCTTCAAGACCTTCCGCGGCAAGCTGAGGGAAGACAAACTGGATAAAGTGCCTCATGAAGCTCCACTGGGTCTCTTGCTGTCACCGGTGATTCTAATTTCACTGGCTGTAGTGTTTGCTTTCTTCCCTGACCTGGTCTCTGCTACGCTGATTGAACCGGCCATGTCTTCCATTCATCCGGGGCTGCTCGCACCGGAAGAAGCCTTTGAGGTTTCTATTCATTTCTGGCATGGATGGACACCAGAAATCTTCATGACCCTCTGTGTTATAGCAGCAGGTACGCTGTTGTTTAGAATCTATACCCGGTTACGTGTTCTAGACCGTGAAGCCGGCGGAACCAATGCACTGAGCCGTATGTATGACTTCTCGTTAAGACTGCTCGAGAATGGTTCAAGACGCTTAACCGATGCTTATATGACTGGTTCGGGTCGCCATTACCTGCTCTATATTTTCAGCTTTTTCATCATTTCCTTACTCACAGTTCTGCTACGGCAGCAGGGCATTAGCTTTGGTATGGATCAGTATGCCTCATTGTCTTTTTATGAATTGGCTGTTGTAGCAGCTATGCTGCTGGCTGCCTTTGCAGTTCCATTTGCCAAGTCACGTGTCAACGCGATTCTTTTCACCGGTGGTGTGGGGTATATGGTGACGCTACTCTTCGTTCTTTTCCGGGCACCGGATCTTGCACTCACACAGATGATTATAGAGACCGTATCGGTCATTCTGTTCCTTCTTTGTTTCCGGTATTTACCGAAGCTGAAGAAGCAGAAGGAGCCTCTGCGCTTTAAGCTGCCCAATCTGATTATTGCGGCTGGTGCTGGTATCACGATGACGTTGATTGCTCTGGCGGCTATGGGTACCAGTCCTTTTGAACCGATCTCCGAGTTTTTCTTGAAGGAAAGCTACAACCGGGCTGGCGGCAAGAATGTGGTCAACGTCATCCTGGTAGATTTCCGCGGGTTTGATACTTTGTTTGAAATCATGGTGCTTGGCATCGCCTCACTGGCTATTTATGGTCTGATTCATCTGAGAATGGAGACGGAATTGCCGCCGCTGGAGCCCGCCAAAACAGAACTATTGCCGCTGCGCAGCAATGATGTGATTCTACAGACGATCTCCAAGGGGATTGTCCTTGTCATTCTGATATTCTCCCTGTATCTGTTCTTTGCTGGGCATAATCATCCCGGGGGAGGTTTTATCGGGGCTTTGATGGCTTCTGCTGCGCTTATGCTCATTGCAATCGCATTTGGAATGGATCAGGTACGTAAGGTGCTCCCTGTGAATTACCGGCTGCTTACAGCTTCCGGGCTCATGCTGGCTATTCTGACAGCGTCAGGTTCATTCCTGTTTGACGCTCCTTTCCTAAGTCACACGTTCGGCCACTTCCATCTGCCTGTACTTGGGGATACGGAGCTGGCGACTGCTGTCCTGTTTGACCTTGGTGTATTCCTGGCCGTAGTCGGCGTGACGATGACCATCATTTTATCGATCGGAGGGGAGAAGAAATGGAACTCGTAATGGCGGTAGCGGTCGGAATTCTTTTCATGATCGGTGTTTACCTGATTCTCTCCAAAAGCCTGCTGCGCATTGTGCTGGGAACCTCCTTGCTGACACATGGAGTCCATCTGCTGCTGCTCACGATGGCCGGGCTCAAAAGGGGGGCAGCCCCTGTACTAGGCAAGGCGGATACCTATGTTGATCCGCTGCCGCAGGCGCTGATTCTAACCTCCATTGTCATCAGCTTTGGGGTCACAGCCTTCTTTTTCGTACTCGCATACCGGTCTTATCAGACGCGGGGTACTGATGAAATGGATAGCATTAAGGAGGACAACGAATGAGCAATCTATTGGTGCTCCCGATTCTCATTCCGCTGGCTACGGCGGTCATCCTGATTTTTCTCAAAGAGAAGATCCGGCTTCAGCGCGTGATTAGTGCGCTCAGCGGACTGCTTAACATTCTGATTGCGGTGCTGCTGGTTACACGTGTCCATTCTGAGGGCATACAGACCTTGCAAATGGGGGGCTGGGCTCCTCCGTATGGCATTGTATTTGTAGGTGATATGTTTGCTGTATTGCTGGTAACGATGGCTTCGGTAGTCAGTTTTGCGATTCTGTGCTATTCCTTCAGCAGTATCGGAGAGCAGCGGGAGCGGTTCTATTACTATACATTCTTTCAGTTTTTGCTGGTCGGGGTATACGGTTCGTTTCTTACCGGAGATATTTTCAACCTGTTTGTCTTTTTTGAGGTCATGCTGATATCTTCTTATGCGCTTATCTCACTCGGAGGGACCAAGCTTCAGCTAAGAGAAACGTCGAAATACCTGCTTATCAATATCGTATCCTCGACACTGTTCGTAGCAGCGGTAGCTTATCTCTATGCAGCGGTAGGAACACTCAACATGGCGCACCTGTCCCAGCGTATCGCTGAAGCGGGACAAGGCGGCGTGCTTAATGTGATTGCTGTTTTGTTCTTGATTGTATTCTCCCTGAAGGCAGGACTGTTCCTGTTCTTCTGGCTTCCAGGGTCCTACAGTGCACCTCCGGCGGCTGTCAGAGCGTTGTTCGGTGCCCTGCTGACCAAAGTAGGACTCTATGCAATCATCCGCACCTTCACATTGCTGTTCGTGAACGATCCCGGATTCACTCATGACTGGATCGCCTGGATGGCTGCTGCTACCATGATCCTGGGCAGCCTGGGGGCAGTGGCTTATAGGGATATCCCGCGGATTCTGAATTATAACGTCATTATCAGCGTTGGATTTGTAGCCTTTGGACTCGCTGCAGGGACTGCCGATTCAATGAATGGGGCAGTCTTCTATCTGCTGCACGATATGCTGGCCAAGGGACTTATGTTTATTCTGGGCGGAATGATTATATCCGCAGCCGGAACTGACCGGCTAGGCAGTATGGGCGGGATGATCCGAAAGTATCCGCTCCTCGGCTGGATGTTTTTTATTCTGGCGCTCGCCCTGGTGGGGATTCCGCCGCTTAGCGGTTTTGCCGGCAAAATTATGATCCTGCGTGGAGCGTTGTCCGAGGGGATGCTGACGCTGTCTCTCATAGGTCTGGGGTCAAGCTTTATGGTGCTGTTCTCCCTGATCAAGGTATTCAGGCTGGCATTCTGGGGAAATGAACCCAAGGAAGAGCAGCCTAAGGTGAGCATGAAGGCCGCTTCGGCTGTGGCTGCCGGACTGCTGCTGCTTGTAATTGCTATGGGGATCGGTGCGGAGTCTGTGTATACTTATGTATCGCAGGCTGGCGAGGTTCTGGCTTCACCTGCCCTATATATCGAAGCCATAATGAAGGAGTAGTGAATATGGCCTTACAATTCCTGTTTAATCTGTTGATTGCCTTTCTGTGGATGGTGATAAATAACAATGGCTCTGGCTCAAGCTTTATAGTAGGTTATCTGCTTGGCATCGGACTTTTACTGTTATTTAGGAAATCCAGGTCCCAGCCCCGGACCTTCTATCTCATACGTATATGGGCTGTAATGAAGCTTCTGTTGATCTTTGCCCGTGAACTTACGGTCTCGAATTTCGTGGTCATTGGCCATATCATCCGTCCAAAACTGGCTATACGTCCCGGTATCTTTGCTTATGAGACTGCCTTGGCCACGCCCTGGGAGGTCACACTGCTCTCGTGCCTGATTTGTCTGACACCGGGAACCCTGACTCTTGATGTGTCGAAGGATGGCAAGACGCTGTACATTCATGCTATTGATATTAAAGATGCACAGCTGCTGGTCACGCAGATTAGAGGCACCTTCGAACGAGCGATCAGGGAGGTGACCCGTTAATGATCCCAGTTATGCTAACCGTGGCCATGATCATTCTGGCTCTGGCGATGCTGGCCTGCCTGTTCCGTCTCCTGAAAGGGCCAACCCGCTCCGACAGGGTTGCCGCACTCGATACGATCGGCATTCATGTACTCGCTATGATAACCGTCTTCAGTATGCTGCTGGATACCCAGGATTTTATAGAAGTCATTCTGGTTATCGGAATTCTGACGTTTATTGGTACTACGGCACTGGCCAGATATATTGAACGGGGAGCCGTTATAGAGGATGGAGGGAACCCCAATGACAGGTGAACTGATTAGCTCTATTCTTGTGGTAATGGGTGCAGTCTTCTGCGGCTTAAGTGCCTTCGGCTTAGTCCGGCTGCCCGATGTCTATCTGCGTTCACATGCGGCTACCAAAAGTGCAACCTTCGGGGTATTGTGTTTGCTGACAGGAGGTTTCCTGTACTTTTGGTTCAAAGACGGAACGGTTAATGTCAAGCTTCTGCTGGCGATTGTATTTGTATTCATCACTTCACCGGTAGCAGGTCACTTAAATGGCCGGGCTGCCTACCGTTCCGGAGTGCCCTTATGGAAGGGAAGCGTTCAGGATGACCTGAAGGTGCTGGGGGAAGAAAGCAAGGAAACGTCGGTAAAATAATAGTTTGAAGTGAATGGAACGCGTGGAGATCAGCCGGATACCAAACAGGGTGTCTTTCCTTATACTGTAGAATCGCCAGCATGTTAGAATAGATCAATTACGGCCCTGTTTAGATCATTGTTTTGGGGCAAGGGGTCTATTAGAATTTGGGGGTAAGCAACGATGTGGATGTAAAGGAGACGGTAATATGCTTAGAATGGTCAATGTGGAGAATGGCACGGTAAAAGGCTTGCCCGCAGCCGATCCCCGGATTACGAGCTTCAAGGGAATACCGTTTGCAGCACCGCCTGTAGGGGAGAACCGCTGGCGGGCACCGCAGCCTGCCGAAGACTGGGAGGGTGTACTTCAGGCCCACGAGTTCGCACCGGTCTCCATGCAGGTCAGACAGGAGCTGGATGATAACAATATCTATACCCGTGAATGGGCGGTAGAGCCGGATATCGCGATGAGCGAGGATTGCCTGTACCTGAACGTATGGACCCCGGCCAAGCAGGCGGACGAGAAGCTACCCGTCTATGTATGGTATTTCGGCGGCGGGCTGCAGGTGGGCCATCCGGCAGAGATGGAATTCGACGGAGAACGGATTGCCCGCAGAGGGATTGTGGTGGTGACGATTAACTACCGGCTGAATATCTTCGGCTTCCTCTGCCATCCCGAGATTACCGCGGAATCACCGGAGGCGCCTGCCAACTTCGGCAACCTTGACCAGCAGGCCGCTACCCGCTGGGTGAAGCGCAATATTGCTGCGTTCGGCGGTGACCCGGACAACATCACCATCGGCGGGCAGTCAGCGGGCGGCGGCAGTGTCATGAGCCAGCTTACCTCTCCGCAGAACGAAGGATTGTTTCAGCGGGCGATTGTTGAAAGCGGTATCTTCACGGACCTGTATCCGGGAACCCTGCTGCCGCCGCTCCGGGGGATACTGCAGGAGGCAGAGCAGGATGGCATCGAGTTCTTCAAGTACCTGGGTGTATCCACACTTGAGGAAGCGCGGAAGCTGGATGCGCTCTATCTGCGGGACAAGGCAGTAGCGCTTGGCGGCTTCTGGGGCACCGTTGCGGACCAGAGGTTCCAGGTGGGGAATCCGTTCGATCTGTTCGTGCAGAATAGACGCTTGAAGGTGCCGGTTATGCTCGGCCATACCTCCTCCGAGTTCTTCAGCACCCCGAAGGTGCAGTCCTACGGGGAGCTCAAGCAGCTTGCGGCGGACATGTTCGGGGAGGATGCGGAGACCTTCCTGAAGCTTAGCGGCGCAAGGCCGGATGCTGTTCAGGAAGCGGCGGAGCGGGCAGCGGTAAGCGGAATCGAATACGCCATCCGGATCGCCGGGCAGGCGAATGCGGATACCGGAAGCGAAACCCCGCTCTATTACTATAATTTCGATGCGGAGATTCCGGGATGGGATAACCCGGGCACTTTCCACTCGGTGGATCTGTGGTTCTTCTTCGAGACGTTGGCTAAGTGCTGGCGGCCGTTTGTCGGTAAGCATTATGATCTGGCCCGCCAGATGTGCAATTATACCGCCCACTTCATCCGTACCGGCGACCCGAACGGACAAGATTCGACAGGCGAAGCATTGCCGCACTGGGAGCCGTACACCCCGGAAGCACCTTACGGGATGCTGTTCGCAGACAAGGCGGAGTTCTCCAGAGAACAACCCGGCGAGATCATGAATTTTCTGGTGCAGCAGTACTTCAAGAAGACTGGCAGTCCGGTCTGAGGGGATTCTTCTCCCGATAGGATCAGCGGCAGTTTAAGACTTTATTTATTGAGTCTTAGATTGCCGCTGTTTTTTTATTACTGGACAGTCCCGTACCATGTTATTCTCTATCAAACAATAGCCCGATAGAGTAGTTTTGGCTGTATTCACCAAGATGTAAGAAAGAGTTGATGCTTTCATGAACGTTTAAAGGCAAAAAGGTGACCGGAGCCGATTTATTTAAAATTAAAGATATAATAATTTAAAATAACTATCAGCTTTTATAAGGAGGCACTAACGTAATGGGCATCGATACCGTGCTGTGGAGCAGACTGGTGACTGGCTTGACACTGGGGTTCCACGTTATTTTCGCAACAATTGGCGTTGGGGTTCCGCTGATGATCGCCATTGCTGAATTCATGGGCATACGCAAAAAAGACGCTCACTACACGCTGATGGCGAAGAGATGGGCCCGCGGGTTTGTCATTTCTGTAGCGGTGGGTGTGGTGACAGGTACAGCGATTTCATTGCAGCTGGCCTTGGTCTGGCCGAATTTCATGAAGCTGGCCGGTAACGTGATTGCGCTCCCGTTATTTATGGAAGTGTTTGCTTTCTTTTTTGAGGCCATCTTCCTGGGCATTTACCTCTATACCTGGGATCGGTTCAAAAAACCGTATATCCACTGGCTCCTTACGATTCCGATTGTTGCCGGTGCAGGAATGTCCGCTGTGTTTATCACGACCGTAAACGGGTTCATGAATCAGCCCGAGGGCTTTGCTATGGCGGGAGGGCAATTCATCGCAGTGAATCCGGTGGAGGCGATGTTGAATACAGCGACGTTCTCCAAGGTGTTCCATGTCTTAAGCTCAGCCTATCTGACCGGAGCTGCACTGCTGGCAGGCATTGCCGCGTTCGCACTCCTGAAGAAGGGTGCCTCCGAATACCATAAAAAAGCGCTGAAGCTGATGATGGCCGTGGTGATGGTGTTTGGACTGCTGAATGCACTTGCTGGAGATACGTCTGCAAAATTTTTGGCGGAGCATCAGCCGGAGAAGCTGGCTGCGGCAGAGTGGCATTTTGAAACGGAAAGCGGGGCAGATCTGATTCTGTTAGGGTGGCTTAACGCAGAGCATGAGGTTCTGGGCGCACTGCACATTCCCAAATTTCTCAGCTTCCTCGCCTTTGGAGATTTTAATGCAGAAGTGACAGGTCTGAATGAATTCCCTGCGGATGAGCGGCCGCCGCTCCTGGTTCATTATTTGTTTGATCTGATGGTCGGTGTAGGGTTCGCACTACTAGGCATTTCGTTCCTGTATTTCCTGTTTGTCTTCTGGAAAAAACGCAATGAGCATAACAAATGGCTGCTTCGCGCGATCGCGTTAGGCGCACCTCTTGCTTTTTTGGGAGTCGAGCTAGGCTGGTTTTACGCTGAAATCGGTCGGCAGCCCTGGATTTTAAGGGGATACATGCGTGTAGAAGAGGGGGCTACGACATCACCAAGCGTGAGAATCCTATTTTTTGTGTTCCTGTTGCTGTACATCCTGTTAGGTACTGTCTGTGTGCTTGTGCTGCGGCGCATGTTCAAGGACAATCCGGCGGAAACCGAGATGGAGAAGTGGAATCAGCCTCCCGGCGACAAATCAACAGGAAAGGGTGAGCACGCAAAATGAGTTACGAGCTAATTGGGATTTCAGTGCTCTGGCTGTTTTTATACGGCTATTTAATTGTGGCCTCCATTGATTTTGGAGCCGGGTTCTTTGCCTTTTATGCCCGGCTGACGAAGCAGGATCATCTGATTAACCGTCTGATCTCCCGCTACTTATCGCCGGTCTGGGAGATTACGAATGTCTTTTTCGTCTTTTTTTACATTGGACTTGTCGGCTTCTTCCCGGACACCGCTTATTATTACGGCTCGGCGCTGCTTGTTCCGGGAAGCATAGCTGTGATCCTCATCGCGATCCGTGGTTCGTTCTATGCGTTCGAGAATTACGGCTCCAAAAATAACATCGTCTATCTGTTCCTGTACGGCGCTTCGGGCCTGCTGATTCCCGCGTCCTTGTCGGTGGCACTTACCCTGTCGGAAGGCGGCTTTATCTTTAAGCAGGGAGAGACCGTGTCGCTGGATTACTGGGCCTTGTTCACCAACCCGTTATCCTGGAGTATTGTAGGCTTGGCGATTGTATCGGTGCTGTTCATCAGCGCCTCCTTTTTGGCCTTTTATGCTTCCCGGGCAGAGGATCAACCCGCGCTGAAGCTTATGCGGACTTATGCGCTGTTCTGGAGCACCCCGACCATTGTTATCGCGCTGACGGCTTTTATTTATCTAGGACAGCACAATGAGCGACATTTTCAAAATATGATGGATTTATGGTGGCTGCTTGCACTGTCCGTTGCTTTCTTCATGCTTGCCATGTGGCTGCTGTACAGCGGACGCCGTTACGGGTTGGCGTTCATAAGCATCATGCTGCAATTCCTATGCGCCTTCTTCGCTTACGGAATCGGGCAATATCCTTATATTCTGGACCCGTTCATTACGCTTGAGAACAGCATCACTTCACCGGCTATGGGCCTGGCGCTGGTCATTGTGTTCATCGGGGGCATGTGCTTGCTCATTCCTTCCCTGATTCTGGTGTTCAAGCTGTTCCTCTTTGACGCAGACTATGTGAAAGGAAAGAAATAAATGAAGAGCAAAACAAGTCTGATCGCTGAGCAAATGTCGGGGCAACGAAAACGGCTGGTTATGCTGACCCTCCTGTCGCTCATGCTCGGCATTGCGATTGTAAGTCAGGCCGGGCTGCTGGCGGAAGCGGTCCAGCGGGTGTTCGTGGAGAAGGCTTCCTTATCCTCGGTTGCTCTGCTGCTCGCTCTTCTGCTGTCAGTGATGGCTATCCGCACTTTGCTGTTATACGGAAACGGAAGAATAGGCTTGTCTATGGCTGCCGAAGCAAAGGCAAATATGCGTTCAGCCGTGCTGCAGAAGCTTACCCATGCTTCCATGCCTTCAACGCTGCGGGGGCAGACAGGGGGGAAGGTCAGTGTGGCTCTGGATGCAGTGGACGAGGCTGACAGCTATTTCAGTCACTACATGCCGCGGATGGTGGAAGCAGCGATCATCCCGGTTCTGATTCTGGCGGTTACGTTTGTTTTACATGCGAATACCGGCTTCATTCTGCTGTTTACGGCACCGTTCATCCCGCTGTTTATGATTCTGGTGGGACTGCAAACGAAGAACAAATCCGAAGAGAAATATGCGCAGCTTGCAGAGTTCTCCGGTACGTTCCTGGATTCGCTTCAAGGGCTCGTGACCCTGAAAATATTCGGACAATCCCGCCGCCAGCAGCAGCAGATTGAGCGCAGCAGCCTGGGTTACCGTGACGCGACCATGGATATTTTGAAGGTTGCCTTTACGAATACGTTTATGCTGGAATCCATCGTCATGCTGAGCATCGGGATTGTTGCCCTTGAATTGGCTATTCAACTGCTCGTATTCCAATCGATGCCGTTCCACACGGCCTTTCTTGTACTGCTGCTTGTTCCCGAGTTTTTTAACCTGCTCAAGAATACAGGCACCGCTTTTCACAGCGGGCGGACCAGTATGGGGGCGGTCCGTAAGGTGGAGCAGATGCTTGCGGAAATAGGCGGCGGCACCGGTGCACAGCCGGAAGGGGGCGGGCTGTCCTCAGCCAAGCTTCTCAAGATGCCGCCATCCATTGCGCTGAATGAGGTGCATTTCCATTATGCCCCCGGTTCATTCGAGCTTAAAGCCGGGCCTGTCTCCATAGGAGCGGGACAGCATGTTGCCATCGTCGGCCACAGCGGCTCGGGCAAAACAACCTTGCTCCATCTCATTGCCGGACTTCTGAAGCCGGTATCAGGGACGGTGCTGGTGAACGGAAGCCCGCTGACAGAGTGGGAGGAAGACTCATGGTTTGAGCAGGTCAGCTATATTACGCAGCACCCCTATATTTTTGCCGGCACATTTGCTGAGAATATCGCCATCGGCGCCGGACGTACGGTCTCCAGGGATGAAATCAGGCAGGCCGCAGAGGAAGCGGGACTTGCAACGCTGGTTGCCGGGCTGGAGCAGGGACTGGACACCTATGTCGGGGAAGGCGGCAGGGGACTGTCGGGAGGAGAAAAGCAGCGGCTTGCTTTAGCGAGGGCATTTCTGAAACGTCCGGCTCTGATTTTGTTCGATGAGCCTACGGTGGGCCTCGACTTGCAGACCGAACAAATCCTGCAAAGCTCCATAACCAAGCTGGCCCAAAAGGCAACGATGATCACAGTCGCGCACCGGTTATATACGATCCGGCAAGCGGATCACATTTTGTTTATGGACCATGGCGTATTAGCGGCGGCAGGACCTCACGACGAGCTCCTTGAACGTGTGCCTCAATATGCCGAGATGGTTGATATTCAGCGAAAAGGAGGTTCAGCATGAACGAGCTGGAGATTTTGTCCAAGGCCATGATAGCAGAGCGTAAGGATATTCTCCTGTCGATTCTGGGAGGGTTTATTGCCGGCGCAGCCGGTGTGGCCCTCTTCTCCGCAAGCGGGTATCTGATTTCACAGACGGTCTTTATGCCGCCGCTCTATACCTTGATCGTACTTACCGCGCTGGTCAAGCTGCTGGGTCTGCTCCGGGCGGCAAGCCGTTACGGGGAACGCCTGTATTCGCATAGAGCAACCTTTTCCATGCTTAGCCGTTTGCGCACAGGCTTTTTTGCCCGGCTGATTCCATTAACGCCCGGTATATTGAACAAGAACCGCAGCGGAGATCTGCTTGCGCGGATTGTCGGCGATGTAGAGAGTCTGCAGAATTATTACTTGCGTGTCGCTTATCCGCCGGTGATCGTCATCACGGTCTTTCTGGCAACCATGGTGTTCAGTGCCTCTTATTCATTCTGGATGGCCTGCTTGTTCGTAATAGGTATGCTGCTGACCGCATTGGTTGTACCGGGAATCGTATTGCTGGGCCAGCGGGCGATTAATGGCCGTGTCCGCAAGCAGCGGGCGCTGCTGTCAACGGAAGTGACCGAGGTCTTGTACGGCTTCCGCGATCTGAAGGTGTACGGGCAATTGCCGCAGCGGGAGCAGCAGCTCCAGGCGGCTTCGGCAGCACTGACAGCAGAGCAGCAGCGTGCGGCAGGACATTTGCTGCGCGGACAGGCGATGCACACCTTTGTAACCTTTTTTATTTCCTGGGGTGTACTGACGTTAGGAGCCTATCTAATTATGGAAGGTGCGCTGGCCGGCGTATTTCTGGCGATGCTGGTCATGGCCTCACAGACGGTGTTTGAAGAAGCTGCGGCTATGGCTAATTTGCCTGCTTATAAGCAAGACAGCGAGCACGCGGCCAAAAGGCTGACTGAAACTGTAGGCACTGCCGGTGACTTACCTGTGCAGCCGGGCCGCACTCTACCAGCAGGCGATGCTGTTTCGGTGGAGCTGTCCGGCGTTACGTTCCAATATATCGATGAGTGGCGGCCCGCGCTGAAGGAAGTGTCGCTGCAGCTCCCGGCAGGCTCCAGAACGGCCGTGGTCGGACCGAGCGGGTCCGGCAAATCCACGCTGATCGATTTGCTGCTCAAGCTGCGCACACCTGTATCCGGGGAGATACGTTTGGGCGGCATTCCGGTACAAGAGCTGGATGAGTCAGGCATTTGGGAAGCCTCGAATGTCGTCTTACAGCAAGGTCATTTTTTCCGTGGAACAGTCCGTGACAACCTGCTGCTGAATGGAGAAGAACAGTCTGACGAAGTATTGTTAGAAGCTCTAGCTAAGGCCCAACTGCCTGATGTGGCCTTAAGCGATGTAGTATTCGAAAAAGGAGAGAACCTGTCCGACGGCGAGAAGCAGCGTCTGGCGCTGGCCCGGGTCATGCTCCGCAAAGGGCGGTTGTGGCTGCTGGATGAACCGACCTCTTCGCTGGATTATGTAACGGAAGAGCGCGTGTTAACCCATCTCTACGAACAGTCCGCCGGAGATACTTTACTGCTCATTTGCCATCGGCTTACCGGCCTGGAAGGTATGGACAGGATTATCGTCATGGAGCAAGGCAGGGTCATCGAAACAGGTTCATATGCGGAGCTAATGGAGCAACAGGGCTACTTGTACCGGATGAAGCAAATAGAGCTGCAAATGATTGGAGAGCTATAGGCAGAAGGTCTCTATCGCGAGGCGATTATTCATGAATTGATTAACAATGCGACCATCGATATGATTATGCTGCTCACCTTAAGGTGAGCCTTTTTTTGGTGAAGAAAGTCACATTTTAATTTTGGGATATATGCTATTTTTATCTTGTTAAATGTAAATATTACCTCCTATACTAATTCTCCCTACTTTATACCTATTCATCCCCTTTAATGGTAATAGTTATTTATCACTACTCTGAAGTCTACCAATCCGTTGTAAAATGCATATTTATGCAAAATAATACATAGTTAGTCAATGGGATTTTTTTGTGATTTGCAGTTGTGAATGATAAGCATAGTAAAAGGAGCGAGAGGTATGAATAAGCAGACGGACAAGCTAGTGGCGATTGTGGGGATGGGCTGCAGGTTCCCGGGGAGCGCAAATAATGTAGAACAGTTCTGGGACATCTTGAAGTCAGGCAAGGATACGATTACGGATATTCCCGAGGATAGATGGAGTATTGAAGAATATTATCATCCTAACAAACAGGTAAAAGGAAAAAGCCACGCCAGGCGCGGAGGATTTATCGATAAGTTTGATCAATTTGATGCAAAGTTCTTTGGGATTAATGCCAGAGAGGCCGATCAGATCGATCCGCAACAGAGACAAATGCTGGAAATTGTCTGGGAGGCGTTAGAAGACGCAGGAATTAAGCCCGGCAGTCTGAGCGGTTCCCACACCGGTGTGTTTATCGGCGGATTTACGCTCGATTATAAAATTCTGCAATTTGCTGACGCTGCACAAATTGGAACCCATGCTGCAGTCGGAAGCATGATGACGATGTTATCGAATAGAATCTCGTACATATACAATTTAATGGGTCCCTCTCTATCCATAGATACAGCCTGCTCATCCTCTGTGGTTTCTGTTCATGAGGCCTGCAAAAGTCTGAACAACGGTGAATGCGATCTGGCCTTGGCAGGCGGCATGGAACTGATCTATGCCCCGGAATATTTCATAGCCGAATCCAAAGGCGGATTCTTATCGGTGGACGGAAGCTGCAAGACCTTCGACGCTGCTGCGAACGGTTATGTCAGGGGAGAAGGGGGCGGAATCCTTGTCCTTAAAAGTCTGGAAAAAGCGCTCGAAGACGGCGACTATGTGTATGCCGTGATCAGAGAGAGCCTTGTGAACCAGGATGGAAAAACGAATGGTATTACGGTTCCTAACGGCGAATCCCAAAAGATGCTGCTGCAGGATGTATATGCGAGAGCAGGAATTGCCTCCGATGAAGTTCAGTATGTCGAATTGCATGGAACCGGAACAGCACTGGGTGATCCCATTGAAGTCAATGCGGTCGGTGAGTTCTTTGGTGAGCACAGAACTGAAGATAACAGATGTATCATGGCCTCGGTCAAACCGAACATCGGACATTTGGAGGCAGCCTCCGGCGTAGCATCGGTAATCAAGGCGGCGTGCATTCTTGATCATAGACAGATTGTGCCGCATATCGGGATGAAAGAGCTTAACCCTGAGCTTGATCTGGACAAGCTGAGGCTAAGAATTCCCTTAACTAATGAAAGCTGGCCGCAGGATGGTAAAGATGCCATCGTCGGTGTCAATTCGTTCGGATTTGGCGGAACCAATGCGCACGTGATTTTACAGGGAATAACGGGTGACAGAAAGTACGATGGAACATTCAACGAAGAACTGCCTCAAGTATTAACCATCTCCGCAAAAACAGAGCAATCCTTAAAGGCTCTTGCCGCAGAATACACTGAATTTTTGAATCAAACCGCCGAAAGCTTACCGGATATTTGTTATTCCGCCCTTACCAAACGTGAGAAATTCCCGAAATCCCTTGTGTTATTCGGAGGGAATATACAGGAGATCATTCAGGGTCTGACAGATTATCAGCAGGATACTTTGCCGCAGAATGTGGTTGTGGGGAATGAGGGCAAAGACAAGAGACTGGTGTTTATTTTCACCGGCATGGGTCCTCAATGGTACGCGATGGGACGCGAGCTCTATCATGCGAATACGGTATTCCGCTATACGGTCGAGAAGTGCCACGCTGAGTTCTCCCGATACTTGTCCTGGTCATTGATGGATGAATTCCTGATTCATGAGGAACATTCCAGCATGCAGTTCACCGAAGTCTCCCAGCCGTTGAATTTTACGGTGCAGGTGGCCTTGGTTGAGATGTGGAAGAGCATGGGGGTCGTCCCGGATCTGATTATCGGACACAGTGTGGGTGAAGTGGCAGGATTGTATGCTGCCGGTGTCTACAGTTTTAAAGATGCGGTCCGGATTTCGTATTACCGCAGTATGCTCCAGCAGCGGCTGACGGGTAAAGGCGGTATGCTTGCGGTTGGCTTGAATGAAGAACAGGCCAAGGAGCTGATTGCTGACAATAACGACAAAGTATCCATTGCGGCAATCAACAGCAACACAAGCGTAACCCTGTCCGGAGATATGGCCTGTCTTACAGAGATCAGCAGCAAGCTTGAAGTTGACGGCGTCTTTAACAAGTTCTTAAGAGTAACGGTACCTTATCATAGTGTGTTTATGAATGAGATTAAATTGGAGCTGCTGGAAGCCCTGCGTGATATTCATCCGCAACCAACCAAAATCAGAACGTATACCACCGGAAATGGCCAGCTGGCGGAAGGGCCGGAGCTGGATAATGAATACTGGTGGCTGAATGTATCCGGTTCCGTGTACTTTGCCAAGGCCATGGAACAGATTTTGGAGGAAGGCTATTCCTGTTTTGTTGAGATTGGCCCTCATCCGGTACTGGCGAATTCTGTCAGTGAGCTTGCGAGTGAGATGGATATAGAAGTTCTGATCTCGCCCTCCCTCCGCAGAAATGATCCGGAAATCCCAAGAATGGTTAGAACCTTGTCTGAGCTATTCTGTGCAGGCTATGAAATTGACTGGTCCCGGATGTACAGAGGAACCTTTAAGTATGTGAAGCTGCCGCATTATCAATGGGAGCATGAGAGGTTCTGGAAGGAATCCAAAGAGCATATGAAGAGACGCCTTGGACAGAAAGAGCATCCTTTTATCGGATACCGCAAGAACAGCGTGGTTCCGGCATGGGAAGCGGAAATCAATGATTATATTATGCCGTTCGTCTCAGACCATTGTGTAAATGGCAGTGTACTGCTGGCCGGGGCCCATTTCATTGAAGCCGCGTTCCAAATGCTCCGTGATTATAGCAAATTAAGCATGGATGAGGTGTATGGTTTATATCATATCCACTTTAAAAGAGCACTGTTCCTTGATGAGAATAATGCCGGCCACATGTCTATTAACTATGATCCGCAGCATGGTGTGGTGAAGATCGGAAGCCTGGCAGATGGCGATGTATCCAGAACTACCGAGAATTTCCGCGGGGAATTTGTCAGAAAACAGACCTTCCGGGTCAACCGGACAGCCGATCTGGAGGCTCTTAAGCACAGTGCCAGGGAAATTCTGAATCAGGCGGAATGCTACGGGCTGCTGGAGAAAATGAATTTCACCTACGGCCCTATGTTCCAGGGGCTTAAGAAGGTATGGATTAATCATAATGAAGTCCTGGCTGAGATCTGCATGCTGGAGGAGTTAGGCGTCCAGGACATGGATAATATCCTGCATCCGGTTATTCTTGATGCTGCCTTTCAGTCGCTGCTCGCTAATCAATTTGATGAGCTGAGAGATCACGGACAAGTTGATATTAAGCTGCCGGATACGGTGGACTCAGTCGTCGTATATGGTAAGACATCCGGTCCATTGCGGGTCCGTTCTATAGTGAAGGAATCCAATAAGGAGTTCATTGCCGGGGATATTGAAATCTATGATGAGCAAGGCAACATTGTTGTCACTGTAGACAACTTTGTGGCAAGATCTGTAGAGAAAAGTCCGGAAGATGCCGTGCTTAGCGAGAAGAATCTGAAAGAATGGTTCTATGCTATTGAATGGAAGGCTCAGGAGGCAGAGAACGATGAGCAGCTGCTCGCGGCCCGTAATTCGTATACGAACTGGGTTGTGCTGTGCGATGCTTCCGGCGTGGGTGACAGGATTGCCGACAACTTAAGCGGCAGAGGCTATAACTGCAAACGGTTCTACGCGGATTATCAGAATCCCGGCAACCGGGATGCAGGCAGTGTTATCGTCAGCAATAATCAAGAGGATTATATCAAGCTAATTCAGCACATGGATCCAGAGCAGGAATACGGCATTATCCACCTGTGGGGTCTGGACATTACAAGTCATGATCAGATGGATACGGAGGCTATTGAGGCTTCCAAGCAGAAGGCGGTCAACAGTATCCGCCATGTTATGAATACTTTGAATGAGCACTCTATGAAATATCGTACTTGGGCAGTTACCCAAGGGGCTGTCAGTGTTGACGGCAAGGAGCCAGTTGATGTCCTGCAGGGAGCAGCGATCGGTATGTGCAGAGTAATCAGCCACTCCGAGTGCATTGGAAGCTGGGGAGCCAGTATGGATATCGATCATCACCCCGCCTCAGTCGAACTTCTGATCAATGATCTGGAGAACTATACACGTGAAGATCAACTGGCGTATAGAAACGGTGTCCGTTATGTTGCCAGACTGGAGCATATCTACGATCTGGACGGGAACATCCCGGTAACTATGGCGGACAATAAGATTTATCTGGTCACAGGTGCAATGGGCTCACTCGGGCAAATCACTGTGAATTGGATGTACGAGAAGGGAGCCAGACATTTTGTATTGGTGGGCCGTACTCCGTTCCCTGGTAAAAAAGAAAGAAAAGTGATGGCTTCATCCCATAAGCTGTACAGCCAGATGCAATTTATCAATGAGCTTGAACGGAAAGGCTGTACCGTTGAAGTAGCCGCGCTGGACATCGCCGATGAAGCAGCCGTTCAGGAGCTTACGCATCGATTGATTCATGAAGAAACCATGCCGGTCGGCGGTGTGATCCATATTGCCGGTGTAGTCAAAGACAAATTAATGATGCAGATGGAGCAACATGAGTTCGATGAAGTCTATGACACCAAAGTTAAAGGCGCCTGGTTATTGAATAAATATCTTGAAGAGGTTGAACTGGACTTTTTCATCATGTATTCATCCACCGGATCGGTTGTCACGGCGGTTGGACAAGTGAATTATGCCGCAGCGAATTCCTTTATGGATTCACTGGCCTGCTACCGCCGCAGTAAAGGCAAAACTGCCTTGAGTCTGGGCTGGGGACCATGGGGTGTGGGGATGGTTAAAGAAAAGAATTTGATTGATCATTATAAATATCAAAGAGGCATGAACCCGATCTACGCAGTGAATGGTATGCAGGCCCTGGAAAGAGTGTTCGGACAACAGCTATGCCATGCGGTAATCGGTGAAGCGGACTGGCCGCTTGCGCTGAATAATTATCCGGGCAAGCCTGCATTGTACAATCACCTCGCCGTGCAAAACGAAGATACTGCCGGGGACATGCAGGAGACTGACTTGTTCAGCATTCTGGCCAAAGTCTCCGGCATGGAAGAAAAAAGTGCAGTTATCATGGATTTCTTCGCTGAGATCATCGCTGAGACCATTCATGCCAAGAAGGAGGCACTTGTGCTTGATGAGCCGATCAGTTCGGTTGGAGTGGACTCTATTATAGCTGCAGAGATCAGAAATAAAATAAATAAAAAATGCAGTATTAACATTTCCATTGTTGACCTTCTGGGTGGAATCAGCATTGCTGACTTGGCCGGAAAACACTTCAATGACATCAACGACCTGATTATTGAAGACGAATCCGAAGCGGATCTGGAGGCTTTATTGAACCAGTTAGAGAATCTGACGGAAGAAGAAGCGGCGCTTCTACTATCTAAATAAAAACAGAAAGGAGGATACAGAAGCATGGAAATATCCGCTCAGAATGATGATCTTAGAGACCTCGATATTGCTATTATCGGGATGGACTGCCAGGTTCCGGGAGCAGATAACGTAATGCAGTATTGGGAGAATCTGTGCAACGGGACGGAGTCGCTTACCTTCTTCACCGATGAGGAGCTTCGGGCAGCAGGGATACCGGAAGAACTGCTCACCAATCCGGAGTACAGAAAGTGCGGCTTCAAAATCAATGATATTGAGCAATTTGATGCGGCGTTCTTTGGTTTCACGCCCAGGGAAGCGGCACTGATGGACCCGCAGCAAAGAATTCTGCTTGAGAGCTCATGGCGGCTGATGGAAAGTGCCGGATACCAATCGGACCAGTATGCAGGGAAGGTTGGCGTATTCGTCGGGACGGGAACCAGCAAATATTTATTGAAGAATATTATGTCCAGTATGGATCTGGATTCCACTCCCGAGATCAGACAGATATGGATTGGGAACGATGTTCATTATGCTTCGACCATGATTTCCTACAAGCTGAATCTGAAGGGACCGAGCGTGAACGTGCAGACTGCATGTTCCACTTCCCTGACCGCCGTAGTTCTGGGCTGTCAGGCTCTGCTGAATTATCAATGCGATATGGCGATTGCCGGAGGGAGCTCCCTGTCGCTTCCGCAGGATAGCGGTTATCTCTACATCAAAGGAGAGGTTCTTGCGGAGGACGGACATTGCCGGCCGTTTGATAAAGATTGCAGCGGTTCATTAAGCGGCAGCGGAGTAGGAACCGTGCTGCTGAAAAGATTGGAAGATGCTGTGAACGACCGGGATCATATCATCGCAGTCATTAAGGGAGCAGCCTTTAACAATGACGGCTCGGCAAAGGTGGGTTATTCGGCACCAAGCGTTGAAGGTGAACGCAATGCCATTAAGAGCGCCCAGATTCTAAGCGAGATTGATGAAGACACGATTACTTATATTGAGACTCATGGAACAGCGACTCCCATGGGGGACCCCATAGAGGTACAAGCACTTACAGAAGCCTTCTCGGAAGCCACGGACAAGCTTAATTTCTGCGCCCTGGGTGCAGTGAAAGCCAATATTGGACATTTGGATTCTGCAGCAGGTACGGCCGGGTTAATCAAAACCAGTCTGATGCTCCAGAAGCAGAAGCTTGTACCCTGCATCAACTATAAAGAAACGAATCCCAACATTGATTTGCAGAACTCCCCTTTCTATGTCAATACCCGCCTCAGAGACTGGAACCCGGATTGCGGGGTAAGAAGAGCAGGCGTAAGCTCGTTTGGTATTGGCGGGACCAATGTTCATGTAGTCCTGGAAGAAGCGATCGACACCCGTAAAGTCGAGAGTAATGAGGAATTCCAATTGTTGCTGCTATCCGCAAAGACAAAGACCGCCTATGAAGAGGTGGCCGGACAATTGCTGGATTTTGTGCAAAATAATGAAGACATTGATTACCGGAATATCCTGTATACGATGAATATCGGAAGAAAGAGACTGCCCTATCGAGGCGGTCTGGTCTGTAACAGCAGAGAAGATCTGATTCATAAATTGGGCGGCAGCCTCCCTGCGGTGAAATCACCAAATGGGAACGAAAAGGAAATTGTGTTCCTGTTCCCGGGACAAGGCGTGCAGTATGTGAATATGACAAAACAACTGTACGATACGAAGCCTATATTCCGGCATGAGCTGGATAAGTGTTTCGAGATTCTTCAGAAGCAGTTGAACTATGATTTAAGACAGCTTATCTTTGCAGATCAAGCGGATGCTAAGGGTGAAGAGACGCTCACAGAAACCCGGAATACACAGGTTGCTCTATTTGCCGTTGAGTACTGCTTGGCCAAGACTTTGATGCATTGGGGAATTACTCCCAAAGCTCTGCTGGGGCATAGTGTTGGGGAGTACGTAGCCGCTTGTCTGGCCGGGGTATTCTCACTCGAGGATGGTCTTAGATTAATGGTCATGCGGGGCCGGATCATCCAAAGTCTGCCGGCGGGCGAAATGCTGTATGTGAATATGAACGAGCAGGAAGCGCATGCCTATATTAACGGGAAGGTCTCACTGGCCTTGATTAATTCCGAGAACCGGGTGGTATTGGCCGGGGATAGCGCAGCGCTGCAGGAAGTGGTCGAACAGATTACAGAGCAGCGGGAGTACAGAATTCTTCACACCTCCCATGCTTTTCATTCCTATATGATGCAGGGTGCAGTTGAGGACATGCTGAAGGTGCTCCAGACGCTGACGTTCAACAAGCCGATGATTCCGATCATGTCCAATGTCACGGGAGAGTGGCTGAAGCCGGAAGAGGCGATGAGTGCCGACTATTGGATACAGCATATGCTGGGCACCGTCAGATTTAAAGATGCTGCACTTCATTTGGCACAGAAAAATTATAAATACTTCATCGAAGTGGGTCCGGGAAAAACGCTCTCTGTCTTTATGCAGGATAATTTGAAAGACTACGCGGAGTGCCTATTGTTCCAAACGGTCCGCGGCGTTAAGAATACGATGAATGATAATAAATTTCTGGCGGAGTTCGTAAAGAAGGCCTGGATCAGCGGACTAACCATTGATTTTGCAAAATATTACGAAGATGAAATCTTATTCAGAACCCCTTTGCCGACGTATCCTTTTGAACGGAAGAGACATTGGATTGAAGCTGGCAAGCAGAAGGCTTATGAAGCGGCTGGGAGCAACGGCTGGGATAGGGAGCTTTCAGCAGACAGTGCTGAAGAAGCGGACACGATAGAGTATAACCGGCCGGATATATCGGTGGAATATGAACAGCCTGACAATGCGATTGAAGAGAGTATAGTGGAAATCCTCCAGGATATTATGGGGATCACGCCGATTGGAATCAACGATAACTTCTTTGAGCTTGGCGGACATTCTCTGATGATCACACAAGTCGTCCTGAGAATAAAGGAACTCTATGGGATTGAATTGCAGCTGAAACTGTTTATCGAAGCACCGACTGTCAAGAATGTAGCTGACCTTGTATTGGAAGAGTTGTCAGAAAGCCTCGATTTGGATGCAGTCTAAAAATGGACAGATAGAGGTGTGGAGAGATGCATAACAACGAAAGCGGAAGTGTGAAAAACAGAGTGAATGCCTTATCGGACGCCAAGAGGCTGCTGCTGGAGAGTCTCTTGGAGGAACAAAGAAAAAAGAAAAGACAGATCATCCTGCAAGACAAAGGGCTGCATAGGGTCATTAGGAGAGCACCGGAGTTGACCGTGTTGCCTTCCAACCATATGCAAAAGAAAATATGGTATGTCGAACAACTCTTCAATGATTCGGTTACGTATAATGTTTCGGGTTATGTGACATTCCATGGCATGCTTCAAGTGGAGCTTTTGCACAAGGCCTTCAGAACGGTGGTTAAGCAGCAGGAGGTGCTGCGTTCCAAATTCAAGGGAGGACAAGGACAGCTTGAGGTTGAGCTCAGCGAAGATACCGAAGAGCCGGTCTTCAAAAGTTATGATTGCTCGCAGGCAGGGATGGAAATATCGCCTGACGATATCAGGCAAAGGATGTACACGGAAGGAATACAGCCGTTCCGGCTAGCTGAGGGCAAGCTTATTCGCCTGATCTGTTACAAGCTTAGTGAGACCGAATGGATTGGACAAATTGTTTGGCATCATATTGTATCGGACGGCTATTCAAGCGGCATTTTTATTAGAGAATTGCTTCAACTGTATGAAGTCTATGCAGGAGCAAGCATGGCACCTGTAGAGGAACCCGCTGTGCAATATTATGATTATGTTATCCACATGAATGACCGGATTGCCAAAGGCGAGTTCGACCATCAGCTTAAGTTCTGGAGGGAACAATTGTCGGGCAGCAGCATGAGCTGTATGCTTCCAACGGATTACACGGCCGGTCATGGGCTTACCTATCATGGCGAACGGGTAGCTTTTTCAATCCGCAAGGAGCTGAGAATAAAACTGGAGGCTGCTGCGAAAAAACACGGGGTTACACTGTTTGTATTGTTAATGAGCGCACTCAAAATCATGCTGCATAAGTACGTACACCAAAACGATATTATTGTCGGGGTCCCGGTTACCGGCAGAAATGAAGAGGAATGCCAGAGCATCATCGGGTGCTTCCTGAACATGCTGCCGATCCGCAGTACTATTGGTGAGGAGCAACAATTATTCGATTATATCCAGGCGGAGAATGCCCAGGTGATGCAGGCCTTGAAGCATCAGGATTTGCCGTTTGATTTCATAGTAGAGGACTTGAAGGTAGAAAGAGATTTGCTGTCTACCCCGATCTATCAGGTGGTGTTTAGTTATGAGACCCATGCGTTAAAGGATATTACAACAAAGGATTTCTACATAGAATTCGAAGAACTGGATTTAAAAACGGCCAAGGTTGATCTGGCGCTGGAAGTCAATGATGATAAGAATGGGTTAAGCGCCTGGTTTGAGTATAAATCGGATAAATTCTCCCGGGAGCGGATTGAAAAGATTAAGGATTATTATCTGAATATTCTGCAATTCATTGCTGAATATGACAATCAGGCCATTGCAAATATTGAAATGATCTCGGAAGAAGAAAAGGATGAGATCCTCTACTCTTTTAACGAAAAGGTTACGGACTATAAGCCACAGACTATCAAGCAGTTATTCGAGACCCAGGCGGCAATCCGCGAAGAAGCAGTAGCAGTAGTATGCGGTAATGAGAGGATTACCTATAAGGAACTGAATAACCGCAGCAATCAACTGGCACATCATCTGCGGAAAACCGGTGTGGGCTGCGAGAGTCTGGTTGCCATTATGCTGGATAAATCCATTGAGGCCATCATTGCCATACTGGGGGTAACCAAGGCTGGCGGAGCTTATTTGCCGGTGGATTTGACTTATCCCCGGGAACGGATGGAGTACATTCTGGAAGACAGCAAAGTCCGGTATATGATAACTTCCGGCATCCATCAGGATTATGCAGGTATTGAGCAGATTTCAATGGGTGATAAGCGCATTGAGACCGAGTCCACGGACAATCTTGCGGACCACAGTAATCCGGATAATCTTGCTTATGTAATCTATACCTCGGGAACTACAGGTCAGCCCAAAGGCGTGATGGTAGAGCACAGCGGCATTGTTAACCTGAGAGATTATTTTTGGAATAAATACAAAGTGACCACAGATGATACGATCCTGCAATTTGCCAATCTTGTTTTTGATGCCTCTGTCTGGGAAATAATTATGGGAATTCTCACGGGTGCAAGACTATGCATCATTACCAAAGAAGTAGCGCTGGATGTGAATCTGCTGGAGCTGGAGCTAAAAAGGCATAACGTAACCGTTGCCACCTTGCCTCCGCCATACTGGAATGTAATAGCGGATAGACCTATCGGAATCCGTCTGTTGATCACAGCGGGATCTGCAACAAGCGTCAATCTGGTCGAAAAATTGGCAGAGCCGATTGAATATTTCAATGCGTATGGACCTACCGAGACTACGGTCTGTGCATCAGACTGGCAATACGAAAGAACTGTTCAAATCCCGAATCGAATTCCGATTGGCAAGCCAATTGCCAATATGCAAATCTATATTATGAATTATACTTCCTTATGTGGAAAAGGAATTATCGGAGAATTATGTATAGCAGGAGCAGGTATTGCCCGGGGGTATCTGAACAGGCCGGAACTGACAGCGGAGAAATTTATTGATAATCCCTATGGTCCCGGTAAATTGTACCGGACGGGGGATTATGCTAGCTGGCTGAACGACGGAAATATTGCTTTTACCGGAAGAATAGATAATCAGGTCAAGATCAGGGGACACCGGATCGAAATCGGAGAGATTGAGAGTAAGCTTTCTTCTCATAACAAGGTGATTGAAGCGGTTGTTATCCCGGAGAGTGACCACCAGAGCAATCTTTGTCTGGCAGCTTATTTAGTTGTGGATGCAGCAGTGACTCTGACAGAGATCAGAAGCTTTTTGAACGATGGATTACCTTCGTATATGATTCCATCAGCATTTTATACGCTTGAGGCCATTCCGCTTAATATGAACGGTAAGCCGGATATCAGCAGATTAGCGTCCTTAGGCCAGCCTATGGAAGCGGAGAACGATTTCGTTGAACCGTCCACAGAGATTGAAAGAACGCTGGAACGAATCTGGTGTGAGCTCTTAGGGGTCCAGCGGGTTAGTATCCGCGATCATTTCTTCGAAATTGGCGGAGACTCCATTATCAGCATGCAGGTTATCGCTAAGGCGGCAGAGGCAGGAATTAAGCTCGAATTAAAGTCTTTTTACGATGATAAATGTATTGAACAAATTGCCTTAAAGGCTGAGGCAGTTGAACAAATCTGCTGTGATCAGGGAGAGGTTACAGGTACTTACCTGTTGACACCTATCCAGCAGTGGTTCTTCACCAATAATTTCCCGGAAAATAACCATTGGAATCAGTCTGTAAGCTTTGAATTGAAGGAGACTGTAGATGCCGGGCGATTGAATGAAGCGCTCAATGAAGTGTGCCGGCAGCATGATTTGTTAAGAACCCGTGTACTTCCCGGAACGGCTCCAAGGTATGCGGATATTCTGCCTTTTGCCTACAGTGAACGCTTGAAGACAGTAGAGATTCCAGCTCATGATGACTATGAACAGCGGATGCAGCAGGAATTGGAGGCTTTTCAGAAATCTCTTAATTTGCAAGCGGGAGAAGTATTTAAAGGGCTGCTTATTGTATCCCATACGTTGTCAAGCAGCAGACTGGTATTGACAGCACATCATCTGGTATGCGACGCGGTGTCCTTCAGGTTCATCGTCGAGGATCTATTGAATGGCTATCAGGCCTTAGCAGATAAGCGGGAAGTTAGACTTCCGCAGAAAACCTCATCCTTCATAAGCTGGAGCAACGCGGCAGAAGCATACGCCGGCAGCCATGAAGCCGTGAGCAAAAAAAAGGAGTGGACAAAAGAAATTGCGGCTCATTCAAGAAAAACCAAAAGAGGCCGCTCCAGCATAGACAATCTTGAAGGAGAAGCAGAGCAATGCCTGTTCTCCTTATCGGAAGAAGATACCGCCAAGCTAATGATTGAAGTGCCTAAGCATTACAGCATTCAGCCTATTGAGGTCATGATTGCCGCCCTGGAAACGATGCTGCATGAATGGGATGGCGCAGACCATACCTTATATCTGGAAAGTCACGGAAGAGATATGCTTGCCGGTCAGGTGGATCTGTCAAGAACGGTAGGCTGGTTTACCAACCTGTATCCTTTGTACTTCTCCGCAGATGATATTTCAACTACTGGAGCTACGTTAAGAAAAGTGAAAGACAGATTAGCTGCCGTGCAGAAGCGTAAGTTCGAGTTCTTGCTTAGTGATGGCCCCCGTGAAGCTATTGATATTGTTTTTAATTACATGGGGCATTTGGATAACAAAACCTCGGAGCATGCACCTTTCCGGCTGATTACCGGCGAACCGCTGTACCCTAGGGGATTGAAGAATACAAGAGTTAGTCTGCTTGAAGTCAACGCGTATATCCGGCAGGACCGCTTAACCTTCGAGTGGGGATATAACCCGAATATCCATTCCGGGGAGCACATCGTGCAGCAGGCAAATGCTTTCACGGATACGCTTAGGGGGATGATCAGCTACTGTATTGAATCTGAGGATGATGGAGTTTCCGCTGCAGATTTTGACGGTGTGGATATGGAAGATTTAGATTTCATCCTGGCAAAGTTCAATTAAGGTCACTCAGGGACAAGAAAGAGGAGATTAAATGAACAAGAGGAATGTTGCAGATATCTATGGATTATCCACCATGCAGGAAGGCATGCTGTTCCACAGCTTGAAAAGTGAAAGCAGCAGCATGTATTTGGAGCAATTCTCGTGCAAATTACACGGGCAGATTAATTTCGGATATTTTTGGGATGCCTGGCAGAAGGTCATTAACGATCATTCCGCGCTAAGAACCGCCTTTGTCTGGGAAGGTGTGAAAAAACCTGTTCAGGTAGTTCTGAAGCAATGCGAATGCAGCTACATTCAGTATGACTGGAGCAATCTGCCGAGGGAAGAAATCGAGCATGATTATAGCATGTTTCTTGAAAATGACCGAATGATGGGCTTTGAACTGGATAAGGCTCCGCTGATGAGGTTTGCTCTAATTCAAATTACAGAAGACAGCTATTATTTTGTCTGGAGCTTTCACCACATTATAATGGATGGCTGGTCACTGCCTCTGGTGCTGGAGGAAATGTTCGAGAATTATACAGCGTTCAAGACAGGGGAAGCACCGGCGAAGCACAAATCCGCATCATTTAAGGACTATATCCATTGGCTGCATAAACAGGATGCCGGGGTCTCCAGACAGTACTGGAAAGAAAAGCTGAAGGGCTTTGAGGAAGCTTTGCCTCTGTATACTGAACCTGCAGTGGAAGAGCAGAAGGGTGAGACCCGTAAGCTCTCCTTACGGCTTTCGGAGGAAATACATCATTCTATCGAGCAGATCACTAAAAATAACGGGTTCAGCGCCTATCAACTGTATAATCTTGCCTTTGCCATCCTGTTGAGTAAATACAGTGGAAAAGAAGATGTCGTCTATGGGACGACTGTATCGGGGAGACCTGCGGAATTAAAAGGTATCGATAAAACCGTAGGCATCTTTATCAATACCATTCCGGTCCGAGTTCAGTTAGACGGTAATCTTACCTTGCTGGAGTGCCTGGAGAACCTCACACAGGATCAAATCAGCCGCAGTCCCCATGAATATATATCTTTGGCTGAGATCAGCAGCGCCCTTAATCTGCCTGAATTATTCCAGAGTATTTTTGTATATGAGAATTATGCCAATGCGCAGGCTTATAAGGATATCACAGAGTTCTCAATCACAGAGCTGCAATTAAGAGAAGAAATCAATTATCCGCTGGCCTGGGTGGTTAAGCCGGATCACGGAATCCTTGTGGAGACGATTTATAATTCTGCTTATTTCAGCGACAGGATCATTGAAGAATTTCAAAGGAGCTTCATAACGATTTTGGATGAAATGGTCCTTAAAATAAATGAAGCTATCCGCACAATTCAACTGCTTCCCTCGGAGCAGAATACAGATTTCAAAGCAGGGAAGGCAGTATCCGCCGTTGTGAACCTGCATAACCAGCCTATCCCTCAGAGTTCGGCTTCCGCTATACCGCGCGTTCTGATTGTTGATCCCTATGGGCACCCGCTTCCGGACGGATTCGAGGGCAGTGTATGTACGCCGGATCAGACCGCTTCCGGGTATAGGGGCCGTTATTATGCAGATGGAACGTTAATGATTAATGAGACCTTAAGTACCAGCATGGTGATTGGCGGAATCAAGCGTGATTTGCCTACGCTGGAGCGTGCCCTAAGAGCGGAATCATTAGTAGATGATGTGAAGCTGCTTCACCGTTATAACAGGGAGGGTGAATCCAAGCTTGTTGTCTATTATGTAGAACCGGTGACGGATGCTGTAGTGGAACAAGCGGCATTCGATGAAGAACGAACTGGAGCCATAAGAAGTGCAATCGCCGACAGGTTGTGCACCTTGCTTGACTTCAATAAGAAGGATTGTCTGGCAGCAGCAGAGCTCGTTCCTGTGTCACACATTCCTTATTACAGAGATGGCGTTGTCAAAATCAATGATCTGCTCGAACTGGAAATTATTAATGACAACCTCATTCAGCGCTGGAGTAATTTAGTTATCCCGGATGAGCAGAGCGCTATGAGTGAATCTCCTGTGAAGTTCGTGCGCAAGGCCGCAAGAATCAGCCGGGATAACGTGCATATCTCCGATTTGGCCGATTATTATTCTTTTATTAAGAAGAAGAGCTCCGGCAAAATGGACAAGGCTGAAGGGGCTGAGACCCGCAAGGAAGAGAGCAGCGCTGAAACACAGCTATCCCTCATTGTTGGAGAAGACGTGATCATTCCTGAGAATACGGTCTTTGATCTGGGGTATTACATCAAACGGGCTGCCGATCAAGCTCCTGATGATTATGGAATCCGGTTCGTTAATTATGATGGCAGCATTGACTTTGCTAACTATAAGCAGGTCTACAGTGAAGCCAAGGCTATCTGCTGCGGTCTTATCGAAAGAGGCTTGCAGCCTGGGGATAAGGTCATCTATCAGATGGATAACAACCGGAATTATGTAAATACGTTCTGGGCTTGTATGTTAGGCGGCTTTATCGGGATTCCGGCCACGGTAGCTGCTTCTTATAAAGAAGATAATGCAGTGATCCGCAAGCTGTTGAATGCTTGGAAAATGCTTGAACAGCCTGTGATTGTGACGGATGAAGCGCTGGCTGCAAGTATTCGCAGTGTTCCCGCAGTTCTTGGCGGCGAAGAAGAGTTCACCGTGTATTCCGCTGAACAATTGATGAACAGCCGGGATATAAAAATCACCTACGAGGTGAAGCCGGATGATGTAGCGCTGCTGCTGCTTACCTCGGGAAGCACAGGAATGCCGAAAGGAGTTATGCAGACCCACAGAAATATTCTGAGACGCACCATTGCCGCCTGCCAAAATAACGGGTTTGGTCCAGAAGAAGTAACCTTTAACTGGATGCCTATGGACCATGTAGGCGGAATTGTTATGTGTAATGTAAGAGACATCTATCTGCATTGCCAGGAGATTCTGGCACCTGTTAATTATATTCTGGAAGCTCCGCTCCGGTGGCTTACGCTGATGAGTGATTTCAGAGCTACGAATACCTGGGCACCCAACTTTGCCTTTAATTTGATTAACAGCCTTGAGAGTGGAATCAAAGCACTGAATATTGACCTGTCTGCCCTGCGGTTTATAACCAACGGCGGAGAAGTGGTAGTGGCGCGGACCGCCCTGAAGTTTAATGAGATCCTTAAGCCGTATCATCTGGATAAGTCGGCAATGATGCCGTGCTTCGGGATGTCCGAGACTTGTGCGGGTTCCATATACTCCACTGATTTCGGTCAGGATGTTGTGAAGCAGGAGGACAGCAGTGTAAGCGTAGGCAGACCTCTTCCAGGGAACAGCATCCGTATTGTCGATGCTCAGAATGAATTAGTGCCTCTCTATACAGAGGGACGCTTTCAGATGGCCGGGGTGTGCATTACACCTGGATATTACAATAACCCCAAAGCAAACGCCGAAGCATTTACGCCAGACGGCTGGTTCGATACGGGGGATCTGGGGATTATAACCGACCGGGGACTTACCATTACAGGCAGGGCCAAAGACATCATTATCATCAATGGTGTCAACTATAATAATTCGGAAATTGAGGCCATCCTTGAGGAGATTGACGGGGTTGAAGTATCTTATACAGCTGCGGTATCAGTCAAAGCAAGCGGTTCACAAGAGGAAGAATTAGCGATCTTCTTCCATCCGGTATCCATGGATGCCGTGAAGCTCAAAGGGATCATCAAAGAGATGCAAAAGGTAATCACTTCAAAAATCGGGCTTGTTATTGAATACATCATCCCTCTGGCTAAAAAAGAGATTCCAAAGACAGGAATTGGTAAAATTCAGCGGATTCTGTTAAGAGATTCCCTGCTTGCCGGCAAATACGATGCTGTCCTGAAAAAACTCGAAATCGTCAGAAATAAGAACACCGTAAAGCCATGGATATTCAAGAAAGTATGGAAGCCGCTGAGCTTTAAGGTTGAAGAGGGAACCTTACCCTGCGTCAATATCCTGGTGTTTGAGGACCGCCACGGATTGGCGGCTGAATTCATAGAATGTATGGGCCTGGATGAAACCAGGGTCATATCAGTCAAGCAAGAGGACCGCTTCCAGGTATATGACCGGAATCATTATGGCTGTGATTATACCCGTTATGAGGGCTGCAAAGAGCTATTTGACTATTTTAAGCAAATCGGGTGGACGGCCGATCATATGATCTATCTTCCCACTTATCAAATAAACACTAGCGGACATACAGATATCTCAAGCAGTAACCAACTGGGTGTCTCTAGTCTAATCCACTTACTGCAGGTATTGGCGAACAATGACCTGTGCGCATCTACAAGCCTGTATGTGGGTAGCAGCAATGTGTTCCCGGATGCAGGCGGCCTGGAAACCCGTTATGATAATGCCGCATTAATCGGCTTCATGGCTACTCTGGATACGGAGAATACGGGTGTACGATCGCTGCTGATCGAATTGGAAGGAAGGGATATCAAGCAGGATGCCCGCTTATTACGCGCTGAGATTATGCACGGAGAGACTGCAGTGAAGGAAATCAGTTACCGTGACGGCAGGAGATTAACATGGAAGCTCCGGAATGTGCCTTTACGGAAAGCAGAACCCAAGACAAAGTTCAAACAAGGCGGACATTATGTGGTAACCGGGGGACTTGGGGGCATCGGCACAAAAATTTGCAGTCAGCTCATTGAAAACTATCAGGCTAATCTTCTGATCCTGGGAAGAAGCGATCTGGGGACTCTTGAGGATAAGGATAGCAGAGTTCAGCATTACAACCAATTAGTTGCACTAGGAACTTCCATCAGTTACCGGCAGGCGGATGTGTGTGATCTGGATTCCATCATTCAGGCGGTTGAAGATTATGAGCAATCGAAGGGAATTCAGATTGATGGAATTATACATCTTGCCGGGAATTCAAGCTACCAGCGGCATTTTGACAACCGGGATTCATACCTGATTACGGAAATCGGACAGCAGACTTTTGCCGAAGAATTCAATGCCAAGGTCTATGGCGTGCTAAATCTGTTTGAACTCTTGAAAAGCAGAAAAGATGCGCTGCTGATCACTTTCTCTTCGGTGACCTCGCTGCTCGGAAGTGCGACCTTCAGTGCCTATGCGGCAGGGAACAGCTTCCTGGAAATGTTCTGTAAGTATGCAGCTGGCCAGTTAGGGTATGCAGTGAAATGTATCTCTTGGACGATGTGGGATAAGATCGGAATGACTGCGGGAAGCCTGCAATCCATTAACAGTCTCAGTGAATCCATCGGGCAGCATGTGATCAGTGAGCAGGATGGCCTGTTATTTTTTGAAGCCCTGCTGAACCTTGGTGACGACATGGTCTATGTAGGAATTGACGAGAATAATGTGCATATCAGCCACAGAATCGATGAGAAGGTGTATGCCAAAGAATATCTTGCTGTCTACAGGCAGGAAGATCAAGAGGCGCTTCTCCAGCTTGAGAACGCCAGGGTCCTGGATGATTATGGCGCGGTAAGCACGCTGAAGATGCTCACGGTCAATAGGGATGGCGAAGTGATCGAAGAGGAACAAGCAGAGCAATATGTAGAAGCGTCTACAGATGCTGAGAGAATCATAAGCAACATTTGGTCCGAAGTATTAGCCGCCGGGAAAATAGGGATGAATGATAACTTCTTTGAGCTTGGAGGACATTCCTTAAAGGCAACCCAGGTCGTCTCCAGAATTAAAAAGGAATACGGGATCGAATTTTCCATCAATGACCTATTCTATCATCCGACCGTTGGAGCGCTGGCTAAGCTTGTAGAAGAGAGAGTTCGCCCGGCTACGGATTCCAAGGGAGAAGGTCCCCTTCCCAAATTATCTGATGAAGAGAAGAAACAGGGCATACCGGTTTCTTATGCCCAGCAAAGACTTTGGTTCTTAAAACAATATGATGAAGAAAGCGCGTTTTACAATATTCTGGAGAGCATCAGGCTTAAAGGCGAGTTAAATGTCTCCTGCCTGCAGCAGGCAGTTACAGAAATCGTCAAGCGCCATGAAGGACTCAGAACGACCTTCGACAACATTGAAGGGCAAATTATGCAGGTTCTGCATGATGTGGATGCCATCGAGATTCCTTTGCAGAATCTAATGCATGTGGAAGAAGAGGCAAGAGAGCAGGTAATTACCAAACTGGCAGATGAAGAAGTCCATCAGGAATTTGATTTCAAAAACGGACCGTTGATCAGATGTAAGCTGCTTAAATTTGCTGCGGATGAGCATGTTATTTTCCTCACCATGCATCATATTATTTCCGACGGCTGGTCTATGGGAGTCTTTGTACATGAATTCGTCGAGCTATATGATGCCTTAGTGAATCAAAGGCCGGCCGAATTACCCGAAATTGAATGGCAGTATGCGGATTATACCCAGTGGCAGAGAGACTGGTTCACCGGAAAGGTTAAAGAAGACCAGTTCCTGTATTGGAAGAACAAGCTCAAGGATGTTGCTACCCTGGATATCCCGTCGGATTACGACAGACCGAAAGTACAAACCTTTAACGGGAAAAAGGACTTCTTTGTATATAGCAAGAGCATGATGGACCGGGTGAATGAACTGGCAGAAGCTACGGGTGCTACACCCTTTATGATTTATCTGGCGGCGGTCGATGTCCTGTTCGCGAGATATACCGGACAGGAGGATATCGCCATTGGAACTCCGATTGCCAACCGGACGCGGATGGAAACAGAGAATACGATCGGATTCTTTGTGAACACCCTGGTGCTCCGCAATGATTTGTCAGGCGATATTTCCTTCATGGAATTGATTGAACGGGTAAAGACAAGTGCGCTGGAGTCCTATGATGCGCAGGATATGCCGTTCGAGATGCTGGTGGATGAATTGGAGCTGGAACGCGATTTAAGCAGAAACCCGTTGTTCCAAGTGATGTTCTCCCTTCAAAATGAAGCACTGCCAGATTTCAAATTGCCGAATCTTGCGATTACCCGAGTGGAAACAGACAATAAATCAGCAATGTTCGATTTCTGGATTTCTATGAGAGAGCTGGAAGACGGAGTGCACACCTTATGTGAATACAATACGGATATCTATAAAACAGGCACCATACGGAAGATGATGCGGCATCTGGAGAACATCATCAACAGCCTATGCGCAGATCCTTATCAAAAAATCAGGCAGTTCAATTTCATGGATAAAGAAGAAATCAATGAAATCCTCTATGAGCACAATAAAACGGATGTTCCATTGGAGAAAGAATTATTTATCCATGAATTATTTGAAGAACAGGCGCTCTTAAGACCGGATGCACCGGCGCTGAAATTCCAGGGAGACACGCTTACGTATCTGGAATTTAATATGCGGGTGAATCAAGTCGCCCATTATCTGATTGCGCAGGGAATAGGCTATGAAGATTTCGTTGGTGTGTACGCAGACCGGTCCATTGAAATGATGGTAGCCGTCTATGGGATTCTAAAAGCAGGCGCGGCCTATATCCCTATTGATCCAACCTATCCCCGGGACCGGGTAGATTATATGCTTCAGGATTCTGAGGTTAAGCTGGTGCTGACCTGCATGGACGAGACCGATGCGCTTGCGGGAATCCGGAAGGTGGATTTGCGGGACAAGGAACTGTTCCTGCCGATGAGTACCGGTAATCCGGGAGTAAAGGTTGAAGGTACCCACGCGGCGTACATGATTTATACCTCAGGTTCGACAGGAAAGCCTAAGGGAACGATTAATATTCACAGCGGCATCCGAAACCGTATTGTATGGGGCCAAAAAGAATTTGGGATGCAGCCGGGAGATCGGCAGGTGCAGAAGACGCCCTTCAGCTTCGATGTATCCTGCAGCGAGATTTTTTGGGCGCTAACGGTAGGTGCCTGTCTGGTTATAGCGAAGCCGGAAGGGCATAAAGACGTGGAGTATCTCGCTCAGCTGATCAGGGATGAACAGATTACCATCTCTCATTTTGTTCCTTCGATCCTGAAGCTGTTCCTGGAGCATCCCGAAGCCAAGCAGGCAGGAAGCAGTCTGAGAAAAGTGTTCTGCAGCGGGGAGGCATTGCCGTACCGGTTAAAGGAACAGTTCTTCCAGACCTTCGATGCAGGTCTATACAACCTGTATGGCCCTACCGAGGCCTCCGTTGAAGTATCTTACTACGATTGCAGCGAGAAGCTGGATAAAGAGATTGTGCCGATCGGCAAGCCCATTTCCAATGTGCAGCTGTATGTACTGGACGAGTACATGAATCCCGTTCCTTACAATGTGAGCGGAGAGCTATTCATTGCCGGTGCGAATCTGGCCAGAGGGTACTACAAACGTGACGATCTGACAGCCGAGAAATTCATTCCGAATCCGTTCAGTAAATATGTGGCTGCACGGATGTACCGGACCGGTGACATTGTCAAATTGCTGCCGGACGGCAACATCAACTTTATAGGACGCGCTGACAATCAGGTCAAAGTAAGAGGACTGCGCATTGAATTAGGGGAAATCGAAAAGGTGATTCAGTCGCATCCTTCCGTTAAGGATAACGTAGTCATCAACTTAGAGGATGGAAATGATGTAAGAATCGTGTCCTACATTGTCCGTGATGTGAATTATAGGGAACAGGACGTCATGGAGGAGAGCAAGGAGCAGGTCACCCAGTGGGAATCGATATTCGATAATGCCTACAACAAAGAGGAAACGATTCAAGATTTCAGTCTAAATACAATCAGCTGGAACAGCAGCTACACCGGGGAGAAGCTTGGGATCCCGGAAATGGCAGAGTGGCTTGCCGATTCCGTCGATCTGATTAAGAGCTTTAAGCCGCGGAGAGTACTGGAGGTCGGTTGCGGTACAGGTATGATTCTGTTCAAGATCGCCCCGTTATGCGAAGAGTACGTGGGTATTGATCTATCGAGGATAGGCCTTGATTATATCGAACGGAATTTGGACAGCTCCATGAATGTCAGACTATATCAGAAATCGGCTGATGAGCTTGGCGAGCTGCAGAATGAGACGTTCGACACCATTATTATCAACTCTGTCATTCAGTACTTCCCGAGCGGAGAGTATCTGAATGAGGTGATTACTACTCTTTTAGGCATGCTGGACAAAGAGGGAACCCTCTTTATCGGTGATGTACGCTCCCTGCCGCTGCTAAGAAGCTATCATACTTCGGTGGAATGGTATAAGGCTCCTGCGGAAACCACCGTGCAAGAATTAAACGACCGGATTAAGAATTCCATTACAACGGAGAATGAGCTGCTGGTAGACTCCAAATATTTCTTGAGCCTTAAGGATTCCCTGGAGCAGGTTCATCATGTCTCCATTCTGCCTAAAGTAACAAAGTTCGAGAATGAGATGAGTAAATTCCGCTATCAGGTAGTGATCCGGACGAAAGAAGCGGAGCAACTGGAGAATATCGTTCAGCTCAGCTGGCGGAATATACAATCAGAGCAGGGGCTCCAGGATATACTCACCGGGCGGCAGGATGAGGTTATTGTCATCCAAGATGTCCTGATGGATAAGCTGGTTCATGAGAACAAGCTTGAGTCGCTGCTGAACGACCCTGCGGTGCAAGCTGCAACTGTCCGTGAGCTGAGTGAAGACGTTAGAGAGCTTCAACTGTATGCTCCAAGCTTATATGATTTGCTCGTGCAGGATGGCGGGAATTACCGGCTTCGTGCTTTGTGGAATGGCCATGGCGAGAGCGGAGATTATCAGCTGATCTTGTTCCATAAGAATAAATATGGAGCGGACACCCGTGCCTATGATTATGAAGTGCCGAATTTCATCCGCTACAATGAGGACCCAAGTGTATACTTCACCAATCCTTTGGAGTGGAAAGATAACCACCAGTATATTCCTGTCATCAGAGAACATATCAGAAGTCAGTTGCAGGATTATATGATTCCATCATTCTTTATGGTCTTGCCGGAGATGCCGTTATTGCCAAATGGCAAGCTGAATAAGAAGATGCTTCCGGAGCCTGGAAGGTTAAGAAGAAGCGTAAGGAATGAATTTGTAGAAGCAGCCAATGACAACGAAGCCAAGGTCAAGCGAATATGGGAAGCCGTCCTGAATGCCCGGAACATTGGCGTCAATGATAATTTCTTTGATATTGGCGGTCATTCGCTGCTTGTGGTTCAGGTCTATTACAAGATCAAGGAGAGCTTTGATACGAATATTACGGTGGTGGATATGTTCAAATACCCAACCATCCGCAGTCTTTGTGAATATCTGGAGGAGACAACGAACAGCTTTGCCGAAGTCGCTTCTGCAAGTGAAGTGATGGAGACGGAGAAGGAAGCTATGAAGGTAAAGAGGAAGCGCCTTAAGGAGCTTTTGAAAAGATAAGTAAGGAGTACTTATATGGAGACTAAGAAGGATAAAATCAAATCCTTATCAAGGGAACAGCTCGCAGGACTGATTACGAAGTCCAAAGACAGCAAAAAAAGGGATATTGAGAGGGTCGCCAGAACCACGAATGCGTTCAGCCAGTCCTTTTCACAGCAAAGACAATGGTTTATGGAGCAGTTCATGAACGGAGGCGTATTTAATGTCCCGCAGTCCTATCGGCTCAAAGGCGATATAAAGCTTGATATTCTGGAAGATGTATTGAATGCAGTCGTTGAGAAGCATGAAAGTCTTAGAACAGTGTTCAACACCATAGATTATATACCGTCACAGATTATCAAACCGTATGAAAGATTCCGGCTGGATATTATTCATTTGGAAGAATACGACGGTGCGATGAGGGATGCAAAGATCCGGGAGGTTAACAGCGAAATTGCAAGACGGCCCTTTGATTTGACTGTAGGCCCTTTGTGGCGGTTCTATGTGTTGAGATTGTCTGAAGAAGAAATCGTATTGACCCTTTCCCTTCATCATATTATCTGTGACGGCTGGTCCTTTGGTGTAATCATGAATGAAATTGCCAGTGCCTATCGGGACAGGCTTCACGGACAAGCTACCCGTTCATTGCTGCAGGTACAATATGTTGATTATTCGGAATGGCAGCGTAAAAGAATTGAAGGCGGCCAGCTGGATGATCAGCTGGAGTATTGGATTGGCAAGCTTAAAGATGCACCAAAGGCCATTCATTTACCCTACGATTATAGAAGGGGCAGCACACAGACTTATCGGGGAAGGACGGAATACTTTTTCATTGAAAAAGAAGCAGTGAAGGCAATGAGCGACAGATGTGTGCAAATGAATGGCTCGATGTACCATATGATGATGTCCGCGCTAACCCTTCTGATGCATGGCTACAGTCTGGATAATAAGCTCTGTATTGGAACACCGGTTGCCAACAGAAACCAGCTTGAATTGGAGAAATTAATCGGCCTGTTCATTAATACGGTAGTTATCCAAAGTGAAATAGCCGGCAGCATGACCTTTGCAGAGTTATTCACCCAGGTTAGAGGCCATTGCATGGAAGCCTTTAATCATGCGGAGATTCCGTTTGAGCAAGTGGTCACAGGCCTTGATATTGAACGTCAGATGCAGCATTCACCAGTGTTCCAGGTGCTGTATGTTCAGACCGAGGAGTCGATGCTGAGTGTTAGTATTCCGGGAATTGAGGTTGAAGTACTCCCAGTATCGGTAGAGACGGCACAATTCGATTTGTCGTTGTACGCAACCATTCTGAAGAATGGAATATCTGCAGGGTTCGAGTACAATACGGATCTGTTCGCGCAGGATACCATTCTGCAGATGATTGAGGATTTCAAGCTATTAATCCAATTGATTACCGAAAATCCTGACCGGACCATCGGGGAATTCGTCTCCTCTCTATCGCGTAAGAAAGTAGTGATGACGGTAGTCTCCTCCTTCGAATCCGGACCAGTAGGAGAGCCGATGGAATTCTGGCTGGATAAGCTCCGGATCGACTATAAGCTGCAATTCGCACCGTATAGCCAGATGTTTCAGCAATTGATTGATGATACGGGAATGTTAAGCAGAAGCAGTCAGGGCATAGGAATCCTGTTACTCCGTTTGGAAGACTGGATTCAAGGCATGGATGCTAAGGATGCCAGGCTTGCAGCCGTGCTGACGGACAATGCGAACCGGTTCATCCAATGTGCCTCCAGCTTTGTGAACAAGCATCAGTCCAAGGTCATCCTATATCTGTGTCCGGCATCGGATAAAGTCAATCAGATGAATGAAACAAAGCGGCTCATTCAACAGTCGGAGCAAAAAATAGCTGCGGAATGTGCAAAAAACGGGAATATTTCTGTACTTCATGGAGACGAAATCGCTGTGAAATATAAGCTTAGTGAGTATAACGACGGTCTTGGTGATGAAGAAGGTCATGTTCCTTATTTAAGAGAGTATTACACGGCGATGGGCACAGAACTGGTCATGAGTATTTACAATACAGCACTGCAGTCAACGGGCTGAATGATGAGAGGATGCTGAAGTTATGACATTAAAAGAGATTGTTGCGGATATTCTGGCCATCCCGGACAAAGAAACGATTCACGAAGACTTGTCACCGCAGAATGCTCCGGAATGGACAAGCCTGAAGCATATCAAGTTAATCACAACCATTGAAGATACCTATAAGGTCAAGTTCACCTTCAAGGAAGTGAAAAGCTTGAAAAATCTTGCCGCCTTTATAACGGTCTTAAAGAGCAAAGGAGTAAGCAATGAAATCTTTGAATAATGCCATTGCCGGGCAGGCGGTTCTGGCGGGAAGCACTAGTGATCATGATCTGGAAAGAATGCTGTTGATCCGTCAATATGAGCTATCGATCCTCGGGCTTTTTTCAAGCGGACATGTCACAGGGACCACTCATACCTGCATGGGACAAGAATATATTCCGGTAGCTTTGAATCCGTTCATTGAAGAAGAAGACTTTGTGATCAGCAATCACCGGGGGCATGGGCATTATATTGCCAGATATGGGGATGCAGAGGGCTTGCTGGCAGAGGTCATGGGCAAACAAGGCGCCGTATGTAATGGAATCGGAGGAAGCCAGCACATTCGCAGAGACCGCTTTATATCTACAGGGGTTCAGGCCGAAGGCATAGCGGTAGGCACAGGCATCGCCTGGAGTTATAAATACAAGCAACAAGATAATCTGGTATTTGTCTATATTGGCGACGGAACCTTTGGCAGGGGCTGCGTGTACGAAAGCTTGAACTTTGCCGGCATCTGGAATCTCCCGATGGTCATCGTTGTAGAGAACAATGGAATAGCAATATCAACCCATCAAAGCTACAGCATGTCGGGAAGCATAGAAGGCCGGGTACGGGGGTTCGGTCTTGATTATCTGTGCATCCAGAGCAAAGCTGTTAATGAAATAAGAGAACAGACTGGTGACGCTATACACCGTGTCCGCAAGGAATCCAAACCCCTGGTCATTGAATTCATAACAGATCGGGTCGCGTCCCACAGTAAAGGCGATGACACTAGAAGTGCTGATGAGCTTGCAAGAGTCCGGGAGAAATACTGGTACAACCAAATGAAAGCCAGCGATAAGGCAAGGGTAGATAAGCTTGAAGAAGCTGTCCGGAATCAAATGCAAACGCTGCAGGAACTTGTCATACACAGAGAGGGAGCAGAATGGGCCGATTATGAAAAAAGAAAAAATAAATGAAAATTTGAGACATGCCATTCATCAGCTGATGTGTGAGGACGAGGCAGTCGTTGTAATCGGGGAAGATGTACGTGAGCCTTATGGGGGTGCCTTCAAAATCAACAAGGGATTATCTGATGATTATCCGGACAGAGTGATTGGCACGCCGATAAGTGAAGAGGGATTTGTCAACATGGCAAGCGGAATGGCAATCATGGGCCACAAACCGATCGTGGATATGATGTTTTCGGATTTCACTACATTGTCATTTGATCCTCTGCTCAATTTTGCATCCAAGTCTGTAACCATGTACGGGGATAAGCTGGATCTCAGCATGATTGTCAGATGTGCGAATGGCGGTTACAGGGGGTACGGACCCACACACAGCCAAAGCATGCAAAAATACTTCATGGGCATCCCTAATCTAAGCGTGTATGAGCTGTCTCCTTTTCATGATAATTATGATGTGTTTAACCGGATGCTGAGTGAGAAAAATCCTTGTATTTTTTTTGAAGAAAAAATAATATATTCCCAGTACAGGTATGAAAATGGCGTGATCGATGAACTTTTTAACTATTCCTTTAAAGGTGACCATGAGAACTGGGCAGTCGCCAGTATAGAAGAAAACAGTGTACCGGATGTTCTTATCCTTTGCCCCGGAGGCTTGGCTTCCATGTGCATGAAAGTGGCTGAAAAGCTGATTATGGCGGATGAAATTGAAGTTAAGGTAGCGGTACCTTCCAAGCTGTATCCCTGCGGAATCGAGGCCATTGTTGAAGATGCGGTTGCAGCAGGCAAGATTCTCATTGTGGAAGAGGGGACCAGCGGGCATACCTGGGGCGAAGGAATAGCGGTCAAACTATATCCATATCTCAATAAGCAGAAGGATGGAGCCATTGAGCTCTTAAGTTCTTCTGACAGCATTATTCCCGCATCCATGTATTATGAAAGCCAGGTGCTGGTAGGGGAACAGGACATTTATGAAAGTGTACTGAAGCTGATGAAAATCGCTAAAGAAGGGTAACGGAGGCGGGTATGAGACCAATTGTTGTTCCACAGTTAAATGCGAATGATAACAGCTGCTTGATCCAGAACTATTATTGCGCTGAGGGCGAATTCATTCATTCCGGTGATCTAATTACCACCTTGGAGACCTCCAAGGCAGCTATTGATGTCGAATGTGAAGCAGACGGCTATTTTTATCCTGCGGCTAAAGAACACACCGATGTGAGGACCGGCGAGGTTATTGCCTTTGTTTTTGAGTCCCTCCAAGAAATGAATACATACAAGGAATTATCCGCGGGCAGTGCCACAGCAGAAAGCACGGCCAATTACAAACTTTCCAATCAGGCAGAAGCGTTTGCCGCATTGCACCAATTTTCGCAGCAGGAGCTGTCATCCTTAAATAAGAAATTGATTAAATTAAGTGACTTGGAAGAGCTGCTGAAGCAAAGAAACGACGGGGATGAGGCCCGGATTCTCTTGAGTAAGAATCAAAAACAGGTCTCTAAAACAGTAATCCAATCGCATACGAATATTCCAAATGCATTTTTATTAATGAAAGTATATTGTGATGAAGCTCTAACCGGAATGCGGGAAATCGCTGAGCAGCTTGAGGTCATTGTGGGGTTTGGAGAAGTATTACCGGTGCTGCTGGTATCGATCAAGGACGAATTCCCATTGATGTACGGAAAGCTGAAGGATGAAGATACATTTATTCCTGCTGCAGAAGTCAACGTCGGTGTGACCATCGATGTGGGGACAGGTCTCTACATTCCGGTAATTAAAGCTGAACACGCTGGAAGGATTGAGCATACTGCAGAAATAATGATGGAATATAAATATAAAGCATTAAGAAGCAGTTTTGCTGAAACGGATCTGATGGACGGAACGATAACGATTAGCCTGAATACAAGCGCCGATGTTGTCAGCGTCATTCCCATCATTCTGCCGGGACAGACCGGGATGATATCCGTGGGTGCGGTAATGAAGGAATTGGTCCTGATAGAAGGGACCGTGGCAGAAAGAAGCTATATCAATCTTGGCCTGGCGTACGATCATCGTGTAGTGAACGGATTGTATGCGGTCGAATTTTTGGCGCGGCTGAAGAGCAAGATTGAACATTTTGAGATCAATGTGTAAGGTGTGAGACCAGCATGGGGAGTGAAGGAGGAGGATATAGTGAGTGACATGCCGCGCAATATTTATGTATTGTCCAGCTTCACTGCTGATTTACTGGAAGGCTATCTTGAAGAAGATATTAAGGAACTCGGGCTTCAGTCCACAATTGAAACCGGACCTTATAATCAGATTATATCCCAGTGCATGGACCCGGACAGCTTATTATTTCAGAAGAAACCGGATTATTTAGTCATCTGGACCCGGTTGGAAGATATTATAGGCCGGAAAGATTTCTATCGGAAAGAGAGCTTTAATTCATGCAAGGCTGATCTGTCGATGTTGATCGAGGCCGTTCTGCATGCCAAGGCGGCACTCCGCTGCAAGCTGATTTTTATGCTCCCCCCTGTCTATGAGAACAGGCCTCTGGGAGCCGGTGACCTGCAAATTATGTACGGTGCAATGGAAACTTCCATGATGCTGCGAAAGTTGATGATAGATAAGCTTAGATTCGTTGAAGGCATATACCTGGCAGACGGGGAAGAGCTGATCCGCAGATACGGCGCAGATCAGAGCTATCACATGGGCATGTATGCTTTTGCCAAAGCACCTTATGTGAATAGCATCTACAAAGAGGCTGCAAGACAGATTAGCCGGCTCATCAAGCTGGATCTGAGGAATAAGCGCAATATCCTTGTATTTGATGCGGATGTCCTATTGTGTGAGCAAGAGGAACAAGAAGGACACGCAGTTCTTCATGAATTGGATGAGCAAAGAGTGGTTACCGATGATTCCTACCTTTTATTTCAGAGCTATCTGCAGGAACTTGTAAGCTGGGGAAATGAAATCATGCTGTGTTCAAGATCCGCTCTAGGACAATTGAATGCCATATTGGACAGGGAAGATCTCATCCTCACCAAGCAAGAATGTAAGTATATGAGCTGTGAGTGTGAATCGATAACAGAAGCAATCCTGCAAATACATAGAGAACATGGCGTTTCACTGGATCAATTCATTGTACTGGATACGAAGGAGCTGTACTTAAGCGGAATACGCCAGCTGCTGCTGCCGGAGGATTCTACACTTTGGATGCAGAGCGTAGAGGCCTCGGGAATTCTGGATTATATATCCGCTGAAGCTTCTCATTACAGCCATGGCGAAGATGTCTTCGCAGACAGCACAGAGGAATACAGTCTGGAGGAATTCCTTCAATCCATCCAGCTGGAAGTCACTCTGCGGGAAATCAATGAGCTGCAGGCCGAGAAGATCGAGCATATCCTCCATAATACCAAAGACTTCAACCTGACAGGGTTACTATGGACACAGGAAGAAATCATCGGAGCGCTTAACGGGGATAATCAATTGATTTATTCCGTAAAGGTACAAGACAGATTTGGAGATTATGGTACGGCCGGTACCATCATTGGAACAGTTGATAAGAAGAGCTTCAAGGTTGACGCTCTGCTCTTAAATTGCCGGGTGCTCGGTAAAAATGTTGAATATCATTTAATGAAGGAATTAGCCCATAGAATTAGAGAACACCAGTGTGACTCTATAGTGTTCCACTATCAATCCAGCGGCAGGAATGAGAGTGCGGCTCAGTTTCTGGCCAGGATTACCCGCACGGACTTGAAGCGTGTTCACTCAGGTGAAGCCCTGACAATTTCTTGTGAAAAGCTCGCGGATTATGCGAATGAAGCACTCCATCCTAACAAAGCAGACAAAGAACCGGATATTTCAGACAAACCGCACAAGGCAGACCGCAGCTTCGACCCCTACCAGTTCATTTTTAATAGATGGAATAAGCTGGATGAAGTCGAAAAAGATCAAATGAACGATCTGGTTAGTCATACGCAGTCTATTGAAGAAATAATGAGGGCGATTGCGGATTCGAAAATGAAAACAAGAACAGGCGTTAAGGTTGAATATCTGCAGCCGAGAACGGAAACGGAGCAAAAAATTGCCGGCCTGTGGGCAGATATTCTTAATGTTGACAAAGTGGGAGTTTTGGATAATTTTTTCGAACTTGGCGGAACCTCCATCATGGCGGCCCAGCTCATTGTAAAGTTCAAGAATGCCTTTGATATGATGCTGCCGGTGCGGATTTTCTTCGACAACTCGTCCATTGAGCAAATGGCGATGTATATTGAAGCGGTCAAAAGCGAGCAAAATAAACAGGATATCAATGAATCCGCCGTAAGTAATTTCCGCTATAAGACCCGGGAATTCTTGAAAAATGAGGTGTGGCTGGACGAGGAAATTACCGGAGCAAAGGTACTTCAAGCGTGGGATCATACCCGGGTCCATAACGTCCTTTTGACCGGTGTGACGGGATTCCTTGGGGCATTTCTGCTGCAGGAGCTTATCGCTATGACAGATTATCATCTGGTGCTGCTGGTCCGTGCGGACAGTGTGCAGAGCGGCTACGCCAGGGTTGTGGCTAATATGGAAATGTACCATTTATGGGACGAAGCTTACAGAAGCAGAATAGAAGTCTGCACGGGCGATCTTGCCAGACCGTTGCTCGGCCAAGAGCTGCAGGATTTCAACGAGCTGGCAGTCCGAATCGATTCCATCTATCATGCGGGCGCTATCACTAATTTCCTGGAGCCGTATAACAAGATTAAAGATGTAAACGTACAGGGAGTTCAGGAGATTTTACGTCTGGCGTCCACTCATAAGTTGAAGCAGGTACATTATGTGTCAACTCATTATGTATTCTCTACGCTCTCACACGAAAACGGCTATATCGCATACGAGGATACCATTCCGTCCGATCATGAGGTGCTTGTACTGGGATATCAGCAGAGCAAGTGGGTTGGCGAGAGAATTATAGCTCTGGCCAAAGAGAGAGGCATTCCGGTAAGTATCTACCGCGTCGGCAGAATATCCGGCTCCAGTACCACAGGGGCATGTCAAACCAGAGATATCATGTGGCTTATGATCAAAAGCTGTGTAGAGGCAGGAGTATTGTTCGAAGAGAATGTGAATATAGAATTTATTCCAGTGGATTATGTCAGCAAGTCTATTGTAGCATTGTCCACCCAAGCGGGATCAAGTAACAAAAATTTCCATATTGTCGCCAATAAAATGAACACCCTAAACCAAGTGTATACCTGGATGAATTCGTACGGGTTCAAAGTTGAAAAAATGCCGTATGAGCAGTGGAAGGATGAATTGGTGGACAGAGTTGCCGAGAATCCTAATCTGAATACCACCAAGGCTATGCTGCCGTTCATTCCGGAAGATATGGGGGAATGGGATGTGGAAATAACGTATGACATTACCAATGTTACCAAAGGCTTGAGTGAAACTACAATCACATGCCCTGAGGTAGGAGAGGAGGTGTTCAACCGGTATTTGGATTACTTTGTGAAGACAAAGTATTTTCAATTCACCCGTTGAGGGCAAGTGAAGGATCAGAAAAGTATACATTATATGATTTTATACGAGGAGGAACAATGATGAAGGAAAGATTGGATGTAATTACAGCAAAAAAAATGAGCCTGTACACTAGCGGGATGTGGGTCTCTCTGCTCATAGGCTTGCTCTATATGGGAATAGGCATTCTGATGCCTATTGATCCGGCGGAGAAATACAGAGGAACGGAATTCTATGAGCAAATTGCCGCCCATCCGTTTATTCCGCATTTATGGAGATATATCTTCGTAGCGATCGGCTTCTTGTCCATCTACTGGATATCGACGGCAGTGTCAACAGTGAGATCCAAAAGCTATGAATGGGAAGGCTTTTACAAATGGGTAACCATTGTTGGTTATGGCGGCGCGGGCTTGCTGTCCCTGGAGTGGATGAGAGAAATATTTATTATGAAGGTTATGACTTTGTATTCCACAGGCAATGAAATGTACCGGGTAGCCTTGGAAGTAGCAGCTTTCCCGCTCGACCCTGACTTTATCTGGATGTTTGGCGGCTTTGGATTATGGTATCTGGTGACTTCGCTGTTGGGCAAAAGAAATCAGGTGTTCTCCTCCAAGCTCAACATTTTGGGCATTATCGTAGGACTGGATTTGATCATCACCATGGTTTTTGCAATGACGGATACGATCATTTATTTCGATGGCGGTCAGATGACCGTTATGCAGATTACGGCTCTCCTCGGCGGTATTATGGGGGCTGTGTATCACATCTGGATGTTCTTTGATATGAGAAAGAATAAAGCGATGTTCGAAAAAAGCATTACCACCCTGCTGGAGCAAAAAAAGAGCGCGGCATAAACGATGAAACCAACCTTAACTAAAAACAGGCTCGGCTTTTCTCTCAAGGGCCTGATTATTCTTTTGCTGGTATTGCTTCCTAATCTGTTATTTTACGCATTTGCGGTAAACGGAACTGCCGGAACCGGGGCGGCCTTCGGCAACAGGGTTGAAATCCTTAGTTATATTGAACGTTCGAGCCAAATATTATTAATGCTTGTATTAATATTTCGCGTAAACAAAAGCTCTCCGTCATTGCAAAGCAAATATGTGTTTGGAATGGCCGTATTTTTACTGCTCTATTACGCTTTATGGCTTCGTTATTTTGCGGGCGGGATGGACTATACCTTGATCAGTGGGACTTTTTTCGTATTCATGGGGATGTCCATCTTCCCGTCCGTGTATTTCGCTTTAGCAGAGAAATGGCTGGGGGATCATTTGGGAGTAGGGGTCGCCATTACCTTTGGGGTATTTCACACCCTTAACACCTATCTGAATTTTGCAGCTTAATGAGAATGGTGGAGGATAACATGAAACAAGAGGTTAAACCATGGTTTTTTTTCAAAAGAAACGCCGAAAAGTCTGAGATCAGATTACGTTTGTTTTTGTTCCCTCCTGCCGGTGGAGATGTTTCAACCTTTTTGCACTGGGAAGAGCAGATGCCGCGGGATGTGGAGACCTGCTTGGTCAGGCTGCCGGGCAGAGGGGCCAGAATAACGGAGCCGGCCATTGATAATGTGGATATACTTACAGATCTATTGCTCCAGGAAATGAAAGAGTACACTGATGTACCCTACGTGTTGTTCGGGCATAGCATGGGAGGGCTGGTCTCCTATGAGCTGACGCAAAAAATATATAAACACGGACTTCCTTTACCGGAATATGTAATTATCTCAAGCATGAAAGCACCCAACTATATGAACAAGTTCACGGAGAGTCTGACCGAAGACGGAAATGACAAATTATATCTGAAAAGCAACGCTGAATTTATGGATACAATCATCGGTCTTGGCGGAATCCCGGACGCTTTCAGTGCAAACAGAGAGTTTCTGGAATTAATCCTGCCTACCTTTAGAAAAGATATGAAAATGTGTGAAACGTATAATCCTGAGAGTGCGCAAGCCGTCCCGGTGTCATTTGATATCTATGGCGGGAACCGCGATAGCATTGCTACTAAGAAAGAACTAGAGGGATGGAAGAAATACACCACCCAAAAATACGCACTCACCCTCTTTCAGGGGAACCATTTTTATTTTATGGATAATCCCAATATGCTTCTGTTCCATCTGCGCAATAAATTAATGGATATAGAGAATAGGCTTACGGATCAAGCTCAAAGAGAAGCACTATAACACCGGCTTGCCATTTAAAAAGAGTGGAGGATGAAAGATGAATGTGATTCAAATCGATAACCTGGTCAAAAAGTTTGGTGACTATACCGCAGTAAACGGACTCAATCTGTCCATTGAAAAAGGTGAGGTGTTTGGTCTGTTAGGCCCGAATGGAGCCGGCAAGAGTACTACGATTAATCTGGTATGCGGCCTGCTTCATGCGACATCGGGGAACATCAGGCTATTCGGAAATAAGGTGGAGGATGAGAAAAGAAAGCTTGGCTTTGTCCCGCAAAACATTGCCCTGTATGATAATTTCACTGCGTATGAGAACGTTAAGTTCTTTGGTGAGCTGTATGGACTGAAAGGGAAAGAATTGGAGAATGGAATCGATGAAGCCTTGGAATTCACCGGCCTGTCCGATGTCAAACGTAAAAAAGCGAAGACCTTCTCCGGCGGGATGTTAAGACGATTGAATATTGCCACTGCCTTGGTCCATCAACCACAGATTCTTATTATGGATGAGCCAACGGTCGGGATTGATCCGCAGTCCAGAAACCACATCCTGAAGTCAGTCCAGCGGTTAAATGAGAAAGGCGTGACGATTGTCTACACAACACATTATATGGAGGAAGTTGAAGCGATCTGTAATCGCATAGCCATTATTGACAAAGGCCAGGTCATTGCTTCGGGGACAAAGAAAGAATTAACAGATCTGATCAGTGATAAGAAATCTCTGCAGTTAACTGTGGATGATGCCCTTGAACTGGATAAGGAAGCAATCTCCCAAATTGATGGCGTGGTTAATGTGGAAATCAATGACAACCTGATCCAGGTGGAGTCGTTAAAAGAAAATGATAATTTGAATGCAATTATTGCATACGTAAACAGCAAAAATGTGAAAATCAGAAGTATCGGCACTACTGATGTTACGTTGGAAACCGTATTCCTGACATTGACAGGGCGCAAATTACGCGACTGACCATAGAGTCTAGAGGAAAGGAAGATCATATGTTTCAGATCATAAAGAAAATCATTAAAAATCAAATCAGAAATCCAAAGTGGTTATTATTCTTGATGATATTCCCTATCTTTTTAATGATTCTGATCGGTTCGATTCTGACCGGAGCCTTCTCAGACAAATCAAACCTGACCATGGTGGATGTTGCATTGCTCAATCAATCGGAAGGAATGGCAGCCGAGGTTATTGATGCCTTAACCACAGCCTCTGTATCCATCGAAAAAGATTACGGGATCAAAATGGGCTACACCGACTCAGAGAAAGAAGGCAAAAAAGAGGCACGGGTGAACAAAAAAGTATTCGTGCACCTGGATAAGGAGAAGATCCTGGTCTACGGAAATGAATCGGAGCCGTTAAATACAGCGAGAGTGGTAGCCTTATTCCGAAGCGTGGCCAGCAGCATCCAGACGGTTAAGGAAGCCTATAAAATTGACGGGGAAAAAGCGATTGAACTGATTGGTGCGGATAATGCCACGTATGAAGTGCCTGTAGAACTGATTCCCTCCAAAAGTGCCATGAGCTCCTATGATTACTATGGGGTGGTGGAATTAACGCTTATGGTGATGTATATGATGCTGATTCCCATTGGGGATTTATTTACGGACAAAAGAACCAAAATCAAAGAGAGAATTTTACTTACAGGACTTAGCCGGGTGAAGTATTATCTTGCCTCCTTGGCCGCGTACTCTATTTTTGCCTTTGTGGTATTTATTCCAGCCTTTATTTTCTCAATAACCTACTTGGATGTGAACTGGGGCAATTATTCTTTATTCATGTACCTGTATATTGTTTTATTTGCCATCTTCAATGTAGCTCTAGGCATGTTAGTGGCCCAATTATTAAAAGCGCGCGGCAAAGTGGATGTGATTCTTTCTGTGATTATCCTGCCGATTTTCTCCTTTCTCGGGGGATCGTATACACCATTTCCTTACGATATGGACGGCGTATTCGGCAAAGTCTTGCTGGTCTCCCCGTTACGATGGGTGAATATTGGTATTTTAAAAAGTACCTACGCGCATGACAACCAAATGATATGGGTAAGCTCTGCCATATTTCTCCTTTTAATATTCGTCAGTCTATTTATCGTTGTTGCCAAAGAAAAGAAGGAGGAATTAAGAGCATGAGAACATTTTATGCATTAATAAAAAATAACTTAAGAATTACGATAATGCATAAACCGATTTCTTTTCTGTTAATGACCATCACTCCGATTATTGTCTTAATCATTGCCAGTAAAATGGTCAGTTACTCGACAACCTTTGTAAACGTGGGTATTGTGGATGGAGATAAAACCCGGGCCTCGGAAGCCATCACCCAAATTGTTGACGGTCTGGAGGGCATCAAGGTCTTCAAGATGAATGAGAATGAAGTGGAGGCCAATTTTCAAAGTAATAAAATAAATACAGCTTTGGTCATCCACAGCGGATTCCAGGATGGGTTGTTAAATAATTCTATCGAGCATCTTGTAGTGAAAGGAAACGAAGAGCAAAACGTATATACGTTGCTTCAGGCTATCCTCAAAAATCATTTGTTGAATTTACGCAACTTGGGCAAGATTTCAGGGGGGGATGCTGCTGTATTCGAGAATGCGGTAGGCAATTATATCGCCAGCTCTGAGTTTGTGGAGAAAACCTCTCTTAACGATTTGTATACGGAATACAACAACTCCAATATCTTTGTCGGTTTTTTGATCCTTTTCATTTTCTTCAATTCATCAGCTATAGCGAATGTAATCAATACGGATAGGGAGCGCAATATTTACGCCAGGATCTTCCTCTCTCCGGCCAAAGTATGGATGTATTATCTGTCCAATGTACTCTGCAATCTGGTCATCACCGCCTTTCAAATCCTGGCCGCAGTCCTGAGCATGGAATATTTCACGAATACCTCCATTGGCGTGGAGCCCGGTGTTCTGTTTCTGATTCTCTTCCTGACGGCGTTGGTGGCGGTCTCCTTGGGGACATTCTATGTTTCCATTACGGAAGAGGCGGATGCGGCTTCCATGATTTCCAATTTTGCGAACCTGCTGATTGTTATCCTGGGCGGCTGCTTTATTCAGGTGGAACTGTTTCCTAAATTAATCAATGCCATTTCCTATATTTCACCGGCAAGATGGGCTATGGGAAGTATTCTGGATTTACAGCAAGGTTTAACCTTGGGGGATATAGCTGGCAAGGCGTCTTTACTTGGCGGAATGGCAGCGGTGATTCTAGCCGTGTCGGTTATCATAACCAGCAAGCGGGAAAAGAAATTCAGAAGTCTCTCCTAAAGTGGCAACGAATTCAACTAGACAAGGATAGGTATATAACTATGGCAGAACTCTATTATATTAATATCGAAGACCCCATAAGTGCTGATGATTATCAGACGTTACTGGGCACATGTGCTTCAGACAAAAGGGAAGCCTTACACAAATTCAGATTTGAGGCAGACCGAAAAAGAACCTTGTACGGGGAAGTGCTGGCCAGATTCATGATCGCCAAGAAAACCGGAGTTACGATGAAAGACATTGAATTTGACAAAAATTCATACGGAAAACCTTATGTAAAGGATCAGAATGAGGTATTTTACAATATATCTCATTCTGGAAAGTATGTAGTCTGCGGACTGGATACTGAGGATATTGGCATAGATATTGAAGAAATCCGGGACATTGATTTGGATATTGCTAAACGCTTCTTCCATGTCAAAGAATATGAGGATATCATTTCTCGGGAAATAGGAGAGCAGGTTCATTCGCTGTATGATTACTGGACGTTAAAAGAAAGTTATATCAAGTTTTTGGGCGTCGGGCTGAGTAAGCCGCTGAACTCATTTTATTTCATGATTAACGGAGAATCCGTACAGCTCTGCTCCCAAGAAGACCATACAGTTTATTTTTACCGTTACTTGCTGCAGGATAATTACAGGCTTGCCGTTTGTGTAAGCACACCTGATCAGATCCATATGGAAAAAACATCACTTCATGACCTTGTAGCCTATATTAAGAGTGAAAGTTAATGGATAAAATCTGGTAAGGAGTCCCTGGCATGAAGAAAATAGTAGCGATTTCCGGAGCATTAAGCACTTTGTTTTTTTTGATACATCTTATAGTGGCCTGTATCTATTACGCAGGAATCATGCCGTATGGATATATTCATATGACCATCGGCGGAATTCTGTCCATTGTCATGTCCGTCCATATGCTTTCCGCGATCTTCCTGATGGTGAAAAATCGCCAAAGGGATAAACAAGCCAAGCAATATCCGCAGCTCAATATGGGCACTGTAATCCAGTCCGCAACAGGTATTTTCACAGGGATATTTTTATTGGTGCATATCCTGGTGATTGAATTAAGCAAAAGGATAGACGGGACTATATTTAATATTATTTATGTTTCAGCAGAGTTTTTGTTTCTCTTAACTGTAGGTCTGCATATGGCCATCAGTGTGCCCAAGCTCTTTATATCCATGGGAGTCATTAAAAAACGGGAGAATTACCCGCTCTTCATCAGAGGGACCTATGTCTTCTTGGCCTTAGTGCTGGTGATGTATATGGGGTCCCAAATTATGTTTTGGGCAGCATAGACAGCCGGGTGAAGCTGTTGTCTGAGGGAGAGAGAGGAGTGTCAGCATTCGGATGAAGAATATACTTGTAATGGGCAGCGGCCTGGCCGGAATGACGGCAGCGCTGAAGCTTGTGGAAGAAGGAGCAGCTGTTACCTTGGTGTCACCGGCGTATTCAGAGAGAGCGCAGTCTGTAATGGCCATGGGCGGAATTAATGCTGCCCTGAATACCAAACAAGAAGATGATTCGATAGATGAGCATTTTGAGGATACCATGCGGGGAGGCAGTGAGCTTAATGACCCTGAAGCCGTGGCTAATCTGGTACGGAGGGCTCCGGAGATCATCCGCTGGCTTGAAGAAATCGGTGTGAATTTCACCCGGGATGAGAAGGGCAGAGTGGATTTACGGAATTTCGGCGGACAAAAAAAGAAACGTACTGCCTACGCGGGTGCGCGTACCGGTAAACAAATTGCCACAGCTATCATAGCAAAATGCCGGAAATATGAAGCTGCTGGCCAAATCAAGCGGCTGACGGGCTGGAGATTCCACTCCCTATTAATAGAAGGCCAGGAATGTGCGGGTGCTGTTCTGCTGCACGAGAACACGAACGAACTGCAAAGCCTGGTTGCCGATGCTGTGATTATGGCCGTCGGAGGGCCGAATGGCGTTTTCGGAAAAACTACCGGCTCCAGATTAAATGATGGCTATGCCGCGGGAATGCTGCTTGAACAAGGGGTCGAATTTTCCAATCTGGAGATGATTCAATATCATCCTACAACAGTACATACCCCTTCCAAACGTATGCTGATTACGGAGGCTGCACGTGGCGTCGGAGGAAGATTGTACGTCATTAGAGAGGGTCAGCCCTGGTACTTCATGGAGGAGTGGTTTCCGGGATATGGGGCATTAATGCCGCGTGATGTGGTGAGCCAGAGTATCTATAAAGTATGTAATGAGATGAAGCTGGGTATTAACGGGAGCCAGGAGGTTTATTTGGATGTCTCTCATCTGTCCCCGGAAATTATTGATGTACAGTTAGACGAAGTTGTCAGCATCTGTTCGAAATTCTTAAACGTTAACCCGTATAAGGAACCCATTCCAGTGGCTCCAGGGATTCATTACTTTATGGGGGGAATCAAGACGGATAAGAATCACACCACGAATCTAGCGAGACTTTTTGCCGCAGGAGAATGCTCCGCTCAATATCATGGGGCCAACAGACTGGGCGGAAATTCGTTATTAGGCGCGATTTGTGGAGGGTGGGTTGCAGCCGAAAGCTCTCTAAGGGTCGGCCCAATCGATGCTGCTGCCGCAGACAAAATAGGTAAACAGCAGCTGGAGACAGCAAATCAGGAGCTGCAGCATTGGGAGAAGAGAGCGAACACTTCTATAAAAGGCTATGTTCAGATCAAACAAGAATTATCAGAGCTTATGTACGGCGCCATGGGTATATATAGAAAAGAGAGACAGCTGCTTGAAGCCAAAAAAAGGCTGGAGGAAATGAACAGCGACAGCGCAGAGTCATGGTATCATCATCATTTTTATGAATACAAAACATTATCAGCCAATATTGTATTGGCAAGGGGAATGGTCGAGTCGGCATTGGCCAGAAAAGAGAGCCGGGGGGCACATCAGAGAATCGATTATAGTGAAAAAAATGATACACAATTCAAGAAATCTACGAATGCAGTATTTCTGAATAATAGTATCTGCATTGAGTTTAATTAAGAAAAGAGGCAGTACTATGAGTATCAGGATTAATATCAAGCGGCAGGAAGATGCAACGAAGGAAGCGTACTGGCAGAATTTTGAGTACTCAGGTGAATTACATGTATCCATAGGGACTCTAATTAATAATCTGAATAGTGAAATGCTGGAAAGGGACGGGGGAGAGCGGCCGATCCGCTGGGACTGCAGCTGTGAACAGGGACTGTGCGGAGCATGTGCAATGGTGGTTAATGAGAAGCCGGTACTGTCCTGCCAATTATTTTGCGATGATCTGGTACAAGAAAACAATGAAATTACGATTCATCCCCTAAGTAAATTCCCGGTCATAAGCGATTTGGCAGTGGACCGGAGTCAAATGTTCGAAGTGATGAAGGACATGAAGCTATGGCTGGAAGAGCCGGCAAAGGTTAGAACCGCCAATTTAACGCTGCAATATGAAGTGTCCCAATGCCTGATGTGCGGCAGTTGTCTGGAGGTCTGCCCCAATTATAGCCTGGGTGAATTATTTACTGGAATGTCCTCCGCGATGTCGATGACTAATCTGACCTTATTAAGTGAGGACAAAGCCTATAAAAAACAATATACCCAAAGAGTATATGATGGCTGTTCCAAATCTCTTGCCTGCCAGGAAGTTTGCCCCATGGACATTCCGATTGTGGAGGCGATCTCCAAAATGAATAGAGTATCGGTCTGGGGAATGTGGAACATGTTTGGGAAACATGGATAAAATGAAACTGATGAATGACATTACCAAACTACGATAGCGGAGGACACACCATGAAACAGCTCTACATCAAGCAAAAGGTATTCAGCATTGGCGAGAAGTTCACGGTGAAGGATGAGCGGGAACAGGATGTGTATTACGTGGAGGGCAGCTTCATGCGGATTCCAAAGACCTTCTTGATTATGAATGCAGGCGGAAGGGAAGTTGCACAGATTACGAAGAAGGTGTTCAGCTTCCTGCCCAAGTTCTTCGTGGAAGCGGATGGCCGTGAGGTGCTCACCATTAAGAAGGAGCTGTCGTTCTTCAAGGCGCGCTATTCGATAGATTCGGCGGATATTGAGGTGCACGGGAACTGGTGGGATATGGATTTCCAGGTCTTGCAGCGCGGGGCGGTTGTCGGGGAAGTGAGCAAGAAGTGGTTCACCTGGGGCGACAGCTACAGCGTGCAAGTATGGAATGAGGAGCTGGAGGCGATCATCATCGCGATTGTAGTCGCCATTGATTGTGTGAAGAGTGATGAAGCCTCGTCTTCTAATCAGTAGCTATTCTTCCAACAACATAAAAGACAAAAAGAGCAGCGGTTCTCCCGTTATTGGAGGATCGCTGTTTTGTATTTGGTATAAAATCATGAAACAAAATTGATAATGATAAGCATCAAAACTGATATCTTACCGCAATGAAAGCGGATACAATAAATTTGTAGTAATAATCAAGAGGGGGCAAGAACCATGAAAATCAAAAAAAAGACAATGTTACTGGCAAGCTCGGTAGTTGTACTGTCTGCCCTAATGAGCGGCTGCAGTAAAGAGGCGGCAAGCCCGGAAGCCACGCCTGCTGCCCCGGCGGCATCGGAATCCTCCCAGGAGCCTTATGTAGTCAAAATAATTATGGTGGACGATGCGGATGATGAAGCGGTGAAGGCGGTTGCCGCAGAAGCAAGCAAAATTACAGAAGCGAAGTTTAACACCACCATTGAGCTGGTCCGGTACGGCTTCAGCTCGTTCAACCAGCAAAGAAATCTGATGCTGTCCTCCGGGGAGAAATTTGACCTGATGCCAAGCCTGGGGCTGACCGTTCCGAACGCCTCCAACAGCGGTCAGGTGGTGGCGCTGAATGATCTGCTCAAGGAATACGGCAAGGATATGCTGGAGCAAATACCGCAGTCCGATTGGGATTCGACTTCCGTGGACGGGCAGATCTATGCGGTCCGCAATAATAAGGAGTTGGCCTCCGGTTATGGCTATGCCATCCCGACAGAGTATCTGGAGGCGCTGGGCACCGATCCTGCTTCGATCAAGACCGAAGAAGATTATGAGGGTCTCCTTAAGGCAGCCAAGGCAAAATTCCCGAATATGTACCCGCTCGTCTCGGATGCCGGAACCATGGGATATTATATTTCCTACAAGGATGATCTGGGAGGAGATCCCGGCGTACTGGAGGATTCCACCAAAGACAGCACGACAGTGGTGAACTGGTATACCTCGGATACCTACAAGGATATTGTAGCGCGCCGCTATCAATGGCAGCAGGAAGGGCTGCTGCTTCCGAACGGTTCAACCAACTCGGAGAGCGCGGTTAGTCTGATTAAGGCCGGGAAGGCCTTCTCATCCATCACCAACACCAAGCCCGGTGTAGAGTCCGAGATTGAGAGAAGCACAGGCAAGCCAATGACGGTTATTGAACTGGTCTCCCCGTATTCTACAACCAATAATATTAACAACCTGTGGTACGTTCCCCATAACAGCGAAAAGCCGGAAAGAGCGGTACAGGTGTTAAATGAAATGTACACTAACCCTGAGCTGGCTAATATCCTGATCTATGGCGTGGAAGGCAAGAATTATGTAGTAAAAGATGAGGCCAAAGGGCTTATCGATTACCCAGAGGGCATGGATGCCGGTAACAAGACCTACAACGTTGATCCGTGGGCTTGGCCGAATGAGCTGATCTCTCATGTGTGGGCATCCGATTCCCCTACCGTGTGGGAGGATACACTGAAGTTCAACGAAGAAGCCATCAAGTCCGTGGCCAAAGGGTTTGTCTGGAACAATACGAAGGTATTGCCGGAGATTGCTGCGGTCAATAATGTGCTCTCAAAGTTTGTTAATGCACTGGATTGCGGAGATTTGAACCCTGAAGAAGTGCTCCCCCGTTTCGAGAAGGAGCTGAAGAGCGCCGGCATCGACACGATTATCGCGGAGAAGCAGGCCCAGCTTGATGCCTGGCTCGCCCAGAAGAAATAACAGCTAGTTAGCCATAAGAATGCTCCTCCGGTCCGGCGGTCAGGACAGCAAGAGCGAGTTCCGGCCGCCGGGGCAGGGAGAGGGGAGGAAGCCAATGAGTCGCGTGAAAAAAATGAGCCGCTGGAAATTTAAACAGTATCTGCCCCTGTACCTGCTGTTGCTTCCCGGCACGATTTATATCATCATCAACAACTATATTCCCATGAGCGGAATCATTGTTGCCTTCAAGCAGTTCAATTACCAGAAGGGGATCTGGGGCAGCGATTTCATCGGGCTTAAGAATTTCGAGTTCTTATTTAAGACCCAGGATGCCTGGCTGATTACACGCAATACGCTCGGTTATAATCTGTTGTTCATTGTCATTGGAACCCTAATGTCCGTAGGGGTAGCGATTCTGCTGAATGAGGTGACGTCAAAGGTAGCCAAAAATATATACCAGACCACCATTCTGCTGCCTTATCTGATCTCGATTGTTATTGTGGGTTATCTGGTCTATGGCTTCTTAAGTGCCGAAACCGGATTTATCAACAATTCACTCCTGAAGCCGCTGGGGATAGATGCTGTCTCATGGTATACCAGACCCGAGTATTGGCCAACTATTCTGGTAATAGTGAATGTCTGGAAGTATTTCGGCTTCAATACGATTATCTATTATGCCACCTTAGTCGGGATCGACAGCGGTTTTTATGAATCTGCGGCAATCGACGGTGCAGGCAAGTGGAAGAGCATCCGCCATATTACCCTGCCCACGCTGAAACCGACAATTATCATTCTCACGCTGATGGCGATTGGACGGATCTTTTACTCGGACTTCGGTCTCTTCTACCAGGTGCCCATGAACAGCGGGGCGCTCATGAATGTAACCAATACCATTGATACTTATGTCTATCGCGGACTTATGCAGACCCAGAATATCGGAATGTCCTCAGCTGCCGGTGCGTACCAATCAATGGTCGGGTTTGTCCTGATTCTGCTGGCTAATTATATTGTCAAGAAAAGAGATCCCGACAGTGCATTATTCTAGAATCTTCATAGAAAGCAGGGAATGCAGATGGTTCAAACCAACAAGGGCTTCCGGGTGTTTGTACACTTATGCCTGGCTGCAATATCCATATTATGTATCATTCCCTTCCTGCTGCTGATCGTATCGTCCATTACCAATGAGACCAGCCTGATTCAGGACGGGTATTCATTCTTCACCAGCCATCTTGATTTCACCGCATATAAGTATATATTCACTAATTCCAGCGATGTGGCCCGGGCGTATATGATCTCCATTATCGTCACGGTAGCCGGGACAGCGCTAAGTCTGCTCATTACCACCATGTTCGCTTATCCGCTGTCGCGCAGGGATCTTCCGGGGAAGAATCTATTTTCCTTTTTCATTTTCTTCACCCTGCTGTTCTCCGGCGGATTAATTCCGAGCTATATTATGTGGACACAGGTCTTCCATGTGAAAAATACCATGTATGCGCTGATCTTTCCCAATTTGCTGATGAACGCGTTCAACGTCATTATGATGCGCAGCTATTTCACGACGAACATTCCGGATGCCGTGACGGAAGCGGCCAAGATTGACGGAGCCGGGGAGATCCGGATTCTGTGGAGAATTGTACTGCCCATGTCCCTGCCGATTATTACAACACTGGTCCTGTTTATCGGACTCGGGTACTGGAATGACTGGCTGAACGGACTTTATTTTATCAGCGACACAAGCTTGTACAGCTTACAGGTGCTGCTCAACAAAATGCTGCTCGACACACTCTTCATGATGAGCGGACTCGGCAATAAGCTGCAGGTTAACATGGCGATGAATTTTCCGACAACTGCGATCAAAATGGCCATTGCGGTAATAGGCCTGCTTCCTGTACTGGTGGTCTACCCGTTTTTCCAGAGGTATTTTGTAAAAGGGATCGTTGTCGGTGCAGTTAAAGGATAAGGGGGAAGAATTTCAATGCCGGACTATTCAAATTTTAAGGTAGCCTTATATTTTACGACGAGATGTATTTCCAATTTTGATTCTGTAGAGAGCCTTAGACGCGGTTTTGATTTTTTTGAGAAGCATTTGAACTGCTCCAAGGTCTATCTGGAGACCCACAGGGATGATATGGACATGTCCAGAGAGCAGCTTGAAGTTATGAAGGAGTTCTTCCTTGCCAAAGGAATTGCCGTCTCCGGCGCGATTACAACCACGCTGATGAAGACGACACTGAGCAAGCCGCTACGGAATGAAACCGGGGTTTTCGGCAGCGGGGGCACGATTTTTGGAAGCCAGGCCGAGCCGGTTGAAGAAGGCTATAAGCGGTCTTGCACAACGCTGTGCTACACCAATGAGGAAGAGCTGCTTAAGCTGGAGGACATGGTCAGATTCTCGGCGAGCGTGTTCGATGAGGTGATTATTGATGATTTCTTCTTCACGAACTGCACCTGTCCGTCCTGCATCAAGGCCAAGGGGGACCTTAGCTGGGCGGATTTCCGCTTGCAATTGATGACGGATGTATCGGAGAATGTAGTTATGCGCGCCGCCAAAGCGGTCAATCCTAAGGCGAACATGATCATCAAATTCCCGGACTGGTATGAAGCCTATCAGGAGACAGGGTATAACCCTGAGACGCAGGCCGGGATATTCGATGAGATTTATACAGGCACGGAGACGAGGGATTCCAACCATTCCGCGCAGAGTCTTCCGCGATATGGCAGCTATTCGCTCATGCGCTGGCTGGAGAAGCTGAAGCCCGGGCATAATGCAGGAGGGTGGATCGATTCGCTGGGGAGCACGCCGCATATTTCCTATTTCCTCGAACAAGCCTATCTCACGCTGTTCGCCAAGGGGAGAGAGCTGACCTTGTTCTGCTACAGCTGGCTGATCGACACCGTTCAGATTCCTGCACTCGGTCATGAGCTGGGCCGCCTGGATCAGGTGCTGGGTGCAGCCGGCAATCCTGTGGGCTTATCGGCGTATGAGCCGTTTCATGCCCGGGGCGAGGATCACCTGTACGATCATCTGGGCATGGCCGGATTCGCTCTGGAGCCTGCACCCCAATTCCCGGACAGCTCCGGCCTCGTCTTCATCTCGGCAAGCGGTGCCCAAGATCCTGACATCATGAATAAGCTGAGTACTCATCTCCTGAACGGATCGGATGTCTGTATCACCTCGGGGTTCCTGCGGGAGATGCAGGGCAAGGGCATCGAAGAGCTTACCTCGGCAAGATATACCGGCAGAAAAGCCTGCTCCAATGAATTTGTCTCCGAAGGCTCAGCCTTCAGCGGCTCTTACTGGAGCGGAAGCAGCGTGCTGTTGCCGGTCATTGAGTATATGAGCAACGCCGGGGATTGTCTGGTCGCGCTTAAGAAAGAAAACCACTGGGCTCCCGTGCTGTTAAGAAATAAATACGGCAACGGAACCGTCTATGTTCTGACCGTACCGGATGACTATGTCGAGCTGTATCAGTATCCGGCAGAAGTACTGACGATCATGCGCCAGCATTTGATGGGTGATTTGAAGATTTATCTAGAGTGCAGAGGGAAGATTTCCGTCTTTCTGTATGATAATGATACGTTTATTGTGGAGTCATTTGCGGACTCCGAGGAGAAGGTTAAGGTGCACGTATCCGGCAATGGACGCAAATTGGTGGATGTAAGAACCGGAGACGTACTGCCGGTCTTTTATGAGAGAGCGAGTGAATCTGTATTTGAGGTTGAGGTGCAGCCGCTCCTGTACAGAGTGTTCAAGCTGGTATAGATTCCCCCCGAGGAGAGCCGGATGCTTATGAGAGCGAGAGCACGAATTTCATACAAAAAACAGACCCTGCTGATCCTGCTGCTGCTGATCGTTCCCTTTCTGATTTGCCTGCTACTGTACAATCTGTATACGGCAAATACGGTGGTGAACGCCAATATATTGCAGGAGAACAAGAGCAAGCTCCGTGTCTACTCCTCGTCCTTCGAGAAGAATCTGTCCAATATCCATGCCTTCATGTCAACAACGGTAGCGAACGATACGAATTTCAAGGTCCTGGGCTATAAAGTGGGGAAATTAGACGCCTTCCTGTCCGCCAATGAGATCCTGGAGAAAAGCAAAAATGTCATGTCCATGTATGATATCGTTACCGGTTTTTTTCTATATTCCGCCCCTAACGGACTGATGTGGAATGAATTTCAACTTAAAACCGAAACGAAGAACCGCCCAAAGCTGACAGAAGAAGTGCAGGGGATGATGCAGCAAGGGGATTTCACGCCTGCCGGGTGGTTTGTGCGCGAGCTGAATGCTGAATCCTATCTGGTCCGGGTATTTGAATACAAGCAGGCTTACTTCGTATGCATCATCCACCTCAACAGGGCAGCCCAATTATTGAATATGGACGGTTCGGCGAATGCAAATACGTTGCTGTTTGCTTCCGGGGACATGCGTTTGTTGACGGCCGATCCCGATTTAGATCCTTCAGCGCACGTATTGACAACGAATAGCAGCGGCAAGCCTTATGATACAACGAAGGTAGGAGAGAAGAAGTACCTGTTCATTCAGAGCGACTTCGGGGTGAGCGGGGTGAAGATGGTGTATCTGGTGGCGCTGCGGAGCATCTGGGCCAATATGGACTCCAAGCAGTTATCGCTGCTGTTCTCCTCGATCCTGTGTCTGCTCCTTGTACCTCTAGGTTATTATCTGCTCAACCGTTCCTTTTTCTCTCCGTTTAAGGGCATGGTCCATACGATGAACAGTATCAAAGACGGTAATTTTGACGTAACCATGAGCAATCAGTCCCCGATTCTGGAATTTGAGCAGATGAGCGAGACCTTTAATGAGATGCTCCAGGAGATCAAGTCGCTGAACATCAAGACCTATGAACAGATGCTGGAAGCCCAGCTTGCCACCATGCAGTATCTGAGAATCCAGATCCGCCCGCATTTTTATCTGAATTGCCTGAACAACCTGTATGCCCTGGCCCAGAACGGAGACTATAAGCAGATCCAGGAGATGATCCTTCTGCTGTCAGGGTATCTGCGGCATATGTTTCAGGAATCTCCCTATTTTGTCTCCCTGGCGGATGAAATGCGTAATACAGAGACGTATGTGGAGCTGCAACGGATGACGCAGTCCATACCGATTTATTTCTCGGCGGATGTGGTGGACGAGCTCCGGGATTTCCTCATCCCCCCGATCACGATCCTGACGTTTGTTGAGAATTCCATGAAATTCGGGATGTACCAGAACAAGTCCTTGATTATCCATGTGAAGGTCAGACTGCTGAAGAATGACGCAATGAACTATGTCAACATCACCATTCTGGACAACGGGAAGGGCTTCCCGGAGGAGGAGCTGAGCCGCCTGAATTCGGAGCAGACCGGGGAAGATTCGCAGCATGTGGGAATCAGCAATGTGAAGCGCCGCTTTTATATTCAATATAAGGGCAAGGCGATTCTGTCTTTCTCCAACTCCAACGGCGCATGTGTGGATATATTCATTCCGTATTCCGAGCCCGAATCCCAGGCGGAGCCTGAGACGAACAATGGGGTGGTCTAGATGATTGTGCTGATTGTGGATGATCAGATCAATATTGTGGAGGGTATCTATTCAGGGATTAACTGGAAATCCATCGGGGTGGAACAGGTGCTGAAGGCATTCAATGCCCTGGAAGCGAAGGAGATTCTTAAAAGTCAGATTGTCGATATTCTGCTCAGCGATATTGAGATGCCCGGGGAAAGCGGTCTTGACCTCCTAAGATGGGTGCAGGAGAAGCAATATGAGCTCATCTGCCTGTTCCTGACCTCTCATGCGGATTTCGAGTATGCGAAGGAAGCGGTTCAGCTGGGCGGGCATGACTACATTCTTCAGCCGGCCAAATATGAGGATATTGAGCAGTCCATCATCCAGGCGGTCCGCAAAATTAAGGGCAAACGCGAGACCGAGAAATACTCCTCCTACGGGAAGCTGCTGTTCAATAACAGTGAGCGTATTCTGCAGGTTCTGCTGAAAGAATGGTTCACAGAGAATTCTACCCATGTGGAGCATTTCCTGGCAGATATGAGAAGCTTCAATATTCCGATTAACGAGAGCAGTAAGGTGTACTTGACGTTAATCGATATGATCAGCGACCGTGATTCCTATAGTGTATGGGATACCCCTACCTTATCCTATGCCTTGTCGAATATTATTACGGAGCACTTTGACGCTTACAGACAGCAGATTCTGCTGATTCCCGTGGAGGGGCAATGCTTCTTATGTATCATTTTCTCCCGCGAGAACGAACTGGTCAGTACCTGGATTCTTAAGCAGCAGCTGGACAGCTTGAGAGAGTTCATGCAAAAGTATTTCAAATGCAGGATTGCTTGTTATTCCGGCTCCTCCCTGTCTATCGATATGCTGGGCAAGCGGTTCGCTGAGCTCCACAAAATGAAGGAAGACAATGTTACGTTCCTGGATGACGTATTCATATGGAATCAGGATCAGATGCTCCCGCAGAATGCAAGCCATGCTGAGGATATGCACCTGTGGAACCAGTTCCTCGGCAAGGGATCGCCTGACCAGATTCTGAAGCAGGTGTTGTCCTTCTTAAGACAAAGGTCAGAGGAAGGAGGACTGAATGCGGAACGCCTGAAGCGGTTCTACCAGAACTTCATGCAGCTGCTCTCTCATATGACAGGGTATATGGACATCTCCGTCAATGATATCTTTGAGGGCAGCGAATGGCTGGGCAAGTCGCTTCATTCCTATTCCAGTGTAGCGGACATGGAGAAGCTGATTCAATATGTGATGGAATATTTCCAGAGTGTGGCCGTATCCAAGCAGGATGCGCAGCGGCTGGTAGATACGATCATCCAGTATATCCGCAGCAACATAGAGATTGATATCCGGAGGACGGATATTGCCGATGCGGTCCATCTGACACCCAATTACGTCTCGCGGCTGTTTAAGAGTGTAATGAATGTCTCCCTGAAGAGCTTCATCATCACCGAGAAAATGAACACGGCGCGAACGCTGCTACGGAACACAGCCTTGCCCATCAGCATGGTTGCCGCCAAAGTAGGCTATGCCAACTTTTCACATTTCACGCAAGCCTATAAATCATTCTTCGGCGTAACTCCCATGGAGGACCGGCAGAACTGAAATTCTGAACGTTGCCCTTACTGGTTATCAAACCGGGGGCAACGGCTGGAAGCCCCGATAGGCTCTGGAGTTACGGCGGCGAAGCCCCGGCCTTGGCCTGTCGCTGGTAATTTCGCGGTGTATACCCGGTCACCTGCTTGAATTGCCGGCAGAAATGCTCCACATTCGGATAGCCGCACCGTGCTGCGATATCAGCGATGCTCTCTGTGCTGTGGATGAGGTATTCCTTGGCCATGCGGATGCGGCTGTTAATGACATCCTCCATACAGGAGAGTCCGAAGGTTTTTTTGTAGATATTCTGAAGATAGCCTGAACTGATCTCCAGCACACCGGCCATTCTGGCTACGGTCCAGTACTCCCCGGGATTGGTCTGAATAGACGTGCGCAGCTTCAGCAGCTTGTAATATTGCGGGGTAATATTGTCCTGGAAATAGGATTCCCACAGCTTGTTGAACAGTGCACGCAGGAGCAGATCGATGGAGGAGGCTTTGCAGTCCCCGCCCATATGATGCTCGCTGGCGAGCAGCTCAAGCAGCTTTTGGCAATAGTCAGGGTCGCTAAGCGCAAAGGGGATACCTAAGGGAAGCGGAGATTCGGTAACATAAGGCTCATTGGATTCAAAACGAATCCAGTCATTGATGAATTGGCCGGCGCAGGCCTGATAATATACTTTCTGCTGCGGCTGGTAAAGAACTACGCTGTGGGCAGGGTATTGCTTGAGTCCGCCATGCACCCAGAATAGAGCCGGAGTCTTGGTAATGACCAGGAGCCAGTGCGCGCCAGCGGGAACATCTACAACGAAATTAGAACCGTGTATCGTATTGCACTCGACATAGTGAATAAGGGCCATTTCCATACTCCTCCCGGCAACCATGCTTAATTATAGCATGGTTTTTTTTATGTTTTTGTCAATGCCGGATAAGTGAAGTAAAAATGTGAGCGTTGTCAATAAATAGGTGCCTCCCCCATAATGAAAGCGTAACCAAATTAAATCTACACTAAATGAACTGGGGGTTGACTATGAACACAGGTACAAGAAATGGTCTGGGCCGACTGAAGAGTACATCCATCCTGCTGTTGTCTGCACTGCTGTTGTCCGCTTGCTCGGGCAAGCTGGAATCCGGTAACGGCGGCAAGGACGCGGCAGCCGGTAATGATCCGAAGCCAAGCGCAGCTGTTGATGAGAGTCCGCTCGGCAAATACGATCCTCCGATTGAGCTATCGTTCGTCAGAGATCTGAGCGATGTGGTAGAGAATAACGTGCTTGGCGTATTGAAGGATGAGACGATTGATAACAACCGCTGGACCAAGCTGTATGAGGATCAGCTCGGCATCAAGATCAAATATAACTGGATTGTGAAGGGCAGCCAGACCTCGGATCAATACTTGCAGAAAATCAATGTCACCCTGGCCTCCGGGGATCTGCCGGATGTAACGCCGGTCAACGCCACCCAGCTCAAGCAGTTGGCCGATTCAGACCAGCTTGAGGATATGACAGCTTTATATGAAAAGTATGCTTCCCCGTTCACCAAGAAGGTGCTGTCGGGAGAAGGCACGAGTGTATTCGATGCCGCGACCTTCGACGGCAAGCTGATGGCTATCCCGAGCCTGGAATCCTCCATTGAACGCTCGATGTATATCTGGATTCGGACAGACTGGCTGGAGAAGCTCGGTATGCAGCCGCCGAAGACGATGGCGGATGTCCTGGCGATCTCTGAAGCGTTCGCTGATAAGGACCCCGACGGAAACGGGAAGAAGGATACCTACGGCCTTGGCATTACCAAGGATCTGTGGGGCGGGGCGATGGGACTGGAAGGCTTCATGGCCGGGTATAATGCCTATCCGAACATCTGGCTGGATGACGGAACCGGCAAGCTGGTCTACGGCAGCATTCAGCCGGAAGTGAAGAAAGCGCTTCAGGTGTTGCAGGATATGGCCAAGAAGGGGCAGCTGGATCAGGAGTTCGGTGTCAAGGATGGAGGCAAGGTCTCTGAGCTGATCTCGGCCGGCAAGATTGGGATGGAGTACGGCGAGCAGTGGAATTCCATCTGGCCGCTGCAGCTCAACCGTGACAATGATCCCAAAGCCCAGTGGCAGGCCTTCCCGATTGTCTCGGAATCGGGCGACACGCCGAAGGTGCCGCTGAAGTTCAGCACAACCCGCTTCTTCGCAGTAAAGAAGGGCGCTGCCCATCCGGAAGCGGTGATCAAATTGTTCAACCTGCATGTGGAGAAGAACTGGGGTGAGACGGCTGAATTCGATAAGTACTATGCACCGCCGGAAGCGGAAAGTGTCTGGCAGCTGTCTCCGGTTACGCCGTATCCGGTCACGAAGAATGTAGATGCGTTCCGTGAGATTGATGCTGCCCGCAAGGCCGGTGACTTCTCTACACTGAAGGGTGAAGCCAAGACGATCCAGGAGAAGCTGGAGTCCTATGCTTCAGGTTCAACGGAGGGCTTCTCCCTATGGGGCTGGGAGCGGATCTATGGAGAGCAGGGCTCCATGGGCATAGCTGACCAGTATATCAAGAATGACCAGTTCCTGCAGGAGAAATTCGTCGGCGCTCCGACTCCGACCATGGTCGAGCGCAAGACAACGCTTGAGAAGCAGCAGAATGAAATGTTTGTCAAAATCATTCTGGGTGACCCTATCGATAAGTTCGACCAGTTCGTGAAGGACTGGCAGAAGCTGGGCGGCGATCAAATTACGCAAGAGGTCAACGAATGGTACGCAGCGACTAAGAAATAAGGCGCCCCTGGAGGAAGAAAACGACCTTTTCTTCCTCCATTCCATTCTTGCCTGCAGATGTGGAGGATAACGATGAGAACAAAACTGCGAAAAGAACTGCCGCTTCATTTGATGCTTTTGCCGGGACTGGTGATGATCCTTCTGTTCTCTTACGTCCCCATGGCCGGTGTCATGATTGCATTTCAGAAATTCATCCCTGCCAAGGGCTTGTTCGGGGATCAGAAGTGGGTGGGCCTTGATAACTTCGAATATGTGATGAACCTGCCAAGCTTCACACAGGTGCTGTGGAATACGCTGTTTATTTCAAGTCTCAAGCTGATTCTGGGCCTGATTATTCCGCTGGTGTTCGCGATTCTGCTGAACGAGCTGGCCAGTAATGTGATCAAACGGTCTGTGCAGACAGCGATTTATCTGCCGTATTTCTTATCCTGGGTCGTGCTTGGCGGCATCTTGATTGATATTCTGTCTCCATCGGGCGGGATTGTGAATGAATTCCTCGGATGGTTCGGCGTCTCCAAGATATTCTTCCTCGGCGACAATGACTGGTTCCCCTTCACGCTGATTGCTTCGGATGTGTGGAAGAACTTCGGCTACGGCACGATTGTATACCTGGCGGCTATAACGGGGATTGATCCCGGACTCTATGAAGCAGCTACCATTGACGGTGCGAACCGGTGGCACAAGACCTGGCATATTACCATTCCGGGCATACGCATGGTCATCGTCCTGCTGTCGGTACTCAGTCTGGGTCAACTGCTGAACGCGGGCTTCGATCAGGTCTTCAATCTGTACAGTCCGCAGGTCTATGAGAGCGGGGATATCCTGGATACCTTCGTCTACCGGATCGGTCTGCTCGACGCACAATACGGCGTAGCGACTGCCGTCGGCTTCTTTAAATCGATCATATCGCTTACCTTAATTTCCAGCTCGTATTTCCTGGCTTACCGTTTCGCCAAATACCGGATTTTTTAGAGGAGGGAGTACCCTTGGAGCAACAGCTAACGCCTAAACCGGAGGAATGGACTCCCATTCGCCCCAAAAAACGCTTTGACGGGATTGCGGTATTGAACGCAACCGTTCTGATTCTGGTCTCACTGCTCTGTATCCTCCCGCTTATTCATATTATAGCGGTGTCCTTCAGCTCCAGCGCGGCGGCTTCCGCAGGGTATGTCAGGCTCTGGCCGGTAGATTTCACATTCGCCTCGTATATGTATACGATGAGCCGCACAGAATTCTGGCAGTCGATGCTTGTCTCCCTGACACGGATCGGCATCGGCACGCCGCTGAACTTGTTGCTGACGATCCTCGTGGCCTATCCGCTATCCAAGGAATCACACGCTCTGCGGTTCCGCAGCGTCTATGCCTGGGCCTTCTTCGTCACGATGCTGTTCAACGGCGGGCTGATTCCCTGGTATACCACGCTCAAGGAGTATGGCCTGCTGGATTCCATCTGGGCGCTGGTGCTGCCCGGCGCAGTTCCTGTGTTCAGCGTGGTGCTGCTGCTTAACTTCTTCCGGGAGATTCCGAAGGAGCTGGAAGAGGCGGCGCTGATTGACGGGGCGGGCCACTTCCGGACGGTCTGGTCCATCTTCGTGCCGATCTCCAAGCCGGCGCTGGCTACACTGGCCTTGTTCTCGATGGTGGAGCACTGGAACAGCTGGTTCGACGGCCTGCTGCTCATGGGGAATCCGGCCAACTATCCGCTGCAGAGCTATATTCAGACGATAGTGATCCAGCAGAACCTGTCGAATATGTCGCGTGATGCCATGCTTGATCTGGCGCTGATCTCGGACCGGACGCTGAAGTCTTCCCAGATCTTCCTCGGCTCCCTGCCGATTATTCTGGCCTATCCGTTCCTGCAGAAATATTTCGTGAAGGGAATTGTACTCGGCAGTGTCAAAGGTTAACCTCCCGGAAGTTATGCATAAGCCTGCGGCTCTCCCCGGATTCAGGCTATAATGGTGAAAATGATTGCTGGGGGCCTGGGATTGTTGTTCAAAAAGGATTACTCACTGCGCAATACGATATTTCTGCGGCTGATTGTGACCTTTCTGCTCATTATGCTGCCTATTCTTGTCTTCGCCGCTTATCTGTATCAGTGGATTGTGCAAACGGCCAGCAGCGATATCCGAAGCTCGGCCAGCGCGCAAACCGTCTTCTACTTAAATGATATGGAGAATGAGATCGAGCGGATGAAGCTGCTGCAATACAGTCTGCTGGAGGATGAGGATCTGAATAAGCTGGCTCTGACCTGGGAGACGCTGCCGACCATTGACCGCACGGAGAATCTGAATTCGCTGATGAAGCGGCTGTTCATCGTGCAGAACAGCAGCACGTATATCAAGGACGTCAGGGTTCATATTATGACTATAGGCCGGACCATATCATCAGTCGGCGGCGTGCGTGAGATTGAACTGAAGCGCTTCCGCGAGATCCGCTCGGTCTTCGGGGACCGCCGTTCCCAGGTGATTGAGTGGGATGGCGGCCTGTACCTTAGTGCGATGAAGCAGCGGGGCATCAAGGGGGCGGAGCCGCTGCTGACGGTCGAGATTGAGCTGGACACCCAGGAGCTGCGGGCGGCGCTGGGCCAATTCAATACGTATCCCGGCAGTGGAACGCTGCTGCTCTCCGATAGTGCGAGATTCGCGCTCTACAGCATGACCGGCGAGCTGGCGCAGGCGGAGCCGTCCCAGTATGCCCGGGATATCCGCGCGGTGGCCTCCGGGGAGAGGCTGAGGATCGCCGGTGCGCCTTATTATATCGTCCAGACCGGCTCACAGGAGCTTGGCTTGTCCATCTACCGGATGATCCCGGAGGATATTATCAAGAATCCGCTGAGCAAATTCTATACCTGGGCCTGGGTGTTTGGTGTGGCTGCGCTTGCCATCATCATAGCTTTTGCACTATCGACCTACAAGTTCATTCATAAGCCGATGCTGACGCTGGTGAAGAGCTTCCGGAGAATGGAGCAGGGCGATCTGGACATTCATATCCAGCATGAGTCGAAGGATGAATTCCGTTATCTGTACAGCCGTTTCAACCAGATGGTGAGCAATCTGCATTCCCTGATCGACCAGGTGTACAAGCAGAAGATTATGGCCCAGCGGGCAGAGCTGAAGCAGCTGCAATCACAGATTAACCCGCATTTTCTGTATAACAGCTTCTTCATTCTGAACACAATGGCGAAGACCGGCGATACCGAGCGGATCGAACAGCTTACTACGATGCTGGGGGAATACTTCCAGTTTGTCACCCGGAACGCTTCCGATCTGGTGTCATTGGAGCAGGAGATTCACCATGCAAGGATGTATACAGAGATTCAGGCCATGCGCTTCTCCCGCAGAATTGGGGTCCGGTTCGATGCCTTGTCGGAGGAGCTGAAGAAGGTGCCCGTTCCGCGGCTGATTGTGCAGCCGATTATTGAGAACGCGTTCAAGCACAGCCTGGAAAAGAAAGCCATGGAGGGCCTGATCATTGTCCGCTTCGTGCAGGAAGGCCCGGATATCCGCATTATCGTTGAGGATAACGGGGACCGGCTGAGCGATGACACGCTTGAGCAATTGAAAGACTCCCTTAATGTCTATCAGGAGCAGGCGGAGACCACCGGCCTTGTGAACATTCACCGGCGCATCCGCATAACCTTCGGAGAAGAGAGCGGCTTGCTGGCGGACCGGAGTGAGCTGGGCGGACTAAGGGTAACCATCCTGCTTAGAGCTGGAGGTGAGAATGCTGATGTACAGGATGCTTATCGTTGATGATGAAGAGATTATCACAGATGGACTGGCTGTAATTTTCGGCAAAATGGAGCTTGAGCTGGATATCTACAAGGCCTACTCGGGCCGTGAAGCGCTAAATCTGCTGCACCGGACCCGGGTGGACATCGTGCTGTCTGATATCTGTATGCCCGAGATGGACGGGCTGGAGCTGATGGAGCATATCCGCCGGAGCTGGCCGCAATGCAAAATCGTCTTCCTGACCGGACACAGCGACTTCAATTATGTCTACCAGGCGATTCAGGCTCCGGGCGTCCAGTATGTGCTCAAGAATGAAGGTTATCCGAAGCTGATTGAAGCAGTGATGCGTGCGCTACAGGAATTGAACGACACCATGCAGGTGAATGATCTGATCCGTGAATCCAAGGAGCAGCTGAACACGCTGGAGACCTTGGCGCAGGGCGATTATTTCCGCCACCTCATTCACAGCGTCAAGGCGGATCAGGATATGGCCGGGGACTTCATCCGTCTGAACATTCCGCTGGATGCTTCGCGGCCGGTCCTGATCGCACTGGGCAGCATCAGTGATCCTGAATCCTCGCGCACGTATATGAACCGCCGGGAGACAGCACTTGCGGTCAAGTTCCTGTCGGAGAAGCTGCTGAAGGAGCGGACGGTCAGCCTTGGAGTCATCGACCGTTACGGTGACCTGATCTGGCTGATTCAGCCGGGCGGTACGGAAGAGGCTTCGCAGCCGGAGGATCTGGAGCAGATGATAAAATTTCTGGAAGGCACCTTCGAGCTGATTCAGCAGTCCTGCAGGGAATCGCTGGAGGTCGGGATGGCCATCACCCTCAGTGCGGAGGAGTCCGCGTGGTCCAGGCTTCCTGTGGTGTACGATAAGGCGAGGCAGGTTCAGCATTACCGGGCCGGGGACGGGGAGCGGATGGTTCAGAAGGTGCAGCTGAATGAAGCGGCGTTGCCGGATACCTTGCGTGACCGCTTCCTGCGTGACAAGGTGGAGACCCTGGCTGCGCATCTGGAGGCGGGCCGCAAGGAGGAGTTCCTCCGGCTGTTCGGGGAGATGGCTGAACCTGCGGGGCAGGAATGTACGCGGGGCAACCCTTATTTGACTGAGCTGTATTACACCATTGCTCTGATGCTCATGTCGTATACGAACAGGTGGGAAGCGGACCAGGAGATCGGGGCAAGCGGGCTGATGCAGCTTGAGGTCCACCGTACATGGGGAGAAGCCTTCCGCTATCTGGAGGATACCGCCGGGAATCTGTTCTCTGTCCGCAGGAGCGGCGAGCAGAAGCGGGCGGCGGGTGTTATCGACCGGATCTGCATATATATAGAAGAGAATCTCGACCAGGACCTGTCGCTCGTGCGGCTGGCCGATGTGATCCACTTCAATCCCTCCTATCTGTCCCGCCTGTTCAAGCAGGAACGGGGAATCAATCTATCCGAGTATATCGAGGAGCTGCGAGTCCGCCAGGCCAAGGATCTGCTGCGGAGGGGGGAGCTGAAAGTGGCGGAGGTCGGCTCGCTAATCGGCTACGTCACCCCGCAATCCTTCACGCGGGTCTTCAAAAAGTGGACCGGAACCACGCCGCAGGAATACCGTGCGGATGTGGTTGGGGGTTGAATGGATAGGATATAAGAAAGTCGCTCCTTCGGATGGATGGCGTTGCCTCCATCGTCCGGGGGAGCGATTGTTCGTTGAGGAGAGTAAATGAGAGGGATAAATCCCATTTATGCAGCCAAAAGTCGGCTGGATGGGCGAATGAAAGAGATGGTATTAGAGTAACGAGGAGCACAAGTGCCCCTGATATCGGCAGAAGTTAGCTAAATGAGTGAATGAGGAGCACAAGTGCCCCTGATTCCAGCATAAGTTGGCTAAACGAACAAATCAGGAGCACAAGTGCCCCTGATTTCACTCTGCCCCGCCAGAAGTAGGCCAATGGAGGACAGTGAGGCCAGCTTTAGTTAGTTTCTTTTATAAGTAAATCCGATAATTCCCGCTCAGCGCCAGCATGGTGAAAAAGTATAGACAGTTGTCGTAATACCGCCGTTCTCCGGTGCGCAGCGGGGTGTTCCAGAATAGCTTGACGAAATGCCCGGCATCCGGGCCATCGGCGGCAAGCGAGGCCATGGCCAGAGTGGATAGCAGGCCGACCGGATGCAGGGAAGGCTCGTCGAACGGCTGCCCGTCAATGGTATACCGCCGGTAATCAGCCGGATCGATATCGCGGAAGAAAGCCTGAATGCGGTTAGACTGCTCTACCTGCCAAGGATCGCAGCGGAACCATTCATAATCCAGCCCGATGTTGGCGGCGACCCGGTAAGCATCACTGAAGAAGTGGCGGAAATCGCCATGCGGTTGAGGGTCCGCCGGAGTTCCGTCATAGTTAGCGTATTCCGGGGACAGCCCGGTAACCGGGTGGCAGGCCAGGTGCAAGTAATCCCGACTCCGGGTAGCAGCATCCTTCCAGAACGCCCGGTCAGCTTCATCCGCCTGCAGGGCGAACAGATCATAGAAATGCGGCAAATGATAGGAGGGGTCGCTGAACGGAGTCTCCGGGATGAACTTGATCAGCCGGGTCTCCGGGTCCCACATCGGATGGCCTTCCCCGTCTTCTCCCTTGTGCACACAAGCGCGGAGAATGATTCTGGCCTGCTCGGAATAATTGAACGGCGCGGCTCCGTCACCCCAGCGGCGGGAAGCGAAGAACAGTGCCATCGCGAAGAACTCTTCTCCATCCGGCGCGGGACCGGGAGACAACCGTGTACCATCCAACTTGCATTGCCAGGCGAAATAATCCTTATATCGGCCCTCCGTATGCTGCATGAAGACTTTGGCGAAATTCCAGAGCCGGTCGAACTCCTCCTTTTTATCCATCTGAACCGCCATCATCATCCCGTAGGACATGCCCTCTGTGCGCACATCGGTATTGCCTGTATCTACGATATAACCCTTATCCTCATCCATAGTATGGTAGAGCCGGACATCAGGGGCACCGTAGAATATTTCGTTCCAGGTATCTTCCAGCCGCTGCTGAATCGCCTCCGGACGCAGTCCGTTCTCAAGGAACATATTTCTGTACTCCCCTGTGTAAAAAGAGCCCTCTGTAGTATTCATCATAACATCCTCCAGGTGAATTTTATTTTGCCCAAGTATATCATAAGCGGCAGTATAGAGATTAAAGCGTTTTCCAGATATTTTATAGAGGATTCCGGCTCCGGCCCATAATCTAAGGATAGATCAAGCTTAGGTGTCTATATGTCATGGACTTCACGCCAAAAGCTTCTCTATACTGATAGGGACATGCTGCAAGATGAATAACAAGGTAAGGGTGATAGAGCTATGAATGAGGTGGCAGAGCTAATGAAGCTTACAGTCTACACGCGCATACCGAACCAGGATTACACCGGGTCTCTCGCCAACAGTGTTCATATGGCCTGTGCAGATGACGCTAACGAATTTCAGCCGCTGAACCGGAACTATGGCCTATTATTTGCCGTGGCCACCGTGGATGAGAAGAATGTGATTCATGAAAAAGGACTCAAAAACCCCTATCTGTTCCGCACACAGGATGGTGCTTTCGGGATGATTGCGGTAAGAATTGATGCCTCGGGGGAGGATGACGGGGAGAGCAGAGGGCAGATTCTGCTGTGGACCTCGCCGGATCTGGTGACCTTCGATGCTCAGCGGCTTGTCCGGCTAGACCATGAACGGTATGTAAAAGAAGCAGTCTGCGCACTGGACAGCACTGGCGGATATGAGATCCGCTGGCAGGACAATGACGGCAGCTATTATGTGAACCGGCTGGCCGACCTGCGGAAGCCGGAAGGGATCTCGCCGCCGGAGCCTGCGGAAGCTTACACAGTAGAGCGGCCCGCGCAGCCGCTGCCCGGAACCCGTCCGGGGAATGTGCTGACCGTGGACGGTCCCGCCGGCCGTAAGGTTCAGGCTGCCTGGACCCCGGTGCATAACACCGGTATTCGCGTGGCAGAGCAGGTCAGTGTTCACTCTGCCGACGAATTGACAAAGGTCAGAGCCACAGCGCTATATTCTGACGGCTCCACTGCCGATAAACGGGTGGCCTGGGATACCGCAGGGATTGATTTCACCTTGCCAGGAACACATACCATACATGGCAAAGTGGTCACTTATGACTTGCCGTTCCCGTTAGCAAGCGGCTATGCAGACCCGGTGATTCTCCCTTGGAACGGCAGGTATTACTTCCTGGCTACCAATGACAATGTCAATAATATCGGCATCTATGTCCGCGTGGCAGATACCTTGCAGGACTTATTCGCTCCGGGCTTCCAGGAAGCCGTTATACTGGACCTGAATGAGGAGCTGAACTTCATCCAGACCTTCTGGGCACCGGAATTCCATGTCATCGGCGGGGAGCTGTACATCCTGTTCGCTGTTGGCGGTAAGGTATGGGGACCGCAATGCCATCTGATGAAGCTGAACCCCGGCGGCGATATTATGAAGGCCGGGGATTGGAGCACGCCGGTCCGGGTGAAGCGGATGGACGGTACTCCACTGGCCGCAGACGGCATTACGCTGGATATGACTTATTTCAAGGCAGACGGTACCTCCTGTGTAGTCTGGTCTTACCGCAAAGGGATCGGAACGCCGCTGGATACCGGCTCCATGCTATACATCGCCACTGTAGATGAAGCGAACCCGGCGGTATTAACCAGTGAGCCGGTGCTGCTGTCGCGTCCGCTGCTGGGCTGGGAGAATGTTCAGGGCACGATCAATAACGAAGGCCCGTATCCGCTCCTTACGGAAGATACTGTGTATATTGCCTATTCCGGCGGGGCGGCAACGGGATATACCTATGCGGTGGGCTGGTTAAGCATTCCACGGGGCGGCGATGTTCTGGATGCCGGTGCCTGGAGTAAGGCGGGCACGCCGGCACTTTCTTATTATTCGCTGGACGGGGTGTACGGTCCGGGGCATAATTCCTTTTTCCAGGATACAGATGGTACTACGCTAGTCCTCTACCACGGGGAAGAGCAACTGGTGAAGCATGGAACGAGATGCTCGGCGATCCACAGAGTCCATTACAACAGTAACGGAGTTCCACTGCTCGATGTGGCCGGGGAGAGAGATGTACATCCGGATTACGCCGACTGCACGATACAGGTGACAGTGCTTGCTTAGTCTGGAGTCACGGCCATCCCAGAATGATAAATTAACAACGACAATCTATATAACAAATGGAGGATGTTAGAATGACACAACAACAAGGATTCAACCCCTATCTGCCTTCCTGGGAGTACGTGCCGGATGCGGAGCCTTATGTTTTTGAAGGAAGAGTATATGTCTATGGCTCGCATGACCGGTTCAACGGACACGCCTTCTGTCTGAACGACTACGTCTGTTGGTCAGCGCCGGAGGACAATCTGGGCGATTGGCAGTATGAAGGGGTGATCTACAAGACGACAGATGACCCGCTCAACCCGGAAGGCAGCATGTGTCTCTATGCACCGGATGTGACGCAGGGACCGGACGGGCGCTACTATATCTACTATGTACTGGACAAGGTTTCTGTCGTATCGGTAGCGGTCTGCGATAAGCCGGGCGGCAAATATGAATTCTACGGGTATGTCACCTACGGGGACGGCACGCGTCTGGGCGAACGGGAAGGCGATGAGCCTCAGTTTGACCCGGGGGTATTAACCGAAGGAGACACCACTTACCTGTATACCGGCTTCTGCGGATACGGCGACAAGTCCAGACACGGCGCGATGGCTACCGTACTGGGTCCCGATATGCTTACGATTATTGAAGAGCCTGTGTTCGTTGCACCGAGCCAGCCTTACAGCCAGGGAACCGGCTTCGAGGGCTATGAGTTCTTCGAGGCCCCTTCCATCCGCAAAAGAGGAGATATCTACTACCTGATCTATTCCTCCATCTCGATGCATGAGCTGTGTTATGCCACCAGCAGTCATCCTACCCGGGATTTCGTGTATCAGGGAGTCATTGTGAGCAACTGTGATCTGCATATCGATACGTATAAGCCTGCGGACCAGACGATGTATTACGGCGGCAATAACCACGGCAGCATCGTGGAGGTTAATGGAGCGTGGTATATCTTCTATCACCGGCATACCAACGGGACCGCGTTCTCGCGCCAGGGCTGCATCGAGCCGATTACGTTCCGTGAAGACGGCTCCATCCCGCAGGTGGAGATTACAACCTCCGGCCCGAACGGCGGCCCGCTGGAGGGACGCGGAGAATATCCCGCTTACCTGGCCTGTCATTTGTTCACCAAGGATCAGGAGATGTATACCGGAGGGTTTGGCAAGGTGGGTGCGTGGATGGACAGCCGGTTCCCGAAGATTACCCAGGACGGCAGAGACGGCGACGAAGAGGTTGGCTATATTGCCAATATGACGGAGTCGGCGACCGCCGGGTTCAAGTATTTTGACTGCAAGGGGGTTAGCCGGGTCTCCATCAAGGTGCGGGGATATTGCCATGGGGAGTTCCAGGTGAAGACGGCTTGGGACGGGCCTGCGCTTGCTTCTATTCCGGTAGGCTTCACGAATGTCTGGAAAGAATATGCTGCGGAAGTGGCGATTCCGGACGGCGTGCAGGCCTTGTATTTCACGTATACCGGAGGAGGCGGCGCGCAGTTTGCTTCATTTACACTGGAGTAGTCAGGCAGAGCTGGAAGCGGATTCTGAATAGGCACGGCAACAAGGCAGCAGCCACCGGGAATTCTCCGGTTGTGCTGCCTTGTTATTTCAACGTATAGTCCGGCGGATCATAGGGGACAGTGGCTGTTGTCAGTGTTCGATGAAATTGAAACAACGATTCCCGTTAGTTGAACAATGATTAGCTCTTTTATTGCAGTTTCCTTTTGTAGAAGACTCTTGAACAAAAGAAAATTATATTTCCTATCAGTAAAATAACAAACTCCCAACCCGGTTCACCTTTCGTGAACACATTGATTAATGACCAAGCCAGTAGAGCTATAGTGAAAAATAAGTAAGTGTTTTTAGCAGATTTATTATTTTTAAATTGCTCCATTTCATCGGCTCTCTGTCGTTTCATTTTGAATCCTCCTCGTAAGTGAATAATTGGTCTACGGTTATATCTAATTGCACTGATAATTTGAAGGCTAAGGTCAAGGTGGGATCATACTTATCATTTTCTATAGCATTGATAGTTTGTCTTGTGACGTTACATTTAATAGCAAGATCCTCTTGAGAGAGCTTCATTTTTTTTCTAATATCCCTAATCTTATTCTTCAAAAAGTGATCACCTTTTCTATAATGTCAAAAACTATTTACATATTAAATGATAAGTCTTTTGAATTTATATGTCAAAATGTTTTTACATTTCCTAGAGATTTATTTTCTTCAAACCCTCAGTATGTGGCATCCCCGCGCATCATAGCTACACGCCGGAAGAATACCGGGCCTTGTACTCTGAGGGGGTCATGTTCATATAATGCTTGAACCATTTGGTGAAATAGCTGACATGCTGGTAGCCCGACTCCAGCGCAGCCTCCAGCACGTTGTATGATCCGCTGCGGAGCAGACTGGCCGCCTGGCTGATGCGGATATAATTCAGATACTCCATCGGGCGCATCCCTGTCTGAGCTTTGAAAAACTTGCAGAAATGCGAGCGGCTCAGCGCTACCACGGCGGCAAGCTGATCCAGCTCCAGCCTGTCGCGGGAGTGCGCCTCCATATAGCTCAGCACCTCCCGGATCTGCCGGTTATATTCCCGGCCGTGCCGGGTCTCCGCCGCCGGGTTCAGCCTGGTCAGCCCGTATTGATAGCTGTCTGCGATGAACAGCAGTAAGAGCGCCTTCAGGCTCATTTCGTATGCCCCGGGCTTACGCTCATAGCGGCTTAACAGCTCCCTGATCAGCTGAAGCAAGGGGGAGTGGGCGGCATTTGCAGCAGATAACAGAGCGGGAAGCCGGACCTTCCCTTGCAGGACGGGGTCCAGGAACAGCTCCTGTACGCGGTCGGGCTGCGGCGAAGACAACCAGGAGCTTTTGAACACGATGGAATAATAACAGGTGCCGCCCATTGCGGTGTCCATGCCCGAATGAAGCTCACCGGGATGAACGATCAGGGCATCTCCAGCCTGAATGGAGAACTCGCGGCTCTCAATATGGAAGGTAGCGCGGCCTTCCGCCAGATAGATAATCTCCATCTCGTTATGCCAGTGCACGGGAAGAATGGAATGCACGCGGGCCTGATGCTCCACCCGGTAGATATGCAGCGGGAATTCCGGCTGGCCGTGCAGCTTGTTCTCCCGGTAACGGTGTTCGTACATGATGCTCTCCTCTGAATCGCTATATTGTGATGATATCGCGCAAATATATGATAGATGAACCGCTATCAATAATAATATCATTATAACCAGAGGAAGTCATAAGGAAGGGTGGAACCATAATGAAACTGATAACTGTTCAATCCGGCGAGGCTGGCGTAAGGCTGGAGACTAGTGAGGGAATAATGCATATCGGCTGGTGTACGCCGGGGATTGCCAGAATCCGCTATACGCTGAATGCTGAGCTGAGCGGTAAAGAGAGTCTGATGGTGGTAAGCCGGCCAGAAGCCGAGACCGTACCTTACACTATCACAGAACTGCCCGGCCATCTGCAGATATCAACGGCGCAGCTAACGGTTGAAGTGGATAAAGAGACCTGTGCCTTCAGCTATAGAGCTGCGGACGGCACACTGCTGACACGGGAGCCGGCCAGAGGCGGCAAAACCCTGGAGCGGACAGAGGTCTATCATACGGTATTCGATGCCTCAGCAGACACGGTCGAGACTGGGCAGGGTGCAGATGGTCTGCGTGCCAGAGCGGAGGGTGTCAACCGGAGGCTGGACCGGGAGGCTTTTCATACAAAGCTGGAATTCGAATGGCAGGAAGGGGAGGCCCTGTACGGACTCGGCTCCCATGAAGAGGGGATGATGAACCTCCGGGGACGGCAGCAATACTTGTACCAGCAGAATATGAAGGCGGTTGTACCGGTACTGGTGTCTACACGCGGCTACGGGATTCTGGTGGATTCTGGGTCTTATATGACTTTTCATGACGATGCCTTTGGCTCGTACCTCTGGAGCGATGCGGATGAAGAGATGGATTACTATTTCATTTATGGTCCGGAATTCGATCAGATTACGGCGGGAATCCGCTATCTGACCGGAGAAGCGCCGATGCTGCCGAAGTGGTCCTTCGGGTATGTACAGTCCAAGGAAAGATATGTCTCTCAGGCGGAACTGATCGCCATCGTGCAAGAGTATCGTGAGCGTTCGCTTCCCCTCGACTGTATCGTACTCGACTGGCAGTCCTGGACGGGCAATCTGTGGGGGCAAAAGACTTTCGATCCTGAGCGCTTCCCCGATCCCTCGCAGATGATGAACAGCCTGCACGCTATGAACGCCAAGCTGATGGTATCCATCTGGCCGATTATGGGCGCGGGCGGGGAGAATCATGAAGAGATGAAGGCCCGCGGTTTCCTGCTCGGCAATCAGGCGACTTATGATGCCTTCTCGGAGGAGGCTCGTGCGCTGTACTGGAAGCAGGCCAACGAAGGGCTGTTCGCCCACGGCATTGATGCCTGGTGGTGCGATTGCACCGAGCCGTTCGAAGCGGACTGGAAGGGCGCGGTGAAGCCGGAGCCGGAGCAGCGGCTGCTGATTAATACGGCAGAATCGAAGCGGTATCTCGATCCGGGCTTGATCAATGCTTATTCCATGCAGCACTCCAAAGGGATCTATGAAGGCCAGCGTGCAGCGACCTCAGCGAAACGGGTGATCAATCTGACACGCTCCGCGTTCGCAGGACAGCACCGCTATGGCACGATTACATGGTCAGGCGATATAGCCGCCAACTGGGAGACGCTGAGGAAGCAGATAGCAGACGGCCTTAACTTTTGCATGACCGGTTCGCCATACTGGACGCTGGATATCGGAGCGTTCTTCGTGAAGAATCCCAAGGAGCAATGGTTCTGGAGCGGGGATTATGACGAAGGTGTTGCGGATCTGGGCTACCGGGAGCTGTATGTCCGCTGGTTCCAGCTCGGAGCCTTCCTGCCGATGTTTCGTTCCCATGGCACGGATACGCCGAGAGAGATATGGCAGTTCGGCCAGGAGGGGGAGCTGATGTATGATACGCTGGTGAACTATCTGAAGCTCCGTTACAGGCTGATGCCATACATCTACTCCCTGGCCGGAGCTGTGGCACACCGCAGCTATACTATGTTCCGTGCGCTGGCCTTCGATTACCGGGAGGATGTGCAGGTCCATGCCATCGGCGACCAGTTCATGTTCGGTCCGGCCTTCATGGTGGCTCCTGTGACAGAGGCCATGTATTACGGTCCCGGCTCCCGCGAGCTTGAGGGGGTTCTTAAGCAGCGCCGGGTCTACCTCCCTGAAGGCGAATGGTATGACTATTGGAGCGATGAACGGCTGGAGGGCGGCGTGACGATTGAAGCCAAGGCGGATCTGGAGACGCTTCCCCTGTATGTCCGTGCCGGGTCCATTGTTCCGCTCGGCCCCGATGTTCAATATACGGATGAACAGCCGGAGGCGGTGACGAGACTCAAGGTATACGGCGGCAAGGATGCAGCCTTCACCCTGTATGAAGATGAAGGCGATAATTATAATTATGAGACCGGCGCCTATGCCATGATTGAGCTGAGCTGGTGTGAAGCGGACCGCAGCCTGACGATCGGGAAGCGGGCCGGAGACTATACCGGAATGCAGGCGGTAAGGCAATTTGCCGTAGAGCTGGCCGGTTATGCGGGAAGCCGCATTGTCACTTATGAGGGGGATGCTGTAATTGTCCGTGAAGCGGACCTGCAGAGCTGAGACTTCATTCGATGTGTGACTCATTGTACGCTTGATAGAGAAGCTTTAGTAAGCTCTGTTACTCTTGCGGTAGGCGGCGGGTGTCATGCTGGTGATTCTTTTGAATGTACGGTAGAAATGGGGCAGGCTCTCGAAGCCGCAGGCCATGGCAATCTGCTCGATGGTATAGCTTGATTGCAGCAGGCTGTCCTTGGCGGCAAAAATCCGCTTCGTCGCAATATAATCCGTCACATTCATGCCCAGACGCTGCTTGAAGACCCGGCTGAAGTGGGCCGGTGAGATCGACGCCCGCGCAGCCAGAGAGCTTAGCTCCAGCGGCTGATCCAGATGATCGTTGATATCCCTGAGCGCCTCACGGAACCACTCCGGCAGCAAGGGACTTGAAGCGACCGGCTCGGCGGCTTGCGGGAGGCAGTAGCGGTTCAGATGCAGCAGTGTAAGATGAAGCAGCAGCGTAAGCGCCTGCCCGCCGTCCGGCTGATTCTGCTCGCGTTCCCGGTGAATCGCATCGATATCATTTTGCAGAATTTCAGCATGCTCTGGAGACAGGGTATACTTGTACTGCTTGTTTGTCTTGGCAGCGTCGAACAGCTTCAGATAGGGATAAGACTCACTGTAGGTATGGTTATGGATCAGAGCCGGGCTGAAAAAAAGGGCGGAGGAGGTCACCGGCTCCTCATTGTCGGGAAATCCCCGGTGTACCGTGTTTCCGGGAACGACAATAATGTCACCCGGATGCATCTCATAAAAGGTCTGATCGATGAAAAAGCTTCCTTTGCCGCCGTATACGTAAATGAATTCGTACCAGTCATGCTGGTGGTCGGGCAGCTCGCGCTGCGGACTTTTCGTTTCCTTATAGTCCAGCAGCAGCGTAACCGGCAATTGATGGTCAAAATGCCTGCGGATCGGTTCCATGAAGTCGCCCCCTGAGTTACATCTCTGCATTCTTACCCACATCATATCAAAATAAGGTATAGATTTGTTTGTTTAAGCTATTTTTATTCCTTTATCGGATGTTTACAATAAGGTGGAATGGAGGCGTTATCATGTATATTGATGCTCACCAGCATTATTGGAAGATAGACAGGGATGATTATGGATGGATTACGCCGGAGATTCCGGTGCTGTTCCGGGATTATCTGCCCGCTGATCTGGAGCCGGAGCTAATGAAGCACGGGATCAGCCGTACGATTGTTGTACAGGCTGCGCCTACGGTGGAGGAGACGGAATATATTCTGGAACTCAGCGGGCAGGCGGAGTCTGTCGCGGGCGTGATTGGCTGGCTGGATCTGGCAAGCCCTTCCTTCCAGGCCGAATTCGAGCGCCTCAGCAGACATCCGAAGTTCACCGGGCTGCGGGTAATGATTCAGGAGATGGCGGACCCCGGTGTGCTTTTGACCCGGCCTTATATAGAAGCGCTCTCATATCTTGCGGAGCGGGATGTGCCGGTAGACCTGCTGGTGCTGGCCGATCAGCTTCCGCAGCTCATTGAGATGCTGGAACAGGTTCCGGGACTGCGGGGAGTCATTGATCACCTGGCCAAGCCCCCGATTGCATCGGGTAGCCTGGAGCCGTGGAGAAGCCAAATGGCAGAGGTTGCGGGGCATCCGGGAATTTACTGCAAGCTGTCCGGGATGGTCACTGAAGCAGATCCCCAGGGCTGGAAGCAGGAGGATTTCACTGCTTACGTTCATGCCGTGCTGGAGCTGTTCGGACCCGAGCGGGTGATGTTCGGCAGCGACTGGCCTGTGTGCCTGATGGCGGCAACCTATGAGGAGGTTGTGGGGATTCTGCGCACAGCACTGCAAGGACGATTGTCTACGGAAGAGATGGAGCCGGTATTTGGAGCGAATGCTGTTAGATTTTATAAGCTGGATTCACTAATTATAGGAGGTTGAGCGATATGAAATACAGAAAGCTGGGCAATACGGGACTGGATGTCTCCGCATTAAGCTTCGGGGCCTCTTCGCTGGGCAGTGTATTCCGGGAGGTTCCGAAGGATGAGGCTATCCTCACGGTTCATACGGCGATTGATCTGGGGATTAACCTCATTGATGTCTCCCCTTACTACGGCCTGATGAAGGCGGAGACCGTGCTGGGTGAGGCACTCCAGACGGTACCGCGCGACAAGTATATCCTGAGCACGAAGGCCGGACGTTACGGCGAGGGGGAATTCGATTTCTCCAGAGAGCGGATCATCCGCAGTGCGGAAGAGAGTATGGGCAGACTGGGCACAGATTACCTGGATATTCTGCTGCTGCATGATGTTGAATTCGGCTCGCTTACGCAGGTGATGGAGGAGGGAATTCCGGCGCTGGAAGAGCTGAAGCAGGCGGGCAAAATCCGTTACTTCGGCGTCAGCGGCCTGCCGCTGAGTGTGTTCGAGAAGGTGCTGCCGCAGACCAAGCTGGATGTCATTCTGTCCTATTGCCATTATTCGCTCAACGATACCACGCTGCTGCGGCTCCTTCCGCTGCTGGAGGAGAGCGGCACGGGGCTGATGAATGCGTCGCCCATCTCGATGGGGCTGCTCAGCAACCGTAAGGTGCCGGATTGGCATCCGGCAGGAGCAGAGATTCAGGCCGCATGTCAGCGCGCCGCTGAGTATTGCAGGGACAAGGGAGAAGACATCGCCAAGCTGGCGGTCCAGTTCTCCACCGCGAACAAGCAGATTCCTACGACCTTGGTCAGCACGGCGACACCAGCCAATATCCGCAACAATATTAAGTGGACCGAAGAGCCGATGGACGAACAATTACTGGCAGAAGTACGCGATATTCTGAAGCCGATTGATGGGGCTACTTGGCCGAGCGGCCGGGCAGAATGGAACGAAGCACCAGGCCGGAACGGGGAGCGCTTATAATGAAAGGAATTATTTGTGAGGAAGTCGGAAAGTTCGTATTCCGCGAGGATCTCCCGGAGCCTGAGCTGCGGGATGGAGAAGCCATTGTAAGCATCCGCCGGATCGGCATCTGCGGGACAGACCTGCACGCTTACCGGGGGAACCAGCCTTATTTTACTTATCCGCGTGTGCTGGGGCATGAGCTGGCAGGGATCATTGAGCGCATTGGAGACAATTCGCAAGGGCTTCGCGCAGGGGATCAGGTCAGTGTCATCCCCTATCTGCATTGCGGAGAGTGCCGGGCCTGTCTGAACGGTAAAACGAATTGCTGCCAGAAAATGAGAGTGTTCGGTGTTCACCTGGATGGCGGAATGCGGGAACGGGTGAGTCTGCCTGTAGGCAATCTGCTGAAGACAGACGGGCTGACGCTGGATCAGGCGGCCATGCTGGAGCCGCTGGCGATCGGTGCCCATGCGGTGCGGCGCTCGGGTGTCGGTGCGGGGGAGCAGGTGCTGGTGATCGGGGCCGGACCGATCGGACTGGGCGTGATGGCCATGGCCCGGTACGCTGGGGCAAAGGTCATTGCCATGGATGTCAACGATGAACGTCTGGCCTTCTGCAAGGGCTGGGCGCAGGCAGAGCATACGGTAAGCGCCTTGAAGGAGCCGAAGGAACAGCTATCGGCGCTTACAGACGGCAATTTCCTGCCGCATGTCATTGATTCCACCGGCAACATCTCTTCTATGGAAGGGGCTTTCGGACTGGTCGGGCATGGCGGTACGTTGACTTATGTCGGCTTGGTCAAAGGGAACATTACCTTCAGTGACCCTGATTTCCATGCCCGTGAGATGACGGTGCAGGGCAGCAGAAATGCGACCCGCGAGGACTTCGAACGGGTGATTAACGCCATTAGGGACGGTTATATTGATGTGGACCGCTATATTTCCCACCGCTGCTCCTTCGGGGAGATGACCTTGCAGTTCGAGAGCTGGCTGAATCCTGAAACCAAGGTGATCAAGGCGCTGGTGGAACTGAATTAACGGATGAAGCTGGACTAACGGGTGGAACTGACTAACTACGAAGGAGCGGAATTGTAATGAAAAGCAAGGAACACAGCCAGCGGTTATGGTATAGTGAACCGGCACAGAATTGGAATGAGGCGCTGCCGATCGGCAACGGCCGGCTCGGGGCGATGATCTTTGGCGGGGTGGCTGAGGAGAAGCTGCAGCTTAATGAGGATTCCGTATGGTACGGAGGTCCGCGTGACCGCAACAATGAAGATGCGCTGCCCCACTTGCCGAAGCTTCGCCAGCTGATTCTGGAAGGCAAGCTGAGGGAGGCGGAGGAGCTGGCGGCCATGACGATGGTGGGGCTGCCGGAAGCACAGCGCCATTATCTGCCGCTTGGTGACCTGCTACTGTCGTTCGGCGGACATGAGCAGCCTGCTCAGGACTATCAGCGGGAGCTTAATCTCGAATCCGGTGTATCCCAGGTGAGTTATTCCACCGGCGGAGTGCGGTATACCCGTGAGCTGTTCGCCAGCTTCCCGGATCAAGCCATCGTGTTGCGGATTACCGCTGACCGGAAGAACGCAATCTCCCTGAAGGCCAGATTCAACCGCCAGAACTGGAGAATGCTGGAGAAGACCGAGAAATGGAATGACAGCGGGCTGGTGATGGGCGGAGAATGCGGCGGGCGCGGGGGCAGCTCCTTCGCTGCCGTACTCAAGGCCGTCACAGAAGACGGAACCTGCCGTAACATCGGCGAATATGTGCTGGTGGAGGGTGCGAGCTCGGTTACGCTGCTGCTTGCCGCAGGAACTACGTTCCGCCATCCTGATCCGGCACTGCATGCCAAGCGGCAGCTTGAAGAGCTAAGCAGCGTTCCTTATGATAAGCTCCTTGCCCGCCATGTCGGGGACTACCGCAGCCTATACGGCCGGACCACGCTGACACTGCCGGAGAACCCGGAGCTGAGCGGACTGCCAACCAGTGAACGGTTAAATCGGTTCCGGCAGGGGGGAGAAGACGACGGACTGATCTCGACTTATTTCCAATATGGCCGTTATCTACTGATCGCCTCCAGCCGCCCAGGCTCCTTGCCTGCGAATCTGCAGGGCATCTGGAACGACAGCTTCACCCCGGCCTGGGACAGCAAATTCACGATTAACATTAACGCGCAAATGAATTACTGGCCGGCTGAACTCTGCAATCTGGCGGAATGCCATGAGCCGCTGTTCGATCTGATCGAGCGGATGCGGGAACCGGGACGGGTGACCGCCAAGGTGATGTACGGCTGTGGCGGCTTCACAGCACACCACAATACGGATATTTGGGCAGATACTGCTCCGCAGGATACGTACCTGCCAGCATCGTTCTGGCCGCTGGGAGCCGCTTGGCTGTGTCTGCATATGTGGGAGCATTACCGGTTCAGCCAGGACCGCCAGTATCTGGCGAATGCCTATGATACAATGAAGGAATCTGCACAGTTCCTGCTGGATTACTTGATAGAGGATGAATCGGGCCGGCTGATTACCTGCCCGTCTGTCTCCCCGGAGAACACGTACCAGCTTCCCGGCGGGGAATCGGGCGTGCTGTGTGCCGGAGCCTCCATGGACTTCCAGATTATTGAGGCGCTGTTCAAGGCCTGCATTCAGAGCGCGGAAATCATCGGACGGGACGAGGCATTCCGCGAAGAGCTCCGCTCAGCACTGGACCGTTTGCCGGGGCCACAGATCGGTAAATATGGGCAGATTCAGGAATGGATGGAGGATTACGAAGAGGTAGAGCCAGGGCACCGGCATATCTCGCATCTGTTTGCACTATATCCGGGGGATGCCTTCTCAGTGGAGCATACGCCGGAGCTGGCGGCAGCGGCCCGTACGACGCTGGAACGCAGACTTGCCAGCGGCGGCGGGCATACCGGCTGGAGCCGGGCCTGGATCATTAATTTCTGGGCGCGGCTCCAGGATGAAGGCAAGGCTTATACGAATGTACGGGCGCTGCTGGAGCATTCCACCTTGCCGAATCTATTCGATAACCATCCGCCGTTCCAGATTGACGGGAACTTCGGAGGAACAGCGGGCATCGCGGAGATGCTGCTGCAGAGTCATACAGATAGGATCAGATTGCTGCCTGCATTGCCTGCGGGCTGGAACGAGGGCAGTGTCAAGGGACTGCGGGCAAGAGGCGGCTATACGCTGGACTTCTCGTGGGCGGACGGACATGTTACTGAAGTGATTGTTACTTGTACGGTATCCGGCACATGCCGCCTGGAAGGCCCGGGACTGGCTCCGGTATCGTTCGCTGGAGAAGCGGGCAGTTCGTATACCTTCACCGGGTAGATTAATATTAGGCTGGCTAGTTGACGAATAGGATAGTATAGTAATGTGGGATTGGCGTATTTGCGCCAGTCCTTTTTGCGTGCGTGGTTGGCTAGAACGTCGAGCGGGCCAAATGTAATCGAAAAACCGACCACAATCGGACCAGGGGGCGGCGCGCAGGCCAAATGTAGTCGAAAAACCGATCACAATGGGACTGGAGGCGGCGCGTATACCAAATGAAGAGCATTAATGCCTTTGATTTCGCCGGAATCCGCCGGATTCCGCCAAAATCCGGCAACCCTTGCAGGCCGTAAGCAGGCTCATCCCCAAGCGCAGCCAGCTCTGAAAGAACGGCAATTCCGCTGCCGAGATGCAAGCAAGCGTTTTCTTTTTATGAATTTTCAGGGGGGAAGACCTATATTCTATGAATTGTAAGCGCATTCTGAAAACGTATAATTAAAGTTGTCACCAGGAGAAATTAGAAGCATAAGCGATTAGCCAAAAAGGGGAGGCATAACAACATGCACAAAACGGCAAAACGTTCAGCAGCAGCCGCTGCGGCCGGTGTATTAGCACTCACACTGGCATTGACAGGCTGTGGATCAAGCAATAACACCAGCAACACCGGCACCAAGGATACCGCCACTGGAGGAAACGCCAGCCCGGCAGCAGCCGGAGACGACACGGCTCCGGTAACGTTCTCGGTATTCATGAACGGTCCCGGACAACAGCCAACGCCTGACAATAAGATTCTGAAGCTGATCAAAGACGAGACCGGAATCACCTTCAACCAGGAATTCCTGGTCGGCGACCTGCAGCAGAAGCTCGGGGTCATGATTGCCGGAGGCGATTACCCGGATATCCTGTCGGGTGACGACAAATTAATCAATGCCAAGGCTTACATTCCGCTTGAGGATCTGATTGAGAAGTACGCGCCCAACCTGAAGAAGCATTACGGTGCGGTCTGGAACCAGATCAAGGATGAGAGTGACGGCCACATCTACGTACTGCCAAGCTATGGCGTCTATCAAGGTAAAATTACCGAGCCAACTTACCAGGGACCTGGCTTCTGGCTGCAAAAAGGCGTGCTGGAGGAAATGGGCTACCCAACTCCCAAGACCCTGGATGAGTACTTCGATATCATTGCCAAATATAAAGAAAAACACCCGGATATGATCGGGTTCGAATCGCTCAACTTCGACTGGCGCGTGTTCCCGCTGCAGAATCCCCCAGAGCATCTGTCGGGACATCCGAATGACGGGGCCGTTATTGTAGACAACAATGTAGCACAGATTTTTGCCGACAAGGATATCTCCAAGACCTATTACAAGAAGCTTAATGATATCAACGCTCAAGGCTTGATGGACAAGGAAGCCTTCGTTCAGAACTATGACCAGTATCTGGCCAAAATCGCAAGCGGCAAGGTGATCGGGATGTTTGACCAGCACTGGAACTTCCAGGACGGCGAGAAATCCCTGATCTCCCAAGGCAAGCTGGAAAATACGTATATCGGCTTCCCTCTGCTCTATCCGGGCGCAGAAGAATGGTATCGTGACCGCGGAGCGGTCGGCACCAACCGCGGATTCGGAATTTCGATCAATGCCAAGGACCCTGTCCGCATTATCAAATTCTGGGATAAGATGATTACCGAGGATTGGCAGAAGACGCTTCAATGGGGCGTGAAAGGCGAAGACTATGAAGTGAACGCAGACGGCTCCTTCTACCGTACACCTGAGCAACGGGCCAATGCGGATCAGACCAGCTGGCAGGTTGCTAACAAAATCTCAGGGATGTTCGGTTACATGCCTAAGATTCAAGGTACGTACAGCGACGGCAACGCAGCAGATGCCGGTACACAGCCTCAGGAATTCTTCGACAGCCTGAAGCCTTACGACCAGAAGATTCTGAAGGCGTACAACAAGAAATCATGGTCCGAATTCTTCAAGGAACCAAAAGAGAACAATATCTACTTCCCTGCGTATTCCATCGTGCTTAAGGATGGTTCACCTGCACAGCTCGCACAGTCCAAACTGAATGACCTCATGATTAAGTATTTGCCGAAAGCCATTATGGCCAGCCCTGCTGAGTTCGACGGCGTGTGGCAGGATTATGTGGACAGAATCCACAAGCTGGACATCAAGGCCTATGAGGACCGGATGAATGAAGGCATTCAGCAGCGTATCGAGAAATGGAGCGTTAAATAAACCATTCAATACAGAAATAGGAGCGGGAAATGCTGTTTCCCGCTCTTCCTAAATAGGAATGCGTGAATAGGACAACGTGGAGAGAATGATTTTTACAGGAGGGAATACAACATGTCTGATGCCGTACTGGACAAACAGGTCAAAAAACAGAAGACCCGAAAAAGCAAAATCGATCCGGAAATCGGTGTGGAACTCAGCTGGAAAACACTGAAAACACAGAAACAGCTTATTTTTATGTCCGTGCCCATTGCACTCTATCTGATTATCTTCAACTATGTTCCCATTTGGGGCTGGCTCATGGCCTTTCAGAATTACCGCCCGGCGGTGTCCTTCGGCCAGCAGGAATGGGTAGGCTTACAGCAATTTAAGTTTTTATTCTCTGATGATACCTTTATGTTGGTGCTTCGCAATACCATTGCGATGAGTTTCATTAACCTTGTACTGGGTACGGTTACGGCTATCGGTCTGGCTCTGCTGCTGAATGAGATCAAGCTTAAGTTCTTCAAGCGCGCGGTTCAGTCGATTTCTTATTTGCCGCACTTTCTGTCCATGGTTATCGCTGCGGGGATTGTGTCCACTTCACTCTCCATCGATGGCGGGATTGTCAATGTCGTTCTAATGAAGCTTCACCTGATTAAAGATCCGATTATGTGGCTCAGTGAAGGGAAATACTTCTGGGGCATTATCGGGGCATCGAACGTGTGGAAAGAGGTGGGCTGGGGCACGATCATCTATCTGGCTGCTATTACCTCCATCGATCCTTCCCTCTACGAGGCAGCTTCCATTGACGGCGCGAAACGTTTTCAAAAGATGCGTTATATCACGCTTCCGGGAATTAAGGCAACATTCGTTATTTTGCTGATTATGAACATTGGACATATTCTCGATGCCGGCTTCGAGCTTCAATATCTGCTGGGCAACGGACTTACTGTGGACTATTCGCAAACCATTGATATCTTTGTAGTGAAGTATGGTCTGGCTATGGGTAACTACTCGCTAGCTACGGCGGCAGGGATCTTCAAAACGATTGTCAGTGTCATTCTCGTATTCATCGCAAACAATGTCGCAAAACGCCTCGGCGAAGAGCGATTACTATAGAGGAGGAAGCCCATATGAAAGCCGTGACCAAAGGTTCAAGCCGGATTGAGCCGGTTGTATTTCATACATTCAACACGATATTTATGCTCTTTGTGGTTACTGTCACGCTCTATCCGTTCCTCCAGACGCTGGCGGTATCCTTCAATGACGGCAGTGACACGCTTACCGGGGGAATCTACCTCTGGCCCCGTGTGTGGACGCTGGAGAATTACCGGGCGGTCTTTATATCAGGAACGATCTATCATGCCGCATTTATCTCGGTATCCCGTACGATTATCTCAACGGTGCTCGGTGTATTCCTTACAACGATGCTCGCTTATGCACTGGCGCAGCCGCAATATATTTTCCGCAAAAAGATCGGCCTGCTGTTCATCCTGACCATGTATTTCAATGCCGGGCTGATTCCGAACTACTTCCTGATCAAGAATATGGGCCTGCTGCATAACTTCATGGTCTATATCCTGCCGAGTCTGGTCAGCGCGTTCAACCTGATTATCATGCGGACGTATATCCGCGGGCTTCCGTTCAGCCTTACCGAATCAGCGAAGATTGACGGGGCGGGAGAATTCAGGATTTTCTGGAAAATCATCTTCCCGCTCTGTACGCCTGTACTGGCAACCGTCGCACTGTTCATCGCGGTAGGCTCATGGAATTCCTGGTTTGACACATTCCTCTATGCCTCCTCGGATATCAAGCTCAGCACGCTGCAATACGAAATGATGAAGATGCTCGGCTCGATTATGAGTGCGAACAATGATCCATCGATGCTTGCGGGAGGCCAGAACAATCAGGTCCAGTCGCTGGTTACGCCAGCCTCCATGCGTTCAGCCATTACGATCGTTACTGCAGTTCCGATTCTGTTCGTCTACCCTTTCTTGCAGAAGTATTTCGTGGTAGGATTGAACCTGGGTAGCGTAAAAGAGTAATTGTCAATACGTATTATAGTAAGAAAAATATGTATACTATAACCGTTTCGGGTACAGCCGAAGCGGTTTCTCCTGTTCCATCACGGGGAGTCCTGCCGGGCTCCAACTACTTATATAAAGATGGTGATTCCATGCTTAAGGTACTGTTTGCCGACGATGAGCCGATTATGCTGGAGGGGCTGCGCTTTCTGGTGGACTGGAAGGCACTCAACTATGAAGTATGCGGCGAGGCGCTGGACGGGGAGGATGCGCTGCAGCTAATTCACAGCACCCGTCCTGATCTGGTCATCACCGATGTGCGCATGCCGGTCATCGATGGCCTTGAGCTCATTCGAAGAGCCTCAGAAGGCGATTGCCGCCCGAAGTTTATTATTTTTAGCGGCTATGCTGACTTTGAGTATGCCAAGCGGGCTCTGAAATACGGAGTCTCCAACTATTTGACCAAGCCTCTGGATGAAAAGGAGCTGACGGAGGCGCTGCATACAGTGACCGAACAGATTCTGAAAGAACATAAGGCCTCCTCACGGCGTGACGCGCTCTCGGCTCTGATGCAGGAGGACACGGTATCCCGGCTCTTGATGCGGGAGAATTCGGAGGAGGAGTTGGAGAAGGGCCTGAATATGCTGGGGATCGGCCCTGCCTCGCGGCTATGCTGTGTCCTGGTCCATGGAGCCGCGCCGGACAGCCTGCAAATGCGCAAGCAGGTCGCCGCCATGAGCGGCAAGGAGCCGCTGCGCAGCATTTCAGTCTATCCGTTCACGGCTGGAAGTGGGAAGCATGGGTATCTGCTGGTGTCACCGGAGGAAGGACCGGAGCTTGACCGGACACTGCTTACCCGGTGGATGGAGGAGATGCGGCCGCTGTACACCACGCCGGTCTTTTTCGCGGCAAGTCTCCAGCATCAGGGCAAGGAGGCCTTGAATACGGCATACCGTGAGGCGCTGGCTGCTGAGCTGTGCAGGCACGATGCCACAGGGGGCGAGGCCGCCGGATTCTTCGAGAAGCAGGATAAGTCGCAGATGGCCATGCTTCCGGCAGAGCTGAGACGATCGCTGCTGCAATCCGTCACCGAAGGGAAGGCCCAGCATCTCACGGATCAGCTTGGCGAGGTGTTCAAGATTTTCTCGGCGGAGGTGGCGTCCAGCTCCTGGATCGACGCTTTTCTGGCCAATGTCAAAGCTGAGCTGCTACGTGAAATTACCGCCAGAGGGGGAGACTATGCGCAGTGGGTGCAGAAATGGTTCCCGTCACGGCATACAGCCAATTGTCTGCCGCTGCTTGAGCGTCAGATCGAGGAGGAGCTGTGTGAGGCTGCCGAGTGGTTCGCAGCGGCTGCGGACGGCAGGGCGGAGGATCAGATTGTGGCCGCAGCGATCGAGTATGTCCGCGGGCATTATCAGGAGAAGCTGAAGCTACAGGATATTGCGGGGCACCTGCATGTGAACTCGGCCTACCTGGGACAACGGTTCAAGAAATATTACGGCAGCTCCTTTAACGATTATCTCCATGAATTCCGCATTGAAGAGGCGAAGAAGCTGCTGCGCCGGACCGATATGGGGATTTCCGATATCTCAAGCAGAGTGGGCTATTCAGACGCTGATGTGTTCGCCGCCAAGTTCAAGGCGCTTAACGGAGTTACACCTTCCGAGTACAAGAAGAGTTAATTCATGAGGAAGGAGGGGGCGTGCATGAAGAATAACCGGAAGCCATCTGCCTTCATCAATGATATTCCGCTTAAATACAAGTTTTTGTTTATCTACTTACTGTGTGTGCTCGTCCCCATACTTAGCATCAATGCCCTCTTTTATGTGCAGATCAGCCGTAATGTGGAGGCACGGGAGAGGGAGAATCTGGAGATATCGGTAGACCGGGTGGCCTATGACCTGATGCAGATCGTGAACGAATGCGTGGCGATCAGCAATACGGTGGCTGCGGACCGGCCCTATATGGAAATGATGGATTACGCCTACCCGGATAATGAGGCTTATTATGATGCCTATAATGATTCACTGAAGGATAAGCTGCGGCAGTACAGCACTCTCCACTCCTATATTTCCTGGATGGGCATATACACCTCTAATCCGACGATCCAGAACGGCAACAGCTATTTCATTCTTTCGTACGCGGATAAGCAGAGTGAATGGTACCGCAAAATCTCAAGCAGCACAGGTAAGGTGCTGCTCACTTCTTATCAGGGAACCGACCCGCTGAATCCGCCGCAGCAGGAGGTGCTGGTCAGCCTGATCCGCAAGCTGGATAACTTCACGGGCCAGCCCTACACGAAATATCTGAGGATTGATCTGCGGCTGAACAATGTACAGGAGCTGTTCCAGAAGGAACGTGACTATCTGGATTTCAAGCTGCTGGACGAGAAGAACCGGGTTGTGCTGGACTCGAACCGTTCCTTCTCCTCGCTGGATGCGAATGCCTTGCTGAATGTGGACACCAGTCTTGACAAGCCTTCCAAGCAGATTGTCCGGGCGCTCAGCAGTGCGGCCTATACCAAGGGCTGGCGGCTGGTCGGAACGCCGGAAGGGCGCAAGATCAACCATGAGATGGAACGCGCGCTCAGGAACTCGCTGATTCTGGTGCTGCTGACGATCATCATTCCGACTCTGCTCATGATCGTGATTATACGCTCCTACAATCTGCGGGTACGGCTGCTCTACAAGCATATGAAGCTGGTCAAATATGAACAATTCGAGAGCATTGATATGTATGAGGGGAAGGATGAGATCGGCGGTCTGATCCGCAGTTTCAATCTGATGACCGGCAAAATCCGCAATCTGATCAATGATGTCTACAAGCTGGAGATCCAGAAGAAGGATCTGGAGCTGGAGCGGGTAAGGGCGGAGCTGAAATATCTGGAGAGTCAGGTAGACCCTCATTTCCTTTTTAATACGCTGAATGCGATCCTGGTCATCTGTAAGAAGTATAAATATGAACAGGTTACCGATGTCATCCGCAATCTGGCCCTGATTATGCGCAGGCTGCTAAGCTGGAAGGATGATCTGATTACGGTGGAGGAGGAGGTATCCTTCATCGAGATGTATCTGCAGATTGAGAAGTTCCGCTTCCAGAACCGGTTCTCTTATGTGCTGGATATTGCGCCTGAGGTGCTGAACTGCCGGATTCCCAAGATGAGTATACAGGCTCTGGTGGAGAATTCCTGCAAGCATGGCCTGCAATCGGTCAAATGGGCCAGGGAAATTCACGTGTCCGCTTCGCGCAATGAGACAGGTCTGCTGATTGTGGTGACTGATAATGGCAAAGGAATCGAGAAGGAGAAGCTGGAATGGATCAAGTCCCATCTGGAGACAGAGGAGGATACAGGACAGAATGTTGGCCTCCGCAATGTGTATAAACGCCTCATGCTGTACTATAACGGCAGAGCCGAGTTCAGTATTGAGAGCACCGAATATGAACGTACGGTCATTACGATCCAGATTCCCGAGGATTTGAGTCTGGTTCCGATGGGGGAGGGAGCTCATGTATAAAGTAGTGCTCGCAGACGATGAGACCATTGCCTTAGAGGGGCTGCGGACGCTGACCGACTGGGAGGAGCTGGGCTTCGAGGTATGCGGTGCCTGCGAGAACGGGGAGGAGGCGCTGGCTGCCATTATCCGCAGCTCGCCCGATCTTGTGATTACGGATATCCGCATGCCCGAGATTGACGGGCTTGAGCTGATCCGGCGCGTACGCAGCCTTGATATGGAGCAGCCGATCTTCATCGTGCTCAGCGGCTACGGCGAATTCGAATATGCCAGAACAGCCATCCGTTACGGGGTAAGGCATTACCTGCTGAAGCCGGTTATGGATGCGGAATGGGATAAGGTGCTTACGGACATTACGGATGAGCTGGAGCTGCGCCTTAAGCAGACCATGCAGCAGAGTCTGCTGTCCAGCCGTCTGCTGCCGCTTGCCATTGCGCGCATGCTTGAGGGGCACTGGGCGGAGCCGGATGAAGAAGCTGCTGAGCAGATGGACCGCCTGGATGAGGCGGCCACTGGGTGGACGTATGTGCATGTGGAGGGCAATAGCAGCCGGATTACGGAGCTGTGCCGGGAGCTGGCCGGACCGGCCGGTGCGATGCTCATTGATCTGCCCGGGGATCAGGCCGGGCTGGTCGTGGAGAGCTCGGGGGCGGCGGCAGGGCTGGCGGAGCAGCTATACGCCGGGCTGACCCGCAGCGGAGTGAAGGGTTCGGTCAGCATCGGGCCAGGTGTGCGGTCCCTCCGCGAGCTGCCGGTCTCCTACCGCGAAGCGGCAGACGCTGCGGCCCGCCACTATTTCTATTCGGACGGGTGCGGTCCGGTGGATTCGGCCAGTGAAGCCGAGGGCCAGGTTAACTACACGCTGCCTTCCGCAGAGCTGATTGAGGAGATCATCAGCGCAGTGGAGCGGCTGCAGGAGCATAAGGCTGCGGAGAAGCTGGGCGAATTGTTCTGCGGGTTCAAGGAGAACCGGACAGATCCGGGAGTCGTCCAGATGACAGGCATGGATATCATGCTGCGGAGCATGGAGCTGCTGAAGGAATTTGGAGGCGCGGACGATCAGTGGATCGGCACGCTTGATTTTTTCAGAACCGAGCCGAGGTCCCTGGAAGCTCTGCAGGTCACCCTGGAGACGGCGCTCTCCACCAGTATGAACTATATCCGCCAGCACAAGGAGCGTAACTCCGAGCATCCGCTGACCCGCGTGGAATGCTTCCTGCGGGATCATTATCCGGAGCATCTGACGGTGAAAGAGATTGCAGAGCATTTCTATATCAATCCGGTGTATCTGGGCCAGGCCTTCATCAAAAAGCACGGCATCAGCATTCTGGAGTACATTCATAATTTGCGGATCGAAGCAGCCAAGAAGCGGCTGATTGAAACTCACGATACGGTCAGAAGCATTGTGGAGAGCGTCGGTTACGTACACTATCACCATTTCTTAAGAGAGTTCGAGAAACGGACGGCGCTGAAGCCCGTTCAGTTCCGGGCACAGGCCCAATCTGAACAAGGCTAGGGTATCCATTTATTTATTAGGGTCCAAGTCTTTACTATGGTGATGGTAAACGCATTCAAATGCGTTATGATAGAGATAGCTGTCCAAAAATTGTTATTCACAGGAGGTTAGAAAGATGAAGCAAGCCAACAGCGAAATTCCTGCATTACATGAAATGTTTCGGGATGCCTTCAAGATAGGGGCTGCCGTCAGTACTGGCATTATATCTGCTCAGGGTTCTTTTATTGCCAAGCATTACAACAGCATTACAGCCGAGAATGAAATGAAGCCGGTAGAGGTTCAGCCGGAGGAAGGGAGCTATACCTTCGATGCTGCGGACCGTATCTTTGAATTCGCAGAGGCACATGGAATCGGCGTCCGGGGACATACGCTTCTATGGCATAATCAGACAGGGGACTGGATGTTCCGGAATGCAGAGGGAGGCCCTTGCAGCAGAGAGGAATTACTGACCCGCCTGCAGACGCATATTAACACGGTTGTGGGGCGTTACCGGGGACGGGCCTACGCCTGGGATGTGGTTAATGAAGCGATTGAGGATAAATCCGATCAATATCTGCGGGAGACCCGCTGGCTGGAGATGATCGGCGAGGATTATCTCCGCCTGGCTTTTGAGATGGCACATCAGGCAGATCCTGACGCGCTGCTGTTCTACAACGACTATAATGAGACCGATCCTGTCAAAAGCATCAAAATCCACAAGCTGGTCCGCAGCCTGCTAGATCAGAATACGCCGATTCACGGTATTGGGATGCAGGGACACTGGAATATCTATGGTCCCTCCATTGAGGAGATCCGTAATGCGCTTAAGCTATATGCTTCGCTTGGGCTCAAGATCCACATTACCGAGCTGGATCTCTCCGTGTTCCGTCATGACGATAAACGCACGGATTTGAAAGCGCCAACAGCTGAAATGCTGAAGCTTCAGGAAGAGCGTTATGCCGAGATCTTCGCCCTCCTGCTGGAATTCAAAGACTCCATTGATTCGGTGACCTTCTGGGGCGTGGCCGATGACTACACCTGGCTGGACGGCTTCCCGGTCCGCGGACGCAAGAACTGGCCGTTCCTGTTCGATGAACAGAAGCAGCCGAAGGCTTCATTCGCCCGGCTGGCTGAGCTGGCTGCGCCGCAATCCTAATATTCGTCCTAAGCTGAACACCATATCATATCTGGAGGGAATCCAATGACAACTCAATTGAAGCAGGCTGCCGGCAAGGTACAGCCAAATGGCAATCCGCTGGTGGCACACAGATACGGAGCCGATCCTTATGCCCTGGTATTCGGGGACAGAGTCTATCTGTACATGACCAATGATTCGCTGGAGTACGATGAGAGCGGCACCGTAAAAGAGAACAGCTTCAGCAGCATCAATACCATTTCGGTAATCTCCTCTGCCGATCTGGTGAACTGGACGGATCACGGCATTATTGCGGTGGCCGGGCCGGAGGGGGCTGCGAAGTGGGCTACCCAGTCATGGGCGCCGGCAGCGGTCCACAAGGTGATCGGCGGCAAGGACAAGTTCTTCCTGTACTTCTCCAACAATGCCAGCGGCATTGGCGTTCTCTCGAGTGACAGTCCGGTGGGTCCCTGGGTTGACCCTATCGGAGAGGCATTGATTCTGCGCTCCGTGCCGGGAGTCGAGGAGGTAACCTGGCTGTTCGACCCGGCAGTTCTGGTCGATGACGACGGCCAGGGCTATATCTACTTCGGAGGCGGGGTCCCGGAAGGGCAGTTCGCAGATCCGGGCACAGCACGGGTGATGCCGCTGGGTGAGGACATGACCAGTGTGGTGGGTACAGCCAAAGTGGTTCCGGCCCCGTTCATGTTCGAGGATGCCGGAATCCATAAGTGGAACGGAGTCTACTATTATACCTACTGCTCAAACTTCTATGACGGGGAACGGCCGGAAGGCAGCCCTCCTGCAGGCGAGATCGCTTATATGACCAGTGATCATCCTATGGGTCCCTGGACTTATCAGGGGACGATCCTGAAGAATCCGGGACATTTCTTCGGGGTCTCCGGGAACAACCACCATGCGGTATTTGAATATCATGACAGCTGGTATATTGCTTATCACGCCCAGACCTTATCCAAGGCCCAAGGGATTGCGAACGGCTACCGCTCCACCCATCTTAACCGCCTGACTCATCATGAGGACGGGTCCATTCCCGAGATTCATGCGGATTACGAAGGTGTGCAGCAGCTTGCAACGTTGAACCCGTATGAACGGATTCCGGCGGCAACGATGGGCTGGAGCGCAGGGGTGAAGACAGAATACCTGGCCGAGGGCGGAGTTCAGGCGGTCACGGATGTGGAGCAGGGCGGCTGGATCGGACTTTCCAGGGTAGACTTCGGCAGCGGAGCTGAGTCGTTCCAAGTCTCGGTCCTGAGCCTGGAAGCGGGCGGCGTGCTGGAGCTGCATTTGGAGGAGCCAGCGGGTCCGGTTATCGGCAGACTGACGGTTCCGGCGGCGGACGGCTCGCAGGAATGGGTGGAATTGAAGACAGAGGTCCAGGGAGCGGAGGGAGTTCACAACCTCTATCTGGTGTTCACAGGAGAGAGCGATAAGGGCTTGTTCAAGCTGGCTGCCTGGCAGTTCACACCACAGCATAACTAACATCAAGGGGGCGGGCACTTTGAATACAGCCAGAATTACCAATCCAGTGATATGGGCAGATGTCCCGGATGTGGATGTCATCCGGGTCGGCCCGGTGTTCTATATGGTCAGTACCAGCATGCACTCCATGCCGGGCTGCCCGATTATGAAATCAGTGAATCTGAAGGACTGGGAGATAGTGGGTTACGTCTATGACACCTTCGAGGACAACGAGGCCCACCGGCTGGAGGACGGCAAAGGCATCTATGCCAGCGGCTCGTGGGCGGCATCGTTGCGTCACAAGAACGGGACCTTCTATGTATGCTTCTCCTCCAATGACATGGATCAGTTCTATATCTACCAGACCCGGAATATTGAGCATGGGCCATGGGAGCGTTCGGTTATTCCGGGGCTGTACCATGACCCGGCGCTGCTGCTGGATGATGACGGCCGCAATTATGTGATCTACGGGAACGGGGATATCCGGGTCCGGGAGCTGACAGCGGATCTGACGGCTGTGAAGCCCGGCGGAACGGATCAGCTGCTGCTGGAAGGCGAGCGGAAGGACATCATGCTGCGGATGGAAGGCTGTCACGCCCATAAGCGGGACGGCTACTACTTCCTCTTTTTCATTGAATGGCCGTCGGCGGGGAATCAGCGCAGGCGCCAGCTATGCTACCGCTCCCGGGAGCTGCTGGGTCCATATGAGCACAGGGTTGTTCTGGATGATGATCTGGGCTACCGCAATAACGGCGTGGCGCAAGGCGGGCTGGTGGATACAGAGGAAGGAGACTGGTACGCTGTACTGTTCCAGGATCACGGGGCAGTTGGGCGTATTCCCTGCGTGTTCCCTGTGACCTGGGAGAACGACTGGCCGGTGATCGGGGATGGCGGCAAGGCTCCGGTGTCCTTCGGGACGAAGCTTCCCGCCGGGGAGCCGAAGGCGCTTGTGATCAGCGATGAGTTCGAGTATGCGGAGAACCGGCTGGCGCTCCAGTGGCAATGGAACCATAATCCCGATAACGGGCTATGGTCGGTTACCGAGCGGCCGGGCTGTCTGCGTCTGCGTACAGGCCGGACGGCAGACAGTGTCCTGACGGCGCGCAATACGCTGACCCAGCGGACGGAGGGTCCGGCTTGCAGTGCCGAGACGCTGCTGTATCTGGGCGGCATGAACGAAGGGGACCGGGCCGGCATGGTTGCTCTCCAGTCCGGGTACGGCACGGTTGGGGTGACAGCGGGAGAGCAGGGACAGTTCACCGTGGAGATGTGTATCCAGGGTGACGATGGCGTTGAAGTGGTGGAGAGTATCCCATTCACAGGGGAGCGCATCTCCCTCAGGATTGATTTCAACTTCAAGGATGGTGTGGATGAAGCCAGGTTCTTCTATTCAGGGGATGGTGAGGTGTGGCATTCCATTGGTCAGACCCTGCATATGAAATATACACTGGATCATTTCATGGGCTACCGGATTGGCTTGTTCAATTATGCGACCCGGCAGACCGGCGGCTATGCCGATTTCGGTTATTTCCGTTATCACAGAGAGGATTAAGCCCGGGTCTGGAAATGGGAAGTATATTCGCTGGGTGTCATCGATGTATGCTGTTTGAATATTCTTCCGAAATACGTCAGGCCCGTGAACCCGACTCTGAAGGCCACCTCCTGAATCGAATACCGGCGAAGCTGGAGCAGGCGGCTGGCCTCATGCACCCGCAGCATGTTCACATATTCGATTAAGGTCTTGCCGGTATTCTTTTTGAACAGATGACAAAAGTAGTTGGGGGTCACACAGCAGATCCGTGCGGCCTCCTCCACAGTCAGCGGTTCATGGAAATGGTTGCTAAGGTGAACCAGCAGGGGCTGGATGCCCGTCTCCTGCCGGTCTTTTTTGGAAGGCGGTGCTGTGAACTCTGCCAGGGGATAAGCTAGACCCAGGGAAGAGAACAGGCCGCCTTTGATACATAATTCATACCCGGGGCTCTTGCTCTGGTAGCTGTAAATAATCTGTTCAATGCATCCTCTGATCTGGCGGGTAACCGGCTGGTCCGCCCCATAGAAGGCAGGCAGCCGGATCTCACCGGAGAGGAGCGGCCGGATATGCTGAAGCTCAGTCAGGTCCCGTATACCGTTCAGCAGCGCTTCGTTGTAGACAACCGCATACAGCTCACTGCCATCCTCTGTCGGGTAGGCCGCATGAATCTGCGGACGGCTGACGAAGGCAAGCTCACCCTGCACCAGCTCTCTGGAGTGGGGGCCGACCTGGACGCGGAAGCGGCCCTTGGTCACGAGAATCCATTCGAGATGGTCATGCCAGTGAGGCGGAATAATACTGCGGTCCGGAAAGCAGATATGAAATACATTGATGGGAAACAGGCCCTCGGGAATTTCCGTGTGCTCTTTTTTCCATGGATACGGCTTGTCCTCGAACGCTCCACTCATCTTATTCCCTCCACACAATCGTAATATCGTATGATAGATGCGTACTTTTATGTATAGTATAGCGGCTTTGCACTCTTTATAATGTGGTTGCAACCTTATTATAGAACTGTTGGAGGGATCGCGCTATGTTTCGTGAAGAGAATGGCAGACTGATCAGAGAATATGACCATGAGAGAGTCTGGATAGAGCCTTGGGGAGAGCATTCGCTGCGTATCCGGGCTTCGTATGCGGAGATTACCGATGAGCAGTGGGCACTTCTGCCTGCTGTGCAGACGCTGAGTCATATATCGATTACCCCAGAACGTGCGACGATTGTGAACGGGAATATCCGGGCGGAAATAACAGATAAGGGACAGATATTCTTCTATAACCAGCATGGCAAGCTGCTTCTTAACGAGACGGAGGATACCTATCAGTTAAAATACGGGGGCAGAGAGCTAAGCGCCATCCCCGGCAGCAGTGACTTCTCCGTGAAGCTCCGGCTGGAGGCGGACCCGCAAGAGAAGCTGTATGGCATGGGGCAGTATCAGCACTCTTTCCTGAACCTGAAAGGCTGCTCGCTGGAGTTGACCCACCGCAACAGCCAGATCAGCATTCCGTTCGTGCTGTCCAGCGCCGGTTACGGGTTCCTGTGGCATAATCCGGCGATCGGACAGGCGCATTTCAGCCTGAATGTGACCGAATGGACAGCCCCATCCACCAAGCAGCTGGATTATTGGATCACCGCCGGTGACTCGCCTGCCGAGATCGAGGAGGCATATGCCAAGGCTACGGGAACCGTGCCGATGATGCCGGAGTATGGCATGGGGTTCTGGCAATGCAAGCTCCGCTACCGTACGCAGGAGGAATTGCTGGAGGTGGCGAGGGAGCATAAACGGCGGGGTCTGCCGATCGACGTCATCGTGATTGATTTCTTCCACTGGACGAATCAGGGGGACTGGCGGTTTGACCCGGAATATTGGCCCGATCCTGAGGCGATGGTGCAGGAGCTGCAGGAGCTGGGCATTGAGCTGATGGTCTCGGTCTGGCCGACTGTCCAGACGGAGAGCGAGAATTATAAGGAGATGCTGGAGAAAGGGTACCTGTTGCGCTCGGACCGCGGGGTGCGGACGCAATTCCAGTTTCTAGGCCAGAATGCGATCTTCGATGCGACGAATCCGGAGGCCCGCAAGTTCCTGTGGGGACTGATTAAGCAGAATTATTATGATAAAGGGATCAAGGTCTTCTGGCTCGATGAGGCGGAGCCGGAGCTGACGGTCTATGACCATGATATCTACCGTTATCATATCGGCTCCAGTAAGCAGATCGGCAATATTTACCCCATGAAATACAGCCAGACCTTCTATGACGGCATGGCGGCTGAAGGCCAGGAGAATATCATCAATCTGGTCCGTACTGCCTGGGCGGGCAGCCAGCGCTACGGGGCGCTCGTATGGTCCGGAGATATTCACTCCAGCTTCAAGGTGCTCAGCATTCAGGTGCGGGCCGGACTGAATATGGCCGTGGCCGGGATTCCATGGTGGACCACCGACATCGGCGGCTTCCACGGGGGCAATCCGGCAGATGCCTCCTTCCGGGAGCTGATGGTCCGCTGGTTCCAGTACGGCGCGTTCTCTCCGGTGTTCAGGCTGCACGGGGACCGTTCCCCTTTTGTTCAGCCCACCGGAACGCGGGGCGGGGGCGTATGCGGAAGCGGCTCGGATAATGAAGTGTGGAGCTACGGGGATGAGGCGTATGTCATCTTCAAGGAGTTCATGCAGATGCGGGAGCGGCTGAAGCCGTATATCCGCGGGCTGATGCAGGCGGCACATGAGAAGGGCACGCCGCCTATGCGTCCATTGTTCTATGATTTCCCTCAGGACCCGGCGGCCTGGGATATCGAGGACCAGTATATGTTCGGTCCCGACCTATTGGTCGCCCCGGTGCTGGGCGAGGGTGAACGGGCGCGCAAGGTATACCTGCCGTCCGGCTCAGAGTGGACCCATGTCTATACCGGGACTGCCTATGCCGGCGGACAGGCTATTATGGTCGATGCGCCACTTACGCAGATTCCGCTGTTTGTGCGGGACGGTGCTGTGTTGCCGTTGCTTGGCGGGGAAGAAGTATAAAAGAAAAGTCAAACAGAGCAGCGATTCTCCTGATAGTGGAGGGTCGCTGCTCTGCTATGTGGGCCAAATGTATGCGAAAAACCGAATACATTGGGCAGTGCGGGTGCGTGTGGGCTGAATGTATATGAAAAACCGAACACATTGGACAGTGCGGGTGCGTGTGGAAACAATGGGCAGTACCGGGTGCGTGTGGAGCAAATGTAATCGAAAAACCGATCACATTTGGCTAGGCGGAGGCGCGAGGATGGAATGTAGTCGAAAAACCGATTACATTTGGCTAGGCGGGAGCGCGAGGATGGAATGTAATCGAAAAACCGATTACATTTGGCATGGCAGAGGCGCGAGGATGGAATGTAGTCGAAAAACCGATTACATTGGGCTAGGCGGAGGCGCGAGGATGGAATGTAGTCGAAAAACCGATTACATTGGGCGTGGCAGAGGCGCGAGGATGGAATGTAGTCGAAAAACCGATTACATTGGGCGTGGCGGAGGCGCGAGGATGGAATGTAATCGAAAAACCGATTACATTTGGCATGGCAGAGGCGCGAGGATGAAATGTAGTCGAAAAACCGATTACATTGGGCGGCGGCGAGAGAGTGCCGATAGTTGGAGCAACGATGTATTCACATTTCCACATACCCTTTGCCATACTCCTAACTAACTCCCACCATAGCCTCGTCTAACTCCGACCCTATTACACTCCCGCTATTCCCCCTTCCGAATCAGCGGTTGCTTGGAAGCCAGACGCTCCCGGTAGGCGCGGGGGGAGAAGCCGGTCAGCTGGCGGAACTGGCGGCAGAAATGCTCGACATTGGCGTAGCCGCAGAGAGCGGCGATCTCGGCGATTTTGTGCTGGCCGAAGCCCAGCTTCTCCTTGGCCAGCCGAATCCGGCATTGGATGACATCCTCCATGCATGAGATGCCGAAGGCGGATTTGTAGATGGTCTGGAGGTAGCCGGTGCTGATATGCAGATATCCCGCCATCGAGGATACAGTCCAAGGGTGGCCCGGATTGCTGTACAGCGTCTTGCGCAGCTCCAGCAGATTATAATACTGCGGCGTCAGCTTGTCCTGGGACGCTTCGGACAGCTTGTTGAACAAGAGGCGGAACAGGTAGTCAATGGACAACTCCCGGTAATCGTTCTGGAACGAGTTCTCCAGCGTCAGCAGCTGGAACAGCTGATGGCAATACCCGGGATCGGGCAGGGAGAACGGGCTGCCCAGCGGCAGGACGCTTTCGGTGATATACGATTCATCCGCATCGAAACGCACCCAGTCGTTGACATACCTCCGGGAGCAGGCGCGGTAATAGATGTTGTGCCCTGGAGGATACAAAGCGACAGAGTGAGCGGGAAACTCCTTCAATTCACCGTCCACTTCAAACACCGCCGGGGTCTGGGTCAGGACAAGAAGCCAGGCGTCCAGTCCTTCGGGGATACTGTAGACGAAATTGGCCGGATGTGCGGCATCGTATTCCACGTAATGAATTGTGGGCATGGGCTTCTCCTTTCTGCGGATAGATCAATTAATGGTCAGTAAATATCATTGTTAGTATATTAGTGAATCTCTATAATTTGTAGTGGATATAAGAGTGAATTCGAAGGTTAACCGAACAGTGCGTGATTATTATTATTAGTAATTATCAATAGGAAGGAAGGTTATGGATCCATGATACCACAACAAAACGAAGATCGGAAAGATATCCTTTGCTATACAAGACTGCCGCAGGAGGATATCGTGTATGCATCGAAGCTGGCTTATAGTATGCACCTGGCTTACAAGACGGAGAGGGGCCAGTATCAGGCATTGAATCATAACTCGGGTGTCCTGTTCGCCAAGGCGACAGAGAATGAGGATGGGACGCTTCGGGCCAAAAGCCTGAAGAAGCCTTATCTTTTCTACTTGGCAGACGGAAATTTCGGCGTTCTTGCCGTGCGCACCGAGGCAGACGGTGAAGCGGATGACCAAAGCAAGGGGAAGGTACTGCTGTTCTCTTCGGCCGATCTGCTGCAATACAGTGAGATTGGACTGCTGGAGCTTAAGGCGGATACTCATGTAAGCGATGTCTCCTGCACCTACGACCCGGAGCGGAACGGTTACCTGATCCAATGGATAGACGGGCAGGGCCAGGGCTATGAGAATTTCACTGCCGACATCATGAGCCTTACGAATGTCTCAGCATCGGTGGAGGCGGAGCCGTTCACGCTGGAAGCGGTGCAGACTGATATCGAGGGAATCCAGCCGCGTAATGTGATCTCTGTCTCCGCCGGGATCGCCCGCAGACTCTTCTGTAAGCTTACGGTACCGGATAACATTGCTGTCGTAGTACCGGACCGTGTGAATGCGGCATCGGTGGAGGATGTGAAGGCGGTTCGGGCAACGGCCCTATATAGTGATGGAACGCAGGCTGCCAAAAAAGTCCATTGGAACACGGATGCCATCAACTGGGACAAGGCCGGAACCTACAGCATCTCCGGGAAGATCCATCAGGATCACTTTCCATTCCCGGTTGCACTTAACCGTGCGGACCCTTGCATTGCAGAGTGGAGGGGGAAATATTATTTCATTGCGACTAATGATGCGGATAAGGAACATACGTTGTATATGAGGGAAGCCGATACTATTCCCGGGCTGGTGACAGCCGAGGAAGCCCTGATCCTCGATTCCTCCACGTATGAAGAGATTGGCGGCCTGCTGTGGGCACCGGAACTCCATATCATTGAAGACGAGCTGTATATTTTCCATGCCGCCACACCCGGCGAGTTCTTCCATGAGGAATCACATGTGATGAAGCTGAATCCGGGCGGGAATCCCATGAATGCTGCGGACTGGTCCAGGCCCCGCCGGGTAGTGAAGAAGGACGGCAGCTATCTGTGCGAAGCAGGTAAGACGATCTCGCTGGATATGACGGTCATCCGCTGGAATGGTAAGCTCTATGCGGCATGGTCGGAGCGCCAATTCCTCCCTGTGGATCTTGGAGCCTGGGTCTATATCGCCACGATTGACCCGCAGGAGCCGTGGAGGCTGACGAGTGATCCGGTGCTGCTGACCCGGCCGGATTACGGCTGGGCCAATAACCATACGTTCGTGGATGAAGGTCCGTTCGCTCTGTACACCGATGAGAAGCTGTACGTGACTTTTGCCAGTGCAGCGGTGGATGCTACTTATGTGGTCGGTCTGCTGACCGCAGACAAGGGGGCAGATTTGCTGGATATCAAGAGCTGGACCAAGGGCAATTATCCGCTGCTGACCTCCAGAAGCGTGCCGGGGGAATACGGCCCGGGTCATAATTCCTATGTGACGGACGAGGACGGGGTCATCTGGAACGCCTACCACGCCAGACCGGGAATCGAGGGACCGCGCAGCTCCGGCCTGCGCCGTGTGCATTTTGACATTGATGGTGCTCCAGTTCTGGATCTTACCGAGGAGAAGGACCTGAATCCGGGCCTGAAGCAGATATCCATGGAAGTCATCGTAGGCTAGACTACGGGCCCGCCTAACTCTATAATATTCCTTATCATCGGGGAATCCTTGACCGTTTACTTAGGCCGGGGATTCCCTTTGTTTCACGATCTTACCGGAGGAGTGGATGCTGAAGTGTACGGGATCATTATTGTCGATGATGAGCTGTTTGTCCGCAAGGGCCTGATCGGAATGATTGACTGGGAGGGTAGCGGATTCCGGATAGTGGATGAGGCGGACAACGGGGAAGATGCGCTGGAGCTGATCCGGGCCAAGCGGCCACAGCTCGTAATCACCGATATCCGCATGCCGGTCCTGGATGGCATCGGGCTGATTGAGGCGGTGACCGAGGAGCAGCTTGGAATGGAATTTATCATTATCAGCGGATATAACGATTTCCGGTATGCCCAGCAGGCTGTCCGGTATGGCGTGCTGGACTATGTGCTGAAGCCGATTAATGAGCACGAAATTGTGAAAGCGCTTCATAAGTTCCGCGATTTATTCACTGCGCGCAAGCAGCTCCAGGACCGGCTGAGCATTCATGAGGGAGTGAAGCGGGTGGAGGCGCTGATCCGGGGGGAAGCGGCGGATGAAGTGCTTGACGCCTGGGAGCAGCAGTGGATAGAGGCGGGGTCCCGCCAGTTCACCTATGTGTTGCTGGAGGTGAACAATGTGTTCCCCTGGAGCGGGCAGTCCATGCCCGGGAAGGCGGAGCTGAAGGATGCGATCCGGCAGGCGGTGCAGCAGTTCACAGCAGAGACGCCTATTATCTATGAGCACCGGAGGTTCTTCGGCTTCATTGTGCCGGAACATTATCTGGCGAACCATGAAGGGGAGCTGCGCAGCTTCGTGGCGGATTGTCTAAGCAAGCTCTACGAGCGTTATCCCCTGCAGGTTCAGGCGTATGCGGGCAGGCCGGTAAGCACACTTCAGGAGCTGAAGCATTCGTATACCTCGGCCAAGGAGACGGTGGAGTACAAATATGTCCGGCCTGCCCAGCCGATTCTGCTGTCCTCTGATATTGCCGGTCTGTCCCTGAACTACATCCATGCCAGTAGTAGGGTGTTTCAGGCGCTGATTGAAGCGATTGAGGAGGGTAAGCACACGGAGATCATGGGCGGGATCGGTAAGCTGTTCGCAGAATTTCAGGAGAAGCTGGTCTCCCGGGAAGCGATGAAGGCCGTAGCCATTCAATGCGTCCATAGTGTGCTGCATACTATACGGAGCATGGAGGGGGATGAGAAGCAGCTGGCGAGCCTTGTCCCGATGATGAACTGGCCGGATCATAACATCACCCTTGCGGAGCTGAGGTCCTTGTTCGAAGCCTTTGCGCTGGAAGCGGCGGAGCGGATTCAAGAGCTGTACCAGAGCTACGGCAGCAGCGGGCTGTACCGGATCAAGTGCTATGTGGACCGGAACTTCCATGAGAACCTGAACCTCAAGCAGATCGCAGGCCAGTTCTATATGAACTCGGCCTATCTTGGCCAGGTGTTCAAGAAGAATTACGGCATGTACTTCAATGACTATCTGCTCCAGCTGCGTATCACCGAGGCCAAGAAGCTGCTGCGGCAGACCGATCTGCGGATCTATGAAATTGCCGAGCAGGTCGGATTCAAGAATGCCGATTATTTCGTCACCCAGTTCGAGAAGCTGGAGCAGAGAACGCCTACAGAATATAGAAACCGGACGGGCAACCGTTAATGCCAGGAGGGGGCGCTGCATGAAGCTGCTGAATAATATCCGGCTCAGGAATAAAATGTTCCTCGTCTATTTCCTCGGGGTCATCGCTCCGATCATTCTTACGAATGTGATCTTCTACAACACGATTACCGGAAATGTGAAGGCGCAGCGGATCAAGGACATCGATCTGGCGGTGGAACAGATTAAGAATGAGTTCCGGCTGATGGTGGATCAGGCTGTGGGCTTATCCTCTTTTTTCTATGCGGATTACAAGACCAATGAGGTACTGGACCGTAACTTCACACAGACTGAAGACTATGTTGAGGCGTACGACCTCTATCTGCGATCCACCCTGAACAACTATTCCCCGTTCTCTTCCTCGCTGCAAAACAAGACCATCTATGTGGATAACCCCACGCTGCTGAATTCTGGGAATATCGGGATTCTGTCCGGGGAGGTCCGGGAGAGTGTCTGGTATAAAGAGTGGATGCAGGAGGCCTCTTCCCAGCCGATGTTCGTCCGCACCCAGGATGCAGGCGGCCGGTTCCAGTCGTTCTCGCTGCTGCGGCGGATGGATTATTTCGCGGACAGGATGGTCAAGGAGAAGCTGGTGAAGATTGATTTTAAGACGATTGATCTGATGGAGGTCTTCGCCAATCTGAACGTGCAGGGGGATGTGTATCTGCTGGGGCCGGAGGGCCGGATTGAATATACGACGAACCGGGCCATAGACTGGCAGGGGAAGGACCGGCAGCTGTATACCTCCCTGAAGCAGGAGCAACTCATTGATTTCGAGAAGGAGTACGGCAGTATCAGCTATCTGTCCGGCTGGCGGATTGTCGGCACAGTGAATGAGAAGGAGATTATCAAGGAGGTGCTGAAATCCCGTTATTTCATCCTCTGGTCGGCCTGCCTGATGATGATTGTCCCCACCGTTATTATTCTGATCATTACCCGTTCGATCAACCTCCGGATTATTGAGATCCTGAAGCATATGAAAAAGGTGAAGACGCAGCAGTTCCAGATGATCATGCACGGGGAATCGCGCGATGAGATCGGTCAGCTGACCCTGGAGTTCAACAGTATGATTATGCAGATTAAGGCTCTGATTAACGATGTGTATCTTACAGAGATTCAGAAGAAGTCGCTGGAGCTGGAGCGGCGGAAGGCGCAGCTTAATGCTCTGCAGAGCCAGATTAACCCGCACTTCCTGTTCAATGCGCTGGAGACGATTCGGATGCGGAGCCTGCTGAAGCAGGAGAACGAGACGGCCAAAATCATCCAGAGTATGGCGATGATCCTGCGCAGCTCGCTGACCTGGAATAAGGAGTGGGTGAGCGTGGAGGAGGAGCTGGGCTTCATTCTCTGTTTTCTGGATATCCAGAAATACCGGTTCGAGGATAAGCTGAGCTATCATATCGAGGTGCAGCCTGAGGCCTACGCCTGCGTTGTCCCCAAAATGGTGTTCCTGCCCTTCGTGGAGAACGCCAGTATTCATGGCATCGAGCCGCTCAAAAAAGGCGGAAGCATTAAGATCCGCATCAGCGTGGAGGGGGATGAGGTGGTCTTCCAAGTGGCGGACAACGGGATTGGCATGAGCAGTGAGCAGGTTGACACTCTGTACGGATACCTCGACATGGAAGGGATTATCGGCGAGCGGATCGGAATACAGAATGTTATCTACAGAGTAACCATGCTATATGGCAGGCGCGCAATCTTCCAGGTGGACAGCAGACCGGGTGAAGGGACACGGATTGAGCTGAGAATTCCAGTTCATCCATAGTTTTCAAAGGAGAAGCCATAATTTCACGGGTAACGGAGGAATGAAAACGCTTTTATACTAAAGAAGCACTAAACCATGAATATACAAGGGGGAGTACAGGCAATGGGTAAAAGCAAGAGAATATGGCTTCTCGCTCTGACGGCAGTCGTCTCATTATCCGTGGTGACGGCTTGCTCGGGGCCTAATAATGCCAAGAAGAATACGGGGACGACGGAGCCGACAAGCGCTGCCGCTACCACAGAGAACGAACCCAAGCAGGATAAGGTAACGTTCAAAATCTTCAACGGGGTAGCCGGCTCGAAGGACGGAAATACCAATGAGACGACCATCGGCAAGCTGCTGGAGGATCAGACCGGTGTCAATTTCAAGCTGGAATTCGTCGTGGGCGACCTTAATACCAAGATTGGAACCATGATTGCGGCCAACGATTACCCGGATGTGCTGATTCCCGATGCCGCTATAGAGGAAGTGCTCAATGCCGGCGCATTCATCCCGCTTGACGAGCTGATTGAGAAGTACGGGCCGAACATCCAGCGTGTGTATGGCAAGTCGCTGAATCAGATGCGCTCCAAGGATGGTAAAATCTATTTCCTGCCGATTGCCGCCCAGGTGAACGATTTCATTCCTGAGCCGGAAGCGGGTGCGGGGTTCTGGGTTCAGCGCCGTGTGCTGGAGGAAGCGGGTTATCCGAAGATCAAGACGCTGGATCAATATATAGAGCTGATTAAGAATTACCGCGACAAGCATAAGGATGAGAATCTGACGGGGATGGTCTCCCTTACGCATGACTGGAGATTCTTCGCCACCTCCAACCCGCCGATGCATCTGATGGGCTATCCGAATGACGGTAACGTTACAGTGGATACCAATACCTGGGAAGCCAAGACCTATGCCGGTGCAGAGTCCACCAAAAAGTGGCTGAAGGCGCTGAATGACCTCAATGCTGCCGGTCTGTTCGATAAAGCCTCCTTCGTCGATAACTATGACCAGTATATCGCCAAATTAACCTCCCACAAGGTGCTCGGCTTTTTCGACTACCGCTGGCAGGTGGATAATGCGCTGAATGTGTTGAAGGATGCCGCCCGTAAAGATCCTTCCCTGGATGGTTTCAAGTACTTCCCGCTGCCGGTAACCTTCGAGGAGGGCACCCCTGATGCCTATCTTGATCCGCCTGGGGGCCTGGTAACGAATCGCGGAATCGGGATTACCGTCAGTGCCAAAGACCCGGTCCGCATCATCCAGTTCTTCGACAACATGCTGACCGAAGAGAACCAGACCCTGATGTCCTGGGGCATCAAAGGCGAGACGTATGAAGTGAATGAGAAGGGCCGCTACTACCGTACGCAGGAGCAGATCGACAAGATTGACGAGCCGTTCAGAGAGAGCTTCGGCTTCAAGTACTTCAGCTGGAACTGGCCGATGTACAACACCACCTCTACCCTGGCTGACGGGAATGCCAAGAATGTTGCCAGCCAGCCGGAGGTCTTCCAGATGACGCTGACCGACGAGGATAAGGCGATCTTAGAGAAATACGGCGTACAGACCTATAGCCAGCTGTTCGCTGAACCGGTTCCGCGTCCATACTTCCCGGCGTGGGGCTTCGCGAAGGAACAGAATTCCCCGGAACAGCTCTGGGAAGCCAGCAAGGATGAAATGACGAAGAAATATTTCCCTAAGCTGGTGCTGACGACTCCGGATAAGTTCGAAGCAGTCTGGGAGGAATACATGAAGGAATTCGGCAAGCTCGATACTGCGGGTTATGAGAAATGGACCACTGAGCAAGTCAAAGCGAAGGTCGAACTGGCGAACCAATAGCCGCCGGAATCGGCGGGAAAGACCAGGGCTGTACCGAGATGCTGGTCTTTCCTGCTTGCCGCTTAGACACCCCGGTGCGCTGAAGGAGAGAGATACGGATGGATAAAAATACGGTACCCGCGTTATCCCGGCCAGCGGCGGATAAGGAGCCGGGCCGGATGAGGCTGTTCTTCAAAAAGCTGGGCCAGCAGCGGGCCTTGGCAGTGATGTCAGTCCCTTTTCTAATCTGGCTATTTGTATTCAAATACTTGCCGCTGTGGGGCTGGAGCATTGCCTTCCAGGATTATAAGCCGGCCAGGAAGTTCATGGAGCAGACCTGGATTGGCTTCGAGCATTTCAAATTTCTGTTCGGGGATGACCGCTTCCTCCGGGTGCTCCGCAATACGCTGGCGATGAGCTCGATTAACCTGTTCTTCGGCTTCGTCACCGCGATCACCCTTGCGTTGCTGCTTAATGAAATACGCAATATTGCCTTCAAGCGTGTAGTGCAGACTGTCAGTTATTTGCCGCATTTTATCTCCTGGGTCGTGGCGGCGAGCATCATTCAGACGACGCTGTCCCCGGATGGTACGATTAACCAGCTGCTGGTGGGTCTGGGCTTCCTGGACCGCGGCAATGAAATCCTGTTCCTGGGAATCCCGGAATACTTCTGGACCATCTTCGGAGCCAGCTCCGTCTGGAAGGATATCGGCTGGAACACCATCGTCTACCTGGCCGCTATGACGACGATTGATCCCACACAGTATGAAGCAGCGGAGATCGACGGCGCGAACCGGTTCAAGAAAATGATCTATGTCACGCTTCCGGGCATCAAGTCTGTTGTGATTGTCCTGCTCATTATGAATATCGGCTATCTGCTGGAATCGGGATTCGAGCCGCAGTACCTGCTGGGCAACGGCATGAATGTGGACTATTCCGAGAACATTGATATATTCGTACTGAAATACGGAATTGCCCAGAGTAATTTCTCCCTGTCCATCGCAGCGGGAATGTTCAAGACGGTCGTCAGCTTCATCCTGCTGTTCATGGCGAATAATGCCGCGAAGCGCATGGGCGAAGCCAGGCTGTATTAATAAAGGAGGCGCAGGCATGGAAACCGCAGCTGTCCATAAGAAAAAACGCAAGCCCCCGATAAGCTCTTCCACCGGCGACCGCTTGTTTGTCATTTGCAACTACTGCTTCATGATCGCACTAATGATTGTTACCCTGTATCCGTTCGTGAATGTCCTTGCCGTGTCGCTTAACAATGCGCAAGATTCTATTAAAGGCGGGATCTACCTTCTTCCCAGAGAATGGACGCTGGCGAATTACAATTATATTCTGAGAGAGGCCACGATTTTTCATGCGACCTTCATCTCGGTGCTGCGCACCGTGATCGGAACGGTAGTCACTGTCTTCTGCTCGGCCATGCTGGCCTACACGCTTAGCAGACAGGATTATGTGCTGCGCAAATTCATCACCGTAGCTTTTATCATGACGATGTACTTCAACGGCGGCCTGATTCCCAATTACCTGCTGATACGGGATATGGGATTGGTCGGCAGCTTTTGGGTCTACATTCTTCCGGGAATCATCGGGGTGTTCAACCTGATTATTATCCGTTCCTTCATTGAAAATCTGCCGGAGAGCATTATTGAATCGGCGAAGATTGACGGGGCGGGGGATTACCGGACCTTCTTCAGCCTCATCCTGCCGCTTACGGTGCCCGTGCTGGCTACGGTGGCGCTGTTCTCGGGAGTGTTCCAGTGGAATTCGTGGTTCGATGTGTTCCTCTACAACTCTTCGGATGAGAAGCTGAGTACCCTGCAATATGAGCTGCAGAAGATTCTGCAGAACTCCAACACCACCACAGGCACCTCGTCGCTGGACGGGATGATCCAGGGGGCAACGGGAGGCCAGCAGAATGCGGTCACTCCGATGTCCGTGCGGGCAACGATGACGATAGTAGCGTCCGTGCCGATTATTATGGTGTATCCGTTCCTGCAGAAGTATTTTGTCAAAGGCATGATGGTCGGCGGGGTAAAAGGTTAGGTTGTCTAATTGTATACATGGTTATAGCAATATACAGAATATTCATTTAAAATGTCCATATGACATACAAGAAAGAGGAGGATTTATCATATGGAATATCATGTAGCAATGCAAGGGAGCGATCAGGCCCCCGGCACGGAGGAACAGCCTTTCCGCTCCATCTCCCGCGCTGCGGCGCTGGCGGAGCCCGGGGATACAGTTACTGTTCATGCGGGTACATACAGGGAATGGGTGAGCCCGGCTAACGGAGGAACAGAGGAACAGCGGATTGTCTATCAGGCTGCCGGGGACGGGGAAGTCGTCATCACAGGGGCTGAACCTGTTGCGGATTGGCAGGACGAAGGAGATGGTGTCTGGAGTACAGTGGTGCCGAACAGCCTGTTTGCTGTGCGCAATCCTTTTGCGGAGAAATTGTATGGCGACTGGCTGTTCGAAGGGGCGTTCGAGCCGCATCTGGGGGAGGTCTATCTGGACGGCAAATCGCTGTATGAATGTGATAGCGTTACCAAGCTGCGCGATCCTCAGGTATGGCCGCAGGCCAAGTACGCAGCGGACTCTCTGCAGCAGTGGTATGCGGAAGCAGGCTCGGCCGCCACTAAGATCTGGGCGAGCTTCGGGGGCAAGGACCCGCGCCGGGAGAATGTGGAGATCAGCGTTCGACCTTATTGCTTCTGGCCGGAGCAGACCGGACGGGGCTACATTACGGTCAGAGGCTTCACTCTCCGGCAGGCATCTCCGCAGTGGGCTCCGCCAACGGCATTGCAGGAAGGATTGATCGGACCTCACTGGAGCAAGGGCTGGATCATTGAGGACAACCACATCTGCGAGTCCAAATGCACAGGGGTGAGCCTGGGCAAAGAAATCTCAACCGGGCATAACGAGTGGTCAAATGGCCGGATGAAGGGCGGGACGCAGCGGGAGCAGGAGGTTATTTTCCGTGCACTCCGCCAGGATTGGCATAAGGATAACATCGGAAGTCATATCGTCCGCAATAATGTAATTCATGATTGTGAGCAGGCCGGGGTTGTCGGCCATTTGGGCGGGGCCTTCAGCCAGATTGTCCAGAACCGCATTTATAATATTCATCATAAACGGATTTTCCACGGGGCAGAGGTAGGCGGAATCAAGCTCCATGCTTCACTGGATACCCAGATTTGCGAAAATGTCATTTACAGCTCCTACCGGGCGTTATGGCTGGACTGGCAGGCACAGGGCACCCGGATCAGCCGGAATGTATTCTACGACAACCTGTCCGAGGATTTCTTCATGGAGGTGTGCCACGGTCCTTATATGGTGGATCACAACCTGTTCCTGTCGCCGATGAACTTCCGCAATATGGCCCAGGGCGGCGCGTTCGTCCATAACCTGTTCGCCGGAAGATTCGTTGTGCGTCCCGAGCTTACCCGATATACACCGTACCATATGCCGCATGAGACAGCGGTTGCGGGCTACAGCAATATCGCAGGCGGGGACGACCGCTATTATAACAATATCTTCTTGCGTGATGAAGATACGGACAATGAGGTAGTTCCGATGACGTTCTTCGAGCATCTGCCGCTTACCCCGAGAGAGCAGCTTAATGATAACGGTGAACGGGTAATGGACGGTATCCCGGATAATTCCCGCTGTTATCTGCATCCAGTTGGACTGGGCGGCTATGACGAGCACCCGAATGCGCTGCATAAGCAGTGGTGGGAATTGACCAAGGAAGAGATCAAGGCGATGATCGATTCCGGCAAGCCGTTCCATCCTGAACAGATGGCCCTTCCTGTAGCCATTCAAGGTAATCTGTATCTGAAAGATGCGGTGCCGGGTACACATGAGCCGAACGCGAAGGTCTATGCCGATAAGGGTCTTGAGATCGAGGTTGATCCGGCTTCCGGTAAGGTGCAGGTGCATATTGTGAACCCTGAGCTGCTGCGTGCTGCCGCGCCGACCGTGGTCACCACGAATCTGCTGGGCCGAAGCTATCACGCCGAGATGCGTTACGAGGAGCCGGACGGCTCGGCGTACCGGTTCGACCGCGATTTCTTCGGTAAGCAGCGCCCGGACTCGAATGTGACGCCTGGACCGTTTGAATTGACGGATAATGTTGCGGTAAAAATAGTGCTGTAACGCAGAATGCTTGAAAGGGGCTGTCCCAAAAGCCATGAAATGGCTGCTTGGGACAGCTTTTTATTGTGGGCGTGCCCAGAGGCACGCATTATCTAGTTGGTAACTGGGGAGACCCTCCCCCACACGGAATTTTTATTAGGAACCCGTAAAGAGGCGCTCTATAAGTCCAAAAGACGAAATGAATCGTCTGTGGGAGGGAGTCCGAGGGGCTCATAGTGCGTGCGTGGCAGCACGATCATCGGGCGGGTTAAAGTCCCGCTGAGCCCCGGACTAGGGGGCTCATATCCAAACCCGGGGGTAATGTAGTGAAACGGGGCTACCCGAACTCGCAAACCGGTCGGCCAAAGATGGGGCAAGGTCGAGTCTGCACTATGGAGACGAAGGCGTTCTAGTCCACCCATCGCACCAAGGTGTGTGCGGGCGGCATGGTACGGAAGATGACGATGTGACCCACGGAGATCTCGTCATGTCTGAAACAGATGCACTTGCAGGGCGAGTGATTAAACAAAGTCGAAGCGGTCGCGCCGCACCCGCCGCTTCCCAGAATGCGCGGCAGTTTCAGTAACGGATGCTATAAGGAAACCCCGAAATGCATACCGGATGCATGGCGAGAAGTCGGAGAGCTGCGCATTACTTACGAACGGACGAACAACAGAAACGTCCGGATACGCATGAAAGCAGAAGGCACAGGACGAAAGGTTCATTCATTAATCGACAAGGTGTATCACCGAACTAATTTGGAAATGGCATGGGAAGCTGTGAGAACAAACGGAGGCAGGGCATATACCAACCGATGCCGGTCAGACGAATTCACATTCCCAAGAAAGAAAAGCCAAACGAGAAGCGTCCGTTGGGCATTCCGGCGATACGGGACAGAGTTTGTCAGCAAGCATTGAAAAACAGGCTGGAACTTATCTTCGAGCCCCTATTCAGCGAGTGCAGCTTCGGATACCGACCGGGCAAATCAACGCATCAAGCGATGCGGAAGATTTATCGCGAACTTATGGACGGATGCGAATGGATCGTGGATGCAGACCTGCGGGACTTCTTCGGAACGGTCCATCACGAACCCCTAATCGACAGGATTGCGGAGCAAGTCAGCGACGGCAGAATCCTCAAACTGGTCAGGCAAATGCTCGAAGCCGGGTATAGGGAGAGCGGTACGAAATACGCTACTCCAAGCGGAACACCGCAAGGAAGCGTTGTGAGTCCGTTGTTCAGCAATGTCTACCTGAATCGGTTCGACCACGAAATGACGGGTAGAGGGTACCGACTGACGCGTTTCGCTGACGATTGGGTCGTCCTCTGCAAGCCGCACGGGCGCTTCGGGATTCTAGAACGATTTTGGAGTCTTTTGGACTGACGCTTCACTCGGACAAAACCAAGATCACCCACATCAAATGGGGATTCGAGTTTCTGGGCTATAAGCTCAAACAGGGAAAGGGTCTAGCGTTGCCACGGGAAAAGGTGAAGAAGCCTTCGAAGATGAATATTCATGCCTATCCCAAAGACAAGTCCATTCAATCATTCATGGACACTATTCGAGCCCGAACCCACAGACGCATCCCGCTAACCGTTTTTGAGCTCATCGACTCCATAAACCCCGTCATCCGAGGTTGGGGAAATTATTTCCGCAAATCCCACGTCAGAAAGCTGTTCAACCGACTTCAATGCTGGATTATAAGGCGGATATGGAGTCACCGATTCAAGCGCTGGCGCAATGCGGGTGGAAAAGACTGCCGGAATGCATCCTTTACTCCAAGTACAGATTGGTAAATCTCTTGTCAATAATACCGGATTTGAACCTACGAACTGCACCCAGAGGGTGACATAAAGGAAATGGCCGGTCCGTTACGGTTTTGGCAATAGGCCCGGCATAATCCTGTCCCCAAGTGAGCGGCAGCACACCTGTCGTACTCGCCATGCCGTCTGTTCCGCGGAAGCTCTTTAAGCTGGCACCTGTCACCCTTGGCGCCTTGTGCACGGGCATTGTCAGCCGCTTAGGCCTGGGCCAGCGCAGTTTCGGATACATGGAGGTAGGCATGGAAGCCAAGTTGCCCCCAATCGTACGCCTTGATTCGATCCAGATACGCTTGCGTAATTTGGACAGAAGTCGTTGTGCCGCTGATCATATCCTGCTGCATCTGTGCAATGGATTTATTTACAACATCGGTTTGAAACGGAATCACTCCCGAAGCAATAACAGATAACGCAATGGAAGTAGCCAGTACTTGCTTTTTAGTTTTACGTAGATGTTTTAACTTAGTCATATGGGCAATATCCTTTTCCTTTATGTATGTTTTTTAATTGTGTTAGAAAATGTAATATTGTTATTCGATTCAGTCAATGAAAAATATGAATTTAATATATTTTTAGCAATATAGGGTGAATGGTGAACTAGTGTGAAATATATAGAGTAGATAAGGCGAGGGTGTATCAAGTTTTATAATAGACCTTATGGTCCGAAAATGAAGAATGATGTATTTACTATTTTTATTGTTAGAAACCTGTTACAATGACCAAACTTATTCCGGATAAATTCTTTATCAGGCAAATAGACACTGAAAAGGAGGAGTAGCTTTGAATAAGCTGGCATTGTTATTTCCAGGTCAAGGCTCCCAGTATGTGGGGATGGGGAAGCGTTCTTATGAGTCTTCTGAAGCTGCCAAAGAAGCATTTGAAGAGGCGAATGACACCCTTGGGATGGACATCCGCAGGCTTTGCTTTGAAGGAAGTTTAGAGGCACTGAAGCAGACGGAGAATACACAGCCTGCAATACTGACAGCATGTTATGCGGATTATCTGTATTACCGGCAGCAAGGCGGAATTGAGCCTCATTATTCAGCTGGACACAGTCTTGGAGAGATCACTGCGCTTACCTGCGCGGGCGCTATTTCATTCCGGGATGCACTGCAAATTGTACGTATTCGTGGTGAGTTAATGGCAGAAGCAGGACGGGAAGTTCCGACTCTGATGTCCGCGGTACGGGGAATGAAGCCGGAAGAAGTAGAGGATTTATGTGCGTCGGTATCCACACCACGGGAGTGGGTTGTGGTTTCCAATTACAATTCGCCCGGTCAATTGGTTGTCGCAGGACACCGGAACTCGGTGATCTCAGTCGAGGAGGCGGCTAAGCAAAAGAATGCCGATGTGATCCGGCTGGAGGTCAGCACGGCATTTCATACTCCGCTGATGAGAGAGGCTGGTGAACGGCTGTTCCAGGTTCTTAAAGGATTTCGTTATGAAGAACCTGCATGGCCAGTTCTCTCTAACGTCACTGTTCGTCCATATGAGAGTAAGTCAAAGATCCCGCAGCTTCTGACCGCACAAATGACGAGCCCTGTACGTTGGACCGAAAATATGGATTATCTACAACAGCAAGGTGTCGTAATGGCAGTAGAAATTGGTCCAAAGGCTGTTCTACGAAACTTAGTGCGTCCGTTTTACCCGGAGATACATGCCTTCTCCTTCAATAAGGAGGAGGATCAGGCTTCGATTTTTAGACAATTGCAACTGTTGCCGACTGTTGTAACCAAGTGTCTGGCTGCGGCAGTTTCTACAAAAAATCAGAACTGGGCTCAGGAAGAATATCAACAGGGCGTAATAGAACCCTATGAAAAAATCCGTAAACTTCATAATAAGCTGAAACAGTCAGGAAAGCAGCCCGACGTGGAGCAGATGAGAGACTCCCTGGACATGCTGATCCGGGTATTTACGACTAAGAAAGTACCGTTAGAGGAACAAAAAAGACGTATTGCGATTATTTTGAAATCGACGGGCACCGGAGGTATGTTCAAGGACTATTTAGATCCGTTCCACATTTAATCTTCTAAGCAGTAATTTAAGAAAGCGCAATAATCTGGATGGTATAACTATGATAATAGAGAATTTTAAGAAGCAGCTTGCCAACAGGAAGTTGCTTTTTTGTTTCCAAAGCGGAATAAAATACATAATTTAGATATAATGTTTCTATTTGTATTGAAAAAAAACAATAACTATAGGAAGATCTACTAGGTTGAAGGAATCCAAAATTTATCATATATATAAAAAAATTATCTATGGAAGGATGCTAGCAAATGCGAAAAACTATTTTGCCTGTTAATGAAAATCCGCCAATTATTGGTTATCTCCATCATGCATACCCTTTATCTATTTTGTCTGTAACTGAAGCGTATGTTCCCTGGTTTTACTCGAATTTTGTTCAACTCATCAGCCCCAAAGATATAGCCACCAACCGCAATTCCCAATTTGATTTTTATAATAAGTACTTTTTCTTTGGATACCCACAGGGCATACAGCCGCTTAAAAACCAAATGATTAAGCGGGGATTATTATCCAAAAATTATACTGGCGGAGTTAAGCAATTTATCATAGATTGTATTGATTTGGGAAGATATATCTACACTTGGGCTGATGAGTATGATATTTCCAGTAAAATTTCATACCAGAAAAACCATGTATTTCATGATGTCTTCATTTACGGATATGATCTTGAGAATAATTGCTTTTATACATTAGGTTTTGGAACGGATATGCAGTTTTCTTCACATCTCATTCCATTTGAACAACTGCATAGTTTAGAGGACACTTTAGATTATTGGGATATAAAGATATTCGTAATTGAAAGAAATGATCAATTTGACGACTCCAGTGTAGATCTATCATTGCTTAACATTTGGCTTAATGATTATTTGCGGTCCTTTGATTCATCTCTTAGATATAAGCCGTTAATATACTCCTATGGTCTGAATAGTGAGACTGGAGATCTATGTTATGGTATATCCGTATATGCTTCCCTGATGGAATACCTTGAATCTGTCAAAAGAGGGCAATCTTCGCTTGACATCAGGCCTTTTCATATATTATGGGAGCATAAAAGAATCATGGTTGAGCGAATCAAATATATGATTGATAACGCTTATATTGAAGATGACGGCTTACTGGAAAAGGCTAAACAGCTGGAAAAAGTCGTTTTATCGATCCGAAACCTTTTGTTGAAACATTTTATTATGAAAAACGATATTCCTGAGCAGTACATTAAAGAGAAATTATTAACGGCTAGAGGAATGGATATAGATTTAATAGAGACATTTATTTATATTCTAAGCGGAAAACTTAATCCTTCAAATGAGAATTAGAAAAATGCTTATTGTGAAAAAATTAACATCAATAATATTTTATAGGATATAAAATTGGTATATAGGAGGATGTATACCATGAATTGGTATGTAATATATGTGCAAACTGGTTATGAAGAAATAGTTCAGCGGTATATAAAATATAAGTACCAAGGTGAATATACAACATTGACTCCCAAAAGAATGCTTTTTGAGAAAAGAGACGGAAAGTATGTAAGCGTTATTAGGAAAATGTTCCCTGGATATGTATTTATACAGTTCAATATGGATAATTATTCTTATCATTTAATCAACGACTTGCCTAAGGTCCGCAAAATTCTTTGCAATGGCCTTGATTTCATCCATGTCGATGCAGATGAAATGAATCCGATACTGGATTTGCTGGATACAAACGGAATCATTGGTGATTCTGCGGCTAAAATGAACGCAGCCACAACGGAGTTCATCTCCGGCCCCTTAAAGGGACGCGAACATTTAATTTGCAAAATAAACAAGCATACTCGCCGCGCAAAGATTCGGCTGGAGTTGCTTGGAGAAACTAAAATGATTGATTTGGGCTTTAAACTCGACGGTATGCTCTAAGGCGGTTGTTACTCACAACACATTGATGCCCTTTGATGAAGCTTAGGCACATTAATTAGGCTGAATGTTACATACTTATAATCGGCTTACATCAAATTTGGTGCATGCAAGTGGCGAAGCTGTATTCTGAAGGCGGTATCCCTGTCTCTGACTCCTCCAATTTGGAGGATGAGCGGAAGCGGGTGGCCCGCGCTGAAAAAATATTATGATAGATTCCAGGTCCTCCTTATAAAGGGGATCTTTTTTTGTGAATTAGAATTGATTAATAACTTGCGAGGAATAGGGCGGGAGGAAATTATGAAGCAGATTAAAATATACGGCGTAGGCGGCCAAGGTGTCGTAACGGCTGCCAAACTGCTGTGCAGTACAATCTGTCAATATGAAGGTGGATTCGCTAAAATGTTTCCGGCTTATGGGCATGAACGAAGAGGAGCGCCGATTTACGCTGATGTCTTTGTGGATAGTCAGCCGGTGCTCTTAAATTGCTTTGTTGCCCAACCGGATATAGTACTTCTGCTGGACCCTAGTCTGGAGCAGAGGGGGAGGATGATTAATAAGGGAATTGGACCGGACTGTCTGCTAGCCGTAAACACTTCCGACTGCGCCAGGTTTTCGGAATACGGCTTTGAGAGGATCTATCATGCGGATGCCTACCGTTTGTCCAAAGAAATGATCGGCAGTGACATTCCAAACCTGTCGATGCTGGGGGTGCTGGCCAGAACTGGACTTTATGGCATTGACCATGTGTGCAGCTGTATCGAGGATTATTTTCATACGGAATCTTCAATAAAATACAGGGAGTTGGTGAGGCGTTCATATGACTACGCAGAAGTTAACTGAGTTTTTGCTGGGACCTGTAGCAACAAGTTGGAGAAGCCAGCCCGTGGGGAGCTGGAAAAGCACGAAGCCCGTGTACAATGCTGTCGGGTGTACGGGATGTGGGCAATGTGAAATGTACTGCCCGACCGGCGTTGTACTTATGAACAGGAACAGTGCAACTGATTTAATTACTTTTAATTATGAATACTGTAAAGGCTGCAGCATTTGCTCTGAGGTGTGTCAGCGCAAATGTATCGCAATGGTAAACTGTGATGAAGAGAATTGATATAAGGATGCTGGACGGCAATGCCGCAGCAGCGGAAGCTATCAAGCTGGCACGGGTGGAGGTTGTTGCATCATACCCTATAACGCCGCAAAGCCCGCTGGTGGAAAGATTGTCGCAAATGGCTGATACAGGTGAAGCAGACTGCACATATGTTTGTATGGAGTCCGAGCATTCTGCCATCTCCTATTGCATCGGCTCGCAATTGACCGGTGTCAGAGCGGGCACTGCAACCTCCTCTGTTGGTCTGGCATTAATGCATGAAGTGCTTGGTGTGGCCGCAGGCTGCAGAGTGCCGATAGTAATGCCTGTTGTTAACAGGGCACTGGTCTCTCCATGGAGCCTTTGGTGCGACCATCAGGATACCATGGCTGAGAGGGATACAGGCTGGATTCAATTATATGCGGAAAATGCTCAAGAAGTGCTGGATTTAATGATTTTGGCCTACAGGATTGCCGAGCATAATGAAGTGCTTCTACCGGTCATGGTATGTATGGACGGATTTTTTGTGTCCCATTCACTCCAGCCGGTCGTTGTTCCTGATCAGACCCAGATCGATGAATTTATAGGAGAATACATCCCTCATAATATGCATTTGAATTTCAATCGTCCGTATTTTATCAACAATTTGACACCTCCTGAAGAATTTACTGAAATGCGTTTTCAGCAGGAGCAGGGGTTTGCCCGGGCTGAGCAGGTCATTGGTCAGGTAGCAGACTTGTATCTTCACAAATTCGGACGAAGCTATGGATTGCTGGAAGCCTATAAATGTGAAAACGCAGAATATATCATCGTATGTCTGGGTTCCATGGCCGGAACTATCAAGCATGTGGTTAATGAAAAGACAGCAGCGGGCGAACGGATCGGGGTAGTGAAGGTCATTTCCTTCCGACCTTTCCCCCATGAACAATTATCTGAGCTGCTGGACTCGCCGAATTTGGCTGGTATCGCTGTTATAGACAGGAGCGCTGGTCTTGGTGCGGCTGTTGGGCCCTTATGCCTCGAGGTGAAGGCTACGGTCAAGCGTAATGCAATACCGGTTACAAACTTTGTCTGCGGGTTAGGCGGGCGTGATATTACAACCGGAACAGTTCTGAACATATTGGATGAAATGAAAAAAAACGGCAGCCAGTCACGCAAAGTATGGATTGATGTAAAGGAGCATGCAATGGAAATCAGAAGCAAAGGGGACAGGCAATGAAGGTATTAATGATGTTCATATACAACGATGAAATGAGCGGGACGATGGAGGAGATCGGGTTATCCCTGTTGGCCGCTGTCTTAAGACAAGATGGCCATGAGGTCAGACTGATGATGAATCATGAGCGGGAACTGGATATGGGTAAAATTCAAGAAACACCTGACTTGATTGGTTTTACGGTATATGAAGTTTCCAAGGATTCGGTGTACCGTAGTATTGCCAAGGCACGGGAAATCTGGCCTTCGGCAGTCATTTGTGTCGGAGGGGTGCTTGCGACCTCAGACGGAAAGCAGATGCTGAAGGAGAATGACGCGATTTGCTATGCTATCTCTGGTGAAGGAGAAGAGACTCTGAAGGAGCTGGTTCAGCGCTTAGAGCGGGGCGAATCAGCTGCCGGCATACAAGGTGTCATCTACAGAGACGGTGACATCGTTGTGGAGAATGAACCCAGACCGCTAATTCAGGATCTGGACCAGATCCCTTTCGCAGCCCGTGACATTCTCGTTGAGAAAAAAATGAAAATTGCTACAATATCCGGTTCAAGAGGTTGTCTGGCCAGATGTAATTATTGTGCTACCCAGCTCTTTTGGTCGAAATGGAGAGGACGTTCTGTAGGTAATGTCGTCGACGAGCTTGAAATGATTGTTAACCGGTATCAGGTAAGAGCCTTCAACTTTATCGACAGCAGCTTTGAAGATCCCTATAACAGCCTGAAACGGCTGACAGCGCTGGCAGAAGAGATCGTCAGAAGGAAATTGTCGATTGCTTATTTCGCAGACTTCCGGGCCGAATTCCAACGAAAGACTTCTCCTGAGGTAATGGATTTGCTGAAGGAATCAGGATTGACTGGCGCTTGCATTGGTATTGAATCGGCCAACGATCAAGATCTTGTCTTCTACAATAAAATCGCCAGAGCGGATGACAATAGGAAAATTATGGATTTATTTAATGGCTACGGAATTTGGATTTCTCCGGGATTTATCAATTTCAATCCAAAAACCACCATTGAAGGCTTGCACAATAACCTGGAATTCCTTCACCAGTATGGCTATGACATTAAATTCTTCTCTAAACTGGCCATTTTCAGCGGCACGGTTATTTATAATCAGCTGAGCGCCGAGGGGCTGCTAACACCTGGAGATAAGTCTAATAACCAATACCGTTTTGTAGACCCATCGGTCGGCCGATTCTCGGAATTTATGCAGTATTTCGCCGGAGAAGTGAATCGGATCAATGGCAGAATTATGAGTAACCTGGATTTTTACCTGGATTATTTCCACCTGATCCTGGGGTACTACCGGCGCCTGTTTGAAATTCGTCAGGATGCAGCCGGATTGGATTTTTTTGCACAGTATATTGAGGAGTACGGCGCTGTTAAGCAACTTTTTAACCAGTCGTTTTATCAATGGACAAGTATGCTGCTTAAGCTTGCACAGGATGAGGTCAGGCTGAATGGGATGAGGGATTGGACTCTCAGCAGGATTACACCGCAGTTATTTGCCGACACACTTGCAGACTTTGAACGGCTGCGTTTGAAGCTGTATCAATACTTAATGCGAAAAGGCTATGAATCCAGCATTATTACATTTTGATCTTTTGATAAAGGAACGGGAGACGATGAAAATACCTTTGGTTGCCAATGGTGTCAGCACCTGCACAGGCTGCGGCATGGAAATAGTTCTGAGAAATATTCTGGATGTATTGGGTCCTGATACAATGATTGTCATTCCTCCTGGTTGCGCTGCCTTATTCTCAGGAGACGGAAACGTAACCGCGTTGCGGATTCCCGGATTTCAGGGGAATCTGGAGAACACAGCGGCATATGCGGCTGGAATAAGGGCTGGGCTTGACCGCCAGAACCGCAGCGAAGTGCATGTACTGGCTTTTGCGGGAGATGGTGCGACAGCAGATATAGGATTGCAGTCTCTTTCCGGTGTCTTTGAACGGCAGGAGCGAATTATTTATGTCTGTTATGACAACGAAGCATACATGAATACCGGTATGCAGCGGAGCAGCTCCAGTCCCCAAGGTGCCTGGACCAGCACAACGCCGGGAGGCAAAGCGGTAATGAAAAAAGATATGCTTAGCATTGCTAGGGCACACGGCATTCCTTATATAGCTTCTGCATCTGTCGGATATATGCCTGATCTCAAGCGGAAAATCTCCAAGGCGAAAAAGGTAATGGGGCCCAGCTATATTCATATCCATACCCCTTGTCCTACCGGCTGGGGGTTTGAGTCCCGCTTAACAGTCGAAGTGGCACGAAAGGCGGTTGAAAGTGGGATGTGGGAGCTTTACGAAATAGAACACGGAGAGAAAACTGTCAGTCGGAGCAAGATAAAACATGCTTCAGCGGAGGCTTATTTCAGCCTGCAAAAGAGATTCAGCAAAGTTTCCTCCGAGTTCATGAAGGAGCGGGTCCAACATGAGGACAAGGACTAAGGCTCAGGGGAGTAGGCGGCGTAAGGTTGAAGTGGTATCCTGCTTTGCCGGGGTCAGCCAAGTCGAGCCGATCCTGGAAGCTGGAGCAGATGCCCTTTACTGTGGTCTGGTTCGCAGCTCGTGGCATAATACCAGCATTGAATTAAGCTGGGATGAGATATACGCAGCCAGTAAAATCATCCACGGCCAGGAAAAGAAACTGTATGTCGCCATCAATCGTGATTTGACCACTGAAGAGGTGGATGAACTCCTGGAGCGGTTGCCCGTCCTGGAAAATGGAATGCTTGACGGACTCATTCTCTCAGATTGGGGCTGTATCCACGCTATCCGCCAGCGGTCCGGGAGTTTTCCGATTCATCTAAGCGCAAATGCGGGATGTATGCATGATTGGGACTTTAAATTGGCCGAGGAGCTGGGGGTACAACGGATTGTCTTACCGCCGGCCATGACATTGAAAGAGATGAATGCAATTACATCCCGCTATCATTTTGAATGGGAAGCTATCACTTACGGGATGAAATGCATAAATGAAGCCGGACATTGCCAGTGCGGATTGCCTGTCGGGGAGAAAAGCACTCAATTTATATGCAGCCATCCATTGGGTTTTAGCGGTGGCTGTATGGATGATGAGGTTATGTATTTACCTTTTGGAAACCAATTCTCCAGAGGGGAAGAAGCGCAGCATTTACGGGATATCGGCGTGAACCACTGGAAGATTGAAGGTAGGGCAAGGGGTTACAGCCATATCGCTCAGGGCACAAGGACACTAAGATCGCTTGCCGATATACCATATGGGGGAATGCTTCCATGACAGAACAAATAGTTGTAAACGGAGTCCACTGCCACTCTTTGTGTGACTGCTCTATGGATTTTGAAAGACAGCCTAAAATTTGGATTTTGGGAAGTGTATTGTGCGATAAGGAACGGGCAGATTTGAACGAAGAGCGGCTGATAAAGTCATGCCAAAAGATCAAAGAGGCTTCGCCTACGGCTAAAATATATGTTCAGCAGCCGTATTATCTGTTTGGACAAGAGTCTCAGTTCATAGAATTTGTCGGGAAAATGGGCAGGTATAAATTAATTGACGGGATTGTGGTGAACGGCCCTGGGATCCTGAATGCTTTTCAGGGGACGGACCATCTGGAGTTTGTGCTGGGCCGCTTCAGTATCCGAAAGCGAAAGCGGACCAATGCTTATTTATTTGATCTTCTTAAGAATTGCAATATAACAGCAGTAGAGTGTTTTGCGGAAGATACCTCCTTATTGGAGGACCTTTCGGTGAGTACCCATTTCCCGCTATGGATCAGAGAAGGGGAGAAAAGAATGTTCTCCTTGTCGAGACAGTGCCTAATTCAAAAAGACGGGCGCTCCGCGACCTGCGATCCCCGTCGCTGTGCCTCAGGATCGCAGATTCTCGCTGACCGTAGCAAACATGTAAGATTGATTAGCAGCGGGCATCTTCTGTATCGGGCAGGTTCCATCGTTGAAGACAAGCCCTTGCCCCTGCATGAGGCAATTATTTATAACGCAGGCGGGCTGGAAATATGAAGAGTACCAGATTAGTATCGCCCTATTGGAATCCGGTTACAGAGACAGCAGAACTTCAGCGTTTGCAGAAGCTTCAGCTGCGCAGGTTCCGGGAGGCCATGCAGTTTGCAGGGCAGCATTCTCCCGCATACCAGAGCTTATATGCCTCCGCAGGCATTCAGCCTGAGGATATTAACACTATACAGGATATCAGACTGGTGCCTATCGTTGATAAGCACTTTTTTCAGGAGTCTGCTACCGGTTCTTTTTATGGCAACGGGCTTGCCGTTCCGGCGTCAGATGTCGTCTTCTACCATCAGACCAGCGGTACAACAAGCCGTCCTATGAGACAGCCGGATACGCTGGAAGACTGGTATTGGTGGGCAGAATGCTGGGCAGCAGTGCTATGGGCACAAAATGTCAGGAAAACGGATAAAGTCATGATTGCCTTTAACTATAACCTTTTTATAGGCTTTTGGGGTGCGCATTATGGTTGTGAGAAAATCGGTGCTGAAATTATTTCTGCCGGAGGACTTTCGTCTGAGCAAAAGCTGCATCATATCTTCGATGCGGGCATTTCAACATTGATTTCGACGCCGACTTATATCCTCCGCCTTGCCAAGACGGCAGCCGGGCTGGGGATAGACCTATCCCAAAGCCCGGTTAAACACATCATATGCGCTGGGGAGCCCGGAGCACAGATTCCGTCTACCAAAAAGGCTATAGAAAAGGCCTGGAATTGCGATGTATATAATCATGTAGGCGCGACGGAAGTAGGGGCCTGGGGGTTTGAGTGTGCGCATAAAGGCGGAGGGCTGCATGTCAATGAATCGATGTTTCTGGTAGAAATAGTTGATATTCACACCCATGAAGTCATAGAGGAGCCGGACCGGTACGGAAAACTGGTCATCACGGCTTTTCACCGGAAAGGGCAGCCGTGCATCCGATTTAATACAAACGATTGGGCTTGCTGGCAGGAGACGCCCTGTTCCTGCGGACGAACTTACCGGATGCTGAAAGGCGGCGTGGAGGGAAGAATAGATCATTTGCTGAAGGTCAAAGGCACGTTTGTAACCCCTGCTGTTGTAGAGGAGATTGTAAATAGTTCCGAGAGTCTTGCTCATGAATATAAGGTCCTTATACATCCTGGGGATAAGCGGCCGGAGCTGATTGCCGAATGTGTGCCCGAAACAGCCTCGGAAGAGATTGCGGAAATTGCCGCCAGAATCCGCAAGCATATTCGCAACCGCACCTGTCTGGATTTTGAAGTCTCCATCCAGCCATACGGATCACTGCCGAAAAGTGAGCTGAAGGCGAACAGATTCACAGACTTGCGGCAGAAAGGGGGATTGGTCCATGAACCCAGCTGCGGAACTGCCGGTTCTGGAGAAAATCACTGAACATATTGACAGGATGGAAGCGATAATTGACGAGATCCAGATATATGGTGAAATCATGCCATGCATAGGGAGTAATGCGGAGCAAATCAAAGCGCTGCTGCGGCTACTCAAAATAGAGTGTGAAGATTTTTGACTTTGAATAGTTGGAGGTGATCCAGTGAATAGTCGGTTGACTGACCCTTATCTGGATTCAATGAACCTGCTGAACGAATTAAGCCTTTTGTATCCCGGAGCAGTCTCCTTTGGCTCGGGAAGACCGAAGGAGGAGTTGTTTGAAGTAGAATCTGTGGTCTCAGGCATAAAGGATTACGCAGCCCGTCATAAGCCCGCATTGGTTGGTAGTGATAATCTGAACAGGCTTGGTCAATACAATATGACCAAAGGAATCATTAATGAGTCCATTTCCAGACTGCTGCTTAACGATGAGGGAATCACAGCGGATCCTGAGGATATTCTGCTTACCGACGGAGCACAGGAAGGAATGGCGATCGTAATCCATGCTCTCTTCGGTTCGCCTGAGGATGTGCTGATGATTAGCGAGCCTTCCTACGTGGGCTTCGTCGGTTACGCGAAAATTTGCGGCATCCCCCTTTGTCCCATTGGCCGAAAAGAAGGAGGAATGGATCTTGATGAACTGGAAGAGAAGGTGCTTGCCTTGCACAACCAGGGAAAGCGCCTCAGAGCCGTTTACGAAGTTCCTGATTTCCACAATCCTACAGCGGAATATATGCCCTTGAACAGCCGCAGGCGTCTGCTTGATCTGGCAGAAAAGTACGATTTTTATATAGTGGAGGACAACCCATACGGCTACTATCTATACGAAGGAGAGAAGATTCCCACGTTAAAAGCACTGGATATCCACCGAAGAGTGATCTATATAGGCAGTTTTTCCAAAACCATATTCCCCTCATTGCGGCTGGGATATCTGGTTGCTGACCTGGATCTTTCCATTGACTCCAGAAAGGTGCGATTATCGGAGCTGTGTAAGAAGGTGAAAAGTTTCCTGACTGTCAATACATCGGCATTGCTTCAAGCCATGGCGGGGGAACTGCTTGAACGTGAGGATTTCTCTCTAAAGTCATTTGTTAAACCTAAAGTGAGCAGTTGTCTACATAGCAGGAACCTGCTGCTTTCCGCTCTCGACAGGCATTTGGAGGGGCGATGTACTGTATCCAAGCCAGCGGGAGGGTTTTTTATGGCGGCCGAGTGCTCCTTTGAATGGACTCGTCCGCTGCTCATGGAATGTGTTCGAGACTACGGTGTAATAATTTGTCCTATGTATATGTTCCGGCTTAATGAAACGGGCAGATCGCACGGATTCCGCCTTGCGTTCAGCAACCTCGACCCGGAGACAATAGAGACCGGAGCCGAACGGCTGGGTGCTTTTATCAGGAACCGTATATGAGGATAGATCCGCGGGATGTTCAAGATATAGTAGCATTGTCTCCTATGCAACAGTCAATTTTGTTGGAATGCCTGCTTAATCCGATGGAGGGTCTTTATATCGAACAGACAGAGCTGATCTTTCAGGGGCCATGGTCACAGCAGGCTGCGGAGAGGTCCTGGAAACATCTCTCAGCCGTCAATGACTCCCTTCGGACAGTCTTTCGCTGGGAAGGTTTGAGCGAACCGGTACAAATCGTCTTCAAAGAGCGGACAGTGCCAGCAGAGTATTACAGCATGACTAGTCTGCCTGCAGAAGATCGGGAAAGGCGCAGTAAGAAGCTCATGGAGGAAGCAGCAGGCAAGCTGGACCTTGGGCTCTGTCCAATCAGGCTAACCTTTATCCCTGAAGCCGGCCGCTTCCGTCTGGTAATTACGCACCATCATATACTGTTTGACGGCTGGAGTAATGCGCTGCTGGCTTCCGAATTTGTGGCGGCATATACAGAGGCGCTGGGGGACCGGACACAAGCCCGGCCAGTCAAAACACCTTACAAGCAATTTATTAATTACTTGCAGTCTGTCCAAACGGTTGAACAGGAGGAGGTATGGAAGTCCTATTTAAAGGGATTTGTCCAACCTCCATGTAAAGTCTCACAGTCAGCAGGAACCACCCAAGATTCTTCACTTGAAGTATATGCAAGCGTACTGGACAGCAGGCTTGAGGAGGCAGCAAGGCTATGTGCCGAGCGGGGAACCACGATGTCTTCGCTTTTTCAGCTGGCCTGGGGGTTAACTCTCCAGAAGTTCTGCGGTTCTGATGATGTGGTATTCGGTACCGTTGTCTCGGGGCGAAATGTTCCTGTGCAGGGGATCGGGGAGATGGTCGGATTGTTTATGAATACAATTCCGATAAGGGTCAGAACACATCCCGGTGAGAGGCTTGCATCGGCTTGGGAGCGGTTGGATCAGAGTAACAGAGAATGCGTCCCGTCACATCACCTTCCACTCCATGCCATTAAACAGGCGGTTGATAAGACCAATGAGCCGCTGTTCGATACATTTCTGGCCGTTGAAAATTACCCGGTGAATTGGAGCGGACTTACCGGCACGGACAAGCTGAGGCTTGAATCGTACCGTCACCGTCTTAATGGTACCCGGTTCCCTTTGACGGTCGAAATTCTGATGATTAACGGATTCGAGATTCGCTTTGTCTATGACGGCAAGTATTATTCCAACAATCAGGTGAAGGTTCTGGACCAGGAATTCTGCTGTATATTGTATGCCGCAGCTTCCATGATTCATGCTCCCGTTGAGCATCTGTTATATGGTGCCCCAGCCGAGGCTTGTGCGCCGGTAGCGGATTTTGATTTCTGATTAAAGCTTCAATTGTTAAAAGGGCGGTGGAATAGTGCAACTTCAAACGAACAGTGAAACGGCGGATCTGAATGGGGAATGGAATGACCTTGAAAGCGAACGGAGCCAGTATGCTTTTATGCTTCATGATTATCCGTACGGGAGAGCTCAAAATTGGCAGTCTTATCAAAAGCAGATTGGCAGTGAACAAGGACAAGCGCTACTTCGGATATGCAAAAACAACGATTTATCTGTTTATATATGGATAATATCCGTATTGGGTATTGTTATGCGAGGATCATCGGGAATGGGGCGTATGCTTATTTTCGCCCCCCTTATGCAGGGTGAGAGAACGCATGGCCACAGTGGTGTTCTGATAAATAGCATTGTAGATGGTGGCATGGTATTCCGGGACTACTTGATTCAGATGAAACAGGAGGTTCTGCGTAACAGCTACTCTCACACCATTGAAGCCCAGAAAAAAGTTAAACAGCTCCTCAATACCGGAGAGAACTGGCCCTTCCGCTACCAGTGCCGTTATGACGCAATTCATGGAGCAGCGGAAGAAGACATTCTCCCGGGGAATGAAATATCGTTATCTTTTCAGAAAATCAATGACAGCTTTACACTGAAAATCAGTTATGACGAAGCCCTTTTTCTGCACGATTCGATGCAGCTGTTGGCTGAGAGATTTCTGCTCGTACTGGAGCAGACGCTTGTGCATCCGCAATTTGAAATAGGCGGCTTCAGCGTTCTAAGTGAGGATGAGGAGTCACGGCTGCTGACACAGCTAAGCGGCAATGCCGGCACCACATCCCCTGAGCAAACGGTGACGGGGCTTTTCCAGCTCACTGCTAAGAGAACTCCAGACTGTCAGGCAGTCGTGTTCAAGGAGAAAATGCTGACTTACCGGGAGCTGGAGGAGCGTTCAGACCAGGTAGCAATCAATCTGCGGGCAAACGGTGTTTCACATGGGGCGCTAGTTGCGGTAATGGCCTCCCCTTCTCTGGAGCTTATTGTTGCTTTGCTTGGTATTTTGAAGACAGGCTGTGCTTATGTTCCGCTTGATCCCAAGTATCCGGAGAGTCGGACACGCTACATGCTTGAAGATTCATCAGCGGAGGTACTCCTGGTCAATGGATATGAAGAGAGGGCGGCCGGGCTCGGTTTTAAGGGAAAGGTTATTTCGTACAGCCTCCTGGAGTCAGAGGAACTTCCGGAACAGCAGCCACAGTACCAGGAAATAAAGCCCAGCGATTTGGCCTACGTGCTGTATACCTCAGGCTCCACAGGCAGGCCCAAAGGGGTAATGATTGAACACCGCAATGTAACTGGTCTGGTAACTGATATGAATTTTATTTCCCTGCGACCGGGTGAGGACCGGCTGGCAATGACGGGTTCAGCTGTATTTGATATTACTACGTTTGAGATTTGGGCTTCCTTGCTTAACGGAATTACATTACATGTGATTGACGGAGACACGCTGCTCGATCCTGATGCCCTGGTAGAGAATATACGCCACAACAGAATTTCTGTTCTCCATCTGGTGCCCCAGCTGTTTAATCGTTTCGCACTCGACCATGATTCGATTTTTAAGAATCTGCGCTATTTTCTGATTGGTGGAGATACGGTGCGTCCTTATCTATTGAACCGGATCAGACGGAAATACCCCAAGTTAAATATCTGCCATATGTACGGCCCTACTGAGAATACCACATTCTCCTCTTGGATGCCCGTTCATCAGGAGTATGATGGCCCAATTCCCGTTGGTAGACCAGTGAGTAACTCTGTGATGTATATCCTGGATGAAGCAGGACAATTATGTCCCATAGGTACTCCAGGAGAGATTTATGTGGGGGGGGCCGGTATAGCCAGAGGATACCTTAATCAACCGGAGTTGACACGCGAACGTTTTGTGCCGAATCCTTTTACCGGAGGCGAACGTTTATACCGGACCGGTGACCTGGGACGCTGGATGACGGACGGGACTGCGCAGTTTCTGGGCCGAAACGACCAGCAGGTCAAGATTAGGGGAGCGCGTGTGGAACTCACAGAGGTGGAGAGCAGGCTGGCCCACTTTCCAGGCATATTGGAGGTTGTGGTTCAGGTAAGAGAGGAGCATTCAGATCCCATATCGGATAAGGAATTGGCTGCCTACTACGTGGCGGATTCTTCAGTGCGCCGGGAAGCGTTGCGGACATGGGCTGCTGCTGAGCTTCCAGCGTTTATGGTTCCCTCGCAGTTTATCGAAATTGAAGCTGTTCCGCTGACACCTAACGGAAAGGCCGATTATAAGGCTTTACGCGAAATTCGCAGCAAAGAAATAGTGGCCATCGGTCAGCCGAGAGATGACATAGATCGTAAGCTTATTGAAATCTGGGAACACATACTGCCGAATCAGACAGGCCTGATCGGGATTGATACCCGGTTTTTCGATGCGGGCGGGCATTCCTTGAGAGCGATTTCACTTGTATCGTTGCTTTCCAGACACTTTCACATACAACTGCCACTGGCGGAAATTCTGCAGAATCCGACCATCCGGACGCTGGCGGATTTCATTAGAGAGCAAAAGACTGCCATACATGATCCTATTCCGGCTGCCGTTCCTTTAGAGGAGGGTAATGTGCTTTCATCGGCACAAAAAAGGCTGTACTTCCTGCAGGCGCTTCATCCGTTGGAAACAGCATATCATATGACTGCAGTCTACAAACTGGAAGGCCGGATTGATCGTGACGTGCTCGAAGCGGGTTTTAAAGCATTGGTGAACAGGCACGCTATTCTTCGGACCTGTTTCATCCGAAAAGGAGATGAGATCCGCTCCTATATCATGCCGGAGTCACCCTTTGCGCTGGTGCAAATGAGGTGCAATGAAGCTGAAATAGAAGATGCAATCAAAGCGGCAATTTGTCCTTTTGATCTGGAACAGGCTCCCTTGATAAGGGCGCGGCTTATTGAACACGGGGATAATCAGGCCCTTTTAGTGGTTGATTTGCATCATATCGCTGCTGATGGACTGTCCTGCCAGCTGCTGATGAATGATCTGGCCGTATTTTGGTCAGGAGGAGTGCTCCCGGACCCGGACAAAACCTATAAGGACTTTGTGATATGGCAAACCGGAAGAAGCCGATCAACGGCGCTTGAATCACAACGCAAGTACTGGATGAGAGAATTTGCCGGTGGTATACCGGTTCTGGATCTGGCCACAGACTTTACCAGACCGGATCTTCTCAGCCATGAGGGTAACGCTGTAGCGTTCACTTTACCGAACACAACAGTAAGACAGCTTAGCGCTCTGTCGGCAACCGCCGATACGACGTTATTTGTTATTCTGTTCGGGATATGGTTCCTGTTGCTGCACAAGCTTACTCATCAGAAGGATTTAGTTGTCGGCACTGTAACCGCCGGCCGGTCTCATCCGGATCTGGAGGAAATGGTTGGCATGTTCGCTAATACGTTGCCTATCCGGCTTGGTGTGCAGCCGGAGAACAATTTCTTGAACTTGCTCTCGCAGCTGAAATTGAAAGTTATTGGTGCCCTTGAACATGATGAATATCAATTCGAGGATATGATAGATGAACTGCAGGTTCACAGGAACCCTGCACATAATCCCCTATTCGATGTCATGTTCACAATGTCACCCAAACCGGCTCCTGTCCCAGGTATACCGGATATGAGTGTGCAGATTTATCCCATTAAAAAACAGACTTCAAAATTCGATTTAACTTTGTTTGCTGAAGAGGATGCGGTAACAGGCAACCTTCATTTTGAACTTGAATATTGCAGCCGGTTGTTTAAGCGCAGCACGATTGACAATTATATCCGCTGGTTTATTCATCTGGCGAAATTAGCAGCGGAGTATCCTGAGGAACCTATAGCTAGGATTTCTCTAACAGGGAAGGAATCAGAGGAACAACTGCTTGATGCCTATTGTGGTGAGCGGGTTGCCCTTTCAGGATCGGTTACTGTGCAGGAACGATTTGATGAGTGTGCATATAGTTATCCGGACAATATTGCCGTATCCGATGCCGGACAACACTGGACTTACCGGGAGCTGCGTCTCTTAACGGATTTGGTGGCCGACAGATTAATCCGGTGTGGAATCCGCAAAGGCGATAAAGTCGCTTTGTTACTGCACAATTCGGTCTGGCTTGTTGCAGGTATGCTCGGTGTGCTGAAAGCCGGGGGTGTATATGTACCTCTTGATCCCGAGTTTCCAACGGAGCGGATTAATGGCCTATTGGCTGACAGTGGTAGCCGTCTTCTGCTGACAGAGCAAGATTTGGCAGGAAGGACATGGCAAGTGGAAAGCTTGTGGATAGCCGGTGAGCTGGAGCTCCGAGAAACTCAAGGCGAGCTGCTGTGTGCTGCAGGAAGCGCAGAGGATTTGATTTATATTATTTATACTTCCGGCTCAACGGGAACACCGAAGGGTTGCCTTATCCGGCAGGAAGGGGTCATAAATTATCTGGATTGGGCAATTCGTACTTATTTTAACCATCCTGGGATTGTGGTTCCTTTATATACATCTCCAGCCTGCGATTTGACTGTTACTTCAATTTTTGGACCTTTGCTATCCGGTCATGCGCTGGAAATCTATCCACGCGGAATTGAGGTTCTACAATCCATAGTAACTGACAAAAAGGTGAATCTGATAAAGCTCACACCATCCCACTTACGGCTTTTGAATCAGCTGGATTGCTCTGAATCGCCACTGCATACGTTCATAGTCGGAGGGGAAGCACTTACTACGGAGCTTGCTTCTAGAACCCGAAAGAACTTCAAAGGTAATGTACGGATTATAAATGAATATGGACCTACCGAGACTGTGGTTGGCTGCATGGTTTACGAATTTGATCCGCATACAAATGTTAAGCATTCAGTTCCCATCGGCAAACCCATTCAGAATATGGAGGTGTGCATTCTGGATGAATCCGGGAATATGTGCCCGGTGGGTGTACCAGGAGAACTACACGTCTCCGGTGTAGGAGTTTCACCGGGATATCTGAACAGGACTGACTTAAGGGAAGAGAAATTCATTGCCCATCCTTGGCGGGGGCCATATGGCCGGATGTACAAGACGGGAGATATTGCATTGTATGCCGAGGAGGGCTGGATCGAATACCGTGGAAGACGGGATACTCAAGTGAAGATCAGAGGTTACCGGGTTGAGACGGAAGAGGTCGAGCACTGGTTATTGCAGCAGCCGGAGGTGGAGAATGCTATAGTGACCGCGGTACAGAGCCCCGCCGGATACTTGCATTTATGCGCTTATCTCGTGACAGAGACAATAAAAAACCACAGTGCATGGAAAAAAAACCTGGCTGCACAACTGCCTGATTATATGGTACCCGATTACTACGTTACACTTAAAGACCTGCCCATGATGGAGAACGGGAAAGTCAACCGGTCGCTGCTTCCCCTGCCGGTATGGGAAGCAGCAGGAAGCAAGGAGAGAACGAAGTCTGATGGGGAAAAGCTTGTTTATGATTTATGGGCGAAACAGCTGGCAGTCACAGAATTTGGTACAGAAGATAATTTCTTTGATATCGGCGGGAATTCCCTTACGGTTCTAGCTGTACACAGTGAACTGGTCAAGATCTACCCGGGTCTGAAAGTGACGGATTTCTTCAAATATCCAACCATTAGTTCATTATGCAGTTATATCGCCTTAATGGACAAGGAAGCGCAGCAAGAGGAGGACGTTGAGGATAATGTGAATCAGGATCATTGTAAATCAATAGATTTGGTACAATTTACGGAATCATGCTTCCGGCTGCCGGAAGCTGTAACTTCAACGCTGGAGGCGTTATGCCAAGCTTCCCGTGCAACCTTGCGTGAGGCCGCAGCTGCAGTTTTTGCATGCCTCTGGGGGGATGCCGCGGGTAGAGCAATGGTTAGCGCTGACACGCTCATTCCAGATGAATATTCCGGGGTAGTGCGAATGAAATTTGACTTCTCCGGCAATCCGGCTCTGCCGGCCATGCTGGAGCAGGCGTGCAGATTACAGGAAATAAGCTCTGAAGCGCTGGGAGTTGAAGTGGAGGGCCCGGAGAAGGAATTACTAATTGTTCCGCTTATTTACTGGAAGGACGATATTGACATCTGCGACTGTCCTGCAGATAGCTATGATGTTCTGGTGGAAATGGAACGGAGCATAGGGGAAGGCTGTTTGTTCCGCTGCCGCTATAACCAGGCAATACTTGATTCGCAGGCAGCGGATGAAATATTTCATTTGTATTCGGGGATGTTAAGCGCCATCTCACAGACTTAAGATTGACTCGACAAAAGGTGGAGATCCAGTGGGAGAAGGAGTGCATGACCTGTTAAAATCGTTGAAATCGGGAAGAGAGACAACACCTCTGGCCATGGACCATAAAACAGTTAAGACTGACCGTGATTTGGCCATTATTGGTATATCAGTCCAACTGCCTTTCGCTTCCAGTCTGCAGGAGCTGGCCAAAGTTCTCCATGAACGAAGGGACTGCATTGGAACATTGAGCGGGCAGCGAATGCTGGATACCGTAGAATTCCTCGGAATTAATGGGGTGAAGCCCGAAGACTACACTATAAATGAGGCAGCATATCTGGAGGACATTGCTGCCTTCGATTATCCGTTCTTTAGAATTACGGCGAAGGAAGCCGAACTGATGGACCCGGCCCAGCGGTTGTTTCTTCAAGCAGCCTGCCATGCGTTCGAAGAAGCTGGCTATACACAAAAAATGCTCAAAAATAGCCATACTGGCGTATTTGTCGGTTACCCTGCTTCCACAGGCTACTACGAGAGGGTACGCAAGCTGGAGCCTGAGATGAGTGTACTCGCAGGCCCAGGCAACATCGCATCGGTGCTTGCGAGCCGTGTATCTTATTTTTACGATCTGTCGGGACCTTGCCTGAGTATTGATACGGCCTGCTCATCGTCCCTGGTTGCTCTGCACGAAGCATGCCGCTCCCTGCGCAGCGGGGAATGTACGATGGCGCTGGTTGGCGGAATTAATCTGCTGACCCAGCCAGTCCGGCTGAAACAGGAGGCGCTTCCGGATATCGCATCCGGCGATTACAGAGCCAAGACCTTCAGCGATACTGCAGATGGGACAGGACAAGGAGAAGGCTGCATTATTACCATCATTAAGCCGCTTCGCGACGCACTGCGGGACAAGGACCATATCCATGCCTTGATTAAAGGAAGTGCTTGTAACAATGATGGTTCTTCCATCGGAATCACTGCTCCCAGCCCGAAAGCGCAGGAAGAGGTGATTGTCAGTGCGTTGAAGGATGCAGGAGTGAATGCTGATTCAATTTCCTATATAGAAGCGCACGGTACGGGTACGAAGCTTGGAGATCCAATTGAGGTCCAGGCGGTCACAGAGGCATTCGGCAGGCACACCAAGCGCAAACAATTTTGTGGGATTGGTTCAATTAAAACGAATTATGGCCATTTAGATTCGGCGGCGGGTTTACTTGGGCTGGCCAAGGCGATTGTCTCTCTAAAGAACCGGAAGCTGTATCCGAATTTGCATTTTCATGAAGCGAATTCACAAATTGATTTTGTGGGCAGCCCGGTCTTTGTCGTGGGTGAAGAACAGAATTGGGACATTGATACAGGGAGGCCCAGACGCTGCGGGGTAAGTGCATTTGGCCTGAGCGGTACGAACTGTCATGTCATTCTTGAAGAGTATGCCGGATCAGAGGGCGCATGGATTGGAGCAGAGAAAGTAGAAATCCTGCCCCTGTCCGCAAAAACACAACCGGCACTGGAAGCGCTGGTTGCGCGATATGCGGCGTTTCTGAGAGAAGGTCCTGATCTGCCATTGGCCCAAATCTGCTGCACAGCTCAAAAACACAGGGCACACTACGCCAAACGAGTGGCCGTATGCGGGAAAACGGCAGCAGAAATGGTGCGAAAGTTAGATGTTATATTGCTGGAGGGAAGTGCAATAAGGGAACACTCTCCGCTCTCCCTTATTGCGGATTATGCACAGCCGTTGCATACCGCGAAAGCGTATATGACGGGTGTGGAAGTCGATTGGACGGCAGCTGGTAATACATGGTCAGGCGTTACGGCCAGTCTGCCGGCTTATCCATTTGACCGGAAACGCTGTTGGCTGCGGTCAGACTTAGGAGAAGATACGGAGTCTTCTTCCATAGAGGTGAAGGTTATGGTGGAACAAGCAGCTCCGGCTGCCAGTAACTTACATTCAGTGGTATTGAAAGATTTACAGCACTTTATTGCTTCGCTATTCGATGCTGATCCTGCGGATATCAACGAGAATGCGGGATTGTTCGAACTTGGCATTGATTCTATTTCCATTGTCCAGCTTAAACAGAAAATTAAAAACAGCTACAGCTTGGATATCGCACCTGAAATTTTGTTTGGAGAACTGGACACCTTAGCCAAGATTAGTAGGCATATTCAGCAGTCCGTTCCGGAATTTCAGCTACCTGCTGCTGCCGCAGCGGAGGACAGCCACCCGGCCCAGACCGTGGACACTCCTTCGCAGGTAAAGCCACAGTCTGGGGAAAGGCCTGATTCGAACAAGGTGCCAATGCAAGACCAGTCTGGAAGTGTTCTTGAAAGACTTATACAAGGACAGCTGGAGGTTATGACACAGCAGCTCTGGCTTATGGGAGCGCGCACAACTGGAGCCGTCCTTCCTGTGTCCCCGGTAGCGCTCTTGGATAAGACGACTGCAGCCTCTGAGCCAGTAGTCCGAACCAATTATGCATCACCGGCACCGGCACCGGATCGGCTGCAGCAGAAGTTTATGGTCAAATTCAGTACACCGCTGCAGCCCCGGCAGGAAACTGAGCTCGCTGAGCTTATTGGCCGGTATGAAAAGCGGACAGCGGGTTCAAAACGGCTGGTACAGCAGTATCGCGGAGTATGGGCCAATGGAAGAATGATACAGGGCTTTAGCAAACCATGGAAGGAACTGATCTATCCGATTTTTGCTTCTGCAGCGAAGGGATCACGGATGACGGATGTGGATCATAACGAATACATTGATTTTGCCATGGGCTTCGGTGCCAATCTATTTGGGTATAATGACCCGCGTATCTCCCGGGCGCTAGGCGCTTGTTTGGAGGACGGGGTTGTTCTCGGTTCTCTGGTCTCTTCTCCCGGAGAGGTTGCTGAGCTGCTGCATGAAATTACCGGTGTGGAAAGGGTCGCTTTCTGCAATTCTGGCACTGAAGCTGTTATGAATGCGCTGCGGGTAGCTAGGGCAACGACCGGTAAGAACAAAGTTGCGCTTTTTGCAGATTCCTTTCATGGGACATTTGACGGTATTTATGTCAGGCGAGACATATCCGGTGAAGCAGGACAGGCAGCTCCACTCAGCTTAGGAACGCCTGAAGCTATGGTTCAGGATGTACTGGTTCTGGAGTATCTGGATAATTCAGCTTTGAACGCAATCAGAGAACACGCTTCGGAGCTGGCAGCAGTCCTGGTTGAACCTGTACAAAGCCGCAATCCTGGCGTAGACCCGGGGGTCTTCTTACAGCAGCTGCGTGCTCTGACATCAGAACTGGGAATCGCCCTGATTTTTGATGAGATTATTACAGGATTCCGTATTCATCCTGGCGGAGCACAGGCATACTTCGATGTTGAGGCAGATCTGGTCACGTACGGTAAAATTATCGGCGGCGGAATGCCGATCGGAGTATTCGCGGGTAAAGCTGCTTATATGGATCGGGTAGACGGCGGAAAATGGCAATATGGCGACGATTCTGCTCCCAGCAACTTTCTGGCACATACCGGGGGGACATTCTGTCATCATCCGGTCTCAATGGCAGCGGCAAAGGAAGTTCTGACGATAATCAAGTCCGATGCAGACCGCATCTATCCGGAGCTTAACCGCAGGACGCGACAACTGGCCGAAGGGTTGAACGCCTTCTTCACAGCAGGCGGGATTCCGCTGCGGATCGCGCAATTTGGCTCCCTTTTTATATTTCAGGTGGAGCAGGAAACCTCAGTGCTGCGATTTCTTTACTACATGCTGATCGAGAAAGGGTTCTATTTATGGGAGGGAGGAACTTGTTTTCTGTCTACTGCGCATACGAGTGAAGAGGTCGCTGGCTTCGCCCATGCCGTTATGGAAAGCTGCCGCGAATTGAGCGAACGGGGTTGCTTTAATTTCACTCTGCCGGAGCAGAATTTAACCGTCGGGGGAATTTCAGAAGCATTTTTTCATTCCCAGCCAGCCAAGGTAGCGATGACAGAGAACCAGATTCGTTTTTGGCTGACCTATATAGGTAATAAACGGAGAGCGCAAGCTTTTATGGAAAGAACAATCGTGCCTTTACACGGTGATTTTAATCAGCGATGGGTGGAATCGGCGTTTCGGCAGGCTGTTAACCGCCATGAAATTCTGCGGACTGTACGAATTGAGAACGAAACGATGTTCATCTCAGAACATGTGGACACTGTTCTTGAGTTCAGGGATATCTCCGGCGAGGCTGGACAACATGCCGCCAAGTCAGAGTCCATATTAATAGAGGCGATGGAAAAGGATTTTGATTATGACGCAGGAGGACCGCTGATTCGTGCCCTGCTGATCCGTGAATCGGAGGAACGGCACATACTGGCGGTCATGGCCTCCCCTCTGATCATGGACGGATGGTCTATGGATATCTTTATAAATGATTTTTCGGCCATCTATGCCCATTTATCACAGGGCATTCCACTGTCGCTCCCCGTAGCTGGCAGATTCAGCGATTATGTTCAGCTTCTTGCGGCATACAACGAAAGCAAGGAGGCAGACGAAGCCATTGAATTCTGGAGTGCAGAAGCCCGGAGACCGGCTGAAGCGCTAGACTTGTCGGTTAATCCTTTTGGGGAATCGAGAACTTCCCTCACTGTGTTCGGAGAGGTCTGCTGCCTGGTGGACGGGGCACTGAAAGAAAGACTGGGACAGCTATCCAAACAATGCAATACAACGCTGTTTACAATACTTTTCGAGGCCTACGCACTGCTTTTGTACGGTGTGACGGGGCAGTCCTGTTTCGTTATTGGAGTCCCCTTTTCCGGGCAGTTGAACATGGAAGTAGAGCAACTTGTCGGTCATTGTGTCTCAACTTTACCTGTAGTAGTCCAGGTGAATCCAGGTTCGACAATAGGTGAATTCTTGAACGGGATTAAGAAGCAGATCATGCTTGTCTCGCGCCATCAGGTCTTCTCCCATCACCGGCTGATGGAAGAAGTGAGCGCTACGCAGTCCGAATATTTGCTGCCTGGAATAACAGCAGCGTTCAACCTGGAGCGCAGCAGCACAGCCGCAGGGCCGGATACGGAAGAAACAGAGCGGCCGATTGCTTTTTCAGGGCCTTCAGGGAAATATGAATTGTTCCTGGACGCTTCGGACAGAGGGGAGAATATCATGCTGGCATTATCTTATAATGCCTCACGGATACCGCATATTTTTGCGCAGCGTTGGTTGGAGTACTATATGGAACTACTGCAAGAACTGCCTGGTGCCATGGAACGGAATGTTGCTGATTTCATTGATGAGCGGGGTGAGAATAGTTATGCTGCATCCATTGGTTAGCCGGGATGAGAGTACAGTCCATGAGTTTCAGCTAAACTGCCTTGAGCAAGAAGTATCCAGGCTACGGACGTTCCTGCTGCAGGAGGACCTCCCTGAAAGGGCAGTTCTAGGAATTTGTACCGCTTCTCCCCTGTTTGCCGCCTGTTGCATGGAAGCTGCGGTTAAGTCGGGGTGGAGTTATGTTTATTGCCGCCCTTGCTTGTCCTCTGAGGATGTAAAGGCAATAGTAACTAGTTATTCGATCTCCATTATGTTTACGGACCGTAACGATCTTGAAGGAGTGCGTTGTTTCAATCCTGAGAAAGACGGGAGAGATGCGCAAGCGGGTTACCAGTCTCAGCAAAGTGCAATTCCTGGAGCGGCTGTCCGCTTAACCGGCAAAGGCACGGAATGGCGGATGAACGGGCGGGAGCAGGAGCTTTATTACAGTGCATTATCGGCAGCATTGCAATTGCGGGTGGGCGAGAATATGGTTGTGGCGGTCAAAGGGCTCAACCCTGAAACGGTATGCGACCTAGTTATCGCTTTCATCCGAGCGGGGAGACAGGCGGCTCTCTCTATTCAGCCCACTCTTGACCTTGAAGGAATCAGCGCAAATACGACGATAGTGGCTCATGAGCGGATCTGGCGGACTATGCTGAGAACCGGGGTGGAGCAGGATAAAAGTAATTTACGTGTGTTTGCTATAGGAGCGCATTCCATGCTCAATCGAACCCTGGACCTGTATAGAGAAAATTTTGTGAATGGTCTCTGCGGATTTTTTCTATCTGCCCGGGGCGAACCGTTTATTTTGGCTTACCAAAATAGCTATGAGGAAGTTTTGCCCTTTGACGGGCAATATGAGCTTGTACCGGCAGGTAAACCGCTGCCCCCCGGGAACTGCATCCTCTTGAATGAAAGGCAACACCGCCCTTGGGCCGGTGCCGTGGGAACACTGTATACTCACTGGAATCATTCCTATTCCATAACAGATTGTCAAGGTTTCTACGATCCTGAGGGGAGCCTGTATATTCGCAGCGCTTCGGCTGATCTTCAAAAAGCAGACCCGGGCTTACTTGAAGAAATACTCAGCTTTCTGCCGGAACTGCGGGAGGTGCGTATGGAGATTGGCGGAGGAACGCTGGTTTGTCTGGCGATTGCCGAACCTTCGGCTGGTTGCGATGAAACAACTGTAAGAAAAAAAATCAAGGATGAGCTGCCGTTACAGCTGCAGCCCGGGACGATTAATCTTATCGCCCCCGGCGATGGGGCAAATGCCGGCCGGAATACCGGAGAGGCACAGATGGGACATGCGCTTGCTGAAAAATGGTGGCTGCCTACGGATAAGGCGGACAGTTCCATGCGCTATGAAGCCATTGGCAGGTCGGTCATGGAGGTGCTTAATAGAACGAATTTGGACTTTGATGATAATTTTTTTGATATGGGACTTGATTCAATTTCGGCGATGCGGCTGGCTGTACGGCTGCGCAAGGAAGGATTTCAGGCGGACATCAGATGCATTTTCACTGCACCTACGGTCAGGTCATTGTCACTGGCACTTAGCCGGAAAGGACTGGATGAGATTTTTGAGGACAAACATGTTGTCCTCAAGGAAAGATACGTGGAAGAGAGTCTCGCATTAATTCGAAGCGAGAAAGACCGCAAATATGGCAAAGATATGCTGGATTCCGGTCCCGGAATTGAAGCGATTTATCCGCTAACACCGATGCAGCAGGTGATTCTCGCTCAGAACCTGAACTACCGGAATACGGGGCTTGATGTTGTTATTATGGAATATCGGCTGAACGGACGCTTACAACCGGTATTTTTTGAAGCCGCTCTAAAGGAAACGATAAGGAGACATCCCGTCTTGCGCTCGGGATTTTTGTGGAGGCGGCTGAGCCATCCCCTCCAAGTTGTATATCAAGATCCCGAATTTAAGCTGGAGCAGGAGAATTTGCTGGAGCTCGCCCCGGAGTTCCGGGAGGAACGATACCGGAGCAGACTGGCAGAAGTACGGACAACGGGGTTCAACATTGCTGAACCTCCGCTTCTTCGTGCACTATTGTTTGCATCTGCTCCGCAGGAATGGATATTTGCGCTGGTATGTCAAAGCTCGTTGTTTGATGGCTGGAGCTCCAACCTGATTTTTAACGATGTTATCCGTATTTATTCGGCATTTGTGCATGGGGAGGAAACCAGGCTGAATCCGGCGGAGCCATTCATCTGTTATGCGAAGTGGCTCGAGGCTCAGGATGTCGAAGCAGCCAGATCTTATTGGGTCAAGGAGTTAAGCAGCTGGGTCCCGCCTATATCCCGGCCTCCCGTTCAAATGCGCAGCCATTATGAACCGGAAGAAATAATAGCGGATTTAAGTGCCGAAGTGCTGCAGCATATTCAATCTTTTAAAGAAAGGAACCGCATTACCGCCCATACCATCCTTCTTGGAGCCTGGGCTATGCTGCAGGCTGAGATGGCGGAGAACAGTGATGTTCTGATATCGATGATCGTTTCTGGACGACCAGAATCATTGGATGATGCGGATAGCATTGTGGGTCTTTTTTCAAATACAGTGCTGCTACGTGTTGCAAATGGCACGCTGGGGGATATTGACGAAAGACTGTCCTGGCTGAGCATGATTCAGGAAAAAGTGACCCGGCAAAAGCCTTATGAGTATCAGACGCTCCAGCAAATTGCCGAGTGGTGCAAACTGCCCGTTGAGAGTCTGCAGCAGGCTGTATACACCGGGGCATTCGTCTATCTTAACTTTCCGATGGATATTACAGAGAGTATGGGGGAGGATCTATCGTTCATACCGCTTTCAGAAGCAGGATATGTAAGTGCCCCATTTAGAATGTACGTGCATCCGATTAATAATCACAAACTGATTTTAAGATATGATGGCTATTACTTTAAGAAGCCGCAGGCTGAACAGTGGCTGAGCCGTTATGCAGATATTGTTAAACAACTGGTATACCCGCCCCAAGGAGGAAGAGAGCATGAATGAAACAGAAATCAAAGTCGTACGCATTCTCAAAGAAAATACCGGAAATCAAGCCATGGATGACGCTGAAGTGCTGCATAAAAATTTCAGGGAATTAGGGATCAATTCACTGAACTTCATCAGAGTAGTGGTAGCTATTGAAGAAGAGTTTGATGTTGTGTTTGAAGATAATCAGATGAATTATGAACTGTTCGGCAGTGTGAAGGACATTGTTTCATTAATCCGCAAGGAAGTGTGATCATACTATCCATTGTTTGAAAAAGGAGAAGATCAAATGATAATGACAAAGCAGGACATAGATGTGGAATTAACCCAAATCATAAATGACCTTATTTCTGATGGAACGCTGAGCGGTGATTATAACGAAATCAATTTTGATTGGCAAACCGATAGCCTTTTTAATTCATTAACTTATATCAAGCTTCTGGTCAGTCTGGAAAAAGCCTTTGATATCGAGTTTGAGGATGAAGATCTGAGCTACCAGAAATATTCAACCTTACGGGAATTGAGAGAGCGGATTTATGTCGTAGTGCAATTGGACCGATCATAAAGGAATTATGAATCCATCTAAAGGGGAACAGAAAATGAATGGAATGATTTCAACTTCACTGGCATTCGCTACTGCCGGAGGCCAGGAAGTCCGAATACTTGAACTTACGGAAGAATCCGTCACATTGGAATGTGCAGAACCTATCGACGGGCCGGCAAGCTGTGTAATCGACATTATTGATTTTTCTACCCGGAAGTATACGACATTCGAGTTTTCAGACTGTCCAGTTACCGTCATAGAGGAGCTTACTTTTTCGTATGTATGCCGGATTGAGCTACCTCCGTTAATCTCCGGGAACCAAGCTATCTTTGTTTCGCGGGTAGAACGGCTTAATCATTTCCTGCAGCTGAGGGAAGTACATGGCGACATCGCCAAAATCAGAAGCTCCGGTTTCTTTGAAGAAGAGAACCTCCCGCTCTATCCCTTGGAGCAAGACAGAGAATTCTGGGCTTCCTATGTGGATCAAGCTGCAGACTGGAAAGAGAAGGTGCAGAATCTGCAGACTGGAGAGAATTCAGCTTCATGGAGGAGCCTGCTTTCTTCAGCCGAGCTCGCTTTTAATATTAACGACGATAAAATTTTTGGTAAATGCCTCGAGACTTCCATTCTTGAAGTGATACAAGAGAACATGGACAAGTTTGAACTGAGCACTGCCGGCATCTCGCACATGGACTTTAAGAGGGTGTATATCGGCAACGAATTCTGTCCGAATCGTATTCCTGAATTGGATAAAATGATAGCCTTGATGGACCGTGCCAGTGAAGAAGGATTCAAGGTTACGGTGGTAATCTCTTATATGTACGACGATCAGAGGGAGCGCATGATAAGGATGTTCGATGCCTTGTCCGGCTGGTGCGAACAGAATAAGACTCAGCTTGAGGTGATCATCAATGACTGGGGGGAATTGATGATTCTCCGCGAATATCCGTTACTTGTCCCTGTGCTTGGGCGGCTTTTGAACAAGCGGAAGAAGGATACGAGAACTAAATGGTGGTGGGGATTCGAAGAATTCCGTAAGGAACTGGGAGAGAATGCACTGAACAGCGACTTTTTTCGTGAGTATTTGGCCCAATGGGGAATGTCCAGATATGAATACGAATGCAACCAGACGGATGTAAGCATTCCAGAAGGAGGGCACAGCCTGCATTTTCCGTTCTTCCAGATCAATACTGCAACCTTTTGCCACTTAAATGCTTACTGCAAGCTGGGCAAACTCGATTATGTGGGAGCATGTCCCCAATATTGTTCCGAACTATTATTCCAGTTCCCCAAACATTTGAATATGATCGGCAATGGCAATACAGTATTTGGCCTCGATCTTTCGCTGATCAGCGATGCAGAGAGCTGGGCTCCTGCGCTTAAGGACAAGGTTGACCGCCTTGTCTATTCTGCAGTTTGACGGTTTCACAACAATCTATGAATGCGGGGGAAATAAGATGAACATTGTAACGCCATTAACGAATGCTGAGTCATATGAGACACTTGCGGAAGCGGGAGCAGATGAATTTTACTGCGGGTATGTACCAGGGGAATGGCTTAAAAAGTACTCAAGCCTGCTTCCCTTTAACCGCAGAGAATATCTGCTCGGCAATCATAATATTACTAACCTCAGCTCCATGAAGATTCTCGGAAGAAAAGTTGAGTATTACGGAATTCCAGTCAAGATTACGATGAATTCCCATTATTATTTAGCCAGACAGTATGATGAGGTGGTTGAACACATCCGGCGGCTGATGGATATCGGGTTCAATACCTTCATTCTGGCCGATCTTAGTTTTGTGCTCTATTTGCGGGAACAGGGAGTTGACTGCCAGATTCATATCAGTGGAGAAGTTGAAACTTATAACAGGGAGACTGTGCAGTTCGTAAATCAAGCTAAGGTGTCCCGGATTGTATTCCCGCGGAAAATTAATTTGGGCAATATCCGCAGTGTCATTGAAGGCAGCGGGATTGCAGACATGGAGTACGAGGCTTTCTTCCTAAATGCATTTTGTCTTTATTCCGGAGCTTTTTGCAACGGAACACATTGTGATGAAATGTCGCCGGTATGTGAAATACCGATGGTGCCGGGCCGGTTTGAAGACAATGGCCGGTTCAAACGTGCAGAAAGCTATCTGCATAAAATGACGGGGATTCAAAACAAGCTTCACAGCAGGGAGGCAGAGCAAAGCAAGCCCGCTTCAGCCGGGCATGAGGTGGGAAACTGGGGCTGCGGTATGTGCCGGATCAAGGAGCTGGAATCCATTGGGGTCACTCATCTGAAGGTTGTGGGCCGCGGCGGAGCGCTGGAGAATCTGGCAGAGGATATCCGTATAGCTAAATCTGCGCTCCAAATGAACACAGAGCAGCCTGAGCGCCAGGAAGCCGAGATACGGCAAGAATTAGGGTACCGCTGCAGCTATCTTTGCTATTACCCAAGTGGACTGCCGCATGAGGACAATGAGACTAGACCTGAATCTGTAACATCCAAGTGAACAGTGCCGGCATAGAGCGGACAGGAGGAGCTATGCAGTATATACCTGGAAACGGCGACCAGACCATTTCTGGTATTAAGCCATTTAATGAGTTTTATTTTTTGAACTGCTTCTACAGTGCATTATTTCCGGTAATGATTGCGCGGGGAAGTAATGTGATTAACCTTCTGGTCAATAGTCCGCTGATCTATAGCTGGGAAGGATGCACAGAGCATCGCTTCCTGTCTGCCGACTGCTGCCATGTGCAGGAATTAGAGGCAGTTCTGCTGAATGAAGGGATCGATGTGGAAGCGTATGGGATAACTAACCGATTCACATATGATCTGACAAAAGCGCTATGCCGCGGCAGGGCAGTTATTGTAAATGTCGATTGCTTCTACGAGCCTATCCGGCAGGATTGCTACCAAACGATGCATTGGCATCATTCGCTGCTGGCCTACGGCTTGAATTCTGAGACCGGAATGGTACAGATTCTTGAGCAAAGCAGATCCGATGTATTGGATTACCGGGAAACATCAATCGCTCTGGAGGATTTGAGCTGTATGTATGAGGGGTATCTTCAGCATCTCCATAAGCCGGACAAGCTGTCGTTCCATAGTTTTGGGGCGACGGCTTCGTCCCGGCCGCTTAAGGATATCGCAGCAGCCAGAGTGCAATATGTGCGAAGTCTTCAGGTTGCAAGGCCAGAGATTTCAGAAGGTCTCTCCGGTCTGCGCGGGTTCATTGACAGCTATACGGCGAATTGCCGGGACGAGAAGAGGCTTTATGATACATCCGGGATCATGCTCCCGGGCTTGAATGACATTATAGAAGCTAAGCGGGCTCAGAGCTATTTGCACGGAGTGCTGTTTGAGCCGGAAGATAGCGTGCAGAGGCTGCAACAGGATATTTTGGACTTGTGGAAAACTATCCGTGCAATAATCGCAAGATACCAGTTCTCAGGCCGCTATCGCCAGGCTTCCATTCTTGGCGCAGTTTCTTCTTTAGAACGGGTCTATGAACTGGAGTTGGTGTACTATAAGCGTTTTTGGGAGAATGGTACATATGCTGAAAGCTTGAATTATGGAGGTGAATGAATTGGATGAAGATCAACCCTCGAAATGGCCGTTAACCCATGCCCAGAAACGAATCTGGTACCTGGAGCAAATGCATTCAGGGACCCCGCTGTTTTCGATCGGAGGAACCATCAGGGTCCGGGGTGCTGTGGATTTCAACCTGCTGGAAGCTGCGATACACCGGTTTATCTCCATGAATGACGGAATCCGGCTGCGGATTACTGTTCATGGTACCGAGCCGGCCCAGTATATATCGGATGCCCCGGCCACTCTGCTGGACCGGATGGACTTCTCATCTGAGGAACATCCCGAATATGCCTTCAGGCGGTGGGTGGAGGCAGAGGCGCGTAAGCCGTTTCAATTGACTGGCGAACCTCTATTTTATTTTGCACTATTCTCTCTTGGCGATCAGGACTGCGGATATTTTGTGAAATTACATCATATTATCGCTGACGGCTGGTCTACCCATATTATGACTGAACAGATAACAGACAGTTATGAGCAAATGTTGAAAGGGACTGTGGAGCGGGAAAAGGGGAGTAAGGCGCCATCCTATCTTGAGTATATCGCTTCAGAGGAGCGTTACCTGGTCTCCGCCCGGGCAGAGAAGAACAAGAGGTTTTGGATGGAAAAGTTTCGCGAGCTGCCCGAATACTGTCTAAAAGCCGGGTCAAACCAGTTTGAGGGACGCCGTCTGTCCTTTCTGCTGGACAAGGAGCTGTCCGGAGAAATTAAGGCATTTGTTCAGGCGTGCAATTGCTCCATCAACACGTTTTTTGTTACCGTTTTCCTCCTTTGGCTGAAGCGCAGCGAGCATATGGTTGACCTTGTTCTCGGAACACCTACCTATAACAGGTCGAGCCGGGAGCAACGCCAAACCTTCGGAATGTTCACCAGCCCGATGGTGCTCAGAATACGTATTGATGAAGAAGATAATACAGCCGGGCTGCTGCAAAGAGTGGACCGTGAATTACAGGCCTGCTATTACAACCAACGGTATCCCTACAATCTTCTTGCTCAGGAACTGGAACTGCGGAAAAAAGGATATGCTGATCTATTTAACATCTGTGTGAACTATTACAACACCCGGTTGCCTTCCAGGCTGAATGGCGCAGCGGTTGAGAATACCGAGTTCTACAACGGCTATCAGGCATATGCGCTGCAGCTGGTTATTAAGGAATGGACAGAGGAACAGCGGATCGGTCTGGATTTCGATTACAGGATAGCAGATTACTCCGAAGAACAGGTGCAACGAATGTATAGACAGCTTACAGGACTGATCCGACAAGCTGTTAGATCCCCGCAGTCCAGGCTGGCCGGATTGAAAATGCTGAGCGAGGCTGAATATCACCACCAGATTATTGAATTCAATAATACGCGGATGTCCTATCCTGCTGACCGGACAATTATCGAGTTGTTCCGCGAACAGGCCAAACGAACGCCAGAACAGCCAGCGCTGCTTCATGGGCAGGACACCATGACATACCGGGAACTGGACCGAAGATCTGATCACTTGGCTATGCGTCTTAGCAATCACGGATTGGGTGTGCGGAAGCTTGCAGCCATTATAGCCGAACCTTCTCCTGAAAGTGTCATCGCTCTATTAGGAGTACTCAAAGCTGGAGCAACCTATCTGCCTATAGACCCGGACTATCCGGCAGAACGGATTTCCTATCTGCTTCATGATGCTGAACCGGATCTGTTGATCGTCAATACGGTAATAGATCCTGAAATTATGTGGCAGGGACCTGTTGTCAGCCAGCAGCAGGAAGAACCGGGGCTGCATTCGTTGTATGTGCCCGCCCCATCTCCGGAGCCCAATGATCTTGCTTATATCATTTATACTTCCGGAACGACCGGCACACCCAAAGGAACAATGATCACTCATAAAGGTCTGGTCAATTACTGCTGCTGGGCCAGAAGCATTTACACACAAGGCGAAACAGAAACATTCGCCCTATATTCATCGCTTGCTTTTGATTTAACGGTAACCGCTATATTCGTGCCGCTGATCTCAGGCGGGCAAATTGTAATTTATCCCAAGAATCCAAATCGCAGTGTGCTTCACGATATTGTGAACGACAATTTGACCACCGTGCTAAAGCTAACACCCGCGCATCTGGCATTGCTGCAGGATGGGGAATACCGGGATTCAAGTATTAAGCGGATGATCGTCGGAGGCGAAGAACTCAAAGGGGCCTTAGCATCCCGCATTGTGGCCGAATTCGGCGGTGAAATTGAGATTTACAATGAATATGGACCTACGGAAACTGTCGTCGGCTGCATGTTCTATCGCTATAATCCGGCTAGAGATACAGCCAAAACAGTGCCTATCGGCGGGCCGATCGCCAATACATCCATTTACATCCTGGATGAGCTGATGCGCCCGGTACCTGTTGGCGCTACAGGAGAATTGTACATAGGCGGTGACGGTGTAGGGCGGGGGTATCACAGAAGGGGACAGCTGACTGCAGAACGGTTTCCGCTCAACCCGTTCACTGAAGGCGAAAGACTGTACAGAACCGGGGACAAGGCCAGATTCATCACAGATTCATGCATTGAATACATTGGAAGAACTGACAGGCAGATCAATCTCAAGGGCTACCGGATTGAACTCAACGAGATTGAGCAGGTGCTGGCTGATCATCCGGCTGTGAAGATGGCGGCAGTTACGGTATATGAGGATAGCTTCTCCGTGAAGCATCTATGTGCATATCTGGTTATGAACCAGAGGGGAAGTCTGGGCGAGGTAAGGAGTTATCTTGCCTCCAGGCTGCCACATTATATGGTCCCGCCCATTTATGAAATGCTGGATCACCTGCCTCTGACGATCAACGGGAAGATTGATACTGCAGCATTACCCGCCCCGGCGGCTGAAGAAGGCGGGGTTACAGAATGGCAGCTGCATGACACGATGCTGGGAACTGTTCACGAGATAATTAGTCAAGTGCTTGGATTAAAGGCAGAAGAGCTTCGTCCGGAGCACAATTTCTTTTTTATGGGCGGCGATTCCATCAAGGCAATACTGATTTCTTCCAAGCTGCATGATTGCGGGCTTGAGCTGCAGGTAATGGATATTTTAAAGTATCCTGTACTCGGGGAAATGTACACCCGCATCACCCGGACGCAAATCCGCGGGGTCAGCCGGCCTTTTCCGGCAGAAGGCAGCTTGCCTCTCACACCTGTTATGAGGAAGTTGTTAAGCGGGAGATATGAACAGAGTAATTATTATAACCAGTCTATCTTGCTGGATATTAATGAGGAATTACCGGTATCCCGGATTGTGGCAGGGCTTGAGGGGCTGGTCCGGCATCATGATTCGCTACGTCTTAACTATGATGATGTGGCAGATATGCTGTTTTATAATCCGGAGCATCTTATGGCGGACATCAAGGTGGAGACTTATGACTTGCGTTCGCTTCCTGTAGATGAACAGGGAAGACAGCGCAACCTTCTGGCACAGCGGCTTAAATCCGGTTTTGATATCGGAAGCGATTTGTTGCTGAGTGCGTGCATCTTCGAGCTTGGCGGGCGTGGCAGGCAATTGCTGATCACAGCGCATCATCTCGTGGTTGACGGGGTGTCGTGGCGTCTGCTGCTGGATGATTTGCGCTTGCTGCTCGATTTTCAGCGGGCAAACAATACACAGAACCTCCCGGGAACAACGACTTCTTTTAAAGAATGGACCGAATTTATGCACGATGAAGCTGTAAGGTTGAAGGCACAGAAGGAAGCGGTTTATTGGAATAAGATATTGGAGCCGGATTATGCCTGGCCCTTGAAGCAGCGGGGAGAAGAGCAGACTGCGGCAGTCTGTATGGAGACGATAGAAGCAGCGTTGTCCGAGGAGGAGACCTGCTTGTTGATGACCCGGGCGAATGAGGCTTATCGCACTGAAACCCAGGAACTGGTGTTGACTTCGTTTTTGAAAGGCTTATGCGAGAGCTCCGGCCAGGAGCATCTGTTGGTGGAGCTGGAATCTCATGGGCGGGAAGGCGGGGCAGAGGCTCCTAATGTCTCACGTACAGTAGGTTGGTTCACCTGCCATTATCCGGCCCGATTTATGCTTGACCGCAATGCAGCGATTGAGGAGACTGTCATTTCGGTAAAAGAACAGTTTCGGACAATACCGAGAGGAGGTATCGGTTACGGCCTCTGCTGCGGGCAATCAGACAGTATCGTGCCGCAGAAACGTCTGATCCGTTTTAATTACATGGGCGGATTTGATATGGCTCCGAATCCCTGGTTCACCTTATCAGCAGACACTGCAGGAGAAGAATCAGACGAAGAGCTTGCGCTTCAAGGCTGCTTGTGGGATGCAAATATCTGGGTGGCTGGCGGAAGATTGAGAATTCGGGTCTCCTACAATGAACTGGAGGTTGAGGGCAGCACTCTGTCGGCTTTCATGCAGAGCTTTGTGGCGTCTCTGACAGGCATAATCCGGCATTGCGCCGAACAGAAAGCCGCGAAGTTCTCGCCGGCTGACTTCGATACTATCAGTTTGAGTGCAGATGAGCTGAATTCCCTTTTTATCTAAGGAGCTGACAGACTTGAAATTTGTATACAGGATCTTACTTCTGCTGCTGATCCCGCTGATGTTTGGTTATCCGGGATATTCAAGTGCGGAGGAAGCACTGGACAGGATAAGCGGGGAGAAGATGCAGGCCATTGAACAGCGGATTGTGAAGCAGATGAAGGCGGGGAAAATTCCCGGTCTATCTGTCGTCCTGGTGGAAGGAGATCGTACCGTTTATCAAAAAAGCTTTGGTGTTGCCAGCAAAGAGACGGGCTTGCCGGTCACCAGTCAAACCTTGTTTGAGCTTGGGTCTACCAGTAAGGCCTTTACAGGTTTAGGTGTTCTTTATCTGGAAGAGGAGGGCCTGCTGAGCCTGACTGATCCGGTGGACAAGTATATCCCTTGGTTCCACATGAACTATAAGAAACTGCCGGTCCAAATAACCATTGCTCAGCTTCTTCACCAGACATCAGGAATTCCGTACCGTACCATTGGCGATATCGAGGCCTATTCAGGCCCGGATGCGCTTGAACGAACCGTACGCCGGTTGTCGGGTGGAGAGCTGGATTACAAACCTGGAGAGCGCTTCCAGTATGCCACGGTGAACTATGATGTACTGGGGTATGTCATTGAACAAGTCAGCGGACAATCATATGAAGACTTTATAACAGCCCGGATTTTATTTCCTTTGGGTCTGAAGTCTACCTATAGTTCCCGGGATGAGGCCTACGCTCTGCCTGCGATGTCGGAGGGGCATAAGCTCTCTTTCCTGTCACAGCGTACTTATGATGCTCCGGCATATCAAGGCAATACACCGGCCGGGTATATCGTGATGAACGCTGAGGATATGGCAAATTGGCTGAAAATTCAAAGCGGAGCTGTCAAGCTGGAATCACCGTACCGGAAGCTCATAGAAAAGTCGCATGAAGCAGATCGCACCGTTGCCCCCGGCGGAGACGGTTCCTCATATGCTGCCGGATGGCAGGTCTTTCAGAAAGGCAGCGGTCAACTGTCTCATGCCGGTTCCAATCCCAACTTCTCTTCCAATATTGTAATCAAGCCCGGAGAACATCTGGGCCTGGCGGTTCTAGCCAACAGTAATTCGGATTATACCGGGGCTATAGTTAATGACATCATGTCGATACTGGAAGACAAGAATCTGAAGGACTCTTCCGGAGACATGATGCTGTCGCTGGACCGGATTTCCTCGGCACTAATTGTCCTTTCAGGAATTCTGTCTGTGCTGTCCCTGGGGTATCTGATTATGTTCGTGTACGAGTGTATACAACATAAGAGAAAGGCTGCCGACTGGAGCAATGGCAACTTGGCACGGCTAGGGGTCACACTTGTTTTTTTGGGTGGGCTTGGCTATTGTCTGTATCTGCTGCCCGACGTACTCTTTGATCGTGTGCCATGGAGCTTTGTACATGTTTGGGCGCCGTATAGTCTTGTACCAGCCATGGTTACGCTGTTTGGAGCATTGGCACTCTTTCTGCTATATTTTCAGCTAATCCGCTGGTTTCCTAGAGAGAATGACAAACTGATGTTTCCGCTCATTGTACTCAGTTTCGTAAGCGGCTTTGGTAATGCTTTTGTCATCTTCACCATCAATGCTGCACTTGACCGTAAGGACGCCTTGTTCAGCGGTCTAATTGTCTATTTCCTGCTCGGCCTTGCGCTTTATGTGCTTGGGCAAAAGCTGATTCAGACGGAGATGGTTAAGCTGACCGGCGGTTTAGTCTATGCCAAGCGGACTGAGTTGATTCAGAAGGTGCTGAATGCGCCTTACGCCAAATTTGAACAGATGGAGGAAGGGAATATTCATGTCGGGCTAAATAATGACTCGGAAACGATCGGCCGGCTTCCCGGAGTCATCATCAGCGCGTTTACCGGAACAGCGACGCTTTTATGCTGCCTTGTTTACCTCGGAACCATCAACTTTTATGGATTGCTGGTTTCCATAGCCATTATTGTGCTGGCAGCAGGACTATATGTGGCCGTAGGCAAATCGGCAAACAGGATCTGGGAGCGGACGCGTGATATTCAGAATACGTTCTTCTCGATGATCGATCATTTAATTCTGGGCTTTAAGGAACTTAGCATGAAGAAGCAGCGGAGAGCAGATTTTCAGCGGGATATGGATGAATGTTGCGATGAATACCGGTCCAAAAGCATTCTGGCATCCATCAAGTTTACAAACGCCTTTGTAGTCGGAGAGCTGCTATTCACTTTCGTCATCGGTACTGTGGCATTTGTATTTCCGGTTATCTTCAACAATGTTGAGGTCGGAGAGCTGCGCGCTTATATCTTTGTCTTTTTGTACATGACCAATCCACTCCATTCCGTGCTGGATAATATACCAGAGCTGTTCCGTATTCGGGTCAGCTGGAGACGGATTCAGTCTTTAATTGAAGAGATACCGTCAGGAGAAACTGCTGCGATACCCGTAGACGAAGAACCGCCTCATGCCGGGCATAATTCGCATGGGGAGTTTGAAATCAGCCTGGAGGAAGTGACCTACGCCTATGAGGGGAACAACGGAATGCGTGTCTTCCGCGTGGGGCCGCTGTCCTTATCGTTCCGTTCGGGGGAGATCACGTTTATCACTGGCGGGAACGGCAGCGGGAAGACGACATTGGCTAAGCTGCTTACAGGCTTATATGAGCCACTTGGAGGGAACATCACTTTGAATGGAAGAAAGGTATCCCCTTCGGAGTTAAAGGAGCTTTATTCAACTGTTTTTAGTGATTTTCATCTGTTCAGGACAATGTACGGCATTAATTACGACCATTGCGAAGAAGATATTCAGAAATATCTGCAGCAGTTAAGACTTTCCGAGAAAATCCGGGTGGACCAAGGGAAATTCGACCATCTCAATTTATCAACGGGTCAGAAGAAGCGTGTGGCACTAATGATCAGCTATCTTGAAGACAAAGATATCTTTTTGTTCGATGAATGGGCTGCTGACCAGGACCCTGAATTCAAACAATACTTTTACCGGACCTTGCTTCCTGAGTTACGGGCCAGGAATAAATGTGTTATCGCCATTACTCATGACGATCATTATTATGATGCAGCTGACAAAGTTTATAAGCTCACCATGGGAAAGGTAGACACCCATCCCTATAGTATTAACAGGGAGGTGGTCATTGTTGGGAACTAATATGGGGGTTATGGGAAATGCGATTTGGCGGCAGGGGGAGGACCATTGAATAATATATTGGATCAGGTAAGAAGGAAAAGAGATAGAAAAGCCAATGTCAACCAGTCCATTGGCGGCTTATTGTCAGCGAATTCCTTGCAGATGAATCTCTCTGCGGGGATCAATCAATTTCCTCCACCGGAGCTTTACCGGGAATATTTGCTTAAAGATTCCCTATCAGGTGACTTTGTCAAGAAATATTCAGAAATCGAAGGCAATGCGGATATCCGGGAAGCGATTTTATTCTACGAGCGTTACTTGACTTCAGGAGATGTAGAGCGGCAGCCTGAGTTTCCGCAACATGTATGTATAACCGTCGGGGCTACTCAGGCTATCGCTTTATTTATGGAGTATTACTCCTGTCAACATCCCGGGTCTACCGTGATGCTGCTGGGTTTAAGTTATTATTTGTTTTATGAATGCTGTGAGCGCCAGCAGCTTCAGGCTGTAACTATCATGTCTCAAGAGGCGGGCCGCATTGCGCCTGTTCTCGCAGAAATCGAAGCAGCACTGGATACATACAATCCAGAGCTGCTGATACTGACACTCCCGTTCAATCCTTCCGGTGAGATTTACAGTGAAACGGAACTGGAGGAGATCATCGGGCTGTTACAGCGTAAAGGGATCACACTGCTGATTGACAAGTGCCAATTGAATGAGTTAGCTGATCAATTTGAGTTCATTAATATTAATAGAGTCATTGAACGCACCAACTATAGCGAACATACTTATGTGATCAATAGCTTGTCCAAAACAAGAAGTATCCCGGGAGCACGGATAGGATATATTCTTTGCAATGAGGAATTCAGGGAATGTGTGTCCTATTGGAATGAGCTGTTTTTATTTTCCCCACCAACCTTCTATGTCACGCCGTTCATTATAGATATGGTGTACCGTGTGCTTTTTCTGCACTGGAAAAAAACCGGATGCGAAAACGAAATACAGCAAATTCTAAGGAAATTCAGAGAACAGCTGCTGTACTGCGGAGGAAGAGAGATGTATATACGCCACCTAAAACCTATTCTGAAAAACAGGGACGTTATACAGGATGTTATGCGGTTTGCTCAAGAAATCAGGGAGAACCATGATCAGGTTCAGCTCAATTCTATTTATTTCTCGGAAGCAATGGGAGTCAGGCTGGAGAGCCGGACGGAGCTGGGAGGCGGGTTTAACTTTTGCGTAAGAATCCGCGGGTGGGCCGCGAAGGATCAACTGGACATCTGCCACGACCTTTTGCACAAGACCAGGATTATTTTAATGCCGGAATCTTGTTTTAACAATAACATCGTGTCCGATCTTGAACACCCCTTCTGGTTTCGGATCTCGGCAGCGTTACCTTCGGCGCATTTTGCCCAGTTGACCGACTCTCTTATAGCCTATATTGATGAGAGAATGCCGGACGGCAGTGTGGCTGAAACTGATTCTAACGGCGAACCACTCAACCTAAAGAGGTGATCAATAGTGACCAAAGTTTTACCAGTCCAAAAGCCGCCAGTTTTCGGCTATCACTTCTACTCGTATCCCTTGGCAATTATCCTGAATTATGAGTCGAGCTATCCATGGTTTTACAGCAACTATATACAGTTAGCCTTTAATAGAGATATGAATGCTCCTGTGCCTTTCTGCTTCTATATGTATGACTATGCCATTGTTCCCTGGCTGACTACATACCGTTTGTCCAGGGAAGTATATGCCTTGACTGACAAGCCCATTGTCGATTTTGTTAAGGCGGCCCTGGACAAGGAGTATTATGTCTATCTGAATTTAGATGAATACTTTGTTCCAGAGAGATTTACTTACGGCAAAGAGCATTTTTCGCATGATTCACTGGTATATGGATACGATTCGTCTACCAGATCCTTCCATATCCTTGGTTTTAACGGCAAGGGCATGTATGTTTCATCACAGATAACATTTCAAGCGTTCGAAGCTTCATTCCGTTATCTTGATCAGATGGGTAACGAATGTAATCAGATCGTTCTTTATCAATATAAAGAGGACGGGAAATATGATTTCAATCAAAAACTGGTCTGTGAATCTCTCGAGGATTATTTATATTCCCGCAATACCTCTGAGCGCTTCAGCATGGTGGAAAGTCCATGGGAACGTGCATATGGTATGGAGATTTATGATGTTCTCCTGAAGTATTTCAACAATCTTTCTGAAGGGGAGGCTGCTGCCGATGTGAGGCATGTTCATATTCTGTGGGAGCACAAGCATTGCATGAAGCTCCGTACTGAGTATATGTTTGACAGGGAGATTATCCGAAAGCCGCACCTGGTAGAGCAAGCCGTGTTTCTGGAAGGACAGGCATTGATATTGAAGAACAATTTTCTTAAATATTGCGTTAACTGCAAACCGGAACTGCTGGCTTCGATTATTCAGCTGACTGAGGATATAAGAGAATTGGAGAAGGTGTTCCTCCCAGACTTGATCATGGATATGAAGCTTACGGAAAGTATCGGGCCTGTCATTTGACAGTCCCTTTTTTAATGGGCGTGCCCAGAGGCACGCATTATCTAGTTGGTGAAAGTCCAACCAAAGGAGGGACCAAGCCACCTTTGTAGCTAGGATGCTTGCACATGGCGAAATCTGTGTGTAAAAGCGCATCGAGAAAAGTACCGGTCAGAGATCGGGCGAGCAACAATCCAGGCCGCAACATCAAGTGAATCCTGCCGCGTCGTCAAAAAGGCCCTGCGAAGGGGAACAGAGGGAGCCGAGTCCCGCCATAATGGACGAAGGCCAAGGAAACTGCACAGAACTTGGAGCAGCAGTGAAGAATCCTCCGGCGTATAGGGAACGGCATGAAAGATAGTGCAGTGAACTGGGGAGACCCTCCCCCACACGGGAGTTTTTTTTCTACGGTTGACTAATTCACTAACAAAGTATTTGTACGTGGTGCCCACGGCGAATCGTAGCAGGTAAAGAGTCCTTTCCAAAAGCCACTGGTATAGCTTTGGAAGTTGGATACGAATACGACATCTTCTTTTCGGGTATACGTTTTTTGCATCCAGGACAACAAACATTGCATCCTAAAACGTACCGTTTCACTACGTTGGTCCTCCATGACCGTTGCAGGAGCAAGCAAAAGAAGAACCTTTTTCAGGAGAGCGGCCCCCCTTTTTTAGCTACACTCTTTTCGAGTGAAGCTTTCACGGCCTCAGCTTTCTCATGAATTTAAAATGAGATCATAGCCGGATAAAAGGTGGGTTGGGTATTCGAAGCCGACCTGAAGAATTTCTTTGGCAGCCTGGATCATGAGTGGATGATGAAATTTGTGGAACATCGGATTGGTGATCCGCGAATTCTCCGAATGATCCAGCGCTGGCTCAACGTTGGCGTATTGGAAGATGGGAGCGTCCATCTCAGTGAAGAAGGTACGCCGCAGGGCGGCTCCATTAGTGTGCTCTTAAGTAATGTGTACCTGCATTATGTGCTGGACTTATGGTTTTAGAAGGCCGTAAACCACGGCTTAGAGGCGAAGCCTATCTCATCCGGTGTATCGACGACTTCATCGTTTGTTTTCAATACCGAAGCGATGCCATCCGATTTCAGGAAGGACTGGTAAATCGGCTTCATAAGTTCAAACTGGAGCTGGAATCGAGTAAAACCAGATTAATCGAGTTTGGGAGATTTGCAAGCAAACATAGCCAAAGAAAAGGGATGAATAAGCTGGATACGCTCTATTTTCTAGGGTTTACGCATTATTGTACGCGGAACCGGCAAGGGAATTTCATGGTGGGGAGAAAGACGGAGAAGAAGCGGCTGAAGCGAAGTATGGGAAACGTGCAGGAAACCATGGGAAGAATGCAGCATGAACCGCTGGAGGTACAAGCAAAGAAGATTAACCAAATGTTGCAAGGGCATTATGCCTATTATGGAATGGCAGGCAACCTGAAGTGTCTGAGCAAAGTCTATGCTACCACCGTCACCTATTGGCGGAAAGTACTCAGCAGACGAAGCCGAAAGAGCTATGTTACCTGGGAGGAATACCAGCGATTACGATCATTGTTTCCACTGATGCGACCGAAAATCTTCATCCCGTATCAACGGTTGAAGACATACGCGATGCTGTAAAACCAGTTCTGAAGAGCCCGGTGCGGGAAATTCGCACGCCGGGTTCTGTGGGGGTTCGGGTCACCAGTTGGGTGGCCCTTCTACCCGGAGTCCGAGGGAGTAATACCTCGTCTTACCCTACTGTGTCCTATGCAGAGTGCAAGAGAACAAATTATTATAACAAATCTATACCTATAAAAAGGAAACGCTATCACATATAATAGAAGAGTAGTAAAATTATGAGTGTTGAACGGAGAAGAAGGAATGAATGAAAAGTATATTGGCAACGTGGAAAATTTCAACAATGTCCGTACCTTTTTAAAAAAAATGGTAACCTTGACAGGGCAGCTTCAAACCTGGGAATATGTCAGATTCGAGTTCTGGAACCGGTACGAAGCGCCCAAAAGTGCAGACCCTAATTTCATGGAGCATAATGCACACCTATGGAAGAATGAAGCCGGTGAGATCACAGGCCTGTTCATTTCCGAATCCGGGGGCGGCTTCTTCAGTTTAATCGTTCATCCGGATTACCCGCATCTGGCGGACGAGATGGTCGCATGGACCCGGAATGTATGGGGCAAGGGGAAAAAGAAGCTTAACACGGATTGCTATCCCTATGGTCAGGAGGTTCAGGCATTATTGGATCAAGGTTTTGTGAAAGATTCCCATATTGGGAATACCCGAAGATACGATCTTGCGCATACTGAGTACACTTTTAACCTGGAAGAAGGCTTCTACATCCGGTGCATGGCGGAAGGGGCAGACGAGGAATCGAAGGGCGAGTTGATTGAACAGATCTTCTCTCCGTCTGATTCCGGCCCAGTCAAGGTAGAGTATTGGAGAAAAACTCTGCCGTCCTATCTTGCGGAGCTTGATTTCTCTGTAGTTGATGATAAGGGCCGGCATATTGCCTTCTGTTTCGGGTTCGTGGATCAGGATAACGGGATCGCGGTTATAGAGACGATTGGGACCCACCCGGATTACCGGCAACGCGGCTTCGGCAAGGCGGTTGTTACAGCCTGCTTCTTGCGGCTGAAGGAGCAAGGTGTGACAACGGCATATATTACAGGGTTCTCTGCTGAGGCTAATGCTCTATATCAATCCCTGCAGCCGGTGGAGATTACTCCGATGCATTCGTATGTATACGAAGATTAAATACAAGCGGGACTGTCCAATGTAGAAGACGTCTATCCTTAATATATATTTTTCTGCAACAGGTTCCTCAGCAGGATTCCACACTTAGTTTATTGAATAAACTAAGTGTGGGGATATACATATAATCTAAGAGAGGAATGAGCAGCATTGGACATGAACCATCAGAAGTATACAACACAAGCAGCGGGATATGATCAGGAGAGAGCAGGGATCGAGCGTGGTAAGATCACGATGATCGAATATCCCTCTGCAACAGTTGGCAACACCCGGAAGGCTAGAGTATACACACCGCCTGGCTACTCCAGCGCACAGAAATATAGTGTGCTGTATCTGCTGCACGGTATCGGTGGAGATGAGGACGAATGGTACACTCACGGCACACCGCAGGTTATTCTGGACAACCTGTATGCTGATCAATTGCTGAAGCCAATGATTGTAGTTCTGCCGAACGGGCGGGCGATGCTGAATGACCGGGCGGAGGGCGACATCTTCGCGCCTGACAAGTTGGAAGCCTTTGCAACCTTTGAGTCTGATCTGCTGAACGATCTGATCCCTTATATTGAAGCGAATTATTCCGTTATGACGGACCGGGAGCATCGTGCGCTGGCCGGATTATCCATGGGCGGAGGGCAATCGCTCAACATCGGCTTGAATAACCTGGATCGGTTCGCCTGGGTGGGAGCCTTCTCTGCGGCACCTAACACGAAGGAGCCTGATCTGCTGGTACCTGACCCGCAGAAGGTAGCGGACGCGCTTAACCTGCTCTGGTTATCCTGCGGAGATCTTGACAGCCTTAAGTATGTCAGCGACCGCACCCATGCTTATTTCTCAGCGCATAACGTGCCGCACATCTGGGTAGAAGAGCAGGGCGACCATGACTGGCCGGTCTGGAAGAACGGCTTGTACCAGTTCGCTCAGCTTATTTTTTAAGGGAGCAGGAAGAACAGTTACCGGTAACAAAAAAGGCAGCCCCAAGCCATCTCCATGGCTTCGAGGCTGCCTTTTCTTTTACTTTTACAGCTTACGCAGTAACGCTCATTTGCTTACTTATTAGCAATCGCATCGGCACGCATTTTAACGATTTTGTCTGCTCGTTCTTTGTCTACCGCGAAGACATCATTCCAGCCGAGTCCTTCGACATCGCTCTTCAGCTTGGTCCAGAGCTGGTCGAATTCGGCCTGGTCCTTGGCGAAGATCATTTTCCAGGAGGTGTTCTTGACATAATCCGAAATCTGGCTGCGTTTGTTCTTGACGTCAGAAGAATCGGAGCCAAGACTGGTGTTGATGTTCGGCACGATGTCGATCATGTTGTTCTTCGTATAGTACTCGGTTGGAGTTGTGGCGTCATAGGTTTTCTGCCAATCTGTAGTCAGCGCAGTCTTGTTGGCTTCAATGGTGGATGCCCAGTAGGTGCTATTGTAGAATTCTTTGGTTTCCGGGTCGGTCACGAAATCACTCATAATCATCGAGTTGACCTTGCTCTGGCCGTCCTGGTAACCGCCGCCGCCGTATTCAGCAGGGACCGGGGTGTTTTCCTGGAATGCCGTCTGGCCGACTTCGGTCAGCTTGAATTTGCCGTCCGGTGTCTTCTCATAGTTGAAGCCTTCGAAGCCGTTGGTGTAGTAACGAAGACCTTCCGGTGAAGACATCCAGTCCATCAGTTCCATAATTCTTTCCGGCTCTTTCGCTTTGGAGCCGATGGCGAACACTCTGCCGTTCCCGAAGTAAGCATCACTGTTCTGGATCAGGTGGGTATCTGCAATCGGAACGGCTACGTTGCCGTCGCCCTGGTTGCCGCGTTCAATCGTATTGTAGAACCCTCTCTGCCAGGAGTACCACAGAAGCAGAACTTGCTTGTTGGTCAGCTTCTCAGATACCTTGTTCCAGTCCTGGGAAGGAGAGTCGGGGTCAACGAGACCCATTTTGTTAGCGTCATAATAGAACTGCAGAATCTTCTTGTACATGCTGTTGTCGTCCACGATTGGCACGATGTCACCTTTGGCATTCAATTGAATCGTTGTAGTGCCGTTTGGCTGCTCATAGCCATACCAGTTGCTGAGCCAGCGGACATTCTCCATGCTTCCGCCATCCCAGTCCTTCCAGAGGGTGATCGGAACAATCGGCTTGCCGTCCGGAGTCTTCGGATATTTAGCCTGCATGTCCTTCAGGGCGGTCATCAGGTCGTTCAGATTATTCAGCTTCGGCGCGCCGATTCCCTTGTAATAATCCCAAGGCATAATCGGGCTGGAGTAAGGCAGCTCTTCTGAGAAAGTCGTTGGCGAAGTATCGGCGGTGAAGGCCGGGAGAGCATAGATTTTACCGTCCGGATTCTGCTTCTCGAAGGCCACATTGAACGGCTTAAAGTGATTGTCTACATATTGGGACAGATGCTCCGTGTTCTTAATCATGTCGGTTAGATCCATAATCATGCCTGCCGGAATCAGTTCCTCGAGCTGGCTGTTCTCAATAATCAGGAGGTCGCCGAGGTCGCCGGATGCCGAGCGGGTCTTGTACAGCTGGTCGCCCGCTACCTGCGGAGCCAGAATGTTCAGTGTGATATTGAATTTGTCTTTCAGCAGCTTGCCGTACCATCCCGTCTGCTCGCCTTGATAGTTAGCTGCGTTGTCGAATACCGTAATGGTTAGAGGTTTGCTGTGATCGATGCCTGTGCTTGTGCCCGGATCGGATGACTCAGTAGGTGTTCCGGGTTCGGCCGTCCCCGCAGCAGTTCCTCCATTGTTGGAATTACCGCTGCAACCACTTAACGCCGTTGTTACCAGCAGGATGGTCGTTCCTAGTAACAGCGCGGACTTTCTGCCCAGCTTAATGTGTGTTTTCATGTGTAGCCCCCCGAATGATTAATGTATCATAATGGCGCAGGTCCGTTAGCCTTTCACGGCGCCAATTATAATTCCTTTGACAAAAAATCTCTGGAAGATCGGATATACCAGCAGAATCGGTGCGACAACGATAATGGTTACAGTCATGCGGATGGAGGTAGAGGTCTGCTTGGTGGCCAGAGTAGCCATCGCCGTGGATCCGGCATTCTGCAGGTTGACCATGGTGGACAAGGAGCTCGCCTGATTGATGTAGTTATACAGAATGAACTGCAGGCTGTAGAGCTTGCTGTCCGTCACCAGCAGGAGCGTATCCTGGAAGGAGTTCCACTGGTTGACCGCCGAGAAAATGGCAACGGTTGCAAGAATCGGCTTGCTGATCGGCAGAATGATTTTGTAGAAAATCGTGAAGATTCCTGCACCGTCAATGCTGGCCGCCTGCTGAAGCTCCTTCGGTGTTGCCTCCACGAAGGTTTTGACCAGGATAATGAAGAAAGGAGCAACAACGGACGGAAGAATATAAGCCAGGAAGTTGTCCGTCAGATGCAGCGATCTCATAGTCAGATACCAAGGGATGATCCCGGCGTTGAAGAACATTGTGATGATGGTGAAGCGGTACCAGAATTTCTTGCCCCACATGTCCTCCTGGGCAAACATGAATCCGAGGAAGGCCGAAGCGCCGACTGTTAGCAGTGTACCGATCACAGTTCTGCCGAGGGAGATCATGAACGCATTGCCCAGACCCGGGATTTTGAATACATCGACATAGTTCTGGAAATGAATCCCCTTGGGCCAGAAAATAATTTCGCCCTTGGCGCTTAGGTCGTTCGCGCTGATCGTATTGATAATGATCGAGTAGAACGGATAAACGCAGATGAAGGCGAACAGTGAGAACAGGATATAAATAATAGTAGAGATGATTTTATCGGTAGCGCTGACCTGCATTTTGACCGTTTTTTTGGTGATGTCGATCTCCCGGGTGTTTGGCGTAAGACTGGTCTGGTTGTCACTCATACAATGCCCTCTCCTCTCAGCATTTTGGACAGCCCGTTCACCGAAAAGAGAAGCACCACGCTGATCACACTCTTCAGCATACTGATTGCAACGGAGACGGAATAGCTGCCGCCGCCCATGGCGAGGTTATACACATATAGATCAAGAACCTGAATAGTGTCCTTGTTAAACGCATTCTGGAAGACGAAATATTGCTCCAATCCGTTGTTCAGGAAGCTGGCAATCTGGAGCATCAGCAGGACGAAGTAGGTTGGCATCATGCTTGGCAGTACGACATGGCGGATCACCTGCATCCGGGTAGCCCCGTCCACATAAGCCGCTTCATACAGCGATTCGTCGATGCCCATGATGGCTGCGATGTACAGAATGGCGGACCAGCCGAGTGTCTTCCAGGTAGCCCAGGCCCACATTGTCCACCAGACATGCTCTGAACTCTGCAGGAACATTGTAGGTGAATCGGTCAGCCCGGTCATATGCAGGAAGCCGTTGACCATCCCCTCACTGGAGAACATGGAGAAGGCGAGGGAGTACACAAGCACCCAACTGATAAAGTTCGGCAGCGTGGTGACCGTCTGGATGAATTTGCGGAAACGTACCGCCTTGATCTCGGTCAGGAAGATGGCGAAGATCATCGGGAGCCAGGAGAAGAGGATGCCCAGTCCGCTGATGCCGAAGGTATTCCAGATGACCTGCATTAACTGGTCAATCTTGACCTGATTCTCGACCAGGGAATGGAACCATTTGAAGCCGACGAACTCAGATTGGGATAACGGGATAGGCGGGGTGTAGTCAAAAAATGCATATACCCATCCATAGAGCGGATAGTAGGCAAAGACAGCGAGTAAAAGCATAAAGGGAGAGATGTACAGGAATTTCCGGAACGAATTGCTTCTCATGCTCTGGCTGCGCATTGTTTCACTCCTCATCATATTCTCTTTGTATGATTGCTTCCTGAAGCTAAGCCGGGGCAAGCAATCCCGAGTAACTTGTCTGGCTGTCATCCCCCTTCATAATAAAAGCAGTGAAAAGCAATTTCGGAGCAATTGATAACGCTTTCATGTATGAAACTATAATAAGTTATCGTCTATCTTCCTTACAATGACCGATCCTCACCAATTATTGATCTATTGTCAGGTGAAGGAAACGCGGACGAGAAGGGAAAGTGCATGGGAGGGGGAGCGAGAGAAGCAAGGGACACGGATGAAACGGGAGTTTATAGGAGCGGGAAGAAAGGAATACGGGAGGCTAAACGGAAACCCAGAGAGTGATGAGGGGTATTAGTGCACCATAATTCGGAAAAAGCGGGCGGATGAGCCGAATGAGGGGCATTAGTGCACCTGAATTCTTCAAATGTGGGCAGATGAGCTGAATGAGGGGCATTAGTGCACCTGATTTCTTCAAACGTGGGCAGATGAGCCGAATGAGGGGCATTAGTGCACCTGAATTTATCAAAAGTGGGCAGATGAGCTGAATCAGGGGCATTAGTGCACCTGAATTCATCAAATGTGGGCAGATGAGCTGAATGAGGGGCATTAGTGCACCTGATTTCGGAAGAAGTGGGCAGATGAGCGGGCAGGTGCGAACTGGAACGCAACATTATACATAACGCACAGGCCGCTCCCTCCACCCCCCTCTGTCTCAGGCAATGACGAAGCATTGCTTGCGGTATTCATTGGCGCTGGTTCCCGTGTATTCTCTGAATTTCTTGTAGAACCAGTCGATTTCCGAATATCCGACAGCATCTGCAATCTCATAGATCTTCATGTCGGTCGTTTCCAGCAGCAGCTTGGCCTTCTCCATCCGCTGACGCAGAAGGTATTCGTTGAAGGACATCTTCTCCTGCTGCTTGAATTTCTGTCCGAGATAGGCGCAATTGAAGTTCAGGGTGTCGGAGATCTGCTTGAGTGTAATATTATGATGGAGCTGCTCATCCACGCATTGCTTGATCGTACTGACGATCGGACACGGGGAGGACGGCTCATTTTGAATGGTGAACTGAGCATAATCCCGCTCTACAGCAGCGGGTCTGCCAGCCTGAGCCAGCACCCGACTAACCGCCTCCAGACTTCCGCCCAGCTCAGCCGGGTCCACCGGGTCTGTTAAGTAATCGCTTACATTATAGAGTAAGGCTTGGCGCGCCAGCCCGAAATCTCCGCTGCCCCCGAGCAGAATAATCGGAACGGAGCTTCCCTGCCTGATCTGCTCACAGACTCTCATGCCCGGCGTATGGGCATCCCTGATATTTAGAAGAACCAGTGATATCCCCTCGCTGCGGATCAGCCGCAGAATATCGGATGAATAATCAGCATGCGCATGAATGATGAAATTCTTAAGTCTGCTCCCTGCCATATAAGAAGCGATCTCCCGCACTTGGGCGTTTCGCTCTACACATAAGATTCTGTACAACATGAAGACCCCGCTTTCAGAGAGAAGTTAAGCTTCCTTCATTCATTATGTGCAACAGAGCCGGGCGCTACAATGTGCAATTCTTGCACCAGGCTCCATTTGTTTACCTGATCGAAATCCGGTTGCCCGGTGGATAAGGACTTGCGGGCCGGACCTATAATTTGACAGGTGAACACCTGAAATTAGACGGGTTGCTGCCTGAAAATGTAAGCGCTAAACTTTCGAGGTAAGTCATTCATACTTGGGGGGACAGATCATGCGGGCAAAAAAAGTAATGTCAGTATTCATTAGTATGTTGTTATTAGCTGCAACGACGGCTTGCGGTGGCGGAGCAGGGAACGGCGGAAACGCCGGCGGGGGAGCGTCAGCCCAGCCGGCGGCGGCTACGGAGGCTCCGGCAGCTGAAGCCACTGCAGAAGCTACACCGACTGCAGAGCCGAGCAATGCTACACCGGACAAGGATTTCGATATGGGCGGCAGAACGATCAAGATCGTGTCCTGGTGGGATATGACGATTCCCGAGGACAATCCTGATAATATCCAGCGCTCGAAGAATCTGAAGGAATTGATGGCCAAGCATAATTTCAAGGTTGAATATGTCGCGCTGGACTTCGGTGAATACCAGAAGAAGGTTGTGGCTTCACTGGTCGCCGGTGAACCGCTTGGCGATATTGTCAGAATGGGCAAGGGCTATATGATTCCGGTGCTGACGAAGCAGGATATGTTCTGGCCGGTTGACGATTACACCAAGAATGAGAATGCCTTCAATCAGCGTATGACTACAGAATTCTCGCAATATGAGGGCCGGGGCTATGGCTTCTCGGAGAATGCGGGCAACCTGATCAGCGGAGTATTCTATAACCGCACCCTGATGAAGAAGCTGGGCATGAAGCCGCTCCAGGAATATGTGAACGAGGATAACTGGAACTGGGAGACCTTCACACAAGTCGCCAAAGAAGCGAACAAGGATACAGATAACAACGGGAAACTTGATGTTTGGGGCTTGGCCTCCGGCGGGTTCCTGGAAATGGCGCTGGCCTCCAACGAGACCGATCTGACCGTTGACGATAAACAGAATCTCGATGATCCCAAGCTGCTGGAGGTCTTCAAGTTCATCGCCAAGCTGGGTGCCGAGAAGGTAGCGCGGCCGACAGAAGGCGGGGACTGGCAGGAACCGGCGCAGTTCTTCCGTCAGGGGAACACGCTGATGTATGCAGGAGCAGATTATGAGGCGAACGGCTTCAAGACGGATATGAAGGATTATGATATCGGCTTTGTTCCTTTTCCAAAAGGACCTAATGCTACCGAATACCACAGTGTGGAATCCAATGTCCAGTTCCTGACCATCCCGAAGAAGGCCGAGAATCCGGATCAGCTGCTGTATATCTGGGAGAAGATCAACGATATCGAGTCCATCTACGATTATCCGAAGCAGGCTTCCCTGGAGAGCACGTATGACAACGAGGATGATATCAACAACGCCAAGCTGGTCGAAGGCGGCATGCTGCTCACGAACCATAATACCTTCTCAACCATGCCTTACTACGAGATGATTGACGAACTGAAGAAGGGAACCTCGGCATCTACTGTTATTCAGAAGTACAAGGCGAAGGTTCAGGCTTCTGTAGACGCAGTCTACAAAAAATAAACGGATATCCGCATGGAACAACAGTCCCCCGCGGACTGTTGTTCCCATTCTTGCTGAAATTTTATGATCCATCGCTTAAGGGGAGGAGTACGTTGAATATTCGAATCAGGAACATAGCGATTATATTGGTTGTTGTCCTGCTGGCCGGGACGATCTGGATATTTAATTCCTCAGGGCAGCCTGTGCATTCCGACTCTCCCGCAGTAGGCAAGTTCACGGCAGCCGCGCAGGATGCTGAAGAAGGCAGCTATGAAGCCTATCTGAAGCAACACGGGGATGCCCCGCGCCCTGACCGGGAGATCCGCATCGAAGGGGAGAGCTATTCCCCCGGCAGCGGAGATGTCTTTGAGGTGAAGCAGCAATTCGAGGGGCTTGACGGAGCAGCAGTCATTACCCAGGAATCGGGAACCATCTCCTGGGAGGTGCCGGTTCCGGAATCCGGGCTGTATAACATCCGGGTTCATTATTATCCGGTGGAAGGCAAAAGCTCGTCCATTGAACGTTCCTTATCCATCAACCGGGAGGTGCCGTTCAAGGGAGCGGATACCTTGCTCTTCGACCGGGTCTGGGGGAACCGTGAGGAGGTCATTAAGCAGGATGACCGCGGCAACGATCTGCGTCCCAGACAGGTGGAGCAGCCGGTGTGGCAGTCCACGGTCATTGCGGACAGTGAAGGCTTCTATGAGGAGCCGTATGCCTTCTATCTGGAGCAGGGGAACCAGACCCTGTCGCTGACCGCACTCCGTGAGCCGATGGCCATTGATTATATTGAGCTGTTCCAGGACCGGACAGTGCGCACCTATGCAGAGGCTAAGCAGGAGTATGAGACTAAGGGCCTTCAGCCGGTACAAGAGCCTTATATCGAGGTCCAGGCCGAAGCGGCATCCGCCAAATCCTCGCCTACCTTATACCCGTTATCCGACCGCTCCAGCCCGGCAGTGGTTCCTTATGCCGTCTCCAATTTAAGGATCAACACCATCGGCGGGGTGAACTGGAAGCTTCCGGGGCAATGGATCGAATGGGAGATTGATGTCCCTGAAGAAGGTCTGTACCGGATAGCGCTCAAGGAGAAGCAGAATCAGCTCCGGGGCGTCTATGCCAACCGCAGCCTGACCATTGATGGTGAATATCCGTTCACCGAGATGAAGCAGATCCGCTTCAATTACTCTCCCGGCTGGCAGATGAATGTGCTCGGCGGGGAAGAGCCTTATCTGTTCCATCTTACACAAGGGACGCACAAGCTGAGACTGACCGTGACCCTGGGCGATATCGCGCCGCTGGTCCGTACCGTCCAGTCCAGTGTCCTGACCTTGAATGAAATGTACCGCAATATTCTGGCGATTACCTCCAACAACCCGGATAAGTTCCGCGACTATCAGCTGGAGAAGCGGATACCGGAGATGACCAAGGTATTCCGGGAGCAGGCGGAGATTATCCGCGGTGTCGGCGAATACCTGGAGCAGGCCACCGGGGAACGCAGCGACAAGGTATCCGTGCTGTACTCGATGGTTACCCAGCTGGAGGATATGGCTAAGCATCCGGACACGGTAGCCAAACGGCTGGTCTCCTTCAAGACGAATGTCGGCGGACTGGGGACCTGGATTCTTAGCGTGCGGGAACAGCCGCTGACACTGGATTCACTGGTGGTCTCGGCGCCGGATAAGCCGCTTCCGTCTGCGCAGGCGACCTTCTTCCAGAAGCTGAAGCATGAGCTGAGAGCGTATGGCGCCTCGTATACCGAAGACTATGACAGTATCGGTAACGTGACGAAGAACCAGAAGGCGATTACGGTCTGGATTTCGACCGGCCGGGATCAGGCTCAAGTGATGAAGAGCATGATTGACGATACCTTCACGCCGGATTCGGGCATCTCCGTGGCACTGCGGCTGGTGCCTCCGAACATTCTGCTGCCGGCAACCCTGGCGGGCGAAGGGCCGGACGTAGCCATGCAGATCGGCGAGGATCTTCCAGTGAACTATGCGATGCGCAAAGCATCGGCCGATCTGTCCCAGTTCGCCGATTTCAAAGAAGTGGCTGACCGCTTCCGCGACAGCGCCCTTACGCCTTATAAATACAATGGAAGCGTCTACGGGCTGCCTGAGCAGCAGATCTTCCCGATGCTCTTTTACCGGAAGGATATTCTGCAGGAGCTTGGCCTGGAGCCCCCTACTACGTGGGAGGAAGTCTACAATGTCGTCTCTGTGCTGCAGAGACATAATCTGGAGTTCTATCTTCCCCTGGAGGATACACTGAACAACGCGACGCTGGTGCCCAATGCGGCCTTCACCATGCTGCTCTACCAGAACGGCGGGCAGCTCTACACGGACGATCAGAAGCGAAGCGCGCTGAACTCGGAGACCTCCATGAGTGAATTTAACAAGTGGACCCAGTTCTATACCAATTACAAGTTCCCGGTGAAGGTGGACTTTCCGAACCGTTTCCGTACAGGCGAGATCCCGATCGGGATTGCCGATTATACCATCTATAACAGCCTGACGGTAATGGCGCCGGAAATCCGCAATTTGTGGGAATTCACGGTGGTGCCGGGAACGAAGCAGGCGGACGGCACGGTGGACCATAGCGTAGCCAGCCATACAACCGGTGTCATGCTGCTGGAGAATGCCAAGGACAAGGATTCGTCCTGGGAATTCATGAAGTGGTGGACAGACAAGGACACCCAGGTCCAGTACGGCCGGGAAATGGAAGGGCTGATGGGAGCGGCGGCACGTTATCCGACCGCGAACATTGAAGCGCTGGAGGAGCTGCCGTGGCCGGTGAAGGATTACAAGGAGCTGGAGAGCCAGTGGCAATGGGTGAAGGGTAACCCTCAGGTTCCCGGCGGGTACTTCACAGGCCGGCATCTGGACAATGCGTTCCGCAAGGTGGTCAACGGGAATGTAAATCCGCGTGAAGCCCTGTCGGATTATCTGATCTACATTAACGATGAAATTCAGATCAAACGGAAGGAATTCAAACTTCCGTATTAGGTTGGAGGCTGTAAGCTGATGGTACAAATACAGAATACCACTGAACCAGCCTTGCCAGGGCTGGCTGGCGGTCCGGTCAAGGAATCCCGCCTGGCGCAATTATGGAGAGATATCAAGAAGAGCAAGCATTATTATTTCATGATGAGTCCCTATATGATCATCTTCTTCCTGTTCACAGTAATCCCGGTGGTCGTCTCCTTCGGGCTGAGCTTCTTCTACTTCAATATGCTGGAGACGCCGAGATTCATAGGCTGGGAGAACTATTCAAGGCTGCTGCTGGGCGATGATGTGTTCATGATCGCGCTGAAGAACACCTTTCTGTTCGCTGTGATCACAGGCCCGTTAAGCTATATCGCATGCTTCCTGTTCGCCTGGCTGATTAATGAGCTGTCGCCCTTTGTCCGGTCGCTGATGACGCTGGTCTTCTATGCGCCTTCGATCTCGGGCAATGTGTTCTTCATCTGGCTGATTGTCTTCTCGGGGGACAGCTATGGTTATCTTAACGGCTTCCTGATGAAAATCGGGGTGCTGCTGGAGCCGATTATCTGGCTGCAGAATGAGAAGTACATTCTTCCCATTATCATTATTGTGCAGCTCTGGCTGAGTCTCGGCACAAGCTTCCTGGCCTTCATCGCCGGACTTCAGACCGTGGACCAGACGCTGTTCGAGGCCGGAGCGATGGACGGAATCAGGAACCGCTGGCAGGAGCTGTGGTTCATTACCCTGCCGTCCATGCGTCCGCAGCTGATGTTCGGCGCGGTCATGCAGATTACCGCCTCCTTCGCGGTTGCCGAAGTCTCTATTGCGCTGGCGGGCTTCCCGAGTGTCAACTATGCGGGACATACGGTGGTCACGCATCTGATGGATTACGGGACACTGCGCTTTGAGATGGGCTATGCCTCTGCCATTGCTACCATTCTCTTCGCAATTATGCTCGGAACCAACATGATGACCCAGAAGCTGCTTCGAAAGGTGGGTGAATGACCCTGTATTCAAGAGTGATAGGGGCCCTTCGCCCTCAAAAAAGACTGAACCGTTCCTTTGCTGTCAGCTTTATGCTCTTCGGCCTGCTGCTGGGCTTCGGCGCGTTCATGGTTCTTCCGCTGATCTATACGGTGAACAATGCCTTCAAGCCGCTGGATGAGCTGTTCATCTTCCCGCCGAGATTCCTGGTACGGAACCCGACGCTGGAGAACTTCACCGATCTGATGGTGATCATGGGCAATTCCTGGGTGCCGTTCACCAGATACATTGCGAATACTCTGCTGATCACACTGGTAGGGACCGCAGGACATATCCTGCTGGCGTCGGCAGCGGCGTATCCGCTGGCCAAGTTCAAATTCCCGGGCTCCAGCATTCTGTTCAAGATTGTAGTGCTGTCCCTGATGTTCTCGCCGCATGTTACGGCGATCCCCAACTATCTGGTCATGTCGCAGCTGGGGTGGATCAATACCCAGGCGGCGATTATCGTGCCGTCACTGGCCTTTTCACTAGGTTTGTTCCTGATGAAGCAGTTCATGGAGCAAATCCCGGATGCGCTGATTGAGGCGGCCAAAATCGACGGTGCGAACGAGTACCGCGTGTTCTGGCAAATCGTAATGCCGAATGTGAAGCCGGCATGGCTAACGCTGATGATCCTGCAATTTCCGGCGCTGTGGGGCACAGATGGAGGAAGCTTCATCTACAGTGAGAACCTGAAGACGCTTCACTACGCGCTCAGCCAGGTCATCCAGGGCGGGATTGCGCGTGCCGGGGTCGGAGCGGCCGTCGCTCTGCTGCTGATGACCGTGCCGATTCTGTTGTTCATTATTTCACAGAGCAGTGTCATCCAGACGATGGCCACATCCGGTATGAAAGAGTAGAGAGGAGGAACGGTGACAATGGTCGCAAGGATAAAGAAACTGAGAACCGGTCTGCTGGCCTTGTGCTGCCTGGTCAGTCTGGGGCTTGGCGGAGAGCTGGCCCTGGCAGAGAGCGCAGCCCCTTCCTACAATTATTCATACTGGGGGAATGCGGTGGCGGCTCCATCCGCCTACGAGGCTACTACGCTCATCACGGGTGCCAGCTCCGGTGCGGGCCCATTCAACAATCCGCAGGATATTCAGGTTACAGAGGATAAGCAGATCTATGTTCTGGATAGCGGCAATAACCGGTTTGTGATTCTGGATCAGGATTACAAATCCGTCAAGACGGTAGACGCGTTCCAGTTCAAGGGGAAGGCGGAGAAGTTCAACAATCCGCAGGGCATCTATGTGACGCAGCAGAAGGAAGTGTATGTCGCGGATACGGGCAATAAGCGTATCGTCCATCTCGACAGCGACTTCAAGGCTGTGGGGATCATTGAAGCCCCGAAGTCCGAGCTATTGCAGGCGAACTTTGAATTTCAGCCTGTCCGTGTTGCTGTAGACAAGGCGGACCGCATCTATGTGATGTCGGCCGGCGTCTTCGACGGATTCATGGAATTCGGGGCGGATGGTGTGTTCAAATCGTTCATTGGTGCGAACCGGGTGCATGTCGATGCGGTGGAGTATTTCTGGAAATCGATCTCCACCAAGGCGCAGCGTGAGCAGATGGTGATGTATACGCCTACCGAATTCACCAATCTGGATATTAATGATGAAGGCTTTCTGTACGCTACCAACGGTGACGATTATGGGGACCCGATCAAAAAGCTGAACGCGCAGGGGGCAGATATTCTGCGGAGAGAGGGCTATTACAAGCCCAGCGGTGATCTGCTCTACTCCACGCGCTCAGGGGGTGCCCCGCGGCTCGTGGATATTGATGTGAGCGACAGTGAAATATATGCGGTGCTGGATGCCAGCCGGGGCCGGGTGTTCACGTACAACGGGGACGGCTATCTGCTGTACATTTTCGGCGGAATTGGTAACCGTCTGGGCGAATTCAACACCCCGGTTGCCATTGAGCACAGCGGTGACGATATTCTGGTGCTGGATCAGGCGCTGGGTGAAATCACGGTATTCCAGACCACAGAGTATGGAAGAACGCTGAACAGTGCTGTGCGCAGCTACTATAACGGTGATGAGGAGATGGCTTCCCAGGAGTTCAGCAAGGTCGTCAACCTGAATGCGAATATGGAGTATGCCTATGCGGGCATAGGCAAGGCTTATCTGCGGCAGGGCGAGTACAAGGAGTCGGCGGAGTATTTCGAGCGCAGCATGGACCGGACCAACTATTCCAAAGCGTTCCTGCTCTACCGTAAGGAAGTGCTTCGCGGACATTTCTCCACCATTATGACGGCTCTGATCGCGCTGGTGGCCCTATGGCTGGGCCTGAGAATGTACCGGAAAATGAAGGCCAGAAAGAAGGTGGAGCTCCATTGAACAGAGAAGCGCTGCAACATCCGCTGTATGTGATGGTTCATCCGTTCAACGGATACTGGGACCTCAAATATGAACGCAGTCAAAAAACCAGTCTGATCATCTCCTTCGGTATTCTGTTTATGCTGATTCTGACGAATGTTCTGGGCAATCAATACAGCGGGTTCCTGGTCAATATGAATAATCCCCGGTATCTGAACAGCCTGCTGGAAGCGGTCTATGTGCTGGTTCCTGTTCTGTTCTGGTGTGTGGCAAACTGGTCGCTGACTACGCTGATGGACGGGGAGGGGAAGTTCACGGAGATTTTTATTACCACCTGCTTCGCCCTAGTTCCGATTGTCCTGATTAATTTCCCATGGATCTGGATCAGCAATTTCATCTCGGCCCAGGAGAGCTCTTTTTATTACTTTTTCAAAAACTTTGCCATTCTCTGGTCGGGACTGCTGCTGTATGTGGGCATTATGACCGTTCATCAGTTCTCTCCGTCCAAAACGATCGGGACGATTCTGCTGACGCTGCTCGCTATGGCCTTCATGGCTTTCCTGACCCTGCTGTTCTTCAGTCTGGTTCAGCAGATGATTGCATTCGTCTCGACCATATACCAAGAAATTGTCTTGAGGAGATAGGAGGAGGACCGGGAATGAGGAAGCCGTTAATCATGCTGCTCTCGATTCTCTTCAGTATGAGTGTGCTGGCCGGCTGTTCGGCGTCAAGCTCAGGCAGCCAGGCCAGCGGGCATGAACCGAATCTTGAAGTGTCCTTTACGGAAGGGAGCGCGCTGAAATCTGCCTTCACCGATAGTGGGGTGAGCGGCATGACAGGGGTGCTCGAGAACGCGCAGCTCCGGCTGTTCATGGATGAAGCTACCGGAGGGATTGCCGTCAAGAATCTGTCGGACGGGACGGTCTGGTACAGCAACCCGCTGGACCGTGAAGCGGATGCCAAGGCCAGCGGGGATAATAAAGACCTGCTGTCCGCGCAGCTCAAGCTGGATTTCTATAACAACCTGGGTCAAGTCAGCTCTGTCAATTCATATACGGACAGCGTGGCCCATAAGCAAATGAAGATGGAACTGACGCCGGAAGGCGTCAAGGTCTTCTACCAGTTCGGAACGACCGCTGCAACAGCGGAGGATCTGCCGATGAAGATGGGCAAGGAGCGGTTCGAGGAGAAGATCATGAGCAAGATGGATAAGACCGGACAGCGGACGATGAAAATTGCCTACACCTTCGATGAGGAGAATGGTGTATATACGCGAAACGATGAAGCGCTGAAGGGGCTTCAGCTGGAGCGGACCCTGAAGGGCTTCGAGAAGGCGGGGTACACAGAGGAAGATCTGCAGCAGGACATCGCCGAGAACAAACTCAGCCAGACCAAGCCTGCTCCGCGTATTTTTCAGCTCGCCATTGAATACGCCCTGGACGGGGATCAGCTGGTCGTCAAGGTTCCGGCAGCGGATATCCGCTATCCTGCGGATTATCCGGTGAATGACATCTCCCTGCTGAGCTTCCTGGGTGCCGGAGGGAGCAAGGATTCGGGTTCCATCCTGGTGCCGGACGGCTCAGGAGCGCTGATTCATTTCAATAACGGCAAGATCCGTTATCCCGCATATAAGCAGGCGGTATATGGTGTGGATGGGACGATGGAGACCACAGATGCCTATGCACAGCAGCAGGAGGTCAAGCTGCCGGTGTTCGGCTTGATCCGGGAGGAAGGCGCCATGCTGGGCATTATTGAACAAGGCGCGTCCTTGGCTACCATCAACGCGGATACCAGCGGCAGATTGAATGGATACAACTATGTGTATCCGAGCTTCACCCTGATTGCCAAGGGAGATCTTACCCTGACGTCAAGCGATCAGAACCGCACCCTGCCGAAATTCCAGCAGGAGCCGCCCAAGACAGATTACGTTGTCCGTTATGCGTTCCTGAGCGGAGAGGAAGCTTCCTATCCGGGCATGGCGCGTTATTACCAGAGCTATCTGGCGGAGCATGGCGGACTGCCTGAGGCACAGCCGGCCGCTTCCGCAGAAGCTCCTGTGAATACGCCGTTCTATCTGGAGCTGGTGGGCGGAATCACGAAGACCAAGCATGTCCTCGGCATTCCGTATCAATCGCTGGAGGCATTGACCACCTTCGAAGAGGCCCAGAGCATTTTGGAGCAGATGAAGCAGCGCGGCATTGATCATATCAAGCTGAAATATGCCGGCTGGTTCAACCGGGGCCTCGATCACAAGGTGCCGGACCGGCTGTCTGTGGATCAGGCGATCGGCGGCAGCAAGGGACTGAACCGGCTGGCAGCATACGCTAAGGAGCAAGATATTCAGCTCTTCCCTGACGTGGCTCTGCTTCGGGCGAACCAGACCTCCGGCTTCCGTATTAATCAGAAGGCTTCCCGGATGCTCAGTGAGATTCCGGCAGCTGTCTATCCGTACAATATGGCCTTGAACCGGCGGGACCGTTCCTTCACGCCTGCCTACATTATTTCGCCAAGCAGGGTCGGCGGATATGTCGATGCCACGCTGAAGGAGATTGCGCCGTTTCAGACCGGGGGCATCTCACTCAGGGATATGGCCGATCAATTGAACAGCGATTTCCGTAAAAATCAAGAAATTGACCGGTCTGCGTCCGAGCAGATATCGGTCCAATCACTGGAGAAGATCACCGGACAGTCCCTGCGCATTCTCGCGGACGGCGGGAATGCCTACGCCCTCCCGTATCTCTCTGACATTACGGATGCTCCGGTGTCCAGCAGCCGGTTCAAGCTGGAGGATGAGGAGATTCCGTTCTATCCGATGGTGGTGCGGGGATATGTGAATTACACCGGCAAGCCTTTTAACCTGTCCACGTTCACGAATCCAAGGCAGTATATCCTGAAGAGTCTGGAGTACGGCTCCGGTATCTATTATGAATGGATGTATGCGCCTAATTACAAGGTGAAGGATACCGACTTCGATAACCTGTATGCGGTCAATTACGAGCAGTGGATCAACCAGGCAGCCGATATGTACACTGAAGTGAACGGAGTGATGAAGAACGTTCAGAATCAGCGGCTGACGGGTCATGAGAAGCTGGCAGACGGTGTCTATAAAAGCACTTACGGTAACGGGATGTCTGTCATCGTCAACTACAATAAGACAGCAGTCCTTGCCGAAGGCCGGACGGTTGAAGCCGAAAGCTATATTACGGGTGGTGAGCAATCTTGAAATCCATACTTAGACTGGACCGCAGATCCTACAAAGAGCAAAAGGCATTAATGGGCTTCTTCTATGTGCTGCCCTGGCTGCTGGGGTTCATCTTCTTCTTCCTGATTCCGTTGTTGTCTTCGCTGCGCTACAGCTTAAGCTCGGTGCAGGCTAATTCCGACGGACTGATTGTTCATTTCAGCGGCTTCCAGAATTATGTCGAAGCGCTGACGGTGAATACCGAATTCAACCGCTCGCTGGCCGATGCCATTATGAATATGGTCATCAATGTGCCGCTGATCGTCATCTTCAGCCTGTTCCTGGCGGTGCTGCTGAATCAGAAGTTCATCGGCAGATCGCTGGCCCGTTCGATTTTCTTCCTGCCCGTTATTCTGGCCTCCGGGGTCATTCTGAGCCTGGAGAGCACCAGCCTGATTCAGGCGGTCAACGATCAGAATGCCGGAGCGGGAGCGATTCAGGGACTGGGCACCTTCGAGCTGGAGGGGCTGATGCTGGATGCGGGCTTAAGCGAATGGGTAGTGAACTATCTGACCAGCGCCGTGAGCCGCATCTATAGTATTGTAAGCCAGTCCGGCGTACAGATTCTGATTTTCCTGGCAGGTATCCAGACCATCTCGCCGCAGCTGTATGAGGCGTCCAAGATGGAAGGGGCAACCGGCTATGAGGCCTTCTGGAAAATCACTTTTCCCATGGTCAGCCCGCTCATTCTGGTGAATTCCATCTATACGATTATCGATTCCTTCTCGAATAACGCCATGACGGACCTGATCCGGGAGACCGGCTTCACCCAGTTCAACTTCGGTCTAAGCTCTGCGATGGCCTGGCTGTATTTCGCCGCAGTGGCCTTAATTCTGGCCGTCAGCAGCTATCTGATCTCGAAGAAGGTCTTCTACTATGATTAAAGGGAGGATGGGACTAATGCATGCGACCCGCTTACTGTCGCTCGAACGCTGGAAGAAATGGATATGGTCCTTCGTGCGGCTGACGCTCATTGCAGGCCTGTCGTTCGTGATCCTCTATCCGGTACTCCAGAAGATATCCACGGCCTTCAAGGCCAAGAGCGATCTGTATTCACCGATTGTCGTCTGGCTTCCCGAGAATTACACGCTCGACAATTTCGTCAAAGCGATTGGAATTATGGATTACTGGCAGGCCTTGCTGAATACCTTCACCCTGTCGGCGCTGACTACAATCTTAACCGCCATCTCCTGCGCGCTTGCAGGGTATGGCTTCGCCCGGCTGAAGTTCAAAGGGAGCCAGCTACTGTTCGCCGGGGTCATATTGACGATCCTGGTTCCGCCGATCACGATTCTGATTCCGGTCTACCTGAATTTGAAGGATTTCAGCCTGATGGGGCTGATTCCACTGTTGACCGGCAAATCGGTGAATCTGCTCAACACCTACTGGCCGTTTATTCTAACCTCTGCTACGGCGAATTCGCTGAAGGCGGGGCTGTACATTTTCATCTTCCGGCAGTTCTTCCGGGGGATTCCCAAAGAGGTGGAGGAAGCGGCTTATATCGACGGGGCCGGGGTAGGCAAGACCTTCTACCGGATTATGCTGCCTAACGCGATACCGTCCATTGTTACGGTACTGCTCTTCTCGTTTGTGTGGCAATGGAACGACAGCTTCTTCACCACGACTTATCTGACATCCAGCAAGGTGATGGCGACCCAGCTCGGCTCGTTGCCGTATAATCTGGCGATTCTGCTGGAGGACGGCGCCAATTCCAAGGCTGATCCGTTCTACCTCAGCATGGTCCAGGATACAGGGATTCTGCTGGCGATTCTGCCGCTGATCATTATCTACCTGTTCGTGCAGCGGTATTTCGTGGAGAGTATTGAGCGTACCGGGATTGTGGGATAACCGTAGAAGGAGGATGACTGTGCGCCAAAATAACAGAACAAGCACTCCGGCCAGACTGGCCCGGAGTATAGTCTTCGCAGCCGCGCTTCTATGGTTATCCGGCTGCTCCGCTCCTGGCGGAGATGCGGCTCCTGCTGCATCCCCGCCAGGGAATGTAGCGTCATCCCCGGCGGCCTCGCCCGCCGGGACTCCGGCCGCTGCCCTTGCAGCTTCGCCTGAAGCTGCGGCAGAAGCTCCGGTGCAGCAGGAGGCTCCGCCGCTGGCGGCAGCCTATGCGGATTACTTTCCTATAGGAGCTGCGGTGGAACCGGACCAATTGGAGGGTCCCGCAGCCGAGCTGCTGAAGCGGCATGTGAACTGGCTCGTGGCCGAGAATGCCATGAAGCCGGATGCAATTGCACCGGCTGAGGGCACCTTCACCTGGGAACGGGCCGACCGGATCGTCGCCTTCGCGAAGGCGAACGGCATGGGGCTGCGCTTCCACACCCTGGTGTGGCACAGCCAGACACCGGAGTGGTTCTTCCAGGATGAAGCCGGTCAGGCGATGGCGGATGAGACCGATGCAGCAAGACGGGAAGCGAACAAGAAGCTGCTGCTGAAGCGGCTCGACAGCTACATCACCGCTGTTGTCAGCCGTTACAAGGACGACATCTCCTCCTGGGATGTAGTGAATGAGGTGATTGAGCCTGGAGACCCGGATGGCATGCGGGCCAGCGACTGGTATAAGATTACCGGCACCGAATTCATCGAGACAGCCTTCCGGGCGGCCCGCAAGGCTGGAGGGCCGGAGCTTAAGCTGTATATTAATGATTACGGCACAGATAATCCCGAGAAGCGGGACCGGCTCTACGAGCTGGTGAAGGACATGCTGGCGAAGGGGGTGCCGATTGACGGGGTTGGCCACCAGACCCATATTAATCTGGACTATCCTTCGGTGGAGAGCATTATCGAGTCCATGGAGAAGTTCCATTCCCTCGGCCTTGATAATCAGATCACCGAGCTGGATATGAGCCTGTATGTCTATAACGATCTCAGTGATGTCGGACCTGTGGTTCCCGAAGACATCCTGCAGCGGCAGGCCGCGCGGTACGGCGAGCTATTCGCTGCGTTAAGAGACCGGAAGGAGCTGCTAAGCGGGGTCATGTTCTGGGGCATTGCGGATGATCATACCTGGCTGAGCACGTTCCCGGCCGAGCGGACCGAGGCCCCGATGCTGTTCGACAGGCAGCATCAGCCCAAACCGGCCTTCCAGGCGGTCACAGATTTTTAAATGGTAAAGAACGGGTAAGCCAAACAAGAAATGCACCTTACAATTTCATTATTTTTGCCGGGATAATATAATATTCCGGTAATAAATAATCTTGCAAAGTGAGGTTGCAACTGGTGCCCAAAACAATCAAGAATACAATGGCCTGGACTGTCGCTGCATGCATGGCCGTACAACTGTTAACCGCTTGTGAGAGAAGCAATAGCCTTGCGGAGCGTTCTCCGGTTCCTGAGGGACAGCCGGGGAGCGCTTCGTTATATGAAGAGCCGGGTCTAAGCAAATATGATCCGCCCATCCAGCTGTCGTTCGTACGTGAGAACAACGATGCGCTGGAAGAAATACTGAAGGAATTGCCGGGAGAGTCGCTGGAGCATAACCGCTGGACCGAGCTGTATGAAGAGGTGCTCGGCATTAGGGTCACCTATGATTGGACGGAGTGGAGCTCCATCTACTCCCGCAAGCTGGGGGTATCTCTGGCCTCCGGGGATATCCCTGATATTGTGCGGGTGAATGCTTCGCAGCTCAGGGTGCTGAGCAATGCAGGGCTGATCCAGGACCTGAGCGAAGTCTATGACCAGTATGCAACCCCGTTAACCCGCAAGGTGCTGAGCGAGGAAGGAACGGGCCCGTTCGAGACGGTTACCCTTGACGGCAAGCTTATGGCGATCCCGGAGACCAATTCGTCCATTGAGGGTGCGATGTTCCTGTGGATTCGCACGGACTGGCTGGAGCGTCTCGGCCTGCAGCCCCCGCAGACGATGGCAGAGGTGCTGGCTATTTCGAAAGCGTTTACGCAGCAAGATCCTGACGGTAACGGCAAGCATGATACCTATGGCCTTGCGGCCACCAAATATCTGTGGGACCCGGTCATGGGACTTACCGGGTTCATGGCCGGTTATGGTGCGTATCCCGGAATCTGGATTAAGGACAAGACCGGCAAGCTGGTCTATGGAGGGATCCAGCCGGAGGTCAAGCATGCCCTGCAGGTGCTTCAGGAATTGTACCGGACAGGACAGATTGACAGGGAATTCGCCTTCAAGGACGGGGTCAAGGCCAGCGACTGGATTGAGCATGAGCAGGTTGGAATGATGTATGGGGAGCAGTGGGGCTCCTTCCTCGTGCAGTCCAGCCGTGAGCATAATCCGCAGGCTGAGTGGCAAGCCTTCCCGCTGGTCTCGGAGTCGGGTGCCGCGCCGAAGGTGCCGCTTCCGTTCAGCACCAACCAGTTCCTGGCGGTCAAGCAAGGCGTCGAGCATCCGGAGGCGCTGATTAAGCTGATTAACCTGCATCTGGAGAAGAATTGGGGGGCTACGAGTGAGGTGGAGCGGTACTATAACGCTCCGCAGGCGGTGTGGAAGCTGTCGCCGGTGACGCCGTTTCCGGTGCAGAAGAACCTGGAGGCCTTCCGGGAGCTGGAGACCTTCCGGCGCACCGGCGATGCCTCCGTGCTTCGTGATGAAGCGAAGACGATCCAGAAGCGGATTGCCGCTTACGAGGCCGGGGGTGCAGACAGCGAGACAGGCTGGGGCTGGGAGCGGACGTACGGGCCTTCGGGTGCTTTTTCCATCCTGGACGGGTATGAGCGCAAATCTCAACTGCTCTATGAGAGCTTCGTCGGTGCACCTACGGAGACAATGATCGAGAAGCAGAATATTCTAAATAATCTTCAGATTGATGCCTTTCTTGATATCATTCAGGGCAGACCGATCAGCCAGTTCGATGATTTCGTGGCACAGTGGAACAAGCTGGGCGGCGAGCAGATTACAGCTGAGGTCAACGACTGGTATGATGAGAAGGGCGGGAGCGGAAAATGATCGGACCTGAGCAGACGAGTGGAGGCGGTGCACGTGCTTAAGTTTCCTGCGGTGTCGATGCGCCACACTATTTTTATCCGGATGGTTGTCACTTATCTCGCTATTATTCTGCCGATTCTGCTGCTTGGACTCTACCTCTACAACTGGAGCTACAGGAATGCAAGTCAGGACCTGTCCAGAGCGACCCTGTCGCAGTTAACCTATTATCTGGAGGACCTGAACCGCGAGGTGGAGTGGATGGAGATCCAGCAGTATGATCTTGCCCAGGATACCGAGCTGAACAAGATTGCCGTGACCTGGAATTACATGGACGATGTTCAAAAGCGGGAGAGCCTGAACTACATCACGCAGCGGCTCACCTCCCTGAAGAACAGCAGCGCCTACATCGGCGATGTGTTCGTTCATATCCGTACCATTAATAAAACGCTGTCCGCGATGAACGGCATCGATGATTTTGACAGCAGCAAGTTCAATTTCTTCCGGTCCGTCGATCTCAGAAAAGAAGGCCGGCTGATCAACTGGAACAACTTCCTGGAGCTAAGCGTTACCCAATCCAGCGGCAGGAGGAATGAGCCTCCGCTCTTCATCGTGCAGATTGAGCTGGACAACGAGAAGCTGAAGGATTCGCTCCGGGCGATTAACGCGTACGAAGAGAGCGGCTCGCTGCTGGTCTCGCGGCTGACGGATTATGCGCTCGGTACGGAGAACAGCTCGCCGGAGCTGATTGAGAGCTATCACCAGGCGATCGATGAGGGGAATCTGTACAACTGGGAGCTGGACGGAATACGGTATCATATTGACAGCTTCACCTCGGACAAGCTGGGGATGGCTGTGGCCACCTATTTGCCGGAGAAGGCGGTCAAGCGGCCGCTGACCAAGTTCGTGGTCTGGGCCTGGCTGTTCGCGGCGGCGTCCTTCCTGGCGGTGCTGATCTATTCCTACGCGACCTATAAGTTCGTCCAGAAGCCGCTGCTTGTGCTGATCCGCAGCTTCAAACGGATGGAGAGCGGCTCGCTGGATATTCAGATTGACCATGGCCGCAAGGATGAATTCGGCTATCTGTATCTCCGGTTCAACCAGATGCTCAGCCGGCTGCGGATGCTGATTGACCAGGATTACACCCAGAAGCTGATGATGCAGCGGGCGGAGCTGAAGCAGCTCCAGTCACAGATCAATCCGCATTTCCTCTATAACAGCTTCTTCATTCTCAGCGCCCTGGCGAAGCAGGGGGACAGCTCCCGGATTGAGGAATTCTCCGGCATGCTGGGCGAATATTTCCGGTTCATCACCCGTAACGGAGAGGATAATGTCCGGCTTGCGGAGGAGACGCGCCATTCCCGGATGTATACGGAGATCCAGAAGATGCGCTTCTCCAGGCGCATTCAGGTTCAATTCGATGAGCTGCCGGAAGACATGGAGGAGCTGCGGGTTCCGCGTCTGATTCTCCAGCCGATTATCGAGAATGCCTATGAGCATTGTCTGGAGAAGCAGGCGGAGGATGGGGAGCTGCGGGTTTCTTTTGAACAGGAGGAACGGGAGATTCGCATTATTGTTGAGGATAACGGAAGCGGGCTGACCGATGAACGGATCGAGACCCTGAGAAGGCGGCTGAATCAGAACGGCGGAACGCATGAAGTCACCGGCATGAGCAATATCCACCGGCGTATCCAATTAATCTACGGGGAAGGCAGCGGCCTGTTCCTGGACAGAAGTATGTTAAGCGGCCTCCGGGTCGAGATCCGGATTAGGCTGACGGGAGGTGAAGGTCTTGTACAGACTATTGATCGTTGATGATGAAGAGATAATAACAGACGGCTTATACGAGGCGTTCAACCAGCTGCTTCCGGACAAGCTTGATGTCTACAAGGTCTATTCGGCCAAAGCGGCCCTGGAGTGGCTCTCGCGCACCCGGATCGATATTGTGCTGACCGATATCCGCATGCCCGGCATGAGCGGGCTGGAGATGTCTGAGCAAATCCGGGAGTTTTGGCCGCGGTCGCGGATTGTTTTTCTGACCGGCTACAGTGAATTCGATTATGCCTATAGTGCGCTGCAGCTTCCCGGGGCCCGTTATCTGCTGAAGACCGAGGGCTTCGACAAGATTATTGAGACGGTCCAGGAGGTGCTGCAAGAGATTGAGCAGGGCAATATGCTAAGCGAGCTGCTGGAGCAGTCCAGGGAGCAGCGCGATTCCATGGAGACGGCGGCGCAGGGCGATTATCTCCGCCATCTGCTTCAGGACAGCCAGGCCTTGTGTAAGGATACGGATGCGTTACGTTCAGACTTCAGCAAGCTGGGTATCAGCCTTAATGCTGATACCCCGGTCATGCTCGTTCTTGGACGGCTTACATACCCGGAGGGCATCTCTTACATGGACCGGCGTGAGCTTCTGACCTCTTCCCGGCTGATCTGGAATTCCCATCTGGCGGAGATGACCCGGCATGCCTGGGTGCTTGACAGGCACGGGGATCTCCTGTGGCTGCTGCAGCCTCTGCACAATGCCGGGGCTGCCTTCGGCGTGAATTTCGCGCGGTATCTGGAGGGGACGCTGGAGATGATCCAGGAGTCCTGCCGGCAGACGCTGGGCCTGCCGGTTGCTTTTACGGTCAGTGGCTCGGCCTGTGCCTGGACAGAGACCGGCCGCCATTACGAGCGGCTTCACCGGCTGCAGCAGATGAAGATCGGGGACGGCATCTCCATGGTGCAGATTGACCGCAGCGGTCCGCCGGAGTCTGACGCAGTCCGTGAGACCGGGGTCCGGCTCCAACAGCGGGTGGAGAATCTTGCGGCCCATCTGGATGCCGGACGGCGGGAGCGGTTCGCTGAGACGCTGGAGGAGATCCGGGAAGGCATTCATTCGGGCGTCTCCGTGGAAGAAGCCGCCGAGCTGTATTATACAGTTGCCCTTGTGCTGCTGTCCCATCTGAACCGCTCGGAGCTCTACAGCCTTGTCAATGAATATGGCAAGCTGATGCGGCTGGACGAGCATTCTTCCCTGGGGGAGGGCATCTATTATCTGGAGAGGCTGGCCTCCGATCTCTTCGAGCAGAGAAGCACAGCCGAGAAGGAACGCTCCTCGGAGGTTATTGAACGGATCTGCGATTATATCCACAGCCATTTGGGCGAAGACCTGTCTCTGGTGCGGCTGGCCGAGCTGCATTATTTCAATCCGTCGTACCTGTCCCGCTTCTTCAAGCAGGAGCAGGGTATTAACCTGTCTGAGTACATTGATCAATGCCGGGCTGTCAAGGCGAAGGAGCTGCTGGGAAATGAAACGCTCAAAATCCGCGATGTGGCGCTGTATGTCGGTTATGAGGCCCACCATTCCTTCACCCGGTTCTTCAAAAAAATGACGGGAATGACCCCCCAGGAATACAGGGAGTCTCTGCATGTAAATTTATAATCTGAGTCTATCAACTATAATTTGTAAGTCTATCAACTATAATCACACAGGTTTCAGCCCGTCTCCCCGCAGAGTACAATTCAGATGTATTCGCTTTCATTAAGACGGCATCAGCCGATTTTACGAAATGAGAAGGAGATGGGTATCTGTGAGAAAAAGGAAGTTAAGCTTATCCATGAAGCTGCTGGTGATGCTGGCCCTGCTGCTGACGCCGATGCAGTCCGGCGGCGGCACTGCAAACGCTTGGGAGGGTTCGCCTGTTCCCAAGCTGCATGTAAGCGGCAATCAGCTGGTGAACAGCAGCGGGCAGCCTGTGCTGCTAAGCGGCTGGCATCAGCCTACCGGGGCTTACTGGACGTATCAGAACAGCAATTATTATCTGAACCGCAACGGCGGGAACCGGCATAAGGCCACTCTGGAGTACCTGAAGGAGATCACGGATACCTTCACCAGCACCTCCGGCAAATACGGCAACAACCACGGCTGGTACTCGAATCAGGTCCGCCTGTTCATCGACCGGGAGGATATGGGTGATGTCGCGGCAGGAACGTATAACTTCGCGGGCCTTCAGGCAGCTACCCAGAATCTGATCATTCCCTATGTGGAGTATGCGAAGACCAAGGGGCTGTATGTCACGCTGGGGCTGGACTTCACCCTGCTGGACAATAAGGCGACCACCCAGGCCAATCTGGACAAGTTCAATCAGATCTGGGGTTACCTGGCCTCCCAGCCGGGACTCAAGAGCGCGGATAATGTCATGTTCGAGCTGGTCAACGAGCCGGTGCTGAGCGATGTGAACGGACAATGGGGCGGCAATCCCTCCCAGCCTAACTTCGCAGCGTTCTGGAATTCGCTGAAGAACTTCCAGAACTCCATGATCTCCACGATCCGCAGCAAGGGCGCGGACAATGTAATCTGGGCTTCTGGACTCGGCTGGGATCAGCATTATCAGCTGACGGCATCGAGTCCGCTGACCGACCCGCTGAATAATTACGGCTATGCCGTTCACTGGTATCCGGGCTACGGCGCTTATGACAATTTCAACTCGCTTCAGCAGATCTGGGATAGCAGCATCAAGCCTGCTGCCGATGCTTACCCGATCAATATTACTGAAACGACCTGGTTCAAGAACCAGCCGGGCGACTCCGCATATTGGGATCTGTTCAACGGTACGAATGCAGGCTTCGGCAAGAATACCAAAGCGATTTTCACCGCCGCCGGCAATGTCAGCATTGCCGTCCATATGAACGGCTTCCTGCTCGATCCCGGTCCCAAAAGCTCCTTCGCCGATCCGGACGGCGGGCTGCTCTATGACGGCAACGCCACCCGGGACGGCATGGCGCGCTTTATCTTCGAATGGTACTACGAGCGGGCACAGTTCAACCCCTGGAACGGGGTGTGGAACGGGGTCACCAACAATGCGAAATATAAGCTGATCAACCGGGCGTCAGGCAAAGCGATTGACGTTCCGAACGGGCAGAATACGAACTCTCTTCAGCTCCAGCAGTGGCCGGAGAACACCGCGCTGGCTCAGCAATGGACGGTTACGGATATGGGCACGTACAATAATATTTACCGGCTGCGCAGCGTGAATTCTTCCGACAATAAGGTGATGGATGTGCGTAACGGCACGAAGAATAACGGCGAAGCCATCCAGCTGATGCAGGATTTGAACAACACCGCCCAGCAGTTCCGGCTCATCAAGCTGAGCAACGGCTACTGGAGCATTCTAAATGTGAACAGTAACAAGGCAGTGGAAGTCACAGGAGCCTCCACCGCAGACGGCGCGAAGCTCCAGCAGAACCTCTACCGCGGCGATCTGCATCAGCAGTGGAAGCTGGTCCAGGTGAACTAGAGCTTTATGGTAAGAGCCCCCTTCTCCATCTGCAGGGCGGTCCGGGACAGTACCGGATTGCCGCGCGGGGGGAAGGGGGCTTTTTGCGTGATGAAGCAGGGGAAAGGGGGCGGGCGAGGAGGTGTGGAGGACGGGTGCGAAGGCTGGAGGTTCGGGCGCAAAGGTGTGGAGGGAAACAGTTGCCTTTTATACACTTACTGGTGAACAAAAGGCTCCTCCTACGGTAGCGTCAAGAAGTTTGTGTAAAAGAGTAGAAGTGCCTCCCCCGGGTTACGGGTTGGGATGTAGTGTTTCTGGGGGAAGGGGGAACCCCGACCCCCAGAAACTGGATTTCTCTGTTACGCCTCTTCCGGTGTGGGCAAAGAGGGGTAGCGTGTTTCGAATAGCACTTTTAGCTTCTTTTTAACGGCATCCACTCCAAAGCCTTGGGCGACCCGCCCTGCATGACGTTCATTGTATTCCAGCATCTCCAGGTACACGATTTTCTCTGCGGCATCCATGTTTGTCAGACTGTTCATCGGTTTCAGACGCTTGCGGATTTCCTTGTTCATCCGCTCGATGGGGTTCGACGTGTAGATCGCTTTACGGATCGACAGCGGATAGTTGTAGAACGTCAGGAGTGTGGATAACTGTTCCTCCCAGGACCTCATTTCCTTCGGATACAGCTTGTTCCACTTCGCTTTGACCGTATCAAAGTTAGCCCGGGCTACCACTTCATCCGGTGCCGTATATATGGTTTTCAACGCCTCCATGACATCGGTTTTGTGCTCCAACCGGATTTTATGGAACGTGGCCCGCACTTTGTGCACTACGCAATGCTGTACATCCGCCTGAGGATAGGTCTCTTTAAACGCCGCATCCAGCCCCGGCAGTCCGTCAAACACACCCAGCAGGACTTCCTGCGCTCCGCGGTCGTACAGGTCTTTGAGTACCTCCCGCCAGCCATTCGAACTCTCTTGGCCACCCACGTAGAACCCGAGAATTTGACGCTGTCCCTCCTCGTCAATTCCCATCGCAAAGTAGACCACTTCACCACGAACCGTGCCCCGTTTCAGCTTCACGTACAGCCCATCTAAATAGATCACAGAGTACCGTTTGCTCAGTGGCCGCTTTTGCCACTGGTGGATATCGTCCAGCACTGTAGCCGTAATATTGCTGACCGTGGTGGGGGAGTAGTGGCTGCCAAACATACTTTCAATGAACCGGGCCACATCCCGCGTACCCATGCCCGATTTATACATTTGGATGACGGCCTCTTCTAACCATCCGTCCCGCCGCTGGTACGGCTCAAACATCTGCGTCTGGAAAAGGCTTTGGCGGTCCCGGGGCACCTGAAGATCCTCGATATGGCCATATTTCGTGTGTAAGTCTCGCGTATAGTAGCCATTGCGACTATTGCTGGCGCCGGCTTCTTCACTCTCCATAAACCCCTGGATTTCGGCGCGCAACAGGCGTTCCATGTTGTCTTTCACAAAATCTTTAACAAGTTTTTCAAATAGATTATTCAGAGAACTTTCGGGTAAAATATTCATTGGTAGGGTTCCTCCTTGGTGGTTTCGCAATCCCGAGGATACCCTACTTTTTTGGTGCCTGACTAGGCTCCAAATCTTGGTACACAACTTACTTTACGCCATCCCTCCTACGGCAATGGTTGGATAAACAACACTTAATTTTGCGCATTTCCACTAAAGTGACGAAATCAAACCCATTAGATGCTCTTTATCCACTTGCTCCCGCCTAATCCTGAGAATCCAGCAAATTAAGATACCTTTGTCCACCTATTTCCGAGAGAGAAGATGACACAAGTAGTTTTGCTTGCGGCAGGGCCAGAGAAGGTGTGATTTTTCAACCAGCCTACCCGCCCACTCCCGTCGAAGTTGATGCATATGCGCCCACAAGCATCACAATCCGCATAAAACAAACCAAGCTCTTTACACCTTCGACTCTCTCACTCCTTATATAAGAAAAGCAACATCCATCCATATGAAAGCAACGTCAAGCTATAGATTACAAGGATTAGGTGTGATTAAATACATAAATAATACAGCATTTGCCCAGGGATCAATTCCTGTCATAATGCGAAAGGATGAATACGAATCATGGACAAACAGCAACAGCTTGGCTTAACGCCGCCGATGGGATGGAATTCATGGAACACGTTTACTTGGGATATCAACGAGCAATTGATCCGGGAAGCGGCCGATACGCTGGTGGCGGACGGTTATAAGGATGCAGGGTACGAATACATTGTCATTGACGACTGCTGGAGCCTGAAGGAACGGGACAAGGATGGCAAGCTGGTGGCTGACCCGGACAAATTCCCGAACGGAATGAAGGCGGTTGCAGATTATATTCACTCCAAGGGACTGAAGTTCGGCATGTACTCTTGTGTGGGAACGCATACCTGCGCCGGGTATCCGGGCAGCTTCGAGCATGAATTCCAGGATGCCGCATCGCTGGCGGAATGGGGTGTAGATTTCCTGAAGTATGACTACTGCTTCAAACCCAGACATATGTCGGGGGAGCTGCTGTACAAGCGGATGAGTCTCGCACTTAAGAACTGCGGAAGAGACATTCTTTTCTCCGCATGTAACTGGGGTGAAGATAACGTCTACCAGTGGATTCGTGAATCCGGCGCGCATATGTACCGTTCCACCGGCGATATCCAGGACAGCTGGGAATCGATCAAGACGCTGTCGCTGTCACAGCTTGATAAAGCCGCCTACACCGGGGCCTACTGCCATAACGATCTGGATATGCTGGTAGTCGGCATGTACGGGGGCAGCAACAGCGACTTCATCGGCAGCCAGATCGGCGGCTGCACGGATGTGGAGTACAAGACGCACTTCTCGCTGTGGAGCCTGCTGGGCTCTCCGCTGATGGTCGGCAGTGACATCCGCAAGGCCAACGAAGCGACCAAGAACATTCTGCTGAACCCGGATCTGATTGCCATCAACCAGGATATCGAGGGCCGCGGAGCTTACCGCATTAAGCCTGAGCCGCAGTGGTTCCATACCAATGAAGTATTCATGCTGGTAAAAGTATTAGCAGACGGTGACCTCGCGATCGGATTCTTCAATCTGAGTGATGGTCAAAGAGAGATGTCGCTGCAATTCTGGGATTTCGGGCTTCCGTATGCCTCCGGCAAATCGCTGTCCCTGTATGACTGCTGGGAGCACAAGGAGCTTGGGGTGTTCAGAGAACGGTTCGCTCCGGTCGTTCCAGCCCATGACTGTCTGATCGTGCGGGCGAAATTGGTCTGATTGGTCTAGAGATAAGAAAGAAGAGAAGCGTATGAGCATGAACAGAACCTGCAGACAATGCGGGGTCCCTCTGATGACGGATGATGTGGCGATTTACCTGAAGCTGGTCACGCGCAATGCCCAGGATTTCCTGTGTATTGACTGTCTTGGCGAGCAGCTCAAATGCGGGCGCGAGCCGATAGAGCGGCTGATCAAGTATTTCAGGGAATCGGGGAAATGCGTGCTGTTCCGTTAGTTATACCCTTGCATTACCCTCTATTGGCAGACACCAGAAGACAGCAGCGGACAGACTGCTGCGGACCGCGTGCTTGCCGGTAGGGGGTTTTTCGCATATATAGAACGACAAAAAGCTCACCGTCAAGGCGATTGCCTCTTTGGTGGGCTTTTTGGCCCGGAATTACCAGGAGCGTAATTAGAGAAGCGTGCTCTCCCTGAATTCCTGGGGGGTGACGCCAAAATGCTCCTTGAAGACTTTGATGAAATACGTGGGGTTCTTGTATCCCAGGCGGTTCGCTACTTCATAAACTCTGTATTTACTGTCCTTCAGCAAGAATACAGCCTTCTCCATCCGCAGCCGCAGCAGGTAATCGGACAGGTTCTCTCCCGTCTCCCGCTTGAAGACCTTGGATACATGGGTTGGATGCATATACACATATTCGGCGATAGCCTGAAGGGAGACATCCTCCGACAGATGCTCCTGCACGAATTGATGAATCTGCGCGACAACGGAGTGACGGGAGGCGGACAGCTCGGTGTTCATCTCATGCTGCAGCCTGTCCAGCAAGCCCGTTGCCCAATATTCCAGTTCTCCGATGCTCCTGATATCAAGCGGCGTATGCAGGCGGTAGTCTGTCAGCAGACCGCCGTTCTTATGCACAAAGTAGGAGAACGCGGACTTCAAGGCGTAAACAATCTCCGATAAATGCTCATACGAGCCGCTATACTTCGTGCCCCATTCCTGCAACACCACATGCAGCTTCTCTCTTGCCGCCTCCCAGTTCCCGGCCTCAAGCAGATGCGGGAACAAGGGAGGCGAGTAGAGGGAAGCGACCACCAGGGAGGCCGGTTTGACATGATGACCGCCGAGCTGGACGACGAAGTCGTTGTCGTAGCCGATCTGCGAGCGGACCGTGGCGACGCAGCGCTGATACAGCTCCTCCACACTGGCAGGAAAGGTCCCGGAAGGGGAGAGAATGACCGAGATCGTCAGATGCAGCAACCGGCTGACAATCTGCCTCATCTCATCCGCGGTCTGCTCCAGTTGACGTCCCCTTGCATCCCCGCCGCCATTCACAATGAACAGAAGATGGCCGTATACATCCTCGCAGCTCCAGCTTTTGAAGTGCTGGGACACCAGCTCCTCCACAATATTGGTAACGGCGAAGCCCGGGAGTGACATATCGGACGGATCGTAGCGCTTCTGCGGGTCCTCGATGCGGATCAGAATCAGGGAGATCGTATCACCTAATCCGATTGGAAGGCCGTATAACTGGAGCTGCTCTGTCAATTTGCGTTCAGTCCACATGCGTCCCTGGATCAGATGGTTCAGCAGGTTGGAGCGCAGGATAGGCAGATTGCGGTGAACCATCGCCTGGGACTGCACATAGGCGTTCATCTGCTCCCGCTCGGCCTGCAGCCCACAGGCCGCTTCAAAGACGGCAGCGAGCAGCTCCTCATCCTTCACAGGCTTGAGGAAATAATGAGCCGCCCTAGCTTTCAGCCCCTGCTGCGCATATTCAAATTCTGCATGGCCGGTAAGCAGAATACAGACCGTCTGAGGCCAATTCTGCTTGACCGCCCGGATCAGCTCAATGCCGTTCATGCCGGGCATACGGACATCGGTCACCACGATGTCCGCGGCATGCTTCCCCATCAGCTCCAAAGCCTGCTTGCCGGAATAGGCTGAGAATACGCTGGTAATGCCAGCCGTCTCCCAGGCAATGCTTGCGGTCATGCTCTCCACTAAGTGCTCTTCATCATCCACGATTAACAGCTTCATCCTCCACCGCCTTCTCTGTCCAGTACAGCTCTACCCGCAGTCCAGATGCCGCATTGACCGACAGCCTCACCCCTGAATCCGCTCCGTACCGGAGCTGGAGCCGCCGGTGCACATTCAGCAGGCCGCAGGCTTCCGACCGTTCGCCATACCGGTTCGTGAGCAGCTTCTGTAGCTCCTGAAGCCGGACGGTGGTCATGGAGCCACCGTTGTCGTCTACAATCAATGAATACCCGTTGCTGTCCAGGCTCCCGGTAATCGTTACTACTCCAACGCCCTCCAGGGCTTCAATCCCGTGAATCAGCGCGTTCTCGACAATCGGCTGGAGAATCAGCCGGGGAACTTCAAGGTCCCGCATGAGGTCCGCCACCTCGATGCTGTAGCGGATGCGGCTCATCCGCATCCGGTGGATGCTGAGGTAATCGGCAGCATTCTTCAGTTCATCCGCCAGCCTCACCGCCTGATTCTCCACCCGGGTCGTATAACGGTAATAATCGGACAGGTGATAAGCCATTTGCAGCACGGCATCCTTACGTTCCAGCTTGGTCATGCTGATCACGTAGGACAGGCTGTTATACAGAAAATGGGGATTAATCTGTGATTGCAGCTGCTTCAGCTCAGCTTCATGCGTGAGCAGCTGCTGCTCCAGCACATTCTCGATCAGCTGCTGGATTTGCGCCGACATGTCATTGAATCTCGATACAATGAGCCGGAACTCGTTGTTCGCCTGAAGCGGAATTCTGGTCTTGTATTGTCCCATCTTGATGAGCTGCACCCCTCTGACCAGAGCGCGCAGCGGGACCTGAACATTGCGGTACAGCAGCCACGATAAGGCAATGCCTACGATGAGGATCAGTCCGAGGACCAGATAGGCGAACCGGTTGGTCACCCTAAGTGGCGTCAGAATCTCGGATAAAGGCACAAGGTTAACCACATACCCGTCCAGCACCTGCACATCGGAATAAGACAGAAGATAGGAAGTTCCGCTGACATCCAGAGTAATATTGCCCTCATGCGCCAGCTGCGTCCGCTTCAAGACGGATACAGCCTCCTGGAGAAGCTCAGGCGGGCAAGAGGGCGTGGATAAGAAGATGTCATCAGGTTTATAAAAAAGCGCTTCCCCAATTCCCTGCGATTGAAACTGCTCCAGCATCCGGATTACGTTGTTCATGTGAAAGCTGATTTCAATGATCGAATTGGCTCTGGCGATGCCGCTGCTGGACTGGTAGGGCTCAAAGGTCAAGTGGATGACCGTGCCCTGTTTATTTCCATGATCGTCATCCATAATGAAAGTCCAGTTGTCCTTGCTCAGCCGCTGAAGACGTTCCAGATCATAGGAGGTTCCGTTGACCGTAGATATGGTCTGCCCTGAACGCGGCGAATAGACCGTGATTTCATTGATCCATTCCGTCGAGGCGCTTTGCAGATACAGCTTATCCTGAATGAGCTTTTTGCGGCTAATTTGTTCGTAGTAGCTGGAATTCAGCAAGGACAGGTCCTGAAATTCAATGACGTTCGGATCACGGATCAGGAGGTAGGTGAAGGTCTCCAGCTGAGTAATAATATTGTCCATCTGTGTGGCTAAGGTAGATAACCGGCTGATGCCTGATTGTTTGATTTGGCTGGTAATCACGTTCTCATTGACTCTGTTCGAATAGACCGACAAGATCAGAACCGGCAGTAACAATATAACCAGCGAGCCGACCAGCTTGGAGAAGAGACTGCGTTCCTTGTTGCCCATCTGCTTCTGACTCCTAAGTTTTGTGCTTATCTTATTCTTTAACCGCGCCCATCGTCAACCCTTGTACGAAGAACCTCTGCAGGAACGGATAGACGAGCAGGATCGGCAATGCTCCTATCAGGATTTGCGCAGAACGCACCGTGCGTTCCGACAGAATTTTCAGCTGACTGGGGTCAATGTTCGTGTTGCGCATGTCGCCGCTCTGAATGATCGTCTGCAGAAATGTCGCCAGCGGATACTGCCGGTAATCAGTCATATAGATCAGCCCGTCAAACCATGAGTTCCAATGCCAGACCATCGAGAACAAGGATAAGGTGGCCAGGGAGGGAAGCGACAAGGGAAGATAGATCGTGATCAGAGACCTCAGATAGCCTGCCCCGTCAATGCTTGCCGCCTCCTCCAGCTCTTTGGGAATGGCGCGGAAGAATTGCATCATCAGAATGGTATTGAACACGTTCACCGCAGACGGCAGAATCAGGACCCACAGCGTGTTGGTTAAATGAAGCTGCGTGATCAGCAGATAGGTTGGAATCAGGCCGCCGTTGAACAGCATGGTAAAGACAAAAAACCAGGAGTAGAAGCTTCTGCCGTAAAATGAGCGCGAAAGGGTATAAGCGGCGGTAACGGTCAATGCCATAGACAGCAGGGTTCCGGCGAGCGTTCTTTCCACAGATAGAATTAGGGAACGCAGAAACAAGGGATTCGTAAGCGTTCTGGAGTAGGCTTCAGCCGTGAAGCCGACCGGCCAGAAAAACACCTGATTAGCCGTAGCCGCCGCGCTGGAACTGAAGGATACGGCCGCTACGTGCACAAGGGGAAGAATACATAATATAGCCAGGACTGCAAGAAGCACAGTGTTGAGCACTGTAAACCAGCGGTAAGAGATTGTTTTCCGATACATAGATTCCGCCTGCCTTTACTCAAAAGATGCGATAATTTCCGAACCGGTAGGCCAGCCGGTAAGCCGTAACGATCAGGATGAAGCTGATGACCGATTTGAATAAGCCGACGGCGGTCGCGAAGCTGAAGGAGCCGTTCATGAGACCTACCCTATATACAAAGGTATCTATAATATCCCCTTCACGGTAGACCAGCGGGTTGTACAGGTTGAAGATCTGGTCGAAGCCCGCATTCAGGATATTGCCCAGCGCGAGCGTGCCCACAACCAGGATAACGGGAACCAGCGCCGGCAAGGTGACATGGAGCGTCTGCTTGAACCGGGTTGCGCCGTCGATCTCGGCGGCTTCATACAGCGACATATTGATGCCGCTCATGGCGGCGAGATAGATAATTGCGGCGAAGCCGAACTCCTTCCAGACATCACTGACCACTACGGTGATCCGAAACCAGGTTCCGTCTCCAAGGAAAAATACAGTATCGGCGCCAAGGAGCGTCAGCAGGTGATTGACGATGCCTTTATTGCCGAGGATATCCGTCAGAATCCCGCCCAGAATCACCCAGGACAGGAAATGCGGGAGATACACGAGGGTCTGCACGAACCGTTTGAATAGCAGGGCGCGAACCTCATTCAGCAGCAAGGCAAAGAGGATCGGGACTATAATGTTGGCCGTAATCTTAAGCGAAGCGATGAGCAGGGTGTTATAAATGACCTGTACACTGTCAGGATAAGTAAACATATATTGAAAATGCTCGAAGCCAACCCATGGTGAATGCAGGAACCCAAGCCGGGGCTTGAAGTCCTGAAAAGCCATCAACAGCCCCGCCATAGGCGCATAATTGAAGATCAGCAAACAGATTACAGATGGCAGTATGAGCAAATGAAGAGGTAGCTGGCGAGTAAATCGCGTCTTGCTCTTCTTCCATTCCATCATCCGGACAACTCCTCTATAGGTTCATTTGGCAAAAGTCTTCTATTGGTTAAGCGCCTGATACCACTCGTTCACCTCTTTGGTAATATCATCTCCGCCGGAGGACTTCCATTTCTCCACGAAGCTGTCGAACGAATCCGGCGATTCTTGCCCGTAAATAATTTTCAGGAAGGCTTCGCTTTCCATTTTGCGGAGCAGCTCCCCCTTTTGGGCCATGGTTGCTGTTGGAGGTCCGGTGTATTTATCGAAAACGGAGGCTTCGTCAATGTAAGTCTGCAGTACGGCGGCAGCCTCTGCCCATTTCTTCGGTCTGGCTGAGAAATACATTTCGTAAGGGGTCTCAGGTGTTTTTCCCTGGCCGAGCTTGGCCATGACCTCCAGCTCCTTTTTGGGAGTCTGAATGTCGTTGCCGTAGATGGTGTATTTCTTCACATCAATCCATCCGCCCGGGATTTTGTCCTGGTCATAGACCGGTTTGCCGTCCACGATGACATAGTCGTAGCCCTCAGCCCAGCCGTTGGCTAGCTCAGAGGAAGGATCGTAGAAGCCGGGTCCCATGATGGCGTCCAGATAGTTGAAGAAGGCCTCCATATATTTGAAATCCTTGTTGAAATAGAAGCGGACGGAGGATTGCGGTTCACTGCCAAAGCCCATTTTGCCGTCAATGCCTGCAGGAATGGGAACCGGAACATAATCAAAGGTCATATCCGCACTGAACGGATAGGAAGCCATCCAGGTCGGGCCGAAGACCATGCCGGATTTGCCCTGAACAAAGCTCTCCGCCGCCTTGGCTTCATCCATAATCCCGGCGTCTTTATCCAGATAGCCTTTATTCATCCATTCGCTAAGCTTAATCAGTCCTTCCTTGACTGTAGGCTGAACAGATCCGTACTGAAGCTTGCCGTCCGCACCCTCTGTCCAATACGTAGGGATAGCGGCTTGTCCGAACAGGAAATCGCTGGATACCATGAAGGTGTCCTTCACGGCGGTAACGCCTTTTTTGAGCGACAGGGATAATCCGAGGGTGTCCTTGATGCCATTGCCGTCAGGGTCGCGGTTGACGAACGCATCCATTACAGCTTCCATATCCGCGATAGTCTTGGGCGCTTGCAGACCTAACGTATCCAGCCAATCCTGGCGAATCCAGAGCACGCTGAAAGAGCTGTTGGCATTGAAGGTGGGCAGGCCGTAATGCTTGCCGTCATAAGTAACCGTATTCCATATTTCAGGGTACTGGGCATACAGATCCTTAAGCCGCTGCGAAGCGTACTTGTCAAAGGCCTCGTCGATATCCATCACCTTGCCGGAATCAACGACCTGATTCTCAAGCGTCGGATCGTTCAGGGTGAAGACATCCGGCAGCTTCTCGTTTGAATTGAGGAGTAGACGGAGCTTGGTGGTGTAGGCATCTCCTGTTCCCACGGTCCAATCCACCTTGAAGTCAATGCCGAATTTCTCCTTAGCCCATTTGGTGTGGACATTGTTCTCGATGGTTTCCCCGTTCTTGAATTTGTTGTCGGAGCCGACCACACGGCCTAAGGTAATCGTAGCCTCTTGTTGCCCGGTATTTCCCTGATCCCCCTGTGCAGCCTGACCCGGATCAGAGACCGCACTGCAGCCGGCAACAGCTGTCAGCATGACTCCGGCCACAAGGGCGATAGACGCCTGCTTCGCAAACCTTCTCTTCATGTATTGACCTCCCTGTATGTGATGCTGTTTAGTATATCGCTCAGGGGACCGAGGCATAAATAACAATATTGCGAGATTCATGCAAATATATTGGCCGTTCGAATTTACTTTCATTTTATTATATGTATTGATTAATTTATTATATTTCATATTATCAATGAAGCATTTAATATAGTTTGTGTATTTTACTATTTTTATATGGCGGTGATTGGATTGTTGTATGCAGGAGCGAATTACCATCCGCATGACTGGCCCCGGGAGAGATGGGCACAAGATATTGAATGGATGCGGGCAGCATCCTTTAACGTTGTCCGGCTGGGGCATTTGTGCTGGGACAGCTTTGAGCCCTCTGAAGGAAACTTTACGTTTGAATGGTTCGATGAAGTCATGGATCTGTTTCACGAGGCGGGTATACAGGTCGTGCTGGATATCGCAACCCGCCCGGCTCCGACATGGCTCCACAAGAAGTATCCGGCGATTGACCGGACCGATACGAACGGCATCCGCATGGAAGCGCAAACACGCTATATGGAGGATATCGGCCATCCGGCTTTTCAGGAATACGCGTATAAGTTCGCCGAGGTACTGGTATGCAAGTACCGGGACCATCCGGCCCTGTATGCCTTCGGGCTGTGCAACGAGCTGGGCTCAGGAGCGCCTTCTTATTCCAGAGAAGCCAGGGACCGCTTTGAAGCTTGGCTGAAAGGCAAGTATGAGACGGTAGAACAGCTGAACCAGGCGTGGACTACCCAGCGCTGGTCCCGTAAATTGAGCAGCTTCCACGATGTCGTGCTTCCGGTCTCCGGCCAGATTCAAGGTGCGCCGGAACGGGTGCTGGATATGTGGCGTTTTTATTCCGATGAAGTTCTGGCCTATATGCAGGGTCTGAGCCGGATTGTCAGGCAGTTCGCGCCTGAAGCCAGAGAATCTACGAATCACTGGTCAGAGAATCCCGGCTACGGGTTCGATTATCTGAAGCAATATGAGGAGATCATTGATCTCCCCGGTATCGGGTTCTACCCCGGCACCAATCCTGAGGACAGACGGGCCTTGACCGCCGCCTGCTTCTTCATGGATCACCGCATTGGCGAGCTTGACCAGCCCATCTGGTGCCTTGAATTCCAGACTGGCGACTTCGGAGGCTACGCATCCCCGCGCCTGGCCATGAGAATGTATGCCTATCTCTCGCTTGTTCACAGGGCTCAGGCTGTCTGTGCATGGACCTGGCGGACGATGCTGGGCGGCGAGGAGCAGTATGTATTCGGTCTGGTGGATCATGACGGGACGCCGGGCTGGAAGTATGAGGAGTTCAAACAAATCGCGGAGGAATTCAAGCTGCTGCAGGAACGCGGGCTTCCCAGACAGACCTCTCCGCAGATCGCCATCGCTTACTCCTACGAAAGCTTGAAGGTGATGGACGGCAACCGGAGTTTCTACAAGACCGATTATACCCGGCAAGTCCTGGAGGCCTATGAGGCTATTGAGCGGGCCAATCTGGACTGCAATATTGTGAATCTGCGCAATATGCAGAAGGATTACAGCATCCTGATCGTGCCGGGACATGCCGTCATGGATGCAGCCTCAGCGGCCGCCATTCGCACCTTCGTTGAGGCAGGTGGCACCGCTGTGATGACGGCGTATTCTGCGAAGGTCAATGAGCATAACCGCGTGTTCGACACCCCGATGCCCGGCGGGCTAAGCGATGTCTTCGGCATCCGCAGCGGAGCCTTCATGAGAACCAGAAGCCATACGCCTGCGGAGAATGCCGGAGGTCTTGAGAAGACAGAGCTTCATCTGGAACGGGAAAAACCGGCTATTCTGCTTGGGGAGCAGGAAAATCAGCCTGCTATTGACTATTACGAAATACTGGAAGCCCGCACGGCCGAGACTGTGGCTTCGTTCACGAATACACTCGAGAAGTCGCCCGCAGTCACGCGGAACCGTTATGGCAAGGGAGAGGCGATCTATGTCGCGATACCGGCGGATGCTGATTTTCTTGGTCCACTGCTGGATATGCTGTACCCGGCACTCGGTATTGAGAAAGGCCCGGTTACCCCTTCTGGCGTTGTCGCACGCCGCCTGGAAGACGGCTCTTTACTCTGTGTGAACACCACCGGTATAGAGCAGACCATACAGCTGGAGAGGGAGGCATCCGGGCTGCTGTCCGGCAGCCGCTTCGCGGATTCGCTGACTTTGGGCGCTTATGAGGTAGAGCTGGTAACGTACTAAACTACTATCAAAGGGGAGCATAGGGATGAATGATAATATCAGGAACGCAGCGCAAGTAGTACCTTCTCCACGGCAGCTGGCCTGGCAGGAGCTGGAATTCTATTCATTTATACATTTTGGAATCAATACGTTCACCGATAAGGAATGGGGGCTCGGCGACGAAGCACCGGCAATCTTCAATCCCGAAGAATTTGATGCCAAACAGTGGGTGGAGGTGTGTAAATCGGCGGGAATGAGAGGCCTGATCCTGACCTGCAAGCATCATGACGGGTTCTGTCTCTGGCCCAGCAGCCATTCCGGGCATTCCGTGAAGCACAGTCCATGGCGTGATGGCCAAGGCGATATGGTACAGGAGGTAGCGGATGCCTGCCGTGAGGGAGGACTGAAATTCGGGGTGTACTTGTCTCCGTGGGACCGCCATGACAGCCGGTACGGGACTTCGGAGTATAACGAATATCTCAAGGATCAATTACGTGAGCTGTTAACCGGGTACGGGGACATCTTCTGCGTCTGGTTCGACGGTGCATGCGGTGAAGGTCCGAATGGCTTGAAGCAGGTCTATGACTGGGACGGATATTATGAGGTGATCCGGGAGCTGCAGCCGGGCGCGGTGATCTCCGTATGCGGTCCGGACGTCCGCTGGTGCGGCAATGAGGCCGGCCATACCAGGGAATCCGAGTGGAGTGTCGTTCCGGCAGAGCTGCAGGATTGCGAGAAAATCCAGGAAGAGTCACAGCATGTGGACGACGGTGAATTCGCGAGACGGAGCAACTCCCGCGATGAGAATCTGGGCAGTCGGGAAGCCATTGCCGGGAAGGAACTCGTCTGGTATCCGGCGGAAGTGAATACCTCGATCCGGCCCGGCTGGTTCTACCACGCTGCTGAGGACGACCAGGTCCGCAGCCTCGAAGAGCTGCTGGACATCTATGATAAGTCGGTTGGCGGGAACTCGACATTCCTCCTCAATCTTCCGCCCGACAAGCGTGGTCTCATTCATGAGAATGACGCCCGGCGGATGGCCGAGCTGGGAAGCGTGATCAGATCCACCTTCGAGCATAATCTGGCTGTGGGAGCCCGGGCCACCGCAACGGAGACAATGTCGGAGAACAATGCTGCCAGCCGAGTATTAGACGGGAATAAAGATACGTTCTGGTGCCCCCAGGAAGGTACGGAGCAGGCTACCATTGAGATTGATCTGAAGGCGGAGCAATCCTTCGATACTGTCGTGCTCAAGGAGCATATCCGGTCGGGGCAGCGGATAGAACAGCTTCATCTGGAATACCTGGACGGAGATACCTGGAGACAATTTAGTGAATGCACAGTTGTCGGACATAAGCGTATTCTCAAATTCCAGGAGGTTACGGCAAGGCATATCCGCCTGACCATAGATAAATCACGGTGGTGCCCGACCCTGTCCGCGTTTGAAGTGTACCTTAGCAAGGTGGAGTAAGCCGAAACAGCAGGGGGTGTCCCGTAAGCCATGTAATGGCTGCGTGGGACACCCCTTTATCCTAGGATTTGTTGTTCCTTATTTTTTGTAACAGTCGATCTAAAATGAAACCAACAAGATACCAGAAAGCTAATGTTGTGAGATAGATTACTGCTATTGGAATGTCTGTTTTTCGTACAAAATGAGATGATTCGTATATCCAGACCAACGGACTAGTCATGGTCAACAGGATGTTATAGTCGTCCTTCCCTGAAATATTTACAACAATAGCAACAAATGAAATTAAAACTAACCAAAATCGGAATGATTTCATTAAACGAATTAGTTTCATTAATCGCACCTCCAATTCACTTTTAAGAGCGTCCTCATGGATGAAACTTGACGGTGAAAGTCTGCTACAGGCCGCTATGGGGCGAGCTATATGCTACTACCTTAACATCAATCCACTCTGAATAACTAGAGTATTGTTCTAATCCATTTCTAACATACCTTGCTCCAATAATAAAGATAAAGGTACTTTTAGGCACACTGCGATTTTCCAAAGAGTTGTAATAGTTGGTTAAGACTGCCCTCTTTCAATTTGTCAAGCCTCCATAAACCAAAAACAGCAGAGCAGCGATTCTCCTGTTATTGGAGAATCGCTGCTCTGCTTGATTTTCATGGTGCTTAAGCGCATAGCTTAGTTCATTAATTGCGCTTGTGACAGCAAGCGGAGGATGACGGTTGCCGCCTCCGCACGGGTTGCGGATTGTCCCGGCTGGAATTGCCCGGCCGGTGTCCCGGTGATCAGGCCTGCCTGAACCGCCTTGGCCACATCCTGCTGCGCCCAGCCCGCAATCTTGTCTGCATCCTTGAAGGCTGCAGGCTGAAGCTCTGAAGCTGGGAGCGGCGAGCCTGCAAGGGCCATCGCCTTAACCAGAATAATGGTCATCTCCTGGCGGGTAATGATGTCGTTCGGCCGGAAATTATTGTCCGTTCCGCCCTGCACCAGACCCAGCTCAGCGGCTGTTCCGACACTTCCGGTGTACCATGCGCCGGAGGGGGTATCCTTAAACGAAACATCTGCCGAACCGGAGGAGGAATAGCCCAGCGCACGAACCATCATCGCTGCGAATTCCGCGCGCGTTGTGGTAGCGTTCGGTGCGAATTTGCTGTCCGTTAAGCCGGTGAGGATGTACTTTGAGGCCAGCTTTTCGACGGATAGCTGTGCCCAGTGCCCCTTGATATCCTCAAATGTCTTGTTGCTTGAAATCACTGCAAACGTGCCGTTGCTCGGACTATAGAACGTTACACCAGTGCCGTTGAAGACCGCCGGGACGAAGGTGAAGCTTCCGTCCTTCTCGATCCGGACCACGGTTGTATTCCGGCTGTCCGCCGGATTGTCAAGCTGCAGAGTGCCCCGGGAATAGCTTCCCTTGAACCCCGGAATCTCCACTGTACGCCCATTGGCTTCAGCTGTTACCGTGTATTCAATAGCAGGTCTGATTAATTTGCCCTGGGCTGCCAGGACAGCCTGAAGGATCTCTTGCTGCCGCTGTTCCGGCAGGACCGTCATACTGACCTTAAGCTTCCAGTCCCCGGTTCCCAATTGCTGTCCCCAAGCTGCGGTATCAACCGCTTTGACAGGGAAGTGGAAGGTGCCGAGCGTAGACGAGACGGTGATCTGGTCTGCCGCTTTTACTTTCTCCGCATCCAGTGTGGCTGTGGCAGTAGTTCCTGTAACCTCTGCTTCGACGGTCACATGGCCGCTGCCGTTTGGTGCTTCCGGCTGAACAGGGGTGACCGAACCAACGGTAGTGCCACCGCCATTGCCACTCCCGGCATTATTGCCGCCGCCGGTTTCGCCGCCGTCGTTGTTACCGCCGCCGTTGTTACCGCCGCCAGGATCACCGCCGCCGTTGTTACCGCCGCCAGGATCGCCGCCGCCGTTGTTACCGCCGCCAGGATCACCGCCGCCGTTATTGCCGCCACCAGGATCACCGCCGCCGTTGTTGCCGCCGCCAGGTTCGCCGCCGCCGGGATCACCACCGCCGGGATCACCGCCGCCAGGTTCGCCACCGTCGTCAGTCGCAAGCGTATGCCGCGCATAAATATCGAACCGGTCGAACGCAGGCGCGTATTGGCGCGGGACTGCCGTATAAGGAGTAAAGCCTTGCGCCCCGGTTCCTCCATAAGGGTTGGAGCCGCCGTCATACGTATTATTATTGGAGAAACGGATGCTGTTGGTGCCAGCTTTCAGTTCAACATCAAAGGTCTGTGTGGCGAACTGCTGCCATGAAATGGTGTTCTTGAAGTAGACTGTCTGCGGCTCGCCGCCGTTGACGCTGATCTGTGCATACCTTTCCACAACGTCATTATTATAAGCATGTGTCCCCGCACTCTCACCGTTCGCGTAGGTAACGACCAGCTTATAAGTGCCTGCTTTGGACACCGTGATGTCAGTAAGCTCCAGATACCGCTCTGCTCCATCGAAGGAGGTAATGCCGTTCACATACTTGCCGCCGGAAGCGTATTTGGCAAAGGCATCCTCGCGGATGAGCGGCAGCTCGGAGCCGGCCGGAGTACCTACGACCGTTGCCGCCTCAGCCTCAACGGAATATACAGAAGTCTGGCTGACGAAGGCTGCGTTAATATAATCCAGGCTAAGCGCAGCGCTGGAACGCACATCAACCAGGTTAATGCCTGTGCGTAAGAAGGTTGGTACTGTAGCGGTCTGCCATTGTCCGCCGGTATCGGTAACAGGCAGATCTACGAGCGGCTTGCGGTCATGTTGAACTTGCAATTTGCCTGCGCCCGATGCCGCATAGCGGATCTGCAGATCATACATGCCGTCTTGCAGCACACTTACCACAAAGCGGGTATTGGCATTCTGGCTGCTGCCGTAACCGCTCACATATCCGGCACCCTCGAAGCCTTCGAGGCTGCTCTCTCTGGATAATCCCAGCGCAGAATCATAGTCGGCGAATTCCGCTTGAACACGGTAGCTCGGCTCTGCGCCCAACACACCGCTATAAGTTAATTCCATCGCGTCAAGGGTGGATTCGCCCTGGCCTGCTTCTCCCGTATCCGGGTTGTATTTGCTGATGCCGATGGAATGAGTCCCTTGTGTCAGATCGGCAAAGATCGTATTGCCTCCCAGCAGCTGCATGTTGTAATCCGCACGCAGAACCACCTTCGTTGCCGGCTGATCATCAATCTTGATGAACCATTCGGAATTGATGCGCTGATTCGCATCTCCGGTATTGGATTGATTGCGCAGGGTGGAGGTTGCGCCGCTGCCGCCAATCAGATCCAGACGGTAGCTCCCGTCTGCCGGAACCGTAACATCCGTCCATTTCACCAGGCTGTCTGCAGCCTTGATACCTTGGACATACTGGCCGTTCGAGGCAGAGCGTCCGGTACTCTTGCGCGGATAGTGGTCCGTCAGGGTCACATTGGTCCGCACCTGCGCATTCTCAGCCTCGAAGCGCTGATAGAAAGTCTCCTTCGGGGCATGATCTACAGCCGGAGTAATGACTGCATAATACGCCGAGGTGTAATCGTTCAGATTGACATCCAGAGTGACCGATCCGTTCTTGACGGGATAATCGCGGTCGAGAATCTGGGTAGGCTCTACTAGAAATCCGGTCAAACCTGTATATCCAGCGTGCCATACGGTGATATGCACGGCTTCTGCTTCTGTGAGGAAGGAGGGGCTGCTCCCATTGCCGGTCACGTTATTGAACACGATCTGGCCGTCTCCTTGAGTGCCTCCGAATGCGATACTGACCTGCTTTTTGTTGTCCTGAATGGAGCTTAGCCCATACAAGCCGGGGCCGAAGGCGTCATTCTCATGTCTGGCGTTGATGACCTCTATCTTGGCCATATCGCCGCCCATCATGTCGGCATACCACTTGTAGAGCCACCATGCTCCGTTAGGCTCGTTCTGCCCGGCGAGCAGGGAACCGTAGGAGTTGGCCGTGTTCCAATACGGCAGCATACTGTTCATCTTGAGCTCATCATAACGTGCAATGTAATGAATCAGCGAGCCGCCTACGGCAATCTCTGAGGTTGCGGCATACTCATTGATATCCACCTTGATCGGGAACGGAACCGTCCGGTCCGGATACAGCTCTTTATAGCGCTGTACGGACCTCTCTTCCACCGTCCGGAAGGTGGCTACGTTCGAGGGAGCCTGGTTGAAGGCTTTGTCCCACAGCATATGCCAGCTGATAATGTCAGGCAGACAGTCATTCTCTACGCAGTAGGGAATGAAATCCTCGAATACCTTGGCTCCATATTGGGTCAGATTCACTCCGGAAATGACTGCACCGGGGTCAATCTCTTTGATCTTCTTCGTTACCGCCAGCCAGTCGCTGTTGAATACGGCTCTTGAATTCTTGCCTGTCTGGTTATCCGCCAGCAGCTGGGGATAACGGGTATTGTTCTGCTCAGGCTCATTGAACGGGATATAGATGAATCTGGCATCCGCATCCCGCCCCGGATTCGCGGCCTCCCATTGCTGCTTGTAGGCCTTGACAGCTGTTGTAATCGGAATGACGGCCTCCTGGATATATTCTTCAGCCGTTCTGGACGGATAGTACCAATGCTGATAATAATCCTGCATGACAATATTGACAGCTTCCCCGCCGGCCTCGAAGAAATAGTCCGACACCCGGAGCGCGTCGCCGGTCGGATGCTGGATGCCGTTCGGCGGCTTCTGGGAGATATGCGAGGGCTTGATCGGAATCAGTGTATTGATATCCGGCACATTCGGCTCGCTGATCGCATACAGTGCGCCGGAAGAGCCGTGGAATACAGGTCCGAGCGAGCGGTCTGCCAGATCGACCGAGATTTTGGCCGGCTTGGCTGAAGTGTTCTCTTCATGCTTCGTCGCCGCATAGAGTGCGCTTACCTGAGTGGCATTTAACTGGACATTGTAGATCCGCAGATCGTCAAATCTCCCCTTGATATCTCCATCCGAGGTATAGAGCGATCTGCCGAAATCGTTGAATTTCAGCGCGTTCAGATAATCACGCGAGAAGAAATGCTCCAGAACGGAGGACATGGTCGCTCCTGATGAGCTTTTGCTCTGATCCAGACCTTTGGTGCCAACGGGAACACCGTCCAGGTATACCTCATAGGCCCCGCTGCTGGTCATAGTGACGGTCACCTGCTGCCACTTGCCCTTGGCCGGGTTACGGTTCCAGACGATATCGCCTTTGTAGCTGGCAATCTGGCTTGGGTTCGTGCCGGTATAGACCCGGTTGCTGAATGTGCCGTCTCCGGCGATGATAATGAACTCGGAGTCCTGCCAGCCGCTTACCCCGGCATTCGTCAGCCCCTTCTCGGCAATTGTGGAGGACAGCAGACGGTTATAGGCGTTAGCCGAAGAGTCGATGTTGGCCCAAAAGGAGATGGACAGTTCATCCTTGATCCTGCTGTAGAGCTGATCGGGCAGCTTCAGCCAGGCAGTACCGTTCCCGCCGCCGGGTAAAGAGAGGACGTCTCCGCGCTGGTCGTCATAGACAATGGCTGCTACTCCCTTAAGCTCAGCACGTTCAGCGGCCGCATCGGGGTAGACGCTGTTCACCACCGTGGTGCGGTCAAGCACCTGTCCTTGGCGGAAGCTCCACTGGAACAGCGGGGCCGCCTCAGCAGCGGTCTTCAACTGGAGCTGATCTGGCGCAGTCTCCTGAACAGGAGCCGCCTCCGGCAATGCAGCAGCGTCCGCCACCTTAGCAGCATCCGGCTCTGCCGGGGAAGCAGGCACTTCATCGGAGTCAGGTGCCGTAACCGGATCGGTCACTAACTCCGAATCAGTCACCCATACAGAATCTGCCACAGGAACCGGGTCTGCGGTCGGAGCTGTGGAAGCGCTTGCCAAACTGGAAGGCAGGAGGGTCAGAATTGCCAGTATAGATATCAGTGAACGCTTAAGATATAGCCTCAATAGATACTCACCTCTTTTGTTTTTTGGGGATACCTGTCCTAATAGAACGGTCTGCGAACTTGAAACAATTCTCTATTCACTAACACTTATCTCCGCTATCTCTGCATAGGCACCGCAACCTCCCTGTCATTGCTGCTTCGCTTCACCGAGAATGTTAAGTGAATGACCCTTACTATAAAATCAAGCTTTTTTACTGTTTTTGTTCCTTTCTTTACGTCTCTGGGTTCCTGCCTGGAGCGAACAGACAGGGAAGCTGAGGCGGGAGCCATAGAATCCTGCCAGCCCTTTCCCCGTAATCCCCCTACATGTAAAAAAGGGAACGAAAAGAGTAAAAAAAAGACATGCAGAGCAGGGTGGCGGGAAAGCAGCCGGGAGTCTATCATTAAAGGTATTCTACAAAGGTGTTCCACCAACTCTGCCGCCGGAGGTTATGACTTGAAAGCTCCCTTCACCTTGAAGCCCAGTCGCCGTTTTGTGAGCGTGAAGAACAAGATGCTGTTCTTTTTCCTGCTGGCCATTCTGATTCCGGTTGTGATTCTGTTCGTTACCTCCTATATCTCCTCCCAGCAGATGCTTGAACGTAAATATACGGACCTGCTGGCCGATGTGACGAGACAGTCGAATATCCGCATCGAGGAATTCCTGGAGGACACGAAGCAGATTTCGCTCATCGCCAGCTACGGGATTAACAGCTACATCTCAGCCGTCTCGCAGGAGAACTACCCGGTACAGAACTATCTGCACGACAGCTCTGTGACGAACGAACTTCAGGCCACGCAATTGCTGATGAATTACATCACTATGAAGGACCGCGCCATCTCTATCTATGTCTACAATCTGGTGAATGGCAGCGACCTCTATGTGGCCCCGAACAAGCCTGTCGACTATACGTATAACCCCCGTGAGGAGGACTGGTTCACCGAATTCCTGCGTTCTGACGATATTACGCGCGATCTGCCGACCCGGCTGGACCTGCAGACCAAGGCGGACAGCAATTGGACGATTTACAATCTGCGTAAAATCTTCGATATGGAGAACGGCAAGCTGATCGGCGTAATGGCGGTAAGTGTAGACATAGATTTCATCAACCGGCTGAACAAGCGGATGGAGGCAGGCAACCGCTCGGCCTTCACCGTTACCGATGACAGCGGCATGATTATATTCAACAACAATTATAACCTGATCGGCAAGCCGTTCAGGACACTTTTTCCGGTCCGTGAGGAAGAACTTGCCGCAGGTTCAGGCAGGCAGATTGTCCGTGTATCCGGCAAGGACTATATTCTGATCCAGTCGCCATTTGAGGAACATAACTGGAAGACTTATATGTATATGCCCGTGGAAGAGCTCGCGGTGGAAGGCGACATCCTGAAGCGGAATCTGTGGACGATTGCTGTCGTGCTTATCCTGTTCGCCCTGGCCAGCTCGGTGTACATGTCGAATCTGATCACCCGGCCGATCAAGCAGCTGATCCGCAATATGACGCTGGTGGAGCAAGGGAAATTCGATAATCTCCCGGCGGTCCGCTCGAATGATGAGATCGGTGTCATGGCCAGCCGGTTCGAGCAGATGTCCGCTGAACTCAAGCAGCTGGTGGAGCGGATCTACGTGGAGCAGGAGCAGAAGGTCGAGGCTGAAATTCGCGCGTTGCAGGCCCAGATCAGTCCGCATTTCCTGTACAATACGCTTAATTCAGTCAAATGGATCGCCACCATGCAGCAGTCGGAGAAGATTGTTGAGATGACCGGAGCGCTGATCTCTATGCTCCGTTATACTGCCAAGACGGACAATCGGCTGGTGCCGATCCGTGAGGAGCTGGAGCACATCGGCCATTATATAGTCATTCAGAAGGTGCGATATTTCAACCGGATCGAGTTCCATTCGGAAGTGGAGGAGACGCTTGCGGAGCAGGAGATTCCGAAGCTGAGCATCCAGCCGCTGGTCGAGAATGCGATCTTCCACGGAATTGCCGACCAGGAGGACGGGCTGCTGTCTATCGAGGTCCGGCGGGCCGGAAATGCAGAACTCACCATTACGGTCAGAGACAACGGTGCGGGCATAAGCGCTGAGGCGGCAGCGAAGCTGCGCAGCAGACTGGGCGGTGCAGAGGACAGCGGCGGCATCGGCGTTACCAATGTGCATCAGCGGATACGCCGGTTATACGGCGAGCCGTACGGGGTATCGTTCGAGAGCAGTCCGGGGCAGGGTGCGGTATTCGTGATCACAATTCCCATTCGGGACAGGAAGGGGGCCTATTGAGTATGCTGGGTGTGCTTATCGTGGATGACGAGCTGCTGATGCGTATCGGCCTGAAATCGATTATTCAATGGGAAGATGAGGGATTTACGATTCTGGGGGAGGCCGCAAACGGGCGCGAAGCGCTGGAACTGGCCGGGACGCACCGGCCGGATCTGATTATTACGGATATCAAAATGCCGGTGATGGACGGTCTGGAGCTGATCCGGGAGGCCCGGCGGCTGGACATCGGCGGGCAATTCGTCATCCTTAGCTGTCTGGAGGAATTCCAGTATGCGCAGGAGGCGCTCAGGCTCGGGGCGGCGGACTATCTGATCAAGAGCGATATGAAGCCGCAAGAGCTGGTGCATGTGCTGGAGACGGTTAAGAAGCGGGCGGTCCGCCTCTCCGCAGGCAGTTCCTCCGGAATGCCGCCCGGCTCCTACAAGGAGAGCATTGAGCATTTGAAGGAGACACTGTTCAAGGAAGTGCTGAGCGGCTTCAAGGGAGCCGAAGAGGTGCTCGCCCGGCGTGAAGCGCTGCATATCCGCCTGCCGGACGGGCCGATGGTGCTGATGAAGCTGCGGATCAACCGGTTCGACCAGTTGCGGCGCAAGTACGTGGAGCAGGATGAGAAGCTGCTGCGCTATTCGGTGGCGAATATTCTGGAAGAGATCCTGCCCCGCAAGCGGGCGAAGGAGATCATTGTCATGAATTCTGCGGAATATGTGCTGCTGCTCGATCTCGGGGAGGAAGGGCGGATTGTCCGCGCGGAGATCGAGCGCGCCGCCGCCAAGATCCAGGCGGCGATGAAGGATTTCCTGAAGCTGACCCTGTCCATCGGCGTCAGCAGTCCGGCTCCCGGCTTTGGCGGCCTGAAGCGGGCCTATCAGGAGGCGGACATGGCGCTTGACGAGCTGTTCTTCGCCAGCGGGAGCGGCCTGTCCTTCTATGATAAGGCCAGGAGCCGTCAGAGAAGGGGGGAGCGGCTGTTCATCGACAAGCCTTGCATGCGAAAGTTCAGGCAGGATACCGAGAGCGGAAGCGAAGGGGCGCTTGCCTTCCTGAACAGCCTGAAGGATACTATGCTGCTGGAGGGCTGCACGAAGCAGGCGGCGCGTTCGACCTACATCCGGATGCTTGGCGCGATTCTGTCCTGCTTCCCGGCGCTTCCCGAGCCGAATGAAGCCGGGCTTACGGTGTACGAGAGCATTCTCCATGAAGAGAGTCTGGAGGGGCTGCACCAGACCGTCGCCGGTTATCTGGAGCAGTGCAGGGCGCAGATGTCGGAAGGCGAATCCTCCCGGAGCTATGCAGAGCAAGCGAGTGAACTCATCATGCAGCTGTATGCGGAGGATATCTCCCTGCAATCCGTAGCGGACCGGATCAACGTGAACGCCTCCTATCTCAGCAGGGTATTCAAGCAGGAGACCGGCGAGAACTTCGTCAGCTTCCTGACCCGGCTGCGCATGGAGAAGGCCAAGAGCCTGCTCAGGGACAGGAATATCAAGGTCTATGAGGTTGCTGAGCGTGTGGGTTATCCGAATACCGCATATTTCAGCAAGCTGTTCAAGAAGCTGAACAGTATGAGTCCGGAGGAATACCGGGGCTAGAAAAGCAACAGATTAACGGACCTGAGAGACCCTATTCCCAGCAAAACGCCACCTTTTGCGGATTAACGGACTCAGTAGCCCTTATCGTCTCTCTACGAGAGGTTTAGGAGTAGAGATTTCAAGAATAAGCACCATGAGGTCCGTAACTTGCCCATCCAACAGTATAAATCTGCCGCTGTACTAGAATGGCAATTGTCAAAAAAAGAACAGAGTCTGTAAAAGAAGTGCATCCGCTGCGGGTGCACTTTTTGCCGCTTCCGGGGATTGGTCAAAAAAAGGAAATGTTCCGTAAAAAACAGCCATTTCGATACCGTCCGCCTTCGCCTACTATTGGAGGTGCAGCAGATGCAGCATATCCTAAATGGAAGTTGGGGGTAATTCTAGTGAAGAAAAAAAGCTTAGCAACCGTATTGTCCATCCTGCTTGCAGCGGCCACCATGACCGCTTGCGGCAATGGTAACAGCAACAGCAATAACGAGGCGGCTGCACCATCGGCAAGCGCGTCCGCAGAGGCAGCGGCTACACAGCAAGCAAGCGGAGAGAAGGTCCAGCTGACCTACGCGATCTGGGATTCCAATCAAGAGAAGGGTCTGCGGACCATTGCCGATGAATTCGAGAGCAAGAACCCGGACATCAAGGTCGATATCGAGGTGACCGGCTGGTCCGATTATTGGACGATGCTGGAAGCGGGAGCCACCGGCGGCTCGCTGCCGGATGTCTTCTGGATGCATTCCAATGAGATCTACCGCTATGCGAATAACGGCATGCTGCTTGACCTGACAGACCGCATCAGTAAGAGCGAGGACGTCAAGCTGGAGAATTACCCGGAAGGACTGAACCAGATCTATAATCTGGGGGGCAAGCAATATGCGGTTCCGAAGGATTTCGATACCATCGGGCTGTGGTACAACAAGACGCTGTTTGACCAGGCGGGTGTGAAATACCCGGATGAGAACTGGACCTGGGATGATCTTCACAGCGCCGCGAAAGCGCTCACGAAGGATGGGGTATACGGCTTCCTCGCGCCGATGCACAACCAGGAGGGCTATTACAACTTCGTCTATCAGAATGGCGGCACCATTATTACAGCGGACAAGAAGTCAGGCTATGATGATCCGAAGACGATCGAAGCCCTGGATTTCTATATAAGCTTCGTACGTGACGGATTGTCCCCTGAGGTGTACGGAGATGCCGAGCGTGCCGATCTGCTGAAGAACGGCAAGGCGGCGATGGGCCTGTTCGGTTCATGGAACCTGAGCGGCTTCACAGAGAACGAATTCATGGCGAATAATTTCGATGTGGCCGTCCTGCCCAAGAAGGCTGCGCAGGCTTCCATCTATAACGGCCTCGGCAATGCGGTTGATGCCAAGACGAAGCATCCGGAGGAAGCGTGGAAGTTCGTGGAATACTTAAGCTCCAAGACAGGCCAGGAGCGCCAGGCGGAGCTGGGCGTTGCCATCTCGGCGTACAAAGGCGCGGCTGACAAGTGGGTGGATTCGAACAAGACCTTCAACATCAAGGCATTCGTTGACATGGTCAGCTATGGCGTAATCCGCCCGTATTCCAATACAACGGCTGTCTGGGAAGACAAGGCTTATGAAGCGCTGAAGCCGGCGTTCTCCGGCAAGGTGTCCGTAGAGGAAGCAGCCCGTAATGCAGCGAAGGTGATGAATGAGAGTCTCGCGGAAGAGAAATAAGCAAGAGTCATATGCCTGCGGCAGCCTCAGGGCTGCCGCAAGTTTGATAGGAGAGGGAAGCAGATGAATCATACCGTCAAGAGGAAAATTGGAGCCAAAACCTGGAATGAATGGTCCTGGGGCTGGTTCCTGATTGCGCCAACGATGATCGGCCTTATCGTCCTCAACTTCATTCCAATAGTGCAGACCGCTTACCTTAGCTTCTTCAAGAGCGGAGATTTCGGCAAAGGCAATATCTACATCGGAGGGGAGAATTACCGCAAGCTGATTCATGATCCCCAGGTATGGCATGCTGTCGGCAATACACTGCTCTACACCTTGCTGGTCGTTCCTGTCAGCATTGCCATCGCCATGCTGGTGGTCGTCCTGCTGAACGGTAAGCTCGCGGGCCGCTCGCTGTACCGCACGATCTATTTCATTCCGATGGTCGCCGCTCCTGCGGCAGTGACCATGGTATGGCGCTGGATGTATAACCAGCACTATGGCCTCATTAATTACGGGCTGTCCAAGCTGGGCCTTCCGGCCGTCAACTGGACGACGGACCCGAGGGTAGCGATCTTATCCATCGCGGTGATCGGAATCTGGAGTGTCATCGGCTATAATATGGTGCTGCTGCTCGCCGGTCTGCAGGAGATCCCGAAGGACTACTACGAGGCTTCGGATATCGACGGAGCCAGCCGGGTGCGCCAATTTTTCGTGATTACCCTGCCGCTTGTAACGCCAACCCTGTTCTTTGTTGTGGTGACCACGATTATCCAGGCCATGCAAGTGTTCGATGTCATCTATATGATGATCGATGTGAGTAACCCGGCCTATGACCATACAGTATCGCTTGTGTATCTCTTCTATAATAACTCGTTCAAGTACTCGAACAAGGGGTATGGCTCAGCGATTGTAATGGTGTTGCTCGCGCTGATCATGATCATCACCTTCTTCCAGATGCGAGCGCAAAAAAAATGGGTCAACTACATGTAGGAGGCGGCACTATGGCCAAACATAAACAACTTAACCGTATCTTAGCCCACCTTGTGCTGCTCCTGGGAGCAGCCGCGATGATTCTGCCGTTCGTCTGGATGGTGCTGACCTCGTTCAAGTCGGTTACGGAGTCCACCTCGATGAACCCGTTTATCTTTTTCCCCAAGACCTGGCGGGTGGAGAATTATCTGGAGGTATGGCGGCAGAATAATTTTTTGATCCTGTACTGGAATACGTTTGCGATGATGGCGCTCAGGGTGCTGTGCGCGGTGATGTTCAGCGCGATGGCGGCGTATGCTTTTGCCAGACTAAGATTTCCGGGGCGTGACTTCTGCTTCAGTCTGGTGCTGTTCCAGATGATGGTGCCGACCCAGATCTTCATCATCCCGCAATATCTGATGGTCGATGCGCTGGGGATGCGCAATACGATCTTTGCCTTGCTGTTTCCAGGGCTGGTCAGTGCCTTCGGCACCTTCTTATTGAGACAATTCTTCATGGGCCTGCCTAAGGAGCTGGAGGAGGCGGCGAAGATCGACGGCTGCAATATCGGCCAGACCTTCGCCAGAATCATGCTCCCGCTGGTCCGCTCCGGTCTGGTGGCCCTCGGGATATTCACGGCCCTCTTCTCCTTCAAGGACCTGATGTGGCCGATGATCGTCAACACCAGCTCGGACGCGGCGACCCTCTCCTCGGCCCTGGCTAAGATTCAAAGCGCCTTCGCCGTGGACTACCCGGAGCTGATGGCGGCTTCCGTGCTGGCGATTTGGCCGATGCTGCTCATCTACATCCTGTTCCAGCGGCAATTTATCGAAGGGATTGCAACTTCGGGGGGCAAGCTCTGATTGTCCGTTGACTGCAATCTATTGGATCGGTCAGAATATAACGATAGGGCAAGAACGTTACAGAAGCGAACGGAGAATAGATTAAGGAAGGGGAAGCGTCATGAAGAAGTGGAGACCCGGTATTGGGGTCAGCATTGTTCTGCTGCTGTTCATGATTGGCGGCTGTGATACCCGGAGCAGTACAGACGCTTCCCTGCTGTCCGGCGGAGGCGGAGCGGCAGACACCCGCGAACCCGTCATCCTCCGGTACTCCAGCTATCTGCTGGATACGGCGCAAGCAGGCAAAGTGTATTTTGATGCGATTGCCGAATTCGAGAAGCTGTATCCCCATATCCAGATCGATGCAGATTTCATACAGAACAATAATTATACGGCGGGGATTAAGATCAGGCTGCTTGGCGGTGAGCCGATGGATGTATTCGATACGTGGTCGCCCAGCCTGTTCGAGGAATTCCGCGCTCTGCGGAGCGATATGTACCTGGACCTGACCGGAGCCGATTTTCTCAAGGAATTCTACCCGAACTCCCTGCTGCCGGTTACGGTGGGCGGCCGGGTATACGGAGCGCCGGAGGTCATGCACAGTGACGGGCTGCTCTACAACAAAACCTTGTTCGACTCTCTCGGGCTGGAGGTTCCGCGCACCTGGGACGAGTTCCTTGCGCTCTGCGTGAAGCTGAAGCAGGAAGGGCTTATTCCGGTGGCAATGGATGCGGAGTGGTCCACAGCCCAGTTCTTCTGGGGGTCTATCATGTCGGATAACGGGGCGGATGCCGCCTGGACGAAGAAGCTGGAGAGCGGGGAGATCCGGACCCATGATCCGGTGTTCGTGGATGCCATCCAGAAGCACCGGGAGATTATCGACCGGGGGTTCGTGCCGCCGAACTGGAAGAGCCTGAAGCATGAGCAGGCCAAGGATCTGGTCGGCACAGGCCAGGCGGCTATGATTATTACCGGAACCTGGGACATCCCCAGCATCAAGGAGCGGAATCCGGCTCAGGATATCCGCTTCATGATGGTGCCGGGCAGTGTGCGGACGGTGCCGAATATCAATGTCGGCACGTACCGGGTGATCAGCTCGCGGACGGAGCATCCCGAGGAGGCCAAGCAGTTCGTGGCGTTCATGAACGGCAGGGCTACGCAGGAGAAGCTGGCCGCAGGCGCTTTGGCAGTGCCTTCGGTTATCTCGGCCCCGACGGACCGGAGCGATTCGGTCTCGTCCATTGCCGCTGCGGTAACGCGCGAGGACGCCACGCTCTATTGGCCGCATACGGTATCGACCGAGTCGCTCCAGGTGAAGATTCTGGAGGGCGTCAACCAGTATCTTGCCGGACAGCCCTTGGAGACCGCTCTGGCCAATATCCAGCAGGCGATTGATGAGGCTGCGGCCAAGCGGCGGAAATCAGAGTGACCTGAGCAGGAGATGGGAGATGCCTCTAGAATATAGTCAGGTAGGCAGTTGAAAATATAGACTGAAAGGGTAGGAGATAATGGTTAAATACAGAACGGCAGCTCCGCACGAACGCGAGGAATACATAGATTTGGCCAACCTTGCCTTCCGCTTTGATTTTGAGGTCCTGATGCCCAAGGCTTATGACAAAAGTGTAGATTCTTCCGCCATGCATAAGGTTGCTGTGGATGAGCAAGGCAGGCTGCGCGCGCTGGTGGCTGTTTTTCCAGAGTCTCTGACGGTATGTGATCATACGCTGCGCACCGGCTATCTGGGTACGGTATCTGTTCATCCGCGTGCGCGAGGCGAAGGGCATATGAAAGCGCTTATGAACCTGTGGCTTGAAGAGCTGCGGGGTACCTGTGATATGGTTGTATTATATGGACAGCGGCAGAGATATGAGTATTTCGGCTTCACGCTTGGCGGTGTCAAGTTCAAATATACCGTGGCAGAGGCCAATGTGCGCCACAGCTTAAGAGGGGTGGATGACACCGGGATCTCCTTCCGTCCGCTGTTTGAGGTTGAAGGAGGAGCAGAATTTGCGCATAACCTGAACACCTCACGGCTTGCTTATGTTGAACGCAGCTTAGAGCAATTGCCGCTGATTTTCGGTACGCTCTGTCAAAAGGCACTCGGCGTTCTGGATCAGGGCAAGCTGATCGGGTATCTGGTTGTCAACGAAGCGGGCGATGATATAGCTGAATTCGCAGTGGAGAATCCGGACGATATTCTGCGGACAATTAAGGCTTACGTGGCTTACAGCAGAGCCGGGCGAATAACGTTGCACGCGCCGGAATATGACATCCCGCTGAATAAGGCTCTTGGCAGCATTGCCGAAGACTTCGTAATCGAGAATTCGGATATGTATCATATTCTGGATTTCGCCAACATCCTGAAGGCTTACCTTACGCTGAAGTACAAGACCACAGGCATTATCCCGGGAGAATTCTCCGCAGTAATGGACGGACAGCCGGTGACGGCGCGGGTGGACGAAGAGGGCGTGAGCGTCGAGCGGTCTGCCATGCCGGATGCAGTTGTCCTCAGCAAGCAGCAGGCTCAGACGCTTCTGCTTACCCAGCATGGCCGATATATGGCAGTGGATGCACCCGCAGGCTGGTTCCCGCTGCCTCTGTTCTGGTACAAGATTGATAAATACTGAGTAATCATAGTTCTGGATAATCCTAAATAAGACAATGGACAAGCCGGGAGCGGACCCTTAGAGTCTGCTTCCGGCTTATTGTTATACACCAGTCTAGAAGGACTTCCGGAATTCCGCCGGAGTCATGCCGGAGAAGTTACGGAACAGCTTGATGAAGTAGCTGACGTTGTCATAGCCGAGCTGTTCCGCGATCTCCACGATGGTCAGGTTCGTCTGATTCAGGAGATCGCGGGCCTGTTCCATTTTCATTCTGGTCACGTACTCGATGAAGGTCAGCCCGGTCTCCAGACGGAATAACCGGCTGAAATGGGTGGGGTTCAGGCCCAGACGCTTCGCCATCTCCTCCATGCCAACCTTCTCGCTGATATGATTCATTACATACCGTTTGGCTTCGGCTATTTCTTTGCGGACATTCTGCTTCCACATGGAGCTTAGCATGAGTATTTTATCCTTCAGGAATTCCTCCAGCCATTCCATGAGCTGCTCCAGCGTTTCGAATTCCTGGATCGAGCGCTGGAGCCGCTCACTGTTGAAGTTGCTGACGAAATTCTGCATGACGACATATTTCAATTCCAGCTCCATCACCATCTTGAGCAGCCAGCTCTTCACACTCTCCACCGGATATTTCTGGTCCCCGATATACTGCTTGATCTCCCTGACCTTGGCCGCAAGCTGCGAGCTGTTCTCCTGCTGAATGCAGTCCCTTAGCTGCTGAAGGATCTCCGAATAATGCACGAACAGGTCCTCGCCGCTGGTCTGGACAGGCGCATACTTCATAACCGCTCCCTCGGCGGTATAGAAGCGCAGGGCATGGGAATCCAGCAGCGCCTGAATCTGCTTCTTGATATCGATCAGACTTGGAGTAGCCTCCCCATAAAAGAAGGAAATTCCCATCCGCAGATGCAGCTTCGCCATTCTCTGGACATGCCGGAAGTGTTCACGGAACTCCTCATAAAGATTGCGGACGAGGATATGCGGCAAAGGAATGAACAGGATGAACTGCCGTTCCGTCAGCGCGAACTGGATAATGCCGTCTATCTCCAGGAATTCCTGCAGCACATTATCCATCACGAACTGCAGGTTCACCACTCCGCCGAACCGCCTCTCCAGCTCATAGGAGCGCTCCGGGACCGCCAGTACAGGCAGATACGGGGTGCCTGTGTGCAGGCTAATGCCCATCGCTTCGGCTTGTCCGTACCACTCGGCTTCATCCCAGACCGGCTGCTCCACGAACATGCGGATGAACCGGGTCCGGATGGCGGCATGGTTCTGGCTGACCAGCTTCTCCATCTGGAGATAGTGGTTACGGGATTTCAATTTCACCTCCAGCCGGGCCACCGCCTCCGTCAATACGGCAATCACCTGATCGATCTGCAGACTCTCCTTCAATATATATTCGGCCACATTCAGTTTCACAGCCTTCTGGGCATATTCGAATTCCCCGTGGCAGGACAGGATAATCGTCTGCAGCTGAGGGTTCACCTCCCGCGCCTTCTGGATTAGCTCCAGTCCATTCATCGCCGGCATGCCGATATCCGTAAGCAGAATATCCGGCTGATGCAGCTGGCAGGCTTCCCAGGCCTGTCTGCCGTCCGAGCAGCAAGCCGATAATTCAAGGCCGAGGGTGTCCCAGGGAATCGAAGTGCTTAAATACTCCAACACCGGATAATGATCGTCTGCCAGTACTACTTTATAGGTCATGATTATCTGCTCCTATCCGCTTCACGGGCATGATTAACTGTACGGTGGTGCGCTCCCCGTGAATGCTCTCAATGTTCATCTCGAAGCGCTCCCCGTAGATTAGCTTGAGCCGCTGGTAGACGTTGATTAATCCGATGCCGCGAGCGGACTCTGCCACTGGCGTCCCGTCAGCACTCAGGGCACCTAACTCCGCATCCTTCTGCCTGATGTGCTGAAGCAGGGCTGCGAGCGTATGCTCCTCCATTCCCGTGCCGTTATCCTCGATGCTAATGGTTAGCCTGGACTGAACGAGTCCGATGGTGATGACGACCCGCCCTCCGCCCTGCAAGAACCCGTGCTTGTAAGCATTCTCAATAATGGGCTGCAGGATGAACCGCGGCACCGTCTCCAGCAGCAGCTCTTTGTCCACATGCACTGCATATTCCGTAGGGTATCTCATCGTGAACCGCATTAACTCCATATACTGCTTCGTGAAATCAAGCTCACTGGCAATGGAGACGAATTCCTCCCGGCTGGAGAAGCTGGCCCGCAGCATAGCGGAGAGGGAGCCGACGATCGCAGCATTCTCCTCATCCTGCTTCATCAGCAGCTTCAGCCGGATCGAACTAAGCACATTGAATAGAAAATGCGGGTTAATCTGGGCCTGCAGCATCGCAATCTCCGCCTGGCGCTTGAGTTCCTGCTCCGTCTCCACCTGCCTGAGCATCAGCTGTACCCGGTCCAGCATGTTATCGAAGGAGTGCCCCAGGCTGCCGATCTCATCGGCTCCCCGGATGCCCGAGCGCACCATGAGATCCCCGTCCTCCACCCGGCGGGCCGCCTTACCCAGGACAAGCACGGGCTTGGTGAATCTCCGCAGCAGAACCGTCAGCGCGAACAAGAAGCTGACTGCAAATATCGTCTGAATAATCAGGCCGGTCCGGTTAATCCCGTTCAATCTTTCCGTTAGCTGCTCATAGGGAGCGACACTGATGAGTCTCCATCTGGCAAACTTCAGCGGCAGTTCAAGGAGGAGCTGATTCTGCCCCTTGAACTTGACGATGTCAGGGAAGACCAGCTCATCTACAGGCAGCAGTTGATCAAAGCTTGTGCCTATCAGCTCCTGGTTCCGGTTCGACAGAATGTTCTCCTCTTCATCCAGCAGATACACATCCTCTTCCAGTGAAGCAAACCGTTCACGGATCGAAGCCTCACTGCGGCTGACAATCAGGTAAGCGTAGGGAGCGGCCGTCGTTTCTTCTCTTAAGGCACGTGCTGTCATGAAGATATACGGCTGCTCAGCCTGCAGGGAGGTCAGGTAATTGTCTTCTGCTCCCATAAATAAGGTGTCATACGGCGGGAGCTGCTCCAGAGTAGAGAACCAGCCCCGTTTCAGAAATTGCCGGGGATCATAATCATAGAAGGAATAATCGGAATAGGCATGTCCTTCCTTATCCAGCAGAGTGATCCTCAGATCGATGGTGTCTCCGGCCACCTGCTCCAGGCGGCTGGTCAGGGTCCGCGCAGCTACGGGATTGGTCTTGGCATCCTCCAGCAGGGTCTTGATCTCCGGATCGAAATGGACGAAGTTCGACACCGACACCATCTCTTCGAAGATGACATCAATCTGTGACTGGACAATTCTCAGGGACTGCGTGGATTTCTCCAAGGAGTGCTCCCGGATAATCAGCTTGGAATAGACGTTGGTAATATAGAGCATCCCCAGTGCCGGAATTACGAGGCAGGCGATGGAGGTAAGGATTAGCTTTTGCCGGAAGGAGAGCTGACTGAGCCTGTGCTTTTCTTTCATTAATATCCCTCCAGTAGTAGACCTTCACAGACTTATGGTACTTGATTCTGCGGTTCGGCTCATCCAATAAATTTTTCGATTTAGAAAAAATAATGCTATACAAAGTTTTCACCACAGATAAATTCGTTGCATGTGCAATAAAAGTTGCCCTTCTATAATAAAGCTACAAACATAAAAAGAGGTGGATAAAGTGGAGTTTATTACTGAAGAGGGGACGGCAAAACGGTCCGGCAGCCCCGGGATAAGCAAGATGCGCAAGCAATCCTTTTACGACAATATTGCAGGGTATTTATTCATTGCCCCCATGCTCATTCTGACCGTAACGCTGGTAATTATTCCGATTCTTCTATCCGGTGTGATCAGCTTCTCGAACTGGAACTTTGTGTCCGGGCTGGACGGGTTCGGGTTTGTCGGTCTGGATAACTACACCCGGCTGGTGCAGGACGAGTCCTTTCACCGCTCGCTCTACAACAACCTGATCATGATTGCCGTCGTTCCGGTTGCGATGTTCCTGGCGCTGGTGCTGGCGGTGCTGATCAACAAGGCAACGTATTTCAAAACCTTTTTCAAAGTGATCTACTTCATGCCCTTCATCTCGAGCTTCGTGGCCATCGCCCTGCTCTGGAGAGTGCTCTATCACCCGAACAACGGTCCGATCAACGGCTTCCTCAGATCTATAGGGATCGAGCATCCGCCCATGTGGCTGGCTGATCCCAAGTTCGCCCTGATCTCGGTCATGATTATTATGGTGTGGACTTCACTGGGCTTCAACATGGTCATCTATCTGGCGGGCCTTCAGAATATCTCACGGGATCTGTATGAAGCCGCCGATGTGGACGGGGCCTCACCGCTCAGACAATTCTTCAGAATTACACTGCCGATGCTGTCGCCTACGTCCTTCTTCCTGCTTATCACAGGAGTTGTCGGGTCCTTCAAGGTCTTCGATCTCATTATGGTGTTAACCGGCGGCGGCCCGGCAGGCTCAACCTCAGTTATTGTCTACTATCTGTATGAGGTGGCGTTCGTCAATCTGGAGTCGGGCTATGCTTCGGCGATGGGCATTATTCTGCTGATCCTCATCCTGCTGGTGACCTTGTTTCAATGGGTCGGACAAAAGAAATGGGTCAACTACTAGGAGGTATACACATGCGATCGATCAAACTTAACCGTGTTATTGTTACCGTTTTCATGGCGGTTGCGGGTATCCTGTTCATCATGCCGTTCTTATGGATGCTCTCCGCCTCCTTCAAGCCCGAGCTGGATGTGATGAAATATCCGATAGAATGGATTCCCTCGAAATGGAATGCGGTGGAGAACTACAAGCAGGTATGGGCGGGAGCCGTGCCGTTCACACTCTATTACTGGAACACGACGAAGGTTACCCTGATGTCTACAGCGCTATCGCTGATTATTTCCGCTATGGCGGCTTACGGCTTCTCCAAAATCATTTTCAAAGGGCGGGATATTCTCTTCCTGGTTGTCCTGGCCACCTTCATGATTCCGACGCAGGCCATTCTGGTTCCGCAGTTCATTATGTACCGCTGGCTTGGATTGTTCGACAGCCATTTCGGGCTGGTGCTGCTTGCCGCCTCCGGCGTGCTGGGAACCTTCCTGCTGAGGCAGTTCTTCCTGGGAATCCATGATGAAATTATTGAATCGGCGCGGATTGATGCAGCGGGCCACTGGACGATCTTCATGCGGATTGCCATGCCACTGGTGCAGCCAGCCCTTGCTACCTATATGATTCTCCGCTTTATCTGGACCTGGAATGATTACCAGAATCCGCTGATCTTCCTTCGTTCCGATTCATTGTTTACCCTGCAGCTGGGCATCCGGAAATTCGCTGATTTCAGCGGCGAGTTCTACTCCTTAATGATGGCAGGTGCCGTATCAGCCATTCTGCCATTGTTAATTATTTTCATGATTGGCCAGAAGCAGGTGATTGAGGGAGTTGCGATGGGCAGTGTCAAAGGCTAGACTAATTACATTACAGGGGGTTGTATCATGTCAAAAGTAAAACGCAATCTATTCATCGCTATACCGCTGTTATCCCTGCTGGTATCCGGTTGCGGAGGGGCCGGCAATGCAGAGAAGGAGCCGGCGGCAACGGGTGCCGGAACAGATGCAGAACAAGCGGTAACCATTAAGCTTAGCAACTGGTATGCCAAAAAAATGGACAACTGGGATATCGTCATTGCCGAGTTCGAGAAGCAGCATCCGAACATTAAGGTGGAATTCGCCTCTGCAGAGGACAACAACTCCAACGAGTATTATAAGAAGCTCGACCTGGCGGTGGCCGGCGGCGATGATCTGGATATCCTCATGTTCAGTAACATGACCTTCCTGTCCCAGCGTGCAGGCCTGGGGATGATTGAGCCGCTGGATGATTATCTGGCCAAGGACAGCATTAATTTCAAGGACGAATATACATCCGATACCAGTATTGACGGCAAGGTCTATGGACTGCCCGGCAAGTCCTCCCAGGGTCTTGTGATTATTAACGAGGATCATCTGAAGGAGGCGGGACTTGAGCTGCCTAAGGACTGGACCTGGGATCAGTACATGGATTACGCTAAGGCGATGTCGAAAAAGAATGGCGATAAGACCCGGTACGGCACCTACTTCCACAGTTGGATTCAATATGGATATGTGGCGCAGAACTTCGGCCAGCCGGTGAATGCCAATCTGACTACCGATGACGGCAAGACCGCCAATATCGACAATCCGTTCATGCGCAAGTCGCTTGAGCTGCGGCTTCGGGGAGAATCGGAAGGCTCCGCAACCCCGTATTCCGAGGTGGTCAGCCAGAAGCTGAACTACAGACCGCAATATTTCAACCAGGACACCAGTATGCTTGTTACGGGGACCTTCCTGATCCCGGAGACTGGCGGAACGGATACCATTCCAGCTACCTTCAAGACCGTGTTCGCTCCGCTGCCTAAGATGAAAGCGGAAGATCCAATGTCATCGAACGTGAGCGGGGATGTCCTGAGCATCTACAGCAAGTCCAAGCATAAAGACGAAGCCTACACCTTCATCCGCTGGTTCTCCACCGAAGGGATTGTACTGCAAGGCAAGAATATCCCGTCCTGGAAAAAAGCTGATCTGAATGATGTGGTGGACCGGATCATCGCAGGCAGCAAGACCCCGGAAATGATCGACAAAGCTTCCCTGCTCTATGTTCTGGAGAATACCAAATCTACTACTGCAGCTACGGCAGTACCTTATCACGCTGAGCTGGAGAAGGTGCTGCTGGAGGAGTTCGACAAAATGATGCTGTCCGGTCAAAGTATTGATGATACGATTCAGCATGCACAAACCAAGATTCAGAAGATTATTGATTCCAAATCCTAAGAAGCAGATATCACAGATTAGATAGGAGTGCTGCCCGTGCTGTATCCAATAATGACGGAAACCCGCAGTCTGTATGATCTGGGCGGGGTATGGAATTTCAAGCTGGACGATGGCTCCGGCTGGGACGAGAGCTGGCAGGCATCGAAGCTCACAGATACGATCCCAATGGCGGTGCCCTCGGCTTACAATGATCTTGGCGTAAGCCCGGAGATTCGTAATCATGTCGGCTGGGTGTGGTACGAGCGGGAGCTGACGCTCCCGGCGAACATCCTGAATGAACGGCTGGTGCTGCGCTTCGGCTCGGCTACCCATAAGGCGAAGGTATTTATCAATGGAAGCTTGGTGATGGAGCATGCCGGTGGCTTCCTTCCCTTCGAGGGCGTGATTAACAGCTATATCCGGCCTGGAACGAACCGGTTGACGGTGGCTGTTCATAATGTCGTGGATTACACGACACTGCCTGTAGGCCTGTACACAGAGACTGAAGGCCCGGACGGGAAGACCAAGGTGAAGAATCAGCCGAACTTTGATTTCTTCAACTTTGCCGGATTGCAGCGGCCTGTCAAAATCTACTCCACGCCGCAGACCTTCGTTCAGGACGTTACTGTAGTGACCGATTACAAGGAGGAGCAGGGGAAGGAGAGGCAGGGGATAGTCCGCTATAGCGTGGACATTAGCGGAGAAGCTGAGGTCCGGGTCACGCTACTGGATGAAGAGGGGAAGGCGGTCTGCTCAGGTTCAGGACGGTCCGGCACTCTGGATATTCCCGGCGTGATCCTATGGCAGCCGCTGAATGCCTATCTATACACCCTGAAGATTGAGCTTCTGCAAGCGGAGCAGTTGGTTGATGTCTATGAGCTGCCGTTCGGTGTACGGACGGTAGAGGTGAAGGACGGGCAGTTCCTGATCAATGGCGAGCCCTTCTACTTCAAGGGGTACGGCAGACATGAGGACACTCCGTTCCATGGACGGGGACTGGATGAAGCCGCGAACATTATGGATTTCAATCTGATGAAATGGTCGGGGGCCAACTCCTTCCGCACGGCGCATTATCCGTATGCCGAGGAAGTGATGCGTCTGGCTGACCGTGAAGGCTTCGTCGTGATTAATGAGACTCCGGCGGTAGGCTTGGATCTTAATTTCCTGGTGATGTTCTCAGGAGGTTCGAAGAAGGATACCTGGGCAGAGGTCCAGACCTTCGGGCATCACCGGCAGGTGATCCGGGAGCTAATTAACCGGGATAAGAACCATGCCTGTGTAGTGATGTGGAATGTAGCGAACGAACCAGCCTCTTATGAGGATGGGGCTTATGAATATTTCAAGCCGCTGATTGAGCAGTTGCGGGAAGAAGACCCGCAGCATCGTCCGGTTACGCTGGTAACGCATATTGAGGCTTCGCCGGCGAACGACAGGATCTCTGAGCTGATCGATGTGCTGGCCTTCAACCGGTATTACGGCTGGTATGTGGACGGGGGAGATCTGGAGTCGGCGAAGGACAAGCTGCGGCTGGAGCTGGAAGCTTGGAGCCAGCGGTGCCCGGGCAAGCCGATGATGATGACCGAATATGGAACCGATACCGTAGCCGGACTGCATGATGTGGAGCCGATCATGTTCACGGAAGAGTACCAGGTGGCGTTCTACCGGGCGAACCATGAAGTCTTCGACGAGTTCCAGGAGTTTGTGGGCGAGCAGGTATGGAATTTCGCCGACTTTGCTACCAGCCAGGGCATCATCCGCGTGCAGGGCAACAAGAAGGGCATCTTCACCCGGGAACGCAAGCCCAAAGCGGCAGCCCACGAGCTGCGCCGGAGATGGACGGCTATACCGGATTTTGGGTATAAGAAGTAGATTGAGTTTAAGTTGCAGCGTAAGTTTGCAAGCCTGCAAGATTGCAAGCCTCCATGCTTGCAAGTCTCCAACCCTTCAAGCCTCCCGTTATGGGAGGCTTTTTTTAAACAATAACCCCCGGCTTGGCTGGGGGCCTTATGTGATACGTTGCAAGAGGGAAGGGCGGATATAGTTGGAAAAAAGGCACTTAATTTTGCCGAAATCGAGGGTTGAGGGCAAGCAGTTTGAAAAAGTACACTTAATTCCTGGAATCCGATGGATTTAGCAGAAGTCGGGCTGAGTAAGCTGCATTTTTCCAACTAATTAGTTTACGTACCCCTTTACCGCCAAATTAGATGTACAATTTCCACTTGTATAAGTCCGCCGCCATGAGTCAGACGCTGTAAGTCCCCCGCGCTCTCAACTGTAAGCAACACTCTCTCGAATCTGTAAATCCCCAGCCCCCTAATGATCCAGTCCCGCCTTCCGCAGACACTGCGCCTTCCCGCTCCACTTCCCGCGAACATTCTACATTCTGTTTTATTCCTGCCTGGCGTACCTTCCAGGGGATACTCCGGCCACCTTGGTGAAGCTGCGGATGAAGTTAGCGTAATCGCTGAAGCCGGATTGATAACAGGCCTCGGTGATGCTAAGCCCTTCGCGGAGGCAGGCCTTGGCTAACGAAATCCGGCGGTCCAGGATATAGGAACGGAGCGTTAAGCCTGTGTGCTGTTTGAACTGGCGGCTAATATAGGTGCTGTTCAAATGAAAGGTGCTGCTAAGCTGCTCAAGCGTGAGGGTCTGGCCTAGATGGGCATCAATATACTCCATGGTCCTGCGGACCAGCTCCGGCATGATATCCGCAGGAACGATGCTTGTTCTATGAAACACGCTGTTGGTCAGCACCAATAATTGAGCAAGCATGCTGTTGGCGAGGATATCTGCCCCATACGCATCCGATGAGAGGACCTCCTCCAGATCGCCGGTCAACCTGAGAACCTGCTGAAGCTCGGCTTCCTCCAGATGCACGATGTTGCCCTTACCCTTCGGGCGGTAGTCGAAGCACCAGGATAGAGGGGTAGCCGGAGTAGACAGGCGGTGCAGATAAGATTTTTGGAGATTGATCGTAATCCGTTCATATTCCGATTCATCCTGGCTGAAGGAACGATGCATTTCTTCCGGGTTCAGCACAAGCAGATCTCCGCGCTGCAGGTGGTAGCAGCTGTTCTCAATATAGAACTTGACGTTGCCGCGCAGAAATAAGTACAGCTCATACGCTTCATGACGGTGATAGAAGGTTCCCATATTATAGGTGGTTGTCCTGTGCAGGTAGAGGTAATCTTTATGGATTGGGTCATAGCGAAGCTCAAATGGCTCGTTCATGGGTAACCTCCGGATCATTTCGCGCAATAATAACAGCGGAACCTGCAATGATTCTTCTCTGGAACTACTTTAAAATGACATTATCCTAGCATGCAGGAATATGATTTGCAACCCTTTTATCGTATTACAACAGACTGGAGGACAGGGTAGTGGAACTGATCATAACGGCAAGAAGCAAGGCTCAGGAAGATCCTGAATATACCGGACTTAACGGGCATGGACTACATGCATCCGTTGAGATAACAGGCGGGACAGGCAGTGCACAGCACCCCTTTCAGGCTCATGTACAGATTAAGAATCTGAACAGCACGCCTTGGTCAGGCGTCATTCATGTGGAGTTGCCGTTCGCCAAGGCTGATCCGCGCTTTTTTCTTCCCGCATTTATGTATGGCCGTAACCGGGGGGAAGCTCCGCAGAATGTTCCGAATGAGTTCCCGCGGCTTAGAGACGGCCAGCCCTCGCGTCCTTCTTCTCCCTGGTGGATGGTCCGGAGCGACCGGCTGTCGCATCCGGCGGCGCTGGTATACGACACTGGCAAAGTGTACGGATTATGCGCCAGCCCTTATTTTATATACAGGAAGGGAGAGAAGATCCAGTGGAAGCCTGGGCTAGAGGGGGAGTTCTTGCAGTATGGCGGCCTCACCTGCTCGCTTGCCAAGGGAACGGTCGGCTATACGCTGGGGTATGAGAATGCTCCGCTTCTGTTCATCAAATCGCGTCTCGTCAAGGAACGGGCACCGCTGGAGGAGAACTGCTTCGAACTGGCGGCCTCAGAGTCAGTAGCGTTCCTGCTGGAATTGTATGACTACAAGGCTGAGTCTGAGCTGAGCATTAATGCTGCGCTGGAAGAGATCTATTCCCGCTATCATCAGCCCCCAAGACCCGGCAGCGGGATCAGGAGCGCTGCGGCCGATCTGTCGAAGGCCATCTATCAGTATGCGTGGCTGCCTGAGGACCGGAGTTACACAACCTTTGTCTATGAGGACAAGGAGACGGGCGGGTACCGGTACAATAAAATCATCTCCATCAGCTGGACAAACGGTCTGACTGTAGCCACCCCTATGCTGATGGCTGCGCTGCGGCTGGGAGATGAGCCTATGCGCGAGCAGGCGCTCTCCTGCATTGAGCATATCATCGGGAACTCCCTGAACCCGGCTTCCGGTCTTCCCTATGAGGCCTATCAGGACGGGAAATGGAGCATTCACGGCTGGTGGTTTGACGGGATGCGCACGCCCGGACATTCCGCCTATCTATGCGGACAGGCCTTGTTCTATATTATGAAGGCCTATGAATACGAGAAACGGCTCAAGCATGTCGTTCACGAGGAGTGGGTGGAGTTCGTGCGGAAGATTCTCCCTGTACTGGAGAGAAGCCGGAATTCGGACGGTGAATACCCTACGATTCTCTCCGAGCGAACCGGTGCCGGGCTTGAATACGATTCCTTCAGCGGGACCTGGATCATGGCTGCCATAGCCTACTATAGCTGGCTAACGGGAAACCGGTCGCATCTGGACAGCCTGAAGCGCAGCGAGCGGCATTATTATGAGACCTATGTGAGACGGATGGAGTGTTATGGGGCGCCGCTTGATGCGGATAAGGCGGTAGATTCTGAAGGGATTCTGGCGTATATCCGGGCGGTGCGATATCTGCACGCCCTCACTGGGGATGAGCTGTATCTGGATCATATGAGAGATGCGCTTGCTTACGAGTTCACCTTCAAATTCGCTTATAATTCACCGGTTAAGGTGCCGCCGCTCAGCACAGTGGGCTGGTCCAGCTCCGGGGGGAGTGTGACCTCCGTCGCCAATCCGCATATTCATCCCATGTCGAGCAGCGTGGTGGATGAGCTGTATTACTTCGTGCAGCAGCGCGATGATCCCTACGTCCGGCAGCGGATGCTGGATACCGTCGGCTGGGGCTGTCAGACCTACAACCGGTATGACCGGGAGTTCGATCACGGCTTGACAGGCTGGATGTCCGAGAGATTCTGCCATTCTGAGGGGTTGGTAACCGAGACCTACAGTGACGGTTCACCGGCCAGCACCTGGTTCTGTCTGATGCCCTGGGCCAGCGGCAGTATTATTGAAGGTCTGGTTGGCGATTACTGGGAGGCGGACAGCGAGTAGCGCTGTTAATTCTCAATGTTGATATTCTGCCAAAAATATAACCGCCCTGCAGAGGGCGGTTAATTAAGCTGTTGTTTCCCATTAGTTGCAAGTAGACTCGCAGGATACCGTAAATTTCATACCCATCGTCTGCACTGCATTTCCTTGAATTTCAGTGGAACCATCTTCTACGAATACCGGAATTTCAAGTGCTGATATCAACTTCGTCCAGAACTTAACAGCTTTTACATTCGATTTGAACATCCCCACCTCGTAGCGGCCAGAATACAGTTTGAAGATTTGCATGACAGCATCTTTGGCTATATTCGTGCCTCTGTATTTGGGCAATACAAATAGCTCCTGCACTGAATAGTCCACTTCCTTTGCAACATAAGGAGGGGAGGTAACCAGAATAAAGCCAACGATTTTGTCATTAAACGTGATGAAGTGAGGATATAACCGTTCGTCCCTATAATATGGCGAGATATCTTCCATTTCGAATGTACCTTCTGCTCCAATATCCTCCTGTGACCCCCATATATTATTTTCTTTTCAGTGCCCTCTGTTTGACGGAGACCTTTGCTACCCTAAAGATACAGTATCACACATTACGTCGAACGTAAGGTGAAAAGACAGCTATAATTAACGTTACCTTTTTCAAAAGAATGCCCGGGCACTTACGGCAGCATACCAGCCCGGTACCTGCCCGGGGACATACCGGCCACCTTGGTGAAGCTGCGGATGAAGTTGGCGTAATCGCTGAAGCCGGACAGCTCGCAGGCGGCCGCGACGCTCTTGCCGGAGGTAAGGTGGCTCATGGCCAGGGAGACGCGCTTGTTAACGATATAGGAGCGGACGGTAAGTCCCGTGTGCTCTTTGAACTGCTGGCTTATATATTTGCCGCTGTAATGAAATTCCTGCTCCAGCTGGGCGGAATAGATCGGTTCGAGCAGATGCTCCTCGATGTAAGCCATCGTCCGGCGGACAAGCTCCGGCATGAGATTATGCGGCAAAGCGGCGGAGGACTGCTGCAGAGTGTTGATGAATACAAGCAGGCGGGTGGCATAGGAATCGGCCAGCAGATCCTGTCCGTACTCCTCGGAGTGAAGGCTATAGATCAATTGGTCCGCCAGTCTGGAATAGAAGGCGCACTGGTCGCGGGAGAGCCGGATCAGCGTGTTCAGCCCCGAGGGAAAGGCGTTGAAGCAGGCCAACAGGTTCGTGCGGCTGCTGGATAGCCGCCGCAGGGCGGATCTTCGCAGGTTCAGCCCGATTCGTTCATAGGTCTGGTTGTCGGCACAGACACAGCGGTGCATCTCACCTGGACGGATCAGAATCAGATCGCCGGGGGAGAGCTTGTAGCAGGACTGCTCCACATACATATAGGTATTGCCTCTCAGGAACAGGTAGATTTCGTAGGCATCGTGCCGGTGGTAAGGCTGAGCCGGGCTGAGCTGCTCCGTGGTGGTTGATTTGTGGAAGCAGATCATTTCTTCGGGGATCGGGGTGAACACATACTGGGCAAGCTGCTCCATGGCATCCATTCCTTTAATTGGATATATAAGGATTATCGGTATCCGCGCAATATAGTATCGCTGATATGCAACGACGACATATCAACTATTTAATATAATACAGGAATAGGAAGCGCTTGCAAGTGTTGCAAGGGAAAAGGACAAGCCTGTACAGGGTACAGCTGCCGCTTCGATTAGACAGGAGGTGCGACCAGAGGCAGAATTCGGCAGGAATGTTGTGCAGAAATCATATAATAAGGAGATGAAGCAATGAAATCAACGTTTAAAAAATCACTATGTACCTTGCTGGCAACGGTAACTATGTTGTCTATGCTGGTGGTGCCACCGCCGCCCAAAGTTTCAGCAGCCAGCGATGTGACGGTCAATCTGTCCGCCCAGAAGCAGGTGATCCGCGGGTTCGGCGGCATTAACCATCCGAACTGGATCGGGGATCTGACCGCCGCGCAGCGGGAGACCGCCTTCGGGAACGGGGCGAACCAGTTGGGATTCTCCATTCTGAGAATCTCTGTGGACGAGAACAAGAACAACTGGTATAAGGAGCTGGATACGGCCAAGGCAGCCGTTGCCAAAGGAGCCATCGTTTTTGCTTCGCCGTGGAATCCGCCTAGCAGCATGACGGAGACCTTCAACCGCAACGGGAATACCTCAGCCAAGCGTCTCAAATATAACCAGTACGGCGCATACGCCCAGCATCTGAATGACTTCGTGACGTACATGAAGAATAACGGGGTTAACCTGTATGCGATCTCGGTGCAGAACGAGCCGGACTATGCCGAGACCTGGACCTGGTGGACACCTGCCGAAATGCTGAACTTTATGAAGAATTATGCCGGTTCCATTAACTGCCGGGTCATTGCTCCGGAGTCCTTCCAATATCTGAAGAATATGTCCGATCCGATTCTGAATGACTCCCAGGCGCTGGCTAATATGGACATTCTGGGTGCACATTTGTATGGAACTCAGGTGAACAACTTCGCTTATCCGCTCTTCAAGCAGAAGGGTGCAGGCAAAGAGCTGTGGATGACCGAGGTCTATTACCCGAACAGCAATAACAACTCGGCCAACCTGTGGCCGGAAGCGCTGGAAGTAGCCTACCATATGCACAATGCGCTGGTGGAAGGGGATTTCCAGGCTTATGTATGGTGGTATATCCGCCGCCAATACAGCCCGATGAATGAAGACGGCAGTATCAGTAAGCGCGGGGACAGCATGGCCCAGTTCTCCAAGTTCGTCCGCCCGGGTTATGTAAGAGTTGATGCTACGAAGAACCCTAACACCAATGTCTATGTCTCGGCTTACAAGGGCAGTAACAAGGCAGTGATTGTCGCTATTAATAAAAGCAATTCGGCGGTTAGCCAGCGGTTCGTCCTGCAAAATGGCTCCGCATCGAGTGTGTCCCCATGGACCACAGACGCCAGCCGCAAGGTAGCCGCCGGATCAGCCATTAATGTGTCGAATGGTGCCTTCACTGCCCAACTCCCGGCTCTTAGTGTAACTACCTTCGTAGCCACACTCGGAAGCAGCAAAAGCTCAGTAACGGATACTACTTATGAGGCCGACACCGAAGTCGAAGCCGACACTACATTAATCGTTGCAGAATAGAAACCATTCACTCCAGTTTCCATAAGCAACCTTATCCTGGCCTGTAAACAGCAGCTTGTACAGTGCGTTTGCGGGCCGGGATTTTTTAGAATATAAGGAGGGGTATCGTGTTCAAAGTGTTGCTGGTAGACGATGAGGTGTATGTTCGCAAAGGGCTGCTGGAAATCATTCCTTGGGAAGCGTTGAAATTCAGCGTTGTGGGAGAGGCCAATAATGGCGCTGAAGCGCTGGAGATGATTGAACAGCTGGAGCCTGACCTGGTGATTACGGATATCCGCATGCCTACTCTGGACGGGCTGGATCTGATCCGCAGTGTGTATGCACAGGCCAGACTTCCTCTGATCTTCATCATTATCAGTGGCTTCCACGATTTCAACTATGCGCAGCAGGCCTTGCGCTACGGGGTTCATGATTACATCTTGAAGCCCATAGATGAAGAGGAGATGACCGCTGCGCTGCGGAAGCTGTCGTATGCCATGGGCAGGAAGCGGATTGCCTCGCTGACTAATGATGATCTTACGACCAGTGCAATCATGGAAGCGCTCGTGCAGGAGAGTCTCCAGCCGGAGGAGGCCGAACCTTATGCAGCAGCCTTGGGTCTGGAAGGAGTGGGCGGCTTTCTCTACACCATGACCGAGATTCATGCGGGAGGGGGGCAGGACAAGCCAACCACCCTGAAGCAATTCCAGGAGGCGCTGTACTCCCCAGAGGTGGGAGGTGCCGGCATTCCTGTCCTGGAACAGCAGCCGGGGACCTTCGGGATGCTGTTCTGTACGGACCAGATCGAAGGCGGATGTGGAGGTCTTGCGCTTCATTTGGAGCGGCTTCGCATAGCCCTCGCGGGGCGGCTATATATGGAGCTGAGCCTGTATGCCGGTGATCCTGTTGACACGCTGGCCCATGTCCACCGCTCTTATTCAGAGGCTAACGAAGCAGCCAGGCACAAATATGCCGAGAATACTGGAGTCATTACATATGCACAGATTAAGGATAAAGCACTGTACGTGTTTGATATGAATCCGGTACTGGCAAGCAAGCTGATTCTGGAGCTGGAGGAGGGCAACATGACGGACTATCAGCAAACCGTGAACGGCATGTTCACGTTATTCCATGAGCAGCGCTTCACCCCGCAAGCCGTGAGCAGCTCCCTCGCCCGGTGTATGGCAGGTATTCTTGGCGTGATCAAGGAGATGGACGGCACCGAAGCGGAAATTCTCCGGCTGAAGGAGCTGGCTGAACGGGGGCACGGGCAGTGGAGTCTGGCCATGCTGCAGGAGCATTTCCAGCAGGCTATACAAGAAGCAGCGGAAGCTATTGCACGGCTCCGCAAGCTGAACAGTCTGGGCGGAATCAAACCGATCAAGCAGTACATCGACACCCATTACCATGAGAATATCAGCCTGAAGAACATCGCAGCCATGTTTTATATGAATGCAGTCTATCTGGGGCGCTTGTTCCGCAAGACTTACGGCGTCTATTTCAATGAATATCTCCTGGAGCTTAGAGTGCAGGAAGCCAAGAAGCTGCTTCGGCAGAGCGATCTGAGAATGTACGAGATTGCTGGCAGGGTCGGTTTTCAGAATGCTGATTATTTCGTAACCCAATTTGAAAAGCTGGAACAGCTGACGCCGTCTGAATACCGGAATATGCTGATCGGCAAAGAATAGGGGGGGCCTATGAAGAACTTCCTGAATTACCTGAAGCTGCGCGACAAGCTGCTGCTGATGTATATGCTGTCCGTGTTCATTCCTATCGTACTGACCAATGTAGTGTTCTATAACGTGACCACTTCCAATATACGAAATCAAAAAATCCGCGATGCGGACATGGCACTGAATAATCTGAAAAACGACCTGCGGGTGACAATCGATCAGGGGGTCGGACTTTCGTATTCCCTGTATACCGATTCCATCTTCAACAAAACCATTACCCGTAAATTCACCAGCCAGAAAGACTACGTGGATACCTTCAATTCCTACCTGAGGGGCGCGCTTGCCGATGAGAATATGCAGGGGGTCCGCTGGTATCAGGTATATACGGATAATCCCACCATCTTAGCCTCCGGCTATATGGACCGGTTAACCGGCGAGATCCGAAAGTCCGGCTGGTATACCCGGTCTCTGGCCTCCTCTGCTTCCTATCCAACCTTTATCTATACAGACCAGAAGTTCAGCCTGATTCAGAGATTGAATAATTACAATACCGGCGGCTTCGAGCAGCTCGTCAAGATTGACCTGAATATAGAGCAGATTCACCAGATTTTTGAGGGAAGCGGATTTGACGGCCAGGTCTATCTGGTGGACCCTCAGGGCAGAGTACAGTTCGGGAATGTGACGGCGAACCTCACGAAGGATATTTATTTTCATGAGATCAGCTTTCCTGGCAGCTCCCGGATCTTTGATGAAGCGTACAGTGACATTAATTATCTAAAGGGCTGGACCCTGAAAGGCGTGATGGACGAGGAAAGCGTGCTGAAGGAGGTCCGCAAGTCGCGGTCCTTTGTTATATGGCTGGCATGCATCAACTTTGTACTGCCAACGATCATCATAGCCGTCATGTCGAGGTCCATTCATGTGCGGCTGGTGCGGATTCTGCGGCATATGAAGAAGGTGAAGGCGCAGAACTTCGAGACAATTCCCCCGGAAGATGCCAGAGATGAGATCGGACAGCTGACCGCCGAATTCAACCGGATGACCGAGACGATCAACAGTCTGATCAATGAGGTCTATGTGGCAGATATTCAGAAGAAAAATCTGGAGCTGAAGCAGCAGCAGGCCCAGCTTCATGCCCTGCACAGCCAGATCAATCCCCACTTTCTGTTCAATTCGCTGGAATCGGTCCGTATGCGCAGCATCATCAAGGGGGAGAAGGAGACCGCGAAGATCATCCAGCATATGGCCAAAATGTTCCGCAAATCGCTCTCCTGGAGTCATAACGATGTTACCGTCCGCGAGGAGCTGGAGCTGATTGAGAGCTTCCTTACGATCCAGCAATACCGGTTCGGTGACAAGCTGGAATACAGCATTGTTGCTGAACCGGCAGCACTCGGCCTGCGGATTCCCAAGATGGTTCTGCTGCCGTTCGTAGAGAATGCCAGTATCCATGGCATTGAATCAAGTCCGGATAAGGGGAGTATCGTAATCTCAGTCACTCTGCAGGCGGACAGGCTGATCTTCAGATTCCAGGATAACGGGATCGGCATGGATTCAGACAAGCTGGAGGAGCTTCACCGGTATCTGCAGGATGGCGACGATATCGGCGAGCATGTCGGGATGAAGAACGCATACTGCCGTCTGAAGCTTTGTTATCGGGAGGGCTTTGCTTTTTCAATGAATGCCCGCTACAGGGAGGGGACATCTATTGAAATTTCGCTTCCTGTTATGGAAGAGAAGCCGGGATGAGGAATGTACTTGGATATGTTTTTCTAAGTATGAGGTATGGTTTGTTGGGTAATCAAGAAAGCGTTTACTTGTTATATTGAAAGAGCTTACAGCATTGAAGGAATTTAAGAATCATAAGGGGGATTTAGTCGAAATGTTAAAAAGCAGGATTATGACCGCTGGTTTGGCACTCGTGTTGGCGGCGACTTTGGCAGGTTGCGGTAACAGCAATAACTCGTCTGACAGTGCAGCGAACAGTACCACGGATCAAGGAAAAGAAGATAACGCAGCGGTTACGTACAAGTATTTCAGCTTTGGCGGGCCGAAGAAGCAGGTCCTGGGCAGTGAGACCACGATCGGGAAAGAGCTGCAGACACAAACCGGCGTGGACTGGAACATTGAATATCTGGTTGGCGATGGGGATACGAAGGCTGGAGTGATGATTGCCAGCGGTGATTATCCTGACATTATTGATTCCAGCGGCCAAATGGCCAAGCTGATGGAAGCAGGGGCCTTCATTCCGCTGGATGATCTGATTGAGAAGTATGGACCCAACATCAAGCGTGTTTATGGCCCTTATTTTGATAAATTCAGACAGAAGGACGGTAAAATCTACTTCTTCCCTTACGGAGCCAATATCGGTTACCTGTCCGAGCCTAACTTCCAGACGGGGTTCTATATCCAGCGTTCCGTATTGAAGGAATTCAATTACCCTAAAATCACCACACTGGATGAATATTTCGACCTGATCAAGCAGTACAAGGAAAAGCACCCTCAGATAGAGGGCAAGGATACCATCGGTTTCGCTACTCTTGCCGGTGAGCAGGGCAGCTTCTATACCCTCCAGAATCCGGCCATGCACTTGGCAGGCTCACCTAACGACGGCAGCTCCATCATCGACATGAAGACCCATGAGGCTAAGCTGGTGGCGGGCTCTGAATATCAGAAGCGGTGGATCGGGAAGCTGAATGAGGCCAATGCCGAAGGGCTGGTTGATCCGGAGTCCTTCACCATGAACAAGGACCAGTATCTGGCGAAGCTGACCTCCGGACGCGTCCTCGGTTATTTCAGCTACTCCTGGCAGGTTGGGGACGCAACCAACAATCTGAAGAAAGCCGGCAATGATGATAAACGGTATGTATCGTTGCCCATCGTGTTCGATAAAGGAACGAAGGATCAATATATTGATCCTCCCGGCTTTGTCAACAATTACGGGGTTGGCATTACCGTCAAAGCCAAAGATCCGGTCCGCATTATCAAGTACTTCGATAACCTGCTGAAAGAAGAGAATCAGATTCTGGTCCAATGGGGCATCAAGGACCAGAGCTATGCAGTTGACGAGAACGGCCGCTTCACGTATGCCAACGATGAACAACGGCAAATGCATGAAGATCCGGAAAAGAGCATGAAATTCGGGTTCGACTACTTCAATTACAGCTGGCCTCGTTATGGAAACGCCTCTGTTCTTCAGGACGGCAACGCCTATGGTCCCGGCAGCCAGCCGGAGGTGGCAACCTTCAGCTACACGGAGGGTGACAAGAAGCTCCTTGCAGCATATGGGGTGAAGACCTTCAGTGAGCTGTTCAGCAATCCGGACGAGCGATCATGGTTCCCCGCGTGGTCGATTGCCCTTGAACAGGGATCGCCCCAGCAGATGTTCATCACCAAAGCAGATGATCTCCAGCGGAACCACCTGCCTTCGATGATTCTGGACACACCGGCCAACTTCGGCAAGAACTGGGACGATTACATGAATCAGCTCAACAAGCTGGATAAGAAGACCTATGAGGACTTCATTACTCAAAAGGTACAGGACCGCGTCGCCGGTAAATGGTGATATAGAGATTAATCAGCAGGGAGCCGGAAGGGAGTAAGATCAAGTGGAGAAACCAGTGAATTCTGTACCCCCAAGCCTTAAGAATAATAGAGGGGGCATAAATAAAACCAGTTTGTTCATTAGCCGCCTTGTCCAGCAGAGAACGCTGGCCTTTATGTGTATTCCATTCGTAATCTGGGCGTTTGTGTTTAAATACCTGCCCATTTGGGGCTGGAGTATGGCTTTTCAGAACTATAAACCCGCCAGAAGCTTTGCCGAGCAGGAATGGGCGGGTTTGAAGCATTTTCGGATTCTGTTTGAAGACAGTACCTTCTACCGGGTACTGCGCAACACCCTGGTAATGAGCACCCTTCAACTGGTACTGGGCTTCGTAACCGCAATTACGCTGGCTCTTTTACTGAATGAGCTTAAAAATATTGTGTTTAAACGTGTGGTTCAGACCATCAGCTATTTGCCGCACTTTATCTCCTGGGTTGTGGCGTCAAGCATAGTGCTGACCGTGTTATCGCCCGACGGGATCGTGAATCTGCTGCTGACGAAGCTGCATCTCCTGGACAAACCGGTGCTGTGGATGGGGAAAGGGAATTATTTCTGGGGGATTCTCGCGGGAACCCAGGTATGGAAAGACGTCGGCTGGAACACCATTATCTATTTGGCAGCGATTACAGCAATCGATCCTTCTCAATATGAGGCGGCTGAAATCGACGGGGCGGGCCGCTTTCAGCGTATGCTCAATATTACGCTTCCCGGACTCAAGCCGGTGATCATTATCCTGCTGATTATGAATTTGGGTAACATTCTTGAATCCGGATTTGAGCCGCAATATTTGCTGGGGAACGGGATGAATCTGGAATACTCGGAGAACCTGGATATTTTTGTTCTGAAATATGGTTTGGGAATGGGCAGCTTTTCCTTAGGGACCGCAGCAGGCATATTCAAAACCGTAGTCAGCTTTATCTTCCTCTTCTCCGCCAATCATATTGCCAAGAGAATGGGAGAAAGCAGATTATTCTAAAAGGAGGTTTATGTCATGCAATCAAGTAAAGCGTCCCGCTTACGGAACTCCAGTCCGGGGGACCGGATATTCGATATCTGCAATGTAATCTTTATGATTTGTCTGATGATTGTCACGATGTATCCCTTTGTTAATATGATCGCCGTGTCCTTCAACGACGCCAATGATGCCGTGAGAGGCGGTATTTATTTGTGGCCGCGCGAGTGGACCTTTAACAACTATAAATATATCTTCGGAGAATCGGAGATTTATCACGCGACCTTAATTTCACTGCTGCGCACCGTGATTGGTACGGCGGTGTCGGTCTTCTGTACAGCAATGCTGGCCTTCACCGTCAGCCGCCAGGAGTTTGTGCTGCGCAAGTTTGTCACTCTTTTCTTCGTCATTACCATGTATTTCAGCGGAGGCCTGATCCCCGGATATCTGCTGATCCGTAATTTGGGCATGACAGACTCCTTCTGGGTCTATATTGTTCCGGGGGTGATCGGGGTGTTCAATATGATCATTATCCGCTCCTTCATCGAAGGCCTTCCCGAAGGGATTCTGGAATCGGCCCGGATTGACGGTGCGGGAGAATTCACTACCTTTATCCGTGTGGTATTGCCGCTCACCATTCCCGCAATGGCAACCGTATCCTTGTTCGTCGCGGTGGGGCAATGGAATTCGTGGTTCGACGTCTTTCTGTACAATTCCTCCAATATCAAACTAAGTACCCTGCAATACGAATTGATGAAAATCCTGCAGACCACCAACACCTCTGCGACCGCAGGGGCGGTAGACGCGTACCAATCCGCAGAAAATGCCGTGAGGGTAACGCCTACCTCGCTGCGGGCAACGATGACGATCATCGCCAGTGTGCCGATCCTGGTGGTGTATCCGTTCCTGCAGAGATATTTCGTGCAGGGGATGACGGTCGGCGGGGTGAAGGGCTGATTGCGGGTATGGTTATGTCGGACTATATAGATACGATTTTTTGCTGAAGCGGCTGCACCATCCTTGTTCAAGGATGGTGCAGCCGTTTGTACATCCGGGAGGCATCTCCCTGATAGCACAACGACAAGCAGTGGCAAGCTGGATACATGATTTTAACATGAAGTTCTCATATCGTTAAAAATCAAAGTGTTTTAGTGTTATTTTAAAATGAATCGTGCATCCTTCTTCTATAAATGTACAATCTGATTTGTTAGGATATTACCAGGCAAAACAATGTAAGCGCATACAAGAGGAGGAATCTCTAGGATGAGTAAAAAGATCAGGAGAAAGGCACTCTCAGTTTCAATGGCTGGTGTGCTGCTGCTATCCGTTATTACCCCTATGCCATTCTCTAACCCGCTTCAAGCTGCTCCGGCTGCTGCCATGCAGGCTGCTATTGCTCCGGCACAGGTAACCGCCGATTGGTACAAGAGCTATCAGACGATGGATGGTGTAGGAGCCGCCTATGCGTATACGGATTCCGTCCATATGCTGCAGCTCGCTTCGGCCGGCCATCAGGATACGGTCCGGCATCTGCTGGATCTGACCTTCAGTGAACAGAAGGGTACAGGTCACGACATTGTCCGGGTGATCATCGGTGACAACGGCGGCCTGACCACTTCCGGGGCTACTGCGGCAAGCCCGGGGTTCAACCCGCTCACCAGTCTCCTGGCCGATGTGAATAATCCCGGCTTCGACATTGAGGGGAATGCCATTCCCATGCGTGGAACAGCAGGACAATACGGCTACAAGATCGAAGCGGAGAACCGCTATTATGACGGCAATACCGACAGCATCTGGCCGGTTGAACCGGAGCATGCTCCTGGAACGCTTGTACCTGTGCAAGACTTTGTATGGGATTATCCCTCCTGGAATCAGCCGATCGGCAATGACGACGGCGGCCCGACCAATCTCCTCAGTAAGCCCGGTGAACAGCCTGTAGTCATCAAGAATTCCCCGCGTACCCGCAAAGAGCTGTTCGATATCGATCAGGTCTGGACCATGCGCCAGGCACAGCAGTATGGCGTCAAGCAATTCTACGCCTGCACCTGGACCGTACCCTACTGGATGAGCCAGTCCAACACCAATTCTCCCAGCAAAATTGTCCGTGGCGACATCGCTACCATTGGCGGAAAACCGGTAAAAATATACTATCAGGCCTATGCAGATTATCTTGTCAATTATATCCGCGGCATGTGGGAGCAGTATGGGATTCCGGTTACTCACATCAATCCCTTCAACGAAGTCGATCTGGCGGGCGGCTCAGCTGCTTACGTTACGGAACTGATTAACGGTTACATCGGACCTGCTTTGAAAAAATCGATGCAGCCTGGCGGCGACCTCTATGATATTAAGAACCCGGAAGGCAAGCTCATTGACTTCATTCCCCAGCTTGCCGCAGTGGACGGCACCAATCTGGGCGCTTCCTTAAGCAGAGGCGGCGAGGTGTTCTCGCAGACGGACCCGGATAATGCGCTCGACAAGAATCCCTATCTCGATGTATTCACTACCCATCTCTATGGTACAGTTGGCATCGGTACGGATGAGACCAAGCTGTACCACACCGGGGATTTCTCCAAGAATCCTCTGGATTATACCAAGGATGGAAGCAAGTATCCCGAATATCTTACTAAGTATAAGCTCTGGCAGGCAGAATTCATGAACCAGGACACCGGTGACGGTTCGGCTGGAGCGTATACGCAGCGCTACGGTAATCAGAATATTAATGATGCCGTGCGCTGGTCTAATCTGATGACCAATATGTTCACCAGCAACCCGGGCTTCACCGGCTTTGTCTGGTGGAGCATGTGGGACAGCAACGGAGCAGACGGCTCTGACCTCATCCGCTTCGTGACGACCAACTCCCAGCAGGAGCCGGGACGGATCAGCACACTGACCGGTGAATACCGGTTGTTCAAGCGCTTTTACAGCTACGGGCATTTCTCCCGGTTCATGAATCCCGGCGATGTGCGCTTTGAGGTTACACGCGTACCGGCGCCTGATCTGAATGTGGTCGGCTTCAAGAATCCGGCTACGGGTGATTTCTCGATGACGGTATCCAATGCCAACAACGATGACAGCGTTCAGCCGCTGGAATTCAATTTGAAGGACTTCCCGGCAGGAACAGATAGTGTAACGGTGTTCCGCACCTCGGGAAGCGAGAACCAGAAGAAGCTGGGTACGATTCCTGTATCGGGCGGCAAGTTCGTCATTGATATTCCGCCCGCAAGCGTTGTGACGGTTGTTCCGTCCAAGGGAACCTTTGCCACCTATCAGGGGCTGGACGGGGAACGCGATATCTTCTCCACGCTGGAAGCAGAGGGGAATGACAACAGCGTGCCCGGCGACAGTGCAGGTAATGCGGGCCGTGCCAATGAGGCAGTGACGCTGGGGGCAGGCGGTTATCTCGCTTACAATAATGTGAATTTTGCAGACGGCTCGGCGAACGGCGGTGTGGTCCGCAGACACTTGCTGTATCTTACCGCCCAGAGTAAGTCGGCCCAGGGAGGCAAGCTTGCTGCTTATGTGCTTCCGCTGGGGGCCGCTGCCGGCAGCAGCGCCGATATCCTGTCCCAAGGTACGCGGGTCGCAGAGATTCCGGTACCGGCCAATGACAGCTACGGCAAATTCCAGGACATGGTCGATACAGGCGATCTTAGTGCTTACGGCCATAAGGATCTGTATATTGTGGCCGAACCAAACGGGACTGCGGGTACGATCACCGTTGACCGCTTCCTGTTCGGAGCAGGCGATTCCGACTGGAGTACTGCCGCCAACAATTCTACAGTATCCATTCCGGGCAATCTGCTGCTCAACGGGGATTTTGATACGGCAACCGCTTCCAATACAGACAACTGGTCTGCCGGACGTTACAACAAGGGAACCTTTGAGCCTGCTGCCGCAGGACCTGTGTTAACGGCGGATACCATACAAAGCTATTCGGGTCTGTCACGTTACCTGAAGAACAGCTCGACCTCGAAGGTTGCCGGTTCCGGCAAGCTTGCTGGCCGCATCGACGCTGCGGAGCAGTATGATGGAATGTGGCAGGATGTTACCGGTAAGCTGAACAAGGGAGAGAGCTATAACTTCAAGGGCTACTTCCTCTCGATGATGAGCCGCCCGGACAGCTATGATGTTGCTGCAGAGCATCCGGGTGATGTTGAAGCGGCTCTGGTGTATTACGACGGGAACGGGAATCAGCTCGGAGTGACTCCGATCAATGGCCGCGATATGCCTGAACCGTACGCAGCCCGTGAAGCCGGTGATCCTGCATACTGGGCGGGCGGCAAATTCATCGGACGCATTCTTGAGGGCGGGCCGCTTAGCTTAAGCTCCTTCCAGCCCGTGGATGTGAAGGTGGCGGACTGGCATGAGACGCCTAATCAGCCATTCACGTATGAGGAGCCCGCAGGCACAGCGAAGGTGGTCCTGGCGGTGTATGCGAAGGATGCGAACATCCTGTATGCTGATCAAATGTCGCTTACTCCTGAGGCGGTCGTGTCGCACAACCTCTTTATTGATGGCGTTCAGCCGTCTGATTTTGACGAAGCGAAGCATGAATATAAATATACAGTCACCGGGAACGCCATTCCGAAGGTTACAGCGGTAACCAGCGATCCGGCTGAGCTTGTGAGTATCTCGCAGGCGGACAGTGCGCAAGGCACGGCAGTGGTCCGGTTCGTCAAAGGAGAACAGATCAAGACTTATAAAATCTTTTTCAGTACGAACGAAGTCATTGATTTCGCGGCTGGCCTTCCGGCGGGCTGGGAAGTCATCAATCCGGCTGATCCGCAGACTGCCCTTGGCTATAGCGTGGAGGGTGCGGCCATCCAGACCTTGAAGAGCGATACGGACTATCCGGGCAGCCATAATATGCTGCAGCTTCCGGGCTCTGCTGAAGGCAACTGGACGCTGACAGCGAAGCTCACCGTTGACAAACCGCTGAATGATCCGTCCATGGGTGAGAATGCCCAGGTTGGACTTGGCATCAGCGCTACTGCAAGCGGAGAATTTTACAGAATCAATGCAAGGAAGGTCAGCAGCAATATCAAAGTCAATAATTCAGGCAAAATTGGCACCCAATCCTTCACCAACAATACGAACCAGACTAACCTGAGCGGTACTAATTATTTCTTGCGGATTGTAAAAGAAGGCAATGTGGTGCAAGGCTATTTCTCGACCAACAGCGGTTCTTCCTGGACTGCGATGGGCAATCCGTCCACGTATACTCCGGAATTCTTCAAGGCTGCCAAGGTGCAATTGTATGGAACCAATACGAGCGCTGTAACGGACTTCAAAGTTACCTTCTCGGGGGTTACCCTGGTGAAGACCATGGGAGAGACGGGGGAAATTACTGCAGATCAACAGGCTGTAGAGGAAGCGGCGGCCTTGATTGGCAACCGGATTACCGTTCCTAATGCAGTGGAGGGTGAAGATAACACTAAGCTGATGGCCAAAGCGCAGGCGATTCTGGATGGCAATGAAGCGCTGAAGCAACTGGGAGTTAAGACCGCTATTACTCTCCAGGGAGGCGGATTCACGCTGACTCTAACTAAGGGAAGTGTCAGTATAAAGGTCAGCCCGTTCACTGTTGCAGCGGGGGTGAAGGCGGTAAGAGATTTCGAAGATGGGACCGTGCAGGGCTTCCAGCCGAAGGGAAGTGCTGGCGTGAAGCTGGAGGTCACCAAGGAAGCTAACCATACCACGGGCGGCGCTTATGCCTTGAAGGTCACAGGCAGAGCGGCTAACCCGGACGGACCTGCGGTCCAGGTCAAGGATACCGTCACCATCGGCAACGAGTACAAAGCGGCGGTATGGGTGAAGCTGATCAGCCCTGCAAGCGCACAGCTCAAGCTGACGGCACAGGTCAATGCACCTACGCCGTACTATGTCAGTCTGGCTACACAGACGGTCAGTGCAAGCGGAGACTGGGTGAAGCTGGAGGGAACCTACCGTTATCTGCATGATGATGTCACTTTATATGTAGAGAGCCCTAATAGCACTACTGCATCTTACTATATCGATGATTTCAGCTTCACAGACACTGGTCTGGAGAGCATTCTTCCGCTCCAAGAAGTGTATAAGAACGACTTCCTGCTAGGCAATATACCCGGCACTAATGATCTTAATCCGGGCAACGGGCAGAATGCGTTCTTCAATTACCACTTCAATGCCGTGACCTTCGAGAACGAGATGAAGCCGGACGCGCTGCAGAAGACCAAAGGTAATTTTACCTTCAACAAATCAGACGATATGGTTGCCAAATCCCGGGCGATGGGGGCGGAGGTCCATGGGCATGTGCTGGTATGGCATAGCCAGACTCCGGCGTGGTTCACGCAGCAGGTGGATGCCTCAGGCAATGCCGTGAAGGATGGGACGGGGAATCCGGTCTATCTCAGCCGCAGTGAGGCTCTGGCAAATATGAAAACCCATATCCGTACGGTCATGGAGCATTACAAGGATTCGGTGATCTCCTGGGATGTGGTCAATGAGGCGATGCAGGATGGTCCTCCGGCCGTAACAGACTGGAAGGATGCGCTGCGTAAGTCCCCTTGGTACTATTCTGTCGGCCCTGACTTTGTAGAGCAGGCATTCCTTGCCGCCAGGGAAGTGCTGGATGAGCATCCGTCGTGGAATATCAAGCTGTATTACAATGATTTCAACGATGATTTCCCGGAGAAGCGGGATGCCATCTATGACATGGTCAAAGAGATCAATGACCGTTATGCGCTGGCCCATCCCGGCAAGCTACTGGTTGACGGCATCGGGCTGCAATCCCACTATGACATGAGAACCAAGCCTGCCAATGTTGAAGCGGCGATTGAGAAATATGCTTCCCTGGGCGTGGAGCTCTCCATCAGCGAGCTGGATGTGCTGGCAGGCATGAATTATTCCCTCTCAGCAGAGTGGGCAGAGAAGCAGGCGAACCTGTATGCCCAATTGTTCCAGATCTACAAGAAGCATGCGGATGTAATCGCGCGTGTCACCCTTTGGGGATATGCAGACAGCGCGAGCTGGAGAGCAGGCCAGAATCCGTTGCCGTTCATCAGCTCGCTGGCACCGAAGCCGGCGTATTATGCCATCCTTGATCCTGAGAAGTATCTGGCCGGGCATCCGCTCTATGTGACTCCAGAGACTAAGAGCTCTACGGCGCTGTATGGTACCCCTGACATTGATGGAAGCATAGACGACCTCTGGGCGAATGCGCCGGAGATCCGGATTGACAATCATCTGATGGCGACAGCGGAGACCACAGGAACCGCCCGGACGCTGTGGGATGAAGAGAATCTCTATGTGCTGTTCCAGGTCCAGGATACGCAGTTAAGCAAAGCCAGCACGGATAAGACGAAGCAGGACTCCGTGGAAGCTTATGTGGACGAAGACCGTATCAACGCCTGGCCGTACCGAGAGGATGACGGGCAATACCGGGTCAACTATGCCGGGGAGCAGTCCTTCAAGTTCCTCAGTAATTCGACACCGGCGGTCTCACCGGGATTTGAATCGGCGGCGGTAACCGAAGGGACGGCTTATACGGTGGAGATGAAGATTCCATTCCGCACACTGAGGCCGGAGAACGGGACACAGATCCGGTTCGATGCGCAGGTGAACAATGCAACCGGGTCCAATCTGATCGGCGTAGCTACCTGGAATGATCTGCTGGGCCGGGCTGCAAAATCAACAGAGGTGTTCGGCAACCTTACCCTCAGCGGCAAGGGAGACGCAGCTCCGCCTGTGTGGGCTGAAGGAAGCAAGCTTGAAGCTACCGGTATTACGCGTACAGGGGTTACCTTATCGTGGCCGGCTGCAATGGATAATCTTGGTGTTACCGGCTACCGTATCTACAACGGGATCGATTCCGAGCCGGTGCTTGTAACAGGCATTGAGCCGGTGGAGACCGCAACCGGAGCCGTATATCGTTATGAGGTAGCTGGACTGCTGCCGAACACGTCATATACCTTCAAGGTAGAGGCAGGCGATGCAGCGGGGAACTGGAGTAAGGACGGACCGTACGTTATAGTGACCACCCTTCCAGGTGAAGATATCACGCCGCCGGTCTGGGCGGAAGGAAGCACGCTTGCCGCTTCCGGTATCACGAGTAGCGGACTGACGCTGACCTGGTCGGCTACGGCCACAGATGACAGCGGCATCTACGGGTACCAGATTACGAATGGAACCGGAGATAAGCCGATTACGGTTACAGATGCTGTGTATACGGAGACCGTAACCGGTGCTGTATACAGTCATCAAGTAACGGGATTACAGCCGGGTAAGCAGTATACGTTCAAAGTAGAAGCGGGAGACACGGGCGGCAATTGGAGCGAGGGTGGGCCTTCTGTGTCAGCAACGACACTGCCTGCTACCGACACCACACCTCCGGTCTGGATGGAGGGAAGCAAGCTTGAAGCTTCACGGATCACAGCATCCGGTCTGACACTAACCTGGACGCGGGCTGCTGACGATACGGGAGTGACCGGCTACAAAGTCTATAGGGGGGCAGAGGAAATCGCTGCGTTGTCTGGAACAGAGCTGCGGTACGAGGTAACCGGGCTTGCTGCGGGAACAGAGTATCATTTCTCGGTGCAGGCCGGGGATGAAGCCGGGAACTGGAGCAAGAATGGTCCTGCCCTCTCTGTAACTACGCTAAAAGACAGTGGCGGTCCGTCTGAGCCGACGCCAACACCAACAACAAGACCAACACCTACGCCGACGCCAGTACCGACGCCAGTACCGACGTCAGTACCAACGTCAGTACCAACATCAACAGCTACGCCAACACCGACACCAACATCGACGCCGGGAGCAACAGGTACACCGGCTGTGTCACAGACACCAGCACCTACGCAGACACCAGTGCCAAGCAGCCCGTTCAAAGATGTAGGTGCCAAATACAGCTGGGCTTCGGAGGCGATTGACACACTGTACAGTCTGGGCATCATCCAAGGAACCTCCGCGGCCACCTTCAGCCCAGAGAAGAATATTACGAGAGCGGACTTTGTGCTGCTGGTAGTGAGAGCATTGGGTCTCGAAGCGGAATCCGGTTCCGGCTTTGCAGACGTAAGCCAGGGAGCCTACTATTATGAAGCGCTCAGTATTGCGAAGCAGCTGGGGATTATCAATGGAACAGACGGCAGCAACTTCAATCCGAAGGGCGAAATCTCGCGGCAGGATATGATGGTGATTGCAGCCAGAGCCTTGAAGGCAGTGAACAAATTATCTGCCGGCGGCAGTGCCGGAGACCTGGTCGGCTACACAGATAGAATGAAGGTGGCGAAGTATGCCATTGATAGTGTAGCGGCACTGGTCCAAGAGGGAATTGTCCGGGGAGACGGGAAATCCCTTCATCCCACCGGAACAGCCACGCGGGCGGAAGCTGCTGTCATGATCTTCCGGATATTGCAGAAGTAACACTCCATAGTTAGATCCGTAGAAGCACAACCCTTATGGCAGTCAACGTCTACAGACATCGGAAGATGGGATAGACGTTGGCTGGCCGGAGGGTTTTTTGAGTAGTATGAAGGCTAACAAGAACGGAATTAGTTGGATAATGTACACTTGCTGATGAACCAATAGACTCTATTACAATAGCAGTTGGAAAAAATACACTTAATTTATCCCATTTCATCCAAAGTAGCGAAACTGGAAAAATTAGATGCTGTTTATCCACTTGCTTCCGGACATTTCACGGAAACCGGCGAATTAAGATACACTTTTCCATTTGTTTACTGCTTGAATTACTCAACTATTCATCCTCTCTAATACATAGCATCGGGCATCCCGCATCCCTGGGTCTTCCCGCCCAGACCTGCCGCTACGCGTTTACCTTGCTGTTATACCGGAAGTACTAATATTTCCTCTGCATCTTCTTTTTTACAAATAATTAGTTTATCATTGCTTCATTCCAAAGATTAGGAGGATTTACTATGCGTGGAGTAATAAAACATATAAGCCGATTGTGTGCGGGGCTTATGCTGCTGGGTGCTGTAACATATGCGGGAGGGGAGCAGGTACTGGGTTCGCCTGTCCAGAGTGGACAGGTGATCGGGACAGGGGCAGCAGCTCTGGCTACTGTGGACGTCAGTTCTTCCATTACAGTGCTGGGCAGCCCGTTCAAGAAAGCGGCTTATGCGCGTAATGTCTGGGACATGCAGCTTTTTGGCGGCAAAATCTATCTGGGCCACGGCAACAGCAGCAACAATGCGCCTTCGCCCAATGCGGGGCCGGTTCCAATCTATTACTGGGATCTTGCCCAGAATAAATTCTCTGTGCAGGATGTTACGTATACGAACCCGGCGACAGGCAAGGTGACCACCAATGTCTATGTCATGGATGAGCAGATCGACACTTTCAAGGTGCTGAATGGGGAGCTGTATATTCCCGGACATGACTCCAGGGTACCAGGGTGGGCTTACGGGAATTTTTATCGCCTGAACGGGGATCACTGGGACCAATACATGAACATTCCCGGAGGCATCCATGTATACGATATGGCTTACTACAAAGGCAAGCTGTACGCAGCACTGGGCGCTAACGAAGGGCCCTTGATTTACGTATCTTCTAACGGAGGCAGCACCTGGACCCGCTTCGGTACCGTCTCGCAGTACGGGATTATGCGTGCCTACAATCTGTTCGAGCTGGGCGATACACTGTATGCGTCCTCAGCCACGGCAGGGAAGACCCAGGGGATTCCAAATGAAAAGGGGTATATGACCTCCATCAAGCAGAGCACAAGCGGGGGAATTCAGACGTCCAAGCTGACTTTTACCAGTACCCAGTTGTTCCCGGGTCTCAGCTTCGTTATCAAAGCGGGTGAAGTGAATGTTCCCGGTGTCAGCGGCCAGCCTTGGCTGAAGCTCCTGCGTACGACCCCGGTGAACGACCGGCTGCTCTATATTCCGGGTGTGATCTATAACGACCATCAATCTATCCCGCAAGGGCTGTACTCGGCAGCGGCCAACTTCCAGAATGTGCGCAAGGAGCTGTTGCCTGACTCTGCTGTAGTGCCTATGGATATTCTGGAGCGCGGGGAGACGGTATATGTGCTCGGTTATGTCAAGGAAGCCTCGGGACAATATACGAATTACGTCTACCGCAAAAGCACCTCCAGCTTCGCAGCCGGCGGGGAAGGCTGGAGCCAGGTCTTCCACTTCAGCCGGGATACGTTCGCCCGTTCCTTCGAGGAACAGAGTGGCGATTTCTATTTTGGACTGGGGAGCTATGCCGACGTCCTTCCGGCTTCCACCGGCACGATTCTGAAGCTGAGCGCCGGGTCTTATTAATGGCTACTCCCCAATAATCGCAATATCCGTGTTGATCCATTTGGCTGTGTCTACACTCTTGGCCTGTAGAAGCAGTGTGTTAATAATATCCTCGCCCCAGTTCTGCTCGTTCTGTGAGATTACGCGGGTAATCTGGCCGTTATCCAGCGCTTGCTGCAAGGCTGGGGTCAGGCCGAGGGCGAGGTTATAACGCTTCAGCCCCTTGGCCTTCCAGACCAGGACAGAGCTGGTGCTGGAGACGAAATCCAGATTAACCAGTGCGCTGAAATGGGGATGATCCGAGATCATCTGCTCCAGCTGCCCGGCAGCCCGCTCCTCACTGCCGTCATTGTGACGGATCTCCAGTACATCAATGTCCGTATGCTGAGTCAGGTAAGTCTCAAGTCCCAGCAGTCGTTCCCGGGTGCTCTGCATCCGGGACATTCCGGACTCCACCAGAATCATTCCTTTGCCGCTTAGCAGACGTTCCACCGTCTGTCCCATCACTGCGCCGGTTGCCCGGTTATCCGCCCCGATATAGGCTGCTCTCCGGCTGGCAGGCGAATCTGATTCGAAGCAGACCACAGGAATTCCTTGGGCGGCCGCTTTGTTAATCATGGCGGTGATCGCCTGCGAATCCACCGGAGCAATCGCAATGCCGTCTACCCCCCGCTTAATCATCATCTCCATGATGCGGATCTGCTGCTCCAGATTGGCTTCATCGGGAGCTTGGACCAGCAGCTCTACATTATGCTTCCGGGCTACCGCTTCCGCTTTTCCGGTGATCATCTCGTAAGTGGCATTCACCATAGGGTAGATAATGCCGAAGGTCAGCGGAGGTTCTTCACCTGCACTTAACGGAGAATCTCCCGTTGTCTTCTCAGGAATATCCGCTGCTCCGGCTGCCTTAAGACAGCCGCCAAGCAGGAAGCCTGCCGTCAGCAGCAGGAGAACCACGGACCATCCCCTAAGCCTGTTTACGCTCACGCATGTCCCGCCCCTCTGCGGATCGTGTGCAGCTGCTCCCCGGTATTTCCCTGCCTGCGGAATTCCATGGGCGTCATCCCCGTTACTTTTTTGAACAGATTGGAGAAATAATGCTGATCGTTGTAGCCGACCAGATAGGCGATTTCAAAGGTTTTGTGCCCCGTGGATTTCAGCAGCTCCTTGGCCCGGTCCATACGTGTAGCCGTCAGAAATTCCGTGATGGTCTGCCCGGTCGCCTGACTGAAGGTCTTGCTCAGATGGCTGGGACTGACCCTGACCACCTTGGAGATGTCATTCAGGGAGAGCTGCTCCTTGTCGTATTGCTCACGGATATACTGCTTCACCCGGTCGATCAGCTCACGGTGCTTGTCTGCTCCTTCGGACCGCCATTCCCACAGCCGCTCGTACAGCTGCTTGAGATACTGAAGGCCGTCATCACTACTGGAGATTTGCTTCAGCTCTGTCTGCAATTCTTGAAGTATGCCGGCGTAGCCCGCGGCTGCGCGGAACCCGTTCTTCGCCGTCTGCACCAGCTCCAGGGTGATATCGTTCATCAGGTAACAGGCATATCCTGAGTTCCAGTTCATCTGCTCAAGCTCCTTGGACAGCTCCAGCAGGAAGCCGGACATCTGCCTGTGGTCGCCTGACTTCAGGAACTGGACCAGCCGGCTTCTATCGAGCAGAACCCCATGGGCGCTAGGGTCATAATACGCCTCGAGCATAGCGGCGGAATGCATTCTGGACATCTGCTTGAACATCCGGTCATTCTCGGCCTCCAGATAGGAGAGGTGAATGCCCTGAAGACGTTCGCAGACCTTGCCCCGGCTGACGGACAGCTCCAGCCCCCAGCCTTCCCTCAGCCGCTTCTTCGCAGCCGCACACAGGTCATCCAGAGTATGGTTCATCCGGAGCGGATCACTGCCTTTATAGATCAGAACCATCTCCATCCGGCTGCGCTTGTAGATGAAGCTGTCGGCCGCCTCCTTGAGCAGGCCCGCTAACAGCGCCTCAGCATCCGGTGAAGCGGGGGGAAGCTCCGGGGACTCCTCCATATTGGGCGGATGCAGAGTAAATATAGCGGCGGCGTAGTAAGGAGCTGTTAACTGCAGCTCAAGCTGGGCCGCCGCTTCGTAGGCGGCAGCGGTGCTGATCAGGCCTCCGCACAGATCGGCGAACAGATTCTCGGGGGTGTAGGCATATTTGTGCCTGATCCGTAATTCCTCATCAATCCGGGCGCTGACGCTGCGCAGAAGCTCCAGCAGGTCGGCTGCGCTGAACGGCTTCAGGCAGTAATCCTCGACCCCCAGGCGCAGCGCCTGCTGGGCATACTGGAAGTCATCGTGGCCGCTGAGAATGATGATTTTGATCTGCGGGAATTTCTGGCGGACGACAGAGGTAAGCTCCAGGCCGTTCATGAACGGCATTTTGATATCGGTAATCAGAATGTCGGGCAGCTGCGCTTCAATAATAGGGAGCGCCAGCTCACCGTCGGGAGCGTCACCGCAATAGAGGAAGCCCTCCTTCTCCCAATCGATGCATTCCCTTATATTCTCGCGGATCAGGATCTCGTCATCCACCAGCATAATCTTCTTCATCACTAGACCCCCCTGTTCTTGGGTATGCGAACCGTAATTTGTGTGCCATAGCCTTCCGAGCTGTCCAGACGGATACCATATTCGGGTCCAAAATACAGCCGCAGCCGCTGATGCACATTCTGCAAACCGAAGCCGCCCTGGCCGGTGTCCTCGGGTTCCTCCGACTGGATGGGATGCTCGATCGATTCCCGCAGCGTCTCCAGCCGCCCGGCGGGAATGCCGATGCCATTGTCGGAGACCGTAAGCATAATGGAGCCTCCGTCGGTGTACGCGCCGATGCGGATCAGTCCCATGCCCCGCTTATTCTTGATTCCGTGATACAGGGCGTTCTCGACCAACGGCTGCAGGGTCATATTCAGAATCGGATACTCCTGCAGCTCCTCCGCCACCTCCAGCTTGAACTCCAGGATGTCATGGTAGCGCATCTGCTGGATAATCAGATAGCTTTGCACATGGGCAAGCTCGGAGCGGATCTGTATCCAGTCGCGCCCGTTGTTGAGGCTAAGCCGGAAGAACGCGGATAACGCCTTCACCAGCCGGATCACGCCATCGTGATTCCCCGCTTCCGCCATCCAGACAATAGAATCCAGCGTGTTATATAGAAAATGAGGGTTAATCTGCGCCTGAAGCGTCCGCAGCTCTGCCTTTTGCAGCTGCTGCTGCTTACGGATGCTCTGGGCCAGCAGCTCTTTGATCTGCTCCACCATAATGTTGAAGCTCTGCCCGAGATCGGCGATCTCATCGGTACCGTCCGGCTTGACTTTGGCTTCCAGATAGCCACTTGCGGTCAGGCGCATCTTGTGCTGGAGCAGCTGGATGGGCCGGGTTAGCCGCCGGGTCAACAGATAATGGAGCGTGATCGCAAAAATAATGCTTAAGGCCACGCTCACAATAATCAGCTGCCTGATCCGGTTCGCCTCGGCCACGATCTCCTGCAGCGGGGCTATGCCGATAATCGTCCAGCCTGTTGCCAGCGAGGAGGTATGGACGATGAACCGGGGCGGTCCGCCCGTCTGAAGCACGAAGCTGCCGCTTCTGCCGCGTTCCCCCGCAGGAATCAGGTTGTCCTGAATAACGGCAAGTTCTCCCGCCCTCACAGGAGGAACATAGAGGGGATTGTTCTGCTCGTCCAGCAGGTAGAAGAATCCGGTAGTGCCGATCGTCACCTTGTCGCAGAACTCTTTAATGAAGGAATCGCTCAGATCCACGATGATATAACCGATGACCTCATGCGTAATCCGCTGCTTGACCGCCGTCATAATCGAGATCACGCCCTCGTCCCCGTAGGTGAATCCGTCCACCCGGTCATAGCCGGTTATCAGCGGCGGGGGCACCCGGAGGATCAGCTCCGGATGCTGGGATAACGCCTGAAAATGCGGATTGCGCAGCGGGTTGCTAGCCGACTGGAAGATTCCCCGGCGCTCGCTGATGCCTTTGCCGTACAGATTAATCAGGCTGATGTTGAGCACATTCTCATACTTGTAGGTGTCCCGGTAGAGGGTGAAGGTCTGCAGAATGTCCTTGGCCTCCTGATAGGTCTCCGACTGTGAGAACAGAAAGTGGATGACCTGAGGATTATTGCTAAGCTCCAGCAGACGCTCGGTATCCTTGAACAGGTTGTCCATATTCGTTCCCAGCATTTCGGCCTGAAGCATGCTTGAAGCCTTGCTGTGACTGGAAATGGATTGGTAGGATTTCTGGTAGGAAATGAGGCCGACGGCAATCAGCGGTATGGTGGACAGCACTATGAACAAAGCCAGCAGTTTGGCTCTAAGACTGGAGGAGATCCAGCGTGTAATCCGCATTATCGGGAATTCCCTTTCACAAGTAGAGTAGATGCCGTTCCTAACTCTATTTTATAACAAATATTGGAATACCGAAACAAAAAAGAAAGCGCAAACAAAATATCCACCTTTTGAATAAAAAAGTACACCAAAATACCTATTCGGAGGGAATAAACCCAAAATTAGAAAGTAAACGCCAAAGGCTGCCCGTATAATGCTCTTCTGTAAGCGTTCTATAATGGGCACAACACCGGAACAAGGTGAACGTCAAGGGGGAGGAATAAGGAGATATGAAGAAGCTTGGAAAAGTGGGGGCTGTGCTGGCCCTGACCCTGTCCATGACCCTGTTAGGGGCATGCAGCAGCAATAACGGCGGGAACACGGCGGCGGATGCGGGTAAGACAGACAGTGCAGCAACGAAGGCGCCGGCGGCCAATGCCACCAAAGAGGCCAAGGACATCACGCTCGGCTTCTCACAGGTTGGGGCGGAGAGCGGCTGGCGCAGCGCGAATACGAAGTCCATTCAGGATTCAGCCAAGGAAGCAGGCTACACGCTGAAATTCTCGGATGCCCAGCAGAAGCAGGAGAATCAGATTAAGGCACTGCGTTCTTTTATCCAGCAAAAGGTCGATGTCATCTCCTTCTCTCCGGTAGTAGAATCCGGCTGGGATACGGTGCTGAAGGAGGCTAAGGCTGCGGGCATCCCGGTTGTTCTGACAGACCGTGCGGTGGATTCCAAGGATACCTCACTGTATGTTACCTTCCTGGGCTCCGATTTCGTGGAAGAAGGCCGCAAGGCAGGGAAGTGGCTGACTGAGCAGTATAAGGACGCTTCCGAGGACGTTAACATTGTAGAGCTGCAGGGAACTACAGGCTCAGCTCCGGCTAATGACCGGATGGCAGGCTTCGCCGAGACCATTAAGGATAACCCGCACCTCAAGGTCATTGCTTCACAGACCGGCGATTTCACCCGCGCCAAGGGCAAGGAAGTCATGCAGGCCTTTCTGAAGGCCAATAAGGATATCGATGTGCTGTATGCCCATAACGACGATATGGCGCTGGGGGCGATTCAGGCGATTGAAGCAGCAGGTCTGAAGCCGGGCCAGGATATCAAGATTATCTCTGTCGATGCCGTGAAGGACGGCATGCAGGCGGCCAGTGAAGGTAAAATCAACTTCATCGTCGAGTGCAACCCGCTGCTTGGACCTCAGCTGATGCAGGTAGTTAAAGATGTGGTCGACGGCAAGCCGGTAGAGGCCCGGATCGTGACCGAGGAGACAACCTTCACTTCCGAGCAGGCCAAGGAAGCTTTGCCTAGCCGCCAGTATTAATCAGTAAGTCGGGTAGAAAACTTGCTCCGGCGGTCCTTGAACCGCCGGAGCGGTTGTCTATGGAGAAGAAGGAGTGGATATAGCTATGAGCACACAGCAGCCCATACTGCAAATGACCCGGATCCATAAACGGTTTCCGGGGGTGAAAGCTCTGACAGATGTGAGTCTGCGCCTGTTCCCCGGCGAGGTTCATGCCTTGATGGGCGAGAACGGCGCCGGCAAGTCCACCTTGATCAAGGTGTTGACCGGCGTCTATTCGATTGACGAGGGCCTTGTAGAGATGGAAGGCACAGCGATCTCCATGCGCAGCCCGCAGGAATCGCAGGCTGCGGGCATCAGCACCGTGTATCAGGAGGTGAATCTGTGCCCCAACCTGACCGTGGCTGAGAATATCTTCATCGGCCGGGAGCCGCGGCGGTTCGGCTGCATCCAGTGGAAGCAGATGAACCTGCGGGCAGCGGAGCTGCTCCGGGAACGGATGAATCTGCACATTGACGTCACCCTGCCTCTACAGAGCTACTCTGTAGCGGTTCAGCAATTGGTTGCCATTGCCAGAGCGCTGAATATCTCGGCGAAGGTGCTGATTCTCGATGAGCCGACCTCAAGCCTGGATCAGAACGAAGTGGATCAGCTGTTCCGCATTATGAGGAAGCTTCAGCAGGAGGGGCTGTCGATCCTGTTTGTGACGCATTTTCTGGACCAGATGTATGAAATCTCCGACCGGGTCACTATTCTGCGCGGCGGCGAGCTGGTCGGTGAATACATGGCGAACGAGCTAAGCCGCCTGGATCTCGTACTCAAAATGATCGGCAAGGAGCTTAATCTGCTGGATGAGCTGCCAACGCTTGCGGCACAGGACAAGAACAGCCTGGGCGAAGAGCTGCTGAGGGCGGAAGGGCTGGGCCGCCGGGGCGGAATCGAGCCGTTCGACCTGAATATCCGTAAGGGAGAGGTCGTCGGACTGGCCGGGCTGCTGGGTTCCGGGCGGACGGAGGCGGCACGCCTGTTGTTCGGTGCCGACAAGCCGGACTTCGGGCAAGTGATCCTGCCGTCAACTGGCGGCGGGGTGCACTCCCCCCGGGAAGCCATAGGACGGCGGATCGCCTTCTGCTCGGAGAACCGCAAGACCGAGGGGATCATCGGCGATCTGACAGTAAGAGAGAACATTATTCTGGCGCTCCAGGCCAAGGACGGGATGTTCAAGACGATCCCGCGCAAGCGGCAGGAGGAGCTGGCCGGAGAATACATCCGCATGCTGAATATCAACCCTCCCAGCCCGGACCAGCTGATCAAGAACCTCAGCGGCGGCAATCAGCAGAAGGTGCTGCTGGCCCGCTGGCTGCTGACGGAGCCGGAGCTGTTCATCCTCGATGAGCCGACGCGGGGCATCGATATCGGAGCCAAGGCAGAGATTCAGAAGCTGGTGCTGACGCTCTCCCGGCAGGGGATGTCGTTCCTGTTCATCTCCTCGGAGCTGGAGGAGGTGCTGCGGGTCAGCGACCGGATCGCCATTCTGCGCGACCGCCGCAAGGTGAAGGAAATTTCAGAGAAGGACATGAGGCAGCAGCAGATTATGCAGGCGATTGCGGGAGGCTGAACCGATCATGAGCTCAATAATGAAGCATCACTTATTCTGGCCGCTGTGCGTTCTGGCTGCACTGCTGCTGTTCAACCTGTGTTATTCGCCGGATTTCTTCTCGATCACCGTCCATGACGGGCATTTATACGGCAGCTTGATCGATATTCTGAACTTCGGTGCCCCGCTGATTCTGGTAGCTATCGGGATGACGCTGGTAGTGGCTACCAAGGGGATCGACCTGTCGGTCGGTTCCATAGTAGCCATCTCAGGCGCCATCGCCTGTCTGAGCATCAGCAGAGCAGCGGATCAGAACAGTCTGGGGCTGATCCTGACCTCGGTGCTGCTCGCCGCAGGCTTGTCCCTGATGCTGGGGGCCTGGAACGGACTGCTGGTCTCCGGGGCCGGGATTCAGCCGATTATTGCCACGCTGATTCTGATGGTTGCGGGAAGAGGCATCGCCCAGCTCATTACCGGCGGACAGATTATTACGGTAACCAGCACCAAGTATGCGTACATCGGGTCCGGTTCACTGGCGGCGCTGCCATTCTCTATTTTTGTCGTAGCTCTGGTTCTGGTGATCGCTCTGCTGCTTACCCGGCGGACGGCCCTCGGCCTGTTCATCGAATCGGTGGGCTGCAATCCGGCCGCCAGTAAGATGTCCGGCATCCGTGCCCACTTAGTTATCTTGTCTGTCTATGTGTTCTGCGGCTTATGCGCCGGTATCGCCGGCCTGCTGCTTAGCTCGAATGTCTCCAGCGCTGACGGCAATAATGCCGGTCTCTGGTATGAGCTGGACGCTATTCTCGCCGTGGTCATCGGCGGGACGTCGCTGAACGGCGGCCGCTTCTATCTTACCGGCACCGTGATCGGAGCGCTGATCATCCAGACGCTGACCACCACCATCTACATGATCGGCGTCCCGCCGGAGATTACGCTGGTTGTTAAGGCCTGTGTCGTCCTGGCCGTCTGCCTGATCCAGTCGGATACCTTCCGCGCCGCGATTGCCGCCCGCTGGAAGTCGCGGCATTACCCCGCTGAGAAGGAGATGAGCCGTCATGTCTCTTAACCGCAAGTATATTCCGATCGTTGTCACCATTCTGCTGTTCATCGTCATGTTCACCGCCGGTTCCTTCCGGTACACCGGGTTCTTCTCTCTCCAGGTGCTGATGAATCTGCTGGTGGACAATGCTTTTCTGCTAATCACGGCGGTGGGCATGTCGTTCGTTATTCTGTCCGGCGGCATCGATCTGTCGGTCGGCTCGGTAATTGCGTTATCCACAATGGTCTCGGCAAGCCTCGTGCAGCAGCAGGGCTGGCCGCCCGCCGTGGTCATCCCGCTGGTACTCCTGATGGGGGCCGTATTCGGCACGGTCATGGGGGCGATTATCCATTATTTCGCCATCCAGCCGTTCATCGTCACACTGGCCGGAATGTTCCTGGCCCGGGGCTTATGCTATGTGATCAGCATCGATACCATTACTATTGATAATACCTTCTATACCGCCATGGCGCAGACGCGAATTCCGCTGCCGGGCGGCAGCTTCCTCTCCATCAGCGCGGTTATCGCTATACTTGTCGTAGCAGCCGCTATCTTCACGGCCCACTATACCCGGTTCGGGCGCAATGTGTATGCCCTTGGGGGCAGTGAGCAATCGGCACTGCTGATGGGGCTGCCTGTGGCGAGAACCAAGGTGCTGGTCTATACGCTTAGCGGGCTATGCTCGGCGCTGGCAGGCGTGGTGTTCACCTTTTACATGCTGTCGGGGTATGGGCTGCATGCCGTCGGCTTCGAGCTGGATACGATCGCGGCGGTCGTCATTGGCGGCACACTGCTGACCGGAGGTGTAGGCTATGTGCTGGGTACCTTCTTCGGTGTACTTATTCAAGGCGTGATTCAGACGATTATCAGCTTCGAGGGCACACTCAGCTCCTGGTGGACGAAGATCGTCATCGGCTTGCTGCTGTTCATCTTCATCCTGTTGCAGCGGGTGCTAAGCTCCAGGCGGCTGACTTTAAAAGAATAAGCACTCCGCATGGAGAGACAAATTATACTTGTCTCTCCATTTTTTTGAAATATAAGAATGTATATGTTTCACGCTATACATTATCCTTCTATTTCTCGCCGAAACGGTACCGTCCTTTAAAAGGATGGCAAAGCCGTTTCCACTTGCTATATAATTGTAATCGCTATCATACGGAAGGGGGGATCTGGTTGCGAACAGTAAAAGGGTGCCTAGTGCTGCTGCTTTTCGTCTTAGTACTGCTGCTGCTGGGCGGCTGCACGGGTGGCGGGAATAACAGCGGGCCACAGTCGATTCCCATGTCCGAGCCTTCACCTGCGGCCCTTACAGGCCTGCTGCCATCCGCAGCGGAGAGTGCCGACGACAACAAGCCTATCGTGCTGGGCTTCTCCCAGCTCGGGTCGGAGAGTACCTGGCGGGAAGCGAACACCGCCTCGATCCGCGAAGCCGCCGGGGAGGCGGGGATTACGCTGCTGCTGAAGAACGCCGAGCAGGATCAGCAGCAGCAGTTCGAGGCCATCCGCTCTTTTATCCGCAGCGGGGTCGATGTGATCGCCATTGCGCCTGTGGTGCAGACCGGCTGGGAGCCAATTCTGCTGGAGATTAAGCAGGCCGGAATTCCGGTGATTATCCTGGACCGTTCAGTGAATGTACCGGACAGCTCGCTCTATGTCACGTTCATCGGCTCTGACTTCTACGAAGAAGGGGTGAAGGCGGCCAAGTATGTGAGGGACAAGATGCGCCATCACAGCGAAGAGATCCGCATTGCCGAATTGCAGGGAACCGTAGGCTCAACGCCGTCCATCGACCGCGGGCGCGGGTTCCGCAAGCTGATCGCGGATCAGCCGAACCTGCGGATTACCCTGAGCGCCCCGGCGGATTTCACGCGCAGCGGTGGTCATGAGGTGATGAAGGCCTTCCTGCAGCAGCCGAAGGAGAAGTGGCCCCGCGTACTCTATTCCCACAATGACGATATGGCGATCGGCGCGGTAGAGGCCATTAAGGAGGCCGGGCTTGTGCCGGGGGAGGATATAATCATTGTGTCGGTGGACGGGACGCGGCGGGCATTCGAGCAGATGGTGGCGGGAAGCATCAACGCGGTGGTCGAATGTAATCCGCTGCTCGGGCCTCTGCTCATGCAGGCCGTGAAGGAGATTATGGCCGGCCGGACCCTGCCGAAGCGGATGGTGACCCCGGAGGATATATACACCCAGGAGCTGGCTGTAATAGAGATCAACAACCGCAAATATTAAGACAAAAAAACCAAAAAATTTCAACTTTTCAAACAAAAATCTACATTGTTCATTGGGCAGAAGTATATTAAGATGATCTCGAATAACAAATATTAGTAGATTCATTCAAGTAATTCAATAGGAGGGGAGGATTGTGAGCTTCCGGCATAAGTAACGCATCCGATTGAAAGGGTTTACAAAAAATTGTAATGGAGGAGAATGCCGATGTTCAAAAAGCTCTCGGTGCTTGCGATCACCTTTGTTCTGCTGCTGGGCTGTCTGCCTATGCTGTCTGCTCAGGCGGCAGGGAATGCCACAGCCAAACAGCCGGGAAATTCCAATCCGCTGATGGACCACAAGCTGGGTGCCGATCCCTTCGCATTGACGTATAACGGAAGAGTCTATATCTATATGTCGAGTGATGCCTATGTCTATAACAGCAACGGAACCGTGAAGGATAATGATTTCAGCGCACTGAACAAAATTAATGTCATCTCTTCGGCAGATATGGTGAACTGGACAGACCATGGCGCCATCCCGGTTGCCGGAGCCAATAATGTCAATGGTTCTGCGGGTATTGCCAAATGGGCCTCGCTCTCCTGGGCACCTTCAGCAGCCGTGAAGAAAATCAACGGACAGGACAAGTTCTTCCTGTACTTCGCCAACGGGGCGTCAGGCATCGGGGTACTGACAGCCAACTCTCCGATTGGCCCATGGTCCGATCCGCTCGGTAAAGCGCTGGTGACAGGAAGTACACCGGGAATGTCCGGGGTGACCTGGCTGTTTGACCCGGCGGTGCTGGTCGATGACGACGGTAGCGGCTACCTGTATGCAGGCGGGGGCATCCCCAACACTTCGGACCCGGCATCCATCGCGAGTCCCAAGACAGCCCGCGTGCTGAGACTGGGTGCGGATATGACCAGCATTGTTGGAAGCGCATCCACTATTGATGCTCCTTATATGTTTGAGGATTCGGGCATCCACAAGTACGGCGGCAAATATTATTACTCGTATTGCTTCAACTTCTCCGGCACGCACCCGGCTGCCTATCCGGCAGGCGAAATCGGGTATATGGTCAGCAACAGTCCGATGGGACCTTTTACGTACACCGGACATTTCCTGAAGAATCCTTACACCTTCTTCGGGGTAGGCGGCAACAACCACCATGCGGTATTTAACTTCAACAACCAATGGTACGTAGTCTATCACGCCCAGACTGTGGCGAAGGCTGTCCTTGGTGACGGCAAAGGCTACCGTTCTCCGCATATCAACAAGCTGGTCCATAATTCGAACGGAACCATCCAGGAGGTTCAGGGAGACATGGCGGGCATTGCCCAGATTGCCAATCTCAATCCGTACACCCGGGTGGAAGCCGAGACGATCGGCTGGAATGCAGGCATTACAACGGAACGTACGCAGGCTGCGGGCGGTCCTGTCAGCAATATGAATGTGACCAATATTAACAATGGAGACTGGGTTGCTGTGGGCAATGCCGATTTCGGCTCCTCCAGCGCTTCCAGCTTCAAGGCGAATGTGGCTTCCGCCACAGGCGGCGGTAAAATCGAAATCCGGCTCGACAGTGCAACCGGCCCGCTGGTCGGCACGCTGAATGTTCCTTCTACAGGAGGAGCGCAGTCCTGGCAGGAAGTACAGACTACGGTCAGCAATGCGACAGGGGTACACAGACTCTATCTGGTCTTCACCGGATCAGGCTCCGGCAATCTGTTCAACTTCGATTACTGGCAGTTCTCTACGGGCGGTGATGGCGGCACGACGCCTCCTCCGGTGAGCAAGGTGGAAGCGGAGGACATGACGCTCAGCGGGACCTATGCGGGCAAGATCACTTCCCCTTTCAGCGGAGTGGCGCTGTACGGGAATGATGACGCTGCTGCATTCAATCAATATTATGCCTATGGTACGCATAACTTCTCGGTCCGGGGGGCTTCTAACAATTCCTCTACGGCGCGGGTGGATCTGCTGATCGGCGGTGTGAACGTTGGCTCCTTCAATTTCAGCGGCACAACGCCCTCGGTACAGACGTTGACCAACGTGGCCCACGCCACCGGCAATCAGGAGGTCAAGCTGGTCGTAACCACGGACAATGGAAGCTGGGATGCCTATGTGGATTATATTGAATGGAGCCAGTGACGAGGCAATGGGGCGGGAGGAATGGGATTATGGCTAAAAAGGCAGGGCTGTACCTGCTGGCAATTTCGCTCATGCTTGGCATCCTGTTCAATCCTTCTACGGCTGCGGCGGCGACCTTCACCAACCCGTTTATCTATGCCGATGCCCCGGACAATGATGTCATCAGGGTAGGCAATGTGTATTACATGACCAGTACCACCATGCATATGACCCCCGGAGTCCCTATCATGAAGTCCTATGATCTGGTGAACTGGGAAATCGTGAACTATGTCTACGATACGTATGCGAACGGGGATGCCCAGAACCTGAACAACGGACAGAATGAGTATGGCAAGGGTTCCTGGGCCAGCAGTATCCGGTACAATAACGGGATCTACTATGTGTCCTTCGGGTCCAACTCTACCGGCCGGACTTATATCTATCAGACGACGAATATTGAAAATGGCCCCTGGACCTCATCGGTCCTGGGCAGCTATTATCACGATGCGTCGCTGTTGTTCGACAATGGGCGGGTCTTCCTGGTGTACGGAGTGGATAATATCAGCCTGATTGAGCTGACGGCAGATGCCAAGGCCATTAAGTCTGGCGGAATCAGTCAGGTCATCATCCCGAATTCCAGCAATATTGCCGGTTCGAACTTCATCGTGAAGGCCGAAGGTGCGCATATCCAGAAGATCAACGGCTATTATTATGTGTTCCTGATCTGCTGGCCTTCGGGAAGCGGACGCACCCAATTGACTTACCGCTCCACCAGCTTAACTGGAGGCTATACGGGGCAGGTGTCACTTAACGACTCGGGCATTGCCCAGGGCGGAATCGTGGACACGCCATCCGGCTCCTGGTACGCGATGCTCTTCAGAGACAGCGGGGCGGTCGGGCGGATGCCGTATCTGGTACCGGTAACCTGGTCCGGAAACTGGCCGGTCTTCGGAAACGGGGGCAAGGCGCCGCGGACCCTGAACCTGCCTGCCGAAGGGTATCCGGTGAAGAAGGTGTACGCGTCAGACGAGTTCACAGCACCTTCTTCAGGCTCAGGGCTGGCTAAGGTCTGGCAGTGGAACCACAACCCCGATAACTCGAAGTGGTCGCTGACTCAGCGCCAAGGCTTCATGCGGCTGACGACCGGCAAGGTAAGCACAAGTCTGCTGGATGCCCGGAACACGCTGACCCAGCGGACGTTCGGACCGAAAAGCACAGGCGTCACGGCCCTGGAGACGGGCGGGATGAAGGACGGGGACGTTGCCGGACTGGCTGCTTTTCAGGCGAAATACGGCTTCGTCGGCGTGAAGATGTCCGGCAATTCCAAATCCATTGTGATGGTCAATGCCAGCTCCGGGTCCATGACTCAAGTGGCTAATGTGCCGCTCAGCCAGAACAGAGTCTATCTGAAGGTGCTCTGCGATTTCACCAATCAGACAGATAAAGCGTACTTCTCCTATAGTCTGGACGGCAACAACTGGACATCCATAGGGAATACGCTGCAGATGTCTTATACGCTGCCTCACTTTATGGGCTACCGGTTTGCACTGTTTAATTATGCGACGAAGTCAGCGGGCGGCTATGCGGATTTTGATTATCTGCGTCTGGAATAGCTTGTTTGAATTTGAACCCAATTCGAAAAGGAGATGTATACAATTGAAGAATAGAATCAAGAAGGTTGTGGGCGGGCTCGCCTTAGCGAGTGTCCTGCTCACCTCTGTGATGGCAGGCAATGCCAGCGCAGCAATTACCAACGGATCGAAGTTCCTGGGGAATATTATTGCAGGCAGTGCTCCCAGCAACTTCACCACCTATTGGAATCAGGTCACCCCTGAGAACGGCACCAAATGGGGAGCGATTGAAGGCAACCGCAACCAGATGAACTGGGGCAATGCGGACATGATCTATAACTATGCGATTAGCAAAAACATCCCGTTCAAGTTCCATACCCTGGTCTGGGGAAGCCAGGAGCCTAACTGGGTTGCCGGCTTACCGGCAGCGGAGCAGAAGGCGGAGATCAGCTCGTTCATTACTCAGGCAGGGCAGCGTTATTCGGCCAAGTCAGCCTTCGTGGATGTTGTCAATGAACCGCTTCATGCCAAGCCTTCGTACCGTAATGCCATCGGCGGTGACGGAAGCACCGGCTGGGATTGGGTCATCTGGTCCTTCCAGCAAGCCCGGGCGGCGTTCCCGAATTCCAAGCTGCTCATCAATGAATATGGCATTATCGGTGACCCCAGTGCGGCCGATAAGTATGTGACCATTATCAATCACCTGAAGTCCAGAGGACTGATCGATGGTATTGGTATTCAGTGCCACTATTTCAATATGGATAACGTAAGTGTGAGCACCATGAATACTGTACTGAATAAGCTTGCTGCAACAGGCCTGCCAATCTATGTCTCCGAGCTGGATATTACCGGTGATGACAACACCCAGCTTGCCAGATACCAACAGAAATTCCCTGTGCTCTGGAACCATCCTTCCGTTAAGGGCGTAACCCTGTGGGGCTACATCCAGAATCAGACTTGGGCAGCCAACACCCATCTGGTGAATTCCAACGGCACAGAGCGCCCGGCGATGAAGTGGCTGAAGCAATACCTGGGCGGCTCCTCGGCCCTGATGGAAACCACCGACACCCAGGACATCACCGACAGCGTGATCCAGCCGGACAGTGTGGTTGAGCCAGACATGCAACTGGATCTCCAGCCCGTGCTGGAACCCGTTCCGGCCGAGTAAGGTGAGGTAAGCACGCGGTATGTACTAAAAGCATTACTTAAGGGCTGCTCCGTGGCGCACTACGCGCCGGGAGCAGCCTTTTTTTGGTGGGATGCAGTGCGGAGGCGTGGACCAAATGTAGCCGAAAAACCGAACACATTGGGCAGTGCGGAGGTGGGCGGGCCAAATGTAGGCGAAAAACCGAACACAATGGGCAGTGCGGAGGCGTGCGGGCGAAATATAGTCGAAAATCCGAACACAATGTGCGTTTGCAGATGGACGTAAGGCTCCTAGTGATCTTTATCTTGCGTTCGCTGACCAAAAGTGGCACACTAGAAATAGATATATTAAACGTGGCAAAGGATGCCCCGCTCCCTTCTCTTGTAGAAGGAGGCGGGGTTTTGTGCGTTTAGAGATTAATCTCATTGCAGAGCGGGGGAATTAAAGTGGGATTTACAGAAGAACATGACCAGTGGTTAAGCAAGCATTTGAAACAAAGAAAGGGGGAGCGGCTCGATGCACTTAAGCGGGGCCATAGTTACGGTAACCGCTTATTCGTTGAATGTGTGTGGTGGCCACTTACCGGACATTTTCACGGACTCCATCCGGAATATGAAGTTAAGGACTGGCGCGGTAGATCCTATTTTATCGATTTATTGTGGAAGGCCGTTTCCTCGCGTATTGCATTTGAGATCATGGATTACGGATCGCATGGTACGGACCGGAGCAAATACCGGATGGACTTGAATCGCGGCCTCTTCCTGCAATCACAGGACTACATGGTTCTCTATATCTAGCTGGATGAGATGAAAGAGAATCCGTCATTTGTCCTTTCCACACTGCGGAACATGCTGTCTCCTTACTTGTTGGCAGGAACTGCTAATAGAAGCACAGAGAAACCCTATTCCAGAATTGAACGGGATTTGATGAGGTTAGCTATCCGTAACTATCGTGTCCTTCGTCCCGTTGATGCTGCGAGAGAGCTTGAATTACACTACACCACAATTATTAAATACAGCCGTATGCTGGTGGATAAGGGGAAATTCCGCCCTGTAGCGAGAGGGACTTCTCCGCGAGTTACATACTACGAGTATATAGGCACCATTCAAAGCCCAGATTTGGTCTAAAAAACAGCGTCACCGAATGTAATCGAAAAACCGATTACATTGCGCCGGATGGGCGGTGCGGATGGAAATGTAATCGAAAAACCGATTAAAATCGGCCGGACGGGTGGTGCGGATGGAAATGTAATCGAAAAACCGATTACAATCGGCCGGACGGGTGGTGTGGAGGGAAATGTAATCGAAAAACCGATTACAATCGGCCGGACGGGAGGCATGGAGGGAAATGTAATCGAAAAACCGATTAAAATCGGCCGGACGGGTGGTGTGGATGGAAATATAATCGAAAAACCGATTACAGTCGGCCGGACGGGAGGCGTGGATGGAAATGTAATCGAAAAACCGATTACAGTCGGCCGGATGGGAGGCGTAGATGGAAATGTAATCGAAAAACCGATTACAATGGGCCGGACGGGAGGCGTGGATGGAAATGTAATCGAAAAACCGATCACATTGCGCCCGCCATCACTCACCTGCACAAGTAAGTGTCCCCGCACCCGCCAAGCTCACCCGCCATCCGCCGCAGGAAGGGAAAGCTCCCCCTCCCTATACACCTTCCTGTACTGTGAAGGCGTGTAAGAAGTAACCTTCTTAAATATCTTCGAGAAGTACAACGGGTCGTGGTAGCCGACCGAGTAAGACAACGACTTCACCGACAACCGCGACTCCGCCAGCAGCTCACAGGCCCGCCGGATGCGCACGGTGGTCAGGTAGCCGGAGATGGAGGTGCCCGTCTCTTTTTTGAACAGCCGGAACAGGTAACTGCGCTCAATCGACACATATTCCACCACATCCAGCACCGACAAGGAAGACTTCCAATAGTTACTCTCAATATAGGCCTTCGCTGACCCTACATAGTCCTTCTTGAGACTGGCCTGCTCACTCGGATAATACTCCATGTAATACGACAGCAGCAGATGAAGCGCCGCATCCGAGCGCTCCCGTGCATACGGCTCCTGTTGATACCCCTTGACCTGATCGAACATAGCCCTGAAATCCTTCGGGGCAGCCGTTACAACGGGCTGGTCCGGTGAGATATGAATCATGGCAAGTAAGCGCAGAGCCTCCGCCCCGCTGAACTCAATCCAGCAATACGCCCACGGGTCCTGCGGATCAGGATAATAATACACCTCCGTCTGCGGAAAAATCATAAAGCTCTCACCCGTCTCCACAGGGTGTACCGCCTGGCCGGTCTTCAAGTAACCTCTGCCGCTCACGATATAATGCAGCGCATATACATCACGGACGCCGGGTCCCCATCTGTGCAGATTGGGGGGCTTGTACCCGTTCCCTTTAACCATTGGACCCTCGCCAAGTCCGTATTCCCTAGAGTTCATAGTTGGCACCTGTATCTTTCATCTTAGAGTTTCTGTTATTAGAAGCACTAAAGAAATTAACGAAAAGCGAAAAGAAGCGGAGGGGAAATTTGGAACTGGAGTAGCGGTAGCGGCCGGAAGTCCAAATGTTCACCGCAGTGACGACCAAGCTTCAAGTTCAAATCTTAAGTCTGTCTTCTATACTATAAGACGAATACAACAAATAAACAAAGGAAGCGTATTCAAAAATGACAACGCTTTCTTAAGAATGTTGGCTTACGCCGTCCCCGGGCTTGCAGGTAAACTAAAGGTACGAGGGAGGAGCGCATATGGAATTGGAAACACAGCCAAGAAGTCTCGGAACCGGCGGCGGCCGGCGGTCGTTTTTATGGAAGCGGTTTAAAAAACAGAAAGTACTGCATGTGTTCGTCGGGCTAGGCATGATCTATCTGTTGATCTTCGCGTATACTCCGATGTTCGGTATTCTGATGGCGTTCAAGGATTACAGCATCTCCAGCGGCATCAAAGGAATCTTCACCAGCGATTGGGTCGGGCTGAGGTATTTCGATGAATTCGTCCATGACTATCAATTCGGCAAGCTGGTCCGCAACACGCTGGTCCTTAGTCTGCTGAAGGTCATCTTCGCCTTCCCGGCGCCGATCCTGCTGGCGATCATGCTGAACGAAGTGAAGCACATGGCCTTCAAGCGGTTTGTGCAGACAATCAGCTATCTGCCGCATTTTATCTCCTGGGTGGTCGTGGTTGGCGTATCCTATGCCTTCCTGTCCGCCGATGTCGGTGTAGTCAATAAGGCGCTGATGGCGATGGGCTTCACGGATGAGCCGCTGGCCTTCCTGACCAGTCCGAATTACTTTTGGGGGCTGGCGGTAGGGAGTGCGGTGTGGAAGGAGATGGGCTGGTGGACGATTATTTTTCTGGCGGCGATATCGGGGATCAGTCCTTCCCAGTATGAGGCTGCTGAGATTGACGGTGCCGGAAGGCTGGCGCGAATCCGTTATATCACCCTGCCGGGGATGAAGGGAACTATCGTTGTTGTACTGGTGCTGACCATCGGGAGTATTCTCGGCGGCGGATTGGTGGGCTCCAACTTCGAGCAGGCCTACCTGCTAGGCAACAGTATCAATAATCCAACCTCTGAGATTGTCCAGACCTACGCATTCAGGGTGGGGTTAAGCGACGGGCGGTTCTCCTATGCAGCGGCGATCGATTTAATTCAATCGGTGATTTCGGTAGCGCTGATATTCTCCAGTAACTATATTGCCAAGCGGGTATCAGGCTCCAGTCTGTTTTAGAGAGAGGAGGGAAGGCTATGCTGAAGAGTCAGCGGCAGAAGGATTTGGTTTTTGACAGCGTGATCTATGTGGTATTGTTCATTATTATGCTCACGATGCTGTATCCGTTCTATTATGTGTTAATTGCTTCCTTCAATAAAGGCTCGGACTCGCTGCTGGGCGGTGTGTATCTGTGGCCCCGGAACTTTACCCTGGAGAATTACCGGGTGTTCATGGATGATCCCAAGTGGGTGAAGGCGTTCCTGATCTCCGTACTGCGGACGGTGTCCGGCACCTTGCTCGGACTGCTGCTCACCAGCATCGTCGCTTACGGTCTATCCCATCGAGATCTGTTATTCAGCAAGGTCTATTTCACAGTGATCGTATTTGCCATGTACTTCTCCGGCGGACTGATCCCTTATTATGTAGTCCTGCGTTCACTAGGTTTGTTAAATTCCTTTGCGGTGTACATTATCCCGTCCATGCTCAGCACGTTCTTCCTGCTCATTGCGATCTCGTTCTTCCGTGAAATTCCCGCTGAGCTAAAAGAATCTGCGCATATAGACGGGGCCGGTGAGCTTACGATATTCTTCCGCATCATCCTGCCGGTCTCAACGCCGGTGCTGGCAACTATGGCCTTGTTCATGGGGGTCGGGCAATGGAATTCCTGGCTGGATTCGGCTTATTTCGTCCAGTCCGAGGAGCTGCGTACGCTGGCCTTCCGCATGATGGAGGTCATCAACAAGAGCAACTCTCCGATGGATTCGCTGGCGGTAGCCAACAGTGCCTCGGCGGGTGTGACCAGCTTCTCCTTACAGGTCACTTCAATGGTCGTTTCCATTGTTCCCATTATCTGTGTGTACCCGTTCCTGCAGAAGTATTTCGTACATGGCATCATGCTGGGTTCGGTCAAAGGCTAGGCCAGTGCTTCAGTGTTCAAATGTTCCATTGCTCATACAGCTCATTAATTCAATCATGGAGGGATTAGCTTGAACAAAAGCAGAAGCTTCAAGATCGTTGCAGCCGCACTCTCAATGGCCGTCGTGTTATCCGCCTGCGGCGGTAACGGGGGAAATACCGGCCAGCCCGCCCCGTCCGGCAGCCCGGACGCCGCAGCAGGCGGGAATGCGCCGGCCAAGCCCGGACAGGTGAAGGAGTTAAGCCTCTTCATCGATGCGTCGTGGTACCCGGTTACGGAATGGAAGGGCCCGGTCGCTGACATGATTACCGAGAAGACAGGAGTGAAGCTCAAGGTTACGGTCGCTACCGATGATAAGCAGCTTCCGCTCATGATTGCCTCCGGTGACCTGCCGGACCTGGTGTTCACCTCTTCCAACATAGACCGGTTATCCGACTCGAAGCTGTCATATTCCTGGAATGAGCTGATTGAGAAATATGCGCCGGATTTCAAGATTGACAAGACCCGGATCGCTATTCATACCATGGATGACGGCAAGTTCTATACCGTGCGGAATTCCTTTGCTACCCAGGAGGAGATGGCGAATAGTAAATATTCGTTAGGCAGCGACGGCAACCCGGGCATCGCGGTACGGGAGGATATTCTGAAAGAGCTGGGGAATCCGCCGATCAAGACCCTGGATGATTTCGTCAAGGTGCTGGGCATGGTCAAGGAGAAATATCCCGAGATGGTCCCGCTGATCATGGACAAGGACTGGATCGAGCAGTATTTCCTGGCCCAATTCGGTACGGAGACCCTGCTCGACGGCTGGTATGAACAGGACGGCAAGGTGGAATATGCGATCAGGCAGCCTAAGATGCTGGACTTCTTCAAGTTCATGAATAGCCTGTACCGCAACGGCTATATCCTGGCTGAGAATTTCGCACTGGCCAATGACCAGATTGATGATCAATATGCTACGGGCGGTAAAGCCTTCGCCCATAGCCACACCGTCTCCACCGCAGATACCGATAACATCAAGATCAAGAGCAATCAGGGGAACTTCTCCTTCAAGATGCTGCCAAGCGTATTATCGAAGGATGCCAAGGTAGTCAGCTCAGGACTCGGCTTCTCCGGAACCTTCATCACCAAGAAGAATAAGGACCCGGAGGCCTCCATCAAATTCATGCAATATCTGGCCAGCGACGAGGGCAAGAAGCTGACGATGTTCGGGGTAGAGGGCGTGCACTGGACCTGGAATGAAGAAGGCCACCCCGATTTCAAATACAATCCGTCCGATGCCGATTTCGTGAACAGCAACGGGATTAAATGGTGGTATCTCTATAACGATGGGGTTACCGAAGGTATGCTATCCTATGTTCCTGAGCTGCAGAAGACCCAGGCGCTGATGGAACTGAAGGCGGTCCGTATCTACAAGCCGGAGCTCGGCTTGATCCAGACCCAGCCGGATTCACAGGAGAAGACCATTAAGACCAAGATCGATGAGATGGTCAAGAATGAGAAGGTCAAAATCTATCTGGCTGAATCGGAGGAAGCCGCAGTAGCAGCCTATGAGAATATGCTGAAGAACGCAGAGAACATCGGCCTGCAGAAGCTGACCGACTGGGCGAATGCGACCTATCAGAAGAAGAAAGAACTGTTCAAGTAAGCGAAATCCTGCCGGTAGAGACCTGTCTCTACCGGGTTTTACATGTTCATGGTAGGATGAGAGAACACAAGTCGGGCACCGGAGGGACAGACTGCCGTGAGCATTGTACGCAAGATGATAGTAGGGTATATTTTTCTGATTTTTATTCCTGTAGTTACGTTTGGCTACTATTATTATAGTAAGATCTATGACAGTGTAAGCAGCCAGTTTGTGGAGAGCCGTCAAAAGATACTGGAGCAGGCCTATGCCAATATGAAGGCGGATCTGGCCCGGATTGATTCCACCCAGCGTATGCTGCAGTACAACCCGTATGTCACCGACTATCTGGACGGCAGCTATGAGACGGACTCAGAGAGCGTATATGCCTATAACCGTTATATCAATCCGGTGATTCTGCAATCGCTTAATATCAGTCCTGAGATCGACACGTTCAGAATCTATATAACCAAGCAGGGCGTGCTGCCCATTACTGACCGGCTGCTCGAACTATCGGCGCTGAACGAACAGGGTGCCGAGGCTACCCGTATGCTGCGGCCGGGACAGGGCAAATGGATCATTCCCGATCCTGAGGTGGAAGCGCCCCCGCTGGTATTCTACCAGAAAATATATAATAATGACTTTACCGAGATTGTGGGACTACTGGAGCTGCGGGTTGGCAGTGAGCTGATCCGCAAATTCTACCGGGCAACAGGCGGAGGGGATTGGACCGCGCTGCTTCTGCCGGCAGAGGGCGAGCCGCTGGAGCGGGAAGGTATCCCCGCAGCGGTGGACGATGCCACCTGGAGCAGACTGACTTCGGGAGAAGCACAGACCTATTTCATTAACCGGGAGGTCATTGTTAATCAGCTATATATGAAGGAACTGGGCGTACGTGTCGCCGTCATCGGCAAGGTATCCGAGGTGTTCCGCTCGATCAGGAGCCAGGAGCTGGTGATGATTACGACATTCGCGGTGCTGCTTGCGTTATTGTCGTTCGCCTATTACACACTCGCATCAACGATTACGAAGCGCGTACTCCGGCTCGCCAGACATATGCGCAACCTGAATGATGATAATCTGAAGCAGTCCATCAGCAAGGAAGATAAGCCGGGCCGCAGGGATGAGATCAGCTTCCTGACTGAGACCTATAATTCGATGCTTCTGCGCATGGATGAGCTGATCAACAATGTTCACCGGGCCGAGCTGCGCAATAAGGAAGCCGCTTACAAGGTGCTCCAGGCCCAGATCAAGCCGCATTTTCTCTATAATACGCTGGAGACCATCCGCATGCTGGCCGAATCGAACAACGACAAGGAAGTGGCGGAGATCTCTTACTGGTTCGGCAAGCTGATGCGCTACAGCCTGTCCGCCCAGGACGATCATACCGTTCTCTCCCAAGAGCTTGAGACCGTAGTTTTCTACCTCAATATTCACAAAATGCGGCTGCAAAAAAGACTTACCTATGAGGTCGATATCGCTGTGGCTGCCGAGAACCTGATCTGTCCAAGATTCATCCTCCAGCCGCTGGTTGAGAATAGTATTATTCACGGAGCTGCTGTGACGCTGCGGCCGGTCCATATCCTGATTCAGGCGAAGGAGACGGCGGATGAGATTCGAATCAGTGTATCGGACAGCGGCATTGGCATTCCTGAGAACCAGGTGCGGCTTATTCGCGCCCGGTTATCCCGCGGAGAAGAGGTGAGGACTCAGGAGGAGGCGGAGGGAGGCGTGGGCCTGTATAATGTCAGCGAGCGAATTAAATCATTTTATGGCGGGACCTCACGGCTGGTTCTTGAGAGTGAGGAGGGCAAGGGGACCTGCCTGACCATCATCCTATCGAAAGGGGCGGCAGAGCAAGCATGAGAATTCTGATCGTAGACGATGAGCCGATTATCCTTGGAGGGCTGGTGAAGGTAATTGGCGGAGCCGCGCCGGTCGGGGCTGAGATCCGCGAGGCCGGTGACGCCTTCGAGGCGCTTCAGATTATGAAGGAATACATGCCGGATGTGACGGTAACCGATCTGCATATGCCGGAGAAAAACGGGTTCGAGATGATGGAGGAGGCGAAGGAGAACGGTTTATGTGAGCGCTTCATTATTCTTACCGGACATGATGACTTCGAATATGCCCGCCGGGCGCTCCGTTACGGGGTAGTGGACTACCTGCTGAAGCCGGTGGATAAGGAGGAGGTAGCCCGGCTGCTGAGTCTGGTGAGCCGGAATCTTCCCTCCCTGGACAGTACGGACTGTCCGCCTCATGCCAAACGGATTCTTGCCTATACCCGGCTGAATTACATGAATGACCTGTCCCTGGATCATCTGGCTGAGCTGATGCATCTTCATCCGAATTACATTAGCAGCCTGTTCAAGAAGGTCACCGGCGATACGTTCGTCAATTACCTGAATACCACCCGGATCAAGGAAGCGCAGAAGCTGCTAAGCCTCCACCGGGATCTGTCGGTAGGTGAGATCGGACGCCGGGTCGGGTATGAGAACAAGCATTACTTCAACAAGGTGTTCAAAAAATATACCGGCAGCACCCCGGGCGCTTACCGGGAAGACCACTGAAGCTTGCGCTCGGCCAGGAGGCCGGGCGCAAGGATGGGGCAAGCTGTACCTACACGCCCCTCTTGGCCTTCTGGCACTTCAGATTGTACGTACGCCCGTAGGCTGTGCCGTATCTTACGATTCGGTTCAGCATCCGGGTATCCTTCAGCTTGGTGAACGGGCAGGGATCAGGGGCGGTGTTCACTTCCAGAATCCAGGGAGTCAGCCGCCGGTCCAAGGCTAAATCTAGGCCGATTTCCTTAAGTCCGGGATAGGCAGAGCTTAACTGGATGGCGCACTTCACGCCAAGTCCGTACATTTGGGCAAGCAGAGTCTTGCACTTCTCGGAACGGGTGTAAGCCTTCAGCAGCGTCTCCACCGGATAGATGGTTCCGCCCTGGCTGCCATTCGTAACTACCTTCTGCGGATGCGCCACGCGTCCCGCCGCTCCTGTAGCCTCCCACTTCCCCTGAAGATTACGCTGCACCATCACACGGATATCAAAAGGCCGTCCGCCGTAAGTCAGCAGCCGGATGCCCTTTTGCACCAGATAGGTCCGGCCCCGGGTCTCCGCCAAGAGGGACTGATAGGCCTCGTTATAATTACTGAATGTGCTTATCCTTGTCCCTGCCTGATAGCGGTAGGACCGCGCGTTCCCCGAATCAGCCTCGCTTCCGCCAGCGCCGCTATTGCTCCGCAGTATCCGCTGTTCAACCCTTATGACCCCTTCGCCTAACGAGCCGCAGCAGGGCTTAATATAGACCATCTGATGATTTTGCAGCATGGCCTGGAGTACTCTCCGGCTTAGTTTTCGGGTCTCCGGGATATGCCGCTTTAATTCAGACTTCTTCGCCAGTATCGTTGTCTTCGTTAATTTATTGGATATTCGGCTGATTTGCTCCTTCATGCTACTCCCCCGTTCTATCGACTCTAATAGGCTATAGTACGGTACAGAGCCGGATTTGGCTTGGGCGGATGCCCCGGGGCTGAACACACAGGCAGATGATTACATAGATTATTGAAGGTATTCATCCGGGAGGCTGCGTTCAGGCAACCGGTGCGGGAGGCGTCGAAAGGAATGGCGGAGCAGTGGCGGGATAAAGTAAACGAAGTAATCAGGTACTTCCCCTGGTACCAGGATCTTATCGGCAATGAGCACGTGAATTACAGTCTGGAGCAGCTTCCCCTTATGACTTCGGATCTGCTGGATACTCATTATTATAATAACGAACCCGATGCTTCTCTTGCCGTCTACCGGACCTTGGGCACCAGTACAGGACGGCGTAAATCAATCGTCTATTCGGAAGAGGATGAACAGCATTATATCGATATCAAAACCAGGCTGTTCGGGGAATTGCTTCAGAGAAGCGGATGTACCAGGGCGCTGGCGGATATGGGGACCGGACATGCTGCGAATACGGCGCTGGCTATTTTTGCACGGCTGGGACTGGTTAACAGCTCCATTCCCTTCGAGTTGCCGGTAGAACAGCATATTGAGCGTATTCAGGCTTTCCAGCCCGACCTGTTGTACACCATGCCCTCTATCTTGGATCATATCGTATATGCTGCGGAGGACCCCCGGGCATTTGGAATCCGCAAAATCATTCTGGTCGGCGAGATCGCTACCCGCGAGTGGCAGCAGAACATGGCCCGCCTGTTCGGCCTGAAGCCGCAGGATATTACCGATACGTACGGGTCGATTGAAATCGGCACGATTGCTTATTATTCGCATGAGCTGGGCCGGTATCTGCTGGCTGACGGCATCGTTGCCGAAGCTGTGGGAACGGAGATCGTAGGGGAAGGACTCGACCCGCTGGCAAGCGGCGAAGGAATTCTCGTGCTTACCTCATCCGTGCGTAAGCTGCTGCCAGCCCTCCGGTTTGTCACCTATGATGTTGTGAGGGATTTCAGGACTGTACAGGTAGACGGGGTGGAGCGGCAGAGCTTCCAGTCCATCGTCAAACGGGTGGGCCGTGAGCTGAAGCATGGGGAGAAAATCAGCATCTACGATATTGAACAGGTGGTCTACCGTCATCTTCAGCAGGCCAGGGTCCGGGTCGGGGTCAGCCATAATGCATTATCTGTGTATATCCAGAGCAGGTCGGCGGCTCCATCCTGCGTTCCGGTCATCAGGGAAGAGATCAGGGCATGCATCCCGGAGATTGGTTTGATGATCGCAAATCACCTGCTTGACGATATTGAAGTCATTCTGACGGCAGATGACAGGGAGCTTGCGGGCGGACAGGTGAAAAACAAGAAGCTGTATTACCGGAAAGATCAAACGGAGCCGCAGACAGTGGAGCAGCGGGCAGAGCCTCAGCTTACCAGCGGGATTTTATCGGCCATCGGACATACACCACTCCTGAAGCTGGATAATCTGTTTGCTGCCAGCGGGTTCAGCGTCTACGCCAAAATGGAGCTGATGAACCCGGGAGGAAGCGCAAAGGACCGCCCAGCCTTGCGGATGATCCGGGAAGCGTGGAAGGAAGGCCTTATCGGGCCGGGGACCGTTATTATTGAATCCAGTTCCGGGAATATGGCCATCAGCCTGGCCATGATATGCAAGCAGCTGGGGATGACCTTCATCAGTGTGGTGGATGCCAGAACCACCGGGATGAATCTTCAGATGCTGAATGCCCTGGGTGCGGCTATTGATTTCATTGACCGCCCTGATCCCGAAACCGGGGAATTCCTGCCGGCCCGGCTGAAGCGTGTGCAGCAGCTGCTCAAGGAGATACCGGGCAGCTATTGGCCGAATCAGTATGCCAATCCCAATAACTATTTATCCCATTATGATACGACTATGCCGGAGATCGTGAAGGAACTGGTGCAGGTCGATTACCTGTTCTGTAGTGTCAGTACCTGCGGAACGATAAACGGACTGGCAGAATACGTGAAGGACAAGGGACTGCGGACCCGGATTGTGGCGGTGGATGCAGAGGGTAGCGTTATTTTTGGCGGCCATCCGAAGAAGCGGCACTTCCCTGGACTGGGTGCCGGTATTGTGCCCCCGTTATGTAGACTGGACCTGATAGACCGGATTGTGCATGTTGCCGACGTTGATATGGTGAAGGGCTGCCGGGCGCTGGCCCGCAGGGAATCCATTCTGGCCGGAGCTTCCTCCGGGGCAGTGCTTGCTGCTATTCGGCAACTTAAGGAGGAGATTCCTCCCGGCGCAGTCTGCACCGCCATCTTGCATGATAAGGGAGAACGGTATCTCGATACGGTATACTCGGACACCTGGGTGCAGAGCCAATTCGGAGCGGAGCTGTCGGTAGCAGATGAAGAGTTCCTACCTTGACCGTAGAAGGAGGAGACAGGTTGCTGTATTTAAATGACCAGGATCTGCGGGCAGTAGGCCTGGATTGGGCTGCTCTTGCACAATCAACAGAGGCTGCTGCGGTGCACCTCATCCATTCCGGTAATTATGTGCAGCCGGTAAAGCCTTACCTGAGGTATAAGAATCTCCGTAACCGGATGATTGCCATGCCAGCGTATGCCGGGGGAATGTCTGCTAAATGTTTCACTGCGTGATTACAAGCCGGAGTCGCGGTTAACGTGGAACGGATGAAGATGGAGTTCCTGAATTGTTCAGATGTAGCTTAGTGGATCGGCAGTACCCGCAGCTGGAAACAAATCCTCATGTTTATTGCTCCGGTCAAGTTCATCCTCACTATGCTGGTAATCACGTTTAATCCCCCTTCGATATTCGCTGCTCCGGGGACGAGCTGATATCTCTGAACAGCTGGATGATGAATTCGAAGAACGACTTCTCCGTGTCCGTGAACGGTTTCCCGGCAGACCAGGACAAATAGATGGTACGCATACAAAGTGGCTCGCTTATCGGAATTAACCTGATGTCCTCGGTGAGTACCTTATTCCACAGCACGGAAGGGATAAAAGAGATGCCGAGACCGGACTGAATTAATCCTCTTACCGTAGCCGGATCATCGCTCTCAAATACAATATCCGGATCATAAGAGAGATGGGCGAAGAAGCGGTCTGTAGTTCTGCGCAGTGCATTTCCGGTGGTCAGGCTGATGAATTTCTCATGTTCAAGATCTTTTAAGGCTACGGTACTGAAGGTACTAAGCGGGTGAGAGACAGGAACGCCAAGCAATATTTCTTCTTCTAACAGAACAATTTGCTCGCTGCCTTCGATGATCTCGGAGGTGATTGCGAAGTCGTAAGCGATACCTTTCCTAAATTGGGCCTGATGCTGGGTCAGGTTGAAACGGATATGCGGATAGCGCTCGCGGAATTGCCGCACGATGTTTGGCAGCAGCATGGAGCCTACAGCGATATAAAGAGTGATGATCTCAATCTTCACCTGCTTCATATCCTTGACCTCGGTAAGGCCCTGCTCCAGGGCATACATCGCCTGATCCACCCGCTTGAGAAATTTCTTCCCGTATGCGTTCAGTACAATATGCTTCCCCTCGCGGTCAAACAGCTTAGCGCCTAGCTCTGTCTCCAGATTTCTGATCATTTTGCTGAGCGCCGGCTGGGAAATAAACAGCTCACCCGCAGCCTTGGTTACGTTCTCATATTTCGCCGTGATTTGGAAATACTTAAGCTGCAGAAGTTCCATTGAACCTGGCTCCTTTATATAACCATCAGGTTATCAATAATATATGCATCTATGTATTGTACAGGGTTATGCCTGCTCTATACAATTGTAAATGTAACTAGCTCGAATCCGCACAAAGCTAAAGGTGGTGTGATTCTGAATATAGTATTTATGTTTCCGGGTCAAGGCTCACAAATTCCCGGTATGCTGCAAGACGTATCCGAGTATGTGAAAAAAGCAACAAGTGTCTTAGGGACAGAACCGCGCGATGATGCAGAGGCGCTGGCTTCAACCGTCTGGATTCAGACGGCGTTGTTCATTAAGGGAATCGCTGCGGCGGGCGGGCTGATGGAACAGGGTATTACCCCGCAATTCGTGGCAGGACATTCGATAGGCGCTTTTCCGGCAGCGGTAATTGCAGGGGCGCTCTCCTTCGAGGATGCGCTGCGAATCGTTTGGCGGCGGGCCAATCTGATGGATTCCTCCTACAACCGGGGCTATGGGATGGGAGTCATTATCGGCCTTACGCGAAATGAAGTGGAGCAAGCCGTTGCTCTGTCTCATACCCAGGAGGCGCCGGTGTATCTCTCCAATATGAATGCGGATCAGCAAATTGCGGTCTCAGGTTCACTTGCGGGAATCAGCCTTGCCTTTGAACATGCCAGAGCACTGGGAGCGGCTAAGACTATGCTGTTAAAGGTACCTATTCCCTCCCATTCTCCTCTGATGTTAAGTATATCCCAGGAGTTATCAGAATTAATCTCAAAGGTTCCGCTGCATGAGCCGAAGATTCCTTACTTATCCAACCATACGGGCAGGATCATCCGGGTCAAGGAGAAAATTGCCGAGGATCTGGCTCTAAATGTGGCTTATCCGGTGCGGTGGATGGACATGGCAAGTGTATGCATTGAAGCTGGAGCCGATTGTTTCATTGAAATGCCTCCCGGAAACACGCTGTCCCGTCTGGTGAAGCAAGCGCACCCGGATACCCGGCAGATTACCCTGGATGAGGTAGGACTTGAAGCAACGCAGTATTTAATCAAAAAATGGAAGGGGCAGGAAGAATGAATAAGGTGCAGCGTTCCTGGTCACAAAAACGCGATAAGAAGCTTGAGAAATTAACCAAGGTCCAGAAATGGCTGGATGGAAAATACGTCGATCCTTCGCGGATTGTCGAACTCATGGAGGCATTGATTGAGCCTGGCGCACGGGTAGTTCTGGAGGGGGATAATCAGAAGCAGGCATCGTTCCTGTCCCAGAAGCTTCTGGAGGTGGACCCGGCGAAGGTTCATGATCTGCACATGATTATGTCCAGCATCTCGAGACCCGAGCATCTGGATATCTTCGAGCGAGGCATAGCGGGCAAACTGGACTTCTCTTACTGCGGCTCCCAGAGCTTGCGTGTCGCCCAAATGATTGAGGATGGAACACTGAAGCTCGGTGACATTCATACGTATCTTGAATTATTCGGGCGCCTCTTCGTCGATCTGATCCCGGATGTGGTTCTGGTGGCTGCAGACAGGGCTGACCGCGAAGGCAATCTGTATACCGGGTACAATACGGAAGAAACGCCGACGATTGTGGAAGCCGCCGCCTTCAAGGACGGCCTGGTGATTGTACAGGTCAACGAAATTGTTGATGTGCTGCCAAGAACGGATATTCCGGCATCCTGGGTAGATATCATTGTTCAGGCGGATAAGCCCTATGCGCTGGAGGCGTTATTCACCCGTGACCCGCAGAACATCACAGAGCTGCAAATTCTGATGGGGATGATGGCGATTAAGGGCATCTACGGCAGACATCAGGTGCTGTCGCTTAACCACGGTATCGGATTCAATACCGCAGCCATAGAGCTGCTCTTGCCAACGTATGGAGAACAGCTTGGACTCAAGGGCAAAATTGCGAAGCATTGGGTGCTGAACCCGCATCCGACATTGATCCCCGCGATCGAAACCGGCTGGGTAGAGAGCATTCACAGCTTCGGCGGCGAAGTGGGGATGGAGAAATATATCTCAGCCCGCTCTGATGTGTTCTTTGTAGGTAAGGATGGCACGATGCGCTCCAACCGGGCAATGGGTCAGGTTGCCGGCCAGTTCGCTGTAGATATGTTCATCGGCTCGACTCTGCAGATGGACCCGATCGGCAATTCATCCACAGTAACTGCAGGCCGCCTGTCCGGCTTCGGCGGGGCGCCGAACATGGGGCATGATCCACGCGGACGCCGCCATGCCTCACCGGCTTGGCTGGATATGATTGAGCATCCGCATGAGCTGTCCAAAGGGCGCAAGCTGGTCGTTCAGATGATCGAGACTTATGGCGCCAACAAGAAGCCGGTCTTTGTGGATTCGCTGGATGCCATTAAGGTGAAGGATGAATCCGGTCTGGCAACTACGCCGGTGATGATCTATGGGGATGATGTTACTCACACCGTCACAGAAGAAGGCATTGCCTACTTGTACAAAACGGACAGTCTGGAGGAACGGAAGCAGGCGCTGGCTGCCATTGCCGGAGTTACACCGCTTGGCATGACAAGCAGTGAGCAGGATGTGACCGAGCTGCGCAGCAGAGGTATTATAGCTCTGCCAGAGGATCTCGGAATCATGCGCAGACAAGCCAAACGCTCCTTGCTGGCCGCACAGACGATTAATGATCTGGTGGATTGGTCGGGTGGCTTGTACCAGCCGCCGGCGAAGTTCCGGACCTGGTCTTAGGCTTATGTTAGCCGCAGCAAGTACAACGTTCGGAGCTGGTCTGGCCGCCAAAGCTGTGCAGGCTCTGGTCGAGGAGGCGCTGCTAACGCCGAAGCCTGGACTTGTCGATGCCAGGGACAGTGGCTCCCATACGGATATGTCCGTCGGGCTTATGCTGGCATCGGCTCATGCACTCGAAGGGACGTTTCAGAGAATTGCGGATGTCTCGTATCTCCATCCGGTGAATCAGTCCTTGCGTGAGAAGATTGCTGTCATCGGACGCGAAGGCGAACAGCATATGCTTGCTGCTACAGGCGGTGTGAACACGCATAAAGGGGCCATCTGGGCGCTCGGTCTGCTGACCAGTGTGCGTGCAGCTTGTCCCGGCGAACATGATCCGAACCGGATCATGAGCATCGCCGGACAGCTTGCCTCCTTTGAAGACCGCGATGTACCGCCCGGGTCTACCAACGGTCAGGCGGTTAAGCGGAAATACAAGATAGCTGGAGCCGCCGAGGAAGCACAGCGGGGATTCCCTCATATCAAAGAGGCTGCGCTGCCATCTTTACTCCGGGCCAGAGCCGCTGGAAAGACAGAGGAGGAAGCGCGGATTGAGGCCCTTCTCGCCTTGATGTCTTCCGTCGAAGACACCTGCATCCTGCACCGCGGAAGCTGGTCGGATCTGATAGTGATCCAGCAGTCGTCCAGAGCCTTCCTCCATGCAGGAGGCTTCAGTTCACAGACAGGCAGGGAAGTATTCTGCCGATTGTCTGAATACTGCCATACTAGAAGGCTTTCGCCTGGAGGCAGTGCTGATCTTCTCGCCGCGACATTGTTTCTAGATAGACGCTGAAACGGCACCGCCCTTATTTAAGACGGGCAAAGGCGTTTCTACTTGAATTATAAGAATTTTACGGAGGTGTTCCTGCAGATGGAGAAACTGCAATTTCAATATAGAACTACGAAGCCGATTGAGAAACCGGCGCATATCGGTGTTGTTGGATCAGGAGATCTGGAGATTATTATGGAACCGGCCGAAGGCGAATTCACTACCGTCAGTGTTCTTACAGGAAGCGATGGCTTTGGACAGGTATGGAATAACGTACTGGAGCGGTTCTTCACACGTTATCCGATTCACGCCAAGGTTACAGTACATGACTTCGGAGCTACTCCGGGAGTAGTGGCCTTAAGATTATCCCAGGTGCTGGAGGTGCTGGATTATGCAGAATAGTTTTGTAGAGTTGAATGGACGCGAACGTGCCAGAGCGCTGCTCGATCAAGGGACTTATCGTGAGCTGCTGGGCCCGCTCGACAAGATGGAATCCCCGCATCTTGAACCGCAGGGCATTGTCCCGCAGAGCGATGACGGAATTGTGCTGGTACTAGGCGAGCTCCGGGGACGGAAGGTGCTGGTCATTTCAATGGAGGGTGCCTTCCAGGGCGGAGGCATCGGGGAAGTCAGCGGAGCCAAAATTGCCGGTGCGCTGGAGCTGGCGCTGGAAGAGAACCTCAGAGGCAATAAGCTTTATCCGGTGATGATCTTTGATACCGGCGGCGTCCGGCTTCAGGAAGCGAACTATGGGCTGCTGTCGATCTCAGAGATCTGTACACAAATTGTGGCCCTGCGGAAGGTTATTCCGGTAGTGGGACTGATTCCCGGACGCGTCGGAGCCTTTGGCGGAATGTCGATTACGGCGGAGCTGTTCACGACCCTCATCGCTACCAAGAAAGCCCGACTCGGTCTGAACGGCCCTGAGGTTATCGAACAGGAAGCCGGGGTTATGGAGTTTGATGCCAGCGACAAGGCCCTGATCTGGAATACGATTGGCGCTAATCAGCGTTTGGTTACAGGTCTTGTAGATGAGGTTGTAGAAGATGCGACTGAAGCGGTCATTGCAGCTGTTCTTACAGCTCTGGAAGCACCAGTCAAGCCTGCTAGAACTGAGCAAGTAGAGTTCTATCTTAACCTGCTGAACCATCTGGATACTGAAGCGGAATGGACGCCTGAACGCTACCGGGAATTCTACAAGCAGCAGACAGCCGCTCCGCAGCCTGTTCCAATGGCTCGGGAGGGCTCGGCGGATGCTGCGGACGGCAGGGGATACCGCTGGTTCTCCCATCTGACAGGGATTGCCCATCCGGTCAGTGAGGTTCCTTCCGTACTTGCTGCCGACGTAGAGAAGAATGGGCAATTATGCAGGGTAATATCGGTCGTTCCTGATTCCGGCAGCCGTTTCAAGCGCGCCCGCGCTGGGGAGGTTGGTTTGCTGGAAGGCTGGACACTGGCCCAGATCGTAAGAGATGCCATCAAGCAAGACGAAGACAAAGAGCACAAACGCCCGATCATCGCTGTTATTGATGTGCCAAGTCAAGCCTATGGCTATAAGGAAGAGATGGTCGGCATCAGCCTGGCGCTTGCAGCCAGCACCGATGCGTACGCAACGGCAAGACTGAAGGGTCATCCGGTCATCGGCGTGATTGTCGGCAATGCGATCTCCGGAGCCTTCCTCTCCCACGGTCTTCAATCGAACCGGCTGATTGCACTTGATGACTCCAAGATCAATATTCAGGCGATGTCCAAGGCCTCCGCAGCACGAATCACGAAGCGGACCATTGAGGAGCTGGAGGAGGCAAGCAAGAAGGTTCCGGCTATGGCTTATGATGTGAACAGTTACAGCACGCTGGGTCCCCTGTATACACTGCTGTCCGGCATTGAGGCAGACGAACCTCAGGCAGGTGATATTGCTACCGTTGAGCAGACTATTGTTGAAGCGATTGGGTCCACCCAGGGAGCACCCCGTGACCTGAGCTTCCGCTTGCAGACGGACGAAGCTCTGGCCGGCGGCCGCTTGGCAACACTTAAAGTGCGCAGCTTGCTCAGGGAGCAATGGTAATCAGGACGCATGATCTAATTGAAGTCAGCAGTCTGTCCTGCCTGCGTTCCGAGGAGGTCCCGATGTGGGCAGCCGCCTCACTGAAGCAAACTCCCTTTGTAGTTGGCCGCAGGGCAGAGCCTCTCCAGGATGGCAGCATACCCGTAGGGATTCGGGGAACAGAGCGGAATCAGCGGCACGCAGCCTTCCTTGCTCCGCAGGGGATAGGGAGGAGCATTACACCTTATGAGATTACGGAACGGCGGATGTGGACGGCATTGTCTGCTGAAAGGCAAGGGCTGCCTGTCTCCAAGATCATGGATCGGGTAGCGGAGTTAATGAGAGACTGGCAATGGGGACCGACCGGCAGTGCGGGCTTCGAAATGGTTACAGGTTATCCTGCGATGAAGGAAACCAGCGACCTTGATGTTGTAATCAATACTCCGGTAGCTACCGATGGTAAGCAGGCGGAAATCCTGCTGTGCGGGCTGGATAAGCTCGGAGTCCGGATCGACATCCAGCTGGAGGCACCGGAAGGCGCCTACATCCTGCGTGAACTGGTCGGCAGACGGGCAGACACGGTAATGCTGCGGACTGCACAGGGTCCGAGGCTGGTCAGGAATCCGTGGCGGTAAGTGGATTCTATCAATGAGACTAAGGGAGGAAGTACTACCGTGGGGGAGGAAACCCGTCCTCCTCAGACGGTTACGTACAAATTATGGAGAATACAGTGGACTCACAACTTAATATTAACGAAAGCGATATACTCAAGGTGTTTGCCGTCAGTGGAGCCATTCTGCAAAGCGTACTGGGAATGTTCCTGAAGCATGCTCACAGCCATTCGGATATGGCCCTGCTGGCCGTAATTTACACTATGGTCAAATACACCGCGCCTGTCTTTATTTTCGCAATTGTATATGGAATGGTGAAAGGGAATCAGCATACGAAGCCGGGCCATTTTTACAAAGAGAAATTCAATGAACTGGTGATTCCGTATTTCCTGTGGGCCACAGCAAGCCTGATCTTTATTCCTGGGGTGCAGGTCAATCGGCATGCGACATCCTTCTGGACACTGATTGAATCTTACGTTGTCGGCAACGCTTCGCCCCAGTATTGGTATACGGTTATGATGCTGCAATTCCAAATGCTGATGCCGGTACTGATCTATATCTGCTACAAGTTCCTCTCCAAGCCGTCACGTGTGATCCCGCTGCTCGCTGTAAGCTTCATCATCTTTGGTGCGTGGCTGTGGATGTATGATACGTATGTGTTCCACGGTGCTTATGCCACCAGTCTGCGGTATCTGGACCGCGTGTTCGTCAGCTACTTTATTTATGCCCTGCTCGGCGGAATCGCCTGGGTGCATAAGGAGCAATTCGACGGAATACTCCGCCGCTTCCAGTTCATTCTTATTCCGGTCATGCTGCTGCTGCTCATATGGACCAACCGTGAATTCTTCAGCTTCGGATTCGAGGATATGAGCTTCGGCAATCTGATCTACCTGAAACCATCCATGACCCTGTACAGTCTGGTAGTCATCGCCCTTATTCACATGCTTGCCGGACATCTGATTCACAAGAACTCACGCGCGCTTCCGTTCTATAAATGGTTGTCCACGTATGCGTACCGCGCGTTTACAGCGAATGTGTTCATTCTATACTTCGTACTGAAGCTGTTTGGCGGTTTGGTTGACCAGTTGCCGTTCTTTGTAGCGCTGGTTCTGGTCTATCTGACGACAATTTCTTGCTCCTTCTGCATCGTTTATGCTTTTGCCAAAGCTTACGCCTGGATCAAGCGGACATTCAGGAAGGATGAGCTTGCTGTGCAAGCGGATCATTAAGGCTTGACATAGGAGAGGCCCATGCGATTATGCATGGGCCTCTTTGGAGTGCTGCCGGAGAACGTCGATAGCCGTGTCTGGGGTACCGGGGATAATGATAATTGTGAGAATGAAGTCCTTTCTGAGTAAGGGCGTATCTTTCTTTTCATAGAATCCTGCCCCAAATGCAACATTTCCCTCCTCATATCACCTCCAATCGAAAAATTGTTGTACAAAAGGCAGAATTCACCCCTTGTCCAAGCGGCTTAGCAGAATTATTCCTGCATTTTATGCAACAATCCATCTTAATACCTGATTATCAATGATTCTAAGTTGCAAAATCTACAACATTTATTTCTAAAGTATTTTTGCCATTCTGCATCTATCCAGTGAGTTATAGAAGGTGAACTTAAGAACCTAACCTAAAGCTTGGTCGTCACTGCGATCAATATTTGGACTTCCGGCCGCTGCTGGCCTTAGATTTCTTATATAGACCTATATTCTTTTACTCTATCCCTTGGGAATTCAGGTTATAATGACCATGTGCATTGCAATGCACGTGATTCTGTGATTTTACACCCCATTAACATCCTTAATATGTTGGCGTGATATAACTGAAACAATCGGTTATAAGAGGAGAAGATGAGATGAAGCTAAGTAAAGAGGAGAGATCGTGGATTCTGTACGACTGCGGAAATTCCGCTTATTCGATGGCCGTGACTACGGCGCTGCTGCCGATTATCTTCGGGATGTTCGATAATGTGGGCAGCAGCATGGACCTGGGGTACTTCAACTCCATCGCCAGTATTCTGGTCGCGGTCCTCAGCCCGATTCTGGGCACGATTGCCGATTATAAGGACCGGAAGAAGCGTTTTTTTATTTTTTTCGCTGCGCTTGGTATCCTTGCAACCGCCTCCCTGGCCTTCGTGTCCCCGGACAGCGGTCAATGGCAGCTGCTCATCGCCTTTTACATTCTGTCAGCGGTCGGCTTCGCCGGGTCCAACATCTTCTACGATTCCTTCCTGGTGGATATTACGGAGGATGAACGGATGGACAAGGTGTCAACCCGGGGGTTCGCCTACGGCTATATCTTCAGTTGTATTCCGTTCGGCATCAGTCTGCTGCTGATCTTCCTGCTGGGGATGGACAAGGCCATCGGCTACCAGATCGGGTTCATCATTACGGCGCTCTGGTGGGGGCTGCTTACGGTGCCAATGATCCGCGATGTGAAGCAGAGATATTATATCGAGCCTGAGCCGAAGCCTGTTTCCAAGAGCTTCCAGCGTATCGCTGCCACCTTCAGGAATATCCGCCAGCACCGAATCGTCTTTGTGTTCCTGCTCGCCTACTTCTTCTATATTGACGGAGTGGATACGATTATCAAAATGGTCGTTCCCTACGCCACCTCCGTCCTCGGCACAGATGCCCTGGATACCTTCACGCTGCTGGGAATTCTGCTCATCATCCAGATTATTGCCTTTCCCTGCGCGATTCTCTATGGCAATCTGGCCAAAACCTACTCCGCCCGGAATCTGATTATTGCCGGGATCTTCACCTACGTTATTTCTTGTATCGCAGCGTTCTTCATTAGCTCGGTATGGCATATTTTCCTGCTGGGTGCGCTGATCGGCTCGGCACAGGGCGGTATTCAGGCGCTTAGCCGGTCCTATTTCGCCAAAATCATCCCGAAGGAGAATTCCAACGAATTCTTCGGGTTCTATAATATTTTCGGCAAGTTCGCGGCGATTCTCGGCCCTGCCTTAATGTCTCTGACCACTACCTTGATCGGGGATGCCCGCTACAGTATTTTGTCAATTATTCCGCTCTTTCTGATCGGCTTCTTCATCTTCATCACATTGCCAAAGGGGACATAGTATGGAATCTACTGGACTGCAACCGCCACCACCCTCGGCAGCCAAGCATCTGATCGTCATTTCCTATGATGCCTTCTCTGAAGATCACTGGGAGATGGCCAGCCGCCTGCCCAATCTGTCCAAGCTGATCACCAGCGGTGCCTACAGCAACCGTCTCAGAAGTGTCTATCCCACGCTCACTTACGTGGTACATACGACCATCGCTACCGGCGTCTACCCGGATAAACACGGCATCTATCACAACAATCCGCTGCAGCCGTTCGTGCCGGAGGAGGAGCAGCGCTGGTTCTGGTTCCGGGAGGCGGTCCAGGTGCCAACGATCTATGATGCCGCGCGTAAGGCGGGGCTGAGTACGGCGGGACTGCTCTGGCCGGTAAGCGGCAAGTCCTCGATTCAGTATAATATCCCGGAGATCCGTGCGCTAAAAGGAGAGAATCAGGCGCTCAAGATACTGCGAAGCGGCAGTCCCCTGTACTGCGCCCGGCTGGAGCTGAAATACGGACGGATCAGGCAGGGCATTGCCCAGCCGCAGCTCGATAACTTCACCACGAAATGCGCCGCCGATACAATTAAGCGGCATAAGCCGAACCTGCTCATGATGCATCTAATCGACCTGGATGACACCAAGCATATGTACGGCACAGATAGCGGGGAAGTAGACGATGTCATCCTGCGGATGGACAACCGGCTGGGTGAGATCATGCAGGCGGTAGAGGATGCCGGAATCCGGGAGGAGACGGTGATTATGGTACTGGGTGACCACGGTCAGTTCAACGTGCGCTACAAGGTGCATTTGAACAACCTTTTGCAGGCTAAGGGGCTGATCTATGACAAGGACGGCGTGATGCAGTGGCGGGCTTACTTCCAGAGCGGCGGCGGTTCAGCTTATCTGCATGTGCAGCCCGGAGATGAGGAAGCGCAGCGGCTGGCCTTGGCGGTGGTGGATGAATATAGGCGTGACGGTGCACCGGGAATTGAGAGTGTATATACGGAAGAGTCGCTGAAGCAGCTCCACGCCAGCCCGGTGGCAAAAGTCATGCTTGAAGCACAGCGGGGCTACAGCTTCATGAGGCGCTGGCGGACACGCTGATTACCGATCTGCAGGCTGAAGGCATACGCTATGCTACGCATGGCTACTCGCCGGATGCAAGCGGGTACCGCTGCAATCTCGTCATCGCAGGGGCTGGGATCAAGCAGAGCTGCCCCATCGGTGACCTGGAGATGGTCGACATCGCCCCGACGATGGGACGGATTCTGGGGATGGAGTTCGGGCCGGGGGACGGGCGGGTGCTGGAGGAGATTTTTGAGGCATAGCTAGGGGAATAGTAGTAGTAGGAATGCTAATAGAGCAACTTCCATCGGTCTGATCAGGATGTCCGCGCACGCGGCCGCCGGGTTAGGCTTTTTTGTTGATAGGGTGGGTGAACAGGAGGATAGCTTGCTTATGCGGAGGTGTGGAGCGGGTGAACGTAAGCTGGATGTAGGCGAAAAAGCGAACACAATTTACTTGTTGGTGGGTGCAAGGGCAGAATGAATGCGGAAAAGCACACAATGTGCGCGCCGAGGTAGAGTGGCGTTTACCTTAGGAATTAGGTGGATTTCCTCCACTTGCTGATGAACGAATGAGCGCTTCCCGGACAACAGTTGTATAAACAACACTTAATTTCAGCCCATTCAGCCGCAGAAGCCCAAACAAACTAATTTTGTTGTACTATTTCCACTTGTTTCCTTAAGGTTGCCTGATGTGGGCTAATTAAGATACGTTTTTCCACCTGTTTGCCGCTAAGAGGGAGGCGCTGCCTCTGAACGTTAACCAACGCCAAAACTGTAATTAAAATTTAAATTACCGTTGACAATTTGCCTATGATCAAATATATTATCCATAAGAATAAAAGTTTCCTTAAGGAAACATATATGCAGATGAGAAACAATAGACACATTAATAGGCCATATAGTTTGAACTGAATAATTCAAGTTGCGGCCAATCCCAAAACCTAAAAAGACTAGATAGACCAAATAAGAGACGGGGTGCTGACATGATTCAGATTAAAGGTTTAAATGTTGATTATTTCGGCCATTCGGCGCTGGAAGGAGTGACGCTCGATATTCCCTTCGGGCATTCGGTAGGCATTATCGGGCCCAATGGCGCCGGTAAATCCACATTCATTAAGGCGCTGCTGGACGTGATCAAGAAGAGAAGCGGAACGGTGAAGGCAGAGGGGAAGGACATCGCCCTGTACAGACGGAATATCGCCTACGTGCCGCAGAAGAACGATATTGACCTGACTTTTCCCATTACAGTGAAGGATACGGTGCTGACCGGAACTTATCCGAACCTGAAGCTGTTCCGGCGTCCGGGCAAGAAGGAGCGGAATATTGCGGAGCGCAGTATGGCGATGGTGGAGATCGGTGACCTTGCGGATAAGCAGATCAGCAATTTGTCCGGCGGGCAGCTGCAGCGGGTGTTTATCGCCCGGGCGCTGGCCCAGGAGGCCAGTGTGTTTTTCCTGGATGAGCCGTTTGTGGGCATTGATATGGTCAGCGAGCGCATCATTGTGAACCTGTTCAAGCAGCTCCGCGAGGAAGGCAAGACCATCCTGGTGGTGCATCATGATCTGCATGAGGTCGAAGAATATTTTGACAAAATCATTCTGCTCAACAAGCAGCTAATCGCCTTCGGAGATGTGCAGGATACCTTCACCACGGAGAATATCCGCAGAGCCTACGGTACCTCCTTGGGCAATGTAATGATCCAGGGGGCAGGAGGTGCCGCTCATGCTTGAGTCCCTATCCAGCCTGCTGAATATTCCAGTGTACGCCATTAACGCCGGGCTATCTGCGATTATCCTCGGGATTGTCTCGGGGGCGCTAGGCAGCTTCATCGTTCTGCGCAAAATGTCGCTGATGGGCGATGCCTTATCTCACGCGGTGCTTCCGGGCGTCGCCCTGTCTTATATTCTGGGCATTAACATCCTGCTGGGTGCTTCGTTATTTGGCCTGTTAGCCGCTATTCTCATTCAATTCATCACCAGCCGCAGCAATATTAAGAGCGATACCTCCATCGGCATCATTCTCAGCTCCTTCTTTGCACTCGGCATTGTCTTGATTACATTCGCCCGCAGCGGGCTGGATCTCACTCATATTCTGTTCGGCAACATTCTGGCCGTTCCGCAATCCGAGCTGCTGCAATCCTTCATCATCATGCTGGCGGTGCTTGCCATTATTACACTGCTGTACAAAGAACTGCTGATCAGCTCATTCGATCCGGTGGTAGCGAAGGCATACGGGCTGAAGACCGGCTTCTATCATTATCTGCTGATGATGCTGCTCTCCGTAGTGACGGTCTCCTCCTTGTCCCAGGTTGGGATTGTGCTGGTCATCGCTATGCTGGTCATCCCGGCAGCCACCTCGTATCTGTGGTCTAATTCCTTACTGCATATGATCGTTTTAGCCTCTGCAGTAGGGGCAGCCTCGGGGATCATCGGCGTATACGTGAGCTTCCGCTACAATCTGCCGACAAGTGCAACAATCGTGCTGGTAGGCGTCACCCTGTTCAGCATTTCATTCATCATATCGCCCAAAAATAATTTTCTGCGGAAAGGATTGAAGCAAGCATGAGACTGTTCAAAATACTATCGGCATCCGTACTCCTTCTACTACTAGCAGCATGTTCCAACACCAGTAAGGGGGGAGCGGATGACGGTAAGCTGGAGATCGTGGCCACGTATTCGATTATTGCCGACATGACCCGGAATATCACCGGAGATAAAGCGGAGGTCTACAGCATGGTGCCTATCGGCACAGACCCGCATATGTATGATCCGCTGCCCGCAGATACAGGCAAGGTGTCGAGTGCGGACCTTATTTTCTATAACGGCTTGAATCTGGAGACCGGGAAGGGCTGGTTCCAGGATCTGCTCAAGGTGACGAAAAAGGAAGCGGCCGCGTTTGCCGTCTCTGAAGAGGTTGCGCCGATGTACCTAACCGAGAAGGGGAAGGAATCCCAGGTTGACCCTCATGCCTGGCTGGATATACAAAATGCGGTCAAGTATGTGGACGTTATTACCGCGCGTGTGATCGAACGGGACCCGGACAACAAGCAGTATTATCTGGATAACCAGACCGCATATGTGAAGGAGCTGACGGAGCTGGATCAGTATGCCAAGGAAGCTGTGAGCAAGGTCCCGCAGGAGAAGCGCGTTCTGGTGACCAGTGAAGGGGCCTTCAAATACTTTTCCAAGGCCTATGGCTTCGAGTCCGCCTTCATCTGGGAGATCAACACGGACAGCCAGGGAACACCGGAGCAGATGAACCGGATTATCGGCATTATCAAGGAGAAGCAGATTCCGGCGTTATTCCTGGAGACGAGCGTCAACCCCAAGACAATGGAGACCATATCCCGCGAGACCGGGGTGCCGGTGCACTCCAAGATTTTCACGGATTCTCTGGCTAAGGAAGGCGAAGACGGCGACACCTATCTGAAGATGATCAAGTGGAATATCGATCAGGTGATTGAGGGCTTATCGAAGGAATAGGCAGATGCCTGTGTTCGAAAAAGAGCCCGCAACAACAAATAACCCGCAAGGCCGGATAAGCACTGCTATCCTTGCCTGCGGGTTATTCGTTATCCTTAGGGGTTATTATGTGCGGTGACAATGCCGAGCACGAAGCCATCATAGCCCTTGCTGCCTACTGTCTGTATAGCAGTAGCGTCTATACGCGGCTCTGCGGAGAGCAGCTCCATGAACTGCCGGATGCCTTGAACCCGGTCATCCTTACTGCCCGGGTCAATAACCTCGCCGTCACGCACTACGTTATCAGCCACAATGACCGCGCCCGGCCGGGCCAGCTTCAGCGCCCACTTCAGGTAATTCGGATTATTAGGCTTGTCGGCATCAATGAAGATGAAGTCAAACGGCTCATCGCCCCGGGCTTCCAGTAGCGCCAGCGAATCCAGCGCCGGGCCTTCAATTACCTCTGTCTTGTCTGCCAGCCCCGCCATTCTCAGGTTATCCTCAGCTACTACAACATGCTTGTGCTCGAATTCCAGCGAGACCAGCCTGCCCGTCTCCGGCAATGCCCGCGCCAGCCAGATGGTGCTATAACCGCCCAGGGTGCCGATCTCCAGAATGTTGGACGCTCCCTTCATAAGGGCGAGCAGATACAGCAGCTTCCCCTGATTCGGAGCGACATCAATCGCCGGTAAGCCTGCCCCGGCATTCGCATCCAGCACAGCGTCCAGGACCGGATCTGCCGCCAGCAGCCTGTCACTGAAATAGGTATCGACCTTACTCCATTTACTTTGTTCTTCCATGTGAATCCCTCCGTTAGTTGTGTTTTTGTATTGGTGTATTAGAACTGCTTTAAATATAAGGGATTATCATTCATAATACTAATATATGTTAATGTCATAATCATAAGTATTGATTATGAATGAAGCCTATGAATACAACCTATGAATAGGAGCGCATTTATGAACATTCATGCACTGAGGCTTTTTTATTATGTAGCCGAGACGGGAAGCGTTACGAAGGCGGCTGCCCGGCTGAGGATCAGCCAGCCGGCGGTGACCAGCCAGATCAAGAGACTGGAGAAGGAGTTGGGGCTGCCGCTGTGTAGTCCCAGCGGCCGGGGAATCTCGCTGACTCCCTTCGGGACAGAGCTGGCGAAGCAGGCAGGCAATCTCTTCACCTATGAAGAACGGATTGAGGAGTTCGTAGAGGATTACCGCCAGGGACGGAAGGGGAAGCTGCGCATTGCCGCCACCTATCTTCCGGCGAATTTCCTGGTCCCGGGCTGGGCCGCCCGGTTCAAGGCGGGGCAGCCTGAGATGGAGATTGAGATTACCACGACCAATTCCACGCAGGCCTTTGAACAATTGCAGCGTCATGAAGCAGATGTGGCCTTTTACGGGGGCGGAGCCAAGGAGAAGCCGGAGGATGTAGACTGGCTGGAGCTGTTTGAGGATGAGCTGTGGTTCGTAGTGGCCCCTTCCCATCCTTTTGCCAATGGTATGGTATCGCTGCCGGAGATGATGCAGGAGCCGTTCGTGATGCGTGAGGAAGGCAGCTCCACCCGGGAACGTCTGGTCTCGCTCTGTACAACCTACGGCCTGAAGCCGCCGCGTGTGACCCTGCAATTCAGCGGGTTGGGCGAAGTCATTCGTTCGGTCATGGCAGGGTATGGCGCCAACTTCATCTCCTCGCTGGCTGTGCGGGACTATGTGGAGTGGAAGCAGTTATGCCGGGTACAGGTGGAGGGTATTCAGCTTAGCAACCATATTGCTGTCTGTACACGCAAGAACGAGACCCTGTCAGCCGGGCTACAGCGGTTTATTGACATCTGCCGGCAATGATAAAACAATAATTAAATATTATTATTCAATCGAAATATATTGATAAACGATAAATTCTGTGTTAAATTGAACTCACAATTAATGAGTGAGGTGCTTGTCTTGATGAAACGTAAACCCGCTTCAACCACTTTTTTGAAGGCTGTGATTCTTCTGCTGGGCATGGGTGCACTGGCCCTGTGCATCTTTGCGGTTCCGTCCATCGCCGGCTTTGCAGCCGAGCTGTATCCGGAGCATGCGTACCTCAAGGCTCTGGTCATGATTGATTTATACGGGGCGGCGGTAGCTTTCTACATTGCGCTCTATCAGACCTTCAGGCTGCTGGGGTATATTGACCAGAACATGGCCTTCTCGGAGGCTTCGGTACAGGTGCTGAAGAATATCAAGCACTGCGCAGTGGCCATCAGCGGGATATTCGTTATAGGTATGCCACTGTTCTATCTGATGGCGGAGAAGGATGATGCTCCGGGGATCATCGTCATCGGGATGATCCTTATTTTTGCCTCGCTGGTCATTGCCGTGTTCGCGGCAGTTCTCCAGAAGCTTTTGAAAGACGCTATTGAACTGAAATCTGAAAATGATCTGACAGTCTGAGGTGACGACCATGGCGATTATAATCAACATTGATGTCATGCTGGCCAAACGGAAAATGAGCGTAACCGAGCTTACGGACCGGGTGGGCATTACGATGGCGAACCTGTCCATTCTGAAGAACGGCAAGGCCAAAGCGATCCGTTTCTCAACGCTTGAGGCGATATGTAAGGCGCTCGACTGCCAGCCGGGAGATATTCTGGAATATACAGCGGATACCACGGAATAATGAGCGCCGGGAGCGGGGAGGGAACGTTATTGAGATCCATGACACGGCTGCTGCACTTCGGGTATCATCAGGCGATGAGCTGTATCTTTCCTGTAGCGATCTTTGGAACGTTAATCCTGACCCGCACAATCGAGCTGCCGTTCATCCACCGCTATGATCTGATTCTGCTAATCCTGCTTACTGTGCAGTATCTGATGTACCGGAGCGGGCTGGAGACGCTGGATGAGATCAAGGTGATCTGTGTGTTTCATGGGATTGGACTGGTGCTGGAGATGTATAAAATAAGAATGGGCTCCTGGGCCTACCCGGAACCCGGTTATGCGAAGCTGCTCGGTGTGCCGCTGTACAGCGGATTCATGTATGCCAGTGTGGCAAGCTACATGTGCCAGATCTGGCGCAGGCTGAAGATGGAGTTGACCGGCTGGCCGGGTCTTGCCGCTGCGGGACTGCTGGGCGGAGCGATCTATCTGAACTTCTTCACCCACCACTATATTCCGGATTTCCGCTGGTGGCTGACAGCCCTGGTAGTAGTGGTATTCTGGAGAACCTGGATCATCTACCGGGTGCAGGGCAAGACGTACCGGATGCCGCTTGTGCTGGCTTTTGCCATTGTAGGCTTCTTCATCTGGCTGGCCGAGAATATTGCGACCTTCCTGGGGGCGTGGCAATACCCGGACCAGCACGGGAGCTGGCAGCTGGTCGGCTTCGGCAAGATCAGCTCATGGTTCCTGCTGGTGATTATCAGTGTGATTATCGTCGCCCAGCTTAAGCATGTTAAGGCCGGGCGGCGCGGCGGGGAACACAGTTAAGGCCATCATGGCCTGCCGGACCGTGTCCAATAAGCCAGGCCGTCCAGCGGATAACGGAAGGACGGCCCGGTTCCGCCGGAGACGGAAGGGATTAGCGAACATTGTTCCCCGTTGGAATCAAGGGAGAATAGCTGTTCAATGTGATAGACACCGGGAGACGGTGCTGACTCATAGAGTCTCAAGGTGACTCCAGCAGCCGTTGCCGCTGTGATGGATGCTTCATGTACGCCTGTGATTCCGTATTCTCTGGAGGCGGGTATACCGTCCTTCATGCCACAGGCATCGACTTTGACCGCGTAGCGCTCGGAGCCGAAGCGGAAGCGGGTGAACGCCTGGACCGCGAGGTTGCGGAGTGTCCGGTTACGCAGCAGACGGGAGAGTCCGGTGCGGCGCAGCAGCGCTGCGGCTGAGGTCATGCTCCGAGAATCGAAGCAGAGCCGGGTCGAGACGGAAGGTACGGCAAGGGTCTGAGGCAGAGTCATCTGATCCGAAAAAGGAAACCGGTAGGCTCTATGCGTCCGCAAAGCAAACCCGAAATCCGCAGTCTTAGCCTCCGTGAAGCTTGAGGCGGTGCGCGGTCTGCCGTGCTCGGTAATCTCGAAGTCGGCTCCAAGGTTGTCCACCGTCCACTCCATAGCCGCCTGTCCATGGCTGTCACCCAGTCCCAGCATGATCGAGATGTCGATCTGCTCTGTATGGTCCAGCTCCTGGACGGCCCTTGCCGCAAGCAGGTTGGTTAGCCCTGGTGCGAGGCCGACACTCAGCACTGCTGCCGCCTTGAGCTTATGCTTCACAGGGTCGAGCCTTTGCAGCATAGTCAGGAAGTCTCCGCTTGCCGAGACATCTACATAATGGGTGCCGCTCTGGAGGCAGGCTTCGGCCAGCCGGGTGTCCTGCTGATCCAGACACATGACGACCAGCTTGACCTTCCCCAGCAGCTCTGGGGGAAGCGGCTTCTCTGCCGACAGGCGCAGCGGCTTCACATATCCGCCGGTACTGCGGGAGAATTCCTCGGCCCGGTTCAGGTTTCTTCCTGCCGCGTAGACCTTGCCGGGGTGCTGTGCCCCGAGTAGCCGGCATATCTGTGACCCGACATGCCCGTAGCCGCCGATTACTACAATATCTGTTTTCATGAGTATTCCCGTCCTTCGTGGTGGATTGCAGAATCTGCGGTATAATTAACGTTACGTATCATTATCCGGCTTAAGCGGGCGGCAGACCATCCCACATTTGTGGGATTTCGGGGAGGACAGAAGATGAACGAGGTTATGAGAAGCATTCTACAGCTTGACCCTGTCCGGGGTGGTCCGGTTCTGGATTCACAGCAGTACCGCGAAGCGGTGATTGCCAGGCTCCGCCTGCTGATTCCGTTCGCTGCGGCCTGTTGTACGACAGTAGACCCGCACACGCTTTTAACCACAGGGGCAGTCACGGAACAGGGACTTGAAGAGGTTCATCCGCAATTGTTCGAGTATGAATATCTGCATGAGGATTATATGAAGTATGAGCAGTTAGCGGTGTCGGATATTCCGGCAGTCTGCTTAAGCGGAGTGACCGGGGGAAGCCTGGAGAAAAGCGCGCGTTACCGCAAGGTGCTGCAGCCCGCCGGATTCGGGGATGAGCTGCGTGTAGCGCTGCGCACCGGCGGGGTCTGCTGGGGGTTCCTGACCTTATTCCGTCCGCTGGGCCAGCCGACGTTTCAGGAGCAGGAATGCGCCTTGCTGGCTTCGGTAGCTCCGCTGATCGCTGAACGTCTGCGGGCGTATGCCTCTGTTCTGCCGGTATCTGGAGCGGACCGGGCAGTGCCGGAGGATAACGGTATTCTGGTGCTGAGTGAGCGGCTGGTAGCGGTCAGTGCGAATGCAGCAGCCCGTTATTGGCTGAAGCAGATCTGGAGCCTGGAGCAGCTGGAAGAAGGGCAGCTTCCCGGTCCGGTGCGTGCCGTATGCCTGCGGGTGCTCGGCGCGAAGAAGCCCGCCGGAACCGGGACTTCTCAGGCAAGAATAAGTCTTCCAATCGGAGACGGAGCGTATCTGACGGTTACCGCAAGCCTGCTTGGCGGCCCGCAGACACAGCTCGCCGTATCCTTGGTAAGTGCCCGCTCCGGCGATGTTTTCCGGCTGCTGGCCGAAGCCTTCGCCCTGACCGCACGGGAGAAGGAGCTGGCAGAGCTGCTGGCGCTGGGGTTATCGACCAAGGAGCTGGCGGAATCGCTGCATATCTCCGCCTACACGGTACAGGATCATTTGAAATCCATTTTCGCCAAGACAGGTGTATCCAGCCGCAGAGAGCTGATCAGCCGGCTGCTTCCGCGATAAGGGTCGAGAATTACTAATGAGAATTACTAATGAGAATTACTAATGTAGAACAAATAAGGGGAATCTCCACAGCCTTTGGCTGGAGATTCCCCTTGCTTCATGTTTAGACTTTTACAGATCTGGAACTGCTTCGAATGAACTCTTACTGGCGTAGTGTCTTCAGCGCGCCGCTCCAGGCCAAGACCTGATCCAGCATAGCATTGACATTGGCAGCATGCAGGTCAGCCGGCTTGAACACCGAGCCGTTCTCGAAGTCGGTGAACAGCGAGAGCAGCGGGTGGACACGAACATCGGCAACGGACAATTCGCCGAGAATTCCGCGCAGATGCTCAGCGGCGCGGGCGCCACCGGCGGAGCCGTAGCTGACGATTCCGGCAGCCTTGTTGTTCCATTCTTCGCGGGCAGAATCCAGTGCGTTCTTCAGGGCACCGGAGAGACTGTGGTTATATTCCTGAACGATGAATACGAATCCGTCCAGGGTAGCCAGCTTAGCTGCCCAAGCCTGAGCTTCAGCGTAGCTGTCGCTCTCCCCGAGCAGCGGCAGCTTGAAGTCAGCAATATCTACGATTTCGTAATTAGCATCTCCACGGGCATCAGCGATCCCCTTCACCCATTCGCCTACCTGCGGGCTAACGCGGCCCTGGCGTGTACTTCCAAGAATAATTCCGATATTAAGTGTTGTCATTGTAATTCCTCCTCGAATTTTGTTTTCCGTAATTTGTTTTGCTTGATATGTTTTTTATTATAGCTGATAACTTTAATAAAGCAAGTGAAATTTTGAAACCTAGTTAAATTTTTAGCTAAAAATTAAAACGGCCCAATCGCAGACCCGAATCTGGGAAGGCAATGGACCGCAATGGATGACTCTGGTTGCAGCTAATGGCCGGCTTCGGCCGAGTTCACTTTTCCAGCCAGCCGTTTAACCACATAAGGTATGGTGATGGAAGTCAGGATGACAGTAAAAGCAATCTGTGCTATAGCTGTATCCGCATAAGGAGCATAAGCCGGGTTGAATCCGGCAGCCATCCCGGGCACAACCATCGATAGACCGGCAACTGAACAGGTAGCCGCCGCTGCATACCCCGGGCGTTTTAACAAGTGACGGTCAATCATAACCAGCGGCAGCAGACAAAGCAGGAAGAAGAGTAAGGTTAGCAGCAGGCCGGATAAGCTCGACCGGAAGGCCAGGCTAAGGTTGATGCTAGATCCGAAGCTAATGCCAAGGAATGGCAATAGGATAACTGTTCCCGGAGCAAACATCCTCTGGAGGTTAGCATCAAGATTGCCAAGCAGAATACCTACGGCAAAAGGAAGCAGCGTGGCCGCCACGCTAAGATAATCAATTCCTGCCCCGCTGGCCGAATTCAGGATCATGACCGGAATGACCGGAACAGCGATCAGGTTCAGAATTCCAAAGGCAGCCTGATCCATCTCATCTCCATAAGAATGCATCAGTGCCAGATATAGCCCCGGATTGCAGCTTGTCATCACGGCGATGAAGGCAATGGCAGAGATGCCGCCGAAGCCCTCCGCGCCGAACCCCTGCACAAAGGCCCAGCCGATCAGCCAGGCGATCAGGATTCTTGCCAGAACATGCACCCCGGCGCGCTTCAGTGTAGCAGGGAGCAGGCGGAGGTCCAACTGCGTCCCGGATACAAACAGGATCAAGCCGATAAGCACCATCGTTCCTCTGGAGGTAAACAGAGCGGTTGTAGGATCACCAATGCCGAACAGCTGCGGAAACACCGTGTTGACGGCGGCTGCCAGCAGCATGGGGACGATGAGCAGACCGCCGGGTATTTTTTGGACAGACCGTAGTATATTCATACTGCCTACAGCTCGGCCCCGTTCGTCCGGATAACATTCTGATACCAATAGAAGGAATCCTTGCGGGTTCTCTTCATCGTCCCGTTGCCGTAGTCATCCTGATCCACATAGATGAAACCGTAACGTTTGCTCATTTCCGAGGTAGAAGAGCTGATCATGTCAATCGGCCCCCACATGGTATAGCCTATCATTTCGACACCATCCTGAATGGCCAGCCCCATCTGTTCGATATGTTTTCTCAAGAATTCTATGCGGTAAGGATCGTTCACAGTACCGTCTTCATTCAACTTGTCGTAGAAGCCTGAGCTGTTCTCCAGAATAAACACAGGCTTATTGTAGCGGTCATACACCAGATTCAACGTATACCGCAGCCCAACAGGGTCGATCTGCCAGCCCCACTCATTTTCCGGCAAATGCGGGTTTTTATAGACACTGTGTACGTTGCCTGCCGTCAGTTCGAGCTGTTCTGTGTCACTGCTGGAGATCATGGAGTTGTAGTAGGACATACCGACGTAATCCGCCGTATGTGCACGGATGCTATCCAGATCGCCATCCTCGATGTGCAGCGTGATATTTTTGTCTTTGAAATAAGTCTTGGCGTAATAAGGATACTCGCCCAGGTTCAAGACATCGAGGAAGAACTGGTTTTTCATCTGGTCATCCTTCTGCATCTGGAGGGCATCCTCCGGTTTGCAGGTGTACGGATAGGTCGTGAAGTAAGCGACCATGCTGCCGATTTGGTTACCCGGATCAATCTCATGTGCCAACCGGGTTGCTCTGGATGCTGCCACGAACTGATGGTGTAACCCCTGGAACAGCATTTCCTCATAATTCGGTGCATCGTATTCGATAATTCCGAGTGTTTTTGCTCCGGCTTTGACACTCATATTGATTTCATTGAACGTCACCCAATACTTTACTTTGCCCTTGTAACGCTTGAATAACACCTCGCAGTAGTTGACATATAAGTCCACCAGCCTGCGGTTATACCAGCCGCCGAATTTGTCAATCAGCACGATCGGCGTATCGAAATGGCTAATGGTGATCAGCGGCTCCATGCCGTGCTTCAGGCACTCCTCAATCACCTGATCGTAGAATTGCAATGCCTTCTCGTTCGGGGCGGCATCGTCTCCGCCCGGGAATACACGGGCCCATGCGATGGAGTAACGGAAGACCTTGAAGCCCATTTCGGCGAACAGAGCGATATCCTCACGGAACGTGTGGTAAAAGTCGATGCCGCGCCGTTTTGGATATTTCACAGTATCCGGATCGTTTTTGGCCTCTTCAATCATCTCGCGGTTAATCTTTATCTGCTTGGTTACTTTACGATCGTTATTGGAGTTGAATTTCATCACATCAGGAATGGTCAGGCTCTTGCCGTCTATATTGTAAGCACCCTCCGCCTGACAGGCGGAGAGAGCGCCTCCCCACAGGAAGCCTTCCGGAAACAAAGATTGCGTCATTATAGTGTTCCTCCTTAATTGTATGAGTTACGGAATCAGTTTCAGCAGTGCTTCGCCTTCTTGGATTGAACCGCTATCTGAGGCCGTCAGTACATCGGCGAACTGCTGCATGTTGGTCACGACAATAGAGGTAATTGTAGGGTAGCCATCGGCAATAATTCCTGCGGGATCGAATTCCACCAGCAGGTCGCCTGCCTGAATGGATTGACCTTGCTCTACATAGGATTTGAAATGCTTGCCTTTCAGGCTCACCGTATTTACGCCGATATGAATCAGTATTTCCACGCCGTTCGCTGCTTTAAGCCCGATGGCGTGTTTGGTTCTGTACAATGCCTCAACCACTCCGTCAAAAGGTGCGTAGACTCTGCCTTCACTTGGCACGATGGCAATGCCTTTGCCCATCAGCTCCTGAGAAAAGGCTTGGTCCTCAACCTCGGCTAACGGCTTAATTTCACCTGTCATCGGACTGACGATCAGCATACCAGCGGTATCCGCAGCGCGGGATGCCGAAGGGGTGGCATCCTGAGCGGCTGCCGGCGAAGCGGCGTTCTTCTTAGCCTTCGTAATGGCTTGCCCGCCCGCATCTTCCTTGATGCCTGCGAGCAAGGTGAATACAAATCCCAGAACGACTGCTGCGATGGACCCGATCACAATATAGACGTAACGGTCTGCTGTATACGTTCCCAGTGCCAAGACTCCCGGAAGGGCGATGGCATTTGCACTCGCATGAACAATACTGTAGAAACCGCCTACGAGTCCGGCTGCCGCACACCCGGCAAAGAACGGCCGTTTGTAACGAAGATTAACGCCGTAAATCGCCGGCTCGGTAATACCGAACAGGGCGGTGAAACCGCTTGACCCGGCTGCGGATTTCATCGTATTGCTCTTGGTGAGGACGAAAACACCGAAGGCGGCTCCCGCCTGGGCCAGGTTAGCTGCAAGAGAGGCCGGCAGCAGCATGGTCGAGCCTATGCTGGCAATCTGTTGAATCTGGATCGGCATAATGGCGTAATGCATGCCAAACATAACCATAATTGGCTTGAAGAACCCGAGAATCGTACCTGCCAATACGCCAACGGTTGCATACAGGTAGTTGATGCCGTCGGTCAGCCAAGTACCGATATAAGATCCGACCGGTCCAAGTACGATCAGTTCCAGCGGGATCATGATGAACAATACAATCATTGGAGTTAAGAGCACCCGCAGAAACTTGGGAATGAATTTGTCCACTACAGGGTAGAGGTAGCTCATGACCCACACGCCCAGAATGATTGGAATCACCGACGAAGAATATTTCATCAGCAGGATCGGCATGCCGAGGAAATCGATTGTTTTCACGCCGGTTTCGGCAATTTTGGCTGCGCCATCCAGAATCACGGGATGCATTAATCCGGCAGCAAGGGCAACGGCCAGATACGGATTGGTTTTAAATTTCTGGGCAGCACTTACAGCGATGAAGAAGGGCAGGAAGTAGAAAATCAGATCGCCAATCATATTGACGATGGACAGGAACCCGGAGCCTTCCATCCATCCTAGCGCTGCCAATACTGTAGCCACGCACTTGATCATACCGCAGCCGATCAAGGCCGGGAGCACTGGAGTGAAGATGCCTGCAATCGTCTCAAGCACCACATTTACCGGATTTTGTTTCTTTTTGGGAGCTGCATCTCCGTCTTCGCTCTGGAGGTTCCCCGAGGTGAGATTGCGCAGCTCAGCATACACAGCATCTACCTTGTTCCCGACTACCACTTGAACCTGCCCGCCTGCATTCTGCGCCTTCAGTACGCCTTCGAGTCGGTCCAGCGCCTTCAGATCGGCCTTTCTGTCTTCTTTAAGCACGAATCTCAGCCGTGTTGCACAGTGGGTGAGCGATGAGATATTACGTTCGCCGCCTACAAGCTCCAGTACGTTTTGGGCCAATTCCTTGTTATTCATGACCATTCTCCTTACATAAAGTAGTCTGGGAATAAAAAAATGACCAAGCCAGGGAATCGTCATTCCCGTGTGCTTGGTCATGCCTGATCGAATCAGTAACAGTCCAATTCATAGTATGCAATTATCGGGCAGGGCCGGCTAGTCGTTGGAGATTAACCTTTGAATGTGAAGAATCAGATACAGCTTCTCATCATTGGTGCAGCTCCAGCCGTAATTGTTCTGCAGGAATGCCGCGATCTTCTCCACACACTCCAGTTCACGCGGGAATTTCTCTGTTACCATCTCAAACAACGCTTCATTCTCTTTCTTCAGCGACTTGCCGCTCATCTGCCGCATGATGAAATAGCGGACATGGGTGGCGAAGCGCATGAAGTGAATGGACTCTTCCTCAAAATCAATTTTCAGCGCGTATTTGATGATGGACAGCATCTCGCCGGTAACGGTGGTAATTTTGGTTGTATCGCTCATTTCTCCAGACCCCACCTGGGCATTCACAAAATGTAAGGCAATCAGGGTCGTTTCGGCTGCCGGGAGACGGACTCCCGCTGTAGCTTCAATTAACCGGACTGCAGCTTCACCTACACGGGTCTCATCCGGGTATAGGGTGCGCACTTCCCATTCCAGCGGATTCTTGATGGAGACACCTTCACGGGTACGGGCCAGAGCGAAGCTTATATGGTCAGAGAGAGTGAGCAGCAGATTGGTATTGAACGTCTTATGCAGAATGTCGCTGCCCATGGTAATGACTTCTTCCGCCAGATAGATATGCTCAATCGGAATGCTGTTCAACAAGTCGTACATGCGGATGTTTTTGGGAGCGACAAAGATTTTCTCCACCACCATATCGGTTTCAGTCAACTGATAGGGGGTCTTTGGGAAACCAACGCCCTTGCCAACCACAAACACTTCCTCATTGTTGTCATTAATAGCAATAGCTACATTGTTGTTCACTTTTTTGATGACCTTCATACATACTCACCTCCCCGCCAAATAAAAATGACCGAAAAGGATTACAAAAAAATGTAATCGTTTTCGGTCATGCCTGGTTGCCCAGTAACAGTCCGTGTAAGGAATATAACCTTATTATAATCAGCAGCTTCGAAATGTCAATCATGCATTTTATGGGTATTAGAAATCAATTTATATGTCACTTTGCATAACATTAAATAGTTGATTTTAGGCTCGAAAACAAAATATTTAGCGAAACAATTGATTGTCATGATGAAATTAGCTTAAAATACACTCAACAAGTCAGTTATTCTGACATATAATTAAGCAATCTTATGTATCTATAATATATGGAGAGGTGGGGCAGCCATGATAGAGGAAAAGAAACGGCAGGCAGAGCTTGAACTCCCGCGTGATTGCACCTTCTCACCAGAAGACTGGCGTATTCTGGCCCAGTACTGGTATCCGGTGGCTACAGCAGCAGAGGTACAGGAGCAGCCGGTGGCCGTGAAGCTGCTGGATATGAAGCTGGTATGCTACCGCAGCGGAGGCAAGGTGGTTATTGCCCGGGATCTGTGTTTTCACCGGGGGGCCCCGCTGAGTAAGGGATGGGTGGAGAACGGGGAGATTGTCTGCCCGTATCACGGGTTCCGCTATAATTGTGAGGGGAAATGTACTTCGGTACCGGCACATCCAAGCGCCAAAATCTCACCCAAATTGAAATTGATTGTCTATCCGGCCATCGAACGCTACGGTCTGATCTGGACCTGCCTGGCAGATGCGCCGGAGCAGATTCCCGCCTTCCCGGCCTGGGATGATCCCGACTATATTAATATTCTGATCCCGAGCTTCGATATTGCCGGCTCGTCCGGGCGGCAGATGGAAGGCTTCCTTGATGTATCCCATTTCGCTTACGTGCATACGGCAACCTTCGGTGACCGCAATAATACAGAGGTTCCCCAGTACAAGGTGTGGCGTGAAGGGGAGACGGAGCTGGTGGCCGAATACTGGAGCACGGTCAGCAACTATGGCAAAGGGCAGGAGAATCCTGCGCCGGAAGGCTTCCAGTGGCTGCGGGAGTTCCGTGTATTCGCACCGTTCACCGCTTCGCTAACTGTCTATTTCCCGGATGAGGGCAGGCTGAAGATTCTGAACTGTGCTTCTCCGGTATCGGCCCGTTATACCCGGCTGTTCTGCCCGATCTCGCGGAATTTTGATAAGAATGCGCCCTTGGAGGACACGGTGAAATTCAATCTGCAGGTGTTCCAGGAGGATGCGGAGATGGTGGAGTCGCAGACGCCGGAGGATCTCCCGCTGGATCTGCAGGCTGAAGCCCATATTCCGGCAGACCGCACCTCCATTGCTTATAGACAGCTGCTAAGCAGTCTAGGGCTGGGGCAGAATTATACGTCCTGAGCATTATTAACAGCACACGCCCGGCAGCAGAGAGCAGAAGCTCGGCAGCCGGGCGTGTGCTGTTGTGTTGATTGGGTCTAGGCTGCCTGCGTAACGTCGAGTCCGCGGCAGCAGCTAGACCGTATAATTTTCCAGAGAAAGGCTCCATCTTCCGTCTACAAGCTCAATTCTGTGCAGGCTGGCATAGGAAGCCGGGAATTTACTGCCACGGTTATTCCAGTCGATCCCTTTGATGATGTGATAGATGATATTTATGACACCGCCGTGTGTAACAATAATTATGTTATCATCGGGGCCGCTGTCCGCATGCTCTTCGCAGAGCCGGGTGAAGGTCTCTTGAATCCGTGTGAAGAATTCGAGCGGACTCTCTCCGTCAGGGTAACGCTCGTCCATCCGCAGTCCTGAGAAGTATAAGCCGGGGTAACGTTCATTCACGATTTCATTCGGCATGCCGGCGATCACACCATTGTTCATCTCCCGCCAATCCATATTGCGCTCCAAGGGTAATTCTAGCTCTCTTGCCAGCTCGCCGGCTGTATCCAGCGCCCGCTGCAGATCGCTGCTGACTATACGTTGTATAGGGAATGAAGCCGAATTCTCTCTCAAAAAACAGCCCAGCTTCTCGGCTTGTCTGTAGCCTTGGGTATTTAGTCCCCGCTGGCTCCATCCGCCGCGATATCCTTCGTCGTCCTTGCCGTGTCTTACCAGATAAATCGCCAACTGCTCTTCGGCCTCCTTTAAGTAGGATACCCTGCTAAGTCTATCACTCACTTTCCAGAATGTTCAAGAACAGAAGTTACAATTGCGTGTCTGGCTGCGGAGCAACACAGCTGACAATACCCGGACATAGCTTGCTTGGCGGGTTCTGGAGATTACTTGTTGTGCGGTACGAAGACAATACGCTGCTGATTGTCTGGCGGAATCTTCCATACTTGTTCAATCTGAGATAACGGATAAATGATAGGGTTCGCTGTAAGCTGACCCTCTGCAATCGCCTGAATCAACGCCGGGAATTCGGCCAGATATCCGGCAGGCGTGACGGACCCCTGGCCGCTGCCGATGATCTGGAAGTTGGCAGAACGGAGTGCAGCGGAAGGAATCGCGGCGTCCGCGCCTGCCATGGAACCGATCTGAATCCAGGTTAACAGCCGGCTGCGGTCGGACCGGCGGGTTAATATCGGGAGCATGGAGAGTGCAGCAGGATCACCCCACAGATAGTCGAGAACGATATCCACTTCAGCTGAGGCTTCGCCGAGGTTCCGGGACACTGCCCCGGGATCTCCGGTAAGCGATATGACTACATCTGCACCATACTGTGTAAGCGAACGCAGACGTTCCGGGTTCCGCCCGGCAGCGATGATCTGACTGGCTCCCATAAGCTTGGCGATCTGCACGGCCATCTGCCCGGAGTTGCCGGTAGCACCCAGAATAAGAACCTTGAACCCGGGCTTAGCCTGAACCCGGCGGCGGAGAGTTACCCAGGAGGACATGGCCGGATTCATCGCGGCGGCGATGAGCACGGGATCAGCATCTCCGGGTAGCGGGACAGCACGGCGAAGATCGATGAGGGTCTGGTCTGCGAACGATCCCGGGGCATTATCGGCGGCTACAAAATAGACCAGCTTGCCATCCGGGAGCCGTCCGACGCCATCAATGCCTGGGATTAGCGGCAGTTCATCCGTACTGGTGTAGTGAGAGCCATTGGCTTGTGCCCGGACCCGGAGATGTAGTCCGGCAGCCAGCACATCTACCAGAGCTTCGTGTTCTCCTGAAGGTACCGGAGCTGCAAGCTTTTCGTATTTCGGACCTGAATCGAAGGATCTTACAATAGCAGCGTACATAAATAGGCCTCCATTTACCCGGATAGTTACCGGGTGAGTGATTTTGGTTTGTGAAACAAACTAAAAAGTTTGTAATACAAACAATATAGTTTGTATTACGTACAAAGTCAACGGCTGCTGTGTTACAATAGGAGCGAACAGGTCTGAAATATACAAAAGTGCGGAGTGAAATCAATGAGCGGTTACGATAATTCTTTTGATAAGCTGGATGATCTGTCGATGGTAGACAGCCTTGTGCAGCTATCCTTCCTGGTGCAGAATATCCTTGCCCGGATAGGAACGGAGCATGATCTGTCGATCATTCAGATCCGTCTGCTGGGGATACTGCGCGACCGGGAGCCGGGAATGCTGCAGCTGGCCAAGCATCTGGGCCTCGACAAATCCAGTATTACAGGGCTCGTTGACCGGGCGCAGCGCCGCGGGCTGGTAGAGCGTACCGTATCAGAGAGTGACCGGCGGGCATTCAATGTGAAGGCTACTCCGGTAGGCTGGAAGATTATTCACGAGGTCGGGGAGCAGATCGAGCGGCAGATTACGGCGGTAACCGATGGTCTTACCGGGGAAGAGCGGGCACAGATGATAGCCCTGGCCAGCAAGATTCTGGTCACTGCTCCAGGGATGAGCCGCTGAACGAAACGATAGGATTCGTAACGATGAAGCACATAGGAGGGATTTTCATGGATCAGGAGCTTATGAATGAGCTGGCATCTCAATTTAAGAATTCGCTGAAGGTGCTGAACGCGGTCGGTGCCGAGACCCGGCAAGCCATCCTGATGGCCTTGCTGCAAGGGCCGCAAGATCCGGGCATGCGTGTAGGCGAGATAAGAGGGATCACCCACTTTTCCCGTCCGGCCGTGTCCCATCATCTGAGAATATTGATAGAAGCGGAGATCGTTAGCGTCCGAAAAGAAGGCACCCGCAACTATTACCGGCTTGATTCTGGAAGCAAGCTGATGGTGCTCAAAAGCTTGGTGAACGGGCTGGAGAAGGTTCTGGCACAATGCGAGCGTGAAGCAGGGATTCTCTGATCATGGAGAATCCCTGCTGTGCGGTATGCGAAAAACCGATTACAATTACTGCTGTGAGGGTGCGTGGGTGCACAGGACAAATGTATACGCAAAATTTAAGCTACCTTGTTTCAGAAAAGCATGCTATGCTATAATCACTTACCGACAGACAGTCGGTCGGTGATTGTTTATTTACAAATAAAGCTACAGTTACTCCCAAAGATGCATGTACAGTTACACCCAAAGTTAGTACAATCCCAGCTTTACCACAAGGAGACATGATCATGAGAGTTGTAAAAGAAGCAGAAGCCCGCAGAAATGAGATTCTGGATGCAGCAGAGGAGCTGTTCGGACAGAAGGGCTTCGACGGTACCAGCACGGGCGATATTCTGGGCAAGGTCGGCATTGCGCGCGGGACACTGTATTATCACTTCAAGTCGAAGGAGGATATTATGGACGCGCTGATTGAGCGGACGAATGCCACTATCCTTCATGCCGCGCAGCAGGTTGCTGAAGACAAGAGCATCCCCGTCATTGAGCGGATTCTCCGTGCGGTCATGGCGCTGAACATCAGCAGCGGAGACGGCAGCAGCACGGAGATTATGGAGCATATCCACAAGCCGCAGAATGCGCTGATGCATCAGAAGGTTCAGAAGGCGGTCATCCGCAGCGTTCCGCCCATTCTGGCCTCCATCATCAGCGAGGGGATAGAGCAGGGAATATTCAATACTCCCTATCCGTATGAGTGTATGGAGATGGTTGTTGTCTATGCCACCACCATTTTTGATAATGACATAGTTGAAATGACGGCAGAGGAGCGTATGTCACGCATTCTGGCCTTCATCGCCAATGTGGAAAGGCTGCTCGGTGCCGGGAGCGGAAGTCTGATGAGTGTGATGCAGATGTTCGGCGGCTCCGGTGGAGTGGAAGCGGGCAATGGTGATGAATAGATCCGGCACAGGCTTCGGCAGATTCCTGTTTCTGTGGTCAGGACAACTGATCTCAGCTATCGGCGGCGGGCTCACCGCGTTCGGGCTGGGGATATATACCTTACAGCAGACCGGGCAGGCTTCGGCTATGGCACTGGTGACATTACTGGCATTCATGCCTTCCCTCCTACTCAGTCCAGTCGCTGGCGTGCTAGCGGACCGCTATGACCGCAGGCTGCTGATGGTGCTGGGGGATACGCTCTCTGCCTTAGGTCTGATCTATATTCTGGTCTGCCTGCTGAATGGAGATGCACAGCTGTGGCAGATCTGCTTAGGGGTGACTGTAAGCTCGGTATTCTCCTCCTTGCTTGATCCCGCCTATAAGGCTACGATAACGGATCTGCTTACCGAGGAGCAGTATACGAAGGCCAGCGGGTTTGTGCAGATTGCCGGCTCCGCGAAATATCTGATTTCGCCGCTCATTGCCGGGCTGCTGCTTACAGTCTCTGATGTGAAGCTGCTGCTGATCATCGATATCTGTACTTTTTTTCTAACCGTGCCTACTACGCTTGCTGTCCGCAGCGGTCTTTCTTCCAAGAAGACGGAGCAGGCACCGGCCTTTATCCGTGAATTTCAAGAAGGCTGGAGAGCAGTCTCGGGGAATCGGGGAGTACTGGTGCTGGTGATTATGACCTCGGTCATGACCTTCTTCATCGGGTTCATCGAGACCTTGTCCATGCCGATGATTCTGGCGTTCTCCAGCAGTGCGGTCTTGGGGACGCTTGAGACGGTCATGGCATCGGGAATGCTGGTATCGAGTGTCATTATAGGGATGCTGCGGATACAAAAAAATTTCGTACGCATGCTGGCAGTGTCGCTTTTTTGCTCAGGAATCAGTATCGCCGTCTTCGGACTGCGTGAGAATATTGTGCTGATTGGCGCTGCCGGATTTATGTTTTTTGCCATGTTGCCCTTTACGAACACGGCCCTGGATTATCTGGTCCGCACCAATATTGACAATTCCGTTCAGGGGAGAGCCTGGTCATTGATCGGACTGCTCTCACAGCTAGGATTCGTGGCGGCTTATATGCTGGCAGGTGTGCTGGCAGACTACGTATTTACTCCCTTGCTGGTGAGCGGCGGAGTTCTGGCGGATAGTGTGGGGCGGATCATCGGCACTGGCAGCGGGCGGGGGATGGGACTTCTCATCATCATTGCCGGGCTGCTGTTAAGCGCTGCTTCGGTTATGATCTATCGGCTCAAATCCATTACAAGTCTTGAGAGCAGGGGGTAACTTATGTTTTACCGAATCATCCGCAGAGATATCCGCACAAGTAAGGGAATTACGCTCACGACTATGCTGTTCGTAGCAGCTGCAGCCATGCTCGTCTCTCTGTCAGCCATTCTGGTCGTCAATCTGAGCGGGGCCATCGATCATTTGATGACACAGGCGAAGACGCCGCATTTCCTGCAGATGCATTCCGGCCAGCTGGATCAAGCCCGGCTCAAGGCCTTTGCAGAGCAGAACAATAAGGTTGAAGAACACCAGGTGCTTAATTTCCTCAATGTAGAAGGCGCGAGGATTGTCATGGACGGGCATACGCTTGCGGAGAGTGTTCAGGATAACGGCTTCAGCACACAGAGCGGGAAGTTTGATTATCTGCTTGATCTGGACGGGAAAGTGATTGATGTACGGGATGGCGAGGTGTATGTCCCGATCAGTTATATGAAGGATGGCTCCGTCAAGGCCGGAGGGACGGTTACCGTGGGAGACACAAGTCTCACTGTAGCGGGGTTCCTGCGGGATTCACAGATGAACTCGCTGCTCGCTTCATCGAAGCGGTTCCTCGTCAGCCCGGCGGATTATGCGGAGCTGGCGCAGTACGGAACCACGGAATATCTGATTGAGTTCAGACTGAAGGACATGTCGATGCTGGGGGCCTTCGAGACAGACTATACCGCAGCAGGACTTGAAGGCAACGGCCCGGTGATTACATATCCCCTGTTCAGAGTGCTTAATGCGATCTCGGACGGGCTGATGATTGCGGTGATCCTGCTGGCGAGTGTGCTGGTTGTTATTATTGCTTTTCTATGTATACGGTTCACCCTCATGGCAACCATCGAGAGCGATTACCGGGAGATCGGTGTCATGAAGGCCATCGGTCTGCGCGTCTCGGATCTCAAAAGAATCTATCTGGCCAAATACGCAGCAATAGCAGCTCTGGGGAGTATCCTCGGCTTGGCATTATCGTTCAGCTTCAGAGGTCTGCTGCTTGAGAATATCAGGCTGTATATGGGCGAAAGTGCGCATCCGGCACTTGCTCTGGCCTGCGGCATCCTTGGCGTACTGCTCGTATTCCTCATTATTGTTGCCTATGTGAACAGGGTACTGAAGCGTTTCCGGAAGATTTCAGCTGTCGAAGCCATCCGTTTCGGCACATCCCAGCAGACCCGGGCGGGCTCAGGGCGGTTTACCTTGAGCGCCAACCGGCTGCTGAACACGAATGTTTATCTAGGCGTAAAGGATGTCTTGTCCAGAAAAGCTCTATATGCAACTATGCTTGCAGTACTCGTCATCTCTTCCTTCCTTATGATTGTGCCCCAGAATCTCTATCATACGATCTCCTCTCCAAGCTTCATTACATACATGGGCATCGGTGACAGTGATCTGCGCATGGATATCCAGCAGACGGACCATATTGCAGAGAAGGCCGCAGACATTGCACGGGTGATGGAGCAGGATGTGATGATCTTCCGTTTTGCCGTGCTGACCACTCAGGCGCTGAACGTGAAGCTGGACAATGGTGTCGTTGAGCGGATAAAGGTTGAGCTGGGCGACCATTCCATTTTTCCGGTTGCCTATGGTGAAGGACATGGCCCGGTTGCAGCGAATGAGATTGCCCTCTCCGCCGCGAATGCCAAGGAGCTGGGCAAGCAAGCCGGTGATTCCCTGACCCTGCTCGTAGACGGAGAAGCGAAGGAGCTTACGGTATCCGGGATTTATTCGGATGTGACCAACGGCGGGAAAACAGCCAAGGCCACCTTCACCACGACTTCTGATCAGGCCATGTGGGCCGTGATTTATGCGGAGCTTGCAGATTCCATGCTGATCAGCAGCAAGGTGAGCGAATATGCAGAGCGGTTCAGTTATGCGAAGGTGTCCGATATCGGGGAATATGTGACACAGACCTTCGGCTCTACCATTAGCTCAGTCGGTAAGGCTGCATGGGCTGCTCTGGCCGTGATGCTGGTCTTGAATGTACTGATTACACTGCTGTTCATGCGTATGCTGGTGGCTAAGGACCGTTACCCTATTGCTGTAATGAAATCAATGGGCTTCCGGAATTCCGATCTGACTGTACAGTATTATGCGCGTTCTATATTTGTACTGGTGACCGGGATGGTTCTGGGCACCCTGCTGGCGAACACTCTGGGGCAGATTCTTGCCGGGGCTGTGATCTCCTCCTTCGGGGCTTCGTCGTTCAAGTTCGTGGTCAATCCGCTCTCGGCGTATCTGCTGTGTCCGCTAATCATGACCGGTTCTGTACTCATCGGGGCGGTTATCGGCACATCGGGCATCGGTCGAATTCAAATATCCGGCAATATTAAGGAGTAGATCAAGAAGATGAAGAAGATCATTTCGGGAGAAAATATAACCAAACAATATGGCACTGGTGGGGAGCAGCGCAAGGTGCTGGACGGGGTATCCGTCGATATTCACGAAGGCGAATTCGTCTCGGTAATGGGACCCTCAGGCTCAGGGAAGTCCACGTTGATGTTTGCACTGAGCGGAATGGACCGGATCGACTGGGGGCTGGTTACTTTTGAAGGCAGGGATCTGGGATCCCTTGAGGGCGATGAGCTTGCCGACCTCCGCAGAACGGGAATGGGCTTCGTGTTCCAGCAGCCGACACTGATGAAGAATCTGAACATCCTGGACAATATTATTCTGCCGTCGATGCGTGACAACCGGCGGAAGGTTGCAGCGATTACGGATAAGGCGCAGCAGCTTATGGAGAAGGTGGGGATCGCGGAACTGGCGAAGCGTGATATTACGGAGGCTTCGGGCGGACAGCTGCAGCGGGCCGGCATCTGCCGGGCGCTGATGGGCAGTCCGCGCATTATTTTCGGGGATGAGCCAACCGGCGCGCTGAATCTGAAGGCTGCCGAGGAGATCATGGACCTGCTGTCCGGGATCAATGAAGAAGGGACGGCCATCATGCTGGTCACCCATGATGCGACTGTGGCGGCCAGGACGCAGCGGATTATGTTCATGTGCGACGGCCGGATTGTCGATGAAATACGCCTGCCGAAATACAGCGGAGGGACGCTTGAGCACCGCATGAACTTAATCACGGCAAAAATGCGGGAGATTGGGATTTAATATTGAAATGAACCATTAGCCCGGGCTGTTCGTATTATAGTTATTTGCTAACACCAAGGAAGAGGTGAGAGGAAATGCTGACCATCAAGAATTTTACGAAGAGTTACAAAGGCGGGGCTAAAGCGGTGGATGATCTCAGTCTGGTAGTCGAGCGGGGCGACATCTATGGCTTCATCGGCCATAACGGCGCTGGCAAGACCACGACGATCCGCGCTGTGGTGGGCGTGCTTGATTTTGAACAAGGGGAGATTGAAATTGACGGCATCTCAATAAAAAAAGATCCGTTAGCCTGCAAGGCGAAGCTTGCCTACATCCCGGATAACCCGGACTTGTACGATCACCTGACGGGGATTCAGTACCTGAATTTCATCGGCGATCTCTTCAGTGTATCGGGGGCCAACCGGGAGCGGCTGATTGGGCAGTACGGCGATGCCTTCCAGCTCACAGCCAGTCTGGGCGATCTGATCTCCTCGTATTCCCACGGCATGAAGCAGAAGCTGGCCATTATCTCGGCGCTGATTCATGAGCCAAAGCTGCTGGTGCTGGACGAACCCTTTGTCGGCCTTGATCCCAAGGCTGCGCATACGCTGAAGACGATCATGGCAGATGTGTGCAGCAGAGGCAGTGCGATTTTCTTCTCCACGCATGTGCTGGATACTGCTGAGAAGCTCTGCAATAAGATTGCGATCATCAAAGGCGGGCGGCTGATTGCCCATGGTAAGACCGAAGAGGTCAGGGGCGAGAACAGCCTGGAGGATGTATTCATGGAGCTGATCGATCATGATTAATGTCTGGAGATTAACGAAGCTGCAGCTATTGTCTTCCTTCGGCCTCAATAAAGCGCTGCATACGAAAGACCCTGCGGAGAGACGGAAGGCGCTACTGCTCAGCATCGCGATGATAGCCGGGATACTCATGATCGGAGCCGTGTCATTCGGCTACAGCTTCATGATGGCGCAGTCGTTCGAGCAGCTTGGGCGGATGGACTTATTGCTGGCAGTGATGATGGCGGTCACTTCGCTGGTCGGCTTCTTCACTACGGTCTATAAGGCAAGCGGGGTATTATTCAGCTATAAAGACTACGATATGATCATGTCGCTTCCGGTGAAGACCAGCCATGTGGTGGCGAGCCGGGTGCTTCAGCTCTATGTGATGAACCTGTTCTTCACACTGCTGGTCATGCTTCCGGCGGGGGCGGTGTATGCGATACATGTGAAGCCGGGCGTGCTGTTCTATCTGTTTTTCCTATTGACGCTCTTCTTCATTACTCTGTTGCCGATTATAGCGGCTACGCTTGTGGGCACCCTCATTAGCTGGGTCTCTTCCCGGTTCCGGGCGAGCAAAATCCTGAATATGATCCTCACGTTCGCCTTCATCATTATACTGATGCTGGGCTCGTTCACGCTCAATCAAGGGCAGCAGGCGATTGCAGATGTTGGAGCCGCCTTGGGTGATATGATCTTCAAGGTGTATCCTCCGGCTTCCCTGTACGTTGATGCGGTCTGCTCGTACCGGGTAAGTGCCTTGCTCTTCTTCATCGCGGTGTCTGTGCTGGTCTTCATGCTCTTCTCAATCCTGCTGGCGACCCGGTATAAGGCGATTCATACAGGGCTTATGACCAGCCGCGCAAGCCGCGGATATACGATGAAGCCGCTACAGGCTAATTCAGCCTTCAAGGCCTTGTATCTGAAGGAGCTTCGGCGTTATTTCAGCTCAGTCAATTATGTGCTGAACACAGGGATCGGCATGGTGCTGCTCCTGATGATGTCTATTTCCTTATTATTCGTTAGCTCAGAGCAGCTGGGAACCATTCTTGACATCCCGCAGCTGTCGGACTCCCTAAGTACGCTGAGTCCGCTGGTGATCTCTCTGTTTGTTGTTCTGAGCTGCACCACGGCCTGCTCCATTTCGCTGGAAGGCAATCATCTGTGGATCTTGACCAGCTCGCCCGTGCCCAAACCGGCGATTGTATTCAGCAAGGTGGCGGTGAATCTCACCATTACGTTACCCATTACAGCTGTAAGCTGGGGGCTGCTGGCCTATACTCTTCATGCCGGATGGATGGAAAGTATATTAATGCTGGCCGTTCCGGTAATCTATGCCTGCTATTCTGCCCTGCTGGGTGTTATGGTGAACCTGAAGCTGCCCAAGCTGGACTGGACTAGTGAAGTTGCGGCCATCAAGCAGAGTGCGTCGGTGCTGGTAACGATGGTTATCGGCGTTCTCACGCTGGCTGTTCCCGCCATACTGTTCATGCTTCTTCCTGGGGTGGGCGGAAATCTCATCCTGCTGGGATACTGCATTCTAATGGCAGCGGTCTGCGCCGGCATGTACAGATATATCCAGATCAACGGGGAACGGTTATTTCAGAAGCTGTAGCAGCCGGTTTATCTGTGCGGATAATCATGGGTATTAGTGTCACCAGAGCGGCAAAGAACAGAAATATCGCCCAGTAAGGGCTGTTCAGCGACAGCATCCGGCTCGACAGTGCAGGTCCTGCCGCCATGCCCGCGAAGTTAATCAGATTGAACAGCCCGAAGCCTGCGGCACTCGCTGGTGCAGGAACGGTCAGGGGAACGCTATGGTTCAGTCCGATCTGTACAGCGCAATTCCCGATATAGATACACACCAGAGCGACTACTAAGAGGGCCAGAGAGGTGTTAGCTCCTTGAGCCATGAGAACAAAGCCGGCAATGGCTATAAGGCTAAAGACGCTGATCAACCGCTTAGGGGTCCATATCTGCAGCAGACGTCCAGCCAGCAGGTTCGTGCCCACATTGAACAGTGCGGTGGCGAATAGAATCAAGCCGATTGTAACAGGAGATATCCTGTAGGTATGTGTAAGCAGCAATGGAAACAGATAGAGGACTGCCACGATAGAGGCGCTGTTCAGAGAGGTTGCCGCAAGCAGCTTTTGAAAAGGCTTCAGCTTCAGCATATGTATATCTGCAAAAGGGTTCATCCGGTCTTTACTGGCATAAGCCTTCATGAGTACAATCATTATTAGGGTGATGATGAACAGCCAGAGATTCAGGGAAATAGCGAGCAAGAATGAGACGATGATCAGCGTCACCATCACTGCACCTGCCTTATCGAATTGCTGCCGGTCATGGTCTTCTCTGAGGTAAGCTCTAGGCATGAAGGCATAGATCCCGAAGAATCCCAGGGCAATAAGGAACATGAACAGGAAGAGGAAATGCCACCCGAAGAAGGTGGTAATAGCGCCGCCGAGCAAAAAGCCGGCTCCCGAGCCGAGGGTCATCATCGAACTGATTAGGGTTAGACCAAGCTTCCTGTGAGCCGGCTGCAGATAGTGGCTGACGGTTATCATGGACAAGGGAACGAAGCAAGATCCGCCACTGGCTTGAATCACGCGTGCTGCAATGAGCAGGAGGTAGTGCCCGCTGAGGTATCCAAGAATGGAGCCTCCGACAAACAGGCTAATTCCTGTCAGGAGCAGCGTTCTGATCTGATAGTGCTCGGATAATTTGCTGTACGTTAAAGCTCCGATGGAGATGATGCAGGTATAGCAGGTAATGATCAGGCTGGCCTTCGTGGTCGTGAGATGCAGATCGGCTATGATGCTTGGCAGGGCCACGTTAAATAAAATAGCATTAGACACGCCCATCAGCACGAGAAAACATAAGGTTGCCAGCAAGGCAGCCTCTTTGTTTATCATTTTCATCCGTGATTCTCCTTCGTATTCGTTATTGTTTAATAGTCATAAAACTTTATGACTATTAAGGCGAAAAAAAGCTACTGCCCTAGAGAGTAGCTAAGAACCCGGGTAAATAGGCCTCAAAGGTGTCCAGGTTCAAACTGATATGCTTATGTACACCTTCCTTCCTTATATTCACCAGCCCGGATTCAGACAACAGCTTAAGATGATACGAGCTGTTGGATTTGCTGATTCCGAGGCTCTGCCCGACCTCCCCGCAGATAGGGGGCCGCTCTATATTCTTCAGAAAGCGGATAATCTCGATCCGCTTCTCATCCGACAACGTCTGAAATATGCGGACACGCTGCGTGTCCGTTAATGGTTGTAAAGTCATGTGACTATGATACTCTGGGGCATTCTGGTTGTCAACGGCGATGGTGTATCCGCTTTATCATTGCATAGATGTATAATTATGTATTACAGTGTTTTTACAACACCATTCCAAATAAGTTAGGAGATGAACCCGTGCAGTCCCTACTTGAGCAGCTTGAAGATTATACGAATAAATACCTGAAGCTATGGGATTTTTATGGCGTGATTCAAGTGATCCGGAAGGGCGAGGTGATCTTCGAGCGGGCCTGCGGGTATGCAAGCATGGAGTTTGGAATTAAAAATACGCTGGCGTCACGCTTCTCCCTCGCCTCCATGTCGAAGCAGTTTACGGCCTTCGCTGTTATGATGCTGCATGACAAGGGGCTGCTGGATGTTGACCAGCCTGCATACCTGTATCTCCCGGCAGAGCTTGCCATTGATGAGTCTATCACTGTTCATCATCTGCTGTCTCATACCTCGGGTCTATATAACTTTTATAATTTTGAGAACAATTTCTTCGGCGGAGATTACCGGCTGGACTATTCCCGGACAAGGTTCTTCCGGCAATACATTAACAAGAAGCCAACCAAGCCGGCAGGAGCAGAGTACGATTATAATAATTCCAACTACAATCTACTGGCCTGGATCATCGAGCATGTCTCGGGGGAGAGGTACGGGGAGTTTCTCCATAATTATCTCTTCCTGCCTCTAAGGATGACGAACAGTACGGTGGATGACGGTTGCGCCGTGATTGAGAACAGATCAAGCAACTATATCAAAGACTTCGCGGACACCGTCAAATGTCCATATTACAACGAGAAATTCAGCATCGGAGCCGGCGGGACTGTATCGGACTGCGAGGATTTGTACAATTGGTATGCCTGTCTGCGGGACCGGCAGCTCCTGTCCTCTGCGGCTTATGAACGATTCTTCCAGGAGAACGAGAACAACTACTGCTACGGCCTGGAGCATCACCTGCTATACGGTCAAGACCGGTATTCCCATGGGGGCGATCAGCTGGGGATTTGCACGTATATGCAGCATTTTTTCGCTGAGGATTTGTGCATTATCATCCTCTCGAACAATGAAGGCATCAATCAGTACAGACTGGGCCATGCGCTCGCGGATATTCTGCATCAGCTCAGTGAGGAATGTTTAAGGGCGTACTGCGGAACTTACCTCGCAGACAAAATTCAGATCGATCAGCGTCAAGTGATAGGATATAGTTGAAAGTTACAACACACAAGAAAAGAAGGGAAGTAAATGAGCATTGAATTCAGTAAAATCAGTCTGTTTGAACGGGGGACACTGCTTGAATTATTGAAGGATGCCTATTCCTTCGATCGCAGGTATGAGCAGAGCTGTCTGGAGGATTGGCAGGAGTTTGACATCTTTTTCTTTGACAATCTGCAAATTGCGGATAAATATGGGTTCATGACTACGCTGCATGGTAAGGCTATTGGCTTCGTATCCTGGGACCCGAGGCAAATGCCACGATACGCTGAAATTGGCCATAACTGTATTGCAACTGCCTACAAAGGCAAAGGCTACAGTACCCTGCAGCTTCAAGAAGCGGTCGACCGAATCCTGCGGAATGAAGTCGGGCAGATTCGGGTGACCACTAATGATGATCTGATCCCCGCGCAGCGGATGTATGAGTGCGTTGGTTTTGTTTTGCAGCAGAAACGGCACATGGGTCCTGACTCCGTACTTAAGGGTGAACATTGGGATTACGTGTATAGGGTATAAAGTCAGGAGGTACATACAATGAAACAGTCAGATGTTACATTAAGTAAAGCTACGTTGGAGGATGCGGCGGATATTCATGCTATGCAGCTTCAGGCCTTTATGCCGCTCTTGGAGAAATATCAGGATTATGAGACAAATCCGGCTAATGAAACGTTGGAGAGACTCGTAGAACGAATGAATCAGGAATTTGTGGATTACTATATCATCCGAAACGCCGGGAATGCGGTAGGCAGCATCAGAGTCAAGAAAATAGAAGAGCATCATTACTGGCTCGGTCAATTATGTGTAGTTCCGCAATCCCAAGGCCAAGGCATTGCCCAGCAGGCATTCGCCCGGATTGAAGAGATCTATTCGGATGCGAAAACGTGGGGGCTGGCGACCGTCGTGCAGGAGGAGCGAAACTGCTACTTGTATGAAAAGCTGGGCTACAGAAGGACGGGTGAGACCCAACAGATCAACGACAGGCTGACCTTGTGCTTTTATGAGAAAAAGCTTGTTAAGTAAAGTTAATGCTGATAGCTAAGAAATACTGCATAAATTGCAACTCTGGTTGATTAATACCTAAGTATTCGGGAGAAATGTTGTATAAAAAGCAGGAATAGTTCCGTCCAGCTGTCTGGTGGATGCGGAAAGCTGCCTTTTGTGCAACATTTTTTGATTACGGGCCATAGAGTGAGCAGAATGTTGCAATATGTGCAGGATTGTCACTGTTCATCTAGTAAAATGTGTTCAAAAACTATTAGTTCAGCGGCCTCTTCTTAGGAAGGGGCTATTTATTGTACTTAAGTACTTGACAACTGTAACTATAGAAAGTAAAGTGAGGATATAAATTATCTTAACTTAAAGATAATGTTTAACCAAATATATTAAAGTAAAGATATTATTCGATTTTATTAACTTAGGAGGCAATTCAAATGAACAAACAAACCATGGGTATTCATCATATCACCGCGATTGTCGGGCATCCTCAGGAGAATATGGACTTTTATGCAGGGGTACTGGGGTTGCGGCTGGTGAAGCAAACGGTCAATTTCGACGATCCGGGAACGTATCACTTCTACTTCGGCAATGATGGCGGGAAGCCGGGAACGATTATTACCTTCTTCCCGTGGGCGGATGCGTATCAGGGTAAGATCGGCGGCGGGCAGGTTGGTGTGACTTCATATGTGATTCCGGCCCAGGCGATGGCGTTCTGGAGAGAGCGGCTCACGGCATTCAAGGTGGCTTACACAGAGATGGAGCGGTTCGGAGAGCACTACCTGGAATTCGATGATCCGCACGGTCTGCATCTGGAGCTGGTGGAACGGGAGGCGGGTGAGCGTAATGAATGGACCTTCAGCGGCGTAACCCCCGAGGTGGCGATCAAGGGCTTCGGCGGCGCAACACTGCTGTCCACTCAACCTGAACAAACGGCGGAGCTGCTGGAGAAGGTGATGGGACTTACATTCGTGGGGCAGGAAGGCGATGTCGCCCGCTACCGCTCGGCTGCGGATCTGGGCAATGTGATTGAGCTGAAGGTGACGGCTGTACCGCGTGGTGAAATGGGGGTTGGCACTGTCCACCATATTGCCTGGAGAGCGAAGGATGACCAGGATCAGCTTGAATGGCAGGATTATGTGCATGATAATGGATATGGGGTAACGCCTGTGCAGGACCGGAATTATTTCAACGCCATTTACTTCAGAGAGCATGGGGAGATTCTGTTCGAGATCGCTACCGATCCTCCGGGCTTCGCTCATGATGAAACGCCGGAGACGATGGGGACCAGCCTGATGCTGCCGGAACAATACGAGCCGCACAGAGCACAGATTGAACAAGTTCTGCTGCCGGTTACTGTAAGAGAGCTTGACTAATCTGCTTTGACATTAAAAAGGAGGCACGAGCATGATCACTATTGATCCGAAGCACCGCACCGAACGGGATAATTATAAGCTTCTGGTCGGGACGATTATCCCGCGTCCGATTGCTTTTGTAACCACCTTGTCGGAGGGAGGGGTCTTGAACGGTGCGCCGTTCAGCTACTTCAATATCGTATCCTCCAACCCGCCGATGATCTCTATCTCTATTCAGCATGCTGGGGGCCAGTCGAAGGATACTGCACGCAACATTAAGCAAATGAAGGAGTTTGTGGTTCATATTGTGGATGAGCAGAATGTCGGACAGGTGAATATGACTGCCGCGCCTTTGCCGCCGGATCAGAGTGAGATAACCTTAGCCGGAATGACGCCTGTAGATAGCCTGCGCATTAAGGTTCCCGGCGTTCAGGAAGCGAAGGTGCGGATGGAATGTGTCCTTGAGCAGTGTCTGGAGCTGCCAAATACTGATCTGTTGATCGGCAGGATCGTGCAGTTTCATCTGGACGAGGCGATCTACGAGCAGGGGAGAATTAATCCGGTGGCATTAGGGGCGGTCAGCCGTCTGGCCGGGAATAACTATGCGGGGATTGGGGAAATTTTTGAGATCGAGCGGCCTGTGTAATAGGACAGGTTATCACCTAAACAACAAAACCCTGGCGCAAGCGCCAGGGTTAATTATGATTCAGGAAGTATTGCATTCAAAGAAATAATATGCTAATGTTAGAAGACTGTTGACTATTTTCGAAAATCAGATCGGAGGTAACGCATCTTATTTATATCTTAATTATAGCAAAGGGACATCCGGTTTGTCAACCCGCCTGTTTGGGACTATTTCAAGAAAGAGGAGTGATCAGGTGATGGAGAAGGTAAGCAGCTGGGAGCAGGAGCAGGAGTGGCTGGAGCAGGTCAAAGAGAAGCTGAAATCGGGGATCGCAAACCTGGAGCCGGAGGTTGGCCAGCTGAAGGAGCAGGCCACAGATATCCGCCGTAGATTCTGGGAAGAGGTTACGGTCAATACGAGTACGGAGGAGGATTTCGAAGAGAGCTTCTTCACCATTACCCAGCAGGACGCTGTCCTGTCAGAACGGGAACGCAGTCATGCGCGGAAGCTGCGGCAATGGAAGAATATGCAGCGGCTGCTGCCGTCGCCTTATTTTGGCCGGATTGATTTTCACGAGGAGGGTCAGAAGGCTGTGGAACAGGTCTATATCGGAGTGTCCTCCTTCATCGAAGAGGATGGTCTGAGCTTCGTGGTCTATGACTGGCGGACCCCCATTGCGAGCCTGTACTACGACTATCCGCCAGGAAAAGCAGCCTTCGACACACCCGGAGGACGGATTAGCGGAACGATGGAACTGAAGCGGCAGTACCAGATCCGTGATGGTCAGCTCCAGCATTTGTTCGATTCGAGCGTTACGATCGGAGATGAGCTGCTCCAGCAGGTGCTTGGCAAAGGCGCAGATTCACAAATGAAGAGCATTGTAGCCACGATTCAGGCGGAGCAGAACGCGATTATCCGTAACGATACGAGCCGGATGCTTATTGTGCAGGGAGCGGCGGGCAGCGGCAAAACCTCGGCAGCGCTCCAGCGCGTAGCCTATCTGCTGTACAAACACCGCGAGCGGCTTACGGCGGATCAGATTGTGTTATTTTCCCCTAACCCGATGTTCAACAGCTATGTATCTACCGTTCTTCCGGAGCTGGGTGAAGAGAATATGCAGCAGGTCACCTTTCAGGAATATCTGGAAACATGGCTGGGGCAGGATTACCGGATTGAAGATTCGTTCGATCAGATGGAATACGTGCTTACCGCTCAGCAGGAAGAGGGGTATGAAGCCCGTCTCAAGGGAGTCGGATATAAGGCGTCGGAAGCCTTCCTCCGGGCACTTCAGGGTTATGCGCAGTGGCTGAAGCTGGAGGGAATGCTGTTCAAGGACATTCGCTTCCGGGACCGCGTGTTAATCTCGGGGGAGCTAATCAAGAGCAAGCTGTACAGCTATGATCCTTCGATTCGTCTGCCTAACCGGATTACGCTGGTGCAGAAATGGCTGCTCGAAGAGCTGACCAGACTGCAAAAGCTGGAGCAGGGAGCCTCCTGGGTAGAGGAAGAGATGAATTACCTCGACAATGACCAATACGCTGAAGTATACCGGATGCTGCACAGGGAACGGGGCGTGTTTGATTTTGCCGAGAAATACCTCCGCCTTCAGGAATTGCTGGTCCACAAGCGCGAGCAGGATGAGAGTGACTTTGATTTCGCCGAACGGGAGGAAGAGCTGCTGGCCCAGATGATCGTGAAGGAGCAGTTCAAACCGCTGAGACGGGGGATCAGGAAGTTCACCTTTATCGACATGGCCGGGCTCTACCGTCAATTGTTCAGTGATGAAACGGCCTACAGGGAAATGACGGGTGAAGCGGAGGTGCCGGAGCTGTGGCCGCAGATCTGTGCGCAGACACGGGAGATGCTGGATAGCGGGACACTCTGGTATGAAGATGCGACCCCGTATTTGTATTTAAAAGAGCTAATCGAAGGTGTGCGGACGAATACGCAGGTGCGGCATATTTTTGTGGATGAAGGCCAGGATTATTCCATGTTCCAGTATGAGTTCCTCAAAAAGCTGTTTCCGCGTGCCCGCATGACGGTGCTGGGAGACTTCGGCCAGGCGATCTTCACGCAGGCGACGAATCTGTATGGAAGCAGCTCGCCGCTGCTGAAGCTCTATGGAGAAGAAGAGACTAGCCAGTTCCTGCTGGTCCGCAGCTACCGCTCGACCTTTGAGATTGTGGAGTTTACGAAGCGGCTGCTGCCCGGCGGCGAGGCGATTGTGGCTTTTGAACGGAGGGGCCGGAAGCCGGTATTAGCTAAACTGGACAATCGTGAGTTGAAGGCAGAGTGCATCGTGAAAGATCTCGCGGAGCTTCAGGCTGAAGGCTATAGCTCCATCGCTGTGATTACGAAGACGGCCGCAGAGAGCAGAGAAGCTTATGAGTGCCTGACTGCCCAAGGTGGCGCCCTGGAGCTGAGGCTGATTACGAAGAATACGCCAACTTTTGAAAAAGGAATACAGGTGATCCCCGCTTATCTTGCCAAAGGCGTGGAGTTCGATGCCGTACTGATCTATGACTCCTCCCCGCAGACGTATCACAGGGAGAGTGAGCGAAAGCTTTTTTATACGGCATGTACTCGGGCTATGCACCGGCTGCAGTTGTATACTGCGGGGGAGTGGACGCCGTTTGTCGGTGGGGTAGATGGGGCGTTGTATGAGCAGACAGTAGCTACGCTATAGATCTAAGAAGGCCTCTCCAATTTAATGGAGGGGTCTTTGCTTGTTGAGCTTGGTTCAACTATGAGAACACAGTGAATAGCTCTGTGATATTTTTTTCATATCAAAATACTCATTAAATGATATTTCACCTATTAATAGTAATTTGTTACGCTTAAATGGCTATTAAAAGGAGGTAAGAAGATGGAATATCGGAAATTGGGTGCCAGCGGCTTATCGGTCAGTGAGATTGCTTTTGGAAACTGGATTACGCATGGGGCTCAAGTGGATAATGACACCGCTAAAGCTTGTGTCCATGCTGCATTGGATGCGGGAATTACTACATTTGACACCGCGGATGTGTATTCGGACACGAAGGCGGAGACGGTGCTGGGGCAAGTCTTGTCAGGAGTGCGGCGCGAAAGCATCGAGTTATGTACCAAGGTCTATCAGCCTACAGGAACAGGACCTAATGACCGTGGTCTATCCCGGAAGCATATTATGGAAGCTTGTAACTCCTCGTTAAACAGGCTACAGACGGATTATATAGATATTTATTATGCCCATAGATTTGATAAAAAGGTTTCGCTGGAGGAGACCTTCCTGGCATTCTCTGATCTGGTGCGTCAAGGGAAGGTTCTGTATGTCGGAATCAGCGAATGGACGGCTGAACAGATCACACAAGCCGCGGTTTGGGCCCGGGAGCTGAGGGTTCCTCTGGTGGCCAGCCAGCCGCAATATTCGATGCTATGGCGGGTAATTGAAGCGGAGGTTATTCAGGCTTCTGAGCAGGAAGGGATCGGGCAGGTTGTCTGGTCACCGCTGGCCCAAGGCATTTTGTCGGGAAAATATCTGCCGAATCAACCGGTCCCGCAGGGGTCCCGTGCTTCGACTTCAGCGGGTTCTCCGTTTTTTGAACGATTGGCTGGCCAGTGGCTGCATACAGAGGTTCTTACGGCTGTATCCCGGCTGTCCTCACTTGCACACGAAGCGGGGCTGACGCTTCCGCAATTAGCCATAGCATGGGTGCTGCAGAATCCGCAGGTGTCGGCTGCAATCATAGGGGCATCCAGACCAGAGCAGGTACAAGAGAATGTGAAGGCTTCGGGGGTGCGTCTTGAACCTGATTTGCTGAGTGAGATTGACAGAATATTAGAGGGACTGGTTGAGCGTGATCCTGCAAAAACCGGCTGAATAACGCTGGCGTTCACCTTTCATCTGGAATTATGCTCTTGTAAAATCTCTATAAATGCAGAGAGGATGGCCTGATTCGTATCCGTTCTCCAGGCAGCATAGAAGGGGACAGGCGGGACATTGTCTTCAAAGGGTCTGAATACGACTCCGCTGCGCTGGAAGACGGAAACTGAAGAAGGGACAATGGAAACCCCCAGGTTCGCTGCTACAAGGTTCACAATGGTATACATTTGTACGGCTTCCTGTACAACCTGAGGGTAGACATCATGCTCAGCGCAAAAGCCCATAATCAGATCATGAAAAGGAAGACCGTGCTTACGGGGAAAGAAGATAAAAGGCTCGGAACGCAAAGCGGAGACTGGCAATGCAGGCAGCTTGGCGAGCGGATGTTGATCAGGCAATACGGCAACCAGAGTTTCGTTGATCAAGCTGCAATGATTAATATTCTGTGCCGGCTCAATGAAGCGCATGAATCCAATATGGATGGTACCGTCGTGCAAGGCCTGCCATTGTTGGGCAGAAGTCATTTCCAGCAGGTTCAGCTGTATTTGAGGGAACCGTTGCCGGAATATTTTGAGCACATCGACCATGATTCCGCCCTCTGCTGAACCGATGAAAGCAATGTTCAAATGTCCAATGATGCCTTGGCTTGCCAATCGCACAGTTTGAATAGACCGCTCCAGTTGAGATAAGATCCGGCTGGCTTCCTCCCAAAAAACAGCTCCCGCTGGTGTGAGGCGGACCTGACGTTTATTCCGTTCAAATAACTTCACACCCAGTTCTTGTTCCAGAGCTTGAATCTGCTGGGTCAACGGAGGCTGTGTCATATTTAATTTCTCTGCGGCACGATGGAAATGAAGCTCTTCCGCCACCGCAATGAAGTATTGTAATTTTCGTATATCCATTGTTGTGGTCCTCTTTTCCTACAGATAAAGCTAGTATAGCATCATAAGGGAAGTAGGGGGTTGGCTGCGCTGTATGGGCCTAATTTATTGTTGTAAATTCTTTCGACCAGGAAACTATTAGCTAAAAACACCCTTACCAACATTAGGGGACAGTCCCTGGTCAGAGAGGGTGTTTTATGATTTTAATAATTGCATAAATTATGAATATTAGGAGTTATTGTACAGTTACTTTAAATATCAATCTGTCACCTTGTGGAGTGATCTCAGCAGCTACAACCGAATATCCTGGAGAAAGACCGATGAATCTTCCATCTTCTGTTACTAGCAAACTGCCATCCCACCGAAGGAAATGCCATAGATAAGGGTAAAATTCAACAGTTTCACCTACAGCAATTGTTAAATCGCGAACATAATCATTAGGCGCGGATTGAGCAACATTAGTTGGAAGGAATGCGTTGGGAGCCAGAGTAGTTTCAACGCTAGAAGCAAAGGATGTTGATCCTAAAGAAAAACAGGCAGATACAGTCAATAACCCGGCGAGCAATTTCTTATTCATAAATTCTCACTCCATTTCAAATATTAGGATATTATTAAATATTACAGAAGAAATATCCATATGTAAAGGGTTATACATAAAAATATGAATTAATTTATTAATAAAGGGAATTAGGATGAGATATTATTCCACTTCACTCTGTCAAAACATGAATATTGACAACACAATATAGTTACACTAGACTGTAACGTATACAGTGTAGTGTAACTATATTGTTTGGATAAGAAAGGGGAGTACGATGCATACGTACACTGCTAAGCAGTTGGCTGAGGTGTTACAGAATGAAGATCCTCAGATGAATCTGCGGACGGTCAGGTATTATACGCAGATCGGGATGCTGCCGCCGCTGGAACTGGTGGGCAATAAGAGGGCGTATACAGATAGTCATTTGCATTATTTACGGGCGATCCTTGTATTAACCAGGAGCGGCGAGACGTTGGCCTCGGCCCAAGAGAAGTTAGCCGGACTGACGATGGACGAAATCATGAAGCTGGGCGATAACCTGCGGCTCTACCAATCGGATCAGATGCTCCAGAGTGAGCTGCATGTTGTTAGTGAGGATGTCATTCTCTCCGTTAGTCCGCGCATCTCAACGGCGCTGAAGGAGAAGATGCTTGAGACGATTACTAGACTACTTCAAGAGGAGGGGCAGGTATGATCCATATCCGCTTTGCAAAATCTGCTATAGAGCAGGAAGAAGGAATGAATCATCTCTGGCTTCACATCGCGCTGCCCGGCGGGGTGCAGAATGCCCGCTTACAATTAATACTTCCGGCAGGGCTTCACCGGTCCCCTAATCTGAATGGTGCTGTTGAAGACAGCAGTGGGAGAATATGGATTGACGATACGCAGTCAGTAACGGACCTGTACGTTGAAATCTTCACCCGGGAGCCGGTCCCTTGCGGGGAGTATAGTCTGGCGGTTGAATTGTCTTACACCGGTAGGGATGGAACCGGTACCAATGTTAAGCAGGTGATTCCGCTGAAGGTCGTGTCTGAGGAGGAGTCGGTGGAGATTCATACCGATGAGGAAGTGGTGCGCAGAATTAAAGAACTGCGACTTCCACAAGACAAAAGTGAGCTGAATGAGTATAACGAATACACCCCGGCCAAGCTAATCAGGCTTGATTCCAACGCTATGTCGGAATGGGAGAAGAAATACCGCGTGGAAGGAGCTAAGATCGAGAGCATATGAGAACCCAATTACCATTATTCATTATCACCGGAGCCAGCGGAGTAGGTAAAACCACGGTCATGCATGAGTTGAGGGAGCAGATGCCGGAATTTGTTCTGTTCAGTACGGATGACGATAATTTCGGGACGACGGGGAAGAAGCTGGAGTACCAGGACCGGTATAATGTGCTGTTTCATTGTGCGCATGCCGTTGCGTTGTCGGGAAGAGGAACGATTATTTGCGGGACGATGATGCCCTGGGACGCCAAGAAATGCGATGTTTATGATGCTTTCAGTGAAGTGCACTTTATTAACCTGCATTGTGACGATGCCACCCGTAATGCCCGCCTGCGGGGCCGGGAGGATGCAGCGACCTGGACCGAAGATATGCTCAGGCAGCACGAGGAATTCGCGCAGTGGCTGTTGGACCATGCAGATACGGAGTATGATCCGCCGATGCCTACTTTTGACTCCACTTCTACACCTCCGGCCGCGCTGGCTGAACAGATCAAGGAGTATATTAAGGAAAAATGGAAGGGTAGCACGGGAATTGTCTCTTAGGTGAATAAATCTGCGGTGTATAGGATGGTTTACTTTCTATTCGTGTGTAAAAGCTTAAGGCCATCCCGGCAGGGATGGCCTTTGAACTATTTTAGGTTATCCCACAGCGCCTGGAAGGCACCGGGCTCAACCTCGAAGAATACTGGCGCATTGCCGTAGCGCACAAGTCCCTTGCCGAACAAGGTTAGCTCAACCCGGGCTTTGTCAGCAAGTTCGAGGTAAACCAGCTTGCGGTCCTCATTGTCATAGATGCCTTGCGCCATGAGCGAGTCTGCGGACAGCGGCTTGGCGGCATTAAGCGCGCTCAGGAAGCCGTTAAGCGCTGCGCCTTCCGGCAGCGGAAGGTATTGCTGCTTGCTGTTGTTCCAGCTATCGAAGCTCTCCCACTGGGCAGAGGCGATGCGCCCGTCCAGGTTCAGCTTGCCGATCAGATCGGCTCCGCTGTTCACGGTAATTCCGTTCGTATGTTCGTACAGCTCCGCGAACACCTGACCGTCTGCCTCTGTATAAGACATGACCAGGAAGCCGGAATCATATCCTTTGACAGCATAGATATCCGTCTCCCCGATGTTCGAGGCCAGCTCCGTATACGCATCCTTGCCGCTCCATTCATCAATCCCGCTGGTGGTGCGGCCCAGCTTCTCCCCGCGCAGTGCAGCCGCATCGGCCGCTTCAATGCGGATCGCCGCCTGGGTATAGATATTGCCCTGGTAGACGACCAGGCCGATCATATCGGCTTGGGCACCGGAGCTTTTATCCGACAGCTCGATCTTGGGAATGACGACTCCGGCAGAATTCCCTGCCGAAGGCGTGCCCGGATCTACCTGGGCTACTTGATTAGGGGAAGCTGTACCATTTAGCTGCTGCATTACGCTGGGTCCGGCCAGGCCGATTCCGGCGGCGACCAACACGCTTGCTGCGATATAGACCATCTTACGCGGACGGCGCTTTTGTTCCATTTTACCTTCTAATCCTTGCTTCATTTCTCTGCTTGAACTCATAGTATCCACCGCTTTCTTGTATTGGTTTCGAAACTGATCTTCCTTCATTCCGCTTCTGCTCCTTCCAGTTCCAGTCTTAACAGCTGACGTCCGCGCTGAAGTCTCATCTTCACGGCCGACTCGCTGATCTGCAGAATTCTGCTGATCTCCTGGACAGGGTAATCCTCATAATAGTACAGATGAATGACAGTCTTATACTTCACCGGCAGGGCCAGCACGAGCTGCAAGACCGCCAGCTCCTCGGGGTTATCGGCCGTAACCTGCTCCACCCCTTCGAGCTTGACCTCGCGCTTGCGCCAGCCTCTGCCCAGCAGATTCTTGCAATGATTGGTGATGACCCGGATCAACCAGGCCTTCTGGTGTTCGTCATCCTTGAATACGGGAGCCTTCTCCATCAGCTTGATGAAGGTGTCCTGCGTAGCCTCTTCGGCATCCTGGCGGCTGCCCAGATGAACCAGGGCAATCCGGTACAGCATATCTGCATATTGTTCGTAGCTCTTCATCACAGGATGGCCCGGCCGGGTCATGGGTTGCTGCATGAGGTTATGCCCTCCTTTATCTATAACACCCTTTAGGACGGCATCCGGTCACATTTTGTTTCCGGGAATTTATTCTGCTTGTTCTAAGCTCACCCTGATACAGCAAAAAACAGGGGATGAAGAAGTCCAAGACTTCCTCATCCCCTGTGATAGAGGCCGTATGAAGCGGCCGGCTCATCCGGTCACTTATCTGTTTGCAGGAATCCTGCTGTTACTCGGGGGTTCCCTGGGTTACCCCGTGAACATAAGTCTTCCAGGGGGTGTCCAGCGCCCCTTGTCCCGGATTGTAAGTGAAGAAATACTCTACGGAATCGCCTTGCTGCACGTTATTGACCGCGTAGGTGTAATTGCCGTTGCCTGCGGAGGTCATGGCTACGTTCTGCTGGCCGCCGCCGTTGATCTTGTAATGCAGATCAGCAAAGGTGGCGCCGTTCACATAGAAGAGCAGGTTATTGCCTGTTTTCTTCAAGCCGCGCACCTGATCTCCAATCACAATGGTCGCTGGCGGCGGGGAGACTACAGTGATTGTGCTACTCGAGGTTTTGCTGCCATCAGCGGTTGTGGCTGTTACGGTAGTGGTGCCTGTAGCCAGTCCGGTGACGAGACCGCTCTGGCTTACTGAAGCGGTGCTGCTGTTCGCCACGCTCCAGGTCACCTGCTTGTTAGAGGCATTGGATGGCGACACGTTAGCCGTTAACTGGACGCTCTGTCCAACCTGCACCTCAGAGGCAGATGGAGTTATGGAAACACCGCTCACCGGAACGCTTCCGGGATTGCCCGGGTTCCCGGGATTTCCGCCGCCGCTGCCTTCCTTATACACCCGTACATAATCGACCTGCATCGTTGCCGGAATATCGGACGGAGCCGGAGTCAGTCCGCCGTCGAAATGTCCGCCCACTGCCAGATTCATAATCAGATAGAAGGGCTTGTCGAAGGGAGCATTAGGGTTGTTCGGTGCCGCTACAGAATACCACTGCTCTCTATTTACCTTGAAGAAGAATTTGCCGTCCACATACCATTTCACGTTGTCTTCTTCCCAGACCATGGAATATACGTGATAGTCGTTCGCAAAGGTCTGACCTTGCGGGAAGTGATACTCCCCGGCGATGTACTTGTTCACCGGCCATTGTCCGCCGAAGTGAACCGCGCCGCTGGTTGTGCCGGGCAGCCGTCCCTTGGCTTCCATGATGTCAATCTCGCCGGATGCCGCCCAGGCACCGTAAGCCGCATCCTGTGGCAGCATCCACAGGGCGGGCCAGATCCCGTTCCCTGTCGGCAGCTTGGCACGGATGTCCACCCGGCCGTACTGGAAGGATAGATGGTCTTTGGTGTTGATTTTGCCGGAGGAATATTGTGCATAACGGTTCGGGTCCTGCGGGAAGGACTTCGGATCGTTCTTGGCCCGGATATTCAGTTGTCCGTTCTGGACAAATACATTCTCGGTACTATTCGTATAATGCTGCAGCTCGTTATTCCCCCAGCCCCAGCTGTTAGGGTCATTGGTGATATAGTAACCCTGCTCATAGTTCCACTTGCTGGTATCCAGTACGGTTCCGCTGAACTCATCCTGCCAGAGCAGGTTCATGCCCGCTACGGCAGGATCTGATGGAGTACCCAACGTAATATCTTCCTGATCGCTTTCATCTGGACGCGGGGCATTCGGATTGCCGGTGAAGGTATAATACACATAATTGCTGCCGATATTGCCGCCCTGCTGGCCGTTTAACGGATAGCCGATGCGGATCTCCATATTCTCCTGGATCGGCTGGAACCACAGTCCATAGACGTAATCGGCCCAATAGCCCCACTGGTTGGCCGCGGACATATTGTTGTAGCCGTTGCCTGCATAGACGAAGCCGCTCTGGGCGGAATTGCTCAGATCGACCCACTGGCCGCCGATTTTGATCTGATACACATATTTGTTCAGCTCGCTGCCAATCGGTGCGCCCCCGTCAATTTTCGGCAAAGGGAAACCGATAGATCCGTTGTTATCCGCAGTGAAAGCTGTGCCTTCATAAGCGGATAGGACATAGGAAGTTCTGACGGGCTGATTGAAGGTAAGGGTGTAGATCACGTTCGCGGATGAGGTCTTGGACTCCAGCTTGACGTTGATTGATTCGGTGATCGTGAACCAGTATCCGCCGCCGCCTTCAGTGAACTGGCCGAAGTTGCTGTCGTAGATCCAGCCGCTGGCTGCATTGTTATCAATGTCAATCCAGGTGCTGCTGTTCACCGGCTTCACATAGACCTTCAGATCATCGGCCACAGCTTCATAGGTGAGCGTCGGATCATTATTGAAGGTAGGGTAGGTGAAGCCTGCGCCGCCCGTGAAGCCTGCTGTAATCTGCGGGCCCTGGGTCGGTGCCATTGCGGTGATGGTGGTCTTGTTCAGGTTCTGAAAAGCCAGTGTATAATTCAGCGTAACCCCGCTATTCGCCTTAGAGTGGAGCTGGATCTCGGTTGTAGCCGATAGGGTGAACCAGTAGCCGTTCTGTCCGCTGTCGCTCCAGTGCCCCCAGTTCTGGTTGTAGACAAAGCCGCCTGCGCTGTCAATGTCTACCCAATTGCCATTTACTTTCACTTTGACGCCTACATCATCCGAAACATCGCTCCAGGACGCAGCCCCGCCGTTGAATACCGGCATCACGAACCCGTAGCTCGCCTGCCCGACGCCTGATTTGGAGATGACCGGACCGTCTGCCGCTGAGAAATAAGCCATTGAGCTAACTGTAGTACCTGCGGCCTCTGCGCGCTGAATGCCTGAAGCAGGGAGCTGGCCGATGCCGGACAGCAGCAGCAGGACCAGGAACAGACTAAGCACCTTCTGCTTGAAACCGGGTTGCATTTGCATAGTATAAAGTCGCTTCATACTTGCCCTCCTTTAATTAAATGGTAGTGAAGGTAACCGCTTACATGTGAGAGAACATCTTTATTCTATCGAAACTTATATCCCGCTAAAAGGGACAATCCTTTTTGTTTTGACCCAATTTTTTGGGTCGCTTAGCTGCTGCGGCGAAAATATTGGCCAGTGCGTGTCCAGAAACATCATGAAGCGGTGGGATGGAGTGTGGGCAGGGGGCGTGTGGACGGAATGTATGCGGAAAACAGCATACAATGGGCTCGCTGAAGGCGTGTGAGCCAGACGTATGCGAAAAACAGCATACAATGGGCTCGCTGAAGGCGTGTGGGCGAAATGTATGCGAAAAACAGCATACAATGGGCTCGCTGAAGGCGTGTGAGCCAGATGTATGCGAAAAACAGCATACATTTGGCTCGCTGAAGGCGTGTGAGGGTAGATGTATGCGAAAAACAGCATACAATGGGCTCGCTGAAGGCGTGTGAGCCAGATGTATGCGAAAAACAGCATACAATGGGCTCGCGCTACCCGCGTGGGCCCACTGGGGTTCAGCTTTTTTCACAGCACAGTATCACGGTAATCCTCTTCAATGGCAGGCTTCCGGCGGATCAGCAGACGGTATTCGGTCGGCTGCATGTCCATGGCTTCGCGGAAGGCGCGGGTGAAGCTTTTGTAGCTCTCGTAGCCGACCATGGAGGCAATCTCAATGATCTTGTGATCGGTCTCGGCCAGCAGACGCCGCGCTTTGCCCAGACGCACATCACGCAGGTATTCGGCGAAGCCCTTGCCGATATTCTTCTTGAATTGGTTGGAGAAGTAGGCGTAATTCAGCGAGACATGATTGGACACCATCGCGAGATCCAGCGGCTTGTGGTAATTCTCGTGGATGAAGCGGATGGCCTCATTCAGATCCTGCGAGCTGCGGTAGCTGCACTTGTATTCATAGTAGAACTGGTCGAGCCGCAGGAGCTGCTGCTGTAAGGCCTGGATATATTCGCGGATGCCGGGATAGTCGAACAGATTGCGCAGACACTCCAGATCCAGCGCTTCTTCACCCAGATAAGGACGGATGACACGCTCATAATCCTCCATCATCCGGACAACGGCGCGGCATAGCTGCTGGGTGTAGCGGATGTGATAGCGCTGAAGCACCTCCTTGTGGAAGAGGCTGGAGATCCCTTGGGTGATTCTGCCGCTGTTACTTGTGCCGGTTAACTGGAAGAGGGCATACAGCTCCTCATAAGGAAGCTCCCAGTGCTGCTCCAGCCGTACGATGTGCTGAGGCAGCAGGCAGCGCGTATCCGGGAAAAGAAAGCTGTGGCGGTACAGATCAAGCACCTGTGTATAACTGCCCGGCAGAGTGCTTAATCCTTGGTGCGGATCAGTCATGGCCGTGACGGCCCCGATCTGCTCTTCGCTGAGCGCAGCAGGCAAGGCTCCCGGATCTATGGCTGCATCCACGGCCAGGACCAGGTGGGGGCGGTGCTGGAGACAGATGCAGCCCTGTCTGCCGTACACACGGTAGGCCACGGCTTCGATGCTGTGACTGCTGCTGGCCCCCGGCTGGTTAATCCAGCGCTCCTCGCGCAGGTGGCAGAGGCGGTAGCTGCGCCACAGCCCCGGGTTCTGCTGCTCAGTCGCGGCAATCCACGCTTCATCGCCCGCCGCACCTTGCATATACATCCGCAGCTCCTTGCGGTCCGTCTCCCGGGCACGCTGTGAGAGCCGCTCGATATTGCTGGTGAGCAATCTGTGCGTCTCGATCTCCTGCCAGACATGCTCCACCGAGACCTGCAGGTCCTCACGCTTCACAGGCTTGAGCAGGTACCCTTTGGCCCCGAGCTCAATGGCCTTCTGGGCATAGGCGAAATCGCTGTATCCGCTAATGATCAGATAATCCGCCTTCAGGCCTTCCTGCCGGCTTTGCGCCATAAGCGCAAGGCCGTCCATATCCGGCATGCGGATATCGGTAATGACGAGCTGGATGCTGTGCGCCCGGAGCAGCTCCAGGGCTTCAAGCCCGTTAGCAGCGCTGTAGATATGGCCGGGCTGCTGCGGGAACTGGCGGAGCATCGCCTGCAGTCCGTCGCGGATATGCTTTTGATCATCCACCACCAGAATATTGATCATGCCTACCAACCTCCAAGATTCTCATTTTCCCAGGGCAGCCTCAGGGTTACACAGGTATATTCCCCTTGAACGCTGCTGATCCACAGGCCGCAATCCGTGCCGTAATGAAGCTGCAGGCGCTTATGTACATTGTCCAGCCCCAGCCCGCTGCTGCTGCTGATAATCGGGGTGTCAGAGTCCCCCCGCAGCACAGACTGCAGGCTGTCCAGCATCCGGGGAGCAACTCCGGCGCCGTCATCGCGGATCTCGATCAGCAGCAGACTGTCATTTTCTACCCGTACCGAAATGGTGATCTGAATACTGCCGCCGGAAGGGGCCGCATGGTGTACGGCGTTCTCGACAATGGGCTGCATGCACATCTTGGGGATGCGGTAGCGCTGGACCTCCGGGGGGAGATCGGCCGACAGCTCCGTGCTCCCGCCTTCCATGAAGTTGATGAACCGGATATAGCTGCGGATATTGGCCAGCTCCTCGCTGAGCGCGACCGTATCGCTGCGCCATTGCATGCTGTAACGCAGCAGGGACCCCAGCGAGACGAGAGCGCCTGCGATGGCAGGCTGCCGTTCCACCTCTGCGCGCATTCTGATAGATTCCAGCGCATTGTACAGAAAGTGGGAGTTGATCTGCGAATGGAGAGAGTGGAGCTGCGCATTCTTGGCGATAAGCTGCTTATCTACTACCTGTGTCATCAGCTGCTGGATTTCGTCCAGCATACTATTGTAGCTGACGGCGACATAGTCAATTTCGTCACCGGTTTCGTTCGCGCCAAGCCCGGTATCAATCTTGGCATCCAGCTGGCCCCTGCGCACCTTGCGCATCGAGCCCAGCACCTTCTCCAGCCGGCGGAAGATGCGCCGGGTCATCCTCGATACCAGCAGCAGCATCAGCAGCAGGACGGAGGAGGTGATCGCGATGACCAGCAGGTATCCGTCGCGCGGACCTTTTGTCAGCTCATGGCGGGAAGCGATGTCTACCACATAGGCGTTGAGGGGAGCGATGTAACGGTACAGCGCATAGTAGGACTGATCCCCAGACTGGACGGTAACGGGACTTTTCTGCTCCAGTACGTCCAATTGTGCATGAACCCGGCTAAGGATATCGTCCAGCTTCGCTCCGGCTTTCTGCGGCAGCTCATGCCCCGAAAGATACACATTGCGGGAAGCATCCGCGCCGTCCATGATTACCGTGAAGAAGTCGCGCCTGCTGTCCTCCAGCAGGTCATTGAACAGCACGTTGTGCTTCGCACGGACCTCCATAATGGTGGGCAGCTTCTGCTGCTGGCCCTGAAGCCTCACCAGCCTGTAATAAGACAGCGTATCTGCGCCATCCTTGAAGGCAGACAGCCGGAACGCCGCGCCACCCTCATCCCGCAGCGTCATCCAGTAATCCTGCGGCCAGAACTTGCTGTAATGATAGATTTCTGGCCAGATCTCATAGACCTCAGGGTTATCGACATAGAAGCTGAGACTGCTGATCATCTCATGACTCTGAATGATGTTATGCATCTGTTCGTACTGGTTCTGCTTGAACTTCACAAGCCTAAGGCCGTCTGCGCGCATATTGGAGTGGATGAAATCCACGAATCCTTTCTGGGTCAGGGCGGTTGCGGAAGCGTTCTCAAGAAGTTCGAGCCGGCTGCGCAGCCGTTCATTCAGCCGGGCCACATGATTGCTGCCTTCGGCCATGGCCTGCTTGAAAAGCTGGCTCTCCTGGTTGCGGATGAACAGGAAGGAGACCACAACGGTGGGAATGGCGATCATCAGGCTGAAGGCCAGGAACAGCTTCTGCGAGATCGGGGCATTGCGGTATAGTCTTCGTATCGTTGTCTGCAGCTTCTTCACCGGTAACCCCTCCCGTTCTGTAACCTAGCATATCGCAGAAACCTGCTCCTTCCAAGCAGGAATACCGGCAGCCTCTGGGGCAGCCGGTACGGAAATGGGGGACTTAAGGTTATTCCGCCATCTTGGCCTTCCGGGCATCCAGCTCGGTCTGGCGGTATTCCATCACCTGCGCGAACCCGTAGCCGTCGCGGCGGGAGCGGAAGCTCTCGAACACCTTGTCAAAAGCCGCCTCATCCTTGGCCGTAATCAGCTCCGGCAGCACCTCTTCCCAGTTCTGGGAGATCCGCGACCAGGCTACGGCAACATCGGAATCGCCGAGCGGGTCCAGGCCTTTGTAGATCCCGCTGTCAATATCGGCCTGCGCATTCGCGAAGTCCTCCATCTGCTTGATGACCGGGGCTTTCTCCGGTCTCCACTGGTTAACGATGACCGGGTTACGCATCATCCAGTAGGTGTCCAGAATGCCGTATTTCTTCTCCAGCTTCTCGATATTACTGCCCAGCATATCGGCGAACTCGGCCTTCAGCTGCGGCTTGCCGTCCACGGAATCCCAGGTTTCGCCTTCCTTGCCGAGGAACAGGTCGCGCTGGCCCTCCTCGCTGGCGAGGTAGGTCAGGAAGCGGATCGCCCGCTCCGGGTTCTCCGTGGATTTGCTGATCATGGTCACCATCCAGCCGTCCATGTTGCCGGGGAACAGCTTGGCGCTCTCGCCCTTGTTATTCTGCGGCCCGTCAACCGCGATGTAGTAGGAGTCCGGGTTGGCCCCCGCCGCGAGCATCGGATTGACCGCTGACATGCCGGTCCATTCGCGGATCATCATGAAGTAGCGGGCATTGTTCGTTTTCTCCTCTACCTGGGTATCGGAATCCACCAGGAAATCGACGTTAATCAGTCCGCGCTCGTAGGCGGTGCGGAAGGTTTTGAGCCAGGCGATGTAATCAGGGTCGGTAATACGGTCATATACTTTGCCATCCTTCTCATGTGGAACCGCCAGCAGATTCTGGAGATATTCCGTCATCCCGTAAGGCACATTCCCCTGGGCGAAAAAGGGGCTGATCGGCTGGCCCTTATACTCGGGGTACTTATCCTTCAGCAGCTGCAGCGCACTGAGGAAGCCTTCCGGGGTACTGAGGTCCGGCTTGCCCATCTCCTCGTACAGATCCTTGCGGACCAGGAAGGTCTGGTTGGCCGCCGTCATGCCGGTCTCGTGCATCAGGTTAGGGCTGTAGGAATCATTCGGCACCCCGTAGGTGTTGCCGTTCTCCTGCCGGTACCACTTCAGCGTGCCGTCACCGGCAACCTTGAAGAAGTAGGGATCATACTTGTCGGCCAGTTCATTGAGCGCATAGACATGATCGCCTTCCCACAGTTTTTTGACAGCGGTCTCCCAGGAGCCCATGCTGATCAGGTCAGGCAGCTTGCCGGAGGTCATCATCAGCGTAACCTGCTCATTCGCTTCCCCGGAAGGGACCTCCAGCTTGACGTTCACGCCCGTCTTCTCTGTGACATATTTGGAGGCGAGACTCTCACCCCAGGTGTGGGCATACCAGTTCGCGCCGACGAACCAGGTGAGCTCCACCGGACTGGTATCGAGCTTCCAGGCGGGCTCCTCCGCATTCAGCTTGGTCTCGGTCTGCGGTTCCGCTGACGCTTCGGCCTGAGGCGCAGCCGTCGGCGTATTCTCCTTAGTGGCGGAATTGCTGCTGCAGGCGGCTATGCTTAATGCCAAGGTTACAGTCATCATTGCGGCCAGGATGGGGCGTACAGATTTGCTTTTCACAGCATAATCATCCTTTCGGGTTAGGTGTGGATAAGTCCGATATCGTTATCCTTTAATCGCGCCAATCATCACACCCTTGACCAGATAACGCTGAATGAAGGGGTAGAAGATCAGGATCGGCAGCGTGGCCACCATCATGGACGCGAATTTGATTGAGTTGCCGGGCAGACGGGCACCGAATTGGGCCATCGCCTGCTGCTGCATGAAGGACATGGAGTTCTCGGCGATGATTTTGTACAGCATGGTCTGTAGCGGCAGCAGCTCCTGCGAATGGATGTAGATCACACCCTGATAATAATCATTCCAGTGATAGACGGCGGAGAATAGCGCAATGGTAGCAATGACCGCCATGCTGTTAGGCAGCACAATCCGGAACAGCACGCCGTAATCCGAAGCGCCGTCTACCTTGGCCGACTCCTCCAGGCTATCAGGAATGGTACGGAAGAAGCTCATGAAGATGACCATATTAAAGAAAGTATACATGGACGGGATGATGAACACCCAGAAGCTATCATACAGGCCGAGCTTGGTCATGAGAATAAAAGAGGGGATGAGCCCGCCTGAGAAGAGCATGGTGATCAGAGAGATTTTGAGATAGAGCTTGCGGCCGATGAGATTCGTCTTGCTGATTCCGTAAGCGATGATTGCGGTGAAGAGCACATGCACCACTGTTCCGATCACCGTCCGCATTGTAGTGATGTAGAACCCGTTCATCAAGGTCTTATCGTTAAAAGCCACACTGTAGCTGGCCAGCGACAGCTCGGAGGGGAACCAGTTGACGGTCCCGAGTGAAGCCTGCTCCGGCGAATTCAGCGAGTTGACGAGCACGAACCACATCGGGTACAGCGTCAGGAAGCAGACGGCCAGCATCAAGAGCGTATTGCCGATCTCGAAAGCGCCAATCCGCCGGTATCTTCCGCGTCTTGCCATGAATCGGTTGTCTCCTTTCCAAATGGAATCCTGCTCTAAAAAATACTGTCCCCCGTGAGCCTCTTGGAGCTCTGATTGGCTAACAGCAGCAGGCCCAGCGCTACAATCGAGCGGGCGAACAGAACGGCGGTGGAGAAGGAATGGCGCCCGGAGACCAGTCCCATGTTGTAGATGTAGAGGTCCAGACTCTCCGCCATCTTCATGTTCATATTGTTCTTCAGCATGAAGATCTGCTCGAAGTTGCTGCCGAGAATGCCGCTCACAGCGAGGATGAAGAGGATGGCAATGGTCGGGCGGATGCTCTGCACCGTGATATGCCACATCCGCTGCCAGCGGTTCGCGCCGTCCAGCTCGGCAGCTTCATACAGCCCCGGATCAATGCCCGCTATGGCCGCTATGTAGATAATGGCGCTCCAGCCGGTCTCCTTCAGCGTATCGGTGAAGAAGGTAATCCACCAGAAGTACTGCGGCTCGCTGTTGAACAGAATATCCCGGTCCTGAAGCCCCAGCGCCATCATCAGCTGGTTAATGACACCGCCTTCGCCCAGCCAGTTGAGCGCGATTCCGCCAAAGATCGTCCAGGCGATGAAGTGGGGCAGATAGGAGATCGTCTGCACCGTACGCTTGAACCGGAGGCTGCGGATTTCATTCAGCAGCAGGGCGAACAGAATAGGGATAGGGAAGCCGAGGAAGAGCTTAATGCTGCTCATCCCGAGGGTGTTGCGGATCGAGCGCCAGAACCGGTCATCTGTCAGGAAATCGCGGAAATGCTTCAGCCCGACAAACGGAGATTCCAGCATAGGCTTCGCGATACTGAAATCCATAAAGGCTATGATCAGCCAGAGCATGGGGATGTAACAAAAGATAAACATCCAGAGAATGCCCGGGATCACCATGCTTTGCAGCTGCCACTGCCTAAGAAGCGCTTTCATTTGTCCCGTTCGGGTGTGGAACATGTACTGTACCCCCTTCCTTCTTCATCGTATGAAAAAGGCTGGCGGAAAAAAAGGCCATGATTATTGGCCCTATCCCAATTTTTTGGATTCCTCCCGCTGGGGGCGGAAATTCAGTATGCTGTGATTACATGAAGGGAGTGTGCCAAACGATGAACAGACTGGTATGGGAGCAGGATTTCCAGGGGGGGACTGCTGATTTGAAGCTATGGAACATCCGCATGGGAAATGATCTGCTGGACAATGACGGAAATGCAATCTTCCCGGGCTGGGGGAATGGAGAGCAGCAATTCTATACGGGGCGGCCGGAGAATCTCTCGATTGGCGCAGAGGGGCTGCAGCTCTGTGCGCGCCGCGAGGTGACCCGGCAGGAGGGCCGCAGCTTCGCTTACACCTCGGCACGAATTGATACGAGGGATCATTTCGCTTACTGCTACGGCAGGCTGGTCGTACGCGCCAGGCTGCCGGTAGGCCAGGGCATCTGGCCGGCCATCTGGCTGCTTCCGCAGGATCAGGCTTACGGTCCCTGGCCCGCTTCCGGTGAGATCGATATCCTGGAGGCGAAGGGCCGCCTGCCCCGGCACATAGCAGGAACGCTGCATTATGGGCCGGATCTTGAGCATAAGGTCGTGGAAGAATTCACCCATGAGCTGGAGCGCGGGACGATTAACGAATTCCGGGAGTACACGCTGGAATGGGAGGAAGGCTCCATGAGGTGGCTGGTGGACGGGCACTGCTATGCCGAGCGGCGGCTTGAGCCGGGGATGCCGTTCGACCAGCCCTTTTATCTGCTGCTTAATCTTGCCGTTGGCGGATGGTATGACCCTGTCGCGGTAGATGAAGCAGCGCTGCCTGCGGTAATGACGGTGTCGGGCATCCGGCTGTATCAGAGCTAAGGACTATCTCTAGATCCCGGCAAAAATATCATTCAAACGGTCCCAGTTGGCCGCGATCCAATGATTCTCCTGACGGAAGCGGACGAGCGGCGGGAATTCATCCTGCTGAGGCACCGCAATCCATTCGGCTTCCTTCCACCAGGTTAATTTCAGTGACCGGATGAGTGTACTTGCAGGCAAGGGAGTATATTCACGGTAGCCCGTCACGAAGGCCCGTACCCGGTCCAGCCCGATTCCGTCCTCAGATAACGCGCAGGAGAGGATCGGCCGGGCTATATCGAACTCCGGGTAGACGAAATGCAGCCGGTCGAAGTCAAGGATCGCCGCCACCTGATCTGCGCTGAACAGCATATTATCCACGAACAGGTCCCGGTGCCCCCAGCCCCGTTCGCAGTCCGCGAAGATGCCGGTGTCCATCCGGTCGATGATCCTCCGCTGAAGCTCAAGCGCCGATAGAGTATCCTCTCTCTGCCGGGCGGTGGCCTGATGATAGCGTGCCTCCCAGTTTCTCACCATAGACGCCTGGCTGCGGACCTCCCAGTACAGCGGCAACGAAGCAGGCTGAGCGTTAAGTAATTTGTGCATCCGGCCGACTACCCTGCCCAGCGTATACATCTGCTGCTCCGTGGCCGAGCCGGGGGCAATACTGTGCCCGTCACACAGGGTCATCAGCACGTAACGTTCCTGTGAAGGCGTTCTCAATACATAATTTCCCGCGTGCGAAAATAACTTCGGAACAGGAAGGCCTTCCCGGTACAGATGATCCTGATGGCTTAACGAGACCTCCAGTCCGCGGGTGAGCGCTTCAGGGTAACGGATCTTGCTGTACTGCTTCACGAACAGACGGCCTTGATCACTGTCCAGCCTCCACTTCAGATTCAGGAAGCCCTGATCGATCTGGACCGCTTCAGTGACATGCAACCCGAATTGTTCTGTCATGGAGTCAAGAATCTCATCCCGGATTCTTGCGGCTGTATCTGACATACTTATATCTCCTCACCGGGATAATATAGGGGCTGGATTAGAGAAGTATTCACACTAGTAGAGCATCAGATTTAAAATGGTGGAGTAGAGGCTGAAAGAGATAGGGTTACAGGAATGAAAAAAAAGAGCGCAATAGACCTCGCTTCCTTGGTGGAGACGTCAGCCTGCCAGCGGCAACCGGATAAAGCTCTTCACGCGGGGAGAGGGATGGACTGCCGGGCTTCTGTATCGTTTCCAGCGTTGCGGATAATTCCTTAATCATTACTCTCATATCCTCAAGCTCTGCACGCTGCTGGAGCAGCTGTACCGAAACGATCTCGCTCGCTTTTTGATCCAGTGCATGTTCAATATACTCGATCCGGGACCATATTTTATTCATAGGGTCACCGTCTGTATATAGGCTTGGATTCTCACGCAGCGGGCCCCTTGGCAGCTTGTCGTTCGTGAGATCCGGATCTATGCCTTCCAGCGCTTCCCCCTGATTAATACGGTCTTTAATATGATTGAGCTGGCTGATTTGCTGCTCCGAGAAGGTATAATGTCCAAGACGGTCCTTTGGAAAGAAATCGGGGAACATGGCCGCCCAGCGTTTGATCGTAGTTTGGCTAACGGACAGCAGCTCCGCAGCTTCTTTAGTTTTCAGAATTTCCATTTCAATCCCTCCAGTGTAGTAGTCTTCTATGAGTAATTCGTTATTCTTCGGCGGCTCCCTGCACAGGTGACAAAGGAAGTGCTGATTCGCCAAGCAAAGTGCTATTACGACTATTCTTGCTCTCTAGAGCGCAGTGTACATACAGAAGAGTATAATTGTATCCCCGGAGAGCTCCAGAGGTAGAATCTATAACAAAGAAAAAGCTTTCCATAACCCCCTTCCGGGCAATTATGGAAAGCTTTCTTCAGCTAGTTACAGACATTGTGCTGAGCTGTCTTAAGGGAGAAGGCAGTTTATAGCAGGGAGAGCTTGAACTTGAAGGTATACGGACGGTTTGCAGGCAGCGTGAACTGCTCATGGGTTGGCGCACCCCAGCTGTCATCGCCGCCCACGCCCATTTGCTTGTAATTGACACGCAGCACGGTCTTGTCAGAGGCTGGCAGCTTGTAGCCGTGGTCGCTGGCTTCAAGCTCGGCCGGAGACCAAGGAAGCGCATTGACTTCGAGTGGTACTGCACCTTCCACAGATAACCCGTGTCCTTCGCGTCCTGCGGTGACGGAAGCATACCGGACATCCGTCTTGTTGCCGCATTCCTGAGGGCGGAGATAATTCGTGAACTGCTCGCTGACCTTGCCTGTGTAGAGTCCCAGCGGAGCTCCGGCCTTACGGTCCCAATAGTTCTCATGCGGCCCGCGGCCATACCAGGAGATCGTGTCCAGGCTGCTGTCCAGCTCGAAGACCATCCCGAATTCCGGGATCTCCGGCAGGGTGCTGCTGCCCGGGTTAAGCTCCTGTACAATCTCGACCGAACCATCCGTACGAATCTCGTAGTGAATACGCAGGGTGGACTGCGGCTGCGTACCCAGCAGATAGTCAGCGGTCATGAAGCCGAGGCCCCCTTCCACGCGGCAGCTGAAACGGGCCAGCTGACGCTCGTAGGACGCTTCCTTCCAGATCGCACAGCGCTCAGGATGCTTGTTGCCCAGATCATTGTCTGTTACAGCTCTCCAGAAGTTAGGTCTGACCGGTGCGTGCAGAACTTCCTTCCCGGAGGACTTCAGCGAGACAAGCGCGCCGGTTGCTGTCTCGAAGGCAAGCGCGAATCCGCTGCCCTCGAAGTTCACGAAGCCATCCTGTTCCTTCACTTGCAGGGTGCCGCCCGAAAGTTCCGGGTTACGGGACGGAATATACGGGGTTAACACGAACTGTTCCCAGGCAACTTCATGCGCGGCCTCAGACCAGGCGGTTGCGCCCTCCTGAACGAACGACACTGTAAGCACAGCTTCCTTGTCAGATTCAAGCAGCGCTGAATCCAGCGGAACCGTGAAGCCGGCTGCCTCGCCAGGCGCTGCGGAGAGCGGCAATTGTCCTTCCTGGGCCGCTACGCCGTTCAGAGCCAGCGTCCATCTCAGCTGATAGTCAGCCAGATCCGTGAACAGGAAGTTGTTGCGGGCCTCGAAGCTCCCGCTCTTCAGATCCAGTGCGGTGATGGTGATATTCTGATAGCACTTCTTCACCTCGTAGAGCTTAGGCGTCACGCTGCGGTCCGCGAACAGCAGCCCATTGCCGCTGAAGTTGCCGTCATGCGGCTTTTCCCCGAAATCCCCGCCGTAAGCCAGATAAGACACCCCTTCAGGAGTGGTTGTACGGATCGCCTGATCCACCCAGTCCCAGATGAATCCGCCCTGAATGCTGTCATATTTGTCGAACAGCTCCGTGTACAGATGCAGGCCGCCGCAGGAGTTGCCCATGGCATGGCTATATTCGCATAGAATATAAGGCTTCTTCGGATTGCTGAGTGCGTACTCCACGACTTCATCCGGCTTGATGTACATCGTTGATTCAATATCGCTGGCCGCGTCCGAAGGTCTGTAATGATAAGTGCCTTCATAATGCACCGGACGGGTCGGGTCAGCTTGCTTCAAGTGGTCATACATGGCCAGGAAGTTATCGCCGCCGAAGGATTCGTTGCCAAGCGACCAGATAATGACGGACGTGTGGTTCTTGTCGCGCTGCATCATGGAGTTACAGCGGTCAATGACGTTCGCGCGCCATTCCGGGCGGCTGCCGGGAACGTTCCCCTCATGCAGCTCCTTCTGCCCGTATTGCCAGGAGCCATGTGTCTCCAGGTTCGTCTCGTCAATTACATAGAGACCGTATTCGTCGCACAGCTCGTACCATACCGATTGGTTCGGATAGTGGGAAGTACGCACGGCATTGATATTATGCAGCTTCATCAGCTTGATGTCGGTGATCATATCTTCCTTGGAGAGCGCACGGCCGGTATCGCAGGAGAATTCATGGCGGTTCGTGCCCTTGAATACGATCCGTTTGCCGTTGATCTTCATCAGGCCGTCCCGGATCTCGAAGGTCCGGAAGCCCGTCTTGCAGCTGAGCGCTTCCAGCAGCTGTCCCTGATCGTCCTTCACCGAAATCAGCAGGGTGTAGAGGTTAGGCTTCTCCGCGCTCCATTTCAGCGGGTTCTTCACGGCTGCGGACAGCTTAAGCAGCTGAGTTCCTTCTTGTTCAAAAGCAAATCCGGCGGACACCGGCGCTGCCCATACCGGCTGCTGCTTGCTGTCGTAGAGCTGTACTTCAACGGTGTGTGCCCCGATGACCCGGTTATAATAGTTCTCCAGTGTCAGGTCGACTTGCAGCTCCGCATCGGTGAAGCTCTTGTCCAGCTCGGTGCGGACGAAGAAGTCGGCTACCCGTACTGGAGGCGCAGTGTAGAGATAGACATCGCGGAAAATTCCGCTCAGACGCCAGAAGTCCTGATCTTCCAGCCAGCTTGCATCACACCAGCGGTAGACTTCAACGGCCAGCTTGTTCTCGCCGGGAAGCAGGTAGGCGGTGATATCGAATTCTGATGGCGTGAAGGTATCCTCAGAGTATCCGGCAAGTTCGCCGTTCACCCATACATAGAAGGCGGATTCCACACCCTGGAAGCTGAGGAATACCGGCTGTCCGTCCCAATCCTGCGGAACGCTGAAAGAACGGATATAGGAGCCTACCGGATTGTATACCGTCGGAGCGAAGGGAGGCTTCAGATCCGGCTCGGATACTTCCCAAGGATAGCGTACATTGGTGTATTGGGGATAATCATATCCCTGGAACTGCCAGTGGGAAGGGACGGCGATATCTGCCCAGCCGGCAGAGTCGTATCCGGCCTTATAGAAGTCCTTGATCCGTGCATCCGGTGTCTCGGCAAACGCGAATTTCCATGTTCCGTTCAGCGTCTGGTAACGGGATGAGGAAGCTTTATCCCCTTGCAGAGCGTCGGCTGCTGCCGGGAAGGACATCATGGAGGCGTGGGCATCTATACGGTTCAATTGAAAAATCTCAGGATTATTGTTCCATTCGGGATATCCGTTGGCAGGCTGCTGATATGAGAGTTTGTTGCGCAAGTTAACATCTCCTTATATTGTTATATTCATATTATAGGATGGGAAATGTTCTGGGTATATATAATGATTTTGTTTAGATATAATAGAATATGAAACTAAGTGATGCCAGATTGCATCTGGAGGGAGGCTGCTATGGACAGTACGATGATCTTTTGCGAAATGGAAGATATGCTTCTGTTGCCCCTGTATCCCATGACCATCGGGTATTGGGAGCATCAGGGGGAGATGTCCCGGCCTGCGGGCTTCCCGGATTATCAGCTGCACCAGGTCCTTGGCGGCAAGGGTGAAGTGAATATCAAGGGGAAATCCTATATTGCCGAGGCGGGTGATATCTTCTGTCTCTACCCGGATGTGCCCCACTCTTATACGCCGCTTACCCGCGAATGGGAGCTGGCCTGGATCTCCTTCAACGGAAGAGAAGCAGCCCAGATGCTGCTCTACGCCGGAATACGGGAGTCCGGGGTGGGACGCCTCAGAGCAGAATCCATTCTTGCTCCGCTTGAGGAGATGCTTACGCTCTCCTGCGGCAATGAGCTTCAGGACAACATGGAGCGTTCCAAGCTGCTGTATGCCCTGCTGCTGGATCTGAAGCGCAGCCTGCTTCCGGCCTCGAATGAGGACAATGAGCTTGCGCGGATGAAGCCGGTCCTGCAATATATTGAGCTTCACCTGCACCGCCCGCTGCTGCTGAAGGAGCTGGCCGAAGTGGCGTCAGTCTCGCCGCAGTATCTGTGCCGGCTGTTCCAGCGGACCGTCCGTGAACGGCCGGTGGCCTATATTAACAAGCAGCGGGTCAACCGGAGCAAGCAGCTGATGTTCAGCAGCCGGGGGCAGCGGATCTATGAAATCGCCCAGCGGGCAGGCTTCGAGAATGTCAGCTATTTCTGCGCTGTCTTCAAACGCATTACCGGCATGCAGCCGGAAGAGTGGAGAGGTCTGCACGGCTTGGACTAGAGGAGCGGCTTCTAAGATAGCTCACGCCAGCTCCAGCTTAAACACAACCGGCAAGGCGCTTGTGACCGTAGTGGTGCGGATCGTTAAGGCCTCAGTATCCCGTTCCCAGGAGGGCTGCTCGCTGAACCCGAGGACCGTAATATCCCGCAGGATTCCCTCGAAGCAGGGGGATTTCTCCCGGAGCGACTGGATGCGCACGATACCATCTTCCGGGTACACCAGGACGGTTGCATACAGGCAGCTACCCTTCACGGTGAAGCGGATGTCTTCCGGTGTGAACGTTTTGGCCTGGCCATCAGTAAATTGTCCTTCTTCAATACGTGTCGGCCCTTCACCAAATATGCGCCAGAAGGAGGTACCATAGATCGCTTCTCCGTTTGTTCCCAGCCAGCTGCCGATGGCCGTCAGAATTGCCTGATCCTCCTCTGCGAAGCTGCCATCGGCCTTGGGCCCCACGTTCAGGAGCAGATTGCCGTTCTTGCTGACGATATCGACCAGGTCGCGGATGATTTCTGCGGCGGATTTGTAATCGTTATTCTCCGTATAACACCAGGAATTACGCGCTGCCGCCGTATCTGTCTGCCAGAAGAAGGGCTTCAGCTCGGCGAATTGCCCGCGCTCGACATCGGGGACCGCACTGCCGAACATGAAGGCATCATGCTTATAATTAATAGCTGCCGGCATTCCGCGCTCTGCCGCGCGATTGTAGTAGTAGGCCGCGAACTTTTGCAGATAGGGCCGGAAGGCCGCATTCTCAATCCACCAGTCGAAGTAAAAAATTTTGGGCTGGTACTGATCGACCAGCTCACAGCAGCGGATCAGCCAGTCCTCCAGATACTCCCCGGACGGGGGAGAGCCATAGGGATCATGATGATCCGGTTCCGGCATAGCCGGCCAGTAGAAGTCGCCGCGGACAAGCGGCTCGCGGATATCGGAGTCGAACGCCTTGCCGTGGGACATGAAGAACCAGTGCTCCGCACGGTGGGAGGAGACGCCCAGCTCCAGCCCCTGCTCTGCGAAGGCCGCCTTCAGCTCGCCGAGAATATCCCGCCCGGGACCCATGTCATAAGTGTTATAATGAGAGACAGCGCTTTTATACATCTGGAAGCCGTCATGGTGTTCCGCCACGGGAATGACATATCTGGCGCCGGAGGCCTTGAATAGTGCAGCCCACCTGCCCGGATCGAACTGCTTCGCTGTGAACAGGGGAATGAAGTCCTTGTACCCGAACTCCTTGTGGTTCCCGTAGACTGCCAGATGATGCTCATATTCCTTGGTGCCCTGAATGTACATATTGCGTGAATACCATTCATTGCTGAAGGCCGGAACCGAATACAGCCCCCAGTGAATGAAGATCCCGAATTTGGCCTGGCGGTACCACTGCGGCACCTCATAAGCGCTTAGTGACTCCCAACTCGCCTTGTAAGGGCCGTTCTTAATCGTCTCGTCAATAACCTGCAGATAATCAGTTGTGTTCATCATGCGCCAGTCATCTCCCTTTGTATGAGGTAATGCCTTCATTGTACCGGGCGGCAGGACAGGTAAGAATGTACGGCACTAACTTTTTGATGTACAAAAATAACCTTTAAGGCGGTCTGTCCCATGGACTCCCATACTCTGCTTACCAGCTACCTGGCCAATCTCAAGGTTGACCTGATCGTAGCAGACTATAACGAATGCTCTACGGATTGGAGGGATCTGGACTATACTCCGGATTACAGCAAGTTTTATTACATAATCGGGGGGGAAGGCTGGCTGAAGATCGGGGATAAGGAGTATTATCCGAAGCCGGGTGAGCTGATTCTAATGCCGGAGGGTGTGAGGCAATCCTATGCCTGCATCAGCGAACGTCCCTTTCTCAAATACTGGTGTCATTTCAGTGCCAAGGTCGGGGAGATGAACCTGTTCCGTGTGCTTGAGCTGAGTCATGTCTGTATTCCTGAGAATCCCGCTGCGGTTGAGGCGGCGTTCAAGGGGATCACCGATAGTGCCAGATCTGACGCGGTCTACGCCCCGCTGCTGGCGAGAAGCAAGCTGCTTGAGCTGATGTCTTATTACATGATGAATCTCAAGCTGGATGAGCTGTCTTATAAGAATCTCGGGGCGGCCCGGAAGCTGACGGCTGTCCTGGATTATATCGCAGAGAATATCGAGCAGAATATGACCATTCATGATCTTGCCGAGATTGCATACATGCACCCGAACTACTTCATGCGCCTGTTCAAGCAGCAGATCGGCGTGCCCCCCATCCAGTACATTACCCGGCAAAAGATTGAAAAGGCCAAAGAGCTGCTGACCACCACCTCCGGTTCGGTCAGTGCGATTGCCGACCAGCTCGGCTTCGGCGATCTGTTCTATTTCTCCAAACAGTTCAAGAAGCATGCCGGGCTCACGCCCACCGAATTCAGGAAACACAAGAGCGGAGGGATGATATAGTGATTCTGGAACAGAGCAGAGGTTATCAGATCCGGTTAATGGATGAGCAGGCGGCCAGGGAGATTGTTAATTGGAGATACGAGACGCCATATGCCCTGTACAATATGCTGGATGCGGCTGATGACGCAGAGGATATCGAGGAGCTGCTGGACGGCTCTTATTTCAGTGTAGCTGCGGCGGACGGAGCGTTGATCGGGTTCTTCTGTTACGGACAGAACGCGCAGGTGGGGGAAGGGATAGAGAGCGGACTCTACCTGGATGGAACTTCCCTCGATATCGGCTTGGGGCTAAGACCGGATCTGACCGGGCAGGGCCGTGGACTGGCCTTCCTGCAAGCGGGGATGAAGTTTGCAGAGCAGACGTATGACGCGAAGAGATTCAGATTGTCGGTGGCTGCCTTCAACCTGAGGGCAGTTAGCGTGTATAAGAAGGCAGGCTTCGTCCTCCTGCATAGCTTCGTACATCAGCACGGGGACGGCGAAATGGAGTTCCTGCTGATGGAGACCCGGGACATTGCTGCCCGCCTATAGCGCGAGTGGAGAATTAAGGGTGAAGTCTGTTAATATAGAACTACGGCATCATCCATATCAAAGGAGAATTCAATGTGAACGAGAACCTGAAGCAAGCGTATGTACAATTAGGATTACCTGAAACCGTAACCAGAGAGGAACTGAACAAGCGGTTCGATCTGCTCCTGAAGCGAAGACGCGCCCTGACCACAGAGGAGGAGATAGCAGCCTACGAAGCGGATTTCCGGGCGTACAAGCTGATTCTCGATACCTGGGATGAGCAGGAGATCCAGAAGGCTGAAGATGAGCGGCTTGCCAAGTATGGACGCTTCTCCGGTACGGCAAGCAAGTGGGAGACCTTCATGCGGCTATACCGGACACATGTGATCCTCGGCATTATCGGGCTGCTGATAGTGATTTTTGGCGGGAAGGCCCTCTATGACAATTATCAGCATAGACAATATCTAGCTTCTCTGCCGCCAGTAGATGCTAAGATTATGTTCATCGGCAACTTCGGAGTCACGGATACCAGCGGCAAGACCGAGGAGCTGGAAAAGGCGATCATCGCGGCTTATCCGGAATGGAAGCGGGTGGAGACGGTGATGACTTATCTGCCCAGAACGGGCGAAGGCTCCGACTCACTGGATATGAATTATATGCAAAAGGCAGTTGTGGAGCTGGCGGCGAACCGGCCGGATATCCTCATTCTGGATGAGGCCACCGTCAAGTGGATCGGCGGACAGACCGGATTCCAGAATCTGGAGCAGATCACAGCGGACGGGAAGATTGCCGCTGACGATACCCGCATGCAGTGGGGAGTCAACGAGGACACGGGCAAGAATGAGCTGTATGGTGTAGATATTCTGAAATCTCCGTTCATCTCAGAGCTGCCTATCAATTATAATGCGAAATCCATCATTATCGGTGTCCTGAATGACAAGGACAAGGATAAGATGCTGGCGTTCGTGAAGCATATTGCGGAGGAGCCGCCCGTTAAGTAAGCAGGAATTGGATCTAAATTCCTTTTGAAAAAACAACAAAAACCTCTCTTCTATGGCTGGTTACACCGCCATCATGAAGAGAGGTTTTTGTCTGCTGGTTGTTAGCTTGCTTGATTATCCGTTCAGTCTTACTGCTCCAGACGGTAGCCCCCATGGAATACAGGACCGACATACTCATTGAACGCATAGCCATTGCGGATGGCGGCGGATACGAAATCCTTCGCCTTCACCACAGCATCCTTCACCGACAAGCCGTTAGCCAATCCGCCGGTAATCGCTGCGGCGAAGGTGCATCCCGCTCCATGGTTATGGGCAGGCTCGATCTTCGCAGTCTCCAGGACGAGGTATTCGCTGCCGTCGAAGAAGATATCAATCGCCTTGTCGCCGCCCAGCGCCTTGCCGCCCTTGACGACAACATTCTGGGTGCCGAGCTGATGGATCAGGCGGGCAGCTTCCTTCATCTGATCAAGCGTAGTCAGCTTGCCGAGACCCGAGAGCACTCCAGCTTCGAACAGATTCGGAGTAGCCACCGTAGCCAGCGGCAGCAGCAGATCGCGGATGGCATCTGCACTCTCCGGGTTCAGTACTTCATCCTCGCCTTTGCATACCATAACCGGATCGATCACGACATTGGTCTGCTTGTTGCTCTTCAGGGCCTGTTCAGTAACCTTAACAATGTCCACACTGCCGAGCATACCGGTCTTCATGGCATCCACAGGACCGCCAGCGAAGATCGTCTTAAGCTGTTCGGCAACGATGGCAGCATCGACAGGGTATACATTATGATGCCAGCCCCGGTCAGGGTCCATCGTTACAATGGTAGTCAGGGCACTAAGGCCGTAAGTACCGTATTCCTCAAAGGTTTTGAGGTCTGCCTGAATGCCTGCGCCTCCGCTGGAGTCACTGCCGGCAATGGTTAATGTCTTAATGATTTTTGACAAAGGTAACGTCCCCTTCTTGTATATAAATAGTATGCTGCTTATTATAACAAAAATCATCGGCTTAGTCCGCAAAAAAAGTATAAGCTCCAAAAACGCACCGCTGCCCTTGGGTGAGAGCAAGGGTTTGCCGGCTGCTGCACTGCATATCATGGTAGTCTAGTGGATTATGTATTCAGGAGGCTGCCATGATTGAGATCAGTTTATGCATGATTGTCCGCAATGAGGAGAAGAGCCTGCCCCGCTGCCTGGCTTCTGTGGAAGGGCTGGTCGATGAGATCGTCATTGTAGATACGGGATCGGCAGACCGCACCAAGGAGATTGCCGGTGCCTTTGGAGCCGCAATTTATGATTTTACCTGGATTGACGATTTCTCCGCTGCCCGTAATTACGCCTTCAGCAAGGCGACCCGGGATTATATCTTCTGGCTGGATGCGGACGACTATCTGAGAGAAGAGGATCGGGCGCTGTTCAGGGAGCTGAAGTCTTCGCTGCCGGAACACGTGGACAGTGTGAATATGCAGTATAATCTCGCTTTTGACGGAGAGGGAAGGGTGACGACCTCCTTGCGGCGCAACCGGCTGGTCCGCCGGGCGTGCGGGTTCCGCTGGATCGGTCCGGTGCATGAATATCTGGAGGTGTACGGCCCGTCGCTGGCAAGCAGAGTCTGTGTCACCCATGAGAAGGATAAAGCTTACACGGACCGCAATCTGCAGATCTACCGCAAACGGGAAGCGGCAGGAGAAAGCTTCTCTGCGCGCGATCAATATTATTACGCCAATGAGCTGCGCGACCACGGAATTCACCGGGAGGCCTGCCGGTATTACGAGCTGTTCCTCAGCGGCGGGCAGGGCTGGATTGAAGATAATATTCAGGCCTGCCTGCGGCTGGCCGAATGCCTGGAAGCACTTGGGGACAAGGAAGCGGCCTTCACTGCGGTCACCCGCACGCTGCAATATGATGCCCCGCGTGCCGAAGGCTGCTGCCGGCTAGGGGCCTGGCATCTGGAGAAGGGCCAGCTTCATCCGGCCATCTACTGGTTTGAGCTTGCTATTCAGCTGCCCGGACAGGCGGAGTCCATGGCGATGAAGAATGAGGCCTTCGCCACCTGGATTCCGAATCTGCAGCTTGCGCTCTGCTATGACCGGCTGGGCCAGCATGAGCGGGCCAACCGCTATAATGAGACTGCGCTGCTTCATTCCCCCGGCCATCCCAGCATGCTGTATAACCGGAATTACTTCCAGAAGCTACTGGGCGACAAGTATGTCTCCTTGCAGCAGCCCTGAACACATAACAAGCGCTCCCCTGCCGAGGCTGGGGGAGCGCTTGTTATTGTCTACGGATGTCCAGGCATTGCCGCAGGCTCCAGCAGCAGCTGAGGTTCACTCATGCGGATGAATTCCAGCACCTTGTCGTAGATAATCCGGTGGCCCTCCCGGTTGGGGTGGATGCCGTCCCGGCAGATGAACTTGGTGTAATCCGGCTGCTGCAGGAAGGCGCCCCGGACATCGATAATCTTGGTCCTGGTGCTCTCGGCGACCTTGAGGATAGCGGAGTTATAACGCTCCTGCCACCAGTAGATTTTGGTGACGCTGCCGAGGAACTTCATAATGTTCACTTCGGAATCGGGATTGTTGCCGCTGACCCACTTGAAGTAGTTGTCCGCATTCAGCGGAGGCAGACTCATCAGAATTGGCGTGATCCCCTGGTTCTTCAGGAAATGAATCATATCAGCCAGCATCCGCTCGAAGGCCGGAAAATCTGTCTTGGGACTATGCTCTGCCTCGGGATTGCTCGCAATCTCACTCCAGTGGTAGTCACAGTCATTGCCGCCGTATTCAATCAGCACCACATCCGGCTTCTCCTTCAGGACATCCCGCTTCAGATTGCCGAAGCCCTTCATCAGCGTATTGCCGAATCTGGCAGTATTGCGCATAGCTCCCTTGAGCTTGCCCTGAAGCATGGATACATAATTATCCTCCAGAATGACATACTTGCTTCGGGTCTCGTCATACACAACGCCCTTGGAGATAGAATCCCCGCTGACCATATATTTGAACTGAGACCCCATGGACTCTTGCTGCTCCTCATTCCTGTTCATGCTCCCGCCTCCGATAACCCTAGTGTATATACAATCAGTGTAAACCATACATGCTGCCGTGCCTATGTATAGATGTCATGGGTTCTTAGTCTTGCCGGCAGTATTCTGGCGGATCAGTGAAAAATACAGAAAAGGTTCAACCTTATCCTCATAAGTTGGACCTTTTCCTGCATTCTCCGGAGCCTCTACCCATTCTCTGCAAAAGGTCGGCTGGAGCGCGATTTTCCCGCACCGTTCCCTTTTAAAAAGGCAGCGGCTGTCCGTTCCATGATTTTGACACTGTTCTCCCAGGTCCATGATTTCGAATCGGTCTCCCCGCGTGCGGCGATCCGGTTCCGGAGTGCGGGATCTTGAATGAGCCGCATCACATCCGCCGCAAGCCGGTTCTCATACCGGTAGGACAACAAGGAGTTCTCCTCATGGCGGGCATACTCCAGATTTCCTCCCGCATAGACAGAGACCAACGCCGCCCCGCAGCGCATTGCCTCCAGCCCGGGCAACGACCCGGTGTCGAAAATGCTCGAGCTGACAAAAATATCAGCACCGTTATAGTGATAGCATAGCTCCTCGTCATTGAGCGGCGTGAAGAAGCGGTATTTGCCGCTGTTCATCATCCTTTTTAGCGAATCGGAGGTGAAGCATTCATCCGGCGGACTGATGAAATTGATATTGACCCACGGGAAGTTCTGCTTCACGATATCCAGCTGATTCACCAGGTAATCCTGCTCGCGGTGCCAGGAGAAGCCGTGCTCCACCTTGCGCAGGATCGCTGTAATGTTCAGCGGTTCCTGAAGCTCCTTACGGATGTTCATGTTTCGGAATGAAGCACTGATCCCTACCGGTACAATGCTTCCGCTGATTCCGTGACCCAGCCTAATCAACTCCTGTTGCCATCTGGAGAGGACGATCAGCTTATCGGTAATGTGATAGGAGGGGAAGGATACCTCGTTCTGCGGCAGAAACAGCGGTTCATAGCATAAGGAGAGGCGGATATGCATGCCTTTGCCGTTCAGGCTGGCTGCCTGTGAGACCGGAACTGTAGTGTAGAAATTGGAGACGATGATATCACTGACCGGAAAATCGGATTCGCGGAGCAGCGGGTAGTCGGTAATCAGCAGAGTGGAACGGACGTCATAGGAAACATCCCCTCCCAGCGGCATGACAATCACAACCTGGTGGCCCCGGGCCGTAAGACCGTTCGTAAGCTCCACGAGCATGCGTTGTGCCCCGCCATGGCTTAAGGTAAGAATGGGGAAAGTGAACCGCATCTGTGATCCCTTCCTTTCTGTACAATCGCCCTGCAAAAATGCGATAGGTATACTATTTTATTCAGTGAAAAGCGAAAAGTACCGCTAAGCGGTACTTTTGGAGGAAATGGGGTTATGGCCGGATTATAACGATTTGCGCAGATTGCGCAGCAGATTCACAGTGTCCCGGATCTCCAGGCTGGTGACATCCTCCAGCGAGACATCGATCATCGGCTTATGCGCCTCAAGCTTGTTCAGGAACTCAGCGGTGTGGAACAGTCCGGCTCCGGGAGCTCCGTGACGAATGCGTCCGCCGTCTTCATAGATTCCTTTGAGATGGGCGAGGATGATCCGGTCGCCGAACAGGTTGAAGGATTGATCGACGATCTCATCCTGGAGATGAACATCTTCACCGATCAGGTTGCACGGGTCGAATACGACACCGACGGAGCTGGAAGGCACCTCGTCGAGGATGCGCCGCATTTTGGCTGGAGAGGACAGGGTATGGGTACTGACGCCTTCAAGCCCTAAGAATACGCCCCACTTCTCCGCCTCCTCTGCCAGCTCCTCAATCGTTGCCTTAAGGGCATCCCAGCCGAGCTCCTCATAGCGGTAAGGATCAAGCTCCTGGAAGGTCGTGAGTGCTCCCGTCTCCGTGGCGACCATAGGGGCACCGAACAGGCGGGCATAGCGCAGATGCTCCTTGAAGCGGTCGATCTCCGCCCGGCGGACCGCAGGATCGGGGTGGATCGGATTGATGTAGCAGCCCAGCACGCCGATGCGGATACCGGCCCTGTCAAATTGCTCACCGATATAGGAAGCCAGACCAGGACTCAGCTTGCCGGTGGAGAGGTCGATATCCTGTATGGCTTTGGACAGGGCGAGCTGTACGAAATCAATATTGTAGGTCTGAAGAGCGGCAATCAATTCCTTAATCGGCAGGCAGCCGGCTGTATGCGCCAACGTTCCGTAACGAATAATAAACAACTCCTTTGGAATTCTATGAATTTATATCTATAATATTAATGACGCTTACATAGACATGCAAGGTTAAAGAGTGCATGCACAACAGGAGGAATTGAGATGAATGCAATAGAAGCGCGTAAGCAAGAGCTGGAGAACTGCCGTCCAGAGCCGACACTGGACCGGGAGACGATTGATGAATTCTGGAATGATCTGCTCGCGGAAGATGAAGAGCAGCCGCTGGATGTGAGCATCACCCCTGAAGATACCCCCTATCCGGGCATGAAGGTGAGCAAGGTCAGCTATATGAGCTATGGGGAGACTACGATCAATGCCTGGTATATCCAGCCTGCCGGTGATACAGAGAACACTGGAGACCGGCCATGTGTTGTGACCTTTCCAGGTTACACCGGAGACCGGGGATATCCCGAGCGTTACGCACATTTCTTGCTGCTGGGATACACAGTACTGGCCGTAGATGTTCGTGGTCAGCTTGGAGAGACCGGCAATCTGCTGCCGCAAGAGCATGGGATTGTCAGAGGCTGGATTACCCAGGGGCTGCTGGAGAAGGAGGAGTCCTATTATGTCGCGTTAGCCATAGATACCGTACGGGCTATAGAGACGGCAGCACAGCTGCCGGGGGTTGATCCGGCGCGTATTGCGATTACAGGAGCGAGCCAGGGCGGGGGGATCGCGCTCTTGGCAGGGGCGCTCAGCAGCCGCGTGGCTGCGGTAGCCGCAGATATTCCTAATCTGTGCCGGCTGGATTTCGGGGTGCTGAATTCCACCAGCTCACTTACAGAGATCGCGGAATACCTGAAGCGCTATCCGGAGCATCTGGAGCGTGTGCTGGAGAATCTGGCCTTTTTCGACATTGTTAATCTGGCTCACCGCTTCACTGTCCCTGTCCTGATGTCTGTAGGCTGGAAGGATACAGTATGTATGCCGGAGACGATCTATGCCGCGTATAACCGGATAGAATCGCCTAAGGAGATTATGGATTATCCGTTCTCCGGGCATGAGGTGAGCGAATTCCAGTGCAGACAGACGGCGTTGTTCTTCCAGGAGCATCTGGGCTCCTAAGTGAAGAATTATAAGCCACAGTGATTAGCCGCAAAGGAATGGTGTGAAGATATAGTAAGGGTTGGCGTGAGGCCATATATAGGCAGTCTAATCACCGGGAGGGAACTACGGATGGACAATCAGACAGGTAAGCTGCCGGCGGGAGTATTGGTGGAGAGCTTTGAGTATGACAAGAAGAATGAGGAGCTTGTGAAGAAGAGCTTCTGGAGAAAAACCAGGAAAGCCGCCGGTAAAATCCCCTTCACCAGAGAAGCGATAGCCATGTATTACTGTGCTATGGATGCCAAAACACCGCTATGGGCGAAAGGGATTGCTTTTGGAGCGCTGGCTTATTTCATTTCCCCGATTGATGCTATTCCCGATGCGCTGATTGGCCTGGGCTTCACAGACGATGCTGCCGTCATGGCGGCGGGCATCCGGGCTATTGCCGGACAGGTCAAGGAGGAGCATAAGCAGAAGGCGGAGAAGTTTTTCGAAGATTCGTAATCATCTGGAAGAAGGCGAAGGGATGCAGCGGGTTGCTGCATCCCTATTCTGATGTGCCCTGCTACACTCCGGTGTCTATAGTTGGACGCTCTGAAGTCTGCTGCTTCGCCTGGTACTCCAGACCCCAATCTCTCATCAGCTTGATGATCGGAATCAGAGACCGGCCGAAATCAGTCAAGGAGTACTCGACCTTCGGCGGCACCTGATGATAGACCTCACGGTGTACAACGCCATCCTCCTCCAGCTCGCGGAGCTGCAGGGTCAGCATGCGCTGGGTGATGCCGGGGCAGATGCGGCGGAATTCGTTGAACCGGACTGTGGAATCCATCATATGGTACAACAGCACACCCTTCCATTTACCGCCGATAACATCGAGGGTGAATTCTACTGGACAAGCAAAGGCATTGCCATCAGGGCAAGTGCCGAAACCGCCTTTACGGTCGCGCATCACTGAACACGCTCCTTAGTATCATTTTGTATACTACATCACAAAAATGTGCGTACTTCTAAATGTGTTGTATATCCATTACTATAGGCATGGGAACAGGAAAACGTCAATTCCTTATCATGAACGGTACACAGAAAGGGAGTATGGAGGATGGAGAACACAAGCACAGCAACTCAAATGACGAAAGAGCAGATTTTGGCAGCCTATGAGTACAGACATGCGACCAAAGAATTCGACAGCAGCAGAAAGATCAGCGGGGAGGATTTCGGCTTCATTCTGGAGACGGGACGTCTGTCACCGAGTTCGTTCGGCTTCGAACCCTGGAAATTTGTAGTGGTCCAGAACCCGGAGCTCCGGCAGAAGCTGCTGCCATACGCCTGGGGCGCGCAGAAGCAGCTTCCGACCGCAAGCCATTTCGTGCTTATTCTGGCCAGACAGCCGCGTGATCTGGCAGCTGACTCAGAATATATTCAGAGTATGATGTCAGAGGTGCAGAAGCTGCCGGTTGAGATTGCAGAGGGCAAGCAGCGGGTCTTCGGCGCATTCCTGAAAAACGATTTCGGCCTGGCTGGCAATGAGCGGGCGATCTTCGAGTGGGGGGCGCGTCAGACGTATCTGCCCCTTGGCAATATGATGACCGCAGCCGCGCTGATCGGCGTCGATTCCTGTCCGATTGAAGGCTTCGATAAGCTGAAGATGGAGCAGCTTCTGGTTGATGAGGGGATTATGGACCCTGAACATTTCGGGCTGGCCTGCATGGTAGCCTTCGGCTACCGTACCGGCGAGCCGCGTGCCAAGACCCGGCGGACCGCTTCGCAGGTGGTGGAGTGGGTCTAAGGGTTGCGGCGTCAACGGGCAGGAGAACGTACTGAGAATCTAAAAAGAAACGGATGCAGCCCCAGGGCGTCATCCGTTTCTTTTTGCAATCTGGAGATTCTGCGGCAGTTCCTGCTTCCGCTTGCACCATTATGAAAGTACATAGAAGAGTCGAAAACTTATTGAAAATTTACTGAAAATTCTGCTACTCTTAGGAGGTCAACTTGCTGCCGGTAAGCAGCTGCTTAAGATCGTCATTTCAAGATTGAAGGGATTCCTGCATTATGAAAATCATCCGCATTATCGCCGAGGTCTGCTTGCTGTATGTGTTCTTCCTGGCCGGAGACTATCTGCAAGAGCTGCTGCATTTGCCGATTCCAGGCAGTATCGTAGGACTGTTGCTGCTCTTCGTGCTGCTGCTGCTTAAGATTGTGCCCGTGAAGCTGATCGAGAACGGCTCGTCCTTTATTCTGGCGTATCTGCCCATGTTCTTCATCCCGGCCACCGCAGGCATTATGAACCATCTGGATATCTTCAGCGAAAGAGGCTTGCTCCTGATCGGTATTCTTATCATCAGCAGTGTGCTGACCATGGTCGTTACAGCACATTCCAGCCAGTGGATTGCTGCCAGCAGCGTCAAACGGTTAACACGCCGGACGTACCGTGCCCGTAATCTCCACGGGAAGGGGAAGGAAGCATGAGAATTCTGCTGGCCATTGGTTTCGTGCTGATGAACGTTGTGATCTATCTGGTCATGTCTATGCTGTACAGACGCTACCGTCTTCCTGTCCTGCTGCCTGCACTGACGGCAACGTTCACGGTTGTTGTGCTGCTCATGGGCTTCCATATCTCTTATGAGACTTATATGATCGGCGGCGACTGGATTAACCGCCTGCTGGGACCAGCGGTAGTATCGCTGGCTTATCCCTTATACAAACAGCGGCATGTACTGTGGAAGAATCTCCCCGCCATTCTCGGCGGAACGGTCACCGGGCTTATGGTCGGAATGTTCAGCGGGCTGCTGATGGCAGCCGGACTCGGCTTCTCCAAGCTGTATGTGCTGTCCATTCTGCCCAAGTCGATTACCACCGCTGTAGCGATCCAGATCTCCAGCAATCTCGGCGGAGATTCATCGCTGACCTCCGTGTTCGTGATGGTTGCCGGCTTCACCGGAGCGATTGGCGGCCCCTACATTATCAAGCTGTTCAGAATCCGCAGCGAGTCGGGGATCGGCATTGGCCTGGGCACAGCTTCCCATGCCCTCGGCACAGCCAAGGCACTGGAATACGGCGAAGAGTCGGTGTCCATGAGCTCTGTAGCCATGACTGTGTGCGCTATTGTCGGCTCCATCACCGGACCGCTAGTCGCCTGGATCATGTACCATTAAGCTTGCAGCATTCAGTAATCAGCCGTTCACACGCAGCCGGATTACGTTCCAGGAAGCAGCCGGAAGCATTGCGCTCACCCGGCCGCCGTCTGCGGTTGCTGTTCCCCGGTTGTGCGGAAGCACATTCGACGGGTTGGAGCGGGTATTGGCCGCTTGAAGCTCCTCATGCTCAAGAACCGTGTGCTGAATAACCTCTACAGCGCCGAAGCTCCGCAGATCAACCGCCAGCTCCATGCCTTCGCTCAGATGGCGGTTCACTGCAAACACAGTAACCTCGTTCAGCTCCTCATTATATACACTGACCGCTTCCAGATATGGAACGTCGGTGAAATCCTTGGAATCATATTTGGAACTTGTAATCAGCGGGTGCAGCACCGTTCCCCGGCCGTAGATGGAGGCATGCATGTAAGGATAATAAGTGGTCTGCAGCCAGAGCGGTCCGCCGTCCTCCGTCATAATCGGTGCAATGACATTGATAAGCTGGGCGATACAGGCCATCTTGACCCGGTCTGCATGCTTGAGCAGGCTGATCAGGCAGCAGCCCACCACCAGCGCATCCTCAAGGGTATAGACATCCTCGAATTCAGGCGGTGCAATCTGCCAGTGCTGCTCGGCACGGCTAGAGCCCTGCGATTTCCATACATTCCATTCATCGAGGGACAGGTAAATCTTTTTCTTGCTTTTCTTCTTGGCCTTGATATAATCACATACTGCTGCTACGCTGTCGATGAACTGATCCATATCGAGCGATTGGGCCAGGAAATTCGCTGTATCCCCATCATTGTTATTGTAGTAAGTGTGCAGCGAGAGGAAATCGACATTATCGTAGGTGAGATCCAGGACTGTAGCTTCCCATTCGGCAAAAGTGCTCATGTTGCTGCCCGAGCTGCCGCAGGCGACAAGCTCCAGGGAAGGATCTACCCAGCGCATCGCTTTGGCGGTCTCATTGGCGAGTCTTCCGTATTCGACGGCAGTCTTGGCTCCGATCTGCCATGGACCGTCCATTTCATTGCCCAGACACCAGGTGCGGAAGTTGTGCGGCGCCTTGTAGCCATGAGAGATCCGCAGGTCACTCCAGTAAGAGCCGGAGGGATGGTTGCAGTACTCAACGAGATTCCTTGCTGCGTCGATTCCGCGTGTGCCCAGGTTCACTGCCATCATCACTTCAGAACCGGCCAGCTTGGCCCAATCGGCGAATTCATTCGTGCCTACCTGGTTAGTCTCTGTAACCCACCAGGCAAGCTCAAGAGAGCGCTTCCGTTCCACCTTGGGTCCAACGCCGTCTTCCCAGTTATAACCGGATACAAAGTTGCCTCCCGGATAACGGATGATCGGTACGCGTAGTGCCTTGATAGCCTGGAGGGCATCGCCGCGGAAACCGTTCTCGTCAGCGGTAGGATGTCCCGGCTCATAGATTCCGCCATAGACGGCCCGGCCCAGATGTTCAATGAAGGAACCGTACAGCCTTGGATCTACCTCGGCCAGCTTGAAGTCTTTGTCGACAATCATCTTGGATTGAATGCTCATAGTTAGAAGCTCCTTTGTATTAGATTAATGAAACAGCTAATCGTTCAAGCCCGTTTATGATTACATGATACGAATTACGGGGTATACTAAGCAATAACTAATTTCAGGATTAACTTAATAACTAATTCAAAGAGCGCGGAGGGCCACCGATGTATTTAACCACAGATTCTGAATCGTTGAAGGTCTATGAAGCACTTGCCAGTGAAGTGCGGCTGCGGATCATCGATCTGCTTAGCAGCGAGGAGATGCATATTAAGGAGATTGCAGCCAGGCTGTATCTCAGCAGTGCTATTGTCAGCTCGCATGTAGCGAAGCTGCAGAAGGCCGGCATCGTCAGCTCCCAGATGAAGCGGATCGACGGGGGGACTTATAAATTCTGCTCACTTTCCGCGAATTTCTTGCAGATTAAATTATCCGGGGCCAAAGGCATCGCCCGCAAAGTAGTGGAGGTCTCTGTCCCTGTGGGCCATTACACCGATCTGGAAGCTTCACCGACCTGCGGCATTGCCACAACCGAGAAGCTGATCGGGTATTATGACGACCCGCGTTATTTCCTGGACCCGCAGCGGGTGGATGCCGGCATTCTCTGGTTCGCCAAAGGATACGTGGAATATAAGGTTCCGAATTATCTGTTCATGGATCAGACGGTCCAGGAGATTGAGATTTCCATGGAGATCGGCTCGGAGGCACCGAGTGTGAACGAGAAGTGGCCTTCGGATATCTCTTTTATGATGAATGGCATTTCGCTTGGCAAATGGACCAGCCCCGGAGACTTCGGCGTAATGAGAGGCCGGCTGACTCCAGCCTGGTGGAAATCGGATGTGAACCAGTACGGGCTGCTCAAGGTGCTCAGAATTAATGCAGGGGGAACTTATATAGACGGCCAGCAGATATCGGCAGTTACCATTGATCAGGTGGGCTGGCAGCAGGACCAGTGGAGCTTCAGGTTCACGGCAGAAGACACGACCCGAAGGCGGGGCGGCTTAACGTTATTCGGGCGCGGCTTCGGGAATTACGAGCAGGACATTGTGTTTCGTGTCTATTATGAATAAGAGGGACCTGTTCGCCGAATGGCAAGTGAATGGATAAGACAAGGAAAAAGGAGCTTTGTTCAGACGGGATGTTTGCAAAAGGGGTCTGCGGGTAACTATAACTAAGTAATCCAAATCGCGCACAACTTGCATACAAGGAGGAATTCACATGTCGGATCAATCCCAAAATGAAGCAGACATCCGCAACAAGGAGAATAAAGACGGGGATTCACTCGCAGAACGCAAAAAGATGGAAAACGGTGTGGATATTGAACCGGAAGCCGATGATTGGGAAGCCAAACCGGCCGAAACCGCTCATCCTGATCCGCTTCCTAAGAATTAGGGGATAGGGATAAGGCATGCGGCTAGGTCATAAGGCAGCATAAGGTATAAGGCATATGCATGTTACAGACTGTTCCTCACGGGGCAGTCTTTTTTCTGATATAGGGATTATGATTTCACCGGACGCAGGCCGACGGAGTTAATAAGGAGTCTGGAATGTATGCGAAAAACCGCCAGATATTCCCGTCATAATGTCCCGTTCTTGGAGACATACTAGCTCCAATTGGAAAATAATTGGGACCGGAGGCGCGAATAACTACGATGACACCTTTACTTTTACAGCAAAGTTACAGTATAGTGGCTGCGGCAAGTCCCTATCTGTTCTATTTCACTGTGTACTCGTTTCTGGGGTGGGTCCTTGAAGGCAGCTATAACCTCTACAGCACGGGGACCTTTCGGAAAGAAGGCTTCCTCAAAGGGCCATTTAAACCCATGTATGGCTGCGCACCGCTGCTACTGCTGGCAGCACATGAAATCAGGCTTCCCTTGCCGTTATTCCTGCTGCTTGCGCTGATTGTCCCTTCAGCGGTTGAGTTTATCAGCGGCTGGCTGCTTAAGGGGATCTTTCGTAGACAATGGTGGGATTATTCAGGGATGCCGTTTCAGCTGCAAGGGCATATCTGCCTGAAATTCTCGCTGTATTGGTGGGGACTGTCAGTGGCTTGCATGTTTGGCTTGCATCCGCTGGTACACTTCCTGTATCTGCAAATAGAGAGGGTATGGATGCCTGTACTGCCCGTGGTCCTACTTATATTCACAGCTGATCTGCTGTGGACGTTCCGCACCCGCCGCCGCGGGCTGCAACTGCTGGATCATCTGTTGGAGTCACCGGAGCTTGGCGAAGGCTAAGGAATTAGTGACGAATGTGAATACAAAAAACAAAAGAACCCAAAGATATCTCCGGCGTATGTCTGGAGGTATTTTTGGGTTGCATGGCTTTTTGTTTCGTAACAGTTTTTATTCACTTGCATCACAATTGTGCGTCAGACAAGGAATATCATACAACCATGTCAAATATAGTGCTAAACCGGTTTATTCATAAACCATGGAGCGGGAGGGCCCATGAACAACTTTTTCAACAAATACAGTCGGACTATTATAATTCTTGAAACGCTACTTATTGCAGTACTTTCACTATTGCTGATAGGGGAATTCAACAAGCCTGTCCCTCTGGTCAGGGACCAGAGGGACTTGATTACGCATTTTGATCAGCTGGATTTGGACAGAATTACAGAAATGATACATAGATTTAAGGAAGGCAAGGGAGATAACCTCACCATGCTGGAGTGGGGTGTTGACAGCGGGCCGTATATTCATGATTTCTACAACGATGGCAGGGTGCTGCACTGGACGGTGGACAACAGCCGGGACTGGGCAGGCGACGGCGGGAAGATTGAATATGTGTGCAGAGCGATAGGGCTTTCCGAGACTCAGGAATTCTATAACGTAGAGCTGACGGATTGTGAGAATCAGCCGGATGATTTCGTGGTTCATCCGGTTTCTTTCCGCAAGGATGAGCTATAAACTGGAATTAAGAATGATATAGGGACCAATTGAAATAAAGTGGGGGGATGCTTCATGTCAATGTCTGAGTATTACCGGGAGCTGCGCGGGAAGGCCGGAGGCGGGCTGTTAATGATGCCGTCTGTAGCGGCTGTAGTAAGAGATGAACAGGATCGGATTCTGCTGATCCGCAAAAAGGATGAGACCTTATGGGGCCTGCCAGCCGGAGCGGTTGAACCTGGAGAGACCCCGTCCAGGGCGCTGCGCAGAGAGGTGTTCGAAGAGACCGGCTTAATGGTTACGCCTGAACAGATTATCGGCGTATTCGGCGGTGAGAAATTCAGATATGAATATAGCAACGGGGATCAGGTAGAGTACACGGTTATTGTATTTGAATGTGTCATTGTTAAAGGCCAGCTCAGGAGCCTGGACGGGGAGGCGGAAGAGCTGAGATTCTTCAAGGAAGATGAACTGCCCGGGCTAACAATCCCTTATCCCCCGAAGCTGTTCATGCGGGATGCAGCTGCGCCCAGGAAGGTTATATTTGATTAATGAAGGAGTAGTTACGATTGCTGATTTTGAATTTACAATCCAGAATGATCTATTGCGGTGCAGTACTGCTAGCCGCCCTGCTGGGTCTTGCGACCAGGGCATACGGGAACCAGTTGCCGCACTTTGTCAGCGAACACTTTGGGGATGCGATCTGGGCAGGTATGATTTACCTTGCCTTCCGGGTGCTGCTGATCCGGCATCCGCTATGGATGTCCCTTGTCCTTAGCCTGTGCTTCAGCTTCGGAATTGAATTCAGCCAGCTCTATCAGGCAGAGTGGATTCTGCATGTGCGTGCTTCAACCCTTGGCAGCTTGATTCTCGGCCACGGGTTTCTCTGGATTGATCTGGTCCGGTATACAGCCGGAATTCTGTTCTGCTGGACGGTGGACCAAATCTTACAAAATTGATTCTGGATTCTATAGGAAGAAGAATATATATTAAGTGAGGCGATCCGGTCTGTAATAATCTGGAACAAGAATGCCGGTCATCTGCCGAATGCTGCCTGATTTGGAGATGAGTAACCGTAAATGACGAATAGCTTATTAGTGGTATGTCTATTGACTCTGATTATTCATACGGCGGAGACCTTGTCGTATTCGGTGCGTTTTGCCGGAGTGAAGCTGAACAAGATCGCCATCGCCTTATCCCTGACCGGAATTATCGTGCTGGTCTCCAGAACTGCAAATATGGTACAAGGCCCCTTAACGGCGAAGTTCGTAGATTATGCCAAAGCTGACGACAGCTTCCCGCTGCTCAACTATCTGCGGATTATTATGCTGGCTTCTTCACTGGGGACATTGATCGCCATCGCCTTGTTCCCGACCTTCGTAGGACTGTTCGCAAGAGTGATCTCCAAGCTGGAGATCGAAGGCTCCATCCCCAAGCTTCTGACGAGTGTTACGGTCAGCCAGCTCAAGAATACGCGCAAATATATCCGCAGACCGAAGGTCAGGCTGAGCAGCTTCCGTTATCTTGGAATTCCCAAGCGCTTCATCGTGATGAATGTCTTCGTGACGGCCTTCTACACGGTTGGCGTATTATCCTCGATGTATGCGGCCAAGCTGCTGCCGGAATTCAGCACCACTGCTTCCCAGGCATCCGGACTGATTAACGGGATAGCAACGATACTGCTGACGGTGTTCATCGATCCGCAGCTGGGAATCATCACCCATAAGGCAACGGAGAATGTGGAATACCGTGACCAGCTCGGGAAGATCTATGTACTCTTGATGGGCTCGCGCTTCCTGGGATCTCTGCTGGGCCAAGCCCTGCTGGTACCGGGAGCCTTCATCATCACCTGGCTGGTGAAGCTGCTCTGACCCTCATGACTATGCTGCTTCGGCTACTTCGGCAGCTTCAGCTCTGCGGCACGGAGCGCCGTGCTGATCTGTTGCTCCCAGCTGTACAATTGTCCGGCCATAGTACGGATCTCCTTCATCCGGTTATATGACAGCTTCATTGCAGCCGCAGCCTGGGTGGCGTCCCCCGCCTGGACAGCGGCTTTGTAGCGCTTGTCGGCCTCGGTTCTCTCTGATTGTGCGGCTGAGAATAGCTTGTTCTGGGCGGCAATCTGCTTCTTGAGCAGGGTGATGGGGGCAAGGGCATCCTTAGCCGGCTTGTTCTTCGCGGCAGTTAACGCTTTCGCTTCTGCCAAGGCTGAGGTGGCCTTCTTCACTTCAGCCCGTGCTGCGGTAGCGGCAGCCTTAAGCTTATTGCGCTTCAGCTCAAGCACAGTGGCACTCTTCAGATTGCTTACCTTGCGGGCAGCGGTGATCTGTTTGCTGAGAGCAGTATACTGGTCCAGGAGCGGAGCATGCTTCTTCTGCACCGCTTCCGAGGCAGCCTTAAGCTTGGCGAGCTGGGCAGCATTAGTGGCTTGAAGCTGCTTGTTCACTGCGGCAAGTGCGGCGTTATTCTGCTTGCGCAATTCCTGATTCCGCTGGAGATCAGACTTCAGCGATGCCTGTAGACCCGTATAGTCTGTATACAGATTATGAATCTCGTCCAGCGCAGCATCCCAACCGGAATCGGCAGAGACACCGGACAAGGGAGATGTACAAAGTGACAGCACTATCACCAGCACAAACAGCCTTCTTACAGCTCTTCCCGAGAAAGGTGTAACAACTCCCATTCCTCTCCAATTCGTCAAGCCCATGAATTTAAACATTGCACTCAGCTCCTCTGATTGTTCATTTGGCAATAGACACAAAGAAGCACCTCCAAGAAAGGCATGAACTGCCTGTCCTGCGAGGTGCTTCTCCCGCTTAATGTGTGCTATTGTGCATTTACTATAACCCCGGTGAACTCGTATAGTCAAGCATTTTTAGGAACGTTAGTTCGTGGAATGGGAATTTTATCTTCTTTTGTGTATATGACTCTGCCGGAAAATCTAGTAGAATGTATCTGTAGTTTACAATAATATATAATGTTCGACATCTTGGTACTCACAGGAATGGGAGATGCATTATGCAGCTTAGACATGTGAAAATAAAAGGAACAGGCAAATATTTGCCGGAGCGTGTAGTCAGTGATGCAGAGCTTGATCAGATCCTTGGCACAGCACCGGGCTGGGTGAATAAAATCACGGGCGTTGGCACCCGCCATTACGCCGGTACAGATGAAACCGCCTCCTTCATGGGCGCAAGAGCTGCTGAAGCGGCCCTTGCCGATGCAGGCCTCAGCTTCAGTGAGGTCGATTGTCTGGTGTGTACGAGCGGAACCAAGGAGCAGCCGCTGCCGAGTACCGCCGTGTTCATTCAGCAGGCCATGGGGCAGGCTGATTCCGGTGTGCCGGCTTTTGATATCGATGCGACTTGTCTCAGCTTTCTGGTGGGGCTTGATGTAATGTCCTACATGGTGGAAGCGGGCAGATATAAGAATGTGCTGCTGGTGGCCACTGAGATTGCATCGGTGGGGCTGAACTGGCAGGATAAGGAGAGCTCGGCCTTGTTCGGTGACGGAGCGGCAGCGGTGGTGATCGGACCTGCGGAGACCGGTGATTCCTCGCGGATCCTCCATGCTTCGCTCAAAACCTACAGCAGTGGTGCGCGTTATTCGGAGATTGCCGGGGGCGGGACCAGACTGCATCCCCAGAATTATACAGCAGAGGATGCACTACCTTATCTGTTCCATATGGATGGACAGGCTATATTCCGCAAAGCGTCCAAGCTGCTTCCGGATTTCATTGCAGACATGCTGAGCGCCACAGGCAATAAGATGGACGACTTCACGCTGGTCATTCCCCACCAGGGCAGTGCAATGGCGATGCGTCTCCTGCGTAAAAAGCTGGAAATTGCCGAGGACCGCTTCCTCGACAATACCGCAGGCCATGGCAATACGATTGCTGCATCCATTCCGATGGGGCTGCATGAAGCTATCCGTCAGGGCCGGATATCGCGCGGAGACCGGATCATGCTGATCGGCACAGCGGCTGGGCTGTCTCTGGGAGGCATGATTATTGAGTACTGAAGCCCGGCGTATTCTGATTACCGGCGGACGCGCCCCGGTAGCCCTGGAGCTGGCAAGGCTGTTCAAGGCGGCAGGCCACCAGGTATATGTGGCAGAAAGCGCTGAGTATCATCTGTGCCGGGTATCCTCTGCCGTCGAGGCCAGCTTCCGGGTGCCTGCCCCAAGGCATCACCCGCAGGCTTATGTCCAGCGTCTGGCTGCGTTAACGGAAGAACTGGAAATTCATTGCCTGATTCCGACCTGCGAGGAGATATTCTATATCTCTGCCGGTCTTGAGCATCTGACGGGGTGCCGCGTACTTACGCCAGATCGGAGTATTCTGGCCGGGCTGCACCATAAAGGGGAGTTCATGATCCTGCTCCGTTCGCTCGGCTTCAAGGTCCCGGACACGTTGCTGATCAGCAGTGCAGAAGAATGGCGGGGAGCCGTGATGCAGGCAGCGCAGGAGGGAGAGCAGCGGGTCTACAAACCTGCATATTCCCGCTTTGCCTCGAAGGTCATTCTCCCGGATAAAAGACCCGCTTCAACTAATCCGCATAACCGCGTTCCGGGAGAAATAGAGCCTCCAGCCGGACTATCGGCCGGGGCTCCCTGGGTATCCCAGGAGTACATTCAAGGCAGAGCGGTTTGTACGTACAGCATACTTCACGAAGGCACAGTTGTGGCGCATGCTGCGTATGACAGCAGGTACAGAACGGGGCGTAGCGGGGCCAGCGTTTATTTTGAACCGTTGGAGCATCCTGCGGCTCTGGAATGGGTACAGCGGTTCGCCGCAGCAACCGGCTTCAGCGGCCAGATCGGATTCGATTTCATCGAACCGGAGAACGGGACGCTGTATCCGATTGAATGCAATCCGCGCGCTACAAGCGGGATTCATCTGTTCACGCCGGAGGAAGGACTGACGGAGGCGCTGCTCAATCCCGGACCGCTCGTGCAGAGCGGAACAGTCATTGTTCCGCGTTCAGCCCGCACAGCCATGCTGACGCTGCCCATGCTGGGCTGCGGGCTGAAGCCGGGACCCGGGGGCTTCGGCAGCTGGCGGCAAGCGCTGCTTGGAGCAGCAGATGTGGTCTACCGCAAAGATGACCGCCGCCCTGCCCGCGAGCAGTTCCGCATAGTATACGCCGCCTGGAAGACAGCCAGGCGGCACCGCATCTCGATCACAGAGGCGTTAACTGAAGATATAGAATGGAATGGTGAGGCATGACCAAAGCGCTGGTAACAGGTGCAACCGGATTTCTTGGACGGCATACCGCCCGGAGGCTGGCCCGGATGGGCTGGGAGGTCTACGCGCAGGGACGCAACCCGGAGCAGGGAAAGCAGCTGGAGCAGGAAGGTGCAGTGTTCCTGGCCGGGGATCTGCGTGACCCGGAGACTGCCTATGGCTTTTGCCGGGGAATGGATGTGGTGTTCCATTGTGCAGCCTTGTCGTCACCCTGGGGGAAGTACAAGGAGTTCTATACATGCAATGTGGAGGCTACGAGCCATATAGTTGAGGGGTGCAAACGGCATGGCGTAGGAAGGCTGGTTCATATCTCCACGCCCAGTGTGTATTCCAGCCAGCGGCCCCGCTTCGGCATCCGGGAGAGTGATCCGCTTCCCGGCCGGCCGGCCAATGCTTATGCAGCAACGAAGCTGATTGCCGAGCAGGTTGTCCGTCAAGCTTCGAGTGAAGGGCTTACCGCCTTCATGCTCCGGCCCAGAGCTATATTCGGCCCGCTGGACAACGCCCTGTTCCCCCGGCTGCTGGCAGCGAATGAGAGCAAGGGGGTGCCGCTGATGAATGGCGGAGCGGCCAAGCTTGATCTCACCTGCGTAGAGAATGTAGTCGATGCCATGCTGCTCTGCTGTGAAGCCCCGCTCTCTGCTTCCGGCAGCGTCTACAATATTACTAATGGTGAGCCGCTAAGGTTCGAAGAGCTGGTCACCCGGCTATTCTCACTGCTCGGGGTTCCGCTGCACACCCGGCGATTGCCCTACCCGGTAGCTTATACCGCAGCGGCCTTAATGGAGGGGATCTACAAGGTGCTGCCTATCCCGGGTGAGCCGCTGCTGACCCGTTATTCTGCAGCCGCACTCGGTATCTCCCAGACACTGGATATTACACTGGCCCGCGAGCAGCTGGGTTATCAACCGCGTATAACAACAGACGAGGGACTTCGTGCCTTTGCAGAATGGTGGAGGGAACAGCAATGATTACAGAAATTCCAGTTGAATTATCTATATTGTCTGCAGGCTATTGCCTGCATCCCGAGCGTCTGACGCTGCGTGGAGGCACACTGAAGCCGGTTGCCTTCCCGGCGGGCTATGCCCTGATCCGGCATCCGAAATACGGACCGATCCTGTTCGATACGGGCTACAGTGCGCGTTTCTTCCAGGAGACAGCAAGTCTGCCAGCCTCTCTATACCGCAAGATCACTCCGGTAGTCTATAGAGAGGAAGAGAGTGCAGTGCGGCGGTTGCAGGCAGGCGGGATCTCGCCGGAGGAGGTGCGGTATGTGGTGCTGTCGCATTTTCATGCCGACCATATCGGCGGGGTACGGGATTTCCCGCAGGCACAGTATATTTATTTGCAGAAATCTTACGATGCCGTAAGCGGGCTGGGTCCGGTGCGGGCGACGAAGGCGGGATTCCTGCCCGGGCTGTTGCCGGATGACTTCATCCTCCGCTCCATTCCTGTGGATGAAGCCTCAGCGAAGCGTGCGTTGCCGCAAGGCCTTCCGTTCACGGACGCCTATGATCTGCTTGGAGACGGCAGCCTGCTGGCGGTTGAGCTGTCCGGCCATGCCGCCGGGATGATCGGCGTATTCGTCTCCACCGCCCAGCATGATTATTTGCTCTGTGCAGATACGGTCTGGTCCAGCCGCGCGTTTCGCGAGAACCGCAAGCCGCACCTGGCAGCAGGCTTGATCATGTCCAGCCGCACAGAATACCACCGCAATTTCGAGCGGCTGCGCCAGCTGCATGAACAATTTCCCCTGCTTCGGATTGTGCCCAGCCATTGCCGCGAGGCGCTTGCGCACTGGGGAACGGGAGGTGTGACATGAAGCGGCTCAGGCTGGTAATCACCCATTACATCCTCACCAAGTGGGGCAGACGCTGGAAGAACCGGGCAGCACTCGAGCAGTGGCAGGAGAAGCGTATCCGGCTTCATGTAGAGAAGGTGAGGCAGCGTTCGAAGTTCTACAGGGAGCTGTGGGCAGGTATTCCGTCCAAGGAATGGCGGAGTTTCCCGGTGATCGGGAAGCCGGAGATGATGGAGAATTTCGATCAGCTTAACACTGCGGGTATTACGAAGGAGCAGGCCTTTGCCGAGGCCTATGAAGCGGAGAACAGCAGGAACTTCAAGCCTACGCTGCAAGGCGTCACCGTCGGCTTGTCCTCGGGAACCTCCGGCAACCGGGGGATTTTTCTCGTTGGCGAAGAAGAGCAGGCTGCCTGGACCGGCACGGTGCTGGCAAAGCTTTTGCCGGGTGGACTGTGGAAGCGGGCGAGCATTGCATTTTTTCTGCGGGCAAATAGTAATTTGTATGAATCTGTGAAGCAGGGACGGCTGCAGTTCCGGTATTTCGATCTGCTGGAGCCGCTTCCCCGGCTCTTGACCCGTATGAAGGAGTACCAGCCGGATATCTGGATTGCACCGCCGTCCATGCTGCGTCTGCTGGCTGAGGCACAGCAATCGGGTGAGATGAATCTGCATCCCCGCCGGATCATTGCGGTTGCGGAAGTGCTTGACCCTCTCGACCGGCAGCAGATTGAGCAGACCTTCGGGCAGAAGGTCCATCAGGCTTATCAGTGTACCGAGGGCTTCCTCGGTGCGACCTGCAGTCACGGAACGCTGCATCTTAATGAAGATATTGTACATATCGGCAAAGAAATGCTGGATGAAAAATCACGCCGGTTCGTGCCCATCGTGACTGATTTCTCCAGAAGTGTGCAGCCCATCGTCCGCTACCGGCTGAATGATATTCTGACCGAAGCGGCGGAGCCTTGTCCATGCGGTTCACTGTTCACGGCCATTGAGCGGATCGAAGGACGCTGCGATGATATCCTGTATCTGCCCCATACGGCAGACGGCACGCACGTTACAGTATTCCCTGATTTCGTTACCCGGGCTGTGCTGGCGGCTTCCGCAGACATTGAACATTACCGGGTCATTCAGCACAGCCTCACTGAGCTGGAAATCTCCTATCGTACACGAACCGGCATTGATCAAGGGACGGAGCAGCAGATTACTGCAGAACTGACGCGCTTGTTCGCCAGGCTGTCCTGCATCCCGCCGCAGCTGACTTTTACCGTCTACAGCTTCGTGCCCGGAACTGTGAAGCTGCGCCGTGTGGAGAGGGGCTGGAAGCCGTGAAGGACCGGGTAACGCAATATGACCGCGATTCTGTGACCGGGCTGGACTGGCCGGATACGGAGTACGGGCGGTATGCCCGGGAGTATCTTACTCCGCTGCTGGAGCGGGGAGCGCAACCTTTTATCGATAATGTGAGTACAACTATTAAGGTGTTGACCATAGATGGGCTGCCGGTTCCGATTACCGTCAACGAAGCAGACTATGACAATTCGTATGTATGCTCACCCTATACCCACTATGTCAGCTATGCGCGTGAGGAGCTGGCGCTGCTCAATAACCGGCTTCTAGAGGGCCTATTGTCGCTAATGCTCTCAGGCATGGGCTGGATGCTGCGACAAGCACGGTTCAACCGGGTGGTTCAGGTGAATAACTGGCTGCTGTCCACCAATCTGTATCCTGCCTTAAGTGCGGAACAGCTGACGGCGATACTGGATTACCTCCGGCAGACTTATCCGGGTTATACCTTAATGTATCGTTCGCTTAGCCGGGAGACTTCGGGAGAACACATTGTCAAATTGCAAGGATATGGCTGCAAGCTGGTTCCAAGCCGTCAGATCTACCTGCTGCATCCGAATACCTCCGGCTCGAAGGCCAGGTGGCTGGTCAAACGCGACAGGAATCTGCTGGCGAAGCACGGCTATACTGAGGTGGGCCCGGAGGAAATTACACGGGAGGACATTCCCCGGATCGTGGAGCTGTACAGACTGCTGTATATCGATAAATATTCGGCCTATAATCCGCAGTTCACCGAAGCCTATATTGCCCTGGCGCTGGAGCGGCGGACCTTGCAAATCTACGGTCTGCGCAAGGAGGGAAGGCTGGATGCGGTGCTTGGCTTCTATGAGCGGGAGGGTGCGATGACTGCGCCATTGTTCGGTTATGACACGAGTCTGCCTCAGTCTTTAGGACTCTACCGTATGCTGTCCGCTGTGCTGATCGGGCTTGCGGGCAGCAGGGAACTATTACTGCACGAGAGCTCCGGCGTCGGCCAGTTCAAGCGCAACCGGGGAGCGGCCGGAGCCACCGAATATTCGGCGGTGTATGACCGGGGCACCTCTCTGCTGAGCCGCTGCGGCTGGTCCATCCTGGAGCTGCTGCTCCGGCGGATCGGCATGCCGCTTATTCAGAGGCTGAAGCTGTAGGCCGGAACCATGAATGTGAGACAGGAGGCAGAAGATGAACTTAGCTAACCGTATTACCTTGTTCAGGATATTGCTGATTCCGCTGTTTATTGCCCTTTTTCCCATTTACCCGGAAGCATGGGTCAACCAATTCTCAATCCTGGCATATTTAGAGGTACATGGTGTTTTTTATGCAGCTGTAGTTTTTATAGTGGCTTCTATAACAGACAAGCTGGATGGGTACGTGGCGAGAAAATATAACCAGACAACAAATTTAGGAAAATTGCTTGATCCGTTGGCAGATAAGCTGCTTGTTGCCGCTGCGCTTATTCTAATGGTGAGTCTGCACATGATCCCATCTTGGATTGCTTTTTTAATATTAGCGAGGGAAGTTATAATGATGGGTGTCCGTATCGCCGCTTCAGCGCAGAAGGTAGCTTTGGCAGCCGATAAATACGGTAAATGGAAAATGGTCCTGCAAGTTGCTGCTATCTCGGCCATTCTTTTGAATAATGCGCCCTTCAGTATGTTCACTTCTTTCCCTGTTGACCTAACCCTGATGTATGGTGCATTAGTTATAACTGTATACTCTGGTTACAACTACATTAAGAACAATTATCAGCTGCTGTAATTGGAAGCTCATACATCACATCTTTAAAAAAGGAGGTGCCCCATGAACACTAATCCAAATCAGTCCCATGGGCATGAGCCGGTTGCGCTGATTACAGGGACCTCCAGCGGATTCGGGCTGCTGACCGCAGTTACGCTGGCCCGCAGAGGGTACCGGGTCATTGCCACCATGCGGGATCTCGGCCGCAGCAAGGAGCTTGTTCAGCAGGCTGAACAGGCGGGGGTACGGGAGCGCATTCATCTGCTGGCACTGGATGTGACGGACGAATTCTCGATTGCGTCTGCCGTTCAGGCTAGTCTTGAGCTCGCCGGCAGAATTGATGTGCTAGTGAACAATGCCGGCTTCGCCGTAGGCGGATTCGTGGAAGAGGTCAGCATGGAGGAATGGCGAGGGCAGATGGAGACTAACTTTTTCGGCCTGATTGCCGTAACGAAGGCGGTGCTTCCTCTAATGCGTGTCCAGCGCAGCGGTCTGATCATTAACGTGAGCAGTGTCAGCGGCCTGAGCGGCTTCCCGGGCTATGGTCCGTATGCCGCCTCGAAGTTTGCGGTGGAAGGATTCAGCGAGAGTCTGCGCCAGGAGATGCTCTCTTTTGGCGTCCGCGTTGTATTGGTTGAACCGGGCTCCTTCCGTACCCCTATCTGGGACAAAGGGATTACGGGAATGCACACAAATGAAGGCTCCCCGTATCACACCAGGCTTGAGGAGGTGCTACGGTACTCCCGGCGGGCGTCCGAGACGGCTCCCGATCCGCAGGAGGTGGCTGATCTGATTGGACGGATCACTGCCTTACGTGCGCCGAAGCTGCGCTATCCTGTTGGCCGGGGCTCGCGGGTGCTGATGATCGGCAAGGCCCTGCTTCCTTGGAAGGTGCTCGAGGGCATCATCTCGAGGTCACTTCGGGCGATGAAATGATAGCATGACAGAACAGAATTGGGGTGGATGCTTTTGCCGGGAACGGTAGGATTACATATATGCTTTGATGAGCAAGGCCGGGAGATTGAGGTGCTGGATGTGACCCGGGTCGACAAGGATATCTACCGGATTGAGGAGACGCCGATTTTTAACCCGGGGATTGCGCTTGGCGACATTATCCGAGTGAGTGAGCGTGAGGGGATCGCGTATTACATTGAGACGGTGAAGAAGTCCGGGCTTGTCCGGTATGCCTGGCTGCTCAGCAAAGAGGCGGCGGCTTCCGGCGAGATCCGCAGCTTCACGGAGCGGGTTACAGAGCATGGGGGCAGATGGGAGCAGATCTTCGGCGGACTGCTGGTGATTTATCTGCCTAAGCACTCTCTAGTAGACGCGGAGCTGGAAATGTCGCGGATTATTGAGCATTTTGAAGGCTAATTATATGAATCTGAGGTGAAGGAAGTTGAAAAAATTCTTGAAGCAGTGGGTGCCGAGTATTGCCATTGGCATTATTCTATCCTTATTTATTCGTACCTACGTAGCAGAAGCAATGCGTGTGCCTACCGGCTCGATGATTCCGACTATAGCGGTTAATGACCGGCTTGTGGTGGACAAAATGCTCTGGAATACCTCACTGAAGCATGGCGATATCGTGGTGTTCCATCCGCCGGTTGCGGAAGATGCGCATAAAAGATATGTAAAACGGCTGATTGGGCTGCCGGGCGATGTGATTGAGATCAAGGAAGGCACTCTGTACCGTAATCATGAGGCGGTCGATGAGCCATACCTGCAGGAAAAGATGACCTATACCTTCGGACCGGTCACCGTTCCCGCAGACCAGTATTTTTTCTTGGGCGACAACCGTAACGTCAGCTATGATGCTCACCTATGGGAGACTCCGTTCGTAGACAAGGATGCGCTGATCGGAAAAGTACTGTTCGATGTGAACCAGTTGTTCTAAATCGGGTAGTCGACCACCACAACGTTCTCCAGAATTCCGTCCAGCATGGACACGAACTTCTGATGGGCCGGATGCGGCCCGTATGCACGCAGGGCTTCCTGATTCTCAAAGGTCACGCGGAGCCCCAGCGTATAGCCGTGGACATTCTCCTGCTCCTCGGTTACATTAACGCCTGCTGTAAGGTCAATGATGCCGGGGATTTGCTTTTTCAGCGCCAGCAGTGCTTGTAACAGGGCTTGCTCCTGGCTTGGTTCGAATTGCTCATTGAAGCGGAAGACGACGAGATGCTCATACATAATGGAATGATCCTCCTTGGACAAAGTGTTGGACTGCATTAGCGATTATACTACAAATTAGCCGGATGGAGGTTGAATACGTTGACCGGAGATTCCCTAGCCATAACCGACCGAATCAAAGCGCCTAATCCTTTTAAAGCCTTGATAGGTGTGCTGATTCCCATAATTATTCTGGCACTGCCCCCTAACCTCGACCCGGATAGGCATTTCTATTTATACTACATCAGACTGGTTTGGATTGGACTTAGCATTGCGGCCTGCCTTTTCATTCTCATCAACGCGCTGCGCAAGGAACGCCAGCTTCAATGGGGGACAGATTCGCTTATTATTCGCAAAGAGCGCATCTCTGCGTCAGGGATTAAGGCCATTTACATAGATGGTCCAATAGTAGGAATATTACCTGATGGCAAACGGATTGTCCCGGTTAATCTCTGTTTCAGGTTCACAGAAGACACGGCAGCGGGAAGGAAGAGACTAATGAACTGGGCGGAAGAGAACGAAATTAGGCTAAAATACAAGAGATTTGTCAGATGGCTCTGAACAGAATATGGAAAGGCGTCTAAAGACAGGGATTCTATAGCACTAGATTACGGGGAGTTTGTGACTTTGACCGGATTGTTACTTTACCGTCTGTTGACTATGATCAAGTGGAGCATAACGGAATATTCCTATCAAGCGGAAACAGCTTGGCCGTCCTTTCAAGGACGGCACGTTTCAGCGAGAAATAGAAGGATAAGTTACCGTGTGAAACCTGTAAGTTCTTATATTTAATACAAAAGGGGTGCTGGTACTTGAAAGTACATGTCACGGATCTGAAGCACGGTGATTGTCTCATGGCAGACACTTTCAATGGTGTAGGGCTGCACGTTCTCCCCAAGGGGACGCGTGTGGAGCGGGAAGAGATTAGTATCCTGATCCGGCACAAAATTGATTATGTCGATATCGAGCCGCGCAGCGGGCTGTATACGGACGCTGAACCTGCGCCCAGCCACGGGCTGCACGATGATTTTGATCTCGCTATTTTGAATTATGAAGCGATTTTTCTGGAAGCCTTGACGAAGGGCAGCTTCTCGCAGTCTGCAGTCGATGATACGTTGAAGCCGCTTCTGGAGACCTTGGAGGGGCAAAAGGATGTTGTCTCCCTGCTGCTCCTGCTGGACCGGGATGACATCGATACATATCACCACTCATTACAGGTGGGCTTATTATCCTATTACATTGCAGCGTGGATGGGTTACTCCAAGGAGGAGCGTTACCAGATCAGCCGTGCGGGCTATCTGCATGATATCGGCAAAAGCCAAGTGCCACTATCGATCCTGAACAAGCAGGGTCTGCTGACGGATTCCGAGAAGGATGAGCTGGCGCGCCACACCTTCTATGGCTATGATCTGATCCGCGGCTCCCAGATGGACGAGGTTACCGCGCTGGTAGCCCTCCAGCATCATGAGTATGAGGATGGCTCAGGCTATCCGAATCAGCTGCTCAAAAAAGAGATTCATCCGTACGCCCAGATTGTTTCGGTAGCCAACATCTATATGTCGCTCACCACTTCTACTGCAAACCGTCCCAAGCAGGGGCTGGTTACCGTGCTGCGCAAGGTGCATGAGATGGGCTTCGGCAAGCTGAATGAGACGGTGGTGCAGGCATTGACCGGACATTTACTGCCGAGCTTCGTGGGCAAGAATGTACAGCTCAGTAACGGCGAAGTGGGCATGATCGTCATGAACAACCCGCTGGACCTCTTTAAGCCGCTGGTAAAAGTAGGCGAGGGCTTCCGGGATTTGTCGCGTGAACGCAGCCTATCCATTGATGAAGTGGTGAACTGAATAACCAGATGAAGAGGCGCTGTCAACAGCGCCCGCTTCTAAAGAACGGCCAGACTGTCCTTTTGGACGGTTTGGCTTTTTTTCGTAGGCTGAGAGAAGAAAGGAGGACAGACCCGAGGGTCCCGGTGACCGGAGGAAGGTTTGTGTTCACGTCATAGATTGGCTATGATTAATGAGAGATGGAAGAGTTGTATGGAGATTATAGTCATTCTGTACAGCAGCATAAAGGAGAAATGAAGATGCATACCGACAACCAGTTAGAGAAATTCAAGCAGCTCAAGTATGAGCTTACCCGCTTTATGATGATTTACAAGTTCGCACTTGCCGAGATGGAGACCAAGATTGATATCCTCAAAGAGGAATTCCAGCTGCTTCACGACTATAGCCCGATTGAGCATACCAAGTCCCGGATCAAATCCCCGGAGAGCATTATGAAGAAAATGCTGCGCAAGAACAGTGAGCTGTCCCTCCCGCAGATCAGATCCAGTATCAAGGATATCGCCGGACTGCGGATCACCTGTTCATTCATTTCGGATATTTATCAGGTTAGCGCTATGCTGCAGAAGCAGGACGATCTTAAGGTGCTTGAGGTTAAGGATTACATTAAAAACCCGAAGCCCAACGGTTATCAGAGTCTGCATCTGCTTATCGAGGTTCCCGTATTCATGTCGGACTGCCAGGAGCATGTCTGTGTTGAGGTACAGATCCGCACGATTGCTATGGATTTCTGGGCCAGTCTGGAGCATAAAATCTTCTATAAATACAGCCAGGCGGTTCCTGAGCATCTGACCCGTGAACTTAAGAATGCGGCTGACAAGGCGTACGAGCTCGATCTGCAGATGGAGCGGCTGCACCGTGAAATTAAGGAAATCAAGGATTCGCAGGAGGACGAAGATCCATTCTCCGAGTTGCGGGATATGATTCTTAACAATCAGCAGTTCAGTCTGCCGGATAACTTTGTTAAGCTGTTGAAGGAATAGATGATGGTTTGACAAGAAAGACATGTACATACAGGGGTTATCAAGGGAGCGATTACAGGATGAGTGACAAGCATCTTCGAACCATTCTATGCGTCAGATATTCTTGGAGCAGCCAGAGCCGGAATCAAGTCCTGTTGGCTCAACCGGAACGGACAGCCCTGGGAGCTGGAAGTGAAGCCTGATGTTACGGCGGGAACACTGGAAGAGGCCTATGCGCTGTTGTCACCCGAAAATGGTATGATATCCAAACAACAATAATAAAGGAGCTGTGAGCGAAATGAACGACAATGTGGAAGAACAGGAGCTGGAATTGTTAAAATACCCGATTGGAAGATTCGCCGCTAAGGGGAACCGTACAGCAGAAGTGCGGGCAGCATCGGTTGCGGTCTTTAGTCAGTTGGCAGATGAGTTGCGGGCAGCAGTAGAACCGCTAACGGCGGAACAGCAGCATACCCCTTACCGGCCGGGCGGCTGGACTGTGGTTCAGGTCGTGCATCATCTCGCCGATACGGGCATGTATGCATACCTCCGCTTCAAGCGGGGTCTGACGGAGGAAGCACCGCAGGTTCCAAGCTACAGACAGGATCTGTGGGCGGAGCTGAGCGATTCTTCCAACGAACCGGTGGAATCCTCACTCCAGCTCATCGGACTGCTTAACCGCAGATTCGCGAACTTACTGGAATCCTTGCAGCCTGAGGACTATAACCGGACCTTTGTAAGCGGTGGTCTCGGTGAGATGACACTAGATACCGCAGTGGAGAGGTACATCTGGCACAGCCGCCATCATATCGCGCAGATTACAGCTTTGATCCAGCGAAGCGGCTGGTAACGATAACTTTGTTGTACCATGAACAGACGGAGAGGGTGTGTACCCTCCGTCTTTTTATTTTGTCCGGAACCGGAAAAGAGTGTGGAGGCCCAACGAGTAAACGGGGAAAGGAGTGTATACGAAAAACCGAATACAATGGGCGTGGTGTCCCGAATGTATGTGGAAAACAGCATACATTGGGGCAGATACGAGGCCACCGGTCAAAATGTACGCGGAAAACAGCATACATTGGGGCAGATACGGGGCCTCCGGTCAAAATGTATGCGGAAAACAGCATACATTCGGGCGGAAGTGGGGCTCCGGGCAAAATGTATGTGGAAAACAGCATACATTCGGGCGGAAGTGGGGCTCCGGGCGAAATGTATGCGGAAAACAGTATACATTCGTGAGGCTGCGGGGCATGTGAGACGTTACTCCTTTTATGGTTGCAGCCCCATCCAGCCCAGCCCGTCCGCCCAATCCATTGTCGAATTGACCTGTCCAGCTAAGTATTCAGCTTAAGGGGCAAATTTACTGTGCGGCGGAGCTATTCATCGTCACCTGGGCATGGGCGGATACATATCCTATAACCAGAACGATAAAAAACGGCCCCGAGGAAAGGACGGATTTGTGTGACCTCTTATATGGACTATACGTCGCCCAATACACAGTTTACGTTTGATATGAACGGCAACACCTTATTCAAGAAGGATGACTGCAATTATATCAACGTACTGGGCATCAAAAATCTGAACACCCTGGAGAATACCTCGCTGCTCGATATCTATCTCAGCAGATCCAATGTGGTCGAGCCGCATTATCATCAAAATGCCGCTGAGCTGGTGTATTGTATCTCGGGCGCGGCTGTGGTGTCGCTGATCAACCCGTTTACGAACGAGCTGCTGCATTTTCCGATCACCCCGGGTCAGGTTGCCAATGTGCCGCAGGGCTGGTGGCATTATGAAGTGGCCACGATGGATTGCACCCATCTGCTGGCGATCTTCGATGCTCCAACACCGGAGGTCATCCTCGGCTCGGATCTTCTGAGCTTAACTCCGGCTAATGTGCTGGCACATACCTACTGCCTTAATGAAGCGCTGGTTAAGGAAGCACTCGCTCCGGTGAAGCCACAGACCTTCATTGGTCCGCCTGCGGATTGCTGTCCTCCTGTGAAGGCGGCAGCCGAGAATATGAAGGGAACCCACATCGCTCCTGCCAATATGACGCCGATGATGGCTAATGCGAACATGCCGCCTTACATGCACCCGCAGCAGGCTCCGCAATCCTTCGGATACCAGCCGATGACGGTACACGGTTATTATGCTCAGCCGTATGCCCAGCCCTACCGCCAGCAGCAATACGTCCAGGCTCCTCCGCAAGCAGTGCATGAGGCGGGGGCCGAATAACAAAAATCCAAAGGGCACAAACGGCAGCGTATTCTGTGAATGCAGAATGACGCTGCCGAATTTTTTTCAAATATAATTATATGTTTCACATGATAACTTATCCTTCTATTTCTCGCTGAAACGGGTGCCATCCCTGAAAGGACGGCAAAGCCGTTTCTACTTGGATCCAAGAAGGGATAGCTTGTCTTCAATGATGCTGATCTGGAACCTGGAAGGAACGCAGATAATTCTGAATATCCTCCTGCGGGGTCTCAAGCAGACCGGCCAGCATGCTTTGAATAGCGTACAGGGCAGCAACCTTTTCGTCGATTTCGGTGATTTTGTCGCGGACGAGTTCCTTTAAGGTATCTTCATCCATCTTCGAGCCGAGCAGGGCAAGCGCCGCCTGGATTTCTTTCAGTGAATAGCCCAAGGACTGGGCATCCTTGATGAACTTCAGCTTCACCAGAATATCTGCAGAGTAGATCCGGTATCCCTTAGCGGTCCGTTCCGGGGCTGGCAGGATGCCGCTGTCCTCATAATAACGGATGGTTGCCGCACTCAGCCCCGCCTGCCGCGCCAGCTCACCACGGGTCATTCCCTTCATCTGGAATTACCTCCTGTATTTTGATATCTATCTACTCCTATGGTCTCTTGTGCGTGTAGGCCGGTTCAAAGGTTACTTCCGGGTATTCGGCCGATGGACCGTTCAGCAGCGCCTGCGGCTCATCTAGCAGATACTGATCGAAAAATGACCGGACATAGGTTCTGCTTATATCTACAGTATGCACCGGATCAAGGCCATTGGCGAATAAGGAGGGCGACAGCAGGGCTATATCCGTAAAACTTTGGTGAATGAAATGATCGACTGTCAGATAATAGGTATCCCGGGTGCTGCGGCTCATAACTGATTTCAGATCCGGCGTGAATTCTTCATAGATCAGGGGATCTGTGCTCGCTTCGGGATGTGCAAGATTCTGCGCTGTCGTGCCGGACATCACATACATAAAAGGCTGTGTCAGCCCTTCATGGGCAACCTTACCCCAGAACCCGCCCTCCAGACTGACACCGGCCTTGAACCGCTTGTCCTGGGCTAAAGCTTCGGCGGTTGTCGCCCCTCCGTAGGAATGGCCGAAGATACCTGCACGGCTGAGATCCAGCCTGGCCTGGAACAATCCATTCGGGTCTTGGGTATTCCAAGCTGTCAGGGTGTCCAGCACAAAGCTGGCGTCCGCTGCACGGATGGCAATTCCGCTCACATTGTAGTTGTAGAGCTCTGCGGAAGTATCGAACTTCGGATCAGGCATGTAGTAGACCGAAGCACCGTCCGGGTAAGTGACCTTGGCTGAGGTGTAAGGATGATCGATCCCTACGACAATATAGCCGTGGCTGACCAATTCTTCGATAATCGACATACTCTGGAATCTGGTGGAGCGGATTCCCGGCGAGAACAGCAGGACCGGATAGCTGGGTTCTTGTGCCGATAGCTTCACTCCGTCTGTAACATGAGTCGGAATATCGGTCACATGGCTGAATAGCTGCTTCGGCAATCCGAATACAAGGCTGATCGCTTCGCCCAGTGCTGAGGGGTAATGCTCCTTAGGCTTACCCTCAGTCTGGTCAGGATCGGCCGGATACCATACATTGACCATCAGCTTACGTTTGCCGCCTTCCTCAGCGCTCAGCGTCTCGTCACGCTGCTCATCGGTAAGCTCGCGTGCGATCGTCCCGATGGCATATTGCCCTGTTGGCTCAGGTTGCGTGAACATCGGCAGCAGCCTGGACGCATAGACGGATACTCCTGAAAGAAGGAGGATGCATATCAGCAGCAGACTTTTCCATAACTTCGCATACCGCTTAGGCTGGCCCGATCGGGGACGCCTCACAAGTCTGAATCCGAGTATGGTCACCAGCCAGAGCGCTGCGGCGTAGGCCGGAGCCATCTGGATACGGTAATTCTCAAGCACCCCATGCAGCGCTACAGCCATAACGACAGCCAGCAGCATAAGGGTATTCAGCCCCCAGTTTTTCTTGGCCCCTATCATTCCTGCTGTAACAGCCAGAATCACCACAATGACTATAATCTCAAATATTCTCATTTGTACTCCCTCCAACTCTATTCATCTGGAATAACTAGAGTATAAAGGTTGAAGTATACTTCAGGGTCAAGGCTAAATTTAAGATGCCGGGCACATATGCAAAAAAGACGGCAGCCCGTTCCAGATTCGGAAGCGAACTGCCATCGATACTGCTATACCCTCATCAATTGTGACTAAGATAAGCGGACAAGCACCCGGCCCCGGGTGCCCGACTGGAGAATATCCTGAAGCGCGGCAGGCAGCTCAGTCAGGGAAATCTCACGGTCCACCAGCGTATCCAGCACCTCCGGCTTCATGTCACCTGCCATGCGCTGCCAGAGCTTGGCCCGTTTCTCCATAGGACAAGCTACGGAATCAATGCCGAGCAGGCTGACTCCGCGCAGGATAAACGGTAGGACGGTAGTAGGGATAGCCGTGCCTGCGGTTAAGCCGCTTGCGGCCACTGCGCCGCCGTAGGTGATTTTGCTCAGGACCGCAGCAAGCGGGGCGCCCCCGACTGAATCTACTGCGGCCTGCCAGAGCTGCTTGTCCAGCGGCTTCACCGCACTGCCCGCGACCTCTTCGCGGGAGATCACCTCAGCAGCGCCCAGCGCCTGCAGATATCCGGCTTCATCCATTCTGCCGGTACTGGCAGTGACCTGATAGCCCAGCTTCGCCAGAATGGCGGTTGCCGCACCTCCGACACCGCCGGTGGCACCGGTGACGAGCACTTTTCCCTGGTCAGGGGTCATTCCTTGTGCTTCCAGTGCCTGTACAGACAGTGCCGCCGTGAATCCGGCTGTGCCGTAGATCATTGCTTCCCGCAGCGTCAAGCCCGCCGGGAGTTCAACAACCCAGTCCGCAGGGATACAGGCGTATTCGCTGAAGCCGCCGAAGTGGGAGACGCCGATCCCATAGCTGGTGGCAATGACCGACTGGCCTTCGCGGAAGCGGCTATCCTTCGATGAGACTACCGTCCCTGACAGGTCAATGCCCGGAATGAACGGATAATTTCGCACAATATTTCCATTCGGGATGCTTGCCAGCCCGTCTTTATAGTTTACACTGGAATAAGCTACCTTAATTAACACTTCACCGGCGGGCAGTTCCTGCAGCGATACCGGTCTGACCTCTACGGAGAATGGTTCTGTCTTGTCCACTACCAATGCTTGAAAAGGGTTCCGCATATCTTCTCTCTCCTAATTCGTGTTATATTTGTTTGGTTCAAAGATAAGAATTCATAGGCTTCGCGCCATTACTATTGTGCCCTGTCAATTAAGGAAACACAATGATATCCTACACTAAATGCTTACAAAGGAGCGTTCATAATGAGAGTGAAAATACGCAAAACCGTGCTTACCGCAGCAATCTGCCTCGTTCTGGGCGGGGGAGCACTATACGGGTTCGCAGCATCTGATTCCGCCTCGGCGGTACACCGGCTGCGTCTAAGTGAGGACGAGCCTGCGCGGTATTTGCAAGGGTTGGAGTCTGTGACTCAAGATCAGCTGGAGCTGTCGCTTGGCGATCAGAGTCGTCCGGGTAATTATATCAGCATCCCTAATCATACAGAATTGCTATGGAGGAAGCCGGTGCCGACTCCGGAAGGTGAAGGGGAGCTGATCAAGTTCGTACAGGGGGGAAGCGCGGTCTATCCTACTCCTGAAGTTACTTATTATTGGCTGTGTTATCAGCGTCCCGGCAAGAGTGACAGCGATGATACGGTCACCTACTATATAGAAGCAAAAGTATTGGGGCAAGATGAAGAGGCTGCGGAAGCAGAGCTGCTAAAGCTGGCTGAGGATTGGGAAATTCCCGGTTAACCCGGATTTAATTGTGAACAACAAGTGAACTGTAGTATATTGAGGATAGAATTCATCCGTCTGATGAGGGAGGCATACTCTATGTCCATTGCAACAACGATGATTATCCGGCTTGAAATCCGCAAGGCCGAAGCTTCTTTTGGCGATGTGGCGTCCAGGCTGGCAGCAGCCGGGGGCGATATTGTAGCGATTGATGTGATCCGTGGCGGCAAGGATGTGACGACCCGTGACCTGACCGTGAATGTACAGGATGCGGCGAATGAAGAGATTATAAGCGTGCTGAAGAATATGCCTGGAATCAAAGTCATCAATGTCTCCGACCGTACCTTCCTGGCCCATCTCGGCGGCAAAATCGAGGTCACCCCGAAGATGCCGATCAAGAACCGCGAGGATCTGTCACTGGTGTATACCCCCGGTGTGGCCCGTGTCTGTACGGCGATTGCCGAAGATCCGTCCAAGGCGTATTCCCTGACGATGAAAAGAAATACGGTAGCGGTCGTCACCGACGGCACCGCTGTGCTGGGGCTTGGCGATATCGGACCGGAGGCGGCGATGCCGGTGATGGAGGGCAAGGCCATGCTATTTAAGCAGCTGGCGGATATTGACGGGTTCCCGCTGTGTCTGAACACGAAGGACACGGAAGAAATCATCAAGATTGTGAAAGCGGTTGCTCCCGGCTTCGGAGGGATTAATCTGGAGGATATCAGCTCGCCGCGCTGCTTCGAGATTGAACGGCGGCTGTCGGCGGAGCTGGATATTCCAGTCTTCCATGATGACCAGCACGGAACGGCAGTAGTTGCTCTCGCCGGATTGCTGAACGCGCTCCAGGTGGTGGAGAAGTCGATTGCAGACTCCAGAATTGTAGTCGTCGGCATCGGTGCGGCAGGCGTGTCGATCTGCCGTCTGCTGCTGGCGGCTGGCGCGAAGCAGCTCTACGCGGTAGACAAGGAGGGAATCCTGAACCGGAACGAAGCCTATACCAATGCTGAATGGAGCTGGCTGGCCGAAAGTACGAATCCTGAGAATCTGAGCGGAGGACTGGATGAGGCGGTGCGCGGAGCGGATGTCTTCATTGGCGTATCCAGGGGAGGGATTTTGCAGGTTAGCCATCTGCAGAGCATGGCCCAGGACAGCATCGTGTTCGCTATGGCTAATCCGACTCCGGAGATTGAACCGGATCTGGCGGAGTCTTACGTCCGGGTGCTGGCAACCGGCAGAAGCGATTACCCTAACCAGATTAACAACGTGCTGTGTTTTCCGGGGATTTTCCGCGGGGCGCTGGACTGCCGGGCGAAGACGGTGAATCTGGAGATGAAGCTGGCAGCGGCGCAGGCCATTGCAGCCGTGGTGCACCCGGATGAGCGGAATGAGCAATATATTATTCCGAGCATTTTCAACGAAAAGGTCGTGGAGCAGGTACGTCTGGCTGTAATTAAGGCCGCTATCGCTACCGGCATCGCCCGGCGCATCCCGCCTGATGTGAGCTGAGGAGCACGCTGAGCATTAGGAAGGTGAACAAGCTGTGGCCTTAGGCTGCGGCTTTGTTTGCGTCTGCTTTTGCGCAGAAGTATATAGTTGACCAATGTGGGAGCCGGGATGCCAGGGGCCTGGGAGCGATGGGTTGTGGACTACGGCTTACGCCGGTGCTTATGGGAGAGGTGGGAGGGGACGACTGGCTGGAATAGATGGATTTTGTACACTTGCTGGTGGCTGTTTGGGGCATGGCGCGACAACAATTGGATTAACAACACTTAATTATCGTAATTCAAGTAAAGCGTTTAAAAATTGAGTTAACAGTTGTGCTTTTTCCACTTGTTTCCCGGAAATCCCCGAAATTCGAGAAATTAAGATACGTTTGTCCACTTGCTTCCTACCGGAGGATTGGAATCTTTTAAAATCAGGCTTCGCTGTTTATATATAAGGGGCAGCATGGTAAAATATACAAATGGATACAATGATTCTTTCATTCAGGAGGGCTTATGTACCGCAAAATTCATATTATGGGAGCTTCCGGGGCGGGAACGACAACCTTGGGCAAGGCGCTGGCGGCGAGGCTTCCGCATGTTCAGTTGGATAGTGACGATTACTACTGGGAACAGAAATACAGCATTAAGAGCGGTGTTGCCGCACGTCTGAACAGACTGCAGAGGGACTTGGAGCGGCATGAGCCGTGGATTCTGTCCGGTGCGCTCTGTGGCTGGGGTGATCCGCTGCGCGACACCTTTGACCTGGTGATTTTCCTGTGGATTCCGGAGGAGATCCGTCTGCAGCGGCTGCGGGCGCGGGAGTATGAACGTTACGGGGATGAGGGTTTGCCGGGCGGAGACAAGTATGAGGATGTTGAGAGCTTCATTGACTGGGCAGCGCAGTACGATACGGGCGGAATGGAGATCCGCAGCCGGATGCTGCATGAGGAGTGGATGACCGGGCTAAGGTGCGATCTTTTGCGGCTGGAAGGAGACCTTACGGTGGAGGAACGGGTGGAGGCAGTACTGCAATACCTATCCCGTTCACGTTAATGTTAATGTAATCTATGGGAAAAGGAGGCTGACCATGAAGAAGATAGTGCGTGCGTTGCTGCTTCCGGCAATTCTGCTACTGCTGCTGACGTCCTGCAATACCGAAACGACCCATTTCAACTATACCTTCAAGGGCGAGGGGGACACCTGGTCAGGCGTCTATAAGCAGGAGGCCAGCCAGAAGCTGATTACGAAGAAGGATAAAGTGACAAGTGAAAGCTCCAAACAATATACCTTCGATCTGAAATACAAGGGTGAACAATCTGATCTGGGAGAAATCAAGCAGTTCAAATATGGCTACAAAGGCACCAGCGGCAGCAGCACCCGGACGGAGGAAGGACCAGTGCGCTGGGATATGCTGCATATGAGTGGATATGGAAATGGTGCGTTTGAAAATGAAGACTCCGTCATTAAAGTCACTGTCGAGTGGGACGGGAAGAGTGAGGAGTTTGAGCTCAAGAATGAGAAGTAGGGGATTAGGAGATTGAAGCTGGGACTGATTAGGCATTTCAAAGTAGATATTAAACCGCAGCGGACTTGGCTGACAGGGGAACAATTCAACCAGTGGGTCCAAGAGTATGAATTAGCACCTATTCAGGCTCCTGAACATGAGATAGGCGGGCAGCGCTGGACACTTTGTCTGTGTAGTGATCAGGAGAGGGCGGTACATACGGCAAGTTATTTTGAGGCTCGAAAATTTGTGTATACAGAGCTATTGAGGGAGATTAGTGTAACTGCACCGCGGCTCAAGACAATTAGACTTAGCGGACTGCGACTGCCGGTTAACCTATGGCTTGTGCTTGGACGTTTGTTCTGGTCGGTAGGTCATTCTTCTCAACCAGAGAGCAGAGCCGCTGCTGTACGGCGGGCAGATAGTGTAATAGATTCTTTGATTGTTAATGATGAAACCTCTGCTCAAGAAAACTGTGTACTGATTGTCAGTCATGGTGCGTTCATGAAAGTTCTAGACCGCAGGCTCCGGCTCAGGGGCTACGAGGCAGAGCGGATGCGTTACCCACGTAATGGTCAAATATTTATGTATGAAATGAAGTAATTGCACCACAACAATATGAACACGGAGGCAACCTGCCATGGTAACCATCGAACAAATCGAACTCGCATCACTGGAAGCATTGAACACACTCTACGATGAATTAATGGGCGGACGGGCGGACCCGGTGAAGCTGGAAAAGGCCTTTCGGACCATCCGTGAGGATGAGCGGTATGTACTGCTGGGAGCTTTTGTAGATGGGGAACTGCTGGGCTCCTTGATGGGGATCGTCTGCCAGGACTTGGTGGGCGATTGCCGCCCGTTCATGGTTATTGAGAATGTGGTCGTGTCTTCGCGCGCACGGCGGCAGGGGCTTGGCAAGAAGCTGATGACTGCGATCGAAGCGATTGCGCATGAACGGGACTGTTACTATATCATTTTCGTGTCGGGGGAGAAGCGGAAGGAAGCGCATATTTTCTATGAGGCGATGGGGTATAGGGAAGAGAAGGTTGAGGGATACCGCAAGCATCTCAGCTCGCATTAGGGTGCATAGAGGACATAAAAGTTTGGGAAAACTGAAAATTGCCCCGGCATATTCTGGTTTTCGCCATCAATTGTACTTCATACATTAGATTTTCGGATATTTGCCTGAAATGGACCCTTTTAAGAAATTCTATTGCAGCAAATACATTAGAATGCGTTTTGGAGCGCTTTTTTTCCGATTCTACTGTACATAATGCAATTACCTGGCGGGAAATCTAAGAATGACGGAGAGTGGAATGCTCCTTCGTATATACTGGACAACATACTTTTCACAAAAATTGCACAACCAAGAGCAGGGAATGTCTCCCTGCTCTTATTTTAAGTTTGACCATCTCCATGATAGCGCTTTATAATCCGTTCATAGTGGCTAGGGCCAGAGGTCAAGACTACAGAAGGCGGGGGAGAATCATGAATCCAATATGCAAGGTGCTGATTGTGGACGATGAAATCCTGGTCCGGCAAGGGATTAAATATGTGCTGGACTGGGAGCAGGAAGGATTTCAGATCGTGGGTGAAGCGGCCAACGGGCAGGAAGCGCTGAATTCGCTGCAGACCCTGCAGCCGCATATCATCATTACGGATATTGTGATGCCGGTGATGGATGGCGAGGAGCTAACCCGGCTGGTGAAGCGCGATTATCCGGCTACCGAGGTGATTGTGTTAAGCAGCTTCAGCGAGTTCCATTATGTGCGCTCGACGTTCCAGCATGGGGTGGCGGATTATATTCTGAAGCCGAAGCTGGAAGCCGGGGCCTTATTGCAGGTGTTAAAAAAAACCCGGGACCGCATCCCGGAACTGAGTGCCGCCGGAGGACAAACGGAGGCAGCAGCGCAGCCGCTGGATACCTTGCTCGGCCGGGTGCTGGCCGGTTACCGGCTGCCGCCAGAGAGCGAAGCGTATGTGAAGCAGCAGCTTCCGCATCACGCCTTCGCGCTGTTGGGCTGGGAACCGGTGCAGCAAGCACCGGGCGGCGAAGGCATGAACCATACCGCCATAAACGCGGTCAGCAGCGACAACGCTATGAATCATACCGCTATTAACGCAGTCAGCAGCAGCAATGCCATGAACCGTATCACCATCAATACTGCCAGCAGCGCAGCCAATGCACAAGAGGCCGCATCCGCTACCGTGGTTACCACTATTACCCGTGAACTAAACCAGTGTGTACCGGGACGGGTGCAGTGTATTATTCCAGTCGCAGAGCCTTCGGGCACTACATTCATGCTGATTAATCTGGAGGAAGCCCATTGGCCGCAGCTGCTGAAGGCTGTACACCAGTCGGCCGATACGCTTGCCGGGCAGGAGGCGGAGTTGCGGGTGACGCTCAGCCGTAGATTCAGTTCTCTCAGCGAGCTGGCGGCCATCCAGCAGGAGAGCAATGCAAGACTACAGCAGTGCCGGTTTTTCCGGCCGGAGCAGACACTGCTAATCCAGAAAAAACGTCCAGATCCGGAGACTCCGCTGCCCAAGTTCAATCTGACGTCCTTCACAGAGCAGTTGAAGCGGCAGCAGCTGGCGGAAGCGTTCGGTGACCTGCATCAGCATGTAGATGCGCTCAGTCGCCAGGATGACGGGGATGTGTATCAGTTCAAATCCTTCCTGGGCAATATCATCTTCAACATTACGAATCAGTTCAGTCATCTGCAGGAGCTGGAGGAGGGGAAATACGGCCTGTTCCGGGCCATCGATGAAGCGGGCACGGCCGAGCAGGCCATGCAGATTCTGGGTGATTACCTGACCCGGATCATGGAGCTGACTGCATCGGCAGCGCCTGCACCGGGCGGCAATGCCAGTATGACGAAGCTGCTTCAGTACATAGAGGAGCATTATGCTGAGACGCTGACCCTTACGGAGCTGGCCCGTCATTTTCATTTCAACCCTTCGTATCTGTCGAGCCTGTTCACGACCTACAATCACGAAGGCTTCAAGGAGCATCTCAACACAGTCCGCACGGGCAAGGCGGCAGAGCTGCTGCGGGCCGGGGAGGCACCCATAGCGGAGATTAGCAGCATGGTCGGATACGGCGATCACAGCTATTTTTGCAAAGTGTTCAAGAAATATTACGGCTTGTCCCCGAGCGGCTACCGGCGTCAGCATTACGGGCAGGAGTAGATCGTATGCGCAGATACTGGGAGCGGTTCAAATTTCACAGCCTGTTTATCAAAATCTTCATCGTCATGCTGATCAGCATCATCGCCGTAGCCATCGCCTCCTCATGGACGACCGTCCGTATGTCGGAGAAGCTGTTCATGAATACGTTCAGCATTACGAATTCCAAGGTGATCAGCCAGATTAAGGCGAGCTTTGAAGCTTTTCATTACTCGATCGTCACGGCTACCAACAATACCCAGCTAAGCGGCACGATCCGTTCCTTCCTGTCGGAGGAGGACTCGGACTCCCTGCGGATGCTGCGGACCTATTACAATATGACCACGCAGATGAAGAAGATTCAGTCCACGCTCGATGCCTACCAGGTCGGGATCAAAATCATGGGCAAAAACGGCCGCAGCTACTCCACCAATACGAACAATCTGCTAATGAGTGACCGGGAGCTGCAGCAGCACGAGCTGACACGGAATACGCTGGCCGAGCCGAAACGGCTGATGTACCAGTTCTATGAGGAGACGATGCCGGATTCGGCGCAGAAGGAAGCGGTGATTGTAAGCAGCAAAGCGCTGATGGACCGGACGACGGGCGATATTTACGGGACGCTGTTTTTTACCATTCATGAAAAGGATTTCCGCTCCTTCTACGGGAGCTTTGTCAGTACCGGGAACGATGTGGTGATCCTCAATAAGCAGGGGATGATTGTGTCCAGCAACCGCAGTGATCTGATGGGCCAGCAGGCGGGGGATCTATTGCAGGTGGCGAGTGAGATTGAGGAGCAGCAGCTTGCGTACCAGAAGATTGATTTCCAAGGCACTGATTCGATTCTGATTGCGGATTACCTGCCGTCTTATGATTTCTACATTGTGAACCTGATCGATAAGCAGACGGCCCTCGGCCAGATGGTCAACGGTAAAATGGTTGTGCTGTTCTGCTCAGCCATCGTGATCGTGGCCCTGATCGTGGTGTTCCTGATCTTCAGAAGGCTGACCCGCTCGCTCACACTGCTTACCCGGCAGATGTCCAAGATCACCGAGCGTAACTTCCACAATTACATTACGGTTACGGGAAGCTTTGAATTTCAGGAGCTGGGGCATGCCTATAATTATATGCTGGACGAGCTAAATGAATATGTCGAAAAGCTGGTGGAGACGCAAAAGGAGCAGCGGAATGCGGAGCTTGCGGCCTTACAGCATCAGATTAACCCGCATTTTCTGTACAATACGCTGGCTTCGGTCAACTTCCTGGTGCAGCAGGGCAGTCAGGAGAAGGCGGTGCAGACGATTCATGCCCTGATCTCGATGCTGCAGAATGCGCTGAGCAATGTCAGTGAGAGCATCACGGTGACGCAGGAGCTGGAGAATCTGAAATCCTATGTGTTCATCAACCATGTGCGGTACGGCGAACGGATCCGGGTGAATTTTTTCGTCTCCCCGGATTGTATGGACTGTCATCTGCCGAAGCTGATTATTCAACCGTTCATTGAGAATGCCTTCTTCCATGCGTTTACGCGCAAAAGCGGCGGATATATCCATATCCTCATCTCCCAGGATGCCGGATCTCTGCTCTGTGAGGTGGTGGATAACGGGGATGGGATGGATACCGGAGTGGCTGATCTGCCTATGTCGAGCCTTGCGGGGAAGCGCCAGCTGTTCACCGGAATCGGTATCCGTAATGTGCATGACCGGCTTGTCCTAATGTATGGCGAAGAGTATGGAGTCACCATTAAGAGTGCCCCGGACGAGGGAACCGCGATCCGAATCCGCCTGCCGCTGATGAAGAAGTGAGATTATTACCATTTTCCAAAAAAAGAACAAACGGCAAACAGGGTAGCGCTTACAATCAGGCGATAAAATGACCAATCCCCATAAAGTAAGTTCTAACGGGTCGCCCGGAGCGGGTGATAAGATTACTTATGTAATAAATAAGCGCTTACATTCAAGCGAGATACAGTAAAGCGCATCAAAGGGGAGGCTTACCAATGAAAAAAGGCTTTGCGTTAGTCCTGATTTGCCTGCTACTGCTTACGGCCTGCAGCTCTAATTCCGGGTCCAAGAATTCCGGCAATACTGCTGGGGACACGGGAAAGACAGAGAATACAGCAGCTACAGAGCCTGCACAGGCGAAGGAAATTACGATTTGGGCTTGGGACCCTGCATTCAATATCGCCGCGCTGGAAGTGGCCAAAGCAGAATATGCCAAGACTAACCCGGATGTGAAAATTAACATTGTGGAATATGCACAGGCGGATATTATCCAGAAGCTGAACACGGGGCTGAATTCCGGGACTACCAAGGGTCTGCCGAATATCGTGCTGATTGAAGACTACCGTTCCCAGAGCTTCCTGCAATCGTACAAGGATTCCTTCTACGATCTGAGCAGCTCAATCAAGGGCGCTGACTTCGCGGATTACAAAAGCGGTCCTACCAGCCTGGACGGCAAGCAGTACGGGATTCCTTTTGACTCCGGCGTAACCGGCCTCTATGTCAGAACGGACTATCTGGAGCAGGTAGGCTACAAGCTGGCCGATCTGCAGGATATCGACTGGAAGAAATATATTGAAATCGGCAAAGCGGTGAAAGAGAAAACCGGCAAAGCGCTGATTACACTGGACCCTAACGACCTCGGACTGATCCGGGTGATGATTCAATCCGCAGGCGAGTGGTACCTGAAGGAAGACGGCAAGACGCCGAATATCGCGGGAAATGCACCGCTTAAGGAAGCTTTTGAAACCTATAAGGAGCTGACCGAATCGAACGTAGCCAAGGTGCATGCAGACTGGAGCCAGTTCGTAGCCGCCCTGAACAGCGGCGATGTAGCCTCGGTGCCGACAGGCAACTGGATCACCCCTTCGATTACGGCGGAAGCGTCACAATCCGGCAAGTGGGGCATCGCACCGCTTCCGAAGCTGACTGTGAACAAATCCGTTCATGCCTCGAACCTGGGCGGAAGCTCCTGGTATGTCATGAATGTGGATGGTAAGGAGACGGCAGCAGACTTCATGGCGAAGACCTTCGGCTCGAATGTGGAAATGTACCAGAAGCTGCTCACGGACATCGGTGTTATCGGTACCTTCAAAGCGGCTGCGGGCGGAGAGGCTTACAGCCAGGCCAATGAATTCTTCAGCGGCCAGAAGATTGTAGCGGATTTCGCCGCCTGGACGGAGCAGATCCCAAGCGTCAATTACGGAATCAACACGTATGCGATTGAAGACATCCTGATTGTAGAGATGCAGAATTATCTGAACGGCAAGGATATTGACAGCGTGCTGAGCGATGCCCAGGCCCAGGCCGAGTCACAGATTAAATAGTTAGTTCTCATACAGTGACCTTGGGCGTGGCCTGCAGCTTCCGGGAGTTCAGGAGGCGGGCTGTGCCCGGGGTTTATTTTAATTGATAAGGAAAGGACTGGGCAGCTGTGCATCAAACTAATTCCAAACTTAGGTTCCGCACCAAAAGTGTGTTGACCGGATGGTCCTTCGTCCTGCTTGCGGTCATTCTGATCTTCGTCTTCTATTTCTATCCGATGCTTCAGGCACTCATTCTGTCGTTCCAGACGGGAACGGGCAGCAATCTTACGTTTACCGGCTTCGATAACTATTCACGGCTTCTGTCTGACAAAACATTCATTGTATCGGTTAAAAACACCTTCATCTATCTGCTGGTTCAAGTGCCGCTGATGATCATCCTCGCGCTGTTTATCTCGGTGCTGCTGAATGACAGCAAGCTGAGGTTCAAAGGATTCTTCCGCACGGCGATCTTCCTGCCCTGTGTCACTTCACTGGTTGCGTATTCTGTGGTATTCAAGTATTTGTTCTCCGGCAATGGCCTGGTGAATACGATGCTGCTGAAGCTTCATCTGGTCAGTGCCCCGATTGAATGGATCACCGATCCGTTCTGGGCCAAAATCACCATTATCATAGCGATCACTTGGCGCTGGACGGGTTACAATATGATTTTTTACCTGTCAGCCCTGCAAAATATCGATCACTCCATCTATGAGGCCGCCAAAATTGACGGAGCATCTTCTTCCCGCCAGTTCTTCGGAATTACGGTCCCGCTGCTGAAGCCGATCATCCTGTTCACCTCGATTACCTCAACCATCGGGACTCTGCAATTGTTCGACGAGGTCATGAATATTACGAAGGGCGGCCCGGGCAACGCGACCCAGACGATCTCCCAGTACATCTACAATTTATCGTTCAAATATGCAGCAGACTTTGGCTATGCAGCCACCGTATCGTATTCGATTGTCATTATGATCGCACTGCTGTCGGTCATCCAGTTCAAAGTGGCAGGTGATAAAAATGGCTAAAAGTAAACGTTTCTTCATGTATCTGTTCCTGAGCATCGCGGCCATTGTCTCAATCTTTCCGTTCCTGTGGATGGTCGTCAGCTCGACGAACCAGTCGGTGGATGTCACCCGCGGGCGTCTGCTGCCGGGCACTCATCTGCTGGAGAATCTGCGCAAGCTGCTGGACACTACGGACCTGCAGTTATCCCTGATGAATTCAGCGAAAATCTCCATAACCACCACGCTGCTGGCGCTGCTGATTGCCTCGCTGGCCGGTTACGGCTTCGAGGTCTTCCGCAGCCGCTCGAAGGATATTGTATTCAACATTCTGCTGCTGTCGATGATGATTCCGTTCGCCGCGCTGATGATCCCGCTGTACCGGATGTTCGGCCAGATCTCGAACGTCTTCCCGTGGATGGGCATCGATACGATTGTCTCGGTCATTTTACCTACGGTGACTACCGCGTTCCTGATTTTCTTCTTCCGGCAGAGCACGAAGATGTTCCCGAAGGAGTTGCTGGAGGCCGGGCGGATGGATGGGCTTAGCGAGCTGGGCATCTTCCTGCGCATCTATCTGCCGACGATGAAGACGACTTACGCCGCCGGAGCGATCATTACGTTCATGTCGAGCTGGAACAACTATCTCTGGCCGCTGATCGTATTGCAGACCCCGCAGACCAAGACCATGCCGCTGCTCATCTCCACCCTCGGCTCGGGCTACGCCCCGGACTACGGGATGATTATGATTGCGATTGTGATCGGCACGATCCCGACGGCGCTGGTGTTCTTTGTGATGCAGAAGCAGTTTGTGGCGGGGATGATCGGGTCGGTGAAGTAATGTGAACAGGAGCTATTTTGAGTTTGGGAGTAGTCGTGGCTCCGGGGATTGTTTGGACTTTCGGCCGCTGTTAGATTTGGATTTCCTGATTTAAGCCGCATAGTCTGCGGTAGAAATCCAAATCTAAAGGCGGACGCTGCCGCTCCTACAGTTCCAAACATCCCCTCCGCCACTCCTCCCAAAAGGGGGAGAAGCTCAAGTTCACTTACTGTGGGGGTAGGGCAGGGGGGAAAGGCAAGAGCTCTATCGCTGAATGTTCGCTACGAACGCAGCTTCATGCATTAACTTAAAGCTTCCGTATTGACATATCGCAAATCATCGATATAATAATGACTATGAATCCAATTGATGTATTTAAGGCTTTGTCGAATGAATCCAGGTTACAGATCTTACAATGGCTCAAAGAGCCATATGTTCATTTTAAACCCCATGAAGGAGTGGATATGGAGGAAATTGGGGTTTGTGTAAGTCAAATAACCGACAAGCTGAACATGACTCAGTCCACGGCTTCTCAATATCTTACGATGTTGCAGCGGGCAGGATTGATCACCACAAAACGTATAGGCAAATTTACGTACTATCAGAGAGACGAGGAAGCCATACGTCAGTTAGCTAAGTACACGATGAGTGAGATGTAAGAGAGATGAAACTGAGTTCTTTACCAGAATTCAGCTTTATCTTGGCATTATGATTCGACAATTCGTGATATGTCTTTTTAAATATCATATCTACAATTCGCGAATTGTATATTCAAAATATTCAAAGGAGTTGTATCATTCTATGTCTGTAAGCTGGAAAGTGTATATTTTAGCCATTGTTAGTTTTTTGGTAGGGACGTCCGAGTATATTCTGTCTGGCATTTTAGATAAGGTGTCCCTTTCACTTGGTGTTTCAGTTGCTGCCGCCGGGCAATTAATTACGATTTTTTCGCTAGTCTACGCTATATTTACTCCTGTTCTTATGGCTGTAACCGCAGGTATAGACAGACGGAAATTAATCATGATGGGTCTCGGTTTGTTTGTGGTATCTAACATTCTCGCTGTTCTTTTGCCCGGGTATGGATTGTTTGTAGTTGCCCGCATCATTATGGCCATAGGCGCAGGGGTAGTGGTTGTTACCGCCTTAAACATTGCAGCGAAAATTGCCCCAGAGGGTAAACAAGCAAGTGCGATTGCAACAGTCGTAATGGGCTTTACAGCATCCTTAATTATTGGCGTACCTCTTGGACGCATTGCAGCGGATACGCTTGGCTGGAAATCTGTGTTCGGGGGTATTGCCCTTTTAGGGATTATCGCAATGATTATACTTTCTTTCGCCATCCCGCGTGTTAAGGGAGATGAACCTATTCCATTACGGCAACAATTACGTTTGCTACAAAAGCCTAAGGTCGCATTGGGACTCGCGATTACCTTCTTTTGGCTTGGCGGATATTCGGTAGCATATACGTATCTTTCACCGTATTTGCTTGGAGTATCGGGCATAAGTGATAAATATCTCAGCGGAGCTCTGCTTATATTTGGTATAGCCAGCATGATAGGCTCCAAAATCGGTGGCTTCAGCACGGACCGGTGGGGGGTTAACCGAACCTTATTCAGCGGATTGATACTCCATATTGTAATGCTGATCCTATTGTCTTTAGTAACGAATACACTCATTGGTGTGATGGTTGTGCTATTGTTGTGGTCCTTCTCCGCATGGTCCTCTGGTCCGACGCAGCAATATCATTTAACAACAATTGAACCCGAAGCCTCAGGTGTTATGCTTGGTCTTAATCAGTCGATGATGCAGCTTGCTATGGCAGCGGGTGCTGGTATAGGCGGGGTAGCTATTGAAACGGTCTCGCTTGCATCGATTACATGGATTGGTGCTGTTGGGGTTGCGATTGCTATAATCGCTATGCTCCTCTTATATAGAATGAATTCTAAATCAGAGATGAATGTTCAACATTTAGTTCAAAATCAGTGAATGTTACTAACCTTGCAGAAATACTTCTGGTGACAAAAAGCGCAGTGTCCGGAATGCCCGGCCACCGCGCTTATGTTTTGGGGTCCCCGCAAAGTAAAGTACCTGAGTTATCATCGAAGCTAAAGCCCCACTTTGTGGGGGTATTTTATACTATTCCCCGACTCTATACCATAGTTCACAATATTCATAGCCATCTGCGCTTGTACCATACATCTCGAAATTACCACCGTCCAGAATCGTATAGGTTGAGGTTGGCAGCCATTCCGAGAAGATCCGGTTCTTCAATGACTGCAGATCGTACTTGCCGCTGCCGTTCCCGTCATGGAGTGTTGAGAACACGGCCCACGTAGATGCGGGAACATCAACAACAGTGTATCCGTTCACTTGGCTGCCTGGCGCTCTGTAGCACCCGATTAGATAAGGGAAGGTCGAGTTGCTTGTGAAGGTGTAGGCATCGAAGGCAAAGACTGCTCCAAGTTCCTTGCTGAAATTGCCTTCGTCTCTCCAAGCCCCGCTTAACGATTGGGCTAAACGTTCGAACTCACCATTATTGCAGATATTTTGCCAAACCTCCGGGATCGTTACGCCCGCTTCATTCGCAATAGTGTCGTACTGGTAGATATCCTCCAGTCCATACACTTGAAAAGCATCCCGTTTCTCCATCCGGTAATTCATTCCGGTCACTCCCTTTAAAATGATTTGAAAGGAGATGCGGGGATAGGCTCTTAACTCACTTTCGGCATTGCGCGCTAATGTAGGCGTCATTCCATGCAGATTGTGAAATGCACGGGAGAAGGCTTCCGGTGATTCATACCTGTACTTCAAGGCAATGTCCATTACAGTGTTCTTTCTGTCCTTTAGATCAAACGCAGCCAGCGTCAGTCTTCTGCGCCTGATATATTCGGATAACGGGACATCAAGTACAAATGAAAACATACGTTGAAACTGGTAAACCGAGCATAAGGCGATTTTAGCGATTTGATCGTAATCAATATCTTGTTCCAGGTTATCTTCAATATAACCGATCGCCCGATTCATTCGCTCCAGCCACTCCACGCAATCCCTCCTTTCATAAGAAAGCATATCATCCGGTAGTTACCGTAGCCTGATTATCCATGCAGCATATTGTCAGGTGGTCATCTGAGCTGGAGCCGCTTTACTTTGGGAATAGTCGTGGCTCCAGGGATCGTTTGGACTTTCGGCCGCTGCGGCTCCTACAGTTCCAAACATCCCTTCCGCCACTCCTCCCAAAGGGGTGGACCAAGTACGCTTACCGTGGGGTGGGGCATGGATGTTCTAGTCGCTGCTGTTTGTCTTCATTTAATGCCTCCCGTTAGTGTATTTCCCTCCCAATCCACGAAATTGAGATTTTCTTTATCCATCAGGCTCCATTCAATTATAGTTTTCACAAGGCCCGGCGTTATAACGTTGTCATTTCACAACTTCATAGGAAACATTAAATTTTTTATCTTCCGAAACAATAAATAGTTTGATCCGTCCGTAGTTTTCATCATCTTCTTTGACATACCAGAAATAATACTTTTCGCTATGAACGAACTTTCTTCTTCCCTTTTTATTAACACCCAATATGTTTGTCCCCGCATTCGTAAATAATTCTATTTCCGATGTTCCACTAATAATCTCCTTTGCAATAACTTCACTCTAATTATAAATATATCAAGTCAGTATTCAAACGGTTTTTACGTGTTCAAGCTGAGAAAAGGCATGTCACGAAAATGACACTGCATCCCTGTGCCGGTTGTTAGATTTTAGTAGAGAGGCGCAACTGATGTGGAAATTTGGAGTAATAAGAAAGATGATAGAAAAATATGAAATAGAGGAAAAGGGAGGATGTTTGGGATGAAGACAGGTAAAAAAGTGTTGACAGCCTTACTGGCTGCGGGGTTGAGCTTCGCCATGTTGACGGGTGTGAATCCGGGGAAGGTAGAGGCAGCGGCTAAGAAATACCCTGCGCTTCTGAAAATCAACGATTATTATGTGCTCTATACGGCACCGAAGGCGCCATATGTGGATGCCAACTACCGGACGATGATCCCGCTTCGCTCCATTAGCGAGCTGATGGGGGCGAAGGTCAGCTATGATGCCAAGGCTAGAACGGCTGCCATCGAAAAGGATAGTGTAACGGTTAAGTTCACCATTGGTTCCAAATCTGTTTCGGTTAACGGGGTTGCCGGGTCGATGGACACGGTTCCGGTGATGGAGCAGAATTCGATGTTCATTCCGGTCAGTGTGCTGGCCGGACGTCTGGGCATTGTGAGCAAATGGGATCAGGCGAATCAGCTCTACACGCTGACGGGTGAAACCCTGATGCAGACGGATATCATCAAGCTTTCTTTAGAGGACACTGAGAAAGGACCCTTCACTTCCCCACCGGGGAAGATCATTAGCAACGACGCGTTCCGGCCAGTTTCTTACACCTTTGACTCCGCAAAAGGAAGCTTCACGGTGAAGGCGAAGAATATAACAGGTAAGGATGTTCCTGAAGGAGCGGCGGATGTAGCTGCGTATATACTTTATGATGAACTGATTCAATTTCCGGCGCAGGAGCGGGAACGACCGGCTGTCCGTAAGGATGGAACGATTGAGGTTGCCGTTAAAACCGAAACACCGAGTACTCCAGCTTATTTACTTGTAAAAGGGCGCCTGCTTGACCGCTCCGGGAATTAATTTCAATTTCGATTTTGAATCAGAGGTGAATTCGGTTGATGGACACTCATATTCACATCCTCTGCGGCGACTCCTTCGGAGGCAGTGTGAAGCAGGTGCTTAAAGAATTTGGCTGGACGGATACGCATAAGCTGATTATCCTGCGGGAGAATTATGCTATAGGTCCGCTGAATCAGTTGGATACGCAAATGGGGAGGAAACAACGCAGTGACTGGTTCCGCCAAAATATAACGGAAAACTATAATGTCTCATATGATTGTGAAGAAGAGTATACGGAGCTGCTGGACAATCTGGAGCAGATTTCTGCACAGGCCAAGATTATAATCTGGACCAGTGGCAATGCTTGCGAGCAGACCGGGCTGCGTCTTATTGCTCATCTGTTGGGGAACAGACCGAACGAGATCATAGTGTGTGATGCCTGCGCAATCTGTGAGGAGCTGTTCAACCGGCCGGATGCTTTCATTAACTACTGTCATTCCGGTGAGATTCCGTCAGACAAGCTCCGGGAAGCACTTCTGCGGATTGATGAGGGCAGCAGGTTGAGTGCTGGCGATATCGCGCGGGTGTCTCAGGATTGGCTGACGATTTCCGGGCAGTCCGGCGTCCTGCGAATCTGGCAAGAGAATGCCCTGCTGGAAGTGCCTGCTGATTACTACGACAGCTATCTGCTGGAAAAGCTGGATTCACTGACACCCCCGCCAGGAGAAGACGGATTCCTGAAATCAGCCCGGCTGGTCGGAGAGGCGCTCGGATACTGTGAGCAGTATGTCGGTGATGCTTATTTCGAGCACAGGGTTAGAGAGCTGATCTACAGCGGGGTCCTGGAGATCAAGGGCGTTCCCACAGCGATGAGATTCTATAGCATTCGGCGCAAGAAAGGGTAAGGTATATAGAAGCACTAAAGAATTTAACAAAAAGCAAAAGAATCTGAGAGAAAATTTGGAACTCTGGGGGCGATAGCACCCGCTATGTCACGGGATTTTCCGCTTTATAAGAAGCACTATAGCATTTAACAAAAAGCAAAAAGAAGCGGAGGGGAAATTTGGAACTGTAGGAGCGAAAGCGTCCGCCTTTGTCTGCGGATTTCCACCGCTAATAGCGGTTAAAAATGAAGAAATTCAAACACAACAGCGGCCGGAGGGCCAAATGTTCACCGCAGCGACGGTCAAGCTTTGAGTTCAAATCTAAGGAGGACAACCATGCAAACCCTATTTCGTTATAACTGGCAGGTCCGCGAGGAATGGTATCAATGGTGCGGGGAGCTGCCGGAAGAAGAACTGGTGAAGACACGCATTGGCGGGGTGGGCGGAATCCTGCAGACGCTGGTGCATATAGTGGATGTGGAATTAAGCTGGATCCGGGATATGGAAGGTAAGCCGGATATCCGTTTAGACTTCACGGAGTACAATACTTTGCCGGCAATCAGAGAGGTGGACGCACGCTTCCGGCCGGAGGTGGAGTCCTTCGTAGTAGCTTGGAATGAGGGATTGGAACGGAGGATTCTAAGGGAGGATGGGCCGGATGGGCAGGTTACCCAGCATAGATGGGGCGAAGTGATACGCCATGTTGCCGCGCATGAGATTCATCACATCGGCCAGCTCTCCATCTGGTCAAGGGAACTCGGCCGGAAGCCAGTCTCGCCTAATCTGGTGGGCAGAGGTCTGGCTACGTATTTACCCGGTACAGAATAAAGGAGGCTGCGGGTCCTAAAATAGTCTGGCGGTGCAGCCTCCCGGCCTTCGACTTCGTCTCTACAGCTCCGGCGGAAACCACAGATGGCGCAGATCGACCCAGCCCTGGCTGTTGAAGGTCACCCCGCGCACGGAGGGCAGATAGGCGGTCTCGGCAGGCCGTTCGTAGAGAATATGCAGCTGGTGGTCACGGGTTAGAGTATCCTCGATCACCCGGAAGCCTTCCGCCCGAACAGCGGCGTCAGGCTCCCGCGAGATCTGGCGCAGCCTGCCCTCAATGCCCGCACGGGTGCGTGGTTCGATATGCTGCGAGAGGGTCAGGTACAGGTCGTACAGCCGGAGCTGCTCGTCCTGGTCGCGGAGCAGCGAGAAGACGATCAGGTCAGACTTCAGGCGGATCGGACCTTTGAATTCCTCCGGCGACACGGATAACACCTTACAGGCATATCCATGCTGCGTTAGTCTTGCGGCGATGTATTCGGCATCTCCGGCGTACTGCGGGATCGTGGCAATCTGCAAGACTTCAGCCGGAGGCGCTGCGAAATGCCGGAAGGACACTCTCGGAGCTTCATGCAGACAGGATAGCAGTTCTGCACGGAGAAGGGGATCGCTCAGCGGTCCCTTTTTCTTCGTGTTGCAGGTTACGAATTTGCGGACATAGGACTCAGAGTGAATTCTGCTTAGAGAGTCTGCGCCCGCCGCTGACGGATTCGGGATGACATGGAAGGCAGAGCCGGTCTCTGAGGGCTCCCGGTCAAGGCTCCATGGGACATAGATAATCTCCACACGGTCCAGATGGGCCCGCCCCTGAAAATAATAAGGGAACACCTCCAGCACACAGGTATCCTCATTCATCTCTACGACCTTGAACGGACCGGTGCCCGCCGGCCTGCGCCCAAACAGATTCTCTCCAATGGATTCCAGATCGCGGGGCACAATCGCCGCCCGGCTGGTGCAGAGGAAGGGAAGGAAGAGCTCATTCGGCTTCTTCAGCAGAATGCGGACGGTTGAGGCATTCAAGGCCTGGACCTCCTGAATCTCCTTGACAATATAGCTGTACAGCATGCGCTGCGAGGTAGACATCATCCGTTCGAACGAGTAGACGACATCCTCGGCGGTCAGTACCTTGCCATGATGGAACAAGACCTCTTTGCGCAGATGAAAAGTCCAGGCCGTCCGGCTCCCGTCTATCTCCCAGGCATGGGCCAGGCCGGGGATCACCTTGCCGCGTTCACCGCTGCGGCCGACCAGCCCGTCAAAAACATGGCTCGAGACAAACGACTCCGCCAGCAAATTCATGTAGAGCGGATCGAAGGTATGGAGCTGCTGGGTGACCGGCAGCCGCAGCGTATCGATCCGCTTGTCGCTGTGCACCTCGGCATGATGCCCGAAGTAAGCCAGCAGCCAGCCTTGCAGCGTGTCCTGCAGCGATGAGGTGCGGGCATGTCCGCGGATGCCCTCCAGGGCACTGCTGATATCCTTGCTGCTTATGGCCTGCTTCATGGATTCCAGGGCAATGTCCTCGGCCGCCGCGAGGAACACCAGCTTGGAGCGCCGCCCCCGACCCCGGCTGGGGGTCCAGGTGATCCAGCCGAGATCGGCCATTTTGCGGATCACATGCAGCGCATTGCGGTGGGTACAGCCAAGGGTCAAGGCCAATTCGTCCAGGGTGACGGAGATCTCGGCCGGACCTCCATGCTGCGAATGCAGCTTCAGGAATTGACTGTGCAGCTTCATTTGGGACATTCTCCTCCTGCCTAATCTGAAAAATAGGAAATTAATAATATTATATTTCTCTTTTTCTTCTTATTTTATCAGCTAGAATCAGGATATGACAGTAAAAAGATGGGGGAATTTACCATGGACGAACAAACGGTATCCAAACCGGGGCTTGGGCGTGTAGCCTTACTGGCCGCATTTCTGCTTGCGATTGTGCATCAGTACCTGTTCTACGGCAAAATGCCGGGGATCTCATACCCGATTTTTGTGGTCTTATTTTATGCTTTTATGCTCTATTTCGCCAAGGAGCAGCTGCGCAAGCAGACCTGGTTCAGCTATGTTTGGATGGTGTCCATATTTCTGTTGTCCCTGACCTATATGCTGTTCGGCAACTGGTTTTTCTTTGCGCTTAATATCGTTGTTATTCCGGTGCTCATTCTATTACATATGACGTATATGCTTAGTTATCGCAAGCCCGCCTGGAGCGGACTCGCACTGATCGGCGCGGCGCTTGAGCATCTGTTCCCGCAAAGTCTGCGCAACTGGGCCACGGCATTGAGGCTGCTGCGCCGGGGCAAAGGCGGGCTACCGAATGAACGCAAGCAGGTATTGATGCGGGTGCTGATCGGTCTGCTGATTTCCGTGCCGCTGCTGCTGATTGTGATCTCGCTGCTCTCCACGGCGGACGGAGTGTTCAGTCAGCTGCTGGAAGCACTCCCGGGGATTTTTGACAATATTTCACTGGGGGACTGGATCTTCCGGGGTCTGTGGGTTCTGCTGCTCGGGCTGGGCATGTTCGGCTTCGTCTGGGGGTTCGTACAGAGTAAATCCTATATCCGCACTCCTCTGGTCAGTAAGTTTGATGCGATGGGGCAGAAGCTGGAAGCGGCTGAAGCAGGGGAGGAGGGGATCGGTCTTGATGACCCGGTCATTATCACTACCGTGCTGACCGCGATCAATGCGGTGTACATGCTGTTTGTGAGTGTCCAGTTCTCGTATCTGTTCGGGGCCTGGGACGGGATTCTGCCGGAGAACAGTACATATGCGGACTATGCGCGGAGCGGTTTTCTGGAGCTGATTCTGGTCACATCCATTAACTTCGCGATCTTGCTGTTGTCCTTGCTGGCAGTGCGTAAAGCGGGCGGCATTCTGAAGCGGGTCATTCAGCTCCTGCTGTATATTCTGGTGTTATGCTCCATGGTCATGCTGTATTCTGCATACTCGCGGCTGACTCTGTATGAAGAGGCGTACGGTTACACCTACATCCGGTTCCTGGTGCATGCCTTCATGATCTTCCTCAGCTTGCTGCTGGTGCTGGCGGCCGTGCGGATTAGCCGGGAACCCTTCCCGCTTCTAAAATGTTACATCGTGCTCGGCCTGCTCTCCTATGTGCTGATGAACTATATAGGGATGGATCATATCATTGCGAAGCAGAATATCCATCGTTATGAAGCAAGCGGTACGCTGGATGCCGGTTATCTGGCCGGGCTCTCCGCAGATGTGGTTCCAGAGCTGATCGAATTCAGCAAGCAGGAGAAGGGGATTCTGGACGAGGCGCTGCGCAGCAGACTGGCCGAAAGCAATCAGCCTAAGCAGAGCTGGCCATCGTTCAATCTGGCGAATCACCGGGAGCGTAGAGCGCTGGAGGAGTATTTTGTCGGAGAGGTAACGCAGAAATAGCTTCTGTGCTCAGGCTTGTGTTACAGTAATTTCAGCTGAAATCACACAAGGAGAGAAGAACCTCATGCAATCGATTATAAATCCGGAGGCGGTTCGAAGCCTTACCGAGCAGAATGGGCTCACAGCCATGTTCAGCAGCAGCGCCATTGCACAGATGGAGCTTCGGCGTTACGGCGGCGGAGAGGCCGTCTGCTCGGTGGGCGACCGGCTGGAGCATATGTTTTTCCTGATGCAGGGCAAGCTGAAGATTCATACGCTGCTGCCTAACGGCAAGTCGATGCTGGTCCGGTTCGCCCGGCCGATGTCGGTGATCGGGGATGTGGAGCTGCTGCGCCAGTATCCCGTCAAGAATGAGGTGGTCTCTGTAGGGGACAGCCTGCTGCTTGTTGCCGGAAGGAAGCTGCTGCTCCGGGAGATTGAAGACAATACAGCGCTGCTGCGCTTCCTGGTAGGAGAGCTGAGCCACAAAATGTACACGCTCGGCCAGACCTCTGCCATGAATGTGCTCTATCCGGTGGAGAACCGGTTCGCCAGCTATCTGATGTCGCTGTTCGCGGACAACACTGGCGCCCAGCGTGTAGAAGAGATTCGCACCTCCACGCTGACTGAGACCGCCGATCTGCTCGGCACCAGCTACCGGCATTTGAACCGGGTAGTGCGCCGCCTGATTGAAGATGGGATTATTGAACGCAGGAACGGCCGGCTGATTGTGCGGGATGAGGAGCGGCTGGCAATGCTTGCGAACGGAAACCTGTATGATTGAACCGGAATTAAGGGACGTAATTCATAGAACCTCCATTCCTGCTTTTGGCAGGGGTGGAGGTTTTTTGTGCTCCCGGCAGCGTATTTCAGTTTCATTTAAGAATGATGATGTACGATACGTAGAGGTTACACAGTAGAGCTTACATATCGAGTGGAGGTAGTTATGATGTTCAACAGACTTAGAGGAATCCGGGCCAAAATCATGTTTGGCTTCGCCGCTGTAATTATCGTGTTCATTCTCGCTATACTAGGCAGTACTATTTTTCAGGCTAAGGTGACTATGCTTACAGAGCAGATCAACCGCAATTACAGCAAGCTGTCGATGGTACAGAAATTAACCGATGATATCCGGACGGCGGACGGTCTGGCCGCAAGGTATGTGATGAGTAATACCACGGAGGAGCGAACAGCCAATCTGACCGCCTATGAAGCCAAGATACCAGAGATTACAGCCTCAGTCGAAGAGCTTAAGGGAGCCGGTCTGAATGAAGCGGAGCTTGCGGGAATTCAGAATCTGGAGGGAGAATGGGACAATTATCTGACGGTGCTGGAGCAGGCTTTTGCCTTGGCCAAGGAAGGGAACTTCCCGCAAGCGCAGAAGTCGTTCACAAGCCTCTCCCTTACGACGATCATCGATTCACAGCTGGTGTTCGAGACGATGCTGCATGATGAAATTATGAAGGAACAAAGTCAGGCGGCAACCCACCGCAGCTCGGCTATGATTACCAGCATGGGGGTGACGGGATTATCCGTAGTACTGGCTCTGTTGATCGCATTCGTATTGTCTGCACGGATACTGAAGCCGGTGAAGGATGTCAACAGGCAGCTCCAGGAGATTGTGGGCGGCGATGCCGATCTAACTCGCAAGCTTAGTGTGCAGACGAAGGATGAGATCGGTGAGCTGGCCCGGAATTTCAATACAATGACCGATAATCTGGCAACGATGATCACCCAGGTGAAGCTATCCGCGAACGGTCTGGCGGCTTCTTCAGTGAAGCTGACCTCGGATAGCGGATTGACCGCCGAAACGACCGAGAAGATCTCCGGAATTATGGGTGAGGTCGCAAGTGGTGCGGGCATGCAGATGAATGACCTGCAGACTAACATGAACACCATTATTGAAATGTCGGACGGTATTCAGCTGATTGCTGCCAGTGTACAGGATATCTCGGAAGCTTCCCTGCGTTCTGCAGATTATGCGGTGGCCGGGGATCTATCCCTGCAATCTGCCGTCCGGCAGATGGATTCCATCAACGAATCCATTCAGTCCTTATCCGAGAAGGTCATGGGCTTCGTGAAGCGTTCACAGGACATTAGCAGCATTGTCAGTGTGATCAAGGGGATCGCCTCGGAGACGAATATGCTGGCACTGAATGCGACCATAGAAGCGGCCCGGGCCGGAGAACACGGCAGAGGATTTGCTGTGGTAGCCGATCAAGTGCGCAGACTGGCTGAGCAGTCCGCAGCTTCCGCCAATCAGATTGCTGAAATGGCAACCGGTATCCAGGCCGATGCAGATCATGCAGTGAAGGTGATGAAGAACAGCATGAACGAAGTGCTGGGGGGAACCCGGATCATAGAAGAGGCCGGGCAGTCTTTCAATGCCATCCGCCATTCGATTGATTCACTAGCGGGACAGGTTCAGGAGGTATCCGGCGCGGTAGAAGAAATCACGGCAGCGACCGAAGAGATTGTAGACTCTATCCGTAACGTTACGCATATCTCGGAGACTACAGCGGCAAGTACACAGCAAGTATCCGCTGCATCGCAAGAGCAGATGGCTTCAGTGGAACAGATCGCCTCTTCTGCCAGTGCACTCAGCATGCTGGCGCAAGGTCTGCAAGGTCTGGTTGCACGTTTCAATGTATAATTAGGCAAGCCCCCAACCTGAACGAAGGGAGGGGGCTTGATCTTGCGTATCTGTTACTTTTTCATATATTGCCGGTACAGCTCTTCACAAGTATCGTAACGCTGGGGCTGCCGGCCGACCCGGTGATATTCCTCCAGATAGTCATCCATTGCCAGGAGGAACCGGTCCTTGAACAGATCCAGATTACTTGCATCAAAATACTGCATCAGTTCGAACTTCCGGGTTCCCCGCGACTCGGTCATTTCATCCAGCAGACCCTGCGCTCCCATGGCGGCGTAAAAGGCGTAAGAGGCATCCTTACTTTCAGTGCTGGCAATGATCTTGTTGCGGTAGTTGCACCATAATTCCTCATAGGTGCCCGCCAGATTATCATAGGTAGGAACAGGCTGTTCCACATACTTCTGATACAGAGTGCTGTATAGATCAAGGATACTTTTGAGCAGAATGCCGGAGGTGCTTCGGATCTCGTCCGTCGTCTTCGCGCAGATCACATTCCTATAGATCGTTTCATAATTCACAGGGAGGTAGCGGTAAGCTGCGGTGTCCTCCAGGTATCTTTTCAGCCCTCTTTTCAAATAAGTATTATTCATATGCGTCAAAGCGTTCACCAGATTGTAGACCAACTCCGCTGAAGCCAGCCTAACGGCTCCCTTATCACCCGCAAGACAAACATTCGCGTATTCCTGCTTCGCCAGATCGATCCATTTCTTCGCCCGTTCCAGACAATCGCGTCCCAGGGGCTTCGCCAGAGCATCCAGCGCCCGTTGCTGATAGACCTTAAGCTTCTCCAGATCCTCGGGCTTGGCATAGTAGAGCACCTGCAAATCTATTAGAGAGGAGATCATCGGACTTTCAAGCGCGGCCTGTTCTTCGATCCGGGTCTCCCAAGGAGTGCAGTAGATATCATAACCGACTTCCCCCAGAATGAAGCAGGACGAGATGCCCCAGCCTTGGTTGTTATTATTGATGATGATCAGATCCAGATCGCTTTTCTCATGATAATCCCCGGTATTGCAAGAGCCCGTAAGCCCGATCACCGCAATCTCCTCCGAAAAATCCCGTTTGGCCCGCTCGATCACCATGTTGATCAATTTTTCGTTTTTGGATAATAGCTCCTGCCTGGTACTTTCATTCATAGCTGATTCCTCCTGCGCTGTGGCTTGTTGTTGGATTCATTGTAAAAGCATCTGCCGTCCGCGGGTATGCCGACTTCGGTTAGGTTCATTCTCTCCCTGAGCGCTCCGTATGTACGCACATACTTTTCATAGAATACGCCATCGACCTGAGCCAGGCTCTATCTTATATTATTACCATAATTTGTTTTATGAAAGCGTATACTCGAAGGTGGCACCATAATCTATGGGAGGTGGTTGTCAAATGTTCAGCAGAACCAGGTCTTCGGTGAAAAGGACAAGGACATTCCTGATGTACGGTCTGATGCTTGTGTTATGTGTGGGACAGCTCGCGTTATTTCCGGCAGTGGGGGCGGCGGCAGGCAATCTGGCTCAGGGCAAGACGATTAGCGCAAGCTCAGTCGGTGATGTGTATGTAGCAGCGAATGCTAATGACGGTAACCAGGGTACGTACTGGGAGAGTGGCAGCAATGCTTTTCCGCAATGGATCAAGGTGGATCTGGGTGCCAGCAGCAGTGTGAATCAGGTTGTACTGAAGCTGCCTGCGGGCTGGGAAGCCAGAACACAGACGCTGTCTGTGCAAGGCAGTACGGATGATACGTCTTACAGCAATCTGGCGGCGTCTGCGGGGTATGCTTTCAATCCGGGCAGTGCGAACTCCGTCACCATCAACTTCACAGCTGCAACCGCCCGGTATGTCAAAATCATCTTCACGGGCAACACAGGCTGGTCCGCAGCACAGCTGTCGGAGATTGAGGTGTACGGCACCACGGCCTCGCCACCCGGAACCTATGAAGCGGAGGCCGCAGCCTTATCCGGCGGGGCCAAGACGAATACCGATCACAGCGGCTATACTGGTGCTGCCTTCGTAGATGGCTACCTGACGCAGGGAGCAGTCACAACCTTCACGGTAACGGCTCCGTCGGCAGGGAATTACAGCGCAGCCCTGAGGTATGCCAATGCCTCCGGCAGTACGAAGACGCTGAGTATCTACGTGAACGGCACGAAGGTCAAGCAGACCTCGCTTGCCAATCTCTCGAACTGGGATACCTGGTCGACACAGGCAGAGATTCTTGCCTTGAACGCCGGAACCAACACCATTGCTTACAAATATGATGCGTCCGACTCCGGCAATGTGAATCTGGATCAGCTTGTGCTGAGCGCTTCCCCGGCGCCGACGGCAACGGCTACGCCAGCTCCGACGGCTGTGCCGACCGCAGCCCCAACGGCTACGCCGACCGTAGCTCCAACGATCGCGCCGACCGTTGCACCGACGGCTACACCTACTGTAGCCCCAACGGCGACTCCGGCTCCGACGATCACACCAACAGCCACCCCAACCACAGGTCCCGGAGTGAACCTGGCGATTGGCAAGGCTATCCATGCTTCTTCTTCCATCTTCACCTTCGTCCCCTCCAATGCCAATGATGGAGATGTCACTACCTACTGGGAGGGTGCGGGCGGCAGCTACCCGAATACGCTGACCGTCAGCCTCGGCGCGAATGCCAATGTGACCTCGGTGGTCGTGAAGCTCAATCCGGCAGCCGCCTGGTCAACCCGTACCCAGACGATCCAGGTGCTGGGACATAACCAGTCCACAGGGACGTTCACCAGTCTGGTACCTGCGGCGGAGTATACGTTTAATCCGGCCAGCGGCAATTCAGTGACCATTCCGGTGACCGCTACAGTCAGTGAGCTGCAGCTGAGAATTACGGCGAATTCCGGTTCAGGCGCCGGACAGGTAGCTGAGCTTCAGATTATTGGCACACCGGCGGCGAATCCTGACCTGACGGTAACCGGGATGTCATGGAGTCCGTCGGCTCCGGTGGAGACCGATTCTCTCACTCTGAAAGCTACAGTGAAAAATAGCGGTTCTGCTTCATCCGCAGCTACCAATGTGAGCTTTTATCTCGGCAACGTTCTTGCCGGAAATGCCCCCGTGGGTGCCCTAGCTGCAGGGGCTTCGGCTAATGTCTCCTTCAGCCTTGGTGCCAAGGATGCCGGAACCTATACGGTAAGCGCCAAGGTAGATGAGAACAACAATGTCATTGAGCTGAATGAAGTCAATAACAGCTATGCCCATCCTACGGCCCTAACTGTGAATCCGGTATCCAGCTCGGATCTGATTGCTTCTCCGGTCAGCTGGTCTCCCGGCAACCCGGCAGCAGGCAACACGGTCAGCTTCTCGGTAGCCATTAAGAATCAGGGAACGGCGGCCTCAGCCAGTGGTGCGCACAACATTACGCTGACCTTAACGGATGCCACCTCCGGGGCGGTCCTCAGAACGTTGACCGGATATTATAACGGTGTCATTGCTGCCGGAGGTACTGCGGCTCCTGTGGCTCTTGGGACCTGGACGGCTGTGAACGGAAAATATAATGTCAAAACAGAAATTGCCGTGGATGGCAACGAACTGGCAGTCAAGCGGGCCAACAACATCCAGAACCAGTCGCTCTACATCGGACGCGGGGCCAATATGCCTTACGACATGTATGAGGCAGAAGATGGAGTGATCGGCGGCGGAGCTGTCAAGCTGACACCGAACCGCAATATTGGCGATCTGGCTGGTGAAGCTTCAGGCAGAAGAGCGGTCACCCTCAATACAACAGGCAGCTATGTCGAATTCACCACCAAAGCCAACACGAATACCCTGGTCACCCGGTTCTCTATTCCCGATGCTCCGGGCGGTGACGGCACCACAGCTACACTCAACATCTACGTCAATGGAGTGTTCAACAAGGCCATTACCTTGACCTCCAAATACGCCTGGCTGTATGGCTCGGAGGCTAGCCCCGGCAATTCGCCGAGTGCCGGCTCCCCGCGCCACATCTATGACGAAGCGAATATCATGTTCGACAGCACGATTCCGGCAGGCAGCACGATCCGGCTGCAGAAGGATGCAGCCAATACTTCGCAATATGCCATTGACTTCGTCAGCCTGGAGCAGGTCTCGCCGATAGCCAATCCGGACCCGGCCAAGTACACGGTTCCTCTGGGCTTCACGCACCAGGATGTGCAGAATGCGCTCGATAAGGTCCGTATGGATACAACGGGTAAGCTGGTTGGCGTCTATCTTCCTGCCGGAACCTATGAGACCTCGAACAAGTTCCAGGTCTACGGCAAGGCGGTGAAGATCGTCGGAGCCGGCCCCTGGTATACCCGGTTCTATGCACCGGTTAACCAGTCGAATACAGACATCGGCTTCCGGGCTGCCGATTCAGCGAATGGCTCGACCTTCTCGGGGTTTGCCTACTTCGGCAACTATACTTCACGGATTGACGGTCCCGGAAAGGTGTTCGACTTCTCCAATGTGGCCAACATGACAATTGATAATATCTGGACGGAGCATCAGGTATGTATGTACTGGGGCGCGAATACCGATTATATGGTCATTAAAAACTCGCGCATCCGCAATACCTTTGCCGACGGCATCAATATGACCAACGGTAGCACGAACAATCTCGTGTCTAACATCGAGGCGCGGGCAACCGGAGATGACAGCTTCGCCTTGTTCTCGGCGATCGATTCCGGCGGCTCCGACATGAAGGACAATGTCTATGAGAATCTGACGTCCATCCTGACCTGGCGGGCAGCCGGTCTTGCCGTCTACGGCGGGTATGCGAATACCTTCCGCAACATCTATATTGCGGATACTCTCTGCTACTCCGGGATTACGATCAGCTCGCTGGACTTCGGTTATCCGATGAACGGCTTCGGGGCGTCACCGACGACGAACTTCCAGAATATCTCCGTCGTCCGGTCAGGCGGACATTTCTGGGGCGCACAGACCTTCCCGGCCATCTGGGTATTCTCCGCTTCCAAGGTGTTCCAGGGCATCCGGGTCAGCGATGTGGACATCATCGACCCGACCTATCATGGAATCATGTTCCAGACGAACTATTCCGGCTCTACGCCGCAGTTCCCTGTCACAGACACGATCTTTACCAACATTACGATCTCCGGTGCCCTCAAGAGCGGCGACGCCTTCGACGCCAAATCCGGTGTTGGTATCTGGGCTAATGAATTGCCGGAGCCCGGCCAGGGGCCGGCAGTGGGCAGCGTAGTCTTCAACAACCTGAAGATCCTGAACACGGTAACGCCGATCAAAAATACAACCTCCACGTTCACGATAACGGTGAATCCGTAGGGGAACGTGAAGAGATCTCACTGAACCTGCACCGCTACCGCAGGTATCATTGAGCAGAAGCAGCAGAATGCCGTCTCCCGTTTTGTGGGAGGCGGCTTTTGCTGCTGCACCTGAAAATCGACAAATGCTATCCCGTAACTATACAATGGGTGTTATATCGTGCATAAGATAAGGACAGAAACAAAGGAGGCACACCCATGACGAATCGGGTAGTCAATAATATTACGGAGCTGATTGGCGGCACGCCGGTTGTGCGCTTGAACCGGGTAACCGGACCGGAGGACGCGGAGCTGTATGTGAAGCTGGAGATGTTCAATCCCAGCGGCAGCGTCAAGGACCGGGCGGCCTATAATCTGATCCGGCAGGCGGAGCTGGACGGACGGCTGCAGCCAGGCGGGACGATCATTGAGCCGACCAGCGGGAATACCGGGATTGGACTGGCGATGAACGCGGCAGCGAAGGGGTATAAGGCCATCCTGATTATGCCGGATAATATGACGAAGGAACGGATCAATATCCTGAAGGCCTACGGGGCGGAAGTGGTGCTGACTCCGGCGGCGGAGCGGATGCCTGGTGCGATTGCCAAGGCGGTGGAGCTGGGACGGGAGATCCCCGGCAGCTTCATTCCGCAGCAGTTCGAGAATCAGGCGAATCCGGATATTCACCGCACTACCACCGCGCCGGAAATTCTGGAGCAGATGGAAGGGCGGCTGGATGTCTTCGTTGCCACTTCCGGGACAGGCGGCACCATCACCGGAACCGGCGAGGCTCTGCGCGCACGACTGCCGGAGCTGCGGGTGGTTGTCGTGGAGCCGCAGGGTTCGCCGGTGCTGTCCGGCGGCCAGCCGGGGCCGCATAAGCTGGTGGGGACCAGCCCGGGCTTCGTGCCGGCGATTCTGAATACCGGCATTTATGATGAGATCGTGCAGGTATCCGATGAGGATGCCTTGGAGATGGTAAGAGAACTAGCCCGTACGGAGGGAATTCTGATCGGACCTTCCGGCGGAGCCGCAGTCTGGACGGCCTTGCAGGAGGCGCGTCGCCTGGGACGGGGGAAGCGGGTGTTATGTATCGCGCCGGATACCGGGGAACGTTACCTTAGCATGGGGATTTTCGACTAAATCATATTGGAGGACCGCTATGAATCAAGCGAAGCAAAGCTTCCGGCACGGGGGAAGAGCGGCCGGAAGTCTTATTCTTACAGCAGCCATAGTCTTTAGCCTGACCGGGTGTGCCCGGACGAATAGCAATGACGCTGCCAGCAGTGCAGCAGCTTCGGCCGGGCCGTCTACCGGCAGTCCATCGCCAGTCGCTCAGCAGACGGATAGCCCGGCAAGTGCGGTCCCAACTGCATCAGCGTCAGCTACGGCCTCTCCAGCCCCGGCTGCCTTACTTGACCCTTCCAAGCTGCAGCCGGTCTTCGGATTCGCGAGTGAGACCGGGAGTCATATTATGGTCACCAGGGAAGAGGAGGGGAGCGGGGAGCAGTTGAAGTCCCTGAACACTGCCATTGGGAACGGGGGGCAGGTGCTGGCTGTGAAGCTGGAGAAGTGGCAGCCGGGCAACGATAACAACAACGGACGGGAGCTGGCGAATAATATTCCGAATCTGTCCGGTTATCTGTTCAAGGTAGAGGGTGACGCAGCAATGAGGGATGAGACCTATTATCTGGTTGATTCTGCGGTGTTTCCGCAGGCAGCCTTGCTGGAGCTTCAGCCCGCTGACCCGGCAGGCCCGCAGCTTGCAGCTGGTGATCCGCTTCGTAAGAGTGTAGAAACTGCCAAAGGGCGGAAGATCCAGGCAGCCTGGAAGCTGGCCGGGCTGGGCCCGGACAGACAGCTCTATCTGGTCCAGTTCGTAAGACAGGATAAGAATATGCTGTTTAGCCTTGTCCTGAAGGAAGCCGGGAAGCTAAGCTTCAAGGACTATCCTGCGGAGATTACGGATAATGAATATTCAGTCTGGCGTGTCGATGACGGCGGTGAGGTGAACCCGCAGATGTTCTCCCTGCTGTTCGCGGCACATTCGGCAGAGGGACTACTGCTTGGGCTGAACTGGTGGGGAGCGGAGGGTGTGAACAGCTTTTTCCTGAAGCAGGAAGGCAATGGCTTCACAGAGCTAGCAATCGAATATGGCCGCTATATCTCTCCCTTGTGAGCAGGGCGAACGGACAGCAAGGCTCCCCGTCACTTCTGGGTGACGGAGGAGCCTTGTCTGCCTGTCATATAGATCATCATGATTGGCCTCATCAGCATGTATCCCAGTATCCCGCCGAAGGTGTTCAACAGCAGATCATCCACATCAAAGGTACCGATATAGAAGACGGCTTGTGAGCATTCCAGCACCGCGCTTAACGCGAAGGACCACAGCAGTACACCGGTGAAGGAGCCGCTGCCTTTTCCATTCGGAGATAACAGCACCAGGAAGATGCCATAAGGAATGAATAAGGCGATATTCCCCAGGAAATTAACGACAGTACTTGTGCTGAGATGGTGATAGGTATTGGATAAGGTGGCCAGCGGGATCAGATTTCCGCGTTGCAGACTGGCGGCAACATGGTCCGGGCTGTGTTGAAGCTGCTGCCATAGAAATGGGAGATCCATCGAACCGAATTTGAACAAAATAATTTTGAACAGAATATATACGTAGACGGTAAACAGTACCTGCAAACCGTATTTTGTCCGCTTGTGTGCCTGATTCATTTCAGATCACCGCTTTCTGTAGATTGTAATGTTATATGGCTTAGTCATTAAGGATATACCGTCATAATCACACCGTTCATATTGTCGCCAGAGAACTCAATGTGCTGGGCGTCAGGAGTGGGAACTGGAGTGTTCCCGTTAACTTCGATATAGGAAATCTGATATTCGACGCCGTTAACGGTAGTGGCGACCGACTTCTGCTCCTTAAGGAATTCAAGGTATTCTTCCAGCGTGAAGTTCTTGTCGCGCATAATCACACTGTGCGGAAGCCCCACATACCGGAAATGCCAAGGCTCATACCGGATGCCGGTGATGTCTGTTTTATCCTCAGGATAGCGCAAAATGAAGCCGTAGTCCCATGCGTTTTCCCGCAGCCATTGCCCTTCAGGGGCATGGCTCATGGACATCTGCGAGGAGCCGATATCCAGCGACAAGCCCAGATTATGCTCGCTGTAGCCGGGTGGCAGGGCGTAATCGGCCCCTTTTTCATCGTATAGCTGCTGCTGCTTGTCATTGTCCCTATATCCGCTGCTGATCAGGAAGCTGTTGATGTCCTCCCCCGCTGCAGCGTGTATCATCTTTGTGAATTTCTCTGCCACTTGCCTGGAGAGTAGCGTTTTGTGATCCAGCAGCACGTAGCCGGAAGTCAGATCTTCATGATCGATGAGACGGACTATGTCCTGGCTGACTCCTGTATCGTGAACGGGGTAATCCTTATTGACCAGCAGCAGGTTCCCTTGGTAGATCTGGCCCTTCGGGATCACTGTCAGATTCTTCGAACCTTTATCTGTAGAGACTTGTACCGTCTTAATATTCAGGTCTGCCTTGGCATCCTCTTGATCCTTGGACATCCACTCATAACCGATCAGCACAGCAATCACAATTACGAATAACCATTTCTTCATATTCTCGTCCTCCTTGTTTCAATGACTTAAGCATAGAGGAGCGTGTTTAAATAGAAGTGGGGGAAAGATAAAGTTTTTCTTAAAACGTCTCCGCTTAAAGTGTTCCAGCTTGAAATGTACATGCAAAAAAAACCGTCCTTCTAAAAGGACGGCCACATTGCGGATATAGCTGGAGCAGACTATTGGTTCAGACCCGGCAGACGGACCTCGAAGAGCGTGCGGATCGTGTCACTCTGTACAGAGATCGTCCCCTGATGCTGCTCGACGATATTTTTGGCAATGAACAATCCTAGCCCGGTACTGCCTTCCTGATGGGTCCGTGCCCGGTCACCTGTATAGAACATATCGAACAGAAAAGGCAGGTCCTCTGCCGGAATCCTATCTCCGTAATTCATGACCTGGACAACGATGGTCTCACCCTCCGGGTAGCAGCGGACATCGACATAACGGCCGTCTTTGCCGTAACGCACCGCATTGGTCAGCAGGTTCTCGAACACCCGGGCCAGCAGCTCCCCGTCCCCGGTAATTTTGAGCTGCGGAGTGACTTCAATGCGGGCCGTCAGCCCGTTGTTCTCCAGCAGAGGATACAATTCCTCGTTTAGCTGGACCAGCAGCTCGCTCAGATCCAGGGGGCGCTGCTCCACGGTAAGCATGCCGTAATTCATCCGGGTAATCTCGAACAGCTCATCGATTAGCTTTTCCAACCGCTGTGATTTGGTGTAGGCAATCGTGGTGTAATGTTTCACTTGTTCAGCGGTTAACTCCCCGTCCTTCAGCACCAGATCCAGGTAGCCGAGCACAGAGGTCAGCGGAGTCCGCAGATCATGAGCCAGATTCAGCACCAGCTTGTCCTTGCTGTTCTCCGCGAAGTCCCCGCGTTCCACCGCTTCTTCGAGTTTGTCTTTGGCCTGGTTAAGATCGGCGGCAATATCCTCGAATTCATCGTTAGAATGGATTTGAATCCGGCTTTTGAAATCCCCGTTAGCCAGCAGGCGGATATGGTGCGAGATTTCTTTGAAATAGCGGGCATACGGCTTGGTGAACAGGAAGAAGAACAGCAGCGCCAGCGGGATGAAGAAGATCAGGAAGAAATTCAGGTCGCCGAAATCGGCAATCAGATAACGGAAGCGGGTCAGCTTGTCTTCATACTTCACCTGAGAGGTATAATACATTTGCAGGCTTTTGTAGAGTACAAAGGTAATAGCGCCGGAGCAAATCATGCTGAGTACCAGCAGTGATATCATTTTGAAGCGGAAGCTGCGGACAAGATTAGCCATTGAACGTGTACCCTACCCCCCAGATCGTTTTGATCCATGTATTTTTACTTTGGTCATCGCCCAGCTTTTTGCGCAAGGTGCGGATATGGACCATCACAGTGTTTCCGCCTTCATAATAAGCCTCACCCCAGATTTGCTGAAAAAGCTGCTCGGCGCTGAATACTTTCTTAGGGTAGCTGGCGAGCAAATACAGGATATCGAATTCCTTCGGCGTCAGCTCCACAGCATTTCCATACAAGGTCACGGAACGGCGGTCCGGATCAACGATTAGCCCCCCGGCTTCTACTACGGCCTTCTGTTCGGCAACCGGCTGGTTCAGCTTCATGGAACGTCTTAGCTGCGCGTTCACTCTGGCGACCAGCTCCATGGGATTGAAGGGCTTGGTCATATAATCGTCGGCGCCGATGACAAGCCCGGTGATTTTATCCAGATCCGAAGTCTTCGCGCTTACAAAAATAATCGGCAGCCCATGCTGCTCCCGGATCTGCCGGGTCACCTCATACCCGTCCAGCCCGGGCATCATAATATCCAGAATCGCCAGGTCGATATGCCTGGACTGGATGACCTGCACCGCCGCCGGGCCGCTCGTAACCTTTATAGGGTGGTATCCTTCTTTTTCCAAATGCAGTCCGATCAGATCAGCAATCTCGGGATCATCGTCGGCGATTAGAATCGTAATCCGTTTCATATGATTATCTCTCCTGTAGTGTCAGCATGAATGTATACTTGATTGCATGTTATTCCTAGTGTACCCTATCGGATATGGTTTCGCTAACTGTTATGATAGGACGATGGGAGCTATGAAGGGAATGATTTAACTTTTAAATACTTAATTCTGTAACATATTCGGACGGGTATAGCCCTAAAGAGTCATGCCGCCGGTCACCCGGAAATGGTAAAATAACGAACAGAAATTAGGGAGGGAACCGTGACGTATACCCGAATTAAAGTGCTAATCCTGCTGATTCCAACAGTCATGGTGGGTATCTGGGAGTGGGTGAGACATCAGTTCCTGATGCAGTACATTTCCATGGATACAGGAAACTACTTAACACCTGTATTGGTCTTTATGTTCAGTATTATTCTGCTGCTGCCGCTCTTTCGCCTCATGGAGCGCAATCAGCGGGAGCTGGAGCAGGAGCGGGCGGCAACCGGAGCGATGGAAGCACGGGAGGCGCTGGCAAAAGAGCTGCATGACGGAATGGCCCAGTCCCTGTTCCTGCTCTCTGTGAGGATTGACCGTCTGGAGCAGAGCCGTAAGGACGGCAGCGTCAGCGCGGACAGTGTGGATCAGATCAAGAAGACCGTTCACGAGGTCAACCGTTATGTTCGTCAGGCGATTGCCAATCTGAAGGTGCCGGTCAGCGGCGCGGAGAGCTTTTCGCTGGAGCGTTCTATCCATGAGCAACTGGCCGGAATTGCCGGAGAAGTCATGATTGAGGTGTCGCTGGACTGGCATCTGGAGGAGCAGGCGCTGACGGCGGCGGAACAGGCAGAGCTGTTGTCCTCTATTCGTGAAGCGATTATCAACGTGCGTAAGCACACACGTGCGGGCAAGGTATCCGTATGGGGCCAAGGGAATGAGCATGGCTGGCGTGTAACCATTGCTGATGATGGTGCTGGAATTGAGCATGACGATCCTTTTGCGGTGAACGGCAGCTATGGCCTGCAGATTATGAGGGAACGGTCCCGTAGTATGGGCTGGACGCTTCAACTTCACTCAGGAGCGGATGGAACCACTGTAGAAATTACGAAGGGGGAGGTGCAAGATGGAACGCTGCCGGGTGCTGATCGTCGATGACCATGCGCATGCACGTGAAGCGATGATCGAGATTGTGGGACTGGATGAACGGTTTGAAGTGATTGGTGCGGTGGCCAGCGGAGCTGAGGCGATCGTCTGGACCGGGCAATGGATGCCGGATCTCATTCTGATCGATATCGAAATGCCGGGAATGGACGGTCTGGAGACCACGCGGCGCATTAAGCTGGAATATCCGTATGTCCGGATTGTCATTGTCACCGTGTCGGATGAGATCTCTTATCTGTTCGAAGCACTTAAGCAGGGCGCGCAGGGGTACCTCCTGAAGAACCTGGCCCCGTCCACCTGGATCGAATATCTGCTGGCAATTGTAAGCGAAGAGGTGCCATTGAGCCGGGAGCTGGCATTCCAGATTCTGAAGGAGTTCGCGGTCACCTCCGTCAAGGAGGAGCGGGAGGCATTAACCGCGCGGGAGAAGGAGATACTGGGCTGTGTATCCTCCGGGTCCACCAATAAGGAGATTGCCGTCACCCTCGGGATCTCCGAGCATACGGTCAAGAATCACCTGAAGAACATTCTGCAGAAGCTTCAGCTTCAGAATCGTACGCAGCTCACAAGGTACGCCTTGGAGCAGGGGCTGGCTTCGCGGGAGCGGGATTTTCCGGGGAAGAGATAGAGCTTAAGATAGCGTGGACAGGCCCAATATCCATTATTAGAGAATAGGAGAGATTTCATTGAATAGAATGTTTCGCAAAATAGCAGCACTGGCCGCACCGGCAGCCGCCGCACTACTGTTGTTCGCAGCCGTGGCGAGTGCCCACGTAACCGTTAGCCCAGCCCAGTCCAGCACGGGGGCCTGGGAGACGTATACCCTGAAAGTACCGTCTGAAAAAGAAAGCGCCACCGTCCAGGTGGATCTGCGGATTCCGGCAGGCGCGGAATTTAAGCAATACGAAGCCACTCCCGGCTGGGAGGTAACGGTTGAGGGGAATAAAGTGAGCTGGATTGCGAAGGACGGCGGCATACAGGCCGGACAGTTCCAGCGCTTCTACTTCACGGCCAAGAACCCGGACTCCGCAGGCGATATCGCCTGGGATGCCTATCAGCACTATGCCGATGGCAGCCTCGTGCAATGGTCCGGCGAACCCGGCTCGGAATCCCCGCATTCCATCACCGCCATCGCTGAAGCCTCCGGCAGCGCCGATGGCGGCCACGGCCACGGTGCCGCAGACATGTCCGGCTCCGGCACGATGACCATGGACGAGCATCAGGCCATTGTGGAGAAGGAAGGCACCAGCACCGGCACCTCGCCGATGGTTTACATTACCCTCGGCATCTCGCTGGTCTCCTTCCTGCTGGCGGCGATTGCTTTGCTTCGGGGGAAGCAGGAGTAGGGCTTAGAGAACCCTGTGTCAGAAGGTGCAGTTAGCCTTCCGGTGCAGGGTTCTTTGTACTCTAAATCCGCCAATCTTTATTAAGGAAGCAGCCCTTTAGCTTGCAGCACTGCAAGTTTGGCTTCGGGAATAGCCCGCTGCAGCTCTCCGTTATGTATATCAATACCTTCCCAGTGGACATACACGAAAAAATCATCAGTAACCGGCACTTGAACGGTTAAGTCCTGCTCATTGAAAGAATAGGCGATTTCCTGCCAGAAATCCTGCCGTTCTTTCTCGCACAATAAACTTCCGCCTTTCAGATTCCAATATACATAAAGCGCCCGCAGCTTCTCAAGCAGCTCTTCATTCTCAATTCCGGTAAACCAAGACGGCTGTATTTGGTCGTAAATCCGTATACTTCGGTATAACAGTGGAGTCTAAAGTTTATCTACTATTGTATTGCAGGTAAGCTCAAGAATCGCGGTGATATAATCCGGATCGTTGGATTCATGGGTGTGTGATCACTGTATTCTTATAATAGACTATTTGCTGGAATATGGGAGTGCTTTGCTTCATAACAAAAACAGGCCCGGACGAAATCGTTCAGGCCTGCTTACATAAGCATAAAAAATAGAACTTTACAGCCGCTTCCGCTTATAGAATGTAACAAATACTGCTGCCAGTAAAAGCAGTACAATGGCTACACCGGTAGCAATAGCTTCGCTGGTGCTGCCTTGCGGCTGCCCGTTGGTTCCTTGGCCGCCGAAGTCGCCACCAGGGAAACCGCCACCAGGGAAACCGCCACCGGGGAAGTCGCCCATACCGCCACCCGGTCCGTTGCCGCCCTCAGGGAAGGGCATTCCGCCCTCAGGGAAGGCCGCACCGCCGGGAACGCCGCCTTGGCCGGCCTGCGCTTGACCCTGCGGCATCCCGCCTTGGGCCGCACCGTCACCGCCCTCCACTGCCCCGACGTTACCGCCTGGCATCGCCGCGTCCGCGCCTGCCTGACCCTGCGCCGCGCCACCAGCCGCGGCGCCGAATTCGCCGCCCATGCCGCCAAAACCGCCACCGCTTCCTTTGCCGTCATTGGTAGATGGAATTGTGCCGTCAAGCTGCTGCTTGATGTTGTCTGCCAAGGTGGACATAAATGTCTTCACCGCTTCGATGCCGCTCTCATACTGCTCGAAGGTATAGAAGGCGGAAGGGTCAGCCTTCACATAGCTGGAGATCATGGCGTTCAGCTGCTTGATCCGGGCCTGGAAGTTCTCGTCTTTCAGGTAGCCATCCAGCGCGCTGCTGACAATTTCATGATATTGTGTTAAATAGGTCTCGTTCGCCAGCAGCTTCGCTACCAGCGGCCGCTCTGCAAGCGCACCTTGGGTAGGCTCGTCTATCAGCACATCCGAGCCGCCCAAGCCGCCGAAGGCCATATTGTAATCCCAAGGCAGGATAGAGAAGACGCCTTCGTCTTCATACAGGTAATAATTCTGCTTGGTGCTGCCGAGGTAGCTGTCCATATTGCCGGTTACTGCGTTGAGTGCAATATATCCGAGGGCATCCTCCACGTTAATGTATTTTTCATAATCGGTGCCGTTGTTTAACTCATCCAGCATGTCGATGAGAATGTTATCGTTTGATTTCTCCGACTTCATCCCAAGTCCGGTATAGAGTGAAGCATCGTCCCCAAGCCAGACCAGATCTCCGCCCTGACCCGTCATCTGGCCTTTATAGAGTGCGCCGTAAGAGTTGCCGAAATGGCGTTCCAGATAGGCATCGCCGATCTGCTCTACCGCAAGGTAGAAGCCTTTAAGCTCCCCGTTGACATAGATGTTGACGAAGGAGTATTTTGGGGTGGCCAGACCCATGCTTTCCGCAAGCTCATAGGTCAGGAATTCGCGCATGTATGAGGTATCGGAATAGTTGTTGTTTAGATTGATTTTGGTAAGCCCGAACAGGCTCTGATTCACATACTCGTCAAAAGACAGCTTGAAGCTGTACCGGTCCGAATCGTTCATCTGAACGACACTGCGCAGACTTAAGTTCCCTTTGGTCCGCACTCCGACATTGTCCATTTGAATGCCGTTATATTCGACGGAGGCCATCTTGTATTCCTCGGCGCTGGCATTGTCCATCATATCCTGGTAATCTTCCGGGTCCAGCGTGATTTTGACATCTATAACCTTGTCTTTCAGAAAAACCTCTGTATCGAGACTCTGTTCCTCGCTGGATACCGCCTTGTCCTGCTTATCTGTCTGGTCCGTGTTATTCACCGCAGACGGAGTGGCTGTCTGACAACCAGCAATAGCGGCAACCAGCAGCAGGCAGCAAACAATCACCAGAACCTGCTTACCTCGTGCTTTCATCTTGGGCACCGCCTTTCATGTATATGGGGCCACCGGCCTTCAGCGGACCTGGGGTCATGATACATAATCGCCGCTGTAGCTGATCAGCAGGGCATTTTTGACGCCGGTAAGGGCAGAGACGGAGTTGACGAATCCGCCTTCCTTATCATCCAGCCTCAGCTCAAGCGTAAGCTCAATATTGCCGGCCGTTACCGTTTTTTGCTTCATATTATACCGTTTCACCGATTTGTTCAGATGGCTGTGTATTTCGCGCTCGCTGTCGTCGCTGTCGCAGTTAATCACCAGCAGATACGGAGTTTCAATCGCAGAACGTTTGATGAACAGGAACAGGATCAGGCCGATGATGATGGAGCCGATAATGGCCAGTGTGAAGAAGCCCGCGCCTGTTACGATTCCGGCAACGGCTGCCCAGAACAGGAAGATCAGGTCGGTTGGATCTTTAATAGGAGTTCTGAAGCGGACGATAGACAGTGCGCCGACCATACCAAGCGACAGCACGAGGTTCGAGTTAATCGCGATGATTACGGTTGCAGTGATCATGGTCATGCCCATCAGGGAGACGTTGAAGCTTTTGGAGTACAGGACTCCGCTGAAGACCCGTTTGTACAGAATGTAGATGAAGAAGCCGATCAGAAAAGCCACGCTGAGCGTGATTAGTATTTTGGAGATGCTGATGTCGGAGATGAAGTTATCGACCACAGAGCTTTTAATCATATCGGAAAAAGTGGTTGTGGTATCGTTCGCTTCTTTTGTTGCGGCTGCAGCTATAGTTGCTGTATTGCTCATTTCAATAATCCTCCCAGGAGTTGGTTTTTAGAAATTTCCGGCAAATAACGTATTTTGAAGCGGACTGCCGGTGCAGCCCCTCGAGCTGGAGGGCAATCCTGATATAATCGGGCAGGTATTCGTCGAATTTGACTTCGAAAATAATAAAGTTCCCGTCAAGCGCCTGGACCGGCTGCAGATCTTTACTGAATATATCCATAGCATGCAGTCCTGTACGAAGCTCCTTGTCAAAAGTAATCCGCACATTGCCGCTATGGCATACATAAGGCTCGCGGACGTAATCGACAATTACCTTCGGGCGTAGCAGGTTATGGCGCATCTGGTTATACAGCTCCATAAACAGCGGACTCTCCGGCACATTCAGCACCTCATAGTTGCCGGCCATAATCTCATCGTACATCTCACGTGTCAGCGGTTCTTTGATTTTGGCGATATAATCGTCCATCTTGATTTTTTTCTCAAAATGAATGATATCGTCCTGAATGTTATAGATGCGAATACGGTATTTGGCCCGCTCCCGCAGGCCCCCGAGCTTATCGGCCAACGCTGTATTGTTCATATCATCAAAATACAGGCTGCGGATATGGTATTCACCGCCCTCATTGGCATTCCGGTCGGCATCCATTAAGCTTTGGAGCCGCTGCCGGATGATAAGGTATTGATGATGGTTAATGAAAAATTTCAGCTCAGACCGGAATTGCAGCTTCTTGCTCATCTCACACCTCATTTCTCTCTCTAAGTTTTTTGTATTTGTATAATCTGGCCGGTAACCCGAGTGTATGGGACAAACCTTATGGTTTTCTTAAATTAAACTGAACGTCCGCTGAATGTTTTTACACTGCGTTTACAAATCACACGAAAGGGCAGGTTATGCCGGACCGGGATTTGACTTCCTGCTGTCGCTGGGGCTACCCTTGGATAGAACAGGGAATAGCGAATTGGTGTTACAGAGAATTGAGGATTGTAGCAGCAGGGTGGAGGGAGCATATGAAAGATTTGAGAACATTCATCATCATCGGAATCATAGCCGCAGTATTAATCGTGCTGGCGCTTAGTCTGGAAAGGTTCCAGGTGGAGCGGGCTGCAGAGGACAAAACTGGCAGACTTTCAGTTGCGGTATATGATCTGGTCAGCACGATAAAAGGCGATGCGGCCACCAGCCGCGCATTCACCTGGTACACAGGAGACCAGGGAGCGGATGGATGGCTGGAGGTCGAGAAGGGCGAGGCAGCTGATTTTACCGGAGACGGGGTGATCAGGGTTCAGGCAGCGCATACCACGATCAAGACGGATCAGGGTACAAGAGGGGTCCACAAAGCCGAGATTACCGGACTTGAGCCGGGAACCCTTTACACTTACCGGGTAGGCAGCGGAGAGGAAGGGGAGTGGAGCCTTTCGTACGAATTCCATACAGCGGAGCTGGACAGCGGCCAGGTGACTTTTATTAACGTTACAGATTCCCAAGGGATTGTGGACGGGGATTTTGCCATCTGGGGCAACACCCTGGAACAGGCGTTCAAGACCTTTCCGGCAGCAAAATTCACCCTGCATAACGGGGATCTGACGGAGGAGCCAACGGATTCTGGGGCGTGGAACAGCTTTTTTGGTTATGTTCAGAACCGGGTGGCTAGTGTGCCGCTGATGCCGGTGACCGGTAATCATGAAGAGATCAATGGAGATGCGGAGCTGTTCACCTCACATTTCAATCTGCCGGATAACGGGGCCAAGGGCTCTATTGAAGGCACTTCCTACTCATTTGATTACGGTCCGGTTCACGTGACGGTGCTGAATACAGAGAGCAATCTGAAGAAGCAGGCCGACTGGCTGAAGCAGGATCTGGCAGGCACGGATAAGCCATGGACAATTATTGCGATGCACCGTCCGGCTTATGGCGGGAACATGTACAGCAAGGTGGGGGACTGGACGGAGATTTTTGACAAATATAACGTGGATCTTGTGCTGCAGGGACATAACCATGAATATTCCCGCTCCTACCCGCTGCGCGCCGGCAAAATCGTGTCCGAAGGAGAGCGTCAGACCGGTGCAACAGGAGGGACAGTCTATGTGGTGACCAACGCCTCCGGGGTCAAATTCAACGAGAAGAAGGAAGACCAGTTCTACCATAAGGTTCATTTCCAGAATAACCAGCCGATGTTCGCCGGAATTATGGTCAGCGGGGATACCTTGACGTACCAGGCATATGATACCAATGGCAAAAAGCTGGATGAGTTTGTGCTTACCCATTAGGATTCAGAGGATAGAGGTTCTTATGGATGTCATTCCGTGAGAACCTTTTACTGTTAAAATAATAATAAAAATTGTGAAAATGGTGCGCTAATTGCTGACAAAATTCCCGCATAATCAACCATTTTCTCTCACGGAACGGGCGAAGCCTGCTCTATAATGGAAGCGTTACCAAAGAATGCTTGGGGAGGTAAGGATCATGAGTCGAAAACGTATCCGAAGACTAGGAACACTCGTCCTGCTGGCAGCGATGTCAGGCTCTTTGTTTAACGTTGCTCCCGCTGTAACCCATGCCGCAGCCAGTGAAGATTACAGCTGGAACAGTGTGGTTACCGGTGCGGGCGGCGGTTTTGTGCCGGGGATTATTTTCAACCAGAGTGAACCGAATCTGATCTACGCGCGGACGGATATTGGCGGGGCTTACCGCTGGAACGAGGCGGACGGGAGCTGGATTCCGCTGACGGACAGCGTTGGGTGGGCGGATTGGAACAAGAATGGTGTCGATGCGCTGGCTACCGATCCGGTTGATCCGGACAAGGTGTATATGGCAACCGGGACGTATACGAATTCCTGGGATGGCAATGGCCAAATTATGCGTTCCAGCGACCGTGGGGATACCTGGCAGTCTACGCCGCTTCCGTTCAAGGTTGGAGGCAATATGCCTGGACGTTCAGCCGGGGAACGGCTGGTCATTGACCCGAATAAGAACAGCATCCTGTTCTTCGGGGCGCGGAGCGGGAACGGTCTGTGGAAGAGCGTGGATTCCGGGGTGACCTGGTCCAAGGTTAACTCATTCACTAACGTAGGAACGTATGTCCAGAATCCGGCGAATGAATATCAGAGTGATATCGTGGGCTTGTCCTGGATTACTTTTGACAAAAGCACCGGCTCTGCCGGACAAGCTACCCAGACGATCTATGTCGGTGTCGCAGATACCGCCAAAAGTGTGTTCCGCAGCACAGATGGAGGTGCAACCTGGTCAGCGCTGCCGGGACAGCCGGTAGGCCTTCTTCCGCATCATGGGGAACTGTCCGCAACTGGTGATCTGTATATTACTTACAGTGACGGGGTGGGTCCATACGACGGAAGCAAGGGCGAGGTCTGGAAATGGAATACAACCAGCGGCATCTGGACAAATATCAGCCCTTCCACAGGGGCCGATAACTTCTACGGCTTCGGGGGGCTTGCGTTGGATGCCCAGCATCCGAATACGGTCATGGTTACCAGCTTAAATTCCTGGTGGCCGGACGGGGTCATCTTCCGCAGTAAGGACGGCGGGGAAACCTGGAGCCGGATCTGGGATTGGGGCTTCTATCCGGAGCGCAATTACAAGTTCGAGATGGATATCACGGCGGCACCGTGGTTGAATCTCGGGTTGACCTCAACCTCGCTTGATCCCGCGCCGAAGCTGGGCTGGATGATGGGGGATCTGGAGATTGACCCGTTCAACTCGGACCGGATGATGTACGGCACCGGCGCAACGATCTACGGTACGAATAACCTCGGGGACTGGGACACCGGCGGTAAGGTCAACATATCCGTGATGGCCAAAGGAGTAGAAGAGACCGCAGTGCTCGGGCTGATCAGCCCGCCAGCGGGTGCCCACCTGATTACCGCGCTTGGTGATGTGTCCGGCTTCCGGTATGAGGATCTAACAGCGGCACCCGTCAAGTTCCAGACCAGCCCTTCCTGGGCCAGCACGAACAGTATCGATTATGCGGAGCTGGACCCGGCCTATGTTGTCCGTGTCGGCGGTGTGGACAAAGAGAAATATCCGAACGGTAAGTCGATTGGGATCTCGAATGACAACGGCAAGAACTGGTACATGCCGAATGCAGAACCCTCCAAAGGAGGCAGTACCACGGTAGGGCAGGGTCAGGTAGCTGTATCTGCGAGTGGGAATGCGCTGCTGTGGAGCACCTCGGATATCGGGGTCTTTTACTCCAAGTCAGGCGGCAACTCCTGGACGGCGAGCAGCGGAATTCCTGCCGGAGCGAAGATAGCATCCGACCGGGTGAATCCAAATAAATTCTATGGCTTCTATGAGGGCAAGCTCTATGTCAGTACAGATAGCGGAGCTACCTTCACAGCTACGGCTGCGACCGGCTTGCCAGCCAATAACGTAAACGGGCTGCAGCCGAGCCAGGCGCAAGTGAGCCTGAAGGCCATGCCGGGCGTGGAAGGCGATATCTGGTTTGCCGGAGGACACCCGCTGGATAAGTACGGCATCTGGCATTCTACCAACTCTGGGGCAAGCTTCACGAAGCTGAGCAATGTGGAAGAAGCGGACCTGATCGGGTTTGGTAAGGCCGCACCCGGTGAGAATTATATGGCACTCTATACTGTAGCCCAGATCGACGGGGTAAGAGGAGTGTTCCGCTCAGATGATGCCGGAGCCAGCTGGGTGCGGATTAACGATGACGCCCACCAGTATGCCAGAATCAACATGGCAATTACCGGCGATCCGCGGATCTATGGACGCGTGTATCTGGGAACCAACGGACGCGGGACCTTATATGCTGATCCCGTGAATCCTCCGGCAGCAGGCTCCGTCATTACGCCGGTCACGGCCAGCTTCGATAAGAAGACAGGGAATCAGAACGACATCGAAGTAGCGATGACCTTGAACGGGAATACCCTGGATTCCATTACCAATGGTGCTTCTGCATTATCCGCTGGAACGGATTATACGGTGAGCGGTTCCACAGTGACGATCCATAAGGCTTATCTGGCGGCACAGGCTGTGGGAACAACCACCCTAAGCTTCCATTTCAGTGCCGGAGCTGCGAAGACCTTAACGGTTACGGTGGCGGATACGACAACAACGGCTAATGATTCAACCATCACACCGGTCACGGCCAGCTTCGACAAGAAGACAGGGAACCAGAGCGACATCGAAGTAGCGATGACCTTGAACGGGAATACTTTAGCTTCTATTAAAAACGGTCCGGCGGCGTTATCCGCCGGAACGGATTATACGGTGAGCGGATCGGCTGTGACGATCCACAAGGCCTATCTGGCAGCACAGTCTGTGGGAACAACCACCCTGAGCTTCCAGTTCAGTGCTGGCGCACCGCAGAGCCTGACGGTCACGGTGACAGATACGACTGCACCAGTGGATGGCGGTCTGAAGGTCCAGATGTTCAATAGCAGCATGGCTGCTGCTGTCAATGCCCTCAGTCCGCGCATCAAGCTGGTGAATACCGGCACGGCTGCGGTCACCCTCGCTGATGTGAAGCTCAGATATTATTACACCAGTGACGGCGAGCAGGCCCAGAATTTCTTCTGTGACTGGTCCCAGGTAGGGAGCGCCAATGTGACTGGGACATTCGTGAAGCTTCCGGCAGCCTTGAGCGGCGCGGATCATTACCTGGAGCTGGGCTTCACAGCAGCAGCAGGCTCGCTTGCTCCGGGAGCCAGCATAGATATTCAGATGCGGGCCTCCAAGGTGGACTGGACCAACTATAACCAGTCTGATGATTATTCCTTCAATCTAGCAGGCACAGCTCCTGCGGATTGGGCCAAGCTTCCGGCCTATATCTCCGGCAGTCTGGTATGGGGGATTGAGCCCTTGTAATCTGTAACGCATAGCCGGGCAGGTTCCGGCGGCAGCAAAAGAACCGGTTGCACATGATGAAATTCATGGGCAGCCGGTTTTTGATATGTCAGGATGTAATAAATTGCATATCAAGGGAACCTTCCACCGCCAGCGGACCAATATAGAGTGTAAGCAAGATAGAGAGGGGAGAGGAAGATGACAGAAGAAGAGCTTCGGGAATGTCTGCAAAGGCTGGAACAAGGAGATAAAGAAGCCTTCACCTTACTACATAACACCATTAGGCAGCAGGTATACGGAACCGTCCGCCTGCTGGTGAACCGGCCGGCTGATGTGGCTGATGTAGTCAATGAAATCTACATCGAGCTATTCCGCTGCCTGCAGCAGTACGATGGCAAACGGCCTTTCGGAGCCTGGCTGAACGGTATGATCGTCAGGCAATGCAGCAACTGGAACCGCAGAAGCTGGCGCAGGCTGCGGCTCATGAACCGCAGCCGGGAGCATGCATCTGAGAGTCTGTATCCGGGAGCGGACGCACAGCTTCTGGTCCAGGAACAGCAGGGAGAGCTGATGCAGCTGGTCAGCGGGCTGCCGCCTAAGCTCCGCAGCGTAATTGTCCTGCGTTACTACGGAGAGTGCAGCTATGACGAGATTGCTGCGGCCCTGGGCATCCCGCTGGGAACCGCCAAATCCAGGCACCATAAGGCGCTGCGCAAGCTGCGGCAGCATGCGGCATTTACAGCGGACGATGAGATGAAGGGGGAATGGACATGTCTGTCGGAAATCAACTGAAGCAGGAGTTCAACAGGTATAAACAACATACAACGATGCCGGAGCCGCTGGAACAGCGGTTAGCAGCGAGCTTTGAGCAATTCCAGCAGCCGCAGCAGAGAGGAAATACTCTTACCGGGAGACCTGTGCGCGCGCGCGGGACAGCGAGGATCGCCCTGGTACTCTGCGGACTGATGCTCTTCGGAGGCGTGGTCTATGGTGCGGAGCGGCTATGGCAGGTTACCTATGGTGCAACCAGTTTGGAAGTAGATATTCATGAGGGCGCTAATGAGTCAACAGCTTTTGCCAACCAGACCCGGCGGGTGATTACAGAGATTCAGTCTCAGCTTGCTGATAATGAATCGGCTATGCTGTTAATTGCTAGATCAAACGGGATGAAGGAGCTCCGTATGATCAACCGTCCGCAGATATTCACAGATATCGAAAGCTGGAAGAAGGCTACAGAGCCTGTCACAGGTAAGCTGGCCGTGCCGGGCAGAATGCCGGAAGAATACCATTTTGCCGAAGGAAGATCCGACAGTACAGTGGGCATTACAGATAGCTCCTGGGTTAAAAAATACACCAATGTCCTTACCAAACGGCTGAAGCCCGGTGAGCATTACGCCTGGATCAAGAGCTTCAATGTGCCCAACCAGCAGGCCGGGACGGTCAGTCCTGAGCTGGTGTACCAAGGTCCTAAGGGAGAAAATGATTACATCTCCGTTACTTATTCCCCGCTTACTCCGTGGGCACAGCTTACATCTGATGTTTGGGCGGATACAAAGGTTGAGCATCTGAAGGTAAAATCTCAGGAAGCCTTGTATGTTGAAAACCGCCAAGCCTATGAGAATAACAGCAACGGCTATTATGCGTACATCCGCTGGATTGAGATTCGGGAGAACGAGGAGAGAAATATAATGCATGAAATAGGCACGGGCTCGACTGAAGTTACCCGGGAGATGCTGCTACAAGTGGCTGAAGGCCTGCGTTAACCTAGAGCGGCGGTAAGACCGTGCAGACACATATAAACCTCTATCGTTGATCAGTACATCAACAATAGAGGTTTATATTGTTACCACTATACCCATGTTAGTCTCAGACTCCTTATCCTATCCTTTGTACTCAGCCGGGTAGAAATGGTCCGAGGTGGCAGTATATTTGCCTATCCTGCACATTCAAACTGCTCTAAACTGATCCGCTTACCACGATAGGATGGATTGTGAAGCCTGTGAGCTTTAAGAAGCTCATACCGTTTCGTGCAGGGACTCACTTCAGGCGGGAATGTCAGGATCAAAGATATAGTCTCAGTCACAAGGAGGAGCGCTGCTTAAGATTAGCTGCCGGAGATTCTGCCCAGGCTATGTTCTTACTGCAGTGTCTGTTTCCTTGAGCTGATACCTGAATTATACCGTCCGGGCGGGAAATAGTAAAAAGCCGAAATTTTTATATTTGCACTCCCAGTTTGGAAAAAGGTCTTGTAAGCGCTATTATTCTGCGTTTTCCTTAGAATCTGCCGAATTCAAATCCCGCTGCCTTTGCTGTATAATGAAAAGGATGGTTTCAATGCTGCGTAGACTCCGGCAGCTTTGCCTGGAGGGAAAGGATACGGAAATGAGCTTGTATGGGGTGAAGCTTGAGGAACTCGGCAGCGGGCTGCTGAAGTCCTTTTTGGAGGATAATTATATATGTGCAGGCTATCCCGGTACGGGAGATCTGGAGAAGCATAGCAGAGAAGAGATCAGCAGCAAGCTGGCTGCCGCCGGCTATCACGGGCAGGAGCTGGAGGGTGCAACCCATACCCTGGATACCTTCGTCAATGCGATGCAGGATGGGGATTATGTGCTGATCGCCGATGAAGAATGGGTGTATCTCGGGGACCTTGGCGATTACTTCTATGATACCCGGCACAGCGGCGCAGAGGATAGTACAGCCCACCGGCGCGGTGTCACCTGGCTGAAGAGTCTGCCCCTCGCTGCGGTTAATCCGGCTGTAACAGGGCTGCTTGCCTCTGACAGCAGAATAACTGCCTATTCAGGAGTGCTGCCCGCAGCCCGAATCGATCTGTGGCTGGGGAATCAGGCAGGGGATGGCGGGAATGCCGCCGGTGCCTGTCCGGTTCAGGTGGATGAAGCTACAGTAGCGCAGGCGCTGGCTGTCCTGAAGGCAGCCTTGAACAGCACGGATGTAAAGCGGCAGGAGCGTGCGGCTGTGGCGATTTTGCAGTATGCGCGGTGAGCATGGATTGAGAATACGGCAGGATGATATAGACAAGGGTCTTTCGGCATATTAGCCGGAAGACCCTTTTTATTAGATGAATTCAACAAACTCATTAACCGGCTTGCGGTAGCCGCGCGGTCTGATCTTGTGCTGGTTATCCTTGCCGATCGTAATCAGCATTACCGGAACCATATGGTCGCCGAGACCGAGGGTAGCCTTCACAGCCTCCGGATCAAAGCCGATCATCGGGCAGGTATCCCAGCCCTTATCCTTGGCAATAAGCATGAACTGCATCGCCGACAGAGAAGCATTGCGGATCGCTTCATCCCGCTGGAACGCATCGTTCCCGGTATAAGCATCGTTGATAGATTGAATGGTTTGCTCGTATGCATCCTCGCTCATCGCTCCCAGCAGTTTAAGTCCGCTATAGATTTCAGGAGCCTGCAGATAGGCATTCTTGTCACCCAGCACTACAATAACAGCCGATGCGGTGTGGATCTTGTATTGGCCATACGCGTCCTTGCGGATGGCTTCCTTTACGTTGTCATCGCTGATCACCTTGTAATGGGTGTGTTGAAGATTATAAGCCGAGGGAGCCAGACGTGCCAGGGAGAACATCTCTTCGAGCTCACTCTGCGGAATGGTAACACCTTCCACGAAATTATTAGCCGATCTGCGGGACTGCACCAATTCGGAAAAAGTACTCATAAGTCATTACCTCCATCTAATATGTATGCTGCTTAGTAATAATCAATTGCTGATATTAATTAATAAACTTACATTTAGTTACTTGCTTAAGATATCACGACTCTCTGTATACGTCAATGAGGAAAAACATAATAATTTGTAAATTTAACCTTGTTAAACGACTGAGTTCGATAAAACCGATGAGGAAGTGATAATAATCACAAAAATAGGTTGCAAAGGTAAAAAGATTGTGACAATAATAACAAATAGAGTGTTATAATAGTCACATAGTTTCATTGGATGTCATTGTGCAAGAATACGATTTGTAAAAGGAGACTTCGATATGTCAGAAACCGTTACCCAAACCCTGCCTGAACAAGAAATACCAGAAGCAGCTCTTCCCAGAGAGGATGTGCTGAAAGAGCTTTTGAAGCCGGAGGTGCAGCAATCTCTGATTCTTTTGGTAGAGCAGCTGCCGCAGATCACACAAATGGTCAGTGTATTGTCCAAATCACTAGATTTTGTGCAGTCGGTTGCCACAGATGAAGTACTTAAGAATGATACAGTCGGTGCGATTAAGGAAATGGCGGGTCCTGTGGTGGGCACTGCCAAGAATCTGGCGGCTACTGTTATTGAAGCGAAAGACCGCGCGGAAGCAAGCAGCGAAACAGTCAGCCTGTTCGGCATGATGAAGATGATCAAGGACCCGCAGGTACAGAAGGCTCTCCGGTTCATGAATGCCTATCTGCAGGTCAGCGGTGAACGTCAATCGGGCAAATAAGCCCGTAATACTTAATGATGGAGGAATTATCATGTCAAAACATATAGTGATTCTAGGTGCAGGCTACGGCGGCCTGCTTAGTGCCTTAACCGTTCGTAAATATATGAGCAAAGCGGAAGCCAAAATAACAGTAGTCAATCAGTATCCGACACATCAGATTATTACGGAATTGCACCGGCTTGCAGCGGGCAGTGCGTCTGAACAGGCGGTTGCCATGCCGCTGGCGAAGCTGTTCGCCGGTAAAGATATTGATCTGAAAATCGCCAAGGTCAATTCGTTCTCCCCAGAGAACAAGCAGGTTATTCTCTCGGACGGCGTCATGCTGACCTATGATGCTCTCGTTGTCGGTCTGGGCAGCACCACCGCATACTTTGGTATTCCGGGACTTGAAGAATACAGCATGGTGCTGAAATCAGCAGCAGATGCGCTGCGGATCCGCCGTCATATTGAAGACCGGATTCGTGACTACTCCAAAACCCGCAACGCAGCAGATGCAACGATTCTGATCGGCGGCGGCGGACTAACTGGCGTAGAGCTGGTAGGCGAAATTGCCGATATTCTGCCTAAGCTGACGAAGCAATATGGAGTGAATCCTGCTGAGATCAAGCTTCTGCTCGTTGAAGCAGGTCCGAAGATTCTCCCTGTCCTGCCGGATCATCTGATTGAGCGCGCTACAGCCAGCCTGGAGAAGCGCGGGGTGCAATTCCTGACGGGTCTTCCGGTTACGAAGGTAGCCGATAATAAGATTGATCTCAAGGATGGGCAGCAGATTGTAGCGAACACCTTCGTCTGGACCGGCGGGGTACAGGGTAATCCGCTGGTTGGCGAATCCGGTCTTGAAGTCAACCGCGGCCGGGCCACGGTGAATGAATTCCTGCAGTCTACTTCACACCCTAATGTATTTGTTGCCGGAGATAGCGCTGTTGTCTTTGCACCGGATGGCCGTCCTTATCCGCCAACGGCACAGATCGCCTGGCAGATGGGTGAGCTGATTGGCTACAATCTGTTCGCTTATCTTAATGACAAGCCGCAGGAAGCCTTCAGCCCGGTTAATTCCGGCACACTGGCCAGCCTCGGACGCAAAGACGGTGTAGCCATTGTCGGCGGTAACTCCACTCCGCTGAAGGGGCTGCCGGCAACGCTGATGAAGGAAGCCAGCAATATCCGTTACTTGACTCATATCCATGGCTTGTTCAGTCTGGCCTATTAATCATCTATCCTTAGATCCCCCTGGGACTGTCATATGGCAGCCTTAGGGGGTTTTCTTGTTTTAGGAATAATTTTCAATGAAAACGTGTCCGCAGGAAAGCCGATTTGCTATAATGATCATGTTTACATACTATAGATGTTTCATAGGAGGATTTCAGGCATGCCATTTCAAAAGAACGATATCATCCTGTTCCAGGGGGATAGTATCACGGATTGTGGACGCAATTACGCCGATGCCTCATCACTGGGTGTTGGTTACGCGCTGATGGCGGGTGCCCGGCTTGGCCTTCAGTATGCAGAGAAGAATCTTACGTTCCTGAACCGCGGAATCAGCGGCAACCGGGCGGTCGATCTGCAGGAGCGCTGGGAGCGGGATTGTCTTGCGCTGAAGCCAACCTGGGTGTCTATCTATATTGGCATAAATGATACCTGGCGGTGGTATGATTCCGGGCAGGAGACTACAGCGGCTGAATTTGAGACGTCCTACCGTGATCTGATTGAACGGACCAAGCAGCAACTGGATGCCAAGCTGGTGCTGGTGGAGCCGTTCGTATTGCCGGTGCCGGAAGACCGCAAGGGCTGGCGTCAGGATCTGGACCCCAAAATCCACGTAGTCCGTGAGCTGGCCCGTGAATACGGCGCCGTGCTGGTGCCGCTGGACGGCCTGTTCGCAGCGGCATCCGTCAAGGCTGAACCTGCCTTCTGGGCGGGAGATGGCGTGCACCCTTCGCCTGCCGGACATGCCTTAATCGCCGATGCCTGGATGAAGGCTGTAGGTGCAATAAGCTAAGAGGTACGTTGATTTCACTCTGCGTAACAAGGCTGTTATACTTGTAGGATACATACTCAAGGTGAAGCTTTGATAACGAGAGGAATGTGAAGCAGGGATGACGAGCGAGACGCTCCAGGATATGCAAGGACTGAAAGCGGCGGGTGCAGTAGTAGGCCACACCATCGCCGAGATGAAGAAAAGTGTGGTTCCCGGAATGACGACTGCGGAGCTGGATGAAGTGGGGGCGAAGATTCTGAGCCGTTTTGGCGCAAAATCTGCTCCAAAGGTAACCTACAACTTCCCCGGAACGACCTGTATCAGTGTGAATGAAGAGGTAGCGCATGGAATTCCGGGACAACGTGTAATTCAGGCCGGAGATCTGATCAATATCGATGTCTCCGCCGAGCTGAACGGTTATTTTGGCGATGCCGGGGTATCGTTTCAATTGCCTCCTTATAATGAGAAGCTGATTCATCTCTGCCGGAGTACGGAAGAGACCATGATGAGCGTGATTAATCATCTCCGGGCGGGCATGAAGGTGAACGAGATCGGCCGGGTTATGGAGTCGGAAGCACGGAAGCGCGGCTATAAAGTCGTGCGTAACCTGTGCAGCCACGGCATTGGCAAAGCGTTGCATGAGAAGCCGTTTGAGATTCTGCCCTTCTATAATCCGCGTGTGACGACGGTGCTGAAAGAAGGCCAGGTCATTACCATCGAACCGTTTCTATCCACAGGCACTGATTTCGTAGAGCAGCAGCCGGATGGCTGGACACTCAGCGTTGCCGACAACAGCCGCGTGGCCCAGTTTGAGCACACAATTGTGGTCACCAAGGGCAAGCCGATTATTTTGACCAGTGCTTGAAGATATATAGGAATATTTAACAGTTGTAATGTATGCATTATGCAAGAAACCCTCATACTAAAGATGATGTTATGATATGGAATGCAAGAATCTGTTTCCAGAATCGGAGGGTTAATTAAAGTGGATAATGTACCGCAAGTCAGTCATGCCTTTATGACATTTATGAAGGAAGCGCCGGAGCAGCAAAAGGCCCTTGGCGAAATTGTGAAGAAGCTGGATGCCGCAAGCAGCCTGGATGCCAAAACCGAGGAGATTGCCTATATCTCTGTACTTGCGGCGGTTAGGCTGGAGAGCGGGCTGCCCTTTCATGTCAAGCATGCCAAAGCGCTAGGCGCAACCCGTGATGAGATCATCAGCGCAGTGCTGCTGCCCCTTCCGGCAGTGGGTAATGTGGTGATTCAAGCCCTGCCGGTGGCATTGCAGGCGTATGACAGTGAATAGTGTTCTGTTGTCTGCAAACTCCTCATGGGATTGACAATTGCCCTAAATGTAACTATTATAGTTGCATCTGGCGGAAGCATTCCGGCCAGTGTGAAGGAGTGATTGACATGAACATTAGCACGCGGTTTGCGGTGGCTATTCATATTCTAACCTTAATTGACAGCAACAAAGACGGCAAAAGCACCTCAGAGTGGATTGCCGGCAGCGTGAATACGAACCCCGTAGTGATTCGCCGCCTTACGGGTATGCTGAATAAGGCAGGACTTGTGGAGGTTCGTCCCGGTGTGGCCGGAGCGAAGCTTGCCCGCAGTGCAGCTGATATTACGCTGCTGCAGATTTATAAGGCGGTGAATGCGGTGGAAGAGGACTCCCTGTTCTCTGTCCATGAGCATCCGAACCCGGAGTGTCCGGTAGGTAAGAACATTGCAGGCGCTATTGTTCCAGTATTCTCTCTTGCACAGAAGGCGATGGAGAATGTGCTGCAGGAGGTCACCCTGGATCAGATCGTACATCAGCTTCCTGTGGCTTGAGACAGGAATATGATGTACGTAAATTTAAGGAAACCTTCAGCCCCGTTTTATGTTTTTTTAAGGTTCGGGGAGTATAGTGAAGTTCTCCACCCCCCAGTGGAACCATTTGTGGAAGACCCCGCCGTGCCTCGGCAGGGTCTTTCTTTGATCCTTGCGGAATTCTGTGTATTTTCATTAAACCTTTATGTGTTTTTCATCTGGCCTTAAGCTTCGCTCAGTATAGTAGACCCATGACCCCCTTACAATAGACTTTTGGCCCTGCCGGTTACCGGCGGGGCCACTTTTTTTGATGAGCAGCTGCTTGGTGCTGACTTTACACTTCAATTTCTATGGTTTAGACTGACAAATATGTGACAGGACTACAGGGATATAAGGAGTGATCTCATAATGATTCTTTTTCAGAACGGGGACCTCAGTGTTCGCAGGCTGGAACAGGAGGATGCACCGCTGCTCGTACGATGGCTCTCGGACCCGGCAGTGCTGGAGTATTATGAAGGCCGGGACTGTCCGCATGATCTGGAACGGGTACAGACGAATTTTTATGAAAGTGAAGAAGAGGGATTATACCGTGGGATCGTGCAGTTCATGGGTCAGGATATAGGTTATATCCAGTTCTATCCTGTTGGCAGGGAAGAGCAGACGGAGTACGGCTACGCAGATTATACGGGAAAGGTCTACGGAATGGATCAGTTCATTGGTGAGCCGCAGCTATGGAGCCAGGGGATAGGTTCGCTACTGGTAGGTGGGATGGTGAAGCATCTGCTCGAAGCAGAGCAGGCAGACCTCATTGTCATGGACCCGCAGTGCTGGAATCACAGGGCACTCAGAGTCTATGAGAAAATCGGATTTGTACGCAGCAAGCTTTTACCGGAGCATGAACTGCATGAAGGGGAGTGGAGGGACTGTTGGCTCCTTACTTATACTCCTGCACATTGATTCAAGCATACATATAAGGAGATTTTGCCCATGAAGAACAATTATACCATCCTGGGAGCTGCCCTGATTCTGGGCCTGTGTCTGGTTGCCAGCAGCTTCGTAATCGGAGATCGGATTAGAGCGGGCTACGAGATGCAACTGCCGACACCTGCCGGAGCGCAGACGGAAAGCCAAGCTGAGGACCATCCGTTGATGACACTTGCAGAGACTGCGCGGTTCCTGCGCCTGAGTGAAGATCAGGTGAAGAATATTTTGAAGGCGGAGAATGCAATGTTGCGTAATGACGGACCCTTCGGGGGGACGAAGCTCCCGTATCTCAAAGTAGATAGCGAGTTCCTGTTCAGCAAGCAGCAAGTGACGGTCTGGATTCTGGCGGCTTCGCAGGAGCACCGGGTATATCTGGGGGAGAAGCTGGCTGGGAATTAAGGATCGCTACAGAGTGGAGGAAGCTTCAGAATGAAATTTTTTACTATACCCTGGTATGAAGAAATGCAGGTGCGCGGGTTCATGGTCTTCCCGGAGACAGAGCAGGACTGGCTGGAAGATGTGGCCTGGCATGTGGCGGAAGGAATCAGCTATGAGGAGCGGGCCAAGGATTTTCTGGAACATATGAAAAAAGATCTGCTGAAATATCTGCCCGGGTACTTCCACGCTTCGATACATGACGGAACCATAAATTCCGCTTATCCTGCGCCTGAGTTCAAGGAACGGGCCTTGCAGTGGGGCAGGGAATATGATGAACGGATGCAGGCGCTCTTCAGGGAATACCGCAACGGGTACGAAGCTATTAAGCATGAACTCCCGGAGGGCGCGGTACAGTTAGTCGAAAAGAGTCTGCATGATGCCAGAGTAATCTCTTATGCCATGCTTGCAGAAGGTGTATTGGAGATGATTCTGGACTGCGGCGGGGCGATGCATTATCAGTGTGAGATTAAGCTGACATTCAGTGGTGTGAGCGGACTGCGCTTGCCGGAACCGCTTGAGAAGAAATATTGGCTGTATGACGAGATCTATGCTGTTGAGCAGGGGTTCGAGCTACGGGTTCTGATGGATTCCCCGCCAAGCGAATTAAGAATTACTGCACAGGATGTATCAATAGAGATGCTTGGTGAACCTAAATATATGGAGTGACTGCTTCGGAGTCTGGCCTGTCGGCTGGGCTTTTTTGTTGGACATGATGTGTATTGTAAAAGTAATTGACAAACATATAGAGCGCAACTATACTTAAGTAAGTTAATGTGTAACGGAAATTGAAATTGCCTTTGCATGGACATGACAGGAACAGTTAACACTACCGTTATTATGCACCGGAGATTGTATTTGAATTAGCCTATATTCATTTCAGGAGGGATTCCTATGACAGCAACAGCTATATTACCGCAGGCACTGGAAATTGGACTTGTACAGATTCGTGTAAGTAATATGGAGCGCTCGCTCAGCTTTTATCAGAATGTGATCGGACTGAAAATCCTGCGGCAGCAAGGGCGCGTGGTAGAACTGACGGCGGATGGCCGGCAGGTGCTGCTTGTCCTGCGGGAGATTGAGCAGGCTCAGGTGCTGCGCCGGAACTCGGTGGCCGGACTATACCATTTTGCGATTCTGCTGCCGGACCGGCCTTCTCTGGGACTGGTGCTGCGCAATCTGATCGACTCCGGGATTTCGGTCGGCCAGGGGGATCATCTGGTCAGCGAAGCTCTATACATCGAAGACCCTGATCATAACGGAATCGAGCTGTACCGCGACAGGCCCCGTGACACCTGGAAGTATGAAGCAACAGGCAATGTGGTCATGACCACCGATCCGGTGGATGTGGACGGTCTGCTGGCTGCATCGGAGGGCCTGAGCTGGACCGGGCTGCCTGCGGGCACTGTAATGGGTCATGTTCACTTCCATGTAGGCGATCTGGCAGAAGCCAAGAAATTCTACGTGGATGCGCTTGGATTCACGGTGACCGCCCATTACGGCGATGCGGCCATGTTCATTTCGGCTGGCGGCTATCATCATCATATGGGACTGAATACCTGGGCTGGCAAGGGGGCTCCGGCGGCTCCGGCGAATGCGGCGGGCATCGATTATTTTACACTGCTGCTCCCGGACATTCAGGATGTGCGTGAAGCCGCTGAACGTGTGAAGCGTGCCGGATACCGTGTGGAAGAAGAGGGCGGTATCATCACTCTAAGGGACCCGTGGAATATAGGCATACAGCTGCTAGTGAAACGCTAAAATAACAGGGCGGACAGCATCGCGTTACTATTTACTGCTAGACCAGCGACGGAAGCTGTGAATGATAAGGCAACGGAAGGTACGGGCGGAGATTGTAAATTCCGCTGTGCCTTCCGTTTGTTGACGTTAGCCGGGTCACTGCCATATTATAATTGATTATCAGACGGGGAGATGATGGAATTGGAGACTTTTCTGGCTGTGCTGTTGATGCTTGGATTAATCGCCGTATCGAATATATTGAACCGCTTCATTCCGTTTGTCCCGGTTCCCCTGATTCAGATCGGACTAGGAATCATTGCTGCACTAATTCCGACGGGAATACATATGCACTTCGAGCCTGAGCTGTTTTTTGTATTATTCATTGCTCCACTGCTCTTCAATGACGGGCGGCGGACGCCGCGCGGTGAGTTGTGGAACCTTAGGGCACCGATTCTGCTGCTGGCGCTGGGACTTGTGTTTGTCACGGTATTTGTGGCGGGCTATGCGATCAACTGGATGATTCCCTCGATTCCGCTGGCAGCGTCCTTCGCACTGGCGGCCATTCTGTCTCCTACCGATGCGGTAGCGGTAAGTGCGCTGGCTGGACGGGTTCATCTTCCCAAAAGCATCCACCGGATTCTCGAAGGAGAATCGCTGATGAACGATGCCTCCGGCCTGGTCGCCTTTAAATTTGCGATTGCAGCCATGGTTACCGGAGTGTTCTCTCTGCCTAAGGCATCCCTTAGCTTTGTGCTGATTGCCGCAGGAGGACTGCTGCTTGGTGCAGTGCTGTCATTCCTGCTGATCCGGCTCAGCGTGTTCATCCGCAGGTTCGGCATGGAGGATGTGACCATCCATGTACTGCTGCAGATCCTTACCCCGTTCATTATTTATCTGATCAGCGAGGAGATCGGGGTCTCGGGCATTCTGGCCGTTGTGGCAGGGGGTGTCATGTACGCCATTGAGAAGGACCGGGCCGTCTCTCCGCAATATAAGCTTCAGCTTGTATCCGCCAGTACCTGGTCAGTGCTGCTGCTGGTGCTGAACGGGCTGGTCTTCCTGATTCTCGGTGTGTCCGTTCCGGATGTGATCGAGGTGATTTACCGGGATCAGACGCTGAATAACTTCATGGTTGCCGGCTATGTTCTGGCGATCACGGCGCTGCTGATTATGCTGCGGTTTCTGTGGGTCTATGGTTACTCCTTATGGGAGAGTAAGCGGCTGAAGGCAGAGAAGGCCCCGCTGAAGTCACAGATTATTACCTCGATCTCAGGGGTGCGGGGAGCGGTTACCCTTGCAGGTGCCTTCTCTATTCCGCTGGTGCTTGGCGACGGGGTGACACCTTTTCCGGAGCGGGATCTCATTATTGCGCTGGCGGCAGGAGTGATTCTGATGTCACTGGTCATCGCCAGCATCTTCCTTCCGCTGCTTGCGGACAGTGAAGAGACCGTAGTTCAGAGCGCCGGAGCTGTATACGGGAATACGGAGCTGGCGGCCAGAAATGTGGTCATTGATGCCGGGATGTCGATGCTGCGCAGCTTGGTCTCTGAGAGCCCGGAGCGCTCAACACAGCCTGTGCTGCTGGAATTCACAGATAAGGTTGACAGACTGTGTGCTGCAAGACCGGATCATGACCCGGCCCATGAGCAGTTCCTCCGTCTGGGTGTCGAGGCACGCAAGAGTGCGCTCGAAGCCGAACGCACGGAGTTGCGGCGGATCATGGAGAACGGGGCGCTGCCGGAGCCTGTTGCCGTGAAGATGGAGGAGCTGCTGGATCATACGGAGTCTCTGCTGTGCAAACGGCTGAATACGCAGATTAAATTCTCTTTAACAGAAATTCAGCGGCTGTTCTCTGGACTGTTCTCAGGTAAGCTCAGCGGGGAAGAAGGACAGCTCGCCCTGCAGAATGCCGAAAGTGCGCGGACGGCAAAGATTGCGATGTGCCAGGCGGCAGTATCCGCCGTTAGTGCAGGAATGAGTGATGAGAACCGGCTCGCCTCACAGAAGGTCATCGACAAGTACGAACGGCTGGAATCCAGGCTGGAGCAGGGGGAAGGCTGGAGCAATGACGGCGTACTGGATGATGACAAGCTGGAGCTGAAGCTGCAGGCGATTCAGGAGCAGCGGAATACCGTGCAGGAGATGTATCAGAACGGGGCAATTAATCTTAAGATTGCCGGCAGGCTGCGGCGGTTCGTCGATCAGCTCGAAACCTCAATCTGGGAGGATTAGACTGTTAGAGCGCCGGTGTTGCAATATATTTTACCTGATACAATATACAAAGCCCGCTTGCGCAGGGACCCGGGGTCCTTGCTGCAAGCGGGCTTGTCTGTGAAATGGAGCCTTACGGTTGTTTGGGCAATTTCTTGATACGCAAAAACATCTGTCCGAGCACCTCGCTTAGCACCAGACCGGCCGCAATGGCTCCGGACAGCAGGAGCGCCTGAACCCCATACTGGATGCCGAGGTTATTATCATTCTCCACGAACCTCCGCATGGCATCATACGCAAGACCGCCCGGCACAAGCGGGATGATGCCGCCGACACTGAAGATAATGACGGGCATCTTGAAGGAACGCGCAAAAAACTGGCTGATCAGTCCGACCACAACGGTAGCACCAAAGGTTGCGACGACAGTATCGGAACTGTAATCCAGCAGCAGGTACAGCATCCAGCCGATCATTCCGGCGAAGCCGCATTGCAGCAGCGCGCGCACCGGTGCATTGAATAGAATGCAGAAGGTTGAGGCAGCGATGAAACTGGTGATTAATTGCAAAATCATGGCAGGACGACCTCTTTCAAGTGGGTGTTAAAAAATGGACAGGACCAGCCCGATGCCGGTCCCGATGGCGAACGCAGTCAGAAAGGCGTCGGCCCCTTTGGAGATGCCGGATACCAGATGCCCGGCCATCAGGTCACGGACCGCATTGGTGATGAGCAGCCCCGGTACGAGCGGCATTACACAGCCGATAATAATCTTGTCCATCTCCCGTCCCACGCCGAGCTTGACGGAGAAGAAGGCCAGCAGACCGATAATGAAGGAAGCAATGAATTCCGCGAAGAAGCGAAACTGCACCAGACGGTGAAGATAAGTGGCCGCTGCGAAGCCTGTACCGGAGATCAGCAGCGACGGCAGAGCATCCTGCAGGCTGCCCTTGAACATGACCGTGAAGCAGGCTCCGGTCAAGGCTGCCGCTGCGATCTGTACCCATACCGGGTAAGCATGGGCTGCGTCATCGACCACGCCGAGCCGCTCACGCGCTTCGGCGGCTGTCAGCTGGCGCTCGGTCAGCCGCCGGGAGATGTCATTGACCTCGGATACCTTTTGCAGGTCTGTCGTCCGTTCGGCGATCCGGAACAGCTTCACCGGCTCGGTCCGGCTGGTGGTGAACATAATGACCGTCGGCGTGACATAGCTATGCGCACCGGGGAAGCCGAGTGCCGCCGCCATCCGGCTCATGGTATCCTCCACACGGTAGGTCTCTGCACCGCTCTGCAGCATGATCTTGCCTGCCAGCAGGCACAGATCGACAATGTCATGTATGGAAGTGTTGCTATTCGTGCTTGTACTATCCAACTTCGCTAATCCTCCCCGGGAATGTTATCTATTCGATTGTCGCCTGAAAGTCTGAAAATTTCAACCTTTATTCCATAGCATCCGGCAATTCCCGTTTTTTTACTCTTCCAGCGTGCATAATCCCGTAGCGACCCCTCCTGATACAATCGTCAGAATCGAATGGAAAAAGGTCTCTTTGGAGATCAGAATTCCGCCAGCGCCGATGATCAGGAAGTCCGTCAGGAAGATAATCAGGCCGACATTAAGCGGCAGGTAGCGTTGGATGAATCTGGCCAGCAGGTCGGTTCCGCCTGTGCTGGCTTTGAACCGCAGCATCAGCCCGAGTCCGGTGCCCATCAGGAAGCCGCCGATAATGGCGCTTGAAATGGAGCCCAGCTCAATATAGTACAGGAAGTAATACTGAAGCGGAAAGAGCAGCTCGATCAGCAGGGAGGAAGCCAGTAGACCCAGAATGCTGTTGTAGAAGATCTCCCGTTGCCGGAACCAGGCCAGCAGGAAGATAGGCAGACTGCATAGCATAATGCACAGTCCGATTTTGGCGCCGGAGATATAATTAATAATGAGGGCAATGCCGATAATTCCTCCATCGAGGATTTTATAGGGGACCAGTAAGAAGTTCGTTCCTGTTGCAATCAGCAGGCTGGCCAGCAGAATAATAACATAGCTTGGGAAGGATCGCATAGTCAACATCTCCGGAATTAAGGCATGTCTTAATCCTTATGCGCCCATCTGGAAAAAAATAGCTAAAAAATCTGCGCTGCCCGAATCCATTGACCATAAAGCAGGTGAAGTCTGAAATGGGTTATTTCTATAAAATACTGGAGACCGATATGGAGCTGCTGGCTGCTGCACTATCGGAGGTGCCGGTGGCAGTATTGCTGAAGAGCGGGCCGGAGCAGCAGCTGGAAGCGGGCCCGATCAGAGCCTACACGCCCCAGTCCGTACGGATTCGCGGGTTATCCTACTGCCGGGAATTGCACGAATTCCGTATCCTTGCCCCGGGTTCCGCCTAAGTTCATTCATGCTCAGCGGGAATATCGCTTGCGGAAGCGCAGCGGAGAGATTCCGACCTTGCGGCTGAAGCGCCGGGAGAAGTAAGCTGTACTCTCGAAGCCGGTGCGCTCTGCGATTGCCGCAATCGGGATCTCTGTCTTAAGCAGCAGAAGCTTGGCCTGCTCCAGCCGGTAATCGGTCAGGTACTCCATGGGCGTAAGCCCGTAGACACGCTTCATGCAGCGGGCCAGGTAATTGTAGTGAAAATGCAGGGCATCTGCCAGAGAGGTATTCGTGACTTCTTCCATATAATGATTCCGCAGATAGGCCTCCGTCTGCTCAGCAATCTCGTCTGCCTGGCTTCCGGCCGTATCTTGCCGGGCCAGATCCATCGTCCGCAGCATCTCCTCGAAGATACGCTGCTGCTGCCACACGGCGCTTGAGCGCCTGCTATGGTTCAGCTGCAGCAACTGCCCGGCCTGGCCGCTCCGTGCGAAGGGGGCAGGTAGCGGTCCGAACTGGGGAATACGGATGGTATAGGGGTGGGTAAGAAACTGCCGGAAATGCGTTTCCCGGTCCGCATATACCGGCTCACCCGCTGATTCCGTCCATTCTCCCACCGTGTGAAAATGAACCCAGGTGAAGATTGTCTCTGCATCACACGGCTGCACTGAATAATGGTAGCGGTCAGGCAGCAGCAGCAGGGTATGCCCGGCGCCCACTGCCCATTCTGTATGCTCCTCTCCAATGTGCAGGCATCCCTGCTCCACGATGATCAGATCGAATTTGCCCATACGGCTGCGGTTCGGATGCTGGTCTCCGGGCAAATAGACGGTACGGCCGCATTCCAGGAAATAGGGGAAGGGCGGTGCGGCCAGATGAATATAGGAAGAATTAAGTGTCATTAGCAGCTCCTTAGAAAGGCATGTGTCCTGAATTAACATTGCTAACCCTTATATAAAAGTTGTGTGAAATAGTACAAAAACGGGGTTGTTTATGCTTCTGTTTTTGTTATATTGTACCGTCTATAATGGCAATTAGCGAGGACGAAATGCTGAAGAGGAGATGCTACAATGAGTCAATTTGAAGGTGCAAAGGTTCGGACAACCGTTCAACCAGATCGTTCCGGTCATTCGGATCAGGGAGGCCACAGAGTGTACGTTCAGGATGAATTCTGGGACCGTTATATCCGGTTGGTGCAGGAGACAGTGATTCCTTATCAATATGAGGCGCTTCATGACCGCGTGGCCGGGGCTGAACCGAGCCATGCCATTGCCAATTTTGAAATCGCTGCCGGAAGAAGACAGGGTAAGTTCGGGGGCATGGTCTTCCAGGACAGCGATGTAGCCAAGTGGCTGGAGGCAACGGCTTATTCCCTCAGCATCCGGCGGGACCCGGAGCTGGAACGCCAGGCGGACGAGGTGATTGATCTGGTAGGAGAAGCACAGCAGGCCGACGGATACCTGAACACTTACTTCACTGTCAAGGAGCCGGGCAAGCGCTGGACAAATCTCCAGGATTGCCATGAACTGTATTGCGCCGGACATTTCATCGAAGCTGCAGTGGCTTATTATGAAGCGACAGGTAAGGACAAGCTGCTCAATATTATGCGCCGTATGGCCGATCATATCGACTCTGTCTTCAGACCGGAGGAAGGCAAGCTGAAGGGCTACGACGGTCATCAGGAGATTGAGCTGGCGCTGGTGAAGCTGTACCGGCTGACAGGGGAGGAGAAGTATCTGAAGCTCAGCCTCTTCTTCATTGACCAGCGCGGGCAGGAGCCGAACTTCCTGCGCCAGGAATGGGAGGGCCGGGGCAGGGTTACACATTGGGGCGGCCAGACGGATCATATCGATATGGCCTACAATCAGTCCCATATACCGGTCCGTGAGCAGACGGTAGCCGTAGGCCACTCTGTCCGCGCCGTCTATATGTATACCGCCATGGCCGACTTGGCCCGCCTGACCGGAGATGAAGCACTTCGCGAGGCGTGCCTGCGCCTGTGGAACAATATGACAGAGAGACAGATGTATATCACTGGCGGAATCGGCTCCACCCATCACGGCGAAGCATTCACCTTTGATTACGATCTGCCTAACGATACGGTCTATGCGGAGACCTGTGCTTCGATCGGGCTGATCTTTTTTGCCAGACGAATGCTGGAATTGACTACAGATAGCCATTATGCGGATGTGATGGAGCGTGCGCTCTATAATAATGTACTCGGCTCGATGGCGCAGGACGGCAAGCATTATTTCTACGTCAATCCGCTGGAGGTCTGGCCGCAGGCCTGCACCTGTAATCCCGGCAAACAGCATGTGAAGGCGCAGCGCCAGGGCTGGTTCGGCTGTGCCTGCTGCCCGCCGAATGTGGCGCGCCTGCTAACCTCATTGAATCAGTATATCTACACTGAACACAGCGATACGCTCTATACGAATCTGTATATCGGAAGTGAGCTTAGAACCCTACTTGGAGGAACAGAGGTGAAGGTCACTCAGTCCAGCAAGCTTCCATGGGAGGGCATAGTCACACTGAAGGTTGATCCTGCGGAAGCCGGGGTGTTCGGTATCGCCCTGCGTATTCCATCGTGGAGCGGAAAGGTCCGGATCAGCGTCAATGGCGGGCTCCTTCCAGCACTTGATGCTTTGGAGCAGGGCTATGCGGTAATCCGCAGGGAGTGGCAGCCCGGTGACATAGTGGAGCTGATGCTTCCAATGGAAGCACACCGTGTATACGCCCACCCGGAACTGCGGGCTAATGCCGGGAAGACGGCTATTCAGTACGGGCCGCTGGTCTATTGTCTGGAATCTGCGGATAACAGCGAGCCGCTAAGCTCAATATCTCTAAGCAAGGAGGGCAGGTTCAAGGAGGCTTACGATGAAGAGCTGCTTGGCGGAGCTGTAGTAATCCGGGCGGAGGGCTACAGGGTGGAGGAGCAGAGCTGGAGTGGCGGACTCTACGGCAGCACCAGGGCGGCAGTACAGCCGGTGGAAGTAACGGCAATTCCGTACTATCTGTGGGGCAACCGCGGCAGCGGAGAGATGAAGGTGTGGATACCGGAGTAATTCCGGGGCCGCCTGTCCATGAACGAACAACCCGGTTGTCCGCCTAAGCGGACAACCGGGTTGTTATGCTTTTATAGGAGTGATAGATAATTAGCCGAGAGTGACTACAACCTGATGAACAGCACCGTCGCCCACAGGAGCGATAATGTTGCCTTCCACGGCAGTGCCGTCGAGGGTCAGGCTGGCTACGCCTTTAGATACATGGTTCGGATTCTGGATCGAGATTACATAAGTGTCGCCACGGAAGACGCGGGTAATCTCGAAGCCGTCCCATTCTGCAGGGATACAAGGGTCAACCTTGAGCCCGGCAAAGTCTGCCTGAATCCCCAGGATGGACTGTGTAATCGCTACATAGTTCCATGCGGCTGTTCCTGTCAGCCAGGAGTTCTTCGCTTCGCCGTGACGTACAGCATCTTTACCGGCGATCATCTGAGAGTACACATAAGGCTCCATCCGGTGAACTTCGCTGATGTCCTCCAGGTAGGCCGGAGCGATTTTTTTGTAGATTTCAAAAGCTCTGTCGCCGTGTCCAAGGACCGTCTCCGCAATCATGATCCAAGGGTTGTTATGGCAGAAGATCCCGGCATTCTCTTTGTAGCCCGGAGGGTACGTGGAGATTTCACCCAGGTTCAGATAGTACTTGGAATACGGAGGCTGCTGCAAAACGATACCATAGTCCGTATCCAGACGTTCCTGCACGGAAGTCAGGGCGCGGGCTGCTTCACCGTTCTCTACACCGATTCCGGCCATTACGCACATGCCTTGCGGCTCAATGAAGATCTGGCCTTCCTCGTTCTCCTTGCTGCCGATCTTGTCGCCATAGTGGTCATAAGCGCGCAGGAACCAGTCGCCGTCGAAGCCGTGGGACAACGTGATGGCACTCATGTTCTCGATCTTGGCAACAGCGTTAGCTGCTACATCATCCAGTCCGCGCATCCGGCAGATCTCGGCATAGTCCGGTCCAACGAAGACGAACAGACCTGCAATGAACACGGATTCCGCTACGCCGCCTGCGATATTCTCCGTAGTCTGGAACGATTCGCCCGGCTCGGTGGAGAAGCAGTTCAGGTTCAGACAGTCATTCCAGTCCGCGCGTCCGATCAGCGGCAGGCCGTGAGGCCCGAGGTTGTTCGTGACATGCTCGAAGCTCAGCTTAAGATGCTCGAACAGGGTTGCAGTGTGATCCGGATTGCTGTCAAAAGGAACCTGCTCATCAAGGATCGAATAATCGCCGGTCTCCTTAATATAGGCTGCTGTACCCGAGATCAGCCAGAGCGGATCATCATTGAAGCCGGAGCCGACTTCATTGTTGCCCTTCTTGGTTAGCGGCTGGTACTGGTGATACGCGCTGCCGTCAGGGAACTGGGTAGCGGCGATATCGAGAATACGTTCTCTGGCGCGCTCTGGAATCTGGTGGACGAAGCCGAGCAAGTCCTGGTTGGAATCGCGGAAGCCCATACCGCGGCCAATGCCGGATTCGAAGTAGGAAGCGGAACGGGACATGTTGAAGGTAACCATACACTGGTACGGATTCCAGATGTTCACCATCCGGTTCAGCTTGTCGTCCCCGCTCTTAATCTGGTATTTGGACAGCAGGTTATCCCAATGCGCAGCCAGAACCTCCAGGGCGGCATCCACCTGGGCATCGGTAGCGAACTGATCAATAACAGCCTGAGCCGGCTTCTTGTTGATCACGTTCAGGGCTTCCCATTTCTCATCCTCAGGGTTCTCTATATAGCCGAGGACGAAGATGAAGCTCTGCGCTTCACCCGGCTCCAGCGTAATGTCGAGGGCGTGGGAGCCGATCGGCGACCAGCCGCTGGCGACAGAGTTAGTAGCCTCGCCGGCAGCAACCGCCTGCGGAGCATCCAGGCCATTGTACATGCCCACGAAGGATTCGCGGTCCGTATCGAAGCCGGCAATTTCTTTATTTACAGAATAGAAGGCGTAGTGGTTTCTGCGCTCGCGGTATTCTGTTTTGTGATAAATGACGGAATCCTTCACTTCTACTTCGCCGGTGCTGAGGTTACGCTGGAAGTTGGTCATATCATCGTTGGCATTCCACAGGCAGAACTCGGCAAAAGAGAATAGCTTCACGGTCTTCTTCACATCGCCTGTGTTCTTAACAACCAGACGGTGAACTTCCGCATTGTGGCCCATCGGTACAAAAGCAAGCTGATTCACGGAAATGCCGTTACGCTCGCCTGTAATAGAAGTGTAGCCAAGGCCGTGGCGGCATTCGTAGAAGTCGAGATCCCGCTTCACCGGCATCCAGCCCGGTGTCCAGAAGTCCCCGCCATCGTACAGATAGTAATAGCGGCCGCCGGTATCCAGCGGAATATTGTTATACCGGTAACGGGTAAGTCTTCTCATCCGCGCATCGCGGTAGAAGGTGTAGCCCCCGGCAGTATTAGAGATCAGGCCGAAAAACTGCTCGTTGCCGAGGTAGTTAATCCAAGGATAAGGTGTTTTGGGGGTGTTGATTACATACTCTTTGCGGGTGTCGTCAAAAGTTCCGAATTTCATGAGAGACAAGTCTCCTTTCGATTGTGAACGCGCGTTTACAGAGCGGAGAAAAAATTCCCTCGGGGCAAGGGATTTTTCTGAATCGGTCTGTATCAGTCTAAATCGGAGTAAAGCTCTACTTCTTCGGCGGCTGACAGGAATCTCTGGTGATCAGGCGCGCCGGGAAGCTGATGGTGCTGAAGGTCGGCTGCTGTGAATCGCACAGCTCAATGACCTTCTCGACAGCGGCCTTGGACATTTCATAAATCGGCAGACGGACGGAGGTCAGCTTGGGATGAATCCGCGCAGCAAGCTGCACATCGTCGAACCCCGCAATGGAGATATCCTCCGGCACGGAAATGCCATGCTCCGAGAACGCTTCCATCGCCGAGATAGCCATATCGTCATTGGAAGAGAAGAAGGCTGTCGGCAGCGGGCCGCCAGAATCCAGCAGCTTCTTCACTTCCTGATAGGCGGTCTCCTTGAGAAAATCACCCTGAAGGACGAAGTCCTTCTGCAGGGCAAGTCCATGGCGCTTCAGCGTATTCTCGTATGCCATGTAGCGCTCCCGCCCGGAATAAGTATTCATCCGTCCACAGATCATGCCGATCTCCTGATGACCGAGACCGATTAAGTACTCAATGGCTTCTACCGTACCTTCATAATCCTTGGAATTCACAATGGCGAGATGATTGCGGTCCAGATGCTCTGACATAATCTCTGAAATGTCATAATCGATCAGCACCAGCGGAGCGCTGAGACCGACCATTTCCCGTACAATCCCGATATCCTTCTGGGTCCCGACAATAATGCCGCCGTCAATCCGTTTCTGCAGGAAGGCCTGCTTGACCTTCAGGAAGTCGTCGGGAGAATAGACGGTGTGAATCAGAACATAACAGCCGCGGGCATTCGACGTATCTACCACAGCATCGACGAACGGGGCAAAGTAATTATTCTGATAGATCCGCGTCGCATTCTCCTTCTCGTTCATGCTGATGGCAAACAGCCCGATCGTGTCGGTCTTCTTGCCGGCCAGCGCCCGGGCGAAGCTGTTCGGCTCGTACTGATGCTGTTCAATCACCTTCAGCACCTTGGCCCGGGTCTCTTCAGGGACATTGGAATAGTTGTTGATCACACGGGATACGGTGCTTCGCGAAACCCCGGCTAGCTTGGCAATATCTTCGCTTCGCATAATGTACCCCCTCTAATGTAAACGCGCGTTTATGAGTTTATTGTAAAATAAACCGGGCTGGAGGTCAATCGTTTGCCGGAAGATTTTAGTTTGAAAGTTTTTGCCCGCGAGATGTATAAATTCTCATATTTATAGGAACATATGTTTGTTATAGTGTTTTTTATGAAGAATAAGTCTACTAAAGATGAGGAGATGCATTCCTATGCAACTGGGTTGTACGTATCTAGTCGTTCGGGATATGAAAGGTTCGATTACCTTTTACGAAGCATTATTAAATAGGAGAGCGGAATCCAGAAAGCCGGAGCGCTGGGTAGAATTCCACTGTGGGAATACCCTTGCCCTGTGGAATCCCGAATTTGATAAGGAACTGATAAGGAATAGCAGCGATGTGTCGGATCATTTCAATGAAGCCTATTTGAATTACAAGGAGGAGGGCGGGCTGCGGTATGGAAATAATGCAATCCTTAACTTCAACGTTACCGATTTGAATGCAGAGTACGAGAGAATAAAATCACTGAATATTGGTTCAGTCTCAGAGATTTTCTATATTAATGTTGTGCGTCCATATTACTGTTTCATGCTGGAAGATCCAGATGGTAATTTGATTGAAATCACGGGTAAGTATAGGGCTGAATAGGCTATTTACTTTGCATTCCTTACACAAACGTGCCAAACTTGTTATGATTAGGATATAGATCTTATATCATTTTGAATGGGGGATGTAAGCTGTGTATATGACAGGTTTTGGGTCCTTGCTCGCTGGAGGGTTCAGTATTTTTGCTCTTTTACTATGGTTGACTTGTCTGGGAATGGGGATATATTTATTTGTGCTGGTGGTGAAGCTTGCCCGTAGGGGAATCATTGCGCTGGATTTGTACAATCACTCCAAAAATCTGGAGATACGCGAACGTTACGAAGCGGCTCACCGGAGAGATGATTTCTGAATGATTGCATCTGATGGCAGGATTTATTATACTCCCAATAAGGAATATTCAAATTTGTTATAAATGGAGAGGAGTATGATCGAATGAAGAAGAAGATGACTGCTGCACTGACTGCATTTGCCGTACTTGGAGGAATGGGCACAGGTGTGTACGCCGGAGCCAACCTGCAGGAGATCAAGGCATATCTCAATCCAAGCATCAAATTCAAGATGAACGGCCAGCCCGTACAGCTTAAGAATGGCAGCGGTGCGGTGGTTGCCCCAATTTCCTATAAGGATACAACGTATCTGCCGGTCCGTTCCGTATCCGATCTGCTGGGAGTTACCGTTAAGTTCGATGCTGCAACCAACACCATATCTCTGGGAGAGCAGACAGCGGGCGTACCAATCGCTACAGGTTTTGATGACATGTATCACACCAAAGATCCGGGCAAGACGGTCTTCAAGGACAAGGATTACAAGGATGTCTTCTTCGATAACGCCAGTGGTGACCGCGGCACTTCATTCATGCTCCACCCGAACAAAAAATATCAGAAGCTTTATCTCCAGGTAGCCGCGATCGGCGGAGAGATTAAAGACTTCGCGGTACAAGACAGCGACACCAATACTGTGTTGAAGAAGCAGACCATTGACCCGGCCAGCGGGCTTACTACCATCGAAGTGGATATTGCCGGAGTAAGCAGCCTGTATGTCAACGGAGATGTGAAGGATGGAACCTCGGTCTTCGTTCCGCTTACGACATCGTATTTTAAATAAATTCTGAACTTATACATCATTCACGAATGACCCGGGAGCCTTGGCTTCCGGGCTTCTTTTTGTTTATTCGTTGTTTTGAGGAAAAAGAAAATGGGTACTATCCGGTAAGCCTGTGAATCTAACTGGCCATGTAACTTTCAATGAATTGACGAGGAGTGAGAAGATGTACACCAAAAAGCTAATAATGTCCTTATCCTTGACGTTGTCCCTATTGGCCCTCAGTGCCTGCGGTAATGCTGAGGATAAGCCGTCCACCGAATCGATGCAGACCACTGCACCGGCAACAGAGACTGTGCAGACTCCAGCGCCGACAACAGAGGCCGAACAGACTCCAGCACCAACGACAGAGCCTGAACAGACCCCTGAGGCGACGGCCGGAAGCAACGAGACGGCTGCTGGATCTGCGGACCTGCCGAAATATCTGCCGGAGGACTTCCCGATGCCGGAGAATGTAACAGAGACTATTCTTTCGAATGCGGAGGAGAATGAGGGTAAGAAGACGGCATTGCTGATTTTTAGAACAACGGATAGTATGGAATCGGTAACGAAGCTCTATGATGATTATCTAGCTTCCAAGCTGGGCGATCAGTCCGTGAAGACTATCGATCCCAAGAACCTGATTATTCAAGGCAACACTAAGGACGATAAGCAGAGCTGGTCAATCATTGGCGGTCCGCTTGCGTCCCAGGAGGGAACTGTGGAGGTTAACGTCATTTGGTCTGAAATTTAATACGGACAGCCAAGCTGCTGTACCCAGAGGAACATCCGTTGAGGCTCGATTCAGAGCGGCCAACGGATGTTTTTCGTGACTGAGCAAAAAGTGTCGAATTTTGTAATTAAGTAGTATACGTCAGGTGCGGCGGGGATATATAATTAATCTTGTGAACGAAAATTAGTCAGGCGGTGTTATGGTTTGTCGTGGGAACCTGTAGGATTTATGTTTTTCTCAACGATAGAGACGCTTGCGCTCTATTATCTGATTATGTCTCTCTATAGATTCAAGTGGAGATGGTACATCTGGCAGGCTTTATTTGTCATCTTGCTGAACAATCTGCAAAGCTATCTGTTACGCAATGAACTGGGCATGTCGAATGTTGCACCACTTGTTTTAATCTTGATTTTTATCTTCTTTTTCGCTGCGGTGGTGAGGATGCCGCTCATTCTATCCATCATCGCAACAATATCAGGATTTGCTATTTTTGCCGGGATTCAGACGCTGCTCACCCTGCTCATGTTTGGATCTATATCGAATATTGGTAGTACCGCGAACGGATATTTTCTGCAGGTAGCGACTGCGGCAGCGGTGTTCGGTATTTTTGGGCTTCTGTACCGCAAAGGCAAGGGCTTCACGTTCGACTTGGATAAACTCCGCTTTAAGATAGAAGATATCCTGCTGTCTCTGCTGATTTTCGGCTTCGTAATAGGGATTTCAGTGCTACTCTACTATAATGATATTCTGCTAAATGCCTTGATTTTCCTGGTGATGACTGTATTCCTTCTATATTATTCCACCCGGAGGGAGCGGGAAGATGCTTGAATTCATGTCCGGCAAGCTGGCATTTACGATTAAAAATATCGTACCTGAGCACCCGGCATCCTACGCTGTCCTGAAATTTGCTATTAGCGTAGTGCTTAATGTGGTGTTTATTATTGGGCTGACGCTGGTAGTATCCCTTTTGACAGGCAGGACAAGTGAAGCTCTGCAGATTCTGATCTCCTTTGCCGTATTACGTCAGGCGTCGGGCGGGGTCCATCTAAAGTCTGGTATAGCCTGTGTCTTGTTTACGGTAAGCTTGTTCACAGTACTGTCCTTCGTGGAGCTTAGCTCCTTCTACGTTATGTTATTGAATGCAGCGAGTCTGTTAATAGTTCTGTGGCTGGCGCCCATTGGGATTGAACGACAGACCCGGATTCCGAGGCGGCACTGGCCTAAGCTGAGAATCGTGGCGTTACTGCTGGTAGCTGCCAATATCGTTATAGGCTCATCTGTTATCGCAGCCAGCTTTTTGGCGCAATCCATCAGTCTGATTATAGCTAGAAGGGAGGTGAACATCTGACAATGAGAGCTTTGCAGCGCAAAGTAGTGTATAAGCTTGCTTCTGGTTTGTCCGCCTTGGCTGCCCTTATCGTGTTGGTTACAGCAAGTGTATTATACATTAATCAACCGGAGGTTCCTGAAGAGTTACTTAAATAACATTGGAGTTGATCCCTTTGAGCACGATATCTGTTACTAGAGACACAGAGGGAAACACTGGTGTATTCTCACTCGATATTGCAAAAATAACGTTTATGGAATTTGAACGGACTATCTATCGGATCATTGTCCATACGTACGATCAGACCTTTTATACAGTAGGTACGCTGAAATATTGGCTTAATACCCTGGCCAGTTCAGGATATAATTTCGTTCTAGCAGATAGAAACACGTTAATTCAGGTTTCTAACATTATCCAGCTGGATAAGACGTTTCATATTGCTTATTTTGGGGAAGACCACAGAGGAGTCGAGCAAAAGTGTTTTCTGTCAGAGAAGGGCTATAAAGAAATTCTCAAATACGTAAAAACATCCGCATCGGATATTCAAGTAGTGGAGCTGCCCCAGTGGTAGCTTATTTTTTTGGAGGTTTGTATATAAAATAAGGCTGACCCAGCGCAGTTCATTTTGTAGCGCCCGGGTCAGCCTGTATTCATGTCAGCTTAATCTGTAGCTAATCTGGAATACATACACAGATCAATGAATGTTTCTTTGGACCGCTCACTCTGTCTCAATATTCCTTCCAGCGAAAAGTTTAATTTCTGCAGTACCTTAATAGAATTGATATTAGCAGGCTCGACCTTTGCTTCAATTCTATTGAAGCCCAGTGTATCGAACGCATAATCAATTAGTGCGCGAAGGGCTTCAGGCACATATCCTTTTCCCCAGCACTCGCGGCTAAGGTCATAACCGATCTCTGTTTTGGCATTGTCATAGTCCAGCGCATTGAAACCACAGGAGCCGATAATCCGGCCGGATTCTGCTTCCGTGATGGAATAGCGGATCGCCTGATTCTCGGTAGCTAACTTATGAAGCAGCTCAATCATCTCCACGGCCTGACTCTCATCCGTGAAGCTGCTGATATTCATGAACCGGGTGACTTCAGGATCGGACCAGATCGGGAACAGGCTGGCTGAATCGGCGGTGCGCATTTGTCTTAATACTAATCTCTCGGTTTGTAATTCTGTAATCATCAATAAGTTACCTCCATTAAATATATATGGTATTGGTGAGGTACAACTATTGATATCTGCGCATAGTTCAGTCCTTTCCGTGTGTAAGCTGTCTCTATTATATAGAATACAGGGGAGAATGTTAATCAGGGACGCGCCTGTTTCGTATTCCTCCTGACATGGTAAACTTTAGATAAAAACATCTGGGAGGGTATTATGAGAAAAATGTTACTGGTAGTATTGTTCTTGTTCGTATTGACAGCTTGTGGGGATTCCAAAGACGGGGTAACCACTAAAGACTTAGCCATCCAAAAGGTGAACGATCATAAAGCCGTTGTTGAGTATGGAATGAGCCGTGCAGAAGCGGAAGAGGTATTGGGTAAGGGGGAGGATAAGGATATTGCGAATTCAGTCATGTATAGCTCTGGCGTGAGGATTATGTACCGGGAGGATAAAGTGGCAGGGATTACTCTGGCAGAGGAATCGAAAGATACATATGAAACCACTGGCGGTTTTAAAATTGGCATGTCTAAGGATGACTTCAAACAAATCTATGGCGATCAATATCTGAAGGAGATGGAGCGCAACCTGGATTATGCTTACGATGCCACCAACAAGCGATATTTGCAGGAGAAAGAGTGGGTGGCGAAAGCGGAAGATGACACGAAAATATATGTGATTTCAGCCATGTTCAACGGTAAGGGTCAAGCAGACGCCGTCGTATTGGTGGATAAGCGAATGGCGATCACGTTAAGGTAAAAGGGGGAGGGCTGACGATCAAGCATGTGCTAGTATGTTTCTTTGAGTCTTGGGGACAGAATAGCAGTATATGGGGCCCCAAAGGCTGGCTTTTTCTACAACGAGTAGTTCTGCCATGATATAATCAATGTATATGATTGGAGTGATAATCGTGGAACTACTCGACGCACGGAATGACTTTATCTTCAAGAAAATTTTCGGCAGTGAGAATAACAAGGATGTCCTGCTGGCCTTCCTCAACAGTACCTTTATGGAGGCAGGCGAACCCCCGCTGACAGAGATTGTATTAATGAATCCGTACACTGATAAGGATGCTCCAGCGGATAAACAGTCTATTCTGGACATCAAGGCCAAGACGGCTGAGGGCAAACGGATCAACATCGAAATGCAGCTGTTTAATCCATACAATATGGAGAAGCGGACACTGTTCTACTGGAGCGAGATGTATTACCACCAAATTCAAAAAGGCGACGATTACAGTCAATTGAAGAAGTGTGTGACGATCAATATACTGAACTATTCCTGTCTTCCTAATGACCGCCATCATAATGTGTTTCATCTTCGGGAAGATCACACCGGAATTCAGTTGAACAACGATCTGGAGATTCATGTGATGGAATTAACAAAGCTTGAGGAGCAGGCCGTTCCATTAACTGGTGGTCTGATCAACTGGCTGTTATTCCTGAAGGGTGTTGAACAACCAAATTGGGAGGTGCTGACCATGAATGAACCGATGTTGAAAAAAGCAATGGATACGCTGGAGTTCCTGAGTCAGGATGCCGCTACAAGGATGGAGTATGAAGCCCGGATGAAGTATTTGCGTGATGAGGCATCACGAATGAATGGTGCTAAGGCTGAGGGGCGAGCTGAGGGACGAGCTGAGGGTATTGCTGAGGGGCGAGCAGAGGGACGAGCAGAAGGTGAGCGAAAAAAGGCAGAGACAATGGTGCGTGAACTTCTTGCTCTTGGAGTGGAAACCTCAATTATTGTTAGAGCCTCAGGCCTCTCAGAGCAAGAAGTTTTAAGCTTGAAATCACAAATGGGTAGACACTGACCATGAATGAACCGATGAGAAAAAAGAGAAACTGCTAGAAAGCTCTTGGCAATGGGGCAATGGAATTCAAAATTTAAAACTGCTGCAATGATAACAAAGAAAAACGAAGCCGATCATATGATCGGCTTCGTTTCTTTAAGGCTTTCCATTTATAGGACGGATGGGGTTCGAACCCATGACCCCTACCCTGTCAAGATAGTGCTCTCCCGCTGAGCTACCGTCCTGCAACGAAATTTATAATAACACAGGACGTGAGGGAATGGCAAGAGATTTTTTAATACGCATAGATGATACCGTTAAGCACGACCCTGTCACACCGCCGCAGTGACAAAAACCCACGACACCCAATCCATACAATACTACAATAATGGCAGTTGCAAGGAAGTTCCTTAACCAACATAAAAGGTGGAATTCTATCATGATCGTAACATTGCATGAAGCGGAGTGCCCTGGGGTGAGTCTCAAGTATGTAGTGATTTTTATGAAGCAAGGGAAGGATTGGGTACTGGTGCGGCACCGTGAGCGGTCTACATGGGAATTTGCCGGCGGGCATATTGAGGCGGGCGAGAGTCCCGGGGAAGCTGCGGTAAGAGAGTTGTATGAAGAGACAGGCGCTGAAGAATACGAGCTGCATCCGTTATGCATCTATTCTGTCAGAAGTAGTGAACTGGCAGAGAGCTACGGGATGTTGTATTATGCAGATGTCAAAAGGTTCGGAAATTTGCCCCCGTACGAAATGGCGGAGCTTCGAAGCTTCAGCGAGCTGCCGCAGGCGGTGACATACCCGGGGATTTACCCCACGCTATATCAGAGAGTATGTGAACATGTGAAGTACCTGTGAATCAATTGTAATGCGGAAAGGAAGCCCAGCTCATGAGTTACGAGATTACAAGGTTTAGGCGTCTTGGCGACTACCTGAGATCACGCCGGGAACGTCTGCAGCCTGAAGCTGTAGGGATCAAGGAAACGAACAGTCAGCGCAGAACACCAGGGCTGCGTCGGGAGGAGGTTGCGGTTCTGGCTGGTCTCAGCAGCACCTATTATACTTGGCTGGAGCAAGGCAGGGAGGTTACCGCCTCCAGAGAGGTCATGGAGAGTCTCAGTCAGGCGCTGCGGTTGTCGGCAGATGAGCGCAAGCATCTGTTCGAGCTATGGAATCCGGGCTTGCCGGATACACTTGCTTCTATAGATACAGCCAGTCCGGAGCTGAATCCGCAGTGGCGGGATATTATCCGCCAATTGACTTATCCGTCTTTTATTACGAATGAGCGGTCTGAGGTACTGGCCTGGAATGATAGGGCGAGTGAAGTCCTTAGTGATTTCGGCAGTCTGCATACTTCAGAGCGCATTATGATGCGTCTTCTGTTCCTGGATCCGGAGCTGCGCTGCCGGATGCTGAATTGGGAGGAGTTCGCTCTCTATTCAGTAGGGGTGTACAGAACCTATTATGACATGAACCTGCACGATCCCTGGTACAAGGAAATGGTCGATCAGCTCTTGGAGGACAGTGCGGATTTCGCTGAGATGTGGAAGCAGCACAATATTCAAGGCAAGAAGGTCAACCGTGTGGTCATAGAGAGTCTTGGCACGAGCCAGCCTGTAGTCTACGATATCAATTCGATGGCGAATCTGGCGGATCACCCGGGTCTGCATATTTGTATCTATACCCCTGTCATAACGTAGTAGAGGATCACCTGAAGGCGCATATCTTACTGGTCTGCTGCTCCCTGGTAATGATCTTACTAGCATGAACGTACTGTGGCTGCTCCACGGCAGGACGGTTAAAATAAGGTCATGTTCATAAGATCTATTACAGGGACAAGAGGAGGCAACCATATGCACACAAGAACACTTGGGAACGAAGGGCTGATCGTATCGGCTCTGGGACTCGGAACGATGATGATGCCGGATAATGAAGAGTCTGTACGAACCATTCATGGCGCGCTTGATCTGGGCGTAACTCTGCTGGACACAGCGGATATCTATGGAGCCTTCGAGCAGCAGCGCTTCGGCGGCAATGAACGGCTTCTCGGGCGGGCGCTTAAGGGCCGGAGAGATCGGGCTGTGATTGCGACCAAATTCGGCATTACGCATACTCAGGGACCCAAGGGAGACCCGGCCTATATCAAAAAATCCGTAGATGCCAGCCTCTATCAACTCGGCACAGATTATATCGATCTGTACTATCAGCACCGTCCCGATCCGAACATCCCTATTGAGGAAACCGCCGGCACCCTGGCTGACCTCGTCAAGGAAGGGAAGATCCGCTATATCGGCTTATCCGAGGCTTCGCCTGAACTGATCCGCCGGGCACATGCGGTGCATCCGTTGACCGCCCTGCAGACAGAGTATTCGCTCTGGAGCCGGGAGGTGGAGGATGAGATTCTGCCGCTGGTCAAGGAGCTGGGCATCGGCTTCGTTCCTTATAGCCCGCTGGGCCGCGGTTTTCTGACTGGACAGATCAAGAGCTTCGAGGATCTGCCGGAGGATGATTACCGCCGCCATTACCCGCGGTTCCAGGGAGAGAACTTCATCCGGAACCTGGAGGTCGTCTCGCTGATCGGGCAGATGGCAGCCGAGAAGGGCTGCGCCCCGGCACAGCTTGCGCTGGCCTGGCTTCTTGCACAAGGGGAGCAGATCGTGCCGATTCCCGGCACCAAGCGGCTGGAGCGGGTACAAGAGAACCTCGGAGCGCTTCAGGTTACATTGACGGCAGAGGATCTCGCCCGGATTGAACGGATATCCCCGCAAGGTATTGCAGCCGGAGCACGTTACCCCGGCCAGAACTAAGTTATCACACAGAGCGGACAGCCGCTGTGTATTCATCAATATTAAGCCCCTGGAGCGTTCCTGCCTTCGCCGCTTGCTCTCGTGAGCGGTATGAGAGGCAGGACGCTTTTGTCTTTCATCCGCTCTATTTCCTCCTCTATGCGCTCTACATCTATCCGCTCAAACAGTAATTCAAGCTCCGATATAGGCTGCTCTGCAAGGACGGATACCGGATGCCATACAGGCTGTTCTATGGACAGGAAGCCTCTAATCTTCTCGCAGGAGAAGGGGAGGAACGGGTTCAGCAGGTTAGACAGATTGGCAATAATCTGAACACAGGTGTACAGCGTGTTAGCCCCGGCCGCAGGATCATGCTTGATCTGGAGCCATGGCTGCTGCTGATCGAAATACTTGTTGGCCTGGCGGATATGCGAGAAGATGAACTCCAGGGCTTCCTTGAAATGTCCGGCTTCAATTAACCTTCCTGCCTCCTTATACAGCTGCTCCAGACTGCTAACCCATGCTTCGTCCAAGACTCCATCTGGAACTCTGCCCTTCCAGAACTTATTCACGAATACGAGGCTGCGGTTGACGAAATTGCCGAATGCGCCCAGCAGCTCGCTGTTATGGCTGTAGATGAACTCTCTCCAGGAGAAGTCGGCATCGCGCTTCTCGGGGCCGTTCGCAGTCAGGAAATAACGGACCGAGTCAGGGTCATACCGGCTGAGAATATCCGGCACCCAGACCGCCCAGTTGCGGCTGGTGGAGAATTTCTGTCCTTCCAGGGTCAGATACTCCGAAGAGAAGATCCGGTCCGGCAGATGCAGCTCCTCAGCTCCCAGCAGGATGGCGGGCCAGATCAGGCTGTGAAAAGGAATATTGTCCTTCCCGTGCACATAGTAAGCGGTTATAGGCGGCTGCCCATCGTTATCCTGCCCGGATGGTACGGACCAGAACTCCTCCCAGCGTCCTCCGGTCTGCTCCGCCCACTGTTTGCTGGCAGACAGATAGCCGCTAACGGCTTCGATCCAGACATAGATTTTCTTGTCTGCGAAGCCTTCAATGGGGACATCCACGCCCCAGTCCAGATCGCGTGTTGCTGCGCGGTCCTGCAGGCCTTCCTGCAGATATCTGCGGGTTAGACGGACGGCATTGTCTCTCCAGCCCTGCGCGGAATCAGCATATTCTGTGAGTGCTTGCTGGAAGCTGGACAGCGACAGATAGTAATGCTGAGTAGAGCGCAGCACAGGCGTAGAGCCGCAGAGGACACAGGTGCGCTCCAACAGATCCACCGGATCGAGAATCGTTGAACAGTAATCGCATTGGTCCCCCCGGGCCTGCTGTCCGCAGACCGGGCAGAGGCCATTGACATAACGGTCCGGCAAGAAGCGCTGGTCCTGCTCACAATAGCACTGGAGACCGGGTTTTTGGTACAGATATCCGTGATCCAGCAGCTTAAGGAACAGCTCCTGCACCGTACTGTGGTGATGGGCCTGATCGGTCCGGGTATACAAGTCATAGGTGAAGCCTAAGGCACGGAAGCAATCGGCGAACTCCTCATGATACCGGCTGGCGAATTCACCCGGCGATACCCCCTCCTGCGCCGCCTGTACAGCAACGGGGGTACCGTGACAGTCACTGCCGGATACATAGAGCACAGCATCACCTTTAGCACGGTGGTAGCGGGCCAGAATATCTCCCGGAAGAATGCTGGCGAGTCTGCCCAGATGCAGGGAGCCGTTGGCATAAGGCCAAGCCCCTCCAATAAAAATGTTAGTCATATTTCTCTCCTCCTTAAATTATGTGGACGCAAAAAAGGCACTCATCCCCTAAAGGGACGAGAGCCTGTGCTCACGTGTTACCACCCAAATTCATCAATGCCTCGCGGCATCCACCTCTTCAGGTACGTCCGCAGATTAAAGCGGGTATACCCTAGCATGGTAACGGATGCGGGTTCCGGCGCAGCCTACGACCCGTTCATGCCGGGGTTCGGTGCGCAGCTCTGAGACCATATTCCCGAGGGTTTTCTTTGCTCCTTTTCACCATCCGGAGCTCTCTGTGGAAGAATTGCCAGGGTACTCTTTCTCTTCGCAGCTATTGTGGTTATCCTAATTACTGGATATCATATACGCAGGCCGGGAGATTTGTCAACACCGTAAGTCTATTTGCAATCCACTGCACTCCTGTGCGACAGTAGAGAGTAAGGGCTAACGGGAAGCAGAGGAGTGCCTCATCCGTGGCCTGGAAGTGAAGCGACACAGTGATCAAAAGGAGATTGAGACTATTGCAGGAAAACAAACAGGAGAAAAAAAGCTCGGGCGCATGGGGGTGGCTGGGGAGTGGGGCAGTACTGCTGCTGCTTAAGGGAAAAGCCATTATCTCTCTGCTTAAGCTGGGTAAAATCGCAGGTCCGCTGATCTCCATGATGGTATCCATCTGGGCTTATGCCCTGATCTCGCCATGGCAATTCGCGGTGGGCTTCGTTGCCTTAATGTTCGTTCATGAGATCGGCCATGTGATCGCTGCCAAGCGGATTGGGTTGCCGGTGAGCGCGCCGCTGTTTATTCCGTTTATGGGTGCACTCATTACGATGAAGCGGCAGCCGCTGGATGCCAGACAGGAAGCTTATGTCGCTTTTGGCGGCCCTATACTCGGGAGTATTGGTGCGGTTGTAGTATTCGGAGCGGCTTATTATTATCATAGTCCTTTGTTATACTCGCTGGCATACGTCGGGTTCTTGCTTAACTTGATTAACCTGCTGCCGATCCATCCGCTGGATGGGGGGCGAATTGCCACGGCGGTAACACGCTGGTTATGGCTAGTAGGGCTCGTTGGCGGCCTGGCTGTAATTATTTATCTGAAATCCATCCTGTTCTCCATCATCTGGGTAATGTTCGCTTATGATATGTATAAGAAGTACATCAGCCGAAGGACGAAGAATCAGATGCATACTGTGCTCAAAAGCTTCCTGATCCCCATCGGGGATCTGCAGGAGCAAGGATATCTGATCCCCGGCCCCGAGCATAAGCGGGAGCTGCCGTTCACCACCTACAGTGATTTGAACCGCCAGCAGTTTGTCGGCGTACGCTGGGATAACCTGGATTACTATGGAACGACGACCATGCCGGTGCAGTCGCTGATCGGAAAAGTCAAAGTCGTGCAGCTCGATCAGCTGTATGTGGATGCCAGCCTGCAGATGAAGATGACCTGTGAGATCAGCTTCACGGTATATGACAATGACAAGTACTATGAAGTACCGGCTGCTACCCGCTGGAGATATGGGGCCGCGTATTTTGTCCTTGCCGGAGTTCTTGGGGGTATGATGTATCTTGTCCATGTAGTTGGCAATGTAAATCTGTAAAGCTTCGTTTATGAACCTCCCGATTCGTCAAAGCTGTTAAGAGCCGAGAAGGATGAGGAGGTTAACAACAATGCGGTTGGCAAGAGTATGTCTCTTATGGATTGGAGCATGTCTCCTTCTGGGAATCGCCGGATGTACGGCAGGTAAGCAGGTTCCTGAATATACGGATGTTCACAGGATGACCGGACTGGACGGGAGTCTGAATTCACGGGATAGCCTGACCTCGCCGGTTCTGCGGGATGTGTATGACCGCTCGATTCCCGAGGAGGTCTATGAGACTCCGTAAATAAGGTGGTCGGAGGTTCCCTGTCCAAGGGCCTTGCCCTGAAGCTCTCAGGCTCTATACAGGATATTAATAATTCTGTATAATGCTCCATATTGATTGGAGCTATAGAGAGGAGCCAGGGAGATGGCAGTGGAAATCGTACATGTTACTACAGAGGAGCAGCTTCAAATGGCGCTGGAGATCCGCAAGAAGGTGTTTGTGGAAGAACAGAAGGTGCCGGTAGAAGAGGAGATCGATGAATATGATGCCATTAGTGAGCATGTGCATCATTTCCTGCTCATGGAGGGCGGGCAGTCGGCTGCAACCGGCCGGCTGATCTATTATAAAGCGGACACTGCCAAGATGCAGCGGATTGCCGTTCAGGAGGCCTTCCGCGCTAAGGGATGCGGACGTATCCTGCTGCTGGCTATGGAAGAGCGGGCACGTGAGCTGGGTCTGCAGGCTTCCATTCTGGATGCCCAGTGTCAAGCAGAACCATTTTACAGCAAGCTCGGCTATGAAGTAATCTCCAAGGAGCCCTTCTATGATGCAGGGATTCTTCATGTAAGAATGAGTAAAGCCCTGTAATCTGCCGGGTACATACTCTTTCGCTGCGATGGACAAGCTAGAATCGGGCCAGGGTAGCTGGCTAATTCTAGTGCGAAGGAGACGATCCTAAGTGATGAATCAAGAACGGGAACGCTTTATTGCCGCCAAACGTAACGGTGACGGGGACCTGACCGGGTTCCAGACCTCCTCCGGACGCGTGCTGGATTATCAGCAGGCACTTCAGGAGGTTCAGTCCGGCAGCATCGCAGGGGTCAATGTATTTAAGGGCAAAGACGGCGAAATGTATATCCGCGGCGATGCAGATGGAGATCCTACGAATAATCTGGATCAGCTTCCGCAATTTTAGCCGGGCATAGATAACAGGGGGAACGGCCGGACAGGCGTCTTACAGGCGCTGAAGTCCGGCCGTTTCTATGTGCTAAGGGGGACTCCGGCTTCTCTGAAAATACTTCGTTTAAGGTCTGCTGTACATGCCGAAACCGGTTGCTGAAGGGCTTGTTTTTCTTTTCTTCTGCAAAAAGAAATAAATCCCTGAATTCTGCGCAACTTGTCGAAGTCATAGCAGTATACATTAACAGCATGAATTATTTGGAGGGGCTTTACAATGAGATGGAGAAAAATTGCTCTGTGCACGGTTGTGTTTTTCATGATGGGAAGCTCCTATTTGTTCGCGGACGCTGTGAACCAGAAGATCAAAGTATGGAGCAATGGAAAGGAAATAGCCGACGGCGGCTATTTGATTGACGGCAAGACCTATATTCCCGCCAGGGAGGCCGGAGGTGTCGTCAGCTGGGACGGCTCAGGCAGAGTGACGATCCTCAAGCCGAATGTTCATATCGTCCTGTTCAAAGGCGACACGGTATTCGGCAATGTCAACACAGGCAAGCTGAAGATGAAGATTCTGACGCAGGTGGACAGCCTGAAGGACAGCATCGCTGCCGTGAAGGTGGCAATCACCGATCCTGCCGGGAATGTGAAGGATATTCTCGAGGATGCCGTCGGCTCCAAGAATGAGGATTTCTGGTTCTCCACACCGGAGTTCACCTATGATTTCAAGGAACCGGGCAAATATAGCGTAGGCTTCTTCATGAAGGCGTCGAAGAACGGAGATTACGTTCTTGTATCCGAGAAGGTAGTTACGGCTTCATCCAAAAATTAAGTCCCTCCTGCAAATTGACCTGTCCTTATCTTACGTGTTACGATACCAAATGTAGGATAATTCAATTAAAGTGAGGTATTACAATGAGCGATCACAAACATGAGCATGGCCATGAACATGGTGAAGCATGCGGTTGCGGACATGATCACGACCATGAGCACGAGGAGTTTGTGCTGACCTTGACGAACGAGCAGGGCGAAGATGTAGAAATGGTACTGGTAGAAACGTTCGACGTAGGCGAGAAGTTGTACGCCCTGCTGCTTGAGCGCGAGAATCCGGAAGCAGACGGAATCATCCTTCGTATGGAAGAAGAAGACGAGGAAATGGTTCTGTACAACATTGAAGATGAAGCTGAATGGAAAGCTGTTGAAGAAGCTTATAACGAGCTGCTTGCCCAGCAAGAATAGATTTCAGGCATTCATGCAAAACCCCGATACTCTATACGTATCGGGGTTTTGCATGTCGCACTGCTATAGGACAAGCCTTAGGAGATCGGCTCTGCTTCGACGATTACTTTTATATTGGTAATGCTGCGGTCCTCGGGTCCTTTGACAGGCAATCCGATTTCTACATGGTCAATGATATAGTCGATATTATCCTGGGTAATAACTTCTCCAGGGAGAAGAATAGGAATTCCCGGCGGATAGACGTAGATGAATTCTGCAATAATGTAGCCGGCAGACTCCCGGAAGGGAATCAGCTGCGTATCCGCATAGAAGGCATCTCTCGGGATTAGGGCCAGCTGCGGAATATTCGGCACCTGTACCTTAAGCTCATAGATCTCACCCTTGCTGTAATGGATCGCTGAGAGCACCTGCAGCGCCGCAAGCAGCTTATCTACAGATTCCTTAGTATCTCCAGGGGTAATCAGGCAAAGAATATTATACATGTCGCTGAGTTCAACTTCGATGTTATACTTCTGCCGGAGCCAGTTCTCGGTCTCGTAACCAGTAATACCCAGATGCCGTACATGAATGTTCAGCTTCGTCGGATCATGATTGAAGGTGGCTTCTGTTCCGAGAATTTCTTTGCCGAAGCTGTACAGCCCCTCGATCTCGTTGATCGAATTGCGGGCATAATTGGACAAGGCGATGGTTCTCGCCGCCATCTCATGGCCGTTCAGGGCAAGGTTGCGTCTGGAGGTATCCAGAGAGGCAAGCAGAATATATGAGGTTGAAGTGGTGGTCAGCATGCTGAGAATGGTCTGTACCCGCTGTGGGTTGACAAGACCCGTCTTGGCATTGAGGTTCAGTACCGAGCTCTGCGTCATGGAGCCGCCCAGCTTATGCACACTGGTTGCTGCCATATCTGCACCGGCCTGCATGGCCGATACCGGTAAGTCCTCATGAAAATGAATCAGTACTCCATGTGCCTCGTCCACAAGTACGGGAACCCCGTAACTGTGGGCCAGGTCGACAATCGAACGGAGGTCGGCGCATACGCCGAAATACGTCGGATTGATAACGAGGACACCCTTGGCATCCGGATGGCGCCTTAAAGCCCGTTCCAGCGAGCTGGTGGTTATGCCGTGGTCTATCCCAAGATTCTCATCCTGTACAGGAGAGACGAAAATAGGCTTGGCTCCGGAGAAAATAATGGCCGACATTACCGATTTGTGAATATTGCGCGGCACAATAATTTTGTCTCCTTCTGAGCAGACAGAGAGGATCATAGTCATGATGGCATTGCTCGTGCCTTGTACACTGAAATACGTGTAATCGGCGCCGAAAGCCTCTGCAGCCAGCTTCTGAGCTTCAAGAATAACCCCGGTGGGCTGATGAAGATCATCAAGCGGTGCAATATTGATCAAATCTATGGATAGAGCGTTATCGCCGATAAACTCACGGAATTCGGCATCGGTCCCTAGCCCCTTCTTATGTCCCGGAATATGGAATTGAACTGGATTTCCGGCGGCATGCTTTTTGAGAGCAGTGAAGAGGGGAGTAGCTTGTTGATTCATTTAATGCTGTCACAACCTTTCGCGAAGAGTGGTTTTTTGATTTCGCTGAAGCAAAAGGCGTCCCCGGAGGGACAGAATACCTATTTCTACTTGAGCAAGCATCAGTATAACAAATCAATCAACATAATACTAGGATGTGATGAAATGTCTGGCAAAGCAGCGGAACGTATGCATATCAGTTTAGCCTCACCGTTCATATTAAAAATGTGGATCATTATTTTCCTGGTCGAATTCGTCAAAGGATCTCTGCTGGTAGCTCTGCTGCCGGTCTATATGGAGAATATTCTGGGCCTCTCCGTAACGGTGGTCGGGTTCGCCTTCGCGCTGCAGTATCTCGGGGATAACCTGTTCCGCAGTCCGTTCGGCTGGGTCATGGAGCGGATCGGCTACCGCTGGACGATGACAGGAGCGCTGCTGCTGCTGCTGGTGGCAGTCGGGCTGATTATCTATGCCAAAGATGCCGTAAGCTTGTCCCTCGCCTGTCTGATTCTGGGGATCGGCACCTCGCCGCTGTGGCCTTGTACGATGACCGGCATCACCGAGCTGGCAGGCTCTACCCGGAGCGGAAGCAGCGGCGCAGCCATGGGGGCGGTGGAGATGGCCTCACTGGCCGGAACCGGCGTCGGTCCGATTATCGTCAACTTCATGATGGATCATGGCGGACAGGGCTACCGGACGGTCTTCCTGGTGCTGATGGGCTTCGCTGCTGCTGTTGTAGCCGTGGCGCTGTTCCTGCCCTCGAAGATCGGCGGTCATGCGCCGCGCGTTGTCCGAGAGATATCGGCGGAGGGGCCACCGGTGCCGCGTAAGCCGGTAAGGCCCCTGGAGAGTCTGAAGCGGACCTGGCAGCAGGTCACCTCCTCCCTGAAGGTAAGCCGCCTGCTGTTCCCGGCATTGTTCCTGCAGGCTTTTGCGATCGGGCTTATGACCCCGGTGGTCACCTTGTTCGCACGTTCGGAACTGTATGTCACCCCCAACCAGTTCAGCCTGTTGCTGATTGCCGGGGGAGGGATTACCGTGCTAACCCTTATACCCGCCGGGAAGCTGGTCGATAAGGTCGGCACCTCCATCTTCCTTAATATCGGCTTCCTGCTGGCAGCCTGCTCCATGGCTTTCTTTTCACAGGTCCGCTGGCTGCCGCTGGCCTTCGTGGCGGTGGCGCTGGTCGGGATCAGCTATGCGCTGATTCTCCCGGCGTGGAACGCCTTCCTGGCCAAGCAGGTGCCGGAGGGCGAGCGCGGGACCGTCTGGGGACTTTTCCTGACGCTGCAGGGCTCAGGGATGGTTGCCGGTCCGGTGGTGTCAGGCAAGCTGTGGGATACGGTCAGCCACGGTGCCCCTTTTCTGGCCAGCGCGGGAGTAATGGTTGTGTTATTCGGCCTGCATCTGCTGATCGTCCACCGGACGAAGCTGAAGCACGGCAGGGCGCACTGAGTAGAGCGGACACAGGGGGGGGGAGTAGACCGGTGTGGAAATGCAATAAGCCGTAGACTGCCTGAAAAGGAGGCGCAATGCGGCTTTATTGCTGTTTTTGCATATAAAAAGGCTGGTCCAACTCTCCTAAAACGGGTTCCAGCGTTTGGAAAAGGCTAAAAACGGGTAAAAATAGTCAATAAACCAAGTTACCGCTACATATTATGAAGTATAAAATAAGTGTAAGCCACACAAAGAATCAAGGTGCAAGCGGAGGTCCGGCAGTCTGTTCTACTCTTAGGTTAGGCCGTGAAGCTGACTATGCTTAAATCAAGCAGTTAGGGGGGAGTGCCGTGAACAAAAACGATGAAGTGGAGTACTGCAATCTGGAGCTGCGGTTCGACAGAGAGCATATCCAGGATCTAATCAAGGACCTGATCAAGGAAGGTTATTCCCTGTACTGGAGTGAGAACGAGAGTGTTTTTCTTATTTCGGTGCGCACCGGCCGCAAGCTTGTGAAGCTGCGCTTCCAGCGGATTAAGGACGGCTTCAAGCTGGTGGGAGACTACATGATCCGTGATGCGCGCCTGTCAGAATGGATGGAGAAGCTGATTGGGGATATGAGAGGTCATGCCGTTGTCAAGCGCTTCCGCGACCGTCAGATCATTATAGAGAATATTTTATTCGGTGAAGTCATCCGCCTGGTGGAGATTTCCGGTTATCAGCAGCGTGTGCTGTACCAGAAGGGGCCGCTGCTGTCGGATCAGGAGCTGACGAAGCTGTTCTACTCCATAGAGGGCGAAGAGCGGATCCGTGACCGCAGGCTTGCCGTGGATGAACAGCTCGACTTGCTGAATGAAGCTATGCGTGAGCGCGATACGGAAGCGGTGGCGGCCAGCACAGTGAGGCTTGAGCAATTGACCAGGGAGCTGGCAGCGCTGGAGTGGTAGTGCACTGAGTGAATAATTGCGATTAAGGGCATCCCATAACGGGGTGTCCTTTTATTGTGCCTTTCTGGAGGAGGGGGTTCACTTCTGCGGACAAAACCGTTAAAATAGTCATTGTGAGCAATTTCCCTGATGGATCGAAGTTTGTCAATGAAATTGATCTCTCTTTCGCAGGCAGAACTTTGCTGTCTCTGACAAAGGGTGGTATTCTTATACTGCGAGAAATGGATTTCACAAAAATACAGGGTGCAAAGGGTGGAGAACCAGATGTCAAAACAACAAATCGGCGTTATTGGCTTGGCGGTAATGGGCAAAAATTTGGCTCTTAACATCGAGAGCAAAGGCTTCAGCGTATCCGTGTTTAACCGTTCCCCGGAGAAGACACATGATCTGGTTGCAGAAGCAGCAGGCAAGAACCTGGTGGGCACGTTCTCCGTTGAAGAGTTCGTACAATCACTGGAAGTACCGCGCAAGATTCTGATCATGGTTCAGGCAGGCCAGGCTACGGATGCCACCATTGAGCAGCTTCTGCCGTACTTGGATCAAGGCGATATCATCATCGATGGCGGTAACGCTTATTTCCCTGACACCGTACGCCGCAGCAAATATCTTGAAGACAAAGGCTTCCGCTTCGTCGGCACCGGCGTATCCGGCGGTGAAGAAGGCGCACTCAAGGGCCCTTCCATTATGCCAGGCGGTCAAGAAAGTGCGTATAAGCTGGTTGAACCTATCCTTACGGCGATTTCAGCCCACGTGGGCGGAGAGCCTTGCTGTACATATATCGGGCCGGACGGTGCAGGACACTATGTCAAAATGGTGCATAACGGCATCGAGTACGGTGACATGCAGCTGATCGGCGAAGCCTACCACCTGCTCAAGGACGTTCTGGGTCTGGATGCCAAGGAGCTGCACAGCACCTTCGCAGAGTGGAATAACGGCGAGCTGGACAGCTATCTGATCGAGATTACGAAGGATATCTTCGCCCAGTATGACGAAGAGACCGGCAAGCCGATGGTGGACGTAATCCTTGATGCTGCCGGACAAAAGGGTACCGGCAAGTGGACAAGCCAAAGCTCGCTGGATCTCGGCGTTCCGCTGTCCATGATTACCGAATCCGTCTTCTCCCGCTTCCTGTCTGCCATGAAGGAAGAACGCGTTGAAGCCAGCAAGGTGCTAAGCGGCCCTGCTACGGCTCCATTCGATGGTGACAAGGCTGAATTCATTGAGAACGTGCGTAAAGCGTTGTTCGCCAGCAAGATCGTATCGTATGCCCAGGGCTTCGCCCAGCTGCGTGTGGCTTCTGACGAATACGGCTGGAATCTGAAATACGGCGAGCTGGCCAAGATCTGGCGCGGCGGCTGCATCATCCGTTCCCGGTTCCTGCAGAACATCACGGATGCCTATGCCAATAATGCAGAGCTGAAGAACCTTCTGCTTGATCCGTTCTTCAAGGATGTTATGGACAACTACCAGTCGGCATGGCGCAAGGTTATCGCTTCGGCTGTAACTCTGGGTATTCCGGTTCCGGGATTCTCCAGCGCCCTTGCATACTACGACAGCTACCGTACAGAACGTCTTCCGGCGAACCTGCTGCAAGCACAGCGCGATTACTTCGGCGCTCACACCTTCAAACGTGTGGACAAAGAAGGCGTGTTCCACCACAACTGGCTGGCAGAGTAACAGGCAGCGTTCAGCTTAATGCTCAGGAACCCGAGATGCTTTCCGCTTCATGCGGAGGGCTTTCGGGTTTTTTGCATCCATGAGGCATAGCCATGGCAGGCACAGCCCGCCTGAAAATGAAGGCTGCCGGCATTGTGCAAACTTTTCACCCTGTGTTATGATATGACAAATGTCGCGGCTTGGAGGTTGTTATGGACGATCGAAATATCATTCTCGTCGGGATGATGGCTACGGGTAAATCCACAGTAGGCGCCATTCTGGCCGAGGAGCTTGATTATGAACTGGTTGATCTGGATGCAGTAATTACGGGAAGAGAAGGCCGCAGTATTGCGGATATCTTCGCAGAAGGCGGAGAGCAGGCATTCCGGAGCATTGAATCAGCGGTACTTCAGGAAATGCTGCAGGGAGAGCGCAGAGTAATCTCTACAGGCGGAGGGGCGGTGCTTGCGCCGGGGAATGCCGAAGCCATGCTGGAGCATGGATTCGTAGTGGCCCTTACAGCTTCGGAGGATACCATTATTGAACGGGTCAGCGGGGATGAGAACCGGCCGCTGCTCGCCGGCAATGCGGCAAACCGGGTCCGTTCCATTATGGAACAGCGCAGGGAAGCTTACCGTTTCGCGCATTGCACGGTCGATACAACGGAGCTGAATGTGGCTGAGGTCTCGCAATACATTTTACTGCGTCACCGCGCTTGAGCTTTTATGTGTGTTGGCGCTTAGCATCAGGATGATGTTCAATTACGCTTCGGTATCATCCCATTCGATCATGCCGCCGCTAAGATTAGAGCCCTGAATGCCGAATTGCTGCAGGTATTCACAGACCCGCTGGCTGCGGTTGCCGGAACGGCAAATGAAGATGATCTCCGTATCTGACGGAAGCTTGTCCGTCTGCTGCGGGATCTGGCCCATCGGGATATGCTGCGCACCGGGAATCATGCCGAAGGCAACCTCATCCTCTTCACGGACGTCGATCAGTACAAGCTCTTCGCCGGCAGCGAGCCGTTTACGCAGCTCCTGCGGTGTAATTTGCGGAATTTTATTCATGATAGTACCCTCTTTTCTGCCTGAATGGGAATGGACTTTCTTCACGCAATGATAACACAACTGCGGATTACCCTGTCAAACAGGACCGTACATACAGACTATATATGATGAAGGAGCGCTTATACTATGGACGTTATTGTTAGGCCTACGCCGACGCTGCAAGGAGAATTCGGAGCCCTGTCCTCCAAAAACTACACCACGCGTTACCTGCTGGTAGCCGCTCTCTCTGAAGGAGTCAGCACGATCTACCATCCTGCCCACAGCGAGGACAGCGACGCGATCCGCAGATGTATCGCTGATCTCGGTGCAGTCCTGACCGAAGATGATGAGAAAATCGTAGTACAGGGGTTCGGCCGCCATCCCCGTGACGTCAAGGAGCTGAATGTAGGGAATGCCGGCGCAGTCCTCCGGTTTCTGATGGCGGTGGCTGCGCTTAGCCCGGAGGTTACTTTCGTGAATACGTATCCCGATTCTCTGGGCAAGCGGCCGCATGACGACCTGATTCTGGCACTTGGCCAGCTCGGCGTGGAAGTAGAGCATAATAACGGAAGACTGCCGATTACGATCCGCGGCGGCAAGCCGCAGGGCGGACGGATTACCGTCTCCGGTGCCGTCAGCTCGCAGTATCTCAGCGCACTTTTATTCCTGACCCCGCTGCTTGAAGAAGACAGTGAGATCATCGTGCTGGATGATCTGAAATCCAAGGTGGTTATCGGGCAGACGCTGGAGGTGCTGGAGCAGGCAGGGATTATCGTACATGCGGCGGACGATTATATGTCCTTCAAGGTGCCTGGACGCCAGACCTATGCTGCCAAGACCTATACGGTGCAAGGCGATTATCCGGGATCAGCCGCAGTGCTTGCGGCCGCAGCGGTGACGAAGTCGGATGTGACCATTCACCGGCTGGCTGAGAGAAGCAAGCAGGGGGAGCGGGCCATTGTTGATGTGCTGCGGATGATGGAGGTGCCGCTCACCCATGAGAACGGAACAGTGCATGTGCAGGGGAACGGTATTCTGAAGGCGGTGGAATTCGACGGCGATGCGGCAACTGATGCTGTCCTGGCTATGGTGGCCGCGGCGGTTTTTGCCGAAGGGACCTCACGTTTCTATAATGTGGAGAATCTGCGCTACAAGGAATGCGACCGCATCACGGACTATCTGGCAGAGCTGACCCGGGCCGGTGCGAAGGTCGAGGAACGCCGGGACGAGATCATTGTGCATGGCACACCGGAAGGCGTGGAAGGCGGCGTAACGATTAATGCCCACTATGACCACCGTGTGATTATGGCGCTTACTGTAGTAGGGCTGCGGGCCCGCCAGCCACTGCTCATCAAGGATGCCCATCATGTGGCGAAGTCCTATCCGCAGTATTTCGATCACCTGCGCTTGCTGGGTGCGGATGTGGAATGGGTGAAGTGAGCACTTTAGATTCATTAAGCATCACACCTCTTGCTCCGAAGGACATCCCTTCCGTATCGAAGCTGTTCAAGGTGACGATCGCCGACGCCTTCGAACGGGAAGGATTGGGTCACCTGCAGGCAGACATCCGGCAGGAGACCGCAGCCAAGATACAGATGGCCAATGCTGCGCTGAATCCGCAGGATACGGATGTGTATTTCTGGCTGGCTAGAAGCGGCGGAGCGGTAATCGGCACTGTTTCTTATTCGCCTTGCGGAGAGGACATACGGAAGTGCACCGATAACCGCCTATCGGCTGTCGGTGAGCTGGGAAGCCTGTATGTCCTGCCTGAATTTCAGGGGCAGGGTGTGGGCTCAGCTTTAATTGAGGAGGTCATGGCCTTTCTCAGAAAGCGGGGAATTTCCGAATTCTGCCTGGACAGCGGATATAAGCGGGCCCAGGACAGATGGCTGCGGAAATTCGGAACGCCCTATACAGCAGTGCAGGATTACTGGGGACCGGATTCCGTTCATATGGTATGGCTATGTACTGTGAACTGAAATGGCTGCCGCGCAGCGAGCGTACGTTACAGAGCATTTAAACCTTACCTTAGCTATCAATACAGTGGGATCATGCGGACGGTTCAGATTTGGAACTTTTCCTGATGCGCGGTATGATGTAGTTATAGCCGAATCTGGTATGTGCCGTGGTAACCCGCTACAATAACTCATAGTGGAGTTGGCAGGAGATACCAGATGCGCAATCAACGGGAAGGGGTAATACACATGAGCTTTGAGAACCCGAGCAGGGAAGAGATCGGCGAGATTCTGGCTGCAGCAGGCAATATTGCCGTAGTTGGCCTATCCGACAAAACAGATCGCACCTCATATATGGTAGCCGGTGCTATGCAGAGCCGGGGCTACCGGATTATTCCGGTGAATCCGTCGGTAGAGGGTGAGATCCTGGGCGAGAAATGCTACCATACGCTGGCGGAGATTCCTGAGCCGGTGGATATTGTGAATGTGTTCCGCCGCAGTGAATACTGCGCGGCTGTTGCGCAGGAGGCTGCTGATATCGGCGCACGCGTGCTCTGGCTGCAGCAGGGTATCATCAGTCAGGAGGCAGCGGACATCGCCGCTGCACATGACATGATCGCGATCATGGACCGCTGCATCAAGGTGGAGGAAGCGATCACGATGAAGGGCCGGAGCCGGGGGTAAGACGAATCGTATGCATGATCAGGTACACAGATGCCGGATATACTTGTAGTTCAGAGCTATCCAGATTAAATTTTGCCAAACGTACCTCAGACCTGGTTGCTGCATTCTCGATTAGTTTTCACTAATAAGTATTTCTATACTTGACACAGACGAAGAACGTCCTTTACTCCATTTTAAATGGGGAAAGGGCGTTTTTTGTATTTTCAGGGAGGGGGAAGTAGATATGGAATTTGGGCAGGCACACAGCAACTTTATAGAGGCACATACGAATGGAAGAACGGGGGAACGCCGGGGGAGGCTGCTGCGCGGACATAACTTTGCGGAGAAGTTATTTCTGCAGAATGTATGGTGGCCGCTATTCGAGTCACTGGAGCAGCTGCACCCGGAATATGAGGTGTATGACTGGAATCGGAAATCGCAGTTTCTGGATTTTGCCTTTCTGCCGCAGAACGGGACCCGCTTCGGGATTGAGTGTGACGGCTATCAGAGCCATATCAAGGATATGGACCGGGAGAAGTTCAACTATGCGCTTAACCGGGACACCTTCCTGACCGGGATGGGCTGGAAGATGCTGCACTTCTCGTTCGACGACATCCAGCAGCGTCCCGAAGTGTGCCGGATGCTGCTGCAGCTGGCGCTGGCGCCATATTTGGCGCGGAGCAGGGTGGCCGGAGAACAACTGTTGTCTGGAGAAAAAGACGTGTTACGTTTAGCCTGGCAGATGGGCAGACCACTTCGTCCTAAAGATGTAACGGATTATTTCGAGATTAACTTTAGAACGGCACGCAAACTGTTGAGCGTTCTGAGCGAGAAAGGACTGCTCCAGCCTGTGGCTGGCGGAAGAGGGATAAGATCCTATGTACTTAGACCCATGCATCAGGATCAGAGTTGGTGAGAAAACGGGACATCATTGTTTAAAAGGATTTGAATAGTCGCAGCCGCACCAGTGTGAATGTATTTTGTACATTAGAATTTAGTCTAAACCCGCGATTTCGAGCTTCTGTTGCATTTTATACAGTAGAATTTTGATTTATGGTTGGTTATGATGTAATTCTGAGAATTCTAATGTACGAAATACAATAGATCGTGGATATGAGCGGAATTTCGGCCAATCTGTTGTACAAAATACAATCACCGCTCTATTGGTAGGCTGTCTATGCTCATGCTACACTTTAGCGGGTGCGAAGGGTGCGAAGGGTGCGAAGGGTGCGAAGGGTGCGAAGGGTGCTGACGGTGCCGTCTTCTTAGCGCGCTTCACCTCCTCTTCATCCCCAGATTCTTTTGACAAAAACTGCTGTAACGCTTACCATTCAATATAGAAAGAAAGGAGAGGGTCGCCTTGAATTGGCTCGGATCTTTGCAGCAGTTGGGCAGAGCCATTATGCTTCCTACCATGGTGCTTCCGGCGGCAGCGATTCTGCTGAGTCTGGGCAGCTTACCGTGGTCTGCATGGGGACTTTCTTCGGTATCCGAAGTGACGACGTACGCGGGGCAAGGAATATTCTATTTCATGCCTTATTTGTTTGCTGTCGGTGTGGCGTGGGGGTTGTCCAATCAGGCCGGACCGGCCGGACTGGCCGCACTCGCAGGGATGTTCACTTATGACCGGATTGTGTCCAACATGGGAGACGGGGCTGTACAGCCTGCAACATTAATTGGGATTATCCTGGGGATTGTAGCCGGTGTAGCGCATAACCGGTTTAAGAATATCAAGCTGCCGGAGGCGATCCAGTTTTTTGGCGGGTCGCGTTTTGTTTTGCTGTTCATGGGCTTATTCTCGGCGCTGTTCGCCTGGGTCATGCTCGGAGTGTCTCCGCTACTACAGGAGTTGCTTAATGAGCTGTTCAGGGTAGTGCAGGTGACCGGCGGCTATGGAGTGTTCGTCTACGGGGTGCTGTACAGGGTGCTGACGGCCTTTGGCCTGCACCATATTCTGAATAATGTGTTCTGGTTCCAATTGGGCTCCTTTACGACGCCTGACGGCAGTGCAGTCGTACAGGGGGATTTGCCGCGCTTTTTTGCCGGTGATCCTACAGCGGGTGTGTTCATGGCCGGACTGTTCCCGATTATGATGTTCGCCCTGCCCGCAATTGCCTTTGCAATCATTCAGGAAGCGCGAGAGGACCTCAAGCCCAAGATCAAGAAGACTTTTTTGCGTGCAGCTTTAGTGTGCTTTTTGACCGGTGTGTCGGAGCAGATCGAATTCGCCTTCCTGTTCGCGTCGCCGTATTTGTTTGCGCTGCATGTGGTCATGTCCGGGCTTGCCATGGTGCTGACCTACTCGCTCGGGATTCATCACGGCTTCTCCTATTCGGCGGGGACCATCGACTTCTTCCTCAACATGCATCTGTCCCAGCGGGCCTGGCTGCTGATTCCCATCGGGATCGGCTATGGCATTGTCTATTATAACGTGTTCCGCTGGGCGATCCGCCGGTTCCAGATTCCTACGCCGGGCCGTGAGGAAGGCTCGGAGCTGGGCGACTGGGCGGGCAATATCCCGTATCAGGCTCCGCTGATTCTGGAGGCGCTGGGCGGTAAGGAGAACATTGTGCAGGTGCAGGCCTGCATCACCCGGCTGAGATTAACAGTGCATAACGACCGCTTCATAGATACAGGTGCACTTAAGGGGCTGGGCTCCGCAGGCATTATCAAGCTGGGCGGCGGCAATGTGCAGGTCGTCTTCGGGACGTATTCGGAGCTGATTCGCGAAGAGATCGACAAGCTGATGCTGCGCGATCTGCCGCAGGTGCTGTTCAGTGCACCAATCCAGGGGCGGATGATGCCGATTGAAGAGGTGCCGGATCATATTTTTGCCGCGAAGCTGGTGGGGGATGGAGTGGCCTTTGTCCCGGAAAAGGGAGAGCTGGTCTCGCCTGTATTCGGCAAGGTGATGCACGTATACCCTACGATGCACGCAGTGGGCATTGCTACGCCCGAAGGGCTGGAGGTGCTCATGCATATCGGGATCGACACTTCGCAGCTTAAAGGGCCGTTTGAGGCGCTTGTACAGGAAGGGGACAGCGTGGAGCCGGGGCAGCTGCTCGTCAAGTTTGATCTGGCCTTCTTGAAGGAGCATGCCGCTTCGCTGGCGACACCGATGGTGATTACCAACCCGGACCGGGTCAAATCCTGGAGCTACGCGCCATTCAAAAACGTGAAAAAGGGGCAGTCTTCCGTCATGTCCGTGGTACTACATGAAAGCAATGTTGGAGGGATCGAAGCATGATACAAGGCGTAGGCGCCGCAGCAGGTGTTGCCATTGGGAAGGCCTTTGTCTTGCCGAACTGGGAATGGAGTCTGCCGGACACTCAGGTGAATCCGGTGGATCTGGCTAAGGAGTTCGAACGGTTGTACGAAGGCATTCGGACCTCCAAGGACGAAATCGAGTTTATCAAAAAAGAATTCCGCGAGGTCGTCGGACCGGAGGAATCGAGCATTTTCGATGCCCATCTGGCGATCCTGGATGATCCGGTGTTCATGAGCGAAATCCGCGGCATTATCGAACGCCAATACAAGGCAGCCGAGGTGGCGGTCAAGGAAGCGATCGACCACTTCGTGGCGATGTTCGATTTGCTCGACGATGAATATATGAAAGAACGTGCGGTGGATATCAAGGATGTCGGCAACCGCCTGCTGAAGCATCTCCTGGGTGCGCCGGAGGTCACTCTGCCGTCGGATACCCAGCCGTATATTCTGGTAGCGAAGGAGCTGTCCCCCTCACAGCTGGCGCATTTGAATCCGGCGTATGTGCTGGGCATCGTGACGATGATGGGCGGCAAAACCTCGCATTCCTCCATCATGGCCCGTGCGCTCGGCATTCCGCTGGTGGCAGGCCTGGAGAACAAGATCCTGACTCCTATCCAGACAGGGGACATGCTGGTGCTCGATGGGGAGACCGGGGCGGTTATGATTCATCCAGATGAATCCACACTGCTGGACTTCAACACCAGACGTGCGAAGCAGCAGCGGAAGCGGGAGCAATTGGAGCTGCTTGCAACCGTCGAAGCGGTGACGAAGGACGGTGTGTCTCTGCGGCTGGCCGGCAATATCAGTTCCGTGAAGGAGCTGAACATGGCACTGAAATACGGGGCCGAGGGAGTGGGACTGTTCCGTACAGAGTTTCTGTACATGGACCGTAGTACATTTCCGACAGAGGATGAACAGTTCGAAGTCTATAAGCTGGTTGCGGAAAAAGTCGGCAAGGAGACCGTAGTCATCCGTACGCTTGATATCGGGGGAGACAAGCATCTGGATTACTTCCAGCTGCCGGAGGAGCAGAACCCGTTCCTCGGCTACCGGGCCATCCGGATCAGCCTGGACCGCAAGGACATGTTCAAAACCCAGATTACAGCCATTCTGCGGGCCAGTCATTACGGCAATGTCCGGATGATGTTCCCGATGATCTCTTCTGTCGAAGAGGTGCAGGCGGCCAAAGCAGTGTTGAACGAGGTAAAGAGCGAGCTGGATAGCCGGGGGGTACCGTATAACCGCGACATGAAGGTAGGTATAATGATCGAGGTTCCGGCCGCAGTGATGATTGCCGACCTGCTGGCGGAGGAAGTGGACTTCTTCAGTATCGGCACGAATGATCTGGTGCAGTATGTACTGGCTGTGGACCGGATGAATGAGCAGATTGCCCATATGTATCATCCGTACCATCCGGGAGTGCTGCGTATGATCCGCATGACGGTGGATGCGGCACGCAGCGTAGGCATCGATGTCAGTGTATGCGGTGAGATGGCCGCAGACGAGCGCTCACTGCCGCTCTGGCTGGAGCTGGGGATCCATGTGCTGAGCATGTCGCCGCAAGCCTTGCTGAAGGTGAAGCACCGCACACTGAACACACTGGCTTCTGAAGCCAGGGAGATTGCGAAGGTCTGCTTCCGCAACCGCACCAGCTCCGAGACAGAGGGGCAGCTTACTGCTTTTGCCTCACGGAGCGGATTCCCGCTGGGCGCCGGCGGTGATTCCAAAGAGAAGACATCATAGCCGGGTAACGGCTGAACGTTATCGGGTTTGTTATCGGGTTTTCAAGGACAAGCAGTAAGAATATCTAAATTAAGTCCGGGTGAGGGTCAAGGGGGCCACACACCGGACTTTTTGTTTTGAGATCTGAGGGAACAGGCCTGCCCTGAAAAAAAGTAAAACCGTTTGGGCTGCGGGACAGTCAGTATATACAGAAGTCAAAAAAAGAAAGGGGAGACTAAGCCTGGATGGAGCATACGTGGGAAGGCGAGCAGGTGCGCCACTTGAATGAACAGGAGCAGTTGTTTATCAACCGGGTACTGGAGCAGAAGAAAATACTCTACAGTATTGCGTACAGCTACTTGCGCAGCGAGGCGGAGGCACTCGAGATGGTTCAGGAAACTACATACCGGGCCTGGGTGAAGCGCGGGAGCCTGAAGGATGAGGACCGGTTCGCACCCTGGCTGACCCGGATTCTGATCAACTGCTGTAAGGATGAACTGAAACGGAGGAAGCGGGTGGCTGCTCCTGTGCCGGAACAGGCAAGCGCTGGACTACAGGAGATGACCAGTGACCGTAAGCTGGATATGGAGCAGGCCCTGGAAGCGGTAAAGCCGAAATACCGTCAGGTGCTTGTGCTGAAGTATTACCGGGATATGACGCTGACAGAAATTGCCGAGGTGCTGGGCAAGCCTGAAGGAACGGTCAAGACCTGGCTGAACAAGGGACTTAAGCAGTTGCGAGACAAAATGAGAATCAAAGGGGGATTATAGCATGGTCAATACAGAAGAAGAGCTGTTGAAGGAGTACTACCACAGTTTGTCGGCAGAAGCGGAGGAAATCCCAGAAATGCGGCTGAATACGGCAATCCGCAACGGCATAACGCGTTCCCGGAGAAGCTCTATGTCATTAAGGAAGCGTTATGCTCTGGCTACAGCGGCGGCAGTACTTGGACTTGTGCTGTTGTTCTCCTTTCCCCGGGCGAGTGAGGTGTTGAAGTCACAGGGGGCAGCTCCGGATCAGGCAGCAATATTTCAGAGCTACGGACCCTTTGAAAAGTACATTCCAGCTGTGATGACCACAAACGCTGTATCTTCGGCAATCGAGGATGGCCTTGTACAGCGCGTCACTGGTGTTACTACGGAGCAGAACGGATTTGTCCTGACTGTAGATGGAATTGCTGCGGATCAGAAGGGGATTATCGTTTTGTATTCATTACAGAATAAGACTGATGAGAATGCCCGAGTAGCACATATTCAGTTAACATCAGCTGTTTCAAATCCTTTGCATACATCCCTGGGGCCTGATAATTCAATTTCCCCAAATCGTATAACCTACGGTTATGAAGTAAGGCAGTGGGAGAGTGACGCTGGTGCTCTTCCGGATCAAATTACGTTTGAGCTGGAGCTTGGTAAGTACAAACAGTTCACCCCAGCTTCAGCAGACAGCCTTCAAGCTAAACTGTCTGTAGCCATTCCGCTGGACCGGGAGCAGATCGCCAAGGCAGGAGAAACCATACATGTAGACAAAACACTGGAAATAGACGGTCAGAAAATTAAAATTAATGAGGTCTATCTGGCCGCCTCCGGCATTTATCTGGACTATACCTGCGACCCGTTGAACTCCAAACAGATCTTCTCCATGTACAAACCGGGGTTCTTAGCAGGCGGCAGCGGTGATTATTCGTATCTGGCTTTACGCGCCGCCAGCTTTACGGACAGTGGGGGCAGACTGATATTTGCGAACGACAGGAGCTCGACACAATCGCTCCAGCTGCAAATCAATGGGATTCTGGCGTTGGATAAGCAGGCAACCCAATTAATTATCGATACCGACAAGCAACAAATTATCAAGGCTCCGGACCACAATCTGCAAATGTCTGTTCACAACACGGAGAGGGGCTCCACGCTGGTGCTGGAATATGATTCTCAGGCACAGAGTAACAGTATTTACAATACCTTAATGCTGGGGCAAAAATTCACCGATGGAGCAGGTACAGTCCATTCAGCAGACAAGTTTGAGTTCGATATTCCGCAGCGCACTGAGCGGGAGAATGCGAAGTCCATCCCTCACATGTACTACCGTGGTCTGGGCAGCAATAAATACCCGCAGCCACTGACGTTCACTATTGAGGCGTATCCAGCCCTGATCAAAGAGAAGCTATCCATCCCTATCCGCTAATTTCCTCTAAAAGCGGCAACAAGCCCTGAACCCTGTCAGACGACAGGGCAGGGCTTATTGTCTACTCTAGATATTAACTGCCTGCTACTCACCGGCAAGCGCATCGCAGAACGCTTTGCCGTAAGGCGGCAGGTCCGGCGGGCGGCGGGCGGAGATGATGTGTCCGTCCTGGACGAGCGGCTCGTCCTTCCAGATGGCTCCGGCATTCTCCATATCGTCACGGATGCCCGGCGTGGAGGTGACCGTTACACCTTCGAGAATTTTGGCGGAGATTAAGACCCAGCCGGCATGGCAGATCTGGCCAATCGGCTTCTTCGCAGTATTGAAATCCTGCACCAGCTTCAGTACTGCGCTGTAGCGGCGGATTTTGTCGGGTGCCCAGCCTCCGGGAACGAGGATGCCGTCATAATCGGCAGCCTTCAGCTCGTCCCAGCTGTATTCAGCGGTGGCAGGTACGCCATATTTACCGACATACGTCTTGCCCTTCTCAAGGCCGGCCAGATGTACCTCCGCCCCTTCCTCACGCACGCGGTATACGGGATACCACAGCTCAAGATCTTCAAACTCATCGTCCACCAGCGCAATGACTTTTTTACCAGACAGTCTCATTCTGTACAGCTCCCTTCGGCTTAACTTCCTTATATCTATGTCATTCTATCAAAAGAGACAGTTGAAGTCACTTTTCGATATGGAAATTCCTAAGACTATTGCCAATTAAAACATTATATGCAAACTTGCAGGGATTCAGGGGGATGAAGTCGAATACTAGAGAGGGAAAAGGCAAAGCTATGCGTTTTTAAAAGATCATTCTGAGGTGTGGGAGATGTATAACGAACAATTAATGAAGAAGTCTTGTGGCTGCGGCGGGATCATGACCATACATATGCACACGCTGATTTATAGTGCGAAGATCAAAATTACTCATGTCCCTGTATATACCTGCGGGCAATGCGCCCGTTATGAGCCCCTGCCGGTTATTAAGCGTGACCTGGGTCTGCTGATCCGGGAGCTTGGAGAGCGCCCTGCGGGCAAGCTGAATTTGTCCTTTGCGGACCGTAATGAGTGGGCCAGTGTGCTGAAGGATACCTTTGCATCGGGCCTGTTTGCCGGCGGCTTGCCGGAACTGGAGGAGGCTATCCGCAAGGCTATGCAAAGCCGGATTGATCTGCTGCTGGATGTATACCGCACGGCGGCGGATCTGTCCGACAAGAAGTGGATGGAAGAGATCGGCCTGCGGCTCTCCCAGTTGACGGCTCATTCGGCAGAAAGTGCCAAATAAAGAGCATTTTTTGACATTTTGAAAAAAAGTCTGCAAAAACAATGAAAAACTTTCAACGAATGTTGGATTTTTCACGCGCTTTTTGATACGATAGAGAAAGCATACAGAATTCTTGAAATTTTAAGGGCTTTCCACTGGAAGCTATTGGAGAATCAGGAATTGGCGGAAGGCGTCAAAGCCGCGCCAGGACTGGCGTTTCAACCTTTGAAAGAAATTTTGAAAGGAAAATGAAGCGTTATCATTGCACAATTGTACAAAGTGTCGTATCATAATTTTAATTAGTCGAACGATAAAATTTATCGCAATGGAGAGAGTAATTTGACGGTAACCATTTACGATGTAGCTCGAGAAGCAGGCGTATCTATGGCTACGGTATCACGGGTTGTGAATAATAACCCCAACGTGAAACCGCAGACCCGGAAGAAGGTTTTTGAAGCGATTGAGCGTTTGGGCTATCGTCCGAATGCGGTGGCGAGAGGTCTCGCCAGCAAGAAAACGACAACCGTAGGGGTTGTTATCCCTGATATCTCAAACTCGATTTTTGCGGAAATTGCACGCGGGATTGAAGATATTGCCAATATGTATCACTACAACATTATTCTCTGTAACGCTGACAAGCGTAAAGAGAAGGAGATTCGTGTCATTAACACACTGCTCGAGAAGCAGGTGGACGGGCTGCTGTTCATGGGCGGAACCGTTACGGAAGAGCATATTCAGGCGTTCCAGACCTCTGCTGTGCCTATCGTGCTCTGTGCGACCCGCGATGAGAAGGGAACGTATCCTTCCGTGGATATCGACCATGAGACGGCTGCATTTGATGCAGTGAATACGCTGATCCGCCACGGACACCGCGAGATCGCAATGATCAGCGGTACGCTGCAGGACCCTGCGAACGGCTATGCCCGCTTCCACGGCTACAAGAAGGCGCTGGAGGCGGCAGGTATCGAGTATCAGGAGGATCTGGTACGCATCGGTAACTATCGTTACGAATCCGGTGTCGAAGCCATGAAGTACTTCCTGGGTCTGAAGAAGAAGCCGACGGCTATCTTTGCTGCTACCGATGAGATGGCGATTGGCGCCATTCACAGTATTCAGGATGAAGGCCTTAAGGTGCCGGATGACTTCTCGATTATCAGTGTAGACAACATCCGGATGGCTTCAATGGTTCGTCCGCTCCTCACTACTGTAGCACAGCCGATGTATGATCTCGGTGCTGTAGCGATGAGACTGCTGACGAAACTGATGAAGAAGGAGACAGTTGAGAATCCGCGGGTTATTTTGCCGCATGAGACCATTCTTCGTCTGTCTGTCAACCATGTCAATAAATAAGTTCAGTACGTTTAGCTCGTGAACATAGGTTTCTTTAGAAGCTCCTTCGGGAGCTTTTTATGTTTGCGGACACAAAGTTCGAGGGGGATATGGAATGAGCGGAGTTTTGGGTCTGATTGGCGCAATGGATGAAGAAATCAAGCTGCTGCTGGAAGAGATGGAGAATCGGCAGACCACGGTGAAGGCCGGAATTACCTTTTATGCAGGGACAGTGTTCGGGAAGGCAGCTGTAGTCTGCAAATCAGGGGTAGGGAAGGTGAACGCCGCAGTAACCACACAGATTCTGCTGGACAGCTTCGGCGTGGAGCAGGTGCTGTTCACTGGTGTGGCCGGGGCGCTGCACCCTGAGCTGAACATCGGGGATATTGTTATTTCGTCATCCTGTATTCAGCATGATATGGATGTTACAGCGCTCGGTTATGCCAGAGGAGTGATTCCGTATCAGGAGATCTCCGTTTTCCAGGCAGATCCGCTGCTGGTGAAGTTAGCAGAAGAGGCCTGTCTAGAGCTGGAGAAGAAGTCTGTAACAGGTATTGTGCTGTCCGGGGATCAATTCATTGCCAGCAGGGCGTCAGTAGCTATGCTGCGTGAGCAGATGGACGGGGCCTGTGCAGAGATGGAGGGTGCGGCGGTCGCCCAAGTCTGCCATATGAACGGGATCCCTTTTGTAATCGTACGTTCAATGTCGGACAAAGCCGACGGCTCAGCCCATGTGAATTACAGTGAGTTCACCGTAACGGCCTCGCAGCATTCCCATGCCATTCTGGAGCATATGCTTAAGGCTATGTAACCTGCAGGCAGGCCGCCTGAATTAATACATAAACCGCTGTCTGAAGCGCACACGGTCGAAGGTCTCGCGGGAGGACAGCGGCACATCCTGGCCCATGCGGACCATGAGGCAATTCGCCGGATGCGAGCAGATCTCCGGGTCATCGGTGGCATACCACACCATATCTACCGTCTTCATCAGCTTCTCCATCATCTGGCGGTACTCCCATACATTAAGACCGCTCCCCTTGAGGTCCCAGTGCCAATAATATTCGGTTGTGAATACGATGCAGTTCTCCAGTTGTCCCTTTTCAAAAGCGCTTGAAACCAGCAGCTTCGCAAGCCCGCTTCCGCGATACTCGTCAGCCACTTCGATGGCTCCCAGCTCAATCAGATCCTCCATCCCGCCCTGAGACCATAACTCCAGTTCATCCGGATAATGAAAAGTAACATAGCCCACGATAACGTCTGAGACCACTGCTGCTACGATGCGTCCTTCGGGTAAGCCAGATATCTCGATCAAGGCTTCAAGCTGCTCCTGCGGCTTACGGAAGGCGTCCAGATCGCGGTGCATGCTTAAGGTCTGGAGCGTTTCGGGAGATAAGGGTCCTCGGACAGAAATCAGCCGGCCTTGATGCCCTATGGTATGGGATACAGGGATTTTATGGTGCTCCATGCTTGGGCTCCCTTCCAGTTCACTATAATATGGAATGTAACCGCTTCCTGTGATATACTGATTCCGACACGGAATATTCACATTTAGAGCATTGACGGAATTAATAGAATTAGAGGGTACCCTTAAAGCTTAAAGCAAACCAGTAGGGGAGGCAAGAGTAATGGGGCAAGTTCAAGGCGAAATTTTACCGGGCCGGGTGCAGCATTCGAATATGGAGGATTATTCCCGGGCAGTTGATGAATTCCGGTGGGAGGATGTCGAGCGCAGCTTCTCCTGGCATGGGACCGGTAAGGTGAATATGGCATATGAAGCTATAGACCGTCATGTCGAAGAGGGGCGGGGGGCTGCTACGGCACTGATCTACAGCGATGCGGTGCGCGAGGAGCGTTACACCTTCGCTGACTTGCGGGAACGCTCGAATAAGTTCGGTAATGTGCTGCGCAAATACGAAATCGGAAAAGGCGACCGGGTGTTCATCTTCATGCCGCGTACTCCGGAGCTGTATTTCAGCTTGCTTGGCATTCTGAAGACGGGAGCAGTGGCAGGTCCGCTGTTCGAGGCATTCATGGAGACGGCGGTCAAGGACCGTCTGGAGGACAGCGGAGCGGTGGCGCTGGTGACCACGCCGGAGCTGCTGCACCGGGTGAAGCGGGAGCAGCTCCCCGGATTGCGCCATATTTTTGTAGTCGGAGCCTCTGCTGATGAGGATGCGGGGTTGCTGAGCTATGAAGCGGAAATGGCTGATGCCTCCGCCGAGCTGGAACCGGAATGGCTGAGCCTGGAGGATGGTCTGATTATGCATTATACCTCCGGCTCCACCGGGAAGCCCAAAGGCATCTACCATGTGCAGAGAGCCATGATCCAGCACTATTATACAGGCAAGGTAGTTCTGGACCTGCGGCCGGATGATGTGTACTGGTGCACGGCCGATCCGGGTTGGGTGACCGGAACCTCTTACGGAATTTTTGCTCCCTGGCTGAATGGAGTAGCCAATGTAGTCCGGGGAGGCCGCTTCAGTCCGCTGGATTGGTATAAGACGATCGAGCGCTTCGGGGTGACGGTATGGTACAGTGCGCCCACGGCTTTCCGGATGCTGATGGGGGCTGGCAAGGAGACGCTGGAGGGGATCGATCTCAGCAGTCTGCGCCATGTGCTGTCTGTCGGCGAGCCGCTGAACCCGGAGGTCGTGCGCTGGGGCGATAAAATCTATCAGCAGCGGATTCATGATACGTGGTGGATGACCGAGACGGGAGCGCAGCTCATCTGCAACTACCCGGGAATGGACATCAAACCCGGCTCCATGGGACGGCCGCTGCCGGGGATTGAAGCAGCTATCCTTGATGACCGCGGCAACGTACTGCCGCCGTATTCCATGGGTAATCTGGCCATCCGCACTCCCTGGCCGTCTATGATGGCCAAAGTGTGGAATAACCAGGCTAAATACGATGAATACTTCCGAATTCCCGGATGGTATATCTCTGGGGACTCGGCGTACATGGATGAAGACGGTTATTTCTGGTTTCAGGGCCGGATTGATGATGTGATCAATTCCTCCGGGGAGCGGATCGGACCCTTCGAGGTCGAGAGCAAGCTGGTGGAGCATCCGGCTGTCGCGGAGGCAGGGGTAATCGGCAAGCCGGATGTCATGCGCGGAGAGATCATCAAGGCCTTCATCTCGCTGCGGGATGGATACAGTCCAACTGCTGAGCTGAAGGAAGAGATCGCGGCATTTGTCAAAGCGGGCTTGTCTGCCCATGCTGCACCGCGCGAAATCGAGTTCAAGGATAAGCTGCCCAAGACCCGGTCCGGTAAAATTATGCGCCGTGTACTGAAGGCCTGGGAGCTGCATCTTCCGGCAGGCGATCTGTCTACCATCGAAGACTAGGCAGAATAAAAAAAAGCCCGTTCCCCTTATCCCGGGGAACGGGCTTTTGAAGCTTTTACTGAAGTCTGCCTGATGAGCTTAACGTCCGGAGTTGCCTGGTGCGTTAGTAGCGGTACTGCCTCCGGCATTCCCGCCCGTATTCCCGTTGGCATTGCCTGCAGGCTTCCCGCCGGTATTCCCAGCGGCATTCCCGCCGCCAGCATTGGTACCGCCTAATGGAGTAGAAGTATCCACAGCAGGCGGCTGAACAATGATCATGCCAGGGTCTTCCGTACTGTCAGGGATGATTCCGGCGTCCGGTGTCGGCTCAGCGTCCGGCGTCTGTTGCGGAGTTGGTGTCGGCTCAGGTGTAGGCTTAATGCCGCCAGCCACACTGCCGGAAGCAGTCTCATGTCCGGCTACGTCCACGGCAGCCACATAGAAGGTAGCATTAGCGCCTGCCGGAGTACCCGGCCTGAAGACGGTGCTCTCTCCAGCCGCGAGAACAGCCTGCTTCTGGAAAGATCCGCCGTTCAGGGAACGGTAGAGGCGGTAGCCGACAACATCCGGCGAACCGCTTGGAGTGAAGGTAACTACAGCCTTGCCTGTACTGTAGGAGACCATGACTTCACCGGGAGCACTTGGCCCGTTGCCGTCATCGACCCGCGGATCGACCTCGGTCGGATAGTCGGTTTTGGCATCCTGCGGCATGTAGTACGATAGTGACTCATGCGATTTCATCGCCGGGAAGGCGGCCAGCAGCTCTTTGACCAGCTCCTGAATCGGCTTTTCGCGCTTGACTACGATTTTCTCCTTCAAGAAATCCTCAGGAGTTCCTTCCAGAGGGATGTAGTTCACCCCGTTATAAGTGATGTATCTGGCATTGGAGATTCCGTCATCGCTCTCCTTAGGAACAAATTTCGCGTTGAACAGATCCGTTGTGAATCTGTCCGTCAGCTTGGAAGGCTTCTTGCCGCTGTATGCCGAGACTGTTGCCTTGACGATGCCTTCCGGCTGGGCGAATTCCTTCGTGGTGAACAGCTCGGGACGCTTGTCAATCACTGTATTCATTACCTTGGTCCACAGGGTCTGCGCCTGACGCTTCTGCGTATCCCCCTGAAGGGTATTGATCTGCTCTTTGTAGCCCACCCAAATTCCAAGAGTGACATCCGGGGAATAGCCCATGAACCAGACATCCCCGTAGTTCTGGGTGGAGCCGGTTTTGCCGACAATCGGAACTTCCTTGAAATGCTTGTAGTTCCTCTTCACTGTAGTTGCAGTTCCGTCAGTAATTACGGTACGCAGCATATCCGTCATCAGATAAGCGGTCTGCTTGGAGAAGACCTGTTCCGGGTTAACTTTATGCTGGTAGACGATTTTGCCCTGACTGTCCACGATCTTCTCGATCATATAAGCATCAGTGAAGGCGCCGCCGTTACCGATGGAGGAGTAGGCGTTGGTCAGCTCTTCCACGGATACCCCGTAACGCAGCCCCCCGATAACCCCGGTCTGAGCGCTATAGTCATTGTCCTGGATGGTGGTAATCCCCAGCTTCTTGGAGAAGGCCCAGGCCTTCTCAATGCCCACCTTGTCATTGAACAGCTTCAAGGCCGGAAGGTTCAGGGATTTGTTCAGGGCATAACGGGCGGTAACCAGACCCTGATAACGGTTGTTGGCGTTCTTGGGAATGTGGTAGCCTTTGCCTCCGTCCTTCATGACAATCGGCGCATCATCCAGAATGCCGGCAGGCTGAATGAGCCCTGCATCCAGTGCAGGCAGGTACGCTGCAATCGGCTTCATGGTAGAGCCGGGCTGGCGGATCATCTGGGTGGCATAGTTCATCTGCTCGATGTTGAAATCGCGCCCTTCGATCATGCCGAGAATCGCGCCGGTCTTATTGTTGATCATCATGCCGGCTGTCTGTTCCTTGCCTCTAGCCTTGCTGTCCTTGGTGAAATTGCTGCTGTCATCCGAGACACTGTGCATCGCACTGTACACTTTCTTGTCTATGGTGGTGTACACCCGGTAGCCGCCGGTCATGAGCTGCTGGCGGGCTTCCTCCAGCAGCTGGGCGGAATCGGTAGCAGCGGCTGCCTTGTCTGCCGTGCCCTGGTTCAGCTTCAGCAGGATCTCGGACGCTTTGCGTTCGGTCTCCATCATGAGATAAGGGAAGGTGGCATAGGCCTTCTTCGTATGCGGTGCAAGAGAGCTCTTGATGTCGAAGAGCAGCGCCTCGTCGTATTGGGAAGTGGTAATCTTGTTCTCCTCCAGCATCCGCCGTAAGACCAGCTTCTGGCGGTCCATCGCCCGGCCGAAGGCCGTCTCGTTGAATTCGCCTACGCCGTTGAACGCAGAATACTTGGAAGGGAGCTGCGGCAAGCCGGCGAGATACGCCGCCTGGGCCACATTCAGCTTCTCCAGATCATCCAGGCCGAAGATGCCTTTGGCGGCGGCCTTGATACCAAATACATTATAGCCGTTGGAACCGTTCCCGAAAGGAACCTTATTTAAATAAGCCGTTAAAATCTCCTGCTTGGACAAGAAACGTTCCAGCCGCAGGGAGAGCAGGATTTCCTTCACCTTGCGGTCTTCCGTGCGGTCCAGGTTCAGGAACACGCGCCGTGCAAGCTGCTGGGTAAGGGTACTGCCCCCGGTCTGAACGGATTCATTCAGTACCTTTTGCTTGACGGCCCGCAGGGTGCCGCTGAAATCCACCCCTTTATGATTGTAGAAATTATTGTCCTCTATAGCGAGAACGGCATCAATCACAAGCTGCGGAATATCGTTGAATTCAATAAGTCTGCGGTCTTCTTCTGTGCGGAGCTGGCCAATCGGCTGTCCGTCACTGAAATAGGCAAAGCCGGTAATGGCGTTCAGCCCAACCTGCTGCTGGATTAGTTCTTCGGGCCGGACCGGGTCGTCCTTCACTATTGAAGTGACGTAGCCGGCTACAGCGCCGCCGGCGAACAGGCAGCCGAGTATACCGAGTATGAACATCCACTTCACAACTGAACCGAACCTGCGGAGCCAGGATCTGCGCGGTGGACGCTGTTTTGCGGTCTTCTTTTTCTTCTCCTCAACCATCGACGATAATCCTCCTTTTAACGGAACTATTATAGCACAATTTGGCGATTTTGAATGCGCTTCTGCCGGAGAGGATTTTTAAAATAACCCCACAAAGTGGGGACTTCAGCTTAAATATAAGACTTTATATGTTGCACACGATAAATTATCCTTCTATTTCTCGTTGAAACGGTACCGTCCTCTAAAAAGGACGGCAAAGCCGTTTCCACTTGCGATGATGACCCAAAAACTTTGCGGGGGCCCCAAAACATATACATTCTTATCATAAAAAAAGCTCCCGGATAGAAATCCGGGAGCTTTGATCAGATTCCGCTGTAAGCGAATCTTAACGGTTGTAGAATTCGACGATTTGCTTCTCATCGATATCCTGGGACAGCTCAGCACGTTCTGGCAAACGGATGTATTTGCCTTCGAACGATCCGTCAGCATATTCCAGGTAAGCCGGAAGGTGGTTACGGTTCTCGAGAGCTTCCTTGATCGAAGTCATAGCGCGGCTTCTTTCGCGGAGTCCGATAACGTCGCCAATGCTTACACGGTAAGAAGCGATGTCGACTTTTTTGCCGTTAACGGTTACGTGGCCGTGGGATACCAACTGACGTGCGCCTGCACGGGAGTTAGCGAATCCAAGACGGTAAACCAGGTTGTCCAGGCGGCTTTCGAGCAGGAACATGAAGTTTTCGCCCGCAATACCCTGGAGCTTTTGTGCCTTAGTGAAAAGAGTTTTAAACTGCTTTTCGCCCAGGCCGTACATGTGACGCAGTTTTTGTTTTTCCAAAAGCTGCATTCCGTAGTTACTTACTTTTCTGCGTTGGTTAGCGCCGTGCTGTCCTGGTGGGAAAGGGCGTTTCAGGTCTTTGCCTGTACCGCTAAGGGAAATGCCCAGACGACGGCTGAGTTTGAATTTAGGTCCGGTGTAACGTGCCATATTATAGTAGACTCCTTTTAATGAAAAAAATTTATTGTAGGGCCTATTTGCGCCGCAATTCGTATCCGTGAAAGCGTTAAATGGTTTCACACTGCCGAGGGAAGTTCAGCCGCTGCCCTGGCAGTAACGAAATGCGTAGAGGGTGACACAACGTTACGCCCAATAAGACTTGTTACAGTCTTGTTCAACAATAAATATTATATGAAAATGACAGTCAAAGTCAAGCGCAACTTAAAAGAGTTTTTGTCTATGTTTGTCGTTAGTTCTTTGGTCCTAAAAAAAATCCCGGTTTTGCGGAAAATATAATGCAATACCTCAAGAAAGGGAGTAAAATATAACTAATTGGATGTTATCGGAAAACTGTGATTTCAAATATCCTGACTATATTTACGCTGGATTGGTACTGTCTCTACTATAGAATCAGGGGGCGTACTCCGGTCTGGCCTGATTGAAGATGCAAAGGAGGTCCTCTTTATGTCAGAGCAGGAGGCATACGGCCATAAGGATAGGGACAGCCGTATGCTGTTACAGGACATGAGGCAATCCGGCGGAGAAGATGTAGATCCCGCCGCCTGGCTGAAGGAGACAGATATCGTGTCTCACGATTTCCCCTACGCCGCCAGCTTGATTGCCGAGAGCTTCAGGGAATGGCAAGGACAGGGTGTCCCCTCCTTCGCGAAGGCCTGGAGCTGGTGTGTGCTGAATTATGAAGGTGATTGGATTGAACCCGGCTCTGAATTCCGGCAGGGGCGCTGGAGAGCAGAGTGGGAAGAAGCGGCGGGAATCTGCCTGCAGACAGGCGGGATGTATGCCGCCGAGGTTCTGGAGGAAGGACAAGCCTATACCCTTCTGGCTTTGCCGGTATTTACGCGCGGGCACCGGGAAATCTTTGCCGTGCTTGGCTGCAGGATGCCTGCTGAGCAGTACGAGTCGGGCGGGAAGCATACGGCTGAGGCCATGTCGATGCATTTCCAGACCTGCTTTTATCACCGGTTTGAGCATGTGTTTGTCTCGGATCTTGCGGGAATTCACCTGCATGCCGAGCGTGAGGGCAGCCGCCGTTCGCTGCTTTTTCAGATTGTCCAGCGTATGCATGACAACATTGATGTAGATGCCGTGCTGACGGAGGTCATTGACAGTATCGCTGCGATGTATCCGGGGGCGCGGCTTGATTTGTTCATGTCCCAGGACCACCGCAGCACGCATCCTCAGGTCAAGCCGCTTCCGCTGACATGGGCAGGCAATGATGTCTGTGACCGTGCCTTCAAGGATGGGCGGGTCACGCTTCATGCCGGGCGTGATGAGAACGGGACTGTTGAGGTAGGGCTTCCGCTCGGCGGCAAGCAGGGGGTATACGGTGTATTTCATATGATTATGGACAAGGCGTCCTTCCATGAGCTGGATCTTAGCTTCCTGACCATGGTCGCGGATACCGCCGGTACCGCCTTTGAGAATGCGAAGCTGTATGAACGCTCCAACCAGCTGATCAGGGAGCTGCGCATGAGCAATGAGCTTACCCAGCGGCTGAATCAGAGCCTCAGGCTCGGCGATATTTTCCAGTTTGCCTTTGAAGAGCTGCTGGCAATGTTCGAGGCGGATTATTGCTGTATCCTCCATAGGAATGAAGAGCGCGGCGGGCTTGAGGTAATCGCCTGCAATTATCTGCCGCTGCTGGGTGAAATATTGGATGGCAGTCAGGGACTCGGCGGTAAGGTTTACGCTACGGGAGAGCCGCTGCTGCTGTCCGATTACAAGTATGCTGCGGGGCAGACCTCGACGCTGATGGATGCTACCGGCTCACAGTCGCTGATCGCTACTCCGCTGAATGTGGGGGGAGAGGTGCGTGGAGCCATTATGCTGGCCCATAAGCAGGCCCACTTCTTCACCTATGACAGCTACCGGCTGCTGCAGGCGATGGCCGGCCATATCGGGCTGGCTGTCGGAAATGCGAGGCTTCATGCCGAGGTGCACCGCCTGGCGAACCGGGATACGCTGACCGGACTTTTTGCCCGCCACTATCTGGATGAAGAGATTAAGCAGCGGCAGTCGAGTGATTTTTGCGGGACCCTGATCGTGGTGGACATTGACCAGTTCAAGATGGTGAACGACACCTATGGACATCAGAAGGGGGACAAAATCCTGAAGCAGGTCAGCGACATCGTGAAGACCTCGATCCGCCAGGGGGATGTCGCCGCCAGATGGGGCGGGGAAGAGCTTGCAGTCTATCTGCCTCAGCTTGGGGTACAGCAGGCCGTATTCGTAGGGGAGCGTATCCGCAAGCGTGTGATGGGAGAGACAGAGCCGCGTGTGACCGTGTCCTGCGGAGTCGCCGAGTGGAGCTGGACCGATGACCGGGTCAGTGTCGAATCTCTCTTTTACCGGGCGGATATGGCGCTCTACGAAGCCAAGAACAACGGGCGCAACCAGGTAGTGATCGATAACAAAACCGTAGAGAATAATTCGAAGAATCCTTGGGCTTAGGCCTTAAGGATTTTTTTTGTGCAAAAGCCCTGCTTTGTGAAGGGGCGTCATCCGGCGTATAAGCCCTGCATTCAGGGAGACCCTAGGTAGAATACAGGTACACTCTACTTTCTTGCGGAAAGGGCTTGATGGCCATGATGAACTTACGATGCGTCCGCACGGGAATTCTTGCCCTGCTGATGCTCTCCAGCCTTGCATTCAGCGGGTGCGCGGGTGTGAAGGACAAACCGGCTGCGGAGGATTTGAATCTGGTAATGGCGGGGATGGATGGCACTGACGGGGTGTCCTTTGAAGGGGCGGCTGCCCTGCTGATCGACGGGAAAACGATCCCGGAATCCTCGCTCTACTATGGGGGAAAGGTAGCAGATCATAACCGGGTCAGCCTCTATTCGCTCCTGCCGGACGGCGGACATCCCGCTTCTGCGGCGGAGTCCGGTCCGCATTCTCTGGAGCAGGGCTCCGGAGATGCGCCCGTCTACTATACCCGGATGGTGAAGGAGGACGGGAAATGGACGATGAAGCAGGCCTCTCCGGCCTTGGGCGGCAGTAATCCCCTGGAGGCGCTGAATCCGCTGCGTCAGCTGGAGGAGCTGGAGAAGATGGGCAAGAAGGTGACGGAGGAAGCGGGCAGCGCCAGAGGGACACGGGTCCTGCGGATTGAATTAACGGCAGAGGAGGCGCGCAGACAGCTCTCGGCAGAGCTTGCGCAGAAGATGCAGGCAATCAAGCCGGCTGCCAGAATAAGCGCTGCTGCGCCTGCTGACACTCAGGCTAAGGCACTTGCGGCTAAGACCGCACTGTGGGAACAGAAGCAGACAGAGCTGCAGCAGAGGCTGAACCAGGCGGATATCCGCACAGTATATTATCTTAAGGTTGACCCGAAGCGGAATCTGCCCACCCGGCTGACCTTGAACCGCACCCTAACCTACCCCGGCAAGGCCGGTGCGACCACGGAAGAAGCCTACATTACGCAGGTGGATTTCTATGGTTATCAGTGAGCGGTTCCCTTCCCGCAGATGGCTTGCGCTCTATGACAGGCGTGCTACAATATAACGGTATGTTTATTTTCAGCAAGAGGAAGGAAGAGAGAGACAGATGAATGATCCCCGGATTCAAAAGCTTGCGGCGAACCTTGTAGGTTACTCCGTAAACGTACAGCCCGGCGAGAATGTGCTCGTCGAAATGATCGGCAGTGAACGAGATTTGATCAAAGCCGTTGTGGAGGAAGTGGGGAAGGCCGGAGGCCGTGCATTTGTGCAACTGACCGACCGCACTGTTCTGCGCAGTATGCTCAAATATGCAACACCTGAAGGCATCAAGACCTGGGCGGAGATCGACCTGAACCGGATGAAGCAGATGGACTGCTATATCGGCATCCGTGCAGGTGAGAATGTCAATGATCTGTCCGATGTGCCGGAAGAGAACATGAAGCTCTACAACTCCCTGTATTCCCACCCGGTACATAGCGAGCAGCGCGTCAAGCACACCAAATGGGTGGTGCTGCGTTATCCTAACGCCAGTATGGCTCAGCTCGCCAACACGAGCACTGAGGCCTTCGAGGACTTTTACTTCGCAGTCTGCAACCTGGATTATGCCAAAATGGATAAGGCCCAGGATTCACTGGCTGAGCTTATGCGCAGAACCGACAAGGTGCGTATATCCGGTCCCGGAACAGACCTTACATTCTCCATCAAGGGAATCGGGGCGGAGAAATGCTCCGGCCAGAAAAATATCCCGGACGGAGAAGTGTACAGCGCTCCTGTCCGGGATTCCGTGAATGGAACGATCAGCTATAATGCCGCATCGATCTATAACGGGGTGACCTTCGAGAATGTGAAGTTTACGTTCGAGAACGGCCGGATCGTAGAGGCTTCCAGCAATGATACCGCGCGGTTGAATGAAATTCTGGATTCCGACGACGGGGCGCGTCATATCGGTGAGTTCGCCATCGGCTTCAACCCTTATATTCTGCATCCGATGAAGGATATTCTGTTCGATGAGAAAATTGCCGGCAGTCTGCACTTCACACCGGGCCAGGCGTATGATGTGACGGACAACGGCAACCGTTCGTCCATTCACTGGGACCTCGTGCTGATTCAGCGTCCTGATTACGGCGGCGGCGAAATTTACTTCGACGATGTGCTGATCCGTAAGGACGGAATTTTTGTGGTGCCGGAGCTGGAAGGTCTGAATCCGGATAACCTGAAATAAAATGGTACAAAAGCGGGATTCCAAACGAACGTAAAGGCCGGTTTCCAAGAAACACCTTGCGTGAGTAAGCGGATTCAATGTATCATGGAATTGGTAACAAGTGAACATAAGTATATAATCAAGTTGCGGAGGGATTCCTATGTCCAACAATGCGGCAATCGTGGATATTGCACAGACAGCAAGCCAATTTAATTCATCTATCGTTCTTCAAGCGGACAACAAGTACATTGATGTGAAGAGCATCCTGGGCTTGTTCACCACCCTGGTATCCAGCCAAAGCTATGAGCTGCATGTACATGGCACAGATGCCGAGGAAGCCAAGAAAGCCATGAGTGAAGTTTTCGCCAAACACAATTTGAATTTTACAGTAGTAGCAGAGTAATTCCAGTTTCTTCTCAGACGTCCGGCCTTGCGGCTGGGCGTCTTTGCTGTGGAACCAGGTGATTTTGCAGGAACTTCAGGAATAACCCAAACTGAAATCTTGTATTAGGTCCTAATTTCGACTAATATTAAGAATAATAAGCAATCGCTGCTGTAACTTTTGGACATGGGGGGGAAAATGCATGACTTCATCGGATTTGCAGGAACAGCTCAATATCAAAGCAATCAATCTTCTTCAAGAAGATGCCGATAAAATTCAGAAGCTCATTGAAGTACAGATGGAGAATTTGGCAACCCGTTACTGCCCTCTCTATGAGGAAGTGCTGGATACCCAGATGTACGGCTTCTCCAGAGAGGTCGATTTTGCGGTCAGAGCGGGGCTGGTGCCGGAGCTTACCGGCAAGCAGGTGCTGAGCAAGCTGGAACGTAATTTGGCTGTACTATACGAGGCACTGAACAAGAAGGCTGAGGAACGGGAGATGTAAGTCCCGGTCATCAAGTGGAAACGGCTTTGCCGTCCTTGTTAAAGGACGGAACCGTTTAATTCTTATATTTTCAACAAAACGCACATGAAAGACCCGGGGGTCGATCATGTGCGTTTTTTTACAATTATTTATAAGTTTTGAGTTTCAGACCAGATAGAACGATACCCCGAGAATCAAATAGACCGCCAGCAGCAGGAGACCTTCGTACCAGTTGGTTGCGCCGTCCTGAATAATCGATTTGGCGATGAACACCGATACGGCAATCGCTACAATCTCAATCGTGGTGAAGACAATCGACATGGTGTTGCCCATGAAGTAACTGGCGAAGATCAGCACAGGGGCGACGAACAGGGCAATCTGCAGACTGCTGCCTACGGCGATCTCGACTGCGGCGCCGATCTTGTTCTTCATGGCGAGCATAATGGCAGCGCTGTGTTCTGCGGCGTTACCGATAATCGCTACAAGGAATGCGCCGACGAACAGCTCACTGAAGCCGAAGCGTTCGGTGAGAGTCTCCAGCGTGCCGACCAGCCACTCACTGACGAAGGCGACCATGACTGTGGCAAGGACCAGGTAGAGGATTGAACGGTTCCGGGACCAGACAGGAGCATGCTCATTCGGCAGCTCTTCCGCAGAATCGTCCGTAACATCCGCCAGGTATTTCTTGTGTGTGATCATGGAGAAGACCAGCCAGGCGAGGTAGGCGGCAATCAGGAGTCCGGCAACGACAAGGCTAAGCACATTGGTGTCTTTCTCGGTGATGGAATGCGTGTTGAAGAACATGGCGGGGACGAACAGGGCGATAACCGCAACGATCATCAGTGAGCCGTTCAGACCGGCGAGTGTGACATTGAAGTTCTGAACCTTGAACTTCAAGCCCCCGGCAAAAATACTGAGTCCGAGAACGAGCAGCAGGTTGCCGATGATGGAGCCGGTCAGACTCGCTTTGACCATGTCAAACAGTCCTTCCTTGACCAGGAAGAAGGCGATGATCAGCTCGGCCGCATTGCCGAAGGTTGCGTTCAGGAACCCTCCAAGCCGCTGTCCGGCGTAGTGGGCTACACTCTCGGTGGCCCGGCCGAGGAAACCGGCCACGAAGATGACCGAAACGGCAGACAATATGAACTGAAGGGTATGATCCCAGTTCGCGTAATGCCCTATGGCGCTGAGGATGAAGCTGATGACCAGCAGCGCCGGTGAGATCCATTTTTTCAAGGTTAAGCACTCTCCAGTCTCTATATGTAGGTTGAATTCATAATCAATATACCCAAATTGTTCCTGACTGTAAACGGGGGTGAGAGAAAGTCATTTGCTTTTTAGGCCGCTTTGGAATTACAATAATTGATAATGAGAGTAGGGGGGATATGGCATGGCAGAACAGCTTCAACTGGAATTGGGTAATATACGGATATCGAATGACGTTGTCTCAAAAATTGCCGGCCTGGCCGCGCTTGAGACTCCCGGAATTGCAGCCATGTCTGGCGGTTTGTCAGAGGGCTGGGCAAAGCGCCTGAGCGGCAAGAACGTGCAAAAGGGTGTTACTGTCGAAGTTGGCCAATTGGAAGCTGCAGTAGACTTACGCATCATCGTACTGTACGAAACGCCGATTCATGAAGTGTGCCGCATGCTTCAGCAGAATGTCCGCGAGGCTGTGGAGAGTATGACCGGGCTTCACATCGTAGAGGTTAACGTTAAGGTCGAAGGCGTAGCCTTCAAGAACGACGAGATTTCTTAAGCACAATTATATTAGGCATCCATGCAAAAGGCAGTCCGGAATATATTCCGGACTGCCTTTCTACTTGGCTCAACCCTCTTTTGTATGTAGGTAGCCTCTTAGCGTGCGCGGGTGCCAGCACTTCTGTTGTTGCGTACCTGTCTGACCGTAGTCACAGACTTCACCACTTCCTCCTTGGCCGGACGGTTGGTCTCCCGTGAGATGCTGAGCATGATCCCCATGCAGAGCATGGTGACAAGCAGCGAGGAGCCGCCGTAGCTGATAAAGGGCAGTGTAACCCCTGTAAGCGGAATGGTATTGGTCACACCGCCGATATTGATGAAGGCCTGAATGGCGATGAGCCCCATGATTCCGATGCCGACCAGGGTGCCGAAGGGATCGGTACACCGCAGTGAAATCAGAATCCCTCTCCAGATAAAATACAGATAGAGCAGCAGGAACAAGGCTGTTCCCACGAAGCCGAGCTCCTCACCGATGACGGAAAATATAAAGTCAGTGTAAGGATAAGGAAGGTAGTGAAGCTTTTGGATGCTCTTACCAAACCCGGAGCCTTGTGTTCCGCCTTCGCCTAGGGCGATAAGGGATTGCATGATATGATAGCCGTTGCCCGAGGCATCTTTCTCCGGATCAAGGAAGGCTTCAATACGGCCCTGACGGTAATCCTGCTTAATCTCAGCCTTCTCGGTCTGCGGCGACAGGGAGTCAATGGCGGTCTTGGCTCCCCAGACGAGAGCCACGCCCAGAATCAGTAGGCCTATCGAGCCCATAATGTGCTTCATACTGGCGCCGCCGGCATAGATGATCAGTCCGCTGGTTGCGACAAGAATCATACAGGAGCCGAAGTCCGGCTGGAGCATAATCAGTCCGGCTACGATGCCGACGATAACCATGACCGGGATATACCCTGTCCGCAAATCGCGCAGGCGCTCGCCTTTTTTGGTGATCAGGGCAGCCAGGTAGAGAATGATAGAGATCTTGGCCAGCTCGGTAGGCTGAATCCCAAGGGTTCCGATACTCATCCAGCTCTTGGCGCCGTTAATCCCCTCGGTGGTTGCTACGAACAGCAGCAGGACGAGTGTAATCACGAAGATCGGGGCATACCATTTCTTGAATTTGCTGTAGTGGATATTCATTACCACGAACATGATGAAGCTGCCCAGCACAGCCCAGATCAGTTGTTTTTTGACGAAGAAAAATGCATTATTGCTGTATTTCTCACTGGCAAGGGTTAAGCTGGAACTGGAGCTGAACACCATCAGCAGGCCGAAGCCCACGAACAGCAGGGTGAGAATAAGCAGCTGGAAATCGGGCGTTCCTCTTTTGGGCGGGCGGGCTTTGGAGGCCGTCTTTCCCTTCGCGGCACTCAAACTTCCAGCAGCGCTTTCAATTCATTGATATGTTTCCGGGCTACCTCAAGCACCGGCTGAGGCACCGGGGATTCATATTCCAGCCCGTGGGGGAATGTGGCCTTGCCCAGATAGACGGCTTCAATCGCCAGTACCGCGTCCGCCTTCTCCAGCTTCCCCTCCACAGCACGGGTATTAATGCGCAGGAAGTATTCGCCGCCGTCCTTGCGGTCTTCGATCTTGCAGTCATAAGTCGCGCGGTAGTATTCCCATTGCCATCTGATGAATCCTGCCCTTGCTGCACTCTCGTCGAGATAAAGAAGGTCGCTCTTCAGTCCTTCGAGGCCCGTGTTCTCAAATATCATAGCGCACAACTCCCCTTAATGAAGTATAATGATTCATTTGTAATTAAAATTTGTTATTGTTCTTCCTCATGATAGTCTGTTTCCCGGGGTTGTGCAAGGTAGAACAGGCTGATTAATACCCACTTTTTTGCGTTTCTGCTACAATAAAAGAAAGTTGGCAGGCTGCGGAGCGGACAGAGCTCAAGGGCTTGCCCCGCAGGCTTATCCGCAGGATGCTGTCAGAGAAGGGAATGGAGAGTTATGGAGAGGTTAGAGATCGGGGAACTGCTCCCGGAAATGATCAAATGGCGCCGCCATCTGCACCGTCATCCGGAGCTGTCCTATCAGGAGAAGGAGACCTCCGCTTATGTCGGGGCAAGGCTCACGGAGCTGGGGATTGAGGTCCGGCGGAGTGCAGCAGGCTACGGATTGACAGGCATACTTAAGGGCCGGGAGACTGGCAGAACGGTAGTCCTGCGTGCAGATATGGACGCGCTGAGTATTACGGAGGAGAGCGGCCGGGAATATGCTTCCCAGCATCCAGGGGTTATGCATGCCTGCGGGCATGACGGGCATACCGCCATGCTGCTGGCTGCGGCGGCGTATTACAGCTCCCGCCGGGAGGAGCTGAGGGGGGAGATCCGCTTTCTGTTTCAGCCGGCGGAAGAGGTCTGTCCCGGCGGTGCAGTGGACATGATTGCGGAAGGCGTGCTTGCGGGTGCGGATGCTGTCTACGGGCTGCATCTATGGACGCCGTTCCCGCTCGGGACGGTAGGCAGCGCGCCGGGGCCGTTGATGGCTTCGGCCGATGAGTTCTTCATTGATCTGACCGGCCGGGGCGGACACGGCGGCATGCCCCACCGTACAGCAGACAGCATTGTGGCGGGTGCGGCACTGGTTACCGGGCTGCAGACGATTGTCAGCCGCAACGTTGATCCGCTGCGTCCTGCTGTGGTCAGCGTGGGAACGATGCAAGGCGGTTCCGCCCAGAATATCATTGCCGAGCGCTGCCGGATTACCGGGACGGTGCGGGCCTTTGATGAAGAGACACGTCATCTGATCCGCCGCCGCATTGAAGAGTTGGCGGCGTCCATAGCCGCAGCCTATGGGACGGAGGCGAAGGTGGACTATCTGATGGGGTACCCGCCGCTGGTAAATGACATTGCTGAGTATGAACGCTTCGCCCGTGTTGCCCCTGAGGCACTGGGTACAGATGCCCAAGTGATTCTGATGGAGAAGATTATGCCGGCGGAGGACTTTTCCTATTATGTTCAGGAGATTCCCGGCTGCTTCATCTTCGTCGGTGCGGGCAATGCGGCCAAGGATGCTGTCTATCCGCACCATCACAGCAAATTTGATTTCGATGAGGATGCTATGCTCTATGGCGTGAAGCTGCTGGTCGCTATGGCCGATTCCTGTCTCAATGAGTCCTTATCCGTATAAATGTTACCGCTCCAGGAAAAACTACTCTCAAATGCCATGGTAACGTGGACAGGAGGGTTCATTCTTGACAGCGGCAGCAGCTGCATTAATAGAATGACGAGTGGCTCATATCCGTTAGGGCGGAGGTGGGCTTTTTCGTTGTAGGGACAAATGTGAACCACTATAGCACACAAGGAGGGAATAGGATGAGCGGAGCAGGGGCGGGGCCATGTATCACACGGAATGACCGGACAATTCTGCTGGAATGCGGACATCCGGGATTTGAGGAGGCACGGGCGGTTCTAAGCGGATTCGCCGAGCTTGTCAAAAGTCCTCCAGCCTACCACACTTACCGGATCACGTCGTTGTCCCTATGGAACGCCGCAGCAGGGGGACAGACAGCGGCAGAGGTCATTGAAGGACTGCGCAGGCTGTCCAGGTGGGGCATTCCTTCGGAGGTCGAGGGGGAGATGGAACTGCTGATGTCCCGTTACGGAAGCTTGCATCTGCATGCGGATGAGAGTGATCCGCAGCTTGTTACGTTAACCGCTGACCGGGCGAGTCGGCTGGATGAACTGGATGACTCTCAGAAGCTGAAGGAGCTGGGCCTGCGCCGGACCGGGGAGCTGCATAGCCATTGTCCGAAGATGAACCGGGGTCTGCTGAAGCAGGAGTTGGCCAGACTGGGTTATCCGGTTCTTGACTATGCCGGGTACCGGGACGGGCAGATACTGAAGATGGCCTGGCGGGAAACTCTAAGGGGAACGGGTGAAGAGAGCAGCGCCGAATTCAGGCTCCGGGATTATCAACGGGAGGCTGTCCGAAAGTTCCAGGGAACCGGCGGACATGGCGGCAGCGGTGTGGTCGTGCTGCCCTGCGGGGCAGGCAAAACAGTTGTCGGCCTTGCGGTGCTGGAGCAGCTGCAGTGCGAGACACTGATCCTTACTTCAAGCACGACTTCAGTAGAACAGTGGCGCGGGGAACTGCTGCTGCGGACCACGCTGAGCGCAGATGAGGTCGGGGAATACACGGGAGAGCACCGGGAGGTGCGGCCGGTAACCGTTACAACTTATCAGATGCTGACCCACAGGCGCTCCAAGGGAGGAGCATTTGTCCACATGAATCTGTTCCATGAACGAAACTGGGGGCTGATTATCTATGACGAGGTCCATCTGCTTCCGGCGCCTGTCTTCCGGGCGACCGCAGATATTCAGGCTACGCGGCGGCTGGGGCTGACAGCAACGCTGGTCCGGGAGGACGGGCGGGAGGGGGATGTGTTCTCCCTGATCGGCCCGAGATGCTACGACCTGCCCTGGAAGGTGCTGGAGCGGCAGGGATGGATTGCAGCTGTCGATTGCATCGAGGTCATCGTTCCGATGAACCAGAAGCTGCGGCAGCAATATGTGTATGCCGGTGCGAAGGAGCAGTTCCGGCTGGCGGCAGGTAATCAGGCTAAGGCGCAGGCCGCAGCGCAGATTGCTGCGGCGCATCCCGCAGCGTCGATTCTAGTGATCGGACAGTACCTCGACCAGCTGGAGCAGATGGCGCTTACGCTTGCGGCCCCTCTGATCACGGGCAAGACTCCGCAGAAGGAGCGGAATGCGCTCTACGCTGCGTTCAATGAAGGCAAGCTGCCGGTGCTGATTGTCTCCAAGGTTGCGAATTTTGCTGTGAATCTGCCGGATGCCTCGGTAGCAATTGAGGTATCCGGCGCCTTCGGCTCCCGGCAGGAGGAGGCTCAGCGGCTGGGCCGCATCCTTCGTCCGAAGCCGGGGGATAACCGGGCGTATTTCTACACGCTGGTCACGGGAGACAGCCGGGAGCAGGACTTCGCCCTGCGCCGCCGGATGTTCCTGACAGAGCAAGGCTACGAATACGGGGTCCGGATGCTGGACCCGGCGGAAGGAGCTGTTCTCTGATGGAACTGGAACCGGCAGATGATATCAGCAGGCTGTCTGCGGATGCTTGTGAAGTGCTGCTGCGGATAGCGGCAGAGCATGCGACTTCGCCATGTACAGCGGATTCTGTAGAGCGGCTGCGGCCTGAATTCCTGTGTAGAGCCGAGCAGTTGCTAGCCTTGGAGGAACTGCTTCACACCGGGATGCTGGAGCTGCGTCAGAAGGTGTGGGGGGAGCGGCTGTATCAGATTCCACAGCAGCAGTATCCCTTGATTCTGAGGAGCTTCTGGACGGGCTGCCCGCAGGTGCGGGTGGAGGGGGCAGTCCGGGTTGAACATGCAGCGTGTTCAGAACTGGCAGGGGAGATCTTTCAGGGACTGCTGTTCATAGCCCAGGAAGGCCTGCCTCTGACCTCTAAGGGAGTGATACATAAGAAGCAGCTTGGCCGGTTAGCCGGAAGGTTGTCCATACCGGGGGAGTATCTGGCTCTGCTTGAGTCCTCTGCCGGTCACCAGAGCTATCCGCTGCGGGTTACATTAATGATTGATTTGCTGAGCACACTGGGGCTGATTACCCGCGGCAGCAGCGGGTATGGATTAGACAGAACGATGCTGCAACGCTGGCTGGCTCTTACCGCACAAGAGATGACGGATACGCTCTACACCTTGGGAATCAGCCGTTACGGCGCTCCGCTGCCTGAGGAGCAGCATTTCAGACATTTGCTCTCGGCAGCAGAGTTTAAGGCGGATGAGTGGTTTGCGGTAGAGCCTGTTCTAAGCTGGATGAGAGAGAATGGTCTTGCCGGGGAGAGGCCTGTACCGGGGGCGGCAGGGACAGGCTCAGACTCAGGGCTTAAGCAGGCGTCACTTGCCTGGATTCGCCTTCTGGCCGCCTTCGGCTGGTGTGAGCTGGGGGCTTCAGCGGAAGGGGCGGAGTGCTTCCGCTGGAAGGCAATGAAGCCGCAGCTGACCAGACATAGCTTAGGAATAACCCCGCAGCATCAAGAGGGTGCAGAAGAAGCGGACAGTAACCCGGAAGCAGCCAGCAGCAGTCCAAGCATAGCCTCACACAGCCAAGCAATCCTGGACAGCGCCGCCGAAGCTCAAGATACCGTCCTCAGCCCGCAGAGACCCGTAGCAGCTGAAGCCCCATGTAGCCCGCTGCCGCAAGCATCGGCTTCCCCGTCCCCCGGCTTCATTGTTCAGCCGGATTTCGAGGTGCTGGTACCACCGGAGGTCCCTTATACGGTCCGCTGGACCTTGGCCGGGTGTGCGGAGCTGCTGCATCACGAGGATCTCTGGAGCTTCCGGCTGACCCGTGAGCGGCTGGAAGCCGCGGCGGACCAAGGGTTCGCCCCGGGTGAAGTGATCTCCTGGCTGAACGCCCATGCCGCCGGAGGATTGCCGGAGCAGGTCATACTGGCGCTCCGGCAGTGGGCCAGAGCGATCGGGCGGACCGAACTGGCGGAGGTTCTTCTGCTGTCCTGCGCCGGAGAGCAGGAGGGCGAGATAATCGCCGCCCATCCCCGGCTGCAGGACATCGTTACCCGCATCGGCCCGCTCCACTTCATCGTCCGGCCGGAGGCTGCCGGGCAGCTGCGCAAGGAGCTGGCAGCCGCCGGTCTGGCGCCGTCCGTGAGGGCAGGGGACCTGAACGGGGCTGCGGGCCAGCAGCGGCTGTTCGGGCTGTCTGGGCCGGACGAGCCAGCGCTGCGCTACGAGCTCCCTGCCGCAGCCGGGGAACGGGGCCTGCTGGGAACGGGACCGTCCCCGAAGCTCCTGCCGCTGGACAGGGGCGGCCCCCCGATGCTGGAGCTGCCGGGTGAGGAGGCCGTGCCGCAGATGTGGTTCAATCAGTGGAGGCAGTATCATGTCACTACAGCGCAAAAGGTAATGGAGCAGGCCCTAAGCTGGGGAATCAAGGTCCGGCTCTCCTACGGGGGCAAGGCGGCGGATTTCATTCCTGAACGGATCAGCGGACGCCCATGGAAGGTACGGGGCATTCTGCTGCTCCCGGGAACGGAGACGGCAGAGGAGACGGAGCTTGCAGCAGAGGACTGGCAGGAAATTCAGCTGCTGCATCCGCTTAAGCACAGAAATTCTTCTTCTGCTGAGGCGGGCGGATATGTTATGATAAGGTAGTCTATCGCTGCGGTAGAACATTAAATGCAGAAAAGAGTTGAAGTTCATGAGCGTAGCGGAATTAAATACGGTCGATATGGCTGAAGTGCTGACATACGCCTATGAATTAGGCGATATGATTAATCAATCCGCAGAAGTGTCGGATTACCTATACTGGAAGGGACAGGTAGATAACCATCCCCAAATCCAGGCCATGATCAAGCGGCTGCAAGGCAAGAAGGAGCTGTTTGACGAGACACAGCGGTTTGGTCATTTTCACCCGAACTATCACTCGGCCAAGGATGAGGTTGAGGCTGTAGAGCGGGAGCTGGAGCAGTTCGAAGCGGTGGTCCGCTTCAAGAATGCGGAGAAGACGCTGGATGATATTCTTCATTCCATGTCTGAGGCGATCGCATTCTCGGTCTCGGACAATATTAAGGTTCCCAGCAATGATCCGTCCCCCAAAGGCGGATGCGGCAGCGGCGGCAAATGCTCCTGCGGATAAGCTGACCCGTGAGGAGATAGAGAAAGAGAGGCGGATGAGCTTATGTTTGCGGAACGGACAGGTTATATTGTATGGGTTAGCGACGTCAAGGCGGCGCGCAACCTGGAGAAGTACGGCACATTGCACTACGTTTCCCGTAAAATGCACTATGCGGTAATGTACGTCAATGCGGAGCGCGCCGAGGAAGTCATGAAGAATGTCCGCAGACTTTCTTATGTGCGCAAGATTGAGCGTTCGTACCGCAATGAACTGAAGACGGAATATACCAGCAACGGACCGGACAAGTCCAAGTACTACGGTCTGTAGTTCAGGGATAAGGGTTATTTAGACAGACGCCGCTGGCGTCTGTTTTTTTAAGAGGGGGACCACCAATGAACAAAGAGGAACAGGTCTTAACCGCTTTTCGGGAATTATTTAATAAGATGAGCTGGCTGAACAAGTCGAAGATGGAGATCAGTCTTAAGGGCAATAAACCCTCGGAGGTGCACTGTATTGAATACATCGGACGACATGCAGACGTCAACGTGACCAAGCTTGCAGAGGCCTTGTACATGACCAGAGGGGCGATCAGCAAGATTACACGGAAGCTCCTGCACAAGGGGCTTATCGAGAGCTACCAGAAGCCGGACAATCAGAAGGAAATCTATTTCAGGCTTACCGGTCAAGGGAAGGCTGTGTATCAGATCCATGACGAATTGCACCGTGAGTTCCGGGAGCGGGACAGACCCGTGTTTGAGCAGGTGACCGATAGCCAGTATGCCGGTATGCTCAGCTTCATGGAGAAGTACAATAGGCATTTGGATGAAGAGATTAAGAAGCAGGAGTTGGAGCTGGAGAACAGCACGGAAGAAGATTAATTTCCCCTCTATACTTCAGCAGAATATTACAGGCAGAGTTACTTTCACCCGGCAGGGTGTTTTTTTATGTTCAATATTTTGTTTCCTTGGAATCAAAAGTGTGCTAGGATGATATTGTTTCTTGGGAAACAAATCATAAACTCAAAGGAGAGAAGATACATGTCCACATCCAAACCAGCTGACAATCAAGATCAACCTTCAGAACCAAAAGTAGATAAGCACGCGCTTATATTCGGTCTAATCTCAGTATTTTTATGCGGAATAGGCTTCAGTATCATAGCTCCTGTGGTTCCATTCCTCGTCCAGCCTTACATTAGCGATCCAGGAAAACAAGCGGTGATGATTACCCTGCTGACCGCAGTGTATGCGGCCTGCCTGTTCTGTGCGGCGCCTGTGCTGGGTGCGCTGAGTGATAAATACGGACGGCGTCCTTTGCTTCTGCTATGCCTGCTGGGTTCTGCTGCCGGTTACTTCATATTTGGCCTTGGAGGGGCTTTATGGGTGCTGTTCGCCGGGCGGATCATTGAAGGGATCACAGGCGGGAGCATCGGTACAATCTTCGCTTATTTTGCAGACATTCTTCCGCCGGAGCAACGGACCAAGTACTTTGGCTGGGTGAGCGCGGTGGTAGGGGCCGGTACTATTATTGGTCCGTCGATGGGCGGGCTGCTGGCCAAGTTCGGGTATTCGGTGCCCATGTATGCTGGCGCAGCGGTAACCTTACTGAATGTGGGTTATGGCTTCCTGTTCATGCCCGAGAGTCTGGAGAAAAGTAAGAGACTGAAGGCAATCCCCTTAGTCAGGCTGAATCCCTTCACGCAGCTTGCGAATCTGCTGTCCATGAAGAACCTCAATAGACTGTTTGTCTCCGCCTTCCTGCTGTGGATACCGAATGGATCATTCCAGGCTATTTTTTCACAGTTCACGTTGGATAATTTCAGCTGGAAGCCGGTGATCATCGGATTGATGTTCTCCATCATGGGCTTGCAGGATATCCTGTCCCAAGGATTCATTATGCCGAAGCTCCTGAAAAGATACAGTGACCGGCAAATCGCCCTCCTCGGAATGGTCTCGGAAATTGTTGGATATGTCCTGTTTACGTTGTCGGCCTTGTTCGCCTTTTATCCCCTTTTTATCGCAGGGATGTTTATCTTCGGCTTCGGCGATTCGGTCTTCGGGCCTTCGTTCAACGGAATGCTGTCCAAATCTGTCGCAGCGGGCGAGCAGGGACGGGTTCAAGGAGGCAGTCAATCGATTCAGGCGCTGGCGAGAATGATCGGACCGCTGATTGGCGGACAGCTCTACGTGTCACTTGGACCGACTGCACCGGCATTTATGGGGGTGATCCTCATTGGAGCGGCGATCCCTGTGCTGCGAACGATTAACCGGGCAGGAGAGTTGTCGAAATAAGTCGTTAGTGTGAAAAAAGGTGCGCAGAAGGCAATGCCCTGGCCCGAAGTTTATCCCTGCTTAATAATTCCAATCTATGCTGAAGAGAAGTTATTGAATTCACGAAGACAAGTATACGGGGGATTAGATGAATAAGACAGGGACCCTTGGCTATGCGCTCGGAAGACCGGCTCATCGGCCTGAGCGTGGAGCGCTTCCGTCTCCGGTGCTCCAGTATCCAGTCAAGGGAGGGTGTAAGCATGTTTCTGCAGATCGGTGAAATCGCTGAACAAATCCCGGACATTTCGATTCATCACAAATGCGGGTTTGTGGACCAGATTTTCAAAAGCAATCCCCAGCTCCAAGGCGTAGCCGTAACGGAAAACGGGCGGACTGCCGGATTAATTATGAGGATCAGCTTTTATCAGAAAATAGGTACGCTGTACGGGTATACGCTCTATATGGGCAGACCTGTGGAACTGGTGATGGACAAAAATCCGCTGGTGGTAGACTATAACACGCCGATTATTGAGGTAAGCAGGCAGGCGATGTCGAGGCAGGAAGAGAATCTGTACGACTATGTGATCGTGACTCATGAGAAGGCCCTGTTCGGAGCGGTTAGCGTACGGGATCTGCTGCTTAACTTCGCGGAGATTCAGGCGGTGGCCGCCAGCTTCCTGAATCCGTTAACAGGGCTCCCAGGGAATATCAGCATTACTGAGTGGATGGTGAAGACGCTGCTGCAGGATGAATTCAGTGTACTCTACATCGATCTTGACCATTTCAAGGCGTACAACGACACCTACGGTTTCAAGGAAGGCGACCGTATGATTCAGGCCACTGCGGAGCTGCTGAAGCATGAGGCGCTGCGGATGAACGGATTCCTGGGGCACATCGGCGGGGATGATTTTATTATTTTTATCAGCGATTATCACTACGAGGAATGCTGCAGAAGCATCATCGCGGCGTTCGATACGGCGGTTAAGGATTTCTATCATGCCGGACATCTGGCCCAGAAATACGTGCTGACCGAGAGCCGTTCGGGACAACTGGAGGAGATCCCGCTGGTCTCGATCTCGATTGCCGTGGTTACGAACCGCAGCCGCCGGTTTGCTTCCATTGAGGAGCTGTCTGTAGAGGCGGCCCGCTTCAAAAAAAGCTGCAAAATGATCAGAGGCAGTAGCTATGTCGATGACAGCGATATCAGTATGCACCGGACGGGCAGCTGAGGTTTCGCCATGTAACTCTCCCGGGGATGGCGGTATGCTTGAACAACGGTCGTCAATGCGGTAAGATTGACAACAATAAGAGCATGCCAAGACCCTTTTTACGTGGAGTGTGATGACTATGCAGGGCAAGGGGATGGACTGGTGGGGGGTGCACGAACCCTTCCATATCATGCTGAATAACTACGGGATTGCCGACATCGTGCTGACCCGGCATGCCAAGAGCCGTTATGCGGACCGGGTAGCTGCTGAGGACAGCGGAAATGTGGAGGTGACCGCCTGGATCTGGCAGGCCCTGAAGCAGAACCGGCTGAGGCCTTACTCGAACAGTGATTATAATGCCTATCTGATCGATAATGATACGGTGATCGTGGTTGATTTCAGGCAGCTTGAGGGCGTCACGGCCCTCTCCGGAGAGCCGCTGTATGTCATGGTAATCGTATCTTTTCTGGGCAAAATATCGGTGACTCCGCAGCTCCGGGATCTCAAGCGATACTATTCCTGGCTGCGACATTCCCGGCGCATGAAGCTGTCCAAGAAACGCCGCAGGCGCAAGTAGGATACTTGAAACGAGGGAGGCATGCGGCTTAGGGCTGCGTGCCTTTTTGCTTGAAGACTGAAATTAGCGAAGGAGTCAGTAACGTATGAATTTTCATCAGCTTCATATTTTCTATACCGTGTCCGAACGGGGCAGCTTCTCGGCGGCGGCACAGACACTGCATATGACCCAGCCTGCGGTGACGATGCAGATTCAGGCGCTTGAGGATTATTTCGGAACCAAGCTGTTCGACCGCTCCACCAAAAAAATCATACTCACCGAGGCCGGCCTGACGCTGATGCCGTTCGCGGTGCGCAGCATGCAGCTGATGCGAGAGACGGACCAGGCGATGTCGGCCTTCACCCACATGCTGGAGGGCCGCCTGATGCTCGGAGCCAGCCTGACCATAGGTGAATATGTGCTTCCCCGCCTGCTGGGGCCTTTCGGCAAGGAATATCCGCATATCTCGATTATGATGAAGGTGATGAACACTTCACAGATTATGGATGAGATTCATAAGCATCAGCTGAATTTCGGGCTGATTGAAGCGCCGGTCTCCCACCCGGACATGGTGATTGAGCCGGTAATGGGCGATGAGCTGAAGCTGATCGTGCCCCATGAGCATCCGCTGGCCGCTCAGGCAGAAGTGACATTGGCGCAGGCGCTCGCCTATCCGTTCGTGCTGCGTGAGCGCGGTTCGGGTACACGGCGGGTGATGGAGGAGCAGCTTGAGGCTAACGGGCTTGCCCCTGCGGCGATGCAGATTGTGATGGAACTGGGCAGTACCGGAGCGGTGAAGTCGGCGGTAGAGGCGGGGCTGGGGATTACGATTATCTCGACCTCGTCGGTCAAGCATGAAGTAGCGCTCGGCCTGCTGAAGATTGTCAATCTGACGGATGCCTCCTTCAAACGGCAATTCTACGCCATTCATCTGAAATCGACCTTGCTGCCGATCTCGGCGGTAACCTTCCTAAGCTTTCTGCGCCAGCATGCCGGCGGACAGTAACGGATATGCATAGCTAGCTGCGTGTAGCTGCATGAAAGTATGTAAACTTACTTGAAAGAATGGAGGAATTCCATGACAGACCCTACAAGTCATAGCGGGCATTCAGAGGCGGAGTTAGCTACAGCGGGTCTTGCTGATACAGCCGGCAGATGCGACCTGCACACCCATACCCAGGCCTCGGACGGCATGCAGCCGCCGGCAGAGAATGTGCGGCTTGGTTACGAGGCTGGATTGGCAGCGGTAGCCATTACCGATCATGATACGGTCAGCGGAGTAGCGGAAGCACTGGAAGCAGGCAAGCGGTACGGGATTACTGTAGTTCCCGGTGTAGAAATCAGCACACGGCAGAGCGGCAAGGAGATCCATGTCCTCGGTTACTATATCGACATAGAACAGGAACTGCTGTTGTCCCGCCTGGAGGAACAGCGGGGTATCCGGCTCGGGCGTAATGAAGCAATTCTGGAGAAGCTGCGCGGGCTGGGCATTGCGATCACCCTGGAGCAGGTAGTGTCAGGGCTTGGCCGGGAGCTGAAGCCTGATGAGAGCATCGGCCGCCCGCACATCGCGGATGAGCTGGTGCGGCTGGGTGCAGCCGAAGATATGCGGGATGCCTTCGACAAGTATCTGGGCGAAGGTGCGGCGGCCTATGTCTCGCCTCCGCGCATTACCCCGGAGACGGCCTGCCAGTGGATTCGTGAAGCAGGAGGTGCAGCGGTGTTGGCCCATCCGGGAATCTACGGAGATGACGCACTGGTGCGCAGAATTGTGGAGGAATGTGATTTGGACGGCATCGAGGTGTATCATTCCGATCATGGACCGGCAGAGCATGAGCGCTATCTTGCACTGGCTGCGGAATTCGGCCTGCGGGTAACCGGCGGCTCGGATTTCCATGGTGCGCGGCAGGGCGTTGTTTTCCACGGGGATCTCGGCAGTGTTAGTGTGCCTGCCACTGTGCTGGAGCAGCTTAAGGCTGCCAGAGGCTGACTGTAGGACACAGCAAAGAGCGCAGGATACAAAAATACAAAACGCCAGACACAAGACACAAGACACAAGACACAAGACACAAGACACAAGACACAAGACACTAAAAACCTCCGACCCTTAGCGCAGGCGCTACAGGACGGAGGTTTTTTGGTAGGAGCAATCCTTACTGTTAGTATAGCGCATGATTAGTAAGAGGAAACCACCTACTATTGTGTTCGGTTTTCCGCATACATTTGGCCCGCGCGCCTTTCGCGAACCCATTGTATGCTGTTTTCCGCATACATTGGGCCCCGTGCGCCTTGAGCGAGCCTGATGTATGCTGTTTTCCGCATACATTTGGCCCGCGCGCCTTTCGCGAACCCATTGTATGCTGTTTTCCGCATACATTTGGCCCCGTGCGCCTTGAGCGAGCCTGATGTATGCTGTTTTCCACATACATTGGGCCCGTGCGCCTTGAGCGAACTCAATGTATGCTGTTTTCCACATACATTTGGCCCGCGCGTCTTGAGCGAACTCATTGCTGTTCGGTTTTCCGCATACAATGTGCCGTTTACCTTCGCACCAGCCCAATGTATTCGGTTTTCCGCTTAACTACGCAGCACATTCGGGAGCTGCTTGATCCGCTCCTCATCGGGCGTGACGAAGAGTGTCCGCTGATGATCGTAGATGACAAAGCCCGGCTTGGCTCCGCTCGGCTTGCGCACGTAACGGATGAGCGTACAGTCTACCGGCACACTGCTGGATTGCTTGGCCTGGCTGTAATAGGCGGCGAGCTGAGCAGCTTCCTCCAGGGTGGCATCGCCGAATTCCTCACTGCGGATCACCACATGCGAGCCGGGAATATCCTTGGTATGCAGCCAGGTATCGTTCGGCGCAGCGAGGCGGTTGGTGACATACTCGTTTTGCAGATTGTTTTTGCCGACATAGATGTCAACCCCTTCAGAGGAAGTGAATACCTGCAGCGTAGGTCTGGCAGCCTTCTTTTTCTTCTTGCCTTTTTTGCTGCGGTCGCGGAGATAGCCTTGGCTGACCAGCTCCTCGCGGATCTCCTCAATGTCATTCAGTGAGGCATGGGCTAATTGCTGGAGCAGCAGTTCCATATAGGCAATCTCTTCGTGTGTCTTCTTGACCTGCTCGCCGATCACCCGCAGGCTGTTCTTGTACTTGTTATATTTTTTGAAATACCGCTGTGCATTGTCCGTAGGGCTTAGCAGCGGGTCGAGCGGAACGGTAATCTCCGCCTGATTCTCATCATAGTAGTTTACTAGCTTTGCTTCCTTGTCGCCTTTGTTCACGGTGTGCAGGGAAGCGAACAGCAGCTCGCCCCAGATCCGGAATTGGTCCGCATCCTCGGCTTCGTTCAGATCCTTTTGCAGGTTGGCCAGCTTCTTGATGTTCTTGCTGCGCTCGTTGCTGAGGAAGCGGATCAGGTCGCTAACCCGCTGCTTAACCGTGTCTTTCTCCGCCTTGTCCCCGTAATAATCCTCCAGGCACAAGCTTATGGAGCTGTAATGCTTCACATTCCCGCTCATGAGCTTCAGCGGAATGGCTGAGAAGACAGGCTTGCCCTTGGCATTCCAACCGGTGACAGGAGCGAATTCCTGCTTGCTGACCGGCTCCATGACCGAATGGAAGGCTTCCCAGAGCTGTTCAGGCTTATCCATCCCGCTGCTGAAATCCTCAGCTTCTCCGCCTATCTCCTTGTACCGGTGGAGGATCTCTCCGGCGATCAGCGGACTCAGGCCGCTGAAGGCGTGGACCAGCCAGCCGGCCGGATCGGCTGAAGGGGCCGGGCCGCCGGAGCCGTCAGCCTGCGGAGCCTCAAGTGAGGCCAGCAGTCCGGCGATCTCGCCCTCGATCATATCCTCCTCGGGCTCCTGAGGATGCTCGGCGGCGTAGCGGGCCGCTTCCTCTGCCGAGGCTATCAGGGTAAGGAAATCTGGCTGGCTGATCTGCAGCGGATTCAGCTTATGCTGCTGCGGCGGCTGGGTATAAGCCGCTCCCGGCATAACGACCCGGTAGCTGCTGATGGACGGGGTGACATGATGAATGCCGTCGATAATCGTCCCCGTGGCCAGCTCGGTCAGAATGATGTTGCTGTGGCGTCCCATCAGCTCGATGATGATTTTTTTGGCGGAGACATCCCCCAGCTCATCCCGGGTTCTGATGGTGATATGAATAATTCGTTCAAGCCCCACCTGGGTAATGCTCTCGATGGTGCCGCCTTCACAATGCTTACGCATCAGCATGCAGAACATCGGCGCTTCCGCCGGGTTGATGCTGCTTCTCTCGGTCAGGTGCAGCCGGGGGTAGGTCGGGTTCGCCGACAGCAGCAGCTTGCCGCCGCCGCCCGCACCGCGCAGGGTGAAGATGAGGTCATGTGTGCTGGGTTGATATATTTTGCCGACGCGTGCACCGATGAAGGGCTGAAGCTCATGCACGATCGCTTGGGTAACAATGCCGTCTAATGCCATGATAAGGTTCTCCTGTCGCCTGATAATAAAGTACTCCCTCTATGATGCCATACTTTTACCGGTTCGCGCAAAAGGAGAAACCCAGATGCGGTGATATTTTGGGACGACCATGAATACACTTGGACATGAACAGGTGGAAAAGCTGTGCGCCGCCGGAAGTCAAGAAACGACCGGGAGGGGAAAGATTAGTTATGGAACAAAAAAGCTGGCACCGGCTCGGTGCAGAGGAGCTGCAGGAGATGTTCGGCGTTCAGCCGGGAACGGGGCTAAGCGCCGAGGACGCCGCCGCAAGACGCAAAGAGAGCGGGTACAATGAGCTGTCTGAGGGCAAAAGGGTATCGCCTTTTACGCTGCTGCTCAATCAGTTCAAGGATTTCATGGTACTGGTGCTGATGGGGGCGACACTGGTATCCGGCCTGCTCGGCGAATACTTAGACGCCATTACGATTATCGCGATTATTCTGCTTAACGGGGTACTCGGATTCGTGCAGGAGTTCCGCGCCGAGCGTTCGTTAAGAGCACTGAAGCAGCTCTCCGCGCCTACGGCCAAAGTGATGCGCGGCGGGAAGCAGGAGGTGCTTCCCGCCAGAATGCTGGTCCCTGGAGATATCGTCCTGCTGGAGAGCGGGGACCGGATACCGGCAGATGTCCGCTGGCTGCAGTGCAGCAGCATCTATGCCGAAGAGTCGGCGCTGACAGGGGAGTCGCTGCCGGTCTCCAAGCATGCCTCGGCGATCTATGCTGAAGACATCCCGCTGGGCGATCAGAAGAATATCGGCTTCATGGGTACGATGGTGACCCGGGGAACCGGCCGGGCCGTGGTCATCCGTACCGGTATGGCTACCGAGATGGGCAAGATTGCCGATCTGATCCAGAACACCGAATCCCAGGAGACCCCGCTGCAGCACCGTCTGGAGCAGCTCGGCAAGATACTGATCTACGTCTCACTGGGGCTGACCATTGTTGTGGTCCTGGCAGGAATTATGCATGGTCAGCCGGCAACGGCGATGTTCCTGGCCGGAGTGAGTCTGGCGGTGGCAGCTATTCCCGAAGGACTTCCGGCCATTGTGACGATTGCTCTTGCGCTGGGTGTCCAGCGGATGATCAAGCGCAAGGCGATTGTCCGCAAGCTGCCTTCGGTAGAGACGCTGGGCTGCGCCTCCGTCATCTGCTCGGATAAGACAGGAACCTTGACGCAGAACAAAATGACAGTCACCCAGCTCTGGAACGCCGGACGGACCCTTGAGGTATCAGGGGAAGGTTATGCTCCGGTAGGAAGTGTGCTCCAGAAAGGCCGGCCCGTTGATCTGAAGAATGACCAGAGTCTCCGGCGCATGCTTCAGGTGGGTGCATTATGCAGCAACGCAGAGATTTATGAGAGCTTCCCCGACATGCGCAGCAAAAAGAAAGGCAAAGGCGCAGAGGCCGATAAAGGGGCTAACGCCCAGCCGGTCTGGGAACTGAAGGGCGATCCTACGGAAGGTGCGCTGGTCGCTTTGTCTGCCAAAATGGGACTAACTGCCCAGGCGCTTGCCGTAACCTATACCCGGGAGACAGAGTTTCCGTTCGATTCCGAACGTAAGCTGATGTCGGTGGTTGTGAATCACCCCGGCGGCCGGATGATCTGCACCAAAGGAGCACCTGACGTGCTCCTGAATTGCTGCACGTATATGCTGTGGGAGGGCGGAGTCGTGCCCTGCACGCCGACCTTGCGCCAGAAGGTGCTGGATGCCAATGAACAGATGGCTTCAGGCGCATTGCGAGTGCTCGGGATGGCTTACCGCGATCTGCGGAGCGGAGAAACGGCCGGCAGCGAGAAGGAAGCGGAAAGCCAGCTTGTCTTCGTGGGTCTAGCCGGGATGATCGATCCGCCGCGCAAGGAAGTGCGCGATGCGATCAGCGTGACCCGCCGGGCAGGCATCAAGACAGTGATGATTACCGGCGACCATGGGACGACGGCAGAGGCTATTGCCCATCAGCTCGGCATTCTACAGCGCGGCGGCACGGTCCTGACCGGCAGCCAGCTTACCCGGATGGACGATGACGCGCTGGATAAGGTCTCCGACAGCGTGTTCGTCTACGCCCGGGTGTCGCCGGAGCATAAGCTGCGGATTGTCAAGTCGCTGCAGCGCCACGGCCATGTCGTCGCGATGACCGGCGATGGGGTGAACGATGCGCCTGCGATCAAGGCTGCCGATATCGGGATCTCGATGGGGATTACCGGCACGGATGTGACGAAGGAGGCTTCGGCCCTGGTCCTGGGGGACGATAACTTCTCGACCATTGTGGCTGCCATTGAAGAGGGGCGGAATATCTATGAGAATATCCGCAAGTTCATCCGGTATCTGCTGGCTTCGAATGTCGGCGAGATTCTGACCATGTTCTTCGCCATGATGCTCGGGCTGCCGCTGCCGCTGGTTCCGATCCAGATTCTGTGGGTCAATCTGGTTACAGACGGCTTGCCCGCAATGGCGCTGGGCGTAGACCAGCCGGAGAAGGATCTGATGGAGCACAAGCCGCGCGGGGCGAAGGAGAATATCTTTGCCCGCCGCCTGGGCTGGAAGATTGTCAGCCGCGGGCTGCTGATCGGACTTTGTACCCTGGCCGCCTTCTGGCTGACGCTGCGGATTGATCCAGGCAGCGCGCAGCAATTGATCCGCGCGCAGTCGGTTGCTTTTGCCACCCTTGTGATGGCCCAGCTCATTCATGTGTTCGACTGCCGCAGCTCGCGCTCGGTCTTCTACCGGAATCCGTTCCAGAACAGATATCTGGTCCTGGCTGTCCTGTCCTCTGTCCTCTTAATGCTGGCTGTAATGTACCTCCCTGTGCTTCAGCCGGTGTTCAAGACCGTTCCGCTCAGCTTCCGTGAATGGTGCCTGGTGCTGGTCATGGCCGGAATCCCGACCTTCCTGATGGGAGCGGGCAGCGTCTGGGGCGGCAAGAAGAACCGCAGTCGCAGCGGTGGACGGCAGATGATAAAAAGTACAAAGTTTTCAGCATAAAATCAATAGCCTCACTCCACTCCTATAAGGTATGCTGGTTTCACTGAGAAGCTTGGTTTATGATGAACCAGGAATGTGGAAACAGCTGATCTTACTTATAGGAGTGGACCTGACAATGGAATTTACTAAAATGCACGGTTTGGGTAATGATTTTATTATCGTATTCGGCGAGGATGAGCTTCCGGGCAATGCCCCGGAGCTGGCGGTTACGCTGTGCAACCGGTTCTTCGGCATCGGCGCAGACGGACTGGTGTACATTCTTCCTTCGCAGCGCGGCGACTACATGATGCGTATCATGAACTCCGATGGCTCCGAGGCTGAGCAATGCGGCAATGCGATCCGCTGTGTATCCAAATATGTATATGAGCATGGTCTGGTGGAATCGGAGCAGATTGTCATTGAGACGATTGGCGCCGGAGAACAGAAGGTCTCCCTGAAGGTGAAGGACGGGATCGTGGAGAGCGTAACGGTGGATATGGGTGAGCCGGTCCTGTCCGGACCGCAGATTCCTGTAGCAATCGACGCAGAGCCTGTGCTCGACCAGCCGATTGAAGCGGACGGCACAGCGTTCAGATTCACCGCAGTCTCCATGGGGAATCCGCATGCAGTCATTTATGTGGACGATGCGGTATCGTTCGATCTCGCAACCTGGGGACCGAAGCTTGAGGTTCATCCGCTCTTCCCGCGTAAAGTAAACGTAGAGTTCGCCACCGTCGTCAACCGCGGCCACGTGGACATGCGCGTCTGGGAACGCGGTGCCGGTCCAACCCTGGCCTGCGGCACAGGTGCCTGCGCGACCCTGGTCTCCTCCGTGCTGAACGGAGTGACGGACCGCTCGGCGGTTATCAGCCTGAAGGGCGGCGACTTGTTCATCGAATGGAACGAGGACGATAATCATGTGTATATGACTGGCCCTGCGCAGGTGGTATACACCGGCTCAGTCGATATCTGATTCCCATATCACTATTTGCAATCCCCTGCATCCCAGATGCAGGGGATTTGTTGTGTTGTTTAAGAGGAACAGGACGAGTGTGGAAAGGCAGCCGAATAATGGCAGGCATATCCGCGAATAATAGAACTCTGCATAGAATCAGGGAGGAGGAGCGGAGATGAAGTCAGGGTCCAACCGAAAAGTACAGAATGCGGGAGCAGATACTGCACCGGGACCGGGACAACCTGAGGGTGGTATTGCCCTGGGCCTCGCGGATACGGTCGCCCAAAGTCTGCTCCACATTCAGACGGAGCTTGGCGGCAGTCCAGATCTCCTTATCCGCAGAATCCAGATCGGGGGAGAACGCCGGCTGGAAGCGGCTGCTATTCATCTGAGCGGGCTGGCGGACTCCGCCTCCGTGAATGAATTCGTGCTGGGCTCGCTGCTGAATCATACGGAGGAGCTGTTCCTCGATAGCACGGCTGGCGGCGCTGACAGTCCTCGCGAACAAGCTTCGCTCCCGCAACAGATCCTTAGCCGTGCTATGGTGATAGGTGATGCGGAGCTCCAGGAGAATTGGAAGGAAATCATGCTCGCTATTCTCTCCGGGGACACAGCGATTCTGCTGGAGGGCTGCCGGTCAGCGATACTGTGCGGAACCAGAGGCGGAGAGCAGCGGGCGGTCAGTGAGCCTTCCTCCCAGCTCGTGGTCAGGGGTCCGAAGGACGGGTTCGTCGAGTCGGTGGCCACGAACATCTCGCTGATCCGCCGCAGAATCAAATCCGCCAAGCTGCGCCTGGAGGTCTTGAAGCTCGGCTCCGAGACCCATACCCATGTGGCGCTGATGTACATGAAAGGGATTGCGGGGGAGGATCTGATCCGCGAAGCCAGAGAGCGTCTGAACAAGATTGCCTTGAATGAGATTCTGGAATCCGGGTACATTGAGGAATTAATCCAGGATAAGACGTTCACACCGTTCCCGACCATCTACAACACGGAACGGCCGGATGTGGCTGCGGGTAATCTGCTCGAAGGCCGGGTGGTTATTATTGTGGACGGCACGCCGTTTGTGCTGATTCTTCCGGCGGTGTTTACGCAGTTTTTTCAATCTGCAGAGGATTATTCCCAGCGGTTCGACATTGCCATATTGATGCGGCTGGTCCGTTATTTGAGCTTCATCGTTCTGATTCTGGGCCCTTCGGTCTACCTCGCGCTGACCACCTATCATTATGAGATGATACCGACGACGCTGCTGATTAATCTGCTCTCCCAGCGGGAGAATGTACCCTTCCCGGCATTTGTGGAGCTGCTCTTGATGGAGACGGCCTTTGAAATTCTGCGTGAAGCCGGGGTGCGCATGCCGCGCGCCATCGGGCAGACGGTCTCTGTGGTCGGTGCGCTTATTCTGGGCACGGCGGTGGTAGAGGCCGGAATTATTACCCCCATCATGGTCATCGTAGTGGCGTTAACCGGGATCGCCAGCTTTGCCCTTCCTGCGTATAACATGGCGATTGCCGGGAGAATTATAAGATTTGCTTTTCTGGTCCTGGCCAGTATATTCGGCTTCTATGGAATTACGCTGGGCATGATTCTGCTTGTAGCACATATGAACAGCCTGAGATCCTTCGGTGTTCCTTATCTCTTCCCCTTCGTGCCCCTCTCCATTAAAGGGCAGAAGGACACGTTGCTCAGACTTCCGCTCTGGCTGAACGGCGCGGACAAGCCGCCGGCACAGATGCGCGAGGAAATGCCGGACTACATGCTGCTAACGACCGGTCATGAGGAGCAGCTCCCCCCTTTAATTCGTAAGAATAGCAATAGCAGGACTGAGGAGGAGAAGCGTGAGGAATAGAATCTTAGGCGGCATAGGTGTACTTTTTGTCCTTCCAGTGCTGCTGCTTACCGGCTGCTGGGACAGTGTTGAACTCAACCGGCGGGCGATTGTCTCGGGGGTAGCGATCGACAAGGGCGACTCTGAGGCTGAGCGGTACAAGCTGTCCTTTCAAGTGATTGTGGCGGAGGAAATCTCCGGAGAGAAGAGCAGAGGTATATCCCCGGTTGCGCTGTACACAGGAACAGGCCGCACGATGTTCGAGGCACTGGCAGACGCTTCCCGCCAGACGGCACGCTTCCTCTCCCTGGGACATGTGCGGGTGCTGGTGATCTCGGAGGCGTTCGCCCGCGAAGGCATCAAGGACATTCTGGATGTACTGGAGCGGGAGAGCGATACCCGGCTGAACAGTCTGATCTTCATCTCCAAGGGACAGCCTGCGCGTGAGATCATGTCCACAATGACCGTGTTCAGCAAAATCCCGGCTAATGATCTCGTGGAGAAGCTGGAGACGACCTCTAAGCAGTTCGGCTATAACTTCCGGATGGCCGTGGATGATGTGATCCGGGGGATTCAGATCAGAGGAGGCGGTCCGGTGATCAACGGGGTATACACCAGAGGGGAGTGGACTCCATCATCGGGCAGCAATGACAGCCTGAAGAATATCGAACCCCGGTCGATCCTGAGAGTCTCCTCCCTGGCGGCGTTCAAGGATGACAAGCTGAAGGGCTGGCTTACGGGTGACGCTGCTCTCGGCACCGTTCTTTTGCATAATCGGATCAAAGAGTTTCCAATTCTGCTTAAGCAGCAGGCGGGCAGTTATCTCTCCTTCAATATCTATCAGTCCCAGGTGTCGCTTGCGGTCAATTCGTCTGACCCGGAGCATCCGGTCTTTACGGTCAAGATCACCCAGCAGGCAGCGCTCAAGGAAGCTCCGAATCCGCTCGATCTTACCTCGCCTAAAGTGCTGGAAGAGCTGTCAGAACGGCTTATAAAAGAAAGTGTGAAGCATATCCAAGCAGCGGTAAGCACCGCCAAAGAATTGGGCAGCGATTATCTCGGCTTTGGACGGGCATTGCAGCGGCAGGACCCACACGGCTGGAAGAAGGTCAGGGACCACTGGGAGGATGTATTCGCAGACTGTGAAATCCGGTTCGATGCGGATGTGGTTATCCGGCATACGGATATGCGCAGCAACTCTTTTCAGATTCATTAAGTCTGCCGGTAGGGTAACCGGGTGAGGAGGTCCACAGAATATGGGTAAGGTCAAAATCGGACTCGGCGAATTCTTCAGCCTGACGGTGCTGTTCGAGCTGGGCACGGCGCTGGTGGTTAATCTGGGGATGGAGGCAGGGCGGGATGCCTGGCTCTCGATTCTGCTCGGCTGCGCGGCGGGGCTGATCATGTTCACGGGATACGCTTATCTGTACCGCAAGCACCCGGACCAGCCTTTTACAGCCTATACACGGCAAATTCTCGGAAAATATATCGGGGCACCGGTAGGCCTGCTCTATATTATTCTCTACATAAACCTGGCCGCCCGGGATCTGCGCGATGGCAGCACCATGCTCGCAATGGCGACCATGCATAATACTCCGCTGTTCATCCTAAGTGCCCTGATGCTGCTCTCGGGAGCTTATGTGCTGCACAAGGGGGTGGAGGTGCTGAGCAGAACGTCCATTGTATTCGCGTTTGTCGTTCTGGGAATCGGCCTGTTCGGGACAGTGATGCTGATACTCTCCGGTACGATCAATCTGCACAGACTGCTGCCTGTACTGGAGAATGGCTTCCAGCCCGTGCTTAGCTCGGTGATTCATCAGAATTATATGTTTCCGTTCGGGGAGATGGTGTGCTTCACTATGCTGATGCCGTATTTGTCCAGTGTCAAAAAAGGACCGTGGATCATCGCCGCCGCCATGGTGTTCTCCGCGCTGCTGCTCAGCTTCACGATGGCGCTGAATGTTTCGGTTCTTGGTGCTGACATTGTTGAGCGATCGCCGCTCCCGCTGATGCCGACAATCAGCAAGATCTCCGTTTCGGATATCATCCAGCGGGTGGATATTTTTGTGGTTATGGTGCTGATCATCGGGGTGTTTTTCAAAATGGCCGTCTTCTTTGCTGCCGCGCTGATCGGAATCTCGGACCTGTTCAAGCTGCCGTACCGGAGAATGCTCTATCCCTGCGGACTGATCATCCTCTTCACCTCCATGCTGGATGCACGCAGCTTCATTGAACATCTCGATGAGGGCGGGACCCTGCTGTACAGGGTATATCCTTATTTAATGATAGTCATTCCGGTGCTGCTGGTCATCGTGACGGCGGTTCGTGATCATTTCTCCGCTCCCCGGCCGGGCTGACGGCCGCTCACCCAATAGATGGCATCCGGCACGATCAGCAGCAGCACCAGTACAGCCGCAGTCAGCTTCTCTGAGGTAGTATAGAGCAGATAATTCAGAATATAGCGGATATTCTCCGCGCCGTAGCCTAACATCAAGTCCAGCAGGTACAGGTACAGCAGCGAGAGCGCCGACAGCAGGAGAATTACGGCATATTTGCGCAGCAGCAGTTTTCTTATTTTTTTCTTCATTCCTACAGTCTCCTTCTGGCAAGATTAAGCGTAGTATGAATCATTTGCCGGACTGGCATACAAGAATAACGGACGGCCGCCTCTTTTGCCCGCTAAAGCTTATCATCCATCCCGATTTATGTTACATTAGTATGAAACTAATGTTGTCAGTAAGGGGAGGTTCTTGCGGTGAAGCCGGATTTGCGCTCTGCATGGGAGAATAACGTGTTGGTCGGAGACGGAGCGATGGGAACTTTTTTGTATCAAAAGGGTTTCCCTGTCGGCATCTCCTACGAGGAATTGAATCTGACCTCACCGGAGGTCATTGAGGATGTGCACCGGAGCTATATCAATGCAGGTGCTGTACTGCTGGAGAGTAATACCTACTCCGCGAACTACGACAAGCTGTCTAAGTTCGGACTGGAGGCCAAGGTGGCGGACATTAACCGTGCGGGGGTCCGCATTGCCCGCCGGGCTGCCGGCGAGAACGGTTATGTAGTCGGAGCCATCGGCTCGATCCGCGCCGGCAAACGGGCCAATCTGTCCTCCGCCGAGCTGAAGAAATTCTTCTCGCAGCAGATTGCTGCACTCCTGGAGGAAGCGCCGGACGGGATCATGCTGGAGACCTTCTATGATGTCGAGGAGCTTCATCTGGCGCTGAAGGCTGTGCGTAAGCTCAGCCCGCTGCCGGTAATTTGCCAGCTGGCTGTGGACGATTCGGCGCGGACGCTGGACGGATTAACCCTGCCGGAAGCGTTCCATATTCTGCAGCAGGACGGAGCGGATGTGATCGGCTTCAACTGCAACACCGGACCGAACGGGATCAAGCGTGCGCTGGGTACGCTGCAGGGCAAGCTGGCGCTGCCGGTGTCGATCTATCCGAATGCGGGCGTAGCCGATTATGTAGACGGCCAGTACCGCTATGGCGCCTCACCGGAATATTTCGGACAGATGGCTCCGGTGTTCGCGGATATGGGCAGCCGGATTATCGGGGGCTGCTGCGGCACCACTCCTAAGCATATCGCTGAAATCTCCGCTGCCTTGAAGGGCTATGTGGTGGAGCCGTTGCCTGAGCCTGCTGCCTTCAGTGCGCCTGAGAGCATTGCGGTGCAGGAGCACCTGGCGGATGACGGGGGACAGGGAGGCGGCGAACCGACGCTTGTCGATCTGGTCAAGGAACGCCACACTGTGATCGTAGAGCTTGACCCTCCGCGCGATCTGGACATCGCGAAGTTCATGAAGGGGGCGGAGGCGTTGCGCCGGGCCGGAGCCGATGCGCTGACGCTGGCTGATAATTCACTTGCTGTCACCCGGATGAGCAATATGGCGCTGGGGCATCTGGTGCAGGCCCGCACAGGCCTGCGGCCGCTGGTGCATATTGCCTGCCGTGACCGCAATCTGATTGGCACCCAGTCGCATCTGATGGGCTTCGACGCGCTGGGGATTGACCATGTGCTGGCCGTGACCGGAGATCCTGCCCGGTTCGGGGATCTGCCCGGCTCAAGCTCGATCTATGACCTGACTTCATTTGAAATTATACGTATGATCAAGCAGCTCAATGACGGCGTGGCCTTCTCCGGTAAGCCGCTCAAGCAGAACGCGAAGTTCGTCATCGGCGCAGCGTTCAATCCCAATGTCAAGCATCTGGACAAAGCGGTCGAGCGCCTGGAGAAGAAGATTGCCTCGGGTGCGGATTATATTATGACCCAGCCCGTGTATGATCCTGAATTGATTGCCCGGATTGCCAAGGCTACCGAGCACCTGGATATTCCGATCTTCATCGGCATTATGCCGCTGGCCAGCGGACGCAATGCAGAGTATCTGCATAATGAGGTTCCCGGCATTCAGCTCTCCGCCGAGGTCCGCAGCCGGATGGCCGGACTTGAAGGCGAGGCGGGCCGGGCCGAAGGGGTGCTGATCGCCAAGGAGCTGCTGGATGCGGCGATTGCACATTTTAACGGAATCTATCTGATTACGCCGTTTATGTTCTATGATATGAGCGTGCAGCTGCTGGAGTATATTTGGGAGAAGCAAGGACGTAAGTTATCCCCCTTGTTTCGCTAGTAATAATCAATTACAATAGTGTAATGGATGTGATTCCGTTGTCATATAGTATGACCGGATACGGTCAGTCAGCCCTGCAATACGGCGGACACAAGATAACGTTCGAGGTCAAATCGGTGAATAACCGGTACTGCGAAGTTGTGCTGCGGTTGCCCAGGGAATGGACGGGGTATGAGGATAGGCTGCGCAGAATGGTTCAGGCTCATATCAGACGGGGACGAGTAGATGTTATTATTAATAGAGAACTCACCGACGGGGCGGCTGACACGCATGTGCTGGACCGCCGCAGGGTGAGCTCCTATCTTGATGCAGCGGAGGTACTGGTCCGGGAGTATGGCTTCAAGGGAGAGTTGTCCCTGCGGGATATCCTTGCTATGCCCGGTGTAATGGAACCGAAGGAAGAGACGGCTGCTGCTGACTCCTCCGGAGAACTTGCAGATCTTCTGGAGCAGGGTCTCCAGCTTAGTCTGGAGGCCCTGCTGGAGATGCGCGGACGGGAAGGCTCCTATTTGGCGGCCGATCTGACGCGCAGACTTGACCGTCTGGAAGAGCTGCATGCCGGAATCAGCAGATATGCGCCTCTGGTTGTAGAGGAGCAGCGCGAGAAGCTGCGGCAGCGGCTTAACCTGCTGAATGATGGGAGCTTCCCCTGGGATGAGCATAAATTCGGCATGGAGATGGCTATTTTCGCCGACCGCTGCAATATAGATGAGGAGCTGACCCGGCTTCACAGCCATTTCGGCCAGTGCCGGGCCTTGCTGCTGGGCAGCGAGCCTGCCGGACGCAAGCTTGATTTTCTCATCCAGGAGATGAACAGGGAGACCAACACAATAGGGTCGAAGTGCAGTCATCTGGCGGTTGTGAATCTGACGCTTGATATGAAGGCGGAGCTCGAGAAGATTCGGGAGCAGGCGGCGAACCTGGAATGACAGGAACCAGGGAGCAAGCTATGATGTTACTTATGGGGGGAACAACCGGAACATGGCAATCAAATTAATCAACATCGGCTTTGGGAATATCGTGTCAGCGAACCGCATTATTTCCATTGTCAGCCCGGAATCGGCACCGATTAAGAGAATTATCCAGGAGGCCAGAGACAGGCATATGCTGATCGATGCCACCTACGGGAGGCGGACGCGGGCTGTCATTATTACCGACAGCGACCATGTGATTCTCTCGGCTGTACAGCCTGAGACGGTAGCTCACCGCCTATCCAGCAAAGACGACGATAACGATGAATAACAACAAATGGAGTGTACTATGTCAAAAGGATTGCTGATTATACTATCCGGCCCTTCCGGTGTCGGCAAAGGCACGGTATGCACAGCGCTGCGGCCGAGGATGCCCGAACTCGTCTATTCCGTTTCTGCCACCACACGCATACCGCGTGCGGGTGAAGAGAACGGAGTCAATTATTTTTTCAAATCCAGAGAGCAGTTCGATGAAATGATTGAAGGCGACAAGCTGCTGGAATATGCGGAGTACGTAGGCAATTATTACGGTACTCCGCGTGACTTTGTAGAGAGAACTCTCGAGAGCGGAAGAGATATTATTCTGGAGATCGAGGTTCAGGGAGCGCTCAAGGTCAAGGAGAAATTCCCCGAAGGCATCTTTGTGTTCCTTCTTCCCCCGTCCATGGACGAGCTGAAGGACCGCATACGCGGCCGGGGCACAGAGCATCCTGATGTGATCAGCCACCGCATGTCTGTGGCCGAGGATGAGATTGGTCTGATCCGGCACTATGATTATGCCGTGGTGAATGATGAGATTGATCTGGCCTGCAAGCGAATAGAAAGTATTATTATCGCCGAACATTGTAAGGTGAGATGATCGGTTCTACAGGATTGGTACATTATCCACAGTAAAAGATGAAGAGGTGCCTTACATGCTATATCCATCCATTGACGAACTGGTGACTAAGGTCGACAGCAAGTATTCCCTGGTAGTCGCTTCAGCCCGCCGGGCCAGAGCACTCCGTGAAGGCGGAAAGACCGATATCATCGCTCCGAAATCCCACAAATTCGTTGGGGTTGCACTTGAAGAAATCTATGAAGACCGCATTATAGTAACGCGCGGCGAGGAATAGTCCCCTGAAATGGTGCCGTCCCTTGAATAAGGGCGGCGCAGCCGTTTCTGCCCGCTGAAGCTGTACAATGAAGTGATAATGGCCCGTACCGGGCTGTTCCTGACAACCGGAAGGTTGTTATTTTTTTCTCTATATATAAGAATCAATTGAAGCGCAGGCTTCTTTTAGCGTAAATATGACATAATGAAGCCGTAAATATGAAGATTTTCATTTCTTCTTTTCATAGCAGGTTATAGAATGGGTGCAGATTGAGGAACGGAGGGAGATCAGATTGAAGAGCCTACAAGGGAAGTCGATTATACTCGGAATTACCGGCGGAATTGCTGCGTATAAGGCCGCGGCGCTGACCAGCAAGCTTACCCAGAAGGGCGCCGAGGTGCATGTCATTATGACGTCATCGGCCAAGCAGTTCATTACGGAGCTGACGCTCCAGTCATTGTCGAAGCAGCGGGTGTACAGTGATACGTTCCAGGAGCGGGACCCGTCTTCGATTTCACATATTGATCTGGCTGACGCTGCCGACCTGGTCCTGATTGCGCCGGCTACGGCCAACATTATCGCCAAAATGGCCCACGGGCTGGCAGACGACATGCTGTCCACCACGCTGCTTGCTACAACAGCGCCTATTATGGTAGCTCCGGCGATGAATGTCCATATGTATCAGCATCCGGCGGTCCTCAGCAATATGGATACCCTCTATAACCGAGGTGTTCAGTTTATTGAGCCCGGTGAAGGGCTGCTGGCCTGCGGGTATGTGGGCAAGGGACGGCTGGAGGAGCCGGAAGAGATCGTGAAGGTGGTTGAGAACTTTTTTGTATTGCAGAAGGAGAAGACCTCCGGACCGCTTGCCGGTAAAAAAGTGGTGATTACCGCAGGAGGCACGGTAGAACGTATTGATCCTGTCCGTTATATCTCCAATGATTCCTCGGGTAAAATGGGCTTCGCCCTCGCGCGCGCCGCGCGCGCCATGGGTGCTGCGGTGACGCTAATTGCCGCACGTACCGATGAGGCGCCGCCCCGTGATGCCGGTATCGATCTGGTCCGCGTCCAGTCAGCACAGGAGATGCACGATGCAGTCATGGCCCGCTGGAGTCATTGCGATATTCTTGTGAAAGCAGCGGCGGTTGCGGATTACCGTCCACGCGAGAGCAGTGACTCGAAGATTAAGAAGAGCGGCAGCACTATGACGCTTGAGCTGGTGAAGACGACTGATATTCTGGAGAGCCTAGGCAGAATCAAAGACAAGCAGTTCCTGATCGGCTTTGCCGCCGAGACCGGAAATGCCGAGGTCTATGCCAAGGACAAGCTGGTCCGCAAGAACCTCGATCTGATTGTAGCCAATGATGTGGCCATGGAGGGTGCGGGATTCGGCACGGATACCAACATCGTCAAAGTGTATGATGCCGAAGGCCTGGTGCTGGATCTTCCGCTGGCTTCCAAGGATGAGGTGGCGCGCCGGATTCTGCGGCTGGCGGCTGAGCGTGTTGCCGGAGCCTTATTATAATGGATATTGCCAAGGTCATTGTCGATGTTCCTGTACGCAGCACCGACCGGCCGTTTGACTATATTATCCCGGATGCTCTGAAGCTGTGGATTGAAGTGGGCAGCAGAGTCGCTGTTCCGTTCGGCCCCCGTACGGTCCAGGGGTTCGTAGTGTCCCTGGAATCAGGGGAGACCGGCAGTGTCTCCCGGATGAAGCCGATTGTAGAAGTACTGGATCTGCTTCCTCCCCTATCGCCGGAGCTGGTTGAGCTGGCCGATTGGATGAGCCAAAGATACGCCTGCAGACGGATCTCCGCACTGCAGGCGATGCTTCCGACTGCCCTGAAGGGCAAAGCCGAGCGTTTGATCTCGCTTGGAGATACAGAGGAAGCGTCCAGTGCCCCCGCAGATGAGCTGTTTCCGCTCTTTCTTGAGGCGGACAACGAAGAACAGCAGATCATTGACTTCGTTAGGCGTCACAGTGAAGTATCGATGAAGCTGCTGACCCGTACCTTCCCCGAGGCTGCGGAGACGGTTAAGTTCATGGTGCGGCGCGGAGTCCTGGCAGAGAGCCAGTCGATCAAGGATAAGATGGGCAAAAAGAAGCTCAAGGCCGTTGACCTGGCTATTGGCTTGTCAGCAGCGCGGGAGTCGCTCTCCAGCTTCCCTGCGCGTTCAGCGCGCCAGAAGGAAGTGCTCTCCTATCTGATTGATATGGAAGCCATGCTGCCGATGCCGCTCAAGGATATTCTGGCGATCCTTCAGGTCACTGCGGGTACGGTCAAGACGCTTGCGGACAAAGGGTATATAGAGATCAGCGAAATCGAAGTCTACCGTGACCCCTACCGGGGACGGGACTTCAAGCCAAGCACACCGCTTCCGCTGACAGCGGAGCAGGAGTTTGTCTACAAGCGGATTGTGGGCACTGTTGAGCAGCAGACGCATGAAGTCTTCCTGCTGCACGGGGTGACCGGCAGCGGGAAGACGGAAATCTATCTGCAGACGATCCAGCGCTGCATTGAGCAGGGTCGGCAGGCAGTGGTGCTGGTGCCTGAGATTGCACTGACTCCGCAGATGGTGGAACGGTTCAAGGGCCGGTTCGGCAGCGGGGTGGCGGTGATGCACAGCCGGCTGTCTGTGGGCGAACGTTATGACGAGTGGCGCAAGATCCGCGAAGGCAAGGCGATGGTTGCGGTAGGAGCGCGCTCTGCGGTGTTTGCCCCGTTCGGCAATCTGGGTCTGATTATTATGGATGAAGAGCATGAAGGATCATATAAGCAGGAGGAGAATCCGAAATACCATGCCCGTGATGTGGCTGTCCGCAGGGCAGAGCAGGGCGGGGCCGTGGTGATTCTGGGCTCTGCAACACCATCACTGGAGAGCTATCATGCCGCCAGATCGCAGAGTGACATCCACTTCTCGCCGATTCTGCTGGAGATGCCGAGCCGCGCACTGGGCAACGAGCTGCCGAAGGTGGCTGTCGTTGACATGCGTGAGGAGCTGAAGGAAGGTAACCGCTCCATGTTCAGCCGCAGTCTGCATGCCGCTCTGGTGAGCAGGCTGGAGCGTGGCGAACAGACAGTGCTGCTGCTCAACCGCAGAGGCTTCTCGACCTTCGTCATGTGCCGGAGCTGCGGCTACGTTGCCGGCTGCCCGGAATGCGATATCTCGCTGACCTATCACAGCCGAAGCGACAATCTGCGCTGCCATTACTGTGGGCATGCAGAACCTGCGCCCAAGCTGTGCCCGGAATGCGGCAGTGAGCATATCCGCTTCTTCGGGACAGGCACACAAAGGGTAGAGGAAGAACTGGGCAAGCTGTTCCCCGGTATCCGGGTTATACGTATGGATGTGGACACGACCACGGAGAAGGGCTCGCATGAGAAGCTCCTGAACCAGTTCAGGGACAAGAAGGCCGATGTGCTGCTGGGCACACAGATGGTTGCTAAAGGTCTCGACTTCCCCGATGTAACGCTGGTTGGGGTCATTACTGCGGATTCTGCACTCAATCTGCCTGATTTCCGGGCGGCGGAGAAGACCTTTCAGCTCTTGACGCAGGTTGCCGGCCGCGCGGGCCGGCATCAGCTCCCCGGCGAGGTGGTGGTCCAGTCGTATACACCGGAGCATTATTCGATTATCCATGCCAGCGGGCATGATTACCGTTCATTCGTCCGGGATGAGCTGAAGCACCGCAAAGAGCTGCATTACCCGCCCTATTGCCGTCTGATTCTGGTCACCCTGTCGCATGAGCAGCTTCCGCTGCTGCTGAAGCTTGCGGAGAACTATGCGCTCAGCATTCAGGGCAAAGCCAGACAGCTGCGCTGGTACGGCAGTCTGGACAAGCTCTCCTCGGATGCGCTGGATCTGCTGGGACCGGTGGCCTCGCCGCTGCCCCGGCTGAAGGGGCGTTACCGGTTCCAGTGTATTATCAAATGGCGCGGTGCGATTGACGCCATTGCGCTGGCCCGCCAGGTGGCGGAGGAGCTGGAGGATTCTGTCCGTGATAAGGAGCTGCAGATCAGCATCGATGTCGATCCGCAGATGTTGATGTAATTCTCGGGCGTGTTACAATGGTAAGGCGGTTTTGCCCTGCCGTTTCGGCGAGAAATAGAAGGATAATGTATAGCGAGAAACTATACATTCTTATATTTGAACAAGGATGGTGTTAGTGTAAATGGCAATCAGGCTGATTGTGAAAGAACCGGATGAAGTATTGCACAAAAAAGCGAAGACGGTAACCACCGTTACCCCCAATGTACAAAAACTGCTCGATGATATGGCAGATACGATGTATGACGCGGAAGGCGTAGGTCTCGCAGCCCCGCAGGTAGGAATTCTGAAACGGCTGATTGTAATCGATGCCGATGAGGAGCATGGATTGATCAAGCTGATCAATCCCGAGATTCTCAGTATGGACGGGGAGCAGTTCGGACCCGAAGGCTGCCTGAGTATTCCTGGCCTGAACGGGGATGTCCGCCGTGCGGAGACAGTAACTGTACGTGGCCTGAACCGCGAGGGCGAGGAAGTGACCATTACCGGAAGCGGCCTGCTGGCCCGGGCTTTTCAGCATGAGATCGACCACCTGAATGGCGTGCTGTTCACAGACATTGCTGAGAAGGTCTATGAATACACAGCAGAACGCAGTGAAACTGAGGAGTGAATGAAATGAGAATAGTGTTCATGGGAACACCGGCCTTTGCAGTCCCCTCCCTGTGGATGCTGCTGGAAGAGGGCTATGAGGTAGTGGCTGTGGTGACTCAGCCGGACCGGCCGCAAGGCCGCAAGAAGACGCTGGCCCCATCCCCGGTGAAGGCGGCTGCTCTGGAGCTGGGACTGCCGGTCCTTCAGCCCGAACGGCTGCGCCGCCCTGAATCGGTGGCTGAGCTGGCTGCCTATGAGCCGGATCTGATTGTTACCGCCGCTTATGGACAGATTCTTCCGAAGAGCGTTCTGGAGCTGCCGGCGAACGGATGTGTGAATGTTCATGGCTCACTGCTGCCCAAGTACCGGGGCGGTGCTCCGATACAGCGCTGTATCATGAACGGCGAGAAGGTGACCGGTGTAACACTGATGTATATGGCGGAAGGATTGGACACCGGAGATATGATCTCGCGGGTGGAGGTAGCGATAGAGGATGACGATACTTCAGGCACGCTGTTCGAGAAGCTAAGCGTGGCCGGACGGGAGCTCCTCAAGGCAGAGATGCCGCGACTGGCAGCCGGCCGTGTAGAAGCTGCCGTGCAGGATGACAGTGAAGCAACCTATGCGCCGAATCTAAACCGGGAAGATGAACGGATCGACTGGAGCCGGGGCTCGCTGGAGCTATACAACCAGATTCGCGGCCTGGTGCCGTTCTCGGGTGCGTTCACCCTGTGGAACGGCGAGACCTTCAAGGCATGGGCAGCGGTGAAGCCGCAGGCGGAGGAACAGCCGGGCGGTAGCGCGGCTCCGGGCACCGTGCTGTCCGTGAGCGAACGCGGCGTTGAGGTGAGGACCGGTGACGGGACGCTTCGGCTTACAAGCGTCCAGCCTGCCGGCAAAAAAGCCATGAGCGCAGCCGACTTCAGCCGTGGTGCAACCCTCGCACCCGGCACGGTGCTCGGTTGAGCGCGGGCGGTAAGGGAGGCGGCGGACCGCGTCCGCGTACTTCCGGCAATCAGCCTGCGGCTTCCGGCACAAAGCCTGCCTCCGGCAGAACTGGCGGAGCGGGCCGGAATCGGCCGGGCGGCAAGCCTGCTGCGCCAGCTTCTGCGCGTGAGGTTGCTCTTGATATTCTGGTGCGCGTAGAGCAACAGGGTGCTTACAGCAACCTGCTGCTGGGAAGCAGCCTCCAGAAAGCGGACCTCAGCCGGGAGGATACGGGACTTGCTACAGAGCTGGTGTACGGAACCCTCTCACGGATGATTACCCTCGATTATGTCCTCAGCAGCTTCGTCAGCAAAGGGATGGCCAAGCTGCTGCCCTGGGTAAGGAGCCTGCTGCGGCTAAGCCTGTACCAGATCATGTATCTGGACCGTGTGCCTTCGCATGCAGTTGTTAACGAGGCTGTGAATATCTCCAAGAGACGCGGCCATCAGGGCATCTCGGGAATGGTCAATGGCGTGCTGCGCAGTGTGCTGCGGGCCGGAGATCTGCCGGTCTTGCCTGAGGGGCTGAGCCGGGAAGAGCGGATCTCCATCCTGCACTCCCATCCTCTGTGGATGGTGCAGCGCTGGTCGGCGGAATACGGCCCGGATACGGCAGAAGCCATGTGTGCGGCGAATAATGAGCCGCCCGCAGTCAGTGTTCGTGTCAATACAACAATGATTAGCCGGGAGGCCATGCTGGCAGAACTGCTTGAAGCCGGTCTGGATGCCGCAGAATCGAAGGTGAGTCCTGCCGGGCTGGTTATCAGAGGCGGCGGCAATCTGGCGCTGACCTCCTGGTACCGGGACGGTTATCTGTCCGTTCAGGATGAGAGCTCGATGCTGGTAGCCGAGGTTGTCGCTCCAGAAGCCGGAATGAAGGTGCTGGACTGTTGCGCAGCCCCCGGCGGCAAAAGTGCCCATATGGGCGAGCTGATGAAGGACGAAGGCTCCATATTGGCCAATGATCTGCATGAGCATAAAGCGGGGCTGATTGCCGAGCAGGCAGCACGCCTCGGCCTGGAATGCATTACCACCGCAAGCGGGGATGCCCTGGAACTGGGTGCAGCCCTCCAGCCGGAATCCTATGACCGGATTCTGCTGGACGCTCCTTGCTCGGGGCTTGGGGTCATCCGCCGCAAGCCTGACTTGAAATGGCGCAAGCAGCCGGAGGATATTGCAAGCGTAGCTGCGTTGCAGCTTGAGCTGCTGCAATCGGTCTCCGGGCTGCTCAAGCCGGGAGGCGTGCTGGTCTACAGCACTTGTACTACCGAGCAGGCGGAGAACAGCCGGGTTGTCGCTGCTTTCCTGGAGCGCAATCCCGGCTTCGCGCAGGTCAGCTTCAAGTCAGCCGTCTGGGAGCGGCTGAAGGGAACCGCGCTTGCTGCCGGTGACGGCATGCAGCTGCTCCCGCATCATTATGGCAGCGACGGCTTCTATATTGCCCGGCTGGAGCGACTCTTGTAATATAGTGATTGTGCTTCAGGACTACAGCTTCCCGCCCGCAGATTCCTCCGCGCGGCGGGCTTTTCTTTTACCGGTTCTGAGTTTTGTGTTAAAATAGGAAGAATGAGAAACAATACGCATATAATTTATGAAAGCACAGGTGCAAAAATACAATGAAACCTTTAATATATGATTTTTCTTTAGAAGAGTTGCAGCAATGGGCCAAGGACAATGGAGAGCCGGCTTTTCGCGGCGGGCAGATCTTTGACTGGCTGTATGTGAAGCGGGTCAATGACTTCGAATCCATGAGCAACCTCTCCAAGGCACTCAGAGCCAAGCTGGTTGATCAGTTCAGTATTTCGGCACTCACCGAGATTACGAAGCTGGAGTCCAAGGACGGCACCGTGAAATTCCTGTTCGGTCTGCATGATGATCATGCGATTGAGACAGTTATTATGAAGCATAATTACGGCAACAGCGTGTGTGTGACCACCCAGGTAGGCTGCCGGATCGGCTGTACCTTCTGTGCATCTACCCTTGGCGGACTCAAGCGGGACCTGACTGCAGGGGAGATCGTTGCCCAGGTTGTCCGTTCCCAGCAGATCCTTGATGCGCGCGGCGAACGTGTAAGCAGCATTGTCATTATGGGTACAGGCGAACCCTTCGAGAACTATGATGCAACCATGAGATTCCTGCGTCTGATGATCCATGAGAAGGGCCTGAATATTGGCCAGCGCCATATCACAGTATCCACCAGCGGAATTGTGCCGAACATCTACAAATTCGCGGATGAAGATACACAGATTAATCTGGCGATCTCGATTCACGCTCCTAACGATACGCTCCGTTCCAAGCTGATGCCGGTGAACCGCCGTTATCCGTTCGACGATGTAATCGAGTCCCTGCGCTACTATCAGGCTAAGACAGGCCGCCGGATCAGCTTCGAGTACGCCTTGATCGGCGGCGTGAATGATCAGAAGGAGCATGCAGAGGAGCTGGCGGGTGTGCTCAAGACCATGCTCTGCCATGTGAACCTGATTCCGGTCAATCATGTGCCTGAGCGCAAGTATGTCCGGACTTCCCGCAATGATATCTTTGAATTTCAGCGTATACTGGCCGATCATGGCGTGAATGTTACCATCCGCCGTGAGCAAGGCCATGATATTGCGGCCGCATGCGGACAGCTGCGCGCCAAACATATGGAGTTGGGGTGAGGATATTTGATCAGAACAGTTCAAGCCAGCGACATTGGCCGGGTACGTACCGTCAATGAGGATTCAGTCTGGATCGGCGCTACGCGCCACGGTTATACCCTCGGCATTATTGCCGACGGGATGGGGGGGCATCTGGCTGGCGATACCGCGAGCAGGCTTGCACTTGAGACGGTCAGGGGTATTCTGGATCAGCTGGAGCCTGATCTCCCGGAGGCAGAGCTGAAGGAAGCGCTGACTACCGCCATCATGGAAGCCAATAACACAGTTCACAGAGAAGCTCAGAGCGATGAGAAGCTCCATAATATGGGGACCACCATCGTTGCTGCACTGCTGAAAGGGTCGGCAGGCTATATCGGCCATATCGGAGACAGCAGGGCTTATCTGATCCGGGACGGTGAAGCCAGGCAGCTAACCGAGGACCATACGCTGGTGAATGAGCTGTTCAGGAACGGCCAGATCAGTCTGGAGGAGCTGGATAATCATCCGCGCCGCAATGTGCTTACCAGGGCGCTGGGGACGGATACAGTGGTATCCGCGGATCTGGCATATGTTACGCTTGCAATTGGTGAGCTCCTGCTGCTGTGCAGTGATGGACTCAGCAATTATGTCAGTCTGGAGCATCTGGGCAAGGTAGCCGGAATCAATGAAATATCTCTGGAAGAAAGAGCAGAGCGATTACTTCAACTGGCATTGCTTGCGGGCGGCAGCGATAATATAAGCGTTGCTATGCTGGAACACCAAGGAGAGGCCGCAGTGCCCGAGACAAAGGAGTGGGAAAGATGATCGGTCACGAATTGGGCGGCCGTTACCAAGTCATCGAACGGATCGGCGGAGGAGGCATGGCGCTTGTCTATAGAGCCCATGATATTCTGCTTAACCGGAATGTTGCTATCAAAGTACTGCGCAATCAATTTGTGCATGATGAGGAATTCATCCGCCGGTTCCGGCGGGAGGCGCAATCAGCTGCATCATTATCTCATCCCAACGTAGTCAGCATATACGATGTCGGCCAGGAAGATGAAGTCCATTATATCGTTATGGAATATATTGAAGGCAAGAACCTGAATGAGATTATCAAAGAGCGGGCACCGATGCAGGTGGATGAATCCGTGCGGATTGCCTCGCAGATTTGTGATGCGCTGGATCATGCGCATATGAACCAGATTATTCACCGCGATATTAAGCCTCATAATATTCTGATTGGACGTAACGGGCGGGTTAAGGTTACCGACTTCGGGATCGCCCGGGCGGTTACGTCCACTACGATTACCCAGACGGGGTCTGTGGTCGGTTCCGTGCATTATTTCTCGCCGGAGCATGCCAAGGGCGTAACTACAGGCGAGAAGTCGGACCTCTACTCCCTGGGCATCGTACTGTATCAGATGCTTACGGGTGTATTGCCTTTCTTAGGGGAGAGTCCGATCAGCGTGGCGCTGAAGCATCTGCAGGAGGAATTCGAGGAGCCGCGACTGCTGAATCCGCTGATTCCGCAAAGCGTGGAGAATGTAATCCTGAAGTCGATGCGCAAGAACCCGGAGGAGCGCTACCAGTCGGCCAAGCAAATGCTGCAGGATCTGGAGACCTGTCTGCTGCCTGAACGGCGCAGCGAAGCCAAGATGCTGTTCCAGGACGATGATGATGAGGACAGAACACGCATCATTCCGGCGATCAAGCCGCTGCAGCGCGGGCTAAGCAGCCGTGGCGGCGGAGAGGAGCGAATCCGCAGTATGGAGGAAGCTCCGCCGCCTGCTGCTGTGAAGCGCAAGGGCCGTGCAGCGCTGTGGATCAGCCTTACGCTGGTCGTGTTAATCGCCATGTCCGGAATTGTCTGGTATGTCAATTCCAAGCTGTCGGTTGATGAAGTTTCGGTGCCTGCGGTGACGGGGAAGACCTTCCAGGAGGCCAAGGCTGAGCTTGAGGCTGTGGGGCTGTTTGCCGAGGAGCCCGCGCTGGTTGAGTATAATCCTAATTTCGAAGAGAATATTGTCTGGAAGCAGAACAAGACCAATACGATGGTCAAAGAAGGAACTCATATTATTCTGACGGTAAGTGCCGCCAAGGTGCTTCCGAAGCTTAAGGATGTCTCTAACCTGAGTTATGACGATGCCGTCAAGGAGTTGATCGCGCTTGGCATAGCCCAGAGCAGAATCACTCCTGATGAACGCTTCAGTGAGGAATTTGCCAAGGGTAAGGTCATTAGCTCTGAGCCTGCCGCAGACACTGAATATGATCCTGATACGGTAACTATCAAGCTAATCGTGAGCAAAGGTAAAGAAAGCACCCAAATGCCGGATCTCATCGGGAAGACGGAGAAGGAAGCCAAGGCTGCGCTGGAGAGTGTAGGTCTAGTGCTGGATGCGGTCAAGGAAGAGCCAAGCTTCACTTACAAGAAGGGTGAGGTTACGAAGCAGTGGGCCTATGAGGCAGGGGATCTGGTCCCTCCAGGCGAGAAGATTACGATCTACATCAGCACAGGGTATCCCCCGGAAGCTCTGGAATTTACGTTCAATGTTCCAGTATCACCGGCTGCGGAGGGCAAGAAGAGCAAGATCCGTATTGTGTTTGCCGATGCGCGCAACGGAGGCGAGAACCAGGAGTGGGGCACCCGCACGATTGGCAAAAGCCAGATCTTATCCGTGAACATGCTGCTTGCCCCTAACAAAGATGGTATGGTATCAGTATACCGGGACGGGGAGTTCCTGGAGACTTATCCGATCACTTATGTCGATGTCAAGAATAACACGGTGCAGCAGCCTGAACCGCCTCCGGTGGAGACACAGACGCCTGCACCGACAGTTGCTCCTACCGAGCCTGTTCAGCCTACTGAGACTCCGGCTCCCGAGCCGACAGCAGAGCCGGCGATTATTCCGCCGGACACTGGAGAAGGAGAGGTGACGGGCGAGACGGACCAGACGGGTTATGTTCCGGGTGACGGACAGAATAACAATGAGCTGGCTTCCGCCCTCAGCAAGGGAAAAGCTAACGGTAAGGGCTCTGACAACAAGCCAGGCAAAGATAAAGGCCATAAATAATAGAACAGAGATAAGCTTCAGCCGGGCTGCCGGGAATACGGGCAGGGCTGAAGCAGCGAAATGACCCGGGGTTTTACACACTTGGGTCATTTGCGTAAATATCAGGAGAGGAAGGCTCAGCATGTATGCCTGAAGGAATCATAATCAAAGCGTTAAGCGGATATTACTATGTTAAGCCGCTCAAGGATGAACAGATTGTAACTGAGGAAGAGGCGGTACAGTGCCGGGGGCGCGGCATTCTGAAGAAGAAAGGGATTGCGCCGCTGGTCGGTGACCGGGTAATCTATGTGCTGACCGAGAACGGAGAGGGCATGGTAGATGAGCTGCTTCCCCGTGAATCGGAGCTGATCCGTCCGCAGGTGGCTAACGTGAAGCTCGCGGTGCTGCTGTTCTCCGTGCGGGAGCCGGATATGAATCTTAATCTGCTGGACAAGTTCCTGGTTCATATCGAGCATTCCGGCCTGGAGACACTGATTGTGCTCACGAAGCAGGATCTGGCCGATGATGAAGGGCAGGCTACGGAAGCCGTCAAAGCTCTATATGAGCAGATTGGTTACGAGGTCATGGTCACAAGCTCGCTGAACGGATCAGGTGCGGATGAGCTGCGTCAGCGTCTGGCCGGTATCATCAGCGTCTTCTCGGGACAATCGGGCGTTGGGAAGTCCACACTGCTCAACCGCCTTGTACCGGGCCTGGCGCTGGAGACAGGAGAGATTAGCCTCCGTCTCGGGCGCGGACGGCACACCACACGCCATGTAGAGCTGATGGATATAGGTAATGGAGGATTTGTGGCCGACACTCCGGGCTTCAGCCAGCTGGATTTCCTGGAGCTGGGAGTGGATGAGCTGTCCGTGTGCTTCCGGGAGTTCGCCTCTTATGCGGAGAACTGCAAATTCCGCGGCTGCAGCCATCTGCACGAACCGGGCTGCAAGGTGATAGAAGCCTGGAAGTCCGGGGATATTGCAGATAGCCGTTACGAGCATTACAAGCTGTTCTTTAATGAAATGAAAGATAAAAAGCGGAGGTACTAAACTTATGGTAAAAATTGCTCCTTCCATATTGTCAGCAGATTTCGCAGCGCTTGGCGCAGAGGTGGCCGAAGCGGAAGCCAGCGGTGCGGACTGGATTCATGTAGATGTGATGGACGGACATTTTGTGCCGAATATTACGCTGGGTCCCGCGATTGTGTCCGCGGTGAGATCCCATACTTCTTTACCTCTAGATGTACATTTAATGATTGAGAACCCGGAACGCTATATCGCTGATTTTGCGGCAGCGGGCGCTTCTGTGATTACGGTACACGCCGAAGCCTGCGTGCATCTGCATCGTGTAATCCATCAGATCAAGGAGCTCGGCCTGATGGCAGGGGTGGCCATTAATCCGGCTACGCCGGCTGCTGCGGTGCGTGAGGTCCTGGAGGATGTGGATATGGTGCTTGTGATGACCGTCAATCCGGGCTTCGGCGGGCAGGCCTTCATTCCGCGCACACTGCATAAGATTACGCAGCTCCGGGAGTGGGCTGAAGAGATCCGTCACAAGGGTCTGCTTATCGAGGTAGACGGCGGAGTAGCCGAAGCTACGGCACCGCTTGTAGCTGAAGCAGGGGCGGATGTGCTTGTGGCAGGTAATGCAGTGTTCGGCCGCAGTGACCGCGCAGGAGCGATCAAGGCCATTCGAGAGGCGGCGGACAGCGCTGTCCGGCAATAGGTGATAACGCGCATTTACTATTGAACGAATTGACCCTCAATCTGCTGCATTCGCATACGGAAGGTATAGGCCAAGTTGTGGTCGCATAAATATGGTTACATGAGCAGAAATCTCATGTAGCCTTTTTTGCGGAGGTCTGCAATCGATGGTATATTTTTCATCTAGACAGGATAGTCTCCTACTGCACGGCATGAATTGATGGGAGGGTTAACTATGAAATTTTATACGTTCAAGCTGCCAAGATTTTTGGGAGGTTTTGTTAAAGCGATTTTGAACACGTTTCAGAAGAGTTAGGTTAAAGAAGACAAGTAAATATGAAAAAAAGCACCTTACGAATGTAAAGGGTGCTTTTTGCTACAAATATAATATCTCTTCTATTCTCGCTGAAACGGATACCGTCTGTGTAAGAACGGCATGTCCGTTTCTACTTGGTATGAGATATCGCCAGGCCCGGTAATGATCGGAAACTAGACGCGTTCAACTTTACCGGATTTCAAAGCACGGGTGCTGACGTACACGCGTTTCGGTTTGCCGTTCACCAAGATACGAACCTTCTGAACGTTAACTCCCCAAGAGCGACGGTTGCGGTTGTTAGCGTGAGACACGTGGTTACCGCTGCCCGGTTTCTTGCCTGTTACTGTACATGTGCGGGACATAGATTACACCTCCTTGTTACTTACACCTGCGTAAAACAATACTTGAATATCATATCACAGCAAAAATTGCTTCGTCAACCGATTCAAAAACATTTATTTCTGCAGACTCTTATAGTACAATATAAATTAGTGCATTATGTCCAGTTGATCATCGAATTGATTAGGCATGAAGTTAGGAAGGGGAATTCTCATTGAGTAAGCGTTCTATAAACGGGACAGATTTTACCGCAATGGTACTAGCCGGTGCGGAAATGCTGCAGCAGCATGCCGAGCATGTCAATTCATTGAATGTGTTTCCGGTGCCGGATGGCGATACGGGCACGAACATGAATCTGACCATGACCGCAGGCGCGAACGAATTGAAGAGAAACAACACAGCCTCTGTCGGTCAATGTGCGGGAGTGCTGTCGAAGGGACTATTGATGGGCGCGCGGGGGAACTCCGGCGTTATTTTGTCACAGCTGTTCAGAGGTCTTGGACGTTATGCGGCCCAATATGATGAGCTTAACACACAGCAGTTCGCTGCAGCACTGCAGACCGGGGTAGATACCGCCTATAAGGCAGTGGTGAAGCCGGTTGAAGGCACCATTCTTACGGTTGCCAAGGAAGCTGCAAGACATGCAGTGTATTATGCACGCCGCACAACGGATATTATCGAGCTGATGACCGAAGTCCTTGCCAAAGCCAAGGAAGCCTTGGCGCATACACCTGAGCTGCTGCCTGTGCTGAAGCAGGTGGGCGTGGTGGATTCGGGTGGCCAGGGTCTGGTCTACATCTATGAAGGTTTCCACCAGCATCTGACCAGCGGAGCAGTCTCAGCACCTGTACAGACTCCTGTGCAAGGACAAGCTGCGGTCCCTGTATCTGTGCCGGCGCCGGTGTTAACCAAACCTGAGCATGCGTTGTCCTCCGTACAATCTTCCGCGCAATCACAGCTCCATACGGAAGACATTGAATTTTTATATGATATGGAATTTTTCATTAACCGTCAGCTTGGCGCATCCGTGAAAGCGGATTTTGATGAGGAAGCTTTTCGGAAAGCGTTATCAGTTAACGGGGATTCAATCATCGTCATCTCGGATGATGAGACAATCAAGGTGCATGTGCATTCCAAGACTCCCGGAGAGGTGCTTAACCTGGCGCTCGTCCACGGGGAGATTACCCAGATTCACATTCTTAACATGCGTGAGCAGCACCGCGATCTGTTGACTGCCGGTATGGACATCGCACCGATGCCGGATGTCTTCGCCGATATTCCGGAAGAGAAGGCCAGCGTGCAGGCGCCGGCGGTTCCTCCTGCGGATGATTTGGCGCCGTACGGCTTCATTGCGGTCTCCTCGGGAGACGGAATCTCGGATATCTTCCGCAGTCTGGGTGTCGATGCGATCCTGGCCGGGGGCCAGACGATGAATCCCAGCACAGAGGATTTCGTGAATGCGATCTCTTCCATTTCAGCGAAGCATATCTACATTCTGCCGAATAACTCTAATATCGTCCTGGCTGCGCAGCAGGCCAAGGATCTGCTGGAGGGCGAACGTGAGATTACAGTGATTCCAAGCAAGAGTATCCCCCAGGGGATCTCGGCTGCTTTTGCCTTCCAGGAAGAGGATGCGGTTGATACCAACACCAGCAATATGCTGGAGGCGATTGCCCAGGTCAAATCCGGACAGATTACCAATGCTGTACGGGATACTGTGATGGAGAATCTGGAGATCAAATCCGGTCAGTATATCGGCATCGAGAGCTCCAAGATTGTTGCAGCTGCCGATGATTTGCTTACGGTCAGCAAGCAACTGCTGTCAAGCATGCTGGTGAATGGTGACGAGATCGTTACTGTGCTGACCGGTGCAGACACCGAGGCGGATATTACGGATGCCCTCGGCAGCTGGCTGGAAGAGACGTACCCGCAGGTTGAGGTAGAGATTCATGAAGGCGGCCAGCCGCTGTACTATTATCTTTTCTCAGTTGAGCCGTAGAATCTCTTACTCTTAAGTGCCCTAATCAAGCAGAGTGGAGCAGCCAAATCATAGTATGGGGAGGAACATTATGAATCGTACCGTAATCGTTACCGACAGCACATCCGATATCCCGCCTGCTCTGGCGGAGCAGTACGGCATTGAAGTCGTTCCGCTGACGCTGATGTTCGGCGAAGAGGCATTCCGGGATAATGTGGATATGACTCCGGAACAGTTCTACGAGCGTCTTCCCCGCTCGCCGCAATTGCCGACCACTTCGCAGCCGTCTCCTGTAGAATATATGAATGTGTACCGCCGTATACAGGAGCAGCATCCGGGCAGCTCAATCTTGTCCTTCCACATCTCCTCCGGCTTAAGCGGCACCTACCAGTCTGCTGTCATGGCCAAATCCATGCTGGAAGAGGAGGGAGAAGCTATCACCGTGGTAGATAGCCTCTCCGCCTCCTACGGCTTCGGGTTCATGGTCGTGGAAGCCGCCCGGCTGGCGGAGCAGGGGCATGCTCCTGCGGAGATTCTGGCGAAGGTGGAGAGTCTGCGCCAATCCCGCAAGCTGTATTTCCTTGTGGATACATTGGAATATCTGCAAAAGGGCGGGAGAATCGGCAAGGCATCGGCCATCCTGGGTACGCTGCTCAATATCAAGCCGATCCTGTCCATTGATGCGGAAGGCATTATCTATGCGGTAGAGAAGGTCAGGGGACGTAAGAAGGCAGTCGCCCGCATGATCGAGCTGTTCAAGGCAGATCTGCCGGGTGTGAATACAATACATGTGGCCGTGGGTCATACAGCTGAACCGGCTTCCGGCGAAGAGTTCCTGCGGGAATTAGCCGGACATTTCACCTTGAAAGAGAAGGTTCTGACCAATGTCGGCCCTGTCGTGGGCAGCCATGTCGGGAACGGAACCTTAGCCGTATTCATCTGGCCCGCCTAAGTATAGGGGATGAACATGGTGCTTACTTTGGATTCAATTGAAGTGAAACAAATAACTGGCGTGAGCGCTCAAAAGCAAAGTGAGCTTCACGCCTTTGGCGTCTTTACAGTGAAGGACTTGCTGGAGTATTACCCTTTCCGGTATGAGGATTTCCGTCCGAAATCTCTCAGTGAGGTCAAGCACGGCGATAAGGCAACCGTGGTAGCCAAGGTCATCGGTATTCCGGTGCTCCAGCGCTTCGGGGGCAAGTCCCGCATGAGCTGCAAGATGGTGGCAGAGCCGTGGATGTTCACTGCTACGTGGTTCAACCAGCATTATGCGCGTGAACAACTGACGGTCGGCCGTGAAGTGGTTCTGACGGGGAAGTGGGACCAGAAGCGGAATCAGATCACGGTGACCAACTATGAATTCCCGGACCGGGGCGAAGGCAAGACAGGAACACTGCAACCGGTATACTCGATCGGGGGCAAGATTACACAGTCCTGGATTCGCCGAATTATTGGCCAGGCTCTGCAGCAGTACGGGGACCTGATCCCGGAGATTCTGCCGCACAGCATTATGCGCAAATATGACTTCATGTCACGCAAGCGGGCCATTGCCACGATCCATCAGCCGGAGGATACGCGCGAGGGCCAGCAGGGAAGGCGCCGGATGGTGTATGAGGAGCTGTTTCTGTTCCAGCTCAAGGTACAAGCCTTCCGCGTGCTGAACCGTGGCCGGATGGATGGTGTAGTTCATACGGTGGACAATGCAACAGTAAGGCAATTCGTGCGCAGCCTGCCGTTTGAGCTGACCGATGCCCAGAAGCATGTGGAGCTGGAGATTCTGCAGGATATGCGTTCAGGGTATTGCATGAACAGGCTGCTTCAAGGCGATGTGGGCTCCGGCAAAACTGTACTCGCGGCCATAGCGCTCTACGCGACTGTAAGATCCGGATTTCAGGGTGCACTGATGGTGCCGACTGAAATCCTGGCAGAGCAGCATATGCGCTCGCTTACGAGGATGTTTGAACCGTTCGGCATCACCGTGGGCTTGCTGACTGGGAGCGTATCCGGCCGCAAACGGAAGGACCTGCTGGCCTCTCTACAGATGGGTATGCTGGATGTGGTTGTCGGAACCCATGCCCTGATTCAGGAGGATGTCTTCTTCCGCAGCCTGGGGCTTGTGGTTACGGATGAGCAGCACCGCTTCGGGGTGAACCAGCGCAGTGTTCTGCGGCGCAAGGGGTACAACCCGGATGTGCTGACGATGACCGCTACTCCGATTCCGAGGACGCTGGCGATCACCGTCTTTGGCGATATGGATGTGTCTACGCTGTCCGAACGGCCGAAGGGGCGTGTGCCGATCACCACCTACTGGGTGAAGCCGGATCTGATGGAGCGGGTGATGAACCTGATCAGCCGCGAGATCGGGCAGGGGAGGCAAGCTTACCTGATCTGTCCGCTGATTGAGGAGTCGGAGAAGCTGGATGTGCAGAATGCGATTGATCTGCATGTGCAGATGTCGCAGGCTTTTCCGGATTATAAGGTGGGCTTGCTTCACGGGAGAATGACGCCGTCTGAGAAGGATGAAGTCATGCGGAACTTCTACAGTAACGAACTGCAGCTTCTGGTGTCTACAACGGTCGTAGAGGTCGGTGTCGATGTCCCGAATGCTACGCTGATGATCATCATGGACGCTGACCGCTTCGGGCTGTCTCAGCTGCATCAGCTGCGCGGCCGGGTGGGCAGAGGGGAGCATGCTTCCTACTGTGTGCTGATGGCTGATCCGAAGTCGGAGATCGGTCGTGAACGGATGACCGCGATGACAGATACGGATGACGGGTTCGAGGTATCACGGCGGGATCTGGAGCTGCGGGGACCGGGGGATTTCTTCGGGACGAAGCAGAGCGGCCTGCCGGAATTCCGTCTGGCGGATATGACTGCTGACTTCGAGACGCTTGAGCAGGCGCGCGATGATGCCGCTGAGCTGCTGCGGGAGGCTTCATTCTGGACCTCGGCAGATGTTGCGCCGCTGCGCGGGTATTTACAGCAGGAACAAATTTTCCAGGGGGATTTAATTGACTGAACAGGCACATCCGGGCACCTGCCCTCATATACTGTGAATGATTGGATATGACAGGAGGTGCTGTACTTGGGTTATCAGCAATATGGAATCAGTCCCCAGCTGGTGGATCGCATCAAGCTGAAGATGAAGAATCCGGCGGTCAAGGAACGCGTCAAGAATATGATTACCGGTATCTCCAAACAGGAGCTGCAGGATACAGCCGTTGTGCGCAAGCTGGTTCGTAATGCATCGTCTGTGATGCATGAGAAGCTGACATCTGCACAGGAAGAACAAATTGTGAAATTCGTCATTGCCCAAAAGATTGATCCGAACAATACGTTTCACTTAATCCGCTTATGGGGGATGTTCCGCTGACAAATAGCGGGCTTCTGGAATCTCCGATAGGCTTGTAATCCAAAAAGCGTTCCCGTAAGTAACATACGGGAACGCTTTTTACTTGTTCTTCGCCACCCTTGAAGGCTATTCGGCTTAGCCCGGCGGCTTATTGCGGAAAAGCGCTGAGATGCGGTTGTTCCGCGCGGCATTGATCACAATCTTGCTGTCCTGATCACAGTCATGCACGATAGAGGCGAGCTGTTCTTCCTCCAGCCTGCTTGCCAGGCAGAAGACCGTACCAGGCTCGCCCTCCGGTCCTGTGGATCTTACGAGCTTCACCTCGCGGTCCAGTGTCTGCTGGAGCTTGCGGCGGATCTCCTCGCATTTGCTGCTGGTAATGAACACCGCCTGCGTGAGCGAGAGGTCCCTTAAGGAGAACCGCAGCGCTTCAAAGGCAAGCAGATATGCAATGATACTGTACATCGCCTGATCCCAGCCGAATAATGATCCGCCGTAGAGCAGGATGAGCATGTTGAACAGCATGATCGGCATCTCAGCCGATTTGGGCGGCCCTCCGTTCAGCAGCCGTACGCTCTGCTTCTCGCTTCCTGCGGTCAGCCCACCGAAGCGTACAGAGATGCCCAGGCCGAACCCGAGACATAGTCCCCCGGCAATAGCCGCGGGCAGCGGCTCACTGATTGCCGCCGGGAAATGGTGCAGTGCCAGAGACCCTGCCGTCAGACAGATCAGGCCGAGCATCGTATACAAGGCAAAGCGGAGATTAATCTGCCTGCGCGACATCAGAATAAACGGAAGGTTAAACAGAAAAAGGAATAATCCAAGCCGCATTTCTGTCACATGGGACAGCAGGGCGGATAATCCGGCAATGCCGCCCGGAAGCAGCTTATGCGGCATGAGGAATAGCTCCAGACCCACGGCTGCAAGTAATCCTCCGCCTACAGTGGACAGCAGACGCAAGGTCTTGGAATAACGTAAGGGTGCAGCGTTTCTATATCTGACTTTCATAAGATTTCCTCCTTTCAGCAGGAAACCGGAATTTGTGTTGCGGATTACGGCGCTTGCAGCTTCATTCAGCGTACAGCCGTACTCCTACGAAATGTGAATTATATTTCAGCGGAATCAGCAGCAGCCGCTTCAGCAGAATGTAAATGAAGGGGAGCAGAGATACACAGAGCAGCAGCCCGGGAGGTCCGGACTCCAGCGTCAGCGGGTTCTCACGGGGAGCAAGCCGGACGGCCTGGGTGTCATAAATCTGCGTATGATGCACGCGCACTGGCTGGGCCAGCTTATGCTCATAGCGGTCCGGTCTTACAGAATGCATCTCAGGCTCTTGTTCATGCAGCATCTGGAGGGCCGTGATCAGAAAAATCAGCAGCAGCACCGGAAGGAACACAGCCTTCAGCAGATTCAGCAGCGTCAGACGCGTCCAATCTCTCCTCATGAGAACACCCCCTTTTTTGTACATCGTAGTTAAAGCATATCATAGGATCTTAGCAGGACCAAATATAATACGCTATTATTTCAAGGCCTGCGACTGCGGAATAACGAAACCGGAGCTGCTACGCTGCGTATTCTCTAGTAAATTGAACTTTTTGTGAAAAAATGTTCGGAAGGAGCGGTTAATTTGCATAATGCAGGCGTATTTAACGGTTTGTATCCGGCAACGGCCAGCAGCCGGAGCGGATTTTTCACGGAGGGGCCATTCTTGTTAAAGCTCATTCTGCTGCTGATTGCGGGCTTTGTTGCTTACACGATTTGGAGAGGACTTAAGACCTGGACGACGAACCAGACCAGCCCTCTGCAATCAAGGGTAGTTACGGCTGTTGCCAAACGGACAGAGGTCTGGGGCGGAAGAGGGTATATGGGGACGCATACGAGTTATTATGTGACCTTTGAATTCCATAATGGCAGCCGCAGAGAGCTTGAAGTGAAGCCGAGGGCGTATGCCATGATTGTAGAGGGGGACCGGGGGGAGCTGTCGTACCAGGGCAGCCGGTTCAAAGGGTTCGTGCGGGCAGGGATGCAGAGGGATAGCGGGTGATTGTTGAAGCGAACGGAGAATCTCTCCATGAAGAGCCGGGAGTAACCTTTGGAATAGCATTTATTTGCAGCAAAAAAAATGCAAGGAAGCGGACCGGTCGCTAAGTGAGCGAGCCCGGGCAAGCTGCCTTGCATTTATTGTGTCCTGTTCTAGAGCACGCGCTGCATGTGCAGAATTACGTTGCTCCAGTATCCGCTGTCCAGCTCACTGATCTGCACGCCGGGGTCACCCCAGGTGTGAATGAAATTCCCGCCGCCGATGTAGATACCGACATGACCGGGAACCGCGTCGCTCTCGAAACGTCCGGGTACGGTGAAGAAGATCAGATCGCCGGGCTCCAGCGAGCTGCGCGATACCCGTCTGCCGATATTGTCCTGATCTTTGGCCAGCCGGGGCAGATCCACCCCGAATTTCTGAAAGACATGGCGTGTAAAGGACGAGCAGTCGAAGCGCTTAGTCTCTTCATACGGTCCGGCACCGAAATCATAAGGTACACCGAGAAATTTTTTGGCATAAGAGACCAGCTCGCCAGTGTCCACATTCGATACACTCTGAATCCGCAGCGGCTTCGCAGCCTCCACCTTGGCGGAGTCCTCTGTATTCTCCCTGTCGGAAGGAGTCGCGATATTGATCTCGCCAGTAACGGGATTCCAGCCGACCTCAGTCTGCAGCAGCTTGGACAAGGCGGTGGGGGTGATATAGATTTGACCTTCGCGGCGGACGGGGACATCGGGAAGGGTGATTTTCTGGCCCAATGAGAACACCTGGCTGGAATCCGGCCGCAGCATATACATGACATCACTATAGCCGAGCTTGGTGTATCCGCCGCTTGCCGTGTCATCCTTCATCCGGAAGCCGATAGAGGCGACAGCCGGTTTGAGCGGAATCCAATACTTGCCTTCCTTGTCGGTAAAAGAATTCTTCTCATAATAGCTGCCTGCGAACGTTCCGGTTGGCGTCAGCGAGTTAACCTTGGGAGTGCTGTCCTTGCTGGTGTAGCTGCAGGCGGTTGTTCCGGCAATGGCGGTAGCTAGGATGGCGGAGGATAATAAAATTTTACTGGTACGCAGATTGATTATTGGCATGGGGCACGCTCCATCTTCAAACTTTAAGGTAAGTTTGTGCAGGACCGCTATTTTTATGTGCTGCAGGCCTTAGCAAACAATGTCAAGAGAAACCGCAGATTGTTGAAGCGAGGAGACACTCATTGTGCGTATTTTGTAAAATATGGACCTCACTTAAATGATTGACGGGAAATCAACCTACATATAATATATGTTTAATAGATTCGGGGAGCAGATGGGGACAGGGTGCGGGCCTTCGCTTTAATGCTTTTAAAGATGAAAGCGATAATGCTGGACCGCTAGCCTAGGTTCTCGCGCTGAACCCGTACAAGAAGAGGGGTAATCTGATGAAGACTAAGAAGATTTGGATGGGGCTAAGTATGGCCTTGATGCTCGTAGCTGCCGGTTGCGGGAACAATAATGCAGCAGTGAAGAATGACGCGGGCACCGGGAATGCCCCGGCCGCAGCAACAGAAGCTCCAGCCTCAAATGCAGGCTCCGGCGATGCCAAGTCCTACAAGATTGCCATCTCGCAATATGTGGAGCATCCGTCATTGGACGCTACCCGTGAGGGATTCCTGGCCGCACTGAAGGATGCGGGGATTGTTGAAGGGGAGAATCTGAAGGTGGATCTTCAGAACGCTCAGGCGGATCAGGCCAACAACCTGTCCATTGCCCAGAAGATTGCCGGCGACAAGAACGATCTGGTGCTGGGGATCGCTACACCTTCGGCTCAGGCTGTCGTACAGAATGTGAAGGACACTCCGATTCTGTTCGCTGCGGTGACCGACCCTCTCGATGCCAAGATTGTCAGTGATCTGGAGCATCCCGGAGGTAATGTGTCAGGCGCATCGGATACCAATCCGGAGTCGATTACCCGCCTGATGAACTTCATTGCCACGCAGTTCCCCAAGGTGAAGAAGCTGGGCCTGGTCATTAATGAAGGAGAGCCCAATGCTGTAGTTATGGCAGATATCGCCAAGGGTGAGCTGGACAAGCACGGGATCGAGCTGGTGAAGGCGGCGATTACCAATACTTCGGAAGTGAAGCAGGCTGCGGAATCGCTTGTAGGGCGCGTGGATGCGCTGTATATTACACTCGATAACTCCGTTGTCAGCGGCGTAGACGCGATTATCCAGACGGCTAACGACAACAAGCTTCCGTTCTTCTCGGCAGACCGTGATACGGTGGAGAAGGGTGCTTTTGCTACAGTGGGCTTCAAATACTATGATCATGGCTATCAGGTCGGCCAAATGGCGGTTGAAGTGCTTAAGAACGGAAAAAGTCCCGGTGATATGAAGGTAACGATGCAGGAGAAGCTGGACTTGGTCCTTAATCTCAAGGCGGCGGCAGCACAGGGAATTGAAGTAACGGATGCTATGAAGGCTGAAGTGGCTGATCCGGGCAATAATATTATTCAATAACCTACAGAGTTTCATAAAGAGGGTGCGTCCGAGCTGGGCGCCCTTTGCCGCTTGAGGGAGGAAGTCAGCAATGTATAATTCATTAATCGGGGCTCTGGAAATGGGCCTGCTCTACGCATTCATGGCACTTGGGGTGTATATTACCTTCCGTATTCTTGATTTTCCCGATCTGACAGTGGATGGAAGCTTCACAACAGGCGGCGCAATTGCCGCAGTGATGATCGGTCACGGGTATTCTCCGCTGCTGGCGACCTTATGTGCGCTGCTCGGCGGAATGGCGGCAGGGATGTGTACCGGACTGCTCCATACCAAAGGGAAAATCAACGGGCTGTTGTCCGGCATTCTGATGATGATTGCCCTCTATTCGATCAATCTGCGGATCCTAGTGAAGCCGAATGTCTCCTTGATGGGGGAGGATACTTTATTCAGCTCCATCAATCCTCTGCTGGTCATGCCGTTTATCGTTGTACTGGTCAAAATCCTGATGGATCTGTTCCTGCGTACCGATCTGGGACTGGCCCTGCGGGCCACCGGTGACAACTCGCGGATGATCCGCAGCTTCGGAGTGAACACGGATACAACAACCATTCTGGGGATCAGCCTGTCGAACGGGCTGGTGGCGCTCTCAGGCGCACTGATCGCCCAGTATTCTTCCTTCGCCGATGCGTCGATGGGGATCGGTATGATTGTCATCGGGCTTGCGTCGGTGATTATCGGGGAAGCGATCTTCGGTGCGAAGAACGTCTTCCGGGCGACACTGGCTGTGCTGCTCGGCTCCATCGTGTACCGGATCGTTGTCGCTCTGGCACTCCGGGTGTCTTGGCTCAAGCCTTCCGATCTCAAGCTGATCACCGCAATTATCGTCATTATTGCCCTCGTCTTCCCGTCGGTTCAGCGGTATGTGAAGCAGAAGAGCACGGCCCGCAGACGGACGGCAGAGCTTGCTGAGCTGGCTCAGCGCAGTAAGCAGAGAGGAGGGGCCGCCAATGTTGAAGCTTGACAATGTATGTAAGCTGTTCAACCCCGGCTCGCCGGATGAGAAGGTCGCGCTGCTGGGGATCGATCTTGAACTGAACGCGGGCGATTTCGTAACGATTATCGGCAGTAACGGTGCCGGCAAATCTACACTGATGAATATTATCTCAGGCGTGATGAAGCCCGATCTGGGGGAAGCGCGCATTGAAGGCAGCTCGATCAGCCATCTGGCGGAATACCAGCGCGCACGCTGGATCGGCCGGGTCTTCCAGGACCCTATGGCCGGGACAGCGCCGCATATGACGATTGAGGAGAACCTGGCCATGGCCTACAAGCGGGGCAAACCCCGCGGGCTGTCCTTGGGTGTCAATGCGCACAGACGTACGCTGTTCCGCGAACAGCTCAGCCGCCTGGGCATCGGCCTCGAGGACCGGCTGCGCGCCAAGGTGGGGCTGCTCTCAGGAGGCGAGCGGCAGGCGTTGAGCCTGCTGATGGCGACCTTCACCCAGCCGCAGATTCTGCTGCTGGATGAGCATACAGCTGCGCTTGATCCTTCGCGCGCCGAACTGATCACCACCCTTACGGAATCCATTGTCCGTGAGATGAAGCTGACTACGCTGATGGTTACCCATAACATGGATCAGGCGATCCGCCTGGGCAACCGGCTCATCATGATGGACAAAGGCTCGATCATCCTCGATTTCGATGAGACGCGCAAAAAGGATCTGACGGTAGAGCGTCTGCTTGGCGAATTCGAAGCGATCAGCGGCCATAAGCTGGCTGACGACCGGATGATGCTGGGCTGATTAGGGATCATCAGTCTTTAGCGTTATAGCTTGATCTGCAGCCGGTTGATCCGGTAGCGGATCGAGCTTTTTGTCATTTTCAGGTGTCCCTGGTCCGATTCACTTCCGGGTATGAGAGGTAAAGTTAAGGGAAAGAACATAACTTGAACATCAAACACCAAATGGAGGCGACTGGACATATGACTGCGAAGAAACTGGAAGGCAAGGTAGCGATTGTTACAGGAGGCGGCTCGGGCATCGGCCGGGCATCTGTGCTGGAGTTCGCCAGAAGCGGAGCCAAGGTGGCACTTCTGGACCGTACGGTGGAGAATGCGGAGAAGGTGGCCGCTCAGATCACGCAGGAGGGCGGGGAAGCTGCAGTGTTTGAATGCGATATCGCTGATCCGCCGCAGGTGGAGCATGCTATGAAGCAGGTTATCGAGAAGTGGGGACAGCTGGATGTGGTCTTCGCCAATGCCGGGATTAACGGGGCCATGACACCGATTGAGACGATGGACATCGAGTCCTGGGATCAGACGATTCAGATTAATCTGCGGGGCACCTTCGCCACTGTCAAGTATGCGATCCCTCATCTCAAGGAGAAGGGCGGGAGCATTCTGATCAATAGCTCGATCAACGGCAACCGGGTATTCTCCAATGTCGGGTTCTCCGCATATAGTACGACCAAGGCGGGGCAGGTGGCTTTTATGAAAATGGCTGCGCTTGAGCTGGCCCAGTACAAGATTCGTGTAAACGCTATCTGTCCGGGAGCAATTACCACGAATATAGATGATAATACCTATCCTTCGGATGATCTTAAGGAAGTGCAGATTGAAGTGGAATTCCCGGATGGCGGGCAGCCGCTGGAGAAGGGGCCGGGGCGTCCGGATCAGGTGGCTAAGCTGGCGCTGTTCCTGGCTTCTGAGGATTCGGATCATATCACGGGTACGGAAATCTACTGTGACGGAGCGGAATCCCTCCTGCACGGCTAATCCTTCTATAAGTCACTCATTGCTCATATGATGGGATAAGTGAAGTCTTCTCTGAAGCGGACGATGTTCCTTGCCGGAGCCTTAGGCAGTACTGCCTGAAGCTCCCGGTTAGCGGGGATAGGCGTCCGTTTCTTGTTTTGACCGGGCAGCAGAAAATTTCAGTAAAAGTTGCAGCGCATTTCAGGTATACTGATTCTATGTGCCATGACGGGCGAGGAAGGAGGAAAATAAATTATGAATATGGACCTGCTGCATATGGAATCAATCATCAAGCTGCTTGTGGCCATGCTGTTCGGGCTGTTCATCGGCATTGACCGCCAATTGAAACAGAAACCGCTGGGAATCCGGACCAGTATGGTCATCAGTATCGCCAGCTGTCTGGTAACCCTGGTATCTATTCATGCGTATGACAAATTCGGCGGAACGGATCATCCCAATATGGACCCGATGCGTCTGGCGGCGCAGATTGTCAGCGGTATCGGTTTTTTGGGAGCGGGTGTTATTCTGCGCAGAGGCGGAGATGCGATCTCCGGCTTAACCTCGGCCGCGCTGATCTGGACGGCATCCGGTATCGGAATTGCAGTTGGCGCAGGCTTTTATGTAGAGGCGGGTTATGCGGTTATCCTGCTTATGTTTGCGGTTAACGCTGTGCCTCTGCTTATCAAAGCCATCGGACCTGAAGTGCTGAACAAGCACGAAATCTCCATCAAAATCATTATGGAACCGAATTATATTCTGACGGATGTGATTCAGAAGATTGAGCAGCGGCATGTCATTACCGAACAGCGCAAAACACGCAAAACCGGCCGGACGATCCGGCGGATGAAGATCAAGGATCTCGAGGATGGCAGGCAGATGATCGACATGGTCGTTTCTGCGCCAGACAAGGATTATGCTACGGAAATCTATTATGATGTGAAAAAAATCGAGCATGTCATGAGTGTCGAAGTGGAGCAGCTGTAAAAATGGCATGTTGCCATTCCGGCAGATGTGGTACTCTATCTATGAGAGAGTCATTTTGATCATATGGAAGGAGATTAATGTAATGACACCGATTACAGCATTTGAAGGACACTATGAGGGCGAAGCGGCTGTCTGGCTGAAGGCCGGCCGTTATGAAGCGGCTATTCTGCCGGGCATCGGCGGGAATCTGATCTGCTTCCGGGATACTGAGAGCGGTTACCGTTTCTTGCATGAGCCTGGCGCGGAAGAGATGGAAGCGTTCAAGGCGAACCCGGGCATTCACGGTATTCCTGTACTATTTCCGCCGAACCGTTATGAGGATGGAGAGTTCCCGTGGAATGGACAGACCTATCATTTGCCTGTCAATGAAGCCAAAACCGGCAATCATCTGCACGGCTTCCTACATACAGCAGCATGGGAGGTAGAGGAATTCGGCACCGGCACAAGCGAAAGCTTCGTCACTGTAGCGATCAAGGTGGATGAGAACCATCCGTCCTATCAGTATTTGCCGTTCAAATATACGATCAAGCTGCGCTACACGCTCGGTGAAGGCGGCCTGTCCCAGCAGCTGCTGGTCCACAATGACGGCGATGTGCTGATGCCTTGCCTGCTGGCGTTCCATACCGCTATTAATGCTCCGTTCGCCCCAGGCAGCAGCGCGCAGGATTACCGTGTTAAGCTAACGATCGGCGAACGCTGGGAGCTTAACGAGCGGATGCTGCCAACCGGCAAATTCCAGGAGCTGACTGCTGATGAGGTAGCTCTGCGCGGCGAAGGATTGTATCCGTTCTACGCGTCTATGGACAACCACTACACCGCAGCTGCCCAGAATGGACGGAACCGGATGGAGCTTACCGACCGCAAGGCCGGAGTTACGCTGGTGTATGATGTGGGTACCTCGTATAAGCAATGGATGATCTGGAACAACGGCGCGACCGAAGGCTTCTTCTGTCCTGAGCCGCAGATCAACCTGGTGAATGCGCCGAAGGTGGATCTGCCTGCTGATGACATCGGCTTGTTCGGGCTGGAGCCTGGGGAATATTGGGAGGAGAGCAGCCGGATATACGTGAAGTAGGGGGTTTTGAAGCGATAAAACCCTCTCAGGGGTTATCCGTGGCTGCAAAGAAGGTTTGACTTCCGGCCGCTGTTAGGTTTGTATTTCCTGATTTAAACTGCTGTTCGCAGTAGAAATACAAACCTAAAGGCGAACGCTATCGCTCCTCCAGTTCAAACTTCTCTTCCGCCACTTCACCCTGAGTGTATATTACAAATTCAGTCTATCCCGCTGGGATGAGAATAGAAAAGAAAAGAGAAAAGAGCAGCGTCTGATGTTTGGATGCTGCTCTTTTTTGTAGTTTTGTGCCCATTTGGCTACTGAATTTTAAGGCGGTTTTAAGCTAAAAGGCGTATACTACTCCTTTAATAGTTAGGAGTGAATGAACTTGTCTCGGATATTGCCATCGAAGCGTTTGTTGTATTTGTTGATCATTTTACTGGCTATAGGATTTGGGCTGAATTTGTTTTTGCAGGCTGCTTCTTTTCGGATGGATGTGCTTCATGCGCTAAAGTGGGTTGGCGCTTATCCTTGGCTGTATTGTACCGGAAGTCTGTTTATTTTCTTCATCCTGCTCTTAAGCTCAGTGATTGTACCGAATGCGTATGCGGGGCCGGCGGTGGTCTCGGCGCTGTTCGTGCTGCTGGGGATTGCCAGTGATCAGAAGCTGGCTACGAGAGGCGAACCGCTGTTTCCGTGGGATCTGATGCTGCTGAAGAATGCCGAAGGCATGAGCAAGATTACCAGCGGGATGATCTCTCCGTTTGCTATAGGGACCGCTGTTCTGCTGGTTGCCGGTCTGGTCCTTGTGATTATTAAGCTGCCGAAGAACAGGATCAGACTGTCCTTGCGCGTGACGCTGGCGGGGATCTCTGTGGGGCTAAGCACATGGTTTCTAGTGCTGGTCACCGGTCAATCTCCTGTGGTTGCAGCAATGAGCTATCAGAACATCTTCTGGAATCAGAAGGTGAATTATACGCAGAACGGGTTCGTCTATGCGTTCGCCGGGAATCTGCGGCAGAGTCTGATGGACAAGCCGGAGGGCTACACCCGCGAAGCGGTTGAGGCGGTAGCTGCCAAGTATTCGGCATTGCCGGAGGCGCCGGCACAGGCCGCGCCAGGGGAGCAGCCGAACATTCTGTTTATGATGAATGAGGCGTTCTTCGACCCTACGCGCCTGCCCGGATATACGCTTAGCGAAGATCCGCTGAAGTTCATCCATGGGGTGGCGGGGCAGACGCCGTCCGGTTATTTGCTGTCCCCGGAATTCGGCGGCAATACGGCTAATGTGGAGTTCGAGGCCCTGACCGGGCTGTCGATGTATTTTCTGGGGGATGGAACGATTCCTTATCAACAGCGCATCGTCAAAATGTCCTCCCTGCCGTCGATCGTCAGTATTCTGAAGGACAGAGGGTATGAGGCACTGGCGTTGCATCCGTTCGATGAGACCTTCTATAACCGGAACCGTGTCTATCCGGTGCTGGGGTTCGACCGCTTCACAAGTGAGAAGGATCTGCCGGACGCTGACCGCCTGACTCCAGAGGGGTATGTCTCGGATAAAGCAGCTGTACAGGAGGCGGTCCGGCAGCTTCAAGAGGCATCAGGCCCGGCATTCCTGCATCTGGTGACGATGCAGAATCATTTTCCATTCGTCAAAGGCGTGAACGGACCGAACACCATCACCGTCCAAGGCGGACTGCCGGAGCAGAAGGATGAGCTGGAGACTTATGTGCAGGATACCAAGCTGACAGACGAGGCCATGGCTGATCTCCAGCAGGAGCTGCTGAAGATCAAGCGGCCCACTATCGCGGTGTTCTGGGGAGATCATCTGCCTGCGCTCAGCGCCGGGATCTATACCGCAGCAGGCTGGGATCAGGAGCCAAGGCTGAAGCATGAGACGAAGCTGTTGGTACTCGCTAACTTTGAGATCGGGAAGGAGCCGCTCGGGACGCTTAGCCCGGCTTTTCTCGGCCCTGCGGTCTTCCGGTTATCCGGGCAGACTATGCCGGCCTTTTATAAGCTGCTGGAGCAGGTACGGGCTGAAATTCCGGGACTTAGCAAGAAGGTGCTAATCGGGCCTGGCGATACCGGAATTCTGAAGGAGCTGACCCCTGAGCAGCAGGCGCTGATGGCTGACTACCGTCTAGTCGAATATGATCTGCTCGAAGGGGAGAAATACGCGGAGTCTCTGATGTTCTGAGCACTCCGCCGTGGCTTAGCGCAGCCCCACATCATGGAAGCGGTTCTCGATCGGCTCACGGAGCAGTATGCGGATGGACTGGATCGCTGCGGTCTCGATACGCTGTGCTTCACGGAGGAGTGGAAGCAGAGATTGGGCATCCAGCGAACAAGGACCCTCTGGAGCTTGTACAGTCTGCTTGCATAGAGTGTGCGTTATTTGATTATAGACAGCAGCTAGAGCTGCATAATGCTCTGCAACGCCTTCAACTTCGGGCCAATACTGGCTGGCTTCTCTTGCGTAGGCTGCAGTGTCCTGCTTCAACCCTGCATAGAAGAGCAGTGTCTCATAAGCTCCGGCAGCATCATAGGTGTTGTCCGCCAAGGCTTCCAGCATAGCATCATAGGCCCGCAGGCCGCAGGCATATTGCGATTCCGGCAGCATCAGATCATGAACCTCTGCCTTATACACCGCCTGGATGAAGGACTCTCTGAGCACCTGAACGATATCCTTGCGGATCTGGCCTTCATAGATTTGGCCATACCAATATGGCGATTCATTCCTTCCGAATTGCTCGTAAGGCAGCTCCAGCTCTGCGGCAGAAGCATTCTCTGTGTAATAGAAAAGCTGCCGTTCATCATCACAGCGGGTAATCACTATGAAACGGTCCTTCCAGCAGACCACACCGGTGCCTTGCTCAAGTGATCTGCGGATTTCTGAAATAGCCTGCTTCTGATAGAGAGGGAAGGTAGGGCTGAAGTTAAAGCCTGCACCCTGCATGGCGATAATACCAATCAGATCTGCTGCTACGCAATGTTCAGCCGCCCAGTTATATGTTGTAGCAGAATCCGGGTGAAGCTGCCTGTGTACCGACAGACGGAAACATAAGGCCGTCATTCCGGCCAGCATGGGCTTGGAGAGTGTGAACCAGCCTTTGGCCGACAGGACCTGGTGCATCGCATCTGCAAAAGAAGAAGCGAGAGGCACACGCGGCTGATCCGCAGCGGCTGAAGCGTGCTTATTATGATGTTCATTCATCGTGCGGTGTGCGCCCCCCATCTGGGCAGTGTGGACCGCTTCCGGTCCGGGTACTGCCCAGAAATTTTTGTAACCTGCTGCATCGCCCGTTCCTCCAGCTCCAAGGCCTTCTTCAAAGCAGAGCAGAGGGAGGGAAGCTGAACTTGCATTAGCAGCTTGCCGCTGTTCTTCTCAGAGATTGCAGCCGCGAGCGGTCCCCTCAGCCCCTCCACCAGCTCAGCATACAAGTGCTGAACCTCCTCCAACCCCGGCAATACGGACTGAACCTCCTGCAGATAAGCGGAGATCTCGATCCGTGAAGTCATGTACGATTCAAGGATGTAAATAGCGCCGTAGCTGTCGAATCCGCCCTGCTGAAGCGCCCGGATCAGGAAGCTGTAGGCCAGGCGGCCTGAACCGAGGCTTAAGTCAGGAAGTGTTTTATGAGGAGTCTCCCAATCCTCCAGCGCAAGCCGAAGTGATTCAAGTACAGTATCCTGCAACGGAATCATCACCCGCTCTCCGACATACATACAGTCCCAGAAGGGCGTGAAGTTAAGGCCGAAGTTATCATACAGCACATATTGTGTCTCACCGGACCAGCCATCCTGTACATAGAACACCCGGTCATCCTCATCATAACCATGAATCACTCCGAATTCCGGTATCCAGTAGAGGCAGGCCAGACCGCGGTCCAGACTCTGCTTGACACAGTCAATAGCGATCCGTTGATACGCCCGAAAGGAATCATGTCTGGTTCTCCCGCCGTCATCCACCAAGAAGATCCCGAGGTTGTCGACAGCCCGGCGATGCTCTGTGCCCCACTGTCCATAAGCCGTAACGGACATGGGGAGGAGCTTCTCGTGTACGGTGAATTTGAAGGCCATGCCGCTTAGCCCGGAGAGCATGAATTTTGGACCCTCGAATAACCCGGCGGCAGTCAGTACGGCATAGAGCGCATCGGTAAAGGATTTCGATTCACGCTGCATCCGGACGTCAAGGATTACACCTGTTCGTTTGCTCACTGTTCATTCTCCTGTTCATCCAGGCGGCTCACTACTGTCTCACAGATGCTGCGGAGCTTCTCCTTCAGCCATTTGGGGGCCAGGAGGGCACTCCACTCCGAGTGGAGCAGATGTGCAATGAACGCGCTGGTATCATAAAAATCAACTTCGTAGATATCCTTGTTAGCGGCGCGAAGCTGGTAACCTCCCCAAGACGGCTCCCGGGGTATTCCGGGTAACCGGATTCTTGCCGTGAACGGCTTCAAGGGTCTGGCCTGCCCGGCTGGAGCTGCAGGACCGTTCTCCCCGGCTATGAAAACCCTGCTGGTCAGTGTTAGCTCACGGATGCCCGACAGGTTGTAATACTCACTCCGCCCGTCTCCTTCCACAGCGGCCACGAGATAATCATCTTCAATCCGCCGGCTTAGCTGTAGGGGACAGAGATACAGCTCCTGCGGGGGATCCTGCCCGTTCCGGTAGAGAACATGGACCACCCTGCGGGCCTGGATAGCCTGCTCCAGCATCTCCATGACCTGCAGTCGGTGGGGATTCACTTCAAATACAGGCAGCTTAAGCTCCCTGTCCGCAAGCGGCTGCGCCGTGAACCGCTCCAGCAGACCGCCCACCTTGCGGATGGTCTGGGCGTTCTCATAATCATAGTGACTATACCGGTAAGCCAGATATTTCAGCACCCGCTGCTCCTCGTCCGTAATGTACAGATGTGGGAGCACGAAGCTGTTGTCCTCATAGATATATCCGCGCTGTTTCGCTACATAGCGGAGCGGGGCCCGCAGCGATTCCGCCAGGTATTCAATATCCCGCTGGGCCTGGCGCCTGGAAATCTCGAACTGCTCCGCCAGCTTGCTGCTGTTCGGATAAGTAAGCTGGCGGACCTGCTGGTCAAACCACTGAATCCGGTGAATATGGCTCATGCTGCTCCCGCTCCTTTCTGTCAGCCTCCAGTATAGCTGGAGACGGTGCTTTAGACCAGCGTGAGCGTTCCTCTCAAAGAAACAAGGATGCCCCGGCATCCATGCACGAAGCATGAAGCAGGGAGCATCCTTGCGTCAATTTACTTGGTTGCTGCGTCCACTCTAACCTGCGTGGCTTTGTCGCAGCGCTTGCAGACCTTCAGGGCGCTGCCGTCGGATTTTATTTTGGTGTAGAGCAGCTTGATTCGGGTGGTCCCGCAGACCGGGCAGGTGCCGCGTCCACGGGAAGGAAGGGTCCAGAGTACCCGTCCGCGTTTGGTTTTTGACATTCCTGTAATCCTCGTTTCATTGAATTGATGGTACCTGTCCAGTATAGAACAAGCGGTACGACATAAAATGTCGTAGCAGATAACGAGTTTTTAACTATTGGCCCAGTAACGTAATTGACGGAACGGCTGCCAAGCCAGTAGACTAGATTGGACATAGATGGAAGAACCTGGGGCCCCAGGGCCTTCAGCATTCATTGTTATGAAAGGGGTTACATATGTGAAAAAGCTTGGGCTTGTCTACGTGCTGCTCATCGGCATCTTCGTGCTTTACGTGTTGAATTACAAGCAGCAGGGAAAGGCGGCAGACCCGTGGGAGACTACCGGACTGCGCGGTAATATTGAGGACAAATATGTGATGGTCACGTTCCAGATCGGCATTGATTACTGGAAAAGTGTGCTGAAGGGCTTCGAGGACGCCGCAGAGGAGCTAAATGTATCCGTCGAGTATCACGGCTCCACTCAGCATAACGCGAGTGAACAGATGACGGTCCTGGAGCAGACCATCGCCAAGAAGCCGGCGGGGATTGCCATCTCGGCCGTGAATTCCAAGCTGCTTACAGCGACGATTAACAAGGCGGTGGAGAGCGGCATTCCGGTGGTGCTGTTTGATTCGGGAGCGGAGGGCAGCAAGGCGTATTCCTTCCTGGGAACGGACAATTATAATGCCGGAACGAAGGCGGCGCATAAGATGGCCGAGCTGACCGGGGGCAAGGGCGAGGTCGCCATTATCACCACACCGGATCAGCATAATCACCAGGAGCGGACGGACGGCTTCACAGATACCATCCGCAGCAAGTACCCGCAGATGAAGCTGGTGGCGGTCAAGGATGGGCGGGGAGATCAGGTGGCGTCCAGGGAGGCAGCCGAGCAGCTGCTGGTGCGGTATCCGCATTTGGCGGGGATTTTTGCCACGGAAAGTAATGGAGGCATCGGGGTCGCGGAAGCCGTGGATGCCGCCCATGGGAGCGGACCGGTCCCGCAGATTATCAGCTTCGATACGGATAAAGGCACACTCGATCTGGTGAAGGAAGGCAAGATTGCCGCAACCATGGCGCAGGGCACCTGGAATATGGGCTACTGGTCGCTGACCCAGTTGTTTCATCTGCACCGTGATCTGGAGGCTGACCCTGAGGCCTATGCCAATAACAAGCCCCTGCCTGTCCCCGATTCTGTAGATACCGGAATTGATGTGGTCACGCGGCAGAATGTGGACAATTATTATGCCAAATAGGCAGAGGGGGAGCCTGTGATGCGCAAGGCCGGCGTGAGCATGGAGAAGCTGAAGCTGAATAATATGCCGATCCGCTATAAGCTGATTATTCACTTTTTGCTGATTAGCATTCTGCCTTCTATTGGACTGGGGCTGTTGATTGGCTGGACGGTGGACCGGATCGTGGAGGAGCAGAGTACCGAGAACACGATGCAGCTCATCCGCAAGGTGAATACCGCCATTGAGAGCGATGTGGAGAATCTGCAGAAAATTACATACCTGATCTCGTTCGATCCGGGCGTCCAGAAGTTCCTGAAGGGGGCGCCAACGGTTCCGGCACAGCCGGACCCCGCAGCGGGCAACGGGGAATCGGCGGAATACAATATCCGCAAATTTCTGCAGGGCTTCACCACACTCAGCTCCGAGATTGCCGGCATTATGCTGGTCAACCGTGAAGGCGATTTCATCAGCAACGAGATGTATACCCGTTCCGGTACCCGGCTGACGGAGGAGAGCTGGTACAAGCAGGCGGCAGAGAATAAGGGGATCTTCCTGATCGTCGGGCATCCCTACGGCCGTGCGGTCAGATCCCATGTGGACTATAAGGAGAGCGAGGTGGTCTCTGCAGTACGGGCTATTGTGAATCCTGAGACGCAGGTGGTCCAGGGCGTGGTGCTGGTGGATCTGAAGCTGCGGGTAATCGCGGAGACAGCTAGAGATGTCACGCTCGGCAAAACCGGATATCTGACAGTGGTGGACAATCGCGGAGAGATGATTTACGCGCCGCAGCACCCTTTAATGCGTACCATCCCGGCAGGTCTGTTCACCGAGTCCTCGGGCATTACCTCGGAGACCGTAGACGGCCGCAAGCTTCAGCTGATCTACCGGACCTCGCCGTTTACCGGCTGGACCACGATGGGCGTGTTCCCGATGGATGAATCGGCTTATGGAATCCGCGAGATTACGTTCAATGTTGTTACCTTTGTATTTGTAGTCTGTATGCTGGGCATGACCGCATCGTTCTATCTGGCCTATTCGATCTCCCGTCCTATCGGCCAGCTGGCTTCCTTCATGAGCAAGGCGCAGTCCGGCGATCTGACGATCCGCTACTGGGGCAGCCGTTCCGATGAGATCGGGCTGCTCGGCCGCAGCTTCAATACGATGCTGGCCCAGATTGGCCGGCTGTTATCCCTGACCGAGCTTCAGGCGCGGCAAAAGCGTGAGGCGGAGCTGCGCAGTCTCCAGGCGCATATCAAGCCGCATTTTTTGTACAATACGCTGGATACGATTCACTGGATGGCCCGCAGCAAGGGAGCGGAGGATATCGCCGAGGTCGTCCAGTCCCTCTCCAGGCTGTTCCGGCTGGGCTTAAGCAAAGGGAGCGATATCATACCGCTCTCCGATGAGCTGGAGCATATCGTCAGCTATCTGAAAATTCAGCATGTCCGTTATAGCACCAAGCTGACGTATTCCATTGAAGTGGAGCCGCACTTACAGGAGCTGTATGTGCTTAAGCTGCTGCTGCAGCCGATGGTGGAGAACGCGATCTATCACGGCATCAAGGAGCGGCGCGGCCCCGGACACCTCTCCATTGCAGTCGTGGAACGGGACAACGACCTGTATCTTACTGTACGTGATGATGGGGCAGGGATGTCTGAAGATAAGCTGAAGGAGCTCAGGCGGCGGCTTGAAGCGGTAGGTACAGAAGAACTGGAGCGCCCGGAGACGGAAATGGCTGTAACAGGCACCGCAGGAAGCGGCTACGGCATATTGAATGTGCAGGCGCGGATCAGGCTGACCTATGGAGTGCCATACGGTATCCAGATTGAGAGCGGACCGGGTCAGGGAACTCTTGTAACGGTGCGTCATCCGGTTGTTCGTGAGAGTTACTCAGAGAAGCAATAGGATAGAGGAGGATGATCTGTACATGATGGACAAATGGAAAGTAATCATTGCCGATGATGAGCGCATTATCCGGGAGGGCATCCGGCAATGCGTGGACTGGGATAGCCTGGGTATGGAGGTGACGGCAGAGGCAGAAGACGGGGAGGAGGCGCTGGAGCTGGCTGTGGAGCATGCCATCCATATCGCCCTGGTGGATCTGAACATGCCGATTATGCATGGCATGGAGCTGATGAAGCGGCTGCGGGAAGCGCTGCCCGACTGTAAGATTGTTGTAATCACCGGCCACGATGAATTCGCTTATGCGCAGGAGTCGATCCGGCTGCAGGTGAATGATTATATTCTCAAGCCTGCGGAACCGAAGCAATTGATGCAGGTGCTGCGGGGCGTCGCGATGAGCTGGAGTCCGAGCGGCAGCAGAGCCAGCATCTGGAGCAGGCTTCCCGGCAGCTGATGAAGAACTTCCCGCTGCTGCGCGAGCGCTTCTGCCAGGAATGGCTGGACGGTAATCTGAGCCAGGCGGAGATCCTGGAGCAGCTGCAATTCCTCAAGCTTCCGCCGCAGCGGCCGGAGCTGATCGGCATCATCCGCTGGAGGTGGGAGGGCCAGCATCCGGCGATGAAGGAGAAGGAGCGCCAGCTCTTCTTGTTCGCCATAGAGAATATCGCCGCCGAGCTGTTGGACCCTTATCCCAAGGTGATGTTCCGGGACGCCGCCGGATTGATCGTCATCCTGCTGTGGGATGCCGCCGGTGAGCGCATCCTGGCCGGAGTGGAGGCCGCAGTGCGCAGCCATCTCAAAATCGCTGTTGAAGTCGGCACGCGGCTGATCCAGGGAGAGATTACAGAGCTTGCTGCCGCTTACCGGAGCTGCCGGGTGGCGCTAGTCAAGGAGCAGCCGCTGTCCCCGCTCGTCCGCCGGGCGAAGCAGCATATCCAGGAGCATTACAGCGAATGCGAGCTTACCCTGGAGGCCACAGCAGGCCTGCTTCAAGCCTCCCCGGTCTATCTGAGCCGCCTGTTCAAGCAGGAGCTGGGCGAATCCTTCGGCACGTATCTGACCCAGACCCGTATCCGCCGGGCCGCCCAGCTTCTGCATTCAACCGACCTCAGTATTAACGAGGTGGCGGAGCAGTCGGGCTATGAGACCCAGCATTATTTCAGCACGGCCTTCAAGAAGCAGACCGGTGTGGCACCGCTGCAGTTCCGTAAAGGGGTGCAGGCTGAGGTACGCAAGTAATAGAAGATCTGATTAATAGTGGGGAATGCTTCCGCAGCTATCTATAAGCGAGAGGGCATTCCTTTTTGTATATAAAAAGTTATATTTTCATAAAAACAGTAGCCTCAGTGTAAATACGGCACCTGCCCCCGGTTGCTATACTCGATTTGTCACACGGGAACACCTGTGGAAGACATCAGAATAGTTCAGGGGGTAGTGCAGGAATGAAAAAATATTCAATGATCACGCTTCTGCTAACACTGGTACTCATCTTATCTGCATGCGGCAACAGTGGTAATTCATCCAGTAGCGCCGGCAGCTCTTCCGGCGGCGGGGATACATCGAAGGGCAAGGTGGGCATCGCGATGCCGACCAAATCTTCGGAGCGCTGGGTGAATGACGGCAACAACATGGTCAAGGAGTTCGAGAAGCTGGGCTACGGGACGGATCTGCAATATGCGGAGGATGTTGTCGAGAATCAAGTGTCGCAAATTGAGAACATGATCACCAAAGGTGTGAACGCCATTGTAATCGCTTCAATTGACGGTGAGGCGCTGACGGACGTGCTGCAGAAGGCGCATGACGCCAACGTTAAGGTGATCGCTTATGACCGTCTGATCAAAAAAAGTGAATTCGTAGACTATTATGCGACCTTCGATAATTTCAAGGTGGGTGTGCTGCAAGGCTCTTACATTGAAGAGAAGCTTGGCCTGAAGGACGGCAAAGGCCCGTTCAACATCGAGCTGTTCGGCGGATCGCCGGATGACAACAATGCCTACTTCTTCTTCGACGGCGCCATGTCGATTCTGAAGCCATATATCGATTCCGGTAAACTGGTGGTCCGCAGCAAGCAGCTTACGATGGATAAGGTAGCTACGCTGCGCTGGGACGGCGCTGCCGCCCAGTCACGGATGGATAACCTGCTGAGCGCGAACTATGCGAGCGATAATCTGGACGCTGTCTTGTCTCCATACGATGGCATCAGCATCGGTATCCTGTCTTCGCTCAAGGGTGTAGGCTACGGCTCCGGCGACAAGAAGCTTCCGGTGGTTACCGGACAGGACGCCGAGCTGGCTTCCGTGAAGTCCATTCTGGCCGGAGAGCAGACCCAGACAGTATTCAAGGATACCCGCGAGCTGGCCAAGAAGGCAGTGGAGATGACGGAGAGTGTGCTGAAGGGGACCGAAGCTGAAGTCAACGATACCACCACCTACGACAACGGGGTCAAAATCGTCCCGTCCTACCTGCTGGAGCCGGTCTCTGTGGATGCGGGCAATGTGGATAAAGTGCTGGTGGACGGCGGGTACTACACCAAAGAGCAGCTCGGACAATAATAATCCGCAGCAATTTCTCGCGGTTTCCCGGCGGCATCTAACAACGAAAAAATCCGCCGGAGAACCGCTGCACAGTCACAAGGAAAGCTGGGTGAGAGGCACATGAGTGAAATTATTTTGGAGATGAAAGGCATTACCAAGACATTCCCCGGCGTCAAAGCGCTCTCGTCAGTCAATCTGCAGGTGAAGGCAGGCGAGATCCACGCCCTCTGCGGAGAGAATGGGGCAGGCAAGTCCACGCTGATGAAGGTGCTTAGCGGAGTGTATCCGCACGGGACGTATGAAGGGGATATCTATTACCAGGGGCAGGTATGCCAGTTCAAGGATATCAAGGACAGCGAAGGCCTGGGGATCGTCATTATCCATCAGGAGCTGGCGCTGATTCCGTATTTGTCGATTTCGGAGAACATCTTCCTCGGCAATGAACAGGCCAGACGCGGGGTGATCAACTGGAACGAAACGACGGTCAAGACCAAGGCGCTGCTAACCACCGTCGGCCTCAAGGAATCGCCGTTTACAGGAGTCTCTACGATAGGTGTCGGCAAGCAGCAGCTTGTAGAGATCGCGAAGGCGCTCTCCAAGGAAGTGAAGCTGCTCATTCTCGACGAACCGACAGCGGCGCTGAATGAGGATGATAGCGAGAACCTGCTGCTGCTCATTCTGGAGCTGAAAAAGCAGGGGATATCCTCGATTATCATTTCCCACAAATTGAACGAAATCGAGAAGATAGCGGATTCCGTCACGATTCTGCGGGATGGACAGACCATCAAGACCCTGGATATGAAGCAGGATGCTGTTACAGAGGATGTCATTATCAAAGGCATGGTCGGGCGCGATCTGACGAACCGTTACCCTGAACGCACACCGGATCTGGGAGAGACGATCTTCGAGATCCGTGACTGGAATGTCTATCATGAGACACAGGCGGACCGCAAAATGCTGGATCAAATTAATCTCCACATCCGGCGGGGTGAGGTGGTCGGCATTGCCGGGCTGATGGGCGCAGGGCGCACGGAGCTGGCGATGAGTGTGTTCGGCAAGTCATATGGCAAGCGGATCAGCGGCCAGACTTTTATGCACGGCAAGGAAGTACACCTGAATAACATCAGCCAGGCGATAGAGCATGGGTTAGCCTACGTGACCGAGGACCGCAAGCATTACGGCCTGATCCTGATCGACGATATCAAGCGGAACATTTCGCTCAGCAGCCTGAAGAAGCTCTCCCGCCATGGCGTCATTAATGAGAACGAGGAGGTACTGGTTGCAGAGGAATACCGCAAGAAGCTGAATATCAAGACTCCCAGCATCCTGCAAAAAACCGTGAATCTCAGCGGCGGCAACCAGCAGAAGGTGGTACTCAGCAAATGGATCTACGCCCAGCCGGATGTTCTGATCCTCGATGAGCCTACGCGGGGCATCGATGTCGGGGCCAAATACGAAATCTATTCCATCATCAACAGCCTTGCCGCAGAGGGGAAGGGCGTGCTGGTCATCTCTTCCGAGCTGCCGGAAATCATCGGGATGTGCGACCGGATCTACACCATGTGTGAAGGGCGGATCAGCGGGGAAGTGGAGCGGAAGGATGCGTCGCAGGAGCTTTTGATGAAATTTATGACACGAAGCAGGGGGTAACACCGCATGGGAGCCATTAGTGAACTGTTCAAAAAAAATATCCGCCAATACGGCATGATCATTGCCTTGATTTTTATTTCGGTGTTCTTTCAAATTCTGACCGACGGCATTCTGCTGAAGCCGCTGAACGTGACCAATCTCATTCTGCAGAATAGCTACATACTGGTGCTGGCTATCGGGATGGTGCTGGTAATCATCACTGGGCATATCGACCTCTCGGTCGGCTCGGTAGCTGCCTTCATCGGCGCCCTTTCGGCCATTATGATGGTGGATATGGAGCTGAATCCGGTGCTGGCCGTAGTCATCTCGCTGCTGATGGGCGCGCTGGTCGGGGCCTGGCAGGGCTTCTGGGTCGCTTATGTCAAAATCCCGGCGTTCATTGTTACCTTGGCGGGCATGCTGCTGTTCCGGGGCCTGACGATGATCGTGCTGAACGGGCAGTCGATTGCGCCTTTCCCGAAGACTTTTCAGAAGATCAGCTCCGGGTTCATTCCCGATGTTGCGAGCGGGGGTTCGCTGAATGTACTGACCTTGATCATTGGTATTCTGCTGTCGTTGCTGGTGATCTATCAGGAAATACGCAGCCGCCGGATCACCGTGAAGTACGGTTTTGAGCGGTCTCCAATCTGGATGTCCGTTGCCAAAGCCGCTGCGCTGGTGATTGTCATCAACCTGTTCACCTATGTTCTGGCACAATATAACGGGATTCCTAACATCCTTGTGATTCTGATGGTGCTGATCGTGATGTACTCCTTCGTCATGAACCACATGACCATGGGGCGGCATATCTATGCCCTGGGCGGCAATGAGAAGGCGGCAAGTCTCTCCGGCGTCAAAACCAAACGGGTGACCTTCTGGGTATTCGTCAACATGGGTGTACTCGCTGCCCTGTCCGGTCTGGTCTTCGCGGCCCGCCTGAACTCGGCTACCCCTAAGGCCGGTACGAACTTCGAGCTGGATGCTATCGCTGCCTGCTTCATCGGCGGAGCCTCCGCGTCCGGGGGAATCGGAACCGTAGTCGGTGCTATTATCGGAGGTCTGGTCATGGGTGTCATGAACAACGGCATGTCGCTCGTCGGCCTCGGCGTAGACTGGCAGCAGGGGATCAAGGGGCTGGTGCTGCTGCTTGCCGTAGGCTTTGATATCTATAACAAGTCGAAGACAGCCTGATATAAGATAGAACCGGGCCGGAGCTGCTCCAGAGGGAGCGGCTCCGGCTTGCCTGTCGTACAAGTTCTCCCGCACAGCTTGCAGCATACGGCTCTGGCATGGATAATAGCACCTAAGGTGCTTTATATTTCATGATAGTAACAGGAGGCTACAGATGCAGATTATTGCCATGCTTACCATGCTGATTGACCATGTTGGGCTGATCTTTTTCCCGGGTGAGCTTGCCTGGAGATATGTGGGGAGAATTGCCTTCCCGATCTACTGCTACGCGCTGGCGCAAGGCTATATCCATACCTCCTCCAGACCCCGTTATCTGCGGCGGCTGCTTATCATTGCGGTGTTGGCACAGATTCCGTACAATCTGGCGATTCATCCGGGAGGCTGGAACGTCGTCTTCACCCTGCTGATCTCAGCGCTGGTCCTTGCCCTGCTTGATAAGCTGCCGAATCTGTGGGCGGGTATTCCGGTAGTGGTAGTCGCTGTGCTGCTGATGGATGCTCTGCCGGTGGACTACAACGCGTACGGCCTGCTGCTGGTGCTGATCTTCCGTTATACCCGTTCTTATGTGCTGGTGCTGGCGCATTTGGCGCTGAATGTATTCTATCTGTTCTATTATCATTGGCTGGTGCAGATGGCCAGCATTATTCCGACCCTTCTGATTGCGCTGACTCCGGGTTTTTGGGTGCTGCTGGAGAAGAAGCGTCTGCCGCGCTGGGTCTGGTGGTGCTTTTATCCGGCCCATTTAGCAATACTTGCGTTGGTAAAGTTTCTCTTTTTCAAAGAATGGGTATTTATAGAATGGCGGAGTTTATTTAGCGTATGAGGGTTCATCATTTCCAGGTGCTGTATTTACAAATTGATGCTCCTCTGAGATGATGGGTACGTTGCCAAATTATGAGCTAGAGGAGACATGCTATGAAGAAAATGAAAGCAAGAACCAAATGGCTGGTGCCGATTCTCGCCCTGCTGCTGATTCTGTCAGGCTGCCAGGCCGTTGGCGGCTTCGATGTCAATAAGGCACTGCTGGGGGATCTGGATGTCAAATCCTCTGAATCCAGCACTACGATGACCCTGAGCGCTGTTCCGGCTGCAGGCATCACCGCAGAGGACCGCGAAGTTGTTGATCTTATTAATTCCTTATCGCTTACGCTCGGCCATGTGAAGGTTCAAGATAACGGCAATGTCTCGGCCACGGGAGTTGTGGGTTACAAGGAGTTCAAGATTCCTTTCTCCCTCTTCACCGACCAGAAGAACCTGGTCTTCACCGCAGAAGGCGCGAAGCAGCCGTTCTACATGCCGCTTCAGAGCAATGAAATGTTGCTCGGCCTGGAAGCAACCGATCCTGCCAAGACCTTGGAATTCACTAAGCTGGCCTCCCAGTTCGTGATCAAGAATCTTCCGAATCCGGGTGCGATCACAGTGACATCCGTTAATGAATCCGTATACGGCCAGCCAACCAGCTTGACGAAGCTACATACGGAAATTACAGGGGAAGAGCTTCCGGTATTGCTTAAGAGCTTCCTGAGATCTGTGTCTAAGGATAGCGAAGGCTTCACTGCCCTGATCAGCGGTCTATATGATTACATGTATCCGCTCATCAAAGACAGAGCTGAAGATCTGAACAGCATCGGTCTGGGCGATATTCCGCTGGAAGACAAAGAAGGGGTAGTCACCGTAGTGCATGATGCAGCCAAGCTGGCGGTGGATGCTCTCCTGCTCGTCTATGACAAGCAACTGGAGAACCTCTATGAATCGACCCCTGAACTCAAGACTGTTCTCGGCAAGGATACGAAGCTGACTGCAGATATCTTCGTGGACAGCGGCTTCCATGTCCGCAAACAGAACATCGACTTCAATGTTGCTCTTCCGGCCGATGAATATCTGCCGCTGCAGAGCATCAACATGAAGCTGGTGTCCGAGACTTGGAATGTGAATGGTCCGGTAACAGCTGATCCGATCAGCACGACAGGCGCAATTGATTACTCCAAGGGAGATCTTACGCCGGGTGAGACGCTGAGAAGCTTCGATGCCAGTTCATCCGTCTATAAGCTGCTCAAAGAGGAGATGGCAATTACCTCGAAGAGCCTGATGATCGCACCGGACGACGATTACTATTATCCGGTCGTGAAGAATGGCACTACCTATGTACCGCTGCGCTATGTGGCAGAGGATCTGGACGCTAAGGTAGAGTGGGATGGGCCTAACAAATCGATCAAGGTAACTGACGATGTATACGGCGATCAGCTCGTATTCAAAATTGGTTCCGCGCAGGCACAAATTGCCGGCAAGACCGTGAAGCTTCCGTTAGCCGTATTCGTAGATGAGTACGGAGATGCTAATGTGCCGCTGCGTGTATTGGCCGAAGGCCTGCACGCCACGGTTGAAGTGGATGATGACGGCTATATCTGGATCGAACGTCCGTAAGAAGTACCATTATAGTCAAAAAACCGGGACCCCTGAGTAATCAGGCGGTTCCGGTTTTTTTTGTGGGAGTTACCGGGTCTTGCCTTGACAATATAGGTTTATTGCAATAGACTTAACGTCATTAGGTCTACTGCAATAAACTTATAAGGAGTGAACAGGATGGAGCCCTACAAATTATATGATGCTGAATATAAATTCGCTTGCCTGATCTGGGATCATGAGCCGATTAATTCTACAGAGCTGGTGAAGCTGAGCCTCTCGGCGCTGGGCTGGAAGAAATCCACGACCTATACCGTGTTAAGAAAGCTATGTGAGCGGGGAATTCTCAGAAACGAGGGGGCCATGGTCACAGCTGTCATCCCGAAGTCGGAGGCGCAGCGGCATGAGAGCCAGACGGTAGTGGACAAAGCCTTTGGCGGGTCGTTGCCGCAGTTTTTGACTGCTTTTCTCGGGGATAAGAAATTGTCCGCGAAGGAAGCGGCAGAGCTGAAGAGGATTATCGAGGAGGCCTCCCAATGACGGACCTGTGGATCAGCATTCTGAACATGAGCATTACTGCCAGCTATGTAGCCGTCGCCGTAATGCTGGCGAGAGTTCTGCTGCGGCGCGCCCCCAAGCTCTTCTCCTATATGCTGTGGTCCGCAGTAATGATCAGGCTGATCCTGCCTGTCAGCTTCACTTCAAGCTTCAGTATCCTGAGGCTGGCAGGGCCTGCAGGCTCGTCCGGCACAGGGCAGCTGCAATTCGTTCCGAAGAACATAGGGAGGCAAGCGCAACCTGCATTGGACACCGGAACAGGTTCAGCAGGAAGCCTGTGGAACAGTCTGCTTCCGCCGGTAGCACCGTCAGCAAGCGTGAATCCGGTGCAAGTCATCCTGTGGGCCGGCAGTATGATCTGGCTGACAGGTGTTATAGTACTGCTCCTGTACAGCGTGTTCTCTTATGTGAGAGTCATGCGCAGTGTCCGTACAGCAACAATTGTGAAGGGGCATGTCTTTGAGACGGACCAGATCATGACTCCGTTCGTATTCGGCTTCTTGAAGCCAAGGATCTACATCCCGGCCGGGATGAGTGAACAGGAGCTGTCCCATATCCTGCTGCACGAGCAGACTCACATTAACCGGCGGGATTACCTGATCAAGCCGCTGATGTTCCTGCTGGTCATTCTCCATTGGTTCAATCCGCTGATGTGGCTGTCTTTTGTGCTTATGAGCAAGGATATGGAGATGTCCTGCGATGAAGCGGTGATCCGGAAGCTGGGGCCGCAGGTTAAAAGCAGTTACTCAGGCTCCCTGCTTGGATTTTCAACCCGCCGGAGCGGTCTTATGACCGGCAGTCCGCTGGCTTTTGGAGAGAGCAGTGTAAAGGCACGGATTAAGCATATTCTTGCTTACCGCCAGCCGACCTCGGGGAGTGTGGCCGCTTTTACCCTCGTCCTTGTGATCCTGCTGATTGGATGTACCGCTAATCCCAAGCCTGTGCAGCGTCCGTCGCAGCAGCTATATTCGGGTTATACGGTGGATCAGCTGCTGGAGAATAAGACAAAGTATATTGGCGACGCCAGCAAGGTCACAGCGCTGCTTGGTGCAATGCCGCTGCCCCAGGGACTGGAGAGGGCAGGCATTGAGCTGACAACCGGCTCCCGCCCGTATGAGTTAACCATCAATTATACAGTGAACGATATTAAGGGAATGTGGAACGATGAGCTTCAGGCGTTAAGCCGGGAGCCTCTCCTGCATAATTCAATCCTGCTGTTCAGCCTGATTGATAACGCGGATATTATTAATTACTCACTTGCGGATGAAGGTATAACTTACAGCTTCACGTTCGCCAGAGAAGAGATGGATAAGCTGCTTGGAGAGGATGTCCGCCCTTATGGAGCGGATGAAGCTGGCCTTCGTAAGCTGATTGACCGGCTGGAGAGTGTCAAGCTGACTCCTTAAATGCCGATTTTCACAGCATATTTACGAAACACAGCTGCACCTTTTATCCAATGCTTGAACGCGGATGATAATCTGGAATGAGGTATACATTCTGGAGGCAAGGGAGCAAGAGGTATGCAAGCAGAGAAACAGACGGTACCGGGAGAACATTGGAAGGGGAAGGCTGGAACTTTACTTGAGATCCTGTTTGTATCGGCCCAATTGGGTCTTACCTCCTTCGGCGGACCGGTCGCCCATCTGGGTTATTTCCACAATGAATATATCCGCCGCCGGAGATGGATGGATGAACGAAGCTATGCGGATCTGGTTGCGCTCTGCCAGTTCCTTCCTGGGCCGGCGAGCAGTCAGGTAGGGATTGGCATCGGGATGATACGGGCAGGCTGGCTGGGCGGGTTGGTCGCTTGGTTGGGCTTCACTTTGCCTTCCGTCCTTGCGCTGGTCGCGTTTGCCTTCCTGCTGCAGGGCTATGATATTGCCGATGCAGGCTGGATTCACGGTCTGAAGATCGTAGCTGTAGCAATTGTTGCCCAGGCCATCCTTGGCATGGGGCAGAAGCTGACCCCGGACCGGGAAAGAGTAGCCATCGCGGTTATAGCGGCAGGTGTTACATTATCATGGCAGACGGGCTACAGCCAGATTCTCACGATTGCTGTAGCGGGCATAGCCGGGGTATGGCTGTACCGCCACAGTTCTACGGAGAACGTGACAAATCTTCCGATCCCCATCCGCCGGTCGTCTGGCATTGTTTGTTTAGCATTGTTCGGCGTACTCCTGATAGTGCTCCCGTTCCTTAGAGGGACGGCTGATGCGGGACCGTTAGCGATATTTGACAGCTTTTATCGTTCCGGTGCTTTGGTGTTCGGCGGTGGACATGTCGTGCTTCCGCTGCTGGAACAAGAAGTTGTTCCTACCGGCTGGGTGAGCCAAGCGGATTTCCTGGCGGGATACGGGGCCACGCAGGCTGTACCGGGTCCGTTGTTCACTTTTGCAGCCTATCTCGGGGCAATGACCGCCGGTGTTCCCGGAGCCATCGTGGCCACGTTCGCGATTTTCCTGCCAGCCTTTCTGCTGGTTGCGGGCGCATTGCCTTTTTGGAACAGCTTAAGAAGGAGCCCCCGGATGCAAGGAGCCTTAACCGGAATCAATGCTGCTGTGGTAGGAATACTGCTTGCCGCCTGGTACGACCCCCTGTGGACAACAGCCATCCTCGCACCGCTGGACTTTGCCCTCGTTGTCATTCTGTTCGTAATGCTGGTCTTCTGGAAGCTGCCGCCTTGGTTGGTTGTGGTGGCCGGTGCGGCGGGAGGAATGGTGATCGGGTGGTGACTTAACCGTATAACTCATGGAATGCTCCATGTTGAACTGGCCTTTGCTTAATTGAGAGGTCAGTTTTTTGGTATACAGCCAGGCGGTATTCGTCTGGCTTCCCGGACTATAGATGTGGAACATGATGCTGAGATGGAGAGGCATATTATTGTTCCTGGCAGAAATTTAGTTGAAGCGGTTAAAATCATGGACGGCGAGGACAGAACAACAGAAGTTGAAGTAAGTAACCATCATGTTAGATTCACAGCTAACAATATTTTGGTTCAATTTGCTTTAATTGAAGGGGAGTACCCGTCCCTGCACCATGTGATTCCGCACACTTTTATATCAGAGATTACAATTGGAACAGCTCCTCTGTTAAAAACCGTCGAACGGACGACGGTATTGGCGAGTGAAAGTATTATAAGGTTAGAGACCGCTGCCGACAGACTACGTTTGTTATCCCAAACCGCAGAAATCGGAGATATTGAGGACGAGGTATCTATACTCGAGAAGAACGGGGAGGATTTCACGATCTCGCTAAATGGAAAGTATGTGGCAGACATCCTACATGGTACGAGTAGTGAGTTCGTACGCTTGCGATTCACCGGCAAAATGAGCCCGATGGTCATACACCCGAAGAATGATCTTTCTTCAACTTTTTTTCTAATTACTCCAGTGCGAACCGCAAAGTAAGCGTAAGGCATAGCCCTGTTATCCGTAAATTAAAAGCAAAAAGAAGCGGAGGGGAAATTTGGAGCTGTAGGAGCGATAGAGTCCGCCTTTGTCACCGGATTTCTACCACGAAGAGTGGTTTAAATCAAGAAATCTGGGGACAACAGCGGCCGGAAGTCCAAATGTTCACCGCAGCGCCGACCCTGCTTCGAGTTCGAAAACTATGTATGCCGATTTTTTTCAAGACCTAATTCAACATAATAACAGAACGCAAAGAAACAGTCTATATTTTTTTCCGGGAATGGAATAGAGTAGAGTAGCCGGCAATACAAGAAGAAGTGGAGTGTGGTTACTTGAAATTTCATTGTCATCTGGAGGCTGCTGCGTTGCAGGAGTATGTGGAGAAGGTCTTCGGTACGCGTTATACCGTCGCTAAGGTCAGTAAGATGGAGGGCGGTGCCCAGAAGGTGGTCTATAAGCTCGACTGCAGCAATGGCTTCTCCTGTATTCTGTATGTGTGGGATCTTGCCATGAATTATTTTCAAGAAGAAATCGTTAATCATAATATACATGCTGAGTCCTACGGGAGCGAATTATTTGAGAGCAATAACAGGTTCCTGACGGAGCATGCAATCCGTACGCCATTACTCTATGATATGAACAGGGACAGAGACCGGTACGATTTCGATTATGCACTGGTTGAATATGCTGCCGGACAAGATGCCGAGGTGTATTTCCAACATCCCGATAACAAGGTTCAGGATAAAGTCTTCCGGCAGCTGGGAGAGATGACTCACGCCATGCATAGGATTCAGAGCAGTACCTACGGAAAACCGGATCAGACTGCGCCTAACAACAAACAATGTCATCTGCATCAACTATACAATGGGATAAAACAGCTATCTTATGCCGCAGAGCATGTGGAAGCCATCCGCAAGAATCAAGGGAAGCTGCTCGACAAACTATATAGTCTGGAGTCCAAAATAGTACCCCGAAACAGCTACGGATTCATTCACGGGGAGCTTGGACCCAACCATGTGATCGTTACGGATCAGCTGGAGCCTTGCCTGATTGATATTGAAGGAGCCGAATTCTATGATATTGAACACGAACACAGCTTCCTGGAGATGCGTTTTGGGGAGCACTACCACTATCTGAACCATGTTGAGCTCGATGAGAACCGGAAGCTATTCTATAAGTTCCATCATCATCTCTCATTAGTCGCAGGCGGGTTGAAGTTAGTTCACCGAGGTTTCCCTGACCAGCAGCTCGCACAAGGAATTGCCGATCGTCATGCTCACTGTGCGCTCCAGTTTATAGAAGCATAAGCCTAGAGCAAGCCTCTCTTTCGTATACCGTAAGGGAGGCTTTGCTGTCTGCTATTGTGTAGTCAGAATCATCTCCAGCGAGGTATTGCTCACTTCTGCGTGCTCCGCCATACTGCGGATATATCCGGACATGAAGCCGCCCTCCATACTCTCCCACAGCTTGAATCCCGGCATCGCCCGGATCTCCTCCAGCGAATCAGCAGCGTTCCCGGCAAAATACTTCACGTTCAGCTTCGACATCACCTCAGCCATCGACTGCTTCTGCGCCTCCGTGAAGCTGCTCTCCTTCAGCTTGTTCATCGCTTTGTCATATGAGTTCTCTGCGAAAATCTGCTCCGCATACGCTTTGAAGTTCAGCAGGTGCGGATCGGTCTTGTGGTTGGCCTTGGCCCAGCCGTCAACATCTACTTGAGCGGTGTGGTAGGTCACGGCCCGTGAAGCGGGATCGAAGGTCATTCTGCCGTACTGGTGCGGATTCACCGCCATGGCGCTTGTAGCAATATCATAGACAGGCAAGGCCGGATCTATCGAGGCTTCTGGAGGATCGCGGCGGATATCCTGCATATGAATATGCCCGGATAATACCAGGTTTAGCCCATTCCTGCGAAAAGCCTTCATCGTCTCCTGGCTGTTGTTGAGCTTGAACCCGGAGACGGCCATGGAGGTATGGCTCAGCAGATTATGATGCATCACGGTAATCACAGACGCATGCTCCTGAGCGGCCCGCTTCACATTGTCGTCGATCCAGGCAAGGGTGGAGGGCAGCAAGCGCCCGTCGGTCTGCGGAAAATTATATTCTTCGTTATGTGCATACTGGGCACTATCAAGCATCAGCAGCCACAGGCCGGGTGCTGCCTTCACCGCATAGCTTAAGCTGTCCGCATCGCGCGAGACCGCCTCGTTATATCCGAAATCATCATAGATGCGCAGGAAATCCTCTACATTAATATGCTTGGCAACGACCTGCTTGTCACCGTCGAACGATCTGGCCCAGGGGTTGTTGATATCATGGTTGCCCGGAGTCACGTAGACTCGGGTTCCCGCAGCCTCCATCCGGTGCAGCTTCGCGGCCAGCTCTTTATGACTGCCCGCTTCACCGTTATTCGTGAGGTCGCCGCTCAGAATGAGGAAGGCCGGCTTGTTCTGTTCCACATCCCGTACCAAAGCTTCGGTCAGCTCATCGCTGTAAGGAAGCATTTTGCCATCGCCGCCTGTGACATAGGTCTGGAAGGCCTGACCGCCGTCCTCCAGGGCTTTGTCCAGATAATGCGTATCGGTGGCGACCCAGAAGGATACAGGTTCTCCGGGTTCTGCAGCAGGGGTCACGGCCTCAGCAACTGCTGGAACAGTGTTCAAGGCAGAAGAAGCGGAGTCTTCACACCCGCTGAGGATGAGGATGGAGGAGAGGAGCATCATTAAGGTGAGCTTCACCGTATGGATTGTGCGGTTATGAAGAGAGGTGCGCATGGCTTAACCTTCTTTCTGTATTTTTGGCTGAACCATTGTAGCTTATTTATGAGGGGGTTGTATATACGATATGTTAGCCGTTGTTTCTAAACCTCTATAATAGCTTATAGAAAATAGTGGAAGGTGCATAATTGAAGGCAATTCAGCGACACTAAGAGCGGATATACAAAATAAAGCGCTGATACAGGAAAAACTTGTGAATGATGTGTTGTATTCAGACCGGAACAGTGTTATGATTAAAAAAAGTAAGTTACTTAATTAAATGGAGGTAGTTATTTTATGTCTAAGACTTTTTTTGAAGCGGTAAAAGGCAGACGTTCCATATACGCCATCAGTAAAGAATCCCCAATCTCTGATGAACAAATTCAGAAGATTGTAGAAGAGGCTGTTCTACATAGCCCAACTTCCTTCAACTCGCAAAGCTCCAGAGCTGTAGTATTGCTGGGCGAACAACATGATAAGCTGTGGGATATTACAGCAGAAACCCTGCGTAAGATCGTTCCTACTGAACAATTCGAAGGCACGGCTCAGAAGCTGTCCTCTTTCAAGGCCGGCTACGGCACTGTGCTCTTCTACGAAGATCAGGCAGTGGTGAAACACCTGCAGGAGAACTTTGCACTGTATGCTGAGAACTTCCCGATCTGGTCCAACCAATCCTCAGGGATTCTGCAATATGTAGTATGGACTGCCTTCGCCGAAGAAGGTCTGGGAGCCTCCCTTCAGCACTATAACCCGCTGATCGATGATGAAGTGAAGGAGACCTTTGGTATTGCTGCGGACTGGAAGCTGATTGCCCAGATGCCATTCGGTAACATCCTGACGCCTCCAGGCGAGAAGGAATTCCAGCCGATTGAAGAGCGCGTGAAGGTAATTAAATAAGCAAACCCTGCGGTAAGCAGTTTAGAACCTCCCTGATCCGGCTAAGTATGAATATAGCCCGTTCAAGGAGGTTTTTATAATGCCATGGGATAAAGATAACTACCCGGATTCACTGAAGAACTTCATGGCCCCCGTTCGCAACAAAGCGGTGGAGATCGCCAATGCGCTGCTGGAGGACGGATATGAGGAGGGGAGGGCCATCGCTATTGCCACTGCACAAGCCAAGGAGTGGGGCGAGAATCGCGATAAGCAGATCCGCAAAAAGGATCACTGACCGCTCTGCCTGGACTCCGTTGGTGAGGCGTCCATCTGGACATAAGCAAAGAGGACAAGCGGTTATCCGCCTGTCCTCTTTGTAATTATAGCTTGTACACCAATGCGCTATTCGTTATTTCGTTGCAGGAGCTTCCGTTGCAGGAGCTTCTGTTGCAGCAGCAGGTGCTTCACTGGCTGCCGGAGTAGCAGATGCATCCGGTTTATCGGTCAAAGTATTCGTGATTTTGGCATTCTTGTTCAGATCAGCGAGCCAGGTGGAAGACATCTCGGATACCTTCTGTGACATCAAGGTCTTCTTGATTTCGTCTTTCTTCTCGGCAAGTGTATATTCTTTGGCTTCCTTACGGTCGGTAACCTTGATAATGTGGTAGCCGTAATCGGATTTCACTGCACCGCTGGTTTCGCCAACCTTCAGCTTGAAGGCTGCATCGGAGAACTCAGCAACCATGTCTCCGCGTTTGAAGAAGTCCAGATCGCCGCCTTTGTCCTTCGAGCCGGTGTCAGCGGATTTTTCCTTAGCCAGTGCGGCGAAGTCTCCGCCTTCTTTGAGCTGCTTAACGATGGCTTCTGCTTCTTCCTTGGTCTTCACCAGGATGTGGGAAGCACGGACTTCTTCCTCCTGATTGTATTTCGCTTTGTTTTCTTCGAAATACTTGGAGATTTCATCATCGGTAACCGTTACCTTTGGTTCTACCAGCTTGCGGATTTCAACCTGGAGCGGCATTTGCTTCTTCAGGTCTTCAATGGTCATCGAGCTCTGCTGCAGAGCGTTATTCAGAGCTTCCTCGCCGCCGAACTGGGTTTTGAGGTTCTCAATCTCTTCATTGATGTCTGCATCGGTAACTTTAATGTTAGCTTTCTTGGCTTCCTGGCCCACCAGCGTGGTGGTAATCAGGTTTTGCAAGGTGGATTCCCCGCCGGCTTCAACCAATTTATCATACAGCTGCGCTTTGGTGATGTCTGTTCCATTCACGGAAGCAACTGCAATTTTGCTGTCATCTTTCTTGAAAGGTTGTACAATCAGCACTACGATTAGCGCTGCTGCCAGTACGAGCGATGCAATCATCCAGCCTTTGCCGCCGCCGGATGGAGCAGGTGAGGAAGGAGGAGTACCGCCGCCGCCGACTTTGTTCATCACGGGAACGCTTTCTTCAACTCTTGGAGCTGTTCGTACAGGTTCCTGCGGTACAGGGGCTGTTCCGGCAGGTTCAATAACTTCTTCCGGAGTACTCACAGAAGCGTCGTTCTCTTCCGGCGTAATGCCGTTTTCTAGCTTGTCATTTTCATTGAAATCTTTTTTGTCCATTATAATTAATGACTCCCTTCAATATAGGTGGTGCCTGTCTTTCTACAACTTTACCAGAAAACAGAATTCCAAACCTTAAGAAAGTATAAAAAAGCACAATTACTTTTTAAGATTCCATTAAGAAACAGGTAAAACACAGGAAAAACCGGAGCAGCACGGGTGTCCCCATATGCGCTCCGGCCTGATGAGAGAGACTGTAATGATTCGAATAGAATAGTACCAAGATGCAAGAGGTGTGCGGATAACGCTCCGGCTTAAGAGCTCAGTCCCCTAAGCAGATGACGGATGTTCTCCTGCTTGCGTCTTGGAACCCGTACAGACTTGGCATAGAGGCCCATTTCACCGAAGTAGATGCAGTCGTCCTCGATGGAACTGATCTTGTTCAGGTTCACGTAGCAGCCGCCGTACACATGATAATAGCTGTTGCTCGACAATAAGCGGTTCAGTTGCTCGGCAGTCATTCTCTTTTTAATATTGTAGTTTCTGCCGTGAAAAATGACCAGGTCATGGTCCCCGACCTTAAAGAACAGAATGTCTGTCTCCACCTCGAAGTCCTCATATACATTTCTGGCTTCCAGCAGGCTGCTCATTCGTGTTCCCCCTTTATCTTGATTAATAACATTAATGTTAGCGCTTTCATTATATCATACTCTGTTTGCTTTGAAAAGTCTTATTTTTGAAATGTTTTTTGTCATTTTTTCCGTTGCATTTGTCATCTCTCACGAAAAAATGTAAATTATATAGATGGCTATTTAACTTGGAGGAGGAATTTCATATGAAAGACAAGACGAAGCTGCTGTTATTTACCGGCTCATATGCCACGGCAGAAGAGAGCGGAATCCAGGTGTTTGCCTTTGACGGTGGAGCCGGGGGCATTCTGGAGCGGCTGGATACCGCAGAGGGCCTGACGAATCCTACGTTCGTAAGTGTGGACCCTTCCGGCCGGAAGCTGTATGCCATAGGGGAGAAGCCGAACGGTACGGGCGGCAAAGAAGGGGAGGTTATAACCTTCGCTATCGATCCTGAGACCGGCAAGCTGACCGAATTGCAGCGGATTCAGACTATGCCTTCGGAAGGCACAGGCCAGAGCACGACCTGTAACATTAACCGGGACGCGAGGAATGAACATCTGGTCGTATGCAGCTATCACGGGGGATCGGTTGGATTGCTGAAGCTGGATCAGGACGGACTGCCTGTAGCATTGACGGATATCGCTCAGCATACAGGACATGGGGCGACTCCGGGCCAGGACCGTCCGCATCCGCATTCGGCCATCTTCAGTCCTGATGGACGCTACCTGTTCGTCTCGGATCTGGGACTGGATCTGATCCGCAGCTACCGGATAGATACAGAAGCGGGAACCTTTGAAGCGATTGGAGATACCCCGCTGCATGCCGGGGCAGGACCGCGGCATTTCGTGTTCCATCCAGACGGGAAGTCCGCTTATGTCATTAATGAGCTGGATAGCACGGTGACATCCTTCCTGTATGATGCTGCGGCAGGAACCCTTAAGACGGCTGCTACCGTATCCACACTGCCTGATGGATATGGGGCCGGCCAGAACAGCTGTGCAGAGATCTCGTTCTCCAAGGATGGCAAATATCTGTACGGCTCGAACCGCGGACATGACAGCATCGTTCAGTACGCTGTGAATCCGCAGACGGCCGGGCTGACCCTGGTAGAGCATGTATCCACCAGAGGCGGACATCCCCGCCACTTCACGGTTACACCGGATGGTGCATATCTGATTGTTGCCAACCGGGACGGCAATAATCTGGTTGTCTTCTCCCTAGACGAAGGCAGCGGCCGCCTGAGCTTCACCGGCAATACAGCTGAGCTGTCGAAGCCGGTGTGCGTGATGCCGGCGGTCTTCCCTGCGTAGGACAGGCAGCCTGGCCCTAAGGAGACAACGGCAAAAGGAACACCGGGATGCTGCTCCGGTGTTCCTTTTGAGTTCCTGAACGGTTCATTTGTAGTAGCTTAGGTTAGAATGTGCGCCGTGCAGACAGCTTATTTGAGTGAGACGGGCTTCAGCGGCACCACGGTAGAGACTGCCGACTTGAAGAGTACATTCTGTCTCCCGTCACCCTGACCCTGCAAGGTGATCGTATAAGCGTCATAAGAGGTTACCAGTCCCTGCATTTTGACTCCGTTAGTTGTAAAGATCGTCACAGGCATCTTTGTTGAGATGCACTGGTTCAACAAACGTTCCTGCAATTTTAGACTTTCCACTTGGCAGCACTCCATCTTTAATTAAAATAATTTCTCCAGGCCATTATAACACGGGACAGACCTCCCCAGGAAATGTGTTCATAAGGCCTGACAAATAGACAAGGGGGTAGTTATGCTATATTATCATTACTGGTCCCGCGGATTCCGGCGTTTTATATGGTTTTTGCTGGCTTTTATCCTGATCGCATTGCTGGTTAAGCTGGGTGGGGCCCAGAGCTTCGACCATGCGGTGATCCGGTTCGTGCAATCGATGGAATCTCCGCCGCTGACGGCGCTGGCCAAAGGCTTATCCCTGGTGGGCTCCTCGAAACTGGCGGTCGGGATCTCTCTGCTGACTATGCTCATCTTGTTCTTCGCGCTGAAGCACCGGCTGGAGCTTGCCCTGTTCCTGTGGGTGGGCCTCGGCTCCCAGCTGCTGAACACGCTCTTGAAGCTGTGGTTCCACCGGGAGCGTCCCACCATTCACAGGCTGATTGAGCAGACAGGCTACAGCTTCCCCAGCGGACATTCAATGGCGGCCTTCTCGTTATACGGGGTCATTGCCTACCTGCTGTGGCGGCACATGCATAACCGGAGCGAGCGGTTACTGCTGATTCTGTTCACTGTGCTGATGACCGGGGGGATCGGCTGGAGCCGGATTTATCTGGGGGTGCATTATCCGAGTGATGTGATCGGCGGCTATGCCGCGAGCGGAGCCTGGCTGATGCTGTCGGCGGCCTGCTTCGAGACTTACAGAAACTATAAAGCGAATCCGCGTAAAACAAAGAATGCCCGGAAGAAGTAACTCCGGGCATTCGGTGCCTGTTCTGTTGCATACTGCTTCTATCATTAGGAGGATGGTCTGGCTTGTCTTCCTTGGTGACGATGCCTTATAGTTCAGGGGGCCTTCGTTGCAGCCGGCGGCGGTGACGGCTTGCCCTGGTGAAGCTGGGCTACGCGGCTGAGGCTGCGCTTGATCAGCGTTGGCAGGCCCGGCTTTAGCTTCGCCGCGTCCTCCTGCGTCAGCTTCCCATCCTTGACGAATCCATCCAGCTTCAGGCTGGCGGCATCGCTCAGCTTCTGGACATACTGGTCTTCGCTCCAGCCCTTCTTCTCCTGGGCCAGACCCGCCAGGGTCTTACCCGATTTCAGGCTGGCAATCAGCTCCTCACGGCCCATTCCGAGCAGCTCAGCCGTTTCGCTGATAATGAAATGGCCTCCGGCCCTGAGATTCCGTTCCCCGCTGCGGGGAGGGGTATGCTCTCTGCCGGTATGCGGTGAGGCCGGGGGAGGGGTGGCTCTGCCTTTGGGAAGCTGCTCGCCGAAGGCGGCGGCTGGAGACAGGGCAAGCATCATGGCTGCTGCCCATGCGGTTAGGGTTCGGGTCGTTTTTTTCATGGATACACCTCTTCTGTTGGTTGTAGTTACTACCCGGTATAACAGTATTCCCTGAAAGCTGAAAGAATCCTGAAGCCCGGCTTAAGACATACTAAAATTCGCCAGCGTAGTTCATGGGTAATAACAAGATATACATAAAGGATGAACATCCGCAGTAATTATGATAAGCTTCAAGCTCTTGGGAGGGATGGACTTGGCTTTCGGTGCCCGCATACTCAAAACAGGAATGGCCGTAACGCTTGCCCTTTATCTGTCCGTTCTATTCAACTTCGCCTCCCCTGTCGGTGCGGCTATTGCGGCGATCTTCGCTATGCAGCCCTCCATATACAGATCATGGCGGTATTTCCTCGATCAGATCCAGACCAGCACGATGGGGGCGGTGATAGCGCTGCTTGGCGGAATGCTGCTCTCCAATGAACCGATTGCGGTTGGACTGGTATGCATCCTGGTGATTATGATCAGCATGAAAATGAACCGCGCCGACACCATCGGCCTGACGCTGGTCACCGTCATCTCGGTCATGGAGGCTTCAGGCCAGTGGCAGTTCGCGTTAACCCGGTTCCTGCTGACACTGACCGGGATTCTGTCGGCTTTTATTATCAATATTTCTGTATTTCCGCCCCAGCCTCGCAAGCAGTACATCCAGCAGATCGAGAATGTGTTCACCAGCCTGTCGCTGCTGCTGCGGACAGCGGTGTCGCATGAGATGAAGGAGAGTGTATTCCGGGATGAGAAGAACGGCCTGGAGGGCGCGATTAAAGCTCTGGCTGACAAATACGCGTTGTTCGAGGAGGAGCAGAAGCAGCTCCGCAGGGCTAAATACAGTCAGACGAGGCAGATGGTAGTCTACAAAAACCTGCTGAATTCCCTGCAAAAGGGCTATCAGGTGCTTGAGGCGATTGACCGGCATTATTTCCAGGCCGACCGGACGGAGCAAACGGATGAGCTGTTCGACCGCCATCTGGAGCAGCTGATTAAGTATCATGAGTACATTCTGCTGAAATTCGAGGATAAACTGAAGCCGGGAGCCAATGACTCCGAGCCGCTGGCGGAAGACAATGACCGCTTCCTGAAGTCCGCCATTAACGGGTATGATCCGCAGAAATCCGGGCAGCTTCGGCTGTCGGTGGTGGCTGCGGCCATCTATGATTACGGCTATCAGCTGGAGCGTCTGGATAAGGTGGCTGACCAGATCCACCGGATGAATGCAGACGACAAGGAAAGTGCAGTGCTGAACGAGAAAATATAGAGCACAAACTGAATATAGCAATAGCAAAAACTTGTAAAACGACTACAGAGTTGGTAACATTGTTAGTCAACCTTCCGAAGGGGATGAAATGAATTGGATAAACATGATCACGAGTGGCAAAAGGAGCAGGAGCGGGTAAACGGCATCACGAGGCTGCTGTCTACCCATATCCGGCTGCTGTCAGAGGAGCTGGGGCTCCACCGCACGGATGTCGTGGATATGCGCAAAGACTTCTGGGAAGAGGTTACAGTAAACTTCAGCAGCCCCGACGACCTGGGGGAGACTTCAACCAGTCTGCGGCAGCAGGCACAGATTCTGAACGAACGCGAACGCCATCATCTGCAATCCAGCAAGGCGCTCAAAAAATATAAAAAGCTTGTGGTATCGCCCTATTTTGGCCGGATTGATTTCTCGGAGGCGGGGGATGCTGCGGCTGACACCATCTATCTGGGCATCGGTTCGCTGATGGAGGATAACGGAACCTTCCTGATCTACGATTGGCGTGCGCCTATCTCCAGCCTGTATTATGACGGGGCGCCGGGACCTGCATCCTATGAGACGCCGGGCGGACAGATTACAGGCACCATGGAGCTTAAGCGGCAATTCGTGATTGATAACGGTGAGATTGAAGTCATGTTCGATACGGGCGTCACTATCGGCGATGAATTGCTTCAGCAGGTACTGAGCCACAGCGCCGATGACCGGATGAAATCGATCGTAGCCACCATCCAAAAGGAGCAGAATGCAGTCATCCGCAATGACCGGAGCCGGATGCTGGTTGTGCAGGGAGCCGCCGGGAGCGGCAAGACGTCAGCGGCGCTCCAGCGGGTAGCCTATCTGCTCTACAAGTACCGTGAGGTGCTTCAGGCGGATCAGATGCTGCTCTTCTCGCCGAATCCCTTGTTCAATAGCTATGTATCTACTGTGCTGCCTGAGCTGGGGGAGGAGAACATGCAGCAGACCACCTTCCAGATGTACCTGGAGCACCGGCTGGGCCAGGAATTTCAGCTGGAGGATGTGTTCAGCCAGACGGAGAGTCTGCTGAATGCCCCGGACGGGGAGGAAGCCTACATCCGCCGGGAAGGTATTGCATATAAATCGTCGGTAGCCTTCCTTAGCGCCATCCGGCAATACGTGAATCTGCTGGAGCATGAAGGCATGCTGTTCAAGCCATTGATGTTCCAGGGGAAGGCTGTTGCCACTAAGGAAGAGATGGAGCGCCAATTCTACAGCTATGACCCGGGCATCAAGCTGGCGAACCGGATTGAGCTGATGACGGGCTGGCTGCTCAAAAAAATTGCGGCCTTCGGCGCAGAAGAGCGGAGTGCGGCATGGGTAGACGAGCAGATTGAGCTGATGGACAACAGCGATTATCAACGGGCCTATAACCAGATGCGCCGTAAGGGCGGAGGGCATAACGACAGCTTCGATGATTATGATGCGGAGCGAATCCTGCTTGCCCGCTACGTGGTCAGCCAGCGCCTCAAGCCGCTGCGCGGCTGGACCAAGCGCGGACGCTTCGTGGATGTGAAGGCGCTGTACAGCCGCTTATTCGAGGGTCGTGAGCTGATAGAGAGCCTGGATACCCGCCAGCCGCTGCCTGAAGCATGGGATGAGATCTGTGCGCAGACGCTGGCTGCGATCAGGGGGAATGAGCTGGCCTACGAAGATGCGACACCGTTCCTGTATTTGAAGGAGCTTAGCCAGGGCTTCCGGACGAACACACTGATCCGTCATGTTATTGTGGATGAGGTGCAGGATTACTCGCCGTTCCAGCTGGAATTCATGCGCCGCCTGTTTCCCCGGGCCAAAATGACCGTGCTGGGCGACCTGAATCAGGCTATCTATGCCCAAGGCGAGGTGCTGGGAGATCTGGCCGGACTGGTGAGCATCTACGGCGAAGAGAACACCGAGGTGATCTCGTTGACCCGCAGCTACCGGTCTACGTATGAGATTGTTGAATTCACGCGGGCGATGATTCCCGGCGGCGAGAAGATCATACCCTTTAACCGCCGGGGGGAGGAGCCGCTCCTGACGCTGGTGGACAGTGAAGACGATCTGCTCTCCTCAGTGGAGCAGGATGTGCTTAAGCTTCATGCGGAGGGTTATCATTATGTGGCCGTAATCTGCAAGACAGCAGAAGAGAGCGCACAGGTATACCGTGAATTGGAGAAGCGGCTACCGGTGCGGCTGGTCACGAAGGAAACGCCTAATTTTCAAAAAGGGACGCTGGTGCTTCCGGCCTACCTCGCCAAGGGCGTCGAGTTCGATGCCGTAATTATCTATGACGGTTCCGCTGAGAAATACGGGCGTGAACATGAACGTAAGCTGTTCTATACCGCTTGTACCCGGGCGATGCATCTGCTTCATATCTACAGTCTGGGACAGCCAAGCCCGTTCCTGCCTGCTGCTGTGCGTGAAACGGTTACGGCTGGTTCGCAGGAGAAGTGAGTAACAGTTGTACAGACAAAATAAACCGCCTGCGCGTGTGACGCGAGGCGGTTTTGTCTATTCCACGGAAGTGTAGCATCCAGCTATCCCTGTAGGGCAGCTTTACGCTTACTGTTCTGCCGGGTCACGAGTACCAGAAGATAGATAGCGAGCAGCAGGAGAGGTGCTAATATCGAATACCGGTACATTACGGCGTAGCTGGTGAACATGGCGACAGCGCCAAGCAGCATGGAGCCGATGGCGACACCGAGGTCCAGGGAGTTCAGGAACATTCCGTTGGCTAACCCGCGCTGGCGCGGCTCGACAGACTGGATCATCCAGGTCTGGAGCGCAGGCTGCATGGAGCCGAAGCCGAAGCCGTAGCATAGAGCGGCCGGGAACAAGCCCGCCGTTGTGGAGGCGAAGGAGAGCAGCAGCAGACCGGCGATAATGAACAGGCTTCCTGGGATGAGCAAGGCAGCCGCGCCATAGCGGTCGTAGATTCTGCCGGAGAGCGGCCGGATCACGACAATGGCTACGGCATTGAACAGGAAGAAGTAAGCGATATGCTGGAGGTGCTTCTCTTGCCCGTAGAGCGCCAGGAAGCCCAGCAGCCCGCCGTAAGAGATGGATAGGAGGAAGTTAAGCAGGCAGGGAAGCAGCAGCCTGCGGTATGGATTGCTTCCCGCAGCTGCAGCCGGAACTGCGGCCGGCTCCAGATGTCCGCCAGGCAGTGTTTTCGCCAGGCGGAAGCCCATCGGCAGGATCAGAGCAAGCGCGACAGCCGTCCCCAGCAGCAGGGACCCGAAGCCTGGTCCTTGCAGGAGGCTGAGTCCGATTAGCGGGCCAGCCGACATGGCGAGGCTAGTGGATAATCCGAAATAACCCATGCCCTCACCCATCCGGCGGATGGGGATGACATCGGAGGCCATGGTCGGGAACGCCGTGCTGGCCATGCCGAAGCCTATGCCGAACAGGATGCGGAACAGCAGCAGGGTGAAGATGCTGCCTGCGAAATAATAGCCCGCCACCGCAGAGAGGGCAATGGCAAGGCCGAGGAAGATCAGCAGGTTGCGCCCGCCCTTCTCCATGGCCTTGGCCGAGAAGAGGCGGGAGGCAATCGCGCTGAAGGCGAACAGGCTGGTGACAAGGCTAACCTGCACGGGTGAAGCATACAAGGCACTTTCCGCATAAGCAGGAAGGGTAGATAAGGTCATCTGCAGTCCTATGAACAGCAGAAGGTTGCAAAGGGTCAGTGTGATGAAGGATGTGGTCCATAGACGTTCAGAGGATTGATTCAAGTGGGTAGACTCCTATTCCTGATGTATATTTCCGGTGTTGTGATAGATTTGCTCCAGCATACTGCGGAGATCTTCAAGCTGCTGCGGCTTGAGCCCGGCTACAGCCATATCTATAGTCTGCTGCTCCAGTGCTATAGTGTTCTCAATTAACGCCCGTCCCTCTCCGGTGGCAGAGAGCTGGAACGCCCTGCGGTCCTCGGGGTTGGCCGTTTTGGTAATGAAGCCTTTCTTGAGCAGGAGCTCCACGATCCGGGCGGTGGTCGGCTGGTCTTTGGCAGAGGCAACGGCAACCTCCTTCTGGTTGACTCCGCTGCGGTCACAGATCATCAGCAGGGTGGACCATTGCTCGGGTGTGATGTCATACGGCTTCAGCGCCCGGGCGAAGCTCACTGAGATTCTCCGGTGGGTCGAGCCCAGCAGGAAGCCGAGGAATTGCTGTGGAGAGGAAAGAGTCATAAATGAACTGCTCCTTTGTAATTACTTGTTACAACAAGTATAAGCATAACAAGTAAATGAGTCAAGGATGAATGGGGTCCTTCCAATTAACAACACCAAAAAAGCCCCGCTCCGCATGATGCGGAAGGGGGCTTGAATGATTTGCTTTGTTTTAAACCTGTGGAACCTTCTCCCAGTCCTTCAGGAAGCGTTCGATACCATTGTCGGTCAGCGGGTGCTTCCAGAGTGATGGCAGGAGTGAGCCCGGGATGGTAGCGATATGAGCACCGGCAATGGCCGCTTGCTCTACATGGGCGATGTTGCGGATACTGGCGGCGATGATCTCGGATTTCAGGTCGTAGTTGGTCAGGATCGTCTTCAGATCCTTGATCAGCTTCATGCCATCCACACCGATATCATCTAGACGTCCGACGAACGGACTGATATAAGTAGCTCCTGCCTTGGCGGCCATGAGGCCTTGAGCAGCGGAGAATACAAGGGTTACGTTGGTTTTGATGCCTTTTTTGGTCAGTTCATAACAAGCTTCCAGACCATCTTCGGTCATAGGCAGCTTGATGACCACGTTCGGAGCCCATTCTGCGATCTCGTAAGCTTCCTTAAGCATCTCTTCAGCCGTAAGGCCGATAACCTCAGCGCTTACAGGACCAGGGACAATAGCTACGATCTCCTTGATTACGTCCTTAAACAATCTGCCTTCCTTGGCGATCAGCGACGGGTTCGTCGTTACGCCATCCACTAATCCGAGGCGGGTAATACGTTTGATTTCCTCAATATTTCCGGTATCCAAGAAAAATTTCATTTCCAGGTATCCTCCCTTGATTTCGTATGGATTTGACAAAACAGCAGGCTCCACTTCATTATGAGACATGCCACGTGAAGTTTCAACTGTTAATTTGAATCTCTCAAAATAACTTTATGGAATCGGCGCAAAAAATGGTTTTTACGCGGGTAGGACCATTCACGGCTACTTCTGTCCATGATACTATAGAAGCGGTATTGTTCATTACAGGCGATGGGCTGGTGACAGGGATGTATACTTTAATTGCGGGAGTGGTGCTGTTTCTGCTGGTCACAGCCGGAATTATTGCATATCAGAACAGCAGAATTCTTGCGGAGCAAGAGACGGATGCTTCCAGAGCGCATACCGGCAATCTGATGTATTCGGTATTTAATCAGAGGTTCTCTGCGGGCGAGGAGCTGCCGGAGGCGGTGCCGTTGTTCCAATTCACGGTGGTTGAGCCCGGGGAAGAGGACCTGCCGGAGGCAGAGGCGGGAACAACCCGTGCCCTGTGCAGGGTTGCCGCTGGTACGGGTGAGCTGGTGTTATCTGATGCGCAGAATTATATGCTGGGTATTCTCCGCCAGGCCGCAGTGCAGGGGGGCCGGCTTACGTATGATTCTTTTTCGGGGAAGGCTGCCCGCAGGGGTGAGAAGGAACTGATTCTGGCGCTGGAGACTGCGGCGAAGGAGGAGACCAGCTATGCAGATCAACGTTAATAATGTAGTCCTGTCGGTGCATGAAGGCGACATTACCTCCTGGCAGGGCGAGATGATCGTTAATGCCTCGAACTCCGGTCTGTATGGAGGCGGGGGAGTGGACGGGGCTATACACCGGGCCGGGGGCCCAGAAATTGCGGAGGAATGTGCGGTAATCCGCCAGAAGCAGGGCGGTATTCTTCCCGGCGAAGCAGCGCTCACCGGTGCGGGGCGGCTTGCTTTTCGCGGAGTGATACATACGGTGGGGCCGATCTGGAAGGGAGGTACGGCTGGTGAAGCGGCTGTGTTGGCGAGATGCTATAAAAGCAGCCTTGATCTGGCTTGCGCCCATGGGGTCAAGAGCCTCGCTTTTCCGAATATCAGCACGGGCATTTACAGCTTCCCGAAGGCGCTGGCCTGTAAGACGGCGCTGGAATCAGTCATTGGGTATGTCCGCGCCAAGAGCCCGGCAGAGCTCCCGCTGCGGCAGATTGATTTCGTCTGCTTCGAGCATGAGAATGCCGGGCTGTACGAGGCCATGCTTGGGAATTATAGCTGAACGGTAAAAGCCTGTCGGGGCAGAAGCCCGGAAGTCAGGCGTGATACTTGCCTACGGGTGCGTTCAATACCCATTCCAGCATTAGAATCAGATCTTCTAGCCTGGTCAGCTGGGCGTCTAGCGCGGCCCTCTGCGGGTCACCGGGGGGCAGGGGAGCCAGCCGTGACTCCAGGGATCTGCGCTGGAGCGTCATTTCGTTGATTTTGGATTGGATTTGGTTCTCGGTTCTCATGCGGATGCCTCCTGATGGATTATTAGTGTCAGGCTGATTAGTAAGGCTAAGAATTCCTTGTGGACGGGCACAGCCCATTCCACTTCGTTCATTATAACGGATAACATGGAGGGAATAAAATGAGTATCAATGTGAAACAGCTGGCAGCGGAGAAGGCAGTCGAATATGTGAAGGACGGTATGAGGGTGGGCCTGGGAACAGGCTCCACTGCTTACTGGGCCATCCGCAAGCTGGGGGAACGGGTGAGCGAGGGCTTGCAGATTACAGCCGTTGCTACTTCACAGGCGTCTGAGGACCAGGCCCGTGAGCTGGGCATCCCGCTGGTAGCGTTCAGTGATGTGGACAGCCTCGACCTGACGATTGACGGGGCGGATGAGCTGGACGGGGCGCTGCAGCTGATTAAGGGCGGGGGCGGTGCGCTTTTGCGGGAAAAGATTGTCGCTATGGGCAGCGCCCGCATGATCGTTGTAGCCGATGAGAGCAAGGCGGTGACCACGCTCGGGAAGTTCCCGTTGCCGGTGGAGATTGTACCGTTCGCCTGGGAGTGGACGGTTGCTGCTCTGGCTAAGCTGGGCTGCACAACGGAGCTGCGGCGCAGCGGAGAAGACCTGTACAAGACGGATAACGCCAATTATATTGCGGACTGCCAGTTTGAAGCGATTGAATCGGCGGCAGAGCTGGCGCTTGCCCTCCAGCGTATTCCGGGAGTTGTCGAGCACGGCCTCTTCATCGGAATTGCAGATCTGGCGATTATCGGCAAGAAAGACGGCACGATTGAGATTATTGAAGGTGGCCAGGATCGCTAAGCCGCGTACAAGCCGCCGGAAGGGGAAGGCCGCTACAGTCAAGCAGGCGCTTCCACCCGGACGCCGGTTCCTGGCCTGGCTGCTGCTGATTACCTATAGCGGAATGCTGCTGTACTGGATGTTCATCGGGTTCGGACGTACGGTTCAGCTGGACGGGCCGCTCCGTTACAATCTTGAACCGCTGCGGACAGTGCGTTTATACTTTGACATGACCAATGGATTATCGTATGCCAGCAGGCTGGTGAATCTTCTGGGGAATGTGGCGGTATTCGTGCCTTTTGGCATTCTGCTTCCGCTGGTGGTGACCGGTTACCGTTCTTTTATCCGCCTGACGCTTCTGTCTGCGCTTGGCATCATTATACTGGAGCTTCTGCAGATGCTGTTGCATGTCGGGAGCCTGGATATCGATGATCTGCTGCTTAACCTGGTGGGTGTGTGGACGGGGTATGCGCTGCTGCGGCTGGTGCGGGGATAGCGGTAGTCTGGGGTCAGGTATACTTTTAGGAGGATGAGACATATGTTGATTGATTTGAAGCCGCTTGTCGGCACACCGCAGGTGAATGAGCTGCTGGCTTATGCGGTTATAGATGACCCGGATGCGCTGATACGCACTTCGGAGGAATACAGTAAGCTTGCGGCCATGCAGCTGTGCGGCTGGGAGGAGGACGGGCTGCTGCTCGGACTAACCGGGTATGAAGAGACGGAAGACGGCTCGCTCGACATCCGCCATATCGCAGTGCTCCCGGAGAACCGGGGCAAAGGGTATGCGCGCGGCATGATTCTGGAGCTGGTCACCTCCCGTCAGCCGCGTTACCTGATAGCGGAGACCGAGGACGAGATTGCCGCTGACTTTTACCGCAGTCTGGGCTTCATGGTGTACAGCCTGGGCGAGAACGCTGCCGGAATCGAAATGTTCCGCTGTGTCTATGAGGTGGAAGAGACGGAGGACGAGGAGTAAGCGGGCCGAACGGTATCGGGAGATGCAATAGGTGAAATTCACAATAGCCACTCAGCACTTTGCGTGCAGGGTGGTTTTTTGCGTCCATGAGGCGTATTTAATCCCCCTGATGAATATCAATGTAAAATTCATGAAACTAGTTGACTTTTAACGCAAAGGACAATATAGTTTTACTGTAAAACAGTTCGATACGTGAACTAATATGGAAAGGCGGAAGCAGCATTGAAGAAAGACGCAGAAGAATGGATCAACCGCTACGTAGACGCCTATATGGTTGTCACCAGGCAGATCAACGCGAGGCTCCGGGAGATTTTTGGAGAAGGTCTGACGACGGACCAATTCCTGATTCTCAGGCTGATCAGCGGGCAGGAGAAATGCACCTCGACTTATCTGTCTGAAGCTGTCGCCGTAGGCAAAAGCTCGATTACTGCTATTATCAACCGGCTGGATGAAGCGGGGATGATCCAGCGGACCCGGGACGAGAATGACCGTAGGCAGGTGTATTTGACCATGACGGAGTACGGAGAAAGTGTCTACAAGACCTCTGATAAGCAAATGCAGGAGGTTATCTCCCCTTATTTGTTCCATTTCGAGGATAACAATATTGAGCAGTTTATTACGATGTTTGAGAAGCTGGCATTTCTGATGCAGGATGCAGGGGGGAGAAGCAATTGAGAACGATTTTGAAGGCAAGATGGGCGGTTATCGCGGTGTGGGTGGCTGTGGCGATTGTGTTATTCCTCACGGTTCCCGGGATGCCCGATCTGGTGCGCGAGAAGGGTCAGATCGCTGTTCCGGCTGGCTACACCTCATCGCGGGCTGCGGAGATTATGAAGGAGGTCGCTGCGGCCAAAGACGGGGAAACGGTACATCAGGTGGCTCTGGTATTCCATAAGCCTGAGGGGCTGACGGCCGCAGACACCGAGAGTATTAAGCAGGGTGTAGAGCAGCTGGCCGGGAACAAGGATTCCCTGAAGCTCAGCGCGATTACAGATCCGTTCTCACAGCCTGAGCTGAAGGATACGCTGATTGCGGGGGACGGCAAGACGATTATGGTCGCATTGTCGGTGCAAGGCGGAGAGGAGGCAGTCAAGGAACTCCCGGCTAAGTCTGCTGAGCTGCTGGGCAACGTTACGGCGGAGCATTATATGACCAGCGAAGGGCTGATTACGGAGGATACGATTGCCAGCTCGGAAGCCGGTCTGAAAAAGTCGGAATACATCACTGTCGTGTTTATTCTGCTGATTCTGTTCGTGGTGTTCCGTTCGTTCGTGGCTCCCTTCGTGCCGCTGCTGACGGTGGGGCTGAGTTATATCGTGTCCCAGTCGATTGTCGCGTTCCTCGTGGACCGCATTGACTTTCCGCTCTCGACGTTCACCCAGATCTTCATGGTGGCTGTCATGTTCGGGATCGGGACCGATTACTGTATCCTGCTGATCAGCCGGTTCAAGGAGGAGCTTGCACAGTCGGAGGATACGCAAAGCGCCATTATCGCCACTTACCGGAAGGCTGGTGGAACGGTGTTCTATTCAGGGTTGGCGGTCTTTGTCGGCTTCGTGGCGATCGGCTTGTCCAAGTTCATGCTCTACCGTTCGGCGGTGGCCGTGGCGGTCGGCATAGCGGTGATGCTGCTTGCACTGGTGACCGTTGTGCCGTTTTTCATGGCGGTGCTGGGTAAAAAGATGTTCTGGCCCTCCAGCGGCAAGCTGGAGCACAGTGAGAGCCGGATCTGGGGAGCGGCCGGTTCGTTCTCGCTGAAGAGACCCTGGGCCGCGCTGCTGATCGTGGCTGCGGTTGTGGCACCGTTCCTGCTTACCTACAGCGGGAAGCTGAGCTTCAACAGCATGGATGAGATCGGGCCTAACTACGCCTCGGTCAAAGGGTTCAATATTATATCGGAGAGCTTCGGACCGGGTGAATCCATGCCGGGCAAAATTGTCATCAAGAATGACGACCGGATGGACACTGCTGAATATATGGGGCTTGCGGAGAAGATCAGCCGCGAGCTGGAAAAGGTGGATGGCGTTAAGGCTGTGCGCAGCATGTCCCGGCCTACCGGGGAGCAGATTAATGACTTCCTGATTCCTACTCAGGTGGCTACGCTGGCGGACGGTCTGGATCAGAGCAGTGAAGGGTTAACCAAGATCCAGAGCGGGCTGAGCGAAGCGAGCAAGCAGCTGAAGGATAATGGGCCTAAGCTTGCCGAGGCCGCCTCGGGCAGCGCGAAGCTGACAGAAGGAACGGCTGAGCTGAAAAAAGGCATTGACGCGCTGGGCGATGGCCTAACGCGGATCGAGGAGGGTATCCGCAGCGGCGGGGCCGGAGCGGGAGAGATCAAAGCCGGCCTGGCGCAGGCGGCAGACAGCGCGAAGCAACTGGCACAGGCCAATGCCGCGCTGCTCGAAGGGTACAAGAAGATTGGCGGCGGCCTGACAGCGCTGAACGGAGGTCTTACTGGTCTGCAGACACAGCTTCAAGGCGTGGCAGATGCGCTTAACGGTCTGGGAGCTTCCTTCACTGGACTGGAAGCCGCCTATCCAGAGCTGCTCCAGGATGTGAATTACCAGACGATCAAAGGTACAGTTACGCAGAGCGGTACGGGAGCTGCGGGACTTGCCGGAGGATTGGGCCAGATCTCGGCCCAGCTGAGCGGCGCGGCGGCCGGATTGGCCGAGGCCAACGCCGGGTATTCCAAAGCGGCAGCGGGGCAGGCTGCGCTGGCGAAAGGGCTGGATCAGCTGGTAGCTGGTATCGGCCAGCTGCAAACCGGCCTGAAGCAGGCGGCAGACGGCCAGGGGCAGATTGTCGGCAAGCTTCCGGCGATCACCACCGGGCTTACACAGCTGCAAGGCGGGCAGAAACAGCTTGCTGACGGGTTCGGTGAGCTTACGGGCCAGCTTGGACAGCTGACGGACGGACTGACACAAAGTGCGGATGGTCTGGGACAAATCACCGGAGGCTTAAGCTCGGCACAGGATTATCTCAAGCAGATTCAGGATGCCAAGGATGATGAGCTCAGCGGATTCCTGGTTCCGGCAGAGGCGCTTGAGGCCAAGGGCATGCAGCAGGTATTCGATACCTATCTGTCCGGGGACCGCAAGGTTATGACCCTGGATGTGGTCTTCGCCGGGAATCCATACAGCGCGAAGGCTATTGACAGCGTCGGACAGATCCAGGAAGCGGTGGACCGTGCCGTGGCCGGCACCAAGCTTGCGAATGCGGAGACAGCCATGAGCGGCGTGACCAGCACCTACAATGATTTGCAGACCATCTCCAATGAAGATTACACGCGTACAGTAATTCTGATGCTTAGCGGTATTTTCATCATTCTGGTGGTGCTGTTCCGCTCGATGATTATGCCGCTGTATATTATTGCCTCATTGTTAATCACTTACTTTACGGCACTGGGCATCACTGAAGCGATCTTCGTGCATCTGCTGAACTACTCGGGAATCACCTGGACGACGCCGTTCTTCAGCTTCGTGATGCTGATTGCCCTCGGGGTGGATTACAGTATCTTCCTGATGGACCGCTTCAATGAGAACAAAACCTGGGATGCGCGGGAAGCCATCCTGCACGCCATGCGCAATATGGGAACCGTGATTCTCTCGGCTGTAGTGATTCTGGGCGGTACCTTCGCCTCGATGTACCCTTCCGGGGTCCTGTCGATGATGCAGATTGCCACGGTTGTACTGTCCGGTCTGGCGCTGTATGCACTGGTATTCCTGCCGTTCTTCGTGCCGGTGATGGTGCGGATGTTCGGCCGGGCCAACTGGTGGCCGTTCCGTCCGGCGGCTGGGGAGGATCAGCCGAAATCACTGGATATGTAACGTTCTTCACCACAAGAGATGAAACCTTAAAGAGCAGGCTTCCCGGTTATACGGGGCCTGCTCTTTGGCTGTTTACGCAGAAAAAAATAAAAAATACCATGCTAATGTAACCTTATCGGCTTGTACATCATCTAAAGAGTATATGAAAGAAAGCACTGAATGGGGATGCGGCAGCTTCCCGTTAGAAGGGGGCAATCATATTTGAACACCGGACAAGGAGATCTGGTCAGGCGTGCCCAGGCAGGTGACAGCGAGGTCTTCATCCAGCTGGTAAAGACTCAGGAGCGGCGGATGTACAGTATGGCCAAGTCCATGGTCAGGAGTGACGAGGATTGTGCCGATGCGATGCAAGAGACTGTACTGAAAGCTTTTAAAGCCATCTCAGGACTGAAAGAAGCGGCGTATTTCAACACATGGCTGTTTCGGATTCTGATCAACGAATGCAACTTGATTCTGCGCAAACGGGAGAGGGTAGTCGTCATGCCCAATCCGCCGGAGAGCGTACAAGCCATATCTTCGTCAGCAGAAGAGATAGATCTGCGCCAGGCCATTGGCAGGCTCGAAGAGATATCAGGGACCATTGTGAAGCTGCATTATTATCAGGGGCTGACTGTGCAAGAGATTGCCGGGCTGCTTGAGCTGTCAGAGAGTGCTGTCAAGACCAGGCTGCACCGCGCCCGCAAGACGTTACAGCAATCCCTGGAGCAACCTGTAGAAAGGAAGGTGAACGGATGAGCCAGCAGCGGTTGGAGAGCAGGCTCGCAGACCTTCAGGATGAGACTCTTCCTGAACTGCCGGAGCTTGTGCATCTGCGTATGGAGGAGACGTACCGGATCATCAGTGAGAAGGATGATGTTGGCTTGGAGGCGGCTTCAGAGCATCAGGGGACGCTTAGACGTAAAAGAATGCCCCGGTGGCTGTCCCGGGTGATGATCAGTGCAGCATCTGTGGCCGGAGGGCTGGTGCTCCTGATTAGCCTGGGATTCATCTCCCCGGCCATGGCAGAAACCTTGAAGCAGTTACCCTTCATGTCAAGCGTATTCCAGCTTGCCGGAGATTCCGGACTGCGGAAAGCCAATGAAGCAGGGTTAACCACAAATGTTGAGCAGACCGTCACTCTGGATGGAATGACGCTCAAGGTGTCGGAACAAATGTATGACGGAAGCCGCTTCTCGGTGGTTCTGACCCGTGTTCAGGCAAAGGAGGAGCAAAAAAAGGAGGAGTGGTGGGATTTATTGACCCAAGGGGGACAGCCAGCGGGAGGAATAAATAATATCGAGTTTTTGGTGAACGGGGAAAAGGTCAATACCGGATACGGGTTTAAGCAGGGAGGTGCCGGTGCTCCTGACTCTATCATAGTTTCGGCACTAGATGGACCGAATCTACAAATCCCTGACCAATTTGATCTCACCATGCTGGTCCTTATTGATGGAATGGATCAGAAGTTTCGCTTTGAGTTTCCCGTTAGCAAGAAAACGGTAGGCGACCTTGTTCTTGGCCCTGGGGAGACCAAGGTACATGATCATATCCATCTACGTTACACACGGCTGGAACTGAGCCAGACATCGACCCGTCTGCTGACCGAAATTAAAGGAGACCCCGGCGCGGATCTCAAGGCTATTGAGGAAGCAATTCCAGATAAATATAAGGATGCGGGGACTTTTATGATCTGGTTTGAGCTGTGGGATGATCATGGGCAAAAGGCTGTTGTGATTAGTGGCAGCGGCAGCGGTAAAGGGGATACGTTCTCATACAGTATGGTCTTTGAACCTTTTGAGAATAGGCCGGAGAGTGTAATTATTAAGTCTTTCGTTATATCAAAGGACGGGGGGAAGCAGTATATTCCCGAACTTGAGATGTCCGTCCCTATACAATAAAACAAACAACCTCCAGGGTCTGCAATGTGCAGTAGCCGGAGGTTGTTTGCTGTCAAAAGGCTATATGCTTATAATCTGCCGCTCACCGCAGCTTCGCGAAATAACTGCGCAGCGCCCAGCCGCGTTCCTGACGCTTCTTATACTTAGGCAGAGAGCGGTAGACAGCCAGCGATTCGTTAAAAGCAAGCTTGGCGTCCTCAGTCCGCCCCAGCGTTTTGAACATCGAGCCAGCCAGATAATAGGCTTCGCTGGAGGAGGATTGAATCTCCTGGAATTGGCTTACATAATGCAGCGCTTTGTCCTGGTCCACATGCCGGAAAATCTCGGCCAGACGCAGGTAAGGCTGCCCGTATTGCGCCCGGCGGTTGATGTCCAGCCCCTTAAGCATCTGCGCTTCGCCTTCGGAAAGCTGTCCCAGCTTGAGGTTGGCGTACCCAAGCTCCACCCAGTATTCAGCGGATGTCTCATAACGGTCAGCGATGGCGGTCAGCAGCTCCTTGGCCTCGCTGTAGCGTTTGCGTTCAATCAGCAGCCGGGCCAGATCGAATTTGGCGGTTACATCGTTCGGGTTCTGGGCGATAGTCAGCCGCAGCTTAGACATCTGACGGCTGCGGCGGAATGGCTTGGATAAGCTGGGCAGAATGCCGACATAACGGCGGTCCAGGAAATACAGGACGGCCAGCAGAATAATCAGGGCCAGAATCGGATTACCGAGCAGCCGGTAGAGGAGCAGGAAACCTAGAATTTTAATCATGGATATGAATTCCCTCCGTTACGTGTGTGGTTCGATTGCGCTTCCTGCAAGTTGGATATGAATAGGCAGGGTAATTATACCATATCATCCTTTTTTGAAGCCACGCTAAAAGAGGATGGGGGCCGGTCCTCAGTTCCAGGTGATCCATAAGCCCCCAGCTCCTGCCTGCACTGCTGTCATTGACAGGCTGCTGCCGAAGTCATAAGCTTTGTGTACAGTCAGATTGTCTCATCGCTATATTAGCTCTTATATAACAGTGTATTCAACTAACACTTGGAAAGAAGGATGAACCGTGGAGACATTGACAAGCAAGGTCCAGCTGCGTCCCCTGGGACGCTCAGAGCTATCGGTATCGCCGCTTGGCCTGGGCTGCTGGCAGTTCAGCCGGGGCAAAGGATTCGTAGGCCGTTACTGGAGCAATATCACAGACGCGGATATTTTGGATATCGTACGGGTCAGCCTAGAAGGCGGCATGAACTGGGTGGATACGGCAGAAATCTATGGCGGCGGCAAGTCGGAGGAGGCGCTCGCTCATGTGCTGGATCAGCTTCAGCAGGAAGGCAGCCCGCATGCGGCTCCGCTGATTGCGACCAAATGGTGGCCGATGCTGCGGACAGCGAGCTCGATTACCTCCACGATTGATCAGCGGATTGCTTGCCTGGGCGGCAGAGGCATTGATCTGTACCAGATCCACCAGCCGTTCTCCTTATCCTCGATTGCCAGTGAGATGAAGGCAATGGCGGGACTGGTACAGGCCGGCAAAATCAGGTATGTCGGGGTAAGCAATTACTCAGCTAAGCAGATGGTGGAAGCGCACCGTATCTTGCAGACCTACGGGCTCACTCTGGTCTCCAATCAGGTCAAATACAATCTGCTGCACCGCAGTATCGATCAGAACGGCATCATGTCTGCGGCCAAGGAGCTGGGTATCTCGATCATCGCCTATTCCCCGCTCCAGCAGGGTATCCTGACCGGCCGCTTCCATAATGATCCTTCGCAGGTGGCTGCCGTCTCGCGGTCCCGGCGGATGATGTCCGGCCTGGACGACAAGAGCCTGGCCCGCAGCAAGCCGCTGATCACCTCCCTGACCGCACTGGCTGACAAATACGGGTGCACACCGGGACAGATTGCACTCAATTGGCTGATTCATTATCATGGTGACACCGTAGTTGCGATTCCCGGCGCTTCCAAGGTCCGTCATGCCCGGGAGAATGTCGGCACCATGACCTTCCGGCTGGAGCCGGAGGAGCTGGAACTGCTGAATGAGGCCTCCTGGGCTGCCTTGAAGAAGTAACCCGGAATTCGGGCCGCTCTTCATTAACTCAAACGGGGAGTGAACTGACATGAATCAGAAATGCTGGGTTGTCTTACAATATCCCTTGAAAAGCATTAAAGGGAGCCAGCGCGATGAATGGTTGAGGGATAAAGTAACGGAATACCTGAATCTCTTTTTAGCGGATGCGGAGCTTGGCTATGTAGACGGGTCTGAGATGGGTAAAACGGTATCAGACCCGCAGCAATTTGTACTTAATATCTTTTGTGTCATTACGGATGAACAACGGGGTATAGCTCTGATCAAAAAAGTATTAAGAGAGCATAGGCTTGATTATACCCGGATCAAACTGGCCACGATGCCCTTTGAGGGCGGAGGAACCTATACGCTGAAATATGTCTCTAAGAAAGGCGTGACTGATTTTTCGTTATAGCCATTATTTAGTCGAGCTGATGAATGAATAGGATGATGCTCAGCAGCGGACCCGGACTTTGATTTTCAAGTCCGGGTCCGCTATTTCCATTTTTCTGAGATAAAACTGTTTAGGATTGGAAAGAGCGGTTTATATAAGGGATAAGATGCTTCGCACTCACGCAAATAAGGTGAAGATTATGGAAGGAGGTTGAACTTCAATGAGTATGAGCGTACATAACCTTATGGCTTTTAATCATCAGTTTTTTAGACCTCAGCCCGTTGTCCATCCCAAAGCGCAGAGACAGGAAGACAAAGTCCAGAGCTTTCAGGAGGTCCTTAACGAGAAGCTGAGCAGCTATGGCGACATGAAGAAATAAGCAATAGAGCCGCAGAACTATTTTATGCAGAAGACATCGCAGCAAATCATAGAGCATTCAGCAAAAGCAGCAAAAAGGTGCCTCCCGGAACTCGGAAGGCACCTTTTTGCTGTTTAAGAAATTATTATTAGGAGTATATCAGATTTCATCGGTTAAAGGCTGAATGTATGCTAAAAACCAAATACAATCGGCTGGTATAACGGCATATGGTCCAAATCTATGTGGAAAACAGCATACATTGTGCTCGGACGCAGGCACATGGTCCGAATGTATACGAAAAACAGCATACATTGTGTTCTCAAGCAGGCATATGGTCAAAATGTATACGAAAAACAGCATACATTGTGTTCACATGCAGGCAAATGGCCCGAATGTGTGCGAAAAACAGCAGCATTAATTGTGCTCAGACGCAGGGCATCTTATTCCTCTGCTAGGATGCCTTTGTTCAGATCAAAATATCTATATTTCACGCTGTACATTATCCTTGTATTTCTCGCCGAAACGGTACCGCCCTTAAAAGGGCGGCAAAGCCGTTTCCACTTGCTGCGCGTTGGACCTCAGAGCACCTGTATTATCCTGCCATCCGGCAGATTAACGTTTGCTTCGAACGCGCTTTGATTTGTGCAGCTTCGGTTCTGAGCCTGGCGCCTGCCGCATGATCCATTTCAGATAAGCGGCAATCTGCGGGTCGCTGCGCAGGCTATCCAGTGTCGTAAGGCCAAGAACAACGAGATCGCTGTTAGTATACAGGGCATGAATCTGCCGGTGGCAGGCCTTGCATAGAAGGACCGTCGGGAGCAGGCTGCCGCCTTTCTCGCGGGGGATCAGATGATGAACGGTAGTTGCAAGAGGAGAACGGCCGCACAGCTCACACGTGTCCAAGGCCCGGCCAGTCATATCTTAAGGCCGGACTTCGAAGAATTCACAGCGGCTGCGCGAGTAATAAGTCAGATCACTGACCCGCGACTGGATCACAACATCCGAATCCGTGAACCGCACTATCGTAGCGCCGGAATTCACCAGATGGTCATCCTGGAAGACGCGGACGGGCAGCTTGCGGTCAATCGCTTCCTGCAGATCCTGGTCAGTGAGTAGTGGTCGGTTGATGGGCATGGAATAAATCTCCTTTAGATAGGGATAACTTCAGTTGCAGCAAATACGATCAGTATACCCGTCTGCCTGCCAGAAATCCACTTCCTTGGTGTGATCCTTCAATTTATAAGGGCAGGAGTCGGGAATAGGCACGGGAACTATAAATCTGGAAGGATGACAGTCAGGTGGTGGACGCGTTGGTGAAGAAACGGTACAGTGCAAGGCCGCGGATAGAAGTCAAAATTAAGCAATTGGATATTATCAGTGCGCGGAAGATGTCCAAGACAAAGCAGATTGTGGGGTATGAAATCACGGTCAAACTAGTTATGTCGAAGCTGGAATCGGCCCTTCGTTACCGCCTTCTAGCTGACTTCAAGGAGGGCAAGACCATGTTCTTGGACCGAATTACCGGCTCTCCAGAGGATTTGCAGACCGACAATGTAGAATGAGTGATCATCAGCGGCGTGCATACTCATGATTAGATGGATCTCCTGGTGGCCAAGATCGACGACAATAACGGAATTTCACACTTTCCGGGACCGCGAAGGATTTTGATTTCATTGAGCAGTTCCCAGCATATATAGCATAAAGATGGTTGCTTCAATGATTCAATCGGTTTATGATTTGATCAAGGAAAAATAAGGGGTGAATCAATGAAATTACTGGACGGACTCTAGCTTCCCTGAAGGAGGTTAGAGCTGATTTGAGTAGAAGCATTAAGAAAACACCCGTAAGTAAAGATCAGGCAAGTCGTTGGATCAAACGGCAGGCAAGCAAGGCCGTACGAAGATATCCTAATGACATTTCATTTGGAAAATCCTATAGAAAGATTTTTTCTTCTTGGGATATCAGTGATTGGCGGTTCTACACACCGTACAAACAGACAGTTAATGAGTGGGAAACTACTCACAAGACTTGGCGTAAACAGGTGAGTTTTCAAGAAATGACTTTCCAATGGGCTAAGAGCTTTAAACGAAAATAGTGAAGGAGTCGTTGGCAGGGAAGCGCCAGCGACTTTTTTGCATTCTAATACAAAAATCTGGAGGTCTTTTGCAGAAGCAATAAATTAGAAAAATACCTGTCCAAAGGGAAACAGATCTTCAATCTTTCTGTCAGTGAGGCAGTTAGCAGAGAGAGTTCAATATTATTAAAAGGATAAGACTTCTTTCGAATATCTCATTACATAAAAACAACCACCTGTTTTAAAATCGTAAGTATTTCCACCATAAATCGGCAATATGCCTCCTCAAAAAAAACCGTGGCCTACGGTACACTAAATCTTGTAAAAGAAACCTTTGAGAGGGGTACAGAGGAATGAAAAAAACAAAGAACCTGGCGCTGGCGCTGGTCTCCATCATGCTCATGAGCTCACTTGCAGCATGCGGAGGAAATAACAACGGCGGCAACAAGTCTGCGGAAGGAAATACGGGTAACAACGCGTCAAGCACAGCAGCACCCGCTGCTGAAGGAGACAAGACAGAGCCGGCAGAGAAGGTCGAGCTGTCGTTCTGGACACTGGGCAACGTGAACTATGAAGAGCTGGCGGCTGCCTACACCAAGGAACACCCTAACGTAACCATTAAAATTCAGAATACTGGTGACCAGACGGCCCACCACAACAATCTGACCACAGCACTCTCGGCGGGTTCAGGCGCACCTGACATTTTCCAGCTTGAGATCGGTTTCATGGAACGCTTCCTGGGCGCCCAGGACAAATTCTACAACCTGAATGACCTCGGAGCCAAAGACATCCAGGCCAACTATCTCGACTGGAAATGGAAGCAGGCTTCCTCCATCGACGGCAGCTTCCAGCTTGGACTTCCGACGGATATCGGCCCGACAGTAGTCTACTATCGTACTGACCTGGCTGAAGCAGCCGGACTGCCAAGCGATCCTGAAGGCTTCGGCGCAGCCATCGATACGTGGGACAAATTCGCTACGGTAGCGAAAGCGTTCAAAGACAAGACAGGCAAGTATTTCTCCGACTTGACCGACCTGACGTACAATGCGCTTCGTGACCAGTCGGCGGACGAGATCTATTTCAGCAAAGCAGACGGCAGCTTCATCGGCGATACCAATCCGCAAGTGAAGAAAGCGTATGACTTTACCGTTAAAGGCATTCAAGAAGGCTGGATCAGCAATGTCATGCTCTGGTCGCCTGAATGGGGCCAAGGCATGAACGATGGATCGTTCGCTGTCGTGATGGGTCCGGCCTGGATGGCCGGCAATATCAAGAGCAACGCACCGGACTCCTCCGGCAAATGGAGAATTGCCCAGCTTCCTGAGGGCGCCGGTAACTGGGGCGGTTCGTTCATCACGCTGCCGAAGGAAGGCAAGCACTCTAAGGAAGCCTATGATTTCATCCAGTGGCTCGTGAACAAGGATAACCAGCTGGAATCCTTCAAGACCAAAGGCCTGATGCCTTCTATCCCTGCACTGTACGAAGATCCTGCATTCGTGGATTTCAAGGATGACTTCTTCGGCGGACAACAGACGGCGGTGGAATTCGGCAAAGCGGCTAACCGCGTGAAGCCGGTATACTACGGACCGCTGCATGACCAGACCGATACCTTCTTCAAGAATGCGCTGAAGAACGTGCTGGAGAAGAAAGCCGATCCGGCCAAAGAGTGGGACGATGCTGTCAAGCAGTCAAAAACGCTTGCAGAACGCGGCTAACCTGTAATACGCGGGGAACAGACTTCCCCAAATGTCCGGATTCACGGAGTAGTCTCTCTGTGAATCCGGATTTAGATATGAATTCTCTGGAGGTGTGACATGGCTGAGCCCGTAATTACGAGTCCGCATGCCGAGAGCAAACGACCTTTCTTCACTGAACAAAGACGGAGCCGCATCACTGCGTATACTTTCATTTCACCGTTCTTTATTCTGTTCTCGATATTCGGACTATATCCAATTTTCTTCACATTCTATTTATCGTTCTTCAAGTGGGACGCCTTAGGTCCAATGAAATACGTCGGCTTCAAAAACTTCGAGCTGATCACCACGGACCCGACCTTCTGGATCTCCTTCAGCAACACGCTGATTATGGGGCTGATGGGAACTGTGCCGCAGGTTATGCTGGCGCTGCTTCTGGCGGTGCTGCTGCATTCGGGGATGACCCGGTTCAAGAAGACCTTCCGCATCCTCTATTTCATGCCGAATATCACTTCGATCGTGGCGGTTACACTGGTATTCAGTACGCTGTTCGGCAATAACGGGATGATCAACTGGCTGCTTAACGGAATCGGGTTAGAGAGCATGGCCTTCAATTCCGGCTGGTGGGGGGTCAAAATTGCCATCTCCACGATGGTCATGTGGCGCTGGACGGGCTACAATGCGATCCTGTTCCTCTCGGGCCTGCAGAGTATTCCGATGGATCTGTACGAATCAGCCAAAATCGACGGGGCCAACCGCAGACAGCAGTTGTTCTTCATTACACTGCCCCTGCTTAAGCCGTTCATTATCTTCGTATCCCTGCAATCCACCATTGGTGCGCTGCAGCTCTTCACAGAGCCTTATGTCTTCCTCGGCCAATCCGGCACCGGATCTACCCGGCAGGAAGGGATTACGATGGTTACTTATTTGTACAGTGAGGCCTTCCGCAACGGCTTCTTCGGTACAGCGGCGGCTACAGCGGTTCTGCTGTTCCTCGTTACGATTCTGTTCTCTGTCCTCAATATGCTGATCTCCAGAGGCGGCGGCAGACAGACTGGAGGGAAAAAAGCGTGAGCACACTGCGTATGTTTAGAAAAAAACCGGATGATCTCGGCTTCTTCGGCAAGCTGGGCTTCTATCTTCTACTGATTCTCGGAGCACTGGTCTCCATCTTCCCGTTCTATTGGATGTTTGTGGTCGGGACCAATGATAAGGGAGCCGTGTTCCACGTACCGCCGCTGCTCACTATCGGAGACCAGTTCTTCGAGAACTTCAAGCGGGTGCTGGACAAATCGGACTTCTTCCAGGCGCTTGGCAACTCGCTGTTCGTCTCGTCGATGGTGACGGTCTCGGTCGTGTTCTTCTGTACGCTGGCCGGGTATGCTTTTGCCAAATATGAATTCCCCGGTAAAAACGTGCTGTTCGTATTCGTTATTGCCACCCTGATCGTTCCCCAGCAGCTTGGCGTACTGCCAACCTATGTCATAATGGCCAAGCTTCACTGGATCGACAGCTTCAAGGCGCTGATTGTTCCAGCTATGGTCAATGCCTTCGGCATCTTCTGGATGCGGCAGTACATCTCTTCGGCCGTGCCTACCGAGCTGATTGAAGCCGGACGTATTGACGGAGGAGGCCACTTCCGGATTTTCTGGAGGATTGCCGTGCCGGTCATTACACCCGCGATGGCTACCCTGGGTATTCTGAATTTCATGACGGTATGGAATGACTTTTTCTGGCCGCTGGTGGTCTTGAAGAACAAGGAGCATTTCACGATTCAGATTGCATTGCAGCAGCTGTTCACTACACGTGACGGTCTTGATTACGGAATGATTATGTCCGCTACCTTCACGGCCACGCTGCCGCTGCTGGTTGTCTTCCTGCTGTTCAGCCGCTGGGTCATTGCGGGACTGACTTCAGGTGCCATCAAGAGTTAACTGTCTGTCTATTTGGTAAGTAAGAGGATTTACAGAATGCTGTGAAGAATAATAATCAAGTGGAAACGGTTTTGCCGTCCTTTACAAGGACGGTACCGTTTCAGCGAGAAATAGAAGGATAAGTTATCGTGTGAAACCTATGAATTCTTCTATTTGGACAGAGACCGCAGGAGGAAGGGACACGTCATGAAGCTCCGCCGCAAAATCTTGTTCGCTATTATTCTTCTTGTATTCATTCCCGTGATTGTCATGGGGATTGTGACGTATGTGAATTATTCGAATGCTATGGAGAAGAAATCAAGTAATTTCTACTGGATCTCCCTGCTGGAGACGGACCGCAAGCTGAAGTTCGCCCTCAGTGAGATTTCATCGATCACCAATTCAGCGATCACGCAGCCTGCGATCCAGCAGTCGCTGAAGCAGCAGAATTTCGTCCTCACCTATGACCGCAAGCAGGAAATCAACAACCTGCTGATTAACCATCCGATGATCACCTCGTTCAGCCTGTACGGGAAAGACCGGCTGCTGTACCAATACAATGCGCCGATGTCTTTTGCGGATATGCACAAGCAGGTCTGGTTCGGAGCCATGGAGGCTGCCGAAGGGCGTCCTGTCTGGTCCGGTCCCGGAGAGAACGGCTCGGCCAGCGGCGATAAGCCGGTGCTGGTCCATGCCAGAGTGATTAAGGACTATTATTCGCTGGAGGATATCGGCTATCTGGTTGTATATGTGAAGCCGGATCTGCTTGATCAGATTTTCTGGGAGGCTGCGACCCTGAAGAAAGGGGATATCCTGCTGGTCAACAAGCAGGGCAATATCGTCTTTAACAAGTCCGGGGAGCATATCGGGGAACGGACGGATTTTCCTTTTTTGCAGGAGAATTATAACCAGGAGCAGGACTATTACATTGACAATTATCAAGGGGAGCGGTCACTGATCACTTTCCTGCCTTCACATAACGCGGACTGGTATCTGGCGGCCATTACGCCGATGAACCTGATCTCCTCCGAATCGGTCTCCATCCGCAATATTGCGATTATTCTCGGCATGGTATCGCTGCTGTCGGCCTTCCTGTTCGACCGTTATTTCATCCGCAGGCTTGTCCGCAGCATTAACAGCGCCGTGAACGGCATGAAGCGGGTCAAGCAGGGGATCTTCACCCCGATTCCGGTACCGCTGCGGGCCAATGATGAGAGCGATTCCCTGATTGACGGCTTCAACCGGATGAGCTCGCAGATCAATGAGCTGATTGACCAGGTCCAGACCGAGCAGGGACGCAAAAAGGAAGCGGAGATGCAGGCGCTGATGGCCCAGATCAACCCGCATTTCATCTATAATTCACTGGAATCGATCAATTCCATGGCGGTGTTGGCAGGCAACAGGGATATCAGCAAAATGGTCATCTCGCTCGGCCGGCTGCTGCGGATCAGCATCAGCCAGAATCAGGAGCTGATCCCGCTGCAGATGGAGTTCGAGCATGTCCGCCATTACCTGGATATCCAGAAGTTCCGGTTCGAGGACAAATTCTCCTATGAGCTGGACTTGCCGGAGCCGCTGAAATACGTGATGACCCAGAAGCTGATTGTTCAGCCGATTGTGGAGAACGCTTTGTATCATGCCATTGAGCAGATGGAGGAGCACGGGACCATTACAGTCACCGCCCAGGAGAACGGCAAGGATATTATCATTATTGTGAAGGATAACGGGCCGGGCTTCGATCTTGAGGTGCTGATGAGCCAGTGGAACAAGGAGCGGAGCAATCCCAAGAAATACAGCGACAGCGGGGTTGGGCTGAAAAATGTGCATGAGCGCCTGAACATCCGGTTCGGCAATCCCTATGGCATTCTGGTCTGCTCCTCACCGGGCTTCGGATCAGCCATCTGCATCCGGATTCCGAGGATACAGCCGTCATGAGAGGGAGAAGCCAAATGAAAGATCAGCGACATGTGCTCAGATGGTTGACCAACTGGGGATGGATTCTCCTCTATATTGTGCTGATGTCCGGCGCCGTATGGTTCATTATGCAGGAGGACCGGGAGCAGATTGAGGATACCTCGCCCGAGAAGATCACATTGACCTTCCGGCATTTCTGGATCAAGGAGCATGACCGGCCGCTGCTGGCGATCTTCGAGGAGGTTGTGCGCAGCTACCAGGAGAGCCATCCGAATGTGAAGGTGAACTTCGAGGGGCTGGACCAGAATATCCACCGGGAGCAGAAGCTGAAGAGTGAGATGGTAACCGGCACACCGCCCGATATGTTCGTCCTGTTCGGCGGAGCGGAGATCGAGCCCTACGTGCGTTCAGCCCGGCTGATGGATCTGACCGATTTCACTGCCCAGAACGGTCTCAGCAACCAGTTCAAGGATCTGCATCTCTGGACGTTCAACAATCATATCTACGGACTGCCTATCGAGGGCAATGCGGAACCGCTCTATTACAATAAAAAAATCTTCACCAAGCTAGGCATTAACACTCCGGCTACGTTGGCCGAGCTGGATACGGTGATGGCGAAGCTGAAGGCAGCGGGGTATATCCCGTTTGCGCTGGGGAACGAAGACCGCTGGCCTGCGGGGATATTCGCCCATTATCTGATGGACCGCTACGCCGGACCGGAGTTGATTCAGAAGCTGGTTACTGGCGAGGATATGTCGAGCTTCCAGAACAGTGGCTACCTGGAAGCGTTCCGGCATCTGAACAGATGGGTGAAGGCAGGCTATTTCAGTGAGGACTCTAATGATACCTCCACCGAGGGTGCGGTCCGTCTGTTCACTGAAGGCAGGGCAGCCATGTATCTGAACGGCAACTGGGATATCAATTTATTCTCGGGGGACAATGCCCCGGACGATTTCCAGAGCCGGGTTGGAGTCATTCCCTTCCCCGCACGGGAGGCCGGCACAGAGCCGTCTATCGCCGGAGGGTATACGATTGGCATCGGGCTGTCTTCGAGCCTCACCGGAGCGAAGCGGACAGCGGCACTTGAATTGATGAAGGGCTTCTATACGAAAGAGATTCAGACGCGGATTGTCTATGAGGGTCTCCGAATTCCGTCGATGCGGATTGCATTTGACCCGGAGAAGACCGGACCGGTCTTTGCCCAGGTGATGGATATGATGGAGGAGAATGAGCAGAGCTTCGTCCCGTATGACAATCTGTTATCGCCTGAAGTGAAGAAGACCTTCCTCAGTGTCATCGAGGAGATGATTGACGGAGGGCTGCAGGCGGAGCAGGCTTTGCAGCAGCTGCAGGATGCGTCCAAGCAGTATTGGAATCTGATCCGGAGTTCTTCGGGTCAATAAGCCTGGGGGTGTAAGTGATGAAGGAGCAGCAGGAGAAATATAAGGTACTGCTCGTAGATGATGAGCCGATTATACTGCGCAGCCTGAAGGTTGCGATTCCATGGGATGAGCTGGGCCTGAGCATTGTGGGGGAAGCGAAGAACGGGGAGGCCGCCTTGCAGCAGATTCAGCAGACCGCACCACACATCATTATCAGCGACATCCGTATGCCGGTGATTGACGGGATCACGCTGATGAAGGAGGTTCTGCCGCGCAGCGCCAAGCTGATCTTCATTTTCATCAGCGGCTACGGGGAATTCGAATATGCCAGGGAGGCCCTGCGGCTGGGGGCCTTTGATTACTTGCTGAAGCCGATTGACCATGACGAGCTGGTGGAGATGCTTAAGCGGGCCAGGGAGCGCCTGGACCGCCAGAAGGAGAACGAGCAGCTAATGCTCTCGGTGCAGACCCTGTCGCTGCTGGCCCGCGAGCGCATGCTGGCCGAATTCACGCTGGGCAATCCGCGGCCGCTGCAGCACCTTGTGTGGCTGGAGAACAGCGAGCTGGAGGGAGAATACTTCATGGCCGTGGTCCGTCTGGACGACTACGCGGCCTTGACGGCGCAATGGAGCGCCGAGGAGAAGCGTCTGTGGCTGTTTGCCGTGCGCAATATCCTGGAGGAGTGGTCGCTTACGAACGGCGCATTGTCTATCTTCCCGTTCTATAACGGAGAATGGATTCTGCTCTTCCCGGCCAGCCTGAATGATGGTAAGCGGGAACTCGGGGAGCAGCTTATAGCCGGAATCAAGCGCTACTCCAAGCTGAACTGCTCTGTCGGCATCAGCAGAAGCACCAGCGGGATTGATCAGCTTAGCACGGTATACCCGTTAGCCTCCCAGGCGCTGTACCAGCGCTTCTATTCCGGTCAGGCCGGTGTCTTCCTGGAAGAGGAGACAGCAGCGGCAGGCAACCGCGAGGTGCAGTATCCGAAGGAGCTGGAGCTGTCGCTGATTGAGAGCATCCGTACTCTGAATATGGAGCGGATGCTGACTCATTTTGACGAGATGTCCGTATTCATTGAAGCCCAGAGCTTGCCCCAGCCGCTGGCGGAGCGCCTGATGATTGAGATGAGTGTGGTGCTATACCGGCAATTCGAGCATCTGAATACGCATAATGACTGGTCCATTGAAGGGCTGTTCAGCAAGCTGAACGGACTGGGCACGTTGCCGGACATGATGAATGTCCTGAAGACCACCTTCCGCGACTGGCTGGAGCAGAGTCATAAGACCGCAGCCCGGGAGGACGGACGGAGTATCATTGAGAAGGTCCAGCGGTACATTGAATCCAATTACCATAAGGATCTCAGCATCGAGGAGGTATCCGAGGTGGCCGATCTCAGCATCAGCCATTTCTGCACCCTGTTCAAGCAAATCTCCGGCTACACGTTCCTCGAATTCGTCACCCACTGCCGGATGGAGAACGCCAAATACATTCTGCGCAGCAGCAATGTGAAAGTGTATCAGGTCGCACCGCTGGTCGGCTATCAGGACCCGAGATACTTCACCCAGGTATTCAAAAAAGCGACCGGCAAGACGCCCACAGAGTACCGTGAGGAGCATGTGAAGCAGGCCTAGCCCGGGCGAGTAATATGCAATTGAATAGGACGGAACCTTGAAAAAGAAACAAAAAAATCGCTCGTTTTGGTAAATGGAGGTACCACCCAACCATCGCCAAAGGAGCGATTTCTTTGTACATTCACGGATTAACTTTGTCTTCCAAATGGAACTTGAGGAGGATATTCCAGCCCCCCCCCCTGAGAGTCACCCCCTGAGAGTCACCCCCTGAGAGTCACCCACCATAACGCCATCCTGCCTGACTACCAACCGCCTACCAAACTATCGGCCATCCGCCAGTTCCCCGACTCGCTATGCACCTAGTTATTTTTACGCCATCAATCCAGCTTTAACGGACCTGAAACACGTTATTTCCAGGAAAACGCCACCTTGTGCTGTTTGACGGACTGAGAAGACCTTATCGTCTCTTTACGAGAGGTTTAAAAGCGGCAATTCCAAGAATAAGCTCCATGAGGTCCGTTACTTTACTCAAGGGGTGACTTTCATCCTGCATAAGCGCACCTCAGTCCGTTACACCGGGCCAAACGCCTCTTATGAACCATCCCGTCATAACCATCCATCCTTATTTATTTTTTATAGATAAAATAAAACTTGTCTATTTATAAATAGACAAAATAAATAAAAGTCTATATATTAATATACAGATTAGATGTTTATCTATTTAGAATATATTCAAATGATGGAGGATGTTAACGTGTTAAGTAACAAGTATGTACGGACGATTATGCTGTCAAATGTGCTATTGCAGCTCGGGGTGTGGGTGCGGAATTTTGCGATTCTGCTGTATGTGACGGAGATTACGCACAATGATCCTTATTATGTCTCGCTCATTTCGGTGGCTGAATACGGCCCGCTGTTTCTGTTCGCCATCATCGGGGGAACCTTCGCAGACCGCTGGCGTCCCAAACGGACCATGATCGTAAGCGATCTGTTGTCCGCGTGCTCAATCTTTGTTGTACTGCTGGTGGTCATGTCAGGCTCATGGCACGCCCTGTTGTTTGCAACAATGGTGTCGGCCGTCCTGTCCCAGTTCTCACAGCCTTCAGCGATGAAGCTGCTTAAGCAGCATGTGCCTGAAGAGCAGCTGCAGAGGGTTATGGCCATGTTTCAGTCGCTTACAGCATTCTTCATGGTCATTGGTCCGGTGATAGGCACCTTCATCTATAGTCATTACGGCATTGAGGCCTCACTTGCTGTGATGGGCGGGATGTTCATCGGCTCGGCGCTCATTCTGGTCAAGCTGCCCGCTGACCGGATGGAGGAGACCGGACAGGCCCGCAGCGGGTTCCTGGCGGAGATGATATCCGGACTGAATTATGTACGTGCAAGCCGGGTACTGAAGAACCTTGGAGTAACGTTTGCCTTCGCCGGGCTTGCCGCCGGACTGGTTCAGCCGCTGGGTATCTTCATCATTATGGAGAATCTGGGCAGAGACAAAGGCTTCCTGCAGTGGGTGATGATGGCGAATGGAGCGGCGATGCTGCTGGGCGGAATGTTTATTATGAGTAAAGGCAAAACTATGAAGCCGCAGACAATGTTATCCCTAGGCCTGCTGATCAGTGCGGCAGGGACGGTAGGAGTAGGCTGGTCACATCACACAGCGCTCACGCTGGTGCTCCAGACGGTTAGCGGATTCTTTTACCCTTGTATTCATATCGGTATCAATACCCTGCTGATCCGTCATACGGAGACTGCTTATATGGGCAGGGTGGGCGGCATTATGGGGCCGATGTTCATGGGCTTCATGGTAATCGGAATGTCTGTAGCCGGCTATGCTAAAGGAATGCTCTCTCTGTCCGCAGTCTTCACGGGGAGCGGCGTGCTGTTCCTGAGTGCGGTGCTGATTCTGTTGCCGCTGCTCAGAACGAAGGAGGAGGGCAGACAAGCACTCCAGAGCCGACTATGACATTTGTCATACATCAGAGTTGATATTTATGACTTACGGGGATGACACTTCTTTCTTTATACTGGAAATATAAGAAGTATCCTTGAATGGATGCATCCGAGGAGGAACCGATCCCGATGACCAACAACCAGATACCCCAGCTCTCTACATTGAAGAAAAGCGTAGCCCCTTACGAGAAAACAGACCTCAACACGAGCATAAAACAGCTCATTAATACGCTTGGGCCCCTGGTGCTATTATGGACCGCCGCTTACTTCAGCTTATCCGTGTCCTACTGGCTGACCCTGATGTTCGCTATTCCGGCTGCCGGCTTTGTCATCCGCACCTTTATTATTTTTCATGACTGCTGTCATGGGTCGTTCTTCAAGAACCGCAAGGCCAATGATATTGTCGGCACCATCACCGGTGTGCTTACCCTGGTCCCTTACCGCCAGTGGAAGCACAGTCATTCAATTCATCACGCCGGAAGCAGCAATCTCGACAAAAGAGGCATCGGGGATATCTGGATCATGACGGTGGATGAATATGTGGCTGCCAAGCCGCTCCAGCGGCTCTATTACCGGATCTACCGTAACCCGCTGGTAATGTTCGTCATCGGACCGATTGCCGTATTCCTCATCCAGTACCGGTTCAATGCCAAAGGGGCAAGACGCAAGGAACGGATGAATACGTACCTGACCAATGTGTCCATTGTGGGTCTATATACTGGAATCATTCTGCTCATAGGCTGGCAGGCGTTCCTGCTGGTACAGCTGCCGATTGTGTTCGTGTCCGGCTTCCTCGGCATCTGGCTGTTCTATGTACAGCACCAGTTCGAACATACTTACTTCGAGCATGATGAAGAGTGGAGCTACGTGAACGCCGCTGTAGAAGGAAGCTCTTACTATAAGCTGCCGAAGCTGCTACAATGGATTACCGGCAATATCGGATTTCACCATGTGCATCACTTGAGTCCGAAGGTGCCGAATTATAATCTGGAATTGGCTCACAATGCTAGCCCGCCTTTGCAAAAGGCAACCACTATTACACTCAGCACCAGTCTCGAAGCGCTGAAATACCGTCTTTGGGATGAAGAGCATAAGGTCTTCCTCAGCTTCAAGCAGTTGAAGCAGCGGTTGCGGAAGAGTGAGCCTGCCGTGAAAGAGGGGCTGAAGGTAATCAAACCGGGGTTCCAGAGCGAATAGAAGCGGTAACATTTAACATGCAGAAAGACAGATCCGGGGAGCAGGATGCCGGGTCTGGTCTTTCTTTTTAGAATACACACAGGTTGTTTCGAAGGAAGTTGCCGGTCGGAGGCTGGTTTATGTTAAAATGGGGGTATAAACTTGCTGGCAAAAAGGATGGCTAACATGCAGAAGTGGCATCATATTTTTCATAAAAGTACGGGACTGAGCCCTTATGTATGGGTTGTTTTTTACATTCTTCCGTTCTATTTCATCTTCCGATCCTCCTCGGCGGACCGCTGGGTGTATGGCATCCTGATGATTATGGTCTTCTTCGCCTGCTACGTGCTGTCGTTTAAGTCCAAGGGCTGGGTGGTCTATTTCTGGACCAGTGTGCAGATGATAGTTTCTGTTACGATGACGCTGCTGTTCGGGTACATGTACTTTGCGCTGTTTCTGGCTTTTTTTATCGGGAATATTCAGAAAAGAGCGGCCTTCTTCACCCTCTATCCGATCCATCTGCTGACAACTATTGTAGCGATTAACTATGAGCTGATTATGCGCAATCCCGTATTCCTCTCGCAGCTGCCGTTCGTGCTGGTCAGTATCATTGCTGTGGTGCTGCTTCCGGTCACAACGTATAACCGCAATAGGCACGATAAGCTGGAGGAACAGCTGGAGGATGCCAATAAACGGATCTCCGAGCTGGGCATTATGGAAGAGCGTCAGCGGATCTCCCGGGATCTGCATGATACGCTGGGACAACGCCTGTCACTGATCGGACTGAAGAGTGACCTGGCCGGCAAGCTGATCAGCAAGAATCCGGCACAGGCCATGATCGAAATTAACGATGTCCGCGTAACCGCCCGCAGCGCGCTTAAGGAAGTCCGGGAGATGATCACACAGATGCGGGGCATCCGGGTTGAAGATGAGCTGGTGCGCATCCGGCAATTCCTCCAGGCGGCGGAGATCGGTTATATACTGGAGGGTGATCCCGTTCTGACCAATACCTCGCTGATTACCGAGAATGTGCTGAGCATGTGCATGAAGGAGGCGGTAACCAACGTGGTGAAGCATAGCGGTGCTTCGCTGTGCCGGATACAGATTGAATCTTCACGGACCGATCTGTTCATCAAGGTGAAGGACAACGGCGGAGGGATTGAGGGGACCAAGCTGTATCATAAGGGGCATGGCCTGCAGGGAATGCGGGAGCGGCTTGAGTTCGTGAACGGTTCGATGGAAGTGATCCAGGATGAAGGAACTACACTAGTGATTAAGGTGCCGAATGCGTCGCAGCAGCCGGACATGGAGGTGAACGCGCAATGATATCCATCGTGATAGCCGAAGACCAGCGGATGCTGCTGGGAGCGCTGTCGGCGCTGCTGGATCTGGAGGAAGACATGAGGGTGGTCGGCAAGGCGGGCAACGGGGAAGAGGCTGTGAAGCTGGTGAAGCAGCTACAGCCGGATATCTGTATTATGGATATTGAAATGCCGGCTATGACGGGCCTGGAAGCGGCAGAAGCCCTGAAGGGGGCAGGCTGCAAAATCATGATTCTGACCACGTTTGCCCGGGCAGGGTACTTCGAGCGTGCGGTCAAGGCCGGAGTGGATGCCTATCTGCTTAAGGACAGTCCCAGCGAGGAGCTGGCGCTGTCGATCCGCAGTGTCATGGACGGCAAACGGATGTATGCGCCGGAGCTGATGGATGAAGCCTACAGCAAGGAAGCGAATCCGCTGACCGAGCGGGAGAAGGAAGTGCTGGGGCTGATTGCCGACGGCAAGAATACGAAGGAGATCGCCAGCCAGCTCTACATCACCACCGGAACGGTCCGCAACTATATCTCGGTCATTCTGGACAAGCTGGATGTGGGCAACCGGATCGAGGCGATTACGCGGTTTAAGGAGAAGGGCTGGTTCAAATAAAATATCCCTGCGGGGAAGCAGGAACGGCAGCTGTCTTTTAGGAGGGCTGGCCGTTTTTTTGTTCGACTTTTGTTCGATTATAGAGTGTACATAAACCGCTTAGAACGGAGCTTGATTAGAAGCGAATCTAGGACCTATCACCCATTTTTCATCTGAAAGCGGTTACTCTATTGGATCGGACGCTAAGATTTGCTAAAATAAATGCAAACATATGATCCTATTTGTAGTCGTTTCATGTGAAGTTGGGTAATAAATACTTGTGCCCCGTATGCACGTTTATTCATTCTGCTTACATCCTAATTCAGCCGGGAGGAATCTAATTTGCCAGAGCTAACATCCACGTACGTCGATTCACTTGCACCCAATGCTGCTGCGATCAAGAACGGCCAGGGGCTGGTCCGCAAAAAGAGCTTTGTGGAGCTCCATCAGTCGGAGAACGGAGAGCTATTATTCGGAAAATGTGCCGGAAGCGGCAAAACGCCCTATGAGTGCTCAGTGGACTTCATCGCACCAGACAGCCCGGTCTTCCGCTGCAGCTGCCCCAGCCGCCAATTCCCCTGCAAGCACGCACTAGGTCTGCTGTATGCCTATACCGAAGGCCAGACGTTCACACCTGCCCCGGTTCCCGAAGATATCGCATCGAAGCGCGAGAAGGCGGAGAAGCGGGAAGAGAACAAGGTGAAGCAGGCGGCTGAAGGAGCAGACCCCAAGCCGAAGAAGGTTAACAAATCCGCCTTGAAGAAAAAAATCAACGCGCAGCTCGAAGGGCTTGATCTGCTGGAAAAGCTGGTGCTCTCCTTCGTACGCAGCGGCCTGTCCACGATTGACAAGTCTGCGGCCAAGACGCTTCAGGGGCATGTGAAGCAGCTCGGGAACTATTATTTGTCCGGTGCCCAGATTGAGCTGCGCCGCTTCGCGAATCTGATGTTCAGCGGCAAGGATCAGGAGCAGAACTATACATATGCGGTGGAGCAGCTGACACGGCTACACGCATTTATCAAGAAGGGCCGGACGTATCTGCTGGCCCGGAGCGAGGACCCGGAGCTGGCGCTGGATCATGAATCCACCATTGATGAATGGCTGGGCCATGCCTGGCAGCTTAGCGAGTTGAAGGAATACGGGCTGGTAAAAGAGGGGGCAGAGCTGCTGCAGTTATCCTTCTACAGCTACAACGATGCGGCCCGCCAGGAGTTCGTAGACCTTGGCTTTTGGCTGGATCTCTCTGCGGAAGCCGGGGAGATCCGCCGGACCTTTAACTACCGCCCTTACAAGGCGGCGAAGCTGATGCGCGAGGAAGACAGCTTCTTCGACATTGCCGTGGTTCCACAGCTGTACACCTATCCCGGGGATATGAATGCCCGGATTAGATACGAGTCCATGTCTTCAAGACCGGTGCAAGGCACGGATCTTGAGCGGGCGGCCGCCAAGGCTCACCGTTCATATTCGGAGGTCTTCAAGAAGGTGAAGAACCAGATCAAGAACCCGCTGAGCGACAAGCAGCCGGTCATGCTGCTGCATGCCGCAGCTCTGGGCGTCACAGAGAACGGCCAGTATGTTATGACTGACGGGGAAGGAACAAGGCTCCTTCTGGAGGATATTCCGTCGATGCCGCAGGGCACAGTGGAACTGCTGCCGTTCCTTCCGGCAGGCGCCCGCGAAGATTGTACAGTTCTGGTCATGTTCGAGCATGACCTGGACCAGGGACGTCTGCGTGCCCAGCCGCTAAGTGTCATTAAGGACGAAGAGATCGTTCGTCTGCTGTACTAGAGTAATTCAACATTATCCACAAACCTTTATTCATATGGGAGGACAATCCATGAGCACAGCGTTATTGCAGGAGCTGCATCAGGAATACAGAAGACTGTATATTGCCGGAAGTGAGCTGGCGGCCGGAGATTTCCGCCTGAAGCGGCTGCTTCCGCAATTTCAGCAGCTAGGCGAGCGGTCACCGGTCTTTAAGAAGCTAGGCGAGGGAATCACGGCACTGATTGAACCGGGGAGCCCGGACGGTCCTGCCCCGGGCATTCAATTGCAGGAGAATACCCTGCTGCTGGAGTCTGTTCTGTACACTCAGGGAACGACAACCGTGGATGGAACTCCCGGACCCTTGCCGGTTCGGAAGTTCACCCTGCAGACGAATCAGACTTACCGGAAGCTTGCGCCTGTGCTGGAAGCACTCACCACTACCGGAAGCGGCAGATATGAGATTGTACTGGACGCCTATAAAGAAGGAGTCTTTCAGGATCTGCGTCTGCTGCCGCTGGCTGTCTCAGCACTGAACGACCCGTATTCGGAGCTGGCGGAATATGCGATGAATCATATTCTCCCGTCCTACGGGCCGGTCATTGCCAGCCACCTGCTGGAGAGTCTTAATCTCTCAGGGGGAAGAAGTGAGGTCCGCAAACTGGAGGTAATCTGGAAGGTCGGTGCAGACGAATACCTGGATAAGATCTTCCACGCTGCCGAGAGTGGAAGCGAGGAGGTCCGCGCTGCAGCCATCAGATGCCTGGGCGGTTATGAACAATTCACGCCTAACCTGCTGGAGTGGTCCACGGACAAGAAGAAAGCCATCCGCGAAGCGGCCTATGCGGCGCTGGCGGCAGGCGGTACGTTACAGGGAGGGGAACGGCTGGTTGAGGCATTCATCCAGAAGAAGGACCGCGAGATTCTGGGCAGAGTGCTGGCGGACGGGCATTCCGCAGAGGTGAGTGCCCGTCTGGCGGTATTATTCATGGAAGAGCTGCAGGCAGCCCCGCAGAAAAATGACGGCGTGAAGCTGACAGACAAGATATGGAATGAGCTTCTTCCCTTCCTTACCGCTCTTCGCCGGGTACGGAGTCCGCAGCTGGATGAAATCTACAGCTATATCCTTCAAGAGTATCCCCGGTTCTCGTCACTGGGCTGGATTCCGCTTTTGGACCACGCAGCCTTGTATAAAGAGAAAACTCCAGACGGTGCTGCTCTGGCAGAGCTTGCAGAGCTGGAGAAGCGGAGCGTGCGTTTCCTGCCGCATTATTTCCATGCCGCCCAGCAGTCTATAAGTCTGAAGGAGCTATTCGACCGGTTCGCCGGCGGAACCTTCTTGGATAAACTCAAAGCACTTGTGGGTAAGGAGGCCAAGGATGCGGCTCAGCGCTCCCAGCTGCTGATTAATACCATTGAGGATCAGGTTGTGGATATCCGCCGGCGGAATTATGAAGTAGAGTGGGATGCAGCGGGAATCAGACAGCCTTACAGCAGGGAGATGCTTCCGGCTCAGGAGATTGCCGCAGCTTGGGACCCCCGCTGGCTGGACTGGTTCATCCAGCACAATGCTGTGAATCTGGCCAGTGCCTTTGCCCGGCCGGGTCACAAGGGCGTGCGGAACTTTCTGGTTGATAAGCTGCAGGACCTGTCCAAACGCCGTGCCAGTGATTTCATTCCCAACATCTTCAAGGGACTGGAAAGGGCCGGGATGCCTGAGCCGGAGCGTCTGGAACTGTTGATGAGTGCCCTGGAGACTAAGAGTCCTCATAACCCGTATACCTTCGAATTGTATATATTTAAAATGATGGAGCGCTTCCCTGCCAGCTATGCCAGCCGTGTGGAAGCGGTTATTCCCAACTATAGATATGAATGCAAGCATCAGCTGGAATATGTGCTGGACAGCTTGCGGAGTGCCAAGAATACCTGACCCTTATAACAGCTACCCTGTTCCTCGAAGCCATACATTCTTAACTTTAGGTTTTCACAAAACAGTTGCAAGGAGAGGTGTACATGTCAACAGAACAAGATCAGCTTCAGGATTACATGCGTCTGCCTGCCGAAATCCTTTATCAGGATGAGCTGGAGGCTCTGCGCAAGGAGGACACCGGGCGTATTCCAGCCGGATGGCAGATGTCCCCGCGTTCAGTTCTCACGTTCATTACTGGCGGCAAGGCGGGCAAGACCGTGATTACCCCCAAATATATCGGGAACACCCGGCTGATCGAGATGGCGGTTGCCACACTGGTCACCGACCGGGCACTGCTGCTGATCGGAGAGCCGGGCACGGCGAAATCCTGGCTATCCGAGAATCTGGCGGCGGCAATCTATGGCAACTCAGGCATGGTTGTTCAGGGGACAGCGGGAACAAGCGAAGAGCATGTACGCTATTCCTGGAACTATGCCATGCTCCTGGCGAACGGTCCAACGCCGGAAGCGCTGGTCAAGAGCCCGATTATGCGGGCGATGGAGGACGGCGGCATTGCCCGGTTCGAGGAAATCTCCCGCTGTGCTTCCGAGGTACAGGACGCGCTGATCTCGATTCTGTCGGAGAAGACGATCTCTGTGCCGGAGCTGGGCAAGGAGACCAGTGCCCGCAAGGGCTTCTCGATTATTGCCACTGCAAATACCCGGGACCGCGGAGTCAATGAGATGTCCGCTGCCCTGAAGCGGCGCTTCAATATCATTGTGCTGCCTGCGCCATCGGACCTGGAGACGGAGCTGTCCATTGTGAAGAAGCGTGTAGGCGAGATTGCCTCCTCCTATGAGCTGCAGGCTGCTGTTCCGGCGGATGAAGCGCTGCTGAAGGTGGTCACCATCTTCCGCGAGCTGCGCAGCGGCATGACGCTCGACAAGAAGGAGAAGGTGAAGACTCCAGCCGGTGTAATCTCTACGGCAGAAGCCATCTCGCTGCTGACGAATAGCATGGCTCTGGCGGCAAGCTTCGGGAGCGGAGAACTGACCGACGAGGATCTGGCAGCGGGACTCCAAGGGGCGATCGTCAAGGATGACGACAAGGATAAGCTGGTGTGGAAGGAATATCTGGATAATGTAATGAAGAAAAAAGGAGCGGACTGGCGCGGACTCTATCAAGCCTGCAAGGAGATGAACGAGTGAGCAGGGCAGCGGTTGCCGGCGTTCATGTCTTCGGAGTCCGGCATCTGTCTCCGGGCGGTGCCAGGCATGTCCTGGAATATTTGAACGAGCTGCAGCCGACCGCCGTGCTGATTGAGGGGCCGAGTGATGCAAGCGGAGAGATCCGTCATTTAACCCATGCGGTAACGAAGCCGCCGGTAGCTATTCTGGCCTTCACCGAGGATCTGCCCGTACGGACGGTACTCTGGCCGTTCGCTGTGTATTCCCCGGAATATCAGGGGATGAAATGGGCGCAGGAGCATGGAGCACAGGCAGAGTTCATCGACCTGCCTTCCTCTGTAACGTTGGGGCTGCAGGACGCGTTACGGCAGGATGCCGGCGGACGCCCGGAGCAGAAGCCTGTGGCTGAAGAACAGGGGGAGCCGGCGGAAGAGGAAGTCAGTGAGCCGGAGTCCGTATACAGCCGGATTGCCCGGCTTGCCGGTGAGCATGACTATGATATGTACTGGGAGCGTAATTACGAGCATAACGCCAGCAGCGGCGCATACCGCGCCGCGATACTGGCCTTCTCTGCCCAGATGCGGGAGCTGTCGGAGTCCACGGAGCGTGCAGAGCAGCCGCGGGAATATGCTTATAACGCGTTGCGCGAATCTTATATGAGGCGGAGAATTAAGCTCAAGATTGAAGAAGGGCATCTGCCGGAGAAGATTGTTGTGATCTGCGGTGCATACCACGCCGCCGCACTGGCTGATCTCTCGGAGGGGATGAGCGATACGGAGCTGGCGTCATTGCCTGCACGCTCTACCAAGCTGACGCTGATGCCGTATTCCTACTATAAGCTCTCCACCATGTCGGGTTACGGTGCGGGCAACGCGGCTCCGCACTACTTCCAGATGATGTGGGAGCTGATGGCCTCAGGCCGCGCTGAGGAGCTGCCCCATCTCTATCTCTCCTCTGTGGCCCGGATGGTGCGCAGAGCAGGGACACACCGCTCCACGGCCGAAGTCATTGAAGCGGTGCGGCTGGCAGAGTCGCTGGCGGCGCTGCACGGCGGAAGCGCACCTACGCTGCGCGATCTGCGCGATGCCGCACAGACCTTGCTCGGCCACGGTGATCTGGCCGTTATCGCCGATTCGCTGGCCCGGGTGGATGTCGGTACGAATATCGGAAGGCTGGCGGATGGCGTCAGCCAGACGCCGATTCAGGATGACCTGAACCGGCTGCTGAAGCGCTACAAGCTGGAGAAGTACAGATCGACTGTAGCCAGTGACCTGACGCTGGATCTGCGCGAGAACCGCCGGGTGTCAAGCAGTGAAGCGGCTTATCTCGATCTGCACCGCTCGGTGCTGTTCCACCGGCTGGAGCTGCTCGGCATCCACTTCGCCCGGAATGTGCCGAGCGGCCAGTCCGGGGCGACCTGGGCGGAGCACTGGATACTCCAGTGGGCGCCGGAGGTAGAGATTGAGATCGTGGAGTCTACACTGCTGGGCGAGACCATTGAAGTGGCGGCAGCCTACGTGCTGCGCGAGAAGCTGCTGGAATGCAGCTCTATCGCTGAGGCCTCTGCGCTGATTGTCACCGCCTGCGAGTGTGCTATGACCACGCAGATGGAGGAGAGCAGCCGCGTGCTGCAGCGCCTTGCGGTGGATAGCCGCGATGTTGTCTCGATTGCCACAGCGGCCAGAGAGCTGGCCAAGATCATTGGTTATGGAGACATCCGCAAGGTGGATACGGCCCCGTTCGTACCGCTGCTGGAGGAGCTGTTCCGCCGGGGCTGCCTGTTCCTGCTGGATGCCAGCGGCTGCAATGATGAAGCGGCGGCGCTGATGATAAGTGCAATGAATGACCTGAACAACATCTCGCAGGAGCATAGCGAGATTGCGGATACAGCGCTGTGGCTGCAGGAGCTGCTGCAGCTGGCGCAGCGGGATGACCGCAACCCGCGGCTGTCTGGCTTCGCCTGCGCGATCCTGATGGAGCGCGGAGCCATCCCTGCCGGGGAGGTAGCGGCGGAGGTGTCGCGCCGCTTGTCTCCGGGGATACCGGCGGACCTCGGGGCAGGCTGGTTCGAAGGGTTGTCCATGCGTAACCGCTATGGTCTGCTGTCGCGAATGAGCCTGTGGGAGCAGCTAAATGACTATATCAACGCCTTGGAGGATGAGGAATTCAAGCGTGCGCTGGTCTTCCTGCGTCGGGCGTTCAGTACCTTCTCCCCGCGTGAGAAGATGATGATCGCTGAGCTGCTGGGTGAGCTGTGGGGCGTGAACACAGAGCAGGCCGCTGAGATTCTGACAGGAGAACTGAAGGAGGAGGAAGCCAAAATGCTGGATGATCTGAATGATTTTGACTTCGGGGATCTGTAGATGGGTGAAGAAGAGTGGAAGGAAGAGCTGAAGGAGGATAACCAGAACGGTGCCCTTACACGCTGGCGGCTGATTCTGGGGCAGGAAGCTGAAGAGGCCTTGCCCGGCTATGGCCAAGGCAGTGGCCGGACGCTAAGTGAGGAAGAGCTGATTATGGATGCGGCATTGGCGGCTATCTATAATGAGACAGGCGCAGGTCAGGCAGGCGGGAGTGCCGGTGCCGGATCGAAGGGCAAAGGTGCAGGCTCGGGACATGCTGCGGTTAACCTGTCCAAGTGGCTCGGAGATGTGCGTAATTTCTTCCCGGAGGATGTGGTCTCGGTCATTCAGACCGATGCGATGGAGCGCAAGGGCTGGAAGCAGCTGCTCTTCGAGCCGGAGCTGCTGGCGGCAGTGAAGCCGGATATCCAGCTGGTGGGTACGCTGCTGGCACTCAAGGGCAAAATCCCGGAGAAAACCAAAGAAACCGCAAGGATGCTGGTCCAGGCGCTTGTGGATGAGCTGGTCAAGCTGCTGGAGACCGATATCCGCCGTGCCGTTACCGGAGCACTTAACAAGCGGCAGCATTCTCCGTTGCCTTCACTCAGCGGACTGGACTGGAAGCGGACGATCGAGCGCAATCTGAAGCACTATGATGCGGAGCGGCGGATGATTATCCCCGAGCGCTTCTTCTATTTCGACCGGGCCCGCCGCAGCAAGGAATGGACGGTCATTGTGGATATTGACCAGAGCGGCTCGATGGCCAGCTCTGTGATCTGGGCGTCGGTGATCGGCTCGATCTTCGCCAGTATCCCGGCGCTGAACACGCGTGTCGTTGCTTTTGACACCGAGGTGGTAGACTTGACGGAGCAATGTGCGAATGATCCTGTTGACATGCTCTTCGGCATCCAGCTCGGGGGCGGCACGGATATTCATAAGTCGGTGAAGTATTGCGAGCAGTTCATCGAGGAGCCGAAGAAGACGCTGTTCATTATCGTATCGGATCTGTACGAGAACGGCAATCAGGCCGGTCTGGTCCGGCGGATGCGCGAGTTGCGGGAATCCGGGGTGCGGACGATGACGCTGCTGGCCCTCTCTGATGAGGGGAAGCCTTCCTATGATGAACGGCTTGCCGCTCAGCTCGCCCGTGATGGAACTCCTTGCTTCGCCTGTACTCCGGCACTGCTGCCTGTCCTGGTGGAAGGGGCGCTGAAGGGCCAGGAACTGGGTGAATTGGCGAAGCGGCTCGGGATGACGCGGTAATTTTATTAGAAGAGGAAACACTTACTTTATAATCACATATTGTGTAACATGCCGCTATCATTTATAATCGGTTATTAAAAAGCGCCTTTCGCTAGGCGCTGCTTGAAAGGAAATGAATTTCTTATGTCGAGGAAGCTCAGAGCGGGTATTGTTGGCGGTACCGGTATGGTCGGCCAGCGTTTCATTGCACTTTTGGAGAATCATCCATGGTTTCAGGTAACGGCGATTGCGGCGAGCGCGAATTCAGCCGGCAAGTCCTATGAGGAGTCTGTTCAAGGCAGATGGAAGCTCTCCACCCCTATGCCAGAAGCAGTCAAAGGCATTATGGTTCAAGACGCCTCCAAGGTAGAGGAAGTGGCTGCGGATGTGGATCTGATCTTCTGCGCCGTAGATATGAAGAAGGAAGAGATCAAGGCGCTGGAAGAAGCTTATGCGCGTACCGGAACTCCGGTGATCTCCAACAATTCGGCACACCGCTGGACACCTGATGTTCCGATGGTGATTCCCGAGATTAACCCGGAGCATCTGGAGGTAATCGCCCAGCAGCGCAAACGTCTGGGGACTGAGACCGGCTTCATCGCCGTGAAACCGAACTGTTCCATTCAGAGCTATATGCCTACTCTGAATGCACTTCATGAGTTCAAGCCTTCTAAGGTGGTTGTAACCACTTATCAGGCGATTTCAGGTGCAGGCAAGACCTTCGCGGACTGGCCGGATATGGTAGATAACGTGATTCCTTTCATCGGCGGGGAAGAAGAAAAGAGCGAGCAGGAGCCGCTCCGGATCTGGGGTAAGGTAACCAGTGAAGGGATCGTACCAAGCGAGCAGCCGGTAATCACCACACAGTGTATTCGTGTACCTGTGGCTGACGGCCATATGGCGGCTGTCTTTGCTTCCTTTGAGCAGAAGCCTTCCCGCGAGGAGATTCTGGAACGCTGGAACAGCTTCCAGGGGCGTCCGCAGGAGCTCGGTCTGCCGAGTGCTCCTAAGCAGTTCATCACGTATTTTGAGGAAGAGAACCGTCCGCAGACCCGTCTGGACCGCGATATTGAGAACGGCATGGGCATCTCCGCAGGACGCCTGCGCGAGGATTCACTGTACGATTACAAATTCGTCAGCCTGTCCCACAATACGGTGAGAGGCGCTGCCGGCGGTGCGGTACTGATCGCCGAATTGCTTAAGGCCGAAGGATATATTCAGCCTAAATAAGCCACTCTATGCTCTTGGATAGATACCTGTTATGCAGCCTGCCGGAGGCTCTCCGCGCAGGCTGTTTGCAGTTGGACCTGACAATCCGCCCGAAATAATGGTAAGATAGAGTAATGTACGACGAAAACTGAATATTGACGGAGTGATATTGTGGCAAAAAGTAAAGGCGGCGGCACAGGTAGAGGAACAGGCAGCAAGGGCTGGACCCGCTGGAATAAGACGGCAAAACCCGTGAAGCCGGCCCGAAGCGGCCCTCCCGGAAGCCCAGGTGCCAAAGGAGCCAAACCGGCTAAGAGCAGCGGCGGCAGCAACAAAACCGGAGGCGCTAAATAAGCGGACATCTGCCCATTGATAATTACCAAATATAAGGGTTATAGGTTGGAGGCAACATCTGATGGCTATGTGAATCAGGTGTTCTTTCATATGTAGGACCTGAAAGCGGGTACTTCATGAGAATTAACAAATATATCAGTGAGACCGGTGTCTATCCGCGCAGAGAGACGAACCGGCTGATTGCCGCCGGAAGGATCACGATTAACGGGCAGGTCTGTACGCCTGGAGCAAGCGTGGAGCCTGGAGATACGGTAGCTGTAGACGGAATTACTGTGACTCCAGACCGGGAGGAGCGGGTCTACCTGGCGCTGAACAAGCCGGTAGGCATTACCTGTACAGCCGCCCGGCATGTGGAAGGGAATATAGTAGATTATATCAACTATCCATCCCGGATTTTTGCCGTCGGCAGATTGGACAAGCACTCGGAAGGGCTGATTCTGCTGACCAATGACGGGTCGATTGTCAACCGGATGATGCGTTCCGAGCATAGTCATGAGAAGGAATACCGGGTGAGCGTGGATAAGCCGGTCACGGAAGACTTTTTGGCGGAGATGTCAGCGGGTGTAGATATTCTGGAGACCCGGACCAAGCCATGCCTCACCCGGCGGATCTCGGATCAGGAGTTCATGATTATTCTGACCCAAGGGCTGAATCTGCAGATCCGCCGGATGTGCAAGGCGCTGGGCTACCGTGTGCTCCGCCTGGAGCGGATACGGATTATGCATATCACGCTCAGCGGTCTTCCGCAAGGGCAGTGGAGACGGCTGACGGAGGAAGAGCTCGCAGAGCTTCATGCCAGACTGGAAGGTTAGCCGCAGCTCACATACCAATGCAGGCTTCCGAAGCGGGCTCCCGGACGGGTATACAGGAAGTCATGCTACCACGACACGACATTTAGGAGGATTACATGCGGATTATAAGCTTATTGATAGCCTTAGCGATCATAGCGGGTTGCTCAAGAACAGGGGATGGCAGATCAGCAGATCCGTCTGCAGCGCCAACCGCTTCCCCGGCAGCCGATCTCTCAGCAGCACCGGGAGGGCATCAGGAGGAAGACGCGGCTGCTGCAGCGCTTGCGGAAGTGTCCCCTGAGATTGCAGATGAGTATTCGGGATTCGTACATATGGATGCGGTTCAGTTGAACGGGCAGATTTTTCAGGTGTATTACTGGAATAAGGGAGAGTTCAGCTATACACAGTTCGCCATCGTTAAGGAGGGCAAAATGGTCTTTGACAGCAAGAAGGCCGGGCTTACCCTGGAAGGCGGCGGCATTTGGAATGAGGAGGAGCAGCTCTGGGCTGAAGCGGTGGTACAGAACAACCGGAATACCTTCTTGTTCAGTCTGATGGATAACCGTCCGTCGTACGCGTCTATTGTGGTAGAGGAGATTGACGGAACGATGCAGGTAACCGTTAACGATCTGTTCAGCGTGAATTATGAGGATGTGGATCAGGACGGGAGCGAGGATCTGCTGGCCAGTCCTTATCCGGGCCAATCCCCCCTGGGTCCGGCGCTGATGGGCATTTACCAGCTGGAAGGGACGAATTATGTGCCGGATAAGCTGCTTACCAAGCGATATGCGGACGATCAGCTTCAGCTCAGTGAGCAGGAGTATAAAAACAATCCGTCCGAGCAGACGTTAGAGCAGCTGCTGAACGCCTACCTGATTCTCGGGAAGCGTAGTATCGCACTGACACGGTTCGAAGAGTTCCATGAGTGGGCTGGACAGCTTGCCGGTGACGGCGGGTATGTGGACGAATATCAACGGCTGCTGCGCAGCACGGACACGGCAGAACAAATCAGCGGCTGGATGGACAAGCTGAAGCCGCTGCGTACTACGCGATAAGCCGGACTGATCGCGGACAGGAAGAGAAGGGATTCCCAGAGCAGGTGATGCTGCTCCGGGAATCCCTTTTTATGTGCGGCCGCGCTATTGGCTTATGAATCTTCCCGCTGAAACTGCTTGTTGTACAAATCACGGTATACCCCATTCTCTGCCAGCAGGGAAGCGTGCGGCCCCGACTCCACAATTCTGCCGTCCTGAACAACCAGAATATTGTCGGCTGCCATGATGGTGGAGAGACGGTGGGCGATGACCATGCTGGTCTTGCCGCGCAGCAATTCATGCATGGCTTGCTGGATGTAATATTCCGATACCGTGTCCAGCGACGAGGTGGCCTCGTCCATAATGATGATGGGCGGATTCTTGAGCAGCACGCGCGCAATGGACATCCGCTGCTTTTCACCGCCGGACAGCTTGATTCCCCGGTTGCCGACAACCGTGTTGTAGCCCTCAGGCAGCTTCAGAATGAAATCATGAATGTAAGCAGCTTCGCAGGCGGCCGTCAGCTCGGCTTCCGTGGCTTCAGCGTTGGCATAGAGCAGATTCTCGCGGATCGTCCCGTTGAACAGGTACGTGTCCTGGGTGACTAGGCCAATCTGGGAGCGAAGCGAGTGCAGCGTGAACTCGCGGATGTCCTTGCCGCCGATACGGATCACGCCTGAATCCAGCTCATAGAGCCGGGGAATCAGGTTGGTAATGGTGGTTTTGCCTGCTCCGCTGGGTCCGACCAGGGCAGTCAGTGATCCGGCGGCTGCCGTGAAGGAGATCCCGCTCAGAGCGGGCTTGTCCGGGGCGTAGGCGAAATTCACCTGCTCGAAGACGATGTCTTGTCCCTCAACCCGGCTTGGAAGAGCCAGCTTAGCATCCACAATCAGCGGGTCCATATCAAAATAGTCAAAAATCCGTTCAAACAGCGCCACCGAACGGTTCACATCCACATAGAGATTGGTCATCTGCATAACCGGAAGATACAATCTGCTCAGTAGTGCCACGAAGGTGATAATTGCTCCAATGCTTAGCTCTCCCTGGATGAATAAATAACCCCCGTACAGATAAATCAGCATCGGCCCGATACTGGTGAAGGTGGTAAGGACCAGCATAAACCAGCGGCCGGCCATCGATTCGCGGATTTGCAGCCGTGTTGCTTGGGCGTTTACGGTCTGGAAGCTTGCCAGCGCGGTGTCCTCTCTGGTGAACAGCTTCATAAGCATGTACCCGCTGAGGCTGAGCGTCTCTTCAATGATCTGATTCTGCTCCGAGATCTTCTCCTGCGTCTCTTTGGCCAGCTTCCAGCGGACATTGCCCATTTTGCGGGTCGGCACGATGAATAAGGGAATGACCAGAATGCCTAGCAGGGCAAGCTTCCAGTTCATGATGAACAGGGTTACCGCCGTGGAGATCAGAATGAACAGATTGCTGGCACAATTGACGATGGTGCTGTTGAATACGCCCTGAATTCCGGCAATGTCACTGGTCATCCGGGTAATGACCTCGCCTTGCTTGACGCCTGAGTAGAACTGCAGCGGCATGCTCTGCAGATGGCGGTACATCTGGTTTTTCATATCATGGACAATATTCTGGGAGATAAAAGAGTTCAAATAATTCTGCAGCACGCCGAGCAGTCCTGACACAACCGTTGTAGCCAGCGAGGCGGCAACCAGCAGGAAGAGCAGCTGCAGATTCTTGTCCGGGAGCGCCCGGTCAATGATCTGCTGAATCAGGATAGGAGGGAGCAGCCCCAGCACTGCGGAGATGCACAGCACGGTCATCACCAGCAGCGTCTGCTTCCAGTACGGAGCGAAATATTTGACGATGCGTAATAGCAGCGCTTTGGATATATCCGGCTTCGCCTCCTCCTCATCGAACTTTAATTTGCCAGGCCCGAAGCCTCCTCCGGGTCCCATGGCTCTGAAGCCTCTCGACAATAGGGTCACCAGCTTTGCTTGAATTTTTAGGATGCGATATATGTAAAAATAATCCGGCGCAGGGTCTGACATGGGCATTATACGCCTGGATTATCCGGATGTAAATGCTATACTGGATAGGCTGGCATGAACCGTATAACGAGGTTGTAGTCCTAAGACTGGGAGGAGAGGAACAGAATGATTATTGATGCTCAGGGATATGAAAATAAAGGGCTTCGCTACACGGTGAGATCCGCCGCGCCGCAGGATGCCCCGCAGTTGTCCGCGCTGAGGCTGAAGGTCGACGGGGAGACGGAGAATTTAGACCGGGTCCAGGGGGAAGGGTTCATCGACCCGGAGGGCTTCCGCTCGCTTATAGCGGCGGATACGGCCAGCGGCACGAACCTGTTCCTGGTTGCCGAGGTTCAGGACAGGCTGGCGGGCTTCGCCAGATGTCAAGGAAGTCCGCTCCGCAGGCTGGCCCATCAGGCCGAGTTCGGAGTCGGGGTGCTGCAGGAGTTCTGGGGATACGGAATCGGCAGGAGCCTGCTGGAGCAGTCTATCATCTGGGCGGATACCATCAGTCTGGATAAGCTGAGCTTGAAGGTTCTGGAGAGGAATGACAAGGCGATCCGGCTCTATGAGAGCCTTGGCTTCGAGGTCGAAGGTGTCCTGCGCCGAGATAAGCGGCTGGCCGACGGACAATTCTATTCTACTATTGTTATGGGCAGATTACGCGGGGACAGAGGGGGAGCGTAATCCAAATGTAATCGGAAAACCAATCATAATTGGACTGGACGCGCCACGTAGGCCGAATGTAATCGAAAAACCGATCATAATTGGATTGGGCGCTCCAAGTAGGCCAAATGTAATCGGAAAACCGATCATAATTGGACTGGATGCGCCGCGTAGGCGAAATCTAATCGGAAAACCGATCATAATTGGATTGGGCGCGCCACGTAAGCTGAATGTAATCGGAAAACCGATCATAATGTGCGTGCGCCCTGGTTAACGCCATATGTCGCCACAAAGCAGACGGATGGAAAAGTGAGGTACTCCTATGCGTGGCATGAGGCACCCGCATTGTTCCACCAGCATCGTTCCACCCGCAGCGTGCCTGGTTTGAAATTATGAAGAAGGAGCAGTGACGAGCTGCGCGAACCTACGCGTGGTCTTGCGTATATCCTCAGCTCCGGCAATGGCCGAGATGATGGAGAGACCATCCGCACCCGCCCGGATGACCGGTGGGGCATTCTCCAGGCAGATGCCGCCGATTCCCACCACAGGAATGCTCAGGCCGCTTCGTCTTAGCTCTTCAATGACAGTAGTTCCCCGGACGGCCTGGGCATCATCCTTGGACGAAGTAGGATAGACAGGACCGACTCCGAGATAATCGGCGCCGTCCGCGATAGCCTGCCGGGCTTCCGTCAGATTATGTGCGGAGACTCCGATGATCTTATGCTTACCGAGCTGCTCCCGGATTAACCGGGCAGGCAGGTCATCCTGGCCGACATGAATGCCATCGGCATCCAGCGCAGCGGCAAGCTCCAGATCATCGTTCACGATGAACGGGATGTTATAGGCCCGGCATATCTGCCGGAGCTGTTGCCCGAGACGGAGCAGTGCGGCGCCTTTGAGCGCAGCAGGACCCTTTTCCCGGAACTGGAACAGAGTGATGCCCCCAGCGGCAGCAGCGGTTAAAGTGTCCTCCGGTGAGAGGCGGCAGTTCACACTGCCCATAATGAAGTACAGCTTCAGCAGTCTGCGCATATCCTCGCTGTCAATCCGTGTCATAGCGTTAACCCCCTTGATTTCATCCGGTTCCCATAAGCAAAATGATTCGTCGGCCCCTGCCCGGCCCCGATATTCAGACTATCCTCAATCGCCGCTTGAATGAAGGCTTTGGCGGTAAGGACGGCTTCAGGCATGGAATGGCCCAGCGCAAGACCTGCCGTAACCGCAGCCGAGAAGGTGCAGCCAGTCCCGTGAGTATGCTTCGTCGCAATCCGCGGGCTGGACATATACTGGAATTCCCGTCCGTCATAGAGCAGATCCACTGCCTCATCTCCTGAGGGGTCATGTCCGCCCTTTAAGATAATGTACTCGGGTCCCATCTGATGAAGCAGTCTTGCCGCCTGTTCCCGGTCTTCCCGGCCCTGAATCTTCATACCTGTCAGCATCTCTGCTTCAGGAAGATTGGGGGTGATGGCAAGCGAGAGAGGAAGCAGGCTTGTAATCAGCGCCTGTACTGCCTCCTGGAGCAGCAGCTGTGAGCCGCCCTTGGCGACCATGACCGGATCGATCACCAGCTTTTGCTGCCAGCCGTACTGCTGCACTTTACCGGCAACTACGCGGATGATGTCACCACTGAACAGCATCCCGGTCTTGACGGCATCCGGCGGCAGATCACTGCCGATCGAATCCAGCTGGGCTGCAACGGTCTCCGGCTCGATCGGAAAGACTCCCTGGACACCTAGTGTATTCTGGGCGGTGAGTGCAGTAAGTGCAGACATGCCGTACACTCCCAGCTCCTGAAACGTCTTCAAATCCGCCTGAATTCCGGCCCCGCCGCCGCTGTCAGAGCCGGCAATGGTCAACGCTTTGCGTATGCTAGTCATCTTGTTCTCTCCTTTGGCTGTACGGTCTAGGCTTCGGCGAGCGGCTTCAGCCGTGAGCGGCTGCTGTATTGCTCCGGGGTCACTAGTGACAATTGATTCAGGAACCCAATCTGGAAGCTGCCCGGACCTTGGGCTTCAGCCGCCTCAGCGGCAAGCTCTGCTGCCACGCCGTAGAAGGAGAGGGCCTCGGCAGCCGCCTCAAGCACCTCCCCGCCGCTTACGGCAAGAAATGCACCCACCACCGCACTGAGCAGGCAGCCGGTTCCGGTTACCCGGGTCAGGATGGAGTGGCCGTTGCTGGCGATATAAGTGCGCTTGCCGTCTGTGATGATGTCTTCCTTGCCGGTGATAATCACGACACAGTTCAGCTTCTGCGCCGCCTTATTGGCTAGAGCGACTACATCGCCTTCGCCTGCTCCGGCATCTACGCCTTTGCTGGCCCAGCTCTCCCCGGCCACATTGGCAACCTCGGCCACATTGCCGCGCAGGGCAGTAAGCTGAAGCTCACGGAGCAGCTTAGCTGTAACATCCGTGCGGTAGGCAGTAGCACCGGCTCCAACGGGATCAAGCACGAGCGGTACATGGTGGCGGTTCGCAGCCTTTCCGGCTTCGATCATGGAAGCAATGGCAGCTTCATTCAGTGTACCGATGTTCAGCACAACCGCGCCGGACATGGCGGCGACATCCGCTACTTCTTCAATGGCATCGGCCATGAACGGCGAAGCTCCCAGGGCCAGAAGCCCATTAGCTGTGAAGTTAGCGACTACGATATTCGTGATATTATGCACCAGCGGATTCGCCTGGCGTACTTTGGACAGATAAGACATATGAATTCCTCCTGAAAGATGTAATTAAAAATTAATAAAAGCATTCTTAACATCCACTTCGGCAGCCAGCAGACCGTTCTCGCTCAGCCACTGGTTCACCTTCTCCCATGATGCGCTGTCCTGATAGCCGAAGGGCTGGGAACCGGCATCCATCAGCGGCAGCAGGATCTCCAGACTGCGCTGTTCAATGGCTTCATCCAGCGGTGCGGTATCCTCCTGATGGGCGAGCAGCAGCTTCAGCGCTTCATCCGGGTGATCGGCTACATACTGCTGGCCTTTTCTGATGGCATCCACGAATTTCTGATAAAAGCCCTGTGAATCCTGCAGTCCCTGCTCACTGGCGACCAGCACCAGCTCATAATAATCCGGGACCCCGTAATCCACGGGATTGAAGGAGCGGACCGGATGGCCTTCCTGCTCCAGAATCAGCTGCTCATGGTTGATGAACCCGCCCATAATGCCATCCACCCGTCCGGTGGAGAGAGCAGGGATCAGCTCATAGCCGACATCCACCAGCTTGAGGGAGGAAGGGTCCCCGCCGTCGCTTTTGACCATCGTGTTCAGCATGGCTTCATACAACGGGACGGAGGAATATCCGGCTTGCTTGCCGGACAGCTCTCCGGGGCGGGTAATGCCGCTGTCTGCGGCTACCATGAGATGATTCAGCGGATGACGCACCAGCGCGGCAATCGACTTGACTGGAATCTGCTCACCCCGTGCCATCAGCACCTGGGGCTGATAACTGAGTGCCAGATCCACCTTCCCCGCAGCAACAAGCTTCAGCGCATCATTGGTATCGGCCGGCATCTGAATCTCAACCTCCAGACCTTCCTCAGCGAAATAGCCTTCAGCCTCTGCCGCATACAAAAAGGAGTGGACAGCATTGGGATACCAATCGAGCATAATCGTCAGCTTATGGGCCCCGCCTTTAGCCCCGGTCCCCGCCCCGGCCTCAGAGGTAGAGGGTGCAGCAGCCGGGGAGCCGGAGGCCGCCGGATTGTCCGTATTGGCACAGCCTGCCAGGACAGGCAGCATACATAGCAGCAGAGCGGGCAGCAGCAGCTTGACTGGCTTTGATATTCCACTCAACAGATAACGGGTATAGCGGATAGTAGTCATGAATAACGTCCTCTTTTCTTCAGAATAATCTTCTCCAGCGCGGCGACTGCCAGAAACAGCAGGATACCGAGCAGGGATAATAAGACAACAGCGGCGAACATCTTGGCGCTCTGCAGATTCCCGGCCATTCTGCGGCTGAAATAGCCCAGCCCCTGGCTGCCCCCAAGCCATTCCCCAATGGTTGCACCAATCACACAGTACACAGCCGACAGCTTCAGCCCGGAGAAAAAAGAGGGTAAAGCCAGCGGAACGCCCACCTTCCCGAGAATCTGCCAGCGGTTCGCGCCATATGTCAGCAGCAGCTCCCGGTAGGCGTCCGTGTTCTTGGACAACCCGTCATAGGTGCCGATGACCACCGGGAAGAAAGCGGTCAGGAAGACAACGGCGACCTTGCTCCATAGGGTGTAGCCGAACCACATGATGAACAGGGGAGAGAGGGCGATCAGCGGAACCGTCTGGCTGATAATCAGCAGCGGGTACAGCGCCTTGGCCAGCGGACGGAACAGATGCATGGCGATTCCCAGCAGGCTGCCGCAGACCACGGATAGTGCGAAGCCTGTGAGCACTTCAAGCAGTGTGGCGGGCAGATGTACCCCGAACAATAGATGGCGCTCTTCCATCAATGCCATCCACACCGCAGACGGAGCCGGAAGGATGAAGGGAGGAACCAGGCCCAGCCGGGCTACAGTCTCCCAGACTGCAAGCGTCAGCAGGGCGAGCAGGGCAGCCGGACCGTAATGCTGGAGCAATCTTCTAGGAGCGGCGGTTCTCATATAGCTTCAGCTCCAATTCCTGGCGCAGGGCGGCGAACTGCGGCTCATAGTTCAGACTGTGATGACGCGGGCGGGGGAGACCGGCTGGGAATTCCTGCATCCCGCTGCCGCCACTGCCCGTCATTAGATAGATTCTGTCACTGAGCAGCAGAGCCTCCTCCAGATCATGGGTGATGAACAGCACCGTCTTGTCCAGCTCTGCCCATAACTCCAACAGCCAGCGCTGCAATGAACGCTTGGTAATGGCATCAAGCGCCCCGAACGGCTCATCGAGCAGCAGCAGATCATTCCCCGCCGCCACGGTGCGGAGGACCGCCACGCGCTGGCGCATACCGCCGGACAGCTCCTGGGGATAAGCCCCTTCGGTTCCCTCAAGGCCGAAGCGTTGCAGCAGGGTACGGATCTCGGCCACAGCGGCCGCTTTGGGACGGCTGCGCTTGAGTTCCCAAGGCAGCAGACAATTGTCCAGCACGGTGCGCCAAGGGAGGAGGAGATCCTGCTGCGGCATGTAGGCCACACTGCCCAGCCTCTTCGCTGCTGTAATGGACTCGGCTCCGTTCAGCATAATTCTGCCGCTGCCCGGCTCTAGCAGACCGGCGATGATTTTGAACAAAGTGCTTTTGCCGCATCCGCTTCCGCCTACGACAGAAATGAATTCGCCGCGCTGCACATTCATGGATAGCCCTGAGAAGACTGGGGTCCGGGACGAACCCGTCCCGAAAGCATAGGATAGATTGCTAATGTTGATCATAAGACTATGTACGAAACCTCCTGGATTGATTGATATAGATACTGTGTTGAGCACAAAAAAGCCCCATTCATTCCCGGAGGAATGAATGGGGCGGAAGGTACAGTCAGCTGCGGCCCTGTGACGGGAACCACTGATACATTCTGCTCCACTTCCCTCCGCTGGTATGATCCAGATCAGGTTCAAAGGGTCCGGAGCTTAAGCTCCGTCTCAGTCGGCCGACTCCCCTAGTGAATAATGTTGCTATTGAATTCGTAATTGCTACTTAATATACCACAAATTCCCCTCTTGTAAAGAGCAGGCGGTCAGCGCTTCGCCAGACCGGTCACGAACAAGGTGACGATGCCCCGGGAGATGTCCAGCTTGGAGGAGTGGTGCCGCTTCTGCTCATACAGGTACAGATCAGGGCTGAGAACAGAGATTAAGGCCGTGGCGGCAAAGGCAGGATCAATGTCAATAATCTCACCGCCCTCCGCAGCACGCTGCAGCAGCTCTGTCATCATCACCCCCAGCCGCTGAAAAAAAGGATGCTCAAACTGGGTCAGCTGCTTCTTGCCGGTGAACTCGGCTTTGATCATATTCAGCAGCTCGGCATACTGCTCAATGAAATCGGCAATCTGCTCAATGCTGCTCTGCAGCTGAGCGAGAGCCGGAGCTTCACCGGCACTGGCAGCCACCTGCTGCTCCAGCCCGGACAGGAATTGATCTGCGCTGCCCTTCAGCAGTGCAGAACAGATCTCACCCTTGTCCGTGAAGCGGCGGTACAGGGAGCCTTGTCCTATGCCTGCCCGCTTGGCAATGCTGTACATGCTGACCGCCTCAAGACCGCTCTCGGTGAACAACTGGCGGGCAGCTTCAAGAATCCGCTGTACATAAGGATCGGCGGACCCGGGCGGAGCAGATTCTATGGCTTGCGGAGCTGAGCGCGGGAGCTGTGCAGCATCGGTGTCTGGCTTTTTCATGAGTACCCCTTTCAGAAAAGAATTGACACATCGGACAATTGTCCGTAGACTATGAATTGCACTTACGGACAGTTGTCCGTTCACTCATTATATAGAACAATCTGCCCGCAGGTCAATGTAGAACGCGGACAGCTCAGGAGGAGAAGAGACATGGATCAGACCTTGAAGCAGGAAGCCGATTTCCGGCTGTCCAGCATTCTGGTTCCGCTGCTGGCCATTATTGCCGGAGTATTTATGGTTGTGCTGGACAGTACGGCAATGAATGTAGCCTTGTCCAGGCTGGTGGTGGATTTCAAGACGGACCTGCATACGCTGCAGTGGGTAGTTACCGGATATATGCTGGCTCAGGCTTCAGTTATTCCACTGTCAGGCTGGCTGTCTGACCGGTTCGGGGCCAAGACGGTCTTCCTGACGGCGGTAATTGTGTTTACGATAGGCTCGATTCTGTGCGCTACACCAAGCAGCGCCGAATGGTTGATTGTTTTCCGGGTCATTCAGGGACTTGGCGGTGGCTGTGTGCTCCCTGTCGGGATGGCCTATGTGTACAGACTGGCTCCCAAAAGTAAGGTTGGCGTTGTCATGGGGATTATGGGTATTCCCGTCCTGTTCGCACCCGCTATTGGTCCGGTATTGTCGGGCTGGCTGGTTGAATACCATTCCTGGCGCTGGATCTTCCTCATTAATATTCCGATTGGCATTATTGCTGTGCTGATCGGACTGCGCAAGCTGCCGAATGCGGCGAAGAACAGCGTGCCCGGCATGGATAAGCTCGGTATGGTTCTTGGCCCGCTGGCTTTTGCTTCGCTCACTTACGGGGTCAGCCAGGGCGCGCAGAGCTGGACCTCTGAGAAGACGCTGATCGGGCTGCTGCTGGGCGCTGTGGCGCTGATCGCTTTTGTCATCGCTGAACTGCGCTCCAAGACACCGCTGCTGGAGCTGCGGATTCTGAAATCCGTTGATTTCACGACAGGGATCATCGTGCAGTGGATTGCCCAGTTCGGCTTATATGGCGCGTTATTCCTGCTCCCGCAATTTCTGCAGCAGGCCCGCGGCTTCGGCGCATTTGATACCGGCCTGACGCTGCTGCCGCAAGCGATTGCTTCCGGGCTGATGATGCCGGTTGCCGGAATCCTGTTCGACCGGATCGGTGTGCGCTGGCTCGTGGTCTGCGGTCTCAGTCTGGTCTCCGGTGCGTTATTCCAGTACTCCCATGTGGATCTTACCACGCAGAGCCGCGACCTGATCCTTCCGCTAATCATGTGCGGGGCCGGAATGGGCATGATGATGATGCCGATGAACACGCATCTGCTCAACAAGGCGCCAAGCCATCTGGTGAACCGGGTAACCTCGCTGACGAATTCGATGCAGCAGGTGATTACCTCGCTGGCCGTCTCGACGCTGGTTACGATTCTGACGGCAAGAACAACGGCGCGCGGTACCGAGATGCAGGAGGCCGCTGCCGCTGCCGGAAAGAGTACCGCAGGCGCTTCGCAGGATGCGCTTCTGCTGGCTAAGCAGACGGTATTGTCGCAGGGCTTCGCGGACACGTTCCACATTATGATGTTTGTCGCACTTGGCGGTGCGGTCCTTGGACTGCTGCTGCGCCGGGGCCGCCATTCCGGAGCTGAGCGTTCCAAGGAAAAGGCGGCACCGGAAATCATGCACGTATAGTAATGCCCATATAGAAGCAGAGCTTATGTCCTCCATAGAGCAGCGATTCTCCTTTTGCCGGAGGGTCGCTTTTTGTGTTGATTTCTCTTCTGGATATCCTGATGCCGGAGCAGAATTTGGGGCAAGCTAAGCTATGGAAAATCAATATAATATAAATCCGATGTATATAATCGGAAAAAGTTATTGACGCAGGTAACACCCCGGTGTTACGATTCATTTTGCCACTAATTACGGTGCCTGAAGAGAAGAAGATACGAGAGGGGATTCATCGAATGAAAAAACTAAGTCTAACTATTATGCTGCTCCTGACCATGGTCACGGCTGCGGCTTGCGGAAGCAACAATACGGACAAGACAGCAACGGGCGGCAACACTCCGGCTGAACCTACGGCTGCGGCTACAGAGGGTGCAGCTTCCGGGGAGCAGAACAGCCTGGAAACCGTCAAAGCCAGCGGCAAGCTGCGCATCGGAACCGAAGGAACCTACGCACCGTTCACCTTCCATGATGCGGACGGCAAGCTGACGGGCTTCGATGTCGAGATTGCCGAGGAAGTCACCAAGCGCCTGGGTGTGAAGCCGGAGTTCATTGAGACGCAGTGGGACGGGATTTTTGCAGGGATGGATGCGAAGCGCTTCGATGTGATTTTCAATGAAGTCTCTATCACCGATGAGCGCAAAGTGAAATATGATTTCTCTGATCCGTATATTGTCTCCAAGGCTGTGCTGATTGTGCCGGAGGATAATCAGGATATTAAGACATTCGCTGATCTCAAGGGTAAAAAAGCTGGCCAGTCGCTCACCAGCAACCTCGGCAAAATCGCCACAGACAACGGTGCCGAGATCGTATCTACCGAAGGCTTCAACCAGGCGATTGATCTGCTGCTCTCCGGACGGATTGACGCCACTGTCAATGACGGCTTGTCTTTCCTAGATCTGAAGAAGCAGAAGCCGGATGTCAAGATCAAGCAGGTGGATGAGATTGCCGAAGGCTCGCATAGTGCCGCAGTCTTCCTGAAAGGGAATGACGAGCTGGTGCAGGCTGTGAACGAAGCACTGACCGCTATGAAGAGCGACGGAACCTACCTTAAGATCTCCGAGAAGTACTTCGGCACTGACGTATCGAAATGATGGATGACCGCCAAATACAAATATTTCTCGATTCATTGCTGCCTCTGTTCAAAGCAGGGGTGGCTTTTACCCTTCCGTTAGCACTGGTATCATTCATCCTGGGCCTACTGCTGGCTGTAATTACGGCACTTGCCCGGCTGTCCTCCTGGAGGCTTCCGAAGCTGATCGCCCGCTTCTACGTCTGGGTGATTCGGGGAACGCCGCTGCTGGTGCAGCTGTTTATTATTTTCTATGGACTGCCCGCCGCCGGGATTGTGCTTGATCCATTCATCGCCGCTGTCATCGGGTTCACGCTCAGTGTTGGGGCCTACTCCTCCGAGATTGTCCGGGCTGCCATCCTGTCTATCCACAAAGGCCAGTGGGAGGCCGCGTTCTCGGTGGGGATGAGCCGGAAGCAGGCTCTGCGCCGGGTGATTTTGCCTCAAGCGGCCCGTGTGTCGGTTCCGCCGTTATCGAATTCTTTTATTAGCCTGGTTAAGGATACTTCGCTTGCGGCCAGTATTACTTATGTTGAGATTTTCCGAAAAGCCCAGCAGATTGTGGCGACAACCTATGAACCCCTGCTGCTGTATTGCGAAGCGGCGTTGTTCTATCTGCTGTTCTGTTCCGTATTGTCGGCGCTGCAGAATTACTTGGAGAAGCGGCTGGACCGGTATTCGGCCAGTTAAGGTGAAGGAGGCATACGCATGATTGAAATACGCGATTTACATAAGTCCTTCGGGCCGCTTGCGGTGCTAAAAGGTGTGGATCTCGCCGTTGAACACGGCCAGGTCATGGTCATCATCGGACCTTCCGGCTCCGGCAAAACCACGCTGCTGCGCTGCTTCAACCTGCTGGAGACCCCTGACAAGGGCAGTCTTACGCTGAACACGTTTAAGCTGGATTTCACCCCGGGCGCCAAAATTCCACAGCGTACCGTACTGTCCCTGCGCCAGCAGACAGGCATGGTGTTCCAGTCTTATAATCTGTTCCCGCATATGACGGCGATCGGCAATGTCATGGAGGGACAGGTCACAGTGCAAAAGCGTTCCAAGGAGGAAGCGCGCAGCAAGGCGCTGGCACTCTTGGACAAGGTGGGTCTGGCAGACAAGGCAGATGCGTATCCGCATCAGCTGTCCGGCGGCCAGCAGCAGCGTGTAGCGATAGCCCGCGCCATGGCGGTCTCACCGGAGGTGCTGCTGTTCGATGAGCCGACCTCAGCGCTTGACCCTGAGCTGGTCGGCGAGGTGCTGAAGGTCATCAAGCAGCTGGCCCGGGAAGGCATGACCATGGTCATCGTCACCCATGAGATGAAATTCGCGGCCGATGTGGCCGACCGGATCATCCTGATGGATAACGGAGTCATTCTGGAGCAGGGAACCCCCCGGGAGGTACTGGAGCAGACGAAGAACCCGCGCGCACTTCAATTCCTGAACCGGCTCAGCGGGGAAGAGTGATTGCGGGAAGGAGTATATTAAGGCAGACCGGGAGGGGAGTCCTGGTCTGTCTTTTTATTGTTTTGAAGGGAATTATAGTTACTGTTTTGCGGATAAAGTGTTACCAAATGTATGTGAAAACAGCATTGTGTTCGCAAACGGGCATATGGACAAAATGTATGTGAAAAACAGTATACATTGTGTTCGCAAACAGGCATATGGAGCAAATGTATGTGAAAAACAGTATACATTGTGTTCGCAAGCAGGTATATGGACCGAATGTATGTGAAAAACAGCATACATTGTGTTCGCAAGCAGGCCTATGGGCCAAATGTATGTGGAAAACAGCATACATTGTGTTTACGCGAAGATGAGGTGGTAGGCAAACGTAAACGAAGAAGTGCACTTGAATCCGTGTTTGTAATTCCCCTCTTAAACAGCGGAGCGGTCGCCTTTGTATCCGGATTTTCACCGATTAGGGGAATGAAAAAAATCTGGATGCAAGAGCGATTGGAACAACATTCCGTTTGCGGAGCGTGCTCCTAAGCGTCGCCGTAATTTATACTCCATTACAAATACAATAAAAAACAGGGGGTCCTAATATTTCATTTCACAATAAGCCTACGTACTTCCTGTCAAAAAAACAAGACTGCCCCTAGCCGTAACGGCTTCCGGGACAGCCTTTGATCTATCATACGCGGGGGAACGGTATGAACTAACCTAACTTCCTTTACTTCTGTGTGCCGCCATCGCTAACGGACTTCAAGTAATCCAGCGTGTTATACAGCATTACTGCTGCTTCAGCGCGGGTAATAGTGCTCTTCGGATTGAACTTGCCGCTGGCATCGAGGGCAGTGATCTTGTATTTCAGCGCCCGCTGAATACTGCCCTGATAGGAAGGGTCCAGCGCGTCTGCATCTGTAAGTTCAACTGGGACAAGATTGATCATCGGCAGGTTACCGGCCTTTTCCACGGCTTGAACCAGCATACTGGTATACAGCTCTTTGGTAATCGGCTTGGCCGGATCGATATTGGCCGGGATATTCACACCATTATAATGGGCATTAATGAAGGCTTCGGCGTACCAGGCATTGTCTTTTACTTTGGAGAACAGCGCACTTGCCTGTGGTGCCTTATTGAAATCAATCGCTGCCAGGCTAAGCTGGAGACCGCCGGAGATAAACTGTATCCCCTGCGCTGTAGTTACTGTGGATGCCGGCAGAAATTGGGTGTCGGAGATTCCTTTGATCAGGCCCTGCTCCTTCAGAGAGTTGATCTTATCCTTACCGCTCACCTGGCCGATATCCTTGAAGCTACTGCCGGCTGCGAAAATTTGTCCGCCAAGAGAGAAGGAAAGGAGGGTTACTGCTGTAATAGCTGCGATCGTGTTTTTTTTCATACTCATCTGAATTCCACCTCTATTATAGGGTTGGGCCGTTTGGCCTGTATCAACTCCTCTAACGTAATGAGATCAGAAAAGGTTGCAAGCGAATGAATCCCGTTCTACAGGTCCGGTCAGCTACATCATTTCCTGAAACAGCAGATTGCGGTAGGGGTACCGGCTGAATCGGGTCTTGAACAGCAGTGCTATTCCGCTTTCTTCAATCGTTACGGATTTCAGTGACGTTGTCTTCACATGGCTGCGGACCATCGCCCTTACCGCCCGGTTGTCCTTACGCCGGATGGCGGCAGCCATCGCTTCCGCGAAGCTCCGGTTAACCGCAAGCTCCTGGTAGAGCGGGATGATGGAACGCGCTATGCAGCGGTGGGCGTCTGTATTGAAGGTGAACTGAGCGGTTCCCGGCGGAATCGTCGTGCCATTGGTATAGAAGGCAACCGGCAGCGGAAAGGGAAAAGAGATAAAATAACCGATCCCGTTCGTTCCGTAATTCTCCGCATCCGCAAGTGCGGGGATACTGTGGAGCAAGCTGCCCATCAGGTCCAGGTCGGCAGTGACAATCGCGGTTGTCCATTGCCTGGCATAACTGCGGTTTCCGGCAATTTTCCGGTAGAACGGCAGCATGGCCGCAGCTACGCTGCGCAGTACACGGGCTGTTACAAGCCGCTGCGTCTGCTTAGGTTGTACTTTCGCCATCCGGATCATCCTCACTTTTTTACATATTCGTTTCAATATAAGCACCTATAGGTTTCATGTGATCTTGATATAGAGTATGGGGATAGCGGGCACTTCGGAATGGGCGGACCCGGTTTCGGCAGAAATATTATCTATGCGTGGAGTGGCAGAGGGGGGCTATTACGGGCAAGTGGTGTTATACTGGTGTCAGGACTTTTTTTTGACGGGCAAGTTTGTTATGCTTATATCGTAACGATTACTAATTATTCTGCGGGAATTGTTCTGCTTCCGGAAAGGTGGGAACCCGGGTGAACCGAGTGGCAAATATCAGCCAGCAGTTTGCGGCTCATAATTATAAGCTTACACCACAGCGTGAGGCGATAGTGAGGGTGCTGCTGGATAATGAGAAGGATCATCTAAGCGTGGAAGAGGTATATATGCTGGTCAAGCGCAGTTACCCGCATTTGGGGCTGGCGACCGTCTACCGTACCTTGGAGCTGCTGTGTGAACTTCATATTGTGCAAAAAATGAATTTCGGCGACGGGGTCGCCCGTTATGATCTGCGCGACGACGATCATGTGCATATGCATCATCACCTGATCTGCAATGTATGCGGTAAGCTGGAAGAGATCAAGGATGATTGGCTGGTGGAGCTGGAGGCGCGGGTAGCCCGTGAATATGGCTTCAGTGTGACTGATCACCGTCTCGATTTCAAAGGCACCTATAATAGCTGTCAAAAGAACGGCTGCAAGGGCGACAAGGACTGCCGCGCCGTCTCATAAGCACATCTGCAACGCACAGAAGGCGCAGGGCTGAAGTTCAGCCTGCGCCTTCTTGCAAATATTAAGAAGTTACGGAATCTGCGAAATGCCGCTGCTAGGAGCGGTTCGGAACGAAGGATTTGATCCAGGTTCCGAAGCTGCCGGGATTGCGGGTCTGAACCAGGATCACCCCTTCGCCGCGGAACCGGCAGACCAGGGCCTCGCCGCTGGTTAAGCTGTTCAGCCAGCCGGAGGCTGCTTTTTCCACCTTGTAATCCATATAGTCCGGCCAAGCTACAAGGTGTCCGTTATCGATGATCATCTCTTCGCCCGGTCCGAGGTTAATGGCGTGAATCGCTCCGAAGGAGGAGAGGAAGACGGTGCCCCTGCCGCTGATTTCCAGAATGAAGAAGCCTTCGCCGGAGAACAGGCCGCGGGTCAGATTCTGCATCTTGGTATTGACCTGAATGCCTTGGGTTCCCGCCAGGAAGCCGTCCTTCTGTACGATCAGCTTGTACGACCCGTCCAGCTCAATGGCCTGTACATCCCCGATAGAACCGGGTGAGAGCAGCACCTCACTCTGTCCGCGCGTGGCGGTCAGCTCCTGGAAGAAGAATTTCTCCCCGCTCAGCATGCGGCCCAGGCCGCGCATAATTCCGCCGTCCACGGTACCCCGCAGCTCCACATTCGGTGACATGGCGACCATCGCCCCCATCTCCGCCTTAACGCTCTCGCCCGGCTCCAGCAGGACCTTAAGCATGGCGAAGGCGCCGTCATACAGCACATCATATTTCATAATAGTGTTCCTCCTCATTCTTCCGGTTGTATTCCTATGATCACAGGTATGTAGCTTGCTCCTCAAGGATACTGTAACAGGCTGTTCTACTGCAAGCCGCGCTTTAGGCAACAAGGAGCTAACATGCAGTAACAGATGATTATAGTGAAGAGTACCGGGCAGTGATCAGGATATTGTGTTAAAATGAAGCAGACAGTGCAGCCGCACTGAATATACGATTGACAAGGAGTGTCGCCGCTTATGGCACGGACAAGAACGCAGAAGGCGCTGCTTAAGGCAGAGCGCTCAGGCACATGGTGTGCAGAAAGAAACCGCAGACTCAATCAGGATTACGGGGCCATCTCCCAGCATGTCAGAGTTACACCCGGCAAACGCCAGCAACTGAATAAGGTCAAACACAAGGAGCGGATCTTCCATGATGGCGCTCCTTTTGCATGCCTGGGAGCAGCGGGGTAATACTTATACCTGTGCCCTGCTGTGAATACGGTACTCCTTGGGCGACATGCCGAACCGGCTGCGGAAAATCCGGTGGAAATAGGTATAGTTCGCAAAACCGCAGGTCTCGGAGACATGCTCCAGCGGCATGGGGCTGAACGTAATCTTTTCCCGGGCCATATCCAGCCGTACATCATTTACATATTTAACAATCGTGGTGCCGAAGGCTTCCTTGAACAGATGAACCGCCCGGGAGACCGAGATATCCACATGTGCGGCCACATCCTCCAGCCGGAAGGCGTAAGAGGCGTGCTCTTCCACGTACTGCTTCATCCGGTAAGCCAGATAAGCCTTCGGTGAGATCGCGGGCTGATCAATCATCAGCCGGTCAATCTCCATACATAGAATTTGCAGATAACAAGCAGAGATATCCGGTGAGGAGTCCGATAAGCGGCGCTGCTCCAGCACAAGCTGGCGGAAGAGGCCGAGAATATGATCACTCATCGGCAGGCGGAGTACCGCCGGACGCTGCTTGCGTCCCCACCATTCTTCAATCCATGGGCCGCTGCAAAAGATATGATAGTCGCCGCTCTCGATCCTCGGCTTGCCGACGGGATAGACTTCCTTGTCGATACTCAAGTAATAGGGGTCATTCGGTGCGAACAGCATGAGATCACCGCTCTCAACGGTCGTAATGGCTCCGTTCTCCCTGGTGCGGCTGCGCCCTTCAGTCTGGAGCCGCAGCAGATAATACTGTACACCCTCGCTGCGTGACATATGAAATGGTTTGCGGTGGAAGGAGAATCCGGCGGATAGAATGTGGCAAGCGGCAGATGTTGTCATGAGTCCCTCCTAGTCTAATAAATGATAAGCAGATTGTTCATGTTTTAATCATATTATTCATTTTATTATATACGCTTTCATATTACCATGTAGCTAAGCAAAAAACATACAAATGATGTGGAGAAGGCCGTATTGCGGCGCTAATCGCTACATTTACAAACTCTGGAAGCAGTGGATGAAACCAAGAGAACGCTGCGTTCTCCAATGTTTACAGCCCGTTTGTTCAGGTGATGCGCTTCAGGGAAGGTAACCGGGAGTGCGGCGGCAGCAAGAACAGGATAACTCCGGATCATATAAGGAGTGGAATAACAATGCTTAAGGTTGGACTGCAGCTGTATACGCTGAGAGAAGAACTGGAACAGGATTTCGAGGGGACTATACGTAAGGTAGCCGAGCTGGGCTACAGCGGTGTGGAGTTCTTCCACTATTTCGGACGTACGGCCGGGCAGGTCAAGGCGCTGCTTGAAGAAACAGGGCTTGTTGCTGTCGGAGCACACCGCCCGTACGATGCGATGCTGAATGATACGGAGCAGGAGATTCGCTTCAATCTGGAGATCGGCAACCGTAATCTGATCGTGCCTTATCTGACAGAAGAACAACGGAACTGGCCGGAGGTAGCCGCGGGTCTGCGGACCATCGGCGAGAAATGCAAGGCTGCCGGTGCTGTTCTGTCTTATCATAATCATGATTTTGAATTCACGGAGAAGGTTGACGGCCAGCCAGCCTTTGATTATCTGTTCGAAGCGGTGCCTGCTGAGCAGCTTCAAGTAGAGATGGATACATGCTGGGTGTATTACGGCGGATATGATCCGGCAGAATATATCCGTAAGTATGCAGGACGCCTGCCGATCATCCACCTCAAGGATCTGAAGAAGAAAGAAGACGGCTCACCGGAGACTGTAGTACTCGGCGAAGGTGAAGTGGATCTGGCTGCGATCATTGAAGCAGCAGCTAGCGCTGGTGTGGAATGGGCAGTGGTGGAGCAGGACTTCTGCAGCCGCTCGCCGCTTGGTAGTGTCGCTGACAGCTTGAACTGGATCAAAACATACGAGAATCAAGGAGGAAGTATTCATGTCTAACAAACTCAAAATTGCTATTATCGGTTGCGGTGGTATCGCAAACGGCAAACATATGCCAAGCCTTGCCCGTCAGGAGGATGCCGAAATGGTGGCATTCTGTGATATCGTGGAAGAACGTGCCCAGGAGGCTGCCAAGACCTACGGCTCGGAAGGCGCTGCTGTATTTACCGATTTTCGTGAGTTGCTGGCAACGGGCGGATTCGATATCGTGCATGTCTGCACGCCGAATGACAGCCACTCCGAGATTACGGTTGCCGCACTGGAAGCCGGCAATCATGTGCTGTGTGAGAAGCCGATGGCCAAGACCACTGCTCAGGCTAAGGAAATGCTGGATGCCGCCAAGCGTACAGGCAAGAAATTGTCTATTGCTTATCAGAACCGTTTCCGCGCAGACAGTGAATATCTGAAGGGGCTGTGTGAAGAAGGGGAACTCGGCGATATCTATTATGGTAAGGCAATTGCGCTTCGCCGCCGCGCGGTTCCAACCTGGGGCGTATTCCTGGATGAAGAGAAGCAGGGCGGAGGACCGCTGATCGATATCGGTACCCATGCGCTGGATCTGACACTCTGGCTGATGAATAACTATAAGCCGCGTATGGTAGTAGGCTCCACTTTCCATAAGCTGGGCCAGAAGAAGAACGCCGCGAATGCCTTCGGTCCGTGGGACCCTGAGCAATTCAAGGTTGAAGATTCCGCCTTCGGCTTCATTACAATGGAGAACGGTGCTACAATTGTACTTGAATCCAGCTGGGCGCTGAACGTATCTGAATTCGGTGAAGCCAAGACCATGCTTGCCGGAACGGAAGGCGGAGCGGATATGAAGGACGGGCTGCGTCTGAACGGCGAACGTGCCGGCCGCCTGTATGAGACCAAGGTGGACCTGTCCTCCGGCGGTGTCGCCTTCTACAGCGGAGCTGCAGAGAATGAAGCAGACCGTGAAGCCCGTCTGTGGCTGGAAGCCGTAAGAGAAGACAAGGACCCGGTGGTTCTGCCGGAGCAGGCCTTCGTAGTTACCCAGATTCTTGAAGCAGTGTATGAATCAGCACGTACCGGACGCGCCGTATATTTCGACGGAAGTTCTGACAACTAAGAGCTTCTCCGGGTCACGCGACTATCAGACAAACAGGAGTGGAATCCATGAGTTCAATCAAACATACTGTAGCCATCGTTGGTTACGGCGGAATGGGAAGCTACCACACCCAATTAATCAAAGAGAGTGACCGGGTGGTAGTGACCGGTGCCTTCGATCTGCTGGCAGAGCGGCGCGCCTTGGCTGAGGAAGCAGGCTACACTGCGTATTCCAGCTATGAAGAATTGCTGGCAGATCCGGCTGTGGACATCGTTCTGATTGCTACACCGAATGATGTACACAAGGACATTGCCCTTCAGGCTTTTCAGGCGGGCAAGCATGTAGTCTGTGAGAAGCCGGTGGCCATGTCCTCGGCGGAATTCATCGAGATGCAGGCTGCTGCGGAGGCGGCCGGACGGGTGCTGATGGTGCACCAGAACAGACGCTGGGATGAGGATTTCCGCGTAATCAGGGAGATGTATGAGCGGGGGACGATTGGATCACTCTTTCAGATTGAATCCCGGGTGCATGGTGCCAACGGAATTCCCGGCGACTGGCGTCATGTGAAGGAGCAAGGCGGCGGGATGCTGCTGGACTGGGGTGTGCATCTGCTGGATCAGCTGTTGTTCATGATTGACAGCAAGGTGAGCAGTGTCAGCAGCAGTCTGAGCTTTATCCTCGGCAATAACGTGGATGACGGATTCGATGCGGTGCTGCAGTTCGAGAACGGCATCAGAGCCATCGTCGAGGTAGGGACAACCAATTTCATCACGATGCCAAGATGGTATGTGAAGGGCACCGGGGGAACCGCTATTATTGAAGACTGGTCGCTGAGAGGCAGAATTGTAGCCCCCAACCACGAATCGGAAAAGATTGAACCCACACCGATCCGCGCAGGTGTAGGCTTGACTAAGACGATGGCCCCGCCTTCAGAAGGCTCGACCGTCCTTGAAGATCTGCCTGCGGCATTAGAGATGACCTCCAGCTTCTATGATAATCTGGCCGCTGTTATCGAAGGCACGGCGGAACCGATTGTCAAGAATGCCGAGGTGCTTCGTGTGCTGAAGCTTATTGAGGCGATCTTCGAAGCGGCAGAGCGTAATGAGACTATTAAGAATTTCGATAACTACGGAGCTTAAGCTAGGCTTCAATACGACCTTAGGAGAGGTGGAATCTGCAAATGAAACTTGGAGTATTTATGGTGTTGTTCGGCGGCCGCAAGCTGGAGGATGCACTGGATTATGTGGTCTCCAAAGGACTGAAGGCCGTTGAGATCGGTACCGGAGGGTACCCTGGAAACAGCCACTGCAATCCCAAAGAGCTGCTGGAGAATGAAGTGGCCCTTCAGGAATTCAAGCAGCAAATTGAATCCCGCGGCTTGATCATCAGCGCGCTAAGCTGCCACGGCAACCCGCTGCACCCGCAGAAGGAGCTGGCAGACAAGGATCACGAAGTATTTGTAGACACCGTGAAGCTTGCACAGAAGCTGGGCGTCAAGGTTGTAAATACCTTCTCCGGCTGTCCGGGCGATCATGAAGGCGCGAAATATCCGAACTGGCCGGTTGCCCCATGGCCGAATGATTACCAGGAGATTCTGGCCTGGCAGTGGGAGAACAAGGTCATTCCTTATTGGACAGAGCAGGCGGCCTTCGCCACTGCACATGATGTGAAGATTGGTCTTGAGCTGCACGGAGGCTTCTCGGTACACACTCCGGCTACCCTGCTGAGATTAAGAGAAGCTGCCGGAGAGGCCATCGGTGCGAACCTTGACCCGAGCCATATGTGGTGGCAGGGAATAGATCCGGTACAGGCCATTCATATTCTCGGCCGTGAAGGCGCGATCCATCACTTCCATGCGAAGGATACCGTTATTGATCCGGTGAACGTCAACAAGCATGGCCTGACGGACATGCAATCCTATACGAATATGCTGGACCGCGCCTGGCAGTTCCGTTCCGTAGGCTACGGACACGATGTCAAGGTCTGGGCAGACATGATGAGCGCACTGCGTCTGGTAGGCTACGACTATGTAGTCAGTATCGAGCATGAAGACGGCCTGATGTCCATTGAAGAGGGCTTCTCCAAAGCGGTTGACAATCTCAAGCAGGTGCTGATCGAAGAGCCGCTGTCTGAGATGTGGTGGGTCTAACCGGTGGAGAGCTTCACTAAAGTCCAATTGAACGACTGGCAGCTTAGTCTCTTGACTGCCGCAGCCTTTGGGACAGATGTGCAGATCGCCAGCAGCAGGGAGTTGACCGGCGGATTCTTCAATACGGCTTATGACCTGGAGCTTAGCGACGGCCGCTCCGTCATTCTTAAGGTGGCTCCGGACCCGGAGACCGAGACTCTTAGCTATGAGAAGGATATCATGCGTGCCGAGGTGGAGGCTCTCCGGCTGGTACGTGCTGCTGGCGGTGTGCCTGTGCCGGAAGTGTACAGCTATGACGACAGTCTGCAGTTGGTTCCGTGTCCGTATTTTTTCATGGAGAAGATTGAAGGGCAGCCGTATAACGAGGTGAAGGAGAGTCTCACAGAGGAACAGCGGTATTCCATTGAATACGAGCTGGGTCAGTACCAGCGGAGAATCAATGCGATTGAAGGGCCAGCCTTCGGGCTGTTCGGCAAAGAGTCTGACGGGAGCGGACGGTCCTGGAGGGACACCTTCAGGTCCATGCTGCTGAACCTGCTTCAGGATGCGGTCAGGCTGGGTGCACGATTGCCCGCAGAACAGCAGGAAATAGAGCAGGTGCTGGAGCTGTATCTGCCTGCTCTGGATGAAGTGACGCAGCCGCGCCTGGTGCACTGGGATCTGTGGAACGGCAACATCTTTGTAAGGGATGGGGTAATCGTATCCATCATTGACTGGGAGCGGGCGATGTGGGGCGATGTGCTGCTGGAGTATTATTTCCGGCATTTCGAGAGCTCGGCAGCGTTCTATGAAGGGTATGGGTCGGCTTTTGCCAGCCGGAATGAAGGGCTGCGTAAGCAGCTGTATGACCTGTATCTGGACCTTATCATGCTTATAGAATGTTATTCGCGCCAGTACAAGGATGAGAATCATGTGAACTGGGCGCATGACAATCTCGCTGAGTCCTGGAAGCGGTTCTCGGCTCTGGTACTATAGGATACACAAGAGGCCGGATCTCTTCTGAGATTCCGGCCTCTTGAGATTGTGTACAACAGACCAGATGAATGTCAGTCAGCAATCAGTAGCTGCTGTTCCGGATGGCAACAACCGGGCTGATGTCAGCTTCATAGTCAACGCCGCCGGATTCGAAGCCGAACAGCTGGAAGAACTCGCGTCTGTAACCGGCCAGATCGGAATATTCGTAGACGTTCTCCGTGCTCAGCATGGGCCAGATCCGGTCCACTTCCGTCTGCACAGCATGGCTCATCTCATGGTCATCTATCCGGATGCGCCCCTGCGCATCTACCGGAGTCCCTTCCGGGTTGTACAGGAAACCGGTATACAGCCGGTAGGCTTGCTCAATACAGCCTTCGTGCACTCCCTGTTCCTTCATGACCTTGTAGAGTACTGAAATGTATAGCGGGACTACAGGAATCGCCGAGCTGGATTGGGTCACCAGACCCTTACTGACTGCCACATAGGCGCGGCCGCCGGTTCGTGATAATTCTGCATTCAGCTGTAAGGCTGTTGCTTCCAGATGGTCTTTAGCCAGGCCGATGGTGCCGTCGCGGTAGACAGCCTGTGTTAGCTCTGGACCTACATAGGAGAAGGCAAGCGTAACCGCATCCGCTGCGAGAACGCCGGAATCCCGGAGCGCTTCAATCCATAGCTGCCAGTCTTCTCCGCCCATCACATGAACAGTAGCATCGATTTCAGCTTCGGTGGCCGGTTCAATCTGTACGGTGCTTAGTTCTCCGGTATGGAAATTGACGGTTGTATTAGTATAAGGGCTGCCGATAGGCTTCAACACAGATTGATGAACTTCCCCGGTCTGCGGGTCTGTTCTGCGCGCCGAGGCTACGCTGTAGATGACCAGATCAACCTGTCCAAGCTCACTACGGATCAACTTGATGGTCCGTTCTTTTGTCTCAGCGGTAAAAGCGTCCCCGCACACGCTATAAGAGCGCAGGCCCGCTGTGTGGGCCATCTCCTCAAACGCTGCGGAATTATACCAGCCTGCGGAAGCGGTTCGTGTCTCGCTGGTTGTACTCGGTCTATAGACACCTACAGTGGCTGCTCCAGCACCGAAGGCTGCTGCAATTCTAGCGCCAAGCCCATAACCGGTTGAAGCGCCGATAACGAGCACATTGCGGGGACCTGTAAACTTTTTTTGATTCAGTACATAGGTCACTTGCTCCTGTACCTGGTGTGCACAGCCTGCCGGATGGGCAGTTGTGCAGATGAACCCGCGGGTTCTTGGTTTTATGATCATTAGAATAGCTACCTCGCTTTCATCGGTGGTTGCAGGGATTGCAGAAATAAACATACCAGATGCCGACATTCTTTGGCAAAGGGTGGGATGTGGGAATGATACGCGTAACTGCCGGGAATTTTGCTATGGATGTGCTCTTCGTGTATTCTCATAGTAGGGGGAAGCTTGGCCCCGAATAATGATTGTTGACGGTGGCGTTTTCAGAAAAATCTTGACGGAAGCCCCCTAAGATAGATAAAATAATAGTATTGCGTGTTTTTTCGATATTAAGAATGAAGATCATACTTGAAAAGAAACAGAGAGGGTGACAGGATGGAGCGCCTTTTAGAGGTAAAAGACCTGGCTATATCATTCAGAACACGCGGAGGAGAAGTTCAAGCAATCCGTGGTGTCAGCTTTCATGTAAATAAAGGGGAGACACTGGCGATTGTTGGCGAATCCGGTTCCGGTAAGAGCGTAACCTCGCAAGCCGTCATGAAGCTGGTTCCTCAGCCTGCGGGCGAATATAAGCGTGGACAGATTCTGTTCGATGGACAAGATCTGATCGGCAAGAGTGAGAAGCAGATGCAAAAAATCCGCGGCAAAGAAATCGGAATGATCTTCCAAGATCCGATGACTTCACTCAACCCGATGATGAAGGTTGGCCGGCAGATTACGGAAGTGCTGTTCAAGCATGAGAATATCACGAAGGAAGCTGCCTACAAACGTGGTGTTGAATTGCTTAATCTGGTAGGTATTCCGTCACCGGAACGCCGTTTCCAGCAGTATCCGCATGAATTCAGCGGCGGGATGCGCCAACGTGTCGTAATCGCTATGGCACTGGCGGCTAACCCTAAGCTCCTGATTGCCGATGAGCCGACAACCGCGCTTGACGTAACGATTCAGGCACAGATCCTCGATCTAATGAAGGACCTGCAAAAGAAGATTGATACAGCGATCATTTTCATCACCCATGACCTTGGGGTTGTGGCAAGAATGGCTGACCGTGTAGCTGTAATGTATGCCGGACAGATCGTTGAAATGGGTACTGCAGAAGAGATCTTCTATGATCCAAGACATCCGTACACTTGGGGCCTGCTGGCTTCCATGCCAAGTCTGGAGAGCAAAGGCTCGATGCTTACAGCGATCCCGGGCACACCACCCGACTTGATCAAGCCGCCTAAGGGGGATGCTTTCGCCCTGCGCAGCACGTATGCAATGGCGATTGACATGGAGAAGGAACCGCCAATGTACAAGGTATCGGACTCCCATCTTGTGAAGTCCTGGCTGATGCATCCGATGGCACCAGCGGTGGAGCCGCCGGATGTCGTGAAGAAGCAGCGCCGCGTGTTGAGCAATGCCTATCCAGAGCCGGTACTTGTCGGCAACAGCAGCGAATACTAAGTTTGATTAGATCAGCGTCAGGCCATAATCGGCCTGGCGTTTTTTTGTTATATGGGGGATTATACTTCATATAAACCTAAAACAAAACTAACTAATATAAATAAAAGTATTGACTTAATCTCATTTGCCCAGCAAAATATAAGGGTATACATAGGGAGGTTATGATGAGATGAGAAAAAGATCCTTAACGGCGCTGATATCCTTATCCCTGCTGTCGGCATGCAGCGGAGGGAATCCGGAAGGGCCACCGAAGTTCGGGAATGTATCTGTACACGATCCCTCTGTGATTAAGGTGGAGGATACGTATTACGTGTTCGGTTCGCATCTAGCCTCGGCCAAATCCAAGGATCTGATGTCGTGGACGCAGATTTCTTCCGGCGTGACGGACGATAACGTGCTGATACCGAATGTAACGGAGGAGCTTAGCGAGACGCTTAGCTGGGCCCAGTCGGATACGCTGTGGGCACCGGATGTCATTCAGTTGGCAGACGGCAAGTTCTACATGTATTACGATGCCTGCAAGGGAGATTCCCCGCTGTCTGCGCTAGGTATTGCCGTAGCCGATGAAATTGAAGGTCCTTACAAGAATAAAGGCATTATTCTGAAGTCGGGAATGTCCGGCATCGGGGATGATGGAGAGGTGTACGATGCCACGGAGAAGCCGAATGTGGTGGACCCTGATGTGTTTTTTGATAAAGACGGCAAGCTGTGGATGGTCTACGGCTCCTACTCGGGCGGCATCTTCATCCTGGAGCTGGACCCGGCTACGGGCTTCCCGCTGGAGGGCCAGGGCTACGGCAAGAAGCTGCTCGGAGGGAATCATGCGCGGATTGAGGGGCCGTATATGCTATACAGCCCGGAGACCGATTATTACTATCTGTTCCTCTCCTATGGAGGGCTTGATGCGAATGGCGGCTATAATATCCGTGTAGCGCGTTCCAAGCATCCGGCTGGCCCGTTCGAGGACTCGGAAGGTAAGGCTATGCTGGATGCGCAGGGGACGCCTGGGGTGCTGTTCGATGATCCGGCCTACGCACCTTACGCCGTGAAGCTGATGGGGAATTATGAATTTGTGAATACAGCTGAAGAAGTCGCCGGATCAGGTACAGGCTATGTCTCCCCTGGACATAATTCGGCGTACTACGACGAGACAAGCGGGCAGTATTATCTGATCTTCCATACCCGGTTCCCGGGTCTTGGGGAGCAGCATGAGGTTCGGGTTCATCAGATGTTCATGAATGAAGCAGGGTGGCCAGTTATCGCTCCCCACCGTTATGGTGGCGAGAAGATAGGTAAGTACACTGCCAAGGATGTGACGGGTGCTTACATGCTGGTGAACCACGGCAAGGAGATTACGGCTGAGCTGGCGGAGTCGCAGAGAGTAGAGCTGAACACAGACGGCACGATAAGCGGAGCAGCAACAGGCACATGGACCTTGAGCAATGACCATATGGCGAAGCTGACGATAGAGGGTTCGGAGTACAGCGGGGTGTTCCTGCGGGAGTGGAATGAAGCAGCCTCAAGCGAGGTAATGACCTTCACAGCACTTTCAGCAGAAGGCGTTGCAGTCTGGGGCAGCCATGTGTCACCGGAGAAAAAGTAACCTGATCCCGTGAACAGTCAAGTCACAGCCAGCACATAGCCTAAACCATTACAAACAGCGGACCTCCCCTAGAATGGGCGATCCGCTGTTTGCTGTACATAGGAATTTGCTGTGATTATGCTTCATACTTGCGCAGAACGATTACAGCGTTGTGGCCGCCGAAGCCAAAGGAATTGGAGATCCCGATCTTCAGCTCCGCTTGGCGGGCTACGTTAGGGACATAATCCAGGTCGCAGTACTCGTCCGGCTGCTCCAGATTAATCGTCGGCGGGATGAGCCCTTCTTGCAGGCTTTTGAGCAGGGCAATAGCTTCCAGACCGCCGGCTGCGCCGAGGGCATGTCCGGTCATCGATTTGTTCGCCGTGACCGGAATCCGGTAGGCCTGCTCTCCGAACAGCTTCTTGATCGCCAGGGTCTCCGAACGGTCTCCGACGATTGTGCTGGTCGCGTGCGCGCTGATGACATCTACTTCCCCAGGTGTAATTCCGGCCTCGCTGAGTGCCAGCTTCATTGCCTGATAGGCTCCTATCCCCTCAGGGTGGGTGGCTACCATATGATAAGCGTCCGAGCTGGCGCCATATCCGATGACCTCGCCATAGATGACGGCATCTCTGCGCAGGGCATGGGAGAGGGATTCGAGGATCACAATAGCTCCGCCCTCCGCAATAACAAATCCGTCCCTGTTCCGCTCAAAAGGCCGGCTGGCCCCCTGCGGCTCCCCGTTCCGGGTAGACAAAGCGGTCGCATTCCCGAAGCTGGCCAGGGCAATCTCGGTCACCGCCGCTTCCGCCCCTCCGGCGATGATTACATCGGCCCCGCCGTAACGGATCAGGCGGAAGGCTTCGCCAATGGCCGTGTTCCCGATGGAACAGGCAGTCACCGGCGAGAGTGTCGGCCCCTGCGCCCCCAGCTTGATGCTGATCATCGCAGCCGCCATATTGGAGATCAGCATCGGGATCAGGGTTGGGCTTACCCGCTCCGGTCCCCGGGAACGCAGCAGTTCGCCCTGGTCCATCAATGTCTGGATACCGCCTACGCCGGAGCCTACATAGACGCCCAGCCGTTCCCGGTCCAGCTCCTCCAGCCGAAGACCGGAATGCGTCCAGGCTTCCTCTGCGGCAGCAAGCGCGAACTGGCTGAACCGGTCCATCCGTCGGGCCTCCTTGCGGCCGAATCTGGCATCCGGGTCGAAGGTCTGTACCGAGCCGGCAATCTTGGTTTTGAAGTGAGTGGTATCAAAAGAATCAATCGGCGTAATCCCCGATTCTCCTGCCGTAAGGCGGCTCCAGAACTGGTCCACGGTATTGCCAAGCGGGGAGATGACACCCATTCCTGTAATCACGACACGTTCCATCTGCTATTCCTCCTGTTAATCTGAATAAGCTTATTTTTTCATGTTGCTTATCCTATTACAAGTTGTAGTTTATACTAGTATAATTACTACTACACTAACAGACAGACGAACTGTAAGGCAGGAGGAAGCATGATGTCCAATCAGAACAGGCTTCAAGCATTATCAGAATTCCTAAAAGCAAGACGCGCGGCCATCACCCCGGCAGCGGCGGGCCTCCCGGAGGGCACCCGCAGGCGGACGCCCGGGCTCCGGCGCGAGGAAGTGGCGCAGCTCTCGGGAGTAAGCAGCACCTGGTATACCTGGCTGGAGCAGGGGCGGGATATTAAAGTATCTCCATCTGTTCTTGATTGTATTGCCGCAGCATTACAGCTGACGAAGGATGAGCGGAGTTACTTGTTCGCTCTGGCGCTGGAGACCGGGCCGGGAGTCACGGACTATACCCAAGAGGAGCCTTCAGTGATTCATCCGTCCCTGCAGAAGATATTGCAGGAGCTGAAGACCTGCCCGACCATCATCTCGGACCGGCACTGCAGCATTGTCGGCTGGAATGAGGCAGCGGCGCATGTGTTTCTTGATTTCGCCAAGCTGGCTCCGCAGCAGCGCAATATGATCTCACTGCTGTTCGAGCGCAAGGAGTTCAGGCGGCTGGCGGTGAATTGGGAGCAGTTCGTCCGGGGATACCTATCGATCTTCCGCGCCTACTACGGGCAATACCTGGAGGACCGCTGGTATGATGAATTCATTGCGGAGATGAAGGAGGGGCATCCGGAATTCAATCAGCTATGGGAAGAGAGCCGGGTCAGCTCCGCGCCGGATGTTGTACTGGAATTCCGGCATGCCAAAGCCGGTAAAATGCTGTTCCATCTAACCTCCCTACAAGTACAAGGTGCAGCGGATCTGCGCTGTAGCATCTACACGCCAGCCGGTGACTCTCCTACAGAAGCCAAGCTGAAGCAGCTCATGAAACCTAAGTAATACAGGTGATAGAATTTTCTTATCGATTCATAAAAAACTATAAATATGCAATATAGATTTTGCAGTTTATACTCCTAATATGATGAATTTCTTCCTGCGGGACCGGAAAAGGGGTAAAGATATAATGGCTAAAGTAACGGGATTAGAAGGCGTAGTTGCCGGAGAGACAGCAATTGGATTGGTAGATGGGGAGAAAGGGTATCTGGTGTACCGGGGGTATTGGGCGAAGGAGCTTGCGGTAAGCAAAAGCTATGAGGAAGTTGCTTATTTGCTCTGGAACGGACACTTGCCTGATGCGGAGGAGCTGGCGCAGCTCAAGGTGCAGATGGCAGCGGAGAGAGCGATTCCTGAATATCTCTGCAAGATGCTTGATCTGTATCCGGCTTCTGTACCGCTGATGCTGGTATTACAAAGTGCAGTGGCTGCGCTTGGGGATGAGGAGAACGCTACCTGGCCGCCCACGCTGAAGCAAGCCGTGCGGCTGACGGCAATGCTACCGGCGATCATAGCTTACAGGTACCGCAGCCTTCAGGACTTGCCGCCGCTGAAATCGCTTCCTGAGCTTGGCCATGCCGCGAATTATCTGTATCTGCTCACAGGCAAGCTGCCGGAGGAGGCTCATGTACAGGCGCTCAGCGCCTATATGATCCTTTGTATGGAGCATGGCATGAATGCCTCGACTTTTGCCGGGCGGGTGGTGCTGTCCACGGAATCGGATATCTGTGCGGCTGTAGCCGGTTCGATCGGGGCCATGAAGGGTCCGCTGCATGGCGGCGCCCCGTATGAAGTGATATCGATGCTGGAGGAGATCGGGACGAAGGAACGCGCGGAGCCTTGGCTGAGACGGAAGCTTGAGGCCGGGGAGAAGCTGATGGGCTTCGGGCACCGGATCTACAAGACCAAGGACCCGCGGGCGGAAGCCCTGCAGATTGCGACCCTTACGATGGTCGGCAAGGATGCTTCCTTTGATCTTGCGCTTCATGTGGAGGCTACAGCGATAGCGCTTCTGGAGGAATATAAGCCGGGCCGCCGCCTGTTCACCAATGTTGAGTTCTATGCTGCGGCTATTCTGAAGGCGCTGGAGTTGGCGCCTGAGATCTTCACGCCTACATTCACAGCGGGAAGAATTGTCGGCTGGACGGCCCATTTGCTGGAGCAGTCAGCCCATAACCGGATTTTCCGGCCACAATCTACTTATATCGGACCTATGCCTGAATCAGAGACTGCCTTGTAAAAAGCACATACCATCCGCCCAAACGGCGCACAAAACATCTCCAGTCGCCTAACAGCCGGGGCCAACCCGCAGCGAGGCGCATGGGAAATGTCCCGGAACGTAAATTATGCCCTTTCCACTTCCTGCTGGGAAGGGAAAGGGCTGAAAAGTTTGCGTTCATTTTACTAGGAGGACTTGATGATACTTATTGACCGGCTGTATTTGAAGCCCAGACAGGATACCAGCCTAAACCCACGTTCTTTGTGTTGTAAAGAACTAAATTTCCGTCATCTTGAACGATTAGCAGGTCACCCACGAGGTTGACTGGAACATTCCCTTGTCCGTACCACGCTGTAGCCCATGCATTATTGTCTGACGTCCAAAATGGAGTATTATTCCAATCCATTAACTTAAGTCTGCCATTATATTGATCAATGACGAGCTGGGATATTCTAAAGTCGCTGGTATTGGTGTGCCATATCATGGTGCGTTTGTGATTATTCCATAACTGTATATCTCCTGAAGGCATAAAATTCAGGATATATTTCATGTTGTTTGATACTAGCGGGCTCGCATTCCCAATAAATCTTTCGCGAACCGTGAGACGTTCTCCAAATGCAAATGTTGCAGAAGCAATAGGGAGCTGGATCATGAGCACCGCAAATAAAAGCAGAAAAATCTTTTTCATAATAGCCTCTTTTCTGGTATATTTTATCATTTTCTCATTAACTATATCATAAATTTTATATAAATGAGAGATTAATCTAAAGATTGCAAAATATATTTCTGAATTGAGAGATTCAATCAAATAAGCGGAATGGATCGTATTTGTCCTGAAACAACAAAAAGATGGACTCCCCGGAATAGCGAGAAGTCCAAAAATAGTCAACAGAGCATGAGGGGGATACTCTTACATTAGATTAGAAATCAGAGGTTGCCACTTCGATGGTGCCGAAGACTGCACCGGCAGCTGTGCTGAGAAGTCCGGCGACAAGCAGGGCATGAACAGATAGAGTGAGACTGTTAAATGCAGGGATCAGATAAGTGACCACTGGAGCGTTGACGCGGTAAATAACGAGATCCACGGGGAACCCGGAATTGTTGTTTACCGTCACAGCCGCATTGATGCCACCTGCCAGATTTTCATAGTAAGATTTACCTACAGAAGCCGGCAGATTGAAGAATTGTTGCGGTAATAAGATAGCCATTGTAACGTCCTCCTTTTCCTTGTGATAGGATAGTATATTCGGCAAAACTATGATTGCTGTAACGTATGCCATGGGAGATTCACACATTTCAATAGGATGCCGGCAGGTTCATAGACAACCCGAATCTATGGTACACTGGATGTAATCTAGTGACAGGTAAGGGGAAATGACAACGATGAAGCTGGTGTCCTGGAATGTGAACGGTCTGAGAGCTTGTGTGAATAAAGGGTTTAACGAGTATTTCCGGGAGGTTGACGCAGACATCTTCTGTGTGCAGGAGACGAAGCTCCAGGAAGGGCAGATTGTTCTGGACCACGGGGAAGAATATGCCGGGTACTGGAATTATGCGCTCAAAAAAGGATATTCGGGTACGGCTGTATTCACTAGAATCAAGCCGCTATCCGTACGATATGGACTGGAGCAGGATACGGAGGATGAGGGGCGGATCATCACCCTGGAATTCCCGGATTTCTATCTGGTGAATGTGTATACGCCGAATGCCAAGCGAGATTTGACGAGGCTGGACTACCGGATGGAGTGGGAGGACCGGTTCCGCGCCTATCTGCTGAAGCTGGATGCGTATAAGCCGGTTGTGGTGTGCGGGGATCTGAATGTGGCGCACCAGGAGATTGACCTGAAGAATGCGAGATCGAACCGGGGGAATTCAGGCTTCACTGAGGAAGAACGCGGTAAAATGACCACGCTGCTCGCGGCCGGCTTCGTGGATACCTTCAGATGGTTCTATCCTGAGCTGGAGGGTGCCTACAGCTGGTGGTCCTACATGCCTAAGGTCAGAGAGAAGAATGTGGGCTGGCGGATCGATTATTTTCTCGCTTCAGAGCGCTTGACCCCGCGTCTGCTGGACGCCGGAATTGAATGTAATGTCCTAGGCAGCGATCATTGCCCGGTGGTCCTTCATCTGGCGGATACGGCGGAAGCATAGACAAAGTGTATAGATATGATATACAAAGAGGCGGTATCCCGGAGTTCGGGATACCGCCTTTGTGATTGTGTCAGCGGCTGAGCGGAGGCTAATCTGGTTATTCTGACGAATTGCCTGGCTCCAGCACCGGCGGTCGCCGGTGCTTCGTGGCCTGTTCGTAACTATACGCAATCCCTAGCAGCATCGCTTCACTATGGGCTGAGGCACAGAAGGTGATACCTTGCGGTCCCTTGGTAAGATAGCCGCCTGGTGCAACAATACCCGAGTAGGTATAGCCGGCAGGAACTGTAATCAGCGGATAACCTGCTCTTGCTGCTAGTTCACATCCATGATCTCCGGGGAAGAGGATCACATCCAGACTGTAATGCTCCAGGGCATAATCAATTCCCTGCTTACCGGCTAATGAACGGGAAGACTGCAGCTGCTCCAGATATTGTTGCTCAGTAATGTCATCCCCGGAGGAATTCAGCCATTCCAGTTTTCCTTGGCCGTATTTCAGCGCCTGTCCGCTATGCTGCTGGTTGAAATCAAGCAGCTGCTGCAGAGAATGCACAGGAGCCGACTCCGGCAGGCTTCCCAGATAGCGGTTCAAGCCGTGCTTGAACTCATATTGTAGAATCGTAGGGTTCCATTCAGCATTCTGATTCTGATTGGGCAGCTCCACAGGGTCGATAATCTCTGCCCCCAGCTCCCGCAGGACCGCTATGGCAGATTCCATCATGTCCAGCGCTTCAGTATCCAGATCACTATAATAGAAGCGCGGAATTCCGATCCGCTTGGCTGTTAGTGCATCTACTTCCAGCCCTGCCGAATAATCCAGGGCAGCAGAGGAGGAAGAGCCGTCGTTCCCGGCCATCACATGCAGCAGGAGTGCGGCGTCTTTGACGGTTCTGGCCATGGGACCGGCGCTGTCCTGGCTGCCGATTCCCGGTATAATTCCCTTATTGCTGACCAGTCCCCAAGTAGGCTTCAGGCCGACAAGGGAGTTGTGAGCCGCCGGGCTGATGATGGAGCCGGAGGTTTCCGTTCCTACGGCCACGGTGACAAGGTTAGCGGCAACAGCTGCCGCACTTCCCGAGCTGGAGCCGCCAATGAACAGCTCTCCGGATCCGTAAGGGTTCAGTACAAGCCCACCGCGCGAGCTGTATCCGGCCCACATCGAGGGCGACATGAAGTTGGCCCATTCGGTCATATTGGCTTTGCCCAGAATCACTGCCCCGGCTGTCCTTAGCCTTGTGACAAGCTCAGCGTCTTCTGCTGCTATGCAATCGGCAAGCGCCAAGGCTCCTGCACTGGTGTGCAGCTTATCTGCTGTGCCGATGTTATCTTTGACCAAGACCGGAATACCGTGCAGTGGTCCCCGGCTGCCTTGATCTCTTCGTTCCTGGTCGAGCCTCGCGGCAATCGCAAGAGCTTCTGGATTCAACTCCAATACGGAGCGGAGCAGGCCGTCCAACCGGTGGATTCTTTCCAAATACCAGCTTACCAGTACCTCGGAGGTTAGGCTCCCTTGTGCCATTTGCTCTTGAATGCTGGTGATGTCTGCTTCTATTAACCACTCTTGCTCATTTAGAGCAGGGGATATACGGGAAACGTCGTTATTACTCATAAGGATGTTGCACCTCTATTCATTGTTTGTAGTGTTGTCCATGGTCTCGCTTGCCGCTGCCTGATGCCGCTTCGGCCAGCTGATTACATTGCGGGTTCTGCTAAGCTCCTCGTAGATGAGCGGACGGTCACGCTTAATCAGCCGCAGCACCAAATGAATGAAGAAGGCTACATCTGCCGTCAGGATGACCAATTTCACTACGGCAGCCAATGCTGTGCCGATGCTCAGGAAGATCGCGGAGTCAGGCGTCAGGGAATTCACTCCTCCGAGGACGCCATAGAGTAATCCATACCGTACCCATACCCTCCAGGGTCTGACCGGACTGCCGTCTTCACTCCTTAGCCGGATACGCACAACCCACTTGCCGAAGGTGCGTCCGCCTGTGAACAGAGGAATGCTCAGGAAATAGACCATACTAACTGCCCACAGCGAAATACGCAGTGAGAGCAGATTGAGGAGAATGGTCACCGCGAGCAGCAGGATGGAATCCAGCAGGAAAGCAAGGGCGCGGCGGGTGTAAGTCACTTTTTTGGCAGAAAGGTCCTCTTGGCTGTCAAGCTTCTCAATCCTCGGCAGCAGGCCGGAGATCCATAAGGAGAGCTTGAATCCGATCATGCCGCCCAGCGTATTCGTGATCATGTCATCCACATCGAAGATCCGGTAGGGATGGTCGAAGAACCCGTAAATGCCGGTAATCTGCGTAATTTCGAACAACAGTGACAGCGCAAAGGACAGCACAATGCACACCACCCAGCGCGTGCGGAAGTAGTAGCCCAGGAACATACCGAAAGGCACCGTCAGCAGTACATTGAAGGCCGCCAGCAGAAAATCCGGTCCGGTCAGCACATTAAGGTAGCTGGAAGGGTCGCTGCGCGTAATTGGCGTATTGTGCAGAATATCCTGGATGAACTGCAGCGGCACGAACTGGAGCATGCTTCCGGCGGGGGCTGCATTATGCCTGGAGTCAGGCAGGGGCAGAAGGACAAGGAAGAATGCGTTAAGCAGGTACAGCAGCAGCAGATACAGCACCAGGGCCCGGATTTTATTGATATAGCCGTGCCGGCGGTATTGCACGATTAGAAACGGCAAGGTGAAGAACAGTGCCGCAACCGGAAAAGCCATGAATGCATAGGAAATCGGAAATAGATAAGTCTGAAACATGGGTTCACCTGCTGTCTAGGTTTTGTCACAACGACTTCATTATAGAAGTAAACATAAACCATCTCAACAGAATTAATCATTCTAACCGTTCTTTCCTGCATAGACATGTTAGGAGAGGAGCGTGAGGACTATATGGAAAAGAAGGTTCAACAGTATTACAAGCTCAAGGCGAAGCAGAAGGAGCTGGAAAAGGACCTGGCTGGACTCCGGCAGGAGATTCTTGCCCATATCAATGAAGCGGGGCAGACCGAAGCGGTGTTCGGCAGCTACAAGGTGAAGCTGGTTACGCAGAACCGCAAGGAATATGATGATGACAAGCTCTATCAGACCCTGTCCGACCCCGAGCTGTGGAGGCTGCTCTCCCGGGCAGATCCGGCCAAGGTGGCCAGCCTGACGAAGCTGAAAGTGATCTCGGAAGAGAAAATCGCCCATACGTATGAGGTGAAGACCATTCAGCTGCTGCAGGTGGATAAGCAGTAGAGGAAGCGCTGCCGGAAGCGGAGGCGTTACGTCATGCTCAGCTTCCGGTTGTACATAGAGCATAGGTTACGTGCCATCTTCACGGTCTTCCGCTATAATTATACAGAGACAGTGAAGATATGGAGGAAGAGAAAATGAAGGATTTTGAGCAGATGCTGGAGAAATACGCAGAGCTGGTAGTGAAGGTCGGTGTGAATGTGCAGCCGGGACAAGTGCTGATGGTTCACGCCCCGCTGGAGACAGCGGAGCTTACCCGGCTGATTGTAGGCAAGGCCTATGACGCAGGAGCGAAATACGTGCTTGTAGACTGGGACGATGAAGCGGTCACACGCATCCGTTACGAGAAGGCTCCTGAGGAATCGTTCGGGTATTATCCGCAGTGGCATGCCGATATGCTGGAGGGATTCGCTGAAGAAGGCGGGGCTATATTACATATAAAGGTGCCGGACCCGGAATTATTCCGCGGGATCGATTCGGCCAAGGTATCCACTGCTGTTAAGGCGGCTGCGGTTGCGCGCAAGAAATACCAGGCCTACACCCGCAACAGCAGAATCAGCTGGTCGCTGATCAAAGCGCCGACACGTGCCTGGGCGGACAAGGTGTTCGCCGATCTGCCGGAGGAAGAACGGATCGATGCGATGTGGGAAGCGGTGTTCCAGATGAACCGTGTGAACAGCGGAGACCCGGTGGCCGCCTGGCGCAGTCATATCGGCGAGCTGAAGCAGAGCCAGGACCGCATGAACGCCAAGCGCTACAAAAGCCTGCATTACCGCGCTCCGGGCACAGATCTGCGTGTCGAGCTGCCGGAAGGCCATTTATGGCGCGGCGGCGGTGGGGAGAATGCGCGAGGCGTCTATTTTGTAGCGAATATGCCTACAGAAGAGATCTATACGATGCCCCATCGCACCGGCGTAAATGGCACGGTCAAGAGTACGCTTCCGCTGAACCTGAACGGGCGGCTCGTCGATGGAATTACTGTTACCTTCACAAACGGCAAGGTTACAGCGTATGACGCTGAATCCGGCCGCGAGCACCTGACTTCCTTGCTGGATACGGATGAGGGAGCCTCCTATCTCGGAGAAGTGGCGCTGGTGCCGCATGATTCGCCGATCTCCCGGCTGAACAGAGTGTTCTACAACACCGGTATTGACGAGAACGCTTCCTGCCATTTCGCGCTGGGCAGCGCCTACCCCGTTAATATTGAAGGAGGCACCTCCATGACCAGCGAGGAACTGATATCCAGAGGGGCTAACGTCAGCCTCACACATGTTGATTTCATGGTAGGCTCCGATGCGCTTGATATTGACGGAGAACTTGCTGACGGCACAATTGAGCCGGTGTTCCGTAAGGGGAATTGGGTGCTTTAAGTGCGTCCTATATAGAAGTGAAGTAATCTACAGAACTAAGTCATACTAACGGATGAATAGGATTACCTTCGCACCAGCACAATGTATACTGTTTTCCGCATACATTCGGGCCATACGCCCGCGCGCAGCACAATGTATACTGTTTTCAACATACATTCGGGCCATATGCCTGCTTGCGAACACAATGTATGCTGTTTTTCACATACATTCAGGCCGAATGCCTGCTTGGGAGCACAACGTATGCTGTTTTTCACATACATTTGGTCCAACACGCCTTCTCCACAGCAGCAGGAAACTATAGTTCCTATATAACAAGAAATGCCGCAATATTCCCGGCAGCGGGGATTGCGGCTTTTCTGTTGAAATATAAGAATTTATAGGTTTTACGCTATACATTATTCTTCTATTTCTCGCTGAAACGGTACCGTCCTTTAAAAGGACGGCAAAGCCGTTTCCACTTGTTCATGAGGGTTATAAAATAATTGCCGCAGACTAAAACTGTTTGCATAACCTCTCCGTCTAATTCATGTAAAAGTGATGGAGAGGAGAGGGAGAGATGACGATGTCCGGTGCAGAAATGAAGCGGGTAACTGCCGCCGTGCCGCTCGAAGAGACGGATTGGGCCAAAGCGGTGATGGAGCATAGCGACCAGCTATACCATATTGCTTACAGTTATCTGGGCAACCGCAATGACGCACTGGAAGCGCTCCAGGAGACCACCTGCCGGGCCTGGATGAAGCGAAGGACCCTTAAGGACTCAGGCGCGTTCAAATCCTGGCTGATCAGAATTCTAATCTATGTCTGCATTGACGAACAACGCAGAAGGAAGAAGGCGGTTCCCACAGCGGCAGAACATATGCAGGAGGCCGTCATTCATAACAGTACCGAATCTATGGAAATGCAGTGGGCGCTCTCACAGGTGAAGCTTAAATACCGTCATGTGCTGCTGCTCAAATATTACAATGACATGACCTTGGCCGAAATCGCAGTCCTGCTGGACAAGCCGGAGGGAACCATCAAAACCTGGCAGCACAAAGGACTGAAGCAGCTTAGGACCATTATGAAGAACCGGGGTGAGTGGGATGGACAGTAGTAGGGAAGAGCAGGCGATGCTGACGGATGCGGCACGTATACACAAGGAAGCCGGAGCGGACGCCGGAGGCAATGAGATTAGGCAGGCTGTTCAGGCGGGAATCGAGCGCGGACGCAGACGGAGCTGGCAGGGCAGACTCACCAAAGGCTCCTTCCTCGGATTAGCCGCAGCCGCGGTTGCCGCAATCATTCTGTTCCTCATTCCGGTCATTCATGATGCGGCACCTCGTGCTGCCGGACCTGCCGGAGAAGTGAACTGGGGCGGGCTGGAAATGTTCAAGCGGCTCTATGAATTCGATTTAGAAGCGCCTACATTGGATACGGCGATCCGGCATGGCTACATTCAGGAGATTAATCAAAGCGCAGCCAGCGGGAATTACCGGATTACCTTGAATGCGGTAACGGCGGATGAGAACAAAATCATCTTTTTGTATACAGCTAATGTCGCGGAAGGACAGGAGATCTATGGTATTAGCAGTGCGAGAATCAAGAATCTGGAAACCGGATACGATCTAGACAGCGGCGGTCAGATTGGCGCTAATGCTGAGACGAACGGTTACGATGATTATCGCATTTTCTATGGCCGGGGCGTCGTCTATCTGGACCGCAGCAAGCCATTCCCGGAGCAGGTTGAGGCCAATTTCCTGATTGCCTCGATGAATGAAGGGAAAATGAAAAATCTGGGGAAGAGCAAGGGTGTGAATTTAGCCGATGTGCATTATTCCCCGAGACTCAAGATCAGCTTCAAGCTGGACCCGAAATTCAAACAGCAGGAGACGGTGATTGTCCAGCCGGAGGAGGATTTCATGCTGGAGGGTGTTCAAGTGACGCTGCAGCAGGTTGAACTCTCCCCCTTGATGATCCGCACTATAGTCAAAATAAAAAATGAGTCTGAGGTTACATGGCAGAACCGGCAAAAGATATTTGGCGCCGCATATGGAGAAAAAATTCAATCTATAACGAAGTACGGGGACACCGAGATCGGGTCATCGCTCGGCTCTGGCACCCATGAAGGCTTTGTACAGAATTTCGGCAGCAATCTGCTCGATCAGCCGGAATCGATGAACATGATTATGAAGACAGGGACGGGAAAGAATACCAGGGAGATTAACCTGCCGGTTCTGCCGTGAATCCTTGCATGTGGAAGAGGCTGACTGCAGGTATGTCCGGCGGATCAGCCTTTTGGCGGTTGGTTTAGTGCGGGGTTGAGTTCTGATTATTGAACCGGAAGGCAAGCTTATTGCCGTCAAAAGTCTCTCCGGTCCGCTCGGAATAGCGGCCCTGCGTGTAGCGGGAGACGGTCTTCCGCCAGAATTTCTGTCCGGTTATATTCTTCGCCGCCGGATTCGTGAACAGTTCCCATTCACCCCGAAATTGTTCAAACACGTTCACAGCAGCTTTTTCAGCGATCCCCTTTCCTCTGAAGGGCTGCAGCAGAAAGAAGTCGTTCACGAAATAATCAACGCCCTGCGCGCAGTGAGGAGGGGTGGCGATGAGGGCAAAGCCTGCCGGCATCGCATCAGCTTGAATTAGGAAAGGGTACAGAATGCCCGGCTTGTCCCACCAAATATTCTGCACGTCATACTGATCTGCCAGCGTGCGGTATTCGTCTGTATCCTCAAAGATCCCATGCCGGTTAGGAAGATGCCCCTCTACAAGTCCGTAATGTCCCGACAGATCATGCAGATAGAGCGGGTACATATTTTTGATAATATAGGCTTCATCCGGCCCGGTTAGCTTGATTGAAATATTCATTTCCAGCCTACTTTCTGTAATTATCTATAACGCCTACTCCCACTGTATACCGGGAATGAAGTCTTTTCATAGGCAAGTCTCTGTTATAAACTGAACTTTATCTATTCGCATCTTAAAAAAGCCGAAACTTCCGATATCGGAAGTTTCGGCTTATTCTCTCTCTAAATTACTTCGCGGAGACCAGTGCTAAGTAGCTAACCGGACCAGTGGACAGCTTGATTTTGGTTTTGCCGTCATTGCTGTACCGGTACAGGCAGTCGTTATCCAGACCGTTGATATAATACAAACCGGGAATATCGTCTGTAATTACAGAGTAATCGGACTCAACGCCCGTCATTTTGGTCAAGGATGAATCGGCATTCAGGACGTAAGCATCGGCTGCGGTGAACAATACGGTGGTAAGCGCCGATCCGTTTCTAACCGTTCGGATATCTTGAACATTCGTCAGCGGCAGCGCCTTGGAGGCGATGATTTTGCCGTTGGCCAGCGTGCTGATGTAGGCTTTGCCTTTGGAATCTGCATAAACCAGCTTATTTGTAGTAATCTCGCTGATGCTGATCACGCTGTTCTGGCTGAGCTGCAGGATCTTTCCGTTCTTATCCATCAGGAAGCCTTTGCCGGTGTTATAGTCCAGCTCATCGCCGGTGGCATCCACTTTAATGCCTTTGTTGTACAGAAAATAATGGTCGGACCAGCTACCGGCAGTGGCGGCATTGGATTCAAGCGGATTTTTGGCATTGGCTGCTTTGGGAGCTCCACCGCTTAGAGGGAGGGTGTAGAGTACCATTGAGTTCAGAGAATACTCGGTTTCGGCAGGTTTGTTGTCAATCATAAGGTTAATACTTGTAGCATAAGGATGATAAAATTTGCTCTTCTGAATCGCTCCGCTGGCAATCCACTGAATGGCTCCACTCCCGTCGCGGGACCTCGAAGCAACCCAGGTAGTGTTGTTCTTCAGCGCATTATAGTAGATCCGCCCGCCTGATACGTCGAAGGTCCGGAAATTCACATCGGCATTGTCTGCGACAAGGGTAAGCTGTGAATCATCGTCAGCGTCGGCCAAGGTGCGGTAGATGTGTCCTGTATCATCCAGGAAGTACAGATAGGGACCCTCGAACAAGTAAAAGAGGATATTCCGGTCCCCGAGGAAGCTCGTAATTAAAGCATCGGGATCACTCAGGGACAGCCGCTGAATTCCCATACCGTCATTATAGTAAAAATACAGATATTTGCCGGTTGAATCTAATCCGTTGCCGTCATAATTCTCAACGATCTTCTGTGTCTCACTTCCATCTGTCGTTACACGGTATAGAACATCGTCAGAGACATAGTACACATATGATTTCGCAGAAGCTGCCGCTGCTGCCGTATGTGCCTGTCTGCCGCCCCCAACCGGACCAAGTGCCGCCAGCAGCAGCGCGAGCAGAAGGAAACCTGTTTTTCTGGATAGTAATTGTAAAGTCTTCATAGTCATTCTCCCCTTCAGCCAATGTGGTAAACATACGAACAAATCCTGTTCTAATAAGATATCGGAGAAACGGGCAGTTTCAAATATACAGCTTAAGCCCTAAAAGGCTTGCATGAACAAGAAAACGAACCGGTGTGCTGGGGCCTATGGTCCGGTACCATCAATGCGATAAGCAATAGATTAGGATGGCCTGCTGAAGATAGATCAGGCTTTTCTTGAACCCGAATCCGGCAAAATAAGGCGAAGCAATCACCTCTTCACTGACCTCCTCATTGCGGAAAAAGGGAGGACAGGGGTTCAGCAGCGCCCCGGGTCTTGTCTGCTTCATCCGGTCCAGTGTAATCTGATAGGCGTTGATATACTCCGGGGTCAGGAAATCCTTGGGCAATGAATCGGTTAGAATCACATCGCTCTCCGGTAACACGCTGTCCAGGCTCGTATGAAAGGTATAGCCCGGGTGATTGCCGCTGGCCATCTCATGACCTGGCGTGCATACATGATGGAAGGATAGATTCAGGGCTTGCGCCGCTTCCAGCCAAGTTCTTGATATATTGCCGGGCGGTCCAACGAAGGCGTAGGTCAGCTCCCGGTAGTTGTCCCGGAGGGTGCGCAGAGCATACAGGTCAGCCATAATCTCGCAGGGATGATTATGTGCGGTCATTGCATTAATAACGGGAACAGAGGCGTGTGCAGACAGCTCCTCCAGTTTGCAGAGATCCGGGATTCTGGCAATGATGCCATCCCCCCAGTTCTCCAGGTAACGGACGATATCGCCCGGCGCTTCTTTCTTGTCGAGCGTCTCCGGCGGAAAGGTAATGCAGGCCCCGCCCAGATCACTGATGCCTTTCTCGAAGCTAACCCTTGTACGCAGACTGGTCTCCGGGAAAAAGAGAATCATCGTCTTACCTTCGAGCAGCGGTTCTGATTTTCGGAGACGAAGCCGGTCGGTTAATTCAAAGATATCCAGAATCTGCTCTGAAGTAAGCTGGTTGATATTCAAAAAATGCATCGGTGTATCCCCCGGTAGATGAGAAATCAGCAATAATTGCCGGTTGAATAAATATACAATAATCAGGAATAGTATACAACCCATTTTATGTTAAAATATAAGAGTTTTCATCAATATTCAACACTGGAATTATAATGCGCGGAATTCTACCAGCAGTTGAATCAGAGGGTATGCAGCCATTCAACCAGCAATTGATAGGATTGTACATGCTGAAATGCTATGCTGTTTTCGACAGTGTGCACTGTACATTTTATAATCTCGGAGGGATATCATGCTCGACTTACGTAGAATTGGGGCTTATATTTCGCGGCTTCGTAAAGACCAGGACTGGACCCAGCTGGAACTTGCCGATCAACTGAATGTAAGCCATCAGGCGGTATCGAAATGGGAGCGGGGCGACTCGCTGCCGGATATTGGAACACTTCCGCAGGTTGCGGGGTTATTCGGCCTAACCGTAGATGACATTTTGAATGCAGGAGATAACGCAGACCATCGGGAGCACCCGCACATGGGTCGGATCGTAGAGGAGATTGCAGAGAACAGGCCGGGCCAGGTTGCAGAGCTGGTCAATACCGGTAAGCTGGAGATGGAAGAGCTTGTAGAGGTAGCGCCTTTTGTAAAAGCAAGTGCCCTTAATAAGGTTACAGAGGGCATAGACAGCAGCGTCCTTACGCTAGAGGTAATTATGCGGCTGGCCCCGTTCCTGGGAAGAGATACATTGGATGAACTGGTTCGTCAGGCTGAACAGAAAGAAATAGCTTGGAATGTCATTTCTGGACTTGCCCCGTTCGTCAGCAGCACCACCTTAAGCCGGCTGGTCGATCAAGCAGCAGACGCTTCAAGAGAGGTGAACAATCTTGTGGGCATCGCCCCGTTCCTGGAACGGGAACAGCTGGACCGGTTGGTGCAGCAAGCCAGAGGGGACAGCACCAGCTGGCATTCCATTCAAGGACTGGCTCCCTTTATTAGCAGGGAGACGTTAGGCCTTCTGGTTGACCGCGTGGCAGACGGTACTGTCGATGGAAATCGGCTCATAGGCCTCGCTCCTTTTCTGGACAGGGGGAAGCTTGAGAAGTTGCTTGGTGAAGTCGAAGCGGAACAGCTTAGCCCGGATCTGCTGGCAAGCCTGGCCCCGTTCATTGATCAAGGGACGTTGAGCAGAATGGTGACAGGCTTGTTGAATACAGGGAAGTAGACAGCAAAAGGAAAATAGACAGACAAAAAACAGAGCACTGGCGTATCCGCCGTCATGCTCTGTTTTGCGTTAAATATGGGTAGCGTTGCTGCTAGAGTCCGAGCGTATTGCCCTTTTCCAGCCGCTTAATCTGTTGTTCGCCGTTATCTGCCAGTTCCCGGAACTGGATAATCGTCTCCCGCATCTTGGGGAGCGCCTCTTGCTTGTAGGTACTGATCGAATCCAAGGCAGAGAGGACGTCGGTGAAGGCCACCTTCAGCGTATCGACCGAAATACTGGTTTCGAGCGATTGCTTATGAATGGCAGCACCCTGCTCCTTAAGCATTCTGGAGGTACCGCTGATCAGATTGTCGGTGGTTTGATTCAGCAGCTCGATTTTTTGGAGCACGATCTTCTGGTTGTACAAAGCGCTGGCTACTGTAACCGAAATTTTGAGCGCAGATACCGTGACATTCCGTGCTCTGTCGACTCCACGGATCAGTTCCTTGTTGTTGCGGATAACAACCTCAATGGCCATAATTCCCTGTTGATTAACCACGAGCATCTGCTGCAGATCCATGACCCGCTGGCGCAGCGGGAACAGCACTTCCTCCGTGATGAACCGCACCTTATCTTCATCTTCACTGCGCTGCTTGGCAGCTTCAATCTGCTTCTCAATCTCCTCGTCCATCAGGATGCCGAGCTGAATCTCCTTCTTAAGGCGCTTGGTCAGCTCCCGCAGGGTCTGCTGTTCAATCTCCAGTGTCGTATTGTCATTCTTCAGCACGGCTTTGCCTTTATCCAGAGATAGAATAATATCTGAGATGACGGCATCGGCCTTTTGATATTTGGCGAAATAATTACGCAGGGGGTGGAAAAACTTGCCGAGGAACCCGCTTTTGGCAAAATCGACCGCGCTGGGGTCCAGATCCTTGAGCTGCTGATGCAGCTCAGTTAATCCCTTGGCGACCTGGCCGCCTTCATCCCCGGTCTTGGACAGATTGCCCACCGATACCTGAAGCAGGGAGTTCTTCTCCGACGAGGAGCGCATGGTGCCCATCCCGAAGCTGTCAATCGACTGCAGTACGGCCTTGCGTTTCTCCAGAGACTCGAAGTCCAGCTCCAGTATACTGGAGACATTATTAATCGCCTGCTCCTTAAGCTGGGTGACTTCCTCCGGCTCCGGCTGGACCTGCTCCTCGATGACCGATTTCAGCTTCTCGGGGCTGGGAATTTCCATGGTGAATGACATATGAACCCTCCTTCAGAATATAAAGTCTACATTTGCACGTTGAGCAGGTTTCCGATTTTGTAAACTACATCCTCTGTGTCAGCGTTGATATTGGCCGCCTCGTTGATGCTTGAAATGCTCTCCAGTGCCTTGATATTGGCATTATACCCGATGGTGTATACCGGAATTTTGTAAGTCTCGATCAGGCCGCGGATATCATCCAGGGAATGGCCTTCGTTGGTTTCCCCGTCGCTAAGCACGAAGATCAGGGGCTTCATATCCGGGTTCACCGCCAGCTCATCCTTCAGCATCTTCATCGCAACCACCAACCCGTCGAAGGTAGCCGTGCCGCCCACAGGCTGAAGGCTGTTAATCGCTCCTACGAACATGGACTGCTGATTGGTGTCATATTTGCCGATGGGCAGATTGATGGTCACATCACTGGAATAGGAGACGAAGCCGATGCTGTTGTCCTTACCGAGGAATTTCTGGCCCTTCAGCAGGGACTCCTTGAGACGGTTCAGCGGCTCACCGGCCATGCTCCCCGAGACATCGGCTACGAATACTGCCGCAATCGGTTTGCTGCCGTTCTTTTTCTCCTTCCAGAGCTTCTGGGCCGAGGAGAGAATGGAGCCGTCAACCGGTGCCAGCTCGGAGACATAGTCCGTCAGGCCGTTGAAGCCCTTGTCCGCAGCCGTCTTCTGGTACTTATCCTGCTGGACGAATTCGCCGAATTTCTTAATGATCGCCAGCTTCTCCGGCGGCAGCTGCCCGAGTGCATAGAGCGGGCTGTCATGTCTTACCCCGAACGGAGTGAACACATAGCCGCTGGTCAGATCCTTCGCATTAACGAAGGTCTGATATTCAAGGACGAAGGCATCCAGCATGCCGGATTTGGCGGCTTCCCGCATTTGCAGGGTGGTGGAGGCGATGAAGGGCACGTTGGCCTGGAACTTCTCGAAGCCTTGAACGGCCTTGTCTCCCAGCAGATCCGTACTGTCGAACGTACTCAGTGCGGTGACCAGGAAATTCAGACCCGTTGAGCTGGCAAAAGGATCGGTGTACCCCATCGCCAGCTCATTAGCTGCAATGGCATCGGTAATTGTCTTCACGTTGATCGAGCCGTATTTGTCGACCAGCTGATCGTATTTCTGCTTGCTCATTACCACTCCGGCTACATTGCCGGTCAGACGCTTCGTAACCAGCTCGGCCTGTAGGCCGCCGGCCTTGACCATCTCGCCCCATAGCTCATTAGAGGGAGTGAAGGCGTCAGGTACATATTTGCCGGACCGGATATAATCAGCGGCCGTTCCTGAAGCGATATTGCGGATGGCGACAGAGACCGGCTTGCCGTCGACCACGGGATTGGAAGCGTTGAAGTCTGCGGCGACCTCATTCAGCCAGCCGTCATTGCCTGTTCCGGATTTCTCCGTGGAGGAGAAAATCTCGACGTAGCTGTCCGTGGTGCTTTCTACGGAGATGGGGAACTTGGAGATATCGGGCAATGAATCGCCGATGGATGCCGGATCAAGATCAATCTGCCCTTTTACAGGCTCAGCACTGGTCACGTTGATATCCTTATAGATGCGGTTCAGTCTTTTGTCGGCGTCTTCGGCAGAGATTTCTGTCTTGGATTTGCCCAGATTGGACGTTAAGGTAATGCCGAAATAGACAAGTGCGAAGACGGATGCGGCGATAATGCCGAGTATGAACAGTGTTTTGCCTTTCCTCATAGGTTCATCTCCCTTTCCTTACTGATAGAGTTTCGTCTGCCCGATCAGGGCGGTCAATTCCTGCATGCATGGCATTTCTTCCACATTGCTATAATCTGCGCTGCCCAGCTCGGTAATCTCCAGCAGCAGCTGATCCAGCTTCAGCAGAATTTCCTCATTGGCCCCGAGGCAGCCTTTGACATAAGTCAGATATTCGTTGTACACGGCTGATTTTTTCTGAATCAGGGAGCTGGAGAAACGGCTTGACGCGTTACCGGCGCTGAATCTGGCGAACTCCGCGGCATCGAATACACTGAGCTTGTTCAGAAGCCCCCGGATATTCAGGTAGAAGAGCTTCTCAACCTCTATAATGACGGAATGAAACTTGCGGAAGCTGAGCTCAGCCGGATCGAACCTGCGTCCCAGCACTTGGAGCAGGGCGGACTTCTTCTTCTCGATCCGCTCGATCTGATCCAGGGCGAGGGAGATATCGTCCTTCAGCACCTTCACATTCCGGTGACGGCTGAGGCCGGCAATGTAATCCTCCCGCGTCTCTAATTGCAAGCTGGCGGGTGTGGCAGCCGGAGGTCTGAAGAGCAAGGTGTAACTCCCGTATAGGACGACCAGCAGACTGATGATTAGCAGGGTTACTGCCGATGCCGTTTCCAGCGGGCTTCCGCCGATCTCGACACCGAGCAGGCCGGGAGATAGAACGATGACATTTAAGATTACAACTCCGGCAATCATGCCGAGGAGCTTAACGGGCCCGGATCTGTTCAGGATCTACACCTCCTCCATAGAAGTATATTTGGGGATAGCAGCTTGAATCACATGAATTGGGTTGGAATGAAGGCTATTACAGACTGCTACGTATCGATACTTGTCAATGTTTCAAATTTTTACGATCGCGCCGGATTGAGGACGGGTCTTCACCATATGTAAGGCTCCTTTCGAATGATCTGCTGAATTGAGTTATATTTTATCATAATTTGGGAGAGGGGGGCTGTCTTTGTATGGTTCATTGGCTGGAGAATTGATTAACAAGAGGTCTATGTCCCTGAATTTCAAATTTAAAAGAATTAAGGGTTGACGCCAGCTCACTTGGCGTGTAACATATGAAGAGTCGTCAACCAGACAATACTTCATAACTCTATATTGTTCTCGTATAACCTCGCAGCCATTCAGATGTCACAGGGCGAGGGTTTCTACAGGAAGCCTACTCTTCCTAACTACGATGATAAGGACCATGAACCAGCGGTCCCTGTCCCGGAGTTAGGATTTTTTGTGTGTTGCGGCTGCAATTCAAGTTCAGACGAAACAGAAGATTCAGGAGGCCTAACAGACATGAAAGATATGAAATACTTAATCTCCGTACTTGTAGGCGCTATGAGCTACGGCATTTTATCAACGATTGTTGTATTGGCCTACGGGCAGGGTTACAAGCTGGGAGAGGTGGTCGGCACCCAGCTCTTAACCGGCTGTATTCTCGCCTGGCTGCTTGCGTTATATACCAAGCTCAGAGCGAACCGCAAACAGCGCAGCACAGCGAACCTTACGGCACCCGCCAAGGCGGTTCCCACCCGGCTGACCTGGAAGCATAGACTGCTCTTGATGATGGCCGGTGCGCCAACCGTGGTTACGGGTCTGCTGTACTACCAATCGCTCCGGTATATTCCGGCTTCGCTGGCGATTATCCTGCTGTTCCAGTTCACCTGGATCAGTGTGCTGATTCAGGCGGTAAGCAAACGTCAACGCCCTGACAAAATCACCGTGCTGACGCTGATCCTGCTTTTCGGAGGAACCCTGCTGGCTGCGGGTATTCTGAATCAGGGAGCTGCCGAGTTTAACCTGCTGGGGCTGATGCTCGGACTACTATCGGCAGTCAGCTATTCCATGTTCATTATCTTCAGCGGCAAAGCCGTTCCTTCGGCCCATCCGGCCTACCGGAGCGCCTGGATGGTAACTGGCGGCCTGGTGCTGCTGTGCATCCTGTTCCCGCCGACCTTCCTGTTTAACGGTATGCTATGGGGACCGCTGCTGCTGTTCGGCTTCCTGCTGGGCTTGTTCGGCGCCTTTATCCCGCCGCTGCTGTTCGCCATCGGGGTTCCGCATATCGGCGGCGGTATGGCCGGTATTCTAGGGGCCGTCGAACTGCCTGTGGCTGTCTTAATGTCCTCGTTCGTATTGCAAGAGCATGTAAGTCTTCTGCAATGGACCGGAGTGGTGCTGGTGCTGCTGGGTGTGGTATTGCCGGAGCTGTATAAGCTGCGGTGGGGAAATGCTCAGAGCGTGAGTTCGTCATCGGTCTGAGTTCAGGCGGAGAGAAGAGGAGTGTTCCCTGTGAATAGGGGGCACTCCTCTTAAAGTTAGCTTTGGTTTCTTTTGCTGTAGAACTATATGGATGTAGACTTGTAATTTTCTTGTAAAATTTGCTTTGTGATATAAATGATCTGACCCATGTGCTCTGAGTAATGTGCGGCACATTGATGCAACATATCCAGATTTGTTCTTTCACGATTTCTGACCCATTGTGTTTGCTCTAACTCTTCATCGGTAATGTTTTTTACCGTGACAATGACAAATTCAAACTTAGCTTGGATCGCCTTTTCCAGTTCGGACCTTGTAATATACGTTTGTTTGAGTTCCTCATCACGATTTCTATGAACGTCTTGATGTAAAATTCCCTTTAAAATTCTTTCATGAATGTTACCTTCAACATGTTTTATTAATGTCGAGATGCTGTTACTTGTGTTATCAGGTCTCCAATTTACTTGTTCATCATTGAGTTGTTGCAGGGCTTTAATTAGACGTGTACTTATCTCATCAAACTTTTTTGAAAGCCAATCTCTGTTGAAATCATATTTCATAGATATTACCTCCGTGTAAAAAGCTGTATTTATTTGCTGTAGTTTGTTATTTGTCTCGTGCATATGTGAGGAAGTAAAACATGACTAACATATTTTTCTTATTCGACTTAATGTTCTTTTAATCCTTCTTGCTAATTAAGGGAAATGGTAATGTTTTCTCGGTTGTTACTTTTCACCATGTTGTTTTGTAAGCGCAAACATTTTTGTTGCCAAAAGTGAAATTCAGTGCTATTCTGAATTTGGGATTGTTACTGCAAAGGCAAAACCCAAAACATGGTCACGTGTTTTGGGTTTTGCCTTTCTTTATGTTAAGGGCCCTGCGGGACGCTGCAAGGAACCTTGACCCGTCTAACATCCTGTAAGCAGTGCCAAATGAAATTCGGGGTAAAGGAGGGCAGCTTGGTTGATTATCGAGAAGATTTTCAATAACAATGCCATTATTGCCAAGGATTCAGGTAAGGATGAATTGGTTGTTATGGGACGCGGCATCGGCTTCAAGAAGAGCCCGGGCGATCCGGTGGATGTCTCTCTGATCGAGAAGACCTTTGTACTGAAGCGAAATGACGCGTCCGAGAAATTCAAGGCCTTAATGGCGGATGCCCCCGCCGAATATGTAGCCTTAAGCTATGACATTATCGAGTATGCGAAGCAGACACTGAAGGCCCGCCTGAGCGATTATATCTATGTGACCCTGACGGATCATTTGACTCATGCGCTGAGGCTTCATGAGCAGGGCATCCATAATGACAATCCGCTTCTCTGGGAGATTCAGCGCTGTTATCCGAGGGAGTATGCCATAGGGCATCATGCCATGGGAATGATTGAGCAGTATACCCGTATCCGCCTGCCTGAGGATGAGGCCGGGAACATTGCACTCCATCTGATCAATGCGCAAATGAACAGCTCAGGCAACAAGATTGCAGATCTTACCAGGCAGACCCAGCAGATTGATGACATCCTCAATATTGTGAAATATTCCTATAACAACGAAATTGATGAGCATACCGTCAGCTACGAACGGTTCATCACCCATTTGCGTTATTTCTTCCAGCGCTCGCGCAAGCAGGAGTCTGAGGAGTCCGTGGACGATTTTCTGCTCAAGCAGGTGAGGATGAAATACAGGAAGGCGCATCACTGTGTGCTCAAAATTGAGAAGTATCTGGACCTGAAGCTCCTGGATGAAGAAATTCTGTATCTGACGATTCACATTCAGCGGGTAACGCAAAGACAAACTGAATAAAACCACTTGGATTGTTACTGGTCATGCAGGCGAAACCAAATCAGGCAGGAAGCTGCCGGGATGGTTTCGCCTTTTGCTTATCATTCATCAGGAAACGGGAGGACTTACTATGAAATATGAGGCATTAGCCAAGGATATTATCAAGCATGTCGGCGGCAAGGAGAATATCAACGGACTCAGCCATTGCGTGACCCGTCTACGCTTCAAGCTGAAGAATGAGGCGGCGGCGAATACAGATGTGCTGAAGAATATGGACGGAATTGTAACCGTGATTCAGAGCGGCGGCCAGTATCAGGTCGTGATCGGCAATCATGTGTCTGAGGTCTATGCCCAGGTGATGACAGCGGGCGGATTACAGGAAGGCGGATCAGAGACAGCCTCCGGCGAGAAAATGGGTCTGTTCAACAGCTTCATCGACATGATCTCCGGCGTATTCTCGCCGACCCTGGGTGTACTGGCTGCGACCGGGATGATTAAGGGCTTCACCGCCCTGTTTCTAACTGTGGGACTCCTCACCAAGGAGTCGGGGACCTACCAGATTCTGAATGCGCTCGGGGATTGCCTGTTCTATTTCTTCCCGATCTTCCTGGGGTATACCTCGGCTAAGAAATTCGGAGCCAATATCTTTATCGGGATGGCGATAGGCGCTACGCTGGTGTACCCGTCCTTCGGCACGATCACGGCGGCGGGCGAACCGCTGTACACGCTTTTTAGCGGAACGATCTTTGAATCGCCTGTGTACATTACCTTTCTGGGGATTCCGGTCATCCTAATGTCCTATACCTCCAGCGTTATTCCGATCATCATCTCGACTTATATTGGCTCCAAGCTGGAAGCCTTCTTCCGAAAAGTGACCCCGAGCGTGGTACGTACCTTCCTCGTCCCGTTCTTCACCCTGCTGGTCACCGTTCCGCTGGCGCTGATTGCCATCGGTCCGATCTCCACCTGGGCCGGACAACTGCTAGGGCAGGGAACCTTGTTCCTCTACAACCTCAGTCCGGTTATTGAGGGGCTGCTGGTAGGCGCGTTCTGGCAGGTCTTCGTCATCTTCGGGCTGCACTGGGGTCTGGTGCCGATTGCCCTCAATAACATGGCTGTTCTGAAATCCGATCCGATTCTGGCGGCTTCCTTCGGCGCTTCGTTTGCCCAGACCGGTGCTGTGCTGGCGATTATGCTGCGCACCAAGAATGCCAAGCTGAAGTCATTGTCGATTCCGGCTATGATCTCAGGGATCTTCGGAGTTACGGAGCCTGCCATTTACGGAATTACGCTGCCGCGCAAGAAGCCGTTCATCTTAAGCTGTGTCGCGGCGGCGGTCGGCGGCGGTATCGTCGGTCTGATGGGCACTAAAGGCTATATTCTCGGCGGTCTGGGGATCTTCGGTATCCCAAGCTACATTAGTCCTGACGGGATGGATAAAGGCTTCTACGGTGCGATTGCCGCCATTGTAATCAGCTTCATTCTCGGGTTCATTCTTGTCTTCTTCTCCGGGTTCAAGGATGAGGAAGCGGTGGACAGCAAGAACGGCGGGACTGCCCGGAGCGTTTTGGTGAAGCAGGAGACGGTGGGAAGTCCGCTGAAGGGCCAGATCAGAGCCTTGTCGGAGCTTACGGACGAAGCTTTTTCTACTGGCGCAATGGGCAAAGGGATAGCGATTGAACCGCTGGAAGGCAAGGTGTACTCTCCCGTTGACGGGGTATTGACCACCTTATTCGCCTCCGGCCATGCGATTGGCATTACCAGTGATAACGGGGTCGATATTCTGATTCATGTCGGGAAGGACACGGTCAAATTGAAGGGCAAACACTTCACCCCCCGGGCCAAGCAAGGCGATACCGTCACCAAAGGCCAGCTGCTCATGGAGTTCGACGTTGCCGCGATCAGAGAGGCGGGCTATACGCTGACTACGCCTGTGATCATCTCCAATTCCGGTGAGTATCTCGACGTTATTGAGACGGACCAGAAGAGCGTCGATTACCGGGAGAATCTGCTGACTGTCATGATCTAAACGGTATCCTAATTCAATCTAAGGAGGAACGAATATGAATAAGAACGTGAATGTAAGTGTGAACAACAGAAGTTTTCCGGAAAATTTCCTGTGGGGCGGGGCAACGGCTGCGAATCAGCTCGAAGGCGGGTTCGATGCGGGAGGCAAGGGGTTAAGCACAGCAGATGTCATGACCGCGGGAACGCATACGGTCTCCCGGAGAATTACTCCGGTGCTGGAAGCCGGGGCTAATTATCCGAGTCATGAAGCGGTTGATTTCTATCACCGGTACGAAGAGGATATCGCGCTGTTCGCCGAGATGGGCTTCAAGGTGTTCCGCATGTCCATCGCCTGGTCGCGAATCTTCCCGAACGGGGATGATGCCATGCCAAGTGAAGAAGGGCTGCAGTTCTATGACCGGGTGTTTGCCGAGCTGGCCAAGCACGGGATCGAACCGCTGGTGACGATCTCGCATTATGAAGCACCTTACCATCTGGCTGAAGCTTATAACGGATGGGCGGACCGCAGAACGATCGATTTCTACATCCGTTACTGCGAGGTGATCTTTAACCGCTACAAGCACAGCGTGAAGTATTGGCTGACCTTCAATGAGATCAACATCCTCACGATGCCGTTCGGGACATTCATGGCCGGGGCGATGAAGCCGGAGGGAAATGCCGAGCTGACGGCATCCGCGCAAACTGACAATGAGCAGCTAAGATACCAAGCGCTTCATCACCAGTTCATCGCCAGTGCCAGAGCCGTGAAGCTGGGACATGAGATTCATAAGGATTTTCAGATCGGCTGTATGATTGCCTACATGTGCTCTTACCCGCTGACCTGTAATCCCGAGGATGTGCTGCTTGCCCAGCAAAAGGATAATCTGAGTAATTTCCTCTGCTCCGATGTTCAGGTGAGAGGTGCTTATCCGGGCTTCGCGCTGCGATACTTCCGGGAGAAGCAGATTGAGCTGCAGATGGAGGCAGGTGACGGGCAGATTCTTAAGGAAGGCTGTGTGGACTTCTACACCTTCAGCTACTATTCGTCCACCTGCGTAAGTGCAGCCCCGGATCAGGAGTCGATTGGCGGCAATATGTCGCTGGGTCTGAAGAACCCGTATCTGCAGGCAAGCGCGTGGGAATGGCAGATTGACCCGCAAGGCCTGCGGTGGTCCCTGAATAATATCTACAACCGTTACGGACTGCCGATGATGGTGGTGGAGAACGGGCTTGGCGCAGTAGATACCGTAGAAGCAGACGGTTCAATCAAGGATAATTACCGGATCGACTATCTGCGGGAGCATGTCCGGGCGATGGGTGAGTCGCTGGCTGACGGCGTGGATTTGATCGGATACACCTCTTGGGGCTGCATCGATCTGGTCAGTGCAGGCACCGGAGAGATGAAGAAGCGCTACGGCTTCATCTATGTGGATAAGGATAACGAAGGCAAGGGTACTCTGGACCGGTCCCGCAAAGACAGCTTTTTCTGGTATCAACGGGTAATCGCCAGTAACGGAGCTGAGCTGGAGTAATCCGCGTCTGCCGTCAGCTCACTTTTACAAATATCTGTCTGCTGTTTCAGTCTGTCATCCCTACGGTATATGATTATTAACAACCATCAAAGGGGATTTCCTATGATCATAAAAGGGATCGAGAACATGGACGGCGGCAATATGATGAGCCAGATTCAGCAAGGCGGCAAATTCGTGATCTACACGTATTGCTTCTCTGTTGTCTTGATGACGTTCAGACGTAGCTCGGGCATCTACTTCATCAAGGCGGGCGAGGGCTCCGTCAAAAAAGGCTTGAAGTACACCCTGCTGACGGCCCTGGTGGGCTGGTGGGGGATTCCCTGGGGACCGATCTATTCCATCGGCGCGTTTATTACTAACTTCAAGGGCGGCAAGGACGTCACGAATGAAGTGTTAGCCGCCCTGTCGAACCAGAACGCTTCATAATAGAAGTACACATATGAGAAGCTGTCCCGCAAGCCGTGAAATATGGCTGATTGGGGCAGCTTTTTATTTCCCGCTGAAACGGTACTGTCCTTTAAAAGGACGGCAAAGCCGTTTCCACTTGGCTGAAGTGGTGATCTATAGTCTGCTCACTGGAGTAACCACTTAATTATCTATAGCACCTTATAATATGTTATAATGAATTTCTGATTTCATACTAAGTAGAATAGAGGTCGCCAGAGGATGAAAGTAAAAATTAACCGCAATGCAGCTAAGGTTCTAAAAGATATGCTGAACAGCCCGGAAGCGGAAGGCAAGAAAATCCGTGTGGTCATCACCCAGAATCACGGAGATCACGGACACTATGATGTAGCGCTGGATACACCTACTGAGCACGATGAAGTGGTTGCTACAGATAAGGATATCGAGATTCTGCTGGATACGCGCGAACCGCTGCTCGACGGCGTCTGGATTCAGTATTTCTATGTGCCACAGGAAGGCTTCTTCATCACCAATCCGTCTACCGGATTCCTGGAGAAATAAGCATCAGATCACTATCATCTGTGTTGCCTTAGGGGCGGCGCTGTCTGAATCAGCCGGGCGAGGCTGATTTGGACGGTGCCGTCTTTTTGTTGTTAGATTTTAGGGAGATCCTGCACGAAGTGCAACCATGCTGCTCCATACAAGCGTGGTTAAAACAAAAAACACTTAGATAGGGATTTTCTTCTATTGAGGTGGAGGTTTGAGAATGAAAGCATGACGCTATGGAGCACGGTTAGCACATTTAAATGAGAATGTATGTTCCTTTTATCATATACAATCACTGAATTATGGAATTTAATTACATTCAAGAAGTCCGACATTTGACACGGGAGGCGATAGAGATTTCTATACCGCATGATGAGGCTTTTAAAAAGCTGCTGGAAACTTTTTATCAGGAATTCATTGATTTGTTCTTTCCTGAGCTGGGCGATATGCTCGACTATAGTGAGACCCGGTTTCTGATGCAGGAATTGCTGGTGGATATTGTCGGCGAGGAGGCGCGGGAGCTGGATCTGCTGCTGGAGACTCGCTACAAAGGGCTGGACGGTTACATTCTAATTCACTTGGAGCCGCAATCGTACAAGGATCATGAATTTCGTGACCGGATGTTTATTTATTTCAGCCGCCTGTTTGAGCGATACCGTAAAGATCACAAACTCATTATCCCTATTGCGATCTTTACCTCGGATGAGGTCAGGGAGGAACAGGACACGCTAGAGATGTCCATCCCGGAACACAACATTCTGCGCTTCCAGTTTCTTAAGGTGGAGCTGCGTAAGCAGAACTGGCGGCGGTTCATCGATTCAGATAATGCTGTGGCTGCTGCGTTATTGGCGAAGATGGGGTATACTACAAGAGAAGCGAGAGAAGTGCGCCGGGAATTCTTGCGGATGTTCATGAAGCTGAGAGCGCAGCTGGATCAGGGCCGATTGGCACTGATCATGTCCGTGGCGGATCTGTACTTTAAGCCGGACCGGGTACAGGATGAGGAGATTCTAAGAGAATTAATAGATCACTATCCGGAGGAGGGGGAAGCCATTATGGAACTAATGCCAGCTTGGAAGCGTTGGGGTTATGAAGAGGGCATAGCGGAAGGTATGGAGAAAGGCCAGGCGGAGATTATCCGTAAGCTGCTGCTCAACGGATTCACTCCCGAGGCGGTATCCAAAGCCGTTGATTTGCCGCTGGATGAGATTAAGAAGCTGATGTGAATACAGACCTGGGCGGATGTTGCCCGGGGTCTTTTTATGATAGGCTCTTTTACAGGAATATTATGTTATCCCGCCCTAAAAGTCGTTGCAAAAGTATGCAATATCGTTGAATGCCTATATTAGCGAGGCGCAGATTTTTTATTATACTGTTCTTGTAAGCGATTACACACATATAGCTGGGGGGAAATTCTAGTGAATAAGAAAAAAGCAATGACACTGATGTCCAGTATCCTGATGATCTCTCTGCTTAGCGCGTGCGGAGGCGGCAACGGCAATGCCGGAGGGAACGCAGCGGAGCCGAAGGCCTCAGCCGCAGCAACGGAAGCTGCCGGAACCAATCAGCCCGCCGCAGATTCCGGCACTGTGGATACATCCCAGCCTGTTACCTTGAAGATGATCTTCGTAGGTCCGAAGCCGGTTGATTACGATCAGGTATTTGGGGAGATCAATAAGAAGCTCAAGGAGAAAATAAACGCTACACTGGAAGCCGAATTCCTGGACTGGTCCGACTGGGCGCAGAAATATCCGCTTAAGCTGGCGGCTAACGAGGACTTCGATCTGATCTATGCCGCCAACTGGGCAGGCTATAACGACCAGGCACTCAAGGGAGGGTTCCTGGAGCTGACGAACGAGCTGCTGGAGAAATATGCTCCGATGACCTGGAAGGCGATGCCTGAGGTAGCCTGGGGTCAGGCGAAGGTGAACGGCAAGCTGTATATGGTGCCTCAGAACCGCGGTGAAACCGTGGAGAAGCTGATTCTGTACCGCGAAGACCTGCGTAAAAAATATAATCTGCCAGAGATCAACAGCCCGGAGGCGTATGCCAACTATCTCAAGACTATATCCGGTAAAGAGAAGGGGGTTACCCCATTCGTACCGGAGACCGGAGACTGGAAGCTGCATAATCTGGACCGGATCCTGCTCAAGCAGCAGAACGAATGGAATCTGTTCGACCTCGATCTGCCGATGGGCTTCAAGCTGGATGATCCGGCCGGCAAGGTATTCAACTTATATGAGACTCCTGAATTCAAGGAGCTTGTCTACTATTATAAAGATCTGGCCGAGAATAATGCCTGGTCGAAGAGCGCACTGAACAGCAAGCTGGATCATCAGCAGGAATTCAAGGCCGGCAAGGCAGCTTCCATCACCCACAATCTGGGTACGCTTGGCGCCTTGATGACCGATATGCGGGAGAAGAACTCCCCGTATGAGCTGGCTCTGGCCGATATTAACCCGGATAAGAAAAAATCCGTTGCCGTCTCTACGCAGAACGGCGTAGCGATTCACTCCACCTCCAAGCAGCCGGAACGTGCACTGATGATGATTGATCTGCTCCAGAACGATAAGGAACTGCATGATCTGATCATGAACGGCATTAGTGCTGTACACTATAATCCGGTCGGCGAAGATAAATTCACGAACGCCGAGAAGAATGCCAACTACACCGGCTTCTCGAACTGGGGCTTCAACTCCCCGCTGAACCGCGATAATGCTTCCTTCCCGGATGAAGCGAACGCCCTGACTGACAAATGGGAGAAGGAGGTCTATCACTATCCGCTGGAGACCTTCGTCTTCGACAACAGCAAGGTGAAGACCGAAGTGGCCAATGTCGGCAATGTCATGCTGCAATACGGAATTCCGCTGGAATACGGAACAGTGAAGGATGTAGACGCGGGTCTGGTCAAGCTCCAGCAGCAGGTTAAGGCAGCCGGTATCGACACCATCATCGCAGAGGTTCAGCGTCAGATTGATGAATTCCTGGCGAATTCAGCCCAATAAGCCAAGCATAGTATAGCTTCAAAAAAACGAGCAGGGTCGGCAAACGCCTCCTGCTCGTTTTTATTCGAACTCAGCTCTTGATGCGGGCTGGCGGGATACTCTGCGGATTGTTGAACACATTCCCGGGATCATATTTCGCCTTGACTCTGCGTAATCTGGCATAGTTCGTTCCATAATAGACCGGGCCGGAATGCTTGATGCCCTGGTCAGGCACGTTGATGTAGCTTCCCACGATGAACGGCTGCAGCTTGCGGCGGGTGTTGCGGACGTAGAATATATTTTTGGCGGCATCCGATTTCTTGATCCATGAACTGTTCCACTCCACGTAGAATTTGGCCTTTCGCCAGTAGAAGGCAGTAGATTTAGGAGATTTACGGCTTACAGCCCCACCCCAGTTGAGGAAAAAGAACCCGGCGTCTTTCCCCTCCACCTTCTTCAGGAACTCACGCATCGGCTTAAATGCTTGATCCGGGAACGGTTTCCTGCCGAAGGCGCTGGAGAACTGGTTGCTGAAGCGCTGAGTCTGTACCGGATCGGGAGCTAACAAGAAGCTGACCACTTGCGGATAAGGCAGGGAACGGATCGTTTGGATCGTAGGCGTTCCTACACTTGTAATGGGCTTCAAGAGGCGGACAGCCTCAGCCTTAGATCCGAGGAATAGTCCCAGCATGCTGACATTTCCGCCTTTTTTGGGACCGATGGATAATTCGCTGCCCAGTCTGGTGTTCACGGCGGGAGCCCAGCGCTGCCAGGTCTTAAGGACCTTCTCGAACTGACCCCAGGGCCAGGTGATGCGGAATACCGTTGCTGTGGCAGGAGCCGGGCGTACTTTGAATTTGTAACGGGTGCACACGCCGAAGTTGCCGCCGCCGCCGCCACGGGAAGCCCAGAGCAGATCGGCATTACTTTTCTTATTCGCAATAATAATTCTGCCCTTGGCATCGACCATTTCAAGCTCCACCAGATTATCGCTGACGAGCCCAAGGGTACGCTGAAGCGGGCCGATGCCGCCGCCCAGTGTAATGCCGCCGATTCCCACGGTAGGACTGTCCCCGAAAGGCGCCATATACCCCTTCCGGGCAAGCGTATGGGCGATTCTCCCCACTGTGTTTCCGGCTCCGACGACGGCTGTCCCCGTTTTTTTATTTAGCTTGATGCTGTTCATTTCACTGACATCAATGACGATTCCGCCGTTCACCTGGGACAGATTGACCTCCAGCGCATGTCTGCCGCCTCTGGGCCGGATGGGAATCCGGTGCTCGTTGGCCCATTTGATAGCATTGGCTACATCCTGAGTCTTCTGGGCGAACACGAATACTTTGGGGAATCGGTCGGTATGCGGGTCCCAATTTTTGCGCGCGGCCTCATAACCCGGATCACCTTTGTAGATGACGCGTCCGGTAAGCTTCGTTGCTGAGTTCACTGGTTTCCAGCTCCTTTTGAGCTAATATTGGCATACATGGAAATGACTTTGACTAGGTTAATGTATGCGGGGATTTAGTCTATGGAGTGGGCTTATAATGCGGGCTATTAATGAGAATCGTTATCAATTACAATAGGGGTAACCGGCAAAGGATGCAGCGGAATAACAGATAAACGGGGAATAGAGATGAAGCTGAACGAACATATACAGTAGACAGCTTTCTTGGGACAGCATCTTAGAGCTGGAAGTTCAGGATCATAACACGCAATGGCACAATACTAGTACAAGGACGGTACAGGCGTTTCTATTTGTCTATTGCCCGACAGCAGGAGTTAGTTATTGCTAGAATGTACAGGTTGTTGTTAAACACATTACATACATTAATCTGAAGGGGTGGATTAAATCTAGCAATTTGAGGAGGAATAAGTATGGCGATTTTATCGACAGGTCCCATTGAGAATAGTCCTGCCGGCGGGGTCAGACCCACTCAACTGGTAACGATCAAATTCGATAACCGGGACTCGCTAATCTCTTCGGTGATTCTGGTAGAAGGCTATGTCTTGAACGGAACCCGGACGCTGTATGCGCAAGATGAATTTTCCATCGCTCCAAATGAAGTGATCACGAAGAACTACTTCGCCAATCTGAATGCATTTGAGTTTATTTTCACTGTTGAGGATGCCGCTTCTGAAGTGATTCAAATCTCAGCATGGGGCAAAAATTCGGCAGGGCAGCTGGTTACAGCTCACCGCCTGGTATCCTCTGAAGTGCTGGCGCCCGCAGGAACACCGGTTTTTGAATGGGGTGAAACGATCTTTTGGGCGGACTCGGCAGCTCCTGGGCCTGGCAACGGTTCTCCGTTTGCCCCATTCAATTCCCTTCAGGCGGCCATTGATGCCGCAGTCAACAGCCCGTTGGCCGTGAGCATCGGTATGAGAGCGCGGTGTATTGTGCTTATTGCGGCGAATTCGATTTTTGATGAAGATGTAGTCATCCCGCCGGCCAGGCACATTCAATTGCTTGGTCTGGGTCCTTGGGTGCTGGGCAATGCGGATCTGGCCAATTTCGCTTCCTCCACTCCCCGTAATGTAACCATTCAGACCAGTCAGGCTGCCGAGGACGTATATCTCATACAAGGACCTGCCTTTGATGCGCGTCCGGTCACTGTAATCGGCACGTTTGATGACGGGACATCGGTAAGCACGCATACGAATTATACGGACGGAGCCATTATCAGCGGCAATGTCACCTTCCAGAATGTGGCGGTCGGAGACCCGTTTACAACGATTGAATTTCAGCTGCTGAATGCCCGGGTGGTTGGCGATATCATCCAGTCTGGACATATGGGGAACTTGAACACTTACCTGTACCATAGCCGGATCAATACAATGGTGCATAATGGGCTTAATATTCAGCGTATGGTGGACAGCCAATCCGACGGGGTCATTAATGTCCGGGGGTATTCCCACATTACTAACACAACTATTAATGCTGCGGTTACAGTAACGCTTGCTTTGTCAGATGTGCCGCCAACCGGAATTTTCAGCAGCCAGTTCGCCACGATTACCTGGACCGGTCCGCTCACGCTGGATACATCGTCCAACTATTATTTTGTAAACAGCGGTTCAACGTTAATAGGCACCAAAACCGTGCTTTTCAGCGTAGCTTAGGATTTCCTGTATCACATGTTGTGTTCCTTGCCACCGGGCTGCCCTCCGTCTGCTTGGATCAGCATTCTGTTAAGGCCCGGTGTGCATGCTCATTTGCCTGATTGCGGGCTTCGTGAAGCAGCAGCGGCTGTTTTCCATAAATAACTGTGGTTTATAACACTTTAATTATTTACATTTCGTGTAATGTATATATACTTAACTTTTGAAGGATTCATATCTCCGGGTTAACCGGCAAGGGAGGATATTACAGACATGACATCAACCATTAGAGTAGGCATCGTCGGATACGGAAATTTGGGTAAAGGGGTACAGCAGGCCATTGAGCAGAACTCCGATATGGAGCTGGTAGCCATATTCACCCGCAGAGATCCGCAGCAGCTGGCAGACATCACAGGAACGCGCACCGAGCACATCTCAGCCGCCGAGCAGTACATAGGCAAGATTGATGTAATGATTCTGTGCGGCGGTTCCGCAACAGATCTGCCGGAGCAGACTCCGCAGCTGGCCCGGTTATTCAATACGGTGGACAGCTTTGACACTCATGCCAAAATCCCTGATTTCTTCGCTGCGGTGGACAAGTCTGCCCGCGAAGGCGGCAGCGTAAGTGTGATCTCCACCGGCTGGGACCCGGGCATGTTCTCTATGAACCGGCTGCTGATGCAGTCCATCCTGCCGGTAGGCGAAGATTATACGTTCTGGGGTACAGGAGTCAGCCAGGGGCATTCGGATGCGATCCGCCGGGTTCCCGGTGTCAAGGCAGGCGTGCAATATACCGTGCCGGTCCAGGAGGTTATTGACAGCATTCGCGGAGGCGAGACCCCGCAGCTGTCCACCCGCGAGAAGCACCGCCGGGAATGCTACGTAGTGGCTGAAGCAGGAGCTGACCTCGATGCCATTACCCGGACGATTGTGGAGATGCCGAACTATTTCGCCGATTACGACACAACGGTTCAATTCATTACGGACGAGGAGCTTGCTGCTGAGCATTCAGGGATGCCGCATGGCGGCTTCGTCATCCGCAGCGGAGTGACCGGAGGCGGAAGCAAGCAGATCGCCGAATTCGGGCTGAAGCTGGACAGCAACCCGGAATTCACCGCCAGCGTCCTGGCCGCCTATGCCCGCGCTGCTGTGCGTCTGAAGCAGGAAGGCCAGACAGGAGCTAAGACGGTATTCGACATTCCGCTCGGCCACCTGTCCCCAAGATCGGCTGAAGAACTGCGGCGCGAGCTGCTGTAGGCTACAATGAGCGGGATAAATCCCGTTGGTGAGGCCGGAAGTTGGCTCGAGGGCTGAATGAGAGGGATAAATCCCATTGATGAGGTCGAGTACGGCAGAGGGAGAGTAATGAGGAGCACAAGTGCACCTGAATTTGCCTGAAGTCAGCTATAGGAGCGAATGAGGAGCATTAGTGCACCTGAATCCGCCGGGTGCGAGCTTAAATGATCAGTTACCTATGCCTCGACCTAAAAAGAGGTGTCCCCAGCCGAATGGCTCAGGGACACCTCTTCTTGTATCAATTAGTCTATAACAGGTTACACGATACCCTGCGCCAGCATGGTATCGGCAACCTTCAGGAACCCGGCGATGTTGGCGCCGGCAACCAGGTTACCGGCGACGCCGTAATCCTCTGCTGCCTGAACGGTGCTGCTGTAGATATTTTTCATAATGACTTGCAGCTTCTCGTCCACCTCTTCGAAGGTCCAGGACAGACGCATGCTGTTCTGGCTCATCTCCAGGCCCGAGACCGCTACGCCGCCGGCATTGGCGGCCTTGGCTGGAGCAAACAGCACCTGGTTCTCCAGGAACAGCTCCACCGCTTGGAGAGTGGTCGGCATATTGGCACCTTCACCGATGGCCTTAACTCCGTTCAGAATCAGCGTCCGGGCGGATTCCAAATCCAGCTCGTTCTGCGTGGCACACGGCAGAGCGATGTCGCAAGGCAGGCTCCAGATTCCGCTACAGCCCTCAACATACACGGCATGCGGGTGCTCCTTCACATATTCGCTGATGCGCAGGCGCTCTGTTTCCTTCAGTCTTTTGACGGTAGCCAGATTGATGCCCTGAGGATCATGAATGTAACCGTTCGAATCACTGCAGGCAATTACGTGGGCTCCCAGCTGTTGAGCTTTCTCGATAGCATAGATGGAGACATTCCCGGAACCGGAGATGACCACCTTGCTGTCCTTGAAGCTTGCTCCGTTCGATGACAGCATCTCTTGCACGAAGTATACACAGCCATAGCCGGTAGCTTCCTTACGTGCCAGACTGCCGCCATAGAGCAGCCCTTTTCCGGTAAGAACACCGGCAGCATGCCCGCCGTGAATCCGTTTGTATTGGCCGAACATATAGCCGATCTCGCGCGCGCCTACACCGATATCCCCTGCAGGAACATCTGTATCCTGTCCAATGTGGCGGTACAATTCTGTCATGAAGCTCTGGGTGAAGCGCATAACCTCTTGATCCGATTTATCCTTGGGATCGAAGTCGCTGCCGCCCTTGCCGCCGCCCATGGGCAGGCCGGTCAGCGAGTTTTTGAAAATCTGCTCGAAGCCCAGGAACTTGATAATCCCGAGGTAGACCGAAGGATGGAAGCGCAGGCCGCCTTTGTATGGACCGATGGCACTGTTGAATTGAATGCGGAAGCCGCGGTTAACCTGGGTATTACCGGCATCGTCCACCCAAGGGACACGGAAGGAGATGCTGCGCTCAGGCTCAACCAGCCGCTCGAGAATCCCGTGCTTCATATACTGCGGGTGGCGGGTCAGAACGGGGGTGATGCTCTCCAGGAATTCCTGGACAGCCTGGTGAAATTCCGGCTCATGCGGGTCGCGCTTCTGGACCTCTGCATAGATCCGCTGCACGTATTGCACAGCCTCATTTGATACTTCTGACGTTAGTGTAGGAACGATGGACACTTTGGCAAGCACTCCCTGTCTGATTGTAATTCGGGCTATCCCGTATTAATTAGAATTTAAAAGAATTCTATAAAACCTGACATCAATTTGCCAATCAATTATTTTTGGCATAGTCATTAAGAATTTCTATGAACCTCACATATTATGCCAGCTATATGCGGCGGAATGTTAATAAACCTCTGGTCAATTCAGGATTGCAGTTCCCACTGAATAGGGTATATATAAATATTGGAAACAGCATAAAGCATTGAGAGAGGCGGAAGCATATGCACTTATTATCTGTAGCAGAATTGGTAGATGTGGAGAACCACGCTTGGGAAGAGATCAGGGAGCTGCTGAGTCAGGGATCGCGCACCTACCGGCTGGAGGCGGCAGAAGCGGAACATGCGGTACAGACGCTGGTCCGCTTGCAGGTCAGCACGAAATCCTATCTGGGAGCGATAGCCTACGAGACAGGAGGAATCGTGTTCGAGCATGGATGGCTTACCTTGCTCGGCGCTGGAGCAGATGGCATCTTCGGCAGCCTGGCTTCCTGGAACGGTCTGGGTGATGCAGAGGACACAGACCCGCTGCCGGGAATACTAATTGTGGCCTATGATGCGGCCGGCGGCTTCTTCGGCCTGGATACGGGGCGGTTCGGGCAGACGGGTCATATCTATTATTATGCTCCCGATGCTCAGGAATGGGAGACGACAGAATTAACCTATTCGGGCTTCATCGGCTGGCTGGCAGAAGGGGACCTGGATCTGTTCTACGAAACATTCCTCTGGCAGGGTTGGGAAGAGGAGGTCCAGCAGCTTGAGCCGGGCCAAGTGATGGGCTATTACCCGCCGCTGTGGACGAAAGAAGGCAGCGGTTCTGCCAGCAGCAAAGCGCCGGTCTCTATTCTGGAGGCCTGGCATTCAGCGAAAAGTGTGGGCACGGAATGAAGAAGAGTAAGGCGGGCAGAGAAAGGCTTAAGAGCGTCACGATTGCGGAAGAACCGCTCGAATTCATTCCATATGTCACTGCGGCACGCGGCAGCCAAGGGATTGTATATGAATGGCTACCAATATACAGGGGAGAGATTCTGGGGTTGCCGAAGGAGGTGGAGGCGCTGATTGTAGCCTCTGACCTTCAAGGAATGGCTCTTCATGACAACGGCGAATACGGAGACTCCCTGGTGGGTGAGAAGCTTCCGGAGACGCTGGAGCATCTGCTTCAGCTCCATCTGCCGGACGTCGATCAGGCTAAGGTGCTGATATGTTTATGCGGGGATTTATACGGAGATACTGCCGTAAGAGGTTCAAGCGGCGACCCGCTCCCGGTATGGAGGGCCTTCCGCAGCAGGGAACTGCACCCAGGTGCTTAACACGGACGGAAGGGTACTAATATTCACCTCCGCCATCCTTAATTGAAGCGGCAGCCGCCGGGAACAAATGCTTCTGTTTTGTCCAAGTCTTGTCCGTAAACTTTACAAACAGCATCGGAATAGATATAATTTAGGTATAACTTTCAGGGTTTGAAACAACAGAAAGGGGCCTAACGCCATTAGGCTCCTTTTGTATTTCCGGCCCATGTTAACAGGAGGGCGAAAGTCATTCACAAGGAAAAGATTATGGTATGTGTTCATTACGGCCCGCATGGCGAGCGTTTGATCCGGCGTGGAGTCCAGTTATCCGAGTTGATCGGGGCACCGCTGTATGTGCTCAATGTGGATAGTTCAGACAGTGATGAATATAATCAAAGCAAAGAAATGTATATGGCGGTCTGGAAGCGTCTGGCTGAAGAAGCCGGTGCTGAATTCATGGTGCGCAAGCGCCGCGGCCGCAAGACAACGGATGTGATCGTTGAAGCGGCAGAAGAACATGAAGTCACTCAGGTTATCATCGGGCAATCGGCCCAGACCTTATGGCAGGAGCTGACTAAACGCAACTTCGTCAATGAACTGATCAGCAAGATGAAGATGATGGATCTGCATGTAGTTGCAGTTCAGCGTATGCGCGCCGGTCTTGAAGAGACCCATGAAGAAGGGGTAACCGCTTATTTGGTGAAGAACGAGGGAATGTATCAGCTCAGCGATGAGCCGGAAGGTACAGACTTCATTAAAGGGAAATACTTCCACGAATTGCACACCGAGTTTGAGAATGGCTTGTTCAAAATTGAGCAAGATGGTAAAGCAAGATATTTGCATATCTGTGAAGGAAACTTGGCCGATCCGCTATAACCGGTCTTGTTGTCAGGAAGTAAGTACCAGTGTTCACAACCTATACCACTGAAGGGAAAAGGAGGCTTGCCTTTGCTGCATATAACCGTTCTTGTTCCGTTTCTTATGGCCCTGATGATAGCGCTTCTACGCGGGAGGGTACGCAAGCTCCATAGAGGATGGCTTGTACTGGCCGCACCGCTGATGTTATTTATCTACTTCTTTACCCGTATTCCGGTCATCAAGGGAGGGGATCTCGGATATGAGACATTGTCATGGATTCCTTCCCTTGGGATTGATCTGGTCTTCCATCTGGATGGATTAAGCCTGCTGTTCGCCTTGTTAATCACGGGAATGGGCACCCTGGTCTTTATCTATTCCATCTTTTATCTGGACAAACGCAAGGAAGAGCTGACTCCATTCTATGTGTATCTGCTGCTGTTCATGGGAGCTATGCTGGGAGTCGTCCTATCCGATAACCTGATGGTGTTATACGGATTCTGGGAGCTTACGAGTGTCTCATCCTTCCTTCTGATTGCCTACTGGCACCGGAGACAGAAATCACGCTACGGCGCGCAAAAGTCGATGCTGATCACTGTCTTCGGCGGTCTGGCGATGTTCGCAGGCTTCCTGATGCTGTATGTGATGACAGGTACCTTCAGCATCCGCGAGATCTGGAGCCAGGTGGGCGACATCAGCGGACAAACGCTGTTCATCCCCGCAATGCTGCTTATTCTGCTGGGTGCCTTCACCAAATCGGCCCAGTTTCCGTTCCACATCTGGCTGCCTGATGCAATGGAAGCACCGACTCCTGTCAGTGCGTATCTGCATTCAGCAACCATGGTCAAAGCCGGTTTATATCTGGTAGCACGGTTCAGCCCGGTGTTTGCGGGGCAACATGAGTGGTTTTGGATAGTGTCGGGCGTCGGCCTGATCACCTTGATCTATGGATCGATCCAGGCGATGAAGCAGACGGACCTGAAGGCTCTGTTAGCTTATTCTACAATCAGCCAGCTCGGTCTGATTATGGGATTACTCGGCATGGGATCGGCAGCTTCCTTTTATACAGGGGAACAGGCTGTATTCTATACCGCCGCAACAACGGCAGCACTCTTTCATTTAATTAATCATGCCATATTCAAAGGTTCGCTCTTCATGGTGGTCGGAATTGTCGACCATGAGACGAATACCCGTGATCTGCGCAAGCTGGGGGGGCTGGTGTCTCTGATGCCGGTAACCTTCACATTAGCGCTGATCGGCAGCTTCTCAATGGCGGGTCTTCCGCCGTTTGCCGGATTCCTGAGCAAGGAAATGTTCTTCACGGCTGTGCTGAATATCAGACAGCTGGATATCTTCAGCCCCGGGGCCTTCTTTACCATATTCCCGGTGCTGGCGTGGATTGCAAGCATATTTACCTTTGCATACAGCATGATTATGGTCTTCCATACCTTCTTCGGGAAATATCAGCCGGAGAAGCTGGACAAAAAACCGCATGAAGCGCCCTTCGGCCTTCTGCTTCCGCCAGTAATTCTGGCACTGCTGGCCGTGATCACCGGCTTCTTCCCGAACATACTGTCGGGGACACTGATCGTGCCGGGGATGAATGCCATTCATCCGGAGCTTGCAGCCAGCTCGCCTTTTTACGTCAACATCTATTTCTGGCACGGGTTCACCGCCGAGGTCTGGATGACGCTGGGCGTGATCCTTCTCGGGATTATCGTATACCGCGTATATGGCCGGTTCAGCCTTGTGGATAAGGAATGGCGCAGCGGCCTCACGCTGACACAGGTATATGACGGGAGTATCCGGCTCGTGGAGGGACTGTCCCGTGCGGTGACAGGACTATACATGACCGGTTCGATGCGTCATTATCTGATGTATATTTTCACCCTGATTATCGCCGTAGTAGGCGGTACTATGCTTTATTCGGAGGGCATTACGTTTGGCCAGGGGAGCTACGCTCCGGTCACCTTCTTTGAAGTTGTTGCCGTACTGGTCCTGCTGACCGGTGCGCTCGCCGTACCATTTGCGAAGTCCAGAGTCTCGGCGATTCTGCTTACCGGAATGGTCGGTTACATGGTGACGCTATTGTTCATCCTGTTCCGCGCACCCGATCTGGCCCTCACCCAGATGATTGTTGAGGTGGTCTCGGTCACGCTGTTCCTGCTCTGCTTCCGGCATCTGCCAAAGCTGAAGCGGGAGAAGGTCAAGCTGCGGGTCAAGGTGCCGAGGCTGATCATCGCCTTAGGCTTCGGGATCACGATGACGCTGGTGGCGCTGGCCGCGCTAGGCAGCAGTCCGTTCGAGTCTATCTCAACCTACTATGTGGAGAATAGTTACAAGCTTGGCGGCGGCAAGAACATTGTCAATGTGCTGCTGGTGGACTTCCGCGGCTTCGATACCATGTTCGAAATTACGGTGCTGGGGCTGGCGTCGCTGGCCATCTACTCGATGATCAAGCTGCAGCTGGAGCAGGATCATACACCTGTTCTAAACAGAAACAAACCGGAGTCCAGCACGCGCCGCTATACCCGCAGCAATGATGTATTGCTGCAATCTGTGGCAAAGGTAGCCTTCGTGATCATCATCACTTTCTCCCTGTATCTGTTCTTCGCGGGTCATAATCAGCCGGGCGGCGGCTTTATCGGAGCCTTGATGGCTGCTGCGGCGCTGGTGCTGATCGCGATTGCCTTCGGTACGGAGTTTGTGGAGAAGGTGCTGCCCGTCGATTACCGCAAGTTAATCGCAGTCGGGATTATGATCGCTTTTCTCACCGGAATCGGTTCCTTTGTCTTCGATGCTCCGTTCCTGACCCAGGCCTTCGGTTACTTTGAACTGCCGGTCATGGGCAAGACGGAGCTAACCACGGCGATGCTGTTCGATCTGGGAGTCTACCTCTCGGTGATTGGTGTCACGATGAATATTATCTTTACGATCGGGAGGGATAACTAATGGAGATCCTTATTGCCCTGGCGATCGGTGTCTTGTTTACCGTAGGTGTCTATCTGGTCCTGTCCAAAAGTCTGCTCCGCATCCTGCTCGGGACGACGCTGCTGACTCACGGCGTTCATCTGCTGCTGCTGACGATGGCGGGCCTGAAGACGGGCGCTTCACCTCTGCTTGGCGAGAAGGCGGACAGTTATGTCGATCCGCTGCCGCAGGCGCTTATCCTGACTTCCATTGTAATCAGCTTTGGGGTATCCGCGTTCTTCATCGTTCTGGCCTACCGGGCTTACCGCTCGGCGGGAACGGATGATGTGGAAGGAAGCAAGGGGGAGAGACCATGAACAACCTGCTGGTACTGCCTTTGCTGATCCCGGCCTTTACGGCGGTCATCCTGATTTTTCTCAAGGAACGAATTAAGCTGCAGCGTATCCTCAGTGCCATCAGTGTGCTGGTGAACATCGCAGTAGCGCTTATCATTATATACCAGGTCCATACCGATGGGATTCAGACGCTGTATATGGGAGGCTGGATTCCGCCTTACGGCATCGTCTTCGTAGCTGATATGTTCGCAGCGCTGCTTGTCTTGACGGCTGCGGTGGTAGGGGCAGCTTGCCTGTTCTTCTCTTTTGCAAGCATCGGTGAGGAGCGGGAGCGGTTCTACTACTATACATTCTTCCATTTCCTGCTCACCGGTGTGTTCGGCTCGTTCCTGACGGGTGACCTGTTCAACCTGTTTGTCTGCTTCGAGGTGCTGCTGGTTGCTTCCTACGCCATGATTGTTTTGGGTGGAACCCGGATACAGCTGCGCGAGACGCTCAAGTATATCCTTGTCAACGTAATTTCCTCCACCTTGTTCGTAGCGGCGATTGCTTATCTGTACGCGGCGACAGGCACGCTTAATATGGCTCATCTGGCCATCCGTGTGGGAGAGGCCGGGCAGGGTGGAGTCATGAATGTGATTGCCGTGCTTCTGCTGCTGGTGTTCTCACTCAAAGCAGGCCTGCTGCTGTTCTTCTGGCTGCCGGATTCGTACAGTGCTCCTCCGCAGGCGGTAAGGGCATTGTTCGGCGCACTGCTTACCAAGGTGGGGCTGTATGCCATCACCAGAACGTTCTCACTGATTTTTGTCCATGATATGGGCCTGACCCATTCGCTGATCGGCTGGATGGCAGGGGCCACTATGATTCTTGGAGCCATAGGGGCACTCGCCTATAATGATCTAAGCCGGATCTTCAATTATAATATTGTCATCAGTGTCGGCTTCATCGCCTTCGGCATCTCCGTGGCTACCCAGGATTCGCTGAGCGGGGTCGTATTCTATCTGATGCACGATATGGTTGCCAAGGCACTGCTGTTCTTCCTGGGCGGGCTGATTGTCGCAGCTTCGGGGACGGAGCAGCTGAGGCTGATGGGCGGTCTAATCCGCCGGTATCCGTGGACGGGCTGGATGTTCTTCGTCCTGACGCTGGCGCTGGTCGGCGTTCCTCCGCTTAGCGGTTTTGCCGGGAAGGTCATGATGGTCCGCAGCGGCTTCGGGGAGCAGCATACCGCGCTTGCGCTTATCGCTCTGGCTTCCAGCTTCGTCGTCTTGTATTCGCTGATCAAAGTCTTCCAGCAGGTATTCTGGGGAGGCGAGAAGAGCGATGAAGAAATTCGTCCTCTGCGCTACAAAGCTATGATGGTACCGGCTGCGGCGTTGTTTGTGCTCGTCATCCTGATGGGTATCGGCGCCGAGTGGGTGAACGGCTATGTGGGGCAGGCAGGCGCAGTCCTCGCTGATCCGGCAGCGTACATTAATGCTGTCATGAAGGAGTAGATGAAGATGGCCTTTCAAATATTGTTGAATCTCATGATCGCCTTCCTGTGGATGTTCCTGAATAATGACTGGACGGCCTCCGGCTTCATCGTCGGCTATGTGCTGGGGGTGGCCGTACTCGTGGTCATGCGGCGCTTCTTCGACGGACGGCTGTACCTGGGTAAAATATGGGCGATTCTGAAGCTGGTGGCCTTGCTGCTGCGGGAGCTGGTGGCCTCCAGTTATGTAGTGGTGAAGGCGGTTCTTCGCCCGAATCTCAATATCCGCCCGGCTATCCTGATGTACCATACGGAGCTGGAATCGGACTGGGAGGTGGCGGTGCTGATTACTATGCTCTGCCTCACGCCGGGTTCAGTCGTGCTGGAGGTGTCCAAAGACAACCGGACCTTATACATTCATGCCATGGACATACAGGATGTGAAGCAGTTCGATGCGAATATCCGTAATACCTTTGAACGCGCGATTCTGGAGGTGACCCGTTCATGATTCAATCGATTCTCATGGTGGCGCTGTCGATCATGGTCATCTCCATTGCTATCTGTGCCTGGAGGCTGGTCAAGGGGCCGTCACTGCCTGACCGGGTAGCCGCACTCGATACCATCGGTATCAATCTGCTGGCGATGGTCGCCGTCCTCTCGGTCCTGTTCAAGACGCAAGCCTATATAGAATATATTCTGCTGATTGGAATCCTCTCTTTTATCGGGACGATGGCCTTGGCCAGATATATCGAAAGGGGGGTGGTGTTTGAACATGGACCTGATCAAGACGGTCATTGAGTATGTGTTTGTCCTGCTGATTCTGACCGGAGCCTTGCTTAGCGCAGTCAGCTCTGTAGGTCTGATCCGCTTGCCCGATGTCTACCTAAGATCACATGCCGCCGCCAAAAGTGCTACGCTCGGTGTGCTCTGTGTACTCAGCGGCGCATTCCTCTATTTCGCCTTCTTCCTCGATTTCATCAGTGCGAAGCTGCTGCTCGGAATCGTGTTCGTATTCATGACTTCTCCGCTCTCCGCTCATCTGACCGGGCGGGCGGCCTACCGCTCCGGTGTTCCGCTCTGGAGCCGCCGCGTCCAGGATGATCTCAAGGAGGCGCTGGAGAAGGAGCAGGAACAGGTGAAGACCGATTCATCCTCATCATAGATTAGTATAAAAGCACAAACAGGGATGCTCAACGGCCGTAATGGGTCCGAGGGGCATCCCTGTTTGCTTACTGCTGAGCTTGCTGCGGAATAGTGTCTTTGTAAGCCGTCCGTCTGCGGTACAGGTGCAGCAGCAGATACGAGGCGACGAACGCTGCAGTTACCAGCCACAGCGGAATTCGCGGGTCGAGCTTGTATGCCCAGCCTCCGATAATGCCCGCAGGTGCGGTGAATACCAGGATCAGGACTGACAGCATGGAGAAGACCTTGGCCCGCTTCTCATCATCAATGGCGTTCTGCACGGCTGCCTCCAGATAAGGAGAGCTGATCATCAGGCCTACGGCAGCCAGAATGGTGCTCAGCCCGATCCAGACAAAGCTCGCTGATGGGTATAGAACCAGCATGGCATTCGACAGAGCAGATAAGCCGAAGCCTGCCATCATGGCACGGCTTGCGCTCTGATCCGGGATTCTGGGCATCAAGAGCCACAGGGTCAGCAGCATGATGACAGAGGATACCGCCGGGAACATAGACAGGATGCCGCTGTCCAGATGGATGTAATCTGCCAGATACAGGTACAGGTAGGTGCTTTTCAGCGTAGCCTGGAAGTTGAACAGAATGTATACGCCGAAGATCAGCAGCAGATTGCGCTCAGCCCCCAAATCACGGAAGGCGCCGCCGTATTCAATCATACTCTCTCTAAGGCCGAGCTCCCGGGTCTCTTGCCTTTTGCGGATACCGGCCTCGGTCTCCCTGGTGGTTAGATGACGGCCCACGAACTGGAAGGTCATGAAGAGGAAGGCCAGCACGTACATGATCCTCATGCCCGTGACCATGCCATACTGGTGGACAAGCAGACCGCCCAGCGGTGCGAACAGGCCTCCGATCACCCCGATGATCTGCAGCAGTGTGAATACATAGGTCCGGTCAGCGGGACGGGTATCTTCAACAATCAGGCAGTAAAAGGCGATATGTGGCACACGCTGGAAGCCGTTAATCACTGCAGCTGCGGCGAAAAACCACAGGTTCTGTGAGAAGGCCCATAACAAGGTGGCAAGGCTCCAGCTAAGCAGGTCAAAATACAGAATAGCCCGCTTGCGTCCTAGCCGGTCCGTCAAATAACCGCTGAGCAAAGAGGAGAATACCTGTACGATGAGTCCGATGGTTGTTATCCAGCCGATGTTCAGCTCGGTCAATCCAAGCTCATACATGTACAGGGTGGCATAGGTAGAGAACATGCTGTAGGGAATCAGGAAAAAAGGCTCAAAGGTCAAGCAGCCCCGGCTGTTTCCCTCCAGCCGCGGAAAGAAAGGTTTTGCCATGATGAAATCCTCCAGGGAACCGTTTCAGGTCAGGTTATTTTCCATAATGGAATAGATGCTTTCTATATTGGAATTGTTTGTATGGCGACCGCGCGTTTAGAATGTAATCATGCCTTGGCGCCTTAGGTACACTTTATTTACGAAGGAGAATGTGAAATTAGTTACAATGAAATTTCAGGATGATGATTGAATTACATAGTCAATAAATGCCGTGATGCTGTCTGTATTCTGTTTATTCTTGGGATTCACCATGGCAAACGAGCTAAGAACCGGATCGGCCAGCGGCACGATGCTAAGCTTGGGATGATCCACATAACGGGCAACCTGATTCATCAGCAGGGTTACGCCGAGATTCTCGGCGACGAGCTCCATAATGGTCTCAATCCGACTGTTGGTGAAAAGTACCTCAGGCGTGAAGCCGGCCTTGCGGCACTCTTCCATACAGGTAGTATATATACCCGAAGTCGAGTTAAGCAGAATGAACTTGTCGGTCTGCACCCGGGCCAGCTCCACGGAGGCTTGATCTGCCAGGGGATGATCCTTGGAGACCACCAGCACTAAGAAATCATCCACCAGCGGATGAATCTCGGAGAGCCCCTCGGGAATATAGTTAGTGCGCATGAACGCTACATCCACCTCGCCATTGCGAAGCATGGATACAATGATATCATTTTCTTTTTCAATTAGATGCAATTTGATATGCGGATACATTCCTGTAAACCCGGCTATGATTGAAGTCATGCCATATTGTGACATCACGGGAATGGTTGCAATGGATATATGGCCTGTTTCGAGCAGCTCATGCTTCTTCATGTTCGACATCATCTCATTGTAATTGGCCAGAATCTTCTCGGCATATAATACGAACTCTTTTCCGGCAGGCGTCAGGCTGATCGTCCGTGTCCTTCGGTCGAACAGCAGGGTGTTCAGCTCGCTTTCCAGGGATTTGATCTGTTTGGATATCGCGGATTGGGTGATGCACAGCTCATCCGCTGCGCTGGAGAAGCTCAGATATTTACGAATTGTCAAAAAATATTGAAGCTGTGCAATAGTCATGGGTGATCATCCTATCTGAATGTATAGTGGGTTCTGAAGTAGAGTGGCGTATCGCGACCTTTATATATTAACAAAAATGGTTCCAAGAAGGAGTACAAATGAGGAAAAAGAATGTAAAGAAGATGCTGTCGGTTATGCTGTTGGTGTCATTGGTGATCTTATCTGTGGCAGGATGTTCAGGTACAAAAAATGAAGATAGTTCTAAAGATGCCGGGGGCATCACCTATAAGGCCGGAACCTATACAGGATCTGCGGACGGGAAAAACGGTGCGGTGCAGGTGGAAGTTACCTTCTCGGAGCATGCCATCGACGCTGTGAAGGTAGTAAATTTCAAGGAGACCGAAGGGGTCAGTGACGCATCCGTTACCAAGATTCCGAAGGCTATTGTCGATAACCAGTCCTTGAAGATTGATGCCGTCTCCGGGGCAACCGTCACTAGTGATGCGATCCTGGCCGCCGTCGCCGATTGCGTAACCCAAGCCGGTGTAGATCCGCTGGTTCTGAACAATGATGTGAAGACAGTGGAATCGACCGAGGTAGAGGACTTAACGACAGATGTAGTCGTCATCGGCGGCGGAGCGGCAGGCATGTCCGCTTCCCTGCGTGCAGATGAGCTTGGACTGAAGACCATCCTGCTGGAGAAAATGACTTACATCGGCGGGGCCATCTCGATCAGCGGCGGCAATCAGGTGGTTGGACTCTCCAAGCTTCAGCAAGAAGCTGGAGTTACCGACGACAGTGCCGACAGCATCGTGACGGATTTCCTTGCCAACGGGGGCAATAAGAACGTTGCCGAGTTATTGAAGCTGTTCGCAGCCAACGTCGGGCAGACTACAGACTGGCTGAATCAATATGTGGGGATTAAATACGATATGGCAGGCGGATTGCATAAGCTGGCAGAGTACAGTCATGACCGGGAGCTTGCCTACGATCAGGGCGGACCCGGATTCGCCAAGCAGGCCCGCCAGAAGGTCGAAGAGTCGGGTGTGGAGCTGCACCTGGAGACCAGAGCAGAGAAGCTGGTTACAGATGATAGCGGGGCTGTTACAGGTGTCGTTGCCAAAGACGGCACCGGGAAGACCTACAATATTACAGCTAAGGCAGTGATTATGGCTACCGGAGGTTATGGTAATAATAAAGACCTGCTCTCCGATCAGTTAAAGACCGCTCTATACTATGGTCCGACCTCCTCGACTGGAGACGGAATTGTAATGGCCAAGGGTGACGGCATCGATGCCGCAACCCGCCTGATGGAGTACGGGAAACGTTACCCCAATGGAGTTGAGGTATCCGAGGGAATTGCGAAATCTACCATTGTCGGCAATATCGCTGCATTCAAAAAGAGCGGAATTCTGGTGAATAGTGCCGGAGATAGAGTAGTGAATGAGAAGTCCAGTAATCGCAGCATTCTGGAAGTGGAACTTACGCAACAGAATCAGATGCTATACTTGCTAATGGACCAGGCAACCTTCGATGTGTTCAAGACCAGTCTGGGTGAAGCAGGAATCTCACAGGGTGATATTGAGACATGGCTGAAGAACAATGGTTCATCTAAGCCGTATTTCTTCCATGCCGAGACGGCTGAAGCGCTGGCAACGGCTGCCGGAATGGGTGCTGGTGCGCTGCAGAACACCATTAACCGCTATAACGGCTTCGTTAAGGCCGGCAAGGATGAGGACTTCGGGCGTTCAGCGGATTACATGAAGGAAGCCATTGGATCAGGCCCTTACTATCTGGTAGAGCAGAAACCGCGTTTCGCTACAACCATGGGGGGACTGGTTGTGAACGCGGACTTTGAAGTCCTGAACACGAGCAGCCAGATTATCTCCGGACTCTATGCAGCAGGCGAGGTTGTTGGCGGTGTCATGGGAGATGACTCCCCCTCTGGCGCCAATAATGCCTGGGCATTGACCTCCGGGAAGCTGTCAGCAGAGGCAGTGGTGGATAAGCTTAAATAAGCCCGGCTGTCCCTATAGTGGAAAAGACCAAGGTGCCATGAGATAATATGTTATCCGAAAATTAGATAAGGTGGTTAACATGTTTATCATCATTGGGCTAGTATTCATTGCTTTATACGCGTTAATTGTCTTCTATATTGGCTGGAGCGGCTGGGGCTGGATCAAGCCGGTCGTCTCCGGACGGTTCCGGCTGTTCTACATCATTGCGCTGATCTTTCTGGCCAGCTCGCTGATCCTCTCCAGGGTGGTAGCGGGGTCAGCGGTCTTAAGCGTCATTGGCAGTTACTGGCTGGCTGTATTCAGCCTGCTGCTCATGCTGCTGCCGCTCGTGCATCTTATGGTCTGGCTTACAAGGCTGAGTAGGCTGCCGCGCCGCGCGGTTCAGAAGTGGTCCGGTATCCTGACGCTGTTGGCGCTGGTGAGCCTGCTCGGGTATGGAAGCTATAATGCATACAGCCCGGTTGTGCGTTCCTATGAGGTACAGATTGACAAGCCGGGTCCGGCCGGCGGTAAGCTTCACATCGTGATGGCTTCGGATATGCACTTCGGTTATTTATCCGGCAAACGCCATGCGGAGCGGATGGTGCAGGAGATTAACGCCTTGCACCCCGATCTGATACTGCTCCCGGGCGATATCGTGGATGATGATGTCAGGCCGTATAAGGAGAAGGGACTCGGCGCTGTGCTGGCGAAGCTTGAAGCTCCGCTCGGAGTGTATGCTTCCCTGGGGAATCATGACCGGTTCAAGGGCGGGACGGAGGAGATCATCAGCCTGCTGAAGGAGAGCGGGATGCAGGTGCTCTATGATGAAGACGTCGAGGTCGGCGGCTGGCTGACGCTGATTGGACGGAAGGACTACAGCGATAAGGAGCGGGCCAAGCTGGCTGATCTGACCAAGGACATAGATCATTCCAAGCCGGTGTTCATGCTGGAGCATCAGCCGGTGGAGTTCGGGATTGCGCAGGAGCAGGGCGTTGATCTGATGGTCTCCGGCCATACCCACCGCGGGCAGATCGCGCCGGCCAATCTGATCACCTCCAGAGTGTTCGAGAATGACTGGGGCTATCTGCAGAAGGGGCAGCTTCATACCATCGTGTCTTCAGGCTATGGCTTCTGGGGTCCGCCGATCCGCATCGGGTCGCGCTCGGAGGTAGTGTCCATTCATGTTCATTTCTCGAATGCACAATAAGTAATGTGGAAGGGCTGACCTCAAGCTGGGGTTGGCCCTTTTTTGTATGTCTTAAGTGTGGTTATTTAGCAGGTTTACAAAAAATAAGAAATCAGTTATATTGTACTGGTACAATAAGTACACTGTTCGCGCAAGGAGGCAGCGTGTGGAGATCATCATCAGTAGTAACAGGAACAAGCCCATTTATGAGCAGATCACCTCGCAGATCAAAGGCAAGATTATGAGCGGAGAGCTTCAGGCAGGAGATCCCATTCCTTCGATGCGCGCCTTAGCCAAATCCATTCAAGTCAGTGTCATCACCGTACAGAAGGCGTATGAGGATTTACAGCGCGATGGCTTCATCGAGACTACCGTTGGAAAGGGCAGCTTCGTTTCCGCCGTGAGCCAGGCGCTGTTTCAGGAAGAGCAGCAGAAGCAAGTGGAGGAGCATCTCATCGCAGCAGCCGAGCTCGCCCGTGCGGGCGGAATCAAACTGGAAAAGATGGTAGAGATGCTGACTATCTATTATAAGGAGGGTAATCATGAATCTTAGTTTGGAAATCACCGGACTGACCAAGTCCTATGCCGACTCCGGCTTTATGCTGGACAATGTATCATTAGCAATTCCCAGCGGAACCATTATGGGGTTCGTGGGTGAGAATGGAGCAGGGAAGACGACAACAATCAAGTCCATTCTGAACACGGTTCAGATCGACAGCGGTACAATCCGGCTGCTGGGCAAGGAGATGAAGGATGAAGACATCGCCTTGCGCGAAGACATCGGCGTTGTTTTGGACTCGGCCAATTTTCCGGCGGTGCTGACCCCGGTGAAGCTGGGGAAGGTCATGCGTGGTATCTATAAGCAGTGGGATCAGGAGGTCTATGTGAAGCTCACGGAGAAGTTCGGCCTGCCTATGGACCGCAGGATCAGCGGGTTCTCGCGGGGCATGACGATGAAGCTTGCCATAGCCGCCGCCATGTCGCATCATCCCAAGCTGCTGATTCTCGATGAGGCTACCTCGGGACTCGACCCCATTACCAGAGAGGAGATTCTGGAGGTATTCCTGGAGTTCGTTGAGGACGAGCATCACGCCATACTGATGTCTTCTCATATCACAAGCGATCTGGAGAAGATCGCCGATTATATCACCTTTATTCATCAAGGGAAGATCATTCTGACTGCGATGAAAGATGAGCTGATCTATGACTACGGCGTGGCCCGCTGCACCAGCGACCAGTTCCGGCGTATTGCTGAAGGTGACAGGCTGGCTTACCGGGTGAAGGAGCATCAGACCGATGTGCTGGTGAAGGACAGAAGAGGCTTCGGGCAACAATACAGCGGGATTACGGTGGATCAGGTATCCATTGATGAGATTCTGCTGCTGCTCGTAAAGGGGGAGAAATAATATGCGCGGACTGCTGTTAAATAATTATTACTCACTGCAAAATAACATCAAATCTTCCCTCGGCATTGCGCTGCTTCTGTCGCTGGTTTCCTTTGCCGGGGTGGATCACAGCATACTGAATGCAGTCATCGCGGCGCAGATTTGGATTTTTGTGTTGAGCATCGGGGCCTCCCTGCAGATGGATGAGGCTTCTAAATGGAACCGGTTTGAACTCACCATGCCGATCAGAAGGAGAACGGTCATCCATGCGAAGTACATGTCCTTCCTGATGTTAATCCTCATGGGCACCGCTGTAAGTCTGGTTACTCTGGCATTAACCTATGTAAGCAAGGGAGACATAGCACATTTGAACCTGTCCACTGGGTATACCTTCGGTTTATCTTTATCTATCTCCACCCTGGCGATCTATTATCCGGTCATTCTTAAATTCGGTGTGGAAAAAAGCGAGCAGATGGTGTCGATATCGGCAGGGCTATCGGTGGGCCTTCGTTTCCTGGTGTGGATGCTGCTGAACCTGTATATGGACGATGTGAACTATAATGGTCCTGAGACCGGGTATGCCACCCTGCTCCTTGCTGTTCTCCTGTTCGCGGTGTCCTATCTGATTTCCGTGCGGATTCATCGGAATAAAGAATTCTGATGATCACCGGAATCCGATTGCGATTGGGAGACTATCAGCCTTGCCGGCTCCGCATGATCTCCTTGTAGACTTCGATGGCGTATGCCCGGGACCGCTTCAGATCCACAATGGCATCTTCGGCGGGCAGGTGAATGTCCTTATCAGACCAGTCCGCGCGTTCCGGCAGCCAGGTACGGATATAGCTGCCGCTCGGATCATGGGTCTGGGATTGGGTGACCGGATTCATCACCCGGAAATAGGGAGAGGCATCGAAGCCGAGCGAAGAGCTCCACAGCCAGCCGCCACGGTTCTGGGCGTTGTCGTAATCGCTTAGCTTCAGCCGGAAATAACGCTCGCCATAGATGAAGGGACAGCCCAGATTCTTCGTCAGGAACATGGCCGTTATCATCCGCAGCCGGTTAGGCATCCAGCCGGTTGCGTTCAACTGGCGCATAGCTGCATCGATGACCGGAATGCCGGTCCTGCCCTGAGCCCAGGCCTCGAAGTGCTGGGTCCCCAGCACAGAGAGATCATATACATTCTCATAATTGAAGAAATCCCGGTCCAGCCGTGCTTGACCCAGATAGAAATCCCTCCAGGCTAACTGTCTCAGCCAATCTTCGCCGATATCCTCTTCTTCAGTAAGTCTGCTATATAGTGTCCGTGCCGAGATCGCTCCCGTATTCAAATGCCTGCTGATCCGGCTGGTGCGTTCATGTGCGTAATGATCCCGGTTGATCTTGTAATCCTGCAGGTCTGCGTGAAGGAAACTCTCGAGCACATGATCCGGGTTCATCTGCTCTGCAGCGGGAGCCAGCACTGTAAGCTCCCGGGCAATCTCTTCGGGAAGCTGGAAGGCCTCTGCGAGCTGCGGGTGAAGAGCAACGGTTCGCAGACTACTTAGCCCGGCAGCGTACGGCGGCTGGAACCGCTGCGCGAGAAAAGTACGCCAGCGGCGGTAGAAGGGAGTAAACACCTTGAACGGCTCACTCCGGCCGCACCAGTCCATGAATGCTTCCAGATCACAGAGCATGCTGTCATGCCGGGCATGGAACCGGAGGTTCAGCGCATAGGCGGTATCCTGCAGAAGCCGGTCTCTGGTGAGCGCATAAGGGGTATAATCCGCATGGATGCTGACTTCCTGGATAGGATGTACCCCGGCCAGACGCTGTAAGACCGCCTCCGGCTCTCCATATAGGAGATGTAGCAGCTTACCTTGTTTCGCATATTCCTGCTGAAGACGGGCAACATGCTGAAGGAAATTCTGTCCGCTATGCTCCAGATAACGCTTATTCCGGAGTAGGAACGGCTCCAGTATTAATACATGCAGCGAGTCTTCCTGCGCCGAAGCGATGGCATCGAAGGCCGGCAGATCAAAAGTCCGCAGGTCCTTGCGGTGTATGAATAGAATCATAGATGTAGTTCCTTTCCGATGCAGGTGTGATCTGTTAAATTCTAAACGGTATGGCTGGCAGATACAACTGGGTTAACCCCTGCATAGGGTGAAGGTTCATGGGATCAACTATTCCAAAATAAGGGATCTGCCACTTCTGTGTTGAGGGCACCCAATTGAAATATACCGGCTCCATATTCGGCGTTCTGCAGTTCTTCACGTATAGAACTGACAGTTAAGCGGGCTGGTGCGTACAATGCTTCATTTATATAAGCTAATGTGGTATAAAATTTATTCATAAGCTGGCCCTTCTTCCATGAAGATAATCATGTTGCTTCTCCTAAAGATACTATCAGTGAAATCGGCCGAAAGGAAATTTTCCGGTAATCGGCGAGGTTATTTGTTAGAATTAGGAAGGCTGCAGGATTTTACTCGACTAAAGGAGAGGTTTTATTTTGAAAAGAGGATTCACACTAGTGCTCTCGGTGCTATTGCTGCTATCGGGCGGTATTACAGCATTTGCCGCAGAGCAAGGCAGCGTAGGAGCAGGGGGAGCTACCCCATCCGGCATTCCGCTGACCGGGCTGGAAGCTTTTGTAGACGATTATGTAAAAGAATACATAGGAACGCAGACCGTAGGCGCTTCCGTTGTGATGGTTAAGGATGGACAGGTCGTGCTGTCCAAGGGGTACGGCTACGCCGACGTGGAACAGCAGATACCCGTTTCCCCGGATACGGTCATGGAATGGGGCTCTATCAGCAAGCTCGCCGTATGGACATCCGTAATGCAGCTGGCTGAGCAGGGCAAACTGGATCTGAATGAAGATATCCGTAAGCTTTTGCCGGAGCATTTCCTGACCAAGCTGGAGTATGACGAGCCGATCACCATGCTGCATCTGATGAACCACAATGCCGGATTTGAAGAGTATATGTTCGATATGGCTTACCAGTCGCCTGAGGAAGTGCGGTCACTGGAAGAAGGTCTGAAGCTGGCTCAGCCGGCACAGATCTACAGACCGGGAGAGGTAGTCGCCTATTCGAACTACGGCAACTCACTGGCCGCTTACATTGTAGAGAGAATCAGCGGACAGCCTTATCATGAATACGTCCAGCAGCATATTTTTGAGCCGCTGGGCATGAAGCATTCAATGGCGTATTCTGTGGTGCAGGACCGCCCGGAGCTGCTGAAGCACAAGGCCAAAGGGTATTTCTTCGCCGGACAAGGCTCCTTCAAGCAAGGTCCATGGAATTATATGTCTATGTACCCTAACGGCGGCAATAATGGGACTGCGGAGGATCTCGCCAAATTTGCCATGGCCCTCATGCCCGCAGCCGGAGAGCAATCTCCGCTGTTTCAGAAGTCAGGTACGCTGGCTACGATGCTGACCCGGAGTCATTCTGCTGATGAAGGCATGCCGGGCATCGCCCACGGGTTCTGGGAGTATCCCGGGGCACACCGGACGCTGGGACATGGCGGGAACACGATTGCTTTTGCCACCAATCTTATGCTTGTGCCTGAAGACCGGTTTGCAGTTGTCGTCATGACGAATCAGGCGGGCGAATCCCATATTGTTCATGGTCTGACCAAAGCAGTTGTGGGACAACGAGCGCAGACGGAGGCAGCGGTTCTGCCAGACGTGTCAGAGGTGGAAGGCCGATTCGTCGCGGCGCGCCGTCCCGGCCATGGCTTCATGAAGCTGTTCCCATATCTGACGATGATGAAGCTTGAGCCTCAGGGAGCAGATCAGCTTCAGGTGTCACTTGCCGGGATGAGCGGAAGCTATCAGCAGGTTCAGCCGTACCTCTATGAGAAGACGGGCGGGGATTCAGGACTGGATGCCTGGCCGATGCTGTATGCCACAATGAAGGACGGGAAGGTAGAGGCTATCTCGGTGTACACCTCCGATTATCTGCCGCTGCCCCCGGGCCGGTCCATGCCTGTATTGCTGATCAGTGCAGCACTTGCGGGACTGGTGATTGTCTATTTCGTAGTTGCTCCGTTTGTCAGGCTGGTACAGATGCTTCTGGGCAAAAGGAGAGCACATCGTAACCGTCCTGCACCCCGATCCGCCAACCGGAAGCTGACGGCCGGACTGACCTTAACCGGTACCGGTCTGGTGGTGAACAATCTGGTGCTGGCCTTACGGATGCTTAGCAACAATGAACGTGCCTATGCGGAGGTGTATCCGCAGATTATAGTGAATATTGCGCTAACCGGACTGGCTGCACTGCTTATCGCTGCGCTGTTTATAACCAAGATGAAGCAGCTGTCGCCGCCGCCTGCTTCAACGGCCCGTTATCCTTGGTCCGTCATCATGCCCATGGTGATGATGGCAATTCTGCTGGCCCAGCTGGTATTCTGGGAGTTCTACAGTTAAGCAGCAGAGAGGACAGGCTGAGAAACAGCCGTTCTGAGGGAGAATAGGGAGGGCTGGCGCTGATAGCAGGAAATAGATGGATTTATCCATTTGCTCAAGGAGTGTGGAGCCCTGCGACGACAGCAATTGGAAAAGGGGCACTTATTTTTCTGAATCCTTCATAAAAGGATAAAATAAGATACGTTTTTCCACTTGCTTGTTTTGAAGTGCTCTTTTAATGTTCTGGAGACCGCAATAATAAACGAGGAGTATTTTTTCCATTTCAATTTATATAGTCCTTGATCAAACGGCTAGGCCATCCTCCTAAGGACGGCCTAGCCGTTTCCACTTCTGCAATAAGAGCCATATTAGTATTTCGGCTGCTTAATGAAGGGGGATAATAGCTTTTGTGCAATTGGACGAAGCCAAAAAGCCACAATAGTCGTTCCCGTCCATGAGCTGCGCTTATTCTGGAGATATTGATCGTTGATTATATAGGTCCGGGTTGAAGCAGGGCTCCTAAGTCCCAGCCGTTCCCATTCAGCCGGATCATTAGACCCGCCGAGCCTGACCAGCATAGTCTCTGCCGCACGTTCGATCTTACCCGGGATCTGATCGAATGCTCCGGTAATCTGCGTATGAAATTCATCGATCGGGCTGCGGCTGGCGATGCTCTCCAGGTGAATGCCTTCGCGGAGATAGGAGACGAAGGCCAGATGGTCAGCCCAGCATTCATCGATATAGAACAGCCGAACCCGCTGTTCCGCAGGGCTTATCGGTTGCTCGCCCAGCAGGATGCTAAGGCGTTCCGCATATAGAATCCGCCGCTGGTCCTCGATCATATCCGAATAACGGTTCAGCTCATTATGGATTTCGAAATTCTGGCTCATTACAATTTGCTGAATACTTGCGATCTTCCGGCCAAGCGAAGGCTCTTCAATAGCTTCCTGCTGTCTGAGTGCATGGGCTGGGGTAGGGGAACTGAAGCGGCGCATCAGGTCGTCTTCCAGACTGACATAGAAGACTGAAGCCCCCGGGTCGCCCTGGCGGCCGGACCGCCCGCGAAGCTGGTTGTCAATCCGCACGCTTTCGTTCACATGGGTGCCAATGACATATAACCCGCCGAGCCGGGCGACAGCGTCTGCCTGTACCGGATCACCGCCGCCGAGCCGGATATCGACACCGCGTCCCGCCATATTCGTTGAGACCGTTACGGCGCCCAGTTCTCCCGACTACTAACATGAACGTCTTCGGGCTACTTTACCTGTATATTATAATTCATTCATGTTTCAGTTTACCAATGTATGGATTATAAGCTCCAGAGACAAGAGTTAGCCGGATAGAAAAGGGGAGGGTAAGCGGCCTTTAGGCACTCAGTCCGCCGTCTACCGGCAGGATGACCCCGGTCACGAAGGAGGCTTGATCACTAAGTAACCAGGCCGCAGCCTGTGCGACTTCTATGGGTTCAGCCGGACGCCGGAGGGGCGTCTTGGCACTGATTTGCTCGATAATCTCAGGATTGATGGAGACCCATTGTTGAATCATATCTGTCATAGTTGTGCCGGGGGCGATGGCATTGACCCGAATGCCCGCCGGTCCGTATTCGATGGCAGCTGTTTGCGTGAGGCTGTTAACTCCGCGTTTGGAGGCGCCGTAGGCACCCAAGCCGGGATTACCCTTTAAGCTGCCGACACTGCTGGTATTGACAATTGCCCCTGATCCGGAGGTCTGCAACATTGCCGTAATCTGGGCCTTCATGCACAGCCAGACTCCTTTATAGTTTACAGACTGAATCAGGTCGAAATCCTCTTCTTTCTCATCGACCAAAGAGGATATGGTGACTCCGATACCAGCGTTGTTGAAAGCGGCGTTAAGCCGTCCATACCGCCTTACTGTGGCGTTGACCGCTTCCCCAGCGCCGCCCGCTTCTGCCAGATCGGCTGTGAAATATTCCGCCTGTCCTCCGGTTGCCGTAATCTCATCTTTGAGTGAACGCAGCTCAGATTCTGTCCGTGAGACGAGCATCACCGAGGCGCCCTGCATGGCAAACCACTTTGCTGCCGCAGCCCCGATCCCCCGTCCGGCACCCGTAATCATTACCACCTTGTCCTTCAATAATTGTCCCGAATGATTTGTCATGTTGATTCTCCTTTTCCTTAGGCATATTGATATCCTTGATCACTTTGAGTATACTTTGGCTATTGTTTTGGGAGGAGAGCCTTCTTTATGGTAGGCTTACGAGTGACAGGATAAGGGGGCTTCTTAGTTGAATGATAGTGAACGCCGTTTAGCTTTGGGGAATTTTCTGCGAAAGTTAAGAACCTCGATCTCGCCGCATGATGTCGGACTGTCAGCCGGCAGCCGCCGCCGGACACAAGGTTTACGCCGCGAAGAAGTTGCTCAACTCGCCAGTATAGGTCTTTCATGGTACACACGGCTTGAGCAGGGACGTAATATCAGTCCTTCAGTGGGTGTGCTGGAGAGTCTGGCTTCGGCCCTTAAGCTAACCCCCAATGAGCGCCGGCATCTTTTTCTACTGTCAGGAGAGTCACTACCGCCTCAACTGGCTGCTGCTGAAGAGAAGATCAGCCCGTCTGTCCAGATGATGCTGGACGAATTCAATCCGAATCCTGCTTATGTAATAGGGAGGAGGTGTGATTTTCTGGCCTGGAATGCTGCGGCGGAAGCCGTATTTTCGATTAGCCGGCCGTCACCTCCGCATGATCACAATCTGATGTGGCGCCAGTTCACCGACCCTGTCTGGAGGGAGGGTTCAGAGGATTGGCATGATGTCTCCCAGAGAATTGTAGCCGAGTTCCAGACATCGAGAGCCCGTTATCTGGAGGATGTTTCATTTAGCAATTTAATTAATGATCTTAAGAGTGTGAGCGCTGAGTTCACAAGGATGTGGCAGCATCATGATGCGCCCAGCAGCCTTGACGGTTATAAGAAGCTGTATCACCCTGAGCTTGGAGTACTGGAGTTTGAACATATTACCTTACAATTCCCTAATGATCCAGACCAGCGGATTATGCTCTATTTGCCGGATACGGCCACGAAATCCCGTTTGGAGCAGGAGTTGACGGCAAGCAAAAGAAATTAAAAAACAAGCGGTCTTCAGACAAGGCGGATGGCCTTCCGAAGATCGCTTGTTTATGTGCACAGCTTTTTACAATTAGCCTTTGACCCCGCCGACAACCATCCCTTTGACGAAATACTTTTGCAGGAACGGATAGACGATGATAATCGGCACACTCGCTACGATAGTCATCGTAGCACGGATAGAGGTCGGTGTAACAGTCGCTTTGTTGCCCTGCGCGTTCGCAAAGGCATCGGCTGCCGAGGAACTGGACATCGCAGTGTTGGATGTTGACAGCATCTTCATCAGCTCGTATTGCAGCGTACTCAGGCTTGGCGTGGAGGAGTTGTACAGGAAGACGTCAAACCAGGAATTCCACTGATAGACCGCTACGAACAGGGAGACGGTAGCCAGCGCCGGAACGGTCAGCGGAAGCACAATGCGCGAGAAGGTGATGAAGTCGCCTGCGCCGTCGATTTTGGCCGATTCCATCAGTCCCTCAGGTAGTGCCTCAATGAAGGAGCGGATGACGATCATATTAAATACGCCGATGATGCCCGGAATGATATAGACCCAGAAGCTGTTCAGCATGTTCAGCTCTTTGATCAGCAGGTAGCCTGGAATCAGACCACCGCTGAAGTACATGGTGAAAATAAACGTGACGGACACAAACTTCTTCAGCTTATATTCCGGACGGCTTACCGTATAGGCCAGCATCGCTGTACAGAATACGGAGACCACAGTACCGATGACCGTCCGTGCTGCAGAGACAAACGTTGAAAAGAAGATGTTGGATTCACTGAATACATACTCGAAGTTGCGCAGCGTCCATTCACGAGGCCAGATATAAATATCCCCGCGGACAGAGTCATTCGCTTCATTGAACGATAGAGCAAACATATTCAGGAACGGATAGAGGGTAACAATGACCAAGAGAATCATGAAGATCGTATTGCATATATCGAAGATTCGGTCACCCAACGATGAATTCCGGTATGAATTGGTTTTGGATTTAGCCATTACTTGTGTCCTCCTTTCTAGTACAATCTGCTTTCGCCCATACGCTTGGCGATATTATTGGCTGCGATCAAGAAGATGAAGCTGACCAGCGTCTTGAACATACCCGCTGCGGTGGCAAGCCCGAAGTTGTTCATCTGCATCCCGTACTTCAGTACGAAGATATCCAAATTCTCCGAGTAGTCGAGGTTCATCCCGTTACCTAACAGGTACTGCGCCTCGAAGCCGGACTCCAGAATATGGCCCAGATTCATAATCAGAATCAGTACGATAACCGGCTTGATACCCGGCAGGGTAATATAGAACATTCTTTGCAGACGGGATGCCCCGTCAATCTCAGCCGCTTCATATTGAGAAGGGTCGATGGAGGTGATGGCTGCCAGATAGATGATAGTATTCCAGCCGACATTCTTCCAGACTTCCGTAACCCCGAGTATTCCCCAGAAATACTTGCCTTCGCCCAGCCACAGAATTGGATGATCAATAAGCTGCGCTTTGACCAGCAGCACATTGATGATCCCTTCCGGTGCCAGTGCCATTTGCACAATATTGGCCGCTACGACCCAGGAAATGAAGTAAGGCAGGTAACTGATCGTCTGCACGGTGCGTTTGAAGAACACATTGCGCAGCTCATTCAGCAGCAGGGCCAGTACGATGGCTGTAACAAATCCGAGAACCAGGTTAATGGAGCTCATAACCAGAGTATTACGAAGGACGCGATAGAATTGCTGTTCCTGGAACAGGAATTTGAAATTGTCCCAGCCGACCCACTTCTGGTCGAACAGATCCTTGGCTGGCTTGAATTTCTGAAAAGCAATGGTCCATCCCCATAGCGGGAGGTATTTGAATATAATCACCCATAACAGAAAGGGCAATGACATCAGCATCAGCATTTTTTGTTTAGATAGCTCTTTAAAAAAGGTTTTGAAGCGCGAAGTACCGGTATTATTCGATTTTGCCAACTGCACAGCGGTTTTTCCCACCTGTACCGTCCCCTTTCCAAGCTCCATATTCTCTCTTTGCTAACAAGTGTAGAAGGGAAAAGTGAAGGCTGTGCTTCACTTTTCCCGGTTCATCATGCTGCATCTGGGAAGCGGACGCTTACCATTTGCCGTCGATGCGGTCCTTGATCTTGTTAGTCATGAATTCTTCGTAGCCCTTAGCATCGAGCTTGTTGTATTCGGCCAGGTATTCACTCCAGACCTTTTCAAATTGGCCAGGGGCAGCAAGCACCATACGAGGATAGTACTTCTGCTGCAAATCGCCGGCTCTCTGGCTGAAGAGCTGCTCAGGGGAGCCCGGTTCTTTCTCAATACTCCAGGCAGGATACCATGGACGCTCTACCGGCTCGGCATAGAAGTCGGAGAAGGTCTTCAGGTTGTATTTCTCCAGCAGTGTTTTGTCGCCATCTGTGTAGTTGATCGCTGCAACTTCCGGCTGGTTGAACGGAACGTGGGCGTTGCCGTCATCATACACGGAATTGTCGCCATAACGCGGCCATTCATAATCGAAATATGCGAAGCCGAATTTACGTTTGAAATCATTGTCGTTGCGGTTTGTCAGCTGTTCTTCGCTCATCACCATACGGCCTTCAGCGTTCTTCGTGTAAGTTTCGCCTTCAATGCCCCACTCGACAAGCTTCTGGTTCTCATCGGTCAGCAGGTTGTCAAAATACTTGATGATGCGGACCGGATCCTTCGCGCTGACAGAGATACCCAGCCCGCGGTTGTTCACGAAGGACGGAGGATCAACATAAGCATCTTTAATGCCTTCGTCAAATACGATCGGAAGGGCAACGTAACGCAGATCGTCATTACCGGCGGATCTCAGATTGTTCGTGGCGTCGTTAATCTGCCAGGAATAGTTGACATATCCGAGTACACGGCCGGAGGTCAGCTTCGCCAGATACTGGTCTTTGTTCGCTGTGAACGTCTCAGGGTCAACCAGACCCTTGCCGTTCATTTCGTTCAATTTAGCCAGCCAGCGCTTCTCATCTTCGGTTCCCTGATACAGCTTGGCTTCATGAGACTCCATGTCCACCAGGACGCCGCCTTCATTCGGATAACCGGCCAGATGCATGGGCTGGTTGGTGATGGTGAAGAATTCACCGGCTGTACCGGCGAAAGTAGCGAAGCCGATGGTGTCTTTACCATCCACCTTAGGGTACTTAGCTTGGTATTTCTCAATCAAGTCAAAGTACTGGTCAAGCGTCTTCACTTCCGGGTAACCGAATTCCTTAAGGACGCGTCTCTGCATCCAGAAGGTGCTGCTTGGATCTGGCGGCGATAAGTATCCGTTTACATTTGCAGTGAAGGGAAGGATATAGATATTGCCTTCTTCATCCTTGATCTTGTTCATGTAGTCGCCATAGACACGCTTGATGTTAGGGCCATATTTCTCAATCAGATCATTAAGCGGAATGTATGCACCGGCATCGAGCAGCTTGGCCAGCTCGCCGACTGGAGAGATGACATCAGGATAGTCGCCGCCGGCAATCATAACACCGGACTTGGTGCTTCCATCGCCAACTACGTATTCCATTTTCCAGTCTACACCTGTCTGTTCCTGAAGCTTCTTACCGATGGTGGTATCACTGGCCATGGTATCCTTGTTGGCCCCGAAGCCGAAGTAAGTGAATGTTACCGGTTCTGTGCTGACTTCGCTGTTTTCTCCGCCGGACGCGCTGTTCTTTTCCCCTGAGTTGCCGTTGGAGCAGCCAACTACGAGGAGTGCGGAAGCCATAACAACAGCCAGTCCGGTTTGCAACCATTTCTTTGTACGCATTTCATATCCCCTTTCTTTTCTGTGTGCTATTGAACATCCTCATTATAAAAGAAAGCGTTTAACTTTGTTACAGGGCAAACCTTAGATCAGTCTTTGAATAATTAAGGTATACCCTATATTTATTTATTCTCCAGGGGCAGACGCAGCAAAATGCGGGTTCCCGCTCCGGGCTCGCTCGTGATGGAGAAGGTGAACGATTCCCCGTAGGTGATTCTCAGTCTGGTGATTACATTCTTCATCCCGATCGAATCACCCATCGCGGACGCATCCTCCAGGTAATGCATAAGCTCACTGATTTTTGCCTGGTCCATGCCTACGCCGTTATCTGCAATGACGAAGACAATCTGCCCGTTCTCCTGGGCGATCTGAATGTTGATATACCCGATGCCGGCTATATTCTCAATCCCGTGAATACTGGCGTTCTCCACATACGGAAGGAAGGCCATCTTCGGAATTTCAATGTCCAGCAGTGACTGGTCCACCTCGATGTGATATTCAAGCTTGTTGTCGAAGCGGTATTTCTGAATCTCCAGGAAGCTCTCGATTAACTCAAGCTCCTCGCGGATCGTAACAAAGCTGCTCTTCCACATGATTGATTTGCGGAAAATCTTCGCCATGTTCTGAATCGTCCGGGCCGTCTGAGTCTCGCCCTTCATCATACTGCGCATCCGGATCGTCTCCAGCGCATTGAACAGGAAGTGAGGGTTGATCTGGCTGTGCAGCGCATGCAGCTGAGCCTGCCGTTGCCGCAGCTCAAGCTCCTTCTTCTGTATTTCTGCAACATATACATCATTGATCAGGTTCTCAATGCGTTTACTCATCCGGTTGAACTCGACGGTAAGCTCGCCAATCTCATCCCGCTCCAGGTGGTAGGGGATCAGTCCGAAGTTTTTGTCTTTTACAGACTTCATATGCCTTAGAATGTTCTTAATACGCGTGTGAATAGAACGGGACATAATCATAATTACGATGGTAGGAACCAGGAAGTTAATACCGGCAAACCAGAGGATAAATTGCCCGGATTGTCTGACGTCAGACAAAATAAGGGTCTCATCCAGGACGCCGTAAATCGACCAGCCGCTTAGATAGCGGTTATTCTGGTAAGTTTTGTCGATTACAATGGCCTGCTTGGGCTTGGGAATCTCAGTTGGGGTCAGGGTGTGCGCCGCAGTAATCAGCCCGCTGGGCTGACCGCTGGAGAGACGACCGAAGCGGGCCTGGCCCGACGGGTCGAGAATATAGAAATCACCGCTGAAGCTGGAAAGATCCAGAATCTGCCGGATATAGTTCATGTTCAGGTCGATTTTTAGCACATGCTCGTAAGTCTCCAGCCTGCGGTCGGTAAGGCGCTGGATCACGCTGATGCTGTCGGGCGTTACATAGAGATGAGGGTGGGTGTTACTGAACTGGCTGATCTGCTTATACCAGTCCTGCTGGCGCATACTGTCCTCCAGCTTAATGATATGGGCTGAGGCCAGAACGGTTGGATTGTCGGTCATAATCACCGAGGAGCTCAGCACCTTGTTCTCTTTGTCAGTCCGGTTGAACAGATTCGATATGGCGTTCAGCGACTCCACATAGCGGTCCGTTGAAGCATAAGTGGTATTCAGATGCTGGATCAGCTGCCGGTCAATGGAGTAGAGGTAGGATATGCCTGCTGCATCTTCAATTACGGTCCTCAGCTCAGCCTGCAGCAGATTCATCGCTTGCTCGGCATCTGCGGTCTTCTGATTCTTGATATTGGCGGTGGTCACCTGATAGAACATTACATTGGTCAGGATGATCGGAATGAACACGCATACAATGTAGATGACAATCAGCTTGCTTCTAAGCTTCATATGATTCAGACGGAAGTTGAACACGGCAGGGAGCCTCCTTATTTACTGCCCAATCATCATATTGCGATAATCAGTCGGCGTCATATTCTCAAGCTTTTCAAACTGGGTGGCAAAATAATCCGCATTCTGGAAGCCGACCAGCTCCGCGATTTCGTACATCCGTTTCTTGGTCTGCCGCAGCAGGCGCTTGGCCTCCTCAATCCGCAGGGTCAGCAGGTATTCATTGAAATACACGCCGTAGGTTTTGCGGAATAACTGTCCAAGATAGACCGGGTTCATATCGAAATCGGCGGCAATGCCCTTGAGGTAGATATTTTCACGGTAATGCCCGTCGATGTATTTTTTGATTTTTTCAATATTGCCTTCGCTCTTGCCGCCGCGCTTCTCTGCGATATACTCTGCGGCTTCGGCGATAAACTGCTGGAATACCTGCTTCAGCTGGCTCAGATTGCGGTATTTCAGCGGCCAGTTGAGCAGCTCAGTCATCCATTGCAGCGTGTTCTCGTCACCTTCGAGCTGGCGGATAATATTAATGATGGCAATCATGCTGCGCCGGATCGTGTTCGTCACCGCCCCGGGGGCGAAGTGGCGCTCCTGGAACATGGTGAAAATAGCATCCACAGTTGAGCTGTAACCCTTGTTGTCATTGGCTTCGACCTCGTAAATCAGCTTGCTGTGCAATCCTTCATCGATATCGAAATAGTATAAGGGCAGCTCCAGCAGCTCGTCCGCCATATAAATGCCCTCGAAGCCGGCGGCAAAACGGTACTGGAGGCATTGCTCCGCACTGGCCCCGGAGGCTACAATCTGATTGAGATGGCTTACCTTCCGGCCAACGAACAAAGCGATGCTTGTTCCAAGCTCCCGCTCCAGTGTATCCAGCATCGTACGGTAGCCTCCCCACGGGGAAGGATGGGGTTCATCCACCCACTGGCCGGGCAAGATCATCCCGTATTGATTGTTCGGGCGTACATGAAGAAGCAGAGTCTGAGCCTCTTGGCGGAAATAACGCAGCAGAGAGTTCTTCAGGGCAGGCAGATAATCGACTTCTCCGGCAGGAAGCTGATCCTGCATTTCTGCGATGAGGTACGTATAGGAAGAGGTGAGAGGCAGCTCCAGTGCATAGGCGATCCGTCCCATGACCTGATCATCAGGCTGCGTCTGCAGCAGGCTTTCGATGACCGTCTCGACCAAGGGCTTCTCCCGGGTGATGGAGAGGAGCTGCTTTTTGTTCAGCATATGGGCGATTTTGCCAAGCGCAACCGTAAGCTCCTGTTCGTCAACCGGCTTGAGGATATAATCCGACACATTGTACCGGAAGGCTTGCTGGGCATAGGAGAAGTCGGCATATCCGCTCAAAATAATAAAAATCGGCTCCTGCACAAGCTCCGTCTTCACTTTCTTGATCAGTCCCAGCCCGTCCAGCACGGGCATACGGATATCGGCAATCACCAGCTCCGGGTTCAATTGTTCAATCAGGGTAAGCGCTTGCTCCCCGTTCTCGGCTTCACCGCAAATTTCGAATTGCGGCGAGCATTCGCTCAGAATCCGGATCAAGCCCTTACGCACAAAAACTTCATCATCTACAATCAGCACCTTATACAATGGACTTCCTCCTTGGGGTTATTCTGGATTGCTTAGTCTTGTTCCATCCTCGGTCAGGTCGCAGTGTGATCATTATAAGCTAATTCCCTGACAGAATTCGAGTGGAAACGACTTTTTATTCTAGCACCTGCTGGAAAATCCACTTAACACGAAGAGCCTGCATCGTTAGACACAGGCTCTTCGGTATTGTATTTTCCGCTATGCGCTTAGCTTATTTGTCATTCTGCAGGAGATGCGGGGGCAGCGGATGCACATGCTGTACCAGATCAGCAGCCCGGGTCTGTACATTCGCCAGTTCAGCTGAATATTCATCCGTCCACAGGTCTCCTCTGGTCAGGCGTTCTTTCAAATCCTGGGTCAGGGCAGCGGCGACCAGATCCATCAGCTTCTGCGTACTGGTTCCGCTTGTACCTGCCAGTTCGGCAAGGGATTGTCCGCTGCCGAGACCGGAGGCAAGCTGGCTAGTGCTGATGCCCAGCAGTCCGGCGAGTTCCGAGCGGTCAAGACTCTCCAGCCCAGGCCCGAGCGGCGGCAATGCAGCCGTATCTGCCGGTGCTGAACCGGGCACCGGCGGCTTCGGCCGGGTCTGGTTCAGCAGGGACGCCGCACGCTTGGAGACTTCACTGAGGCGGCTCTTGTACACGCTCTCGGTGATACGTCCATCCTTATATTCCTGGCTGAGTCTGGCCTCTATTGCATTTGCGGTGAGCTTGAGCAGCTTCTGAGAGTCCACGTTCTGCTGCTTGGCAATTGCGCTAAGCGAGCTTCCCGATTCAAGCGCTGTGCGCAGCCCGCTGGCCGACAGGCCAAGCGTGGCCAGCAGGTCGCTGGTCTCGAGGCCGCCGAGACCGGGACCGCCTAAGCCGGGGCCGCCGGGTGCTCCGGCTGGCGGGCTTAGCGGCTCTGTACCGGCAGGCGGAAGGCCAGCTTCAGGAGCCGGAAGCAGCGGGGCTGGACTCGAAACGTTAGCAGCCGACGGGGAAGAGGCGGCGAATGCGCTCAGCCCGCCAGTGCTTAGGGCTAGTGCTGCCGTCAAGGTGCCTGCAAGCAGCTTGCTTGCTTTTGGAGTGAATAGATTACGTGGTGAAGTCATCGTAGAATCATCCTTTCCCGCTAGGGGTAATGTATGGCGTGTCACTTACTCTATACTCCCAGTGTGAAAATACGGAGAAAGGGCAACTGCATTGTTTTCACCAGATTTTCACTGGAATGTGGTATCTTGATATATTGAGAAATGTACAGGACACAAGCACCTGATGAGAGGAAGGGGAGGACCCCATGAAGATCTTGCTCGCGGAAGACGATACCCGGCTGGGTGAACTGATCGTACATATGATTAAGAAGAAAGCGGCATACACCGTTGAATGGGTCACTTCCGGGGATGAGGCCTATGATCTCGCCAGTGTCTCCGGCTATGATGTGCTCGTACTGGACTGGATGCTGCCGGAGCGGGATGGCCGGGAGGTGTGCCGTCAGCTGCGTCAGGATGGTTATCCAGGGGCTATCCTGATGCTGACGGCCAGGGATTCGCTGGAGGACCGGATTCGCGGACTCGATGCGGGTGCGGATGATTATCTGGTGAAGCCGTTCGAAATTGATGAATTGCTGGCCCGGCTCCGGGCCTTGGGCCGACGGACCTTCCTCCCGCTGGAGAATGAGACATGCATGATCGGAGAGCTGGTGCTGGACCGGAACAGCCACCGGATTGCGGCAGGGATGCAGGAAGTTCAGCTTACGCCCAGAGAGTATCAGCTCCTGGATCTGCTCCTGAAGAACCAGGGCACGGTGCTTACCCGCGAGGTGATCCTGGACCGGATCTGGGGGATGGAATCTGAGGTTACGCTCAAGACCATCGATGCTACGGTCAAGCTGCTCCGTAAGAAGCTGGCCGTCTTGGACGGAGAACAACAGCACATTCACAGCATCCGGGGAGTGGGGTATAGCTTTGAAATTTAATGTTTTTCATTCCGGGGCCAGCCGCTCCGGCAATGACTTGTTCGCACGCACCCAAAAGCGGCTTACCTGGCGGTACAGTGCGGTGATGAGCGTATTTCTGCTATTGTCCTTCCTGATCATCTATCTGCTTCTGCATCTCCTGATCTGGAATAACCAGAAGGAGCGGCTTAATTCTCTGCTGGATGCCGAGGTGAAGCAGCTGCAAGGACCTATGTTCGATGAACTGCTGCAAGGGAGGGACCATGGGCCGGGGAATCAGGAATTTACGCTCAGTGCGGATCAGTCATTCTACGTGATCTTGAATACGGAGGGCGGTCTGCTGGGCAGCGGCGAGATTCAGCCGGGACTGAAGGAGCAAGTGCTGAAGCTGGCAGATTTCGGGGCGGCCAAGACAGCGGAGGGACTTGCGATAGTGGAGCTGGAGCAGGGGCCAGGCCTGCTACATAAGGGGAATGATCCCAAGGACAGCCCGCAGGCTGCTTATCTGCTCGGCAGCCGGGTCTTCGAGCATAAGGGGCAGCCTGCGGGCATCCTGTATGCCGGGAAAGATGTCAACTTCCAGCAGCAGTTATTCCGCTGGCTTCTTGGCGTACTGGCCGCCATCGCAGCGGCATTCATCCTGCTGGCCGCCGTCTTCAGCCGGGTGATGTCGCGGCAGGCGATGGTGCCGGTCCGCGAGGCGTATGACCGGCAGAAGCACTTCGCGGCGGACGCCTCGCATGAGCTCCGCACACCGCTGAGCGTGATGCTGTCCTCCATCGAGACGCTGAAGCTGGAGGACAGCATCAATGAACAGGCGTTCACCCGTCATGTGGTGGACGGGATGTATTCGGAGGTCCAGCGGATGACCGCGCTGACCCGTGACCTGCTCCTGCTGGCCCGCAGTGATGCCGGGCTGCTGGAGCAGGTCCTCCGGCGCTTCGACCTCGCGCCGGTCCTGGCCCTTACGCTCTCCGGCCTGGGCGTGCTGGCCGAAGCGAAGCAGATCCGGTTTACCCTCGAAGCTCCGGCGGAGCTTCCGGTGAAGCAGGATCAGGAGAAGCTGGTGCAGCTCATGGTCATTCTGCTGGAGAATGCCATCAAGTTCACACCCGCAGGCGGCCGCGTCATTCTGCGGGCTGCGCTCATTCAGAAGAACAGCAGCACGTGGCTGGCGCTGGAGGTGCAGGATACAGGCGTGGGTATTCCTGCGGAAGACCTGAGCCGGATCTTCGAGCGCTTCTACCGCCCTGACCAGTCGCGTTCGCGGGAGGCCGGGGGCCACGGGCTGGGGCTTGCCATTGCCAAGGAGCTGGTAGACACGCTTGGCGGCAGCATAATGGCTGAGAACTGCCCCGGGGGAGGCTGCGTGTTCCGTGTGGAGCTGCGGAGCTGAAGCGGTAGTACGGACACGAACAGAATGTATGCGGAAAACCGAACATAGTGTGCCAGAGCGAGATGTGCGGGCCGACAGAGCAAGGTGTATTTGATGCTATTCTAATGCTATCCTGCCGTATATGGGAGCATCCATCCGAACTTTTACGAACCCTTCGTGCTGAGTGTGTCTCTTCTCCGCTCAGCAGGCCTCACCCTGTGTAAGCCTGGCTGCTCCGCATTGGGTGAGCCGGGTCTTTCCCGTATAATAGTAGACGTTACGCCGGATGTGACATCAGAGCTTCACCCTGGCGTATGAACTCTAGCTTCAGGAAGGGAATGAAGAAACGTTGACTTATACGAAACTGTTGGAACGAAGAGGCGAAATTCTCAAGCGAACCGTGGAAACCTGGATCATGAAAGAGAATCGTGACGGACTGGACCGTCAAGAAGCCCATATCTACAGGAATATGGTCAAAGAGCTTCATCAGAACGAGCAGGAATTGAATGTGGCACGTGTGGAAGAACTGGATAAGAGCCCGGATTCGGACACAGAAGGAGCTGCTTCAGCCCAGAGAGAGCTTGTATCGCAGGGTGTGTGAAACCGATAGCCCATGAAGCTTCATTACTAATAATATTACAATGGAAAAAGCCGCCCGGCTTCGCTTGATGCGAAGGAAGGGCGGCTTTTGGATGTCTTATACTAATGTTCGTAATCCTACAACCTCACAACCCGCCGGTACACCAGGCAATCCAGCAGATCCTCCCATGTAAGCTCGCTCTCATAAGGATCGCGGAAAGCGGTCGCGGTTGGGAGATACCCGAGGGCAACACCTTGGCCGCCATGCAGATTGCAGCCGCCGTCGCCCCCTTTGCCGGTGATACCGTCCGGTGTGAGGACCAGCTCCTTCATGTAAGGATCGCCGGGGAAGCATAGCCCGAACCCATTCGGCAGCTCCAGCGGATACGGGTCCTCAGCATTAGCCTCCCCTGAACCGGACACATGCCTGAGCCGCATGGACGTATCAATCTCGTCACCCCACGGGAACAGCGTTCGTGCACCTGCGCCGTACAGATACTCCCATTCGTCCTCAGTCGGCAGGGTGAAGCCCTCCGGCAGCTCCGACTCGCACCATTCTTCGAACGTTTCGCTGTCATCGAACAAGTACACAACAACCCGGTCACCGTCCCGTTCCAGCCGGAAATACTGGGAATATTCATAGCTGGTATGCGGCCCCTGGCGGAACTCTTCGATAGCTTCGAGCACATCCTCATCTTCCTCCGGGTCGAGCCGGTCCAGAGAACATTCGTACCAGCCTGCCGAAGCAGGCTGGCGCTGCACGAGCAATGGTCCGATCACAGCCTCGCGGACGGGAGACATCTCTGCATACATATGTACCTCTGAGCGGCCCAGGGTCACCGTGTCGCCCGGCACGTACATGTATTCACTGCCCTCATATACGAAGACACCCGTTTCTATGGACTGGCCGTAACGTTCGAACCTCTCTAACCGCAGCCACTTGAAGCCAGCGGGCAGCTGTTTAAGCACTCCCTGCATCGCGTGCCTCTTCTCATCAACCGTTAATTGCCCCCATGCGGCACGGTCCCATGCTACCATGTCATAGTCTCCTCCCGGGAATCGGCATTGTCATCCTGTTTACTGTCATTGTAATGGACAGCCCGGGTTACTGGCAAACGCGCCGGGAATGCGGCCGGACACACTGGTTAGATAGCATCCATTTATAACCTGTCCTTAGGGTCGGTGTGCTCATATAATAGTTTAGATTGGAACACAAATACATAGACAACGAGGGATGGAAGTATGAAATCAAAACGCTTGAAATTTTTCACCGCAGGCTTTGCGCTATTACTGGCGGCACAGGTACTGCTTCCCGGGCGCTCATCGGCGGCAAAAGTTATGGAACAGCTCCCGAAGCCGGAATGGAGCTATACGCTGCCGGATGGCCTTAGCTTCTGGGGCACTATAGACACCTTACAGAGCAAGCAGCGGATGTTCATTCCGCTAGTCAAGACCGTAACGGTGTCACCGGGCAAGACGAAATCTTCCGGCATGCTGTACTCATCCCTTGACCGCATTAACGGTTCTGCCAACTGGGTATATGACTATTCGGATATGGCCAACGACAAGCCGTTTACTGCTAATGGTTTTTATTCTGCCAGTAACGGCTACAGCTATTTCTATAAAATGTGGGGCGGCAAACCCTATGATCTTACCGTTGTTGATCCGAACGGCAAACGGAAATGGACCAAAACCATAACCGGGTCCTACTCGCCGGTGGTGCTGGATAACGGAAATATAGTGATTCGAACCTTGGTTAGCGGCAATGTAGCTTCTCGTGGTATTACCGAGTACAGCCAGGACGGGAAGCAGGTACGCAAGCTTAAGCTGACCGGTAAATGGGCCTCAGGGGTGATTGATGTGCTACCGAACGGCTATGTGGTACATAAGGAGCTGGATACAAATAGAGTCAGCGTATACCGGAGTCTGGATACTCTGACGAAACCGCTGGTTACCTACACCGCTCCCAAAGCAGTTAAATATCCTGATTTCCAGGTGTATCCGCTTCGCGGCGGGTCGTTCCTGATTAAGATGAGCAGTAGCGATACCTGGCTGTTATTCGGCTATGACGCAAACGGCACCAAGAAGTGGGTGCGTCCTGTGAACAAGATGGATCGGATTGATACGACAGGCAACAACTATCTGATTCGGAGCGACAACGTCTACAAATTGTACAGCAAAGACAACCAATTGCTTGGTAAACAACAGATCGGTGAAGCCGGGGACCGCGAATGGTACAGCCGGATAACGCCATCGGGCGAGATTACGGTCGAGAAGCAGTACCAATGGCAGGAGCGTCCGGCTGTGATTGATCCTGAGACCTTTGAGGGGGATATAGCGAAGGAAGATTTCTATGTGCTTGACCCGGCGAACCTGCAGATCAAATATCATCTCTCCACAAGCTGGCATGACTACGAAACCGGGCATAATTACATTTATGCGGGAGGCGGGGAGCTGTACATTTCGAGGAGTTATGCGCCTAAGACGATAAGTAAATATATGTTAAAATAGCACCGGATCGAGCTAATGCCTCCGAATGACAAAAACATCGCCAAGTGAGTATCTCTACTTGGCGATGTTTTTGCGTATCCTTTTATTCCAGCTTGAACTGCCGCAGCTCTTCCTCCAGCCTCTGTGAGATTTCGCTCAGCTCTCTGGACAGTTCAGCTACCTGCTCAATACTGCCGAGCTGCTCCTGTGTATTGGCACTTACCTCTTCAGTGGAGGCAGAATTCTCCTCGGTCGTCGAAGAGATGACCTCAATCGCCTGCAGGATCTCATCCTTATGCTTGTGGACAATCGATGTGTTATTGCTGATTTGCAGCATCCGAACCTTCAGTTCTTCAAGGTCACTGTTCAAGCTGAAGAAGAGCTGCTTCGCATTCTCTACGGAGTTGGCGTTCTCTTCTGCAATCGTAAGGTTAAGAGTAGTGTGTTCTACGGATAGGTTTGTTTTTTCCTCAATGGCGCTGACCTTCTTGTATATTTCCTCGGTAGCCCGGGCCGTCTGCTCGGCAAGCTTACGCACCTCACCCGCTACCACGGCAAAACCTCTGCCATGTTCACCTGCCCGGGCAGCTTCAATGGAAGCATTAAGAGCGAGCAGATTGGTCTGGGTGGCAATTTGGTTCACTGTGCCTACGATACCCGATATCTCATGACGGCTCAGATCAATATCCTCAATAAGTGATGACATCGCCTGTGTGGATCTGTGATTGTCTTCTGCGGCTTTGGAGAGCTGTTCCACCAAGTCAAGGCCTGAACTGCTGAGCTGCGCAGAGGTCTGTACCATGGTTCCTACAGCCTTGGCTTCACTGGTGATTTCGTCAATTTGATCCGATAATGCACCGGTTTTGTGGAGAATGCTCTCGGATTCAGCGGACTGGTAGTTGGTGGCATTCGCAATTTCATTGATGGCCGTAGCCGTTTCGTTCATAGTTATCGCGGTTTTGGTTGAGATGGCTTGCAGGTTGTGGGAGGACTGGGCCAGCACCTGAGTCGTATTATGGATCACCTGAATCATACCTTGAATCTTCTGGACCATGCCCGCAATGCCATGAGCAATCTGTCCGATTTCATTGCGAGAGGCATCATTGAGCTGAACAGTCAGGTCTCCCTCTGCAATCCGTTTGATAGCGGCCAGCAGTTTTGGAATGGAGCGTAACAGGTAGCGAAGTGTGAGATAACAGATGAACACCAGGACAACAGCGGCGACAGCAAAACCGGTGATGGTCGTCCGGGTGAAGGACGTCAGCTCGCTAAGCGCTTCTTGCCGGGTAATGGTTAAGCCTACAGACCATCCGGTATCCTTGCTGGTGGCATAGCCGATATAACGGGGGTCACCATTATCATCAATGAGCGATACGCCGGATTCGCCGTTAATCATTTTTTTACCGATGGCGCCTAGATCGCCCGGACTCTCTGTGATTTTCTCCTTCAGTACCTTGGCTTCATCCGGGTGATAGAGAATATCGCCAGAGCGGGTAGCCAGAATGGAGAACCCGGTGCTTCCCAAGGAGTAGCTCTGCATGATCTGCGGGATGTCATCGAAAGCAATATCTGCGGCAATGAAGCCGATCATTTGGCTGCTCTCATTCAGAATCGGATAGAAAATGCCCATCAGCATTTTGCCGCTAATGACGTCGGCGTAAGGTTCAGAATAGTAGAGACCCTTGGATTCGGATACAGGCTTGAAGTAGGGGCGGGCGCGGATATCAAAGTCCGATTTAGAGGTCAGACCGTCATTTTGGAGGAAATATCCCTTCCCGGATAACCCGGCCACCCAGGCATCGGCGAAGGAGGGCTCAGACTTTACAATGTCCGCCAGTGTGGCGAGTGCTTCTGCGGCGTGGGGGGAAGTGGTGATTTGCTCTGCTGTTGTGCTCTCAATATATTTTTGGAAAATCGAGTTGGTGGACATTTGTTTGACCAGTGAGCCCTTCTCCTTGAACAGAGCATCGAACTGGCTGACAATTCCCTGCGTTTTGGTCATCAGCATCGACTCTTGCTGGCTTACTAGAATGCTTCGGGTGCTGGAATAGAAGAAGGTACCCAGGATCGAGAAGACGACAAGAATAATGACTAGCAGTACAATGGCCAATGTGTTGGCGATGCTGGTTGAACGGACTGGCCCTTTTTGAATTAGCTGTGACATAGGTCATCTCCCGGATATGTATTAGAGCGAAAGCTCTTAAATAATATGTCGGAATATGGCGGATATTCTTGTAGAGTGAAGTAAGTTAATTTGCATAAAAAAACCGGATGGGAAAAGGTTCCAAGCCGGTGAGTAGTCTATTAGGCCGTGCCGGTTAAATGATAGGACATCCGTCGCAATAGTCATGATCCGCTCTGAGTTTATAGGCCAGACAGCAGGTAGCCTTCACAGATATCGTATCGTGCGGAGGGTGGGGGTCTCTCCGGAACTTGGGTGTGATACGGAACGGATTGCTGCGAAGTCCGAATGCCTCCGGCGTCAGCTCCCAGAGTACAGCTTGGAATTGCCTGTGGATGTGGCTGCGGCTGCACTCATTGGAGGCGTCAAGAGCATCCTCTTCGATAAAAGTATACAACTGATTATAGACATGCTTCCACAGCATCACCGCTTTGGTCTGTGAAGCCTCGGCAAGCGCCGCAATAATTGGTCTGACCTCGTTCGTGTAGAACAACCCAAGCTCATCTATGATCTCATTTCCATTCCTGTTCCGGTCATTGATACCCTCCCGGTGGTTATGGATAGGGAAGGCGAATTCGGGATAACCATCCGTGCGGACGAGCTGCACAGACAGGTTATTTAGTCGCAAGGCATGAGCCAGCGGATCTGCGGCTGTGAGCAGTGCGTATTTGGCTCCGCAGATCCCGGCGATCCATGTGCAGAAAATGGCTGCCGCTATACGTTTATCCTCAGTCCCGAGCATGGAAGCATAAGTGGTAAGCAGATGCTCAGCATGTGCGGGCATACATAATTCTGTCAGTCGTAAAGTAACCACTGCGTTCTCAACAGCTTCAGGGGAGATGAAGTAACGTTCAGCCCTCTGGAGCTCGCCAGTGTTGCCCATCTGAAGCCCCCCTTTATTTGGAGTTGCCTTCAAAGGCTTGAAGCACCGCATCCACCGCATAACGGTTAGCCAGAGGAGACATCCCCAGGTTGAACCAATCCTTGCCGGCCATGGTGTAGACCTGGTTCTTTTTGACCGCAGTCATGTTCTTCCATAATGGACTCTTCAGCATATCTTCATAGGTTTTCTTCACCCCGGCATCGTCCTCGTTATTCAACTGAAGGAAGATGTGATCGGGATTATACTCCGGCAGCTTCTCCAGTGAGATGGATAAGGAAGGATCTTTAGTCGGGAAATTCGGGATCATCTCCAGCCCAAGCGTAGTGTGAAGGAATTTTCCGCGGTCAATCTGATCCCCGTAAAGAACGAAGCTGCCCGGCATCACCATCATGTACATCACCGTTTCATTACCCACCAGATCATCCAGCTTCTGCTTGGCTTCTGCCTCCTGAGCCTCCAGATCCTTAATTACCTTCTCTGCAAGCTCCGTCTTGCCGAGTACCCCGGCGATATCCTTCAGCTCATCCCGCCAGTCATCGCGCTGCGGCAGCAGAACCGTCGGAGCGATCCCCGACAACTGGTCACAGTCCTTAGCCGACCACCATGTAGGGGCGAGGATCAGATCAGGATTGGCAGAGAGAATCATTTCAAAATTCGGAGTTTGGGCTATGCCCATCTTCAGCGTATCCTTGAAGGGCTCCTCTAGATAAGTCGGGAACTCCTCCTGGTAGTTCTGTACAGCAACGGGCGTAACGCCTAACGCTTGTAGAAACTCAGGGTAGACTACGGATAGGCCGACGACACTGGTCGGATGGGCCGGGATCTTAATCTCGCCCTTCTCACTGCCTACTACCCGGAAATCGGCTTCGGCGTCTGCGGCCACCTTGGCCTGTCCACTGTTGTTGGAGCAAGCCGTCATTAACAATGTTAATACTATCGCCATGCAGAACACCATTCTTTGTCTTATCTGTCGCATATCTTCAATAACCTCCTGAGTATGAATACCTGTCATCTCACCTGAGAGTGAGAATCAATATCACTGTTAGGAGTATAAAACAATCTGAAGGATTCGACTATTGACAATCGCGCCAATATTTCATGTCTGATTACGCCAGAGTGCCAGCGCGGAGTCAAGAACCAACTCCTGGGTGAACGAGCTATACTCAGTCCAAGGGTAGGGAGGGAGGTACTCGATTCGTGAAAACCCTGCGGGATCAGGGGGCAGCAAGGACTCTCTGTCCCGGAATGCAGACCATAAGGCTTGCGAAGCTGCATCCTCATCCACTATGAACAGCAGCTTGTCCGCATCTGACGACCACAGCTCCTCCGGGGTTATTGTCTGATTGCTCAGTCTACGATCCACAACGGACGCCGGAATGAAATTCAGATCATCATAGAATACCTCAGCTAAGCTTCGCGTAGATAGCAAGGTGATGGACTGCCCGGATATGCGGGCAAGGAGCAGCTTGCCCATGGCTGAATCTTGACCTAATTGCGCCCGGATGCTCTTGGCCTTACGCTCATAGTTGTTCAGCCAAGCGGCTGCTTCCGGTGCTCTGCCCACGCATTCTCCAATGAAGTGTAATTGCGTGCGCCAATCCGTCTGGAGCTTAGACACAAAGAACGTGGGGGCAATCGCCTGAAGCTGCGGTACCATCCTCCGGCTGACCGATGGTTCCAGCCCCAGAATATAATCAGGGCGGAGGGAAGCAAGCTGCTGGATGCGGATAGCGTCATCTTGGGCAAGCGGCAGAACCGCATCTGTCTCATATTTACGGCGGTAATATTCTGTCCAGGGATGGTCAGCCGGTGCGGCGCAGGGAATAATATTCAGGGTAAGCAGCGTCCCAATCAGGCTGCCGTGGTAGGCAACGATCTTCAGCTTGGCATTCCGCATGAAGGTCGCGGGAGCTACACCGGTAATTTGCTTGAATTTGCGCCGGAAATAAGGAACGTCCTTGTAACCGACATAAGCGGCGATATCCTTTAATTCATAATTCGAATGCGGCAGCATAAGACTTCTTGCTTGTCTGATCCGATATTCGGTCAGGTATTCGATGGCGCTAAGACCATATTTGTGCTTGAACAGCCGGATGAAATGCCTTACGCTAATGCCCGCTTCCCCAGCCAGCAGGGAGATGGACAGCTCTTCACGGTAGTGCTGTTCTATATAGGTCTTGGCGCGTTCCATAATCGTATCGGTATCGCTAGGCTGCAGCTGCCGGGCATCGCTGAGCAGACTGAACAGCAGCTCATAGAATCTGCTCTGGGCAAGAAGCTGCTGTAAGGGGTCTGTACTGCCAAGGGAAGCGGTGATAGCCTCACAGTGTTTACTGTATGTAACTGAAGAAGAGATTGTTGTTTCTCCTTCCAGGGAGAAGGGGAGCGGGGGCTCCGTTGAGCTTATTCGGCCCGGTTGTACAGGCGGATTCTGCTGGCTAAATACATCAAACCGCAGAATGTATATATTCGGTTCGCCTGAACTGTCCAGGCAGGCTTCGATTAATTGCCCCGGCAGGCAGACAAAGGCAGCTCCCGCTCTGAGTTCGCCATACCTGCCGTCCACAGTGATCCAGCCCCGGCCCGAAACTGGAATCAGGAGCAGATGCGATTCAAGGAATTGCAGTCGGAGTGAACACCCTCCCGTGAGACTGCTGTTCTGCTCGCTGCTCCGAAGCCTGAACCACATCTGATCAAGCTGTCCGAAGGCTCCCGCAGGCGGGATTCCATCCTTACTGTTCATTCTTTGCACTCCCGTTCGCTATTGTGCGCTTATTTCTTACATTACTTGAGCATCGTCTGCTTACTGGCCAGTCGTTCGGCAATATCCTCCGCTTGCAGGATAGAGGTATACGGGTCTGAGCTTAGGTATTGATGAATATCCAGCTCATACACCTGGCCGTTACGGACTGCATCCAGTTCGCTCCATATCCCGGGAATGGTCTCGTCAGATGCGCCTACTGTTTTCATCACCAGCAGATAATCACCTACATACTGCCCGAACACCTCGGAGCTGATTTCAATGCTCTCCTTATTCTGATCAAAGAGCTCCGTCTTTACTTTCTCAGCAGGAGTCAGTCCAAGCAGCTCGTAGACGGCCTTGCCGCCCCGATTTGCACTTTTGCCTACAATGCCCACACTTTTTAACCAGTTAAAATCCGTTATCGTGAAGGTTGCGCCAGCCGGCACAGCAGCCTGTGCTTTGGCACGGGCGGCCTGGGTCCGCTCCCCGAAGGACTTGTTCCACTTCTGAGCTTCTTCCTGACGGTTAAGAATTTCTCCCATTGCGCTGACCTCTGCCTGCATGGAGTCATAATCATCGGCTATGAATACGACAGTAGGGGCGATTCTGGAATAAGCTTCATAAGCCTCCTGGTTCCAGGTGATGATCAGGTCCGGATTAAGCTGAATGATCTTCTCCAAGGATACCTCGTTATGGTTGCCGATATCTTCCACGCCTTCAAGCGGCTTGCGCAGGAATTCCCCGTAGTCCAGCAAACTGCCCGGAACGCCTACCGGCGTCAACCCAACAGCCAGCACATCGCCAATGTTCCAGTCCACAACCACCCGGGAAGGGTGTGCAGGGACCTCCACATCCCCTTTTACAGTTGAGAGAATACGCTTATCCTGTGAATGGTCGGCTGTATTCCCTGGACGGCCGGAATTCTGCTTAGAGCATCCTGTGAGCAATATAGCCATTGCCAGCATACACAATAAGGCTATGTAGTACAAATTGAACCTTTTGATAATGTTCGACCCTCTTTCTTATTGAGAACTATTATCACTATAGAAGGTGGTCTCTATTTACACAATGACCAATCAGGAACATTCGGCATACCTGTTTCGGAACATGGGAGGCATTGCACTGAGAATCATTATCATATACTATGGGGACAGATGATAACGAATCTTGAAGTGTTCAAGCATTGAGACTGGAGTTTTCTTATGAATATAGAGGGGTATATTGAGCTTTGGGATAATCAGGCGGTCCGTCTGCTGGATATCCGTCAATCAGGCATGGAACCGGGAAGGGAATACAGAGAGCAGCGGCTGTCCTCCCATACCTTTATTTTGGTGCAGGGACGGGGCCAGCTGTGGTTGGATGAGACGCCTCATGCATTGGATGGCTGGTATGTATTGCACGGAAGTAAAGGCGCCGTTGTGCGTATGAAGGCTGACACGGGGATTGAGCTGTACTCGATCATGTATATGCTGGTTGAGACTGAGGGGGAGGTGCAGGAACCGCTGAATGAGCAGCTTCCCGGCATAACCTTACAGTGTGAATATGGGTTGAAGCCGCATTATCCGCTCCCGCTACTGGAGCTTGCTTCCAGGCTGTATGAGAAGTGGGGAAATATAGCTTTTCTTGAACGGATTCAAGTCACGGCGATATTCTACCAGTGGCTCTACGAGCTGCTGCAGCAGATGCATCAGCAGCAGCAGGAGATCAGCCTCTTTGGTCCTGACCGTACCCGTCTGGCTGTTCGATATATGCAGGATCATTACGGTACCCCCCTGACTGTAGCTCATGTTGCTGCTGTGACCCATTGCAGTCCGAGATTATTAACCAGACTGTTCAAGAGCAAGCTGCAGACAAGCCCCGGGCAGGTACTGGCGCGTATTCGTCTGAATAGAGCCTATGAGCTGCTGCATACGGAAGCAACCTTGCAGGAAATCGGAGAGCGGGTAGGTTATGCCAACGCCTATGCCTTTAGCCGTTTTTTCAAGAAGCACGAGGGTGTATCTCCCGATTATTACAGGCGGCAGATCAGCGATTGTGAAAGAGAAGGCATACAGGACAGGATAATCCTGCAACCGCGCACTATACAGATGGCCCATGAGACCCTTATAGAACAGACAAGAGGGCGTACTTCCCCTATGGCGGGTATCGGGCACAAAAGAAGAAATATACAAACGGTGATGGGTGAGATTACTATTCCGGACAAGCCTGAGCGGGTAGTTATAGATTGGAGCCTGGGAGAAGTGCTGGCTTTGGGTCTGACACCTGTGGGAGCTCCGCATACCTTGTTGGACAGCAACCGGCTGCTTGGGCAGTATATAGGTTCTGAGGTACAAGATATCGGCAACCACAACCAGGTATCTATAGAGAAGGTGCTTGAACTTGAACCTGATCTGATCATTACCTGGGACAAGACAGCCTTTGCTTCCTTTGCGAGGATAGCTCCTACAGTAGTCTTTCAGAGTGATCATTTCCGTTCAGCCGGGGAAGGGATCGCCGCCATGGGGCATATTCTGAACCGCACTCAGGAAGCGGCGAAGTGGATTACCGAATATGAGACACGGGCAGCTTATGTGCGGAATGCGATATTGCGGCAATGCCCGGAACGGCGGACGTTCACTGTGATTGACCCGAATTGGAGTCAGGAGATTCGGGTTATAGGCAATGCAGCCACCCGGGGCGGGAGAGCTGCCTATGAAGTGCTGGGGCTGCAGCCGCCATGGAAAGTGTGGCAGGAGCTGTTCGAGCAAGGACATGAGTCGATTTGGATTGATCAGCAGGACATTGCCCAATACACGGAGGATTATCTGCTGGTTCTAAGAAGCAAGCAGAGTGGAAGGGAGGGGCACATGCCGGATATGACTGAACTTCACCGGGCAGCCGGCTGCGGGATCATAGAGCTGCAATGGGAGAACTACTTCTTGTCCGATCCGCTCTCGGCTCTGCTGCAGGCAGAGGAAATGACCAAGCTGATTGCTCAAGCGGATCAAGGATAAATGAAGAGAGTTATACAAGTATGTAAGCTTATTAGTTATAGAGGTGCTTCTATGGAGTGGTCAGAAAGAATACGGTTATGGAATCATGTGCCTGTGAAAGTGTTGGATGTTCGTCATGTGATCATGCAGCCGGGAGAGAAGCTTCAGAGTTATACTTTGCCTTCAAGTGCGTTTGTGTTCACGAATCAGGGTGAAGCCAAAGTCATGCTGGACGAGTATGGGAGCGCATCAGGCAATCACCAGGTCGTACATGGCGGAAAAGGTGCAGTTCTTCATATCTGCTGCTTGAGCAGTACGTTTGATTATTACCTGATCTTATACAAGCCTTGTCCCGGCAGTCCATTCACAGACCTGGCGGGGGGCAAGCACAATCCGTTCCAGCAGCCCTATGTCTTCCAAGGGAGCGATCCCTGGATGATCCTCTCCCTGCAAGAGCGCATGCTTCAGCTTTGGAAAAGCGGAGGGGAGCTGGAACGGATGCAGGTGACCGGACTGTTCTATCAGTTCGTGTCTGAACAATTTCGTCAGCTCCAGCTGGCGGGAGCGCAGCAGGCGGAACCGGATCTGGCTGAACAGATCGCCCGTTATATCCGGGAATATTATCGCCAGCCCCTCTCTATGACAGCTATGGCTGAGCTGTTCCACTACAGCGCCCATCATTTGGTGAGGGTATTCAAGCGTAAGTATGATTGCAGTCCCATGGAGTATGTGAGCCGGACCCGGATGCAGCAAGCCAGAACCCTGCTGGCAGGGACAGATGCTCCTATCCGCCATGTTGCTGAAAGTGTCGGGTATACGGATTTCTATTACTTCAGCAGACTTTTCAAAAAGCTGTACGGAGAGACCCCCGCCCAGTTCAAAATGCACGCACCGTTACACAAAGGTTCAATTCCTACCAATGATATGCCGGAATCGTTCATTGCTCCAGCGAAAGAACAACGCTATATTGATATCAGTGATAATCATTATCAATACAGAACATGGAGTGTGAATGATTTGAAAGTTAGCTATAAACCCCCTTTTGCCGTATCCCTCTTGTTCAGTCTGTCTGTGCTGCTTGCAGCTTGCGGAGGCGGGAATACGAAACCCGAAGCAGCAGCAACAAGAATATTTACCGATGGCTTCGGCAGACAGGTGGAAATTCCAGTCGAGCCTGGCGCGGTAGTGGCGCTCGCTTATGGCGGTTATATGCTTCCTCTCGGCCTGATGCCGGCGGGTGTCAACCAGGAGACGCTGGATCAATACAAAGAAGAGATGAAGACTGTGGAGAATATAGGGGCAGGAACAGGCAGTGTTGAGGCCATCTCTGCATTGGAGCCAGATCTGATTATCATTCCGGACTATCTTGGTGAAGATGTAATTGAGACCTATGAGAAGATTGCTCCAACTGTAGCAGTCGCCTGGGGCGGTGACCCGGATGTGGTGAATACCTTAACAACCATGGGCGATATTATGGGTAAGCAAGAGGAAGCGGAGCAATGGATTGCTTCCTTCGATGAGAAGCTGCAGGGCATCCGCGATAACATCAACATCAAAATTGATGAAGGAACTACAGCGATCTCATTCATTATCCGTAACGGAGAGGTGTTGCTCGGAGGGGAAGGAGGTACCTTGGGCAAGCTGATCTATCAGGATTTCGGTTTTGCAATGCCTGAGCAATTCAAGCCCTATGCGGATGGGGGAACGGTACTGTCCATGGAGATGCTGGTGGACAAGCCGGCGGATTACTTTTTTACACAAATGACGGATGAAGAGCTGGCTACCATGATGGAGCTGTTCAAGGAGCCTGTCTATCAGAGCATCCCTGCGGTGAAGAACAACCGGATTATTAATGTATCCCGTGTGAACTGGAACAATGGCCCTTATACCGTAGACAGAGGCGTTGATGCGTTGATTGAGCAGGTATCGAAGCTGCAGGAATAGACGGCTGGACCTGAAGCAGCCCCGGAAGCATGGAGACATCAGACTTTTAAATGATGATTTTCCGAGAAAAAAGACACTCTCCTCAGAACAATGAGCAGAGTGTCTTTGAGTTACCGGCTTCCCCTCATAACGGATCGAATTTCTTCTGGCGCAATGAACTCGTGAATGATGTGACGGAAGGATTCGTGATTATCATAGCTGTTGTACATACGCCAGGCCAGTGTGTGGGAGCTGCCAAAAAATAACCGCTCAAACTGGATTTGTCGCCCTCCGAATGCACCCGCTCCGAGTTCCCAAGCAAGCCGGAATAAAGCGTTTCGGAACCAGGCCTCTGAAGCCGAACCCTTCAAATACTGACTAAGGTACGTACCCGCGCTTGTATCGAAGTCGGACTCCGAGAGGATCATGATGAGACCGCTTGAACTGATATTTTGAACCATTTCAATCAGTTCCGGATAAAATTCCGAAAAGTGAACAGACGAAGCCAAAAGTGGACCTTTGTCTGGAACGAGATATCCGAATTTGTCCGGGGAAGCCCCTATTTCAGAAGCAAGTCTTAAGGCTTTGAAGGTCTCTAAATAGGTTATCGTTCTGGAAATAGGCTGAATAGTATGGGGCTCAGGGATAACGTTTTGTTCTTCCGCCAAAGATTCCAGCAACCCGAGAAAGAACTCTGTTTTAGCAATATAGCGGGTGATGATTTGATGGGCCAGATGCGTATGGAAGTGACTCTCGCCGAACAATCGGGAACAGTACATTTCATCTCCGTAATAAAATACACGGTCATGAGGGATAAGAACGCGGTCAAATATGACTAGTGTATCCATTTCTTCATATCTTGAGCTTAACGGATGGTCGTAGGCAGAGGAGGCTGCGTAGCTTTCACGGCAAAAAAAAGTCATCCCGTGCAGATCATTTGGCACAGCGAAGGCAAACGCAAACGGATTATCATCATCCACAAACGAGGGGGAAGGCGTCGGGAATACGAGCATTTCATCGCATGTAGCCCCTTGTGTTGCCATCATAAAAGCACCGGTTACAATGATCCCTTCATCATTGATTTCTACGACTTTAGCAGCGATAGAATCCTCTGTAGCATCAATCTGGCCGGATATTTTGCTTGCTTGCGGCTGGATGAATGCATGGGATAAGGTAATGTCATGATCCCGGCAGTAAGCATAGTACTTCCTGAGGTTCTCAGCATATTTCGGATTCAGCTCCTCAAGGATACCGGCAGCTGTAAACAGAGACATGAGGGCTGTATTCATATAATCCGGGGAACGTCCTAAAAAGCCATGATGGCAGTTGGACCAGAGCTCAATCATTTTTCTGCGGCGCTGTAAATCTTCAGCATTCTTGGGAGGAAGAAAAGATAGACCAACAGGCTCTCCTGTAGCGGGTGAAGGGTAGGTCATCTGTGCTAAATAACGCTCATCACACTGCATGTCGTACATTTCGGCTTGGGTTTGTATGAGACCTTGAAATGCGGGATGCTTGGATAGAGGACCTTCGATCCGTGTTCCTTTGTAAAAGATATTGATATTTTGCCGGTCGATACGTTCGATGTATTGGCTACCTGTTTTAATAGGCACACGGTTCACCTCTTTAAAAGACAGCTTTCACTAAAAAAAGCCGTGTTATTGCTTTTAATATACGTAACCATGATCTGCTTTGTACATTGTCCGTAGATCGTGAGAGAGAGCCCTAATCCATCTGCAATTTCAGTGAGCCCGAATATGTTGTAAAGCATTCTTTTACCGCCTGCTCCAAAAAAGTTATAATTTCGTTAATGCTCCATTCTAGATAGAAAAGGTGAATCACGCTATGAATCCATTTATGAGAAAAGTCAATGTTCCTTATGTCAAATTCCGCAAAGCCAACACCCTCCGAAATGACTCGACCCAGCATGATTGGCAGCACTGGGCGGGCTACCGGGCTCAGATTCAGCAAGTTCTGGAGCAAACGCTGGAACATAACCGCTGCGGGCGCGGGCATATTTTACTGCTCGGGGCCGGGAACGGAAACGATGTGCCCATTTCGTATATCGAGTCTATATTTGAACGGATCACGATCGTCGATATTGATGAAAAAGCGCTGGACCGTTTTCTGGCCAAGTCGGCACACCCGGAAAAATACGAACGGGCAATCATTGATCTGACCGGAGTAGGAACGGAAGTGTCTTCACCGGATGACTTGAAAGCAAAGGTTGACGATTTGCTGCCCAACGTGGATTTTTCGCCGTTGCATCCTCCTTTTGACGTGGTCATGAATTTATGCTTCACGACGCAGCTCATTTCCGCCTTTTTTTACCGGAAGAAAAACAAGGTTGCCCATAAACCGGAATTCAGCGCTCAGCTGGATCGGCTGCTTGAACGGATTCATATCAACATCTTTCAATCTTTGCAGGCCCTCCTGGCACCGGACGGGGTGATTGTCCATTTAACCGATACTCTGCTGCTGCAGCGCATATTAGCAACCGGCTATACCAGCCCGGCTACTGTGAAGACTCTGGAGCTGACGGGAGGAGATCTCCGTGAAAACTTGGACCTGATTTACGGGCATCTGCCGGAGATGGCGCAACAAGGCTTGTGCTTGCCGGGGGCATTTGTCCACGTTCATCCGCAAATTATGCGGTTGTATAAAGTTGAATTAAGGTTTTCGTTGCTGTGGGAGTTCGTCCATGATGAATACGAAGACAGGGATTACTTTGTGAGTGCGCATGTGCTGACCAAACTGTAGTAGAAGGTAGCCGGACCGGTCATAGGTAGAACTGACGAAGGGGAGTGGGGCTGCTAACCCGGAACGTTTGCAAGTTGTTGACAGAAAAACCCAAAGAGGGCTGGGACAGGTCACTGCCTTTTAACCTGTCCCAGCCCCCAAACCTGCGTCCGACGAAGCTTCTCGGTTCTGATCGGTTGCTTAGCTTTCGATGATAATGCTTTCCAGCTTGAGATTAACCGGGTTTGCGAGCGTATCTCCAACTGGGCATTTGCTTTCCAGGAATCGTACAAATTCTTCAACCTGTTCTTTGGGTGAATCTGTTTTAATACGGAAGGTATACCGAATTTCTGAATAGCCCGGACGCACCTCCGACTTGTTGAAAAAGCCATCCAGATCAAGATCGCCTTCTACATCCACGAAGAAATCCTTGAGGTTCACGCCGAATTTAGGCGCATACACTCTGGCCACGATAGACTGACATGCTCCCAGTGAGGCCAGCAAAGCTTCGACCGGATTCATACCGGTATCAGTTCCGCCTAAGCTTTTGGGCTCGTCAATAATAAATTCAAAGTTTCGGGATGCTACTTTCACTTGGACTCCGTCTTGCAAATGCGCAGATGCTTTAAAGGTTTGGAGAGCGGTCATTTTAAAAATCTCCTTCTATGGTTAGTTTATAATAATTTAAATCATACTTTTCCGCTGTGATTATTTTAAATTTAACGGGTCATATTGTCAATCCTCAAATTACCAACTTGTCGATCTCTGGAACAGCGCGCGCGAAAATGCCGAAAAAGGGCCGTGAGCAGCCTGCCTTCCGGCAACCTGTCACAGCCCCAAAACTCGAGTCCGATGCGGTCAATCGGCTCTTACTCGTCTCCTGTAGCCACCGGGTTATCTTCATAGCTGATCCAGTCACTCCAGCTTCCCGCATACAACCGTACATTTTTATACCCGGCCTTCTCCAGCGCCAGCACATTCGGGCAGGCGGTTACGCCGGAGCCGCAGTAGACGATGATCTCACGGTCTTTGTCCAGTCCGGCATAATGTTCTTCAAGCTGCTCCGCACTCTTGAAGCTACCGTCCGGATTTTGCGTGTCTTTCCAGAAGTAGTTGACCGCACCAGGGATATGCCCGCTGACCGGGTCCAGGGTCTCATTCTGGCCGTGATAGCGGTCATTAGCCCGGGAATCGATCAGCACGGGAAGAGCAGGCACGGCATCCGCAACGTTGACGTCACTCTCAGACTCAGCGCCAGCATTATTAACTGTCTTCTCCGATACCTCCCGCACCTCCTCAACTCCCGCGAGCATCTGCGGCTGAACATTAGCTGTAAAGGTACTAGGCACCCGCACCGGCTGATGATCCGTCACCGGATATTTACCCTCTTTCCACTGGCTGAAGCCGCCTTC